>JASNYH010000002.1:0-905446 GCA_048500255.1 Burkholderiaceae bacterium | reverse complement strand
CCGCGCGATGGCGCACGGCGCGCGGCGCCGGCACCTGCTCGATGACATCGTTGACGCCGGTGACGATCAGCGCCACGTCGACGCTGGAGAGCGGTGCGGCGCGCAGCAGCTCGTGCACGCGCCGCGTCGTGTAGCCGCTGCGCGCGTGCAGCGACCAGTGCACGGCGGCGCTCGTGTGGCGGTGCAGCTCGCGCGTCAGGTGGCCGGCCAGCGCCATGTGCTGGTGGGCGACGCCGACGCCGGCGGCCGACGAGTCGCCGGCGATCAGCAGCCGCAGCGCCGCGGGCCCGTCGCCGACGCAGCCGGCGCGCGGGCCCTCGGCCTCGGGCAGCACGGGCGCGCCGCGCCGTGTCGCCCGCGCCTGTGCCACGAGCAGCGGCAGCAGCACCAGCTTGAGCGCGAGCGACATGGCACCCTCGGGCGCGGCCGTTCAGAACCTGGAGAAGTCGGGCTTGCGCTTCTGGAAGAAGGCGCTGAACGCCTCCATCGCCTCGGGGCTGCGCAAGCGGCTGCGGAAGATCTCGGCCTCGGCGCGAATCTGCTCGACGACGAGGTCGCCCTGCCAGCGCCGCATCAGCATCTTGGCGTCGCGCACGGCGCCCGGCGGCAGCGCATTGAAGCGCTCGGCCATGCGGCGCGCGTGCGGCAGCACCTCGCCGGCCGGCAGCACGGCGTTGGCGAGGCCCATCTCGACCGCCTCGGCGGCACCGAACGGCTCGCCGAGCAGCAGCTTCTCGGCGGCACGCGCGTGGCCGACGAGCCGCGGCAGCAGCAGGCTCGACGCGTACTCGGGCACCAGGCCGAGGCCGACGAAGGGCATCGCCAGGCGCGCGTCGTCGGCCACGTAGACGAGGTCGCTGTGCAGCAGCATCGTCGTGCCGATGCCGATCGCCGCGCCGGTGACGGCGACGACGACGGGCTTCTCGCACACGAGCAGCGCCTTCATGAAGCGGAACACCGGCGAGTCCTCGTCCTGCGGCGGGCGCTGCATGAAGTCCTCGAGGTCGTTGCCCGAGGTGTAGACGCCGGGCTGGCCGGTGAACAGCACGGCGCGCACGGCGGCGTCGGCGCCGGCCGCGTCGAGCGCGTCGGCCATCGCGTCGTACATCGCCATCGTCAGCGCGTTCTTCTTCTCGGGGCGCGCGATCTCGATCGTCGCGACGCCGTTGAGCACGGCCGTGCGGATGTGGTTGCTGCTCATGTCGTCGTCTCCTGCGGGGCCAGCCAGTGCCGCACCTGCGGCCACAGCGTCAATTCGAAGTGTGGGCGAAAGAAGCCGAAGTGTCCGATGCGCGCCACCCCCACATCGCGGGGCGCGATGCGCCGCAGCTCGGGCCGCGCGCCGGCGTAGAAGCCGTGCATCGTCTCGACGTTGCGCTTGGACATGAACTCGTCGTCGGTGAAGGCCAGCGAGAGGATCGGCGTCGTCACCGCCGCATAGGCAGCGCGTACCGCGTCGCCGCCGACGCCGACGAGGTACTCGGGGTGCAGGCACCAGCGCCGCCACTGGCGCATCACGCCGTGCGGCAGGTCGCCGACCTTGCGCAGCCGCTTGCCGGGAAAGTAGCCGAACAGCGGCAGCACGACGGGGCAGACGACGAACCACAGCCACCAGACGGTGCGCCGCGCCGGTGCCGCGTTGTGCAGCCAGTAGCCGGTGCCGCAACCGACGGTGACGACGCGCGAGACGCGCTCGCGGTTGGGCACCATGCCGAAGATCTGGCCGCCCAGGCTGTGGCCGAGCCAGTGCAGCGGCGTGCCGGCGGGCAGCTGCGCATCGAGCCAGTCGATCGCGGCGGCGGCGTCCTGCTCGGCCCAGGTCGTGACGTCGGCGTCGAGGCCGCGCAGCGAGCGCCGCATCGCAGCCGGCCGCGACGCGCCGATGCCGCGGTAGTCGAAGCTCAGCACGGTCCAGCCCTGGTCGGCCAGCCACTCGGCGAAGCCGGCGTAGTAGCGCTGCGCCACGCCCATCGCCGGCACGACGAGCAGCGCCGCGTGGCAGCGCTGCGGGTCGCCGTAGAGCCGGCCGTGCAGCGGGCAGCCGTCGGCGGCGAAGAACGCGACGGCCTGCACGCCGCGCCCCGCGCTCAGACGCGCTCGAAGATGCCGGCCGCGCCCTGGCCGGTGCCGACGCACATCGTCACCATGCCGTACTTGAGCTGGCGGCGGCGCAGCGCGTGCACCACGGTGGCCGAGCGGATCGCGCCCGTGGCGCCCAGCGGATGGCCGAGCGCGATCGCGCCGCCCATCGGGTTGACGCGCGCCGCGTCCAGACCGACCGAGTTGATCACCGCCAGCGACTGCGCGGCGAAGGCCTCGTTGAGCTCGATCCAGCCGATGTCGTCGAGCTTGAGGCCCGCGCTCTTGAGCGCGGCCGGGATCGCCTCGATCGGGCCGATGCCCATGATCTCGGGCGGCACGCCGCGGCTGGCGAAGCTGACGAAGCGCGCCAGCGGCTCGAGGCCGAAGCGCTGCACGGCGGCCTCGCTGGCGAGGATCAGCGCGCCCGCCCCGTCACTGGTCTGCGACGAGTTGCCGGCCGTCACCGAGCCCTTGGCGGCGAACACCGGCTTGAGCTTGGCCAGCCCCTCGAGCGACGTGTCGCGGCGCGGCCCTTCGTCGATGTCGACGGTGCGCGTCTTCGTCGCGACTTCGCCGGTGGCGAGGTCGGGCGTGCGCTCGATCACGTCGACCGGCGTCATCTCGTCGGCGAACTCGCCGGCGGCGATCGCGGCGAGCGCGCGCTGGTGCGACTGCAGCGCGAAGGCGTCCTGCGCCTCGCGCGTCACCTTCCACTGCTGCGCCACCTTCTCGGCCGTCATGCCCATGCCGTAGGCGATGCCGATGTTGTCGTCGCGCTCGAAGATGCGCGGGTTGAACGACGGCTTGTTACCGCTCATCGGCACCATGCTCATGCTCTCGACGCCGCCGGCGATCATCACGTCGGCCTCGCCGACGCGGATGCGGTCGGCCGCCATCTGCACGGCCGTCAGGCCCGACGCGCAGAAGCGGTTCACCGTCACGCCGCCGACCGACTTGGGCAGCCCGGCCAGCAGCGCGCCGATGCGCGCCACGTTGAGGCCCTGCTCGCCCTCGGGCATCGCGCAGCCGATGATGGCGTCCTCGATCGCGGCCGGATCGAGCCCGGGCGCCTGCTTCAGCGCGCTCTGGATCGCGGCGACGAGCAGGTCGTCGGGCCGGGTGTGACGGAAGTAGCCGCGCGACGACTTGCCGATCGGCGTGCGCGTCGCGGCGACGATGTAGGCGTCTTGAATCTGCTTGCTCATGTTGCTGCTCCGCTCAGTTGCGCACGGGTTTGCCGGTCTGCAGGAATCCCATCGCGCGTTCCTGCGTCTTGGGGTGGTCGAGCAGCGCGCAGAAGTGCTTGCGCTCGAGCGCCATCAGGTAGTCCTCGCTGACCAGCGTGCCGGCGTCGACGTCGCCGCCGCAGACCACGTCGGCGATCAGCGTCGAGATGTGGAAGTCGTGCTGGCTGATGAAGCCGCCGTCGCGCATGTTGGCGAGCTGGCCCATGATCGTCGCCTTGGCCGAGCGGCCGGCGACCGGGAACAGCCGCTTCTGCGGCGCGCGCCACCCCGTCGCGTGCAGCGCCCTGGCCTGCACGATCGCCACGTGCAGCAGCTCGTCCTTGTTGGGCACGACCACGTCGTCGTCGAGCAGGTATCCGAGCTTGCGGCTCTCGAGCGCGCTGGTGCCGACCTTGGCCATCGCCGCGCTGGTGAAGCCCTCGCGCAGGAAGGCGAACAGGTCGCCGCCGGCGCCGCCGGCGTTCGCCATCTCGGCCGCGCGGCGCGCGATGGTGGTCAGGCCGCCGCCGCCGGGCAGCAGGCCGATGCCGACCTCGACCAGGCCGATGTAGCTTTCCATCGCCGCCACGCGCCGCGCGCAGTGCATGAGCAGCTCGCAGCCGCCGCCCAGCGCCATGCCGCGCACCGCGCCGACGACGGGCGTCGTCGCGTAGCGGATGCGCAGCATCGCGTCCTGCAGGCGCTTCTCTTCGACGGCGATGGCCTTCGAGCCGCCCTTCATGTAGGTCGGCAGCATGGCCTGCAGATCGGCGCCGTACGAGAACGGCTCGTCGGGCATCCAGATGACGAGGCCCTGGTAGCTCGTCTCGGCCAGCGCGACGCCGCGCAGCAGGCCTTCGACGACGCCCGGGCCGATGGCATGGACCTTGGTGCGTATCGACGCGATCAGCACCTCGTCGTCGAGCGTCCAGAGGCGGATCGAGTCGTCCTCGTGCACCGTGCGGCCGGCCGTGTGCGGATTCGGCGCGCCGGAGTCGAGCACGCTCTCGCGGAAGTGCTGGCGCCCGTACACCGCCAGCTCGCTGCGCGGCACGAAGTGGCTGCGCGACGCGCTCCACGAGCCTTCGGGGCGGTGCACGCCGCCGCCCTCGGCGACCGGGCCGTCGAACACCCAGGCCGGCAGCGGCGCGCTCGACAGCGCCTTGCCGGCGTCGATGTCTTCCTTGACCCACTGCGCCACCTGCGTCCACCCGGCCGACTGCCACAGCTCGAACGGGCCCTGCTGCATGCCGAAGCCCCAGCGCATCGCGAGGTCGACGTCGCGCGCCGACTCGGCGATGTCGCCCAAGTGCACGGCGACGTAGTGGAAGCTGTCGCGCAGGATCGCCCACAGGAATTGCGCCTGCGGGTTGCTCGACTCACGCAGCAGCTTGAGCCGCTCCGGGGCCGGCTTCTTGAGCATGCGCGCGACGATGTCGTCGCCCTTGGCGCCCGCGGGCACGTAGTCGCCCTTGGCCGGGTCGAGGCGCAGGATGTCCTTGCCGACCTTCTTGTAGTAGCCGGCGCCGCTCTTCTGGCCGAGCGCGCCCTGCTCGATCAGCTTGGCGAGCACCGGCGGCGTCGCGTAGGCCGGGTAGAACGGGTCGTCCTTCAGGTTGTCCTGCAGCGTCTTGATGACGTGCGCCATCGTGTCGAGGCCGACAACGTCGGCCGTGCGGAACGTGCCGCTGCTCGCGCGCCCCATCTTCTTGCCGGTCAGGTCGTCGACGACGTCATACGTCAGGCCGAACTTCCCGGCTTCGGCGATCGTCGCCAGCATGCCTGCGATGCCGACACGGTTGGCGATGAAGTTGGGCGTGTCCTTGGCGCGCACCACGCCCTTGCCGAGGCCCGTCGTCACGAAGGTCTCGAGCTGGTCGAGGATCTCGGGGTTCGTCGTCGGCGTCGGGATCAGCTCGACGAGATACATGTACCGCGGCGGATTGAAGAAGTGGATGCCGCAGAAGCGCGGGCGGATCGACTCGGGCAGCGCCTCGGCGAGCTTGGTGATCGACAGGCCCGACGTGTTCGACGCCAGGATGGCGTGCGGCGCGACGTGCGGCGCGATCTTGCGGTAGAGGTCGAGCTTCCAGTCCATGCGCTCGGCGATCGCCTCGATCACGAGGTCGCACTCGCCGAGCAGCGCCATGTGCTCTTCGTAGTTGGCGGCCTGGATCAGCGCCGCGTCGTCGGCGACGCCCAGCGGCGCCGGCTTCAGCCTCTTCAAGTTGTCGATCGCCTTGGTGACGATGCCGTTCTTCGGCCCCTCTTTGGCAGGCAGGTCGAACAGCACGACCGGCACCTTGACGTTGACCAGATGTGCCGCGATCTGCGCGCCCATCACGCCGGCGCCGAGCACGGCGACCTTGCGAACATTGAAACGATCCACTGCTGGCTCCTGGTGGGGGGACGGGAAGGCGCGCGTCACTCGACGCGCAGCCAGGTCTGGTTGCGATAGAAGGGGCCGATGTAGCCGCGCACCTCGAGCGTCTTGCCGCCGTCGGTGGGCTTGAGGCGCAGCTTGTAGAGCTTGCCGTTGTTGGGGTCGAGGATCTCGCCGCCCTCCCAGGTGTCGCCGTCGGCGCTCTTCTTCGCGCCCTGGACGATCGTCATGCCGAGCACGGGCTTGTCCTTGCGCGCATCGGTGCACTTGTCGCACACCGAGTTCTGCTTGGCCGGGTCGAGCAGCTTCTCGACGACGCCGGTCAGCGTGCCGCCCGCGTCGGCGATGCGCACCAGCGACTTCTCCTTCTTCGTCTCGTCGTCGATCGTCTTCCACAGACCGACCGGCGTGGCCTGGGCCAGCGCCGCCGACGCGGCGAGCGCGAAGCCGCACGCCGCGGCCAGGTTGCGAAGGGTGGCTTGCATGCGGACCTCCTGGAATGTCTGCGGGTTCAGAACAGCGCCTCGTCGAGCTCCATCATCGGCTTGACGCCGGCGCGCGCCGTGCGGATCAACCCTGCCGTCTCCGGCAGCAGCTTGGCGAAGTAGAAGCGCGCCGTCGCCAGCTTGGCCTTGTAGAAGGGGTCGCCCGAGTCGGCCTTGGCGAGCGCCACCTTGGCCATGCGCGCCCAGAAATAGGCGAACACGAGGTGGCCGCACACGCGCAGGTAGTCGACGGCCGCGGCGCCGACCTCGTCGGCGTTGCCCATCGCCTTCATGCCCAGCTCCATCGTCAGCTTGGTGACCTTCTCGCCGAGGTCGGCCAGCGGGTTGACGAACTCCTGCATCGCCTCGTTCGTGCCCTCCTGCTCGATGAAGTCCTGCACCAGCTTGCCGAACTGCTTGAGCTTGGCGCCGTTGTCGCCGAGCACCTTGCGGCCGAGCAGGTCGAGCGACTGGATCGTGTTCGTGCCCTCGTAGATCATGTTGATGCGCGCGTCGCGCACGAACTGCTCGATGCCCGTTTCCTTGATGTAGCCGTGGCCGCCGAACACCTGCAGGCAGGCCGAGGTCGCGATCCAGGCGTTGTCGGTGAAGAACGCCTTGACGATCGGCGTGACGAGCGCGACGAAGTCGGCGGCCTGCTTGCGCTCGTCGGCGTCGTCGGTGGCGAGCTCCTTGTCGATCTGCAGCGTGGTCCAGACCGCCAGCGCGCGGCCGCCTTCGGCATAGGCGCGCGCCGTCAGCAGCATCTTGCGCACGTCGGGGTGCACGATGATCGGGTCGGCCGGCTTGTCGGGCGCCTTGGGGCCCGACAGCGAGCGCATCTGCAGCCGCTCCTTGGCATAGGCGGCGGCCTGCTGGTAGGCGGCCTCGGTCAGCCCGAGCGACTGCATCCCCACGCCCAGGCGCGCCGCGTTCATCATGACGAACATCGCGGCCAGGCCCTTGTGCGGCTCGCCGACCAGCCAGCCGCGCGCGCCGTCGAGCGCGATCTGCGCCGTGGCGTTGCCGTGGATGCCCATCTTGTGCTCGAGGCCGGTGCAGTAGACGGGGTTGCGCTCGCCGAGCGAGCCGTCGGCATCCACCAGGAACTTCGGCACGACGAACAGCGAGATGCCCTTCGAGCCGGCCGGCGCATCGGGCAGCCGCGCGAGCACCAGGTGCACGATGTTGTCGGCCATGTCGTGCTCGCCGGCCGAGATGAAGATCTTGTTGCCGGTGATCAGGTGGCTGCCGTCGGGCTGCGGCTCGGCCTTGGTGCGCAAGAGGCCCAGGTCGGTGCCGCAGTGCGGCTCGGTCAGGCACATCGTGCCGGTCCACTCGCCGCTCGTCAGCTTGGGAAGGTAGGTCTTCTTCTGCTCGTCGGTGCCGTGGGCGTGCAGCAGCTCGTAGGCGCCGTGCGACAGGCCGGGATACATCGTCCACGCCTGATTGGCGGCGTTGAGCATCTCGTAGAAGCACTGGTTGACGACATGCGGCAGCCCCTGGCCGCCATACTGCGGGTCGATGGACAGCGCCGGCCAGCCGCCGTCGATGTACTGGCGGTAGGCCTGCTTGAAGCCCTTGGGAGTGCGCACCTCGTGCGTCGCGCGGTCGAGCGTGCAGCCCTCGGCGTCGCCGACGCCGTTCAGCGGCGCCGTCACCTGCGCGGCGAACTTGCCGCCCTCCTCGAGCACGGCATTGATCGTGTCGGCGTCGATCTCGGCATGCGGCGGCAGCCGCTTGAGCTCGTCGACGACGCCGAGCACCTCGTGCATCACGAACTGCATGTCGCGCAACGGCGGGGTGTACTGGGCCATGGGGGCTCTCCTGAAGAAGAAAATGAAGACGGTGTCAGCGCCGCGGCCTGGCGGCGGCGCCCCGCGCGGGCCGGCCGGGGGCCGGCGGCGCCATCGCGGCGCGCCCGGCGGGCGTCGTGACCTGCGCCGCGAGGCGTTCGAAACCGGCGCGCGCGCGCTCGAGTGCGCCCGGCGTGCGGAGGAAACGGGCATCGTGGTGCAGCGCGAGGATCAGGCCGTGCATCTCGAACAGCAGTTGCGCCGGATCGGTGTCGGCGCGCAGGTGCTTCTCGTCGATGGCCATGAGCACGGCGCGTTCCAGCGCCCCGTGCCAGTCGCGCACCATCGCGACGAGCGCGTCGCGCACCGGCCCGGGGCGGTCGTCGAACTCGACGGCGCCGCTGATGTAGATGCAACCCGAGTCGATCTCGACCGACACGCGGCGCAGCCAGCGCTCGAACATGGCACGCAGCCGCGGCAAGCCGCGCGGCTCGCGCAGCGAGGGCTTGAACACCTCCTCATCGAAACGCGCGTGGTATTCGCGGATGACGGAGATCTGCAACTCCTCGCGCGAGCCGAAGTGGGCGAACACGCCCGACTTGCTCATCTGCGTCACATCGGCGAGCGCGCCGATCGACAGCCCCTCGAGCCCCATGTGCGACGCCAGGCCGAGCGCCGCATCGAGGATGGCGGCACGCGTCTGCTGGCCCTTGGGCACGGCGCGGCTGGCGGCGGACGACGAGAGTGCAGTCATGCAACCGATGTGAACGAACGGTCGTGCTATTTTGCAGGAAAGCCGACGCACCGGGGAAGTGACCCTAGACGGCGAAGCCTAAACACCGGCCGCGCGCGACCGGCCGCCGATTCGTATTGAGTCCGTACTGCGTATTGGATTACGCTCGCAGACACAGGAGGGCCGTGCTCTTGGAAGTGCTGCAACTCGATATCTCGGGGCGCCCGCAGGCGTGGATCTCGGCGAAGGAAGCCGCCGTGATCTATGCAAGCGACGGCATCGCGTGGACGCTCGGCGACCCCTTCCGCGTGCTGCGCGGCGGCATGCAGCGGCGCACCGGCCTGCAGTCGCGCATCGAGGTGCACCCGATCATCGCCGTGCGCGGCGCCGTGCCCAGCCGCGCCTGGCGCCAGCAGCCGGGCCTCACCAACGCCAAGCTGTTCGCGCGCGACCGCCACCTGTGCGCCTACTGCGGCCGGCGCTTCCATGCCGAGGATCTGACGCGCGAGCACGTCGTGCCGACCTCGCGCGGCGGCACCGACAGCTGGATGAACTGCATCACCGCCTGCCGCCCGTGCAACGGCCACAAGGGCAACCGCATGCCCGAAGAGGCTCACATGAGCCTGCTGTACCTGCCCTACGTGCCGACACTGCACGAGGACATGATCCTGCGCGGCCGGCGCATCCTCGCCGACCAGATGGAGTTCCTGCTCGCCAGCGTGCCGCGCGGCAGCCGCCTGCACGTCTGACCGCTTCGTCGGACATCTTTACAACCGTTGCGGAACTGCCCGCCGAGGGCGCGGTCTAGACTGCCAGTCAACCGGGCGGCGCGCACCGCGTTGGGCATCAGCAGCCCCGCCCGTGTCCACGGAAGTACCCATGAAGACCCTGCTCGTCACCGTTGCCGCCGCCATCGCGCTCGCGGCCTGTTCCACCACCAGCCCCGACGTCATCCAGCGCGGCGACGCCCAGCGCCTGTCGCAGGTGCAAGACGCCACCGTGCTGTCGGTGCGCCCCGTCACCGTCGAGGGCAGCCAGAGCGGCACCGGCGCGGCGGCCGGCGGCGTCGTCGGCGGCATCGCCGGCTCGACGCGCAGCAGCGGCCGCGAATCGGTGGCGATCGGCGTGATCGGCGCCGTCGCCGGCGCGGTGGCAGGCCATGCGATCGAGCGCGCCGCGACGCGCGAGAGCGCCGTCGAAGTGCTGGTGCAGCTGCGCAACGGCGAACGCCGCGCCATCGTGCAGGCCGTCGGCAACGAGACGCTCGCTCCCGGCGACGCCGTCATCCTCGTGACGACGGGCGGAAAGACGCGCGTGACGCGCGCGCCGGCGCCCGCCGGCTACGCGCCCCAGCCGCGCAGCTGAGAGCCCCCGGCCCTGTGCGCGCAGCGCGCCGCCGTCAGGCGGCGTCGTCGTTCGCCGCCACGCGCCCGGGCCAGCCGCCGTCGCCCCGCAGGTCGGCGTTGTGCTCGCCCAGCCGCGGCGCCGGCCAGCGCAGCCGGCCGGGTGTGGTGCCCAGCTTGGGCACGACGCCGGGCACCTTGAGCGGGCGGCCGGCGGCGTCGTGCGCCCGCACGATCATGTCGCGTGCGAGGTACTGCGGGTCGACGGCGATGTCGGCCACGGTGTAGATGCGCCCTGCCGGCACGCCGGCGGCGTCGAGCGCGGCGATCACGTCGTCGATGCATCGCTCGCCGGTCCAAGCGCCGATGGCGGCGTCGATCTCGACGACGCGCGCGACCCGGCCGTCGTTGTGCGCGAGCTGCGGGTCGGCCTCGAGGTCGGCGCGGCCGATGGCGCGCATCAGGCGCTTGAAGATGCCGTCGCCGTTGCCGCCGATCAGCACCCAGGCGTCGCCGGCGCAGCGGTAGGCGTTGCTCGGCGCGATGCCGGGCAGCGCGCTGCCCGCCGCGCCGCGCACCACGCCGAAAGCGTCGTACTCGGGCAGCAGGCTCTCCATCACGTTGAACACGCTCTCGTAGAGCGCGACGTCGACGACCTGCCCCTCGCCGCCGTTCACGTCGCGGTGGCGCAGCGCGAGCAGCACGCCGATCACGCCGTGCAGCGCGGCGATCGTGTCGCCGATCGACACGCCGCAGCGCACCGGCACGCGGCCCGGCTCGCCCGTCAGGTGGCGCAGGCCGCCCATCGCCTCGCCGAGCACGCCGAAGCCCGGCTTGTTGCGATACGGGCCCGTCTGGCCGTAACCCGAGACTCGCAGCATCACGAGGCGCGGATTGAGCGCGTGCAGCGCGTCCCAGCCCAGCCCCCAGGCCTCGAGCGTCCCGGGCTTGAAGTTCTCGATCAGCACGTCGGCCTCGGCGGCGAGCACGCGCACCGTCGCCTGGCCCTCGGGTGTGCGCAGGTCGAGCGCCACGGAGCGCTTGTTGCGCGACTGCACCTCCCACCACACCGAGGTGCCGTCGCGCAGCAGGCGCCACTTGCGCAGCGGGTCACCGCCGTCGGCGGGCTCGATCTTGATCACGTCGGCGCCGAAGTCGGCCAGCGTCTTGCCGGCGAACGGGCCGGCGATCAACTGGCCGAGCTCGAGCACGCGCAGGCCCTTCAGGGCGTCGGTCGGGGCAGCGGGCATCGTCGTGGTCTCTCGCGGTCGCTGACGGGACCGCCGCATTCTGACCCAGCCGCCGGCGCGCGGCGGCGCGCCGCTCAGGCCGCGCGCAGCGAGGCCGGCAGCAGCGCGCGGCAGGCGGCGATCACGCCGGCGCAGTACCGCCGGCGCTTCGGCGCACTGCGCGACGCGCTGAAGTCGCCCTCATCCGGCGCGCCGAATTCCGGTGGGAGCATGCCGGGTTCTCCTCGAGCCGCCGTCAGGGCTGCGCAGCCACCATCACGGCGTAGGCCTTGAAAACGGCCGTCGCCGGCACGCCGACCTTCAGGCCTGTGGCCTCGACGCCCTCGTTCGTGACGGTCGCGCTGATCGTCGCGCCACCCGGCATCGTGACGACGACGAGCGACGACACGGCGCCGCGGTCGATGCGCGACACCGTGCCGGCGAGCTGGTTGCGCGCCGAGAGCCGCCAGCCTGCGAAGTCGGTGACGAGCACGACGGCCGACGCCTTGATCAGCGCGAGCACCTCCTTGCCCTTCTTGAGCTTCAACCGCTGCGCCGCGACGCTCGTCATCGTCGCCGTGATCTCGCCGCCCGGCTTCAGCGCGATCGTGACCTGCGCCGACACCGGGCCGACATCGAGCGAGGTCACCGTGCCGGCGTACTGGTTGCGTGCCGTCGTCTTCATCGACATCCTCCTCAACAGACCGGCGAACGCCGGATGGGTGGCCAGACGCGCCTCCTCGGCGCGCAGGTAGGCGTGGTGCCGCGCCTGCAGCTCGCGCCAGGCGTCGAGCAGATCGCGCGCCGCCGGCGTCAGCCGCGTGCCGCCGCCGCCGGCGCCGCCGGTGGCCGTTTCGAGCAGCGGCTCGCTGGCCAGGTTGCACGCCGATTCGAGCAGCAGCCAGGCGCCCTTGTAGCTCAGCCCCGCCGTGCGCGCGGCGCGATTGATCGAGCCGGTGGCTTCGACGGCCTCGAGCAGCGCGAAGAAGCGCGCATCGAGCCGACCGGCAAGGCGCAGGTCGGCGTCGAGCAGCGAGCCGTCGTTCACCGCCCTACTCCATCAACGCCACGGTCTTGACCTGCGCCCACACCGGCCGGCCGGGCGCCAGACCGAGCGCGTGCACCGAGCGGCGCGTCAGCCGCGACACGACGGCGACGCGGCCGACGCGCACGCGCACCAGCGCCAGCGCGGGATGGCCGTCGTCGGCGATGTCCTCGACCGTGCCCGGCAGTTGATTGCCGATGCTGCTGTCGGCGTGGCGCGCGTGCGTGAGGCTCACGTCGCGCGCCAGCACGCGCACGCGCACGCGGCTGCCGACGGCGTGGCCGAGGTCTCGCGCCCACAGGCTGTACGCGGCGCCGTCGATGTCGAGCCGCGCGAGTCGCCAGGGCGCGTCGTGCGCGCCGACGACGGCATCGACGACGACGCCGGCGGCGTCGCCGTGGGCGATCGGCAGGTCGAGCCGCGCGAGCATCTCGGCCAGCGGGCCGGCGGCGCGAACGCGCCCTGCTTCGAGCAGCACGAGCTGGTCGGCCAGCCGCGTCACTTCGTCGATCGCGTGGCTGACGTAGACGACGGGCAGCGACAGCTCGGCGTGCAACCGGTCGAGATAGGGCAGCAGCTCGGCCTTGCGCCGCGCGTCGAGCGCGGCCAGCGGCTCGTCCATCAGCAGCAGGCGCGGACTCGTCGCCAGCGCACGCGCGATGGCGACGCGCTGGCGCTCGCCGCCCGACAGCGTCGTCGTGCGGCGGCCCATGAGCGGCGCGATTCCGAGCAGCTCGACCGTCCGGTCGAGGGCGATGCGGCGCTCGTGCCGCGCAATGCGGCGCAAGCCGTAGTCGAGGTTGCGGCGCACGTCGAGGTGGGGGAACAGCGCCGCCTCCTGGATCACGTAGCCGATCCGCCGCCGGTGCGTCGGCACGAAGACGTTCGCCGCGTCGTCCTGCCACGCCTCGCCGCCGATCGCGACGCGCCCGCGCGCGCGCTCCAGGCCGGCGAGCGCGCGCAACAGCGTCGTCTTGCCGCAACCCGACGGGCCGAACAGCACCGTCACGCCCTGCGACGGCAGCGCGAGGTCGACGTCGAGCGCGAAGCCGCCGCGCGCGAGCTGCAGCCGGGCCTCGATCATGGCGCGGGCGGTGCCGCATCGCGCGGCGTGCGCCGGTTGACGAGGTACAGCGCGAGCAGCACGACGAGCGCGAAGGCCACCATGCCGCCGGCCAGCCGGTGCGCCTGCGCGAACTCGAGCGCCTCCACGTGGTCGTAGATCGCGACCGACAGCACACGCGTCTGCCCCGGAATGTTGCCGCCGATCATCAGCACGACGCCGAACTCGCCGACCGTATGCGCGAAGCCGAGCACGCTGGCCGTCAGCAGCCCCGGGCGAGCCAGCGGCAGCGCGACGCTGAAGAAGCGGTCCCACGGCCCGGCGCGCAGCGTCGCGGCGGCCTCGAGCGCACGCTCGTCGATCGCCTCGAAGGCCTGCTGCAGCGGCTGCACGACGAAGGGCATCGAGTAGAGCACCGACGCGACGACCAGCCCGGCGAACGTGAACGGCAGGCGACCGAGGCCCAACGCCTGCGTCGCCAGGCCGACCGGCCCCTGCGGCCCCATCAACAGCAGCAGGTAGAAGCCGAGCACCGACGGCGGCAGCACGAGCGGCATCGCGACGAGCGAGGCGGCGAGCGGCTTGACGGCCGAGCGCGTGCGCGCCAGCCACCAGGCGACGGGCGTACCGACGACGAGCAGCAGCAGCGTCGTGACGGCCGCAAGCTGCGCCGTCAGGCGCACCGTGGTCCAGTCGGTAGCGTCCATCGCCGCGGCCCGTTCAGGGGCCGTAGCCCCAGGCACGCACGACGCGCCGCGCCGGCTCGCTCTTCAGGTAGGCCAGCAGCGCCGCGGCGGCGGCGTTGCCGCCGCCGGCCTTCAGCAGCACGGCGTCCTGGCGGATCAGATCGTGCAGATCGGTCGGCACCAGCCAGCGCGAGCCGACGGCCGGCGCGCCGGGCTGCGACACCTGCGACAGCGCGACGAAGCCGAGTTCGGCATTGCTCGTCGCGACGAACTGCCAGGCCTGCGCGATGCTCTCGCCGGTGACGAGCCTGGCTGCGAGCGCGGCCTCGAGCCCGCGCGCGCGCAGCACCTGCATCGCGGCGGCGCCGTAGGGCGCGACCTTGGGGTTGGCGATCGCGAGGTGGGCGAATCGGCCCGACGCGAGCACGTCTCCCCGCTCGTCGACGAAGCCGGGCCGCGCGCTCCACAGCACGAGCCTGCCGATCGCATAGGTGAAAGCGCTGCCGGCGACGGCGTGACCTTCGGCGACGAGCCGGCGCGGCGTCGCGTCGTCGGCCGCGAGCAACACATCGAACGGCGCGCCGGCGACGATCTGCGAATAGAACTTGCCCGTCGGGCCCGACGACACGCGCAGCGTGTGCCCCGTCGCCGCCGTGAAGCCGGCGGCGATCTCGTCGAGCGGGCGCGCGAAGTTGGCGGCGACGGCGACGCTCACTTCGGCCGCGCCGGCCGCGCCGCCCACGGCGACCAGCCCCAGCAGCAGCATCCGCAGCGAACGCCGGAAAGGACGAATCGACATGAGAGAGACGGTCCGGGTTGCGATCGGGCGCCAGTCTACTATGGTTGTGTAGTTTGCTACACAACGCTCTGCGCCCCACCCGTTCTCCCTGACCGCGGCGTTCCTTATGCTGCGGGTCGGGTCCGCGCACGCCGGGCCGGAGAAGCCGATGGAAGTCATCCGCGTCGAGCGCTGGCAGGACTACGTCGCCCACACCGAAGTGCAGGCCGGCTGGGCGTTCCGCGGCGAGGTGTCGGACCAGTGGCCGCTCGTCACGTCGCTGGCGCGGCGGCTGCAGACCTATAGCCCCGAGCGCGAGCTGTGGCCGCTGCGCGAGCTGCGCGCGCTGCGCGTGTTCCGGCGCAAGGCACACATCTACGTCGCCGATCCGCCGACGCACGCCGACGACCTGCGCTGGCTCGCGCTGATGCAGCACCACGGCGCGCCGACGCGGCTGCTCGACTTCACCAAGTCGCCCTACGTGGCGGCGTTCTTCGCGCTCGAGGACGCGATCGGCGATGCCGCCGTCTATGCGCTGAACACGCCGGCGCTGTGGTCGGCGGCGCCGGCGTTCGACCGCGCCCTCACGCGCGACCGCATCGACCCGCGCGAAGCCGGCAACTACGAGCGCTACTTCCTCGGCAACCGCCTGCCGGTGGTCTGGTTCGGCGAACCGTCGGTGATGGATCGGCGCCTGGTCGCGCAGTCGGGCCTGTTCGTCGTGCCCGGCCGCATCGACCTGCCGCTGGGCGAGCTGCTCGACGGCTACGCCGACGCCGGCGCCGAGCGGCCGCTGCTCGTCAAGTACGTGCTGCCGCAAGCCCTGCGCAGCGAGGCGATGCAGACGCTGTACCGGATGAACGTGACCAACGCATCGCTGTTCCCCGACCTCGAAGGCCTCGCGCGCGCGGCGGCCTATGAGCTGGAAGTGGTGTGGGAGCGGCTGGTGGAAGACTTCCGGGCGCGCGACACGGGATCGAAGGACGACGGGCCCGCGTAACGGCGCCCCCCTGCGATGGCCATAGGCGACGGCTTCCGGCGTGGCGATTCGCGTCTTCGGTGGACGGCCTGGCGAGGTGACCGCTTCCTCGCGTGACGAGACCGCGCATTCGGAACCCACGCGTCGCGATCGCATCGGCGTGGTGGAAGCCGTGCAGGGCTCGAACCTGCAACGGAAACGTACCGCTGGTAGCGGCGCACGCCGCCCGACATGTCGGCAGACCGGTTCTCAAGCAGATCGGCGGAATTGGCACACTGCATGCGCTCACTCGACCGACCGACAGCAGGAGCCCATGTGACTGAGACGACGACCGACACTGGTCTGGCTCGACGACTGATCGGTTGGTAGGCCGTGCTGGGCTCGAACCAGCGACCAAAGGATTATGAGTCCTCTGCTCTGACCAACTGAGCTAACGGCCCGGGTGGCGACGCGCGAGATTGTAGGCGGCGGCTAGCGCTGGCTCAGCGCGTTGCCGACGAGCCGCGACGTGATGTCGACGATCTGGATCATGCGGTCGTAGGCCATGCGCGTCGGGCCGATCACGCCGACGGTGCCGACGACCTGGCCGTCGACTTCGTAGGGCGCCGACACGACGGAGAGTTCCTCGAACGGCACGATTCGGCTTTCGCCGCCGATGTAGATGCGCACGCCCTCGGCGCGGCTGGAGACGTCGAGCAGGCGCATCAGCTGCGTCTTGTGCTCGAACAGGTCGAACAGGCGGCGCAGGCTGCCGAGGTCGGCCGAGAAGTCCTGCACTGCCAGCAGGTTGCGCTCGCCCGAGACGACGACCTGCTCCTGCCCTTCGGCCATCTCGGTGCCGGCCTGCACGGCGGCCTGCATCAGCGTGGCGATCTCGCCGCGCAGCGCGTCGACCTCGCTCTTGAGGCGCTCGCGCACGGCCTCGATCGTGAGGCCCGCGTAGTGCGTCGTCAGGTAGTTGCTCGCCTCGACGAGTTGCGGCTGCGAATAGTCCTGCGCGGTGAAGATGACGCGGTTCTGCACGTCGCCGTCGGGTGCGACCATGATGACGAGGATGCGCTTCTCGCCCAGCCGCAGGAACTCGATGTGGCGGAACACGCTCGACTTGCGCGGCGCCGTGACGACGCCGACGAAGCTCGACAGGTTGGACAGCAGCTGCGCTGCGTCGGCGATCACGCGCTGCGGCTGGCCGCCGAGCTGCAGCTGGCTGCGCACGCTCTCGAGCGCGGCCTCGGCGTCGGCCGCGGCGAGCGCGCGCGACGTGAGCATCATGTCGACGAACATGCGGTAGCCCTTGGCGGTGGGCACACGCCCGGCCGATGTGTGCGGGCTGGCGATCAGGCCGAGGTCTTCGAGATCCGCCATCACGTTGCGGATCGTCGCCGGCGACAGCTCGAGGCCGCTGGCGCGCGACAGCGTGCGCGAGCCGACCGGCTGGCCTTCGGCGATGTAGCGCTCGACCAGCGATTTCAGCAGCGATTTGGCGCGCTCGTCCAGCATGGTTTCATTGTAGGCGCGGGCCTGTTCTGCGGCGCTCTCGCGCAGGGTGCTGTGGTGTAATCCCGCCCATGGCAAGCCGCTTCCGACATGCCGCGCTCGTGGGCAAGTTCCAGGCCCCGGGCATCCGCCCGGTGCTCGAGGAAGTGGCGCATTTCCTGAGGCATCAGGGCCTCGAGGTCTCGCTCGAGATCGAGACGGCGCGCAACACCGGCATCACGCAGTACAGCGCCTTCGACGCCGACGAGCTCGGCCAGCGCTGCGACTTCGCCGTCGTCGTCGGCGGCGACGGCACGATGCTCGGCATCGCGCGCCAGTTCGCCGCGCACAACGTGCCGCTGGTGGGCATCAACCAGGGGCGCCTGGGCTTCATCACCGACGTGCCGATCGGCGACTATCGCGAGGCCCTGGCGCCGATGATCGCCGGCGACTACGAGATCGAGCACCGCACTATGCTCGAGGCCGAGGTTCGGCGCGGCGGCGAGCGCATCTTCGCCGGCATCTCGATGAACGACGTCGTCGTCAGCCGCTCGACCGTCAGCATGGTCGAGCTGAAGATCGACGTCGGCGACGAGTTCGTCGCCAACCTGCGCGCCGACGGCGTGATCATCGCGTCGCCGACCGGCTCCACCGCCTACGCGCTGTCGGCCGGCGGGCCGATCGTGCACCCGGGCGTCTCTGCGTGGACGCTGGTGCCGATCGCGCCGCACACGCTGTCGAACCGCCCGCTCGTGCTGCCCGACACCGGCGAGATCGGTATCGAGGTCGTCGCCGGCCACGAAGTCATCGTCAACTTCGACATGCATGCGCTGTCGAAGCTGCAGCATGGCGACGTCGTGCGCGTGCGCCGTTCGGCGCACCAGGTGCGCTTCCTGCATCCGCGCGGCTGGAGCTATTACGCAACGCTGCGCCGCAAGCTGCGCTGGAACGAGGGCGTGGTCTGATGCTTCGGCGTCTCGCGCTGCGCGACTTCGTCATCGTGCCGGCGCTCGAGGTCGAGTTCGGCGCCGGCTTCTCGGTGCTGACGGGCGAGACAGGCGCCGGCAAGTCGATCCTCGTCGACGCGCTGCAGCTCGCGCTCGGCAGCCGCGGCGACGCCGCCATCGTGCGCGAGGGCGCGCCGCGCGCCGAGATCACGGCCGAGTTCGACGCGCCTCCGGCACTCGCCGCCTGGCTCGACGAAGCCGGCTTCGAGCCCGACGCCGACGACCCGACGCGCCTGCTGCTGCGCCGCACCGTCGACGCGCAGGGCCGCAGCCGCGCCTGGGTCAACGGCAGCGCGGCGACGATTGCACAGCTGCGCGAAGCGGCCGACGCGCTGGTCGACATCCACGGCCAGCACGCCTGGCAGAGCCTGACGCGGCCCACCGCCGTGCGCGCGCTGCTCGACGCGCAGGCCGGCGTCGATGCCCCCGCCATCGCCGCGGCCTGGACCGCGTGGCGCAGTACCGTCGAGGCGCGCGACGCAGCGCTGGCGCGCCAGGCCGAGCTGGCACGCGAGCGCGAGCGCCTGGCGTGGCAGATCGGCGAGATCGACAAGCTCGCGCCCGCCGACGGCGAATGGGAGCAGCTCGACGCCGAGCACCAGCGCCTGTCGCACGCCCAGGCGCTGATCGACGCCGCGCGCGGCGCGCTCGACGCCATCTCCGAGGCCGACGTCAACGCCGACGCGCTGGCCGGCCGCGCCGCCGACGCGCTGGCCGACGTGGCGCGCTACGACGCCGCGCTCGCGCCGGTGGTCGAGGTGCTGCGCAGCGCCCAGGCGCAGCTCGCCGATGCCGCGCACACGCTGGCCGGCTACCTGCACCACGCCGAGGTCGAGCCCGAGCGGCTGCGCGAAGTCGACGAACGCATGTCGGCGTGGATGGCGGCAGCGCGCCGCTACCGGCGCCCGCCGGCCGAGCTGCCGGCGCTCGTCGCCGCCTGGCGCGACGAGCTGCGCGCGCTCGACGCCGCCGCCGACGCCGACGCGCTCGAGCAGGCGGTCGCGCGCGCGCGCCGCGACTACGACGGGCTCGCCGCGCAGGCCTCGAAGGCGCGCCGCGCCGCCGCGCCGCGGCTGGCCGAGGCCGTGACGCAGGCGCTGCAGGCGCTGGGCATGGCGGGCGGGCGCTTCGACGTCGAGCTCGTGCCGCAGGAGGCGCCGCAGTCCTATGGGCTCGAGTCCGTCGAGCTGCTCGTCGCCGGTCACGCCGGCACGACGCCGCGCGCGCTGGGCAAGGTGGCATCGGGCGGCGAGCTGTCGCGCATCGCGCTGGCCGTCGCCGTGACGACGTGCCGGCGCGGCGACGCGGGTGCGGCGGCGACGTTGATCTTCGACGAGATCGACGCCGGTGTCGGCGGCGCCGTCGCCGAGACCGTCGGGCGCCTGATGAAGCGCCTGGGCGGCGAGCGCCAGGTGCTCGCCGTCACGCACCTGCCGCAGGTCGCGGCCTGCGCCGACCACCACTGGGTGGTGTCGAAGTCGACGCGCGGCGGCGCCACGACGAGCGACGTGCAGCCCGTCGCCGGCGAGGCGCGCGTCGCCGAGATCGCGCGCATGCTCGGCGGCGAGCGACTGTCGGCGCCGAGCCTGGCGCATGCACAGGCGATGCTCGCCGGCGCGGGGGCCGACGCGCCGCCGCCGAAGCCGCCGGCCGCCCGCGGCAGGAAGCGCACCGCATGAACGCCGGCAGCGCTGCCGCCCCCGCGCCGGACTCGTCGGCACGCGAAGTCGTCCTTGTCACCGGCATCTCGGGCTCGGGCAAGTCGATCGCGCTGCATGCGCTCGAGGACGCCGACTGGTTCTGCGTCGACAACCTGCCGCCCGAGCTGCTGCGCGACTTCCTGCGCCTGAACGGCCGGCGCGCCGACCTCCGCGTCGCGATCGCCGTCGACGTGCGCAGTGCCGGCTCGCTGCCGCACCTGCTGCCGCTGCTCGACCAGCTGCGCGACGAGGGCGTGCAGGTGCGCTCCGTCTTCCTCGACGCCAGCACCGACGCGCTGGTGCGGCGCTTCTCCGAGACGCGGCGCCCGCATCCGCTGTCGAAGGAGGCGGCGTCGGCGAGCCCCGCCGCCGCCGCCGTGCCGCCCGGCGACGACGACCGCCGCTCGCTGCACCGCAGCCTGATCGACGCCATCGAGCTCGAGCGGGAGCTGCTCGCCGACCTGCGCGACGCGTCGGTCGTCGTCGACACGAGCCAGCTGCGCCCCGCGCAGCTGCGGCTGTGGATGCGCGACCTCGTCGGCGCGGCACCGTCGGCGCTGACGCTGATCTTCGAATCGTTCGCCTTCAAGCACGGCGTGCCGCTCGACGCCGACTACGTGTTCGACGTGCGCATGCTGCCCAACCCGCACTACATCCGCGAGCTGCGCCCGCTGACCGGCCGCGACACCGACGTCGTCGCCTACCTCGAGGCGCAGCCCGACGCGATGGAGATGCTCGGCCAGATCGAGGCTTTCATGCGGCGCTGGCTGCCGGCTCTGGCCGACGACCAGCGCAGCTACGTCACGGTCGCGATCGGCTGCACCGGCGGCCAGCACCGCTCGGTCTGGTTCGTCGAGACGCTGGCGCGGCGCTTCGCCGCCGAACACGCCGGCACGCTGGTGCGCCATCGCGAGATCGACGCGCGCGAGACGACATGAACGCCACGGTGGTACCCAGCTCCGAGCGGGCCGAGCGCCGGGCCGCTCCCAAGCCGGCCGCTCGCTGGCGTGATCCGTCCACTGGACGGCTCACGTCCGCGCTCGCCCCCTCGGGGGACCGGCTGCGGCACTCCGCAGACGAGGGGCAGACATGAATCTGCCGCTGTTTCCGCTGCAGACCGTGCTGTTCCCCGGCGGCCTGCTCGGCCTCAAGGTATTCGAGGCGCGCTACCTCGACCTGATGACGCGCTGCCTGCGCGAGCAGACGCCGTTCGGCGTCGTCGCACTGCGCCGCGGCGCCGAGGTGCGCAGCGAGCAGCCGATCGACCTCGCGGCGCGCGGCGTCGTCGCCGTCGTGATGGAGGTCGACAGCGTGCAGCCCGGCATCCTGCAGGTGCGCTGCCGCGGCACGCACCGCTTCGAGCTGATCTCGGCCGCGCAGCGCGCCGACGGCCTGTGGGTCGGCGCCACGCGCCTCGTCGACGACGACGACGTCGTCGCACCCGACGCCGCGCTGCTGGGCACGGTGCGCGGCCTGGCCAACGCGATCGCGACGCTGCGCACGCAGAGCGCGACGCCCTTCCTCGAGCCGTTTCGCTTCGACGATGCCGGCTGGGTCGCCAACCGCTGGTGCGAGATCCTGCCGATCCCCGTCGCCGCCAAGCAGAAGCTGATGGAGCTCGACGACCCACAGGTGCGGCTGCGCCTGGTCGACGAGTTCCTGCGAAGCAAGGGCGTGGTTCAGTAGCTCAGGCTCGCAGCAACCGGCGCAGCGGCGCCGGCAGCGCCACGCCCGCGAGCTCGTCGCCCGTAACCCAGCGCCCTTCGCCGAGCAGCCGGTCGGCCGGCCGGCGCGCCAGCACGGCACGCCGCGGATGCAGCACCCAGTCGAAGTGCGTCAGCGCGTGCTCGATCGGCGCGCCATGCTCGGGCTCGACGCCGAGACCGCGCGCCAGCGCGAGCGCGCGCTGCTCGTCGTCGAAAAGCGGCAGCGTCCACAGGCCGGCCCAGACACCGGTCGGCGGGCGCTGCTGCAGCCACACGCGGCCGCGCCACTGCAGCCACAGCCACCAGCTCTCCCGCCGGCCGCGCACGAGGCGCCGCGTCTTGACGGGATAGCGCTCGGCGTCGCCGGTGCGGCGCGCGGCGCACGTGCCGGTCAGCGGACACAGCAGGCACTGCGGCGCGCGCGGCGTGCACACGCCGGCGCCGAGGTCCATCAGGCCCTGCGTGTAGGCCTCGATGTCGCGCGCCGGCAGCAGCTCGGCAGCGCGCTGCCAAAGCGCGCGCTCGTGCGCCGCCTGCGCGAGGTCGGCGTCGAAGCCGAGCACGCGCGTGAGCACGCGCTTGACGTTGCCGTCGAGGATGGCAACGCGCTCGCCGTGGCAGAAGGCGGCGATCGCCGCCGCCGTCGAGCGCCCGATGCCGGGCAGCGCGGCGAGCGCCGCGGCGCTGCGCGGGAACGCGCCGCCGTGCTCGGCGACCACGACCTGTGCACAACGGTGCAGGTTGCGCGCGCGACTGTAGTAGCCCAGCCCGCTCCATGCCGCGAGCACGTCGTCGAGCGGCGCGGCGGCGAGCGCCGACACGTCGGGGAACCGCGCGAGGAAGCGCTCGTAGTAGCCGAGCACCGTCGCGACCTGCGTCTGCTGCAGCATCACTTCCGACAGCCAGACGCGGTACGGATCGCGCGTCGCCTGCCACGGCAGCGCGTGGCGGCCGTGCGTGCGCTGCCAGGCGACGACGCGCGCCGCGATCGTCGCGCCGGCGACGCCGCTCGTCACGGGAGGCCGCTCAGGCGTGGGCTGCCGCGCGCTCGGACGGCGCAGCGGCCGGTTCCGGCGCTGCGGCTGCGTCGCCCTGCGGCGGCGATGCCGAGGCCGCGCGGGGCGCCGGCGCGTCCGACGCCGGCAGCGGCAGGTCGAGGTCGAGCTCGAGGAACTCCGCAGTGCAGTGCTGCTCGCGCAAGTCCTGCAGCAGCTCGCCGACGCGCGCCTGGAACTGCTGCAACCGCACGTCCTGAGACTCGAACTCGTCGATGCGCTGCTCGAGCTCGCCGGCCGCACCCTGGATGCGCTCGAGCGCCTCGCGGCGGCGGCGGAAGGCGCGCCGGCGCTCGCGCAGCTGCGAGTCGACCTGCGCCGACGCTGCCTTGTTCCACAGCTCGAGCTCGCCCGAAGCGTTCTCGAACACGACGCGCAGCTTCGACACGAGCATGCGGCGGAACTGCTCCATGAAGCGCGGCTGCGCCAGCCGCAGCGCGCGCGACAGGCCGAGGTACTGCACGTAGCTGGTCTCGAGCGCGTCGAGCTCGCGCACGAAGCGGTCGAAGTCGGGCGGCGGCGTCAGCTGCAGGCTGAAGCCGTAGTCGGTGTTGAGCAGCGTGAACGACGCGGTGAGCATCTGGTGGATCTCGGCGCCGCGCTGCTGCGCCTGACCGACCAGGCCGCGCAGCCGCGTGCACAGCTGCGCGAAGGCGCGCTTGGCGCCGAGGTTGAGCATCGACGATGCGATCGCGTTCTGCATCTCGATCACTTCGTCGCGCAGGCGGTCGCTCGACAGGTCGGCCAGCGCCTCGCGCAGCATGCGGCCGTGCACCGCGCGCATCGCGTGCAGGCGCGCCGTGCACTGCTCGAACTCGGCGGTCTCGGCATCGACGCGCTGCAGCATCGTGCGCACCTTGGCGTTGCTCTTGCCGCGCAGGCCGCGCAACTCCTGCACCTGCTCGGCGATCTGACGGCGCCGGTCGGCGAGGCGCCGCAGCACGTGCGCCTGCAGCCGCTGCGTGCCGTCGAGCACGACATGCTCGAGCACCTGGCGACGTTGCGGCAGCAGTTGCAGCGCCAGCGCCGCCTCGAGCTCGGGCAGGCGGCTCGCGAACAGCAGCTCGTCGTCGCCCTCGACGCGCGCAGCCAGCGCCTGGCGCGCCGAGATCGGGAACACGCGTGCCGGCTCGACGCCCAGCGTCGTCGCCGTGAGCTGACGCTGGCGCTCGATCTGACGCTGCACGATGTCGACCGGCGTCAGCGGGTCGAACAGCGCGTCGATCTTGTTGAGTGCGACGAAGCGCGCGCGGTCGTGGCCGCCGAGGTGGTCGCGCCAGATCTCGAGGTCGGACTTGGTGACGCCGGCGTCGGCGCCGAGGATGAACACGGTGGCGTGCGCCGTCGGCAGCAGGCTGAGTGTCAGCTCGGGCTCGGCGCCGATCGCGTTGAGCCCCGGCGTGTCGAGCACGACGAGACCGCGCTTGAGCAGCGGGTGCGGATAGTTGATCAGCGCGTGGCGCCACACCGGCACCTCGACCAGGCCGCCTTCGATCGGCGGGTTGTCCTGCGGACGCTCGTCGTCCCAGAAGCCGAGCTGGCGCGCGCGATCGACGCTCACGCGCTGCGTTCGCGTCACCTCGGCGAGCGCACCGGCGAGTTCGTCGGGCGCATCGACGGCGAGCTGGCGCACGGTCCAGGCGCGCGGTTGCGCGCGCAGCTCCGACAGCGACAGGCTCTCGAGGCGCGTCTCGATCGGCAGCAGCGCGAGGCCGGGCGGCTCTTCGGCGTCGTAGCCGAGCTCGACGGGGCACATCGTCGTGCGCCCGGGCGTCGCCGGCAGCACGCGGCGGCCGGCGTCGGCGAAGAAGACGGCGTTGATCAGCTCCGACTTGCCGCGCGAGAACTCGGCGACGAAGGCCAGCACGAGCTTCTCGCTCGAAAGCCGCTGGCGCAGCGAGTCCAGCATGTCGCAGGCGACTTCGTCGAGCAGCTCATGCTCGACCAGATAGCCGGCGACCTCGTCGAGGCGCTGCGTCAGCGAGTGACGCCAGCTGCCGAGCGCGTCGAGGCTGCCAGCGAAGGAGGGGATCATCGGTGAGGCCGGAATGGGCTCGTACGTCTGCGGCGATGGTAGCCCACATCGCCTGCCGACGGGGCCTGCGAAACACTTGCTGACAGCGCCTGGCGCCCCCTGTCGGGTATTTCGCGTCGCGCTTCAGCGCCGCTGGCAGCGCGGGCAGTAGTAGGTCGAGCGTTGGCCCTGCACGATGCGCCGCACCGCGGTGCCGCAGCGCGCGCAGGCCTGGCCGGCGCGGCCGTAGACGGCAGCCTCCGACTGGAAGGCACCGGCCATGCCGTGGGCGTCGCGGTAGTCGCGCAGCGTCGAGCCGCCGAGCTCGAGCGCGCGCGCCAGCGTCGCGCGCAGCGCGTCGGCGAGGCGGCGGCAGCGCGTGGCGCCGATGCGGTCGCTCGGCGTGCGCGGGTCGATGCCGGCGGCGTGCAGCGCCTCGCAGGCGTAGATGTTGCCGGCGCCGACGACGATGTCGCCGCCCAGCAGCGCCAGCTTGACGGCGACGCGCCGCCGGCGCAGCGCGGCGTGCAGGTACTCGCCGGTGAAGGCGGCGTCGAACGGCTCGACGCCCAGCCCCTGCAGCAGCTTGCCGGCGAGGCCGTCGGCCGGGTCGCGAGCCCACACCGCCGCGCCGAAGCGGCGCGGGTCGGTCAGGCGCAGCGTGCCGCGCGTCGTTGCGAGATCGAAGTGGTCGTGCGCGCCCGGCGGCGGCGCCTGCTCGCTGAACGCGAGCGAGCCCGACATGCCCAGGTGGAGCAGCAGCCCGCCGTCGTCGAGCGCGACCCACAGGTACTTGCCGCGCCGCGACACGGCGCCCACGCGCTGACCGACGAGCAGCTCGGGCGCGCGGCCGAGCGGCCAGCGCAGCGGCTTGCCCAGGCGCACTGCCGTCACCGTCGCGCCGGCGATGCGCTCGGCGAAGCTCTGGCGCGTGACCTCGACCTCGGGCAGCTCGGGCATGCGGGCGATTATGGTCGGCCGATAGAATCGACGCGTGTCCCGGGAGTCCTCGATGCCGACCCTGCCCCTGGCGCGCCGCGGCTGGCGCGCCCTCGCAGCCACGCTGCTGCTTGTCGGCCCGCACGCGGCGCCCGCGGCCACGCCCACCGCCCTGTCATCGCGGCTCGACGCCCCGCTGTTCTACCAGCTGCTGATCGGCGAGCTCGAGCTGCGCGGCGGCCAGCCTGGTGCCGCCTACGCCGTCGTGCTCGACGCCGCGCGGCGCACCGGCGACGAGGCCCTCTTCAAGCGCGCCGCCGACATCGCACTCGAGTCGCGCGCCGGCGACCAGGCGCTGGCAGCCGCTCGCGCCTGGCGCGAGCGCCTGCCCAAGTCGCTCGAGGCGCACCGTTACGTCGTGCAGATCCTGATCGCGCTCGGCCGCACTAAGGAGACGGTCGAGCCGCTGCAATCGCTCGTCGGCCTCGTGCCGGAGGCCGAGCGCAGCGCGCTGATCGTGTCGCTGCCGCGCCTGTACGGCCGCGCGGCCGATCGCGCCGCCGTGCCCGCGCTGCTCGAACAGGCGCTCAAGGCGCAGGCGCAGGGCGCGTCGACGCGCGTGGCGGTGCAGGTCGCGATCGGCCGTGCCTGGTTAGCCGCCGGCCAGCCGCAGCGCGCGCTCGAGCACGCGCGACGCGCGCGCTCGTACGACGCAAAGGCCGACGGCAGCGCCGTGCTCGCGCTCGAGCTGATGCCGGGCACGCCGGCGGCCGAGGCGCTCGTCACCGACTACCTGCAGGCCCGGCCCGACGCGACGCCGGTGCGCCTGCTCTATGCGCGCACGCTCACGTCGGCGCAGCGCTATGCCGACGCCATCGCGCAGCTCGACGCGGTGACGCGCGCCGAGCCGCGGCTCGCGCCGCCGTGGCTGACACTGGGCGCACTGCACCTCGAGCTGCGCCAGGCGCGCGAGGCCGAGGCCGCGCTGCAGACCTACGTCAAGCTCGTCGAAGCGCCGCCTCCCGCCGCGGCAGGCGCGTCGGCACCGGCCGGCGAGGACGACGACGACGAAGCGCTCGGCATCTCGGGCACGGGCGGCCTGGTGCAGGCCTGGCTGATGCTGGCGCAGGCGGCCGAACTGCGCGGTGACTTCGCGCTCGCCGAGGCCTGGCTCGCGCGCATCGACGATCCGCAGCGTCTGCGCGAGGTGCAGCTGCGCCGCGCGTCGCTGCTCGCGCGCCAGGGCAAGGTGGCCGAGGCGCGCGCGCTGGTGCGCGCACTGCCCGAGGCGGCGCCGTCGGAGCTGCGCGCCAAGTTCCTCGCCGAGGCGCAAGTGCTGCGCGACGTCAAACGCTGGGCCGACGCCAACACCGTGCTGGCCGAGGCGAACCAGCGCTTTCCCGACGACGCCGACCTGCTCTACGAGCAGTCGATGATGAGCGAAAAGCTCGACCGGCTCGACGAGATGGAGCAGTTGCTGCGCCGCGTGATCGCGCTCAAGCCCGACTTCCACCACGCCTACAACGCGCTCGGCTACTCGCTGGCCGATCGCAACGTGCGCCTGCCCGAGGCCAAGGCGCTGATCCAGAAGGCGCTCGAGCTGAGCCCGGGCGAGCCCTTCATCACCGACAGCCTGGGCTGGGTCGAGTTCCGCCTCGGCAACCGCGAGGAGGCGCTGCGGCTGCTGCGCACCGCCTATTCCGCGCGCCCCGACACCGAGATCGGCGCCCACCTCGGCGAGGTGCTGTGGGTGCTCGGCCGCCACGACGAGGCGCGCCGCGTGTGGCGCGAGGCGCACCAGCGCGACGCCGACAACGACGTGCTGCGCGAAGTGCTCCGGCGCCTGAAGGTCGAGCCGTGAGGCGTCGCCACCGGGTCGGCCGCGCTGCGCCTGCGGCGCTCGGACTGGCGCTCACGATGGCGGCCGGCTGCAGTTCGCTGCCGCCGGCCGGCGACGCCGGCGAGGCGCCGCTGTCGGGGCGCATGTCCGTCGCCGTCGACGCGAGCGCCGGCACGCCGGCGCGCGCCGTGTCGACGGCGTTCGAACTCAGCGGCACGCCCGTGCGCGGCCGGCTCGACCTGACGACGCCGCTCGGCACCGTGATGGCGCGCGCGCGCTGGTCGCCCGGCGATGTGCAACTCGCCACGCCCGACGCGACGACGAGCTATCCCGATCTCGACGCACTGACGCGCGACGTGCTCGGCGAGAGCGTGCCCGTCGCCGCGCTGTTCGACTGGCTGCGCGGGCGACCCTGGCCCGGCGCGCCGAGCCGCGAGCAGGCGTCGCCGCCCGGCTTCGCGCAGCTCGGCTGGGCCGTCGACCTGGCGCGCTGGAACGACGGCTGGATCGTCGCCCGGCGCGCGGCACCGGCGCCGGCCGTGACGGTGCGCGCGCGGCTGGAGCGCTGAAGGCGATGGCGATTCAGGCCTTGTACGACGTGCCGGCGCCGGCCAAGCTCAACCTGTTTCTGCACGTCGTCGGCCGCCGCGCCGACGGCCACCACCTGCTGCAGTCGCTGTTCGTGCTGATCGACTGGTGCGACACGCTGCACTTCGAGCGCCGCACCGACGGCCGGCTGCAGCGCCACGACCTCGGCGCCACGCTGCCCGCCGACGACCTGTGCCTGCGCGCCGCGCGCGCGCTGCAGGCCGCGTCGGGCACGACGCTGGGCGCCGACATCTCGATCGACAAGCAGGTGCCGTGGGGCGCCGGGCTCGGCGGCGGCAGCTCCGACGCGGCGAGCACGCTGCTCGCGCTGAACCGGCTGTGGGGCCTCCACTGGCCACGCGCGCGGCTGCTCGAGCTGGCGCTCGCGCTCGGCGCCGACGTGCCGTTCTTCGTGCGCGGCCGCAACGCCTTCGTCGAGGGCATCGGCGAGCGGTTGACGCCGCTGGACGTGCCGCGCCGGCGCTGGGCCGTGCTCAAGCCCGCCGTCGGCCTCGAGACGCGCGCCGTCTTCACCCACCCGGACCTCGTGCGCGACACCGCCGCTGTTATACTTGCCGGCTTCCTCGCGGACCCTGAGCGCCATGCGGATCTCGTGGGCGGACGATACGGTCGCAACGACCTCCAGCCGCCGGCCGAGTCGCTGTGCCCCGATGTCGCCCGAGCCGCTCGCCTGCTGCAGGCCGAGTACGGCAACAGTCGCATGACGGGATCCGGCAGCGCAGTGTTCGCGAGGCTCGACACCGTCGACCGGTCCGAGGCGATAGCGCCGGCGGAGCTTCCGCCGGGCTGGGCCGGCCGGCTGTGTCACAGTCTGGAGGTCCATCCGCTGGCCGGATGGGCCGCCGACTGAGGTTGCAAGGTGGGTGCGTGCCGCAAGGAACGCGCCGACCGGTGTAGGGGAGTCGCCAAGCTGGTTAAGGCATCGGATTTTGATTCCGACATGCGAGGGTTCGAGTCCTTCCTCCCCTGCCAAACGAACATGAAGCGCGCCGCCCCGACGGGCCCGGGGTAGGCGGCCCCCGTCGGAGGTTTCGTGTTGTTCAACACCGTCCTGTTCACCGGCAACGCCAATCCGGCGCTCGCCCAGGAAATCGCTTCCCATCTGGGCGTCGAGCTCGGCAAGGCGACGGTCGGCCGTTTCTCCGACGGCGAAGTCACGGTCGAGGTGCAGCAGAACGTGCGCGCGCGCGACGTCTTCGTCGTGCAGCCGACCTGCGCGCCGACCAACGAGCACCTGATGGAGCTGTTCATCATGGTCGATGCGTTGAAGCGCGCCTCGGCGCGGCGCATCACGGCCGTGATCCCCTACTTCGGCTACGCGCGCCAGGACCGGCGGCCGCGCTCGACGCGCGTGCCGATCAGCGCCAAGGTCGTCGCCAACATGCTCGAGACGGTGGGCGTCGAGCGCGTGCTGACGATGGACCTGCACGCCGACCAGATCCAGGGCTTCTTCGACATCCCGGTCGACAACATCTATGCGTCGCCCGTTCTTCTGTCGGACCTGAAGACCAAGCGCTACAAGGACCTCGTCGTCGTGTCGCCCGACGTCGGCGGCGTGGTGCGCGCACGCGCCATCGCCAAGCAGCTCGGCGCCGACCTCGCCATCATCGACAAGCGCCGCCCGGCGGCCAACGTGTCGGAAGTGATGCACGTCATCGGCGAGATCGAAGGCCGCAACTGCGTCGTGATGGACGACATGATCGACACCGCCGGCACGCTGGTGAAGGCGGCCGAGGTGCTCAAGGAGCGCGGCGCGCGCAGCGTGTTCGCCTATTGCACGCATCCGGTGTTCTCGGGGCCGGCGGTCGGGCGCATCCGCAAATCGCAGCTCGACGAAGTCGTCGTCACGAACACGATCCCGCTGGGCAAGGAGGCGCAGGAGTGCAAGACGATCCGCCAGCTGTCGGTGGCATTCCTGTTCGCCGAGACGATCCGTCGCATCTCGGACGGCGAGTCGGTGACGTCGCTGTTCGCCGAGCAGAACAGTAACTTCTAGAAGATGAGCGGGCTCCTGGCGGAGCCCTTGTCGGTTGTGGGCCTCGCGCTGCGGGGCCCATTCGTTGATGGGCCCTCGGGCCCGTCTTTGTCGGGTGACCTGGTCGCGGGCGCCCATTCACACACTTGGAGTGAACCATGAAGTTCGTCGCTTTCGAGCGCACATTGCAGGGGACCGGAGCGAGCCGCCGCCTGCGCAACGCCGGCAAGGTGCCCGGCATCGTCTACGGCGCCGGCGAGCCGGCCATGATCGAGCTCGATCACAACGCGCTCTTCTTCGCGCTGAAGAAGGAAGCCTTCCACTCGTCGCTGCTCGAGATGGAACTCGGCGGCAAGACGCAGCAGGTGCTGCTGCGCGACTACCAGATGCACCCGTACAAGCCGCTGGTGCTGCACATCGACTTCCAGCGCGTCGACAAGACGACGAAGATCACGAAGAAGGTGCCGCTGCACTTCGTCAACGAAGAGAACTCGCCGGCCGTCAAGACGGAAGGCTGCCTCGTCAACCACGTCGTCACCGAGCTGCTGATCCAGTGCCTGGCGTCGCAGCTGCCCGAGTACCTGACGATCGACCTCGGCCACCTGACCAAGGGCCAGTCACTGCACGTCAATGACATCAAGCTGCCTGAGGGCACGAAGGTCGTGACGCACGGCAAGCCCAACCCGGTGATCGTGTCGGTGTCGACGAAGGCCGCGGCCGAGGAAGAAGCGGCGGCTGCCGAAGCGGCCGCTGCGGCGGCCGCCGCACCGGCGGCGCCCGCCAAGGGTGGCAAGGACGCCAAACCGGCGAAGGACGCCAAGGCGAAGAAGTGACGCGAGTCGCTGCTGCATCGGCATTGCAAGCCCCGCCCCGGCGGGGCTTTCTGCTTCATGACCCCGACACGAAACATCGCCGCTATCGCTCCCGCGCGGCCTCCTGCGCCACCTTGCGGACCGGCGACAGCAGGTACTCGAGCACCGTGCGTCGGCCCTGGTGGATCTCGGCCGTCACCAGCATGCCGGGCGTCAGCGGAAGTGCCTCGCCGGTGGCGGCGCTGTGCAGCGCCGCAGCGTCGAGCTTCAGCAGCGCGCGGTAGGTCAGCTGCGGCGCTTGGCCGGGCGGCACTTGGCGCGGATCCGCCGCATCGGCGCTGACCAGGCTCACCGAACCTTCGAGCATGCCGTACTTCTGGAACGGATAGGCCGCGACCTTGATGCGCGCCGCCTGCCCCGTGCCGACGAAGCCGACGTCTTCGTTCTTCAGCAGCACTTCGGCCTGCAGGCTCTCACCCACGGGCACCACGTTCAGCAGCGGGGCGCCAGCGGCGACGACGGCACCACGGGCCATGACGGCCAAGTCCTTGACGATGCCGTCAGCTGGCGAGCGGACCTCGAGCATGCCGGCCCTGACGTTGGACTTCTCGAACTCCTGCGCGCTGCGGTTGAGGATGGCGAGCGTCTCGACGCGGAGATCCTCGAGCTGGCTGCGATATTGCGAGCGCACCGCGGCGATGCGCTTCTCGCCTTGCGCGATCGCCGCCTCCAAGCTGCCGACCGTCGCGGCCTGCGTCTTCAGATCCTGCTCCTTCTCGACCGCCTCGCGCAACTTCTCCGCCGCCGCGATCTCGCCGACGAAACCTTCGGCCACCAGCTTGCGATAGGCCTCGGCCGACTGTCGGTACACGGGTGCGGTCTGCGCCAGCTTGTGCAGCACCTGCTGCGCCGCTGCCAGCTCGCCGCGGGCTTTGTTCAGCGCTTCGGTTTCCTGTGCCAACGCGTCCTCGTAGGCCTCTCTCCGCGCCTTGAACTGGTTGTCGACCTGGATGTAGAGGTCTGCGCGATCGCCCAGGGCGGCCGACCGCACGCTGCTCCCGCCGAGCTCGGCGTCGATACGCTGCAGGGTCAACCGGCGCAGCGCCACGTCGGTACCGAGCGCCTGCGTGTCGGCCGTCGACAAGCGTGCGTCCATACGCAGCAACACCTGGCCCAGACGCACCGCGTCGCCGTCCTTGACCAGGATCTCGCTGACGACGCCCGCCTCTGACGGCTGGACGACCTTGGTGAAGCTCGCAGGCACGAGCCGGCCGTCGGCCGATGCGACGATGTCCAGCTTGGCGAACGCGGCCCAGGCCAGCAGGATCGCGACGAGCGCCACGACCGATGCGAGGATGGCGCGCGGGAGACGCTCGGGCGGGCGTTCCTGGATCGCCAGCAGGTCGGGCGCGAAGTCGAGCGCCTCCGGGCTCAGGACCGGCGCCGCGCGCGGCAACGCCACCTCAGCCATCGCTCCGAATCTCGGTCAGCTCGCTGCGCCCATCGACGCCAGGCAACCAGGCGCTGGCCGAGATGTCGGTGCCGCCCATGTCGTGCAGCGCTTGGCGGGCAATGCCGGGCGCCTCGCCGAACGGCGCCACAACGTCGATCAGCCATAGCCTGTCGCCCGATCTCCACTCGTGCGGCGCGATGACCGGTGCGGTCGAACGCAGCCGCGCGTCGATCGCGTCGCTCACGCGAGCCCAAGTCACGAAGGCCCACGGGATGCCCTCGCGCGAGTACAGCTTGCACTGGTCGAGCACCAGCGGCGGCAGCAGGCGCCAGTCCAGATCGGCGATGAAGGTGAACCGGCGGATCGGGTCGCGCGCGAAGAGCCACAGCGCCGGCCCCAGCAGCGGCAGCTTCTCGAGCTCCTGCTTGGCCGAGGCGAGTTGTTGCGGGGTCATGGGCGTTGCTCACAGTTGCGGGATCACGGGCGATGGGCCACCGCTCATCCACACCGGCCGGTGCCCGCTGGCGCCGATCGCGGTGAACACCAACTCGTCTTGCGTCGGCGCCGCCGCGGGCGTGATCGGGCTGGGCAGCCCTTGCGTCGCGTCGGCGATCAGGCTCACGCCGGCCTGCAGGGCAGTCCACGGGTTGACTGCGGTGGAGGCGTTCAGCCTTTGCCAAGTCTGCGAACTCATGCCGCCCAGGCGCGTGTTGATCGTGCGCCAGTCGAGGTCGCCATAGCTTCCCGTGGTGGCATAGCGCCAAGCCATGTCTCCGCCGATCGCCTGCGTGTCGCTGCCACGCTGATATGTCGCATCGAGGTCCGCCGCTGCGGTCCACGTCGTCAGCGCCGGATTGGCTGCACGCGCCGCGTCGAAGCGGGCGACCAGTTGCCCGAAGTCGAACGACACGGCCTTGCGGTTGCGCATGCGGTCCGTCGAGCCGGCGAGGTAGTCGCCGTCGGGCGCCCCCGTCACGACCTGCAGAGTCTTGATGTTCTTGCGCGAGCCGTCGACATACCAGCCTTCCAACGCGATGGCATCTCCCTGGCCGAGTTCGAGCACGAGGTCGTTGCCGGACTTTCGCAGTGCGAGGTCGGCGTAGCGGATGCCGCCTCCCAGCGACAAGGTATCGGTCTGCCAGGAGGACATCACCAGCGTGTCGGCGCCGTCGCCGCGGTTGAAGGCGATGACGTCGCGGTCCAGACCGGCATCGATGCGGTCGTTGCCCCTGCCGCCGGCGATGAAGTCGTTGCCGATCGCCGCGTTGATCGTGTCGTTGCCTTCGCCGGCATCGATGAAGTCGGCGTTGGTGCCGCCGGTGACCCGGTCGCTGCCACGGCCGGCCACGATGACGCCGGCGCCAGTACCGGAGTCGATCACATCGTCGCCGTCGCCGGCGGCCAGCAGATCGAGATCGGTGCCGCCCAGCAGCGTGTCGTTGCCGGCGCCGCCGAACAACTGGTCCTCGCCGGTGCCGCCGTCGAGCGCGTCGGTGCCATCGCCGCCGTCGAGCACGTCGGCATCGGTACCGCCGGTCAGCTGGTCGTTCCCGATGCCGCCGGCCAGCGTGTCGGCGCCGGTGCCGCCGTCGAGCACGTCGTTGCCGGCGCCGCCCCAGAGCTGGTCGGACTCGGTGTCGCCGTACAGCCTGTCGTTGCCGCCTTCGCTGAAGAGCTTGTCGTTGCCGACGCCGCCATAAAGAACGTCGTTGCCGCTGCGGCTGTAGACCGTGTCGTGGCCGACCCCGGCGTTGATCGTGTCGTCCCGGCGATCGCCCATGAGGGTGTCGGCATTGACCGTGCCGTTGAGCGTGCGCGAGCCGACGATCAGCTGGCTGAAGGTCGCCGTCTGGCCGTCGGCAAGTTCCACGCGCTCGATCGGCGAGGCGCCGGCATTCAGCACGATCTCGACGCCGCGGTCGGTCTCCTGCCCGTCGGCGCCCAGGATCGAGACGAACATGCGCTGCTGACCGTCGACCACGATCGCGCGCGCGGACACCGAGTCGAGCGTGATGCCCGCGCCGAAGCGTAGCGTGTCGGTGCCCGAGGCGTCGCTGACGAGGTCGCGGCCTTCGCCCTGGTGGTAGAGGTACAGGTCGTCCCCGGCGCCGCTGTCGAGGGTATCGTCGCCCAGCCCGCCGGCCAGCACGTCGTCGCCCGTGTCGGCCTGGATCGCGTTGGCGCCGTCGTTGCCCACCAGCACGTTCGCCAGTTCGTTGCCGTTGGCGGCCAGATCGGCAGTGCCCGACAGAACGAGGTTCTCGACGTTGGCCGCAAGGCCGTACGAGGTGCTCGACACCACCGTGTCGATGCCGGCGCCCGAGCCTTCGGCGATCGCGTCGCCGGCGTCGTCGACCGCGTACCGGTCGTCGCCGGCTCCACCGGACATTTGGTCCCCACCGATGCGTCCGTCGAGGACGTTGGCCTGATCGTTGCCGGACAGCAGGTTGTCGAGGTCGTTGCCGATGCCTCGCACCGCGCTGCCGGACAGCGTCAGTTGCTCGACGTGTTGCGGCAGCACGTAGTCGATGCTCGAAGTGACTCGATCGAAGCCTTGAGCCGAGAACTCCTGGACCCAGTCACCGCTGTTGTCGACCACATAGCCGTCGTTGCCGCGCCCGCCGGCCATCGTGTCGGCGCCGGCGCCGCCGTCGAGCGTGTTGGCCGATGCGTTGCCGGTCAGGTGGTTGTCCAGCGCATTGCCGGCGCCGTCGATCGCCGCGATGCCGATCAGCTCGAGGTTCTCGACGTTGTCGGCCAGCGCGTGGCTGATGCGGCTGCGCACCGTGTCCAGGCCCTCGCCGGCGAGTTCGACCGTCGCGTCGCCGGCGTCGTCGACGACATAGGTGTCGTCGCCGCTGCCGCCGACCATGACGTCCGCGCCCAGGCCGCCGTCGATGACGTCATTGCCGGCGAGGCCCGCCAGGCGGTTGGCCGCGTCGTTGCCGACCAGCACGTTGTCGCCGGCGTTGCCGGTGCCGTCGATGCTGGCGGCGCCCGTCAGCCTCAGGTTCTCGAGCGTCTCGGCCAGCGTGGAGGCGATCGACGCGCGCACGGTATCGGCGCCGCCGTCGGCCTGCTCGATGATCGTGTCGGCCATCGAATCGACGTCATAGGTGTCGTTGCCGGCACCGCCTTCCATCGTGTCGTCGCCCGCGCCGCCGACCAGCAGGTCGTTCCCGGCATCGCCGTAGAGCAGGTCGTTGCCGTCCATGCCCCTCAGCTCGTCGTCGCCGTCCTTGCCGAACAGCGCGTCCCAGCCGCCCTCGCCGAACAGCTTGTCGTCGCCCGCGTCGCCCGAGAGGGCGTCGTTGCCCGCGCCGCCGGCGATGAAGTCGTGCCCGGCGCCGCCGAAGGCGACGTCGTTGCCGCCCTCGAGCATCAGGAAATCGTCGCCGTCGTCGCCGAAGACGAGGTCGTTGCCCTCGCCGGCGAAGACGCTGTCGTTGCCCGCGCCGGCGTCGACCACGTCGTTGTCGACACCCGTGTAGACCAGGTCGTCGCCCGCGCCGGCCTGCACGCCGTCGTTGCCCAGGTCGTCGTTGATCACGTCGTTGCCGTCGCCGGTGCGGAACATGTCCGAGCCGTGGGTGCCGAGCACGAGGTCCGGCCCGGCCGTCCCGTCGAAGGCCTGGCCGGCCCGCACCACCGGTGCCGGGACCTCGCTCGTGCTGCCGTCGGGGTTGGCGATGCGCGTGACGTTGCGGTAGCGCAGCGTCACGTCGGCGACGGCGAGCGTGCTGCCGTCGGTCTTGGTGGCAGCGGCCGTGCCGTGCACCGTCTGTCCGTCGATCACCTGGAACTGGCCGTCGCTGGTCAGCGCGATCTGGCTGATGCCCAGGTCGGCCAAGCTGCGGAGTTCGCCGTCGTCGGTCACGCCGTCGGCGTCGGCGTCCTGCCAGACGCCGAAAGCGTTCCACTTGGCGTCGGCCGCGCTGAACACGCCATCCTGGTTGCTGTCGAAGGCCAGCCGCAGCGCCTCCAGGTCGGTCTGGCCGCTCGGGTCGTGCGGCACGAAGGACAGTTCGTCGAACGCGCTGATCTTGCGGTCGCCGTCCTTGTCGTAGGCGATGAAGCCGTCGGCCGGATTGTTCCAGGCGATCCGCCGGCGCCAGCCGTCGCCGTTGACGTCGAAGAAGACGTTGGAATCGTCGACGTCGGTGAAGTGGAAGCCGTCGCCGTTCAGGTCGATCGCGATCGGCTTCTTGCCGCCGCTCTGCACGTCGGGATTGGGCCGCGGGCCGTAGTGCGGAACTTCGATCGTCTCGATCGCGTAGCTGTCGTCCGACAGATCGGTCACCTTGACCTTGAAGCTGTCGTAGAACACCTCGTCGCCGCGTGCGTGCGTGTCCGTGAACGCGTTCGTGTTGACCAGGGTGCCCGACAAGTCGTTCTGGACGAACCGTTCGCCGGTGTAGCTGAATGCACCCGTCAGCGGATCGATGTCGTCGGCGTCGCCTTCGCCGCCGAGCCGACCGTACAAGGGTTGGTCGACGACTTCGTAGCGGTAGCCCGCACCGCCGTTGCCGTCGGCGTCGACGACTGTCACGCTCCCGTCGTTCGAGGGCTCGGAGGCCACCACCGTGTCGCGCGCATAGGTCGCCGGCGCAGCGCCCACGCGGTAGGTGGCGCCTCCCCACTTGAACTCCACGTAATCGGGCCGCGACGTGTTGCCGATCTCGTCCACGAAAATGGGCCGCGCATCCCACTGCTGTTGGTAGTACGAAAGCGGGACACCGGTGTCGACCGGGCCGCCCACCGGCTGCCACGCATAGTCCCCGATGCTGCCGGAATAGGCGTACTCCCAGCGCTGGCCCTGCACGGTGCTGTATGGCGCATAGAACGGCTCGCCCTGGTCGGGCGTCACGGTGATCTCCTCGAACGAGCCGCCCTCTCCACCGCCGTCGATGGTCTGCCGGCGGACGAGCGGCGCAAACCCGTAGATCTCGCGGTTGCCCAGCGAGACCGAGACGGCAGGCCGATCGTTGACGGGCAGCACGTTCAACGTCACGGTCGCCGTCTTGGTCTGCCCGTCCGGGGCCGCGACGGTGTATTCGAACGTGGCCTCGCCGGTGTAGTCGTGCGGAGCGCGGTACTCGATCGCCCCCGTCTGGCCGTTGATCGACACCGTGCCCGCGCTGGCGTTGCCCACGGCGGTGATCGCGAGGCCGGCGTTGCTGTCGCCGACCGCGTCGTTGGCCAGCAGCAAGGCCTGGGCGATCGACACCGAGTCGTTGCGCGCCGCGGCCTGGCCGATCGGCCGGCCCTCGGCGTCGTAGTCCTGGCCACCGTCTTCGAGCATCTCGATGCCGTCGTTGCCGGCACCGAGGTCGAGCACGTTGGTGACGAACACCGTCGCCTGCCCATTGCTGAACTCGACGCGGATCCCTTCGGGCACCACGGAGACACGCGTGCCGTCGCTGCTGGCTTCGATCTCCTGGCTCTGCAGTGCGTAGTTCTGCCCGTTGCGCGTGAAGCGGGCGTTGGCGTAGTCGAGGCTGGTGATGCCCAGGGCATCCAGGCCTCGCAGTTCGTCGTAGTCGGCCGTGGCGTCGCCGTCGGCGTCCTGCCAGACCTTGAGCTGTGCGAACACCGGGTCGGACGCGTCGATCACACCGTCGGCGTTGGCATCGACCCACGACATGCTGCGCAGGCCCTTGGCCGCGTCGGCCACGGCGCTGTTGGAAAACAGCTCCTTGCCCGAGTCGACCACCCCGTTGGGATTGCGGTCGAGCCACAGCAGGCCCTCGCCGGCGCCGACCCAGCCGACCTGCTTGTCGAAGCCCGCGCCGTCCCAGTTGAGGGCGCGGTCGTTGTCGGCGTCGGCCACGGTCGTGATGCGGCCGTCGCCGTCGAGGTCGAGTGCGATCGGGCGGAAGGCGCCGGCTGTCGGGAGGTTGGTGGTCTGATCGATCGGTGCAAGTTGCCCGCGGCGTGCGGCGCGCACCTCTTCGGTCAAGCCGGCGTTAGGGTCGCGAATGTCTTGCTGCAAGCGGGCGGTGTTCACCTCCCACATCGGCGCGATGGCCTCGCGATCGATCGCCGAGACGACCATGCGCTCGAGCAAACTGCGGCGCTGCGCCTCGATCGTGGGGTCGGCGTTGTAGGGCGTGAGGTCGTCGTTGTAGCGCAGGAAGTCCAGGCTCTCCTGACCGGTGATGGGGTCTGGGTCCCTGAGTGCGTAGCCGGCATCGCCCAGACGCGCCTCGCGCCAAGTCAGCGTGCCCAGGCGCTGCGGGATGATGCCCAGCAAGTGGTTCGGGTCGCTCTGTTGCGAGGATTCGATGATTTCGTCGAGGTAGTCCTTCATCGCATCCATCAGTGACGCGACGCGCTGGACGCCGAAGCTTTCTCCCTGGGCATCGAGCTCGAGTTCGGTGCCTTGGCCGAACTCGAAGCTGCCGACACCCCAGGCTTCGGGCGGCGATTGCAGCGCCTTGGCGAAGCTGGCGGCAAGAAGGGCCCAGCCGATAGGATTGGTGGTCAAGAAGGCCGAACCTTGAATCATCGTGCCGATGCTCATCGCGGCGCCGATGGGATCGTCGTTCTTTATGGCGGTGATCAGGCCAAGGGCGGGAAGGACGCCAATGGTGCCGCCCGCAGCAGATGACAGGGGAGTACCGCTAAGCAGGCCGTCGAGCGCACGATTTCCTAGGGTCGCCGTACTGGCACTGCTGAGCAACGTCTGATTGACATAGTTGACGGTGCTCAGCGTAGCCGTGACCTGGCTGAGAGCGTCGCCGTTCTCGAAAGCGTTGGCGAGGTTGTAGACGCTGAGGATGCCTTGGCCAATCGTGTTTGCAGTATCAAGCGTCCCAATTTGCCTATTCGTCAGGTCGTTGAGAAGCTTGATTCCTGGCGCTGCAATTGGGATGTCAGCCCCACTCTTGATGGCGTTGATCAAGGATGTCACATCGCTTAGGACCGCTATTGCGGGGCCGATCCGCACCTGGAAACCGGTAAGCTCCTTGACGCTTAGAGTATTGCCGTTCTTGTCTATGACAGTCGTGACTTCACCGCCATCGGCTGCGACTTTGCGAACGGTGATGGCACCTTCCTGGTCCACCGTGGTAAAGGTAGTCGAGACGGAAGTGCCTATCGCGTTAAATTCCTTTTTCGTGATCGTTGTGCCCTCGACAGTCTCTTCGGTAAAGCTCTTGTCGGTTCCGTGAACTGCTGTGCGCACAACACCATTGCTCAGTTCGGTGATTGCAGTGCTCGATCCGTCATCGAAAGTTCGAGTGATCGTCGTACTTAGTACTGATCCCAATCCGTCGCGAGTTGTAGCAACGAAGCTGCCGTCGGCTTGTCTCTCCATCAGCGTCGTCGAGAGAATCCGGGAGCCGTCAGGCGTATAGGAAACATTCAATCCGGTGGTCAATTGACCAGTAGAGTCACGCGTCTCGTTAGAGAACTCCTGCGAGGTTGCGGTCTTGCCGTCGCGGGCAAACACGTTGATCGTCCGCGACACCGTTCGCACCCCGGTTTCAGAGTCTGTCGAATCGCCTGTCACAGTAGTCCGGCTCCAAGCCACAAGGCTCGTTCGGCCATTGACAGTCTGAAAGACGGGATCGGGGCGCTGCTCGGGTGGAAGGGCAAGCATTTCTTGCACGGTAATGCTGCCGAGCCCGCTGTTCTCGTAGTACCGATTGCCGCCAGATGTATCGAACTTCGAGTTTCCGTAGTTGTCGATGGCAGAGTTGTGGACGACTTGCTTGGTCCAATCTGGCAAATGATCCTCGGCCACCTCTGCGATTGGTGTGCCAGTGGCGGCGATGAAGTTTCGCGCGATGCCGAGACTGACGGCCGATATACCCTGCGTACCAAAGCTGCCGCCCACATCCGCATGAGCGCCGGACATGCCGACGACGATGGCGTTGACACCGATCGGCATGGGCGGAAACAGTGTCCGTCGCTCATCCAAGGCCACGAAGACAAGTGCGTTGCGAACGTTCGTAGGCCAGCTCACGTTCAATGCATCGTTGGTCTGATTGACGGGATCAAACAGAACCATGCTGTTGATCACGACGCCACCAGGTGCGGAGATCCCGGGAATGCCTCGCTCGTTGACCAGATTGGCAAATGCGACGGCTTCCGCGCCGCCGCGGCTAAAGCCCGTGAGATTCAGTTCGACCGGGGCAGTAGGATCGGCGCTGTGTACCTCATCAACCATTCTCAGGAGTTGTTGATACGCCGCCTCGATCTTCTCTTGTGCAATGGGACCAGCAGACAACGGTGCCGACTGGAAATCGCTCTGGATACTGCCAGGAGTGACGCCATCTGTGCCGATTCCCGATGCGTAGTAGCTTCTTGACGGATCGCCCTGCCTGAGGAGATTGTGAAGCTCTGAAATGTTCGTTGGAACCTCACCGTCCTTCGGCGCTTGTTGGTCGCTCTGAGTTCCATCGAAATTGAACGACAGTTGAATGGCTCCAGAGCTTGCGCGTGTGACTATGTTCGAGAACGACGTGCCGTACTGCGACTGCAAGAGCTCATTCTGTTCGAGCGTGGTTGGCCGGTATGGTGTCGATCCCGTGGTTCCCGTGTAACCGTCATCGACAAGCGACGGGGCAAGGTAGTTGATGTCGGGCATGATGGGGTCCGTCCTATCTGCTGGGATCGTAGGTCTTGGCGAAATCAATGCCGCTCGCGGCTACGCCTTTGATGGTGGCAATGGGGTATGTTTCGATGTCGAATTGCCAAGGGCGAGCTGCGCCATCGGGCGCCAGCCGCTCCTTTGTTGGGATACGATTGATCTCGATCAGCCACTTCAGATAGACGGCATCGCCTTTGATGTAGTAGGCGAGCATCGGCTCCGCATCGCCGACCGTGAAACGCCGGCCTTCGCGTTCCCACTGCGGCCTGAGCATCGGATGCGTCTTGAAATACTCGCGCACGAGCGCCTCCGTATCGACAGAGTCCAAGACGAACTCCCTGCCATCCTTCAGTCTCCAGCGAACCTGCATGGGGTAGTAGGCGCGCAGCGTGCCGGCGCTCGCGGTAGCTAACTTCGTCGGCACAATCCGATGCCAGTAGCGCCTATTGGTTGTGTACATATTTAGGTTGGACTGTGCGATCTCTACATCGATGAAGTCCTCTGCCTTCTGATCCACACCCCAGGAATACGACCCCCCCGGGATCGGCACTCGATCGATGCCTCGCACGACATTCCCGAGCGAACAGGCGTGCAGCAACAACGCAAAAAGAGCGGCGACCAGCCAGCGAATAATTCGATTCATCTTATGTTTCTCCTTTCGAGGCGGTGCTCGTCGAAGCGGTCGTCGTGCGATCTCCCTACCGCAGAGCGGATTCGTGCACGCCTCGTCTTCATGGCGAACTCTTCGTATAGAGCAACCTCAGGGAAGAGAACGTCGTGGTGGATGAGAGGCGGAACCCGTTTCTGTCTGACAGGAAGCCGAAATACGCGCGGCTCGCGGCGCTGCCCGGCGACGTGATGTCGACGCTGTCGGCTTGGCCGGTGAAATCGCCGTCGACGCTCGCCGCGACGGCATCGACGGTCAGCGTCACGTCGACGATCGAGGGGGTGCCCGTCGGCGACCCACCGTTGGCGCATGCCGTCGGGCTGATGTAGTTCAGCGTCGTGAGACGGCCGGTGGCGACGTTGCCGGCGGCGGCGGTGATGTCGAATTCGAATCTGACGCCCTGCAGCGTCGTTCCGTCGAGGAAGGAACCGCACTCGCTGCGCCAGTGGCCGCGGTAGACCGTCGCGTCGCCGTCCGTGGCGAAGAGTTGCGGAGGTCCATCGTCCGACGAGCCGCCGCAGGCGGCGAGCGCGGCTGCGACCAGGGTTGCAGCGACGATTCTTCGAGTTTCTTTGCGCATGATCGATCTCCTACAGGGAGGTTCTCTTCACGTAGTTCTCGCCGGTCTTCGAATAGCCCATGCGGCCGGCAAATCGCGCAAGGGTGTCGAGCTGTTCGCTGCTGTTGACGCCGAATGCGATCTCGACGACCTTGCGGTTCGCGCACCAGGCCTCGAAGGCCCGCAGCAGGCGCACCCCATGCCCGCCCATGCGCACCTCCGGCAGCACGTCGAAATGCACGACGCTCGCCGTGAGTTGATCGCTGAAGATGTGCTGCTCGAGCACTCCGAGCAGCCCGCCGACGACATGGCCTTCCGCTCCCGTGGCGACGAACAGCACGTACCTGTGCCGGCCCTTGGTGATCACGTCGGCCAGCGCCTGCGCCACCTTGGCGGGCTTGAAGTCCAGGCTGCGGAATCGAGTCAACGCATGCATGCGGCGGCCCAGCGCCACCAGCGCCGGCACGTCTTCGAGCATTGCGAATCGGATGGCCATCGCGCTCTCAATTGCCTGCCCGGCGCAGCCCCGGTAACACGGCCAGCGCCTCGGCTTCGCTGCGCTGAACGAACCTGCAGCCATAGTCGAAGTAGTACCGGCCGCCGAGCTCGAAGGTCTTGTTGACGAGTTCGAGTTGGACGTAAGCCACCTGACCCGCGGTCAAGCGGAGCGCAGCGCCTTGGATGCCGCAATCCGGAGACGACACCCAGGTGCCGCGGGAGGACGTGGCGCTCGGCCAGCCGTCGCGACCCGTCGCAGCCAAAGTGGACGGCGACGCGAACACCTCGAACCGCTGCCAGCTGCCGTTGAGCAGGACGGTCTTCGCAGCGTCGACCCATACCTCGTGCCTGATGCCCGAACCCGGGATGGCCTGGGCACGATAGACGTAGATCACCGCCCTGAATTCGGCGCCCGGCGGCTCGGGCGCGACGAACGCCGGCCCGCTGGCGCAGCCGGCGATCGCCGCGAGAGCAAGCAGCAGCAGCCTGCGGTGGCCGCAGGCGACTGTGCGTTCTTCGGGCGCAGCCATGGTCGGCCAAAGGCGCCGTGTCAGCGCGGCGAGCATGCGGCCCGGCGGCTACTGCGCACGCTTGAGCTCCTTGAGGTCGGCCATCGCCTCGGCTTCCGTCTTCATCGAACTGCCCGACAGCAGGCCCCACCCAAGCAGCAGGCCCTTGGACGAGTCGTACTCGGCGAAGTAGCGCTTGCCGGCCTCGGCATTGATCTTGAAGCTCTTCGCCGACGTGAAGCCACGCTCGTCGATGCTCACCATGCGCTCGCCAAGTGCGAGGGGCAGCACGAGGTACGACGCATTGAACAGCTTGCCCACCGCCTTGCCGTCGAGCGCCACGTCGTAGGCGGCACCGGAGGCGTAGAGCGCCGACTTGCGATACAGGTAGAGCTGCCCTTGGCCGGACGGCACGGTTTCCAGGCTCGAAAACTGCGGGCCGCTGGCGGTGGCGCACGCGCCGAGCAGGACGGCGGCGACGCCGCACACGATGACGGCGCGGCGGGTCGTGAGTTGCGAAAGGGTGTTGGTCATCGTCATGGTCTCCGTCAGGAGTGGGTCAAGGGGTGCGAGTGGCTGTGCACGGCGGCCGTCACATCGAGGGAGCGTGCTCCGCGCGCGCCGAGTTGGACCACGCGGTCGACCTTCAGCGCCTTGGGCAACGCATGCGTGATGAACAGCATCGTCACCTTGCCCTTGAGCGCATTGATCGTGCGGGCGAAGTCCTCGGCCGTCTCGCCGTCGAGCGCCGACGTGGCCTCGTCGAAGATCAGCACCTTCGGGCCCTTGAGCAGCGCGCGGGCGATCGCCAGGCGCTGCTTCTGCCCGCCCGAGAGGCCGACGCCGCGTTCGCCCACCTCGGTCTGGTAGCCCTGCGGCAGCGCCTTGATCACGTCGTGGATGCCGGCCATGCGGCAGGCCTGCGCTACCTGCTCGAAGCTCGCGGCCGGGTTGCCCGCCGTCAGGTTGGCGAGGATCGTGCCGCTGAAGAGGATCGTCTCCTGCGGCACCACGCCGAATGTGGCGCGCAGCTCGTTGGCTGCGAGGTGGCGCGCGTCGATGCCATCGAGGCGGATCGCGCCGGCGGTGGGCTGGTAGAAGCCCAGCATCAGCTTGGCGAGCGTGCTCTTGCCCGAGCCCGACGGGCCCATGATCGCCACCGCCTGCCCCGGCTCGATGGCGAGGTTCAGGTCCTCGTAGAGCAACGGCCGGTCGTCGGCATAGCGGAAGGCCAGACCTTCGATCTCGATGCGCCCCTGCCCGATGGCCTGCCGCTGCGGCACGAGGCTGTAGGGCTCGACCGGCGCGTTCATCACGTCGCCCAGCCGCTCGACGCTGAGCCTGGCCTGCTGGAACTGCGTCCACAGGCCGACGATGCGCAGCACCGGCTGGCTCAGCTTGCCGGCGAACATCTGGAAGGCCACCAGCATGCCGATCGTGAAGGAGGGCTGCGTCATCACGATCCAGGCGCCCGTCATCAGGATCAGCAGCGTCATCGCCTGCTCCATCGTCGAGGCGAAGACGTTGTAGGTGTTGGCGATCTGCTTCGTTCTGAAGCCGCTGTGCAGAAAGGCGGCCAGGTACTGCGCATAGCGCTGGCGCAGCTGCGGCTCCATCTGCAGGCTCTTGACCGTCTCGAAGCCGGCGACGTGCTCGGTGACGAAGGCTTGGTTTCGCGCGCCGAGCAGGAACTGCTCGTTCAGCCGCGCCTGGAAGACCGGCGCGACGACGGAGCTGGCGACGGCGATGACGGCGAGCACGCCGAGGGCGATCGCGGTCAGCGCCACGCTGTACCACAGCATCACGCCTAGGCAGATCAGCAGGAACGGCAGGTCGAGCACCAGCGTCACCGCCGCACCGGAGACGAACTCGCGGATCGTCTCCACGCCGTGGAGCCGCGCGGCCACCACGCCGGTAGGCCGGTGCTCGAAGTACCGCAGCGGCAGCCGCAGCAGGTGCTCCCACACCGCGGCGCCGAGCACGGCATCGACACGGTTACCGGTGTGCAGCACGAGGTACTGGCGCACCCAGGTCAGCAGGCTGCTGAACAGCATGAACACCGCCATCACCACGCCGATCGCGATCAGCGTGCTCTGCGTGCGGTGGATAACCACCTTGTCTATGATCGCCTGCGTGAACAGCGGCGTGGCCAGCGCGACGATCTGCAGCGCGGCCGAGGCGAGCAGCACGTCGCGCCAGACGCGGCGGTGCCTGAGCAGCTCGGGCACGAACCAGCCGAAGCCGAAGCTCCGGCTCGTCCCGGCGGCGCCCGCCGCGCCCGGCGCATCGGGATCGCGAGCGGCCGGCGCTTCAGGGACGCACAACCAGCCCGTGCCGTCGCTCAGCTCGGCGAATTCGTCGAACGTGAGCGTCAGGGGCGCATTGGTGCCGGCTTTGAAGAGGACCACGCGCCCCTCGGCCGCCGCCGTGACGATGCCGAGCGTCGGCGCGGCCGTGCTTGTGGTGGCGCCATCGGCCGCAGCGCGCAGCCCGACCAGGAGCGGGAAGACCTGTCGTCCGATGGAGCCGGCCGTCACCCTGATGGCCTTGATGCGCAGGCCCAACGCCCGGCCGGCGGCGACCAGGGTCGCCCGCGTGCACGGCGGCGGGAACTCCAGCGCCAACAGCTCGGCAGCGAACGGCAGCCTATGCAGCGCACAAGCCGAACCCAAGGCCCACGATAGTTCCTCCCGAGGCACGGCGTCGCGCGCCCGGTCTCCCGATGCCACCGTTCGAACCCCTCGTCCTTAGTCGTCGGCTGCCCGACCTCTTCTTGGGTCTCGCACGCCGATCTCACTGCTGCCCGAGAAGGCGGCGCGGGCCGAACGATAAGCCCGTGCAGTGCGCTAGGGAACTGACAAACGTGGGACAGGGGAAACCCTGAACCGCCGCGCCGACGACGAAAAGAGGGGGGCTCTTCGCCGAGGATCTCGGCCTACGGCCCGACCCGATAATCGACTCATGATTCGACTGCTCGTCGGCCTCGGCAACCCGGGCCCCGAATACGAACACACGCGCCACAACGCCGGCTTCTGGTGGCTCGAGGCGGCGGCGCGCCAACTCGGCGCGTCGCTCGTACCCGAGCGCGCGTACCACGGCCTGGCGGCGCGCGTGCAGCGGCGCGGCCACACCGTGTGGCTGCTCGAGCCGATGACCTATATGAACCTGTCGGGCAAGTCGGTCGCGGCGCTGGCGCGCTTCTTCAAGATCGCGCCGGGCGAGATCCTCGTCGCGCACGACGAGCTCGACCTGCAGCCCGGCCAGATGAAGCTCAAGCTCGGCGGCAGCGCGGCCGGGCACAACGGGCTCAAGGACATCCACGCCCAGCTAGGCACCAACGACTACTGGCGTCTGCGCCTGGGCATCGGCCACCCGGGCGTGAAGGCCGAAGTGGTGAACTACGTGCTCAAGAAGCCCTCGGTCGAGCACCGCAACGCGATCGAGAAGTGCATCGAGGAGTCGCTCGGCGCGCTCGACCTGCTGCTCGCCGGCGAGATGGAGCGCGCGATGATGAAGATCCACGCCAAGCCGCCGCGGCCCAAGCCGCCGCGCCCGGCCGCTCTCGTCGAGCCGGAGCGCCCGGCATGACGACGCGCGGCGCGGCGCTGCGGCAGTTTGCGGCGGCGGCGTGCGCGCTGCTGCTGCTCCTGTCGCCCACCGCTGGCGTCGCCGCCCAGCCGCCCGCCTGGCGTTGCGGCCCCGACGGCCGCGTCTACCAGCAGGAGCCCTGCCCCGGCGGTCGCCCGGTCGACGCCGCCGATCCCCGCAGCGAGGGCGAGCGCCGCGCCGCGCGCGAGTCGGCCAAGGCCGACGCCCGGCGGGCCGAGCAGCTCGAACGCGATCGGCGTGCGCGGGAATCGGCTGCACGGCCTGCGCGCGCGACCGGCTTCAACGCCCGACCGGTGCCCGCGGCAACGGCGCCGGCATCGGCACCGCCCAAGCCGCAGGCCTATCGCGTGCCTGGCGAGCCGCGGCCGAAGAAACAGAAGACGAAGGCGGCCGCTTCGGCCGACTGACTCAGGCCTTGGCCGGCGCCTTGGCCGCCGCGCCGGCCTGCAGCCGGCGGTACTTGGCCCACAACGCCTCCTTCGACTCGACGTGCTTCGGGTCGACGGGGATGCAGGCGACGGGGCAGACCTGCTGGCACTGCGGCGTGTCGAAGTGGCCGACGCACTCGGTGCACTTCGCCGGGTCGATGACGTAGATCTCCGGGCCCATCGAGATCGCCTGGTTGGGGCACTCGGGCTCGCAGACGTCGCAGTTGATGCAGTCGTCGGTGATGATCAGGGCCATCGTCGCGGCTCGCGGTTCAGGGGCGCTGCACGCGCTCCTTCAATCGCTGGTGCACCGAGGGTGCCACGAACTTGGAGACATCACCTCCCAAGGTGGCAATCTCACGCACGAAGGTGCCGCTGACGAACTGGTACTGGTCGCTGGGCGTGAGGAACAGCGTCTCGACGTCGGGCATCAGCTGGCGGTTCATGCCCGCCATCTGGAACTCGTACTCGAAGTCGCTCACGGCGCGCAGGCCGCGCACGACGACCTTGCCGTCGTGCTCGACGACGAAGTCGCGCAGCAGGCCGCGAAACGGGATCACCTCGACGTTGGGATAGGCCGCGCAAAGCTCCTGCGCGATCGCCAGCCGCTCGTCGATCGTGAACATGGTGCGCTTGTGGTGGCCGACGGCGATGGCGACGATCAGCCGCTCGAACAGCCGGCTGGCGCGGCGCACCAGATCCTCGTGGCCGAGCGTCATCGGGTCGAAGGTGCCGGGGTAGACGGCCGTCAGCTGGGTGGTGGAAGTCATGCAGTCTCCTGCGCTGCGGAGCAGGCGCGTCAGTTTAGCCGGCCGCCTGCGCGCGCCGCAGCAGCGCGGCGTGCACGGCGCCGGCGCGCGCCGTGCGCCAGGCTGCGAGCCCGAGCGGCGCGAACGTCGCGGCGTCGAGCGGCGCCGCCGACTCGACGTAGATCGAGCCGCCCGGCGCGACGACGCGCGCCGCTGCTTCGATCGCCGCCGCCTGCAGCGCCGCAGGCGCGTCGAACGGCGGATCGAGCAGCACGAGGTCGATGCTGGCAGGCGCGCAGCGCGCCATGCCGGCCAGGGCATCGACGGCCTCGACACGCACCTGCGCCGCCCCCAGCCGTGCGCGCGTGGCCGCCAGCGAGCGCGCGAGCTGGCGGTCGGACTCGAACATCGCCACGTCGGCCGCGCCTCGCGACGCCGCCTCGAAGCCGAGCGCGCCGCTGCCCGCGAAGGCATCGATGCAGCGCCAGCCGGTCAGGTCCTGGCCGAGCCAGTTGTAGAGCGTCTCGCGCAGCCGCGACGGTGTCGGCCGCAGTCCGGGCCGATCGGCCACCGGCAGGCGGCTGCGTTTCCATACACCGCCGATGATGCGCACCTCGTGCGGCGGCGGCGCCCCGGCATGGCGCCGTGCGGCGCTCACAGCCGCACCGGGATGCCGCGCGCGGCCATCAGCGCCTTGGCCTCGCCGACGGTGTGCTCGCCGTAGTGGAAGATGCTCGCCGCGAGGACTGCGTCGGCGCCACCCTTCTGGATGCCGTCGACCAGGTGTTCGAGCGTGCCGACGCCGCCCGAAGCGATGACGGGCACGTCGACGGCGTCGCTGACGGCCCGCGTCAGCGCGAGGTCGAAGCCCGACTTCGTGCCGTCGCGGTCCATGCTGGTGAGCAAGATCTCGCCGGCGCCCTGCTCGGCCATGCGGCGCGCCCACTGCACGGCGTCGAGGCCGCTGTTGCGTCGCCCGCCGTGGGTGTAGACGTCCCAGCCTCCGCCTGCGCCGGCCAGCGGCATCCCGTCGGCGTCGCGCCGCGCCTTGGCGTCGATCGCCACGACGATGCACTGCGCGCCGTAGCGGGCCGACGCGTCGCGAATCACCTGCGGGTCGGCGACCGCCGCCGAGTTGAAGCTCACCTTGTCGGCGCCGGCGTTGAGCAGTCTCCGCACGTCGTCGACCGTGCGCACGCCGCCGCCGACCGTCAGCGGGATGAACACCTGGCTCGCCACTGCCTCGACGATGTGCAGGATCAGGTCGCGCTCGTCGCTGGTGGCCGTGATGTCGAGGAAGGTCAGTTCGTCGGCACCTTGCTCGTTGTAGCGCGCGGCGATCTCGACCGGGTCGCCGGCGTCGCGCAGCGCGACGAAGTTGACGCCCTTGACGACGCGTCCGCCGGTCACGTCGAGGCAGGGGATGATGCGTTTGGCGAGCATGGGGCGGGCGCGCGGACCGGCCGCACGATGGAAGATGAAGGTCGGTCAGGCGGCGCCGTTGAGCTCGTCGGCGCGCTTCTGCGCCGCGGCGAAGTCGAGCGCGCCGGTGTAGATGGCGCGGCCGCAGATCACGCCGGTGATGCCCTCGTCCTCGACTTCGCACAGCCGCTCGATGTCGGCGATGCCGCTCAGCCCACCCGACGCGATGACGGGGATCGACAGCGCCTGCGCGAGCTTGACGGTGGCGTCGACGTTGATGCCGGTGAGCATGCCGTCGCGACCGATGTCGGTGTAGATCACGCCCTCGACGCCGTAGTCCTCGAACTTCCTGGCCAGGTCGACGACTTCGTGGCCGGTGAGCTTGCTCCAGCCGTCGGTGGCGACCTTGCCGTCCCGCGCGTCGAGGCCGACGATGATGTGGCCGCCGAAGGCGCTGCAGGCGTCCTTGAGGAAGCCCGGGCTCTTGACGGCGGCGGTGCCGATGATGACGTAGGACAGGCCGTCGTCGAGGTAGCGCTCGATGGTGTCGAGGTCGCGGATGCCGCCGCCGAGCTGCACGGGGATCTCGTCGCCGACGGCGGCGAGGATGGACTTGATCGCGCCCTCGTTGACGGGCTTGCCGGCAAACGCGCCGTTGAGGTCGACCAGGTGCAGCCGCCGCGCGCCCTGCTCGACCCAGCGCCGTGCCACGGCGGCCGGATCGTCGCCGTAGGTGGTCGATGCGTTCATGTCGCCCTGCTTCAGGCGAACGCACTTGCCGTCCTTCAGGTCGATGGCGGGGATCAACAGCATGGCGGGGCGGGCGGTGGGGGTGGGTGTCACCCGAGCCTGCGGTCAGGGCATCCAGCGCAGGAAGTTGCGGTACAGGGACAAGCCGTGCGCAGCACTTTTCTCGGGGTGGAACTGGGTGGCAAAAATATTATCCCGGCCCACGACACAGGTAAAGCGATCGCCGTACTCGGACTCACCGACGCTGTGCGCCGTGCTCGCCGGACGCGCGTAGTAACTGTGGACGAAGTAGAACCAGGCGCCGTCGGGCACGTCGGTCCACAGCGCGTGCGGCCGCACCTGCGACACCTGGTTCCAGCCCATCTGCGGCACCTTGTAGCGGCTGCCGTCGGGCTGGCGCCGGCCTTCGAGGCGAAAGCGCCGCACGTCGCCGGGGATCAGGCCCAGGCCCTCGGTGGGCCCCTCCTCGCTGCGATCGAGCAGCATCTGCATGCCCACGCACACGCCCATCAGCGGCTTGCTCGCCGAGGCCTCGAGCACGGCATCGAGCAGCCCCGAGTCGCGCAGCTCGCGCATGCAGTCGGGCATCGCGCCCTGGCCGGGCAGCACGACGCGCTCGGCGGCGCGCACCACGTCGGGCTGCGCCGTCACCACGACGTCGACACCGCTGTCCTGCGCCACGTGCAGGACGGCCTGCGACACCGAGCGCAGGTTGCCCATGCCGTAGTCGACGACGGCGACGACGCGACGGGCCATGGCGCTACAGCGTCCCCTTCGTGGAGGGGATGACACCGCCCTGGCGTGGATCGACCTCGAGCGCCGTGCGCAGCGCCCGCGCGAAGGCCTTGAACACGGTCTCGCACTGGTGGTGCGCGTTGTCGCCCTTGAGGTTGTCGATGTGCAGCGTCACGAGCGCGTGGTTCGCGAAGCCCTGGAAGAACTCGTAGGTGAGCTGCGTGTCGAAGCCGCCGATCATGCCGGCCTTGAACGGCACGTCCATGTGCAGCCCCGGGCGGCCCGAGAAGTCGACGACGACGCGCGACAGCGCCTCGTCGAGCGGCACGTAGGCGTGGCCGTAGCGGCGGATGCCGGCCTTGTCGCCGACCGCCTGGGCGACCGCCTGGCCGAGCGTGATGCCGGTGTCCTCCACCGTGTGATGGCCGTCGATGTGCAGGTCGCCCTTCGCCTGGATCTCGAGATCGATCAGGCCGTGGCGCGCCACCTGGTCGAGCATGTGGTCGAAAAAGCCGATGCCGGTGGCGAGCTTCGATGCGCCGCTGCCGTCGAGGTCGACGCGCACGCGGATCTGCGTCTCCTTCGTGTTGCGCATCACTTCGGCGGTGCGCGGGGCGGTCGGTGCAGCAGTCATGCGAGGCTCGCTTTCAGGGCATCGATCATCAGGGTGTTCTCGTCGGGCGTGCCGACGGTCACGCGCAGGCAGTTCTTCAGCAGCGGGTGCAGGCCGGCGATGTTCTTGACGAGCACGCCGCGCGCTCTCATGCCTTCGAAGGCGTGCTTCGAATCGGGCACGCGCAGCAGGATCATGTTGGCTTCGCTCGGGAACACGGTCACGCCGGCCAGCCGCCCGAAGGCCTCGGCCAGCCGCGCGCGCTCGCGGCGGATCACGTCGGCCTGGCGCGCGAACTCGTCGGCGTGCTCGAGCGCGAACAGCGTCGCCTCGGCGTTGAGCGCACTCACGTTGTAGGGCGGGCGCACCTTGTCGATCTCGTCGACGAGCGCGGCGGCGCCGGCCATGTAGCCCAGGCGCACGCCGGCCAGCCCGAACTTGCTCAGCGTGCGCATCACGAGCACGTGTTCGTGCGACGCCAGCCGCGGCAGCCAGCTGCGCGACGAGAACGGCTGATAGGCCTCGTCGAAGACGACGAGGCCGCCCGGCTGGCGGCCGACGGCGTCGACGATGCGTTCGACGATGCGCTCGTCGAACAGGTTGGCCGTCGGGTTGTTCGGATAGGCGACGTAGGTCAGCGCCGGGCGCTCGCGCTCGATGGCGGCGAGCATCGCCGCCTCGTCGAGCTCGAACGCCGGCGTCAGCGGCACGCCGACGAAGCGCAGGCCCTGCAGCCGCGCCGACATCTCGTACATCACGAAGCCCGGCAGCGGTGCCAGGATCGCGGCGCCGGGCACGTCGCAGGCCAGCGCGAGCAGGCCGATCAGCTCGTCCGACCCGTTGCCGAGCATCAGCTTGCAGCCCGCGGGCAGGTTCACGTGCCGCGCCAGCGCGTCGAGCACGTCGGCGACGCACTGCGTCGGATAGCGGTTGATGGCAACGCGGCCGAGGCGCTCGCCGAGTTCGCGCTGCAGCGCCTCGGGCAGGCGGAACGGGTTTTCCATCGCGTCGAGCTTGACCAGCCCGGCGCTCGCCTGGATCGCATAGCCGTGCATCGACTGCACGTCCTGGCGGATCACGCGGCGCATGCGTTCTTGCAGGTTCATCGCGCGCCCTTCGTCGCCAGCCGCAGCTCGGCCGCCTGAGCATGCGCCTGCAGCCCCTCGCCGTAGGCCAGCTCGGCGGCGATCGTGCCGAGCGTCTGCGCGCCCGCGGCGCTGACCTCGATCAGGCTGCTGCGCTTCTGGAAATCGTAGACGCCCAGCGGCGAGGAGAAGCGCGCCGTGCCCGACGTGGGCAGCACGTGGTTGGGGCCGGCGCAGTAGTCGCCCAGGCTCTCGCTGGTGTAGGCGCCCAGGAAGATGGCGCCGGCGTGTCGCAGCAGCGGCTCCCAGCGCTGCGGCTCGCGCGAGCTCACCTCGAGGTGCTCGGGCGCGATGCGGTTGCTGATCTCGCAGGCCTCTTCCATGCTGCGCGTGACGATCAGCGCGCCGCGCCCCTCGAGCGATGCGCGGATCACGTCGCGGCGCGGCATGCCGGGCAGCAGGCGCTCGATCTCGCCGCGCACGCGCTCGACGTAGGCAGCGTCGGGACAGAGCAGGATGCTCTGCGCCAGCTCGTCGTGCTCGGCCTGGCTGAACAGGTCCATCGCGACCCAGTCGGCCGGCGTGCTGCCGTCGGCCAGCACGAGGATCTCGCTCGGCCCTGCGATCATGTCGATGCCCACCGTACCGAAGACGCGCTTCTTCGCGCTGGCGACGTAGGCGTTGCCGGGGCCGGTGATCTTGTCGACCTTGGGCACGGTAGCGGTGCCGTAGGCGAGCGCCGCCACGGCCTGCGCGCCGCCGACCGTGTAGGCGCGCGTCACGCCGGCAACGTGCGCGGCGGCGAGCACGAGGGCATTGCGTTCACCTCTGGGCGTGGGCACCACCATCACGATCTCGCCGACGCCGGCCACGTGCGCCGGCACGGCGTTCATCAGCAGGCTCGACGGATAGGCCGCCTTGCCGCCGGGCACGTAGATGCCGACGCGGTCGAGCGGCGTCACCTTCTGGCCGAGCAGCGTGCCGTCGGCGTCGCGGTAGCTCCAGCTGCGCCCGCAGGCCTCGAGCTGGCGCTCGTGATAGCTGCGGATGCGCGCCGCGGCCTGCTGCAGCGCGCTGCGCTGCGCTGTGGTGATCGACGCGAACGCCGCCTCGAAGTCGTTCGGCTTCAGCTCCAGCTCGGCGATCGACGCGGCGTTCAGCCTGTCGTAGTGCGCCGTGTACTCGAGCACGGCGACGTCGCCACGCGCACGCACGTCGGCGAGGATGGCGGCGACGCGCGTCTCGATGTCGCGGTCGGTTTCGGCCGACCAGTGCAGCAGGCGGCGCAGCTCGGCGTCGAAGCCGACGTCGGCGCTGCGCAGCGTGCGCATCGCGACCGTCACGGCGTCTCCTTGCCGACCGCCGACGCAAAGGCGTCGATCAGCGCACGCAGCGGCTCGCGCTTGAGCTTGAGCGCGGCCTGGTTGACGACGAGCCGCGACGACACATCGAGGATCTTCTCGACCTCGACGAGATTGTTGGCGCGCAGCGTGTTGCCCGTCGACACCAGGTCGACGATGGCGTCGGCCAGGCCCGTGAGCGGCGCCAGCTCCATCGAGCCGTAGAGCTTGATCAGGTCGACGTGCACGCCCTTGTCGGCGAAGTGATCGCGGGCGCAGGCGACGTACTTCGTCGCGACGCGGATGCGCGAGCCCTGGCGCACGGCGGCGGCGTAGTCGAAATCGCTGCGCACGGCCACGCTCAGGCGGCACAGCGCGATGCGCAGGTCCAGCGGCTGGTACAGGCCGTCGCCGCCGTGCTCGAGCAGCACGTCACGTCCGGCGACGCCCATGTCGGCGCCGCCGTACTGGACGTAGGTCGGCACGTCGGTGGCGCGCACCAGCACGACGCGCACGCCGGGGCGCGTCGTCTCGAAGATGAGCTTGCGCGAGCGTTCGGGGTCGTCGGCCAGGTCGATGCCGGCGGCCCCGAGCAGCGGCAGCACTTCGTCGAGGATGCGGCCCTTGGACAACGCGATCGTGATCATTTGATTCGCTCGATATCGGCGCCGATGCCGCGCAGCTTGGCTTCCATGCGGTCGTACCCGCGGTCGAGGTGGTAGATGCGGTCGACCACCGTCTCGCCCTCCGCCACCAGCCCGGCGATCACCAGGCTGGCCGAGGCGCGCAGGTCGGTCGCCATCACCGTCGCGCCCGACAGCCGCTCGACGCCCTGCACCACCGCCGTGTGGCCGTCGACCTCGATCTTCGCGCCCAGGCGCAGCAGCTCGTTGACGTGCATGAAGCGGTTCTCGAAGATCGTTTCGGTGACGGTGCTGGCGCCGTCGGCGATGCAGTTCAGCGCCATGAACTGCGCCTGCATGTCGGTCGGGAACGCCGGGTATTCGCTGGTGCGGAACGAGGTCGCCTTCAGCCGGGCGTCGGCGCGCACGCGCATGAAACCGTCACCCGACTCGATGCCGACGCCGGCCTCGCGCAGCTTGTCGATCACCGCGCCGAGGTGGCGCGCGCGCGCATCGCGCAGCGTGACCTCGCCGCCGGCGGCAGCCACGGCGCACAGGAAGGTGCCGGCCTCGATGCGGTCGGGCACGACGCGGTGCGACACGCCGCCCAGACGCTCGACGCCCTCGATGCGCACGCGGCTCGTGCCGTGGCCCTCGATGCGCGCGCCCATCGCGATCAGCATCTCGGCCAGGTCGGCGACCTCGGGCTCCTGCGCGGCGTTCTCGAGCACGGTGACGCCGTCGGCCAGCGTGGCCGCCATCATCAGGTTCTCGGTGCCGGTGACGGTCACCATGTCGGTCGTGATGCGCGCGCCGCGCAGGCGGGTCGCCTTGGCGAGGATGTAGCCGTGCTCGACCGTGATCTCGGCGCCCATGGCCTGCAGGCCCTTGATGTGCTGGTCGACCGGCCGCGAGCCGATCGCGCAGCCACCGGGCAGCGACACCGTCGCCTCGCCGAAGCGCGCCAGCAGCGGCCCGAGCACGAGCACCGACGCGCGCATCGTCTTGACGAGCTCGTACGGCGCCTCGGGCATCGTCACGCGGCTGGCGTCGATCGCCACCACGTCGGGCCGCTCGTCGCTGCGCTCGACGGCGACGCCCATGTTGCGCAGCAGCGCGAGCGTCGTCGACACGTCCTTGAGCACCGGCACGTTGGCCAGCGTGATGGGCTCGGCGCTCAGCAGCGCGGCGACGAGCTCGGGCAGCGCCGCGTTCTTGGCGCCCGACACCGGCACCTCGCCGCTCAATCGACGACCGCCGCGGATCAGGAGTTTGTCCATGGGGTGCGGTGTGCGCAACGCCGCCGACGACCCCCGGACCGGCACGGGCCCGCGAGCCGCAGCGGCGCTGCAGCTCGGGTCAGTGGTGGTTATCGGCGTCGCCGGCCCATTCGGCCGGAGTGAGCGTCTTCATCGAAAGCGCATGGATCTGCTCGCGCATTCTATCGCCCAGCGCCTGGTAGACCCGCTGATGGCGACGCACGCGGTTCGAGCCTTCGAACTCGGCCGACACGATGGTGGCGAAGAAATGGCGGCCGTCGCCCTCGACCTGGAGATGCTCGCAGCGCAGGCCCGCGGCGATGTAGCGCTCGACTTCGGCGGCAGTGGGTTCACCCATGATGGGCCCGATTCTACGGGCGTGCCGATACCCCGGCCCGTCAGTGGCGGATCTTGTAGCCGCTGCGCAGCAGCTGCAGCGCCAGGCCGCAGACGGCGACGAGGCTGGCCGCGACGACGGCGAGGCTGGTCCACGGCGACACGTCGCTCGCGCCGAAGAAGCCGCGCCGGAAACCGTCGACGATGTAGAAGAAAGGGTTGAGGTGGCTCGCCGCGAGCCAGAACGGCGGCAGCGAACCGACCGAATAGAACACGCCCGACAGGAACGTCATCGGCATCACGATGAAGTTCTGGAACGCGGCGATCTGGTCGAACTTCTCGGCCCACAGGCCCGCGATCAGGCCGAGCGCGCCCATCAGCGCCGCACCGGCCAGCGCGAAGAAGACGATCCAGCCCGGCTCGGCGGCGTGCACCGGCGCGAACCACAGCGTCACCAGCAGCACGCCGGCGCCGACGACGAGGCCGCGCAGCATCGACGCGCCGACGTAGGCCACGAACCATGCCTGCGGCGACAGCGGCGCGACGAGCAGGAACACGAGGTTGCCCGTGATCTTGCTCTGGATCAGCGACGACGAGCTGTTGGCGAAGGCGTTCTGCAGCACGCTCATCATCACCAGGCCGGGGATCAGGAAGCTGGTGTAGCCGACGCCGTCGTACACCTGGACGCGGCCTTCGAGCACGTGGCCGAAGATCAGCAGGTAGAGCATCGCCGTCAGCACCGGCGCGGCGACGGTCTGGAAACTCACCTTCCAGAAGCGCAGCACTTCCTTGTAGAGCAGCGTGCCCGTGCCTTCGAGCCCCATTCCGGTCATGCCGCCACCCGCGCCGGCACCGCCGGCGCGCCCTGCATGATCTCGAGGAACACGTCCTCCAGGTCGGCGCGGCCGATCTCGAGATCCTCGACGTGCACGCCGGCGGCGCGCAGTTGCGCGAGCAGCGCCTCGACCTCGGCGGCGTCGTGCGCCTTCACCTGCACGATGCGCCCCGTCACGCGCGCATGCTGCGCGATGGCGGGCGGCAGCGGCTGGTCCGTCTTGAAGCCGAGCATCGTGCTCGCCGTGCCGGCGAGCAGTGCCGACGTGTGGTCGAGCGCGACGACCCGGCCCTGCTTGAGCATCGCGATGCGGCCGCACAGCGCCTCGGCCTCCTCGAGGTAGTGCGTCGTCAGCAGCACGGTGTGGCCCTGGCGGTTCAGGCGCGCGACGAACTGCCACAGCGTCTGGCGCAGCTCGACGTCGACGCCGGCCGTCGGCTCGTCGAGCACGATCACCGGCGGGCGGTGCACCAGCGCCTGCGCGACGAGCACGCGCCGCTTCATGCCGCCCGAGAGCTGGCGCATGTTGGCGTCGGCCTTGTCGGCCAGACCCAGGCTGGCGAGCAGCTCGTCGATCCAGTCGTCGTTGCCGCGCACGCCGAAGTAGCCGCTCTGGATGCGCAGCGTCTCGCGCACGCTGAAGAAGGGGTCGAACACCAGCTCCTGCGGCACGATGCCCAGCGCCTTGCGCGCCTCGGCGTAGTCGGCGACGGTGTCGCGGCCGAGCACCTCGACACGCCCGCGGCTGGCGCGCGTCAGGCCGGCGAGGATGCTGATCAGCGTCGTCTTGCCGGCACCGTTGGGCCCGAGCAGGCCGAAGAACTCGCCCGGCTCGATGTCGAAGCACACGTCGTCGAGCGCCTGCAGCCCGCCGCCCGCGCCCGGATACGTCTTGCAGACTCGCTGGAAGGAAACGGCAGGCATCGCAGCGCGATTGTAGGCAGGGACCTCGCGCCGGGCTTGCCACGCTCCGTCGCCGCGGGTAGTGTGGCCGCATGCAGAGCAAGAAGCCGCGCCGCACGGCCGAGAGGATCCTCGAAGTCTCGCTGGACCTGTTCAACCGCTTCGGCGAGCCCAACGTCTCGACGACACTGATCTCGGCCGAGCTCGGCATCAGCCCGGGCAACCTGTACTACCACTACCCGGCCAAGGACACGCTGATCAACACGCTGGTCGACCGCTACGAGAAGGCGCTCGCCGGCCTGCTCGGCGCCGCCGACGACGTGCGCCACATCGAGGACGCGTGGCTGTTCCTGCACATGCTGTTCGAGCTGATCTGGCAGTACCGCTTCCTCTATCGCGACGTCAACGATCTGCTGTCGAAGAACCGGCGGCTGGAGACGCACTTCCAGGCGGTGCTCGCCGACAAGGCGCGCGCCGTGCGGCGCCTGCTCGACGGCCTGAGCCGGGGCAACGCGATGCACCTCGACGCGCGCGAGGCCGAGGCGACGGCCACGGCGATGGTCGTCGTGCTGACCTACTGGCTGAGCTTCGAGTACGTGCGCGACCCGCGGCGCGCGCTCGAGCCGGCCGGCGCCGACGCGGCGCTGCTGCGCGGCGCCTACCATGTGCTGAGCCTGCTCGCGCCCTACCTGGAGACGGCGCAGCGCGAGCACCTGCACGCCCTGGCCGCGCGCTATGCCGCGCCGGGCCGATGACCTCCGTTTCGAGACGAACGAACGACCACCGGGAGAAGCAGCCAATGGCCAAGTGGACCGCGTTTCCGCACGACAGCGCCACCTACACCTACGACGCCGCCGCGCTGAAGAAGAAATGGGCGCGCCTGCACGCCGGCGACGCCGAGCCACTGCCCAAGGACGACGCCGTGCTCGCCGCCTGGGCGCTCTACCACGCCGGCGAATTCCAGAAGGCCTATGACGCGGGGCTGAAGGCCGGCGGCGCCGGCGTCACGGCGGCCAACAAGGCGCAGGCGATCCATGCCAACTACCTCGAGAAGAGCGAGAAGACGAGGCTGGCGATGTTCCTCGAAGTCGCCGAACGCGCCGCCGCGCAGGCCGCCGCCGAGCCGAAGAACGCCAACGCGCACTACCTGCAGGCCTACGCGCTCGGCCGCTACAGCCAGGGCATCAGTGTCGCCAAGGCGCTGGCGCAAGGCCTGGGCACGCGCGTCAAGACGGCGCTCGAGACGGCGATCAAACTCTCGCCCAAGCACGCCGACGCGCACATCGCGCTGGGCACTTACCACGCCGAAGTGATCGACAAGGTCGGCAAGCTGCTCGCGCGCACCCAGGGCGCCGACGCGGCGACGGGGCTGGCGATGTTCAAGCGCGCGCTCGAGCTCAACCCGGCCAGCGCGATCGCGCGCGTCGAATACGCCAACGGCCTCGTCATGCTCGAGGGGCCCAAGCGCATGCAGGAGGCCGAGCAGCTCTACGCCGACGCGGCGGCGTGCACGCCGCTCGACGCGATGGAGAAGCTCGACGTCGAGATGGCGAAGGCCGAACTCGAGGACGAGTGAACGCCGGGCGCTACTCGAGCTTCAGCCCGATGTCCTTGACCAGCCCGCCGAAGCGCTCGCGCTCGCGCACGTGGTGGGCGCGGAAGTCGGCCAGCGACATCGGCGCCGTGTCGGCGCCGAGCGCGCGGATCGCCGCGGCCACGTTGGGCAACGCGAGCGCCTTGTTGATCTCGGCATTGAGCTGAGTGACGACGCCCGGCGGCGTGCCTGCCGGCGCATAGATGCCGAACAGCGAGTCGGCGTCGAAGCCGGCGAGACCGGCCTCGGCCAGCGTCGGCACGTCGGGGAACATCTGCGAGCGCTTCGAGCTGCCGACGGCAAGCAGCCGCAGGCGGTTCTCCTTGACCATGCGCAGGCCGGGCCCGGGGTCGAACATGAACTGGATCTGGCCCGACACCAGGTCGGTGACCGCCGGCCCGGCGCCCTTGTACGGCACGTGCTGCGCGTCGACGCCGGCCATGCGCTTGAACATCTCGCCCGCGAGGTGCGGCGAGCTGCCCTGGCCTGGCGAGCCGTAGCTCAGCTTGCCGGGGTTGGCCTTCAGGTGGGCGATGAACTCGGCGAGGTTCGTCACCGGCACCGACGGATGCGTCTCGAGGTAGACGAGCACGCGCGCCACCGCCGCCACCGGCGTCAGGTCCTTCTCGGGGTCGAGCGGCATCTTGGCGTAGACGAGCGGATTGATCGTGATCGCGCTGCCCGAGCTCATCAGCAGCGTGTAGCCGTCGGCCGGCGCCTTGGCGACTTCGGACGAACCGATGTTGCCGTTGGCGCCGCCCTTGTTCTCGATCACGACGGGCTGCTTGAGCGACTCGGCCAGCGCCGGCCCGACGGCGCGCGCGATCACGTCGGCCGCGCCGCCCGGCGGAAAGTTGACGACGAGGCGGATCGGCTTGGCCGGAAAGGACTGCGCGGCAGCGGCGCCGGCCAGCGCGAGGCCGGCGAGCAGGGCCAGCGCCCGGCGCCAGGTGGCTCGGATTGTCATCGTCGTCTCCTTCGTCGTATCGGGCGGGTCCGCGCGCCGCACTGCATCGGGACTGCGGCGCGAAAACGGCGCCCTAGGGTTCGCCCTCGCCCCAGGGCAGCATCAGCGTCAACCACAACAGCTTCTCGAACTCGGGGCGGAACAGCGCCGTGATCGCCTCCGGATCCGGGCACAGCCCGGCGTCGGTGATCAGGCCGAACTGCACGCCGCCGGCATAGCTCAGGATGCTCGCGCCCATGCCGATGTCGCCGCTTTGCGGCACCCAAAACATCGACTCCTTGAGCGTCGAGCCGCACAGCTGCACGGGCCGCGCAGGGCCCGGCACGTTGGTCATCACGGCCGTCGCCTTGCGCGCGAAGTAGTTGAGCAGCGCCGCCTGCGCCGGCTTGACGAGCAGGCCCGCGACCATCAGCAGCGCGAAGGCGAGCAGCGGCTGATAGCTGCCCTTGAGCTCGCGCATGCGGCGGCGCACCTCGTACACGCGCTCGATCGGGTTGTCGATGCCGATCGGCAGCACCAGCGGCACCAGGCCGAAGCGATTGCCCAACTCGTGCGCCTGCGACAGCGGCCGCAGGTTGACGGGCACCATGGCGCGGATCTCCTGGCCCGCCGTGTCGTCGCCGCGCGCGCGCAGGTAGGCGCCGATCGCGCCGGCCGTCGTGGCGAGCAGCACGTCGTTGATCGAGCAGCCGAGCGCGCGGCCGACCGCCTTGACGTCGGCCAGCGGCAGCCGCTCGCACCAGGCGACGCGCTTGGCGCGCCCGGGCTTGCCCTTCAGGCGCGTCGGCGAGTCGTCCGACATCGTCAGGATCGACGCGGCGTCGCCGACCAGCTGCACGCCGCTGCGCGCGAGGTCGAGCGTGCCGGTCAGCGGCTGCTCGGGGTGCGCCATCAGGTCGATCGAGCGCGCGACGCCGTCGCCGTACAGACCGATCGCCTTGACGGCGACGTCGGTCAGCGGGCGCACGACGGCATCGCTGAGCCAGTCGCCGTGGCCCTCGTCGGGCTCGTGCGGCCGGGCGCTCGGCGGCGGCGCCTTGCCGCCGTCGACCATCGACATCATCACGGCGATGAGCGCGATGCCGTCGGCGATGCAGTGGTGGATGCGCGCGATCATCGCGCTGCCGCCGTCGTAGTCCTCGATCAGGTGGTACTGCCACAGCGGATGCCCGGGGTCGAGCGGACGGGTCGCCAGCTCGGCGACGCGTTGCTGCAGCGCGGCCTGGCGCGTCTGGCCGCGGCGGCGCTTCAGCGTCTCGCGCACGACGTGGCGGCGGATGTCGAAGGCCTCGTCGTCGACCCAGCTCGCGCCGAGCGCGTCCTCGACGACCTTCTGGCGAAAGCGCCGGTACTTCAGCAGCCGCTCTTCGACGCGCGCGCACAGCGCCTCGTGCTCGAGCTTCGGCTCGAGCATCCAGACGCCGACGATCGTCATCAGGTTGGCGTCGGTGTCCATGCGCAGCCACGCGGTGTCCACGCGCGACATGCGCTCCTCGGCATTCGGCATCGCTCGATCTCCCGTCACACGGCGCCGAAGATGCTGGGTAACATGAACGCCGTCAATGCCGGTTTCACCCACAGGAGCGCTGCCATGTCCGACCTCAAAGCCCGCTTCGAGCAAGCCGTCGCCGAATCCAAGACGCTGCCCGAGAAGCCCGACAACATGACACTGCTCAAGATCTACGCGCTGTACAAGCAGGCGACGGTGGGCGACGTGGAGGGTAAGCGCCCGGGCTTCACCGACCTGGTCGGCCGCGCCAAGTGGGACGCCTGGAACGAGGCCAAGGGCAAGGGTGCCGACGACGCGATGACCGACTACATCGACCTGATCGAGTCGCTGAAGTAGCCGGCCGCCGCGCTCGCGCGCTCAGACCGTCTTCTTGCGCCCGGCGGCCTTTTTCGGCGCGGGCTTGCCGCCGGCCAGCAGCTCGTCGAGCGTCTTCTCGATCTCGGCCTCGATCGTGCGGGCGAAGGCGCCGAGCAGGAAGCCGAGCCGCGCGTCGAGCTCGAAGTGGTCGGGCGCCACGATCAGCCGGCCGTCGACGCCGCTGCGCGTGAACTCGACGGTGTCGGAGGTCTCACCCTCGATCACCGAGCACTCCATGCCGAAGTCCTTCTCGACGCGCTCGGCCCACTGCCACGCGACCTTGCGCGCCTTGGCGAGCCCGAGCCGGTGCTCGCGGCGCATGCGGATGTCGGCCATCGGATCCTCCCCTATCTGCGCGCCAGTGTCGCCCGGCGCTCGTCCTTCGGCAAGGCGGCAAGGCGCCGCACCTCGGCATGGAAGCGCGCGAAGTCGCCGCCCTCGCGCGCGAACAGGCGCTCGAACTGCGGCACCAGCTCGGTGTACGCCGCCATCACGCCGAGCGACGCATTGTTGGCGCGCTCGAACCAGGCGTCGTAGCCGCCGAAGCCGGCCCACGGCCCGGCCTTGAGCGCGGCGTGCTCGGCGCGCAGCCGCGCCAGGATCGCGGCCTTGTCGCGCCGCTTGGCCTCGTCCGGCGCGTCGCTCGCATACAGCGCCTCGAGCGCCTGGCGGGCGCGCTGCGTCAGCTCGCGGAAGGTGCGACGGCGCGCGTCGTGGCGCTCGTAGTCGGCGCGCGCCGCGTCGCCGGCCTGCGCCAGCCAGCGCTCGATGCCGATGCGCTCGACGGCGGTGGCGAACGACTCGTTGAACGTCGTGTCGCCCTCGGCATAGGCGACCTGGTGTGCCAGTTCATGGAAGACGAGGCGCGCCAGCTCGCCCTCGGGATAACGGATGAAGGTCGACAGCAGCGGATCGCCGCCGAGCCAGTTCAGCTTGCCGAGCGTCGAGTACGCCGGCACCGGATAGACGGCGGCCTCCCAGCCGTCGGCGCGCAGTCGCGCCGCCTCGGCCTCGGCGTCGGCGCGGTCGTAGTAGCCGCGGTAACCGACGCAGCCGACGACGGGAAAGCACCAGGTCTTGAGCGTCAGCGAAAGCTCGGGCGCAGCGACGACGTTCCACACCGCGGCCGGCCGGTCGAGCTCGGCATAGCGCCGGTAGCTGGCGTTGTCGGGCAGCTTCAGTTCGGCGACGGCGAAGTCGCGGATGCGCTGCGCGAGCGCGAGCCGCCGGCGCAGCGGCTCGGGCGTCGCCGGCTCGCCGAGCCAGTCGTCGACCGGCCGCGCGGCGTTGACGAGCGCCAGGTGGCCGCCGACCGACTGCGCGTAGTAGCCGAGCGTGCCGCCGCAGCCGGTGGCGAGGCAGGCCGCGACGAACACCGCACCGAGAACCGCCGCGCCCGCCATCAGGATGCCGACCCGCCGCTTCACGCGCGCTGCACGTCGACCAGGCAGTCGTAGAACGCCGGCGCGCAGCCGAGGTCCGTCAGGCGCTGGTGCGTCAGTTCGTTGACGTTGGTGCCGCCCGGCGCCAGCTTGCGCCACCACAGTCCCACAACGTTGACGACGCCCGGGCGCGCGCGCGTCGACACCTCGGCCGTGCAGCGGTATTCGCCGCGATCGTTGACGACGCGCACCGCCATGCCGCCGGCGATCCCGCGCGGCGCCGCGTCGTCGGGGTGGATCTCGACGACGGGCGCGCCCTCGATGTCGCGCAGGCTCTGCACGTTGACGAAGGTCGAGTTGAGGAAGCTGCGCGCCGGCGGCGAGATCATCGCCAGCGGCCAGCGCGCCGCGAGTGCCGGCGCCGACGGCACCGACTCGTGGTTGGGCACGAAGTCGGGCACGCCGAGCCCGGGCGCGTCGATGCGGCAGCGGCCTGACGGCGTCGGGAAGCCGCCGTCGGCGAACGGCGCGTCGGGCAGCGGCAGGCGCAGCCAGCCGTGTTCGCGCAGCGCGTCGAAATCGATGGCGTCGCCGAAGGCGGCGCGCGCCAGCGTCTCGTCGTCGTCTGCGAAGCAGGGATCGTCGTAGCCCAGGCGTGCCGCCAGCTCGCGAAAGATCTGCGTGTTGGGCCGCGCCTCGCCGCGCGGCGCGATCGCCGGCTCGTTGATCAGCGCCCAGGTGTGGCCGTAGCTCGCGTGCACGTCGAGGTGCTCGAGCTGCGTCGTCGCCGGCAGCACGATGTCGGCGTGGTCGGCGGTGTCGGTGAGGAAGTGCTCGAGCACGACGGTGCAGAGGTCGTCGCGCGCGAAGCCGCGCGCCACCCTGGCCGACTGAGGCGCGACGGCGACCGGGTTGCTGTTGTAGACGACGAGCGCCTCGATCCGCGGGCCGAAGTCCGGCGACGCCTCGCGCAGCAGGTCGTCGCCGATCGTCGCCATGTTGATCGTGCGCGGCGCGCGGCCGGCGAGCAGATCGGGCCGCTGCAGCGCCGCGCGGTCGACCGGGAACCAGCCCGACGACGACAGCAGCAGCCCGCCGGCGCGGTGCCGCCAGGCGCCGACGAGGCAGGGCAGCACGGCGACGAGCCGCACGGCGCTGCCGCCGCCGTGCACGCGCTGCATGCCGTAGTTCAGGCGGATCGCCGCCGGCCGCGTCGTCGCATAGTCGCGCGCCAGCCCGCGGACCTCGTCGGCCGTGATGCCGCAGACGGCCGCCGCGCGCTCGGGCGGCCACTGCAGCGCGCGCTCGCACAGCGCCGGCCAGCCCTCGGTGTGGCGCTCGACGTAGTCGTGGTCGAGCCAATCGTTGACGACGAGCTCGTGCATCAGGCCGAGCGCCAGCGCACCGTCGGTGCCCGGCATGAGCGCGACGTGCTGGTGGCACTTGTCGGCCGTCTCGGTGCGACGCGGATCGATGCACACCAGCCTGGCGCCCTGGCGCTTGGCGGCCTGCGCCTGCGTCCAGAAGTGCAGGTTCGAGCCGACCGAGTTGCTGCCCCAGATCAGGATCAGGCGGCTCTCGGCGAAATGCTCGACGTGCATGCCGACCTTGGCGCCGTAGGTCGCGGCCAGCGCCTCGCCGCCGGCGGCCGAGCAGATCGTGCGATCGAGCCGCGACGCGCCGAGACGGTGGAAGAAGCGCGCCGCCATCGACTCGCCCTGCACCAGCCCCATCGTGCCGGCGTAGCTGTAGGGCACGATGGCTTGTGGGTCGCGCGCCGCGATCGCGCGCAGGCGCGCCGCCACTTCATCCAGCGCCTCGTCCCAGCCGATGCGCTCGAAGCGGCCCGCGCCCTTGGGGCCGGTGCGGCGCAGCGGATGCAGCACGCGCTCGGCATGCTCGGTGCGCTCGACATAACGAGAGACTTTGGTGCACAGCGCGCCGGCCGTCGGCGGATGGTCGGGATCGCCGCGCAGGCTGACGACGCGATCGCCTTCCACCGTGACGCGGATCGCGCAGGTGTCGGGGCAGTCGTGCGGACAGGCGGCGTGGACGGTGCGAGCACTCATCGATCGGCACTATTGCATAGGCGGGGATTCGACGGCGCTACACTGATCCGGACCATGCGCCTGATCGAATCGATCCTCGCCGATGCACCGGCGCTGACGGCGGTGCGCCGCGACCTGCACGCGCATCCCGAACTGCGCTTCGAGGAAGTGCGCACCGCCGACGTCGTCGCGCGCGCACTCGAAGGCTGGGGCATCCCGGTGCACCGCGGGCTGGGCACGACAGGCGTCGTCGGCATCGTGAAGAACGGATCGAGCCCGCGCGCCGTCGGCCTGCGCGCCGACATGGACGCGCTGCCGATGACGGAGCACAACCGCTTCGAGCACGCCAGCCGTCACGCCGGCAAGATGCACGCCTGCGGCCACGACGGCCACACGACGATGCTGCTGGCCGCCGCCAAGCACCTGGCGACGCACCGCAACTTCGACGGCACGGTCTACCTCGTGTTCCAGCCCGCCGAGGAGGGCGGCGGCGGCGCGCGCGAGATGATCCGCGACGGTCTGTTCGAGCGCTTCCCGATGGAGGCCATGTTCGGCGCGCACAACTGGCCCGGCATGGCGGTCGGCCAGTTCGCGCTGAAGACGGGACCGTGCTTCGCGTCGAGCAACGAGTTCCGCATCGTGATCCGCGGCAAGGGCGCGCACGCCGCGATGCCGCACAACGGCATCGACCCGGTGCCGGTGGCCTGCCAGATGGTGCAGGCGTTCCAGACCATCGTCACGCGCAACAAGCGGCCGATCGACGCCGGCGTGATCTCGGTGACGATGATCCACGCCGGCGAGGCCACCAACGTCGTGCCCGAGAGCTGCGAGCTGCAGGGCACGGTGCGCACCTTCACGCTCGACGTGCTCGACCTGATCGAGACGCGCATGCGCGAGATCGCCGAGCACACCTGCGCGGCCTACGGCGCGAGCTGCGTTTTCGAGTTCGAGCGCAACTATCCGCCGACGATCAACCACGCGGCCGAGACCGAGTTCGCGCGCGGCGTGATGGCCGAGGTGGTCGGCGCCGACAACGTGCTCGAGTTCGAGCCGACGATGGGCGCCGAGGACTTCAGCTACTTCCTGCTCGAGAAACCCGGCTGCTACTTCCTGATCGGCAACGGCGACGGCGCACACCGCACCGGCGGCCACGGCCTGGGGCCGTGCATGCTGCACAACCCGAGCTACGACTTCAACGACGAGCTGATCCCGCTCGGCGCCACGCTGTGGGTGCGGCTGGCCGAGCGCTGGCTGGCGACGCCGCGCTGACGCCGCCGCCGCGGGCCGCCGCACCGGGCCGCCCCAGGCGACGGCTCGCACCTCTCGGAGGCTCGCTCGCCGTCGTGACTCGGCGGGCGGGGTGCCGTCGATCTAGCGGCCGATCTCCTGCGACGCGGGCGTCGTGCCACCCGACACGCCGAGACGCCCGCCGGTGCCCAGCCCGCCCTTCACGGTCTGCGCCGTGTAGTTGCGTACCGCGCGCACGAGCTGGTTGTAGCTGTCGGCGAAGGCCGCCATGATCAGCTTGCCCTCGGGGCTGTTCTGGTAGCCGCCGGCGGCCGCGCCGATGCCGCCGCCGAAGGCCGCGCCGAACAGGTTGAAGTCGACGTTCTTGGCGCTGCCCTCGGCCGCCGCGAGCTGCACGCCCGAGCGGTTGTCGATCATGATCAGCGTCGTCGACGCCTCGTTGGTCTTCATGCCGCCGGCCAGTGCGCTCAGCGCGCCGAGCTTGCCGCCGAAGGCGCCGAGCGCGCCGCCGACGCCGCCCGTGTTCTGGCTGAACTGGATGCTCGGGCTCATCGTGTAGTCGGCGGCGACGACCTGCCCCTTGCCGAAGTTGCTGCCGCCGCGCATCTCGCCGCTGTCCTGCAGCATGCGCTCGGTCTGCATGTTGCGCATCGCGGCACCGCGCTCGACGACGACGAAGCAGTTCGACTGCTGGATCATCATGCGGATCACCGGCACCGTCGAGCCGAGCTTGTAGTTGCGCAGCTGGTGGTACCAGTGGGCGTTGGTGTCCTCGACGACGGCCAGCGTGCCGAGCGACTCGCCGCAGTGCTCGAGCGCGCTGTTGGCACCGGCCGACGCGGCGCCACCGGCGGCGCCCGTCACGGGGCCCTTGGAGCCGCCGCCGATCTCCTGCGCCTGCGCACCGCCTGCGACGACGCTGCCGACGACGACGAGCACGCCAGCGGCGCGGCGGATGCGGTTCGTGGCCATGGGGCTCTCCCGTGTTGTTCGCAGCCGCCGTTATACCGCCGCGGCGTCCGCCGCGCGAGCGCTCAGAGCGCGAGGCCGAGCCGGCGCAGCGTGGCCTCGGCCGTGGACGCATCGGTCCACAGCGTCGCGTGCATGCCCAGCGACCGCGCCGTCTCGACGTTGGGCGGATGGTCGTCGAAGAAGACGGCATCGGCCGGCGCGAGGGCGAAGCGCTCGAGCGCGTGGCGGAACAGCGCCGCGTCGGGCTTGATCATCAGCACCTGCGACGAATAGACGCCGTCGTCGAACCCGCCGAGAAAGTCGTGCGAACGCGCCAGGTGGGCCGCATACGGCGCCGGCATGTTCGACAGGTAATAGAGCCCATGGCCGGCCGCCTTGATCCGGCGCAGCAGCGCGACGGTCTCGGGCACCGGCTGCAGTTCGTCGGGCACGGCGTCGACGATGCGGCGCACTTCGTCAGCCGCCCAGCCCAGGCGCCGCGCGATGCGCTCGACCAGGGCCCCGGCATCGAGCGCGCCGCGGTCGAACTCGTTCCAGTCGCCGCCGTCGACGAAGAACGCCGTCGCCAGGGCCGCAGCGCCGCCCGCCGCCGCGACGCGCGCCGGCAGCTCGCGCGCCAGCAGTGCGGCCGGGCGCCAGCGGAACACGACGCCGCCGAAGTCGAAGACGACGCTCTTCACGAGCGCAGCCGCGCGAGCAGCGCCGCCGTCGAAGGATCCAGCCCGCTCGTGTCGCCGCTGGCCAAGCGCGGCAGCAGGCCGCCGGCCAGCGCCTTGCCGAGCTCGACGCCCCACTGGTCGTAGCTGTTGATGCCCCACACGGCGCCGCTGGTGAAGACGCGGTGCTCGTACATCGCGACCAGCGCGCCGAGCGCGCGCGGCGTCAACCGCTCGAGCACGAGCGTCGTGCTCGGCCGGTTGCCGGGGAAGCTGCGGTGGCGCGCGATCGTCGCCGCGTCGAGCGACGGCGACGCCGTCGGCGCCTTCTCGCCGAGCGCCTGCGCCGTCGTCTTGCCGAGCATCAGCGCCTGCGACTGCGCCAGGCAGTGCGCCAGCAGCTTGGCGTGCGAGTCGTGCAGGTCGTGCGTCGGCTGGCGCACGGCGATGAACTCGAGCGGCACGACGTCGGGCCCCTGGTGCAGCATCTGGAAGAAGGCGTGCTGGCCGTTGGTGCCCGGCTCGCCCCACACGACGGGGCTCGTCGCATAGGCCACCGGCTCGCCGTCGACATCGACCGACTTGCCGTTGCTCTCCATCTCGAGCTGCTGCAGGTAGGCCGGCAGGCGGCGCAGGCCCTGGTGGTAGGGCGCGACGCAGCGCGTCGGCCAGCCATGGAAGTTGCGGTACCAGACGTCGAGCAGGCCCAGCACCACCGGCAGGTTGCGCTCGAGCGGCGCGTCGGCGAAGTGGCGGTCCATCGCGTGCGCGCCGGCGAGCAGCTCGCGGAAGTGGTCGGCGCCGATCGCCAGCGCGATCGGCAGGCCGATCGCCGACCACATCGAATAGCGCCCGCCGACCCAGTCCCAGAAGCCGAACGTCGTCTCGATGCCGAACTCGGCGGCGGCGGCGATGTTCGTCGTCGTCGCGACGAAGTGGCGCGCGATGTCGAGCCCGCCGCGCGCCGTGAACCAGCCGCGCGCCGCCTCGGCGTTGGCCATCGTCTCCTGCGTCGTGAACGTCTTGGAGGCGACGATGAACAGCGTCTGCGCCGGATCGAGCCGGCGCAACAGCGGCGCGATGTCGTGGCCGTCGACGTTGGAGACGAAGTGGAACGCGATGCCCGGGTGGACGTAGGCGTCGAGCGCCGGCACCGCCATCTGCGGGCCGAGGTCGGAGCCGCCGATGCCGATGTTGACGACGTGGCGGATGCCGCTGGCCGCGGTGTCGCGCACCTGCTCGCACCAGGCGAGCATGCGGTCGAGCACGGCGTGCACCTCGTCGCCGTGCGGCGCCGTGCCGCGCGGCGCGCGCAGCGCCGTGTGCAGCACGGGGCGCCCTTCCGTCGCGTTGACGGGCAGGCCGGCAAGCATCGCGTCGCGGCGCGCCTCGACGCCGCACTCGCGCGCCAGCTCGAGCAGGAAGTGCAGCGTCGCCGCGTCGAGGCGGTTCTTCGACAGGTCGGCGTGGATCTCGGGGGCGTCGAAGGCGAGCGCCGCGACGCGCGACGCATCGCGCTCGAAGGCCTCGCGGATGTCGAAGTCGCGGCCGTGGGCCTCGTAGTGGCCTTGCAGCGCGGCCCAGGCGGCGGTGCGGTCGCAGCGGGGATGGTCCATGGCGGGGTCGGGGTGTGACGCACTCTATTAGAACCCGAAGCACCGGCGCCGCCGGCCGAGAACCCGCGTCGCCGCCCCCGCCGCGCGTTGACCCTGCCCGGCCGCGATGCAATCATGGACCCGGCATGTCCTTCGACCTCGTGCTCTTCGGCGGCACGGGCGACCTGGCGTGGCGCAAGCTGCTGCCCGCGCTGTTCCAGGCGTTTCGCCACCACAAGCTGCCGCCCGACGGCCGCATCGTCGCCGTCGCGCGCGATGAGCGCAGCGACGACGCGTACCGCGCCTGGGTCGGCGAGCGGCTCGCCGAAGTCGAGGTCTCCAAGCGCCCGAAGGACGGCGAGTTCGCCGCCTTCGCCCGGCTGCTGCACTACCGCGCGATCGACCTCTCGCGGCCCGACGACTACGCCGGGCTGCGCGAGTGCATCGACGAGCGCGGCGCCGACACCGTGCTGATGTACCTGGCGACGGGGCCGCGGCTGTTCACCGTGATCTGCGAGCAGCTCGGCCGCGCCGGGCTGAACCGCCCCAACGTGCGCGTCGTGCTCGAGAAGCCGCTCGGCCACGACCTGGCGAGCGCGCAGGAGATCAACCGCGTCGTGCGCTCCGTGTTCAGCGAGCAGCAGGCCTTGCGCATCGACCACTACCTCGGCAAGCCGGCGGTGCAGAACCTGATGGCGCTGCGCTTCGGCAACGTGCTGTTCGAGCCGCTGTGGCGGCGCGAGCACATCGCGCACATCCAGATCGTGCTCGCCGAGTCGATCGGCGTCGGCGCGCGCGGCGACTTCTACGACGGCGTCGGCGCGCTGCGCGACATGGTGCAGAACCACGCGCTGCAGCTTCTGACGATGGTCGCGATGGAGCCGCCGTCGAGCGCCGACGCCGACGCCGCGCGTGACGAGAAGCTCAAGGTGCTGCGCTCGCTCAAGCCCTTCGACGACGCCGGCGTCGCGCGCGACGTGGTGCGCGGCCAGTACCGCGCCGGCACGGTCGACGGCCGGCGCGTCGCGGCCTATGTCGACGAAGACAAGGTGCCGGGCGACAGTCGCACCGAGACCTTCGTCGCGCTGCGCACCGAGGTGCACAACTGGCGCTGGGCCGGCGTGCCGTTCTATCTGCGCACCGGCAAGCGGCTGGCGACGAGCGACGTGCACATCGTCGTCAGCTTCCGTCCGACGCCGCACGACATCTTCCCGGGCGTGAACCGGCCGAACCGCCTCGTCATCAAGCTGCAGCCCGACGACGGGCTCGAGCTGCACCTGCAGGCGGCCCAGGGCTCGCGCCAGGGCGAGTCGCTGGTGCCGGTGTTCCTCGACCTCGACTTCGACAAGGTGTTCCCCACCGACCGCGTCGGCGCCTACGAGCGGCTGCTTCTCGACGCCATCGCCGGCCGGCTCAACCTGTTCGTGCGCAGCGACGAGCAGGAGCAGGCCTGGCGCTGGGTCGAGCCGATCCTGCACGCCTGGGCCGCCGACCCGACCGGCCCTCGCCCCTATGCGGCCGGAACCTGGGGCCCGGCGGCGGCCAGCGCACTTGTCGCGCGCGACGGCTACGCCTGGGCCGAAGAGCAGTGACGCGCGCGATCAGCCCGCAGCCGCCGGCAGCAGCAGTTCCTCGACGCCGTACAGCCGCGCCAGCGACGCCAGCTTGGGCGGGGGCCGGCGCACGCCGAAGTCGCGGCCGGCAGCGCGCGCCGCGCGCTGGCATTCGAGCAGCACGGCCAGCGCCGACGAGTCGAACTCGGCGAGCGCCGACGCGTCTACGACGACGGCGCCGGCGGGCTCGCTCGACATCGCCTGCGTCAGCGATGCGAGCGCGGCGCGCGCCTCGCGGTCGGTCAGCGTCGCGGGCAGTGTGAGCATGGCGGCGGCTACCTCTGTCAGCTGCGGCGCGCGGGCGCCTTGTTGCGCTCGGCGAGCTTGGCGATCAGGCCGTCGATGCCGCCGGCGCTGATCTCCTGCGCGAAGCTGCTGCGGTACTGCTCGACGAGCCAGACGCCGAGCACGTTGACGTCGTAGATCTTCCACGCGTCGCCGTCGGCCTTCTCGAGGCGGTAGTCGAGCTGGATCGGCTCGCCCTTGCCGCGCACCTCGGTGCGCACGACGACCTCGGTGTCGGTGGGCGCGTTGCGCGACGGCTTGAGCTGCACCGTCTGGTCGCGCACCTGCGTCAGAGCGCCGGCGTAGGTGCGCACGAGCAGCGTCTTGAATTCCTCCTGCAGGCGCTTCTTCTGCTCGGGCGTCGCCTGGCGCCAATAGCGGCCGACGACGGCCGCCGTCATGCGCTGGAAGTTGACGTGCGGCATGACCTTGGTGTCGACCAGCGCGACGACCTTCTGCACGTCGCCGCCCTGGATCGCAGCGTCGGCCTTGATCGTGTCGATGACGTCGGTCGAGACCTGCTTGATCAGCGTCTCGGCGCCGGACGACGCCTGCGCCTGCGCGGCGGCGCCGAGCAGCAGCGCGGTGCCGAAGGCGGCGCAGCGGGCGAGGATTCGTTGGAGCATCGTCATGGTCCTTTCAACGTGGGCGGCCGGCGATCGGTGCACGCGGCACGCCGTCACCATCATGAACGGTCGGCAATCACCGTGCCGGCGCCGAGGCCGGCGCGGCAGGCGCATCGGCGCCGCGCGAGACGGCCTCGTCGGGCGGTGTGTCGTCGGCCTCGTCGTCCTCGGGCAGCGGCGGCGGATCGCCGTCGTACACCAGGCTGCGCCGGCGCTGCAGGTAGCCGTCGCGCACGAAGACGTACTTGTCGAGCGCAATGTCGTCGATCAGACGCGTGGCGCGCAGCAAATCGGCGCGTTTGTGAACGATCTGCAGCGCCGTCAGGCCGAACTGCGCGCCGTCGGCCTCGACCCAGGCCGCCGGCAGCGCGTAGCGGTCCAGCGGCAGCGCGGCCGACTCGCGCAGCGCCGACGGCCCGAGCACCGGCCACACGACGTAGGGACCCGACGGCAGTCCCCAGCGGCCGAGCGTCTGGCCGAAGTCCTCGTAGTGGTGGCGCATGCCCATCTCGCTGGCGATGTCGAGCAGGCCGCCGAAGCCGAGCACCGTATTGACGCTCACGCGCATGACGTCGCTCAGACCGGCCTCGAGCTTGAACTGCAGCAGGTTGTTGAGCGCCGACCATGCGTCGGCGAAGTTGGCGAAGACGTTGTCGACGCCGGTGCGCGCGAGCTCCGGCACGACGTTGCGATAGCCCGTCGCCAGCGGCACGAGCAGGTGCTCGTCGAGCCCTTCGTTGAAGGCGAAGACCTTGCGGTTCCACGCCTCGAACGGGTCACGCGGATTCGCCGCGGCGCCGGACTGCGTCGTCGCGCAGCCGGTGAGCGCCGCGAGCGCCAGCGCCGCCGCAGCAGTGCGCGCGGCGCTCATTTCTTGCCCTCTGCGGCGGCCTCCGTGCCGGCGTCGGCCGCCTTGTTGAACAGGAACTGGCCGATCAGGTTCTCGAGCACGACGGCGGACTGCGTCTGCGTGATCACCTGGCCGGGCTGCAGGTTGCGCTCGTCGCCGCCGGGCTCGAGGCCGATGTACTGGTCGCCGAGCAGGCCCGAGGTCAGGATCTTGGCCGACGTGTCGCGCGGGAACTGGTACGACTGCTCGATGTCGAGCGTGACGACGCCCTGGAACGTCTTGCCGTCCAGGCCGATGTGCGTGACGCGGCCGACGGTGACGCCGGCGCTGCGCACCGGCGCGCGCACCTTCAGGCCGCCGATGTTGTCGAAGCGCGCCTGCACGGTATAGCTGTCGTTGTTGGTGAAGGTGGCGAGGTTGGCCGCCTTGAGCGCGAGGAAGACGAGCGCCAGCAGGCCCAGCAGGACGAACAGGCCGACCAGCGTTTCGATGCTCTTGCGGTTCATGGCAAAGCGTCTTTCGTGTTACGGCGTCGAGAACATCAGCGCCGTGAGGATGAAGTCCATGCCGAGCACGGCCAGCGACGAGATGACGACGGTGCGTGTCGTCGCGTAGGCCACGCCCTCGGGCGTGGCCTTGGTCTCGTAGCCCTGGTACAGCGCCACGGCGGTGCAGATCACGCCGAACACGGCGCTCTTGACGATGCCGTTGCCGACGTCGCGCCAGACGTCGACGCTGTTCTGCATGATGGACCAGAAGTTGCCCGAGTCGACGCCGATCAGCAGCACGGCGACGACGTAGGCGCCCAGGATGCCGATCGCCGAGAACAACGCGGCGAGGATGGGCATCGAGACGATGCCGCCGATGAAGCGCGGCGCCAGCACGCGCACCTTCGGGTCGATCGCCATCATCTCCATCGCGGCGAGTTGCTCGCCGGCCTTCATCAGGCCGATCTCGGCAGTGAGCGATGTGCCGGCGCGGCCGGCGAACAGCAGCGCCGTGACGACGGGGCCGAGCTCGCGCACCAGCGCGAGGTTGACGATCAGGCCGAGCGACTCGGCGGCGCCGTACTTGACGAGCGCGTAGTACATCTGCAGCGCAAGCACGAAGCCCACCGCCAGGCCCGACGCGACGATGATGACGAGCGACAGGTTGCCGATCGCATGCACCTGCGCGACGACGAGCGAGAAGCGACGCAGCGCCGCCGGGCAGCGGCGCAGCACGTCGACGAAGAAGAACGCCGCATGGCCGAGCGAGTGCAGCCACTGCAGCGCGACGCGGCCGAGGGTCGCCAGCCAGTTCATGCGCCGATTCCCAGGTCCTCGGCCAGCGGCGCGGCCGGATAGTGGAAGCGCACCGGTCCGTCGGGCTCGCCGCGGATGAACTGGCGCACTTCAGGGTGCTCCGAGGCCTGCAGCACGTCGGGCGGCCCGTGCGCGACGACACGGCCCTGCGACGACAGCAGGTAGGCGTAGTCGCAGATCAGGAAGCACTCCTGCACGTCGTGCGACACGATCAGCGACGTGGCGTTGGTGCTGTCGTTGAGCTTGCGGATCAGGTTGGCCGCCACGCCCATCGAGATCGGGTCGAGCCCGGCGAACGGCTCGTCGTACATGATCAGTTCGGGGTCGAGCGCAATGGCGCGTGCCAGCGCGATGCGCCGCGCCATGCCTCCCGAAACCTCCGAGATGCGCAGCGGCGCCGCGCCGCGCAGGCCGACGGCGTTGAGCTTCATCAGCACGATGTCGCGGATCAGCGCCTCGGGCAGGTCGGTGTGCTCGCGCAGCGGAAAGGCGACGTTCTCGAACACGGTGAGGTCGGTGAACAGCGCGCCGAACTGGAACAGCATGCCAAGCCGCCGGCGCAGCCGGAACAGCGCCTGCTGATCGGTCGTGTCGACGACTTCGCCGTCGAACACGACACGCCCGCTGTTGGGCGCATGCACGCCGCCGATCAGGCGCAGCAGCGTCGTCTTGCCGCAGCCCGATCCGCCGAGGATCGCCGTCACCTTGCCGCGGGCGAAGGCGAGGCTCACGTCGTTGAGGATCGTGCGGCTGCGGTCGTAGCCGAACACGACGTGGTCGATCTCGATCAGGCTGTCGGGTTTCAAGCAGTGGGGGGCCGGCGGCGGGGCCGGTGCGCAAGTTGGACCTGCGCCGCGACACGGGCCGCGACGCGCGGCATTCTCGCACGCGAGGTGCGACGGCGGCCCACGCCGCCGCCCCGCCGCGAATGTGTCGGCCTGTATCCGCGCGCCGCTCAGCGCGGCAGGTCGCTGGCGCCCATCAGGGTTTCGTCGATGGCCCGCGCGGCCTGGCGGCCTTCGCGGATCGCCCACACGACGAGCGACTGGCCGCGCCGCACGTCGCCGGCGGCGAACACCTTGTCGACGCTGGTGCGATAGCCACCGACGGCGTCGGTCGTCGCGCGCGCATTGCCGCGGCCGTCCTTCTCGACGCCGAACTGCTCGAGCACGCTCGCCACCGGGCTGACGAAGCCCATCGCGAGCAGCACGAGGTCGGCGTCGAGCGTCTGCTCCGAGCCCGGCACCTCGACGATCTTGCCGTCCTTCATCTCGATGCGCACGGTCCGGATGCCCGTGACCTTGCCCTTGGCGCCGAGGAACTCCTTCGTCGAGATGGCGAACTCGCGCTCGCAGCCCTCTTCGTGGCTCGAACTGGTGCGCAGCTTGATCGGCCAGTACGGCCAGGTCAGCGCCTTGTTCTCGTGCTCGGGCGGCATCGGCAGCAGCTCGAACTGCGTCACGCTCTTCGCGCCGTGGCGGTTGCTGGTGCCGACACAGTCGCTGCCGGTGTCGCCGCCGCCGATCACGATGACGCGCTTGCCGGAGGCCGTGATCTGGTGCTTGACCTTGTCGCCGGCGATGACCTTGTTCTGCTGCGGCAGGAACTCCATCGCGAAGTGGATGCCGTCGAGCTCGCGGCCGGGCGCCGGCAGGTCGCGAGGCTGCTCTGCACCGCCGGCGAGCAGCACGGCATCGAACTCCCCGAGCAGCTGCTCGGGGGCGACGCTCTTCTTCGCCCAGTTCGTCACCTTGCTGCCCTCGGGCAGCGCGCCGACCATCACGCCCGTCACGAAGCGCACGCCCTCGCCCTGCATCTGCTCGACGCGGCGGTCGATGTGCGACTTGTCGAGCTTGAAGTCGGGGATGCCGTAGCGCAGCAGGCCGCCGATGCGGTCGTTCTTCTCGTAGACCGTGACGTCGTGTCCGGCGCGCGCGAGCTGTTGCGCCGCGGCCAGCCCGGCCGGGCCGGAGCCGACGACGGCGACGCGCTTGCCTGTCTTCACCTTGGCCGGCTGCGGTTGCAGCCAGCCCTCGCTCCACGAGCGGTCGGCTATGGCGCGCTCGATCGACTTGATGCCCACCGCGTCGTCGTTGACGTTGAGCGTGCAGGCGGCCTCGCACGGCGCCGGGCAGATGCGGCCGGTGACTTCGGGGAAGTTGTTCGTCGAGTGCAGCACGACGCTGGCGTTGCGCCAGTCGCCGCGGTAGACGAGGTCGTTGAAGTCGGGGATGACGTTGTTGACCGGACAGCCGCTGTTGCAGAACGGCGTGCCGCAGTCCATGCAGCGCGCGCTCTGCACCTTGGCGGCGTCGCCGGCCAGGCCGACGACGAACTCCTTGTAGTGCCGCAGCCGCTCGGCGACCGGCGCGTAGTCCTCCTCGACGCGATCGAATTCGAGGAAGCCCGTGACTTTGCCCATCTTGTTTCTACCTGTCGTTGACCGCTCGTCGCGGCGTCACTTGGCCGGCACCGTCTTGCCGGTGCCCGCGGGAGCCTTGGCCCTGGCGATCGTCGCGTCGGCCTGCCGGGCCGCGCCCATCTCGCCGAGCGCGCGGCGGTACTCGTGCGGGAACACCTTGACGAACTTGCCGCGCGCCTCGGCCCAGCGGTCGAGGATGTCGCGCGCGCGCAGCGAGCCCGTCCATTGGTGGTGGTCGTCGATCAGGCGCTTGACGAGCACCTCGTCGGCCACCCGCTGGCCGTCGCCGCCATGGTGCAGCGCCGCGCCCTGCGTCGCGAGCTGCTCGTCGGCCGGCAGCAGCTTCTCGAGCGCGACCATCGCCGTGTTGCAGCGCGATGCGAACCTGCCGTCCTCGTCGTAGACGTAGGCGATGCCGCCGCTCATGCCGGCGGCAAAGTTGCGCCCCGTCACGCCGAGCACGACGACGGTGCCCCCCGTCATGTACTCGCAGCCATGGTCGCCCGTGCCCTCGACGACGGCCGTCGCGCCCGACAGGCGCACGGCGAAGCGCTCGCCGGCAACGCCGCGGAAGAAGGCCTCGCCGCGCGTCGCGCCGTACAGCACGGTGTTGCCGACGATGATGTTCTTCATCGCGTCACCACGGAAGTCGATGCTCGGGCGCACGATGACGCGCCCGCCCGACAGGCCCTTGCCGGTGTAGTCGTTGGCGTCGCCGATCAGGTACAGCGTGATGCCGTGCGCGAGGAAGGCGCCGAAGCTCTGGCCACCCGTACCCTCCATCTGGATGAAGATGGTGTGGTCGGGCAGGCCGTCGGGGCGGTGGCGGATCAGCTCGCCCGACAGCATCGCGCCGACGGTGCGGTTGACGTTGCGCGTCTCCTCCATGAACTGGACCTTCTCGCCGCGCTCGATCGCCGGGCGGCACTTCTCGATCAGCTTCACGTCGAGCGCGCGGTCGAGGCCGTGGTCCTGCTCCTCGATCTGGCGGCGCGGCACGTCGGCCGGCACCGCCACCTGGTGGAAGATGCGGCCGAAGTCGAGGCCGCGCGCCTTCCAGTGCTCGACGCCCTTTTTCGTGTCGAGCAGGTCGCTGCGGCCGATCATGTCGTCGAACCTGCGGATGCCGAGCTGCGCCATGATCTGGCGCACCTCCTCGGCGACGAAGAAGAAGTAGTTGACGACGTGCTCGGGCCTGCCGGTGAACTTGGCGCGCAGCACCGGGTCCTGCGTCGCGACGCCGACCGGGCAGGTATTCAAGTGGCACTTGCGCATCATGATGCAGCCCTCGGCGACGAGCGGCGCCGTGGCGAAGCCGAACTCGTCGGCGCCGAGCAGCGCGCCGATGGCGACGTCGCGGCCCGTCTTCATCTGGCCGTCGGCCTGCACGCGGATGCGCCCGCGCAGGCGGTTGAGCACCAGCGTCTGCTGCGTCTCGGCCAGGCCCAGCTCCCACGGCGTGCCGGCGTGCTTGATCGACGACCACGGCGACGCACCCGTCCCGCCGTCGTGGCCGGCGATCACGACGTGGTCGGCCTTGGCCTTGGCGACACCGGCGGCAATCGTGCCGACACCGACTTCGCTGACCAGCTTGACGCTGACGCCGGCGCGCGGATTGGCGTTCTTCAGGTCGTGGATGAGCTGCGCCAGGTCCTCGATCGAATAGATGTCGTGATGCGGCGGCGGCGAGATCAGGCCGACGCCCGGCACCGAGTAGCGCAGCATGCCGATGTATTCGCTGACCTTGCCGCCGGGGAGCTGGCCGCCCTCGCCCGGCTTGGCGCCCTGCGCCATCTTGATCTGCAGCTGGTCGGCCGAGACGAGGTACTCCGTCGTGACGCCGAAGCGGCCCGAGGCGACCTGCTTGATCTTCGAGCGCAGCGAGTCGCCCCCGCGCATCGCATAGTCGGCTTCGATGACGCCGGCGCCGAGCACGTCCGACACCTTGGTGCCATCCTGGATCGGGATGCCCTTCATCTCGTTGCGATAGCGCGCCGGATCCTCGCCGCCCTCGCCGGTGTTGGACTTGCCGCCAATGCGGTTCATCGCCAGCGCCAGCGTCGTGTGCGCCTCGGTCGAGATCGAGCCGAGCGACATCGCGCCGGTAGCGAAGCGCTTGACGATCTCGCTCGCCGGTTCGACCTGGTCGAGGGGGATCGCCTTGGCCGGATCGACCTTGAACTCGAACAGGCCGCGCAGCGTCATGTGGCGGCGCGACTGGTCGTTGATGATCTGGGCGTATTCCTTGTAGGTGTCGAACTTGTTGGCGCGCGCGCTGTGCTGCAGCTTGGCGATCGCATCGGGCGTCCACATGTGCTCTTCGCCGCGCGTGCGCCAGGCGTATTCGCCGCCGGCATCGAGCATCGTGGCCAGCAGCGGGTCGCTGCCGAAGGCGGCGCGGTGCATGCGGATCGCCTCCTCGGCGACCTCGAACACGCCGATGCCGCCGACCTGCGACGCCGTGCCCTGGAAGTACTTGTCGACGAGCTCGCGGCGCAGGCCGATCGCCTCGAACAGCTGCGCGCCGCAGTACGACATGTAGGTCGACACGCCCATCTTGGACATGATCTTCGACAGGCCCTTGCCGACCGCCTTGACGTAGTTGTAGATCGCCTTGTCGGCCGACAGATCGCCCGGCAGCTCGCGATGCATGTCGGCCAGCGTCTCGAGCGCGAGGTAGGGATGGATCGCCTCGGCGCCGTAGCCGGCGAGCACGGCGAAGTGGTGCACTTCGCGCGCCGAACCCGTCTCGACGACGAGGCCGGCCGTCGTGCGCAACCCCTCGCGCACGAGGTGGTGGTGGATCGCCGACAACGCCAGCGCGGCGGGGATCGCGACCTGCTCGCGACTGATCAGGCGGTCGGTGATGATCAGCACGTTGTGGCCGCTCCTGATCGCGTCGACCGCCTCGGCGCACAGCGACGCCAGCTTGGCCTCGACGCCCTCGCGCCCCCAGGCGAGCGGATAGACGATGTTGACTTCGTAGCAGCGGAACTTGCCGCTGGTGTGGCGCTCGATCGCGCGCAGCCGCGCCATGTCGGCGAAGTCGAGCACCGGCTGCGGCACCTCGAGGCGCATCGGCGGGTTGACGGCGTTGATGTCGAGCAGGTTCGGCTTGGGGCCGATGAACGAGTTGAGCGACATCACGATGGCCTCGCGGATCGGGTCGATCGGCGGGTTCGTGACCTGTGCGAACAGCTGCTTGAAGTAGTTGTACAGCGGCTTGTTCTTGTCCGACAGCACGGCCAGCGGCGAGTCGTTGCCCATCGAGCCGACGCCTTCCTCGCCGGCCTGCGCCATCGGGCTGAGCAGGAACTTGAGGTCCTCCTGCGTATAGCCGAAGGCCTGCTGGCGGTCGAGCAGCGACTCGGCGAAGGCGGGCGGCACGCCGACGGCGGGGATCGTGTCGAGGCGCACGCGCACGTTCTCGATCCACTGCCGGTAGGGCTTGGCGAAGGCGAACTGGTTCTTCAGCTCCTCGTCGTCGACGATGCGGCCCTGCTCGAAGTCGATCAGGAACATCTTGCCCGGCTGCAGCCGCCACTTGCGCACGATGCGGTTCTCGGGAATCGGCAGCACGCCGGACTCGGAGGCCATCACGACGAGATCGTCGTCGGTGACGATGTAGCGCGCCGGGCGCAGTCCGTTGCGGTCGAGCGTGGCGCCGATCTGCTTGCCGTCGGTGAACACCATCGCCGCCGGGCCGTCCCACGGCTCGATCATGGCCGCGTGGTACTCGTAGAAGGCGCGCCGGCGCTCGTCCATCAGCGTGTGCTGTTCCCACGCCTCGGGGATCATCATCATCGCGGCGTGGGCGAGGGGATAGCCAGCCATCGTGAGCAGTTCGAGCGCGTTGTCGAAGGTCGCGGTGTCGGACTGGCCCTCGAAGCTGATCGGGTAGAGCTTGCCCAGGTCCTCGCCGAGCACGGGCGACTTCATCACGCCCTCGCGCGCACGCATCCAGTTGAAGTTGCCCTTGACGGTGTTGATCTCGCCGTTGTGCGCCACCATGCGATAGGGGTGCGCGAGCGGCCACTCCGGGAAGGTGTTGGTCGAGAAGCGCTGGTGCACCAGCGCCATCGCCGTGACGACGCGCGGGTCGGCCAGATCTTTGTAGTACTGGCCGACCTGGTTGGCGAGCAGCAGGCCCTTGTAGATGACGGTGCGGCAGCTCATGCTGGGCACGTAGTACTCGCGGCTGTGCGTGAGCTTGAGTGCCTGGATCGCGCTCGACGCCGTCTTGCGGATGACGTAGAGCTTTCGCTCGAGCGCATCGGGAACGATGATGTCGGGGCCACGGCCGATGAAGATCTGGCGGATCACCGGCTCCTTGGCGCGCACGGCGGGCGACATCGGCATACCGCGGTCGACCGGCACGTCGCGCCAGCCGAGCAGCACCTGGCCCTCGGCCTTGACGGCGCGCTCGAGCTCCTGCTCGCAGGCCAGACGTGACGCGCTCTCCTTGGGCAGGAAAATCATGCCGACGCCGTACTCGCCGGGCGCCGGCAGCTCGATGCCCTGGCGCGCCAGTTCGGTGCGATAGAACTCGTCGGGGATCTGGATCAGGATGCCGGCGCCGTCGCCCATCAGCTCGTCGGCACCGACGGCGCCGCGGTGGTCGAGGTTCTCGAGAATCTTCAGGCCCTGCTCGACGATGGCATGCGCCTTCTGGCCCTTGATGTGGGCGACGAAGCCGACGCCGCAGGCGTCGTGTTCATGGGCGGGGGCGTACAGGCCGTGGGCTTGTGCCGTGGCGGCTGCGGCGCGCTCTACGGCGGGGGTCGGGGCGTGGGGCATGGCGATACTCCGAGAGACCGGCGTGCAGATTACTGCAGCGCAGCAGATGTCTCAATCGTTTTTTACGGAGTCTGACCCTAATTTATTCGAACGCTAACTATGTGCTCCATTATTTGGGGACAGCTTTTTGAAGCCGAGGGCGGCCGCGCGGCAAGGGCTGCAGACGCCGCGGCGCAGGGGTGCCATCCGCCAGCCCCAATGCCCAGCCCTTTTCGGCTGCATCGATTATTTGCCGTTCTGCCGCCACAGTAAGTGCATGCTCCATCAAGCGACGATAGGCCAACTCACGCTCGAACGGCGTGTTGCCCAGCCCCCAATAGGCCGCATGCTCGGCGATGACGGCATCGTGGCGCTGGCCGAGGTGGTGTGATGCGCTCGACCAAACATAGTCGGCAGCGCCGGCCGCGAGGCCGCGACGCACCGGCAGCGTCTCGATCAGCTGCATGGCCGGCAACAGGTAGCGGCGCGGCTCGAGCACACCAGCGCGAAAGCGCCCTTCCCACAGCGTGCCGCGACCGCCGTGACGGCGGTTGAACGCGGCGACGTGCCGGCGGCCGATCTTTTGCATCATGCGACTGAGCGCCATGGGCTCGGCGGGCGTGGCGAGCACGTGCACCTCGTCGGGCAGCAGCGCATAGGCGTGCACCGCCACGCCGCAGTCGGCGGCGGCCGTGCGCAGCGCGGCGAGGTAGGCGCGGCGATCGTCGTCGTCGACGAAGATCGGCCGCCCGCTCACCCCGCGCTGGATCACGTGGTGCGGCAGACCGGCGATCGACAGGCGGGGCAGCCGCGCCACGACGGACCTTTCTCGTGTCTTCAGTCGAAGGCGGCGTCGCCGGTGAGCCGCTCGTACTCGCGCGACGCGTAGCGGTCCGTCATGCCGGCGATGTAGTCGGCGACGTCGCGCGGCCGCTGCGCGGCGCGCCCCGGGATCTCGCCCGGATCGCTGCGATAGGCATCGAACAGCACGGCGACGATGTGACGTGCACGGTCCGTGGTAGCGACGACCTGCGGATGGCGATAGAGGCGATCGCGCAGCAGCAGCTTCAGGGCGCCAACGTGGCGCTGCATCGCATCGCCGAAGCGGATCGACACCGGCAGGCGACGCACCGCGTCGACGCTGTCGGGCATCGCGGCGTCGAGCGCGGCGCGCGACGCGGCGACGACGTCGTCGACCTGCAGACTCAGCATGCGCCGCAGCGTCTCGAACAGAAGCCGCCGGCCGGCGAGCTGCGGATACGCCGCCAGGGCGGCGTGCCGGCAGTGCGCATAGAGCGCGATCTCGTCGAGCTGCTCGAGCGCCAGCAGGCCCGAGCGCACGCCATCGTCGATGTCGTGCAGGTTGTACGCCATCTCGTCGACGAGATTGCACAGCTGCGCCTCGAGGCTGGGCCGCGTGTCGTCGAGGAAGCGCTGGGCGACGCCGCCGGGCTCGCGCTCGACGAGGCGTTGGGCGTGCACGCGCGAGCAGCGCTTGAGGATGCCTTCGCGCGTCTCGAAGCTCAGGTTCAGGCCGTCGAAGGCCGGATAGCGCTCCTCGAGGCGGTCGACGACGCGCAGGCTCTGCAGGTTGTGCTCGAAGCCGCCGCCCGCCGGATCGGCCTCGCGCATGCAGCGGTGCAGCGCATCCTGCCCGGCGTGGCCGAACGGCGTGTGGCCGAGGTCGTGCGCCAACGCGATGGCCTCGATCAGGTCTTCATTGAGCCCGAGCCGTCGGGCGATCAGCCGCCCTAGTTCGCCGACTTCGAGCGAGTGCGTCAGCCGCGTGCGGAACAGGTCGCCCTCGTGATTGAGGAAGACCTGCGTCTTGTAGACCAGCCGGCGAAACGCCGTGCAGTGCACGATGCGGTCGCGGTCGCTCTGGAACGCGGTGTCGGGCGGTGCCGGCGGCTCGGCGTGCAGCCGCCCGCGCGACTGCTCGGGGCGGCACGCACAGGCCAGCAGCATCGCGCCGTCGCGCCCGTCATCCGCAATGCGCGGCGATCACGTCGCGCACCACGGCGTCGGGCGCTGCGCGCACCGACGCATGGCCGCGGCCGTCGACGACGACGAAGCGGATCTCGCCGGCCTGCGACTTCTTGTCGATGCGCATCAGGTCGATCAGCGCCGCCGGATCGAGCGCCGGAGCGCGCGTCGGCAGGCCGGCGCGACCGATGAGGTGTGCGAGCCGCTGGGCGTCGGACGGCGCGGCCAGGCCCAGCCGCACCGACAGGGCGGCCGCCATCACCATGCCGCATCCGACGGCCTCGCCGTGCAGCCAGGCGCCGTAGCCCAGCGCCGCCTCGATGGCATGGCCGAAGGTGTGGCCGAAGTTCAGGATGGCGCGCAGGCCGCCCTCGCGCTCGTCCTGCGCGACGACGTCCGCCTTGATCTCGCACGAGCGGGCGACGGCGCGTGCGAGCGCCGTCTTGTCGCGCGCGACGAGCGCATCGATGTCTCGTTCGATCCAGTCGAGGAACGCCGTGTCGGCGATCGGGCCGTACTTGATCACCTCGGCCAGGCCGGCTGCGACTTCGCGCGGCGGCAGCGTGTCGAGGGTGTCGAGATCGGCGACGACGCGCACCGGCTGGTAGAACGCGCCGATCATGTTCTTGCCGCGTGGATGGTTGATCGCCGTCTTGCCGCCGACCGACGAATCGACCTGCGCCAGCAGCGTCGTCGGCACCTGCACGAACGGCACGCCGCGCATGTAGGTCGCGGCGGCGAATCCCGTCATGTCGCCGACGACGCCGCCGCCCAGAGCGTAGAGCACGGTGCTGCGGTCGGCTCGCGCGGCGAGCAACGCGTCGTAGATGCGGTCGAGCGAACGCCAGTCCTTGTAGGCCTCGCCATCGTCGAGTTCGATGACCTGCAGCTCGCGATGCAGCGGCGCCAGCGCCCGCATCAGACGCTGCACATAGAGTGGCGCCACGGTCGAGTTGGTGACGATGGCGGCGGCCGGCGAGGCCGGCACGCCGGCGAACGAGCGCGGATCGTCCAGCAGCCCGCGGCCGATCACGATGTCGTAGCCGCGCTCGCCCAGCGCGATGGCGATGCGGTGCGTGTCGAGAGGCGGCGTTTGCATGGCGCCAAGTGTACGTGGCGCCCTTCCGCGGTGAGGAGATCAGGGCCGGGACGCTCTACCCACCACTGGCGACGGCGCTGCATCGATGTCGACGAGGCCGGCCAGTTCGAGCTGCATCAGGATCATGTTGACCAGCGTCTGCACCGAAGGGCGCCCCGTCTCGATGACGAAATGCGCCGTCTCGCGGTACAGCGGGTCGCGTGCGCGGTGCAGTTCACGCAGCTTGCGCAGCGGATCCTTGACCTGCAGCAGCGGCCGATGCGTGTCGTGCCGCAGCCGCCGGAACAGCTCCTCGGGCGTCGAGCGCAGATACACCACCGTCGACGCGCGGCGCAACGCCTCGCGGTTGGCCGGCCGCAGCACCACGCCGCCACCCGTGGCGAGCACGATGCCGTGCTGCTCGACGAGTTCGGCGACGACGGCCTGCTCGACGTCGCGAAACCGCTCCTCGCCCTCGGCCTCGAACCAGGCGCGTATCGGCATGCCGATGCGCTTCTCGATCTCGGCGTCGGAGTCGACGAAGCGCCGATCGAGCCGGCGCGCGAGCTGGCGGCCGACGGTCGACTTGCCGCCACCCGGCATCCCGATCAGGCTGATCACGACGGCATATTCCTGGACGAACTCGGCGGCCGGCGCCAAAGCGACGACGGCGGACGACGGCACGGGGCCCTCGGTCCGCCGCTGCAACCGCAGCCTTAACGAGCCGCCGTGCGGTCGGTGATCACCTTCGGCGTGATGAAGACGAGCAGTTCCGTCTTGCTGGCCGAGCGCGTCGTCGTGCGGAACAGATTGCCGACGACAGGCACGTCGCCGAGCAGCGGGATCTTCGTCACGTCGTTGCGCTCGGCCTGCTCGAAGATGCCGCCGATGACGACGGTGCCGCCGTTCTCGACCAGCACCTGCGTCTTGACATGCTTGGTGTCGATCGCGAAGCCGGCGGCCGTGACGCGGCCGACGCTGTCCTTGTTGACGTCGACATCGAGGATCACGTTGCCTTCGGGGGTGATCTGCGGCGTGACTTCGAGCTTGAGGTTCGCCTTGCGGAACTGCAGCGCGGTCGCGCCGCTCGACGTGGCCGTCTGGTACGGCAGTTCCTCGCCCTGCTCGATCAGCGCCTTGACCTGGTCGGCCGTGATGACGCGGGGGCTCGACACGATCTTGCCCTTGCCATCGGCCTCGAGGGCCGAGATTTCGAGGTTGAGGAAGCGGGTGCTGCTCGAATTGAACAGCGACACGGCGAACGATCCGGCGTCGTAGTTGTTCTGCCCGGTCGCAGGAAGGTTGACGAAGTGGTTCGTGCCGATACCCCCGGCCGCGGACACGGGCGACAGATTGCCGCCCAGCGCGATCTGCGGGCTGTTGCCGCCCCGATAGCCCGCACCGAGCTTGACGCCGAGCGAGCGGCCGAAGGTGTCGTCGGCCTCGACGATACGCGCTTCGATCAGGACCTGGCGCACCGGAATGTCGATCTTGGCGATCATCGCCTGGATCTCCTCCAGCTTGGACGGGATGTCGGTCACGAACAGCTGGTTGGTGCGCGTCTCGTAGATCACGCTGCCGCGCGACGAGAGGATGCGCGACGCCGCCGTGCCGCCGCCGCCCTGGCCCGTAGCCTGTCCCGTGAGCCCCTTGGCCACTTCCTCGGCCTTGGTGTAGTTGAGCTGGAAAGATTGCGTACGCACCGGCTCGAGGGCGGCGATCTGCGCCTTGGCTTCCAGATCGACCTTCTCCTTCGCGGCGAGTTCGTCCTTGGGAGCGATCCAGATCACGTTACCCGACTTGCGCAGCCCCAGGCCCTTGGCCTGCAGGATGATGTCGAGCGCCTGGTCCCAGGGCACGTCCTTGAGGCGAAGCGTAACGCTGCCGGTGACCGTGTCGCTGGTCACCACGTTGAAGTTGGTGAAGTCGGCGATGACTTGCAGCAGCGCACGAACCTCGATGTTCTGGAAGTTCAGCGACAGCTTCTCGCCCGAGTATCCCGGGCCCTGCGTCAGCTTGTTCGGATCGATCTTCTGCGGCCGCACCTCGAGCACGAACTGGTTGTCGCTCTGATAGGCGCTGTGCTCCCATGCGCCGCGCGGCTCGACGACCATGCGCACGCGATCGCCGCTCTGGAACGTCGACACTGTCTGCACCGGCGTGCCGAAGTCCGTCACGTCGAGTCGGCGCCGCAGGCTGTCGGGCAATGACGAGCGCAGGAATTCGACGACGAGGCTCTGGCCCTGCTGCCGGATATCGACACCGACCTGGTTGTTCGCCAGGTTGACGATCACGCGACCGGCACCGTCTTGTCCGCGCCGGAAATCGATGTCGCGCAGCGGCAGCTGGTCGCGGTTCAGGCTTTCGGCGAAGTGCGTCGTTTCGGCGGCCGCCGGGGCCGCCGCAGCGACGGCCGGGCCCGTGCCTTCCATCACGATCAGCAGCAGCTTGCCCTGGATCTCGGCGCGATAGTTCGCCGGCTGCTTGAGATTGAGCACTAGGCGCGTGCGATCACCCGCCTGCGCGACGCTGACGGAGCGAACGTTGCCCTGATTGACCTCGATGGTCGAGCGGCCGAGCGCGTTCGTCACGCCCGGCAGGTCGAGCGCGATGCGCGGCGGCGTCTGCACCGCGAAGCCGGTCGGCACGGCGGGCAGCGGCTCGCTCAACTCGACGCGCACGATCTCCGAGCCGGCCTGCTGCGCACTGTTGATCGACTGGATCGAGTTCTGGGCCCAGGCATTCAGCGCAGCGCCGAAGAACAAGGCCACCGCGACGCCGCGCGCCCTCCACTGATTCATGATCTTGCTCTCCCGGATGTTCTTCATCGCCCCCGCTCCTGCAGTTGGAGGGTACTCGTGCGCTCGATCCATTCGCCGGCCGCATCCTGAACGATTTCGCGCAGGACGAGTTCGGTCTCGGCGATCTTGACGATCTTTCCGTAGTTCTGGCCGAGATGGTCGCCTGTCTGCACCTGGTACAGCAGGTTGTCGACGCGCAGCAGCGCCATCGGGCGCCCCTGCTTGACCACGCTGCCCACCATCGCCATGCTGTCGAGCGGATACGCCTCGAGCGGCTCCTTGCGGCGATTGAGCTCCGCGGCGAGCAGCGAATTGGGCTGCCGCACCTCCTGCTTGATCGCCACCGACAGCTTCTGCGTGCTGAACGGCTCGACGGCGTCGCCGGCGACATAGGCCTGGGGGTCGAACTTCTTCGGCGGAGACAGCGGCTGCACGCTCGGGCGCACCTCGCGGCGCTGCTGCTCCATCCACTGCTGCAGTTCGTCCTCGTCGCCAGCGCAGGCCGACAGCGTCAACACGAGCGAGGTGGCGAGCAGCGACCCGGCACGGCGCGAATAGGTGTTCCTCATCACTGGGCTCCGCCGCTACGGGCCTTGCCGCCACCGGCGCGCTTCTGCTGCTCGGCGACTTCGTTCGGGTCCAGATAGCGATAGGTGCGCGCCACCGCGTCCATCGTCAGCGTCCCGGTCGGCGTGGGCGACCCGATGCTCAGATCGTGCAGCGTGACGATCCGCGAAAGATTCGCGACATCGGACGCGAACGAGCCGATATCGTGATAACGCCCGGAGACGCGGATCGAGATCGGCAACTCGGCGTAGTAATCCCTGACCGCGACCTGCCCCGGGCGGAACAGCTCGAACTGCAAGCCGCGGCCGAGACCGGCCTGGTTGATGTCCGACAGCAGCGCGTCCATCTCGGCCTTGCCGGGTAACTGCTTCTCGAGCTGCGTCACGTACTCCTCGACCTGCAGCTTCTGCTTGCGCAGCTCCGTCAGGTTGACCGCCTGCGCCAGCTTGGAGCGGTAGTCCTGCTTCAGCGCGGGCTCCTTGTTGCGCTCGGCCTCGAGCTCGTCGTTCGCACCCGTCAGCAAGGCGAACCAGCCGAGCACCACGACGCCCACCATCAGCAGCAGGGCGGCAGCAATCTTCGGCAACACGGGCAGCTGGCCCGGCTCCTTCCAGTTGAGGTCGCGGAACTGCGATGCCGCCTGCTCGAAGACGGAATTGATGTCGACGTTGAGGGACTTGCTCTTGGTGACCATGTCGTCGCGCCCCTGCTCAGGATCTGGCGGCCGATGCGGCCGGCGCAGCGCCGGCGGCGTTCGGGGACGCCGGCTTGTCGGCCGGCTGCTTGATCGTCAGGCGCATCGAGAAGTTGAACAGCCGGCGCTGCTCGCGATTGGACGTCTGGACGTTGGCAGCGCTGATTTCGATCAGCTCGGGGCGCTCCAGCCATTCGGAGCGGTTTGCCGTGTTGCGCAGGAACTCGGACACTCGCTCGTTGGTCTGGGCCACACCCGACACGCTGACGGTACGCGCCGACTGACGGATCGTCGTCAGGTAGACGCCTTCGGGCGTCTGCTTGACCAGCTCATTGAGCAGGTGGACGGGGACGTTGCGATTGGTCTGCAGATCCTCGACGGCCTTCTGACGCGCCTTGAGCGACTCGATCTCGGCGCGCAGGTTGGCGATGTCCTTGATCTGGCTCTCGAGGCGCCGAATCTCGGCCGAAAGAAACTCGTTGCGCTGCTGCTGCGTCGACGTGAGCTGCTGCAGCACCAGATACCAGACGCCGACGATCACGAGGCCGGCCACGGCCGCCGCGCCGAGCCCGGCGAAGAAGGCGACCTTGCGCCGATTCCGCCGCGCCTCGCGGTGCGGCAGGAGGTTGATCAGGATCACTGCAGGAACCTCCGCATCGCCAAGCCGCACGCAGTGAGATACGACGGCGCCTCGCGGCGCATCTTGCTCTCGCGCACCGATGCACCCAGGCGCATGTTCTCGAACGGGTTGACGACCATCGATGCGAAGCCGGTGAGCTCGGTCACGCGGTCCTTGAGGCCGGGCAGCGTGGCCGTGCCGCCAGCCAGCATCACGTAGTGCACCTTGTGGTGCGGCGTGCTGGTGAAGAAGTACTGCAGCGCCCGTCCGATCTCCTGCGACAGGCTGTCGACGAACGGCGCCAGGATCGTGGCCTCGTAGTCGTCGGGCAGGTCGCCGGCGAGCTTCTTCTGCTCGGCCTCCTCGAAGGAGAAGCCGTACTGCCGCGAAATGAGTTGCGTCAGCTGCGAACCGCCGAACGCCTGATCGCGGTCGTACAGCATCTCGTCGTCGCGCAGCACCTTCAGGCTGGTGGTGTCGGCACCGATCTCGAACAACGCCACGAGGGCGTCGCGGCCCTCGTTCGGCAGCGCGCTGATCACCCGCCCCATGGCGAGGCGCGACGCGTGCGACTCGATGTCGAGCACGGCGGGCTTAAGACCCGCCGCCTCGGCCAGGCCCTGGCGATCCTGCACGCGATCCTTGCGCGACGCGGCGATCAGCACTTCGACGTCGCCGACAGACGTGGGGCTCGGTCCGATCACGCAGAAGTCGAGGCTCACCTCGTCGAGCGAGAACGGGATGTACTGGTTGGCCTCGGTCTCGACCTGGAGCTCGAGCTCTTCTTCGCGCAGGCCCGCCGGCAGCATGATCTTCTTCGTGATGACAGCCGACTGCGGCATCGCCATCACGACTTGCTTCGTCTTGGTGCCGCTCTTGGCGACGACGCGTCGCACGGCATCGGCCACCTCGTCGAACTTCTCGATCTGGCCGTCGGTGATCCAGCCCTTCTCGAAGCTCTCGGAGGCGAAGCGCTCGAGAATGAACTCTCCGTTGGGACTCTGGTCCAGTTCGACCAGCTTGACGCTGGAGGAACTGATGTCCAAGCCGATCATCGGCGGATGCTTTCGGCCCAGCACAACGTCTAGGAAGCTCACAACGCCATCTCCCGAGGCGCCCGGACTGGGCACTGGCTTGTTAATAAGTCACTTGAATGCTAGCAGCAAAGGTCTTGTGGACCAAAGCAGTTTCACCGACGTATTTCGCGTTCTCGTTGCGAAACGCCGACGCGCGCGCGACGCGATTCGAACCCTCTTCGGGCGAACCCCGAGACCACGCGCACAGCCTGCCAAACACTTCACGTTTGGCGACGTGCGGTGATGGCCGCTTCCTATAATCGCCGCTCGCATCGTTGAAACCTCATGAGCCTTCCCGAGCGCCCGGGTCCCCGGCCGCGTCGCACCCCTCGCTCCGCTTCCGCGCCCTGGTCCCGCTGGTTCGTGAGCGCGCTGCTCGCGCTGGCCGGCCTGACCGCGGCCGGCGCAGTGGCGCTGCTGACGGTGGTCGCCGTCGCACTCGCCGTCGCCTATCCGAACCTGCCGGAGATCGGCGGGCTCAACGACTACCGGCCGAAGCTGCCGATGCGCATCTATTCGGCCGACAACGTCCTGCTCGGCGAGTTCGGCGAAGAGCGGCGCAGCTTCCTGCCGATCGCGCAGACGCCCAAGGTCATGCAGGACGCCGTGCTGGCGATCGAGGACGCGCGCTTCTTCGACCACGGCGGCGTCGACTACAAGGGCGTGCTGCGCGCGGCGCTGGCCCAGTTCACCGAGTTGCGCAGCCAGGGCGCGTCGACGATCACGATGCAAGTGGCGCGCAACTTCTATCTGTCGTCGGAGAAGACGTTCACGCGCAAGATCTACGAGATCCTGCTCGCGCTCAAGATCGAGAGCCAGCTCTCCAAGCAGCAGATCCTCGAGGTCTACATGAACCAGATCTACCTGGGGCAGCGCGCCTATGGCTTCGCCGCGGCCAGCGAGATCTACTTCGGCAAGCTGCTCAAGGACATCACGGTAGCCGAGGCGGCAATGCTAGCCGGGCTGCCCAAGGCGCCTTCGGCCTACAACCCGATCCACAACCCGAAGCGCGCCACGCAGCGCCAGCGCTACATCATCGAGCGCATGCTCGACAACGGCTTCATCACGCAGGAACAGCACGACACCGCGCTGGCGCAGCAGCTGAAGTACCGCAGCCCGTCGGAGGTGGCGGTCCATGCGGAGTACGTCGCCGAGTCCGCACGACAGCTCGTCTACAGCCAGTACGGCGACGAGGCCTACGCACGCGGCCTGAACGTCTATCTCACCGTCGATTCGGGCGACCAGATGACGGCGTATCGCGCGCTGCGCAAGGGCATCATGGACTACGAGCGCCGCCAGTTCTACCGCGGCCCGGAGGACTACGTCGTTCTGCCGTCGAACGACCGGGACCTGGACACTCGCATCTCGGAAGCGCTTGCCGACCATCCCGACAACGGCGAACTGCTCGCCGCCGTCGTGCTGGAAGCCAGCCCGAAGAAGGTCGTCGTCGCGCTGCAGAACGGGGACTCGATCACCGTCACCGGCGACGGCCTGCGACCGGTGGCCTCCGGGCTGGCGGCGAAAGGCAATCCGCAGACGCAGATCCGCCGCGGCGCCGTCGTGCGGCTGATCAAGAGCGCCAAGGGCGACTGGTCGCTGACGCAATTGCCGGAGGTCGAAGGCGCCTTCGTCGCCGTGGACCCGTCCACCGGCGCGATCCGCGCGATGGTGGGCGGCTTCGACTACGCCAAGAACAAGTTCAATCACGTCACGCAGGCATGGCGCCAGCCCGGCTCGAGCTTCAAGCCGTTCATCTACTCGGCCGCGCTCGAGAAGGGCTTCTCGCCGTCCACCGTCGTCAATGACGCGCCGCTGTTCTTCGATGCCGGCGTCACCGGCAGTCAGCCCTGGGAACCGAAGAACTACGACGGCACGTTCGAGGGGCCGATGGCGCTGCGCCGCGGCCTGGCGAAATCGAAGAACATGGTCTCGATCCGCCTGCTGCAGTCGATCGGGCCGGCGTATGCGCAGCAGTGGGTCACGCGCTTCGGCTTCGACGCCGACAAGCACCCGGCCTACCTCACGATGGCGCTCGGCGCGGGCTCGGTGACGCCGCTGCAGATGGCGACGGCGTATTCCGTCTTCGCCAACGGCGGCCACCGCGTCAACCCGCAGCTGATCGCGCGCATCACGGACTCCAAGGGACGGCTGCTGAACGAATCGAAGCCGCAGCCGCTCGACGAGTCGGCCCGCACGATCGATGCGCGCAACGCCTTCGTGATGAACAGCCTGCTGCAGGAAGTCACGCGCTCGGGCACGGCTGCGCGCGCACAGGCGACGCTCAAGCGCAACGACATCTACGGCAAGACGGGCACGACCAACGACTCGCAGGACGCCTGGTTCGCCGGCTTCCACCCGCGCCTCGTGGCCGTCGTGTGGATCGGCTACGACACGCCGCGCAAGCTGGGCGAGCGCGAGACGGGCGGCGGCCTGGCGCTGCCGGTCTGGATCGACTACATGTCGATGGCGCTCAAGGGCCTGCCGCCCGCCGAGTTGTCGGTGCCCGAAGGCCTCGTCTCGCTCGGCGGCGAGTGGTACTACGAAGAATTCGCGCAGGGCGCGGGCGTCAGCAGCCTCGGCCTCGAGGAGAAGCTGCCGCCGCCGCCGAGCGAAGAGGATCGCAACAGCATCCTCGACCTGTTCCGGCGCTGAGCCGGCTCAGTTCGGCGGGTCGAATCGCAGCGGCCGGCCCGCCTGCTCGCTGGCCGCGGCCGACAGCGCGGTGAAGAATTCGCGGCCGTCACGCGTGTCGCACCAGCGGCCGCCCACATGACGATAGTGGTAGCCGCCGGAGCGCGCCGCCAGCCAGATCTCGTGCAGCGGCGGCTGCGTGTTGACGACGATCTTGCTGCCGTCGGGGAACGCCATCTCGAGCAGTCCGCCGGTGCGCTGCACGTCGACGTCGATCACGTCGTCCTGCAGCCAGCGGTCGATGCGCGACTCGATCGCGGCGAACACGGCGTCGGTCCGCATGCGGTACTCGGCGTCGCTCAGCGGCGCGGCAGCGGCGCTCGTCGTGTCGTTCATGGCGCTTAGAATTTGCGATGTCGCGACACAGTGTAGCCAAGCTGCCGCGCCGCAGCGCCGTCATGGCGCTGACGGCACTGTGTGTGCTTGCCTTGCGCCGGGCGCTGGCGGGTTGCGGAGAAGGGGCCGCTGCATCCTGCCGTCGCCGCCATCGGCCGCCGCCGCGCCCTCCGCGCCGGCCCTCCGGCGCCAGGCCGTGCGCGATGAGCCTGCCCGGACATCCGCACGTCGCCTATCGCGGCGACCGCCTGTTCGTCGACGGACTGACGCGGCCGACGCGCTGGCACGTCGCCACGGCACGCCGCTGTACGTCTATCTGCGCACTGCGATGCTCGAGCGCTGGCGGCGTATCTCGGCGCGCGCTGCAGGGCCGCGATCATCTCGTCTGCTATGCGATGAAGGCCAATCCTCGAACTCTGGCCGTGCTGCAGACCTCGCGCGAGGCCGGGTGCGGCTTCGACATTGCGTCGGGCGGCGAGCTCCGAGCCAAGCGGCTGGTGGGCGGCGATCCGGCGAAGGTCGTCTTCTCGGCGGGCAAGACGCGCGCCGAAATGCGCCGCGCGCTCGACGCCGGCGTGATGTGCTTCAACGTCGAGAGCGAGGCTGAGCCTCGACGCGCTGTCGGAGGTCGCCACCGCTGCCCGACGCATGCGCGCGTGAGCTCAAGCGTGAATCCCGATGTCGATGCGAAGACGCATCCCACATCTCCACCGGGCTGAAGGGCAACAAGTTCGGCATCGCGCATGGCGCGGCCGTCGAGACCTATCGCCGCGCCGCGGGCCTGCCGGGCCTCGAGGTCGTCGGCATCGATTGCCACATCGGCTCGCAGATCGTCGACGTAGCGCCCTATCTCGACGCGCTCGACCGCGTGCTCGACCTCGTCGAGTCGGTCGAGCGGCACGGCATCGCGATCCGCCATCTGGATCTCGGCGGCGGCCTGGGCATCACGTACACCGACGAGGCTCCGCCGGCCGCCGATCAGCTCGTGCAAGCGCTGCTGCAGCGCATCGACGCGCGCGGTCACGGCCATCGCAAGCTGCTGCTCGAGCCGGGGCGATCGCTGGTCGGCAACGCCGGCGTGCTGCTGACCGAGGTGCTGTACCTCAAGCCGGGCGAGGAACGCGACTTCTGCATCGTCGACGCAGCGATGAACGACTTGATGCGCCCGGCGCTGTACGAGGCCTGGATGCGCATCGTCGCGTGTCGCGTGCGCGACGAAACCCCGCGCACCTGGGACATCGTCGGCCCGGTCTGCGAATCGGGTGACTGGCTGGGGCGCGAACGGCCGCTGGCCGTGCAGCCGGGCGACCTGCTCGCCGTGCTGTCGGCGGGCGCCTATGGCATGAGCATGGCCGGCAACTACAACAGCCGCGGCCGCGCCGCCGAAGTGCTGGTCGCCGGCGACCGCAGCTGGCTGATCCGCGACCGCGAGCCCGCGACGGAGTTGTTCCGCCACGAGCACCTGCTGCCGCCGCAAGGCTGACGCCCGAAGAACGCGGGGCCGCGCCGGTTCGCGCAGCGGCACTCCGGACGCGCAGCTTGTCGGCCCGCCCGTTGCGGCCGTCAGATACGGCCTTCGTGCACCGCGTGGCAGGCGACGCTCACGCCGTTGCACGCCGACAGCGACGGCACTTCAGCCGCGCAGCGCGCGTTCGCATGCGCACACTGCGCCCGCCAGGCGCAGCCGCTTGCACTCGCCGCGACGTCGGCCGCCGCAGCGGCAGCGGACGACACCTCGCGCGCACGCCTGCGGCGACGCACGTCGGGCACGGCGTCGAGCAGGGCGCGGGTGTAGGGGTGCCTCGGCCGGTCGAACAGCGCGTCGCGATCCCCCAGTTCGACGATGCGCCCGCGGTGCATCACGCCGACGCGGTCGCTCATGTGCCGTACGACGGCCAGGTTGTGCGAGATCAGCAGGCAGGTCAACGCCCGCTCGCGTTGAACGTCCTTCAGCAGGTTGAGAACCTGCGCCTGCACCGAGACATCGAGCGCCGACGTCGGCTCGTCGCACACCAGGAACGACGGCTGCGTCGCGAGCGCGCGCGCGATCGCGATGCGCTGGCGCTGGCCGCCCGAGAACTGATGCGGATAGCGCGCGGCGTCGGCCGCGTCGAGCCGCACCGCGGCCAGCAGCGCGGCGACGCGCGCGTCGGCCTCGGCTCGTCCGCGCACGAGGCCCAGCTCCTGCAGCGGCTCGGCGACGATGTCGCGCACCGTCCAGCGCGGGTTCAGGCTGGCATACGGATCCTGGAACACCATCTGCACGCGCCCGCGCTGCGGCTTCTTCCCGGGCGTCGTCGCCGAGCCGTCCATGAGCACGCGGCCAGCCGACGGCGCCTCCAGGCCGACCAGCAGACGCGCCACCGTGCTCTTGCCGGATCCGGACTCGCCGACCAGCGCCAGCGTGCGGCCCGACTCGACGGCGAAGCTCACGCCGTCGACGGCGCGCAGCCGCGCGCCGCGACGCGCCACGCCGAACGGCGACCGCGCCACGTCGTAGTCTTTCGTCAGATCGATGGCCTCGATCCTCATCGCGCGGCGGCCCCTTGCGCGAGCGGCGCCTCGTGCAGCCAGCAGGCGACGCGCCGCCCGCCGCGCTCGAACGACGGCGGGCGCTCGGCGCCGCAGCGCGGCAGGCGCTGCGGGCAGCGCGGGTGGAACGCGCAGCCGCCCGGCAGCGCATCGGCGGGCGGCATCGCGCCGTCGATCTGCGCCAGCCGTTCGCGCGCGCCTTGCAGCGTGGGGATCGCTGCGATCAGTCCCTGCGCATAGGGATGCAGCGGCGCATCGATGACATCGTCGACCGGGCCCGTCTCGACGACGCGCCCGGCATACATCACGGCAATGCGGTCGCATCGCTCGGCGACGACGGCCAGGTCGTGCGTGATCAGCAGCAGCGCCACGCCGTGCTCGCGGCACAGGCGCCCGAGCGTGTTCAGCACCTGCGCCTGCGTCGAGACGTCGAGCGCCGTCGTCGGCTCGTCGGCGATGACGAGCCGCGGCTGCGCCGCCATCGCCAGCGCGATCACGACGCGCTGGCGCAATCCACCCGACAACTGGTGCGGATACTGGTCGAGCCGGGTTCGCGCCGCGGGCATGCCCGCGGCCTCGAGCAGTTCGACGGCACGCTGCCTTGCGGCGTCGCGCGACAGCGGCAGATGCGTGCGCACCGTCTCGACGAGCTGGCGGCCGACGCTGAACATCGGGTTCAACGACGTGAGCGGATCCTGAAAGATCGATCCGATGTGCCGGCCGCGCAAGCGGCGCAGTCGCTCGGGCGGCAGGCGGTCGATGCGCTCGCCGTCGAACCACACTTCGCCGGCCGCGATGCGGCCCGGCGCATCGATCAGGCCGATCGCCGCGGCGCCCATGACGGACTTGCCGGCGCCCGATTCGCCGACCACGCCCAGCGCCTCGCCGGCCGCGACAGCGAGCCACAGGTCGTCGACGGCGGTGCGCGGCTGCCCTTCGCGCGCCACCGGGAACTCGACGCGCAGGCTGCGCATCTCGAGCAGCGGCGGCGATGTCGACGCCGTCGTCAACGCAACCTCGGATCGAGCGCGTCGCGCAGCCAGTCGCCGAAGAGGTTGACGCTGACCGCGATGGCCACCAGCATCGCCGCCGGGAAGGCCGCGATCCACCATTCGCCCGAGAACAGGAAGTCGTTGCCGATGCGGATCAGCGTGCCCAGCGACGGCGCCGTCGCCGGCATGCCGACGCCCAGGAACGACAGCGTCGCCTCGACGAGCACCGCCGACGCGAGCTGTATCGTCGACAGCACGTAGACCGGCCCCATCACGTTGGGCAGCACGTGCCGCCGCAGGATGCGCCGCGGCGGCGTGCCGACGATGCGCGCGGCGAGCACGTAGTCCTTGCCGCGCTCGACCAGGGTCGCGCCGCGCACCGTGCGCGCATAGGGCACCCAACCGGTAAGCCCGATGGCCACGACCAGCACGCCGAGCGCCAGCGGCGCGTGGGCGGCCGGGAACAGCGCGCGCCCGACGCCGTCAACGAGCAGGGCCACGAGGATGGCGGGAAACGACGACATGACATCGCACAAGCGCATCAGCAGCGCGTCGAAGGCGCCGCCGACATAGCCGGACACCAGACCCAGCGGCACGCCGACGGCGAGCGACAGCAGCACCGCCGCGCTCGCGACGGCCAGCGAGATGCGGGCGCCGTGCAGCAGCATCGACAGCACGTCGCGGCCCTGATCGTCGCTGCCCAGCAGGTACGCCGCCGAGCCGCCGTCGAGCCACGCCGGCGGCAACCGTGCATCGGCGAGATCGAGCTGCGCGAGGTCGTACGGATCCTGCGGCGCCAGCCAGCCGGCCAGCAGCGCGCCGAGCAGGCACAGGGCGGCCACGAGCGCCGCCGCGAGCGCGACGGGAGCGCGCCGCAAGCGGCCTGCCATGGCGCCGGCACGGGAGAAGCGCCGGCTCGCGACCACCCTCATCGTGCGGCAGCGTAGCGCAGTCGCGGATCGACGACGACGTAGAGGATATCGACGATCCAGTTGATCGACACGAAGACGAGCGCGACGACGCACAGGTACGCCGCCATCACGGGGATGTCGGCATGCGCCACGGCCTGGATGAACAACAGGCCCATGCCCGGCCACTGGAACACCGTTTCCGTGACGACGGAGAACGCGACCAGCGAGCCGAACTGCAGGCCCGTCACGGTGATCACTGGCATCAGCGCGTTGCGCAATGCATGGCGGAAGTGGATCGTGCGTTCGGGCAGTCCGCGCGCCCGCGCGAAGCGGATGTAGCCCGAGCGCAGCACGTCGAGCATCTCGGCGCGCGCCAGGCGCAGCGTCAGCGCGAGTTGGAATACGGCCAGCGTCACCGCCGGCAGCGCGAGGTGGCGCCAGCCGTCGAGAGTCAGCAGTCCGCTCGTCCACCAGCCGCCGACGGTGACGACGTCGCCCCGACCGAAGCTCGGCAGCCAGCCGAGCTGCACCGAGAACACGTAGATCAGCAAGATGCCGACGACGAAGGTCGGCAGCGAGACGCCGAGCAACGACAGCCCCATGAGCCCCTGCGCCACGCGGCGCTCGCGATGCAAGGCGGCATAGACGCCGGCCGGGATGCCGGCCAGCGAACCCAGCACGGCCGCGACGACGGCGAGTTCGAGCGTCGCCGGCAATCGCTCGAGCAGCAGCGTCGAGACCGCGCGTCCCTGGCGCAGGCTGATGCCGAAGTCGCCGCGCACGGCGTGTGCGGCGAAACGCGCGAACTGCATGACGACGGGCCGGTCGAGACCGAGGTCGGCGCGCAGCGCGGCACGCTGCTCGGGCGTCGCGTCGGGGCCGGCGAGCTGCGACACGGGGTCTCCGACGTACTGGAACAGCACGAAGGCGATGAACGCGACGGCCAGCATCACGGCGACCGCCTGCGCGAGGCGACGCAGCGCGAAGCCGATCAGCGACGCCACGGGACTCCTCGAAGCGTCAACGCAACTCGACGTCGCCGTACCAGGCCTCGGCGACGCCCTGCGTGTTGTCGGCATCCGTCATCAGCGCAATGCCCAGCACGCGACCGGGCTCCTCGTCGAATGCTCGACGGTAGTCCTGGACGATGTCGCGCTCGTAGGCGCGCCAGCGACCGAGGTGGGCCGAGCCGGACTCGAGCACCACCTTGCGCACGCGGTCGGAGCGGCCGCTGCGCAGGATCGATTCCACCGGCAGGCGGTTGTCCCAGACGTACATCAGCGTGGCGAAAGGCGGCCGCTCGCCGGTCAATGTCTCGGCGAGTTCGTACATCGCGCGCGTGCGCGGCGTCAGGCGTGCGTAATCGCCGTCGAACGCGACGATGATCCTGGCGGGCGAATCGGAGCGGTCCACGTCGCTCAGGTCCGCGTCGTCGATCAAGCGATCGACGCGCCACGAGAATCGCAAGCGCTTCGGTGCGGCGGCCGTGTCGTGGAGCTTGCGGCGCCACATGCTCGCCGAACGGTCGGCGCGCGCATGGACACGCCAACGCCCTTCCACCCACAGCGCTTGGTACTGCGTCGACCGCTTGCCCGGCAAGGTGAACCCTTGCCACCCGCTCAATTCGCGGTCGACCGACCCAGCGTCGGTCTGCGGCCCGGCACAGCCAGCTAGCAGGGCGGAGCAACAGAGGAGAACAGCCAACGATCGCATGGCGCGACTGCAAGAGAAAGGCCGCCCAAAGGCGGCCTTGAACTCGTCACGAGACCCGCGCAAGGCGGGCACCCGATCAGAAGACGTGCTTGACGCCGGCTTCGAAGGCGGTACGGCGGGTCAGGCCATCCGTCTTCGCGGTCCCGACATCGGCGTGCACACTCGTACGCTTGCTGAGGGCGTACTCGTAGCCGAGACCGAACTTGGTCGTGTCGGTCTCTGCCGCACCGGTGTCAACCGTAGCGCGCGCCACGACAGCCTTCAGCGTGCCGGCACCCATCGGGGCACGCGCACCAAGCAGGTACGCCGTGGTCTCGGTCGCGCCGATCTCACCGCGCGAATAGGCCAGGATCGGCTTGACGAAGCCGAGGTCGTACGAACCCATCAAGTTCCAGTAGCGGTTCGTCGCAGCTTGGTCCAGATCGTTGTAGCCGAAGCCGACGTCCAGCGGACCCGCCGTGTAACGCACGTTGAAACCAACGCTGCGCGAATTGGCAGTGTCGGGGTTGCCTTGGGCAGCATTAACAGGACCTTCGCCAGGCGCAACCTGCACTTGAGCGGTGAAGCCGCCCATGTTCGGAGTCAGATAGGTCACTGCGTTCGACGCACGCGACAGGGGATGGCCGCCGCGCGTCCAAGCATTGGCGCCCGCGACGTTGTAGTCATAGCCCCACGGATCCGAAGCCAGACCAATGTAGAACGCCGGCACGTACTGGCGGCCAAGACGCACTTCACCGAAGCCGCCGCTCACGCCAACCCACGACGAGCCCTGCCAGAATGTTCCCGCTTCAGGTTGGCCGTCATCAGAACTGAACCTGTGCTCCAACAGGAAGTTCGCCTTCATCCCGCCGCCGAGATCCTCGGTGCCCCGGAAGCCAAGACGGTTGCTGGTGGTCGGTCCGACCGTCCAAGCTTCGCCATTGTTGATCGTGCCGTTGGGGTCACCGTTCAGGCTCGACGTACCGTCATTGCCCTTCTTGATGCTGGCATCGATGACGCCGTAGATCGTGACCGACGACTGGGCCGACGCGGCACCGGCGAACGCGCCGAGCACCGCGAGAGCGAGCAGAGATTTTTTCATTGCGACTATCTCCTAGGTTGAACAAGAGGCCCCGATCGCGTGGTTACCCGGGGCGGGTGGATCAGGCCAACCTCCTCAGCGGAAGTTGCAGGCATTTCACCAGACGGCCGTCGCGATTGCCAAGAACTGGCTCCGAATTTCGCCTCGCTTGTTGTCCGCAAGCAACGAGAGCCGTAAGACGGCGCGACGGCCGGCAACAGGTGCGCCGTCCCATGCGGGCACGCCGCAGCGGCCCGGCGCTGGGCTAGCATCGCGCCATGCCTGCACCACCACGCACCCTGTCCCGCCTCGACCGCTGGCTGTCGGCGGCCGATCACGCCTTGCGCACGGTGGCCGGCGGCAGCGTTGCGACCCGGCCCTGCCCGGCCACAGCAGTGAGCGACGCCGCCGCGCCGGCGCTCGACGCGCAGCAGCGCCGACTGTCGGGTGCGCTGATGCGCGTCAACCACGTCGGCGAGGTCTGCGCGCAGGCGCTGTACGAGGCGCAGGCTGTCGCCACGCGCGACCCGGCGCTGCGCGAGCACTTCCGCCACGCGGCGCGCGACGAGGCCGACCACCTGGCCTGGACTCAGCAGCGCCTGCAGGAACTCGGCGACCGGCCGAGCCTGCTCGATCCGCTGTGGTACGCCGGCGCCTTTGCCATCGGCTGGGTCGCGGGGCGCACGAGCGACCGCCTGAGCCTGGGCTTCGTCGTCGAGACGGAGCGGCAGGTCGAGCAACACCTCGCCGGCCACCTGCAACGCCTGCCGCAGGCCGACATGCCATCGCGCGCCATCGTGGCGCAGATGCAGGCCGACGAAGCGCGGCATGCCAACGATGCGCAGCAGGCGGGCGCCGCCGAACTGCCGGCGCCGGTGCGCACGGCGATGCGCGCCGCCGCCCGCGTGATGACGACGACGGCGCACTACGTCTGAACGGCGTCAGGCTTCGACGATTTCGAAGCTCGTCGTGATCGCCGCCGTCTTGCCGAGCATGATGCTCGCCGAGCAGTACTTCTCGTGCGACAGCGCGATGGCGCGCTCGACCGCCTGCGCGGGCACGCTGCGGCCCGTCACGACGAAATGCATGCGGATCGCGGTGAACACCTTGGGATCGCTCTCGGCCCGCTCGGCACTCACCTTGACCTGACAGCCGCGCACGTCGTGGCGGCCGCGGCGCAGGATGAGAACGACGTCGTAGGCGGTGCAGCCGCCGGTGCCGGCAAGCACGGTTTCCATCGGTCGCGGCGCCAGGTTGCGACCGCCGCCGTCGGGCGCGCCGTCCATCGTCAGCAGATGGCCGCTGCCCGTTTCGGCGACGAAGGCCATGCCGGCCGCGGCATGCCAGTGGATCGTGCACTCCATGGTTCGCTGATCGAGATCGAGGTCTGCAGGGCGTCGAAATGTACGCCATGCGCACAAGCGCGCAATTTTTCTCGAACGATGTTGCGACGCAGCATCCGAGCGACTACAATGCCGCCGTGGGTTCAGCGCAAGTCGCGGACCCGACGATTGTCTCCTCCACCTCCTCTATGGTGGATTCGGCCCAAGGCCCCGCGCCTTGGGCCTTTTTCTTTGGACGCTCGCGCGCGCAGCGCTGACGTATCATCCGCCGCGCATCGGAAACCACCCTCGAGGAGCGGCGCATGGCCGGCCCCCAACGCGCGGCGTCGCCGGCCGCCTACCTGCAGCGCATCCTGAACGCACGCGTCTACGACGTCGCCATCGAGTCGCCGCTCGAGCCGGCGCAGGCCTTGTCGGCGCGCCTGGGCAACCGCGTGCTGATGAAGCGAGAGGACATGCAGCCGGTGTTCAGCTTCAAGCTGCGCGGCGCCTACAACAAGATGGCGCACCTCGACGCCGCGCAGCTCAAGCGCGGCGTGATCTGCGCTTCGGCGGGCAATCACGCCCAGGGCGTAGCGCTGAGCGCACGACGCCTCGGCTGCCGCGCGCTGATCGTGATGCCGGTGACGACGCCACAGCTCAAGATCGACGCCGTGCGCACGCTCGGCGGCGAGGTCGTGCTGCACGGCGACAGCTATTCCGACGCTTATGCCCACGCGCTGACGCTCGAGAAGCGGCGGCGCCTGACCTTCGTCCATCCGTTCGACGACCCCGACGTGATCGCCGGTCAGGGCACGATCGCGATGGAGATCCTGCGCCAGCACCAGGGCCCGATCGACGCCGTGTTCGTCGCTATCGGTGGCGGCGGGCTGATCTCGGGCGTGGCGTCGTACATCAAGGCGGTGCGCCCGAGCGTCAGGGTGATCGGCGTGCAGACCGCCGACTCCGACGCAATGACGCGCTCGGTGCGCGCCGGCAAGCGGGTGCAGCTGCACGATGTCGGCCTGTTCTCCGACGGCACGGCGGTCAAGCTGGTGGGCGAGGAGACGTTCCGCATCGCGCGCGAGCTGGTCGACGACTTCATCGTCGTCGACACCGACGCCGTGTGCGCCGCGATCAAGGACGTGTTCCAGGACACGCGCGGCGTGCTCGAGCCGGCCGGCGCGCTGGGCGTCGCCGCCGTCAAGCAGTACGTCGATCGCCACCGCGTGAAAGGGCAGACGCTGGTGGCGATCAACAGCGGCGCGAACATGAACTTCGACCGCCTGCGCTTCGTCGCCGAGCGCGCCGAGGTCGGCGAGGAACGCGAGGCGCTGTTCGCCGTCACGATCCCCGAGGAGCGCGGCAGCTTCAAGCGCTTCTGCGAGCTGATCGGTCCGCGCAGCGTCACCGAGTTCAACTACCGCATCTCCGATCCGGACACGGCGCATGTCTTCGTCGGGCTGAGCACGACGCGGCGCAGCGAGTCGGCCCGGATCGCGGCCGACTTCCGCCGGCGCGGCTTCGAGACCGTCGACCTGACCGACGACGAGCTCGCCAAGCAGCACATCCGCCACATGGTCGGCGGGCGCTCGGAGCTGGCGCAGGACGAGCGGCTGTACAGCTTCACCTTCCCCGAGCGCCCGGGCGCGCTGATGAAGTTCCTGTCGTCGATGCATCCCGGCTGGAACATCAGCCTGTTCCACTATCGCAACCAGGGTGCCGACTACGGCCGCATCCTCGTGGGCCTGCAGGTGCCACGGCGCGACCGCGCCGCCTTGCGCGCCTTCCTCGCCGGCCTCGACTATCCCTGCGTCGACGAAACCGACAACCCGGTGTATCGGCTGTTCCTGCGCTGAAGCGCCGATACGCTCGGTTGCCTCGCCTGCCCGGCCGGCCTCACAATCGCCGCAGCCCTGCTCGATCCGCGCGTGACCATGCCTGCCAACCGATCGCTGATAGCACCCACCCACAACCCCGCGCTGGAGCGCGCGCTGCTCGACAAGCTGGCGCGCCGCAGCGAGGCAACGGGCAGCCTGGGCGAGCTCGAGCCGCTGGCCGTGCGCCTGGGCATGCTGCAGAACACGCTCAAGCCGCGCTTTCGCGATCCGCAGATCGCCCTCTTCGCTGCGGACCACGGCATCGCCGTCGACGGCATCGCGCCGCTCGGCGCGCCGACTACGGGCACGCTGATCCATCAGCTGTTGACCGGCCGGCTGCCGGTGTCGGTGTTCGCGCGGCTGCAGGCGATGGAGCTCACCGTCGTCGATGCCGGCGTCGCCGAATCGCTGCCCACGCACCCGCGCCTGATGCCTCGCAAGATCGCGCACGGCACGCGCAATGCGCGCGTCAGCTCGGCGATGACGGTGGACCAGGCGCATGCGGCGATCCGCGCCGGCATGGAGATCGCCGACTCGATGCCGGGCAATGCCGTCGCCTGCGCGGGCGTGGGCGTCGGCTCGTCGGAAAGCGCCGCGCTCGTGCTGGCACGCCTGGGCAATGCATCGATCCGCGAGTTGATGCTGGCGGGTCCCGACATGCCGCAGGACGAGCTGGCGCGCTTGCTCGTCATCACGCAGGGCGCGCAGGGGCGGCACCGCGACGTGTCCGATCCCGTCGAGGTCCTTGCGGCGTTCGGCGGCTTCGACACGGCGATGATGGTCGGCGTGATGCTCGTCGCGGCGAGCAAGCGGCATCTCATCATCGCCGACGGCATGGCGGCGTGCGCCGCGCTGATGGTTGCCTCGCGCATCGCCGAGCCGGTGACGGACTACGTGCTGTTCACGCGCAGCCACGACCACCAAGGGCTCGACCACGCGCTCGGACTGTTCCAGTCCAGCGCCCTGCTCGAACTGGGCATGGAGAGCACCGACGGCACCGGCGCGACGCTCGCCTGGCCGCTCATCCGCAGCGCCGCCGCGCTGCTCACCGAAGTGGCCGACGGCGAGGATCCCGGACCGTCGCGCCCGTCGGCGATGCTCGAAGAAGCGGTCGAACCGGTGTCGGTCAGCATCCCCGAGGGCGACGCGGCGCCCTGACCACGAGCGCGGCCGCTATCAGAGAGAGTGCGCTGTCGGCGCGAGCCGGCAGGTCTCAGCGCGGCTCGCCGCTCGGCGGCGCCGGCGGGACGGGCCGCGCAACATCGGCATCGGTGCGCGGAACGCGCGCCAGGCCCGGCGCAGCAGGCACCGGCGGGGCCGGCGTCGCCGCGGGCGCGGCCGGGGGCTGTGCCGGCGTCGCGCCCGACAACGCCGGCGCCGGCGGCAGGCTGCCCGTCGCGGGCGGCGGCAGCCGCGGCAGCTCGAGCACCATCGTCGGCGCACCGCCGCGCGAACCGAGCGACGCGCTGCGCTGCTCGACCGCGACGAGCGCGAGATCGCCGTCGACCGTCGCGCCGAGCCGGAACGGGCGCGCCGGCTTGCCGTCGACTGCGATCAGCGCAACGCCGCCGTCGTCGGCCGACCCCGACGTGGGCGCAGCTACGCCGACGAGCTTGTAGCGACTCGAGGTCTCGGCCGGTGCGGCGGCGCCCGCCACGGCAGGCGCATCGGCGGCGCCGAGCAATCGGCCCAGATCGGCGCGCGGCGCCATCGCGATGGACGCAGGCGCGGCATGCGACGGCACGGCTGCCGACGCAGCCAGCAAGCGCAATGCCCAGTACGTCGCGCTCAGGGCCACCACCGCCCAGATGACGAATGCTGACAATCTCGAGGGCATGCGGGGGATTATCATTCAAAGCCCTCGGCCACCCCGTCGCTGAAGTAAGCGGCGGCAACCTCCCTGTTATGACGTCACTGTCCTTGCGAGCGCGGCGCCGGCCGCGCGGCTTCACGCTGATCGAACTGATGGTCGTGCTCGTCATCATCGGCGTGCTGGCCGCGCTGATCGTCCCCAACGTGCTCGACCGCGCCGACGACGCGCGCGTCACGGCGGCGCGCACCGACGTCAACAACCTGATGCAGGCGCTCAAGCTGTACCGACTCGACAACCAACGCTATCCGAGCGCCGAGCAGGGCCTGCAGGCGCTGGTCGCCAAGCCGACGGCGGGCACGATCCCGCCGAACTGGAAGCCCTACCTCGACAAGCTGCCGAACGACCCCTGGGGCCAGCCGTACCAGTACGTCAACCCCGGCGTGAAAGGCGAGATCGATGTCTATAGCTTCGGCGCCGACGGCCAGACCGGCGGCGAGGGCAAGAACGCCGACATCGGTTCGTGGCAGTAGCGCGGCGGCTGCGCGCGGCGTGGCGCGTGCCGGCGTGCACGACCGCGAGGCCGGTGGTGCGCGAGCGCGCGGCTTCACGCTGATCGAACTGCTCGTCGTCGTCGCGCTGATCGCCGTGGCATCGGCCGTCGCCGTAGTGGCGATGCGCGACCCGGCCGCGACGCGCCTCGACCAGGAGGCCGTGCGCCTGAGCGCGCTGCTCGAGGGCGCGCGCGCCGAGGCACGCGCCGCCGGCCTGCCGGTGTCGTGGCAACTCGTGAACGGCGACGAGGACGCGGCCGGCGGCTTTCGCTTCGCCGGCCTGCCCGGCGAGCCGATGACGCCGCGGCGCTGGCTGCACGAGGGCGTGTCGGCCGAGATCGTCGGCGCGCGCGCCGTGCTCCTCGGGCCCGAGCCCGTCATCGGCGCTCAGCGCATCGTGCTGCGGCTGGACGGCCGGCAGGTCGCCCTGGCCACCGACGGCCTGTCGGCCTTCGGCATCGTCGACAGCGGCCCCGCCTCGCCATGACGCGCGCGCGCGGCTTCACGCTGATCGAGGTGCTGGTCGCGCTGGCGATCGTCGCCATTGCGCTGGGCGCGGGCATCCAGGCGGCGGGCGCGCTCACGTCGAACGCCCAGCGCATCGCCGACGTGAGCCTGGCGCAGTGGTGTGTCGACAACCGCCTCACGGCGCTGAAGCTCGCCGGCCGCAGCCGCCTGCCCGGCGTCGGCGACAGCGATTTCGCCTGCGAGCAGCTCGGCCGCACGCTGCGCGGCCGGCTGGTCGCGCGGCCGACGCCGAACCCGAACTTCCGACGCTTCGACGCGCACGTCGCCGACGAGGCCGGGCGACCGCTGGTCACGGTGTCGACCGTGCTGCCGACCACCTTCTGACGCCGCCACGACGATGCGCAGGTCCACGCTCGGCTTCACGCTCGTCGAGGTGCTGGTCGCCCTGATGGTGATGGCCATCATGGCGGCGATGGCGTGGCAGGGCATCGACGGCATCGCGCGCGCGCGCAGCGCGAGCGAGGGTCAGGTCGAGCGCATGCTGCGGCTGACGAGCGTCGTCGCGCAGTGGGAGCAGGACCTGGCGGCGATCCACGACACGCCCGTCGTGCAGCCGCTGTGCTTCGACGGCAGCACGCTGCGGCTCACGCGGCGCAGCGAGCGCGGTGTCGTCGTCGTCGCCTGGACGCTGCGCGAGCAGGGCCTGCAGCGCTGGGCATCGCCGCCGTCGGCGACGGCCGGCGAGCTGCAGCGCCACTGGCAGCGCAGCCTGCAGGCGCCGGCCGACGACGTGAGCTCGCTGCGCATGGTATCGGGCGCGTCGCGCTGGCAGCTCTACTACTACCGCGACTCGGCGTGGACGAACGCCCAGTCGAGCGGCGACCTCTCGCGCGGCGCCGGCGGCGGCCAGGGCTGCCCGCGCGAGGCGCTGCCTGCCGGCGTGCGGCTCGTGCTCACCTTCGCGCCGGGCAGCGGCTTCGACGGCGCCCTGCTTCGCGACACCCTTCTCGCCTCGGCACGTCCGTCATGAAGCGCCGCCTCCTGCACGCCGAGCGCGGCGCCGCCCTGCTGACGGCGATGATCATCGTCACGCTGGTGTCGACGCTCGCCGCGTCGATGGTGTGGCAGCAGTGGCGCACCGTGCAGGTCGAGACGGCCGAACGCGCGCGCGCCCAGGCCGCGTGGATCCTCTCCGGCGCACTCGACTGGGCGCGGCTGATCGTGCGCGAGGACGCGCGCACGAGCGCCAACGTCGACCACCTCGCCGAGCCGTGGGCCGTGCCGCTGGCCGAGGCGCGTCTGTCGACCTTCCTCGCGGCCGACCGGGCCGAGACGGACGACGCGCCCGAGGCCTTCCTGTCGGGCTGGATCGTCGATGCGCAGTCGCGCTTCAACCTGCGCAACCTGATCAACGACCGCGGCGAGCTCGAGCCGGCCGACGTGCAGGCGCTGCAGCGGCTGTGCCAGATCGCCGGCGTCGCCGAGGGCGTCGCGACGCGCATCGCCGACGGCCTGCGCCGCGCCGTGGCGCCGGAGCTCGGCAAGCCCGCCGCCGAAGACGCCCCGCTGATGCCGCGCAGGATCGCGCAGCTCGCGTGGTTCGGCGTGGAGGAGGATGCGCTGTCGCGCCTCGAGCCCCACGTCACGCTGCTGCCGGTGCGCACGACGCTGAACCTGAACACGGCGTCGCGCGAAGTCATCGCCGCGGTGACCGGCGTCGACCTGGGCAGCGCCGAACGGCTGGTGCAGGCACGGCAGAATGCCGCCTTCCAATCGGCGCTCGACGCGGCGCTGCACCTGCCCAACATGCAGGGGCGAGACCTGGCGCGGCGCGCCGGCGCATCGACGAGCTACTTCGAGGTGCACGGCCGGCTGCGCCTGGGCGACCAGGTGCTCGAGCAGCGCTCGCTGCTGTGGCGACGCGACCGCAACGTCGTCGTGTCGTTGCAGCGCGAACAGCACAGCCTGCGCACCGCCCCATGAAGCCTTCCTCGTGTAAGTCTTTGATTCCACAAGCACCGTCATTGCCCTGCCTCGCCGTTGACGGTAGGCTCGCTGTCCCATGTCGACCCTCGTGCTCCTGATACCGCCGCGCGCGCGCCAGCAGGCCCGCGCCGGCGCCACCGACAACGACGCAGCGGCGGCCGCGACCCACGAGTTCGACTGGCTGCTCAGCGGCGACGGCTTCGCCATCGATCGCCAGGGGCGCAGCCCGGCATCGCTGTTGCCGCGCGCCGCCACCGTCGTCGTCGCGCTGGCCGATACCGACGTCGCCTGGCACCGCATTTCGCTGCCGCGCGCGCCGGCGGCGCGCCTGCGCGCGGCGCTCGGCGGCGTGCTCGAGGAGGCGCTGCTCGACGAGCCGGCCGACGTGCACCTGGCCGTCGCACCGCGAGCTGCCGCCGGCCAGCCAGCGTGGATCGCCGCGGTGCACCGGCCGTGGCTGGCGGCGCAGCTCACCGCCTTCGAGCGCGCCAAGGTGTTCGTCGACCGCGTCGTGCCGATGTCGTGGCCCGACGAGCCGCCGTGCGGCCACTTCGAGGCCGCCGCCGACGGCGACGCCGCGTCGCCCGCCGACCTGTTGCTCACCTGGGCCCATCCCGACGGCGTCGCCACGCTGCGCCTGCACGGCGGCCTGGCGCGCGCGCTGCTGCCCGACCCCTTGCCCGAAGGCGTGCGCTGGAGCGCCTCGCCGGCCGCCGCCGCGGCGGCCGAGCAGTGGCTCGGCGGCGCGCCGCTGCCCGTGATGACGCCGGCGATGCGCGCGCTGCAGGCCACGCGCACGCACTGGAACCTGCTGCAGTTCGACCTCAAGCCTCACCATCGCGGCGCGCGCGCGCTGCGCGACGTCGGCCGCATCGTGATGGCGCCGGCATGGCGCCCGGTGCGCTGGGGGCTGGCGGCGCTTGCCGCGCTGCACGTCGTCGGCATCAACCTCGCGGCGTGGCAGCAGCGTGCCGAGGTCGACGAGCGCCAGGCCGCGATGGTGCGTCTGCTGCGCGCCACCTATCCGCAGGTGCGCGCCGTGCTCGACGCGCCCGTGCAGATGCAACGTGAGACCGACGCGCTGCGCGCCGCCGCCGGCCGCGCCGGCGAAACCGACCTCGAGCCGATGCTGGCCGCGGCGGCGCTGGCGTGGCCCGGCGAGCGCCCACCCGTCGACAACCTGCGCTACGAGTCCGGCCGCCTGACGCTGGCTGCCGCCGGCTGGGGCAACCATGAGGTCGAGCAGTTCCGCAGCCGCCTGCGGCCCGCCGGCTGGCAGGTCGAGAGCAGCGAAGGCCGCCTCGTCGTCACGCGTGCCCGCGGCACGGCGGCGGGGGCACGATGAACGGCGAGCGCATGGCCCTGCCCGCCGCGCTCGTCGGCGCCCGCTTGCAGTGGCGCGCGCGCTGGCGCGCGCTGGCGCCGCGCGAGCGGCGCGGCCTCGCCATCGCCGCCGTGCTGCTGGGCGTGTTCGTGCTCTGGCTCGTCGCCGTGCAGCCGGCCTGGCGCACGCTGCGCAGCGCGCCGGCGCAGATCGATGCGCTCGATCTGCAGCTGCAGCAAATGCAGCGGCTGGCGGCCGAGGCGCGCGATCTGCGCGCCACGCCTCCGGTCGCACCGGCGCAGGCCGCCGAGGCCTTGCGCGGCGCGACGCAGGCGCTCGGCGAACGCGCACGCCTCACGCTGCAGGGCGACCGTGCCGTCGTCTCGCTGACCGGCGTCGCCGGCGATCGGCTGGCCGCCTGGCTCGCCGAGGCGCGCAGCGCGGCCCGCGCGCGCCCCGTCGAGGCGCAGCTCACGCGCGGCGCGCAAGGCTACAGCGGCAGCGTCGTGCTGACGCTGGGGGGCACGCCGTGATCGGCCTGCGGCTGCGCCGCGCGGCGGCACCACGCCGCTGGCATCCCACCGCGACGGGCTGGGCCGAATCGACGCTGGCCGAGCAGGCGTGGGTGGCGACGCGCCACGCCGGCGCGCGCTGGGGCGTCTGGGGCGCGGTGCTCGGCGTGCTTGCCGGCGTCGTCGTGTTCGCGCCGGCGTCGTGGCTGGCTTCGGCTCTGTCGTCGGCCAGCGGCGAGCGGTTGCTGCTGGCCGAGGCGCGCGGCACGGTGTGGTCGGGCAGCGCCGTCGTCGTGCTGACCGGCGGCCCGGGCAGCCGCGACGCGACCACGCTGCCGGGCCGGCTGCAGTGGCAGTTCGGCTGGCGCGGGCGCTCGCCCGAACTGCGCCTCGCGCAGGCCTGCTGCCTCAACGGCACCGTCGCGATCGGCCTGCAGCCGGGCTTCGGCCGGCTCACCGCCACACTCGCCGCACCGCCCGGCGGCTGGATCGGCCAGTGGCCGGCGAGCCTGCTCGGCGGTCTGGGCACGCCGTGGAACACGCTGCAGCTCGGCGGCGTCGTGCGGCTCACGTCGCCCGGGCTCGTCGTCGAGTCGGTGCAGGGCCGCTGGCGCGTCGGCGGCCGTGCCGTCGTCGAGCTCGACGCCGTGTCGTCGCGCCTGGCACCGATCGATCCGCTGGGCAGCTACCGGCTGACGATCGCCGGCGATGCGGCCAACCCGGGCGTCTCGCAGCTTATGCTCACGACGCAAAGCGGCGCGCTGCAGCTGTCGGGCAGCGGCACCTGGGGGCCGGCGGGCGTGCGCTTTCGCGGTGATGCCGGCGCGGCGCCCGGCAACGAGGCGGCGCTGAACAATATGCTCAACATCATCGGGCGTCGCAGCGGCGCGCGCTCCGTCATCTCGATCGGATAGCCATGATCCAGCGCTCTCCCCTCCTGCCCGGACGGCGGCGGCCGGCGCCGTTGCTGGCGGCGGCCCTGCTCATCGCGGCCCTAGCGCTGGCGCAGCCGCACGGCGCCTTGGCGCAGTCGGCCGGCCGCAGCCCGGCGACGAAGGCGCGCACGCCGGTCACGCTGAACTTCGTCAACGCCGAGATCGAGGCCGTGTCGCGCGCCATCGGCGCCATGCTCGACCGCCAGATCCTCGTCGACCCTCGCGTCAAGGGCACGATCACGCTGTACAGCGAGCAGCCGATCACGCCGCGCGAGGCCTACCTCAACTATCTCGGCGCGCTGCGCGGCCTGGGCTACACCGTCGTCGAGGCGGGCGGGCTGCTCAAGGTCGTACCCGAGGCCGACGCCAAGCTGCAGACCGGCACGGTGTCGATCGGCAACGTGACGCGCAGCGGCGACCAGATCATCACGCAGGTGTTCCGCCTCAACCACGAGAACGCCAACTCGCTGGTCGCCGTGCTGCGCCCGCTGATCAGCCCCAACAACACGATCAACGCCCACCCGGGCAACAACACGCTCGTCATCACCGACTACGCCGAGAACCTGCAGCGGCTGGCCAAGATCATCGCAGCGATGGACACGCCGGCCGGCAGCGACGTCGAGGTGTTCACGCTCCAGCACGGCATCGCCGCCGACCTCGCGCCGGTGCTGCAGCGGCTGGCCGAGCCGGCGCAGGCGCCCGGCGCGCAGCCGGCGGCAGCAACGCTCGGTGTGTCGATCATGGTCGACTCGCGCAGCAATTCGCTGATCGTGCGCGCGCCCAATCCGTCGCGCATGGCGACGATCCGCTCGCTGATCGAGAAGCTCGACCGGCCGTCGCAGGCGGCCGGGCCCTCGGGCAACATCTACGTCGTCTACCTGAAGAACGCCGACGCCGTGAAGCTCGCCGCCGTGCTGCGCGCCGCCTACGGCGCCAACACGGGCACCGGCGCGGCCGGTACGACGTCGACGCCGAGCCCCACGCCGACGACGACGCCGGCCACCACCACGCCGCTGGGCGGCACGGCGGGCGCCGGCGCGTCGCCCCAGGCGACGGCGCCCGTCGCGGCGTCGCAGGGGCCGTCGACCGGCGGCTTCGTGCAGGCCGATCCGGCGACCAACTCGCTGATCATCACGGCGCCCGAGCCGGTGTATCGCCAGCTGCGCGCCGTCATCGACCAGCTCGACTCGCGCCGGGCGCAGGTCTACATCGAGTCGATGATCGTCAAGGTCGACGCCAACAAGGCGGCCGAGTTCGGCTTCCAGTGGCAGCACATCTTCGGCAAGGACGGCGACCGCACCGTCTGGGGCGCGGGCACCAACTTCCCGGGCAGCGGCAACATCATCGACCTGACGATCGGTACGGCCGGCGGCGTCGCCGGCGTGACGAGCGCGCGCGGCAGCGTGCCCAGCGGGTTGAACATCGGCGTGCTGCGCCGGATCAACGACTTCTATACCCTCGGCGCGCTCGCCAAGTTCCTCGAGAGCAACACGGGCGCCAACATCCTGTCGACGCCCAACCTCGTGGCGCTCGACAACGAAGAGGCCAAGATCGTGATCGGCCAGAACGTGCCGTTCATCACCGGCTCGTTCACCAACACGGGCGCTTCGGGCGCCGTCGTCAACCCGTTCCAGACGATCGAGCGCAAGGACGTGGGCCTGACGCTGCGCGTCAAGCCGCAGATCGGCGAGAGCGGCACGGTGCGCATGACGATCTACCAGGAGAACTCGAACGTCATCTCGGGCACGTCGGCCAACACGGCCGGCCCGACGACGGACAAGAGCTCGATCGAGACGACGGTCGTCGTCGACGACGGCCAGATCATGGTGCTCGGCGGCCTGCTCAAGGACGAGTTCAGCGACGGTACCGACAAGGTGCCGGGGCTGGGCGACATCCCGCTGCTGGGCAACCTGTTCAAGAGCGAGAACCGCACGCGCGTGAAGTCCAACCTGATGGTCTTCCTGCGGCCCGTCGTCGTGCGCACGCAGGCCGCCGCCGACTCGCTCACGCTGGACCGCTACGACGCGATCCGCGCGCAGCAGCAGGCGGCGCAGCCGCGCCCGAGCGTGCTGGTGCCCGTCAACGACGCGCCGCTGCTGCCGCAGATCGAGCGGCGCGCGCCGCCGGCCGCCCCGCTGCAGCCGGGCTACGTCGTCCCCGGCGCGGCCGGTGCGACGCCGGCGCCGGCCGCGACGCCGTCCCCGGTGTCGCCGGCGCCCGCCGGCGCCCCGGCCGCCAACTGAAGGGGGGGACGCTCGTGGGCGCCCGCCATCCGCTGCCCTACGCCTTCGCCAAGGCGCACACGCTGCTGCTCGAGGACGACGGCGAGCAGCTCGTGCTGTGGGCCGACGAGCGCACTCCGCTCGCGGCGCTGTCGGAAGTGCTGCGCGTCTACGACGTCGACGCGCTCGAGCGCGAACCGGCCGCCAGCCTGCAGCAGCGCATCGCGACGGCCTATGCCGGCGCCGGCTCGAGCGCCGCGACGGTGATCGGCGAGGTCGAGAGCGCCGTCGACCTGTCGCGCATGATGCAGGAGCTGCCGGCGATCGAGGACCTGCTCGAGGCGTCGAACGACGCGCCGATCATCCGCATGCTCAATGCGCTGCTCACGCAGGCGGCGCACGACGGCGCCAGCGACATCCACATCGAGCCCTACGAGCGCTCGAGCTCGGTGCGCTTTCGCGTCGACGGCACGCTGCGCGAGGTGGTACAGCCCAACCGCGCATTGCACGCGGCGCTGATCTCGCGCCTGAAGATCATGGCCGAGCTCGACATCGCCGAGAAGCGCCTGCCGCAGGACGGCCGCATCAGCCTGCGCATCGGCGGGCGCGCGATCGACGTGCGCGTCTCGACGCTGCCGTCGGCGCACGGCGAGCGCGCCGTGCTGCGCCTGCTCGACAAGTCCGAATCCAAGTTCTCGCTCGAGAGCCTGGGCATGAGCGGCGACGTGCTGGCAAGCTTCCACCGCCTGATCCAGCAGCCCCACGGCATCGTGCTCGTCACCGGGCCGACGGGCTCGGGCAAGACGACGACGCTGTATGCGTCGCTGGCGCGCATCGACACCGAAACGACGAACGTGCTGACGGTCGAGGATCCGATCGAATACGAGCTGCCCGGCATCGGCCAGACGCAGGTCAACGCCAAGATCGACCTCACCTTCGCCAAGGCGCTGCGCGCCATCCTGCGCCAGGACCCTGACGTCATCATGATCGGCGAGATCCGCGACTACGAGACGGCGCAGATCGCCATCCAGGCCTCGCTGACCGGCCACCTCGTGCTCGCCACGCTGCACACCAACGACGCGCCGAGCGCCGTCACGCGGCTCACCGACATGGGCGTCGAGCCGTTCCTGCTCAGCTCGTCGCTGCTCGGCGTGCTGGCGCAGCGCCTGGTGCGCAAGCTCTGCCCCGTGTGCAAGCGCGCCGACGAGCGCGGGCGCTGGCACCCCGTCGGCTGCGCCGAGTGCGCGATGAGCGGCTACAAGGGCCGCACCGGCGTCTACGAACTGATGGTCGCCGACGACAAGGTGCGCGCGCTGATCCACGGCCGCGCTGCCGAGTCGCAGCTGTTCGTCGCCGCCGAGTCGGCGGGCCTGCGTTCGATGCGCGAGGACGGCGAGCGGCTCGTGCAGGCCGGCATCACGTCGCCCGAAGAAGTGATGCGCGTGACGCGCGAATGACATGACGGTGTCCGGTCTCGTGCCTTCGGCCTTCGGCCGCCTTCGATAGGCCAGATGCCCGCCTACCGCTTCGAGGCCCTCGACGCCGCCGGCAAGGCGACGACCGGCCTGCTCGACGCCGACAACGCCAAGGCCGCGCGCTCGCAGCTGCGCGCGCAGTCGCTGGTGCCGCTGGCCGTCACCCAGGTCGCGACCACCGGCACCGCGCCGGCGGGCGGGCTGCGGCTGTCGCGGCGCGTGTTCGGCGCCACCGGGCTGGCGGTGTGGACGCGCCAGCTCGCCGGCCTGGTCGGCTCGGGCCTGCCGCTCGAGCGCGCGCTGACGGCGCTCGCCGACGAGGCCGAGGACCCGCGCCAGCGCGAGCTCGTCGCGCACCTGCGCAGCGAAGTCAACGCCGGCTCGCCGTTCGCGCGCGCGCTGGCCGGCGCGCCGCGCGAGTTCGACGACGTCTATCGCGCCGTCGTCGCCGCCGGCGAGCAGAGCGGCGCGCTCGGCGCCGTGCTCGAGCGTCTGGCCGACGACCTCGAAGAGCGCCAGGCGCTGCGCGCCAAACTGGTCGGCGCTGCGCTCTACCCGGCCATCGTGTCGCTGATCGCCGTCGTCATCGTCGTCTTCCTCGTCACCTACGTCGTGCCGCAGGTGGCGTCGGTGTTCGCCAGCTCCAAGCGCGCGCTGCCCTTCCTCACCACGGCGATGCTCGCGATCAGCGGCTTCCTGCGCTCGTGGGGCTGGGTGCTCGTCGTCGGCGGTGCGGCGGGCGGCGGCCTGCTCGCCTGGTCGCTGCGCAACGACGCGGTGCGCGAACGCTTCGACGCCGGCTGGCTCAACCTGCCGCTCGTCGGCCGCCTCGCGCGGGGCTACAACGCAGCGCGCTTCTCGGGCACGCTGGCGATGCTGGCCGGCGCCGGCGTGCCCATCCTCAAGGCGCTGCAGGCGGCGGGCGAGACGCTGTCCAACCGCGCGATGCGCGCGGACGCCATGGATGCGCTGGTGCAGGTGCGCGAAGGTGCACCGCTCGCCTCGGCGCTGGCCGGCAAGCAGCGCTTCCCCGGCTTGCTGGCGATGTTCGCGCGGCTGGGCGAGCAGACCGGGCGGCTGCCCCAGATGCTCGAGCGCGCCGCGCGCCAGCTCGGTACCGAAGTACAGCGCCGCGCGCTGCAGATGGCGACGATCCTCGAGCCGCTGCTCATCGTCGCGATGGGCCTGATCGTCATGCTGATCGTGCTCGCCGTGCTGCTGCCGATCATCCAGCTCAACACCTGGGTCAAGTAGCGGCGCTCGGTCGCGCGCGCCACCGCGGGCCGGCACGGGACGTGCTGGCATCAGCCGTGGAATCCCCGACTTTTTCGAGCATTCGCCGCTTGCTAGGCTTTGCTGGAATGGTCCACGGCGCACTCTCGGTCTGGAGGTTCGCATGAGCGCTTCGAGCAGCGATCTGGTCACGGTGCCGCACGGCGGCATACCGATAGCGCACATGCGCAGCGTCTTTCGCGTCGGCGACGTCGAGCGCCGCCTCGACAAGCTGCCGAACAAGGAGCACGAGAACCTGCGCCAGACCTACGAGCGCATGCTCGAGAAGGGGCCCGAGCGCTTCCAGGTCAAGCCGGCCGGGCTGCCCGTGATGGACCGTCTCTACGAAGACCTGCCCAACTTCCACGACGTGCTCGACGACCTGCGGCGCCAGCTCGCGCTGTGCCAGGACAGCCGCGATGCGCTCGAGATCACGCCGATGCTGCTGCTCGGGCCGCCCGGCGTCGGCAAGACGCATTTCGCACGCGCCGTCGCGCGGCTGCTCGGCACGGGCCTGGGCTTCGTGTCGATGAGCTCGCTGACCGCCGGCTGGGTGCTCTCGGGCGCGTCGAGCCAGTGGAAGGGCGCGCGCCCCGGCAAGGTGTTCGAGACGCTGGTCGACGGCCAGTACGCCAACCCCGTGATGGTCGTCGACGAGATCGACAAGGCCGGCGGCGAGCACGCCTACGACCCGCTGGGCGCGCTGTACAGCCTGCTCGAGCACGAGACGGCGGGCCAGTTCACCGACGAATACGCCGAGGTGCCGATCGACGCCAGCCAGGTGATCTGGGTCGCCACCGCCAACGACGAGCGTTCGATTCCCGAGCCGATCGTCAACCGCATGAACGTCTACGAGATCCAGGCGCCCGACCGCGACGCCGCCCGCCACATCGCCGCGCGGCTGTACCAGGGGATCCGCGCAGAGCACGACTGGGGCTCGCGCTTCGACCCCGAGCCCGCCGCCGACGTGCTCGAGCGCATGAGCGAGATGGCGCCGCGCGAGATGCGCCGCGCGTGGATGACGGCGTTCGGCAATGCCCGGCTGGCGCACCGCGACAGCGTCGCCGTGGCCGATCTGCCCGACTTCGGCGCGAAGAAGGCGCCGATCGGCTTCGTGCAGTAGCTTCTTCAGTCCTGCAGCAGCGTGCCGACGCGCAGCAGCAGGTCGTCGCGCGTGAACGGCTTGTCGAGCGCGTTGCAGCGCGTCGCGCGCAGGAACTCGCGCGCGTCGGGCGACAGCGTGTCGCCGGTGACGAACAGCATGCGCCTCGCCAGCGCCGGATGGCGCTGCGACACGGCGCGCCACAGGGCGGCGCCGTCGATGTCGGGCATGCGCAGGTCCGACACGATGGCATCGAAGCGCGCCGTGTCGAGCAGCTCGAGCGCGACTTCGCCGGCCTCGGCGGTGGCGACGTCGTAGCCGGCGCGCTCGAGCATGTCGCGCATCATGCCGGTGAGCTCGGGCTCGTCGTCCACCACGAGGATGCGCGCCGGGGCCGCTGCCTCGGCGCCGGCGGCCGCGGCGACGGCGGCAGCAGCGTCCGCATCGGCCACCGGCAGCACGAGGCGGAACGACGCGCCCTGCGTCGCCGGTTCGAGCACCAGATCGCCGCCGTGCTCGCGCGCGACGGTGCGCGACACCGACAGGCCCAGACCCGTGCCCAGCCCCTCGGCCTTGGTCGTGAAGAACGGCTCGAAGACGGCTTCGTGCAGTGCCGGGTCGACGCCCGGCCCGTTGTCGGCGACGCGCAGCCACACGGCGGCGGGCGCGTCGCCCTGCGCCGGGTCGATGCCGGTCTGCACGCGCACGCGGCGTTCACCGTCGACGCCGGCCAGCGCCTGCTGCGCATTGACGAGCAGGTTCATCACGATCTGCCCGAGCTGATCGCCGTCGGCCGACAGCGGCGGCAGCGCGTCGGCCAACTCGAGCTCGAGCTCGATGCCGTGCGACCGGAAGCCGTACTGCAGCAGGTCGACGGCGGCGTGCACCAGCTCGTTGAACGCGACGCCGCGGCGCTGCGACGGCCGGCTGCGCGCCATGTCGAGGAAGGTGCGCACGATGCGCCCGCAGCGCTCGGCCGCCTCGCGGATGCGCTGCGCGTCGGCGGCCAGCGCGGGAGCGCCGCCGCATTTTTCTTCGAGCAGACTGGCGCGCCCCATCACGATGGCCAGCGGATTGTTGAGCTCGTGCGCCACGCCGGCGAGCAGGCTGCCCATCGCGGCGAGCTTCTCGCGCTGGCGCAGCGCCTCGCGCTGGCGCTCGATCTCGCGCGCGGACTCGTGGCGCTCGGTCACGTCGACGAGCGAGGCCGTGTAGTGCGTCTCCGCGGCGACCTCGGTGCGCCACAGCACGATCTCGACCGGGAACTCGCTGCCGTCGGCGCGCATTGCGTGCATCTCGAGCCGCTTGCCGCCGATGCGCGCCGCGCCGCCCGCGCGCATGCGGCGGATCCCCTCGTCGTGGGCGGCCCGGTAGCGCGGCGGCACGATGACTTCGCCCACGGTGCGGCCGAGCACCTCGGCCTTGCGCCGGCCGAACATCGCCTCGGCCGCGGGATTGAACTCGACGATGCGACCCTCGGCATCGCTCGACACCAGCGCGGCCAGCGCATGGTCGACGATCGACGCCTTGAGCGCCTCGGATCGCTGTTCGCGAGCCGCCGCCTCGCGCCACGCCGCGAACGTGTCCCGCGTCAGCCACATCCACGGCCGCCACGGTGCCGGCACGTCGGGCTCGGGCGCGTCGGGATGCCACGCCAGCCGCTGCAGATAGGCGACGAGGCGCAGCGCAGGCGCCGTGAAGCGCAGCCACAGCACGACCATGCCGGCACCGAACAGCAGCAGCAACGCCGCGACGGTGACGAAGTACGGCATGAGCCGCTCGCGCAACTGCCGTTCGAGCACGGCTGCCTCGACATAGCCGCGCAGCGCCCACGGCGCGCCGGCCAGCTCGCGCGTCGCGACGACGAACTGCCCGTCGTCGACCGCCAGGTCGGCGCGCCTCGACGCCTCGAGCGCGGCCGGCCGCACCGACGGCGGGCCGTCGGCGGCGCTCAGCACGCCTGCGGGCTGGCGCCGCCCGGCGGCGTCGGCGACGACGCCGCCGTCCTGCCACAGCAGCCAGATGCGGCGCGCGCCGTCGGAGGCGAGCAGCCGCTCGAGCGATTCGACGCGCACGTCGAGCGCCACGCGGCCCCCGCGATAGCGCTCGTGCACGACGCGCGTCGACAGCGTCACCCAGCCGGCGCCGCGCGCGTCGGTCCAGCGCTGCCAGTGCACGCTGCCGATGTCGCCGGGCACGCCGAGGCCGGCGCTGCGCGCCAGCCGCGCGTGCAGTTCGGCGAGCGTCGCCGCCTCGTGCGAGCGCAGCAGCTCGCCGCTGTGCTCCCACGGGTGCACCCAGATCTCGCGCTGCGTGTCGCCCACGAAGTAGGCCCGCTCGAACAGCCGGTCGTGTGCCCGGCTCAGATAGGCCTGCTCGCCGAAGGCCGCGGCACGGCGCACCGTCGACTCGATGTCGGCGCTCTCGGCGGCGACCGGCTCGACGATGACCTGGCTGGCGCGGTCGCGCAGCAGCGCGGGCATCGCGTCGAGCGTGCGCCCGTCGGCCGTGCGGTCGTCGCGCAGCAGGTCGGCGTCGATCAGCGACGCCGTCTCGATGCCGGCGTCGCCGCGCGCCAGGTCGCGCAGGCGCAGCAGCTCGGCGTGCAGCGTGTGCAGCAGGAAGTCGACGCGCTGGGCGCGGCGCTCGACGGCCTGCGCCGCCTCGCGCAGCAGCATCTCGCGGTGCGACTCGTACTGCCGCTCGGCGAGGAAGCCCGCCGCCACGAGCACCGGCAGCACGAGCGCCGCCACCAGCCAGGCGAAGCGCCGCCGCAGCCCGACCAGCGCCTGCGGCGCGACCGGCTGCGGTTGGGCCATCACGCGCCTTCGGCGGACGCGGCCGGCACGAAGACGTAGCCCACGTTGCGCACCGTGCGGATGATCTCGGGCTTGTCGGGGTTGCGCTCGATCTTGCGGCGCAGCCTCATGACACGCAGGTCGATCGAGCGGTCGAAGACGTCCCAGCCGCGGTTGTGCGCCTGCTCCATGATCTGGTCGCGGTTCAGCGGCCGGTTCGGGTTGCGTGCGAACAAGGCGAGCAGATCGAACTCGGCGGCGCTGATCTCGATCTCGTGGCCGTCGCCTGCGAGCAGGCGGCGCTCGTCGAGATCGAGCCGGCAGGCGCCGAACGGCACGCGTCCGCGCTGCGGCGCTGCGGCGGCCGGGCGTGCCGAGCCCGCGCCGGCCGGCGCCGCGGCGGCGCGCACGCGGCGCAGCACGGCGCGCACCCGCGCCAGCAGTTCGCGCAGCTCGAAGGGCTTGGGGATGTACTCGTCGGCGCCGAGCTCCAAGCCGATCACGCGGTCGACCGACTCGCCGACCGTCGTCAGCATCACCACGCCGACGCGCGGATGAGCATCGCGCAGCCAGCGCGCGAGCGACAAGCCGTTCTCGCCGGGCATGTTGATGTCGAGGATCGCCAGGTCGGGCACCTGCGCGGCGATCGATGCGCGGGCGGCCGCGGCATCGGCGGCCTCGCGCACCTGCAGCCCGTGGCGGCCGAAGTACTCGGCCAGCAGCGAGCGCAGTTCGGGCTCGTCGTCCACCACGAGCACGACTGGTTCGCTCGTCATGTCGCCCTGCGGCATGGTGCTCGGTCTTGGTTCGCTGTTGATTCCGGCGGCGATGATATCCAGACGGGCTCCTACTGCAATCAGGCGCGACGATAGGCGTCGCCGAGATCCTCGGCGAAGGCTTCGCTGCGAAACATCCAGGGCGCGTCGCCCGGCACGGCCGTGGCGGCGGGCGGGCGGCGCAGCAACAAGCGCTGCAGGGCGGCGACGATGGCGCTCATGACGCGGCTCTCCTCATGCGTGACAAGGCGACTGTGGCAGCGCCGCGTTACGCGCGTGCGTCAGTGCGGCGCGGCCTGTGTTTCGTTTGTTGCGCCGGCGGCCCGTATCATCGGCCGCATGCCCGTCTCGCTCGCCGGCCAGCTCGTCGTCGCGATCTCGTCGCGCGCGCTGTTCGACTTCGAGGAGGAGAACCGCGTCTTCGAGGCGAGCGACGACCGCGCCTACATGCAGCTGCAACTGCAGCGGCTCGAGCAGCGCGCGGCGCCCGGCTGCGCCTTCTCGCTCGTCAACAAGCTGCTCGCCTTCAACGAAGGCGCACCGAAGGTCGAGGTCGTGATCCTGTCGCGCAACGATCCGGTCTCGGGCATGCGCGTGTTCCGCTCGGCGCAGCACTACGGCCTGCCGATCCAGCGCGGCGTGTTCACGCGCGGCCAGTCGCCGTGGCGCTACCTGCGCCCGCTGGCGGCCAACCTGTTCCTCTCGGCCAACGAGGCCGACGTGCGCTCGGCGCTCGACGCCGGCGTGCCGGCGGCGCGCGTCTATCCGCAGTCGGCGCGTGCCTCGACGGCGCACCCCAACGAGGTGCGCATCGCCTTCGACGGCGACGCCGTGCTGTTCTCCGACGAGGCCGAGCGCGTGTTCCGCCAGGGCGGGCTCGACGCCTTCCAGGCGCACGAACGCGACCAGGCGCTGCTGCCGCTGGGCGCCGGGCCCTTCAAGCCGCTGCTCGAGGCGCTGCACCGCCTGCAGCGCGAGCCGGCGCGCTCGATGCGCATCCGCACCGCCCTCGTCACGGCGCGCAGCGCGCCGGCGCACGAGCGCGCGATCCGCACGCTGATGGAGTGGCAGATCGAGGTCGACGAAGCCATGTTCCTCGGCGGCCTGCCCAAGGGCGAGTTCCTGCGCGAGTTCGAGCCCGACTTCTTCTTCGACGACCAGACGGGGCACCTCGACAGCGCGGCGACGCACGTGCCGTCGGGCCACGTGGCCGGGGGAATCGCGAATCTGGTTTGACGGCGGCGGTGCGTGCCTCGGGCCGATCCACGTCGCTGCGCGTCGTGATCTGCCGCAAGCTCGCTGCTCGCTGCACTTGCGCCTGCCACCGTTACCGCCCAACATCGCCGCTCATTCATGACGACGGCGGTTGACGCGAAAGGACGGTGATGGATCGATTGACGCGAAGCAACTTCGGCGCGCTGCCGCTGTTGCCGACCGACGGTGCCTGGGGGACCGAGCTGATGAAGCTCGGCGGCGCGTCCACCGAGCTGAAGGATCTGTGGAACGTCTCGGCGCCCGACAAGGTGCTGCAGGTCGCGCGCTCGTACGTGGAGGCCGGCGCCCGCATCATTCTGACGAACACGTTTTCGTCCAACGCCATCGTGCTGGAGCGCCACGGCGCGGCCGGGCGCAGCGCCGAACTCAGCCGCGCCGGCGCGGCGATCTCGCGCCAGGCGGCCGGCGAGCGCGCGTGGGTGTTCGGCTCGATCGGGCCGACCGGCAAGCTCGTGTCGCTCAAGCAGATCGCCGTCGCCGAGGCCGAGGCCGCGTTCGCCGAGCAGGCCGCGGCGCTCGCGGCCGGCGGCGCCGACGCGATCGTCATCGAGACCATGGCCGACATCGCCGAGGCCCAGGCCGCCCTGCGCGCCTGCCTGGCCGCCTGCGATCTGCCGGTCGGCGTGAGCTTCAGCTTCGATTCAGGCAAGGAGAAGAACCGGACCATGATGGGCGTGACGCCGGCGCAGGCCTGGAAGGCGGCGCACGAGGGCGGCGCCAGCTTCGTCGGCGCCAACTGCGGCATCGGCATCGACGCCTACGTGAAGATCGCGCGCGAGCTCGCAGCCTGCGGGTCGGCGCTGCCGCTGTGGATCAAGGGCAACGCCGGGCGGCCGGAGATGGACGCCGACGGCTCGGTGCACTACCGCGCCGGCCCCGAGGTGTTCGCGCAGGCGGTGCCCGAACTGGCCGCCGCCGGCGTGCGCTTCATCGGCGGCTGCTGCGGGTCGACGCCGGAGCATGTGCGGGCGATCGTGGCGGCGATCGAGCACCTGGGCAGCGCGGCGGCGGGGTGAGATCCGCGGGGCGCGGCCCCACCCGTCTGAAGCGGAGATGGACGAGCGAAGGGTCGCCCGTCAGCGGGTGCTCCTTTGGAACCCGGACCCCGAGCGTGCGAGTCACCCTGGAGTCATCCGCCCCCTCTTGTAAGCAGAGCAGCTTGGCGTTGAGCAGCGACGCGAGTTGGGCTGCGTCACGCGAGTTGCCGCACGACCGGCAAGACGGCTTCAGGGGGTGCACCGCCGTCGACGGTGAGCCAACCGCGCACGTCGACGCTTCCGAACAGCACCCATACTCGTCCGTCGCGTGCGGGCGCGGCGGGCGCGAGGCCGGACGTCGTCGCGCATGAACCGCTGGCGCCGCCGGCGACGAGCGCGGCGCTCGGCGCTTCCAGGTGCGCGGTGCCCGAGGCACGCAGCCTGCGCGCTTCGGCCTGGCAGGCGGCATAGCTGTCTTCGCCGCCCGTGAGCACATCGTGCGGCAGTCGGGGCGGCGCATAGCCGTCCTCCGGCAGTTCGACGGCCCATAGCGACCGCCTGACACCCGCGAGGTCGGCGACCTCGGTGATGCCCTCGTGGCGCAGGAACTCCGCCCAGGCGCCGGTGGGCGTGTCGCTGAAGTAGTTGGCCGGTCCTTCGCCCGGCCCGTGCCATCGCGCCGGCGGCTGCGCCGCGGACAGCCACAGGAACCCGAAGCGCGGATCGCAGTGCCGGAACCCGATGCGCCGGCTCATGCCGCCAAGGGCTGCGCCCCGGCGAGCACACCGGCCAGAGCACGCACCTGCGCTGCCGCGGCGTCGTCGGGCGTCCACGCGGAGCCCAGCGTCTGCCGAGGGCTCTTGCCGTCGAGCTGGCTGCGGGGCCTCTCGAACCAGCGCCGGATACCGAAGTCGTTGTAGGCACCGGCGAGGTCGGCCACCACCATCGCCAGCCAGTGCAACCGTGCGGCCACCTCGTCCGGCGTGGCGCGCTCGCCGCCGGCATAGCGCCGCAGCGAACTAGCGCCGACGCCGAGCAGTTCCACGAGCATGTCGTCACCGAAGACTTCACGCATCGACGGCCACTCGGTGCTCGGCGTCGCGGAAACCTCGAGCGCTTCGCTCAGCCGGTCGAGACCGTCGGCGACTCGCTTCTGCGTGGCTTCATCGATCGGTCGCGCCGGCTCCTCCGTCAGCGGAGCCAGGATGACCCCGGCATTTGCGCCGATGCCGTGCCGCTGCAACGCGGTGGCAAGGCGCTTGACGACTGCGCCATCGAGTCGGGTGACAGGCTTGCCGGTCAGAACGCCCATGGCAACGCTGCGCGTCAGCAGCGCGGCGACGGTGGCGCCGAGGGTCGCACCCCAAGGCGGAATCGATTCGGGAGAAATTCGGACTTCTATCATGTTCCGATGATACTCCGAGTCAGTGGCGCCGCAACGTATCCAGATCGATCACCCGCACCCCGCCATACTCGATCCGAATGCACCCGCGCTCCTGCAGCGTGTGCAGCGACTCGTTGACGCGCTGCCTCGACAACCCGACGAGGTAGCCGAGTTCCTGCTGCGTGATGCGCAGCAGGCTGCCGACGCCGGGGTAGAGCAGCGGATGGAACAGCGCCGCCAGGCTGCGCGCGACGCGTTCGTCGGGGTCGTTGAGCCGGTCGATCTCGCGCGCCGCGATGAACTGGCCGAGCCGCTCGTTCAACTGCTGCATCACGAAGCGGTTGAACGGGATGCTGCGCTCGATCAGCCAGTGGAACGTCTCGACGCCGATGCCGGCGACGACGCTGCGCCGCAGCGCCTGGATGTTGTAGCGGTAGGCCTCGCGCTTGAGCACGGTGCCCTCGCCGAACCAGCCGCCGGGCGGCACGCCGGTGAAGGTGATCGGCACGCCGTGCGCCGTGTCGTTGCTCATCTTGAGCAGCCCGTCGATGACGCCGAACCAGAACGTCACCGGCCGGCCGACGCGGCACAGCAGCTCGCCGGGCTCGACCCGCACGACCTTGAGGTCGGCGACGGCTCGCGCTCGCTCGTCGGCCTGCAGCGTGCGCAGCCAGGGCACGCCGTGCAGTTCGTCGTCGGTCGGCGCGCGCGCACGCGCCACCAGCGGCAGCGTTGCCACCGCGGCGGCAACGGCATCGGAGGAAAGCGCTGTCATGGCCGATCGGCGCCGTGCGCGGGAAACACCCCAGAGGGCTGACCCTAGGATTGTCTTCAGAACGACATCGCGGCGTCAAACTCTTTCCTACATTGGAGCCGTCGTCGCGTACGCACCCGACCTTGGAGGACTGCGTTGACCAGCACGTTTCCGCGCCTGATGCTCGAGCACGCCGCCCGCCGCCCGCAGGCGGCCGCGCTGCGCGAGAAGCAGTACGGCATCTGGCAGACGCTCGACTGGTCGCAGCTCGCCGAGATGGTGCGCCACCTCGCCTGCGGCTTCGCGCAGGCCGGCCTGCAGCGCGGCGCGCACGTCGTCGTCGTCGGCGAGAACCGGCCGCGGCTGTATGCCTCGATGCTGGCCGCGCAGTCGCTCGGGGCCGTCGCCGTGCCGCTGTACCAGGACGCCGCCGCCGCCGAGTTCGCCTTCCCCATCCGCAACGCCGAGGTGGCCTACGCCGTGGTCGAGGACCAGGAGCAGGTCGACAAGATGCTCGAGCTGCGCGCGCAGTGCCCGACGCTGGCGCACGTCTGGTACGACGACGCGCGCGGCCTGCGCAACTATCGCGAGCCGGGGCTGGCGTCGCTCGATGCCATCGTCGAGGCCGGCCGCCGCTACGACGCCGAGCATCCGTCGTTCTTCGAGCAGCAGGTCGGCGCCGGATCGCCCGACGACGTGGCGGCGCTGTTCTTCACCTCGGGCACGACGGGCGATCCCAAGGGCGTGGTGCACACGCACGCCACGCTGATCGACCGCGCCGAGGCCGGCGCCAAGTTCGACCGCCTGACCGAGGCCGAGGAAGTGCTGGCCTACCTGCCGCCGGCGTGGATCGGCCAGAACATCTTCAGCTTCGCGCAGTGGCTGGTCTGCGGCTACGTCGTCAACTGCCCCGAGTCGGCCGGCACGGTGACGATCGACCTGAAGGAGGTCGGCCCCACCTACTACTTCGCGCCGCCGCGCATCTTCGAGGGGCTGCTCACCACGGTGACGATCCGCATGGAGGACGCCAGCGCCATCAAGCGTTGGCTGTACCGCCGCTGCATGGACCTGGCGCGCCGCGTCGGCCCGGCGCTGCTCGACCGCCACCCCGTCGCCTGGGCCGACCGGCTGCTCTACGCGCTGGGCGACGTGCTGATCTTCGGGCCGCTGCGCAACTCGCTCGGCCTGAGCCGAGTGCGCGTGGCCTACACCGCCGGCGAGGCGATCGGCCCCGACCTGTTCGCCTTCTACCGCGCGATCGGCATCAACTTGAAGCAGCTCTACGGCTCGACCGAGACGGCCGTGTTCGTGTGCCTGCAGCCCGACGACGCGGCGCGCGCCGACACCGTGGGCGTGCCCATCGACGGCGTCGAGATCAAGGTGCTCGACTCGGGCGAGATCCTGGTGCGCTCCAAGGGCCTGCTCAAGGGCTACTACAAGAACGAGAAGGCGACGGCCGAAGTGCTCGATGCCGACGGCTGGTACCACACGGGCGACGCCGGCTTCGTCGACGCCGGCGGGCACCTCAAGATCATCGATCGCGCCAAGGACGTCGGCCGGCTCGCCGGCGGCGCCAACGACGGCGCCATGTTCGCGCCCAAGTACGTCGAGAACAAGCTGAAGTTCTTTCCGTACATCAAGGAGGCGGTGGCCTTCGGCGACCGACGCGACCACGTCTGCGCCTTCGTCAACATCGACTTCGAGGCCGTCGGCAACTGGGCCGAGCGGCGCAACCTGCCCTACGCGGGCTACACCGACCTCGCCGGCAAGCCCGAGGTGCGCGAACTGGTGCGCGAGTGCGTCGAGAAGGTCAACGCCGACCTCGCCGCGGACGAGCGGCTGGCCGGCAGCCAGATCACGCGCTTTCTGATCCTGCACAAGGAGCTCGATGCCGACGACGGCGAGCTCACGCGCACGCGCAAGGTGCGCCGCGGCGCGATCGGCGACAAGTACAAGGTGCTCGTCGACGCGCTGTACGACGGCAGCACGCACCGCTGGATCGAGACGCAGGTGCGCTTCGAGGACGGGCGCACCGGCACCGTCGCGGCCGACCTGGCGATCGTCGACGCCCAGACCTTCCCGGCGGTGCGCCATGCTGCATGAGGCCGTGCTCCACGCGCAAGAGCGCCAGTTGAGCGGGCGGCGCATCGGCGACGTCGTGCTCGAGGTGCGCGACATCAGCCTGTCGTTCGGCGGCGTGCGCGCGCTGACGGACATCAGCTTCGACGTGCGCGAGCACGAGGTGCGCGCCATCATCGGGCCCAACGGCGCCGGCAAGAGCTCGATGCTCAACTGCATCAACGGTGTCTACCAGCCCAACGCCGGGTCGATCAGCCTGCGCGGGCGCACGTTCCGGCAGATGAACCCGCGGCAGGTCGCCGAGATGGGGGTCGCGCGCACGTTCCAGAACCTGGCCCTGTTCAAGGGCATGAGCGTGCTCGACAACATCATGACGGGGCGCAACCTCAAGATGCGCAGCAACCTGCTGCTGCAGGCGCTGCGCATCGGCCCGGCCGAGCGCGAGGAGATCGCGCACCGCGCGGTGGTCGAGCGCATCATCGACTTCCTCGAGATCCAACCCTACCGCAAGACGCCTGTCGGCAAGCTGCCCTACGGGCTGCAGAAGCGCGTCGACCTCGGCCGCGCGCTGGCCATGGAGCCGCAGCTGCTGCTGCTCGACGAGCCGATGGCCGGCATGAACGTCGAGGAGAAGCAGGACATGTGTCGCTTCGTGCTCGACGTCAACGACGAGTTCGGCACGACGATCGTGCTGATCGAGCACGACATGGGCGTCGTGATGGACATCAGCGACCGCGTTGTCGTGCTCGACTACGGCAAGAAGATCGGCGACGGCACGCCCGACGAGGTGCGCGCCAACGAGGACGTGATCCGCGCCTATCTGGGCACGGCGCACTGAGGGGCGGACGCGATGGGCTTCTTCCTCGAAACGCTGTTCGGCGGCCTGATGGCGGGCATGCTGTATTCGCTGATCGCGCTCGGCTTCGTGCTCATCTTCAAGGCCTCGGGGGTGTTCAACTTCGCGCAGGGTGCGATGGTGCTGTTCGCCGCGCTGGCGATGGCGCGCTTCGCCGAATGGCTGCCGCAGTTGCTCGGCAGCGACAGCAAGCTGCTGGCCAACCTGCTCGCCTTCGTCGTCGCGATGGCCGTGATGGTGGTGGTCGCCTGGCTGATCGAGAAGCTGGTGCTCGGGCGGCTCGTCAACCAGGAGAGCATCACGCTGCTGATGGCCACGCTGGGCATCACCTACTTTCTCGACGGCTTCGGCCAGACGGTGTTCGGCAGCGACATCTACAAGATCGACGTCGGCCTGCCCAAGGATCCGGTGTTCCTGTTCGAGAGCACGTTCCAGGGCGGCGTGCTGATCAACAAGGAGGATCTCTACGCCGCCTGCATCGCCGCCGCACTGGTCGCGGCGCTGAGCCTGTTCTTCCAGAAGACGGCGACCGGCCGCGCGCTGCGCGCCGTGGCCGACGACCACCAGGCGGCGCAGTCGATCGGCATCCCGCTGTCGCGCATCTGGGTCATCGTGTGGAGCGTCGCCGGCTTCGTCGCGCTCGTGGCCGGCATCATCTGGGGCAGCAAGCTCGGCGTGCAGTTCTCGCTGTCGCTGGTGGCGCTGAAGGCACTGCCCGTCGTCATCCTCGGCGGGCTCACCTCGGTGCCCGGCGCCATCGTCGGCGGACTGCTGATCGGCGTCGGCGAGAAGCTTTCCGAGGTCTACATCGGTCCGATGCTCGGCGGCGGCATCGAGATCTGGTTCGCCTACGTGCTCGCGCTCCTGTTCCTTCTCGTCAGGCCGCAGGGCCTGTTCGGCGAGAAGATCATCGATCGGGTCTGACCATGCTGTATCGCGAGAACGGCCAGTTCAAGACGAGCTACCACGCCGACCAGCAGATCTTTCCGATCCGCCAGGACCGCATCGCGATCGGGCTGCTGCTGGCGGTGGCCTTCGTCGCCGTGCCGCTGCTGGCCGACCAGTACCTGCTGCGCGCCATCCTGATCCCGTTCCTGATCCTGTCGCTCGCCGCGCTGGGCCTGAACGTGCTCGTCGGCTACTGCGGCCAGATCTCGCTCGGCGCGGGTGCCTTCATGGCGGTGGGCGCCTACGCGGCCTACAACTTCTTCGTGCGCATCGACGGCATGCCGCTGATCGCGGCCGTGCTGCTCGGCGGGCTGTGCGCAACGGTGGTCGGTGTGCTGTTCGGCATCCCGTCGCTGCGCATCAAGGGGCTGTACCTCGCCGTCGCGACGCTGGCGGCGCAGTTCTTCACCGACTGGGCGTTCCTGCGCATCAAGTGGTTCACCAACGACTCGCCGTCGGGCTCGGTGTCTGTGGCCGGGCTGCAGGTGCTGGGCATCCCGATCGAGTCGCCGGTGCAGAAGTACCTTTTCTGCCTGAGCACCGTCGCCGTGTTCGCGCTCATCGTCAAGAACCTGGTGCGCGGCCACATCGGCCGCGAGTGGATGGCGATTCGCGACATGGACGTCGCCGCGTCGGTGATCGGCATCCGCCCGGTCTACGCCAAGCTGACGGCGTTCGCGGTGAGCTCCTTCATCGTCGGCGTCGCCGGCGCGCTGTGGGCCTTCGTCTACCTCGGCTCGTGGGAGCCGGCGGCGTTCAACATCAACCGCTCGTTCGACCTGCTGTTCATGATCATCATCGGCGGGCTCGGATCCGTGATGGGCAGCTTCTTCGGCGCCGCCTTCATCGTGTTCCTGCCGATCGTGCTCGACCAGGCGCTGCCGGCCCTCGGCAACGCGGTCGGCATGCCGGTCGACACGGCCACCGTGTCGCACTTCGTCTTCATGATCTTCGGCGGGCTGATCGTCTTCTTCCTGATCGTCGAGCCGCACGGCATCGCGCGCCTGTGGTCCACCGGCAAGGAGAAGCTGCGCCTGTGGCCGTTCCCGCATTGATTCCGCAACCGAGCACCGCGAGAGTGCATTCACCACCCTTTGGAGGCAGACAGCCATGAAGTTGAAGTCCATCGCACTGGCCGCCGCGGTCGTCGCGGCCGGCGCCATGTTGATCGGCGCGCAGCCCGCTGCTGCGCAGGCGAAGGAGCAGTTCTTTCCCGGGCTGCCGTATCGCACCGGGCCCTACGGCCCGAACGGCACGCCGTGGGCCAACGGCTATGCCGACTACCTCAAGCTCGTCAATGCCAAGGGCGGCATCAACGGCGTGAAGATCGTCTACGAGGAATGCGAGACCGGCTACGACACGGCTCGCGGCGTCGAGTGCTACGAGCGCCTGAAGGGTAAGCACGGTGGAGCGACGCTGTTCCAGCCGCTGTCGACGGGCATCACGTTCGCGCTGACCGACAAGGCGCCGGTCGACAAGATCCCGCTGATCACGGCCGGCTACGGCCGCAGCGAGTCGCAGGACGGCCTCGTCTTCGGCTGGAACTTCCCGCTGGCCGGCACCTACTGGGTCGGCGCCGACGTGCTGGTGCAGCACATCGCCAAGCGCGAGGGCGGCTTCGACAAGCTCAAGGGCAAGAAGTTCGCCCTCGTCTACCACGACAGCCCCTACGGCAAGGAGCCGATCGCGCTGCTGCAGGAGCGCAGCAAGGCACACGGCTTCGACCTGCAGTTGCTGCCGGTGACGCACCCCGGCGTCGAGCAGAAGGCGACCTGGCTGCAGATCCGCCAGAGCCGCCCCGACTACGTGCTGCTGTGGGGCTGGGGCGTGATGAACTCGGTGGCGCTGAAGGAGGCAGTGGCGACCGGCTTCCCGCGCGACAAGATGTACGGCGTGTGGTGGTCGGCCGCCGAGCCCGACGTCAAGGACCTCGGCGAGACGGCCAAGGGCTACCACGGGCTGGCGATGCAGCACGGTGCGCATCCCAACGCCAAGGTGACGAAGGAGATCCTCGATCTCGTCCACGCCAAGGGCCAGGGCACGGGCGCGAAGGAGGAGGTCGGCTCGGTGCTCTACATGCGCGGCGCCATGAGCGCGATGCTCGCCGTCGAAGGCGTGCGGCGCGCGCAGGAGCGCTACGGCAAGGGCAAGTGGATGAGCGGCGAGCAGACGCGCTGGGGCCTGGAGAACCTCTCCCTCGACGCCAAGAAGCTCGAGGCGCTCGGCTTCGGCGAAGTGATGCGGCCGGTGTCGACGACCTGCGCCGACCACATGGGCCCGGCCTGGGCGCGCATCCACACCTGGGACGGCAGCAAGTGGAACTTCACGTCGGACTGGTACCAGGCGGACGACACGATCATCAAGCCGCTGGTCAAGGCGACGGCCGCCAAGTACGCGGCCGAAAAGAAGATCACGCCGCGCACTCCCCAGCAGTGCCAGTCCTGAGCTGCACGGCAGCTCGGGCTCGGCACTTTGCCGACAGGGCTGCTCTCTCCTCCCCTGCACCTCCCTCCAGGAGGGAGGGGACGGGCCCCGCGGGGGCCCTCTCCGAAGCGCCGCGCGCGGCGCTTCGGAGAGTCGAAGGCATCGCATGAGCAACGTCCTACTCAACGTCAACGGCATCGAGGTGGTCTACAACCACGTCATCCTCGTGCTCAAGGGCGTGTCGCTGCAGGTGCCCGAGGGGCGCATCGTCGCGCTGCTCGGCGGCAACGGCGCCGGCAAGACGACGACGCTGCGCGCCGTCAGCAACCTGCTCGCCGCCGAGCGCGGCGCCGTCACCAAGGGCTCGATCGAACTGCGCGGCGAGCGCATCGAGCGGCTGTCGACGGCCGACATGGTCGAGCGCGGGGTCGTGCAGGTGATGGAGGGCCGCCACTGCTTCGCGCACCTGACGATCGAGGAGAACCTGCTGACCGGCGCCTACACGCGGCGCGACGGCAAGGCCGCCGTCGCCGCGACGCTGGAGAAGGTCTACGCCTACTTCCCGCGCCTGAAGACGCGCCGCACCTCCCAGGCCGCCTACACCTCGGGCGGCGAGCAGCAGATGTGCGCGATCGGCCGCGCGCTGATGGCCGATCCGAAGATGGTGCTGCTCGACGAGCCGTCGATGGGCCTGGCGCCGCAGATCGTCGAGGAGGTGTTCGAGATCGTGCGCGACCTCAACACCAAGGAGCGCGTCACCTTCCTGCTGGCCGAGCAGAACACGAACATGGCGCTGCGCTATGCCGACTGGGGCTACATCCTCGAGAACGGCCGCGTCGTGATGGACGGTGACGCCAAGGACCTGCGCGACAACGAGGACGTCAAGGAGTTCTACCTCGGCATGGGCCGCGCCCAGGGCGGCGAGCGCAAGAGCTTTCGCGACGTCAAGAGCTACAAGCGGCGCAAGCGCTGGCTCGCCTGAGCTGCGGATCGCGACACGGCATGAGCGACGACTTCTTCGCCCCGCCCGCCTTCAAGCCCGACGAGGCGCTGGTGCAGCTCAGGCGCAGCTTGCGCGAGCTGCGCGGCCTGGCCGAGCGTGGCGCCGGCTACGACTGGAAGGGGCAGCCGGTGATCGCGCTGGCCGTCGACGGCGACGCCATTGCCGCCCGACTCGCCAAGAGGCCGGCACGCAGCCCCGAGTGGGAGTCGCGCCGCATCGCGTCGAGCGTCGAGCTGCGCAAGTGGCTCGACGAGGCGCGCGCGCGCGTCGAGCGCTGGAGCGACCGCGCCGATGACTGACTTCCACGACACGCTCGAGACGCGCGATCCGGCCGAGCGCGAGCGCGCGCTGCTCGGCGCGCTGCCCGGCATCGTGCAGCGCGCGCAGCGCGACACGGCGGCGTGGGGCGAGATCCTGGCCAACGTCGACGCCGCCGCCGTGACCACGCGCGCAGCGCTCGCCGCGCTGCCCGTCACGCGCAAGCGCGACTTGCTCGCGCGCCAGCAGGCGGGGCGCGCGCGCGACCCGTTCGGCGGGCTCTCGGCGATCGGCTGGCGCGCCGCCGGCCATGCACGCCCGGCGCGCCGCGTCTACCAGTCGCCCGGGCCGCTGTACGAGCCCGACGCCGACACGCCCGACTACTGGCGCGTCGCGCGCGCGCTGCGCGCCGCCGGCTTCCGCAGCGGCGACCTGGTGCACAACAGCTACAGCTATCACCTCACGCCCGCCGGCGCGATGATGGAATCGGGCCTGCACGCGATCGGCTGCAGCGTCTTTCCGGGCGGCGTCGGCAACACGGAGCTGCAGCTGCAGGCCATGCTCGACCTGCAGCCGCAGGGCTACACCGGCACGCCGAGCTTCCTGAAGATCGTGCTCGAGCGCGCGGCAGCGGCCGGCACGCCGGTGACGAGCCTGCGCCGCGCGCTCGTCTCGGGCGAAGCGTGCCCGCCGTCGCTGCGCGCCTGGTTCGGTGAGCAGGGCGTCGACGCGCTGCAGTGCTATGCCACCGCCGACGTCGGCCTCATCGCCTACGAGACGGCGTCCCACGAAGGCTTGGTGATCGACGAGGGCGTCATCGTCGAGCTCGTGCACCCGGGCGGCGGCGAGCCGGTGGCCGACGGCGAGGTCGGCGAGCTCGTCGTGACGACGCTCAATGCCGACTATCCGCTGATCCGCTACGGCACCGGCGACTTGTCGGCCGTGCTGCCGGGCCGCTGCCCGACGGGGCGCAGCAACACGCGCATCCGCGGCTGGATGGGGCGCGCCGACGATACCGTCAAGGTGCGCGGCATGTTCGTGCACCCGCACCAGGTCGGCGAGATCGCGCGCGGCCATCCCGAGGTTCTGCGTGCGCGGCTCGTCGTCGCGGGCGAAGCGGCGAACGACCGGATGACGCTGCGCGTCGAGGTCGCGCAGGCCGCGGACGGGCTCGCCGAGCGCATCGCGGCGAGCGTGCGCGACGTCACCAAGCTGCGCGGCGAGGTCGAGCTGTGCGCCCCCGGCACGCTGCCCGACGACGGCAAGCTGATCGAGGACGCGCGGCGCTACGACTGACGGGCGCGCCGTCGGCAACGCGTGGCGGAGGGTGCTGCGGATGCACGCTCCCGATGCCCATGGCCTGCGGCACGAGCCGGCCCATCAGATCGCCGCCGGGTCGGATGCAGAACCCATGCATCTGGCGCGGGTACTGGCCGACCACTCGATGCACGTCGAACTTACGTAGTTTCCGCGATGGTCGGTGCCGCCACGGCGCCGACAATCGGCAACGTCAATTGCTTCGAGAGAAAGGACGATTCAAATGCAATCGAAGTACCTGCTGCTCGCCACCATCGCAGCATCCACCTGCACCGCTGCGCTGGCCGAGTACCCCGAAAAGCCCGTCACGATCGTCGTGCCGTTCGCCGCCGGCGGACCGACCGACAAAGTGGCGCGCGACCTTGCCGAGGCGATGCGCAAGACGCTGGCCGGCTCGACCATCCTCATCGAGAACACCGCCGGCGCCGGCGGCACGTTGGCCGGCAACAAGGTCGCCAAGGCGGCACCCGACGGCTACACGCTGCTGATCGCGCACATCGGCATGGCGACGCAGCCGGCGCTGTACCGCAACCTGCCGTTCAAGGTGCTCGACGACTTCGAGTATCTCGGCCTGATCAACGAAGTGCCGATGACCTTGATCGCCAAGCCGACGCTGCCGGCGGGCAACTATGCCGAGCTGTCCAAGTGGATCGATGCCAACAAGGGCAAGATCAACCTCGCCAACGCCGGCCTCGGTGCGGCCTCGCACCTGTGCGGCCTGCTGTTCCAGAGCGCGCTCAAGGTCGAGATGACGACGATCCCGTACAAGGGCACGGGCCCGGCGATGACCGACCTGATGGGCGGCCAGGTCGACCTGATGTGCGACCAGACCACCAACACGACGGGTCAGATCGAGAGCGGCAAGGTCAAGGCCTACGCCGTCACGACGACCAAGCGCCTGACGACGCCGGCGCTGGCCAAGCTGCCGACGCTCGACGAGTCGGGCCTCAAGGGCTTCAACGTGACGATCTGGCACGGCCTGTACGCGCCCAAGGGCACGCCCAAGCCGGTGGTCGACAAGCTCAACACCGCGCTCAAGGCCGCGCTGAAGGATGCCGACTTCATCAAGCGCCAGGAGGCGCTGGGCGCCGTCATCGTGACCGACGCGCGCGTCAACAGCGCCGACCACAAGAAGTTCGTCGAGGCCGAGATCAACAAGTGGGGCCCGGTCATCAAGGCCGCCGGGCAGTACGCCGACTGAGGACGAGAGCGCTTGCCTGCGCACGCTCGAACACCTCAGGCGGGGTTCGAGCTCTGCGAAAGCGCGGCCTGCAAGGCCGACTGAGCTCGCTCGATGCGCAACCGTGGGCCGCGCGAGTCGCGGCCCTTTTCGTTGGCGCTCAGCCGATCGTGACGCGCGCGAACTTGCGCTTGCCGACCTGCACGACGTAGCTGCCGGCGGTGAGCTTGAGCCCCTTGTCGGCGACGACGCTGCCGTCGACGCGCACGCCGCCCTGCTCGATCAGCCGCATGGCCTCGCTGGTCGACGGCACCAGCCGGGCCTGCTTGAGCGCGGCACCGATGCCCAGTGGCGCGCCAGCCAGCGCCACGTCGTCGATCTCGTCGGGCACGCCGCCGCGCGCACGCTGCTCGAAATCGGCCTCGGCCGCGTCGGCCGCCGCGGCGCCGTGGAAACGCGCCGTGACTTCCTTGGCCAGCAGCACCTTGGCGTCCTTCGGGTTGCGCCCGGCCGCCACTTCCGCGCGCAGCGCGGCGATCTGAGCCTCGCTGCGAAAGCTCAGCAGCGTGTAGTAGCGCCACATCAGCTCGTCGCTGATCGACAGCAGCTTGGCGTACATCGTGTTCGCCGGCTCCGTGATGCCGATGTAGTTGCCCTTGCTCTTGGACATCTTCTCGACACCGTCGAGCCCTTCGAGCAGCGGCATCGTGAGCACGCACTGCGGCTCCTGTCCGTATTCGGCCTGCAGGGCGCGGCCGACGAGCAGGTTGAACTTCTGGTCGGTGCCGCCGAGCTCGAGGTCGCTCTTCAGCGCCACCGAGTCGTAGCCTTGCATCAGCGGGTAGAGCAGCTCGTGCACGCTGATCGGCAGGCCGGACTTGAAGCGCCTGCTGAAGTCCTCGCGCTCCATGATGCGCGCCACGGTGTAGCGCGCCGCCAGCTCGATCATGCCGCGAGCGCCCAGCGGATCGCTCCATTCGGAGTTGTATCGGATCTCCGTCTTGTCGGGATCGAGCACGAGGCTCGCCTGCTTGTAGTAGGTCTGCGCGTTGGCCTCGATCTGCTCGCGCGTGAGCGGCGGGCGCGTCGTGTTGCGCCCCGACGGGTCGCCGATCATCGACGTGAAGTCGCCGATCAGGAAGATGACGGTGTGGCCCAGGTCCTGGAGCTGACGCATCTTGTTGAGCACGACGGTGTGGCCGACATGGATGTCGGGCGCCGTCGGGTCCAGGCCGAGCTTTATGCGCAATGGCATGCCGGTTGCTTCCGACCGCGCCAGCTTCGCCGTCCAGTCGTCCAACGGTAACAGCTCGTCGCAGCCGCGCAGGCTGATCGCGAGCGCCTCGCGGACGCGATCCGTCACCGGATGGCGGGTCGAGGCGACGGCCTCAGCGGGGGATAGCGACATGCGGGTTTGTCCGGAGATTGGCTTGAGCGGCGCGATGGCGGCTGGCTACAATGCGACCGGCGTTGCAGGGGCAGCGCCACGCGCGGCGACCCGCGTGCCTGGGCCGATCGATCGATCGGCCCAGGCACGCGGGACACGGGCGAATTCTAGTGGACGTGCCCCGTGCGACGGTCCTCGCCGCGCAGCACGTCAGCGACCCACGAGCATGGATCTGTCCGATCGCCTGACGCGCGCAATGCAGCGCGCGACACAGTTTGTTGCCCAACGCCGACGCGGCCTGACGGCGGCGTTCGTCGTCGCACTGACAGGATTCGGCGCCACCGCCTTCGGCATCGCGCCGCTCGCGCCCGACGCCGGCCTGCTGCCCAAGCGCCTGGTCACCGAGACCGTCGCCGCCGAATCGCTCGACGCGCAGCTCGCCGCGCTGGCCGAGCGCGAACTCGAGCTCTATCGCAACGAGCTCACGCGCAGCAGCGACACTGCCGATACATTGCTGGCCCGCCTCAACGTCTACGACGCTGCGGCGGCCGGCTTCATCCGCAGCGACGCCACGGCGCGCAAGCTGCTCGAAGGCCGCGCCGGCAAGATGGTGCAGGTGCGCACCGACGAGACGGGCGCGCTCGAGCAGCTCGTCGCGCGCTATCCTGCGCTCGACCCCGACCAGTTCAGCACGCACTTCACGAGACTGCGCATCGGCCGCGAGGACGGCGGCTTCGTCGCGCGCATCGAGACCGCGCCGCTGGCGGCACAGGTGCGCATGGGCAGCGGCACGATTCGCAGCTCGCTCTACGCGGCGACCGACGAGGCCGGCATCCCCGACGGCGTGGCCAGCCAGATGGCCGAGATCTTCGCCACCGACATCGACTTCCACCGCGAGCTGCGCCGCAACGACACCTTCAGCGTCGTCTTCGAGGCGCTGACGGCCGACGGCGAGCCCATCACCTGGAACCAGGCGACGGGCCGCGTGCTGGCGGCGCAGTTCGTCAACAACGGCCGCACGCATACGGCGCTGTGGTTCAAGGAGGCGGGCGGCCGCAGCGCCTACTTCAGCTTCGACGGCAAGAGCAAGCGCCGCAGCTTTCTCGCCAGCCCGATGGAGTTCTCGCGCGTGACATCGGGATTCGCGATGCGCATGCACCCGATCCACCAGACCTGGCGCGCCCACCTCGGCGTCGACTACGCCGCGCCGGCCGGCACGCCGGTGCGCAGCGTCGGCGATGCCACGGTCGAGTTCGCCGGCTGGATGAACGGCTACGGCAACGTCGTCAAGCTCGCGCATGGCAACGGCCGCGAAACGACGTATGCCCACTTGAGCCGCATCGACGTGCGGCGCGGCCAGCGCGTCGAACAGGGCCAGCGCATCGGCACCGTCGGCGCCACCGGCTGGGCGACCGGGCCGCACCTGCACTTCGAGTTCCGCGTCAACGGGCAGCACAAGGATCCGCTGGCCATCGCCAAGTCATCGGCCGACGCCTTCACGATCGCCGCGTCGTCGCGCGAGCAGTTCGCGCAACTGGCGGGCAGCGCGCACGCCCAGCTCGAATCGGCGCAGACCATGGCGCTGTCGGGCGGCGCCGAGTGACGCGCGGCGCCGTCGCCGCGCCGCCATGAGCCTCGTCCGCGCCGCCGCAGGGGCTTCTGCCCGCTTGGCGGGATCGATCGAAACCCTTAGGGTGCGCCTTTGACCGCCTCGCTCTACGCCGGCCTGATGTCGGGCACGTCGCTCGACGGCGTCGACGGCGTGCTCGTCGACCTGGGGGCGCCCGACGACGCGCGCATCACGCCGCGCGTGCTGGCGCACCGGCACCGGTTGTTCGACGCCGCGCTGCGCGCCGAACTGCTGGCGCTGAACGGCAGCACCGGTGACGAGCTGGCACGCAGCGCACGCGCCGCCAATGCACTGGCGCAGGTCTACGCGCAAGTCGTCGCCGCGCTGCTCGTCGCCGCCGGCGTCGAGCGCGACGCCGTGCGCGCAGTCGGCGCCCACGGCCAGACTGTGCGCCACCAGCCGCGCTCGCTCGACGGCGTCGGCTACACGATCCAGCTCAACGCCCCGGCGCTGCTCGCCGAGCTGTGCGGCATCGACGTCGTCGCCGATTTCCGCAGCCGCGACGTCGCCGCGGGCGGCCAAGGCGCCCCGCTGGTGCCGGCGTTCCACCGCGCCTGCTTCGCGCGCGCCGACGGCGGCGGCGTCGCCGTGCTCAACCTGGGCGGCATCGCCAATCTCACCGTGCTGGCCGGCGACGCGACGACGGGGTTCGACTGCGGCCCGGCCAACGCCTTGATGGATCACTGGTGCGAGCGCCACACCGGCCGCCCCTACGACGCCGAGGGCCGCTGGGCGGCCGGCGGGCGCGCGCTGCAGCCGCTGCTCGACGCGATGCTGGCCGCGCCCTGGTTTGCGCTGCCGCCGCCCAAGAGTACAGGCCGCGATCTGTTCAATCCGGCCTGGCTGGAACCGCTGCTCGCGCAGCACGCGGCCCACGCGGCGCCGGCGGACGTGCAGGCCACGCTGGCCGAGCTGACGGCCGCCAGCATCGCGCACGACGTGCAGCGGCATGCGCCCGGCTGCGTCGAACTGCTCGTGTGCGGCGGCGGCGCCTACAACAACCACCTGCTGCAGCGGCTCGAAGCCCTGCTCGCGCCGCTGCCGGTGCGCACCACAGCCGAGCGCGGCCTGCCGCCAACGCAGGTCGAGGCGGCGGCCTTCGCCTGGCTGGCGCGCCAGTTGGTGCTGCGCCGCCCCGGCAACCTGGCCACCGTCACCGGCGCCGCGGGGCCGCGGGTGCTGGGCGCGCTCTACCCGGCGGGCTGACCGCACACGCCAAAACGAAGGCCGCCCGCAGGCGGCCTCGGTGCGTCGGCCGAAGCGGACGTCAGGCGGTGAAGCTCGAACCGCAGCCGCAGGTCGTCTGCGCGTTCGGATTCTTGATCACGAACTGCGCGCCCTGCAGATCGTCTTTGTAGTCGATCTCGGCACCAGTGAGGTACTGCAGGCTCATCGAGTCGATCAGCAGCGTCACGCCGTTCTTGACCATCGTCAGGTCGTCGTCGTTGACGATCTCATCGAAGGTGAAGCCGTACTGAAAGCCGGAGCAGCCGCCGCCCTGCACGAAGACGCGCAGCTTCAGCTCGGGATTGCCTTCCTCGTCGACGAGTTGGCGCACCTTGTCGGCAGCGCTGTCGGTGAAGACGAGAGGCGCCGGCATTTCATCGGCAGCGGCTTGGAGAGGGTCGGCAACGGCACTCATGCGGGCTCCTGGAATCGTTGTGCGTGACGTAGGTGGATTATCCGCTGTTCGTCGCCGCGAGCTTGATATGTGCGGACTTGTCCTCGGCGTTCAAGGGGCGCAGTTCGCCGTCGACCAGCGCCCCCTGGTGCATCTCGAGCGACTGGTAGCGGACGTCGCCCACGATGCGCGCCTTGGGCTGGATCTCGAGCAACTCGTCCGATTCGATCGGGCCGGTCACGCTGCCGTTGATGATGACGTGTCCGCCCTTGACCTTGCCCACGACGCGGGCTTTTTCGCTGATGACGAGGATGCTCGGCGTCTCTCCGATGGCGACGACGTCGCCGTGCACCTCGCCGTCGATGCGCAGCCCCTCGGCGAAGCGCAGCTCGCCGTGCACCGAGGTCGTCTCGCCGATCAGCGTGCGGATCGGGGGCTGCCGGGTCTTCGTGAACATGTCGTTCCTCTCCATGGGGATGTCACGGCGCGACGGTCTGCGCCGCGCGCACCGCGCCGCGCTGATCGAGCACGCGCACCTGCACCGACTGCACGACGGCGTCGTCCGGGTGGTCGACGACGCCGTCGACGCGGCGGTACTGGCGCAGGCGCAGCGGCCACGGCGCGCCGGCCGCCAGCGCGCTCCACGGCTGGCCCTGTCGCAGGCCGACTAGCATCACATCGTAGCGGCCCTGGAACTCGGCCGGCGCCTTGCCGGGCTGCATCACGAGAAGCTGGTAGCGCAGGCGGCCCTCGCCGGCGTCCTCGACCTGCAGCGCGCGGATCGCCGGACCGGCATCACCGCCGGCCGGCAGCAGGCGCTCGAAGAAGCCGAGGTCGCTCTTGAGCTCCTGGTTTTCGATCTCGACAACGCGCAGCTGCTGGGCGAGACGCTCCTGCGCCACTTGTTCCATCTTCAGCAGGCTCTCGGCCGAGTTGGCAATCGCCTGCGCCCTGTCGCGCTCTTCGCGCAGCTGCACGACCTCGCGGCGCAGCATCGCCAGCTCGCGCTGCGCCTCGCGATCGAGGCCGGCGATGTCGCGCCCCGTCTCGAAGGCCCACAGCGCGAGCGCCGCCGAGAAGCCGAGGACGAGCGCCAGCAGCGCCCAGCGCAGCGGCCACGGCAGGTGGCTGCGCACGCTGACGCGCGGCGCGCTGATCGACAGGCGGCGCCGCAGCAGCTTCCAGCGCATGCCGTGTCGGCTCTCTAGGGCAACACGGGCACGTGCTGCAGGCCCGTCGTCTCGGGCAGGCCGAACAGCACGTTCATGCACTGCACGGCCTGGCCCGACGCACCCTTGGTCAGGTTGTCCTCGACGACGAGGACCATCGCAGTGTCGGGTGCCGGCTTGTGCACGGCGACGCGGGCCATGTTCGACGCGCGCACCGAGCGCGTGTCGGGCGCCGAGCCGGCCGGCAGCACGTCGACGAAGGGCTCGTCGCGATAGAACCGCTCATAGAGCGTCTGCAGGTCGGTCGCCTGGCCGCGCTCCGTCAGGCGCGCGTACAGCGTGGAGTGGATGCCGCGGATCATCGGGATTAGATGCGGCACGAAGATGCAATGCACGCCGTCGCGGCCGGCGATGCGGCGCAGCTGCTCGTTGATCTCCGGCCCATGGCGGTGGCCCTTGACGCCGTAGGCACGATAGTTGTCGGCCGCCTCCGAGTAGAGCGACCCGAGCTCCGCCTTGCGCCCCGCGCCAGACACGCCCGACGCGCTGTTGGCGATCAGGTGCCCTTCGTCGACGAGGCCGCCCTCCTTGAGCAACGGAGCGAGGCCGAGCTGCACGCTGGTCGGATAACAGCCCGGGTTGCCGACGACGCGCGCCGACTTCAGCGCCTCGCGGTTCAGCTCGGGCAGGCCGTAGACGGCCTCGCGCAGGATCTCGGGGCAGGCGTGCGGCATGCCGTACCACTGCTCGAACACGGCCGTGTCCTGCAACCGGAAGTCGGCGGCGAGGTCGATGATCTTCGTGCCCGCGGCGAGCAGCTCGCGCGCCTGCGACATCGCGACACCGTGCGGCGTGGCGAAGAAGACGACGTCGCAGTCGGCGAGACGCGCCTCGTCGGGCGTCGTGAAGGCCAGATCGACGCAGCCGCGCAGGCTCGGGTACATGTCGGCCACCGGCATGCCGGCTTCCTTGCGCGACGTGATCGCGGCGATGCGCGCCTGCGGGTGCGTGGCCAGGATGCGCAGCAGTTCGACGCCGGTGTAGCCGGTGCCGCCGACGATACCGATGGTGATCATCGCCCCAAGTCCTCTTCGCAGATGAACCGGATTGTAGAAGTGGGTCCCGCTCGACCTGTGTCGAGATGTCCCCAAACGAAGAAGGCCGCACGAGGCGGCCTTCGGCGGATCGGCAGGGCGCGATCAGCGCTTGCTGAACTGCTTGCGGCGGCGCGCGCCGTGCAGGCCGACCTTCTTGCGCTCGACTTCGCGCGCGTCGCGCGTCACGAAGCCGGCACGGCTGAGCTCGGGCTTGAGCGCCGAGTCGTAGTCGATCAGCGCGCGCGTCACGCCGTGGCGCACGGCGCCGGCCTGACCCGACTCGCCGCCGCCGTGCACGTTGATCTTGAGGTCGAAGGCGGCATCGTTGTTCGTCAGCATCAGGGGCTGCTTGACGATCATGATCGACGTCTGGCGCCCGAAGTATTGGTCGAGCGGCTTGCCGTTGACGAGAATCTGCCCCGTACCCTTCTTCATGAACACGCGTGCCACCGACGATTTGCGGCGGCCGGTGCCGTAGTTCCAGTTTCCGATCATCACCGCTCCTTAGATCTCGAGCACCTTGGGCTGCTGAGCGGTGTGCGGGTGGCTGGCGCCCGCGTAGACCTTCAGCTTCTTGACCATCGCATAGCCGAGCGGACCCTTGGGGAGCATCCCCTTGACCGCCTTTTCCAGGGCGCGCCCCGGATGCCTGGCCTGCATGTCCTTGAACTTGGTGCCGTAGATGCCGCCGGGATAGCCGGTGTGGCGGTAGTACACCTTGTCGTCGGCCTTGTTGCCGGTGACGCGGAGCTTGTCGGCGTTGACGACGATGATGTAGTCGCCGGTATCGACGTGAGGCGTGTAGATGGCTTTGTGTTTGCCGCGCAACCGGAGAGCAACTTCGCTGGCTACTCGTCCGAGCACCTTGTCGGTGGCGTCGATCACAAGCCACTCGTGCTTCACCTCGGCCGGCTTGGCGCTGAAGGTCTTCATGAGTGTCTTTCGGTGGTCCGGGCTCGATCCGTTCGGCATCCGCTCGGTACCCTTGTGGTCCGGGTCTCTCGCGCAATGCCCTCTCCCGCAGCCCGGAATCGGGAAAGCGCGTGAGTATACGGGAAAACGACCGCCCGTCCCGGGGGCGTCGTTGATCCACGTCGCCCCACCGGATGCCGGCTGGGGCTAACATTAGGGTTACTACCTAGCTTCGTTCGACTGCCGTGGAAGCCGCTACCTCCCAGCCCCTCGCCGTCCCGCCCCGGTCGTGGGTGCCGATCCGTTCGCTCGGGCCGCGCCACCGCGAGCGCATCCTGCGCCACCTGCTGAGTCTGGGCGAGCAGGACCGCTATCTGCGCTTCGGCTACCCGGCCGGCGACGACCAGCTGCGCCAGTACGTCGATTCGATCGACTTCCACCGCGACGAGGTGTTCGGCATCTTCAATCGCAAGCTCGAGTTGATCGGCATGGCTCACTTGGCCTGTGGCGACGAGGGGGGTCATGCCAATGCCGAGCGGCTCGCCGAGTTCGGCGTCTCCGTGCTCGGCCGGGCGCGCGGCCGCGGCCTCGGCGCGAGGCTGTTCGACCGCGCCGTGCTGCATGCGCGCAACCGCGGCATCGGCACGATGCTGATCCACGCGCTGAGCGAGAACACGGCGATGTTGCGGCTGGTGCAGCGCGCCGGCGCCAAGGTGGTGCGCTCGGGCAGTGAGTCGGAGGCGCGCCTCGAACTGCCGCCGGACAGCTTCGCGTCACACGTCGACGCGCTCGTCGAGGATCAGGTTGCCGAGATCGACTACCTGTTCAAGCGCCAAGGCTGGAGCGACGCGCTGGCGCACGCCAACGACTGACGCCGGCGGCAAGGGCCGCCGTGCCATGCGGTCGGCCCCGAGCTCGGGGATGGTTCTGCCGGTAGGCGGCACGCAAATTCCTCTACATTCGCACCTCACGCGAGAGGCGTTCGCCGAACGCCCGCGATCCGTCCGTGCCGATGAACACCCCCCCGCTCGCCTGGACCGTCGGACTGGCCGTCGTGGCCGTCGCCCTGCTGATCGCGCTGGTGTGGTCGATCACGCGGCGGCGCCGCAATGCAGCGACTCCGCTGCCGTCGGAGTGGAGCCTGTCGCCGCGCCCCGTGTTCAGCACCGACGAGCGGCGCGTCTACCGCCAACTGCGCGAGGCGCTGCCGCACCACATCATCCTGTCGAAACTGCCACTGGTGCGCTTCTGCCAGCCCAACGATCCCGAGCAGGTGCGCTACTGGTACGACCTGCTCGGCTCGATCCACGTCACGTTCGCGATCTGCAGCGCCAACGGCCGCGTGCTCGCGGTGATCGATCTCGACACCGAGCGTGGTGGCTCGCGCCGCGTGCTGCAGATCAAGCAGTCGGTGCTCGGCACCTGCCGCATCCGCTACCTGCGCTGCCCGGTCGACCACCTGCCGTCGGTGCCTGAGCTGCAGTTGCTCGTGCCGCACAGCACGGCGACGCGCGCGCCTCAGCCGGCACCGACGCCGGCGCATGCCGCCGCGCACACCATCAGCCAGGCGCGCGACACGCTGGCCAGCACGGTGGCCCACCGGCGCGCCGCGCGCACGGCGCTGTGGCAGGACTCGTCGTTCTTCCAGGACTCTTTCTTCGCGCCCGACGCGCGGGACGACACGGCCAGCGAATTCGCCGCGCTCAGCAGCGGCAGCGCGACGAACAACAGCCGCTACGCCAGCACGGCCTCGCCGGACGAAGGCTCGCGTTCGTCGCTGCCGGGTGACGACATCGCCGGCGTCGTCGTCGACACGCCGCGCTACCCGACGACCCGGCACTGAGCGCGCGGGACCGGCCCGCAGGTTCACCGCGTCTCGCCTCGCCGTCGACCGCTGCGCGTACGATGCGCGCATGGAGGATGCCCCGTTCGCCGGCCTGACGCCCGACAGCGTCCTCGATGCGCTCGACGATGTCGGGCTGCGCGGCGACGGTCGCCTGCTGCAGCTCAACTCCTACGAGAACCGCGTCTTCCAGGTTTTTCTCGAGGACGGCGCCGTCGTCGTCGCCAAGTTCTACCGGCCGGCGCGCTGGAGCGATGCTCAGATCCTCGAGGAGCATGCGTTCGCGCTCGAACTCGCGGCCGACGAAGTACCCGTCGTCGCACCGCTGCCGCTGTCCGCCGCGACGCACGCGATCGAACGCGTCACCCTGCGCGGCGACCCGCCGACGCTGGCGGTCGCCGGCACGCGTCGCTGGGCCGTCGCGCCGCGCTGCGCCGGCCGTGCGCCCGAGCTCGACGACCCGCACACGCTGCGCTGGATCGGCCGCTTCCTCGGCCGGCTGCACGCCGTCGGCGCGCGCCGTCCGTTCGCGCACCGGCTGCGCCACGACGTGGCATCGGTCGGCGTCGCGGCGCGCGACTGGCTGATCGACAACGACGTGATCCCTCCCGACGCGCTGCCCGGCTGGCGCGCCGCCTGCGACGCCGCGCTGGCCGAATCACAGCGCCTTTTCGACGCCGCCGCGCCGCTGCGCACGCTGCGCCTGCACGGCGACTGCCATCCCGGCAACCTGCTGTGGACCGACGCCGGCCCGCACTTCGTCGATCTCGACGACGCCTGCACCGGCCCGGCGGTGCAGGACCTGTGGATGCTGCTGTCGGGCGACGCCGCCGCGATGCAGGCGCAGCTCGCGCTCGTGCTCGACGGCTACGAGCAGTTCATGCCCTTCGAGCCGCGCGAGCGGCTGCTGATCGAGCCGCTGCGCACGCTGCGCATGATCCACCACAGCGCCTGGATTGCGCGGCGCTGGCGCGACCCGGCGTTCCCGATCGCGTTCCCGTGGTTCGAGGGTGCGGCCTACTGGCAGCAGCAGGCGCAGCAGCTGCGCGAACAGATCGACGCGATGCGCGACACCGGGCGCTGAGGCAGCGCCTGCCGCGCGCCGTCAGCCGACGAGCAGCGCGTTGACGCGCCGCACGTAGGCCGCCGGATCCTCGAGCTGCCCGCCCTCGGCGAGCAGTGCCTGGTCGAACAGGATGTGCGCCAGATCGTCGAAGCGCGCGTCGTCGTCGGCCAGCCGCTGCACCAGCGCGTGCTCGGCGTTGACTTCGAGCACCGGCTGCGACTTCGGAGCCGACTGCCCGGCCTGCTTGAGCATGCGCGCCAGGTGGCCGCTGATGTCGCCCTCCTCGACGACGAGGCAGGCCGGCGAGTCGACCAGCCGCGTCGTCACGCGCACGTCCTTGGCGCGACCCTCGAGCGCCTTCTTCAGCTTCTCGAGCACGGGCTTGAAGGCGCCGGCGGCCTCCTCGGCCTTCTTCTTCTCTTCTTCGTCCTGCAGCTTGCCGAGGTCGACTGCGCCGCGCGCCACGCTCTGCAGCGGCTTGCCGTCGAACTCGTAGAGGTGGCTGAGCATCCACTCGTCGACCCGGTCGACGAGCAGCAGCACCTCGATGCCCTTCTTGCGGAAGATCTCGAGCTGCGGGCTGCTCTTCGCGGCGGCGAGCGTGTCGGCCGTGATGTAGTAGATCGCCTCCTGCCCTTCCTTCATGCGCGCCGCGTAGTCGGCGAACGACACGCCGTCGTCCGCGTGCGTCGACGCAAAGCGCAGCAGCCTGGCGAGCCGCTCCTGGTTGGCGTGGTCCTCGCCCATGCCCTCCTTCAGCACGGCGCCGAACTCCTTCCAGAACGCCGCGTACTTGTCCTTCTGGTTCTCGGCCACGTCTTCGAGCATCGACAGCACGCGCTTTGTCGAGCCTTCGCGGATCGCCTTCACGTCGCGGCTTTCCTGCAGCAGCTCACGGCTGACGTTGAGCGGCAGGTCGGCCGAGTCGATGACGCCCTTGACGAAGCGCAGGTAGACCGGCATCAGCGCCTCGGCGTCGTCCATGATGAAGACGCGCTTGACATAGAGCTTGACGCCGCCGCGCTTGTCGCGGTTCCACAGGTCGAACGGCGCCTTCGCCGGCACGTAGAGCAGCTGCGTGTATTCGGTGCGACCCTCGACGCGGTTGTGCGTGTAGGCCAGCGGTGCCTCGCTGTCGAAGCTGATCTGCTTGTAGAACTCCTGGTACTGCGCGTCGGTGATGTCGCTCTTGGGCCGCGTCCACAGCGCCGCGGCCTTGTTGACCGTCTCCCACTCGTCCTCGAGCACGGTCTCCGACTTCTCGGCGTCCCACTTCTCCTTGCGCATCAGGATCGGCAGCGAGATGTGGTCCGAGTACTTCGAAATGACCGACTTCAGCCGCCAGGTCTTCAGGAACTCGTCCTCGCCGTCGCGCAGGTGCAGCGTCACCGTCGTGCCGCGCGCCGGCCGCGTGATCGTCTCGACCTCGAAGTCCCCGGCGCCGGCCGAAGTCCAGCGCACGCCCTCGTCGGGCTTCAACCCGGCACGCCGCGACTCGACCGTGATGCGGTCGGCGACGATGAAGCCCGAATAGAAGCCGACGCCGAACTGGCCGATCAGGTTGGCGTCCTTCTTCTGGTCGCCCTCGAGGCGCGCCATGAACTCGCGCGTGCCGCTCTTGGCGATCGTGCCCAAGTGGGCGACCGCCTCGTCGGCCGACATGCCGATGCCGTTGTCCTCGATCGCCAGCGTGCGTGCCGCGGCGTCGAAGCTCACGCGTACCTCGAGGTTGGGCGCGTCCTCGTAGAGCTCGGGCCTGTCGAGCGCCTCGTAGCGCAGCTTGTCGCAGGCGTCGGAGGCGTTGGAGACCAGCTCGCGCAGGAAGATCTCCTTGTTCGAGTACAGCGAATGCGTGACGAGGTGCAGGATCTGCTGCACCTCGGCCTGGAAGGAAAGCGTCTTCTTGTCCATGGTTCGTGTCGGCAACGAAAGGGGAACACCGCGGCGAGCGACCGCGGCCACGCCGGCAGATGCGGACGGGCGGCGCGCTTTCAAGACGCGGGGCATCGAGGGCGGCCATTATCGTGCGGCCGCGCTTGGCCTTTGCGAGGTGGCGGCGCACTTGGCGTTACGCTCGCGGGCCCCGACCACTTCCTCGCGCGCCCGCCGCCTTATTCGTGCCGCCCTCGACCGCGACTTCCTGGAGCCTCGCCGGCCTGCGCGGCGCGGACCCGCTGCTGGCGATCGCGCTGGCGATGATCGTCGCCGTCGTCGTCGCTGCCGCGCTGCGCCGCTGGGCCGGCCTGCCGCGGCCGGCCGGCGCGATGGTCGTCGGCGCGCTGGCCGGCCCGGCGGCCTTCGGCCTGATCGAGCCGACGCAGTTCGACGCCTGGAAGCCCCTGCTCGAGCTCGCCGTCGGCGTGCTCGTCTTCGAGCTCGGCGCGCGGCTGCGACCGCGCTGGCTGGTCGACAACCGCTGGCTCGCCGCGAGCTGCGTGGTCGAGGGCCTGCTCGCCGGCGCCGCCGTCACGGGCACGCTGGCCTGGCTCGGCGCGCCGCTGCTGTCGGCCACCGTCGCCGGCGCCGTCGCGATGTCGACCTCGCCGGTCATCGCGATGGCGATGGTGCACGAGTCGCGCGCGCGCGGGCAGGTCGCCGAGCGGCTGCTGATCACATCGGCGATCAACAGCGTGCTGGCGATGCTCGCCGTCAAGGCCTGGGGCGTGGTCGCGGCGACAGGCGCCTCGTCGTCGCCGCTGTCGGAGTTCGTCGGCGTCGGCGCCGGCGCGGTCTACGTCGTCGTCGGCTCGCTGCTGCTCGGGGCGGCGGCGGGCGGCGCGCTGCACGCGCTGTCGCGCCTGGCGCGCGGCGCCGACAGCCTGGCCGTGCTGCAGATCGCACTCGTCATCGTCGCCAGCCTGCTGGCCGCGCGCTGGAAGCTCTCGCCGCTGCTCTCGCTGCTGGCTGCCGGCGTCGTCGCGCGCGCCGCGATGGGCTTGCGCCTGACGGTCGAGCCGCAGCTCGGCTCGGCCGGCGCCGTGCTCGGGCTGCTGCTGTTCGTCGGCCTCGGGCTGCTGTTTCGCGTCGACGGCCTGGCGACGCTGTGGCCATGGGTCGTCGCGATCGTCGTCGCGCGCGCCGCCGGCAAGGCGCTCGCGATCGCGCTGACGGCGCGCTTCAGCGCGCTCGGCTGGCGCCAGGCCGCGGCGCTGGTGCTCGCCCTGCAGCCGATGGGCAGCCTGGCCGTGCTCTTGGCCGTCGACAGCTTCGACTGGAACGCCGCGCTGCCGAGCGCCGATGCCGCCGTGCTGCAGGCGCTGCTCGTCGCGACGACGCTGATGCAGATGACGGGGCCGCTGTGGGTGCAGTGGGGATTGCGCGGCGTGGCGCGCGAGAGCGGCGATGCCGCGGGGGGCAGTCATGGCGCTCGCTGAATTCACGCCGTCGCAGCCGCTCACGCTGGGCGTCGAGCTCGAGCTGCAGATCGTCGACACGGTCGACTTCGACCTCGTGCCGCAGGCGGCCGACCTGCTGCGCGCCACCGCCGGCCACAGCGGCGCCTGGGACGTCAAGCCCGAGATCACGAGCAGCATGATCGAGATCGGCACCTCGGTGCACCGCGAGCATGCGCCGCTGCGCGCCGAGCTGCATGACCTGCGCGACCAGCTGTGCGCTGCGGCGCGGCGCCTCAACGTGGCGATCGCCGGCGGCGGCACGCACGCCTTTCAGCACTGGAGCGAGCAGCAGATCTTTCCGAGCGAGCGCTTCCGCTACCTGAGCGAGCTCTACGGCTACCTCGCCAAGCAGTTCACCGTCTTCGGTCAGCACGTGCACGTCGGCTGCGAGGACGGCGACCGCGCGCTGTGGCTGCTGCACGCGCTGTCGCGCTACGTGCCGCACTTCATCGCGCTGGGCGCGTCGTCGCCCTTCGTGCAGGGCCACGACACCGGCTTCGACTCGGCGCGGCTGAACTCCGTGTTCGCGTTCCCGCTGTCGGGCCGTGCGCCCTTCGTGCGTAGCTGGAGCGAGTTCGGCGCCTTCTTCGACAAGATGACGGCCACCGGCGTCGTGCAGTCGATGAAAGACTTCTACTGGGATATCCGCCCCAAGCCCGAGTTCGGCACGATCGAGCTGCGCGTGTGCGACACGCCGCTGTCGGTCGACCGCGCAGCGGCGCTCGCCTGCTACCTGCAGGTGATCTGCCGCTGGCTGCGCGAGGAGCGGCCCCTCGAACCGGCCGAGGACGACTACCTCGTCTATACGTTCAACCGCTTCCAGGCCTGCCGCTTCGGCCTCGACGGCCAGATCGTCGATCCCAAGACCAAGCAGCGGCTGCGCCTGCGCGACGACATTGCGGCGACGCTGGCGCGCATCGACGCCCACGCCGCGGACCTGCGCGCGCTCGACGCCTGCAACGAGATCCGCGAAGTGCTCGCCGCCGGCAACGACGCGAGCTGGCTGCGCGCGCAGCGCAGCGCCGAGCTGCCGCTGGCCGCCGTCGTCGAGCGCGCGACGCAGCGCTGGGCCGGGCGCTAGCGCTTCTCGGCCGCGGCGCCCTGGCGGCGGCTGCGCTGGCGCTCCACCAGGGCCGCGCAGCCGCCGGCCTGCGGATCGCCCGGGTCGATGAACGGCAGCAGCGCGGCCAGCGGGTTGATCAGCCCGAGCGCCAGCCCGGCGATGACGCGGCGCGCCAGCGGCGCCTTGTCGAGCTCGACGCGCGGCTCGGCAAGCGTGCCCCCGACGCGCACCGGCGTGCGCAGCGTGAACACGCTGAAGTCGCGCGGCAGCGCCACGGCGCGCAGCGCGAGGCGCTCGTCGCCGAGGTCCACCGTGCCGTCGAACGTGACGGTGGTGTCGCTGGTGTCGAAGACGGCCGCCTCGGCCTTCAGTTCGCCGTCGCGCGCGCGCGCGGCGACGACGGCGCAGCGCAGCGGCAGGCTTTCGTCGCCGCGCGCCATCACGCCCAGTGCCTGCGCGAGATCGAGGCCGACGACTTCGAGCGCCAGGTTCGACAGCGAACCGTCGCGCACCGCGGCGCGCACCCGGCCGTCGAGGCTGCCGAGGATCGCCGCCGTCGAGCGCCCGCGGCCGGCGAGCTGCAGCTGCGCCTGCAGCACGCCCGTGACATAGGAGCGCGCCGGCGCGCCGCCTTGGCGTGCCTCGCGGCGCTCGCGCGCCAGCTTGGCCGGCGGATCGCGCGCGTCGACGGTCGAGGTCTCCTTGCGCGCGGCGCGCAGCCAGCCCGCGAGGTCGACGTCGGACAGCCGCAGGTCGGCCTGCCAGGCCGGCGGCTCCTTCGTGGCGTCGAGCACCGTGCGACCGCCGACGGCACCGCCGGCCGTGCGCGCGTCGATGTCGGACAGCGTGAGCACGCCGCGCTCGAGGCGCACGTGCGCCTTCAGCGGTTCGAGCGCCGCCAGCACCGGCGTGTTCAGCTCGAACTCGTCGATCGCCACCTGCACGTCGGCGTCCATCGCGCGCAGCGACGGCAGGTCGAACTCGCGCGCGGGCAGCACGCGGTCCGGCGCGCCGTCGTTCGGCGGGGTCTCGGGCGCTCCGACGGCCGGCGCCAGGTCGGCGATGGCAAGCCGAGCGCCGCCGAGCGTGCCGGTGAGGCGCGGCACCTCGCCCGACGCGTCGTAGCGGAACGCGCCGCGCAGCCGGCTGCTGCCGACGCGCGCCGCGTCGACCTCGGCGCGCCACTGCTCGGCATCGCGCACCAGCCGGCCGCGCAGCGCGAACGGCGGCGTCGCCGGCAGCGTGAGGCCGAACGGCTCGCCGATGGCGGCCAGCGAGGGCCCACTCGCCTCGACGCGGCCGTCGATGCCGCGCGCGCCGAGCGGATCGTCGAGCCGCCCGTCGAACTCGATGCGCGCGCGGCCGATCACGATGCGCGCCTTACCGTCGATGCCGCTCGCCGCATCGGGCGACGCGCCGACGGCGCCGGCGAGGCCGCGCACCGTCAGCGCGATGTCGGCCGGCTCGTCGCGCCAGCGACCGCGCGCCTCGAGCTCGACACCCTGCGACGACGCATCGTTGGGCGAGGCTTCGCCTTCCTGCACGCCCAGCCGGACCGCGAGCACGAGGTGCGACGGCGCGTCGTCGACGTGCAGGCGGCCGTCGCGCACGGCGAGCCGCCCGAACTCGGGCAACTGCATCGGGCGGCGCGCCGCGTCGGGGTCGGGCGGCGCGAAATGCCAGCTCGCACGGCCGTCGGCATCGCGGCGCAGATGGGCCTCGAGCCGATCGGCCTCGAGCGCGCGCAGGCGCAGCCGCTCGCCGCGCTGCAGCGCGAGCACGTCGCGCCAGCGCCAGCGCAGGCGCACGCCCTCGGCGTCGAAGAGGAAGGGCACGCCGCTGTCCGCCGCCGCGCCGACGCGCAGCGCGCCCACCTCGACGCCCGGAGGGCGCAGCAGGCGCGCGCGAAACGGCGCGTCGATGCGCACGTCGGTGCCGAGCGTCGACGCCAGCGCCGCCTGCAGCGGCGCGCGCAGGAAGCGCCAGCCGAGCGCCTCGGCGGCGACCAACACGACGGCGAGCGCCGCCAGTGCGGCGACGGCGATGCGCGCGGCGCGCCCGCCGCGCCGGCGCCGCGCCGCGGGCGCGACGGCCTCGCTCGACGCGGGCGGATCGTGTGCCGGAGTCATGGCGCGGCGCGGTGGTGGAGGTGCGGACGCTCCAGCCGGGGCAGCGCGCGTGCCCGCTGCGCGGCCCGGCTATCCTGCGACACTGCGGGGCGGCGAATCGCTGCCGCGAGAGGGAGTCACGCGATGAAACTGCTGCTGCTCAACGGACCCAACCTCAACCTGCTCGGCACGCGCGAGCCGCAGCTCTACGGCTCGACGACGCTGCCCGAGATCGAGGCGGCGCTGCAGGGTGAGGCGGCGGCGCTCGGCGCGACGCTCTCCTGCTACCAGAGCAACCACGAAGGTGCGCTGATCGACCGCATCCACGCCGCGCGCGAGGAAGGCGTGCAGTTCATCCTCATCAACCCCGGCGGCCTCACGCACACCAGCGTGGCGCTGCGCGACGCGCTGGCCGGCGTGGCGATCCCGTTCGTCGAAGTCCACATCTCCAACATCCACAAGCGCGAGGCGTTCCGCCACCACTCCTACCTGTCGGGCATCGCCGAGGGCGTGGTCGCGGGGCTCGGCACGAGCGGCTATTCGGCGGCGCTGCGCTGGGCCTGCGAGCGGCTCGGCGCAGCGAGGCGCTGACGCCGCGCGCGCTCAGCCGCGCAGCCGCTGCTGCGCCCAGTGCGCGGCGGCGAGCAGGCGGTGGTCGTCGCCGACGCGGCCGACGAGCTGCACGCCGACCGGCAGGCCGTGGCCGCCGCGCGCGAACGGCAGGTGCACGCACGGCAGGCCGAGCAGCGTCCAGCCGCGGCAGAACAGCGGGTCGCCGGTGGCGCCGAGGCCGGCCGGCGCCTCACCCGTCGCGCTCGGCGCGACGATCACGTCGTGCGCTACAAAGAGCGCATCGGCGCGCGCGCGCCACGCCGTCACGGCAGCGAGGTCGGCGACGTGGCGCTCGCCGTCGATCGCCAGGCCCTCGTCGACCAGCGCGGCGAGGCGCCCGCTCAGGCCTTCGCGGTGGCGCAGCCGCTCGTGGCTGAGGCTGCGCGCCATCTCCCAGGCCATCACCGACTTCTGCAGCTCGACGAGCGTGTCGAAGCTGCCCGGCAGCGCGACATCGCCGTTCGCCGCGGCCTGCGGCGCGAGCGCAGCCTGCGCATCGACCCAGGCGCGCTGCGCGTCGACGTCCGCCGCGTCCCACCACGGCGTGCGACACCAGCCGATGCGCGGCGCGGCGGTGCCATCGTCGCTGCAGGCGCTCGCGATGCGCGCGTCGCCGGCCAGCACACCGGCCAGCAGCGCCACGTCGCGCACGCAGCGCGCGAAGCCGCCGATCGTGTCGAGCGAGTCCGACAGCCCCTTCAGCCCGGTGCGCGGCACGCGGCCGTAGCTCGCCTTCCAGCCGACGATGCCGCAGTAGGCGGCGGGCCGGATGATGGAGCCGGCCGTCTGCGTGCCGAGCGCGATCGGCAGCATGGCGTCGGCCACCGCCGCCGCCGAGCCGCTCGACGAGCCACCCGGCGTGTGGTCGAGCGCCTGGGGATTGCGCGTCGGGCCGGGGTTGAAGTAGGCCAGCTCCGTCGTCACCGTCTTGCCGAGGATCACGGCGCCGGCCTCGCGGCACAGCGCAACGGCGGCCGCGTCGGCCGCCGGCTGGTGGCGCGCATAGAGGGGCGTACCGTAGGCAGCGGGCAGGTCGGCGGTATCGAACAGGTCCTTCACGCCCAGCGGCAGGCCGTGCAGCGGGCCGCGCACCGGGCCGGCGTCGAGCGCGCGCGCCTGCGCCAGTGCGGCGTCGGCGTCGATACGCACGAAGGCGCGCACATCGGCCTCGCGCGCCGCGATGCGCTCGAGGCAGGCGCGCAGCAGCTCGACGGCCGTGATCTCGCGCCGCACCAGCCGCGCGAGCGCGTCGTGCGCGTCGAGGCGGTTGAGTTCGATCGCCGCGCTCACTCGACCTTGCCGATCTTGCGCACCGCGTCCGTCATCACCCTGGCGTCGCTCGCCCAATACGACTGGAACTCCGCCTGGTCGAGATAGGCGACGGGGCTGCCGGCGCGGCCGATCGTCTGCACCACGGCCGGGTCGGCGGCGGCCTTGCGCGACGCGGCGCGCAGCTTCTGCACGACGTCATTCGGCGTGCCGACCGGCACGAACAGCCCCGACCATTGCGCGAAATGCACCGGATAGCCGAGTTGCTTCAAGCTGGGCACGTCGGGCATCGACTGCAGCGGCTGCTCGCCCCAGTGGCCGAGCGCGCGCATCCTGCCCGACTTGACGTGTTGCGCCACCGTCGCCGGGCCGCTGGCGATGGCATCGACCTGGCCGCCGAGCAGCGCCGTCACCGCCGGCCCCGCGCCGGTGTACGGGATGTGCGTCATCGAGAACCCGGCCGACGCCTTGAGCATCTCCATCGGCACGTGCATCGTGCCGTAGTTGCCCGAGCTGCCGTAGTTGTAGGCGCCGGGCTTCTTCTTCGCGTCGGCGACGAACTCGGCCAGAGTCTTCCACGGCGCGTCGCCGCGCACGACGAACACCGTCGGGTCGGCGGTGAAGCGCGCGATCGGCACGAACTGCTCCATCTGGAACTGCGGCGTGCGGCCGAGGATCTTGTCGGCCTCGGGCAGGATCGAGATCGACGACAGGCTCAGCAGCACGGTGTAGCCGTCGGCCGGCGCGCGCGACGCCGCGCCGATGCCGAGCGCGCCGCCCGAGCCCGCCTTGTTCTCGATCACGACGGGCTGCCTGAGCTCACGCGACAGCGCCTCGGCGACCGGCCGCGCCACGGTGTCGGCGACGCCGCCGGGCGGGAACGGCACGATCATCACGATCGTCTTCTCGGGCCAGCCCTGCGCCGCGGCGCCGAGGGGCGCGGCCGCGCACGCCGCCAGCGCTGCAGCGACGAGGGCGCGTCGTTGTGCTTGCATGGTGTCGGTCTCCTGTCGTTGTCCGTGTTCAGACGAAGCGATTCTCGATCACGCCGATGCCGTCGACCTCCATGCGCACGACGTCGCCGGCCTTCAGCCAGCGCTGCGGCTTCATGCCCATGCCGACGCCGGCCGGCGTGCCGGTGGCGATGACGTCGCCCGGCACCAGCGTGATGCCGCGCGAGCAGGTCTCGATCAGCGTCGGTACGTCGAAGATCATGTCGGCCGTCAGCGCGTCCTGGCGCAGCTCGCCGTTGACCCAGGTGCGCACGCGCGACGTCGCCGGGTCGAGCGCGTCGGCGGTGACGATCCACGGCCCCATCGGGCAGAAGGCGTCGAACGACTTGCCGAGGTCCCACTGCTGGTGGCGCAGCTGCACGTCGCGCGCCGTGACGTCGTTGACGATGGTGTAGCCGAACACGTGCTTCAACGCGTCGGCGCGCGCGATGTTGCGCCCGCCCACGCCGATCACGACGGCGAGCTCGACCTCGTAGTCGATCTGCTCCGACACGCCCGTCGGCATGTGCACCTCGGCGTGCGGGCCGACCACCGACTCGGGCACCTTGCTGAACACGATCGGCCACTCGTCGACCTTGGCTGCGCTGTCCTTGAAGACGGAGGTCGACAGCTCCTTGGCGTGCGCGTGGTAGTTGCGCCCGGCGCACCACAGGTTGCGCACCGGCCGCGGCAGCGGCGCGTCGAGCACGACGTCGGCCAGCGCCACCGGCTCGCCCTTGGGCTCGGGCAGGCGGCCGTGCGCGACGGCGTACTCGATGACGGCCTGCGCGCCGCGCTCGGCCTGCTCGGGCGGCAGCGGCAGCGGCGTCACGCTGCGGCCGTCGGCCGACACGACGCCGACCTGGCGCTGCCCGTGGAGTCGATAGGTGGCGATGCGCATGAGTCCCCTCTACACGATCTGCACGATCCGGTTCGATGATGCGGCGCGCGCGACCGCGCCGCCCCGAGGGTTTGATTTGTAGCAGACGCCCGTCATCCCCGCGATACAAACCCGGCTTAACGCAAGCGCGCAGGCGCGAGAAGCTCCGCGCGCTCGGCACGACGGGCAAGGCGCGCTCGTCGGTGCTGCCCGACGTGCCGACGGTCGACGAGGCCGGCGTGCCCGGCTAAGAGGCGACGATCTGGCTCGGCATGCTCGCGCCCAAGGGCACGCCGGCGGCGATCGTGACCCGGCTCAATGCCGAGATCGGCCGCATCACGGGCAACCCCGACGTGCGCCGATCGTGGGCCGCGCAGGGCGCGGTGCCGATGACGATGGGCGTCGACGAGTTCACCGACACCGCCGGCGTGCAGCTCGCCGGCGCGCTGCCGCCGCCGCTCGGCCTGGCCACCGTCTACGTCGCCGCCGTGACGACGCGCGCCGCCGATCCGGCGCTGGCGGGGCGGCTGGTCGCGCTGCTGGCCGGAAACGCGACGCGCGACGACCGCGCGCGCTGCGGCTTCGAGCTCGACTGAGGCACTCAGCGTCGCGCCGCCGCGCTCGGCGAGGGCGCGCCTTGCATTTCTAACTAGACCAGTCTATATATTCTTCGTGCGGCGCCGTCGCGCGCCGCGGGAGACCGACATGCACACCCGCCTGGCGCTGGCCGTCGCCGCCGCGTTCGTCGCCGGCGGCAGCGCCGTCGCCCACGACACGGTGCCGCTCGCCGCACTGGAGCGCGCGTACCTCGAATGCGATGCGCTGGCGACACGACGCGTGCCCGCGCCTGCCGTCGTCGAAGGCTGCTCCCTCGTCGCCGAGGCGCTGCTACAGCGCGGCTTCGGCGGCGACCTCGACCGCCTGCTCGCCTGGTGGCGCGGGGCGCGCGCGAGCGCCGCCGTCAGCGCGCCGCCGCCTCCCGATCGGCCAGTTCGCCCAGCCAGGACGCCGCCTCCTTGAAGGCGCGGCTCGAACGCTCGGCGCGCCCGCGCACGTAGGCCCCCTCGATGGCGGTCAGCACCAGCCCCGCGAACGAACGCGCGCGCCGCGCGTCGGCGAAACCCAGATGGGACGCGATGCGCTCGATCCACTCGCCGAACGACGCCTCGATCACGGCGCGCACCGTCTCGAGGTCCGGGTCGAGGTCGAGCGTCACGGTGCCGAGCGCGCAGCTCTGGCGGCACTCGCCATCGTCGAGCCGGCGGCCGAAGGTGCGCAGCAGCGCTCGCACCCGCTCGCCGGGCGTGCGCGGGCCCGACATCGCCGTGTCGATCACGCCGAGCACGCGCTGCGCATGCACGGCGAGCGCCTCGCCGGCGAGCTGGCGCTTGCCGTCGGGGAAGAAGTGGTACACGGAGCCCTTGGGCGCGCCGCTGGCCTTGACGACCTCGTTGATGCCCGCGCCGCTCAGCCCCGACTGCCGCATCAGCGTGATGGCGGCGTCGACCATGCGCTCGCGACTGACGGTGCCCTTGGCGGTGGTGTTCGTCATCGTCGGCTCTCGATGCAGTCCTTTGTAGACCGGTCTACATATTAATCACCGCCCCCGCAACCACCAAGGAGACGCGATGAACGCCCCGACCTCCAGCCTGCGCGCCACCGTCAGCGACACCGAATGGGCGCTGCGCGTCGATCTCGCCGCGTGCTACCGCCTCGTCGCGCGCTTCGGCTGGGACGACCTCGTCTTCACCCACATCTCGGCGCGGGTGCCGGGGCCCGAGCACCACTTCCTGATCAATCCCTACGGCATGCTGTTCGACGAGATCACGGCGTCGAGCCTGGTCAAGATCGACCTGCAGGGCCGCAAGGTCGTCGACAGCCCGTACGAGATCAACCCGGCCGGCTTCACGATCCACAGCGCGATCCACGCGGCGCGCGACGACGCGCAGTGCGTGCTGCACGTGCACAGCCTCAACGGCGTGGCCGTGTCGGCACAGGCCGGCGGCGTGCGGCCGATCTCGCAGCATTCGATCTTCGTGCTGGCCTCGTTGGGCTATCACGACTACGAGGGCGTCGCGCTCGACGCCGACGAGAAGCCGCGGCTGGTGCGCGACCTGGGCAGCAAGCGCTGCCTGATGCTGCGCAACCACGGCCTGCTGACGGTCGGCGCGAGCATCGCCGACGCCTTCGTCGCGATGTACTTCTTCGAGACGGCGTGCGCGATCCAGGTTCGCGCCGGCAGCACCGACCGCGGGCTGATCGAGCTCGACCACCGCATCGTCGACAACGCGCAGGCGCAGTGGAAGCAGGTGACGCACGGCAAGGGCGGCGGCGCGCTCGCCTGGCCGGCGCTGCGGCGCCGGCTCGACCGCAGCGACGCAGGCTACGCCGACTGACCGCAGCGCCGCTACCATGCGGCGCATGACGACCCCGCCGCCGTCCGACCTGCCCGGCGCCGCCGCCGATGCGCAGCTGTTCCCCGGCTTCGCGTCGCGCCGCATCGACGTCGGCGACGGCGTCGAGATCCCGTGCGTCGTCGGCGGCTCGGGGCCGCCGCTGCTGCTGCTGCACGGCCATCCGCAGACGCACGCCATCTGGCACCGCGTCGCGCCGGCGCTGGCTACGCAGCACACCGTCGTCGCGACCGACCTGCGCGGCTACGGCGACGCCTCCAAGCCGCCGGGCGATCCCGACCACGCCAGGTACGCCAAGCGCGCGATGGCGCGCGACCAGCTCGGCGTGATGGCGGCGCTCGGCCACCCGCGCTTCGACGTGCTGGCGCACGACCGCGGCGCGCGCGTCGCGCACCGCCTCGCCGCCGACCACCCGCAGGTCGTGCAGCGGCTCGTGCTGCTCGACATCGCGCCGACGCTGGCGATGTACGAGCAGACGAACGAGGCCTTCGCGCGCGCCTACTGGCACTGGTTCTTCCTGATCCAGCGCGCACCGCTGCCCGAGCGGCTGATCGAGGCCGACCCGGCCGGCTACATCCGCAGCACGATGGGCTCGCGCGACGCCGGCCTGGCGCCCTTCGATCCCCGCGCGCTCGCCGAATACGAGCGCTGCCTCGCGCTGCCCGGCGCGGCGCATGCGCTGTGCGAGGACTACCGCGCCGCCGCGACGATCGACCTCGACCACGATCGCGCCGACCGCAGCGCCGGCCGGCGCCTCGCGATGCCGCTGCTCGTGCTGTGGGGCGCGCGCGGCATCGTCGAGCGCTGCTTCCGCCCGCTCGACGAATGGAAGCGCGTCGCCGACGACGTGCGCGGCGAGGCGCTGCCCTGCGGGCACTACATCCCCGAAGAGGCGCCGGAGGCGCTGCTGCAGCGGGTGGTGCCGTTCTTCGCGGCGGCCGGCTGAAGACGCCCGCTCAGCCGGCGTTGCGAGCCGCCAGCCCGGCCGCCACGCCATCGAGCGCCGCGCGCAGCCGCCGCCAGTGCGAGCCGCGCCAGTAAATGCGCGCGCATCCGGTGCAGCGCCACCAGGCGTCGAACTCGAGCGCGGCGCGCGTCGGCAGGCACGGGGCGACTTCGGCGGCCGTCGCGGCGGCGAGCGTGCCGTTGCAGACAGTGCAGCGCGCCGGCCGCTGCATGCTGACAGCGAGGTCGAGCCTCAGCCGCGACGCGATGTCGGCGAGCTGGCGCAGCGGATCGTCGTCGCGCACGTAGCAGCCGGCCTCGACGTCGCGGTGCATCAGCAGGTCGCGATCGCGCGACAGCACGATGCGGCCCTCGTCGGCGGCCAGCGCGACGAGATCGGCGTCGCGCCAGGCGTTGCGCCAGCGCGTGTCGTAGCCGGCGAAGCGCAGCCAGCGCGCCAGCCGCCCGAGCTGCGCGTCGGCGATGAAGGTCGGCGCGTCGCCGCCCGGCGCGGCGAGCGGCGCGCCGGGCGCCAGCTCGTCGACGCCGTCGATGCGGCGAAACGTCGGAAAGACGCCGATGCGGTCGCCCTCCACCGGCCGATAGTCGAATCCCTGTGGCGCGCCGTCGACGAGCAGCAGCCCCACCTCGGTGTGCGGCACGCCGAGCGACTCGATGCAGTGCTTGACGCTGCGCGTGGCCGAGGTCTCGCACGCCACCGGCCGGCCGCGGTGGCGGGGCGCGAGCAGCTCTTCGAGCTCGGCGTAGAAGCGCACCGTGGCGATGCCGCGCGCATCGACGGCAGCGCCATCGACGACGGCAAGCGAAGGCAGCGGCGGCGACGTCATGCGTCGCAGTGTGTCAGCCCGCCGTCGTGCCGAACAGCGCCCCCACGCCCGCCGTGGCGGCCATCGCCAGCGCGCCCCAGAACGTGACGCGCGCGGCGCCAGTGACGAGCGGTGCGCCGCCGGTGCGCGCGGCCAGCGCGCCGAGCAGCGCGAGGAAGACGAGCGACGTCGCCGCCACGGCGACGCCGAGCACGCGCGGCGGCGCGAGCGCGGCCACCGCCAGCGGCAACGCCGCGCCGATGGCGAAGCTCGCGCCCGACGTCCACGCCGCCTGCAGCGGCCGCGCCGCGAGTTCGTCGCTCAGCCCCAGCTCGTCGCGCGCATGCGCGCCGAGCGCGTCGTGCGCCGACAGCTGCGCCGCGACCTGGCGCGCCAGCTCGGGATCGAGGCCGCGCGCGCGATAGATCGTCGCCAGCTCGCGCTCCTCGGCAGCCGGGTCCTCGTGCAGTTCGGCGCGCTCGCGCGCCAGGTCGGCCTGCTCCGTGTCGGACTGCGACGAGACCGAGACGTACTCGCCGGCCGCCATCGACATCGCGCCGGCCACCAGCCCGGCCGTGCCGGCGACGAGCACCGCGGACGGGCTCGCCGCGGCGGCGGCCACGCCGATGATCAGACTCGCCGTCGACACGATGCCGTCGTTGGCGCCAAGCACGGCCGCGCGCAGCCAGCCGATGCGGTCGTAGCGGTGGCGTTCGGGGTGGCGGCTGTGGGGGGAGACCAAGGCGAGGGCCTCTTCGAGGTGTGGCGACGGCGCACGATAGCAAAGCGACGCGCAGCGGCCCGGCATATGCTGGCTGTGAACTCGGCTGCAGGGGTTCGAAGCAGCCCACGGTCGACGACAGGAGGCACCGAACACCATGCGCGGTTCACACATCCTCGCCCGCTCTCTCGGCGACGCCACATCGGCCGCCACCATCGATCCCGATCGACGGGCCAAGGTCGCCTGCTGGGCCGTGCTCTACGACATGCTGTCGTGCGGTGACGCGCTATTTCGCGATGCCGCAGCTGGCGAACTGCGCTTGCGCCTCGACGAGCACTTTGTCGGCCCGGTGCCCGACACGATCGATCTGGCCATCACGCGAGCCGCGCTGGATTCGATGCCGTCGACGCACCAGCGGACGTTCGCCACGCTCGCACAGGAGTGGGAGATCGCCCTCGACGCCGACGATGCGGCGTTGCTCGCGCGGCTGCCGCCGATCGCGATCGAGCCGCCCGCGTCGCGGCCGGCCGAGATCGTGGTGGCTCTGACGTCTGCCGACTGCGTCGCGTCGCGCGTCGATCTGGCGCATCTGCACGCCCGAACCTTGGCGCGCGGCTGGCTGCTCAAGCGCCATGCGCGCTACTGCGTGAGTGCGTCCTGCGCGACGATCGTCGACGACGACGAGTCAGCGACCGAGCTCATCATCAACGCGCTCGGCGACCTCGTACCGCACGGCGCCGAGGCGAGGCGCACCGGCCACGACGCCGTTGCCGCAACGATCATCGGAACCCGTTCCGCGACATGGCAGCGCAGGCTCCAATCGGGCTACCTGCATCACAGGCAGGCCGTATCGCGGCTGTTCGGCGCGTATCGGTCACGACACGCCACCTGAAGCAGTGGCGTACTACACGCCGCGGAGCACGCTGAACTCGCGAAACAGCCGCGCCGGCAGCGGTGTGTCTAGCCGCCAGACGATGCTCATTGGCTGCGAGCCCTCGTGCGATTCCAGAACGACGCGCCCGCACGCCCGGTAGGAGTCACCCTTCGTCGATCGGACGAACAGTTGATACTGCCAGCCGTTTGTGGCGCTCTGGACGTAGCGCAGTCCTGCTCCCCGATCGGGACGCGCGGTCCTCTGCGTCTGCCAGTGGAAGCGTTCAGCACTGATCGCATAGTCGTGATACGCGATGCGATCGTGAAAGCCCTCACTCTTGTCGAGCGTCACGAACAGCAGTTCGGTCTGGCGGCTCTTGAGCGGAAGTACTCCGGCGTTGAATGGCGTCCTGCGCTGTGCCGTCAGCCAACCCACGGCCGTCAGGATCTCGCGCGCGCTGTAGCTCGCATGCAGGCACAACGGCGTGTCCTCCAGCCCCGGCACCGGCGACGGATGCAGGCTGCTACGCGCCTGCAGCAGACCGGCCAGTTCGGCGAGTTCCTCGCAGATCGGCGGGTGACGAGCGAGGCGTTCGGCCATGGCAGCCGCGCCGACGATGCGCTCGTTGCTCGCATCGATCTGGTAGGTCAGCATCTGCCCAACGATGCGGGCGTTGCCCTCGATAGTCGGTGACGCGCCGAGCGACGCCATCAGGTCGAGCCGCCACGGATCGTCGACATGCAACAGGTCGGCCATGCGGCGGCTGAAGTAGGCTTCTTCGGGGCCGCGCTCGGCAGCGATCAGCCCGACGTCGCGCTTCAAGGCCGTCCATCCGCTGAGCGCCTGATCGCGGTACACATCCTCGAGTTCGAGTCCCTGGTCGCGCAGGAAGTCGGCCAGCTTGACCGACGCCCGCCCGCGCAACGCCACGTAGCTCTGCAACTCCGCCCGCAATCGGCGCCAGTTCTGCTGGGTGATGGCGCGCAGGCCGCCGAGCACCTGCTCGCGCGTGCGCGGCTGCAAGTGGATGTGGCAGCCCGGCGGCAGACTGCCGAAGCCGTTCTCGACGCCATCTGCCAGCGCTTGGCGCGACAAGCCGGTCAGGCTCGACAGCAGGCGATCGAAACGGAAGTCGGCACGATGCTGGCCGACGAAATCGAGCACCAGGCAGCTTTCCTTGCCCCGCGCCAAGCGCAGTCCACGACCGATCTGCTGCTGGAACAACACCGGGCTCTGCGTCGGCCGAAGCAACAGCAGCGTGTCGACGGCCGGAAGGTCGACGCCTTCGTTGAACAGATCGACCGTGACGAGTGCACACAGCTCGCCTGACTCCAGCCGCTGCGGAGCGCGCAGGCGCTCGTCCTGCGATGTGGACCCGACGACGCACGCCGCGGGCAACCCGGCAGAGTTCAACTGCTTCGTCATGAACTCGGCGTGAGCAACCGAGACGCAGAAGACGATCGCACGCGATCGGCGCGCGTCACTCGCGAGGCGACTCCACTCGCGGATGACGAGCTGCGCTCGAACTGCGTTGCCCGCGACGAGAACAGCAACCGCTTCGCGCTCGCCGGGTCGGTCCCAGGGCACGCCGCTGAAATCGGTCGCGTCGTCGCAGGCGTAGTACTCGAACGGTGCCAGCAACTGCAGGTCCAGCGCATGCCAGAGCCGCAACTCGACCGCCGGACTGCCGTCCGGCCGCAAGTCGAAATAGCCCATGATCGGCTGGCCATCGCTGCGTTCCGGTGTGGCGGTCAGGCCGAGCAGCAGGCGCGGCCGCACCGTCGTCACGAAGTCGTGAAACCGGTTCGCTGCCAGACGATGGCATTCGTCGACGACGACGGCATGCCAATGGTCGGCACCGAACGTCGTGACCAGGTCGCGACTCGCGATGCTGTCGATCGTTGCGAACAAATGGTCGTGGCGCAGCGGCTCCCGACCCCCGGTCAGCAGTTCGCCGAAATCGGGATTGCGCAGGACCTCGCGATAGGTGCGCAAGGCCTGCCGCAGGATCTCCTCGCGGTGAGCGACGAAGAGCAGTCGTGGCTGCCCGCCTGTCTCGCGGCACAGGTTGCGATAGTCGAACGCCGCCACGACGGTCTTGCCCGTACCCGTCGCGGCGACGACGAGGTTTCGGCGCCGACCATGGCTGCGCTCCACCGCGAGTTGTTCCAGCATGTCCTGCTGGTAGGTCTTGGGCTGTAGATCGAAGAAGCCGGCGATGACGTTCGCCGTGTCGTCGCCACCGAATGACTCGCGACCCAGCGCCGTCCGGAGCGCGCGCCGGTGTGCGGCGTCCTTCGGGTCGTAGTGCTCGAACTCACTGTCGTTCCACAGTGTCTCGAACGTGGCGAGCGCGCGGCTGTATAGCGCCTCGTGAGCGTGTTGCGTCAGCTTCACGGTCCACTCCAGGCCGCCGGTCAATGCCGCGCCTGACATGTTGGCACTGCCGACATAGGCCGAGCCGAAGCCCGTTGCCCGATGGAACAGCCAGGCCTTGGCGTGCAGTCGCGACCGGCGCCCGTCGAGCGACACCCGCACCTCGCAGCCCGGCAGTCGCGCCAAAGCGTCGAGAGCCCGTTCCTCGGTGACGCCAGCGTACGTCGTTGTCAGGATGCGGATCTGCGTCGCGGGGCGTCCGTCGGCGCCAACGGCGGTGATCCGGTCCAGCACGTCCTGCAGCTTGCGCACGCCCGAGACCGTGATGAAGCTCATCAGCAAGTCGACCCGATCGGCCGACGCCAGCTCGTGGCGGACCTCCTGCAAGAGCGACGGCGTGCCCTTTCCAGCCGTGAACAGCCATGGCAACGCGAGACCCGTCTCAGGCGGCGCCGTGAACTGCCGATCGCGGCGCACGGCACGCAGCACACGCAGAGGGTCGGCGAACAAGTCGACGACTTCCGCCGACGCGGCGCGACCGGACAGTTGCCTTCGCAGTTCGACAAGCAGCCCGTTGACGAGTTCGAGCTGGCGTCGCGCCTTGCCGGCGTTGTCGCCCGGCGCCTCTTCGAGGATCGAAACCAGCTGGCGTGTGAGTCCGTCGATCAGCAGGTCGACCGCATCGCCCTGAACCTCGCGCACGTCGGCAGCTGAGGCGTCCAGCCGAGCCGTGAGCCCTTCGGTCAACAGCAGTTCGTAGAGGCCGTCTGGAAGGCTCATCGTGCAAGCGTCGTCACGCGATCGGGCGCGTGCCGCGGCAATCCGGATAGCGGGTACAGCCCCAGAACGGTACACCGGCGTTGGAGCCTCGCTTCGCGGTCCGCCTGACCATCGGTTTCGAGCACAGCGGGCACGTCGGCGTCGCAGGCTCGAATGGAGCCGTCCTCGCGGACGCTTGTGCGCGTGAGGGATTCTGCGTGCCCGACCCGCTCGCTGACGCTTGTCCAAGCAGAGCCTGCAACTGCGCACCCTCGATCAGCCTGACGTTGCGCCCGCTCGCGAAATCACGCGCCTCGGCAGTGAATCGCCCCGAGGTCACGACAAACCCGCCGGCTGCTCCCTTGGCCGCCATGACGCCGTAGAGCTCGCGCACGACCTCGACGCCGACCTTGAACGCCTTCCACTGCTTGCACTGCACAAGGAAGGTTTCGCCGCCTCGCTTCAGGAAGAGATCGATACCGCCGTCAGCCCCGCCGCCTCCCATCTCGGCCACATGGAAGCCCTGTAGACGAAACGCCTCTGCGACGAGCCGCTCGAACTGTCGCCAGTTCATGCCGTCGAGCACGCCTGCGGCGTCGCTCTTCGTGGCTTCAGCAACGAGCGAGCGCCGCTCGCGGCGGCGCCATGCCGACACGGAGGAACCGGCGAAGCAAAGCAAGGGTACGACGTACTGGCCGATCGAGGCCGCCGTCTTCCCCATCGATTGCAGGACTGCAGCAGACACCTGGCTCGACTGCGTCACGACAACGACTTCGCGCGCCGCGAAGCGATGAAGCACCACGTAGGCCGCGACGCCAACCACGACACCGACCCACCACGGTGCCGATGCCACGAGCTCCATGAAGCCTTCTGCGGCGCTCCTTCTCCTGCGCGACATGCGATCTCCCACTCCGGAAGCATGGAGTTTCGCCTACCCGGCATCGCGGGCGACAGAGGGTCGTCCCGCTTGTCCCTGTTTCCTGGATGACGTGCGTCGTTCGTGATCCACCAAACGGCTGATTCCATCGCGCAAACCACCGTCGGCGAACTGCTCGACGCCGGGGCGCAACCGTTGACGAAGGACGGGATGTCCGCGCTGCTGCCCGGAACGCGGGTAAAGGGAAAGGAACGGACAGGCAAGCCGCTCGACATGGACTACAAGGCTGATGGCAGCTTCACCGGTACCTTCATGGCGTATCCGCAGTGGCCGGTGGGCGTCTTCGGCACGTGGGACGTCAAGGAAGACGGTGTCCTCTGCCACGCCTTCTCGGCGGCGGCCGGCGCGTCGACATGTGTGACTACTGGCTGCGCAAGGGTGACGAGCACTTCGTCGCTCGCTCGCTGCACCGCCGCGCGCCCGCGCGACCGTTTTCATACTCGAAGTGACGGCGCGAGCACCGCGCCGCGCACTCGTCCGTCGTCAGCCGTTGCCGAACCCCCGCCGCAGCCAGTGCCCCTCCGGCACCGCCGCCGCCCCGCCATCCCCCCGCGCCAACGCCCGCCACACCTTCTCCGCCGTCAGCGGCATCTGCATCCGCTCGGTCACGTGGCGGCCGACGCCGGCCGCGACGAGCGCATCGACGACGGCATTGACGACGACGGGCGTCGCGCCGATCGTGCCGAGCTCGCCCACGCCCTTGGCGCCCAGCGGGTTGAGCGCCGTCGGCACCGAGGTGTCGAACTGCGTGCGCCAGACGAGCGGCGTGTCGGCGGCGCGCGGCATCGCGTAGTCGGCGAAGCTGGCCGTCAGCAGCTGGGCGGTGTGGGCGTCGTAGACGACTTGCTCGCCCAGCGCCTGGCCGATGCCCTGCACGGCCCCGCCCTCGACCTGGCCGGTGGCGATCGTCGGGTTGACGACGCGGCCGATGTCGTTGACCGACGCATACGACATCAGCTCGACGGCGCCGGTGTCAGGGTCGACCTCGACTTCGGCGACGTGGCAGGCGTTGGGCCAGGTCACGCCGCCGACCGCGTTGGACATCGCGAATTCGATGCGCGCGTCGGGCTGGCGCGCCGCCAGCTCGCCCAGCTCGATGCCGCGGTCGGTGCCGGCGATGCGGTAGCGGCCAGCGTGGTACTCGATGTCGACGGGCGCGGCTTCGAGCGCGTCGGCGGCGAGGGCCTTGCCGCACTCGACGGTGCGCTCCGAGGCGACGCGCACCGCCGAGCCGCCGACGAAGAGGGAGCGCGAGCCCGCGCTGCCGAAGCCCTGGGCGCGGTCGGTGTCGCCCTGCACGATGCGCACGCGCTCGATCGGCACGCCGAACACGTCGACGACGAGCTGCGCATAGCTCGTGGCGATGCCCTGGCCCATCGCCTGCGTGGCCGATGCCACCTCGATCACGCCGTCGGCGCCGATCGTGATGCCGACGCGCTCGTCGAACACGCCACCGCTCGTCCATTCGAGAAACGTCGCGACGGCGCGCCCGCGCAGCCTGCCGCGGCGTGCGCTGCCGGCGCGACGCGCGTCCCAGCTGCCGTGCCAGTCGCCGAGCGCCAGGCCCTGGTCGAGCATCTGCTCGAAGCGGCCGCAGTCGTAGGTCTGGCCCATCGCGTTGCGATACGGCATCTGCCCGGGGCGCACGAGGTTGCGGCGGCGCAGCTCGGCCGGGTCGAGCTGCAGCGCGCGCGCGGCGGCGTCCATCAGGCGCTCGATCAGGTAGATCGCTTCGGGCCGGCCGGCGCCGCGATAGGCGCCGGTGGGCGCCGTGTTGGTGAGCACGGCGCTGGCCTCGAAGTCGATCGCGGCGATGTCGTAGACGCTGGTCGTCACGAAGGGGCCGACCAGCAGCTGGATCACGACGCCCGTCGCCGTCGCATAGGCGCCGACGTTGGCGAGCGAGCGCACGCGCAACGCGAGCGCGCGGCCGTCGGCGTCGAGCGCCAGCTCGGCGTGCGACACCAGGTCGCGGCCGTGCGCGGCGGATTGAAAGTCTTCGTTGCGCTCGGCCTGCCAGCGCACGGCACGCTTCAACGCGCGCGCGGCGTGCGCGACGACGAGGTCCTCGGGCGAGGCGCCCGTCTTCATGCCGAAGCCGCCGCCGACATCGCCGACGACGACGCGCACGTCCTCCTTGCGCAGGCCGGGCAGGCAGGTGACCAGCGTGTTGAGCACGCCGGTGGGCATCTGGCTGCTGATGCGCACGACGAGGCGGCCGCCGGCCGCGTCGTCCCAGTGGGCCTGCACGCTGCGCGGCTCCATCGGGCTGGGCGCGAGGCGCTGGTTCACGATGTCGAGCGCGACGACGTGCGCCGCGCGCGCGAACGCCGCCGCCGTCGCGGCGGCGTCGCCTTGCTTCGCCTGCGCGGCGATGTTGTCGGGCGCGTCGGGGTGGAGGGTCGGCGCGCCGGGCGCCGTCGCGGCGACGGCGTCGGCCACGGCCGGCAGATCGTCGTAGTCGACGAGCACGCCCTCCGTCGCGTCGCGCGCCGCGGCGCGGCTCGTCGCGACGATCGCGACCACCGGCTCGCCGACGTGGCGCACGACGCCCTGCGCCAGCGCGCGCCGCTCGGGCGTGACGAGCGGCGTGCCGCCGGGGCGCTTGAAGTCGCGCGTCGTGGGCATCGGCTGCAGGCCGGCGGCGGCGAGATCGTCGCCGGTGTAGACGGCGAGCACGCCGGGGGCGGCGCGCGCTGCCGCCACGTCGATCGACGCGATGCGCGCATGCGCCACCGGCGAGCGCACGAAGGCGACGTGCGCCGCCGCGGCGTCGGCCACGTCGTCGACGAAGCGCCCGCGGCCGGCGAGCAGTTCGGCGTCCTCGATGCGCGGCACGGCGTGGCCGCTGCCGTAGCGGGCGGGTCCGGTGAGGATGGCGGTGCTCATGTCCTTCTCCGTCGTTCGCCCTGATGAGCCTGCGCAGCGCCGCTCAGGCGATCGCCGTGCCGCCGTCGACCAGCGTCGTCGTGCCGGTGGCGTAGCCGTTGCCTGCCAGGTAGAGCACGGCGCGCGCCACGTCGTCGGCGTCGCCGAGGCGGCGCACCGGCAGGCGCTGTGCCGTCGCCTCGTACTGCGCGCGGCGCGCGTCGTCGGACAGGCCATCCCACAGCGGCGTGTCGATCATGCCGGGCGACACACTGTTGACGCGCACCGGCGCCAGTTCGAGCGCGAGACCACGTGCCAGCGAGTCGAGGGCCGCATTGATCGCGCCCTGCAGCACCGAGGTGCCGCGCGGGCGCAGGCCGAGCACGCCCGACACCAGCGTCAGCGAGCCGCCGTCGCGAATGCGCGCGACGCGCGCCACGCGGTACGCGCCCCAGAACTTGCTCTGCATCGCGGCATAGGCATCGGCCAGCGGCAGCGTGCGCGCCGGCCCGCTCGGCGCCTGCGCGGCCGTCACGACGACGTGATCCCACGGTTCTCTCTGCTGCGCGAAGAAGGCCTCGACGGCGGCATCGTCGGTGACGTCGAGCACCGCAGTGGCGACATCGAAGCCGATGTCGCGCGCCGCGGCATCGAGCTTCGCGCGCGAGCGCGAAGCGATCGTGACGCGCGCGCCGCTGGCCGCGAAGGCGGCGGCCGTCGCGCGGCCGAGGCCCGAGCTGCCGCCGACGACCAGGACGCGGGCGTCGCGGAATGCGGGGTCGCTGAGAGACATCGGATCGGATTCCTCGTCGCCGGCGGTACCGGCGTGCGCACGAGTGTGCATCGAACCGCGCACGCCCGCGGCGCAGTGCTTCGTCGTCAACGTCAGCTCGTTGTCCGAGCGCGTGCCGCCCGAGGCGCCTCAGCTGGATCGACCTGTCCCTTCCGCTGCTGGCACGCAGCGATCGTGCCCGGCCCGCGCCGTCGCGATCAGGCGAGGAACAGCGTCCGCGCCGCTTCGCGCAACTCGGCCGCGCGCCGGGGCTGCGTCGCCTCGATGCGGTCGGCCTCGCGCAGCATGTCGGCCATCTTCTGAACGTTCTGCTGCACCTGGCGTGCGTGGACGATGGTGTCGGCGATGGCAGCGACGTTGCGGTACAGCTCTTTCGCGAACGCGCCGACGGCCTGCACCGCCCGCGACGAGCCGGGAGCCTGGAGTCGGAGTTGGTTCGTGCTCATTGCTTTCTTCCCTTTGACAGGCGCACCCTGCACCTGATGCGATGCAGTATAGGGTTAACCCTAGGAACGTGCGCTGACCCAGCGCAATCCGGCACGCGCGACGCGGACAAGCGTCGCGGGTTGTGTGCCCGCCCTTACTTAGCGTCGCGCGTCGGCTCGGCCGGCGGCGCCGAGCTGCGCAGCCGCCACGTGACGCCGACGACGAAGACGACGAAGGCCAGCGCGCCGACGCTGCCGACGGCGGCAGCCAGCCGCGCCAGCGGCGCCGAGCCGGCGATCGTCGCCGCGACGAGCAGCGCGAGCGCCGCCGGGTGGCAGACGTGGTGCACCTTCAGCGGCCGCTCGGGCGTCAGCGCCGACGGCGTCGGCGGGCGCTTCTGCCCCTGCGCCGCATGCATCGACGCGAGGAAGGGCAGGATGCGCTGCAGCACGCCGAACAGGAAGCCGAGCAGCCAGCCGCCGACGGCGACGACGCCGAAGACACGCCCCCACGGGTCGGCCGGCGCGCCCAGCGCCAGCGCCAGCGCAACGGCCAGCGCCACGCCCAGGCTGGCCCACGCGATGCGCATCGCGGCCAGTGCGCGGCCGAAGTCGCTGCGCATGCCGCTGGCGAGGATGCCGCGCACCAGCCGCAGGTGCAGCGCCAGCGCGAGCGCCCCCATCGCGACGGCCGCCACGCGCAGCGGCAGCGCCGCCGCGCCGTAGGCCGCCGCGGCCGCCAGCGCCACGGCGGCGACGGCCGCGCCGCCCGCGGCGAGTTGCTGCCGCTCGGCCGGCACGGCGGCCAGCGCGAACATCGGCAGCACGATGTAGCTGAGCCCGAACGCGAGCAGGCCCATCGTGCCGAACAGGCCGGCGGCCAGGTGCAGCGCGCGCGCCGCGTCGCGATCGATGACGGGCCGGCCGAGCCACAGCATGACGAGCGCGACCGCGCTCGCGGCAAGCAGCGCCAGCGCGGCGAGCGCGCCCCAGCCGTGCAGCACGACGCCCGGCATGCCGCGCGCGCCATGCAGGTTGAGCGCGAGCAGCGCGCCCCAGGCGAGCAGCGCGGCGATCACGGCCGCTGCGCCGGCGGCGACGAGCTGCGGCTGCGACAGGCCCATGCCGAGTGCGAGCGCGGCGATGCCCGGCACGTAGATCCACCACAGCGCCGCGGCCAGCCGCTGCGAGCGCACGGCCTGGCGCGTCGCCACCGGCAGCAGTTGCAGGCTGGCGCCGATCGCACTCGCCAGCAGCGTGCCCAGCGTGACGAGGTGCAGCGCGGCCAGCGGCGTGCCCAGGCCGCCGCGCCACTCGATCCAGTCGGTGGCGTTCGCCAGCAGCAGCAGCCAGGCTGCCGCGTGGAACACGGCGGCAGCGCCGAAGTAGCGCAGCGGCACCGACGCCGGCAGCAGCCGGCCCTTGGCGCCGAGCGCGAACGAGCCGCCCTGCGTCGGCCGTGCGGCACGCCGCGGCGCTGGTGCCGGCGGTTCAGTCACTTCGGAACGCGCCGCAACGGCGGCTCGGTCACGCCAGCGGCGCGAGGCGCAGCCGCCATTCGCCGGCGTCACCGGCGATGCGCTCGGCGCCCCAGCCGATCTGCGCCAGCTCGGGATAGAGCAGCTGCGGGTCGCGGTCGTGGTGCACGATCAGGCTCGCGCCGGCGCCGCCGCTGCGCACCAGGCGCAGGATCGCCACCAGCGGCTGCGGCGCCGGCAGGCCGCGCACGTCGATGTGCACGCCGTCGGCGGCCTCCCAGGTGCGCGCGGCCGCGTCGGTGTTCACGCCGCGCCGCCTTCGGCGGCACGCGCCGCCTGCAGATGGCGCGCGCCGACGATGAGCTGCAGCACCTCCGTCGCGCCCTCGTAGATGCGCAGCGCGCGGATGTCGCGATACAAGCGCTCGACGACCATGCCGGTGACGACGCCGAGGCCGCCGTGCAGTTGCACCGCACCGTCGATGACGCGCTGCGCCGTCTCCGTCGCATAGAGCTTGGCCATCGACGCCTCGCGCGTGACGCGCGTGCCGAGCACGTCGCGCGTCCATGCGCTGCGGTAGACCATCAGTGCCGCGGCGTCGATCTCGGTGCACATCTCGCCGAGCTGAACTTGCGTGAGCTGGAAATCGGCCAGCGTCTGGCCGAACATCTTGCGGTTCAACGCGCGCTGCGTCGCCTCGTCGAGCGCGCGCCGCGCGAAGCCGAGCGCCGCCGCGCCGACCGTGGTGCGGAACAGGTCGAGCGTGCCCATCGCGACGGCGAAGCCCTGCCCCGGCTGGCCGACGAGGCGGTCGGCGCCGACGCGGCAGTTCGTCAGGCGCAGCGTGCCCAGCGGATGCGGCGAGATCACCGGGATGCGCTCGCTCGCGTCGAGCCCCGGCGTGCCGGCGTCGACGAGGAAGGCCGAAATTCCTTTCGCGCCCGGCGCGTCGCCGCTGCGCGCGAAGATGACGTAGCGGTCGGCGATGCCGCCGTTGGAGATCCAGGTCTTGACGCCGTCGAGCACCCACGAATCGCCGTCGCGGCGCGCCGTCGCCTGCATCGCCGCAACGTCGGAGCCCGCGTCGGGCTCCGAGAGCGCAAAGGCCGCGACCAGCTCGCCGCTCGCCACGCCGGGCAGCAGCGCGCGCTTTTGCGCCTCGTTGCCGAACAGGCTGACCGGCACGCTGCCCAGCCCCTGCATCGCCAGCGCGAAGTCGGCCAGCGGATGCGCATAGCCCAGCGTCTCGCGCGCCAGCGCGAGGCTGCGCACGTCGACCTGCTCGCGCAGGCCGCCGTAGGCAGCCGGCACGCAGGCGCGCAGCAGGCCGGCGCGGCCGAGCTCGCGCACCAGGGTGCGCGAGCAGGCGTAGACGGCGTCGAGGTCGCTCTCGTGCTGTCCGGCGACGAGCGGCGGCAACGCGTCGCGCGCCCACGCCGCGAGTTCGCGCTCGTGGGCGCGGTGGCCGTCGTCGAAGAACGGCCACGCGAGGTAGCTGCGGTCGGCCATCGCTCGGATCCTCTCTCAGTCGCCCTGGAACACGGGCTTCTGCTTGGCGGCGAACGCATGGTAGGCGCGTTCGAAGTCCTTGGTCTGCATGCAGATCGCCTGCGCCTGCGCCTCGGCCTCGATGCACTCGCCCAGGCCTGCATTCCACTCCTGCCACAGCATCGTCTTGGTCATCGCGTGGCCGAAGGTCGGGCCCTCGGCGAGCTCCTTGGCGAGCGCGGCGGCTTCGCCGGCGAGCGCGTCGGCGTCGACCAGGCGGTTGTAGAAGCCGAAGCGCTCGGCCTCCTCGGCGCCGACGGTGCGGCCGGTGTAGAGCAGTTCGGCGGCGCGCGACAGGCCGATCAGGCGCGGCAGCAGCGTGCAGGCGCCCATGTCGGCGCCGGCCAGGCCCACGCGCACGAACAGGAAGGCGAGCTTGGCGCGCGGCGTGGCGATGCGGATGTCGGAGCCGCAGGCGATCATCGAGCCGGCGCCGGTGCAGATGCCGTCGATCGCGGCAATGATCGGCTGCGGGCAGGCGCGCATCGCCTTCACCAGGTCGCCCGTCATGCGCGTGAACTCGAGCAACTCGGGCATGTCCATCTTGACCAGCGGGCCGATGATCTCGTGCACGTCGCCGCCCGAGCAGAAGTTGCCGCCCGCGCCGGCGAACACGATCGCCTTGATGTCGGTGGCATAGCACATCTCGCGGAACAGGTCGCGCAGTTCGCCGTAGGAGTCGAAGGTCAGCGGGTTCTTGCGCTCAGGGCGGTTCAGCGTGATCGTCGCGACCTTGCCGGTCACCGAATAGCCGAAGTGCTTCGCTTCGTAGTTGGCGAGCTGGATGCGTTTCATGTCGAGGACTCCTGTCGTGTGTGTGTGTCGTGTGAAGGTGGACGCGGCGGACTAGAATTCAGCCGCCGAATGAGGAAGGGCCGCATGAGCAAAGTGACGACCATGAACGTCGAGATCCGCTTCGGGGACTGCGACCCCGCGGGCATCGTCTTCTTTCCGCGCTACCACCGCTGGATGGACGCGGCGTCGCTGAACTTCTTCATGAGCTGCGGCGTGCCGCCGTGGCACGTGCTCGAGGAGACGACGGGCATCGTCGGCACACCGCTGCTCGAGCACCATGCGCGCTTCGTCAAGAGCGCGACCTACGGCGAGAAGCTCACGATCACGACGCGTATCGAAGAGTGGCGCGGCAAGGTGTTCGTGCAGAAGCACGTCATCACGCGCGGCGACGATCTGATCTGCGAGAGCTCCGAAACGCGCATCTTCGTCGCGCGCGACAAGACCGATCGCCGCAAGCTGCGCGGCATCGCCGTGCCCGAGGATATCCGCAAGCTCTGCGAGTGACGCGCTAGGCATCCTGCCCCCCGCGCCCGGCGCGTTCGCGCCATGGCGTGCCCGGGCGCGGCGTGCGCGCCAGCCAGTCGTCGAGCGCCTCGACGTGCTCCGTCTCCTCGGCGGCGAACTCGGCGGCCAGCCGGCGCACCTCGGGGTCCGTCGCGGCCTGGCCGACGCTGCTGTAGTACTCCATCGCGCGCACCTCGTTCTCCCGCGCATAGACGAGCGCGCTCCACGCGTCGAGCGCAGCGTCGAAAGCCTCGTCGCCGCCCATCTCGGGCGGGTGGCGCCAGCGGTACTGCCACGAGCGCAGCGCCGGCAGATCGATGCCGGCGGCGCGCTCGACGATGGAGTCGTGGTGCAGCCGCGAGTAGTGCACCATGTCGCGAAAGAGCTGCGACACGTCGTCGTTGCGGTACGACTCCATCATGTCGGCGAGCTCCTGGTAGCGCTCGGCCGACTCGCGCTCGAGCGCGATCGCGTGGGCGAGGAATTCGGGCAGCGTGTAATCCATGGCGACACTCCTGCGTCGTCGTTGTCCGTCGGCGTCGATTGTCGCAGCGGCCCGGATCCCTGCCTCAGCCGTGCATCGTCAGACCGCCGCTGACGCTGAGCACCTGGCCGGTGACGTAGTCGGCCGTGTCGCCGGAGAAGAACACGACGGCGTCGGCGACTTCCTCGGGCTTGGCCAGGCGGCGCAGCGGGATCGCCTTGGTCAGCGCCTCCTTGACCTTGTCGGGCACGGCGGCCATCAGCGGCGTGTCGGTCGGCCCCGGGCAGACGCAGTTGACGCGGACGCCGTAGCGCGCGGTCTCGCGCGCGAGCGACTTGGTGAAGGCGATCAGGCCGCCCTTGGCGCCGGCGTAGACCGTTTCGCCCATGCTGCCGACGCGGCCGGCGTCGCTGGCGATGTTGACGATCTTGCCGCTGCCCCTCTTCATCATCTCGGGCAGCAGCGCCTTGGTCAGCTGCATCGGGCCCACGAAGTTGAGCGCAATGACGCGCTCCCAGAACTCGGGCGTGCCTTCCCAGAACGGCGCGGTCTTGCCCCAGCCGGCGCCATTGACGAGCACATCGACGGCGCCGTGCTTGGCCTGCACCTTGTCGGCGAAGGCGGCGATCGAGGCCGCGTCGGTGAGGTCGACCTGCACGAACTCGGCCTTGCGGCCTGCGGCGCGCAGCGACGCGGCGCGCTCCTCGCCCTTGTCGGCCTGCACGTCGGCGACGACGACGGTGGCGCCGGCGTCGGCGAGCTTCTGCGCGATCGCGCTGCCGATGCCCGAGGCGGCGCCGGTGACGACGGCGATCTTGTCTTTGAGGGATGAAGTCATGGCGAGCTCCTGGTGGGATGTCATCGGGGGGCGGCGCTGCGGTCGAGGAAGGCCGACACGCGGCGCCGGGTTTCGGGGTCCTGATAGAGGCGGCGCGTGCCTTCGACCTCGGCCGCGTAGCCGCTGTCGCCGGGCACGCCGGCCAGTTCGATGCAGCGCTTGTTCTCGGCCAGCGCATGGCGCGGCAGCGCGGCCAGCCGCTGCGCCAGCGCGCGCGCCGCGGCGGCGAGCTCGGCGCGCGGCACGGCCCACTGCACGAGGCCCAGGCCGAGCGCCTCGGCGCCGGTCGGCGTCTCGGCGCCGAGGATCAGGCGGTGGGCGAGGCCGCGCCCGACGAGGCGCGTCAGCCGCTGCGTGCCGCCGGCGCCGGGCAGCAGGCCGAGGCCCGCCTCGGGCAGGCCGATGCGCGCCTCGGCGGCGACGATGCGCAGGTCGCAGGCCAGCGCGAGCTCGAAGCCGCCGCCGAGCGCTGCGCCGCCGATCTCGGCCAGCGTGACGAGCGGCGCCGCCTCGATGCGCGAGAACAGCTGCTGCATGCGCTGCACCACCGCGACCATCGCCTCGGGGCCGTCGGTGCCGGTGAAGCTGCGGCGCATCAGATCGAGGTCGGCGCCGGCGCAGAACGCGCGCTGGTCGCTGCGCAGATGCAGCACGGTGACGGATTCGTCGGCGATCGCCGCATCGACGGCCGCACCGAGCTGCGCGAGCAACGTGTCGTCGATCGCGTTGACGGGCGGGCGCGACAGCGTCGCGACGAGCACGGCGCCGTCACGCTCGACGCGCACGACGGGGCCGGTGATGGCGGCGGCAGTCATCGTCGTCACTCCGTCGCCTGGTGCAGCTCCTGCAGCCGGCGGCGCACCAGCTTGCCGGTGGCGGTGCGCGGCAGCGCGTCGAGACGGCGCAACCATGCGGGGCGCTGGTAGGGCGGCAGCTTGGCGGCACGTTCGCGCAGCGCGTCGCGCAGGCGCTCGGCGTCGTGCGGCTCTGCAGCGTAGAAGTAGGCGATCGACTCGACGCCGTCGGCGTCGGGCACGCAGACACACGCGCCTTCGCGCAGGCCGTCGAGGCCGTGGCCGAGGTGCTCTCCGAGCTCGGCGAGGTTGACCCAGCGGCCGCGGATCTTGACCAGCGCGTCCTCGCGCCCGGCGAAGCGCCAGCCGCCGCCTTCGGTGCGCACGAACAGGTCGGCCGGGCAGAACGCGCCGTCGCGGAAGCTGTCAGCCTGCGCCGCCGGCCGGTCGAGATAGCCGAGCGCCTGCGTCGTGGTGCGGATCAGCAGCCGCGTCGGCCCGGCGGCCGCCGCGGCTTCGACATCCAGCGGCTGCGCCTCGACGCCGGGCGACACCTGAAGTCCGTCGTCGCCGTCGAGCGCGGTCAGCACCAGCGACAGCACCTCGGAGGCTCCGTAGCCGTCGATGATCGACACGCCGTTGGTCGCTGTGCGCCAGGCATCGCGCAGCGACGAAGGCATCGCCTCGCCGGCCGACACGAAGCGACGCACGCCGGCCGCCGCGAGCTGCGGCGCGATGCCCTCGTGCAGCATGTCGCGATAGAGCGACGGCACGCTGAAGAGCACCGTCGGGCGCATGCGCTGCACCGTCGCCGCGACGCTCTTGGCATTGGGCCATTGCGCGTCGAGCAGCAGCGTCGCGCCGATGCGCAGCCCCGCCAGCAGCAGGTTGGTCAGCGGATAGGAGAAGAACAGGCGCGAGCTCGCGAACAGCCGGTCGCCGCGCTCGATACCCAGCCGCTCGGCCGACACGCGCGCGATGTCGCGAAAGCAACGGTGCGCGTGCACGACGGCCTTCGGCTTGCCCGATGTGCCCGACGAGTGGACCCAGAACGCCGGCATCTCGGCGGGCACCGACACGGCCGGCATCGGCGGCGTAGCGGCCACGGCGTGGCGCCCTTCCTCGACGCCGACGACGCGAGCGCGCCAGGGCATCGGCGTATCGTCGGCCGACTCGGAGATGATGACGTCGAAGCCGGCCTCGTCGAGGATGTAGTGCCACTCGGGCGTCGGAATCTTCGGGTTGACGCCGACGGCGATGCCGCCGGCCCAGATCGCACCCAGCCACGCCACGACCCAGTCGAAGCCGTCGGGCAGCTTGACGGCCACGCGGTCGCCGATGCGCAAGCCGCGCTGGCGCCACAGTGCGGCGGCGCGCGCGACGCGGTCGCGCAGCTCGCCGTAGGTCATGTGCTTGCCGTCGCACTCGATCGCCGTCGCCGAGGCGTCGTGGCCCGACAGCAGCAGTTCGGCGCCGTTGAGCGGCCCGCCGGCGGGCGCCGCCTCCGCGCCGTAGATCCCCGGCCGCTGCTGGCGCCAGCGCGCCAGCTCGGCGACGAGCATCTGCGCGTGCTCGCGCTCCTCGGCGGCAAGCTCGTCGTACAGGCGCCGCTCGGCCGAGCCGGGCAGCGCCCAGGTGGCGCGCTCGGCGAAGTAGGCGGCGGCACGCTTCTCGAAGCCGATGGCGATGCGCAGCAGGTCCGACGGATCGGCGATGCGCTCGTCGACACCGGCATAGACGGCCGCCGTATCGAGTCGAAACTCGGCCGGCGCATCGGGGATGTCGATGTGGTAGCGGCGCGCCAGCGTCTCCATGTGCTCGCCTTCCATCACGGCGAAGCGGCGGAACAGCGTGCGCAGCGTCTCGTCGGTGCAGTCGGCGGCGGCACGCTGGTAGAAGGCGCGCCCGCCGAGCTCGATTTCGAAGGCGGTGCGGATCGCGGCGAGCGCGGCCTCGTCGGCGCCGACGGCGCCGGCGGCCGCGTCGCGCATCGCGAGCGTGCCGCCGCACTGCGGACAGCGGCCGTACGGGAAGGCAAAGCCTTCACTGACCTTGCCGCAGCCGCTGCACTGCCATTGCACGCTCTCGCTGGCGCAGCAGATGTAGGGGCCGTCGTCTTCGTCGACCAGCGGCTGGTGGCACTTGGGACACAGCATGGCGTGGGGTGCTCCTGGTCAGGGCTTCAGGCGGACAGCGTCGCCGACAGCGGGGTTTCCGGCAGCGGGGTCGGCGGCTGGAAAGCGGCGACGGCTTCGGGCGACGGGGGCCAGGCGGCACGGTCGCCATGCAGCCAGGCGCCGATGGCGCGCGCAGCGCGCCGGCCGGCGGCCATCGCCAGGATCACGGTGGCACCGCCGGTGACGATATCGCCGCCGGCGAACACGCCGGGCAGGTTGGTCGCCTGCGTCACGTCGTCGGCGGCGATGTAGCCGCGGCGGTCGAGGCCGAGGCCGCGCGTGGCGCGCCCGACGATCGGATTGGCCTGCGTGCCCAGCGCATAGATCACGGTGTCGCACGGCCACTCGACGAACTCGTCCTGCGGCACCGGCGTGCGCCGGCCGCGCGCGTCGGGCTCGCCGAGCGCCATCTTCTGCGCGCGCAGGCCGCGCACGTCGCCGGCGTCGTCGAGCAGCACTTCGACCGGGCCGTGCAGGAAGGAGAACGTCACGCCCTCCTCCTTGGCATGGCGCAGCTCCTCGATGCGCGCCGGCGCCTCGGCCTCGGAGCGGCGGTAGACGCAGCGCACCTCGGCGGCGCCGAGACGGCGCGCCGTGCGCAGGCAGTCCATCGCCGTGTTGCCGGCGCCGATCACGACGACGCGCTGGCCGCTGCCGACCGGCGTGTCGCGGTACGGGAAGCGGTCGCCGCCCATCAGGTTGACGCGCGTCAGGAACTCGTTGGCCGAATAGACCTGGCCCGCCGACTCGCCCGGGATGCCGAGGAACGACGGCGCGCCGGCGCCCGCGGCGACGAACACGGCGTCGTAGCCCATCGAGCCGGTGAGCTGCTCTACGGTGAACGTCTTGCCGATCACCTTGTTGGTCTCGAAGCGCACGCCGGCGTCGCGCAGGGCCTGGACCTCGCGGTCGATGATGTCGCGCGGCAGGCGGAACGACGGGATGCCGTAGCGCAGCACGCCGCCGACCACGTGCAGCGCCTCGTACACCGTGACGTCGGCGCCCATCTTGATCAGGTCGGCCGCGCAGGCCAGACCGCCCGGCCCCGAGCCGACAACGGCGACCTTGCCCGCGCTGCGCTCGAACGCCAGCTTCGGCGCCGGCCGATGCGATGCATGGTCGCCGACGAAGCGCTCGAGCCGGCCGATCGCGACCGGCTGCATCTTCGCCTTGTGCAGCACGCACTGCGCCTCGCACTGGCTCTCCTGCGGGCACACGCGCCCGCACACCGACGGGAACGGGCTCGAGTCGTGGATCGCGTCGACCGCGCCGTCGACGTCGCGCAGCAGCAGGTGGCGGATGAAGCGCGGGATGTCGATGCGCACCGGGCAACCCTCGATGCACGTGGGCTTGACGCACTGGATGCAGCGCTCCGACTCGCGCAGCGCGGCAGCCCAGTCGTATCCGAGGTTGACCTCGTCGAACGAGCACGAGCGCTCGGCCGGCTCGCGCTCGGGCATCGGCACCTGCGTGCGCTCGAGCTGCGAGTACTTCTTGTACGTGCGCTTGCCCTGCTTGACGAGCAGGTCCTCGAGGCTGCAGACGTGGTCGAGGTCGGAATTGGCCTGCTGCTCCTGGGTCTTGAATCGCTTCTGGCGCGCCAGCAGTTCCTTGAAGTCGATCTGATGCGCGTCGAAGTCGGGGCCGTCGACGCAGGCGAACTTGACTTCTCCGCCGACCGTGACGCGGCACGAGCCGCACATGCCGGTGCCGTCGACCATGATCGTGTTGAGCGACACCTTGGTCGTCACGCCGAACGGCCGCGTCGTCTCGGTGCAGGCCTGCATCATCGGCATCGGACCGATCGCGACGACGAGGTCAGGCTTGTCGCGCTCGAGCAGATCCTGCAGCGCGGCGGTGACGAAGCCGGGGCGGCCGGCGCTGCCGTCGTCGGTGCAGACGATCAGTTCGTCGGCATACTCGCGCAGCTTGTCGTCCCAGAACACCAGGTCCTTGTTGCGAAAGCCGACGATGCACGTCGTGCGGTTGCCCGCCTCCTTGAACGCGCGCAGCTGCGGAAACACCGGCGCGACGCCGAGGCCGCCGCCGACCAGCACGACGTGCCCGGCGTTGTCGATGTGCTGCGGCAGCCCGAGCGGGCCGACGAAGTCGGCAAACTGGTCGCCCTCTTCGTAGTTGTCGCGCATCTCGCGCGTCGTGCGGCCGAGCGACTGCACGACGACCGTGACGGTACCGCGCTCGCGGTCGTAGTCGGCGACGGTCAGCGGGATGCGCTCGCCGGCCTCGTCGAGGCGCAGCATCACGAAGTGGCCGGCCTCGGCGGCGCGCGCCACGTCGGGCGCGTCGACTTCCCACAGGAAAGTCTGCGGCGAGAACTTTTCGACCTTGACGATACGGTACATGCAGTTGCTCCGTGGGCAGCCGTGGCCTCAGGCCCGGCTCCAGAGGTCATCGACGAGCCGGCGCACCAGCGCCTGCAGCATGCGGCGGCGGTACTTCACCGACGCGACGGTGGTCGCGAGCACATTGCTCGTGCCCTGCACCGCCTTGGCGAGCGCCTGCGCGGCCTCGGCGTCCCACGGCCGGCCGACGAGGGCCTCGGTCGGGACGACGAGCGGCGCCGAGTTGGTGCCCGTGATCGCCACGCGCAGGCCGGCGATGCGGTCGCCGTCGCGGTGCAGCGCGACCGCGGCGCCGGCGAGCGGGAAGTCGACCGCGTCACGCACGCGCGCCTTGGCATAGTCGGCGCGCCAGCCGGCGGGCGCCGGCACGACGACGGCGGTGAGCCACTCGCCGGGCGCGAGCGTCAGGCGGCGCTTGCCGTCCTCGACGTAGAGCGCCGCCAGCGCGAGCGTGCGCGCGCCGCCGGGTCCGGCGATCTCGGCGCGGGCGTCGAGCGCGATCAGCGCCGGCGCGACGTCGCCGTGGTAGGTGGCGTAGCAGCGGTCGCTCTTGACGACCACGTGGCACTTGTCGCCGCGGTACTTGAGGCACCAGCCGTTGCCCGAGCGCCACCAGTCGCTCTGGTTGTAGAACACGCAGCGCGTGTCCTGGCACAGGTTGCCGCCGAGCGTGGCGGCCTCGCGATGCGTCGGGCCGGCGACGAGGCTCGCCGCCGTCGCGAGCGCGGGCCAGCCGGCGCGCACCTCGGCGTGGCTCGCCAGCGCGGCCAGCGTCGCCGCGGCGCCCAGGCGCAGCGAGCCGTCGGCCTGCACGGCGATGCCGTCGAGCGCGGCGACGGCCGTCAGATCGACCAGCGCGCGCGGCGTGCCGAGGCCGCGGCGCAGATTGGGCAACAGGTCGGTGCCGCCGGCGAGCGCCTGCGCGCCCTCTTCGGCGAGCGCGCGCACCGCCTCATCGACGGTGGCGGGGCGCAGCGTGCGCAGTTCGTGCAGCGCGTTCATACGGTCTCCTTCGCATTGCTGCGCGCCGCCTTCGCCGCAGCGGCCTGCTTCGCATCCAGCAAGTCGGCGACGCGGTCCGGGCCGATCGGGAAGGTGTCGCAGTCGACGCCGACGGCCTCCTGCACCGCCTCGCGCAGCGCCGGCAGGATGCCGGCGAGCATGCCTTCGGAGGCCTCCTTGGCGCCGAACGGCCCGTTCGGGTCGACGCTCTCGACGATGAGGACTTCGATGTCCGGGCTCTCGGCCATCGTCGGCACGCGGTAGTCGAGCAGGTTGCCGTGCATCATGCGGCCGTCGTCGTACACCGTCGCCTCCGACAACGCCTGGCCCAGGCCCATCCACACGCCGCCCTGCGTCTGGCCTTCGACGGCCAGCGGGTTGAGCGCGCGGCCGACGTCGACCGCCACCCACACCTTGTGCGCCGTGACCTTGCCGGTCAGTTCGTCGACCGAGGCCTCGACGACCTGCGCCGCGTAGCAGAAGCCCATCGTCGCGCCGATCGCGCTGCCGCGGATCTTCTTGTCGCCCTGGAACTCGATCGGGCAGGTGTAGGTGCCCTTGACCGTGACGGCGCCGGTGTCGACCATCGCCGCGCGCACCGTCTCGATCCAGCTGAGGCCGGCCTGTTCGCTGTCGCGCGCGAAGAAGACCTCGTCGCGGACCTCGATGTCGTCCTTGTCCACCTTGAGTCGGCCGGCAGCCGCCTTCACCAGCAGCGCCTTCAACTCGAGGGCAGCGGCGATCGATGCGCGCCCGACCATGAAGGTGACGCGCGACGAATAGCTGCCGTTGTCCTTGGGCGTCACGGCGCTGTCGGACGAGACGACGCGGATGCGCGGCAGCGCGACGTCGAGCACTTCGGCGGCGCACTGCGCGGCCATCGTGCTCGAACCCTGGCCGATGTCGGCGGCGCCGGTGAACAGCGTCACGCCGCCATCGAAGTCCAGGCGCAGCTGCACCGTGGCGTGCGGCTCGCCGGTCCAGTGCTTGGGCGTCGACGTGCCCGAGACGAAGTGCGAGCACGCGAGCCCCAGACCACGGCCCTTGGGCATGCGGCCCTTGCGCTCGTTCCAGCCCGACGCCGCCTTCACCTTCTCGAGGCACTCGGGCAGGCCGTAGCTGAGCACGTTCTGCGCATACATCGTGCGGTACGGGATCTGCGGCAGCAGGTTCTTCTGCCGCACGGCGAAGCCGTCGAGGCCGAGCTCCTCGGCCATGTCGGTGAGCAGCGCCTCGAAGGCGGCGCGCGTGTCGACCGTGCCGTGGCCGCGCTGCGCGCCGCAGGGCGGCGTGTTGGTGTAGACGCGCCAGGCGTCGTGCTTGATCGCCGGGATGTCGTAGATGCCGTGCATCAGCGCCCCGGTGTAGAGGATCGTGATGATCCCGTAGCCGGCGTAGGCGCCGCCGGCCTGCGTCGCTTCGAGCGCAAGCGCCGTGATGCGGCCGTCGCGCTTCAGGCCGATCTTCATCTTCACCGCCGTCCACGGCCGGCCGCGGTGCGCGAGGAAGGTCTCCTCGCGCGTCTGCAGCAGGCGCACCGTGCCGCGCGACTTGCGCGCCAGCAGCGCGGCGATGATCTCGAAGTGCAGGCACTCGGTGCGCGCGCCGAAGCCGCCGCCGAGGAAGGGCTTGATCACGCGCACCTGCGATTCCTCGATCTGCAGGCAGGCCGCGACCTTGAGGTGCACGTAGTAGGGCACCTGCGTCGTGGTGTGCAGCGTCACGCCGTCGCGCTCGATGTCGTATTCGGCCAGCGTGGCGTTGAGCTCCATGTGCGCGTGGTTCACCTCGGCGAAGGTGAAGCTCTTCTCGCGCACCAGGTCGGCCTCGGCGAAGCCGGCGGTGGTGTCGCCGAACTCGGCGTGCACTTCGCGCAGCACGTTGTTGGGCTTGTCGTCGTGGATCGCGACGGCGCCCGCCTTCATCGCCTGCTTGACGGTGGTCAGCGCCGGCAGCACCTCGTATTCGACCTCGATCAGCGCCAGCGCGCGCTCGGCCGTCGCCTCGTCGACGGCCGCCACGGCGGCCACCGGGTCGCCGCGATAGCGCACCTTGCCGCGCGCCAGCGGATACTCGTTCTCGGCGATCGGCAGCACGCCGAACGGCACGGGCGTGTCCTCGCCGGTGCACACGGCGTGCACGCCTTCGAGCGCCGCCGCGGCGCTCGTGTCGATCGACACGATCTTCGCGTGCGGATGCGGGCTGCGCAGGATGCGCCCGACCAGCGCGTCGGGCGCTGCGATGTCGGCCGTGTACTTCGCGCGGCCGGTGACCTTTTCGATGCCGTCGATCAGCGGCGTGTGCACGCCGATGCCGCCGGCGCGGGTCATGCGGGGATTCATCATCGCGTGCCCTCCGCCGATGCGGCGGCCGCCTGCACCGACTCGATGATCTTCACGTAGCCGGTGCAGCGGCACAGGTTGCCGGCCAGCGCCGTCTTGATCTCGTCGACCGTCGGGTGCGGGTTGTGGCGCAGCAGCCCCTCCGACGCCATCACCATGCCCGGCGTGCAGAAGCCGCACTGCGCGCCCAGCTTGTCGTGGAACGCCTGCTGCACGGGCGACAGGCGACCGTGCCGGGCGAGGCCCTCGACCGTCTCGATGCGCTTGCCCTCGACCTGCACGGCGAGCGTCGAGCAGGCCAGGCGCGGCCGGTCGTCGACGAGCACGGTGCAGGCACCGCACTCGCCGCCGTCGCAGCCCTGCTTGGTGCCGGTGAGCTGCAGCGTGTCGCGCAGCACGTCGAGCAGCAGCGCGCCGTCGGCGGCGGCGACGGTGTGCTCGCGGCCGTTGACGCTCAGCGTGAGCAGTCGTTTTGGCATGGTCAGTTTCCTTTCGGGCGCAGGTCGCGCACGCGCACGGCCTTGCCTTGTGAACGCGCGACGCTGCCCGGCGCGAGCACGGCGACTTGCGCCGTCACGCCGATCAGCGACTTGATGTGATGCATGGCGTCGTGTCCGAGCGCTTCGTACGACTCGGCGGCGACGCCGCTCTGCGCCTCGACTTCGACGCGCAGCTGATCGAGCTTGCCGACGCGCTCGACGACGAGCTGGTAGTGCGGCGCCAGCCCGGGGCGGCCGACGAGCACCGCCTCGATCTGAGTCGGATAGACGTTGACGCCGCGGATGATCAGCATGTCGTCGTTGCGCCCGGTCACGCGCAGCAGCCGCACGTGCGTGCGGCCGCAGTCGCAGCGCGCCGTCGTCGCGCGCGTGATGTCGCGCGTGCGGTAGCGCAGCATCGGCAGCGCTTCCTTGGTCAGCGTCGTGACGACGAGTTCGCCGGCCTGGCCCTCGGGCACCGGATCGCCCGTCTCGGGATCGATCAGCTCGAACAGGAAGTGGTCTTCCCAGCCGTGCAGGCCGGCGCGGCATTCGCACTCGCAGGCGACGCCCGGGCCCATGATCTCCGACAGGCCGTAGATGTCGACGGCGCGCAGCCCGAGGCGCGCCTCGATCTCGTCGCGCATCGCGCCGCTCCACGGCTCGGCGCCGAACATGCCGACGGCCAGGCCGCTTTCGTGCAGGTCGACGCCCTGCTGCTCGGCGACGTCGGCGATCGCCAGCGCGTACGACGGCGTGGCGCACAGCACGCGCGGCTTGAAGTCCATCATCAGCGCGACCTGGCGCTCGGTGCCGCCGCCCGAGATCGGCACCACGGGACAGCCCAGGCGTTCGGCGCCGCCGTGCGCGCCGAGCCCGCCGGTGAACAGACCGTAGCCGTAGGCGTTGTGCACCAGATCGCCGGGGCGCACGCCGGCCATGTAGAACGAGCGCGCGACGAGATCGGCCCACCGTTCGAGGTCGCCCGACGTGTAGCCGACGACGATCGGCTTGCCCGTCGTGCCCGACGACGCATGCACGCGCGCGAGGCGGTCGACGGGGCGCGCGAACAGGCCGAACGGATAGTGGTCGCGCAGATCCGTCTTGACCATGAACGGCAGGCGCCGCAGCTCGTCGGCCGAGCGCAGCGTGTCGGGGTGCAGGCCGGCCGCCTCGATGCGCGCGCGCTGCCACGGCACGTGGTCCCAGGCGTTGCGCAGCGCGCTGCGCAGCCGCTGCAGCTGCAGCGCGGCGAGCTCGTCGCGCGACATCGCCTCGACGCTTGCATGCAGGCCGACGGCCACCTTCGTCGCCGCCGCGAAGCGACCGGGTTCGGTGGGGGCGCCCATCGTCGTCGTCTCCTCGCCCTCGTCGTCGCCTGTGCGCGCCGCGTCAGCCGCGGCGGCGCACGCCGCGCACCGGCAGGTGCGTGATCGCGAAGCCCTGGTTGTACGCGCCGCGCGTCACCAGCGTGAACTTGAACCACACGCCGCCGGCTGCCGCCACGAGCCCGGCGGCAACGTGCAGCGCAAGCAGTGCCGGGCCGGCGGGCGGCGGTGCCACCAGCGCGACGAGCGCCGCCGCCAACGGCAGCAGCGTCGCCGCCTTGAACCAGCGGCCGGCGGCGTCGATCGCGACGAGTGCGCGCGCGGCCGGGCGGATGCGCCGGCGCCACGCCTGCCACAGCGCGTAGCGGGCGAACAGGGCGAGCACGAAGCCCGTCCACGCCAGCTCCGACGCCGGGGCGCCGCCGTGCAGCGCGGTGGCGAAGAGCAACAGGCCGGCCCCTTCGGCCAGGCCCGTGGCGACGACGAGCGGCACCGTCGTCGCCTCGCGCCACGCCGGAATGCCGCGCGCGGCGTTGAGGATGCGCGCCTGGCAGTACAGGTAGGCGAGCGCGGGCAGCGCGACGACGGGGCCGAGCGGCACGCCCGCCGCCGACGCGACGGCACCGCCGAGCACGAGCGGCGCGACCCAGGCCTCGCGCGACATCCACGAGGTGAAGGGATTCTTCAGCACGTTGATCGCGCGCCACGGCCGGCCGATCTCGAGCCACACGGCCAGCAGGCCGAGCGCGACGAGCACGGCGCCGCACACAAAGGCCTGCACCGGCGCGCCGGCGAGCGCCGCGCAGGCGACGAGACCGCTGCCCGCACCGCCGCCGATGAAGTTGAGCGCGGCGCGCCAGTCCCAGTTCGACTGGTGCCAGGGGTTCGGGCCGTAGCTCATTTCTCCTCTCCGTCGCGGTCCTGGTCCCACAGATAGAAGAATCCCGGCCCCGTGCCCAGCTCCTCGTGCATGCGGAAGTGCTGGTTCTCGGCGAGCAGCTGCGACACGTTGCTGTTCGGATCGTCGATGTCGCCGAAGGCGAGCGCCTCGGCGATACACGAGTTGACGCAGGCCGGCGTGGCGCGCGGGTCGACGCCGGGCACCAGGCCCTGCGCCAGGCCCTCGTCGATGCGATCGACGCAGAAGGTGCACTTCGTCGCGACGGCGAGGCGCTCGTCGTCGAAGCGCTGCGTCTCGTGCTCGGCCGGCTTGCCGTAGGCGAAGCTGGCGCGGTCCGTCTTGTAGCGCGCCTGATAGGGGCAGGCGACGGCGCAGTAGGCGCAGCCGATGCACACGTCGTAGTCGATCGTGACGATGCCGTCGGGGCGCTTCTTCGTCGCCGTCGTCGGGCAGACCTCCATGCACGGCGGTTCGTCGCAGTGCTGGCAGCCCACCGGCACGAAGGCGCGCTGCACGTCGGGGTACTCGCCGAACTCCATGTCGAGCACGCGCCGCCACTGCACGCCCGGCGGCGTGGCGTTGGCGTGCTTGCACGCGGCGGTGCAGGTCTGGCAGCCGACGCAGCGCCGCAGATCGGCGATCATCGCCCAACGGGTCACGACGCCCTCCTGACGGCGACGCGCGCGATGTCGGCCGCCGAGCCGGTGGCGTCGGTCAGGTCCATCGACATCACGGACAGCGAGTTCATGCTGGGCACGCCGAAGTCCTTGGCCAGCGGCGTGGCCCAGTGGCTGAACTGGCCGATCATCAGCAGCGTGTCGGGGCGGATGCCCTGGCGCAGCACGACCTTGCCGCGTACGCTGCGCTGGGGCGTCGAGACTTCGATCTCGTCGCCGTCGTCGATGCCCAGGCGTTCGGCGGCCTTGGGGTTCATGATGATGCCGCGGTGGCCGGCGACGTTCTCGGCCACCTCGCGGATCATCTGCACGCCGACGTTGCCGCCCCAGGCGTACTGCATGCTGCGCGCCGTCAGCAGCCAGAACGGATAGTCGTCGGCCTTGGCGCCGGCGGCGGTGACGATGCCCTCCCACAGCCCGGGGAAGTCCTTCCAGACCGGCAGCGCCTGGTACTCGTGCAACTGCTGGTCCCACCAGTGCATGTCGTGCTCGTGCAGGCGGCGCTCCAGCTGCTGGCCCACGCGCTGCAGCCGCTCCTGGTAGGGCATCTCGTAGCGCAGGCCGCGCTCGACCATCGTCGGGTGCAGGTACCAGTCGAGCTTGGGGAAGGGCTTGGTCGCGAGGCCCTGCTCCTTCCACCAGTCCAGGCCGTGGGCGTGCGCGCCCTCGCTCAGCTCGGCGCTGGCCGAGCGGCACACGGCGTCCCAGATCTCCTCGCGCGTGTAGGCGCGGTCGGGCGCGAGCGAGAAGTCGCCGTGCGGCGTCTTCAGCGCTACGCCGCCGGCGCCCTTGTTGATCGCCGCGTTGTACTTGTCGAGGATGCCGCTGCGGCGCGCCAGCTCCGTCGAGATGTCGGTGAAGTCGCGCGCCTCGCCGCGCAGCGGCACGATGGGCTGGCGCAGCGCGAAGCCCTCCTGCTCCCAGAACTGCTCGACGTACTTGGTGCCGCCGATGCGGATCAGCTGCAGGCCCTCGAGGTCGGTCGCGTCGGGCAGCAGGATGTCGGCGTAGTGATTGGTCTCGTCGCGCGTGTAGCTCATCGCGACGACGAACGGGAAGCGCGAGATCTTCTCGCTCACCGCCGGCGTGTCCCAGAACGAGATCGCGGGGTTGGTGCGGTAGACGAACCAGACGTCGGGGAACGTCACCGGCGGCAGCCCCTCGGGCGTGCGGTCGAGGAACATCCACGAGAAGTGCGTCGGCCCGAGCGCCTGGCTCCACGCGCCGTTGCCGACCAGCGGCACCATCGTCTTGTAGGCGTTGCGGATGTTGGGCCGCGGTGACCAGCCCGCCTTGTCGGTCGGGTTGAGCGGGTAGTCCATGAAGCCGTCGGGCCCCGGCTTCGCGCTCACCAGGCGCTCCGACATCGGCCGCACCAGGCGCACCGTCGTGCCGAGCGTGCCGCCGGGCACCTCGAGCGCGCCGACCAGGCAGGCGAGCAGCGTGCGCGCCCAGCAGCACTCGTAGCCGCCCCAGCCGTTGTTGACCGTCTTGCCGAGCGTCACGGCGACCGGCCGGTACGGCAGCGTCTTGCCGTCGATCTCGATCGTCTGGCCGATGCAGGCCTCCTGCACGTACTCGTTGGCGACCTGGCGCATCGTCGCCGCCGGCACGTCGCAGATCTTCTCGGCCCACTCGGGCGAGCACGGGCGCAGGTGCTCGACGAGGCGGTCGAACGCCGTCGTGCCGACGAGCATTCCGTCGGCGACGATCTCGTCGTCGGCACCGACCTCGACGGCGTCGACCTCGACGCGCGCCGTCAGCGCCTCGTCGATGCCGGGCGTGTCGTGCGGCACGGCGCGCGCACTCTTGAGGTCCCACACCAGCGGCTTGCGCGTCTCGCGGTCGCGCAGGAACCAGCCGTTCGGGCCGACGAGATAGGGCGACGCCGTGCGCTGCTTGAGGAAGGGCACGTCGAGCCGCTCGACCGGCATCTCGTGCAGCATCACATGCATCAGCGCGAACAGGAACGCCGGGTCCGTCTTCGGCTTGATCGGCACCCACTGCGCCGAGCACGCGCCGGTGACCGACAGGTGCGGCTCGACCTGCACGCGCTTCATGCCGCGCACGCGCGCCTTGGCGTGGCGCCACACGCCGACCACGCCGCCCGAGGCCTCGATGTTGGAGCCGCAAGAGATGAGAAAACGCGTCGTCGGCGTGTCGGCCGCGACGATGAAGGCGCGGTGCCAGAACTCGCCGTACAGGTGCTCGGAGTGGTCGCACTTGACGCCCTGCCCCGAGCCGAAGCCCATGTCGACCGGCCCCCACGCGGCGAGGAACGCCGGGAAGGTGCCCATGTAGAACTGCGGCGTGCCGCCGCCGCCGAAGCTCGCCGCCAGCCGCGGGTAGCCCGACGCGTCGGTCAGGCCCTCGGCGCGGATGCGGTTGAGCCGCTCGCCGATCGTGTCGAACGCCTCTTCCCACGAGATCGGCACGAAGCCCGGATCCTCGTTGCGCCCCTTCTTCGGGTTGGTGCGCTTCATCGGCGTCAGCACCCGGTTCGGGTTGTACGTCTTCTGCACCAGGCCGTAGGCCTTGACGCACACCTTGCCGCCGCCGGGGTGGATCTTGGCGGCGCAGAAGTTGGGCTCGACCTCGGTGGCGACGCCGTCCTCGACCTTGACGGTCAGCAGGTCGGGGCCGGCGACGCACTGGTAGCAGTACGTCGGCACGCGCCGTGATGTCGTGCTCGTTGAGGCGGCCATGGCGCGACCCTCGGGGTTGCGGTCCCGCGTCAGCGGGCGGCGGATGCCTTGCCCGCCTTGGCCGACAGCCGTTCGGCCGTCTTCGCCACGTCGACGATGAAGCGCACGTGGCGCCCGCGCACGATCGGCTCGACGGCGTCGCGACCTTCGATGTCGAACACGACGAGGCGGCCCTTGACCTCGGCGACGCGCACGTCGAGCTCGGCCTTCATGCCCAGCGGCGTCGCGCCGATGTGATCGATCTCGACGCGCGTGCCGACCGAGTCCTCGCCCGCGTCGAGATGGTCGAGCAGCAGGTTGCGACACGCCATCTCGATGTCGTAGACGAGGTTCGGCGTCGCATAGACGCGCACCGCGCCCATGAAGTCGATGGTGCGCTTGGCGTCGACCTCGAATTCGCTGTGCGCGGTCACACCGGGTTGCAGACTGGCCTTCATGCGCGACTCCCTTCGGACGTTCGGCCGCAGCGGGCCGGGTTGCGGACAGTGCACGATGCGCTCAAGCCGGTCTCCTCACGTTGCGCCATGTCAGAGCGCGGCTCGCTCGCACGGTCTTAGAATGCTGCTGTAAGGCTATTCTGGTACTGGAATACGGTTTTGGCCTTGATCTGGTTCAACCTTCCTGGAGATGCCGTGACCCCCAAGAAGACGGCCGCCCGGCCCTCCCGTCGACGCACCTCCGCAGGTGCCTCGGCGCCCGAGGTGCGCGTGCGCGCCGTGCGCCAGGGCGACCTGCCCGACGTGATCGCGCTCGACGCTACCGTGACCGGCCTGCACAAGTCGGACTACTGGCAGCGCGTCTACCGGCGCTACGGCGTGGGCGGCCAGGGGCTGCGTCATTTCCTCGTCGCGGTGGACGGCGAGCGCGTGCTCGGCTTCATCATCGGCGAGGTGCGCGACTGGGAGTTCGGCTCGCCGCCGTGCGGCTGGGTGTTCGCCATCGACGTCGATCCGCATGCGCGCCAGAAGAGCATCGGCTCCGTGCTGCTGACGGCGATGCGCGAGCGCTTCGAGCGCGTGGGCGTGCGCACGCTGCGCACCATGCTGGCGCGCGACAACACGCTGATCATGTCGTTCTTCCGCAGCCAGGGCATGACGCTGAGCCGGCTGATCCCGCTCGAGGTCGAGATCGGGCCGGCCGCATGAAGCTGCAGAAGAACACCCTGCTCGCGCTGTACAGCGTGCTCGAGTTCGCACGCCGCCCCGGCGAGCACGTGCCCGCGTCGGAAGTGGCTGAACGCTACGGCGAATCGGCGCATCACCTGGCGAAGGTGCTGTCGGAGCTGGCGCGCGCCGGCATCGTCGACTCGGTGCGCGGCGTCGGCGGAGGCTATCGCTTCGCCGCGAACGCGAAGCGCCTGACGCTGCTCGACGTGATCCGCCTGTTCGAGCCGCTGGGCGACGAGGCGCCCGCCCATCACCACGGCGACACGCCGGTCGACAACGCGCTGGGTCAGGTGCTCGCGGAGATCGACCAGACGGCGCTCGCGACCTTCGGCTCGATCACGGTGGCGACGATGCTCAAGATGGTGGAGCGCGCCGCCATCTGATGCGCGGAAGCGCGCTGCTTGCCTGTGCGGCAGGCCGCCGGCGACTCAGCGCCAGAGCGGGCCGATCGCGTCGAGCGTGTTCTTCAGGCGCAGCCCGTATTCGGTGTCGCCCTCCATCACGAGGGCGCGGTCGAAGAACAGGCGGTCGGCGTCTTCCTGGCCGCGCATCAGCTTGACGAGCGCGCCGGCCTGCGCACGCACGACGAGCACCGGCGGCTCGCTGCCCCCGGCCACCTCGAAGCCGCGCGCGCCCAGGCGCAGGCGCACGCGCAGCCCGGCCTCGACGACCTCGACCTCGACGCAGCGGTCGGCCAGTTCGCGGCGCTGGCTCTCGTCGAGGCGCGGCCACAGCAGCCGGTCGAGCAGCCGCGCGGCGACGAACGACGGCGGCTGCACCGGCAGGCGGCGCACGACGTCGCGCACGCGGCGCGCGGCGGCGGCCAGCGGCGCGGGCAGCTCGGGCGTCGACGACGACGACGGAGGACGGGGCATCTCGGGCGTGGCGGGTGTCATGGCGTCAGGGCCTCCATGCCGCGGCGGCGGTGCGCATAGCCGTCGACCAGCTCGCCGGGCAGCTGCAGCGTGCGCAGCTCGGCGACGGCGTCGGCGGGCGACGCGCCGCGGTTGTACACGGCATCGTAGAGCGCGATCACGCGCTGGAAGTCGCCGCTCGACGGCGACAGGCGCAGCCGGCGGATGCCGGCGGCGGCGACCTCGTCGCGCGCGCCGAGCAGGCAGTGCAGCGCGGCCGACTGCGTCTGCACCCCATTGAGCACGAGGAAGGGCTTGCCCTCGGCGGTCGAGAGCAGCAGGCCGTCGGGGTCGGCGTTGCAGCGGAAGTCGCACTCGTCCTTCTTCAGCCGGTGGTGGCGCGCCGTGAAGCAGCGCGCCGAGAAGGCCAGCGGCATGCGACCGTAGGCGAACAGCTCGGTGAGCACCGGCCCGGCGGGTCCGCGCACGATGTCGTCGACGGGATTGATGCAGGCCGCGGCGTCGATCGACAGCTCGAGCGGCGGCACCCAGGCGGCGACGCCCAGCGGCGCGTACTCGGCCAGCGCGGCGCGGCTGTAGACGTTGACGTGGGGCCCCAGCCAGAACGGCGGGCGCGCCGGGTCGGCGGCATGGGCGCGCGCCAGCACGGCCAGCGCCGACGCGTCGCCCGCCTCGACGGCGAACTCGCCCTGCTCGCAGACGCGGCGCAGCGTGCGCAGCTCGGCCTCGCTGGCGACGAGCGCCAGCGTCGCCAGCACGACGCGCTTGCCGGCGACGGCGAGGTCGCGCGCCAGCGCGAGCCAGTCCTCCGTCTTGTACTCGTGGCGGCGCGAGCACACCACTTCGCCGAGCACGACGGTGTCGGCGGCGCTGTCGGCGACGTCGGCATAGAACGCCATCGTGCGCGCGCGCGGCCACCAGTACTGCAGCGGCCCGACCGTCAGGCCGGTCGGCACGATCGGCGTCGGCCGCGCGCCCGTCGTCGTCGTGTTCGTCGGTGTCGTCATCGCGTCGGACGTCATCGCCACGGCCGGTCGTAGGCGCCCAGCGTGTGCTGCTGGCCCTCGGCCCAGCGCGCGAGGCTCGCGTTCCACGCCGGCTGCACGCTGTAGCGCTGGCCCGACGCGGCCTGGTCGATCGCCGCGCGCCACACGCGCGTGACCTCGGCAACATAGCTCGGGCTGCGCTGGCGGCCCTCGATCTTGATCGCGGCGACGCCGGCCTCGATGAGTTGCGGCAGGATGGCCAGCGTGTTCAGGCTGGTCGGCTCCTCGATCGCATAGTCACGCTCGCCCTCGACGACGAAGCGGCCCTTGCACAGCGTCGGATAGCCGCGCGGCTCGCCCGGCGCATAGCGATCGATCAGCACGCCGCCCAGGCGCGCCTCGACGCCCTGCGGCCCCTCCTCCCAGCGCACGGCCGACGGCGGCGAGCACGCGCCCACCGTATTGGGCGACTGGCCGGTGGCGTACGACGACAGCACGCAGCGCCCCTCGACCATCACGCACAGGCTGCCGAAGCCGAACACCTCGATCTGCGCCTGCGTGTGGCGGATCACGTGCTGCACCTGCGACAGCGTCAGCACGCGCGGCAGCACGGCGCGCGTGATGCCCCATCGCTCGCGATAGAACTCGATCGCCTCCCACGTCGTCGCCGAGGCCTGCACCGACAGGTGCAGCCGCAGCCCGGGGTGGGCGCGGCGCGCATACGACAGCACGGCGACGTCGGCGACGATCAGCGCGTCGGCGCCGAGATCGGCGGCGCGGTCGACGGCGCGCTGCCACGGCGCGCCGTCGCGCGCGTCGGCGTAGGTGTTCAGCGCCATCAACACCTCGCGCCCGCGCGCGTGGGCGTAGCGCACGCCCTCGCGCACCTGCGCGTCGTCGAAGTTCAGGCCGGCGAAGTTGCGCGCGTTCGTCGCATCCTTCAGGCCCAGGTAGACGGCGTCGGCGCCGGCGTCGACGGCAAGCTGCAGCGCGCGCAGCGAGCCCGCCGGGCAGACCAGCTGCGGCTTGACGGCGACGCCCGGCGCGGCGTCAGCGCCCGCCGCAGCCACAGCCGCCGCCGCCCGAACCGGAGCCGCAGCTGCCGGTCGGCGCGCCGCCCGGGCCGGCGGCCACGCGGCCGATGCGCACGTGCCAGCGCGCCGGGCCGTTCTCGAGGTACTTCCACGAGAACTGACCGGTGCGCGTGCGCTCGAACTGGAAGTACAGCGGCACCGGATCGTGGTCGTTGACGAGTTCGAACGCGCCGTTCACCGGCAACGCGTCGAAGGTCGCGAAGATCAGCGCATGGCGCTGCGGCGGCGGAACGGTCGGGACGTTGATCAGCTGGGTGGTTTCGGCAGTCATGGCGGTGGTGTCCATCGCGAAAGCCGCAGGCTACGCGCCGGGGCCGCGGCGCGTCCTTGACGCAGATGAAGAAAACCGCGGCTCTCAGCCCAGCGCCGCCAGCCGCTGTAGCCGCGCCCAGGCCTCGTCGACGCCGGCCTGCAGCTCGGCGACGCGCGCGGCGTCGGTGTTGCGGTAGCGGCGCTGGATCGCGAGGTAGTCCTCGATCGGGCGCGTCTTGGGCGCATTGATCGTGTAGCGCGTGCCGTCCTCGACTTCGTAGAGCGGGAACGCACCCGTCTCGACGGCCAGCCGCGCCGCGGCGAGGCCGGCGTCGTCGGCCAGGCCCCAGCCGTCGAGGCAGGGAATGAGCAGCGTCAGCATGCGAAAGCCGCGCAGCTCGCGCGCCCGCGCGACCTTGCGCCGCAGGTCCGCCATGTGGGCGGCGGTGCCCGTGGCCGCGTACGGCACGCCATGCGCGGCAATGATCTCCGTCAGGTTCTTCTTGCGCGAGGTCTTGCCGGCCGGCGTCGAGCCGGTGCGCGCGTACTGCGGCGTCGACGACGACTTCTGCGCGCCGGTGTTCATGTAGCCCTCGTTGTCGAGGCACACGTAGACGATGTTCTCGTTGCGCTCGGCCGCCGACGACAGGCACTGGAAGCCGATGTCGGCCGTGCCGCCGTCGCCGGCGAGCACGACGACCGTCGTGTCGCGCTTGCCCTGTGCGTCGAGCGCGCGGCGCACGCCGGTGGCGGCGGCGGCGCTCGCCTCTAGCGTCGGCTGGTAGACCGGGATCTTCAGCGAGCTGTAGGGCTGCGGCCCGGCGATGATGGCCATGCACGACGGCGGGATCACGGCCACCGTGTCGGGGCCGAGGCCGGCCAGCACGTGGCGCGCCGACAGCGCGTCGATGCAGCCCGGGCAGGCGGCGTGGCCGGCGCACAGCATCGCCGCCGGCGCGGCATCGCCGCGCGGTGGCAGTTCATAGCGTGGCGCGGCAGTCGGGGTGGCGGTGGTCGTCGTCATCGAGATCTGTCCTTTCAGCGCACCCACTGCGACGCCGCGGCGGGCGCCGTCGCCCCGCGGGCGACATCGCGCACCCATCCGACGATGCGCTCGACCGGCACGTTGACGCCGCCCACGCCGGCGAGCAGCCCGTGGATGCGCGGCGCGCCGGCCATGCCGTAGAGCGCGGCGCGCAGCTCCTGGTGCAGCACGCCGCCGACGCCCGGCGAATGGTTGCGGTCGAGCACGACGACGTCGGGCACGCCCGCCAGCGCCTCGCGCAGCGCCGCCGCCGGCAGCGGGCGGAACAGGCGCAGCTTGACCAGCCCGGCGGCGACGCCGGCGTCGCGCAGCGCGTCGACGGCGTCGCGCGCCGTGCCGCACATGCTGCCCATCGTGACGACGACGATCGCCGCGCCCTCGCAGCGGTAGCGCTCGACGACGCCCCAGGCGCGCCCGCAACGCTCGGCCCACTCGCGGTCGGCGTCGGCGGCGAGCTGCGGCACGCGCGCCATCGCCTCCTCGATCGCCTGGCGGTGGCGGCAGTACATGTCCTGCGTGACGACGTTGCCCCAGCCCGACGGATTCGCCGTGTCGATGCGCTGCGGCGGGTCGTAGGGCGGCAGCCAGGCGTCGACGGTCTCCTGCGCGGGCACGACGACGGGCTCGAGCGCATGCGACACGTAGAAGGCGTCGAGGTTGACGAGCGCCGGCAGCCGCACCTGCTCGGCGACGCGGAACGCCTGCAGCACGGTGTCGAGCGCCTCCTGCGCGGTCTCGACGTAGTACTGGATCCAGCCGGTGTCGCGCTGCGCGATGCTGTCGGTCTGATCGGGCCAGAAGGCCCACGGCGACGCCACGGTGCGATTGACGTTGGCCATCACGATCGGCGCGCGCGCGCCGACCGCGTAGTGCATCACCTCGTGCATCAGCAGCAGGCCCTGCGACGCCGTCGCCGTGAAGACGCGCGCGCCGGTGAGCGAGGCCGGGATGCACGCCGACATCACGGAGTGCTCCGACTCGACGGTGATGATCTCGGCGTCGAACTCGCCGGCCGCCTGGAAGTCGGTCAGCAACTCGAGCACGGGCGTCTGCGGCGTGATCGGATAGACGGGCGCGACCTGCGGGCGCGCGAGGCGCGCCGCCCAGGCGACGGCGTGGTTGCCGGTCAACAGCACTGGAGCGGCCGTCGTCGTCATCGAACCTCCTCGTGCATCGCGATCGAACCAGTCGGGCACTCGCGCACGCACAGACCGCAGCCCTTGCAATAGTCGGCGAGCACCTCGTAGGCCGCATCGGCGCCGGCTGGCGCACGGCGCACGGCGAGGTCAGGGCAGACGACGATGCAGTTGTCGCAGTCGATGCAGGTGCCGCACGACCAGCAGCGCTCGCTTTCGGCCAGCGCCTGCGCCACGTCGAGCGGCAACTGGACCTCGGCGCCGTCGGCGATGCGCACGGCGGGCGCCAGCGTGCGCGCCGCGGCGCGCGGCGTGCCGACGTGGTACCAGGTGGCGATCGCCGCCGGCGTCACGACGGGCCGCGCGTCGGCGGCGGCGCGCGCATCGGCGTCGGCGTCGGGCGCGCCGCCGAGCGCGGCGTGGATCGCCAGCGCAGCGCGCTTGCCCATGCCGATGGCGTCGGTGACGTGGCGCGCGACGGCGCTGGCCGCGTCGCCGCCCGCCCAGACGCCGGGCGCCGGCGTGACCTGCGTCGCGGCGTCGGCATCGAGCACGCCGCCGCGCGGCGCCGCGGGCAGCGCGCCGGCGAACGGCGCGAGGTCGGGATCCTGGCCGATCGACACGATGATCGCGTCGGCGTCGAACTCGAAGCCGCCGCCGTCGATCGGCTCGAAGCGCGCGCTGCCGGCGTCGCGCACGCGCGTGCACGCCAGGCGCAGGCTGCCGTCGCCCTGCGGCGCCGCGCGCTGCAGCATCGCGCCGTCGACGAGGGCGATGCCTTCGTCGAGCGCCTCGGCGAGCTCCTCGGCTTGCGCCGGCAGCCGCGCGCGCTCCTCGAGCGCGAGCAGCGTGACGGCATGGCCGGCGCGGCGGGCGCTGCGCGCGGCGTCCATCGCCGCCGAGCCGCCGCCGATCACGACGATGCGGTGGCCGAGCTTCGGCGGGTGGCCGGCGTTGCTCGCCGCCAGATAGGCCGCGCCGTCGATCACCCACGGCTGCGTGTAGTCGAGCGCCGGCAGGCGGCGTGGGCGCGCCGCGCCGACGGCGACGAACACGGCGTCGTGCGCCGCGCGCAGCCGCGCGAAGTCGTCGGCGCTCGCCAGCGGCGCGTTGCAGCGCAGCTCGACGCCCAGCGCGACGATGCGCGCGATCTCGGCGTCGAGCACGTCGCGGGCCAGGCGGTACGGCGGGATGCCGTGGCGCATCAGGCCGCCCGGCGCCGCCGTCGATTCGTAGAGCGTGACGCGCCAGCCGCGGCGGCGCAGCTGATAGGCCGCCGACAGCCCGGCCGGCCCGGCGCCGACCACGGCGACGTGGCCTTCGCGCTCGAGCGCCGGCGGCACGTGCTGCCAGCCGTGCGCGATGGCGGCGTCGCCGACGTGGCGCTCGAGGCGGCAGATCGACACCGCCGCGTCGTAGGTGCCGCGGTTGCAGGCGCTCTCGCAGGGGTGGTGGCAGATGCGCCCGGCGACGGCTGGGAACGGGTTGTGGCGCACCAGCACGTCCCACGCGGCGCGCAGCTGGCCGGCGCGCGCCAGCCCGATCCATTCGGCGATGTCGCCGTTGACCGGGCAGGCCTGGTGGCACGGCGACGGCGCGCGCTGGTGGCGCGGCAGCGCGGCGCGCCAGGTGCCGGTCTTGAAGACCTCGGTGGACCCGGTGGTCCACGTCGGCTGCACTGGCATGACGGTACTCATTGCGCGGCCTCCGGCGCACCGGCGACGCTGTGCCAGCCCTCTTCGCACGCCGCGAGGTTGGCCTCGCGATGCTTGGGCGAGCGCTCGGCCAGCGTGGCCTCGAGCACCGGCAGCGCCGGCGTGCCGAGCGCACGCGCGAACGCGCCGACGAGCGCCGAGTTGACGATGCGCCCGAGCCCGTGGCGGCGTGCGATCGCCAGGCCGTCGACCGGCACGACGCGGTAGCCGGGCAGCGTGGCGGCGAACTCGTCGGCGCTGCGCGCCGAGTTGACGACGATCAGCGTGCGCGCATCGGCGGTGGCGAGCAGCGCGCCGCCGAGCAGGCTGGCGTCGAAGCACAGGATGGCGTCGGCGCGCTCGATGTCGCAGCGCACGCGCACCGGCCGGTCGTCGACGCGCAGGTACGAACTGACCGGCGTGCCGCGGCGCGCGCCGCCGTAGCTGGCAAAGCACTGCACCTGCTGCCCGCCGGCGAAGAAGGCGGCGGCCAGCAGGTTGCCTGCGGTCTGGGCGCCCTGCCCCCCGCGGCCCTGGATGACGATCTGCTGCATGGTCTCGGCGGTCGGCGGCGAGTTCCTCCCTCTCCCGCTCACGGGACAGGGTCGGGGGTGGGTGGGTCGGCGAGGCGCCGCACGCGGCGCCCGCCGTCGTCGTCAGTCGAGATAGCGCGGCGGGTCGGGATCCTCGGCCCACTGCGGATCGGGTTGCGGCGTGCGGTCAAGCCACTGCTGGATGAGCGCGACGTGTTCGGCCTCCTCGTCGCGCATCTCGAGCGCGGCCTCGCGCACGGCGTCGTTGGGCGCCGCCTCGGCCATCGCCTCGAAGAAGGCCTGCGCGCGCTGCTCGGCACCGAGTGCGAGCTGCAGCGCGTGCCACGGGTGCATCAGGTAGTGCATCTCGTCGAGCGGCACGGCCTCGGGGCCGTCGGCCGTGACCCACACGCCGGGCTCGCGCGCGGCGACCATGTCCTCGGCCCAGCCCATCTCGGACAGGATCTGCGACACATGGTGGCCCTCGACGACGGCCATCTTGCGGAACAGCTCGGCGACTTCGTTGTTGTTGTGAACTTCCATGATGTCGGCGAGCTCGTGGTAGCGCGCGACGGCCTCGCGCTCCATCGCGAGGGCCTGCGACATCAGCTCGTCGGTGGTCTGCGGCACGTTGCGCAGCTGCGGGGCGGCAGGCTTGTTCATAGGGCGAACTCCGCTTCGATGTCGGCCGGGGTCGCGGTGGCGTCGCTGGCCCGGGCGTAGGGCGGCCGCGACCCGGCGTACAGCACGCCGATGTTGAAGCCGTCGTCGGTCATGATGCGGCGAGCGGCGCGCGCCGGATCGTCGGTCACGTCCACGTCGGCCTTGTGCACCAGGTTCTTCCACTCGCGCTGCTCGGGGCGGAAGGTGACGCAGGGGCTCAGGATCTCGACGAACGAGAAGCCCGGATGGCGCACCGCCTGCGCGATGATGTCGGCCGTGCCGTTGGGGTCGCCCGAGAAGGCGCGCGCCACGAAGTTGGCGCCCGAGGCCAGCGCGATCACGAGCGGATGGAACTCGCGGATGCCCGTGCCGCCGGGCGACAGCTTGTTGTCCCAGTCGGGCTCGGTGGTCGGCGACGCCTGGCCCTTCGTCATGCCGTAGACGTGGTTGTCCATGACGATGTACGTCATGTCGACGTTGCGCCGGCAGGCGTGCAGGAAGTGATTGCCGCCGATCGAGTAGCCGTCGCCGTCGCCGCCGGCGACGAGCACCGTCAGGTCGGGGCGCGCCACCTTCAGCCCGGTGCCGGCGGCGAGCGCGCGGCCGTGCACGCCATGGAAGCCGTAGCACGTCGTGTAGGCCGGGATGCGCGAGCTGCAGCCGATGCCCGAGACGACGGCCACCTCGTGCGGCGGGCGCTGCAGGATCGACATCGCCTTGGTCACCGCGCCGAGCACGGTGTAGTCGCCGCAGCCGGGGCACCAGATCGGCTTGTAGTCGCTCTTGTAGTCGGCCGCGGTGAGCGCGGCCGGCAGCGTCATGTCGTTCATGCGGTCTCCTCGATACGCTGGTGGGCGGCGGCCCAGTCGACGAAGGCCTCGCACAGGTCGCCCGGGCGCAGCGGCAGCGGGCCGGGGCGGTGCAGGCCCTTGGCGCGGCCGGGCAGGTCGACGCGGCTGCGCAGGTAGCGCAGCAGCTGGCCGCCGTGGTTCTGTTCGACGACGAGCACCTGGCGCACGCCGGCGAGCGCCTTGGCCAGCACCTCCTCCTGCAGCGGCGCGAGCAGGCGCAGCGCCACCAGGCGCAGCGAGACGCCGCGGGCCCGCGCGCGCGCGATCGCCTCGCGCACCGCGCCCGTCGTCGAGCCGAAGGTGATGACGGCGAGGTCGGCGTCGCCCTCGATGTCGGCCCAGCGGCTGCCGTAGTCGTACTGCGCCAGCTTGCGCTCGCGCTTGTCGAGCTGCTTGCGGTGGTCGGCCGCGCCGCTGCTCGGAATGCCGCGCTCGGTGTGCGTCAGGCCCTCGGCGCAGTAGACGGTACCGGGCGTCCCGGGCACGGCCATCGGCGACACGCCCGACGGCGTGTCGAGGTAGCGGCGATAGTTCTCCGTGTTGGCCTCGGCGACGAGGCGCTGCGCCGGCCGCACCTCGTGCGACGGCCGGTCGATGACGGCGCGCGACTGGCCCATGAACTGGTCCGACAGCACGATCGCCGGCGACTGCAGCGCCTCGGCGAGCTGCACCGCCCATTCGGTGGTGCGCAGGCAGTCGCCGATGTCTGTGGGCGAGAGCACGAGGCGCGGCGCGTCGCCGTGCAGGCCGTCGACGGCGAACGACAGGTCGCTCTGCTCGCTCTTGGCCGGGATGCCGGTCGACGGGCCGCCACGCATCACGTCGACGACGACGACCGGCACCTCGGCCGAGACGGCCAGGCCGAGCGCCTCGGCCATCAGCGACAGGCCGGGACCGGCGGTGGCGGTGAGCGAGGGCACGCCGCCGTACGACGCGCCGATGATCATGTTGATCGACGCCAGCTCGTCCTCGGCCTGCAGCAGCGTGCCGCCGACACGCGCCAGCGCCGGCGCCATCCACTCGAGCAGCTCGGTGCCCGGCGTGATCGGATAGGCAGCGACGAAGCGCACGCCGGCGCGCAGCGCGCCGGCGCCGGCCGCCTCGTTGCCGGAGATCAGCCAGCGGCCCGCGGGCGCCGCGCCGGGCGGCGTCAGCGGCGCGCTGCGCGCGCCGTCGAGCTCGCGCGCGAAGGCGATGCCGCGCTGCAGGCCTGCGAGGTTGGCGGCCAGCGCCGCCTCGCCGCGCGTCCAGCTGGCGCGCAGCGCGCCCTCGAGGTCGCGCTCGGGGATGCCGGCGAGCGCGCCGGCAAAGCCCAGCGCGATCATGTTGACCCAGGCGCCGCCGGCGTCCTTGGCGGCCTTCTTCAGCGGCAGCGCGTGCACGCGTGCGCCCTGCGCGCGGAACACGTCGGGCGCCTCGCCGGCGTCGCTGTCGCCGACGACGAGGCTGTCGCCGCCGAGCGGGATCTCGTCGGCGAAGCGGTGCAGGTTCTGCCAGTCGATCGCCAGCAGCAGGTCGAAGCGGTCGTCGAGCGTCGTCAGCGGCTGGCTGCCCAGGCGCAGCAGCGCGCCGGCTTCGCCACCGCGGATCTGCGGGCCGCTGGTGCGCACCATCAGGCCGTACAGGCCGGCGCGCGCGGCGGCGTCGAGCAGCAGCGTGCCGGCGGTCATCACGCCGGCGCCGCCGCTGCCGGCTATCGCGACGGAGAACGTGCGCGCCGCGGGGCCGGCGCGCGACGCGTTGGAAGCGGAATCGGGTTGCACGAAGTCTCCTTTTTTCAAGGTGCCCAAGTGAACCGCGCGACGGATGGAGCGTCCCTGACCTAGATCAAGGATTTCCCCGGTGACTGCTTCAGAATGCGCCAAAACCGGTAAAGCAGTACCGCAATACGCTTGAGCCGGCGCCGTCGACCCCCGAAACACCGCCCCAGGAGACCGCCGATGACCGCCCCCGAGCCCCTGCCGCCGCAGCGCGAGTTCAAGAACCACGACCTCGTCGACGACATCTCGCGCCCCGGCGTGCGCTACGAGAAGCGCCCGGCCAGGCGCCCCGACGGCAGTGTCGCCGCGGGCCTGTACAACGTCTGGATCTGGCTCGACAACCCGAGCCAGTTCAATTCGTACACGACCGACATGGTCAAGGGCGTGATCCACGCCTTCCGCGCGGCGAGCAATGCGCGCGACGTCAACTGCGTCGTCTTCACCGGCGCCGGCGACAAGGCTTTCTGCACCGGCGGCAACACCAAGGAGTACGCTGAGTACTACGCCGGTCACCCGCAGGAATACCGCCAGTACATGCGGCTGTTCAACGACATGGTTTCGGCGATCCTCGCCTGCGACAAGCCGGTGATCTGCCGCGTCAACGGCATGCGCATCGGCGGCGGCCAGGAGATCGGCATGGCCTGCGACTTCTCGGTGTCGAGCGACCTGGCCCGCTACGGCCAGGCCGGCCCCAAGCACGGCTCGGCGCCGATCGGCGGCGCGACCGACTTCCTGCCGGTGGTGGTGGGCGCCGAGCGAGCGATGGCCGCCTGCGTGCTGTGCGAGCCGTTCAGCGCGCACAAGGCGTACCAGATGGGCGTGCTGACCGACGTCGTGCCGGCGCTCAAGGTCGACGGCAAGTTCGTCGCCAACCCGCTGGTCGAGACGCAGCGCATGGTCGACGAGTTCGGCCGCAACGTCTACGGCGAATCGAAGACGGGCGCCGCCCTCGAGGAAGGCAAGGCGCTGATGAAGCGCGGCACGGTCGACCTGTCGATGCTCGACGCGCGCGTCGAGGAGCTGTGCGCCAAGATGCTGCTCACCTTCCCCGACTGCACGACCAAGACGATCGAGGAGCTGCGCAAGCCCAAGCTCGACGCCTGGAACCGCAACAAGGAGAACTCGCGTGCCTGGCTCGCGCTGAACATGGTCACCGAGGCCCGCTCGGGCTTCACCGCGTTCAACGAGGGCACGAAGGACGACCGCGAGATCGACTTCGTGCTGCTGCGCCAGAAGCTGGCGGCCGGCCAGAGCTGGGTCGGCCCGCTGCACGACGAAGTGCAGCCCAAGGCCAAGCGCCATGGCTGAGCCCTGCCTCAAGGCCTGGGTCGAGCGCGACGGCGCCTTGCTGCGCCTGCGCCTGGCGCGGCCCAAGGCCAACATCTGCGACGCGGAGATGATCTCCGCGCTGCACGCCGCGCTCGACGCGCACCGCGGCAGCGCCGCGCTGCGCGGCGTGCTGCTCGACCACGAGGGGCCGCACTTCAGCTTCGGCGCCAGCGTCGAGGAGCACCTGGCCGAGCGCTGCGCGCAGATGCTCGCCAGCCTGCACGCGCTGATCATCGAGATGGTCGCGTTCCCGAAGCCGATCCTCGTCGCGGCGCGCGGCCAGTGCCTCGGCGGCGGCCTCGAGGTCGCGCTGGCCGGCGGCCCGATCTTCGCCTCGCCCGAGGCCCAGTTCGGCCAGCCCGAGATCCGCCTCGGCGTGTTCGCGCCGGCCGCGTCGTGCCTCCTGCCGTGGCGCGTCGGCCAGACGGCCGCCGAAGACCTGCTGTGGTCGGGTCGCAGCGTCGGCACGCCGCAGGCACTGGCGATCGGGCTCGTGCACGCCGTCGCCGACGATCCGACGGCCGCCGCGCTGGCCTACTTCGATGAACACCTTGCGCCGCGCAGCGCAGCGGCGCTCGCCTGCGCCGTCGAGGCCGTGCGCGCGCCGCGCCTGCGCGAGCTGCGCGAGCGCCTTGCCGAGGTCGAGCGCCTCTATCTCGACCGACTGATGTCCACCCGCGACGCCAACGAAGGGCTGGCCGCCTTTCTGCAACGTCGCGCACCCGCCTGGGAGCACCGCTGATGAACGCCGTCGACACCCCTGAAGTCCTGCGCATCGTGCAGCGCTGCGAAGCGCTGTTCGAGGACCTGCACTTCAATGCCGTCAAGCAATGGAAGGCCGCCGCGCCCGGCCGCAAGGCGATCGGCTACATGCCGGTCTACGTGCCGCGCGAGATCATCCACGCCGCCGGATTCCTGCCCGTGGGCATCCTCGGCGGCGGTGACCAGATCGAGGTGATCCAGGGCGACGCCTACTACCAGAGCTACATCTGCCGCATCCCGCGCTCGACGATCGAGCTCGGCCTCACCGGGCGCCTGGACAGCCTCGACGGCATGCTGTTCCCGAGCATCTGCGACGTGATCCGCAACCTGTCGGGCATGTGGCAGCTGCTGTTCAAGGACAAGTACGTGCGCTACGTCGACGTGCCGCAGAACTACCAGGACGGCGTCGGCGGACGCTTCTACCAGGAGGAAATGCAGCACATCCGCGACGACCTCGGCCGCATGCGCGGCAGCCCGATCACCGACGCCGAACTCAACGCGTCGATCGCGGCCTACAACGAGAATCGCCGCGCGATCCGCGACCTCTACGCCTACCGTGCTGCCAAGCCGTGGCAGGCGCCGACCTCCGAGGTCTACCTGCTGCTGCGCGCCGGCATGGTGCTGCCCGTCGAGGAGCACACGCAGCTCGTGCGCGACTACCTCGCCGCGGCCGAGAAGTGGATCCGCCCGAAGAAGGACAACGCGCGCGTCGTCATCAACGGCAGCTTCTGCGAGCAACCGCCGCTGTCGCTGATCAAGTCGATCGAGATGTCGGGCTGCTACATCGTCGACGACGACTTCATGCTCGTCACGCGCTGGCTGCTCGACGACGTGCCCGAGCACGGCAACCCGCTCGAGGAGCTGTCCAAGGCCTTCCTGCACCGCTCGGCGGCGACCGCCGCCAAGTACGACGCGACGCGCGAGGAGAAGGGCGTCTACCTGATGAAGCAGGTGAAGACGCGCGGCGCCGAGGGCGTCATCTTCGCCGCGCCGTCGTTCTGCGATCCGGCGCTGCTCGAGCGCCCGATGCTGCAGGACGTGCTGTCCAAGCACGGCATCCCGCACACCGCCTTCAAGTACGCCGAGAACACCGGCCAGATGGCGCCGATCCGTGAGCAGTCGGGCACCTTCGCCGACTCGATCAAGCTGTGGAACGCCGCCTGAGCGCGGCACCGACACCGAGGAGACACCGATGAACACGCCGGTCGCCACCCCCGCCCCGACCAAGAAGCCGCAGAACGTCCAGAAAGAGGACGCGATGTGGCTCCAGAAGGAGCTCATCAACAGCAACTACATGGACCTCGCGCAGGCCCATTCGCAAGGCCGCAAGGTCGCCGCCACGTTCGTGCCGGGCAACCTGAACGAACTGCTGATGTGCTTCGACTTCGCGCGCAGCCTGCCCGAGACGAATGCGCTGCAGAACGGCATGCGCAAGAAGTCGGGCAAGTTCATCATGGACGCCGAGCGCGACGGTCAGTCCGAGGACGTCTGCACCTACGTCAAGGCCGACCTCGGCATGATGATGGGCGGCGAGATCGGCCCGACGGGCGATCCGATGCCCCGCCCCGACCTGCTGCTGCTGTCGTACACGGGCTGCTTCACCTTCATGAAGTGGTTCGAGCTGATCCGCCACAAGTACGGCTGCGAGACCGTCATGCTGCACGTGCCCTACCAGGGCGAAGGCAAGATCGCGCCGAACATGCGCGACTACGTCGTGCGCCAGCTCAAGGAGACGGTGATCCCGACCCTCGAGCGCGTCTCGGGCGTCAAGTTCGACATCGACCGCCTGCGCGAGTACATGAAGGAGTCGGTCAAGGCCGAGGACGACCTGGTGCGCGTGCTGCAGTCGGCCAAGAACCGCCCGAGCCCGATCGACGGCTACTTCGGCGCCGTGTACTACATCGGCCCGATCTTCACGGCGTTCCGCGGCACCAAGGAGGCCACCGAGTACTACCGCGTGCTGCGCAACGAGATCGAGGAGCGCGTGCGCCTGGGCAAGGGCCCGGTCACGCCCGACGGCGACATGGGCGAGGAGAAGTACCGCCTGATCGTCGAAGGCCCGCCCAACTGGACCAGCTTCCGCGACTTCTGGAAGATGTTCTACGACGAGGGCGCCGTCGTCGTCAGCTCGACCTACGCCAAGGTCGGCGGCCTCTACGACTTCGGCTTCCGCCACGACCCGGATCATCCGCTGGAATCGCTGGCCGACTACTGCCTGGGCTGCTACACCAACCTGAACCTGCCCTCGCGCGTCGACATGATCTGCAAGTACATCGAGGAGTACCAGGCCGACGGCCTGCTGATCAACTCGATCAAGAGCTGCAACTCGTTCTCGGCCGGCCAGCTGCTGATCCTGCGCGAAGTCGAGAAGCGCACGGGCAAGCCGGCGGCCTTCGTCGAGACCGACCTCGTCGACCCGCGCTACTTCTCGGCCGCGAACGTGAAGAACCGGCTCGAGAGCTACTTCCAGATGGTCAAGCAGAAGCGCACGTCCGGTGCGACGCCGACCGTCATCACGGCTGCCTGAAGACGGAGGAACGAACATGCGCTGCTTCATCGGCATCGACCTCGGCTCGACGACCACCAAGGCGGTCGTCATCGACGAGAACCAGAACGTTCTCGGCCGGGGCATCACCAACTCGCGCTCGAACTACGACACCGCCGCCGCCGTCGCCAAGACGGAGGCGCTGATCAACGGGCGCTTCTACCTGTTCCGCCAGGCGCTGCAGCAAAGCGGCGCGCTCAACGGCTCGCTCGACGCCTTCATCGGCCAGCTCGAACGCGACTTCCGCGCCGAGCAGTATCTCGAGCAGCTCGTCGACCTCGAGGCGACGTGCCAGCGCAACCTCGAGAAGTCGAACTTCGACAGCGGGGTCCGCAACACGCTGGACGAGGTGTTCAAGCGCCTGACGACGGAGGCGCCGTCGCTGTTCGCTCCCGGCGCCAAGCGCAAGAGCGACTTCTTCCGCGACATCGCGGGCAGCCAGTACCTGGCCGTCGGCGAGGAGGTCTCCAAGGCGCTCGGCACGCGCTACGACAACCTGCTCAACCTGTTCGACCGCTCGATCATCGAGGTCGAGAACCGCGTCTACGACGACTCGGTGCGGCGCCACCTGCTGGCCGCGCTGGAGCGCAGCTTCGTCGCGCTGCCCGAGACGCAGAGCAAGCGCGCGGCCGTCGAGGCGCCGATCAAGGGCATCCTCGACACCGAGATGGTGGAGACCTACGTCGTCGGCACCGGCTACGGCCGCGCGCGGCTGCCGTTCAGCAAGGAACACGTGCGCAGCGAGATCCTGTGCCACGGCTTGGGCGCTCACGTGATGTACCCGGGCACGGCGACGGTGCTCGACATCGGAGGCCAGGACACCAAGGCGATCCAGGTCGACCCGGCCGGCATCGTCGAGAGCTTCCAGATGAACGACCGCTGCGCGGCCGGCTGCGGGCGCTACCTCGGCTACATCGCCGACGAGATGAACATGGGCCTGCACGAGCTGGGGCCGATGGCGATGCAATCGACCAAGCAGGTGCGCATCAACTCGACCTGCACCGTGTTCGCCGGCGCCGAGCTGCGCGACCGGCTGGCGCTCGGCGACAAGCGCGAGGACATCATGGCCGGCCTGCACCGCGCCATCATCCTGCGCGCGATGTCGATCCTGGCGCGCTCGGGCGGCATCCGCGACGAGTTCACCTTCACCGGCGGCGTGGCCAAGAACGAGGCCGCGGTCAAGGCGCTGGTCGAGCTGGTCGAGGAGAACTACGGCAAGCTCACGCTCAACATCAACCCCGACTCGATCTACACCGGGGCGCTCGGCGGCGCGACGTTCGCCTACCGCGCCGTGGTCGAGGAAGGCAAGACCGCCGAAGCGCGCGCCTGAAACACGAGGAGACGACGAAATGACGACCTACACCATCGGCATCGACATCGGCTCGGGCGCCGTCAAGTCGGTCCTGTTCCGCAACGACGGCGACAAGCACGAGTGGCTGGCCAAGCGCAGCGAGCGCATCCGCCGCCGCGACCCGATGACGCTCGCGCAGGAGGGCTACGAAGGCGTGCTCGCCGACGCCGGCCTCACCAAGGACGACGTCGACTACATCGCGACCACCGGCGAAGGCGAGAACGTCAAGTTCGCCACCGGCCACTTCTACTCGATGACCACGCACGCGCGCGGCGGCGTGTTTCTCGACCCGACGGCGCGCGCCGTCGTCGACATCGGCGCGCTCAACGGCCGCGCCATCTCGGTCGACGAGCGCGGCAAGGTGCTCAGCTACAAGATGACGAGCCAGTGCGCCTCGGGCTCGGGTCAGTTCCTCGAGAACATCGCGCGCTACCTCGGCGTGGCCGTCGAGGAAATCGGCCCGCTGTCGTGCACGTCGAAGGATCCGGAGAAGGTCAGCTCGATCTGCGCCGTGCTCGCCGAGACGGACGTGATCAACATGGTCAGCCGCGGCATCTCGACGCCCGACATCCTCAAGGGCATCCACCTGTCGATGGCCTCGCGCATCGTCAAGCTGCTCAAGGTGACGGGCGTCAAGGAAGGCACGGCGCTGCTCACCGGAGGCCTCGCGCTAGACTCCGGCCTGCTCGCCGCGATCCGCGAGGACATGGTGGCCGAGAAGGTCAAGGTCGAGGCGCGCTCGCACCCCGACTCGATCTACGCCGGCGCCATCGGTGCCGCGCTGTGGGGCGCCTTCCGCCACTCGAAGCTGAACGAACTGGAGGCGGCCGCCGCCTGACGACGACTTAGGAGAACGAACCATGGCCCTGACCATCACCGAGAACTGCACCGCCTGCGACGCCTGCAAGCCCGTCTGCCCGAACGAGGCGATCTCGGTCGGCGACCCCATCTACGTCATCGACCCGCTGCGCTGCACCGAGTGCGTCGGCGCCGAGGACGAGCCGCAGTGCAAGCTCGTCTGCCCCGCCGACTGCATCGAGCAGCACCCCGACTTCGTCGAGACGCCGGAGCAGTTGCAGGCGAAGTACGAGTCGCTGCGCGCCTGAGCCGGAGCCGACGCGCATGGGTGCCGCATCGATCCACGACGGCGCGCCCGGCTGGGAGCTGCACTTCCGCCCTCTCGACGAGGGCGTCTGCAGCTGCGTCGTCCCCTGCGACGCCGACGGCCATGTCGACCTCGACGCGCTGGGCGAGGGCATGCGCGAGCGCTACCTGTGTGCGCGCGCCCTCATCGGCGGGCACTATGCGCGGCCGGTGGTGAAGCCGGCGCACTGACGCGCCCGTCAGTCGCGAGCGTCCGGCGCGTCGCAGCGCCGGACGCTTTTTTTTCTTCTCAGGCCGGCACCGCCGGCAACCCGGCCAGCGCCATCGCGAGCTCGCTCTCGTCGTAGGGCTGGTCGACGAGCTTGCCCGCCATGTAGTTGCTGTACGACGACATGTCGAAGTGACCGTGGCCCGAGAGGTTGAACAGGATCGTCTCGGACTTGCCCTCGCGCTTGCAGCGCAGCGCCTCGTCGATGGCAGCGCGCACGGCGTGGTTGGCTTCGGGCGCCGGCACGATGCCCTCGGCGCGCGCGAACATCACGCCGGCCTCGAAGCAGGCCGTCTGGTGGTAGGCGCACGCCTCGATCAGGCCCAGCTCCTTGAGGTGCGACACCATCGGCGCCATGCCGTGATAGCGCAGGCCGCCGGCATGGAAGCCGGGCGGCGTGAAGGTCGAGCCCAGCGTGTGCATCTTGGTCAGCGGCGTCAGATGCGCCGTATCGCCGAAGTCATAGGCGTACCTCCCGCGCGTCAGCGACGGGCAGGCCGCCGGCTCGACGGCGACGATGCGGCGCCTCCTGCCACCGCGCAGCTGCTGGCCGAGGTACGGGAAGGCGAGCCCGGCGAAGTTGGAGCCGCCGCCGGTGCAGCCGATGACGATGTCGGGGTCGTCGTCCGCCATCTCCATCTGCAGCATGGCCTCCTGGCCGATGATCGTCTGGTGCATCAGCACGTGGTTGAGCACCGAGCCGAGCGCGTACTTGGTGTCGTCGTTCGTCGCCGCCACCTCGACGGCCTCCGAGATCGCGATGCCCAGCGACCCGGGGTGGTTCGGATCCTTGGCGAGGATGGCGCGGCCGGAATTGGTTTCGTTCGACGGGCTGGCGATGCAGCGCGCGCCGTAGGTCTCCATCAGCGCACGTCGGTACGGCTTCTGGTCGTACGAGACGCGCACCTGGAACACGGTCACGTCGATGCCGAACAGCGCGCCGGCGAAGGCGAGCGACGAGCCCCACTGGCCGGCGCCCGTCTCGGTCGAGATCTTCTTGATGCCGGCCTGCTGGTTGTACCAGGCCTGCGGCACGGCGGTGTTGGGCTTGTGCGAGCCGGCCGGCGAGACGCCCTCGTACTTGTAGTAGATCTTCGCCGGCGTGCCGAGCGCCTTCTCGAGGCGGTGCGCGCGCACCAGCGGCGAGGGCCGCCAGAGGCGGAACACGTCGCGCACCGGCTCGGGGATCGGCACCTCGCGCTCGGTGCTCACCTCCTGCAGGATCAGCTCCATCGGGAACAGCGGCGCCAGATCGTCGGGGCCGACGGGCTGCAGCGTGCCGGGGTGCAGCACGGCGGGCGCCGGCTTGGGCAGGTCGGCCGCGATGTTGTACCAGTGCTTGGGCATCCGGCTTTCGTCGAGCAGGAACTTGGTGGCTGCGTTCATGTGTCTCCTCGATGCGGTGGTGCGGTCGAGCGCGCATCGTAGGCCTGCCGTGCTCGGGGCGAGTATCCTCGCTTGCCCTCGGCCCTCTCCGGACGCTGTTTGACCGAAGTCAGGGACGCCGCGCCCGACACCGGCTACCGTGACCGGCTTTCCCGATGCAACACCCGCCGCCCGATCCTTCCCTTGCCGCCGCCGACCCCGCGTGGCGCGCCCCGCTCGGCGCGCTGCCGCCGCCGCTGCGCGGAGCGATCGCCGTGCTGCTGCTGGTGGGCAACACGCTGGTGTGGTGCACGCTGCTGTTCGCCGCCGCGCTGCTGCGCCTGGTGCTGCCGTTTCGCGCCGCGCGCCGCGTGCTCGACCCGTGGCTCAATGCCATCGCCACCGCGTGGATCGCCGGCAACAGCGGCTGGATGCGGCTGACGCAGTCGACCGCCTGGGACGTCGCCGGCATCGACGGCCTGGCCTACCGCGGCTGGTACCTCGTGACCTGCAACCACCAGAGCTGGGTCGACATCTTCGTGCTGCAGCACCTGCTGAACCGGCGCATCCCGCTGCTCAAGTTCTTTCTCAAGCGCGAGCTGATCTGGGTTCCCGTGATGGGGCTGGCGTGGTGGGCGCTCGACTTCCCGTTCATGCGCCGCCACTCCGAGGCCGTGCTGATGAAGCACCCCGAGAAGCGCCTCGAGGACATCGAGACGACGCGCCGCGCCTGCGCCAAGTTCGCGCTCGTGCCCACGTCGGTGATGAACTTCGTCGAGGGCACGCGCTACACGCCGGCCAAGCGCGCGAAGCAGGGCGCGCCGTACCGCCACCTGCTCAAGCCGCGCGCCGGCGGGCTGGCGATGGCGCTGACGGCGCTGGGCGACCGCTTCGACTCGCTGCTCGACGTGACGATCGTCTACCCGGACGGCGCGCCGACGTTCTGGCAGTTCCTGCGCGGCGACGTGCGGCGCATCGTCGTGCGCGCCGAGCGGCACGCCATCGCACCCGAGCTGACGCGCAACGATCCTGCGCACGACGCCCAGCAGCGCCGCCAGGTGCAGCGCTGGCTGTTGCGGCTGTGGCGCGACAAGGATGCGCGCATCGACGCCGTGCTCGGCGGCTCCGGCGCCGCGCTCGAAGCTGCGCCCACCGGCGCCGATGCCGGCGCCGATACCGACGACGCGACCGCGCCGCGCTCGGGCTGACCCGGCACGGTCGCATCGCCCGCTCGGCGAGGGCTGCAGGCCGCCGATCGCGGGAGAAGTTGCGCACCCACCGGCCGCGTGGCCGGCCGGTCGATGCTCAAGTGCCGCCCGGTGGCGCCGAAATCGCAGTGGCCACCCCGTTGGCCGCCGCGCTGGCGGCCCCACTCATCGACCGACTGGAGACTGATCCGTGAAGTTCGCACCCTCTTTGATCCTGGCCTCGGCGTTCGCTGCCACCGCCTTCGTCGCCTCCGCCCAGGAGCAGCGCGGCACCAAGGAAGAAGCCGTCGCCCTCGTCAACGCCGCCGTCGCCCACGTTCAGAAGGCCGGCGCCGAGCAGGCCTACAAGGACTTCAGCGACAAGGGCAACGCCGAGTGGCGCAAGAAGGACATGTACGTCTTCGTCAACCGCTTCGACGGCATGACGCTCGCGCACGGCGGCAACGAAAAGCTGATCGGCAAGAACATGTCGGAGCTGAAGGACCAGGACGGCAAGCCGTTCATCATGGAAATGAGCGCCACCGCGCGCAAGAGCGGCTCGGGCTGGGTGGACTACAACTGGGTGCACCCCGAAACGAAGAAGCTCGCCGCCAAGACGTCGTACGTGAAGGCGCTGCCGTCCGGCGACGCGCTCGTCGGCGTCGGCATCTATCGCTGAGGGGGGCCGTCGGCGGGCGCACGCACGGCCCGCGCACGTTCCTCATCGCCGCATGCCGCGGCGCGCCGAGATGCGCGCCGCGGCATTTCGCGTTCCAGTCCTCCTGTCGCGAGCGCCGCAGGGCACGGCCCTTGCCGCGCAGTGATCCGATGCCAGCGCGCCGCGCAGTCCCGGCGGCGCTTCTGGCGCGCGGCATCGTCCCCCGAAGGCGTGCCACCAGCAGCACGGCGCGCCGCAACCCGTGGCCAGCCGCGCCACCGCCGACAAGATGGAGCGCATGCACAGCGCGCTGCCGCGGCCGACGCTCGTGCTGGCAGGCGCCGGGCCCGGCGGTCACGGGCGCGACGCCTTCCGGTTCGAACGGTTGCGCGTCGAGCTGCATCCGTTCGAGCATCCCGCGCACACCGACGACCATGCGGCCTGGCTGCTCGTGCAGCCGCGCGTCGTGCACAGCCCCGACCTGCTCAATCCCGACCAGCTGCCGTTCCTCGGCTTTGCCGTGTCCGACACGGTAACCACGCACGCCGCCGATCTCGACGCGGTGGCCGCGCTGGCCTGGGACTTCTGCGTCGCCGGCCACGGCAACGTCGGCTCGCGCGACGACTTCGCCTTCGAGCGGCGCTTCCTCGACGACCTGCTCGATGCCACGGCGCAGGCGCTCGAAGCCGAGCCGTTCGCCCGGCACGTCGACCCGCAGACGCACAACAGCCACGCGGCCTTCGCGAAGTCGCAGCGCGACGCCGTGACACGCCGCGTGATGGACGCGCTGCGCCCGACCTACGGCGCGATGTACGGCTTCGACGCGTCGATGCCCGCCAACGTCGAGCTGGCGATCCGGCGCGTGGGGTCGTACCGCTGAACGGATCGGCGCCTCTTGGACGTGCATGCATCTGGTCGCGCGCGACGGCCGCGATTTCAACAAGAACTTCCACGAGGCCGGCGCGCTCGTGCTGCCGATCACGACCGAGATGGAGCGCGAGATCGTGGTGGGCGCCGTGAGCCTGTGGCGCGAATGGATTGGCCGGGCGTGAGCCGGGGGGCCGCCGAGCGGATCAGCGCGGCCGGGCCGTGCGCCGCCGCCCCGCGATCACGGCGCGCGCCGTGTTGGCGATGAAGGCGAGCAGCGCCAGCGCCGACATCAGCGCACCCCAGCGCACGGCGTCGTGCGCGCCGAACACGTCGCCGCCGACGCGCAGCGCGAGCGCGGCGTGCAGCAGCGCGAGCGGCGCGTAGAACGACGCGTCGTAGGGCACGGCGACGCGCAGCACCGCCGGAAAGATGACCGGCGCGTGGCCGAACACCATCGCGAACACGAAGCCGAGCAGCAGCGCGTGCAGCGCGGCGTCGTAGGCGGCGCTGCCCGGTGCCAGCCCGGCAAGGGCGATGACGGCGCCGCCGACGGCCAGCCACACGTAGCCCGACAGCAGGCACACGGCGATGAAGCGCGTCAGCCCGCGCTGGCGCACCGTGCGGCGCGCCAGGTCGTTGCGCGCCAGCCAGGCAGCCAGCGCGAGCAGCGACGCGCCGTACAGCCGCGGCGCCCACTCCGGCGCCGCCTGCCAGGCGAGCAGCGCGACGAACAGCACGCCGACGATCGCGGCGAAGGCACGCTGCGCCGCGACGGAGCGCGGCAGGAAGCGCGACAGCTCGAGCCGCTCGCCGGCGATCGTCAGCACGAGGAAGGCGAGCCACCAGCCGACGGCGCCGTGCAGCGGAACGGCGCCCGCCGCCCACAGCGCCGTGCCGACGCTCCAGCACGCCGCGCCGGCGGCGATCGTGACCATGAATGCCTCGCGCTGGCGCGCCAGCACGTGCAGCGACGCGGCGAGCAGCACGCCGCTGCCGGCCAGCCACAGCCACGGCGCGATGTCGCCCCGACCGTGCAGTGCAGCGGCGCTGCCCAGCCCGGCGAGCAGCGGCGCCGCATAGGCCCACAGCCGGTTGAGCGCGACGGCGCGCTCGAGCGCGATGACGACGCCGAAGAAGCCGCACACCATCAGCGGGCCGTGCAGCGCCGCCGCGCCGGCCGCCGCGTCGGGCATCGTCCAGCCCAGGCGCGCCAGGCCCGCGCCGACGCCGGCGGCGAGGGCGACGAAGCCGAGCACGAGCAGCGGCACCCGCTCCCACGCCGGGCGGCGCGGCGCCGCGGCGGGCGGCGGATGACCGGCCGGCCGCGTGCCGCCGTCGCGAGGCGGATGCGCCGACGACGGCGCGCTGCTCATCCGTGCCCCCACGCTCGCTTCGCTCGCTGCCCCCCGAGGGGGTGCTCGCGCCTTCGGAGCGGCCGTGCGGCGCTCACTTCGGCAGCCAGCCGAACTGATCGCGCGCCAGGTCGCTCATCTTGTCGGGCGTCCACGGCGGATCCCACACGAGCTCGATCTCGACCGGCGTGCCGCGCGGCACGCTGTTCTCGATCGCGACGCGCGCCTCGTCGCAGATCATCTCGGCCATCGGGCAGGCGCCGCTGGTCATCGTGAGATCGACGCGGATGCCCATCTCGGGCGAGATCTCGATGCCGTAGACGAGGCCGAGGTCGACGATGTTCATCCCCGCCTCGGGGTCCATCACCATGCGCAGCGCGTCGCGCACCGTCGAATCATCGACCGTCATGGTCACAGCGTCTTGACGAAGGCCAGGCGCGGCGACGGTGCGAAGCCGCCGGCGTAGAGGAAGCCGAGCAGCTCGAGGTCGAGTTGCGGCACGACGGTCTCGACGGTTTCGACGCGCAGCGCGCCCAGCTGCGCGAACAGCTCGGCGAGCAGCGCGCGGCCGACGCCGCGCTGCGCGTACTCGGGATCGACGCCCAGCGTGTCGAGCACGGCCACCGGCTCGGCACGGCCGTAGTCGCCGAAGTCGGCGCGCGCCATCAGGTAGCCGACGATGGTGTCGTCGACGCGCGCCGTCAGCGAAACGCGCACGGCGCCGTCGTGCATCGCCTCGGCCAGACGCGCGGCAATGTAGTCGCGGCGCTCGCGTCCCGTGATGTCGAGGTCGATGCGCGCAATCGCTTCGAGGTCGGCCTCGGCCATCGAGCGCACCTCGGCGCCGTCGCGCGCCAGGCGCTCCTGGTCGTTGGCCTCGGGGCGGCCGTAGTCGATCTCGCGGCCCGGCCCGCTGCCCGCCTCGATCGCGACGGGCTCGTCCTCGCCGTGCCAGGGGCAGCCGCCGACGGCGCAGTCCACGAACTGGTCGTTGGCGAGCTCGAAGCCCTGCCCGTCGAGCCACGCCAGCATCGGCGTGGCGCGCCACGTCGCAGCCGTGTGCACTTCGGCGACGCCATGGCGGCGGCCCCAGCCGACGAGCGTCTCGAACAGACGGTGGCCGACGCCAGCGCCGCGGCGGTCGGCGCGCACGCCGACGAGCTCGAGCCGCAGCACGGGCTGCTCGCGGCCGAACTCGCCCGCCAGCACGCGGCCGAGCATGAAGCCGGCGAGCTGTCCCTGCTCGTCGACGGCAGCGAACTGCGCGTGCAGCGCCGGCTCGCGGCGCGCCGCGGCGAGGCGACGCTCGATGTAGTCGCGCCGCGTGCGGCCTTCGATCGCCGCGTCGATCGCGACCACGGCATCGAGGTCGTCGGGGCTGAGCGCGCGGATCGTCAACGCCGGCGCAGTCGTCGTCGTGGGCATCGGAAAGTTCTCCTCGGTCTCGGTCGGTGTGAATCAGTCGCAGGAGTAGACGAAGGCCAGCTCGCGGTCGGCCTCGTCGTCGAGCAGGTCGTCGAGCAGCGGCAGCAGCGCCATCGTCTCCTTCTGGATGTGGCCGACCTGGCGCTCCGTCAGCTCGATGGCCAGGCGCTTGAAGGTCGCCAGGTCGGCTCCGGCGAGCGCGCTGCCCGACGCGGCGGCGCGCGCCAGCGGCAGCAGCTCCTCGGCGACGGCGCGGATGCTGTCGTGTTCCTCGGCGAGCAGCGTGGCGAGGTCTTCGTCGCCCGAATCGGCCATGCGCGGGAACAGCTGCTCTTCCTCGAAGCCGAAGTGGCGGCCGACCTCGTGCTCGAGGTGGCGCACCAGCGGCCCGGCGAGCGCGGGCAGCTCGGCATCGGCGTTGCGCGCCAGTGCCTTTTCGATGCGGCCGAGGAGTTCGAGATTGGCGCGATGCTCTTCATCGAGCCGCTGGGAGATCTGGCGTTGGAAGCTCATGCGGGAGGACCCTAATCCGGTATTTGGATACCAGAATACGACGCCGTGCGGGTCGGGGAATTGTCGCAGGTCAATTCCGCGCCCGATGCGCCGGGCACCGATCGTCGCGCGTTCGATCGACGAACCGTTGAGGCAGATCAAGGTCGCTCGATTGACGGCCGACAAACGCTACGGATAGTGTCACGCACCTGCCAAGGACACTAGATATGGAGACAACCCCTCTTACCGCCCCTGCTTCGTCCGCCGGCGCCGCCGGCCCCGCCGCGCCCGTCGCCGTCGTCAAGCGCGACGGCCGCACCGCCGCCTTCGACATCGCCAAGATCACCAGCGCGATCGAGCGCGCCGGCGCCGCGACGCGCGAGTACGACGCCACCCACGCCGAGCGCCTGGCCGCCGCCGTGGCGGCGCGGCTGGCCAGCCGCCTGACCGGCGTCGAGCAGATCCAGGACGAGGTCGAGCGCGTGCTGCTCGACGCCGGCCACCTGGCGACGGCGCGCGCCTACATCGCCTACCGGGAGCAGCACAGCGCGCTGCGCCGCGACCGCCAGGTCGCGCTCGACGTCGAGCGCTCCGTCAACGAATATCTGGCGCGCGAGGACTGGCGCGTCAACGCCAACGCAAACCAGGGCTATTCGCTCGGCGGGCTGATCCTCAACGTGTCGGGCAAGGTGGTCGCCAACTACTGGCTGAGCCACGTCTACCCGCCCGAGGTCGGCACGGCGCACCGCGAGGCCGACGTCCACATCCACGACCTCGACATGCTGGCCGGCTACTGCGCCGGCTGGTCGCTGCGCACCCTGCTGCACGAGGGGCTCAACGGCGTGCCGGGCAAGGTCGAGGCGGGGCCGCCGAATCATCTGTCGAGCGCCGTCGGGCAGATCGTCAACTTCCTCGGCACGCTGCAGAACGAATGGGCCGGCGCGCAGGCCTTCAGCTCGTTCGACACCTACCTCGCGCCCTTCATCCGCAAGGACGCGCTGTCGTACGACCAGGTGCGCCAGTGCATGCAGGAGCTGATCCACAACCTCAACGTGCCGTCGCGCTGGGGCACGCAGACGCCGTTCACCAACCTGACCTTCGACTGGACCTGCCCCGACGACCTGAAGGAGCAGGTGCCGGTGATCGGCGGGCGCGAGATGCCGTTCATGTACGGCGAGCTGCAGGCCGAGATGGACATGATCAACCGCGCCTACATCGACGTGATGATGGCCGGCGACCTGAAGGGCCGCGCGTTCACCTTCCCGATCCCGACCTACAACATCACGCCCGACTTCGACTGGGAGCATCCGAACACGCTGCCGCTGTTCGAGATGACGGCGCGCTACGGTCTGCCCTATTTCCAGAACTTCCTCAACTCCGACCTGCAGCCGCACATGGTGCGCTCGATGTGCTGCCGGCTGCAGCTCGACGTGCGCGAACTGCTCAAGCGCGGCAACGGCCTGTTCGGCTCGGCCGAGCAGACGGGTTCGCTCGGCGTCGTGACGCTCAACTGCGCGCGCCTGGGCTACCTCTACGCGGGCGACGAGGCGGCGCTGCTCGCGCGCACCGACGAGCTGATCGACATGGCGCGCAACAGCCTCGAGATCAAGCGCAAGGTGATCCAGGGCCACATCGACAACGGCCTCTTTCCCTACACCAAGCGCTACCTCGGCACGCTGCGCAACCACTTCTCGACGATCGGCGTCAACGGCATCAACGAGATGATCCGCAACTACACGGCCGACCGCGACGACATCACGACGCCGTGGGGCGAGGCCTTCGCGCTGCGCTACCTCGACCACATCCGCGAACGCATCGTGCAGGCGCAGGAGGCGACCGGCCACCTCTACAACCTGGAGGCGACGCCGGCCGAGGGCACGACGTACCGCTTCGCCAAGGAGGACCGCAAGCGCTTCCCCGGCATCCTGCAGGCCGGCACGCCCGAGCAGCCCTACTACACCAACTCGTCGCAGCTGCCGGTGGCCTACACGACGGACCCGTTCGAGGCGCTCGAGCGCCAGGAGCCGCTGCAGCGCAAATACACCGGCGGCACCGTGCTGCACCTCTACCTCGGCGAGCGCGTGTCGTCGCCCGAGGCATGCAAGACGCTCGTGAAGCGCGCGCTGTCGCGCTACCGCCTGCCCTACATCACGGTGACGCCGACCTTCTCGGTGTGCCCGACGCACGGCTATCTCGCCGGCGAGCACGCCTGGTGCCCGCACTGCGACGAGGAGGCGCTGGCGAAGAAGGCGAAGGCGGCCGAGGCGGTCTGACCGGCTTTCGATCACGAAGCTCCGCACCTCGCGCCGCGCGCCGACGCCTGCGACCCGTCGACCGATCTACTTCCAACCCGAAAGGAGACACACGATGACCCGACCCGACACCGCCCGCCGCCACCCCGTCCTCGCCGACCACGAGCGCCAGCGCTGCGAAGTGTGGACGCGCGTGATGGGCTATCACCGCCCCATGGCCTCGTTCAACATCGGCAAGCAGGGCGAGTTCAACGAGCGCCGCTACTTCGTCGAACCGGCGCGCGCGCCGCTCGCCGCCGCCGTCGCGACCGGTGCTTGAGGTCGGCGGCTTCGAGCCCTTCTCGACCACCGACTGGCCGGGAGCGCTCGCCGCCGTCGTCTTCGTCCAGGGCTGTCCCTGGCGCTGCAGCTACTGCCACAACCCGGCACTGCAGCCGCGCCGGCCCGGGCTGGCGCGCGTCGACTGGCGCGCCGTGCGCGGCGTGCTCGAGCGCCGGCGCGGCCTGCTCGACGGCGTCGTCTTCAGCGGCGGCGAGCCGACGATCGACCCGCGTCTGCCCGAGGCCGTCGATGAAGTGCGCGCCCTCGGCTTCGCCGTCGGCCTGCACACCGCCGGCATCCACGTCAAGGCGCTGACGCGCCTGCTGCCGCGGCTGGCCTGGATCGGCTTCGACTACAAGGCGCCGGTCGACGGCCACGACGCGCTGACCGGCGTGCGCGGCAGCGCCGCCGTCGCCGAGCGCGCGCTCGACGCCGTGGCCGGCAGCGGCGTGCCGTTCGAGGTGCGCACGACGACGTCGCCGGCCTGGCACGGCGGCGACGCGTTGGTCGCAATGGCACGCCGGCTGCACGCCGCGGGCGTCGCGCGCTGGGTGCTGCAGCGCGCGCGCACGATGGCCGCCGACGGCTCGGCACCGGTCGCGACGGCGCCGGCGCCACCGGCCGACGTGCTGCGCGCGATCGCTGCGGAGGGAATGCACGTCGAGCTGCGCTGATGCGCGGTGTCGGCGACGCGGTACGTCGAATCCTTCGGCGATCGGCGCGGAGCGCCGAGCCGCGGCGCCGCGGCTCAGCGCGCCGTCCGCGCCTGCCGGTCGACCGCTTCCTGCCAGGCGCGCTCCTGCGGCGGCCACTGCGACTTGATCCACGACAGCACGGCAACGATGTCGTCGTCGGCCAGCACGCCCTGATAGGCCGGCATCGCCGAGTCGTAGCCCGGCAGGTTGGCCGCCGCCGCGACGCCGAGCCGCGTGATGCGGATGAGCGCCTCGTCGGCGTGGTGCCAGGTGTGGCCCGTCGCGTCGTGCGGCGGCGCGGGCAGGCGGCCGTCGGCGCCGCGTTCGCGCCAGTTCGGCTGGCCTTCGAGGCGCGCGCCGTGGCAGGCGGCGCAGTGCGCCGCATAGACCTCGCGGCCGCGTGCGAGCACGCGCTCGTCGTCGGTGCGCAGGCGCGGGACGCCGTCGTCCTGCGCGCGCAGCAGCGCCAGCGCCGCCGCACCGGCGACGATGACGAGCGCCACGGCGACGAGGGCCGCCGCGCGTGCGCCGATTCCGCCGACGAGCCTGCGCTGCATGCGGCGATTGTCGCGGCACGCCCACCCGCCGCGTACCATTCCGGTATTGTCATGCCGATTTGATCGTTGCCCATGATGCGCCGCCGTGAGATCTCGCCGCTGATGCTGCTGACGGCGTTGCCGCTGTTCGAGTCGCTCGACGCGGCGACGCTGCTGCGCCTGGCCGACGCCGTGCGGCGCCGCCGGCTGGCGCGCGGCGACCGGCTGTTTCGCTGCGGCGACGCGCCGGGCGGCATGTACGTGGTCGTGCACGGCGACATCCATCTCGTCGCGCCGCGGCGCGGCGGCGGCGAGCGGCTCGCCGGCACCGTCGGCGCGGGCCACTGCTTCGGCGAGGCCGTCATGTTCCTCGAGCGGCCGGCCGTCGTCGACGCCGTCGCGGCGACCGACGCGCTCGTGCTGCAACTGCCCAAGGCCGCTGTGTTCGACGAGATCGATCGCGACCCGCACTTCGCGCGCCGCATGATCGCCAACCTGAGCCGGCGCATCGAATCGCTGGTCGGCGAGCTCGAGCGCCAGTCGCTGGGCAGCGGGCGCGAGCGCCTCGTCGACTGGCTGCTGCATCGCGTCGAGCGCGGCCGCGCCGAGGCGGCGCCGGCGGCCGGCGGCGGCACCTTGGTCCACGTGATCACGCTGCGCTCGACCAAGGCGGCGCTGGCGTCGCAGCTGCACCTGACGCCGGAGCACTTCTCGCGCGTGCTGCACGAACTGGCCGACGAGGGGCTCCTGCGCGTCGAGGGCCGCCGCCTCGTCGTGCTCGACGCGCAGCGCCTGGCGCAGCAGGCCGAGGCGCCGGCACCGCACGCACCGGCGGCGCGCCCGAGCCGACGCCATGGCGCGGCGCGCGCAGCGGCGCCGACGGGCACGGGCGCCTGAAGCCGCAACAGCAGAGCCGCAGCCGCTGCCGCCGGGTCGACGACTCGGCGCGACGCGCGGGTCCGATGCCACCTGCGACCCATGGCTCACCCGGCATCGTCCGAACGGCCGGCTGGCCGCGGCCTGCCCTGCGGCCAGAATGACGCCGATGACGACGACCGCCCGCTCCGCCGCCCGCGCCGCCGTCCCGCGCCAGCGGCCGCGCACCTGGACCTGGGTCATCGTCGTCGCGTTGGCGCTCGCCGCCGGCTGGGCCGCGCAGGCGGCATGGCGCGGCGCGGCCGCGGCGCCCGACGCGCCCGTCGTGATGCGCGCCGCCGAGATGGCGCCCGGCGCCGCGCGCGCACCGGCGGCGTGGCGGCCGGTCGCGCTGCCCGACACCTGGGCGCATCACAAGCTCGGCGCCACCGGCCGTGCGCGCTACCGCGCCGCCTTCGAGCTGGCCGACGCGCCGGCGGGCGTGTGGGCGTTGCGCATCGACCGCCTGAGCTCACACCACGAGGTGCGCGTCAACGGCACGCTGCTGCGCGACACGCTCGGCGTGCCGACGCCGGCGCTGCGCCGCCCGGTGCCGGCGCTGATCGCGCTGCCCGGCGGCCTGCTGCGCGCCGGCGTCAACACGATCGACATCGAGGTCGACCACGGCGCGCGCGGCGGCCTGTCGCCGTTGCTGCTCGGGCCGCTCGGCGAGCTCGAGCCCGGCTTCCTGAGCGGCCACCATCGCGAGTCCGGCCTGCCGCAGTGGCTCAACATCGCCAGCGTCGGCGCCTGCCTGGTGGCGCTGGTCGTCTGGTGGCGGCGGCGCAGCGAAGTCGCGCTCGGCGCCTTCGCCGCGCTCGGGCTGCTGGCGTCGCTGCGCAACCTCGCCTACTACGAAGTCGAGTCGCCGCTGCCGCCCGCCGTGCTCGACATCTTCTTCTTTCTCGCGCAAGTGGCGTCGATCGTGCTGCTCGGCCTGTTCGCGATGGCGGTGTCGGGCCGCACGTCGCGCCGGCTGCGCGCCGCCTGGGTCGGCGGCGGCGCGCTGCTGGCCGCCGTCGGGGCCGCGGCGGCGGCCGGCAGCTGGATGCAGCAGGCGCGCGCCTGGGTCTATCCGCTGCTGCTCGCCGCGATGGTCGGCGCGCTGTGGCTGCTCGCGCAGGCGGCGCGGCGACTGAACGGTCGCGAACTGGTGCTGCCCGTGGTCGGGCTGACGGCGGTCGCCGCCTCGGGCTTGCACGACTACCTCTACCAGCAGGGCCACACCTCCGTGATGGACAGCTACTGGCTGCCGTATGCCGTGCCGCTGGCGGTGCTGGCGTTCGCCGCCCTGCTGGTGCGCCGCATCGTCGACGCGATGCACGGCGTCGAGCTCGCCAACCTCACGCTCGAGCAGCGCGTGCGCGAGCGCACGGCGGCGCTGGAGCACGCCAATGCCGCCAAGGGGCGCTTCGTCGCCGCCGCCAGCCACGACCTGCGCCAGCCGGTGGCGGCGATCGGCCTGCTCGTCGGCCTGCTGCGCGAGCGCGTCGACGCCACGCTGCGCCACGAGCTCGTCGACCGTATCGATCGTGCCGTGGCGGCGCTCGAATCGCTGCTCAGGGGGCTGCTCGACTTGTCACGCCTGGACGCCGGCACCGTGCGACCCCGCCTCGGGCCGGTCGCGCTGCAGCCGCTGTTCGACGCCATCGCGGCGCACGAAGGCGCGGCGGCGCAGACGCGCGGCATCGCGCTGCGCTTCCGGCCGACGCCGCTGGCCGTCGTGACCGATGCGCTGCTGCTCGAGCAGATGCTGCGCAACCTGGTCGGCAACGCGCTGCGCTGCACGGCGCACGGCGGCGTGCTCGTCGCGGCGCGGCGGCGCGGCGAGCGCGTGCTGCTGCAGGTGTGGGACACGGGCTGCGGCATGACGACGGCGCAGCAGACGGCCGCGTTCGAGGAGTTCGTGCAGTTCCACGACGGCACCGACGACGGCGGCCCGCGCGGCCTCGGCCTGGGGCTGGCGATCGTGCAGCGCAGCGCGCGCCTGCTCGGCCATGCGCTCACGCTGCGCTCGGTGCCCGGGCGCGGCAGCTGCTTCGCGCTCGAGCTGCCGCGCGAGCGGCGCAGCGCACGCGATGCGCGCGCCGGCGCCGCGCCGCAGCCCGCGCCGCTGGCCGGGCGCCACCTCGTCGTCGTCGACGACGAGGCTCCGGTGCGCGACGCGCTGCGCCTGCGCCTCGAGGGCTGGGGCGCCGCGGTGAGCGCCTACGACGGCCTGGCCGCGCTGCGCGCCGCGCACGCCGCGGGCGTGTCGTCGCTGCTCGATGCCGACCTGCTGCTCACCGACCACCGGCTCACCGACGGCGACGGCCTCGCCGTCGTCGCGTGGCTGCGCTCGCTGCGCCCCGGGGCGGCGGCGCTCGTCGTCACGGGCAGCACGCTGCCGGGCGAGCTGGCGCGGCTGGCCGGCGCCGGCGTGCCGCTGCTGAACAAGCCGTTTCGCGAGCAGGCGCTGCTCGACGCGGTGCAGGCGCTGCTCGACGACAGGCCGTGAGCCTGCGCGGCGGCTCAGCCGTGCAGTCGCAGCCCCAGCCGCGCCGCGGCGACGACGGCCTGCGTGCGCGAGCCGACGCCGAGGCGGCGGAAGATCGCCTGCAGGTGCGTCTTGACGGTCGACTCCGACAGCTCGAGCTCGCGCATGATCAGCTTGTTGCTGCGGCCCTCGATCAAGAGGCGCAGCACGTCCATCTGGCGCGGCGACAGGCCGAGCGCGTCGCCGTCGCCGGCCGTGCCGCCGTCGTCGATGTCGAACGCGCCGGCGCCTGAGGGCGCGACGACCTGCGGCGGCAGATAGACGCCGCCGTCGAGCACGCGGCGCAGCGCGGCGGCGAACGCGTCGGCGTCGGCCGTCTTCGGGATGAAGCCCGACGCGCCGCGATCGATCGCGTCGAGGATGGTCCGCGGCCGCTCGTCGGCGGAGATCACGACGACGGGCAGCTCGGGCGCCGCGTCGCGCAACCGCGCCAGGCCGGCGAGGCCGGCGCTGTCGGGCAGCGCCAGATCGAGCAGCACGAGCGAGCACTCGGGGTGCGCGCGCAGCGCGTCGAGCGCGGCGGCGACATGCCCGGCGACGTACAGCCGCACGCCGGGCAGGCGCGCGGCGACGAGCAGCTCGACGCCGTCGCGAAACAGCACGTGATCGTCGACGAGCAGGACGGTGTGCGTGGAGGCCAGGGCAGCGGCGGGTGCGGAGATGTCCATGATCGCGACGATTACATCATGGTGCGTCGCGCCCTCCGGCGCATCGCACGCGCGCCGCAAGCGACACGGCCCGCCTGCGTCGCCGCAGGCGGGCCGTGGGGCCGGCGTGAACTCGGGCGCTGCGACGGTATAGCTGGCGACCGATCGGCCGAGCCCCCTGCAGGGATTCACGCCGGACGCGGCACACTGTAGGCCGCAGTACCGCAGCACCAGGGATGCGACGACGATGGACTCGACGACGACCACCCACCCCGCGACAGCGCCGGCCGCCGCGCCCGCGAACGCCGACGGCGCCGCCATCGCCGCGGCGCTGCAGGCCGCGCTCACGCTGCAGCGCCGCGCCTACCGCGACGCCCCGGTGCCCACGCTCGCCGAGCGGCGCAAAGACCTGCGCACGCTCGAGCGCTTCGTGCTGGAGAACACCGACGCGATCTGCGACGCGATCAGCGCCGACTACGGCCACCGCTCGCGCCACGAGACGATGCTGACCGAGGTGGTGCAGGTGCGCGACGGCATCGACGATGCGATCAAGCACCTGCCGCGCTGGATGAAGCCGCAGCGCCGCTCGATCGACCGGCTGCTGTTCGGCCTGGCGCGCAACCGCGTCATCCCGCAGCCGCTGGGCGTGGTCGGCGTCATCGTGCCGTGGAACTTTCCGCTGCTGCTCGGCTTCGCGCCGCTGACGGGCATCTTCGCGGCGGGCAACCGCGCGCTCGTCAAGATGAGCGAGAACTCGCGCCGCCTCGCGCAGCTGCTCGTCGAGCGCATGCCCGCCTACTTCCCGCCCGAGAAGCTGCGCTTCTTCGACGAGACCGGCGGCGTCGGCGTCGAGTTCGCGAAGCTGCCGTTCGACCACCTCGTGTTCACCGGCTCGGGCGCGACGGGGCGGCTCGTCATGGCGGCGGCGGCGCAGAACCTGGTGCCGCTGACGCTCGAACTCGGCGGCAAGGCACCCGCCGTCGTGTGCGACGACCATCCGCTGCGCAGCGCGGCCGAGCGCATCCTGTTCGTGAAGTACCTCAATGCCGGGCAGATCTGCACGACGGTCGACCATGCCTACGTGCCGCGCCGCGACGTGCAGGCCTTTGCCAAGCTGGCGGCCGACATCGTGCCCCGGCGCTATCCGCGCCTGGACTCGCCCGACTACACCTCGATCATCGACATGCGCTCGTTCGACCGCCTGGTGCACGCGCTCGACGACGCGCGCCGGCGCGGCGCGCAGGTGGTGAACCTGCTGCCCGGCGGCCCGGCGCACGACCGCGCGACGCGCAAGATCGCGCCGCACCTCGTGCTCGACGCCCCGCCCGACTGCGAGCTGATGCAGCGCGAGATCTTCGGCCCGATCCTGCCGATCATCGGCTACGACGACCTCGAGCGCGACGTCGTCGACCGCATCAACGACGGCCCGCGCCCGCTGGCGCTCTACCCGTTCAGCCGCGACGACGCGCGCGTCGAGCAGCTGCTCGCGCACGTGATGTCGGGCGGCGTGACGGTCAACGACGCGCTGCTGCACTTCGGCCAGCACGACCTGCCGATCGGCGGCGTCGGCGAGTCGGGCATGGGTCACTACCACGGCCGCGAGGGTTTCGAGACCTTCTCCAAGCTGCGACCCGTCTTCTACCAGGGGCGCTGGTCGAGCGTGAGCCTGCTGTATCCGCCGTACGGCAAGGTGGCGGACAAGCTGCTGGCGTTCCTGATGCGATGAGCGGCGAGCGTGCAGCGACATCGTCACGCCGCGTGCCGGCGCTCGCGGCGCTGGCGCTGGCCGGCATGACGTTCGGCGGTGCGGGCGCGCAGCCGGCCGGCGGCACGCAGCGCGGCGGCGCGACGGCGCCGGCAGCAAGCGCGCCGTCGGCCGCCACGGCGGCGCGGCCCCGGCCGGCGCCGGGGCAGCCCGTCACCTGGGTGCACGTCGCGCCCATCTTCGCGACGCGCTGCGCCAAGTGCCACACCGACCGCGGCGGCCTGATGGGGCCGGCGCCCGAGGGTTATCGGCTCACGTCGTACGAAGCCGCGCTGTCGAGCGCCGACCGCGTGCGCGTCGTGGCCGGCCAGCCGCACGCCAGCGAGCTGCTGCGCCGCGTGCACGGCCTGTCGCGCCCGCGCATGCCGCTCGACGGGCCGCCCTGGCTCAGTCAAGAAGAGCTGCGCCTCGTCGACGCCTGGATCGGCCAGGGCGCACGCAACGCCGAGGGCGTACCGGCGCCCGTGCCGGTGGGCGCGGCGGTGCGGCTGCGCGGCACGCTCGGCCCGGGCTGGACGCTCGACGGCCTGGCCCTGTCGATCGGCGCACGCACGCGCATCGACAAGTCGCCGGCGCCCGGCGACCTCGTCGAGGTGCGCGGCCGGATCGGCGCGAACGGCGCCGTCGAGGTCGAGCGGCTGCGGCGGCGCTGACGGCGGCTCGAAGCCCGCCGGCCGTCTGGGCGGCGTCCGGCTCGTCTCAGGTCGCGCGCGCGCCGCGCCGGCGCGCGGCCGGCGCGACTGCGGCGGGCTCGGCCTGCGCGCCCGGTTCGCTCGCCGCGCGGTACGACGACAAGGTATCGCGGATGTGCGCAGCGAGCGCGGCGCCGGCCTTGCGGGCGTCTGCGGCGCGCACCAGCCGCACGATGGCAGCGTGGTTGTCGCGGCAGTGGGCGACGCGCTCGTTCTCGGCCGGCAGGCGGGCGCGCAGCGCGCCGATCTTCGACGCGATCGACTGGTAGGCCTGCCTGACGTAGCCGTTGTCGCAGCGGTCGACGATGGCCTGGTGGAAGGCCTGGTCGAGTTGCGCGATGCCGCGCCAGTCGCGCGCCTTCTGCGCGCGGCCCATGCGCGCGACGTTGTCGTCGAGATCGGCGACGAGGGCGGCGCGGTCGTGCTGCAGGGCCAGCTCGAGCGCCGTCGTCTCGAGCACTTCGCGGAAACGGCAGATCTCCTCGACCTCGCGCGGCGACATCGAGAACACGAAAGTGCCGCGCTGCGGATGGATCTGCACCAGCCCGTCGCGCGACAGCCGCGCCAGCGCCTCGCGCACCGGCGTCTTGCTCACACCCATCTGTTCGGCGAGCTGCGCCTCCGACACCTGCTCGCCCAGCCCGAGCTGGCCGTCGACGATGGCCTGGCGCAGGCGCGCCAGCACCATGTCGGTCAGCAGTTGCGGGCGCTCGAGGCGCAGCGGCGGGTTCTTCATCGGCTCGGACTCGGGGCGGCTCGGCGCATCATAGCCACTAGGGTTTTCAGCCATGTCAGATCTGAGATATTAGATACGATTCGGGCCTGTCGTTGCAAGCCCCACCGATGGCCGAGCCGTCCCCTCCCTTGCCGCCGGCCGATGCGTCGCCGCCGATCTCGCGCATCGAGCGCGCGCTCGTCGCCGCCAACCGCTGGGTGCTCGTCGCGCTGATGGCCGCGATGGCCGTGCTCGTCATCGCCAACGTGATCGCGCGCTACGTCTTCAACCACTCCTTCGTGTGGGCCGAGGAGGTGTCGCGCTACATGATGGTGTGGGTCGGCTTCCTCGGCGGCGGCCTCGTGCTGCGCCTGGGCGCCCACATCGCCGTCGACGTGTTCCAGGACCTGCTGTCGCGGCGCGCCGCGCAGGCCATGCGCGTGGCCGTCGTCGCGACGATGGCCGTCGGCCTGCTGGCGATGCTGTGGCTGGGCGGCGCCTACGTCGAATTCGCCTGGGGCCAGGAGACGCCGGTGCTGAACTGGAACTTCGGCCTCGTCTACCTCGCGATCCCGATCGGCGCGGCGCTGATGCTGGTGCACCTGGCGCTGATCGCCGGGCCCTACGTGCGCGAGCGCGCCTTCCGCAAGGATCCGGAGTTCTCCGGTGAAGAGGCCGCGCTGTGAGCGCCACTTTGATGCTCGTCTTCCTCGTCACGCTCGTCATCGGCGTGCCGATCGCCTTCACGATGCTCGTCGCCGGGCTGGCGGCGGTGTGGGTGCAGGGATCGCTGCCGCCGATGGTCGCGGTGCAGCAGATGTTCGCCGGGCTCGACAGCTTCCCGCTGATGGCGATCCCGTTCTTCATCCTGGCTGCCGAGCTGATGACGGGCGGCGCGCTGACCGAAGTGCTGCTGCGCTTCGCCAGCCAGCTCGTCGGCCACGTGCGCGGCGGGCTGGGCCACACCAACGTGCTGACGCTGACCTTCTTCTCGGGCATCAGCGGCTCGGCGCTGGCCGACGTGGCTGGCCCCGGCGCGATGCTGATCCGCATGATGCGCAAGGCCGGCTACGCGCCCGAGTACGCCGCCGCGCTGACGGCGTCCACCGCCATCGTGGGGCCGATCATCCCGCCGTCGATCATCATGATCGTGTACGCGCTCACCGAGCCGAGCGTCTCGATCATGGGCCTCTTTCTCGCCGGCATCGTGCCGGGGCTGATGATCACGGGCTCGCTGCTCGTCGTGAACCACGTCGTCAGCGCGCGCCGCCACTACCGCTCGCAGGACGCGCGGCCCGCGCTCGGTGCGATCGCCGTCTCGTTCGTCAAGGCGCTGCCGGCGCTGGCGCTGCCCCTCATCATCCTCGGCGGCATCCACTTCGGCATCTTCACGCCGACCGAGGCGTCGGCCGCCGCCGTGCTGTATGCGCTCGTCGTCGGGCGCTGGGTCTACCGCACGCTGCGGCTGCCGATGCTGCCGACGATCCTGTTCCGCAGCGCGCTGCTGACGGCGTCGATCCTGATGGTGATCGCCACATCGGAGATCTTCGCGTGGGTGCTCACCGTCGGTCAGGTGCCTCAGACGGTGGCGCAGTGGATCGCCGGCTTCCAGCTCGGTCAGCTCGAGCTGCTGCTGATGATCAACGTCTTCCTGCTGCTGGCCGGCATCTTCATCGAGCCGCTGCCCGGCGTGATGATCCTCGTGCCGGTGCTCGCGCCCCTGGCGCTCGGCGCCGGCGTCGACCCGCTGCAGTTCGCCATCGTCGTGCTCGTCAACCTGACGCTGGGCATGATCACGCCGCCGGTCGGCGCGCTGCTGTTCGTGACCTCCATCGTCTCGGGAGTCACGATGGGAAAGATGTCGCGCGAGCTGCTGCCGATGCTCGGCGCGCAGCTCGTCGTGCTGCTGCTGCTGACGCTCGTTCCCGCCTTCAGCACCTGGCTGCCCGCCGCGTTCGGCTACACGCGGTGACGGGCTGCCGCTTCCACCTCACCGCCCAAGGAGACCGTTCGATGAAGACGACCCGCTTGCTCACCGCCCTGGCCGCCGCCGCGGCCTGCCTGGCCCTTGCGCCGGCTGCCCACGCGCAGACCAAGACGCTCAAGTACGCCCACTTCCAGCCCGCCAAGGACGACCAGCCCAAGCACGTCGCCGCAATGGCGTTCAAGGAGCACGTCGAGCGCGCAACCAACGGCTCGGTCAAGGTCGAGATCTATCCGGCCGGCCAGTTCGGCAAGGACCAGCCGACGATGGAAGGCGTCAAGCTCGGCACGCTGGAGCTGGCCGTCGCGCACGACGGCGCGATCGCCACGGTGCACAAGCCGATCGGTGTGCTCGGCATCCCCTTCCTCTACGAGAACCACGAGCACGCCTGGCGCGTCTACGACTCGCAGTGGCTCGCCGGCTTCTCGGAGGACATGGTGAAGAAGACGGGCATCCGCATGCTCGGCGTGGCCGACAACGGCGTGCGCCACTTCACCAACAGCCTGCGCCCGATCCAGAGCCCGGCCGACATGAAGGGCATGAAGATCCGCATCCAGCCCTCGCCCGTCTACAAGACGCTGGTCGAGTCGCTCGGCGCGTCGGCGTCCGCGATCCCGTGGGGCGAGCTGCCGACGGCGCTGCAGCAGAAGGTGGTCGACGGCCAGGAGAACGGCGTCACCAACATCCTCGCGGCGAGCCTGTACCAGCACCAGAAATACGCCACGCTCGACGGCCACGTCTGGAGCATCCACGCCTACATGATCAACGACCGCTTCTACAAGGGACTCAGCGCGACGGAGCGCAAGGCCGTCGACGAAGGCGTCGCCAAGGCGGTGGCCGTGCACCGCAAGATGACGGCGGACCAGGACAGGAACGCCAAGGCCATCCTCGAGAAGAACGGCATGCAGGTCTACGTGCCGACGGCCGCGCAGCTCGGCGAGTTCCGCAAGCTGGCGCAGCCGCCGGTGCGCCAGTGGGCCGAGGCCGAGATCGGCAAGCAGTACGTCGACGACCTGTTCAAGGCGATCGACGCGACGCGCAAGAACTGAGTGCCTGGAGCGAGACGACCATCATGGACAAGCTGGCACTCATCGCCGCCTTCAACCTCGTCGCCGTCGCGTCGATCGCCGACGCCGTCGACAAGGTGTGCGGCCACCGCGGCTACATGGACAGCTGCATCAAGCCGCGCATCGACGAAAAGCGCATCTGCGGCCCCGCCGCCACCGTGCTCGAGGCGGCAACCGACGAGTTCGTGCCGCCGCAGCACGCGCTCGACCTGATCGACGAGGCGCCCGAGGGCAGCGTCATCGTGATCTCGATCGCCGGCGGCGAGAGCGAGGTCGCCGTGTGGGGCGGCCTGATGACGGCCGGCGCCGTGGCCAACGGCCACGCCGGCGCCGTGCTCGACGGCGGCGTGCGCGACCTCACCGAGATCCGCCGCGACTACGGCTTTCCGGTCTATGCGCGCAGCGTCAGCCCCGGCACGACGCTCGGTCGCTACAAGACGCTGGCGTCGCAGGTGCCGGTGCGCGTCGGCGGCATCCTCGTCCACCCCGGCGACCTGATCGTCGGCGACGTCGACGGCGTCGTCGTCGTGCCGCAGGCCCAGGCGGTCGAGGTGCTGGCGTTGGCGCAGGACATCGACGCGCGCGAGCTCGAGCAGGCGCGGCTGATCATCGCCGAGAAGTCGCTGCGCAAGGGGCTGGCCAAGTATGGGCGGATCTGACGACGACGACGGCGCGGCGCCGGCCGCGCCGCTCGTCGACATCGTCTCGCTCGGCGAGGCGATGGTCGAGTTCAACCAGACGGGCGAGCGCGACGGCCGCGTCTACCTGCAGGGCTACGGCGGGGACACGAGCAACTTCGCCGTCGCCGCGGCGCGCCAGGGCGCGCGCGTCGCCTTCGTCAGCGCGCTCGGCGACGACCCCTACGGCGCGATGCTGCGCGCGCTGTGGAGCCGCGAAGGCGTCGACCATGCGTCAGTGCGCAGCGACGCCGACGCGTTCACGGCGATCTACTTCGTCACGCACGACGCGCGCGGCCACCACTTCCACTTCTTCCGCGCGGGTTCGGCTGCCAGCCGCATGCGCCCGGCCGACCTGCCGCGCGAGCGTATCGCGGCAGCGCGCGTGCTGCATCTGTCGGGCATCTCGCTGGCGATCGGCGCGAGCGCCTGCGACACCGGCTTCGCGGCGATCGAGGCGGCGCGCGCCGCCGGCGTGCGCGTCAGCTTCGACACCAACCTGCGCCTGAAGCTGTGGCCGCTGGCGCGCGCGCGCGCCGTGATGACGGAGGCGCTGCGCCTCACCGATATCGCACTGCCGAGCTTCGACGACGTCGCAGCGATCACCGGCCTGGCCGACCCCGACGCGCTCGCCGACCACTGCCTGCGGCTGGGGGCGCGCATCGTCGCGCTCAAGCTCGGCGACCAGGGCGCGCTCGTCGCGACGACCGACGAGCGCCATCGCATCGCGCCCTGCCCCTGCACGCCGGTCGACGCCACCGGCGCCGGCGACACCTTCGGCGGCGCCTTCGTCGCGCGGCTGGTGGCCGGCGACTCGCTGCTCGACGCCGGGCGCTACGCGGCGGTGGCGGCGGCGCTGTCGACCGAGGGCTACGGCGCCGTCGAGCCGATCCCGCGCGCCGACGTCGTGCGCGCGCGGCTGGCGGCGAGCGACGCGCCGACGGGCGTCAGTGTTGCAGCTCCGCGATCGGCTTGAAGCCGGCGTGATCGAAGTGCTCGGCATAGCCGTTGACGGCAGTGGCGACCTTGACCAACCCTTGCACGCGCTTCACGCCCGCCGTCTTGCCCGCCATCGCGTCGGCACCCTCGCCGATCTCGGCGATCACGAGATGGAGCATCGCGTCGGCCTTGGGCTCGAGCTTGCAGTTGGCGACGATGCCGCCAACCTCGCGCTCGACCTCGCCGGCCAGCGCGGTGTATTGCGCGGCGCTCAGCTTGCCGTGATGCGCCGCATCGAGACGCTTGGCGACGAGGCCGCGCAGCCGCGTCATGCCATCGCGCAGTGCGGCGTCGGTGGGCCACTTGCGGCCATCGTCGAGGGCGAGTTTGCCGGGCGCGCCGGCGTGGTCGTGGCCGTGATCGTGCGCCGGTTTCGCGGCGGCGACGGGCTTGGCGTGCGAATGGCCGTCGGCGGCCTGGGCGCCGGCGGCGCCGACCATGGCGGCGACGGCGAAGGCCGCAGCGGCGAAACGCGCTGCGACAGCGGGGCGGCGGGACTGCAAAAGCTTCATCGAGGTCTCCCGAGCCCCGACCATCGGGGCCTCGTCGTCATCAACGAAGGCGCCGCCGCTTTGTTCCCTGCTTCGTTCGACTAGCGGCCGCCTCCCGGCGCGCCCTGCGACAGCAGCAGCTCGGCGAGCGCTGCGCGCTGCTCGGCGCGCAGCAGTTCGCGCTCCTCGAGCAACTGCCGGATGACGAGGCGCTGCTGCGCCTGCTGCAGCTCGAAGATGGCCGCGCGCTCGCGCTCGATCGCCGCGGCGTCGGGCGGCTGCGCGCCGGGCGACATCAGTTCGGCGACGAGGCGCTCGCGATGGCGCTGGATGTCGCGGCCCGACGTCTGCAGCGACGCGATGAAGCCAGCCTCGAGCGCGTGCCAGCGCTCGCGCTGCGCGGCGTCGAGGCGCAAGTGCTCGGCCACGCGCTCGTGCGACATGCCGAAGTGCGCGCGTTCGATCTCGGCGGGCGCGGCATCACGCCACCCGGGCAGCCACGCCGCGGCGATCAGGCCGGCGTTGACGAGCAGCGATGCGGCCAGGAGCAGCTTGCAGACCTGGGGTTTGACGATCATCGCGGGGCACCTCCACAAGCGACTCCGGCCGGGCACAGCGAGCCCGGCGGCAGCGACGAGAACGCCGCCATCTGCGCGGCGGCGCCGGCGCCGGCCGGTGACGACGTCGCCATCGTCGCCGGCAATGGCGCGGCGCCGCCGAGCCACAGCCCGAGCGCGACCGACGCCACGCCGCCCGGCGCCAGCAGTGCGAGCTGCCACCACGGCCGGCGCCGCGCGGCCGGCCGCCGCGGCGCGACCGGCGGCGGCGAAGAGACGAGCGCGCCGATGCGGCGATCGACGGCGGCGGCGACATCGAAATCGCGTGTCGCGGCGTCGCGCGGCAGCGCGGCGAAGCGGTTGCGCAGCTGCGCCAGTTCGGCCAGCACCGGGGCACACACGGCGCAGCCGGCGACGTGTGTCTCGAGCGATGCGCGCGCCGCGAACGGCAGCGCGTCGTCAGTCAGCGCCGACAGCGCCTCGAGGCGCGGACAGGGTTCGTCGTCGAGTCTCTTCGTCATGGTGGTCGATCGCTCCGGCTAGTCCTTGGATTCCTCGATCAATGCGGCACGCGCCCGCGCGAGGCGGGACTTCACCGTCCCGACCGTCAACGACAGCGCGCCCGCCAGCTCGTCGTACGACAGGTCCTCGATCTCGCGCAGCAGCAGGATCTCGCGGTGCTCGGGCGACAGCCGCGCGAGCGCCGCCTCGAGGCGGCGCAGCTCCTGCGCCGCCTGCGCGCGGCGCTCGGGCCCGGCGTCGGGATGAGCGGCTGCGTCGCCGGCCGCGTCGTCCAGCGGCACGAACTCGACCGTCTTGCGCCTGCGCAGCAGATCGAGCGCCGCGTTGCTCGCGATGCGAAAGAGCCAGGTGCGGAACTTCGCCGACGGCTCCCACTGCGGCAGCGCCTGCCAGGCACGCACGAACACCTCCTGCGTCAACTCCAGCGCGTCGTCGGGCACGCCCACCATGCGCAGCAGGTGGCGATGGACGGCGCGTTGGTGACGCCGCACCAGCGCCGAATAGGCGGTGCGGTCGCCGGCGCGCGCACGCCGCAACTGTTCGTCGTCGTCCCCGTCGTCGTCGGCTCGCTCCTGCACATGCCACCTCGAAGCTAGAACGAGCAACGCGGCCGGATGTTCCCGGCACGTCGCGCGGGCGTGCGAATTATCCGGCCGGCCGCGGTGCGCGGCCGGCCGGCGCGCCGGTCAGAAGAATCCGAGCGCGTCGGGCGAGTAGCTCACGAGCAGGTTCTTCGTCTGCTGGTAGTGGTCCAGCATCTGCTTGTGCGTCTCGCGGCCGATGCCCGACTCCTTGTAGCCGCCGAACGCCGCATGCGCCGGGTAGGCGTGGTAGCAGTTGGTCCAGACGCGGCCGGCCTGGATCGCGCGGCCCATGCGATAGGCGCGGCTGCCGTCGCGCGTCCACACGCCGGCGCCGAGGCCGTAGGGCGTGTCGTTGGCGATCTGCAGCGCCTGCGCCTCGTCCTTGAACGTCGTGACGGCGAGCACCGGGCCGAAGATCTCCTCGCGGAAGATGCGCATGTCGTTGTGGCCGTGGAACAGCGTGGGCTGGATGTAGTAGCCGCCGGCCAGCTCGCCGCCGAGCTCGGCGCGCGAGCCGCCGCACAGCAGCCGGGCGCCCTCCTGGCGGCCCAGCTCGAGGTACGACAGGATCTTGTCCATCTGCATCGCCGAGGCCTGCGCGCCCATCATCGTCTCGGTGTCGAGCGGGTTGCCCTGCTTGATGGCGGCCACGCGCTCGAGCGCGCGCTCGACGAAGCGGTCGTAGATCGATTCCTGGATCAGCGCGCGGCTCGGGCAGGTGCAGACCTCGCCCTGGTTGAACGCGAACAGCACCAGGCCCTCGATCGCCTTGTCGAGGAAGGCGTCGTCGTGAGCCGTCACGTCGTCGAAGAAGATGTTCGGGCTCTTGCCGCCCAGCTCCAGCGTCGCCGGGATGAGGTTGCCGGCGGCGGCCTGCGCGATGACCTTGCCGGTGGCCGTGCTGCCGGTGAAGGCGATCTTGGCGATGCGCCGGCTCTGCGCCAGCGGCATGCCGGCCTCGCGGCCGTAGCCGTTGACGACGTTGAGCACGCCCGGCGGCAGCAGGTCGGCGATCAGCTCGGTGAGCACCAGGATGCTGATGGGCGTGCTCTCGGCGGGCTTGAGCACGACGCAGTTGCCGGCACCCAGCGCCGGCGCGAGCTTCCACGCCGCCATCAGGATCGGGAAGTTCCACGGGATGATCTGGCCGACCACGCCCAGCGGCTCGTGAAAGTGATAGGCGACGGTGTGCGTGTCGATCTCGGAGATCGCGCCCTCCTGCGAGCGCAGGCAGCCGGCGAAATAGCGGAAGTGGTCGACCGACAGCGGAATATCGGCGTTGAGCGTCTCGCGCATCGGCTTGCCGTTGTCGACCGTCTCGGCGTAGGCGAGCAGCTCGAGGTTCTGCTCGATGCGATCGGCGATCTTCAGCAGGATGGCGGCGCGTTCGGCGGGCGCGGTGGCGGCCCACTTCGGCGCGGCGGCGTGCGCGGCGTCGAGCGCGCGCTCGATGTCGGCCTCGCCCGAGCGCGCGGCCTGCGTGTAGACCTTGCCGCTGATCGGCGTGATGACGTCGAAGTAGCGGCCGTCGACCGGCGGCACGAAGCGCCCGCCGATGAAGTTGTCGTAGCGCGGCTTGTAGGCGATCTTGGCACCGGCTGTGCCGGGGGCTGCGTAGAGCATGCTTGTCTCCGAAAACGAGGTGGATGCCCGCGCGGCGCGACCGCCGCGCAGGTCGGGGGCCGCCATCGCATCCGGCGTGCCAGGGGCGGATTCGGCGCGCGCCGGGCTGATCGCGCACAAACCGGGGCGCGCTGGTCGCGGCGACACTGCGCCGTGCGCACCGCTGCTCCGCGACTGTCACGAAACGGGACAGTCGATGGGGCGTTTTCGGCGCAACGCATGTGACTGGCGGCTGCCGCCTGCTAGTGTTCGGCGCCGGGATCGCGCCCGCGCCAGGCCGCCGGACGGCCGACCAGGAGACAACGCATGACCGCCCATTCCCGCCCGCTCGCGTCGGCGCCGCCGATCGAGGCGCCGACGCCGGCGTACCGGTTGCGCACGGCGCGCCGCCAGTGGCTCGACACCGGCACGCTGGCCGACGGCCTGCTGCCGGCCGCGCTGCGCGAGCGCTGGGCGCGCAGCCAGCGCCACGGCCTGCAGCTCGAAGGGCGCACGCCGGGGGTGCCGCACGCGTCGGCGGCGCAGTTGGCGCGAGCGCTCGAGCACCGGCGCACGCTGGTGTCGCACGCGCGGCCGGTGATGGCGTTCCTCGGCGAGCAGATCCGCGACAGCGACAGCCTCGTGATCCTGGCCGACCCGCAGGGCATGCTGCTGCACTCGTTCGGCGACGCCGACTTCGGCGACCGCGCCGCGCGAGTCGCGCTGCGGCCCGGCGCGATCTGGAGCGAGCAGTGGCGCGGCACGAACGCGATCGGCACCGCGCTGGCCGAAGACGCGCCGGTCGTCGTGCACGGCGCCGAGCACTACCTCGAGCGCAACGGCTTTCTCACCTGCGCCGCGGCGCCGATCGCCGACCCAGGCGGCGCGCTGCTCGGCGTGCTCGACATTTCGGGCGACCGCCGCGGCTACCACCGCCACACGCTCGGCCTGGTGCGCTCGGGCGCTCGCATGATCGAGCATCAGCTGTTCGTCGCCCGCCATGGCGGCGGCCTGACGCTGCGACTGCACGCGCAGGCCGAGGGGCTGGGCAGCGTCACGGAGGGACTGGTCGCGCTGTCGGAAGACGGCTGGATCGTCGGTGCCACGACGGCGGCGCTGGAGCTGCTGCGGCTGCCGCGCAGCGCCATCGGAGCCGTCACGCTGGAGCGCGCGCTGGCCGTCGAACTGCCCGCGCTGCTGGGCGGGCGCGGCCCCGCACTGCGCGGGCCCTATGCGCTGCGCCGGCACGACGGCAGCGAGTTGTGGGCGCGGCTCGACACCGGCCGCACAGTGCGCGTCGCGATGCCCGGCGCCGCCGTCGCCGCGGCCAGCGACGCGGCGGCGCGGCCGTGCGATGCGCTGGCCGCGCTCGACACCGGCGATGCCGCGCTGGCGGCGGCGATCGAGCGCGCGCGCCGCGTGCTCGACAAGCCGATCGCGCTGCTGCTGCAGGGCGAATCGGGCGTCGGCAAGGAGGTCTTCGCACGCGCGGCACAGCGTAGCGGCCCGCGCCGCGACAAGCCCTTCGTCGCCGTCAACTGCGCGGCGCTGCCCGAGTCGCTGATCGAGGCCGAGCTGTTCGGCTACCGCGCCGGCGCGTTCACCGGTGCGCACCGCGACGGCGCGCCGGGCCGCATCCGCGAGGCGCACGGCGGCACGCTGTTCCTCGACGAGATCGGCGACATGCCGCTGGCGATGCAGGCGCGACTGCTGCGCGTGCTGCAGGAACGCCAGGTCAACCCGCTGGGCGGCGGCCGACCGACCGACGTCGACTTCCAGCTCATCTGCGCGACGCACCGTCGCCTGCGCGACGAGGTGGCCGCGGGGCGCTTTCGCGAAGACCTGTACTACCGCGTCAACGGACTGGCGCTGACGCTGCCGGCGCTGCGCGAGCGCAGCGACCTGGCCTGCCTCGTCGAGCGCCTGCTGCGCGAGATCGAGCCTGCGCGGGCGCTGCACCTGAGCCCCGAGGTGGCGGCCGCATTCGCGGCCTATCGCTGGCCGGGCAACCTGCGCGAGCTGGCCAACGTGCTGCGCACCGCCTGCGCGCTGCTCGATGACCACGGCGACGTCATCGACTGGGCGCAACTGCCCGACGAACTCGCCGAGCTGCGCGACGCGGCGGCCGCGCGCCGCGGGGCAGCCGACACCGACTGCGACCTGCGCGTGCAGGCCGCGCGCCGCGTCGACGAGGTCGTCGCCGACTGCCGCGGCAACCTGTCGGAGGCGGCGCGGCGGCTGGGCATCAGCAGGAACACGCTGTACCGCAAGCTGGCGCGGCGCGGGTGACGCGCGGACGCGACCGCTCTCAGGCGAGCGACAGATCGTCGGACATCTGCTCGACGAGGTGCTCGGCCAGGCGCGTCGCCAGCGCCATCACCGTCAGCGACGGATTCACCGACACCGTGCACGGGATCAGCGACGCGTCGGCCACGTAGAGGTCCCTCACGCCGTGGCACTGCCCGTGGCGATCGACGACGGAGCGCGCCGGGTCGTCGCCCATGCGGCAGCCGCCCTGTGTGTGCGTCGAGATCAGGCCGGTCCAGTAGATCTCGCGCGCGCCCGCGGCGAGCAGCACGTCGCGGCTGTAGCGCAGCGCGGCGTCGATGCGCTGCTGCTCGCGCGCATTGAGGTTCACCTCGATCCGCTCGGCGCCCTGCGCGTCGAGGCTGACCGACGCATTGTTCTCGTCGTTGACCATCGCGAGCACGCCGCCGTAGCGCCGATACGGGCGCACGGCGTCGACCAGCCGCCGGCCCCACAGCGGACCGTGCTCGTCGCGGATCGTCGTGGCGAAGGCGATCGGGTCCATCACGGTCGAGGCCTCCAGCACGAAGCCGCCGTCCTCGTCGCGCTGGAACTGCATGCAGTGCGCCGAGATCGGGTAGACGCGATGCGAGTCCTGGATCTCGTCGAACAGGCCGTAGACGAGGCGCGCCGGATGCAGGCCGACGTGCCGCCCGAGCGCGGCGTTGCGCAAGCCCGAGCGCATCAGCAGCTGCGGCGTGTTGAGCGCGCCGGCGGCGACGACGACGCGACGCGCCGTGACGACGTGGCGCGCGCCGGCGGCGTCGACGTATTCGACGCCCGTGGCGCGCGCGCCGGCGGGCGCGTCGGCGTCGATCAGGATGCGCTCGACGGTGGCCTGCGCGCGCAGGTCGAGCCGCCCGCCGGGCAGCGCCTGCGCGATGTAGGTGTTCATCGTCGACTTGCCGGCGCCCGTGGGGCAGCCCTGCAGGCACGAGCCGTATTTCTCGCACTCGGGGCCGGTGTACGACTGCACCGGCTCGAGCTCGGCGCCGAGCGCGCGAAAACCCGCCTGCACGGTGTGGATGCACTTGTCCCAGTCGCTGCGCTCGCGCACGCGCAGCACGTCCTCGACGCGGCGGTAGTAGGGGTCGAGGTCGGCGAGCGCGAAGGGAGCGCCGTCGTCGTTGGTCAGGCCGGTGGCGGCGTGCCACTTGGCGATGTCCTGCTCGTGGGCACGCGGCGCGACCTTGGTGTTGACCGTCGTCGTGCCGCCGACGCAGCGGCCCGACAGGAAGGCCACGGCGTCGCCGTCGGGCAGCGGCGCGAAGCGCAGCGGCCAGAACAGATCGTGCGACGCCTTCGCCTCCCAGCGCTTGAAACTCTCGGTCGGCCAGTGGCGCCCGGTCTCGAGCAGCAGCACGTCGCAGTCGCCTTGCGCGAGCTCGGCGGCGAGCACGCCGCCGCCGGCGCCCGAGCCGATGACGATGAGGTCGAAGTCGGTCTTCATGGTCGTTGTCGTCGTCATCGTCGGGGTCATCGCACGCCCAGCCACGACCAGTCACGCTCGAGGTCGGCGGCGCGCGGCGGCTGGAAGTCGATCTCGGCCCAGGCGCCCGGCCCTGCGCAGCCAGGGGCGACGAAGTCGCTGTAGTAGGCCTCGATGGCGAGCGCGCGCACGAGGGCGAACCCGGGCGTGCGCTCGTGCTGCGCGAGCGTGCCGGCCGCGGCGGCGGCGGCCAGCGTGTCGATCGCGCTCAACGCTGCGGCGCGCGCCTCGGGCGGCATCTGCGCGAGCAGCGCGTCGACATAGACGACCGGGCCGACGCGCGCCGATCCGGGGACGATGGCCTCGCACAGCGCCGCAGCGCCACGGGCATGGGATTCATCGAGCACGCGCAGCTGCGCCGTCATGTCGTCTCGCTCCATCGGGATGGATGGCGCCCGGGTCGGCAGGACCGTCCTGCAGCCCGAGGCTTGCCGTTCGTCGGGCGATCTTACTGGGCACGCCTGCTCGATGCAGGCACCGGGCTTGCCGCTGACGGGGCAGGAGCCGCCCGATGGACCACGACGCCGACCGCATCCGCCGCCACACCGCCGGCGAAGTGCTGCGCCGCATCGACGACGTGACGGTGGCCAGCCTCTCGCGCTGCGCCGAATCGCCCGCCGGGACGCAGCAGCGACTGGACCGCCTCGATCGCGAATGGGACACCGACCGCGCGCTCGAAGTCGAGGCGGCGACGATGGGGCTGATCGGGCTGGCGCTCGGCGTCTTCGTGCGGCCGCAGTTGCTGGCGCTGCCGGCGCTCGTCGCGGGCGGCGTGCTGCTGCACGCGACGACGGGGCGCTATCCGCTGATGCCGCTGTTTCGCCGGCTGGGGCTGCGCACCGCCCGCGAGATCGCCCGCGAGCGCTATGCGCTGAAGGCGCTGCGCGGCGACTTCGACGGCGTGGCCGCGCACGACGACGCCCCAGCCGGCGAGCGCATTCGCGCCGCGCTTGCGGCGGTCGACAAGTAGCGCGCCGCGCTCCATCGCCGACATGGACCAGCGCCTCCGCCGTACCGCGCCGTTGCTGATGCTGGCGCTCGCAGCGGCCGTTGCGGCCGGCGCCGCGGCCCAGTCGCAGCGCCCGCCCGGCGACGACAAGACGCCCAAGACGCGCGCGCTCGAGGCGGGCGCGAAGGCCTTGCAGCGCAACACACCGCTCGGCCCGATGGACGTCTACCTCGTCGGCTTTCATCCGATGAAGGACGACCCGCAGCATCAGATGGAGGCGCACCACTACTGCCGCCAGGTCAACCAGGACTTCGCGCAGTGCGCGCTGTTCGACGGCAACGGCCGCAACGCCAACCTGACCGGCATCGAATACATCATCTCGGAAAAGCTGTTCGACTCCCTGCCCGTGGAAGAGCGCAAGTACTGGCACCCGCACAACGGCGAGATCCTCAGCGGCCAGCTCGTCGCGCCGGGCATCCCGGCGGTGGCCGAGAAGGCGCTGATGAAGGACAAGATGAACAGCTACGGCAAGACCTGGCACCTGTGGAACACCGGCGCCGTCGGCCAGGCCGGCGACAAGCTGCCGCTCGGCCCGCCGATGCTGGCGTGGTCGTTCAACCGCGACGGCGAAGCCCGGCCCGGCCTGGTCGAACAGCGCGACCGCCGCACGGACATCGACAGTGCGCAGAAGCGCCGCCAGCGCGCCGACCTGCAACCGCTCGCGCGACCGCAGTCGGGCGTCGACGATCTGAAGGCGGCGTTTCCGCAGGCACGGGCGATACCGGGCGTCGTGGACCGCAAGGCCGGCGGCGCGGCCATGCCGCCTGCCGGTCAGTAGAGGCCGTCGCGCACGTAGGGATGGCTGCGCTGGCGCGTCGCGCTCGCGCAGACGCTGCTGCGCGACGGAGCGCCGGTCAAGCGCGTCAGCGACGAGATGGGCGACGCCAGCGCCGCGGCGTTCTCACGGGCGTTCACGCAGGTCGTCGGCGCGTCACCGCGGGCGTGGGTCAAGGCCGGCTGACGGCCAGCGCACGTCAGCCGGCAGGCTTGCATCGCCGGCAGCGTGCGCTAAGGTTGAAAGTGAGCGCCATCGTCGTTCGTTGTCAGAGGTCCTTGCGCGATGGTCGATTCCCCCGCCAGCGACCGCGAACCCCCCGCGGGCAGCGTGCCGGGCTTCTGGCGCGTCCAGCCGGGGCTGTTGACGGAGCAGGGCGACCACTACATCGACCGCGACGGCCGACTCACGCCGCTGCCGCTCGAGGATATCGGCCGCCCCGTGCCGGAGAACATGATGGTCTTGCGCGTGGAGCGGCGGCGGCAGGTGCGTTGAGCGGAGGCGGGGCGCTTCGAAGATCACCGCCAGCGCCCACCCCTACTCCACCGTCACGCTCTTCGCCAGATTCCGCGGCTTGTCGACATCCGTCCCCCGCGCGCACGCCGTGTGGTACGCCAGCAGCTGCATCGGCACCACGTGCAGGATGGGGCTCAGCGCCCCGTAGTGCTCGGGCATGCGGATGACGTGCACGCCGGGCTCGCTCTCGATGTGCGAGTCGGCGTCGGCAAAGACGTAGAGCTCGCCGCCGCGGGCGCGCACTTCCTGCAGGTTGCTCTTCAGCTTTTCGAGCAGCGCGTCGTTGGGCGCCACGGTCACGACCGGCATCGCGCTCGTCACCAGCGCCAGCGGCCCGTGCTTCAGTTCGCCGGCGGGGTAGGCCTCGGCGTGGATGTAGCTGATCTCCTTCAACTTCAACGCGCCTTCGAGCGCGATCGGATAGTGCAGGCCGCGACCGAGGAAGAGCGCGTTCTCCTTGCGCGCGAACTCCTCGGCCCAGGCGATGACCTGCGGCTCGAGCGCGAGCACGCCCTGCAGCGCCACCGGCAGGTGGCGCATCGACTTCAGGCAAGCGGCCTCCTGCTCCTCGCTCAAGCGGCCGCGCAGCTGCGCGAGCGCCAGCGTCAACAGGTAGAGGCCGGCGAGCTGCGTCGTGAACGCCTTGGTCGACGCGACGCCGATCTCGACGCCGGCGCGCGTGATGTAGGCGAGCTTGCACTCGCGCACCATCGCGCTCGTCGCCACGTTGCAGATCGTCAGCGTGTGCTGCATGCCCAGGCTGCGCGCGTGCTTGAGCGCGGCCAGCGTGTCGGCCGTCTCGCCGCTCTGCGAGATGGTGACGACGAGGGTGCGCGGATCGGGCACGCTGTCGCGGTAGCGGTATTCGCTCGCCACCTCGACGGCGGTCGGGATCTTCGCGATGCTCTCGAGCCAGTACTTGGCCGTCGAGCCGGCGTAGTAGCTGGTGCCGCAGGCGAGGATCAGGACGCGGTCGATCTCCTTGAAGATGCGGTACGCGCCGTCGCCGAACAGCTCGGGCGAGATGGCGAGCACGCCTTCGAGCGTGTCGCCGATGGCGCGCGGCTGCTCGAAGATCTCCTTCTGCATGTAGTGGCGGTAGGGGCCCAGCTCGGCGGCGCCGGTGTGGGCCAGCACGGTGCGCACCTCGCGCGTCACCGGCTTGCAGCGGCCGTCGTCCCGGCGCGCCACGATCCAGAACTTGCCGAGCTGCAGATCGACGACGTCGCCCTCCTCCAGGTAGACGATCTGGTCGGTGACGCCGGCCAGCGCCATGGCGTCGGAGGCGAGGAAGTTCTCGCCGTCGGTCTGGCCCACGCCCAGCACCAGCGGCGAGCCGGCGCGCGCGCCGACGACGCGGTGCGGCTCGTCGCGGCAGAACACGGCCACGGCATAGGCACCGCGCAGTCGCGCCGTCGCCTGCTGCACGGCGTCGAACAGGTCGCCGTCGTAGAGCGAGTCGACCAGGTGCGCGATGACCTCGGTGTCGGTCTGGCTCGCGAACTCGTAGCCGCGCCGCTTGAGCTCGGCGCGCAGTTGGTCGTGGTTCTCGATGATGCCGTTGTGCACGACGGCGATGCGCCCGGCTGACGCCGCCGCGGCGTTCGGCCCGTGGCTGAAGTGCGGGTGCGCGTTGTGCACCGCCGGCGCGCCGTGCGTCGCCCAGCGCGTGTGGGCGATGCCCGTGCTGCCTTCGACCGCTTCGGCGCGCACCTGCGCCTCGAGCTCGGCGACACGCGAGGTCGAGCGCGCGCGGTGCAGTTCGCCGCGCCGATGCACGGCGACGCCGCAGGAGTCGTAGCCGCGGTATTCGAGGCGCTTGAGTCCCTCGACGAGGATCGGAACGATGTTGCGCGTGCTGACGGCGCCGACGATGCCACACATGGTTTGCGGTCCTCCCTGGACTCTCGGGTGCGGTGCGAGGGGCACGATGCTAGGCGGGCGGTCGTGCACTTTGCTTGCAAGATTGTGTTCTCCGTGAAATCTCATTGGCACCCCGTGAAGGGGTGGAGTACGATTTCATAGGAGACTCACTTATGGCCGAAGATTTCAACCGCCCAGCCCTCGATGCCACCGACCTGCGCATCCTCGAACAGTTGCAGCGCGACGCGTCGCTGTCGAACCAGGACCTGGCGGCGCGCGTCCACGTCTCGCCGGCGACGTGCCTGCGGCGCGTCAAGCGGCTGGTCGACATGGGCATCGTCGAGCGCCGCGTCGCATTGCTCTCGGCCGAAAAGCTGGGCGCCGGGCTGACGGCGATCGTCGAGATCACGCTCGACCGCCAGGGCGCCGAACACCTGGCGGCGTTCGAAGCGCGCGCCGTCGCCGAGGCGGCGGTGCAGCAGTGCTGGCGCGTCTCGCCCGGCCCCGACTTCGTGCTGGTGGTCCAGGTCGCCGACATGGCGGCCTATCACGCACTGGTGCAGCGCCTGTTCACGCAGGACGCCAACGTGCGCAACGTCAAGAGCTACTTCAGCGTCAGGCGCGCCAAGTTCGAGCCGGCGGTGGCATTGCCATCGGCGCCTGGCGCTTGAGGATCACGAGTCCCTTCAGATACTCGCCCTCGGGGAACGCGAGCGTCAGTGGATGGTCGGGCGCGGCGCCGACGCGCAGGGCGATGACGCCGTCGACGCCGGCATCGATCGCCGCGCCGGCGACGATCTTGTGGAACAGGTCGGCGTCGATGCCGCCCGAGCACGAGAAGGTGAACAGCAATCCGCCGGGAGCGAGCGCGCGCAGCGCGAGGCGGTTGATGTCCTTGTAGGCGCGCGCCGCGCGCTCGGCGTGCGCCGCCGTCGGCGCCAGCTTGGGCGGATCGAGCACGATGGCGTCGAACGTGCGGCCGGCGTCGAGCATCGCGCGCAGCGTGCGGTTGACGTCGGCGTCGAGCGTCTCGTGGCGTGCCGCGTCGTGGCCGTTGAGCGCCACGTTGCGGCGCGCCCGCTCGAGCGCCGGGCCCGACGAATCGACCGCGGTCACATGCTCGGCGCCGCCGGCCAGCGCGGCGACGCTGAAGCCGCCCGTGTAGCCATAGCAGTTGAGCACGGTGCGGCAGCCGTAGTGGCGCACGGCGTCGGCGAAGCGGCGGCGGTTGTCGCGCTGATCGAGGTAGAAGCCCGTCTTGTGGCCTTCGGCGATGTCGAGCTCGAAGTGCCAGTCGTGTTCGCGGATCACGAACGTGGTGTCGCCGGCGCCGCGCAGCCAGCCGGTAGCGGGCGGCAGACCCTCGAGCTGGCGCACGCCGGCGTCGGAGCGTTCGTAGAGCTTGGCGAGGCCCGTCGCTGCGAGCAGCGCGTCGGCGATCGCACCCTTCCAGCGCTCGACGCCGGCGGCGAGGAACTGCGCGACCAGCGTGTCGGCGTAGCGGTCGACGACGAGCCCCGGCAGCGCGTCGGACTCGCCGTGCACCAGGCGCATCGCGTCGCTGGCGATCGGCAGCCGCGCGCGCAGCGCCAGCGCCTCGGCGATACGCCGCTCGAACAGGCTCGCGTCGATGCGCTCGGCTTCGTCGAAGCTCCAGGCGCGCAACCGGATCGCCGACTGCGGGCTGTACGCGGCCCACGCGAGAAAGCGCCCGTCGTGCGCCTCGACGCGTACCGTCTCGCCGGGATCGGCGCGGCCGCGAGCGATGCTGCGCTCGAACACCCACGGATGGCGCCGCAGCAGCGAGCGCTCCTTGCCCTCGTGCAGGCGGATCGACTTCATCGCCCGGGCTCGCGGCGCTGCTTCGCGCGCGGATGCGCCGCGTCGTAGACCTTGGCCAGGTGCTGGAAGTCGAGTCGGGTGTAGACCTGCGTCGTCGAGATGTTGGCGTGCCCGAGCAGCTCCTGCACGGCGCGCAGGTCGCCGCTGGACTGCAGCAGGTGCGACGCGAACGAGTGCCGCAGCATGTGCGGATGCACGTGCGTCGGCAGCCCGGCGCGGATCGCGCGATCGCGCAGCCGCATGCGCAGCTGCGACGCGCCGAGCCGCGCGCCGCGCACGCCGACGAAGAGCGCCGGCTCGTCGGCGCGCGCCAGCGTCGCGCGCACGGCGAGCCACGCCGCCAGCGCATCGAGCGCGGCGCGGCCGACCGGCACGCTGCGCCGCTTGTCGCCCTTGCCGCGCACGTGGGCCTCGGCGCCGGCGACATCGATCCAGCAGCGCGCGCCGGCGCCGGGCTGCAGGTCGAGGTCGACGAGCTCGGCGACGCGCAGCCCGCAGCCGTAGAGCAGCTCGACGATGCAGCGGTCGCGCGCGTCGAGCGCCGGGTCGGCCTCGGCGTCGCGGTGCTCGGCCAGGCGCACGGCGTCGTCGACGGCGAGCGCCTTGGGCAGCGGCTTGGCGGCCTTGGGCGCGCGCACGCCGTCGGCCGGATTGAGCGCGACCACCCCTTCGCGGCCGAGCCAGCGGTAGAAGCCGCGCCACGCCGACAGCGCCAGCGCGATGCTGCGCGCGCCCTGCCCCTGCGAGTGCAGCGCCGCGGCCCAGCGGCGCACGTGCATCGGCTGCACGGCGCGCAGCGCGACGCCGGCGTCGCGCGCGCAGCGCTGCAGCCGGCGCAACGCCTCGCCGTACACGACGAGCGTGCGCGCCGCGACGCGGCGCTCGACGCGCAGGTGCTCGAGATGGCGTGCGACGTCGGCGTCGGGCAGCGGGCGTTCGGCGCCGTCGTCGTTCGCAGGCCCGGTGGCCGGCACCGACGCGCCGGGCCGCCGCAGCGCGCCGCGTCGCGCCATCACTCCACCGGCAGCAGCCGGCTCAGCCCGGCGCTCGCCAGCTCGCCGATGCGCGAGAGGAACTCGGTGCCCATGTCGATCGTGTAGCGCGTCGGGTCCGGCGAGCCGAGCACGAGCAGGCCGAAGGCAGGCGACACCGCGTCGCGGCGCAGCGGCACGAGCGCGATCGACGCCACGCTGCGTGCGTCGTCGAGCCAGCCCGCGGCCTCGAAGCCCGAGTTGGGGCCGCAGTACGGCGCGGTGAGGCTGGTCGCGAGGCTTTGCGTGTCGTCGCTCGCGCCTTGCGTGAAGGCCAGCCGCGCGAAGGCGTCTGCCGCGCCCCACACGCGCACCGCCGCCTCGGGGATCAGGAACTGGTGCTTCAGCTCGCGCACCAGCACGTCGGGCAGGTCGCTCGGGTTGGTGGTGACCATCAGCTCGCGCGTCCAGCGGTGCAGCCGGTCGGCGATGGCGACGTTCTCCTGGCCGTTGCGGATCATCTCCATGATGCGCAGCTCGAGCCCCTTGATCTTGTCGCGCAGCATTTCCATCTGCCGCTCCTGCAGCGAGACGGCGCGCTGGCCGTGCGGGCTGGTGAGCTGCACGGTGGCCAGCACCTCGGCCTGGCGCTCGAAGAAGCCCGGCGTGTGGACCAGGTAGTTGGCGATGTCCGGCTCGGTGATGCCTTGCAGCCCGAATGTGCTCACAGTTCGATCTCTCCTTCGAAAACGGTCTCGGCCGGCCCCGTCATCACGACGTGCGCCGCGGTGTCGGCCCCGCCGCCGGGCCACTCGATCGTCAGCCGCCCGCCGCGCGTGTCGACGTCGACGCGCGCATCGAGCCAGCCCTGGCGGATGCCGGCGACGACGGCGGCGCAGGCGCCGGTGCCGCAGGCCAGCGTCTCGCCGGCGCCGCGCTCGTGCACGCGCAGCCGGATGCGGCTGCGCGAGACGACCTGCACGAAGCCGGCGTTGACCTTGCGCGGGAAGCGCGCATGCGCCTCGACGCGCGGGCCGATCGTCGCCACCGGCGCGTCGTCGACGTCGACGACGCCGAACTGGCGCACGTCGATCACGGCGTGCGGATTGCCCATCGACAGCACGGCGGCCTCGACCGCCTGGCCGTCGATCTCGAGCGGCCAGACCGGCCAGCCGTGAACGTCGCGCGGCACGAGGCCCGCGGCGTCGAACGGCACGCGCGCCAGGTCGAAGATCGGCGCGCCCATGTCGACGGCGACGCGGCCGTCGGGTTGCAGGCGCAGCTCGATCAGCGAATTCATCGTCTCGACGCGCAGCGTCGTCTTCGGCGACAGGCCCTTGTCGTGCACATAGCGCACGAAGCAGCGCGCGCCGTTGCCGCACTGCTCGACCTCGTCGCCGCAGTTGTTGTAGATGCGATAGCGGAAATCGACTCCCGGCGTCGCGCTGGGCTCGACGACGAGGATCTGGTCGGCGCCGACGCCGAAGCGGCGGTCACCGAGGCGACGCACCACGGCGGCGTCGAGCGCGATCGGCGCGCGCGTCGCGTCGAGCACGACGAAGTCGTTGCCCGCGCCTTGCATCTTGGTGAAGCGCAGCCTCATGAGGCGATTATGGCCGCGCGCGAGCCGCGGGCCGCCGAGCGGCGGCGTCGTCAGTACAGCGAAGGTTCGCCGGGCGGGCGGGTCTTGAAGCGCTTGTGCACCCACAAGTACTGCGCGGGATTGCGGCGGATCTCGTGCTCGATCCAGCGGTTCATGCGCAGCGTGTCGGCGAGCGCGTCGTCGGTCGGGAAGTCGCTCCACGGCGGCTCGAAGCGCACGACGTAGCCGCGCCCGCCGGGCAGCATCTCGCCGACCACCGGCTGCACCGCCATGCCGAGCGCGCGCGCCATGCGCGACGGCGCGAGCAGCGTCGATGCCGGCACGCCGAAGAAGGGCACGAAGGCCGCGTCCTTGACGCCGAAGTCCATGTCGGGCAGGTTGAAGAAGGCCCAGCGCTTGCGGATCGCGCGGATCAGCGGCTTGGACGAATCACTGCGCGGAAAGATGGCGCCGTTGCCGAAGCGCACTCGGCCACGCCGGATCGCCTCGTCCATCACGGCGTTGGCCTGCGTCTGGTAGATCGATGCGACGGGCTGCTTCTGGCACAGCTGCGTCGCGCTGCCGGCGACGTCGAGCGCCATGAAGTGCGGCACCAGCCACATCACGGGTCGCTCGCTGCGTTCGGCGAGGCGCACATCGCCCTCGACGCGGATCAGGCGGCGCAGTCGTTCTGGCGACGCGTACCACAGCACGCCGCGCTCGAGGATGCTGCGCGCCAGCCACTGGAAGTGCTCGAAGGCGAGAGCGCGCCGCCGCGCCTCGGGCCATTCGGGAAAGCACAGCTCCAGGTTGCGCAGCGCGATGCGCCGGCGCGAGCGCACCAGCCCATAGAGCAGCATGCCGAGCGCGCGCCCGAGCGGCGCCAGCACGGGCAGCGGCAGCCAGTGAAGCAGCCACAGCAGCGCGACGAAGCCGCGCGACGCGAGCCCCGTCATGCAGCCACCGCCGCCGCGCCGCGCGGCGCCTTGTAGCGGTGGTAGCCCCACAGGTACTGGCCGGGCGACTCGAGCACCAGGCGCTCCATCGCGCGATTGATCACCGCGGCGCAGGCGATCTGGTGCGCCTCGTCGGCCGCGTCGCCTTCGGGCAGCGGCTCGCCGAGCGCCGAAACGTGCAGCGCGTAGCCGGTGCCGCGCGCCAGGCGCTCGCAGCGCATCAGCACGATCTCGGCGCCGGTCTGCTGCGCGAGGCGCGCGGCGAGCGTCATCGTGTAGGCCGGGCGGCCGAAGAACGGCGCCCACACGCCCATGCCGTCGGGCGGAACCTGGTCGGGCAGCAGGCCGACGGCCTCGCCGCGGCGCAGCGCCCGCATCATCTGCCGCACGCCGGCCAGCGACGCCGGTGCGGTGGCCAGCCCGGGCCGGTCGCGGGCCGTGTCGACCAGCTCGCGCAGCCACGGCTGGCGCGACGGCCGGTACAGCACCGTCACCGGGCTGTCGCGGCCGTAGCGCTCGGCATAGGCCTGCGCCGTCACCTCGAAGGCGCCGAGGTGCGGCGTCAGGAACACGATGCCGCGCCCGCGCTCGCGCGCGCGCTCGAGCGCGGCTTCGACGACGTCGAGCCCGACCCAGGTGACGCGCTTGGAGATCGGATCGTCGGCCGGGCGCAGCCAGAGGTAGGGCAGCTCCATCACCATGCGGCCGGCCTCGGCGATGGCGGGGCGCCAGCGCTCGCGCGGCACGCCGGCCTGCGTGGCGTGCGCGACGAAGCGGCGCCGATAGACGGGCGACAGCGCATAGGCCAGCCAGCCCAGCCAGCCCCCCCACAGATGAAGGAAGCGCAACGGCATCCGCGATAGCCAGCGTACGACCCGGGCCAACATGCTTTTTCTATAATCCGCGCATCGCCGAGTTACCGAACTACTTGCGGGGCGATCCAGAAATTTCCGCTAAAGCGTTCGCCGCGCACTCTCCCAAGGTCTGGCGACGCATCTTGCAACCAGACGGAGTCTACCCAGTGGCGAACGACTATCTCTTCACGTCCGAATCGGTCTCGGAAGGCCATCCCGACAAGCTCGCGGACCAGGTGTCCGACGCGATCCTCGACGCCATCCTCGCGCAGGACCCGCGCTCGCGCGTCGCCGCCGAGACGCTGGCCAACACCGGCCTCGTCGTGCTGGCCGGCGAGATCACGACGAATGCCCACGTCGACTACATCGAGGTGGCGCGCAACACGATCAAGCGCATCGGCTACGACAACACCGAGTACGGCATCGACTACAAGGGCTGCGCCGTGCTCGTGGCCTACGACAAGCAATCGAACGACATCGCGCAGGGCGTCGACCAGGCGAGCGACGACCATCTCAACACCGGCGCAGGCGACCAGGGCCTGATGTTCGGCTACGCCTGCGACGAGACGCCCGAGCTGATGCCTGCGCCGATCTACTACGCGCACCGCCTCGTCGAGCGCCAGGCGCAGCTGCGCAAGGACGGGCGCCTGCCCTTCCTGCGCCCCGACGCGAAGAGCCAGGTGACGATGCGCTACGTCGACGGCAAGCCGCACTCGATCGACACCGTCGTGCTGTCGACGCAGCACAGCCCCGACCAGAGCGAGACGCCCAAGAAGATGAAGGCTTCGTTCGTCGAGGCGATCATCGAGGAGATCATCAAGCCCGTGCTGCCCAAGGAGTGGATCAAGGACACGCGCTACCTGATCAACCCGACCGGCCGCTTCGTCGTCGGCGGCCCGCAGGGCGACTGCGGCCTGACCGGCCGCAAGATCATCGTCGACACCTACGGCGGCGCCTGTCCACACGGCGGCGGCGCGTTCTCGGGCAAGGATCCGACGAAGGTCGACCGCTCGGCCGCCTATGCCGCGCGCTACGTCGCCAAGAACGTCGTCGCCGCGGGGCTGGCCAAGCAGTGCCAGATCCAGGTCGCCTATGCGATCGGTGTCGCGCGGCCGATGAACATCACGGTGTCGACCAAGGGCACGGGCGTGATCGACGACGCGCAGCTCGCCGAGCTGGTCGCGGCGCACTTCGACCTGCGGCCCAAGGGCATCATCCAGATGCTCGACCTGCAGCGCCCGATCTACGAGAAGACGGCCGCCTACGGCCACTTCGGCCGCGAGGAGCCGGAGTTCACGTGGGAGCGCACCGACAAGGCCAAGGCACTGCGCGCCGCAGCCGGTCTTTGAGCGGGCAACACGCCAAGTGAACGGGGCGGCGCGAGCCGCCCCGTTTCGTTCCTAGCGCCCGAAGATGCCCTTGAGCACGCCGATCGGGTTGACGCCGGGCTGCTGCGGCTGCTGATCCTGCGCCTGGCCGTCGGAGGGCGGCGCATCGGCCGCAGCCGGCATGCGCGGCGGCTGCCGCTGCTGGCGCTCGGGCGCCTGGCCCGGCGGCATCGACGGCATGCCCATCATCAGGCTGGCGACCGACTTGACGCGCACCTTGGCGGCCCACACCGGCTCCCAGCGCACCTTCGGATCCGCCGGGCGCGGCGGATGCGCGAGGTTGAGCTCGCTGCCGTAGGCGATGACGCGCAGCATCGCGCCCTCGCCGGCGAACACGCCCTTGGGCACGGTGCACTGCGTCGCGTTCGCCGGCAGCAGCACCTTGTCGCGCAGCCAGCGGTCGATCGACGCATTGGGCTGGTAGTCGATCAGGCCGAAGCCGGTTTCGGGCAGCTCGCTCGACGTCCAGATCACCATCTCGCTCTGGCCCGCGGCACCCATGCCGGCGGCGAAGTAGGCGCGCGCCGTCGGCAGGCCGCGCCAGCTCAGCTCGAGCGCGCCGGCGTTGTCGCGCTGCTGCACGTCGAGCGGCGGCATCAGGTCCTGCGCCGGCGGGATCTGGAAGCGGAACGGCTCGGGCACGCCGCTGCCGCTGAAGGCGTGCTCGCCGACGAGCGACGCGCCGGCCGGCACCATGCGCGTGTCGGCCGGGCTCGGCCACACCGGGCGGCCCGGCGCGCTGTGCGTGCCGCGCGTCGTCGCGCGGCGCGACTGGAAGAAGCGACCGAGGTCGGCCGGCGTCGCCGTCGCCATGTCGAGCACCTTGGGCTGGCCGGGGCGCACCGTCGCACCGCAACCCCAGTAGAGCATCAGCTTGCCGCGCGGTCGCTCGTATTCCTGCGGCTCGGGCTGGTCGTCGCCGCGCTCGGGCGGCGGCGCCTTCACGTCCTTGGGCGCCTGCAGCTGCAGCGGCGTGCCGAGAAAGCCCGCCGGCACCGCCTGCTGCGCCTGTGCCAGCGAGGGGTTGTCGCGCGTCATGAGCGTCACGTCGACCCAGCTGCCGGCGGCCGCCGACTGCGTGTTGCCGAAGCGGTTCTCGCCCTTGCCGCCGCCGCCGAGCAGGCCGCCGAGCATCGACATCGGGCTGGCGCCGCCGCCCGGCCCGCCCATGCCGCCCATCGGCATGCCGAAGCCGCTGTAGGTGGCCACGTCGATCCAGGCCTGGGCGCGCGGCGGGGCGGCATTGGCGCTGCCTTGCGCAACTGCGCCGCCGGCGGTCAGGGCGGTCGCGGCGATGCCGGCGACGATGCGGACAGCGGGGCTGGCCATGGCGATGCTCCTCGATCTGCGTTGTTGTCGAAGCTGTCATTCTGATCCCTCGCACGCGCGCCGTGTCGTCTCGCGCGATCGGCCGGCGCGCGCTACGCTGGCGCCACTGCAGCCGGAGCCCCGCAAGAGATGAACGCGTCGCCACCCAAGCTGACGATCGACGGCCCGTCGCGCGGCCCCGTCGTCGTGCTCGCCAATTCGCTGGCCGCGAGCCGCGACCTGTGGGCGTCGCAGGTCGCCGCCTGGGGCCTGCGGCAGCGCGTCGTGCGCTTCGACTACGCCGGCCACGGCGGCACGAGCGATGCCGGCGCTGCAGATTCGGGCGACGCCATCGCGCGCGCCCTGCTCGCGGCGCTCGATGCGCGGGACATCGGCACGTTCCGCTTCGTCGGGCTGTCGCTCGGCGGACTGGTCGGCCTGCAGCTCGCCGCGACGGCGCCGCAGCGCGTCGAGCGCCTCGTCATCGCCAACTCGCGCTGGTACCAGAGCGACGAGACGCGCGCCGTCTGGCCCGGTCGCATCGCGACGGTGCGCGCGCAAGGCGTCGCGGCGGTCGCCGACGCGACGCTCGAGCGCTGGTTCACGCCCGCGTTCCGCGCCGCGGCGCCCGACGCCGTCGCTGCCGTGCGCGCCATGATCGGCCAGACCAGCGCCGAAGGCTATGCCGCGGCCGGCGCCGCGGTGCGCGACTTCGACGGCCGCCCGCTCGTCGCCGCGGTGCGCTGCCCGGCGCTCGTCGTCGGCGGCGCGCACGACGCCGCGGCGCCGCCCGAACACCTGCAGGAGCTGGCGCAGGCGATCGGCGCGCGCCACCTCGAGCTGCCCTGCGCGCATCTGTCGAACGTCGAGTGCGCCGACGAGTTCAACGGCCAGGTCGGCGCCTTCCTCGTCGCCGGCGACCCGCCCGCGTTGCAGCGGCGCACGCGCTGACCGGCTCAACGCACGCGCGGCCGATCGCCAAGCGGCCGCTGCCGCCACGCCAGCAGCGCACCGAACGCCAGCGCCGCGGCCGACCAGACGAAGCCGCGCTCGAGCCCGCCGGCGCCGTCGGCGACCCAGCCGACGAGACTCGGCCCGACGATCTGCCCCGCTGCGAAGACGATCGTGAACGCCGCGATGCCTCCCGGCCACGACGCGGCCGTCAGGTTGTGTCGCACCAGCGCCGTCGTCGACGCGACGACGGAGAGGAACACGCTGCCGAACAGCGCGCCCGAGACGAACACGGCGACCGGATGCGCGCTCGCCACCGGCAGCGCCGTCGCGACGGCGAGCAGGCCGTTGAGCAGCGCCAACGCGCCGCCGCCGCGTGCGCGCTGCAGCAGCCCGGCCCACAGCCACGACGACGCGACGACACCGACGCCCAGCAGCACGTAGAAGGCGACGATCAGGCCGCCGGCCAGCCCCTGCTCGCGCAGCAGCGTGACGACGAACGTCATGTAGCCGATGTAGCCGATGCCGAACATCAGGTAGCCCGTCAGCCCGAAGGCGAGCGGCGCCCAGCGCGTGGCCGTGCGCGCGGCGGCGGCCACCGGCGGTGCGGCCAGCGTGCGCGTGCCGCGCGCCATCGCCGCCGTCGCGCAGAGCGCCGCGATGCCAAGCGCAACCCAGGCCCACTGCCAGGCGTGCGCCAGCGACAGCGACGCCAGCGGCGGTACGACGAGTGCCGACGCCACGATGCCCACGCCCGTGCCGCCGTAGTAGATGCCCAGCACCAGCCCGGCGTGCAGCCGCGCGCCGCCGTCCGAGGGCAGCGCTCCGCCCAGCCGCGCCGCCAGCAGCCCGCCCGACACGAAGGTCGCGGCGCTGGCGATGCCGGCGAGCAGGCGCAGCGCGAGCAGCATCGCGTCGCCGAGCACGGCGCCGTGCGCCGCCAGCACGACGGCGCTCCCGATGCCGCCGGCCAGCAGCACGCGCCGCGCATCGTGGCGCGCCAGCCAGCGCGGCGCCAGCAGCGCGCCGACGAGGTAGCCGACGGCGTTGGCCGTGTTCATCGCGCCGGCCGTGAAGTAACTCCAACCGAGGTCGGCGCGCATCGGCGGCAGCAGCAGCGCATACGAGAAGCGCGCCAGGCCGAGCGACACGGCGGCGCCGAGCGCGAGCGCCGCGGCGATCAGGATGGGCGACGGCACGCTTCTGTCCGTGCTCATGCCGCGCGCGCCTCGAGCAGCCGCCGCGCGATCTCGGCGAAGCCGGCGCCACGCTCGCCGCGCGCGAGATAGGCCGGCCAGACGCGCAGCCGGTCGGCGAAGTGGCGCAGGTTGGCGACGCCGACCGACAGCGGGAAGTGCGCGAACATGGCCTCGTCGTTGGTCGAGTCGCCGACGTAGAGCCACTCGGCGAGCGCCGCGTCGAGGTCGTCGCCCCACAGCCGGCGCACGATCCAGCGCGCGCCACTCAGCTTGTCGTGCTCGCCGATCCAGCCGTTGACGTGGATCGAGCTCACCGTCGCGTTGAGTCCCTCGTCGCGCATCACGCGCACGACGTCGGCGATGCGCTCGGCAGACAACGTCGCGTGCTCGGCGTGGTCGACCGCGATGTCGGTGCGGCGGCCGGCGCTGTCGCGCGCCAGCGTCGCACCGGGCACTTCGCGCAGCACGCGCCCGGCGGCGGCGCGCAGGCGCAGCGCGTTGCGCTCGCGCGTCGCCTCGTCCTGGGCGTATTCGATGCGCAGTTCGCCCGTCGCCACGTCGCGGAACAGCGCCACGCCGCCGTTCTCGGCGACGACGGCGTCGAGCGGCGCCGAGCGCGCGATCGGCTCGCTCCAGCCCTTCGGCCGGCCGGTGACGGCGACGACGCGCAGGCCGGCGGCGCGCAGCGCGGCGAGCGCCTGCAGTGCATCGTCGGTGATCGCGCCGGCCGTCGTCAGCGTGTCGTCGATGTCGGTGAGCACGCCGCGCACGGCGCGCGCCGCGTCCGCCGGCAGGCGATCCAGCGGGTCGGGGGGTGTGGGCATGGCCGCGAGTCTTGCACAGGCCCGCAGGGCCGCCGCTACAATGCAGCCCAGATTCCGAGGAGCGTTGCAAGGCCCGCCCAGGGCCCCAGGCTCGGAACCCTCATTGCAACCGCGCTCACCCGCACCGGTCCGACGTGGGTGAGTTCACGACGACAGTTCTCACCGGCTCACCGTGCGGGTCCCTCACGATGGAGCCCGAGATGAACGCCGTTCTCAAACCCGCCGCCAACCACGCGATCGCCGACATCGGCCTGGCCGACTGGGGCCGCAAGGAAATCCGCATCGCCGAGCACGAGATGCCGGCGCTGATGGCGATCCGCGAGGAATACGCGAAGAGCCAGCCGCTCAAGGGCGCGCGCATCACCGGCTCGCTGCACATGACGATCCAGACCGCGGTGCTGGTCGAGACGCTGCAGGCGCTCGGCGCGCAGGTGCGCTGGGCCTCGTGCAACATCTTCTCGACGCAGGACCATGCCGCCGCCGCGCTGGCCGCCGCCGGCACGCCGGTATTCGCCTACAAGGGCGAGTCGCTGAAGGACTACTGGGACTACACGCATCGCATCTTCGACTTCGGCGCCAAGGGCAGCGACGGCGAAGGCCCGAACATGATCCTCGACGACGGCGGCGATGCGACGCTGCTGATGCACCTGGGCAAGCGCGCCGAGAAGGACGCGTCGCTGCTCGCCGACCCGGGCAGCGAAGAGGAGCGCGAGCTGTATGCCGCGATCAAGGCCAAGCTCGCCGAGGACGCGACCTGGTACAGCCGCAAGAGCGCGCAGATCATCGGCGTGACGGAAGAGACGACCACCGGCGTGCACCGCTTGAAGGAGATGAGCGCCAAGGGCACGCTGATGTTCCGCGCGATCAACGTCAACGACTCGGTGACGAAGTCGAAGTTCGACAACCTCTACGGCTGCCGCGAATCGCTGGTCGACGGCATCAAGCGCGCCACCGACGTGATGGTCGCCGGCAAGATCGCCCTCGTGGCCGGCTACGGCGACGTCGGCAAGGGCTCGGCGCAGGCGCTGCGCGCGCTGTCGGCGCAGGTGTGGGTGACGGAGATCGACCCGATCAACGCGCTGCAGGCGGCGATGGAGGGCTTTCGCGTCGTCACGATGGACTGGGCTGCCGACAAGGCCGACATCTTCGTCACCGCGACCGGCAACAAGAACGTCATCACGTTCGAGCACATGAAGGCGATGAAGCAGAACTCGATCGTCTGCAACATCGGCCACTTCGACAACGAGATCGACGTCGCGTCGATCGAGGCGAAGTGCCGGTGGGAGGAGATCAAGCCGCAGGTCGATCACGTGATCTTCCCCGACGGCAAGCGCATCATCCTGCTGGCCAAGGGCCGCCTCGTGAACCTCGGCTGCGCCACCGGCCATCCGAGCTACGTGATGAGCAGCTCGTTCGCAAACCAGACGATCGCGCAGATCGAGCTCTACACGCACGCCGACTACTACGAGCAGGGCAAGGTCTACGTGCTGCCCAAGCACCTCGACGAGAAGGTCGCGCGGCTGCAGCTGAAGCTGCTGAACGCGCAACTCACCGAGCTGAGCGACGAGCAGGCGGCCTACATCGGCGTGCCCAAGCAGGGGCCGTACAAGCCAGACACCTACCGCTACTGAGGCGCGCCGCCATGTCGAGCAGCCCGCGACGCATGCCCGTCAGCTTCGAATTCTTCCCGCCGAACACGCCGGCAGGCAGCGAGAAGCTGAAGACGGTGGTGCAGGAACTGGCCTCCGCGCGGCCCGAGTTCTTCAGCGTCACCTACGGCGCCGGCGGCTCGACGCGCGAGAAGACGCTCGCCACCGTCAGCGCGATCGCGGCTCTGGGGCACGAGGCGGCGCCGCACCTGTCGTGCGTCGGCTCGACGCGCGAGGGCATCTCCGAGATCCTCGCGACGTACCGCGCGCAGCAGATCCGGCGGCTGGTCGCGCTGCGCGGCGACCTGCCCAGCGGCACGGCGACGGCGGGCGATTTCCGCTACGCCAACGAGCTGATCGCCTTCATCCGCGAGACGCAGGGCAGCGACTGGTTCATCGAGGTCGCGGCCTACCCCGAGTACCACCCGCAGCAGCGCTATGCGAAGCGCGATCTGCAGCACTTCGCCGACAAGGTGCGTGCCGGCGCCGACTCGGCGATCACGCAGTTCTTCTTCAACGCCGACGCCTACTTCCACTTCGTCGACGAGGTGCGCGCGCTCGGCGTCGAGGTGCCGATCGTGCCGGGCATCATGCCCTTTCACAACTATGCGCGCATCGCCCAGTTCGCGGCGCGCGACGGCATCGAGATCCCGCGCTGGGTCGCGCTGAAGATGGAAGGCTACATGGACGACGCCGCCGCGATCCGCGCCTTCGGCCTCGACGTCGTGACGCGGCTGTGCGAGCGCCTGATCGCCGGCGGCGCGCCGGGGATGCACTTCTACACGCTGAACCAGTCGGCGCTGGCGCTCGAGATCTGCCGGCGGCTGGGGCTGGCGGACCGCACGGCCTGACGCGTCAGTCGTCGTCGCCGTCGCCGTTGCGCCGCGGCGGATCGCCATCGCGATCGCCGCGGCACCTCGGCCAGACACAGCGTGGCGCTGCACGCCGCGGGGCAGTCCCGCTACGGGGGTCGATCCCCGCTGCGCGGGGTCCCTCGCCCTACCCTTCGCGATCCCACATCACCCCTTCTTCCGTCAGCACGGCATCGAGCGGCATGTCGTGCGCCTCGGCCTTGAGCAGCGGCACGAAGCCCTGCGCGAAGGCGATGCCCACGGTGTAGGGGCGCGGGCGCAGCGCGGCGAGCGTGCGGTCGACGAAGCCGCCGCCGTAGCCCAGGCGCAGCCCGGCCGGGCCGAAGCCGACGCAGGGCACGAGCAGCATCTGCGGCTCGAAGCGCTCCGTGTCCTTGGGCTTGGGGATGCCGTAGGCGTCGTCCTCCATCGGGCAGCCCGGGTACCAGACGTGAAAGCGCAGCTGGCCGCTCGCCTTGTCGACCACCGGCAGGCCGATGCGCCGTGTCGTGCCGACCGGCACGTGCTCGCCGAGGTAGAGCGGCGAGCCCTCGCCCGCCTCGGCCCAGCGGTACAGCGCCGGCAGCGCATCGAACTCGCCCTTGATCGGCCAGTAGGCGCCGATGCTCGTCTCGCGCCGGCCGACCAGCCAGACACGCAGCACGCGCTGCAGCTCGACGGATCGCGCGTGGCGGTCGGCCATGGCCTGGCGCGCGGCGATCAGCTTCTTGCGCAGCGAGGCGCGGTCGTCGGTGGGCAGCATGGGCGGCGGCGGGGGACTGCGACGCGCGCATTGTGCGGCACACTCGGGCCGATGACGTCCCGCGGGAGTGCCTTCGTCGACCACTGCCTGGAGCTCCTCGCCGGCACCGGCCGGCCGCGCGCGCGGCGCATGTTCGGCGGCCACGGTCTCTATCTCGACGACGTGTTCGTCGCCATCGTCGCCGGCGAGCGGCTCTACCTGAAGGCCGACGACGCGACGCGCGCCGCGTTCGAGAGCGCCGGCAGCGAGCCTTTCGTCTACGAGGCCCAGGGCAAGACGGTCAGCCTGGGCTACTGGAGCGCCCCCGACGAGGCGCTCGAATCCGACGCCGCGATGCGGCCATGGGCGCGGCTCGCACTCGACGCCGCGCTGCGCGTGCGCGCCGCCCGGCTCAAGCGGCCGGTGCGACCGGCGCGGCGCGGCGGCGCGCGCCCGACCACCATGCGCTGAGCGCGGCGCGCAGGCTGCGCCGCGGCGCCGGCGGCGGCACCAACAGTTGGAATCGCGCCTGCGGCCAGCCCTCGACGACGACGTCGGCACCGGGCGGCAGCCGGCATTCGTCGCCGGCGTCGAGCCACAGGTCGACGCCCGGCCGGCCGCCGCGCCCGCGCGTCGTCAGCCACAGCGGCCCCTCGCACACGCGCAGCACGCGAGCGGCGCCGATGTGCAGCGCCTGCACGCGCCCGGGCGCGACGAGCCACGCAGCGCTGGGCGCCTGCTGTTGCGCGTTCGTCATCGATACGGCCTCGTCCATGGCATCGACTCTAGGAGGTGCGGCGCGGGCAGTCCAATGAGATCGCGGTCTGGCATTGATACCATCCGCGCATGAATGACCGACGCCGGCCGCTGGCCATCGGAGCGCTGCGCGCGTTCGAGGCGGTGGCGCGACGGCTGAGCTTCAGCGCCGCGGCACAGGAGCTGCACCTGACGCAGTCGGCCGTCAGCCGCCAGATTCGCGCGCTCGAGGACGAGATCGGTGCGCCGCTGTTCGCGCGCGGTACGCGCCACGTCGAGCTGACGGCCGACGGCGCCACGCTGCTGCGTGCCGCGCTGCCGGCGATCGAGCGGCTCGACGCCGGCGTGCGCCAGATCCGCCAGACGCGCGGGCGCAAGGTCGTCAGCGTGTCGACCTTCGCATCGTTCTCGACGCTGTGGCTGATCCCGCGGCTCGAGGCCTTCCAGCGGCTGCATCCCGACATCGACATCCGCGTGTCGGCGCAGGACGCCATCGTCGACCTCGCCGACGATGTCGACGTCGATCTCGCGCTGCGCTACTGCCGCACCGAGCGTGCCGGCGCCGGCGCGCAGCGCCTGTTCGGCGAGATGCTGACGCCCGTCGCCAGCCCGTGGCTGGCCGAGCAGGCGGCGCGCGGCGACGCCCCGCCGCTGGCGCGGCCGGCCGACCTCGCGGCACACACGCTGACCGAGGAGGGCGACCACCGCTTCGCGGCCGCGGCCTACATGAGCTGGCGACACTGGCTCGGCCGCCACGGGCTGGCCGGGCTGCAGCCGCGGCGCTGGATGTACTTCAACTTCACGTCGCAGCAGGTGCAGGCGGCGCTCGCCGGCCAGGCCGTGGCGCTGGCGCGCGTCGCCCTCGTCGACCGCCACCTCGAGCGCGGCGAGCTGATCGAGCCCTTCGGCGCGGCGGCGCGCACGACCTCGCCCTACGCCTACTGGCTGGTGTCGTCGCCGCACGGCGCGGCGCGCGCCGAGGTGCGTCAGTTCGCCGACTGGATCGCCGAGCAGGCGGCGGCGACGCGCCGCGCGATCGGCGACGGCGACGGCATCGCCTGACGACGACTGCGGCGCCCCGCTGTGGCGAGCGCGCCGCGCACCCTCACGCGACGACGCCGCGCTCCGTGACGACAAGCATCAGCGGCTGGTCGTGCGGCTCGGCGACGAACTGCGTGTCGTCGAGTTCGCCGAACGACCACGACACGCCGACGGCCGTCGCCTCGGGATGCGCAGCCAGCCAGCGGTCGAAGTAGCCGCCGCCGTAGCCGAGCCGCAGGCCCTCGCACGTGTAGCCGACGCAGGGCACGACGACGACGTCGGGGACGACCGCGGCGCCGCCGCCGGTCGGCAGGCCGAGCTCGTCGGCGAGGATCGGCGTCGCGCCGTCCCAGCGCCGGTACTCCATCGCCGGCGGCGCGCGGCGGCAGTGCGGCAGCGCCAGTGCGGGCGCCGGGTCGAGGCGAGAGAGACCGTTGTCATCGCCGAACGCATCGCGTGGGTTAAATTCGCACCGGATCGGCCAATAGACACCGAGGCACTGCGGCTCGAGTCGTAGCAGCACCGCGTGCAGGTGACGGGCCAGCGCAGCGTTCGCCTCCGGCGCATGCGCGCCCGCCGCGAACTGTTCGCGCTGCCGCAGCAGGCGCTGGCGCAGCGCGGCCCTGTCGGGCACCGGCGACGAAGGCCGCATCGACGACACGATCACTGGAATGCCGTTGTTGAAGAGATTCGCATTGGAACACCGCTGCGCCGCGCTCGCGCTCGCGCTCGCACTGTGCGTGCCGCAGGCCGCCGCCGCGGCGCCGCCCGCGCCACCATCGGGTGGCGACGCCACCGTGCTCGAGGCGCGCGAGGCGCTGCGCAAGCGCGACCGCAACCGCCTCGCCGCGGCGCGCGCCGCCGCCGCGGCCGACACCCATCCGCTGGCGATGTGGGTCGAGTACTGGGAGCTGTCGAACCGCCTCGCCGAGCTGCGCCAGGACGACCTCGACGCCTTCTATGCGCGCTGGAGCGGCAGCTACGTCGAGGATCGGCTGCGCAACGACTGGCTGCTCGAACTCGGCCGGCGCCGCGACTGGAGCAGGATCGCCGTCGAGTTCCCGCGCTTTCGCATGAACGACGACCGCGAGGTGACGTGCTACGCGCTGCTCGCCGACCACCTCGCCGGCAAGCGCGTCGTCGACGCGGCGCGCGACGCCTGGGCGGCGCAGCGCGAGCCCGACGACGGCTGCCTGCTGCTCGCCACGACGCTGCACGACGCGAAGCAGTTCGAGGCCGCCGACCTGTGGCGCAAGGCGCGCCTGATGGCCGACATCGGCCGGCTGCGCGCGGCGCGCCAGGCGGTCGACGTGCTCGGCGCCGAGCTCGGCCGCTCGGCCGGCGAAGTGCTCGACAGCCCGTCGCGCTGGCTCGCCCGCCACCGGCTGGCGCTGACGCGCAACACCAGCGAGCTGGCGACGCTGGCCCTGCTGCGCATGGCCGCCAACGACCCCGAGACGGCGGCGCGCCTGCTCGAGGATCGCTGGGACCGCGCGCTGCCGCCCGACCTGGCCGCCTGGGCCTGGGCCAGCACGGCGCGCCAGGCCGCGCTGCGCCAACTGCCGCAGGCCACCGCCTGGTTCCAGCGCGCCGACCAGCGCGACGCCGAACGCCGCGACGCCGGCGCCGTGGCCGGCCGCGGCCCGGACTGGAGCGACGACACGCTGGCCTGGAAGGCTCGCGCGGCGTTGCGCGCCGGCGTCGCCGGCGAAGGCGCCGAACACTGGCGCCAGCTGCTCGCCGCCATCGACGCGATGAGCGCCGCCGAGCGGCGCGACGCGGCCTGGATCTACTGGAAAGGCCGCGCCCTCAAGACGCTGTCCGCCGACGGCAGCGAGGGCGCCGTGCAGCGCGCCGAAGGCCATGCGCTGCTGATGCAGCTCGCGCAGCAGCAGCAGAGCTTCTACGGCAAGCTCGCCGCCGAGGATCTCGGCGAGCCGATCACGCTGCCGCCGCGCCCCGCCCCGCTCGGCACCGATGAGGTGCAGCGTGCCGCCGCGCACCCCGGCCTGACGCGCGCGCTGCACCTGATCGCCATCGGCCTGCGCAACGAGGGCGTGCGCGAGTGGAACTTCTCGCTGCGCGGCATGGACGACCGCGAGCTGCTCGCCGCTGCGCAGCGCGCCTGCGACCGCGAGGTGTGGGACCGCTGCATCAACACCAGCGACCGCACGCGCGGCGAGATCGACCTCGAGCAGCGCTTCCCGATGCCCTACCGCGACGAAGTGGTCGCCCAGGCGCGCCAGATCGGGCTCGACCCGGCCTACGTCTACGGCCTGATGCGTCAGGAGTCGCGCTTCATCGCCGACGCGCGTTCGGGCGTCGGCGCGGCCGGGCTGATGCAGCTGATGCCCGGCACCGCGCGCTGGACGGCGCGCAAGATCGGCCTGCCGTTCAGGCCCGACATGATCACGCAGCGCGACGTCAACATCCGCCTGGGCACGAGCTATCTCAAGCTCGTGCTGGACGACTTCGGCGGCTCGCAGGCGATGGCGGCGGCGGCCTACAACGCCGGCCCGAGCCGGCCGCGCAAGTGGCGCCAGGGGCCGCTGCTCGAAGTCGCCGCCTGGGCCGAGAACATCCCGTTCGCCGAGACGCGCGACTACGTCAAGAAGGTGCTGTCGAACGCGACCGACTACAGCGCGCTGCTCGACTCGCAGGTGCCGTCGTTGAAGGCGCGCCTGGGCAGCCCGATCGGGCCGCGCGATGCGGCGGGGGCACCGCCGAACGAGGATCTGCCATGAGTCCAGCGAGCCCGGTTCGCAACGTCCTGGTGCTGGGCGGCACCGGCTTCCTCGGCCGCGCGCTGATCGCCCGACTCGTCGATCGCGCCGGCGGCGGCGGCGGCCTGATCACGGTGCCGACGCGCCGCATCGGCCATGCCCGGCCGCTGCAACTGCTGCCGACCGTCGAGACGGTGCAGGCCGACGTGCACGACGCGGCGCAGCTCGCGCGCCTGGTGCAGGGTCGCGACGCCGTCGTCAGCCTGGTCGGCGTGCTGCACGGCGACGCCGGTCGCTTCGCGCAGGCCCACGTCGAGCTGCCGCGCAAGATCGCGCGCGCCTGCGTCAAGGCCGGCGTGCGGCGCCTGGTGCACGTCAGCGCGCTCGGCGTGGCGCGCGACGCGCCGTCGATGTATCTGCGCTCCAAGTGGGCCGGCGAGACCGTGCTGCGCGAGGCCGCCGGCGCCGAAGGCGCGACGCGGCTCGACCTGACGGTGCTGCGGCCGTCGGTGATGTTCGGCGAAGAAGACCGGCTGCTCAACCTGTTCGCGCGGCTGCAGGCGGCGGTGCCCGTCGTGCCGCTGGCCTGCGCCGACGCGAAGTTCCAGCCGGTGTGGGTCGACGACGTGGCGCAGGCCATCGTGCGCTGCCTCGAGCGGCGCGAGACGTTCGGCCGCACCTACGAATGCGCCGGCCCGCACGTCGTGACGCTGGCCGAGCTGGTGCGCAAGGCGGGCCGCTGGTCGGGCCACGCGCGTCCGGTGTGGAAGCTGCCGCCGGCGCTCGGCCAGCTGCAGGCGCGCGCGATGGAGTGGCTGCCGGGCGACCCGCTGATCTCGCGCGACAACCTGGCGTCGATGAGCGCGGACAACGTGGCCAGCGGCACGCTGCCCGACCTGGCCGACCTCGACATCGCGCCGGCTGCGCTCGAAGCCGTCGCGCCGCCGTACCTGGCGCGCGCCGGCGCCGGCCGCGCGCGGCTCGACGCGCTGCGCGCCGCCGCGCACGGCGGCTGAGGGCGCCGCGCATGCTGCGGCTCTACATCGGCAACAAGAACTATTCGTCGTGGTCGATGCGGCCGTGGGTACTGATGCGCGAGGCCGGCATCGCGTTCGACGAGGTGATGCTGCGCTTCGACGGCTTCGAACCCGGTTCGCGCTTCAAGAGCGCGGTGGCGCGCATCTCGCCGACCGGCCGCGTGCCGGTGCTCGTCGACGACGACGGCTTCGCCGTCTGGGACACGCTGGCGATCGCCGAGACGCTGGCCGAGCGCTTCCCCGAGCGGCAGCTGTGGCCGGCCGATGCGCGCGCCAGGGCGCGTGCGCGCAGCCTGTGCGCCGAGATGCACGCGGGCTTCGGCGCGCTGCGCTCGCACTGCCCGATGAACATCGAGGCGTCGCTGCCGCAGGTCGGCGCGCGCATCGTCACCGAGCAGCCGGCGGTGCGCGCCGATCTCGAGCGCATCGCGCAGCTGTGGACCGAACAGCTCTGCGCCAGCGGCGGGCCGCTGCTGTTCGGCGCGTTCACGATCGCCGATGCGTACTACGCGCCCGTCGCCAGCCGCATCCACACCTATGCGCTGCCGCTGCCGGCCGAGGCCGCCGCCTACGCCGAGCGGCTGCTCGCGCTGCCCGGTGTGCAGGCATGGATCGGCGGCGCGCTGGCCGAGCGCGAGTTCCTGGCGTTCGAGGAGCCGTACCGCAGCTCGCGAAACTGAGCGACGGGCCGTCGCTACACTGACCCGCATGCGAGCCTATGTCGTCGGGGGCGCGGTGCGCGATGCGCTGCTCGGACGCAGCGGCGTCGACCGCGACTGGGTCGTCGTCGGCGCCACGCCCGACGAGATGACGGCCGCCGGCTACGTGCCCGTCGGGCGCGACTTCCCCGTCTTCCTGCATCCTCGGACGAAGGAGGAATACGCGCTCGCACGCACCGAGCGCAAGACGGCGCCCGGCTATCGCGGCTTCACGTTCCACGCCGCGCCCGACGTGACGCTGGAGCAGGACCTGGCGCGCCGCGACCTGACGATCAATGCGATGGCGCAGGCCGAGGACGGCACGCTCGTCGATCCGTACGGCGGGCGGCGCGACCTCGAGGCGCGAGTGCTGCGCCACGTCGGCGCGGCCTTCGCCGAGGATCCGGTGCGCATCCTGCGGCTGGCGCGCTTCGCGGCGCGGTTCGAAGACTTCAGCGTCGCGCCCGAGACGATGGCGCTGATGCGCCGCATGGTCGAGGCCGGCGAAGTCGACGCGCTGGTCGCCGAGCGCGTCTGGCAGGAGCTGGCGCGCGGCCTGATGGAGGCGAAGCCGTCGCGGATGTTCGACGTGCTGCGCGAATGCGGCGCGCTGGCGCGCCTGCTGCCCGAGGTCGATCGCCTGTGGGGCGTGCCGCAGCGCGCCGAATACCACCCCGAGGTCGACACGGGCGTGCACCTGATGATGGTGCTCGACATGGCGGCGCGCCTCGACGCGCCGCTGGCCGTGCGCTACGCCTGCCTCGGCCACGATCTCGGCAAGGGCACGACGCCGCCCGACGCGCTGCCGCGCCACCTCGGCCACGAGCAGCGCAGCGCGCGGCTGCTGCGCGCGCTCGGCGAGCGGCTGCGCGTGCCGGTCGAGTGCCGCGAACTGGCCGACGTCGTCGCGCGCGAGCACGGCCATGTCCACCGCAGTCTCGAGCTGTCGCCGCCGGCGCTGCTGCGCCTGCTCGAGCGCTGCGACGCGCTGCGCAAGCCGCGCCGCTTCGGCGACGTGCTGCTCGCCTGCGAGTGCGACGCACGCGGGCGCCTGGGCCGCGAAGACGAGCCGTATCCGCAGCACGCGCGGCTGCGTGACGCGCTCGACGCCGCGCTCGGCATCGATGCGAGCGCGGCCGCCGCCGAAGCGATGGCGCGCGGCCTCGAAGGGCCGAAGGTCGGCGAGGCCGTGCGCGCGGCACGACTGCGTGCGCTCGAAGCGAAGTTCTAGACGAGCTGCGCGCTCCGAGCCGTCGACCGGCTCGGCAGCACGGTCCCGGCCGTCACAGCCGGTGCGTGCGGTCGCCGGCCGTGAAGCCGTTGGCGTCGAACGCGCAGCCCTTGACGAAGCCGATCACCTTGAACAGCTCGCCCATCTCGTGCTCGCCGAGCAGCTTCTGCACCGGCGCGACGACGCGCAGGTCGGTCTCGCCCTGCAGCAGCTCGGGCAGGCCGCAGTTGATCAGGAAGCGCGCCTGCGAGGTGTAGCCGAGCACGTCGAAGCCGGCGTCCTGGCCGGCGAGCGCGATGCCGCTGAAGTCGACGTGCGCCGTGATGTCCTTGTCGCCGGTGTCGGCCAGCGGGTCGCTGTCGGCGAGGTGGCGCCGGTGGCACATCAGCGTGCCGCCGGTGCGCTGCGGGTGGTAGTACTCGTCGGCCGGGAAGCCGTAGTCGACGAAGAAGGCCGCGCCACGCTGCATGCGCTCGGCCAGCGTCGCGACGAAGGCCTCGGCCTGGGCGTGCAGCTCGATCGTCGTGCCGGGCGCATAGCGGCCGTCGTCGAGCGGCGGGCGCAGCGTCGTCGGGCGGTCGCTCCAGGCGAAGCTGCCGCCGGCATCGGCGACGCCGCGCTCGAGCCAGCGCGCGCCGTCCCACTGCAGCAGCTGCACCGGCATCGCGTCGAGCACTTCGTTGCCGACGACGACGCCTTGCATCGCGTCGGGCAGCGCATCGATCCAGCGCACGCGGTCGCCGTAGACCGCCAGCCGCTCGGCCTGGCGCGCACGCAACGCGCCCGACAGATCGACGATGGTGTAGCGCGCCAGCCGCGCGCCGAGCGCGTCGATCAGCTGCCCCGCCAGTGCGCCCGAGCCGGCGCCGAACTCGAAGACCTCGTCGCAGCCGCAGGCATCGAGCGCCTGCGCCACCTGGCGCGCCAGCGCATGGCCGTAGAGCGGCGACAGTTCGGGCGCGGTGACGAAGTCGCTGCCGGAAGTCGGCAGCGCGCCGAACTGGCGGCTGTCACGGCTGTAGTAACCCAGGCCCGGCGCATACAGCGCCAGCGCCATGTAGCGATCGAAGCCGATCCAGCCGCCGGCGCGCTCGATCTCCCCGCGGATCTGCTGCACCAGACGCGTCGATACACTGTCGGCCTGCGGATCGAGCATCCGCGCATTGTAGGAAGCGATGACCGCCGCGCCCTCGTCCGCCCGCCCCGTCGCGCTCGTCACCGGCGCGGCGCGCCGGCTCGGCCGCGAGATCGCGCTCGAGCTGGCGCGCGGCGGGCACGACGTGGCGGTGCACTACCGCGCGTCGCGCGACGACGCGCTGGCGACCGTCGAGGCGCTGCGGGCGCTCGGTGCGCGCGCCGAGGCCTTCGCCGCCGACCTCGCCGACGAGGCCGCCTGCGCGGCGCTGGTGCCCGCTGTCACCGCGCGCTTCGGCCGGCTCGACGCCGTCGTCAACAGCGCGTCGACTTTCGAGCACGACGACGCGGCCACGTTCACGCACGCCGCGATGGAGCGCCACTGGCGCGCCAACACGGCGCCGGCCGTGATCCTGGCGCGCGCGCTGCACGAGTGCACGCCGGCGGGCGGCAGCGGCTGCGTCGTCGCCCTGCTCGACCAGAAGCTGTGGAACCCCAACCCCGACCACTTCTCGTACACGCTGTCGAAGGCGGCGCTCGAAGCGGCGACGACGATGCTCGCCATCGCGCTGGCGCCGCGGCTGCGCGTGTGCGGCGTCGCGCCGGGCGTGACGCTGCCGTCGGGGCCGATGGACGACGCGCAGTTCGCCGCCGCGCACCGCCTGACGCCGCTCGGCCGCTCGTCGACGCCGGCCGATGTGGCGCGCGCCGTGCGCTTTCTCGTCGAGTCGCCGGCGATCACGGGCACGACGCTGCTCGTCGACGGCGGCCAGCACCTCGCGGCGCAGCGCCGCGACGTGCTCTACCTGACACCGGACACCTGACATGCACAGCCTGCTCAGCCACCCCAGCCTGATGGACTGCCGGCGCCTGTTCCTGCGCGACTACGAGGTCTGGATCAACATCGGCGTGCACCCGTTCGAGAAGACGGGCGAGCAGCGCGTCCTGATCAACGTCGACCTCTACGTGCCGCTGGCGCTGTCGACACCCAAGGCCGACGAACTGCACGAAGTCGTCGACTACGACTTCATCCGCCGCACCATCGCCGAGCGCGTCTCGAAAGGTCACATCCACCTGCAGGAGACGCTGTGCGACGACGTGCTGGCGCTGATGCTGGCGCATCCGCGCGTGCGCGCCGCCCGCGTCTCGACCGAGAAGCCCGACGTCTACCCCGACTGCGAGGCGGTCGGCTGCGAAGTGTTCGCCGTGAAGGAATCCGTATGAGCCCGAGCGAAGTGCTCGAGTCCGCCAAGGTCGCCGCCAAGGCTGCGCACGAGATCAACAAGCTGTCCAAGCGGCTGCACCGCCTCGTCGGCCAGGCGAGCGCCGACTACCGCATGATCGAGGACGGCGACAAGGTGATGGTGTGCCTGTCGGGCGGCAAGGACAGCTATGCGCTGCTCGACATCCTGCTCGGCCTGCGCGAGCGCGCGCCGCTGCGCTTCGACGTCGTCGCCGTCAACCTCGATCAGAAGCAGCCGGGGTTCCCGGCGCACGTGCTGCCCGACTATCTGAAGAGCCGCGGCGTGCCTTTCCACATCGAGAACCAGGACACCTATTCCATCGTCAAGCGCCTGATCCCCGAGGGCCGGACGATGTGCAGCCTGTGCTCGCGGCTGCGCCGCGGCATCCTCTACCGCGTCGCCGACGAGCTCGGCGCGACGAAGATCGCGCTCGGCCACCACCGCGACGACATGCTGCAGACCTTCTTTCTCAACATGTTCTTCGGCGGGCGCATGAAGAGCATGCCGCCCAAGCTCGTGAGCGACGACGGCCGCCACGTCGTGATCCGTCCGCTGGCCTACGTCGCCGAGACGGACATCGAGCGCTGGGCCGCGCACCGGCAGTTCCCGATCATTCCGTGCGCGCTGTGCGGCAGCCAGGAAAACCTGCAGCGCGTGCAGATCAAGCAGATGCTGCGCGAGTGGGATCGCCAGCACCCGGGGCGCATCGACAACATGTTCCGCGCGCTCGGCCACGTCGTGCCGTCGCACCTGCACGACCGGAACCTGTATCCCTTCGAGACGCTCCAACCGAGCGGAGTGCCCGATCCGCGCGGCGACAAGGCGTTCGACGAGGACGACGATGAAGCCTGTGGCGCGCCGATTGCTGCGCAACCGGTGGAATTCCGGCGCGCGCCATGACGGACGACAGGAGGCCGACGATGCCGACCCGACGCCTGGTTTTCGCTGTGCTGCTGGCGTCGGCGAGCCTGCTCGGGCTGGCGGGCTGCGCCGGCCTGAACCGCATCGACAGCACCGTCAGCAGCCACAGCCAGTGGCCGGCCGGCCGCGCGCCGGGCAGCTACGTCTTCGAGCGGCTGCCGTCGCAGCAGGCGCAGCCGGCGATGCAGGAGATGCTCGAGGCGGCGGCGCGCGACGCGCTGGCGCACGCCGGCTTCGCCGAGGCCGGGGACGCGGCCTCGGCCGACGTGAACGTGCAGGTCGGCGCGCGGCTGCAACGCTACGACCCGTCGCCCTGGGCCGATCCGTTCTGGTACCGCTGGGGCTGGGGCTGGCCGCGCTACGGCTGGTGGGGTCCGCCGCCGATGATGATGGACTCGCCGCGCTACGAACGCGAAGTCGCGTTGCTCATGCGCGACCGCCGCACCGGCCAGGTGCTGTACGAGACGCGTGCCGCCAACGAAAGCCTGTCGGCCGGCGACGGCGCGACCTATGCGGCGATGTTCGCGGCGGCGTTGAAGGACTTCCCGCAGCCGGCGGTCAACCCGCGACGCGTCTCGATCCCGCTCGAGCGCTGACGTTCCTCGACTCCCGCACGCCGCCGCAACCGAGCGGTTGCCGCGGATCCGGCTCTGCCGGTCCGCTGGCAGGCCTTGCAGGCCGCGCCGGGCCAGTGTCCCGGCCCTGCGCCAGGCGAGCAAGGTCCACCGGACCTTTCTCGTCCGGGCTCAGCCCCGCTCGAGGGGGAGCGCCGAAGGCGCTCCGGGGGTTGGGTCATTACCGCGGGTCGACGGCCAGGGCGCGCAGGTCGTCCTCCCAGCCGCGCAGCTTGTCGGCCGCGACGGCGCGTTGCGCCGGCGTCGTCAGGTTGTGCAACTCGGCGATGAAGCGACAGTTGAACTGCTGCAGCCGCCGCCGGGCAGCAGCCTGCTCGGTGCTCGGCGGGCGCTGCATGCGCTGCAGCAGTGCGCGCAGCGCGTCGCGCGCGGTGTCGCGCTGCGCCGCCGTCGGCGCAGCGCCGGCCTCGCCGGCGGCGATGCGGCGCAGCGTCTGCACCACGTCGGCCTGGCGCGCGCGGCGCTCGGCGAGCGCCGCCTCGGCGTCGAACGGCGACGCCGCCAGCGCAGCGGCGACGCGTTCGCGCTGCGCGGGGTCGAGGCGGCCGTAGACGCTCTGTGCGCGCTCGACGGCGCGCTTGACGCGGGGCGCCAGCCGGCGCTCGGGCGAGTCGCGCACGAACTCGTCGCGGAACTCGCCGTTCGCCTTGGCGTAGCGGCGCTCGACGTGCGCGATCTGCGCCGGCGTGAGCGTCAGCGCCACGTCGGTGAGCGACGGCACGGCCTGCTCGAGGACGGTGTTCAGCCCGTCCATCGCCTCGTCGATCAGGCGGCAGGCCTGCTCGGGCGTCGCCGGCTCGGGCAGGCGGGCGCGAACGCCGGCCAGCCAGCGCGCATGGTCGGCCAGCTGCGTGCGGCGGTGCCAGCGCTGGAAGTCGGCGAGATGCTCGCGCACGCGCAGCGCCTGTGCGTCGTCGAAATCGGCGTAGCCGTCGAGCCACCAGTACGCCAGTTCGGGCGCGGAGTTGTACGCGATGCGCAGACTCGAGCAGCCGGCGAGCGCGACCGCCAGCGCGAGCAGCAGCCCGATAATGCGACCAGGCATGGACTCAAGCGACCGCATGGCACTCAACATCGTCATCATGGCTGCCGGCAAAGGCACCCGCATGAAGTCGCGCCGGGCCAAGCCGCTGCACACGCTGGCCGGACGCAGCCTGCTGCAGCACGTGCTCGACGCCTCCAGCAAGCTCGGTGCCGAGCGCATCGTAGCCGTGACGGGCTACGGTGCCGAGCAGGTCGAGGCCGCCGCGCAGGCGCCCGGCCTGCGCTTCGTGCGCCAGATGCCGCAGCTGGGCACCGGCCACGCCGTGCAGCAGGCCGTGCCGGCGCTGCTGCACGGCGGCACGACGCTGATCCTCAACGGCGACGTGCCGCTGATCGGCAGCGACACGATGCGCGCGCTCGTCGACGCCTGCGCCGGGCGCCGGCTCGCGCTGCTGACGGCCGAGCTCGACGACCCGAGCGGCTACGGCCGCATCGTGCGCGACGACCGCGGCAACGAGCTGCGCGCCATCGTCGAGCACAAGGACGCCACTCCCGCGCAGCGCGCGATCCGAGAGGTCTACACCGGCGTGATGGCGGCCCCGACGGCGCAGCTCGTGCGCTGGCTCGGCGCGCTCAGGAACGACAACGCGCAGCAGGAGTACTACCTGACCGACGTCGTCGCGATGGCGGTGGCCGACGGCGTGCCCGTCGTCGCCGTGGCGGCGGCCGGCGTCGACGAGATCCTCGGCGTCAACAGCCCGGCGCAGCTCGCCGACCTGGAGCGCCGCTTCCAGCGCGCGCAAGCCGAGCGGCTGATGGAAGCGGGCGTGCGGCTGGCCGATCCGGCGCGCTTCGACCTGCGCGGCGAGCTGGCGTGCGGCAGCGACGTCGAGATCGACGTCGGCTGCGTCTTCGAGGGCCACGTCGAACTCGGCGACGACGTGACGATCGGCCCGCACTGCGTGATCCGCAATGCGACGATCGGCGCACGCACCGCGATCGAGGCTTATACGCACATCGACGGCGAGTCGGCCGGCGTGACGATCGGCGCCGATGCGCGCATCGGCCCGTTCGCGCGGCTGCGCCCCGGCGCCGCGCTCGCCGACGAGGTGCACATCGGCAACTTCGTCGAGGTCAAGAACTCGACGCTCGGCCGCGCCGCCAAGGCCAACCACCTCGCCTATCTCGGCGATGCCGTGGTCGGCGAGCGCGTCAACTACGGCGCCGGCTCGATCACGGCCAACTACGACGGCGCCAACAAGCACCGCACCGTGATCGGCGCCGACGTGCACGTCGGCTCGAACTGCGTGCTCGTCGCGCCGGTGACGATCGGCGCCGGCGCGACGATCGGCGGCGGCTCGACGATCGCCGCCGATGCGCCGTCCGGCGGGCTGACGCTGGCGCGCGCGCGCCAGGTCACGATCGCGAACTGGCAGCGCCCGACGAAGAAGAAACCGGCGCCGGGCTGACGCTCAGCGCGCGGCGCCGGCGGCGCGGCGGTTCTCGATCCAGGCGCGCAGCGCATGCGCCTCGAGAGGCACGCCGATCGCGTAGCCCTGCAGCTCGTCGCAGCCCTGCTCGACGAGGAAGCGCCGCTGCGCTTCGGTCTCGACGCCCTCTGCGATCACCGTGATGCCCAGGCTGCGCGCCATCTGCACGATGGCGCTGGCGATGGCCGCCGAGTCGCGCCGCTCGGGCAGGTCGTGCACGAACGAGCGGTCGATCTTCATGCGGTCGATCGGCAGGTCCTTCAGGTGGCCGAGCGAGGTGTAGCCGGTGCCGAAGTCGTCGACCGAGACGCGCAGCCCCAGCTGCTTGAGCTGCGACAGCGTCGCCTTCACCTGTGACAGGTCGTCCATCAGCATGCGCTCGGTCAGCTCGACCTCGAGCAGCCGGCCGGGCAGGCCGCTGTCGGCCAGCGCCTGCGCCACCGTCTGCACGAGGTTGCCGGCCTGGAACTGCAGCGACGACAGGTTGACGGCCACCGGCAGCTCGAGCCCCTCGTCGCGCCAGCGGCGCGCCGTGCGCGTCGCCTCGCGCAGCACCCATTGGCCGATAGCGATCATCAGGCGGCGCTCCTCGGCGAGCGCGACGAAGGCGTCGGGCATGAGCAGGCCGTGCTCGGGGTGGCGCCAGCGGATCAGCGCCTCGACGCCGACGACCTCGCCGTCGGCGGCGCGCACCTGCGGCTGGTAGTGCAGCACGAACTCGCCGCGCTCGACGGCCTCGGCGAGCTGGCCCTCCATCACGAGGGCGGCATAGGCGGCGTCGGCCGTCGTCGGGTCGAAGAACTGGTAGGTGGCGCGCCCGCGGGCCTTGGCGCGGTACATCGCGGCGTCGGCATGCTGCATCAGCTCGGTGGGCGTGCGGCCGTGCTCGGGAAACATGGCGATGCCCACCGACGGCGTCACCGACAGCGGCCGGCCGTCGGCGTCGACCGGCGCCTCGATCGACGCGAGCAGCTTCTGCGCGACCTCCTCCACGTCTTCGCGGCGCGCAGCGCCGGGCAGCAGCACGACGAACTCGTCGCCGCCGAAGCGCGCGACGAGGTCGCTGGCGCGCAGGCAGGCCGTGATGCGCGCCGCGACGATCTGCAGCAGCGTGTCGCCGACGAGGTGGCCGAGCGAGTCGTTGACGCGCTTGAAGTGGTCGAGGTCGATGAACAGCAGCGCCAGCCGGGCGTCGCCCGCGCGGCTCGACGCGACGAGCTCGTCGAGGTGCTCGGTGAAGGCCATGCGGTTGGGCAGGCCAGTCAGCGCGTCGTGGTGCGCCAGGTGGTGGATGCGCGCCTGCGCGGCCTGGCGGTCGCGGATATCGCGCACGATCGTCATGCGCAGGCGCTCGCCGTGGCGCTCGAGCGTGCGCACGATGAACTCGACGGCGACACGCGAGCCGTCGTGGTGCAGCAGCGCCGTCTCGTAGGTGTTGTCGTGGCCGGCGGCGGCCATCGCCGACACGCGCGCGAGCTGGTCGGGCGCGATCAGGTCCTGCGTGCGGCGGCCGACGATCTCCTCGAGCGTGTAGCCGAGCAGCCGGCACAGCGCCGGATTGGCGTCGACGACGAGGCCGCGCCGGTGGAACACGATGCCCTCGGCGCTGGCTTGCATGAACTTGGCGAGCCGGTCCTCCGACTCGCGCACGGCGCGCTCGGCCTGGCGGTACTTCGTGATGTCGGCGATCAGCACGAAGGCAGCCTGCACCTGGCCGTCGGCGCCGATGTGCGGCAGCAGATTGACCTCGATGGTGCGCGGCTCGCCGCCGGGCCCCGCGAGATCGCGCTCGTACGACACGGCCTGGCGCAGACGCAGCATCGCGTCGACGTGCGGCTGGATCTGGTCGCGCGCCGCCTCGCCGATGATCTCCGGGAAGGTCAGCCCGAGGATGGAGCGCTCGTCGCGGCCGAAGGCGCGCGCGTACTCCTTGTTGGCGAACAGGCAGCGAAAGCTGCTCGCCTCGTAGTAGGCGATCAGCACCGGCACGTTGTCGGCGAGCAGGCGGAACTGCTCGGCGCGGGCGCGCGCCTTCGTCTCGGCGAGCTTGCCCTGCGTCACGTCGTGCATCACGCACACGCACTGCTCGCTGCCGGGCTGCCAGGCGCCCGCGCAGTCGACCCAGCCGGTGCTGCCGTCGGCGTGCAGCATGCGCAGCTGCAGCGCGAAGTCGTGCCGCCGACCCAGTGCGGCGAGCAGCTCGGCGCGCGACTCGCCGGCCAGCGCGCCGAGCCAGCCGTGGCCGAGCGCGGCGTCGTCGACCAGCGCCGTGAACTCGCGAAAGCGCCGGTTGACGTGCAGCGCCGCGCCGTCGGCGGCGAGCACGAGCACGACGCAGGGCAGCCGATCCCAGACCGCTGGATCGTCGGTGAATCGCTCGTGCGGGATCGCCATGGTGGGCAGCGCGTTGCGACACGGGCGCCCGGCGCGCCCGTCTGCGCGGCAGATGATACCGGGCGGGCGCGTCAGGGCGCCGCCGGCGCGGCGGCGCGGTCGGCGGCCTCGCCGGCGACCTCGAGCGCCAGGCACAGGTCGTCCCAGGCGCGCGCCTTGTCTTCCGGGTTGCGCAGCAGGTAGGCGGGGTGATAGGTCACGACCAGCGGCACACCTTCGTAGCGGTGCACGCGGCCGCGCAGCCGACCCACCGGCTCGTCGCTGCGCAGCAGCGCCTGCACGGCGAAACGGCCCATCGCGAGGATGATCTTCGGCCGGACCAGCGCGATCTGGCGCACGAGGAAGGGCTCGCACTGCGCCAGCTCGTCGGGCTGCGGATTGCGGTTGCCCGGCGGCCGGCACTTCAGCGTGTTGGCGATGTAGACCTGCCGCTCGGGCGGCGCGTCGGCGCGCGTCAGCCCGATCGCGCGCAGCATGGCGTCGAGCAACTGCCCGGCCTTGCCGACGAAGGGCTCGCCCTTGCGGTCCTCCTGCTCGCCCGGCGCCTCGCCGACGACCATCCAGTGCGCGCGCTCGTTGCCGACGCCGAACACCGTGTGTGTGCGGCTGCTGCACAGCCGGCAGGCCTCGCAGGCGGCGACGGCGGCGCGCAGCGCGGGCCAGTCGAGGGTGGCGATGTCGCTGCGGACGATGCGGGTCGATGGCGCGGTGGCCGCCGGTGCCCTGGCCGTCGCAGGCTGGACGTGCTCGACGGTCTGCGCCAGCGGCGCGACAGGCACCGGCACGAGATCGGCCTCCGCCTGCGGCAACCACAGTCGGACACCCATCTCGCGCAGCATCGCCAGGCGGCGCTCATCCCAGCGCATCGCGGTCCTCCGGCTGCACGACGAGGCTCATCACGAAGGCGTCTTCGCGCCGCTGCTGCGCCGCCGGGTAGTAGCCCTTGCGCACGCCGATGTCGCGAAAGCCGTAGCGGCGATAGAGCGCGTGCGCGCGCTCGTTGCCGCGGCGCACCTCGAGCCAGAGCTGGCGCGCGCCGAACATGCGGCAGCGCGCGACCAGTGCGTCGAGCATCCAGCGCGCGTGGCCGGCGTGCTGGTGCGCCGGCGCGACGGTGACGTTGAGCAGATGCATCTCGTCGACGCCGTGCATCGCGACGAGATAGCCGCGCAGCGCACCGCGCGCATCGACGAGCAGCTGCGACCAGTAGCCGGCGGCCAGCGCGTCGATGAAGTTGCCGCGCGTCCACGGGAACTCGTAGGCCGCGCTTTCGATGGCCAGCACGGCGTCGAGCGCGCCCACCGTCATCGGCACCAGCGTGCGGTCGTCGAGAGGCAACGCACTCACGCTCGACTCCCCGCCTTCAGCGTCGCGCGCTCGGCCGTCGTCAACGCGACCTTGTCGCGCAGGTAGACGGGCAGCGCGGCGGCGGCGTCGAGCGTCGCGCCGGCCTCCCAGGCGGCGCGCGCCAGCGCGAGCAGCGCGGCGCCGCGCGGCGCGGCGTCGCCGAGCCGCGAGGCGCCACCCGCCTGCAGCCGCGCGCCGAAGGCGCCGACGGCGTTGCCGGCGACCACCGCCGGCGACGCCTCACGCCAGCACGCGTGCAGCGCGTCGAGCGCATAGAGCGCCGGCGCGTCGCGCACGCGCCAGCCGCCGTCGACGTGCTCGTAGTGCCCGGCGTAGACCTCGCCCATGCGCGCGTCGACGACGGCCCACACCTGCCTGGCGCCGGCCTCGCGGCGCGCGTCCTCGGCCACCGCCATCAGCGTGTCGATCGCCAGCAGCGGCTTGCCCGTGCCGACCGCCAGGCCCTGCGCCACGGCGCAGGCGGTGCGCAGGCCTGTGAAGGCGCCCGGGCCCTGCCCGAAGGCGATGGCGTCGAGATCGCCGAGCGCGAGCCCGGCCTCGGCGAGCAGCTCGAAGGCCGCCGGCAGCAGCGTCGCCGACGACTGCGGCCCGCCGGCGGCCTCGCGCGCCCAGGCGCGCGAGCCGATGCCGAGCGCGACATGCAGGCGCTCGGTCGCCGTGTCGAAGGCCAGCAGCGCCACCATCCAGGCGAGTTTAGCCGTGCGATCATCGGCTGCATGAGGAGGAGGGTGGCTCTCGCCGTGCTCGCGATCGGCGCCGCTGCGCTGGCGCCGCCGGCCGCGGCGCGCGAGCGCAGCGCGCTGCCGCCGGCCGTCGAGCGCGCTCTGCAGCGCGCGCAGGTGCCGCCCGAGGCACTGGCCGTCGTCGTGCAGGACGCGACGCGAGGCACGCAGCGCCTCGCCTGGCAACCGGGCCTGCCGATGAATCCGGCGTCGCTCTTCAAGCTGGCGACGACGTATGCGGCGCTCGACCTGCTCGGGCCCGCCTGGCAGTGGACGACGCCGGTGTGGCTGCATGGCCGCCTGCACCAGGGCGTGCTCGAGGGCGACCTCGTCATCAAGGGCAGCGGCGACCCCAAGCTCGTGCTCGAGCGCGTGTGGCTGCTGCTGCGCCGCGTGCGCCAGCTCGGCGTGCGCGAGATCCGCGGCGACATCTTGCTCGACCGCAGCGCCTTCGCCGTGCCCGAGCAGTCGCCGGCCGACTTCGACGGCGAGCGTCTGCGCCCCTACAACGTGCAGCCCGACGCGCTGCTGCTGAACTACAAGTCGGTGCTGCTCAACTTCGTGCCCGGCCCGCCGCGCGTCGACGTGGCCGTCGTCGCCGAGCCACCGCTGGCCGGCGTGCGTATCGACGACAGCGTCGTGATGTCGAACGGACTCTGCAACGACTGGCGCGCCGAGCTGAAGGCCGAGTTCGACGATGCGTCGCGCATCCGCTTCTCGGGCAGCTATCCGGCGGCCTGCGGCGAGAAGCAGTGGCCCATCGCCTATGTCGACCCGGCGAGCTACAACGCGCGCGCCCTGCGCGCACTCTGGCTCGAGGCGGGCGGCCAGCTGACGGGCCAGGTGCGCGACGGCGCGGCGCCCGTCGGCGTCGCGCCGAGCTTCGAGAGCCTGTCGCCGCCGCTCGCCGACGTGGTGCGCGACATCAACAAGTACAGCAACAACGTGATGGCGCAGCAGCTGTTCCTCACGCTCGGTCTGACGCAGCGCGGCATCGGCACGCCCGAGACGGCGCGCGACGTGCTGCGCCAGTGGTTGACCGGCCGCCTGGGCGACGGCGCGGCCGACGTGGTGATCGACAACGGCTCGGGGTTGTCGCGCCAGACGCGCATGAGCGCGCACACGCTGGCGCAGCTGCTGATGCACGCCTGGGCCAGCCCCGTGATGCCCGAGCTGGCGGCGTCGCTCGCCGTCACCGGCCGCGACGGCACCATGCGCCGCTCGTTGGCACCGGCCGGGCGCGCGCACCTCAAGACGGGATCGCTGCGCGATGTCGCCGGCATCGCCGGCTACGTGCTGGCCGACAACGGCCGGCGCTACGTGCTCGTCGCGCTGATCAACCACCCCAACGCGAACGCGGCGCGGCCGGCGCTCGACGCGCTGGTGCAGTGGGCGGCGCACGGCGCGCCGCCGTGACGCCGACTCAGAACGGGTTGTTGCGCGTGCGCTGGTCGGCCGTGAAGCCGATCTGCAGGTGCGCCACCGTGCCGGGCTGGTGCAGATCGGCCCACATCCAGGCCGCGCTCGCGCCGGCGACCAGCGTCGCCGTCGTGCAGTCGGGCAGCGCGACGGCGCAGGCGGCTTGCTTGACATCGGCGAGCCCGAAGCCCGCAGGCGTCGCGACCATGTTGCGCACGATGGCGTCGGCATCGACCAGGCCGATCATGCGCCCGTCGTTGACGAGCGGCACGCGCATTTCCTCGTTGAACGTGTTCGTCAGCTCGAGCAGCACGGCGGCACGCCCGGCGGTGGCCGCCTCCTCGGCGACGCCGAACGCCGTCTGGCCGACGTTGGGCACGGTGACGACGAGCACCTTGCCGCCGAGCGCAGCGACGCGATTGATCTGCGCCGCCAGCGCCTGGCCGCGCGTGGTCAGCGTCGTCTTCAGTGCGGCGAGGTTGCTGCCGTCGTAGAGAGCGTACTGCTCGCGAATGTCGTGACCGCCGACGAACACCGTCACGAGATCGGTGCCATTGAAGACGTCGGCCGCGAGATGGGCTTCGATCTGCGCCGTGACGGCGGCGACGTTGGCGCCGACGGCCGCGTAGTTCTTGCTGACGTACGGCCCGGCGATCGTGCCGGGGCATTCGGCGAACGGCAGGGCGTGCGACTGCGCGAGGTACTGCACCCAGATCGGCCGCTGCACGCAGTCGATCGCGTTGTTGGCGTCGAGCACGTTGATCGTGTACTTCTTGCCCGCCGGCGTGATCACGCTGGCCTCGTCGCCGAAGGCGACGATGCGCCCCGGCACGAACTGGCTGACGCGATCGCCGCCGCCGCACGACGCGAGCAGCGCGAGTGCGCCTGCGAGCGACGCCCAGTGCGCGAACCAGCGTGCCGGCGAACGGCGCTCACGACGGAATGGGGACTCCATGCACTCTCCAGCAGCTCAGGTTGCACTCACAACGGCGACACGTCACGCGGCGGCCGACGCGCGCCGCAGGCGGTCGCGCACGCCTTCCCAGTCGGGGCCGTCGGGCGGCGCCTCGACCCAGATCAGGTCGACGCCGTGCCCGTCGAGCTCGCGCAGCGCCGCGTACAGCTCGCGCGCAGCGTGCGCCGCCTCGCCGGGCATCGGCCGGTGCCGCAGGTGCGGCGGCACCGCCACCGAGCGCGAATATACCGCCAGCTTCAGCGAGGTCGCCCGGCGGCTCGGCAGCGGCGTCTCGCCGAGCACGCCGAGCGCGGCGCGCAATTGCTCGGCGGGCATCACGCGGACGCGGGCGCGCGGCGCGTAGTGCGCCTCCAGCGTGCCCGACGCGGCGGGGGCGTCGGCGTCGGGCTCGTGCAGCGGCTCGCCGGCGGCAGCCTCGATCTGCGCGCGCGTCAGCGCACCGGGACGCAGCAGCACCGGGCGCCGGCGCGTGCAGTCGACGATCGCCGACTCGATGCCGACCGGGCAATCGCCGCCGTCGAGCACGGCGAGTGCGTCGCCGAACTCGTCGGCCACGTGCGCAGCGCGCGTCGGGCTGACGCGGCCGAAGCGGTTGGCGCTCGGTGCGGCGACGCCCGGCACGCCCAGGCGCAGCGCCTCGGCGAGCAGCGCGCGCGCCACCGGATGCGACGGCGAGCGCAGCCCGATCGTCGCGTGGCCGCCGGCGGCGGCCACGGCCGTCGAGGGCGCGCGCGGCACGATGACGGTGAGCGGCCCCGGCCACAGCGCTGCCATCAGGCGCTGCGCGACCGCCGGCAGCTCGGCGGCGAAGCGCGCCGCCTGCGCCGCATCGACGACGTGCACGATCAGCGGGTGATCCGCCGGCCGGCCCTTGGCCGCGAAGATCCTGCCGACCGCTGCGTCGTCGTCGGCGCGCGCGCCGAGGCCGTAGACGGTCTCGGTCGGAAAGGCGACGAGCTCGCCGGCGGCGAGGAGCGCCGCGGCACGCGCGACGTCGGCCGGCTCGTTGCCGTTCAACATCAAGCGGGTTCGATGCCGAGCAGCGCGGCGGCGCGTGCGGCGGTTGCGCGCGCCGCATCGGCGCTGTCGGCCGTGATCGTCAGGTGGCCCATCTTGCGGCCGCGCCGCGCCTCGGCCTTGCCGTACAGGTGCAGGTGCGCTCCGGGCAGTGCAAGCACGGCATCCCACGGCGGCGCGCGCGGCTCGCTCGCGCCGCCCGCGAACCACAGGTCGCCGAGCAGGTTGAGCATCACGGCCGGCGAGTGCAGGCGCGGCGCGACGAGCGGCAGGCCGGCGAGCGTGCGGGCCTGCAGCTCGAACTGCGACGCGTCGCAGGCGTCGATCGTGTAGTGGCCCGAGTTGTGCGGCCGCGGCGCCATCTCGTTGGCGACGAGGCGGCCGTCGGCGAGCACGAAGAACTCGACGCACAGCACGCCGACGTAGTCCATCGACTGCGCGATGCGCTCGGCCGCCGCGACGGCGTCGCGCTGCAGCGCCTCGGGCACGCCGCGCGCCGGCACCTCGGTGACGGCGAGGATGCCGTCGCGGTGCAGGTTGCGCTGCACCGGAAAGTGCACGCAGGCGCCGTCGGCGCCGCGCGCCACGATAACGCTCACTTCGCACTCCAGCGCCAGGCGCTGCTCGAGCACGCATTCGACGCCGCCGAGCCGCTGCCAGGCGGCGCGCAACTCGTCGCGCGTCGCGACGCGCGCCTGGCCCTTGCCGTCATAGCCCGAGCTCGAAGTCTTGAGGATGCCGGGCAGCAGCGCGGCATCCGTCACGTCGAGCTGCGCCTCGCTCTGGATGACGGCATGCGGCGCCGCCGGCACGCCGCAACGCGCGAACTGCGCCTTCTCGGCCGCGCGGTGCTGGCACACGGCCACGGCGTCGGCGCACGGCGCCACCGGGCGGCGCGCCGCCAGCGTGGCGAGCGCCTCGGCCGGCACGTTCTCGAATTCCGTCGTGATCGCGGCGGCTGCATCGGCCAGCGCATCCAGGCCGGCGGCATCGAGATAGCCGGTCCGCACATGCTGTTGCGCGACCTGGCCGGCCGGGCTGCCGGCATCGGGGTCGAGCACGGCAACGGCATAGCCGAGCTGCTGCGCGGCGTGCACGAACATGCGCCCGAGCTGCCCGCCGCCCATCACGCCCAGCGTCGCGCCGGGCAGGATCGGACCCTTCACTTGAGCTCCTGCGTCATCGCGCGCGCGGCATCGCTCTGCCGGCGGCGGAACGCCTCGAGCTTGTCGCGCAGCGCGGCGTCGGTCGTCGCCAGCATCGCGACGGCGAACAGCGCCGCGTTGGCGGCGCCGGCGTTGCCGATGGCGAACGTGGCGACCGGCACGCCCTTGGGCATCTGCACGATGGAATGCAGCGAATCGACGCCTTGCAGGTGGCGGCTGGCGACCGGCACGCCGAGCACCGGCACCGTCGTCTTCGCGGCGAGCATGCCGGGCAGGTGCGCCGCGCCGCCGGCGCCGGCGATGATGGCGCGCAGGCCGCGCCCGGCGGCGGCTTCGGCGTAGGCGAACATCTCGTCGGGCATGCGGTGGGCCGAGACGACGCGCGCCTCGTGCGCGACGCCGAACTCGGCGAGAATCTCGGTCGCGTGCTTGAGGGTGTCCCAGTCGCTGCTGGAGCCCATCAACACGCCGACGATCGGATCGGGCTGGCTCAAGGCTCGCTCCACGGGGCTGCAGGAGGCTTGAATTGTAGGTGGCGCGACGCCATCTCCGCCGAGCGCCGGCCGCCCTGAAGCCGGACCTCGAACACGCCCATCGCCATGATCGACATCACCGTCCAGAACCTCGAGACCGAGGTCATCCACGCCTCGCTGCAGCAGCCGGTGCTGCTCGACATCTGGGCGCCGTGGTGCGGCCCGTGCAAGGCGCTCGGCCCGGCGCTCGAGAAGCTCGAGACGGCCTATGCCGGGCGATTTCGCCTCGCCAAGCTCAACTCCGACGACCAACCCGAGATCGCCGGGCAGCTGAGCCAGATGTTCGGCGTGCGCAGCATCCCGTTCTGTGTGCTGTTCAAGGACGGCCAGCCGGTCGACGGCTTCGTCGGCGCGCTGCCCGAGGCGCAGATCCGCCAGTTCCTCGACAAGCACGTGCCGAGCGCCGACGAGATGGCCGCCGAGGAGGAAGTGAGCGAGGCGCAGGCCCTGCTCGCCGAGGGCGACACGGCGACCGCGCTCGAGCGGCTGCAGCAGGCGGTTGCGATCGATCCGGCCAACGACACCGCGCGCTACGACTATCTGCGCGCGCTGCTCGCCGAGGGCCGCTTCGCCGAGGCGCGGCGCGCCTTCGAGCCGGTGGCTTCCAAGGTCGGCCTCGACGCGCGACTCGCCGCCGCCGGCCACTGGCTCGCCGCCTGCGAACGGGCCGCGACGGCGCGCCCGCCCGAGGCGCTGGCCGCCGCGATCGCGGCGAACAAGCGCGACTTCGACGCGCGCTTCGAGCTGGCGCAGACGCATTTCGCCGCGCAGCACTTCGTCGAGGCGATGGACGAGCTGCTCGAGATCGTGATGCGCGACAAGAAGTGGAACGAAGAGCTCGCGCGCAAGACCTATGTCGCCATCCTCGAGCTGATGAGCAAGCCGGCGCCCAAGGCGGCGGTCGCGGGCGAGGCCAAGGGCGCGCTCGAAGTGACGGGCCACGCCGCGCCGGTCGCCAGCGCCGATCCGCTGGTCGACCAGTACCGCCGCAAGCTCAGCATGGCATTGAACTGACGACCCGTCGCCCGACGAGTACGTCGGCCGATCCCCCAAGGGGAGAGAGGGGCGCGGCTCCAAGCCCGCCTGCGCGGGCTTGGACGCCACGAGCGCCTGCCACGTCTCGCGGCAGGCCGCGGGCCGGCCCGGCGCTCGGCCCTCAGCCGACGATCACGACGTCAACCGCTGCAGCGCCTCGCGATAACGCGCCGCCGTCTGCTCGATCACGGCTGCGGGCAGCGCCGGCGCCGGCGCCTTCTTGTTCCAGGGCTTGCCGTCGACCTGCGCCTGCTCGAGCCAGTCGCGCACGAACTGCTTGTCGTAGCTCGGCGGGTTGGCGCCCTCGGAGTAGCCCTCGACGGGCCAGAAGCGCGACGAATCGGGCGTCAGAACCTCGTCCATCAGCGTCAGGGTGCCGCGCGCGTCGAGGCCGAATTCGAACTTGGTGTCGGCGATGATGATGCCCTTGGCGAGCGCGAACTCGGCCGCCGCCGTGTACAGGCGCAGCGAGACGTCGCGCACGCGCGCGGCGAGGTCGGCGCCGACGATCGCCGCCATGCGCTCGAACGAGATGTTCTCGTCGTGCTCGCCCATCTCGGCCTTGGTCGCCGGCGTGAAGATGGGCTGCGGCAGCCGGCTCGCGTTGCGCAGGCCGGGCGGCAACGCAACGCCGCAGACCGATCCGCTCTCCCGGTACTCCTTCCAGCCGCTGCCGGCGAGGTAGCCGCGCACGACGGCCTCGACGGGCAGCGGCTTCAGCCGCTTGACGAGCATCGAGCGCCCGCGCACCTGCACGCGCTCGGCCGGCGCGACGACGGACTCGGGGTCGTCGCCCGTCAGGTGGTTGGGCACCGCGTCGGCGAGCCTGGCGAACCAGAACAGCGCCATGCGCGTGAGCAGCTCGCCCTTGCCCGGAATCGGCTCGCCCATCACGACGTCGAACGCCGACAGGCGGTCGCTCGCGACCATCAGGATGCGGTCGTCGCCGACCGCATAGTTGTCGCGCACCTTGCCGCGCGCGAGCAGCGGCAGCGACGTGAGGGAGGACTGCAGCAGCGCGGCCATCGCGTGCGCCGCCCGCTCAGGCAGCGACGACTTGCGCCAGCTCTCCCTGGGCGTAGCGCTGCGCCTGCACGGTCAGCGGCAGCGGCTTGATCTTGGCGGCCTGGCCCTGGCAGCCGAATTCGAGGTAGCGCTGCTTGCAGATCTTCATCGCCGCTTCGCGGGCGGGCTTGAGCCATTCGCGGGCGTCGAACTTCTCGGGGTTCTCGGCCATGAACTTGCGCACCGCACCCGTCATCGCGAGGCGGATGTCGGTGTCGATGTTGATCTTGCGCACGCCGTGCTTGATCGCTTCCTGGATCTCTTCGACCGGCACGCCGTAGGTCTCTTTCATGTTGCCGCCGTACTGGCGGATCTGCGCCAGCAGATCCTGCGGCACGCTCGACGAGCCGTGCATCACGAGGTGCGTGTTCGGGATGCGCTGGTGGATCTGCCTGATGCGGTCGATCGCGAGGATGTCGCCGGTGGGCTTGCGGGTGAACTTGTAGGCGCCGTGGCTGGTGCCGATGGCGATGGCCAGCGCGTCGAGCTGCGTCTTGCCGACGAAGTCGGCGGCCTGCTCGGGGTCGGTGAGCAGCTGCTCCTTGGTCATCGTGGCGTCGGTGCCGTGGCCGTCTTCCTTGTCGCCCTTCATCGTCTCGAGCGAGCCGAGGCAGCCGAGCTCGCCCTCGACGGTGACGCCGAGCTTGTGCGCCATGTCGACGACCTTCTTCGTTACGTCGACGTTGTAGTCGTAGCTGGCGATCGTCTTGCCGTCGGCCTGCAGCGAGCCGTCCATCATCACGGAGCTGAAGCCGAGGTCGATCGCGCCCTTGCAGACGTCGGGGCTCTGGCCGTGATCCTGGTGCATCACGAGCGGGATGTGCGGATAGGCCTCGACGGCGGCGGCGATCAGGTGCTTGATGAAGGCCTCGCCGGCGTACTTGCGCGCGCCGGCGCTGGCTTGCAGGATGACGGGCGCGCCGACCTCGTCGGCGGCCGCCATCACGGCCTGCACCTGCTCGAGGTTGTTGACGTTGAAGGCCGGGATGCCGTAGCCGTTTTCGGCGGCGTGGTCCAGCAGTTGGCGCATCGAGACGATAGGCATCGGATTCCCCTCGGGAGAAGTTGGCGTCGCAGCAGAGCTGCGAATTTTAGCGCCGCGCCGTCAGTGGGGACTGCGCGGCGCGCGGCCTTGCGCGCGCTCGATCTCGCGCACGGCCTGGATCGTGCGCAGCACGCGGTCGGGTGTCAGGCTGATGCTGTCGATGCCCAGTTCGACGAGGAAGCGCGCAATCTCGACATGGTCGGAGGGGGCCTGCCCGCAGATGCCGCTGTGGCGGCCGTTGCGGCGCGCGCCCTCGACGGCCATCGCGAGCATCTTGCGCATGCCGGGATCGCGCTCGTCGAACGACGCGGCGACGATGGCGCTGTCGCGGTCGACGCCGAGCGTGAGCTGCGTCAGGTCGTTCGAGCCGATCGAGAAGCCGTCGAACAACTGCGCGAACTCGTCGATCAGCAGCACGTTGTTCGGGATCTCGCACATCACGTAGACCTCGAGGCCGTTCTCGCCGCGCACGAGGCCGTGGCGCGCCATCGTGTCGAGCACGCGGCGCGCCTCGTCGAGGCGCCGGCAAAAGGGCACCATCACCTTCAGGTTCGTGAGCCCCATCGCCCCGCGCACGCGCTCGAGCGCCGCGCATTCGAGCGCAAAGCCTTCTTCGTAGGCCGGGTGGACGTAGCGCGCCGCACCGCGAAAGCCCAGCATCGGGTTCTCTTCGCGCGGCTCGAAGTCGCGGCCGCCGAGCAGCGCGGCATATTCGTTGGTCTTGAAGTCCGACAGCCGCACGATGACGGGCCGCGGCCAGAACGCCGCGGCGATCGTGCCCACGCCTTCGGCGAGCCGCTCGATGAAGTAGCTCGCGCCGTCGGCGTAGCCGGCGAACTGCGCCAGCACGCGCTCGCGCTCGGCCGCGTCGGTGACGCGCTCGGGATGCAGCGCCGCCATCGGGTGCAGCTTGATGTGCTCGCTGATGATGAATTCCATGCGCGCCAGGCCGACGCCGTCGCAGGGCAGCAGGCTGGTCTTGAACGCGAGGTCGGGGTTGCCGAGGTTGACCATGATCTCGGTCGCCGGCCGCTCGAGGCCGGCGATGCTGCTGCGCTCGACGCGAAACGGCAGCCGCCCGCTGTACACACGGCCGACGTCCCCCTCGGCGCACGACACGGTGACCTCCTCGCCGTCGCGCAGCGTCTCGCTCGCGCCGTCGGCGCCGACGACGGCGGCGATGCCGAGCTCGCGCGCCACGATGGCGGCGTGGCAGGTGCGCCCGCCGCGGTTGGTGACGATGGCCGATGCCGTCTTCATCACGGGCTCCCAGTCGGGTGTCGTCGTGTCGGCGACGAGCACTTCGCCGGGGCGGAACTCGGGCAGTTGCGCGGCGCTCGCCACGCGCCGCACCGCGCCGGCGGCGATCTTCTCGCCCACCGAGCGGCCCTGCGCGCGCACGCCGCTCTTGCCTTCGAGGACGTAGGTCTCGATCGTGTCGGCCGATCGCTGCGACGCCGCAGTCTCGGGGCGTGCCTGCACGATGTACAGCGGACCGTCGGCGCCGTCCTTGGCCCATTCGATGTCCATCGGCCGCCAAGTGCCGGCGCGGCGGCTGTAGTGGTCCTCGATCGCGATCGCGGCGCTGGCGAGTTCGAGCACGTCGGCATCGCTAAGGCAGAACCGCGCACGGTCGGCCGGCGGCGTCGGCTGGTTGACGACGGGCTCGCGCGTCGCGCGCCCGCTCGCATAGACCATGCGGATCTGCTTGCGCCCCATCCGCCGGCGCAGCACGCAGCGGCGGCCGGCGCGATACGTCGGCTTGTGGACGTAGAACTCGTCGGGATCGACGTTGCCCTGCACGACGTTCTCGCCCAGGCCCCACGCAGCCGTCACGAAGACGACGTCGGGATGACCTGACTCGGTGTCGAGCGTGAACATCACGCCGCTGGACGCCTGGTCGCTGCGCACCATCTGCATCACGCACACCGACAGCGACACCTTGAAGTGGTCGAAGCCCTGGTCGATGCGGTACGAAATCGCGCGATCGGTGAACAGCGACGCCTGGCAGCGCTTGGCGGCGTCGATCAGCATCTCTTCGCCGGCGATGTTGAGGTAAGTGTCGTGCTGGCCGGCGAAGCTGGCATTGGGCAGGTCCTCGGCCGTGGCCGAGCTGCGCACCGCGACGCTCAGTTGCGGGCCGACGCGCGTCTGCAGCTCGCGCCACGCCGCGCGCAGCCCCTGCTCGGCGGCGGCGGGCAGCGGCGCGGCATAAACGAGCTCGCGCGCACGGCGGCCGGCGCGCGCCAGCGCATCGACATCGCGCTTGTCGAGGCCGTCGAGCAGGCGGTGCAGTTCGTCCCAGGCGCCGGCGGCGTCGACGGCGTCGCGGTACGCCGCGGCCGTGAGCGCGAAACCGTCGGGGATGCGCACGCCCAGCGGCGTCAGCTCGCGGAACATCTCGCCGAGCGACGCCGTCTTGCCGCCGACCTGCGGCAGGTCGGCCAGCGACAAGTCGCGAAACCAGCGGATGTAGTTCGGACCGCTCATCGGGCATCTCCTGGGGGCGGCCGCCACGGCTGCGGCGGAAGCGCCATCCTAGGCCGCGCCCGAGGCCCCGGCTTGACAGCGGTCAAGCGGCCCGGCTGCAGCGCTTCAGCCGACGCGGCAGACCTTGAGCATGTTGGTGCCGCCCGGGTAGCCCATCGGCTCGCCGCAGGTGATGGCGTAGGTGTCGCCCGGCTTGAGCACGCCGCGCTCGACGAGCAGCGCCTCGGCCTTGGCGAGCGCGACGTCGCGGTCGGCGTAGGTCGGCATCAGCAGCGGCGTGACGTTGCGGTAAAGCGCCATGCGGCGCTGGCTCGCGAGCTGCGACGTGACGCCGAAGATCGGCACCTTGATGCGGTGCCGGCTCATCCACAGCGCCGTCGATCCTGACTCGGTGAGCGCGACGATCGCCTTGCAGCCGAGGTGGTCGGCGGTGAACAGCGCGCCCATCGCGATCGTCTGGTCGATGCGGCCGAAGCGCTTGTTCTGGAAGTCGGTGTCGAGGTTGCTTTGCTCGAACATGTCGGCCTCGAGCGCGATCGCCGACATCTGCTCGATCGTCTCGACCGGGTAGCCGCCGGCGGCCGTCTCGGCGCTGAGCATCACGGCGTCGGTGCCGTCGAGCACGGCATTGGCGACGTCGCTGACCTCGGCACGCGTGGGCACCGGGTTGACGATCATCGACTCCATCATCTGCGTGGCCGTGATCGTGACCTTGTCCATCTCGCGCGCCATGCGGATCATCTGCTTCTGCAGCGCGGGCACGGCGGCGTTGCCGACCTCGACGGCGAGGTCGCCGCGCGCGACCATGATGCCGTCGCTGGCGCGCAGGATGGCCTCGAGCGCGGGGATGGCCTCGCTGCGCTCGATCTTGGCGATCAGTCCCGGCTTGTGGCGGAACGGCTCGCCCGCGACGTTGGCGAGCTGGCGCGCCATCTCCATGTCGGTCGCGCTCTTCGGAAAGCTGACGGCGAGGTAGTCGGCCTGGAAGCTCATCGCGACCTTGATGTCTTCCATGTCCTTGGCGGTGAGCGCCGGCGCCGTCAGGCCGCCGCCCGCTTTGTTGATGCCCTTGTTGTTCGACAGCACGCCGCCGACGACGACGGTGGTGTGCACCTCGTCGCCCTTGACGGCGTCGACCGTCAGGCGCAGCAGGCCGTCGTTGAGCAGCAGCGTGTCGCCGGGGCGCACGTCGCGCGGCAGCTCTTTGTAGTCGAGGCCGACGCGTTCGTTGGTGCCGGGCGCCGTGCTCGCCGCGTCGAGGACGAAGCGCTGGCCCGGCACGAGCTGCGTCTTGCCGTCCTCGAACCTGCCGACGCGGATCTTCGGGCCCTGCAGGTCGGCCATGATCGCGACCACGGTGCCGACCTTGTCGGCCGTTTCGCGCACCAGCTTCGCGCGGTCGATGTGGTCCTGCGCCGTGCCGTGCGAGAAGTTCATGCGCACGACGTCGACGCCGGCGCGGATCATCTTCTCGAGGACGTCGGGTGACGACGAGGCCGGGCCGAGCGTGGCGACGATCTTGGTGACGGTGGGCATGGGTGCTCGCGGGTTCAGCCCGCGGCGCGGCGCTGCAGGATGTCGAACGCAGGCAGTGTCTTGCCTTCGAGGACTTCGAGGAAGGCGCCGCCGCCGGTCGAGATGTAGCTGATGTCGCGCTCGATGCCGTATTTCGCGATCGCGGCGAGCGTGTCGCCGCCGCCGGCTATGCTGAAGGCGCCGCTCGCGGCGATGGCGCGCGCGACCGTCTCGGTACCGCTGGCGAACGCGTCGAATTCGAACACGCCGACCGGGCCGTTCCAGACGATCGTGCCGGCCGCCTTCAATTGATCGGCGAGCTGCGCCGCCGTCTTCGGGCCGATGTCGAGGATCAGGTCGTCGGCGGCCACGTCGGCCGCCGCCTTGACGGTGGGCGCCGCATCGGCCTTGAACTCCTTGGCCGTGACGACGTCGACCGGGATCGGCACGGCGGCACCGCGCGCCTTCATGGCGTCGATGACGGCCTTGGCGTCGCCGACGAGGTCGGCCTCGGCCAGGCTCTTGCCGATCGGCAGGCCGGTGGCGAGCATGAACGTGTTGGCGATGCCGCCGCCGACGATCAATTGATCGACCTTGGCGGCCAAGCTCTGCAGGATCGTCAGCTTGGTGCTGACCTTGCTGCCGGCGACGATGGCGACGAGCGGCCGCTTCGGGTTGGCGAGCGCGGCATGGATCGCGTCGGCCTCGGCGGCGAGCAGCGGACCGGCGCAGGCCACCGGCGCGAACTGCGCGATGCCGTAGGTGCTGGCCTCGGCGCGGTGCGCGGTGCCGAAGGCGTCGTGCACGAAGATGTCGCACAGCGCGGCCATCTTGCGCGCGAGCGCCTCGTCGTTCTTCTTCTCGCCCTTGTTGACGCGGCAGTTCTCGAGCAGCACGACTTCGCCCGGCGCGACCTTCACGCCGTCGACCCAGTTGCTGACCAGCGGCACGGGGCGACCGAGCAGCTCGGCCAGCCGCTCGGCCACCGGGGCGAGCGAATCCTCGGGCTTGAACGCGCCTTCGCTCGGGCGCCCGAGGTGCGACGTGACCATCACGGCGGCGCCCGCCTTCAACGCCATCTCGATGCACGGCACGGAGGCGCGCACGCGCGTGTCTTCCGTGATGCGGCCGCTGTCGTCCTGCGGCACGTTGAGGTCGGCCCGGATGAAGACGCGCTTGCCGGCGACACGACCGGCGGCAACGAGGTCGGCGAATCGAAGGATGTTCATGGCTGGGCACCGCAGTGAAGCGCACGATTCTACGAGAGGGGCTACCAGCCGAGACCGATGCGCAGCACGAGCATCACGGCGGTGCCGGCGACGATGGTGCCGAGAATGTCGCGGCGCCAGAAGTAGTACGCCGTCGATGCCGCGACGGCGAACAGCCGCGCGTCGCGCCAGCCCGAGATCAGCTCGCCTTGCGGCGTCATCGCGATCTCGGGCACGACGACAGCCGCCATCGCGCCCAGTGGCGCATACCGCAGGCCGCGGCGCAGCCAGCCCGGCATCGGCAGGTCGCGCCGCGGGATGAGGAAGAAGGCGCGCGTGACGATGGTGACCACACCCATGCCGAGCAGCGTCGCGACGATCTCCCAGTGCATCATCCGGCCCCCGAGGCGTTGCGCGACGCCGCCTTGGCGCCGCCGCGTTCCATCACGAGGCCGGCGCCCACGGCGGCGGCGATGGCGACGACGATGTTGAGCTTGAGCGGCAGCGCCGCGGCCGCGACGGCGGCGCTGCCGGCGACCGCCGCGGCGACCCACGTCGTGCGGTCCGACAGCAGCGAATACGTCAGCGCGACGAGCGCGAGCACGCCAGCGAAGCCGAGGCCCCAGTGCGTCGGCACGCTGTCGGCGAGCAGCACGCCGGTGGCCGAAAGCAGCTGCCACGCCGTCCAGTTGACCGACACGCCGCCGAGGAAGTACGGCAGCTGTTCGGACACAGGCCGCGGCTCGGGGAAGCGCCGCATGAACAGGATGTAGTTGAGGTCGCCGGTGAAGTAGCCGAGCGCGAGCCGCTGGCGCAGCGGGTAGCGGACGAAGTAAGGCCGCCACTGCGCGCTGTAGATCAGGAAGCGCAGGTTGACGCAGAACGCCGTCGCCCACACGACCCACATCGGCGCGCCCGCGGCCATCAGCGGCAGCGCCGCGAGCTGCGCGCTGCCGGCGTAGACGATGAACGACATCGCCAGCGACAGCGGCACGCCCAGGCCGCTCTTGACCATCGCGACACCGGTCACGAGCGCCCAAGCCGCGATGCCCAGGGTGATGCCCGACATGTCGCGCGCGCCGCGGCGGAACTCGGGGTGACGCCACAGCGCCGACAGCCGACTCATGGCCGGCATTGTCGTGCGCAGCGACAAGTCCTGCGCCGGCTCTAGGACTCTTGCGGGCGCGCTTCGGCGCGCGCTTCCTTGGGCTTGGTCGCGGCGGCCGGCTTGGCGGCGCGCTTGTCGTCGGCGGCCGGCGCCGAGGCGACCTCGGCGGCCGGCTTGGCGGCGCCGGCCGCGAGCAGCGGCGCGACGGCGTCGAGCTTGTTCTCGCGCATGTAGTCGTTCATCTCGCGCCAGCCGGCGAACATCGCGGCCTTGTCGGCGCGCCGGTTCAGCACGTAGCAGTCCTCGATCGCACGCCCAGCGTGACGGCAGGCGCCGCCGATGGCCTTGCCTTCGGCTTCGCGGGCTGCAGCGATCTTCTCCGAGTCCTCGATGCCCAGCATATCGCAGCCGGCCAGCAGGCCGGCTGCAGCGATCAGGAGGGCGGGAACGGGACGCATGTCGGGCACCGGGTTGTGCACGGGTTATCGGCCCGCGTCGGCGCGACTTGAGCGCCGCGCCGCTTGCCCGTCCGCGTCAGCCGGCGCGCGCCATCGCGAGCAGGCGCTCGACGCGCTCCTCGGTCGACGGGTGTGTCGAGAACAGGCCGCGCAGCCCGCCGCCGGACAGCGGATTGACGATCATCATCTGCGCCGTCTCGGGGTGGCGCTCGGCGGCGTCGAGCGGGATGCCAGAGGCGTACTGCTTGATCTTCTGCAGTGCGCTGGCCAGCGCCTGCGGGTCGCCCGAGATCTCGGCGCCGCCGCGATCGGCCTCGAATTCGCGGGCGCGGCTGATCGCCATCTGGATCAGGCTGGCCGCCAGCGGCGCGAGCAGCATCACGAGGATGCCGACGACCGGGTTGTGCGGCCGGCCTTCGCTGTCGCGGCCGCCGAAGAACATCGCGAAGTTGGCGAGCATCGAGATCGCGCCGGCCATCGTCGCCGAGATCGTCGAGATCAGGATGTCGCGGTGCTTGACGTGCGCCAGCTCGTGCGCCATCACGCCGCGCAGCTCGCGCTCGCTGAGCACGCGCAGGATGCCCGTCGTCGCGGCGACGGCGGCGTTCTGCGGATTGCGGCCGGTGGCGAAGGCGTTGGGCGCGTCCTCCTGGATCAGGTAGACACGCGGCATCGGCAGCTGCGCGCGTCCGGCCAGCTCGCGCACCATGCGATGGAACTGCGGTGCCGAGGTCTCGTCGACCTCCTGCGCGTTGTACATCTTCAGCACCAGCTTGTCGGAGAACCAGTAGCTGAAGAAGTTCATGCCCAGCGCGACGACGAGCGCGATCATCATCCCCTGCTGGCCGCCGAGCAGCGAGCCGATGGCCATGAACAGGCCGGTGATCGCCGCCATCAGGACGGCTGTCTTGAGCATGTTGAACATCGGGCGTTCCTCTCTCCTCGCGACGTGGACGCCTGCCTCAGATGCGGCCGGGGCGCCGGAGTTCAATCTGCGGCCACGGCGAGCCGTGTGCCCGAAGCGACCGGATGCGCGCGCAGGTGGTCGGCCGCGGCGACGCGCCGGCCGCCGGGGCGCTGCAGCGTCTGCAGCCGCAGCGCGCCGCTGCCGCAGGCGACGAGCAGGCCCTGCGCGTCGGCAGCCAGCACCTCGCCGGGGGCGCCGCGATCGGGCGTCGCGGTGGCGCGCCAGCACTTGAGCGTCTCGCCGCCGCATTCGAGGCTGGCGCCGGGGAACGGGTCGAAGGCGCGCACCCGCCGCGCCAGCAGCCGGGCGTCGGCGCGCCAGTCGAGCACCGCTTCGCGCTTGTCGATCTTGGCCGCATACGTGATGCCTTCGGCCGGCTGGGGCACGCGCTGCAAGCCGCCCTGCGCCGCCTTCCCGAGCGCGTCGACGATCAGCCGCGCGCCGAGCGCGGCCAGGCGGTCGTGCAGCGTCGCCGCGGTGTCGTCGGGGCCGATGTCGATCGCCTCGGCCAGCAGCATGTCGCCGGTGTCGAGGCCGGCGTCCATCTGCATGATGGTGACGCCGGTGCGCGCGTCGCCCGCCTCGATCGCGCGCTGGATCGGCGCGGCGCCGCGCCAGCGCGGCAGCAGCGAGGCGTGGATGTTGAGGCAGCCGCGCGCCGGCAGTTCGAGCACCCACGGCGGCAGGATCAGACCGTAGGCGGCGACGACGACGACTTCGGGCGCCGCATCATGCAGCGCCTGCCGCGCGGCGTGCGCGTCGTCGGCGAAGCGGCCGTCCAGGCGCAGGCTGCGCGGCTGCGCGACGGTCAGACCGAGATCGACGGCCCAAGCCTTGACCGGCGAGGCCTGCAACTGCATGCCGCGCCCGGCCGGCCGGTCGGGCTGGGTCAGCACGAGCGCGATGTCGTGACCAGCGGCGTGCAGCGCCGCCAGCGCGATGCGCGCGAATTCGGGCGTGCCGGCGAACGCCAGCCTCATCGCGGGCGCCGCGTCGACGTCAAACCCGCATCTCCTCGCGCGTCTTCTTGAGCATCTTGCTCTTGATTCGGTTGCGTTTGAGCGGGCTGAGGTAGTCGACGAACACCTTGCCGAGCAAGTGGTCCATCTCGTGCTGCACGCATACGGCGAGCAGGCCCTCGGCGTCGAACTCGTACGGCTGGCCGTCGCGGTCGAGCGCGCACGCCCTGATGCGCGCGTGGCGCGGTACCTTGTCGTAGACCAGTGGCACCGACAGGCAGCCTTCGTCGCCGAGCACCATCTCGTCGCTGCATTCGAGCAGCTCCGGGTTGATCAGCACGCGCGGCTCGTCGCGACGTTCCGACACGTCGATGACGATGACGCGCTCGTGCACGTCGATCTGCGTCGCCGCGAGGCCGATGCCCTCGGCGGCGTACATCGTCTCGAGCATGTCGTCGACGAGCCGGCGCACGCGTTCGTCGACCCGCGCCACGGGCTTGGCGATCGTATGCAGTCGCGGGTCGGGATATCGCAGGATGCGGAGCTGGGCCATCGTGACGGGTGGACTTGATACGACGTGCAACCGCTGTGGATACCGCGCAACGCCGGGCCGCGTGAAGGCTCGCACACAGCGGCGAGCCGCGACCCGGTTTCATTGCGGTATCAATACATTGAGGGCAGAATCTGTGAAACCAGTTGAGGATTTTCGCCGAACTCGCCGCGAGTTGCCGCGTTCGGCCAAGTAACCACATGAGGCGGCGTCGCGCATCCAGCGACCGCACGCGACGCATCCGGGAGAGCCTGTACATGATCGCCGACACCCGCCCCTCGCCCCCCGTGAAGCGCATCGCGACCCTGGCCGGCATGGGCTTGCTGATCGGCGCCGCGCTCTGCGCCGGCCCGGCGTCGGCGGCCGACTACCCGATCACATCGCAGCAGCGCAGCACGGCGCAACAGGTGGCGCAGGCCGGCGTGCCGCTGTCGGAGCTGGCGCCCGACGCGCCCGATTCGCACACCGTCAAGCGCGGCGACACGTTGTGGGACATCTCCAAGTTGTTCCTCAAGAGTCCGTGGCGCTGGCCCGAGCTGTGGGGCATGAACCTGGACCAGATCCGCAACCCGCATCTGATCTATCCCGGCCAAGTGCTGTACCTGGACAAGACGAGCGGCCGCGCTCGCCTGCGCGCCGGGCAACCGAGCGGCGGCGCGGGCGATGTCGTCAAGCTCTCGCCGCGCGTGCGCTCGGAGGCGCTCGACACCGCTGGCATCCCGTCGATCCCGCTGAACCTGATCCAGCCGTTCCTCAACGAGGCGATCGTGTTCCAGACCGACGAGCTGGCGCAGGCGCCGCGCATCGTCGCCACGCAGGAAGGTCGCGTCGTGCTCGGTCGCGGCGACACCGCCTACGTGCGCGGCAACCTCGGCACGCTGCGCGAGTACCGCGTGTTCCGCTCGGCCAAGCCGCTCGTCGATCCGACGACGAAGGAAGTGCTCGGCTACGAGGCGGCCTACCTCGGCACGGCCGAGTACCTGCGGCCCGGCGAGACACGCAACGGCTCCGACGGCAAGCCGGAGGTCGTGCCCGCCACGTTCACCGTCACGCGTGTCAAGCAGGAGGTCGGCATCGGCGACCGCTTGGCGCCGGTGCCGGCGCGCGACTACGCCAACTACGTACCGCATGCCCCCAAGGGCCCGATCGACGGCCGGGTGGTGTCGATCTATGGCGACGGCCTGAACGCGGGGCAGAACCAGATCGTCGCGCTCAACCGCGGCGCACGCGACGGCATGGAGCGCGGCCATGTGCTGGCGCTGTGGCGCGCCGGGGCGCCGAACGTCATCGACACCACCGACGACAAGCGGACGCCGATGTCGCTGCCCGACGAGCGCCACGGCCTGCTGTTCGTCTTCAGCGTGTTCGACCGCGTGTCGTATGCGCTCATCCTGAACGTCCAGGATCCAGTGCGCGCCGGCGACCGCTTCACCCAACCCTGAACGCGCTCTGTCCGGCGCAGCACCCCGGCGCGCCGTGATCGACCGCGACGAACTCGACGCCTGGCTGCGCCTGACCGAGGCGCCCGGCGTCGGCCGTGAATCGGCGCGCCGCCTGCTCGCCGCCTTCGGATCGCCGCAGGCCGTGCGCGAAGCCTCCGACTTTTCGTGGCGCGACGCCGCCGGCATGGTGCGGCCGACGGTCTGGCCCGACGGCCGCCCGGCGATCGACGACCTGGTCGAGACGACGTGGCAGTGGCTGCAATCAGCCGCTGCGGCGCCGCGCCACGTCGTCACGCTCGGCGATGCCGACTACCCGCAAGCGCTGCTGCAGACCGCCGACCCGCCGCTGCTGCTGTACGCGGTCGGGGACGCCGGCTTCCTGAACCGTCCGGCCGTCGCTGTGGTGGGCAGCCGCAATCCGACGCCGCAAGGTCTCGACAATGCGCGCGCCTTCGCCGCGCACCTGAGCGACGCCGGCTTCGCAGTCGTCTCGGGGCTGGCGCTCGGCATCGACGGCGCGGCGCACGAAGGCGCGCTCGCGGGCGCAACGGGCACTGTCGCCGTCGTCGCGACGGGGCTCGATCGCGTCTATCCGCGGCGCCACCTCGATCTGGCGCGGCGCATCGTGGCCAAGGGCGCGCTGCTGAGCGAGTACCCACTCGGCACGCCATCCCTCGCAACGAATTTTCCAGTGCGCAACCGCCTCATCGCCGGGATGGCGCGGGGCACCCTCGTCATCGAGGCCGCGCTGCAGTCGGGTTCACTGATCACGGCACGGCTGGCTACCGAGGCCGGCCGTGACGTGTTCGCGCTGCCGGGGTCGATCCACTCGCCGCTGTCGAAAGGCTGCCATGCGCTGATCAAGCAAGGTGCCAAGCTGGTCGACTGCGCGCAGGACATCCTCGACGAGCTTCGGCCCACGGCCCGGCCCGTCGGGACGACGCGCGATTCGACGCCGACGGGGACGCCCGACGACGCCGTGCTCCGCGCGCTCGGCCACGATGCCGCGACGCTCGACGAACTGGTCTCGCGTACCGGCTGGCCGGCGCCCGCCCTCAACGCCCGCCTGCTCGAACTCGAGCTCGCCGGCAGCGTCGATCGCCTGCCCGGCCAGCGCTTCCAGCGTCGCCATCGCGCCTGATCCCGCAATGCCGCCGCGGCCGTCGAGCCATCGGGACGCTGCGGTATAGTGAGCCGCATGTTCGACGTGCTGGTCTATCTGTACGAAAACTACTGGCGCCCGGACGCCTGTCCGGACCACGCCAACCTGACGCGCAAACTGTCGTCGGCGGGGTTCGAGTCGGACGAGATCGAGGAGGCCCTGACCTGGCTGGACGGCCTGGCGACCGGTGCCCAGTCGTACACCGGCGAGCAGGGCGCCGACAGCCTGCGCGTCTACACCGCCGCCGAGCAGGAGCTGCTCGGCGAGGCGTCGATCGGTTTCATCAGCTTTCTCGAGTCGGCCGGCGTGCTGCCGCCGGCGATGCGCGAGTTCGTCATCGACCGCGCAACGGCGGTCAACCTGCGCCCGCTCGACCTCGAGGACCTCAAGGTCATCGTCCTGATGGTGTTCTGGAGCCTCGGCGAAGAACCCGACGCACTCATCCTCGACGAGCTGTTCGTCGACGAAGAGGATCGACTGATCCACTGACCGCACCGCCCGTGACGGCGGCGTGCCCTCAGGACAGCAGGCGGCTCGGATCGACGTCGAGCTTGGCCAGCGCCGAGCGCGTGGCCCGCACCGTGAGCGCCTCATCCTGCGCCGGCACCAGCAGGCCGGCCTGCAGGAACGCGGCGAGCCGGTTCTGCTGGAACAGGATGCCTCGACCCTCGGGCGACACGAACAGCGACAGCTGGCGCTTGAGGCCTTGCCAGGCGAGCTGCACCGTGTCGTTGCGACCGCGATAGTCGAGCATGTACCAGCTGCCGACCTGCAGCTCGCGCGCCCAGGCGAGCATCGCCGGCGTCGGCAGCGATCCGCCCTCGGCGACGACCTCGAGCTCCGAGCTCTCGTGGCCCGACAGGTCGAATACCATCGAAGAGTCGATCTCGACCTCCTCGGCGTCGGGCAGCAGCTCCTCGAGCGTCTCGAGGCGCAGCATCAGTTCCTCGAGCCGGTCCTGCGGGATGGCGGCCGACTTGGCCGTGAACGCCGCGGCGAGCGAGTTGTTCAGCGTCTGGATGTAGTCGTCCTGCTTCTCGACGGACATGCCGACGTTGTTCATGCCGTCGCGCAGCGTCTTGAGCAGCGGCGCGAGACGGCGGATCACCTCGGCGCGCTCCTCGCGCGACACCTTGGCGCTGGCCGACCAGATCAGATCCGCGGCGGCGCGCTTCATCGCCTTGGTCTCCTCGCCCTGCACCCCGTTCTTGACCGCCGTCATCGCGAGCACGTCGGCCCAGACGTGGAACAGGAAGTCGCGCACGCCGTCCTGCACCGGGACCTCGTTGAGCATCTTGCGCAGCTCGATCGTGTACTGGATCGCCATCGTCTCGCGCTGCTCGACCTGCTGCGCGAGCGACACGCCCTTGCGCGACGCCTCGTTCTCGTTCTTGAAGTAGTGCTCGAGGAACTTCTCGAACTCGGTCAGCACGGTCTGGAAGACGCGCCGGCCGGTGTCGGGATAGGCTTCGACGACCTGCACGACGCGCTTGATCTCCTTCTCGAGCGCGTCGCCGATAGCGCGCGTCGACGCGTCGAAACCCATCACGCAGGCGCCCATGCGGTCGATCAGGCGCCGCGCGGGGTGATCCGTCGTCGCAAAGAAATCCGGCTCGCCAACGGCGACGCGCAACACCGGCATCTGCAACCGCGCGAACCAGACGCGCACGCTTGCGGGAATGCGCTCTTCCGTCAGGATGCTCTGGAACAGCAGCGCGACGATCTCGATCGTCGCGCGCTCGACCGGCGTCGCGGCGGCCTGCTTCAGTGCGCGCCGGCGCTGCTGCAAGTCCTCCAGCAGCGCGGGCGTACTGATGGCGCCCGACGCCGTGACGCCCGGCCCGCGCCCCGTGGCCAGACGCCGCTGCAGGCTCTGCTGGGCCTCGCCCAGTGCGGCGCGCAGCCCCGGTGACATCGTGCGCTGCTGCGCCGTGTGGGCGAATTCTGGCAACTGCCGGCCGATCAGGCGATTGAGCCGGCCGAGCACGGCCTCGGCGTGCTGGCCGGTGCGCGCCAGCGGTGCCGCGCGCGTCAGCAGACGCGTCTCGTCGCCGACGCCGCGCCCGATGCCAGTCGACGCGCCCGACGAGCTGATGTAGGGATCGTAAAGACCGGCGCCGCTGATCACGCCGACATCCTTGTGGCGCCGGATCAGCGGGCGCAAGTCGATCTCGGGCATCACGCGCTGGCTGATCAGCCAGCGGTTGACTTCGTGGTACGCCACCTCGGCCAGCACCGCGAACTCCTCGTGGAGCGCGTTCTGGATCAGGCGCCAGCCGGGCAGCGTCATGCCGGCCGCTCGCCACGTGGCGAGCGCGACGCGCGCCAGCACGTGGGCGCGCAGCATGTCGTCGGCATCGAGCTCCTCGCGGCGCTCGAGATGTGTCATGCGCGCGCGCAAGTCGTTGAAGCCGAGCGACGCGCGGTCCATCATCGCCAGCGCGAGGCGCGAGCTGAGGATCTCGCGGTCGATCGTGTCGTCGTCGACCAGCGTCAGGCTGTCGGTGCGGCTCGACGGCCGCGGCAGGTCACCGGGCCGCGAGGCCGACAAACCGCCAGCGAGCATCGACGCGCGCAGCGCGTTGATCAGCCCGACCTGCCAGGGTCCTGCTCCCGCCCTCAGGCTCTCGACGAGCTCGCGGCGCTTGAACTGCACCGCGCCCTCGGCAGGCTGGTCGAGCAGCGTGCGCGCTGCTTCGTCGATGCTACGAACGGCCGCGGGAACACCCTTGAGCAACGTCTCCGTGTAGATGCGCCGGGCTTGGGCCGCCAGGGCGGCGGGGTTGGCGGCGGTCGACATGGATCGTCGGCGAGTGGGGCTGCTTGGGGGTGGTTCTGGGCAACTCTACACCACCGCCCCGGAATTGGGGTCCTGCGGATCGCCTTCCTTGGCGGCAGTGGTACGGACCAGGTCCTCGCGCTTGACGCGCAGCCACATCGCGATGGCGGCAGCGACGAACACGGACGAATAGATGCCGAACAGGATGCCGATGGTCAGCGCCACGGCGAAGTAGTGCAGCGTCGGTCCGCCGAACAGCAGCATCGAGACGACCATCAGCTGCGTCGAGCCGTGCGTGATGATGGTGCGGCTGATCGTGCTCGTGATGGCGTGGTCGATGACCTGCTGCGTGTCCATCTTGCGCTGACGGCGGAAGGTCTCGCGGATGCGGTCGAAGATGACGACGGACTCGTTGACCGAGTAGCCCAGCACCGCCAGCACGGCCGCCAGCACCGACAGCGAGAACTCCCACTGGAAGAAGGCGAAAAAGCCGAGGATGATGATGACGTCGTGCAGGTTGGCGATGATCGCGGCGACGGCGAACTTCCATTCGAAGCGCAACGCCAGATAGATCATGATGCCGGCGATCACGAAGGCGAGCGCCTTCGCGCCGTCGACGGCGAGTTCCTTGCCGACCTGCGGGCCGACGAATTCGCTGCGCTCGAGCGACAGCGGTTCGGCATTGCCGGCGACGCAGACCTGCTTGCTGACCGACTCGCCCTTGTCGCTGGTGAACTCGCGCGCCGCGACGGTGCCGCCCTCGGCGCGGCACAGCGACTCGAAGACGCGGCCGACGACTTCGGCCTGCTTGACGTCGCCGCGCAGCGGCAGCCGGATCAGCACGTCGCGCGACGTGCCGAAGTTCTGCACCTGCACCTCGCCGAAGCCGAGCGCGTCGACCGTCGAGCGCACGCGCTCGATGTCGGCGGTCTGCGCGTACTCGACCTCGACCACTGTGCCGCCGGTGAACTCGATCGACAAGTGCAGGCCGCGCGTCGCCAGGAAGAACACGGCCGCCAGGAACGTGACCAGCGAGATGACGTTGAGCACCAGCGCGTGGCGCATGAACGGAATGTCGCGCCGGATACGAAAGAACTCCATCGTGATGCCTCTGCGGAGAATCCGTCGGGGTCAGGCCTTGGCGACCGTGCTGCCGCCGGGCCGCCAGACCTGACCGATCGACAGCGCCTTGAGCTTCTTCTGGCGCCCGTACCAGACGTTGACCAGCCCGCGCGAGAAGAACACGGCCGAGAACATCGACGTGAGGATGCCCAAGCAATGCACGACGGCGAAGCCGCGCACCGGCCCCGAGCCGAACGCCAGCAGCGCGACGCCGGCGATCAGCGTCGTGACGTTGGAGTCGAGGATCGTCGCCCACGCGCGCTCGTAGCCGGTGTGGATCGCGGCCTGCGGCGACGCGCCGGCGCGCAGTTCCTCGCGCACGCGCTCGTTGATCAGCACGTTGGCGTCGATCGCCATGCCAAGAGTCAGCGCGATCGCCGCCATGCCCGGCAGCGTCAGCGTGGCCTGCAGCATCGACAACAGCGCGACGAGGAACAGCAGGTTCACGGCCAGCGCGAGCGTGGAGATGACACCGAAAAGCATGTAGTACACGCACATGAACACGGCGATGGCGGCGAAGCCGTAGAGCACGCTGTTGAAGCCCTTGGCGATGTTCTCGGCACCGAGCGTCGGCCCGATGGTGCGCTCCTCGATGATCTCCATCGGCGCAGCCAGCGAGCCCGCACGCAACAGCAATGCAACGTCGTTGGCCTCCGTCGTCGTCATGCGGCCCGAGATCTGCACGCGGCCGCCGCCGATCTCGGTGCGGATCACCGGCGCCGTGACGACTTCCCCTTTGCCCTTCTCGAACAGCAGGATCGCCATGCGCTTGCCGACGTTCTCGCGCGTCACGTCCCGGAAGATGCGCGCGCCCTTGGCGTCGAGCGTCAGGTGCACGGCCGGCTCCTGCGTCTGGCCGTCGAAGCCGGCCTGCGCGTCGGTGAGGTTCTCTCCGGTGAGGATGACCTGGCGCTTGACGATCAGCGGCGCGCCGCCGCGCTCGACGTAGCGCTCGGTCCCGAACGGCACCGGGCCCGTGCCCGCCGCGCCGGCCGCCGCCTCGGCGCTGTCGTCGACGAGGCGCACCTCGAGCGTCGCCGTGCGGCCGATGATGTCCTTGGCCTTGGCCGTGTCCTGGACGCCGGGCAACTGCACGACGACGCGGTCGACGCCCTGCTGCTGGATCACGGGCTCGGCAACGCCGAGCTCGTTGACGCGGTTGTGCAGCGTCGTGATGTTCTGCTTGACGGCCGCCTCCTGGACGCGGCGCGCCGCTTCGGGCCGCAGCGTGCCGACGAGGCGGATGTCGCTGCCCTCGGCGATCTCGTTCCACTGCAGGTCGGGCAGCTGGTCGGCGAGCAGGTTGCGCGCCGCCTCGAGCGTCGAGCGGTCGCGCCAGCGCACCTCGACCGCGTCGCCGCTGCGCGTGATACCCGCATGCCGGAGGTTCTTGTCGCGCAGCAGCGTGCGCAAGTCGCCCGTCAGCGCTTCGGCCTTCTTCGTCAGCGCGGACTTCATGTCGACCTGCATCAGGAAGTGCACGCCGCCTCGCAGATCCAGCCCGAGGTACATCGGCAGCGCATGCAGCGACGCCAGCCAGCGCGGCGAGCGCGACACCAGGTTCAGCGCGACGATGTACGAGGGATCGTTGGCGTCGGGATTGAGCGCGCGCGACAGCGCGTCCTTGGCCTTGAGCTGTGTGTCCGTGTCGGCAAAACGCGCCTTCGCGCTCGTGCCTTCGAACTGCACGAAATCGGGCTTCGCGCCGGCGGCGGCGAGCACCTGCTCGATGCGAGCGACGATCGAGGCGTCGAGCTTGAGCGTCGCCTTCGCGCTCGACACCTGCACGGCGGGCGCCTCGCCGTAGAAGTTGGGCAGCGTGTAGATCAGCCCGACCAGCAGGGCGACGAGCAGGATCGCGTACTTCCAGAGCGGATAGCGGTTCATGACAACCCTCGATGCAGGGCGGACGTGCCGCGACGGCCCGACGCGCCGACCCGCAGCGATCCGCTCGGCGGGTGGACTTACTTCAGCGTGCCCTTGGGCAGCACCTGCACGACGGCGGTGCGCTGCACCTGCAGCTCGACACCGCTGGCCACCTCGACGTGCAGGAAGTTGTCGCCGAGCTTGGACACCTTGCCGAGCACGCCGCCGGAGGTCACGACCTCGTCGCCCTTGGCGAGCGCCTCGATCATGGCCTTGTGCTCCTTCTGACGCTTCATCTGCGGCCGGATCATCACGAAGTAGAGCACGACGAACATGAGCACCAGCGGCAACATGCTCAGCAGGCTCGATTCGGCACCGCCCTGCGCGGCGGGCGCGGCTTGCGCAAAAGCTTCGGAAATGAACACGGGTCGTTCCTCTGGGTCGAGCCCGCGCGATGCGGGCGAAATGGCGGCGTGATTGTAAGCCGCGCGCCGTGCGCGGCTGCCGAGCGCCGCACAAGCGAAATGGCCCGGCTGCTTGCGCACCGGGCCATCGGAGAACTTGGTTGCGGGGGCAGGATTTGAACCTGCGACCTTTGGGTTATGAGCCCAACGAGCTACCAGACTGCTCCACCCCGCGACTGAGCCGCGAATTCTAGCACAGTGCGGTGTTGTCCTTGCAGGCAGGCGGCGATCGCAGGCCCGCCCCGTCGAGCGTCTGCAGGAAGCGCTCGGCCGGCTGGTAGCCTATGACGCGCGCCGCGACGACCTCGCGCCCTTGGGCGTCGAAGAACAGCGTGCCGGGCGGGCCGAACAGACCGAAGCGCCGCAGCAGCGCGCGATCCTCGGCCGTGTTGGCCGTGACGTCGATCTTCAGCAGCGTGGCTTGCGACAGGCGCTGCTTGACCGACGCATCGCTGAACGTGAAGCGCTCCATCTCCTTGCACGACACGCACCAGTCGGCATAGAAGTCGACCATTACCGGCCGGCTGGCGTCGCGCAGCGCGGCATCGAGTTCGGCGTTCGAGCGCACCGGCTTGAAGGCGACGGCCGACGCGGCCTCGCCGCGCCCGCCGAGATGCGCCAGCGGCCGCAGCACGTCGGTGCCGCCCGACGCCGCGCCGACGACCTGCAGCACGCCCGCCAGGCCGAGCACCGCGGCGGCGAAGCGGCCGATGCGCGCGCCGGGGTGCGCTCCCGGCGGTGCGCGGCGCAGCGCGCCGAGCACGACCGCCGAGCCGATCAGCAGCACACCCCACAGGCCGAGCACCAGCGACGCCGGCAGCATCGGCTGGACCGTCCATAGCGCCACGCCCAGCAGCAGCAAGCCGAACACGCGCTTGACGGTCTCCATCCACGCGCCGGCGCGCGGCAGCAGCGCGCCGGCCGACGCGCCGATCAGCAGCAGCGGCACGCTCATGCCCGCGGCGAGCGAGAACAACGCCGAGCCGCCGAGCACGACGTCGCGCGTCTGGCTCAGGTAGACAAGCGCACCGGCCAGCGGCGCGGCGACGCAGGGGCTGACCAGCAAGGCCGACACGCCGCCCATCGCGAACACGCCGAGCACGCGGCCCGTCGGCAGCCGGCCCGAGTGGTGCATCAGGCGGTTGGTCAGCGCCGACGGCAGCTGCAGCTCGTAGAAGCCGAACATCGACAGCGCCAGCGTGATCAGGCCGGCGGCGAATGCACCGAGCACCCAGGGGTTCTGCAGCGCTGCCGCCAGCCCCTCGCCGACCAGGCCGGCGGCGATTCCCAGCGCCGTGTAGACGACGGCCATGCCGAGCGAATAGCTGGACGCCAGCGCCAAGCCCCGGCCGCGTGACACCGACGCGCCGTGGCCGACGATGATCGACGACACGATCGGCAACATCGGCAGCACGCACGGCGTCAGCGACAGCAGCACGCCGGCCACGAAGAATGCCGCGACCACGCTCCAGGTGCGGCCCGACTTGAGCACCGCATCGAGCGCCGCGCCGTCGGTGGGCGACGCCGTGTTGACCGCCACGCCGAGGCCTGCGGCGGGCGCGACGGCGTCGAGCGAGACCGTCAGCACGCGCGCCGAACCGTTGCCGCCGAAGCCGGGCAGCTCGACTTGCACACTGCTTTGCATCGGCGGGTAGCACAGGCCGCGATCGGCGCAGCCCTGGCTGGTGACGTCGATGCGCGCGGCGGCGGCGGCCTGCTCGACGGGGATGCGGATGCGCAAGTCGCCGCGGTGCGTCTCGACGTCCTTCTGGAACGTCTCGTCGTACTTGACCTTGCCCGGCGGGATGGCCGGCGCGCCGAGCGTGGCATCGGTGGCGGCGAACCGGAACTGCTCGCGATACATGTAGTAGCCGGGAGCGATACGGAAGCTGACCTCCACCTCGCGCGCGTCGACGACGCGGGCATCGAACCGGAACGCCCGCTCGGGCTCGAGGAACTCGTCCTCGGCGACGGCCGGCGCGACACCAGCGGCGACCAGCACGGCCGACGCTGCCAAGCGCACGCCCCAGCGCCACACCGATACAAAGACGGACTTCACGGAATCAATGACCATGATGCGAGCCGAAGGTTCCGCACGGCGCGCCGATCAGCGGTAGAAGCGCCGCCGCGTCAGCACCAGCGCCAAATAGTAGCCGCCGACGGCATAGGCCGCGAGCACGGCCAGCGGCCGCGCCACCTCGGGCGGCCAATGCCCGACGACGAGCGGGCGCACCAGTTCCACGGCGGCCGTCAACGGCAGCACGCCGGCGACGGCCTGGAGCCACCCGGGCATCTGGTCGATCGGGAAATAGACACCCGACAGGAACGTCATCGGCGTCACGACCAGCGTGAAGTAGTAGGTGAAGAAGTCGTAGCCCCTGGCGAGCGCGTTGAAGACGAGCGCGAGCGACGCGAACGTGACGCCGACGAACCCGAGCACCGGCAGCGCGACGATCAGCGTCGGCGCGCGGCTGATGTCGAGTGCGACGAGCACGAGCATGATCGCGGCCACCGAGAACATCGATTTCGTCGCCGCCCACAGCATCTCTGCGAACACGATGTCGTCGAGCGCCACCGGGGCATTCATGATGCTGTCCCAGGTCTTCTGGACCTGCATGCGCGAATAGGCCGAGTACAGTGCCTCGAACGTGGCGGCGAGCACGCAGCTCACTGCGATGCTGCCCGAGGCAAGGTAGACGATGTAGGGCAGGCCCTGCACCTCGCCGATCATCGAGCCGAGCCCGTAGCCGAACGCCACCAGCGTGATCAGCGGCTCGGCGATGTTGCCGACGATGCTGGGGACCGCCAGCTTGCGCCACACCAGCAGGTTGCGCTGCATGACGGGCCAGAAGCGCAGGCTCGGCCGCGGCGCGGCATGGATGGGGATCAGCATGGCTCAGGCGTCGTCGCGGATCTGGCGGCCGGTCAGCTTGAGGAACAAATCTTCCAGGTTGGCCGGCCGGTGCAGATAGCGCACGCCCGGTTCGCGCGCCAGCGCGCGCAGCAGCGGCAGCGGATCGCGCAGGTAGAAGAATACCGTCTCGCCGCTGGTCTCGACGCGCTCGGCCAGACCGCCGTGCGAGCGCATCGCCGAGGCGGCACCTTCGCCGTAGACCTCGACGACGTCGCTCTCGAGGTGCTCGGCGATCAGGCCGCGCGGCGTACCCTCGGCGATCTTGCGGCCGTGGTCGAGGATGAGCAGCCGGTCGCACAGGCGCTCGGCCTCGTCCATGAAATGCGTCGTCAGCAGAATCGACTTGCCCTGCTGCAGCAGTTGCTTCAGGCGCTCCCACATCAGGTGGCGCGCCTGCGGATCGAGTCCGGTGGTCGGCTCGTCGAGCAGCAGCAGGTCGGGGTCGTTGACGAGGGCGCGCGCCAGGCTGAGGCGCCGCCGCATCCCTCCCGAGAGCTCGCCAGGCCGGGCCTGCGCCTTCGAGACGAGGGCGGCGAACTCGAGCAGCCGCGGCACGCGATGCGCGATGGTCGCGGCCGGCAGCCCGAAATAGCGCCCGTAGACGCGCAGGTTCTCGACGCAGCTGAAGTCGGGGTCGAGGCTGTCGAACTGCGTGACGACGCCGATGCGCAACTTGGCCTCGCGCACGTGCTGCGGGATCGGCAGGTCGAAGGCCTCGATCGTGCCGTCGTCCGGCGCGACCTGGCCGAGACACATGCGGATCGTCGTCGTCTTGCCCGCGCCGTTCGGGCCGAGCACGCCGAGACATTCGCCGGCGGCAAGTTCGAAGTCGAGGTCGGCAACGACGGCCACGTCGCCGTAGCGCTTGCCGAGGCCTCGAACGCGAAGCAGCGGGGGTGTCGGCGCCATGGATGCGCAGTGTCTCAGACCGCCTTCAAACGACGGAGCCGGCTCGACGCCGGCTCCATGACTTGCGCGCAGGGCCGCCCGCTCCGCAGCTATTCGCCCTGCTCTTCGCCGCCCGCGGCCGGCTGTTGCGGCTCGGGCCGGTCGACCAGCTCGACGTAGGCCATCGGCGCGTTGTCGCCGACGCGAAAACCCATCTTCAGGATGCGCGTGTAGCCGCCCGGGCGCGCCTTGTAGCGCGGACCGAGTTCGTCGAACAGCTTGGTGACGATGTCGCGATCGCGCAGCCGGTCGAACGCGAGACGGCGGTTGGCGACGGTCGGCTCCTTGCTCAGCGTGATCAACGGCTCGACGACGCGGCGCAGCTCCTTGGCCTTGGGCAGCGTGGTCTTGATCGCCTCGTGCTCGAGCAGCGAGCGGCACATGTTGCGCAGCATCGCGAGCCGGTGCTCGGAAGTGCGGTTGAGCTTTCTCAGCCCGTGACGATGACGCATGGTGCTTTCCTTTCCTTCGTTGTGCCACCGGCCGTGTCAGGTACCGGGGGGTGCACCGCGGGCTGCCGTCGGCAGCCCATCCGAGGACGGCGCACAGCGCCGTCTCTCCTGTTGACGTTAACGTTTGTCGAGGCCCTGCGGGGGCCAATTCTCCAGCCGCGCCCCGAGCGTGAGCCCGCGCGAAGCCAGCACTTCCTTGATCTCGTTGAGCGACTTGCGGCCGAGGTTCGGCGTCTTCAGCAGCTCGGTCTCGGTGCGCTGGATCAGGTCGCCGATGTAGTAGATGTTCTCGGCCTTCAGGCAGTTGGCCGAGCGCACCGTCAGCTCGAGCTCGTCGACCGGGCGCAGCAGGATCGGGTCGAACGACGAGCTGCGCTGCGCCGGCTGGTCGAAGGCGGCGATCTCGCTGCCCTCGAGCTGCGCGAACACGGCGAGCTGCTCGACCAGAATCTTGGCCGACGAGCGGATCGCCTCCTCGGGGCTGATCGCGCCGTTGGTGACGATCTCCATCACCAGCTTGTCGAGGTCGGTGCGCTGCTCGACGCGCGCGCTTTCGACGGTGTAGCTGACGCGGCTGACCGGCGAGAACGACGCATCGAGAACGATGCGGCCGATCGCCTTGGTCGGCTCGTCGCCGTAGCGGCGCAGCGTGCCCGGAACGTAGCCGCGGCCCTTCTCGACCTTGATCTGCATGTCGAGCTTGCCGCCTTGCGCCAGGTTGGCAATCACGTGATCCGCGTTGATGATCTCCACGTCGTGCGGTGTCTGGATGTCGCCGGCCGTCACCGGGCCCTCGCCTTCCTTGCGCAGCACCAGCGTGACTTCGTCGCGGTTGTGCAGGCGGAACACCACGCCCTTCAGATTGAGCATGATGTGGACGACGTCTTCCTGCACGCCGTCGATCGTCGAGTACTCGTGCAGCACGCCGGCGATCGTGACCTCAGTCGGCGCATAGCCCACCATCGACGACAGCAGCACGCGGCGCAGTGCGTTGCCCAGCGTGTGGCCGTAGCCGCGCTCGAACGGCTCGAGAGTCACCTTGGCGCGGTGGCCGCCGAGCGGCTCGACGTTGATGGCTTTGGGTTTCAGCAGATTGGTTTGCATTGAGTCCTGTTCCTCTCAATACCCTCGGCTCGTTACACCGATAAGGCTGATGGACCGCGCCGGGCTTTGGAACACAGGCTTCGTGCCGGCACACGAAGCGCAACCGGTCCTGCCGCCGGCGTGCAGCCGCCGGCGAAACGCTTTATCTCGAGTACAGCTCGACGATCAGCGCTTCCTTGATGTCGGCGCCGTACTCGTCGCGATCGGGCACCTTCTTGAACACGCCTTCGAGCTTGGCGCCGTCGACCTGCACCCAGGCGGGCATGCCCTGGCTCTCGGCAAGCTTGTAGGCGTCGGTGACGCGCAGCTGCTTCTTGGCCTTCTCGCGCACGGCGATCGTGTCGCCGACCTTCACCAGGTAGGACGCGATGTTGACGACCTCGCCGTTCACCGTGATGGCGCGGTGCGAGACGAGCTGGCGCGCCTCGGCGCGCGTCGAGCCGAAGCCCATGCGGTAGACGACGTTGTCCAGCCGCGACTCGAGCAGCGACAGCAGGTTCGCGCCAGTGTTGCCCTTGCGGCGCTCCGCTTCCTCGAAGTAGCGGCGGAACTGGCGCTCGAGCACGCCGTACATGCGCTTGACCTTCTGCTTCTCGCGCAACTGCAAGCCGAAGTCCGAGGTGCGCGAACCCGATGTGCGGCCGTGCTGGCCGGGCTTGGAGTCGAACTTCGCCTTGTCGGTGATGGCACGGCGCGCGCTCTTGAGGAACAGGTCCGTGCCTTCGCGGCGGGACAGCTTGGCCTTAGGGCCCAGGTAACGTGCCACTTCGATTTCCTTTCAATCTGACGCGAGCCCTCGGGCTGGAGGTCCGCGCGAGTCCGGCGGGTGTTGTTGTGGTGCGCTCGGACGGTGGGCTGTGAAGGAAAGGGCCCGGAAGGGCCCGTCTTCCTTCCGGTCAAATACGGCGACGCTTCTGCGGGCGGCAGCCGTTGTGCGGCACCGGCGTCACGTCGGAGATCTGGTTGATGCGGATGCCCAGCGAGGCCAGAGCGCGCACCGACGACTCGCGGCCCGGGCCCGGGCCCTTGATGCGCACGTCGAGCGTCTTGATGCCCTGCTCCTGCGCGGCGCGGCCGGCCATCTCGGCGGCTACCTGGGCGGCGAACGGGGTCGACTTGCGCGAGCCCTTGAAGCCCTGGCCGCCACTCGACGCCCACGACAGCGCGCCGCCCTGGCGGTCGGTGATCGTGATGATCGTGTTGTTGAACGATGCGTGGACGTGCGCGATGCCGTCGACGACGTTCTTGCGGATCTTCTTGCGCACGCGCTGCGCGGCGGTGTTGGGTGCTTTGGCCATGTCGTGTTCCCTTCGAGCTCAGCGTACCGCGATCACTTCTTGATCATCGCGCCGGACTTGCGCGGGCCCTTGCGCGTGCGCGCATTGGTGCGCGTGCGCTGGCCGCGCACCGGCAGGCCGCGGCGATGCCGGAAGCCGCGATAGCAGCCGAGGTCCATCAGGCGCTTGATGTTGATCGACATCTCGCGACGCAGGTCTCCCTCGATCGTGAGGCGGCCGACCTCTTCGCGGATCCGCTCGAGATCGCCGTCGGTCAGGTCCTTGACCTTCTTTTCCCACGGGATCGAGCAGGCGGTGCAGATCCTCTGCGCCGTCTTGCGACCGACGCCGTAGATCGCGGTCAGGCCGATCTCCGCATGCTTGTGCGGCGGGATGTTGATACCAGCAATGCGTGCCATGACGAATCCTCTGAATACTTTGCGAGCAGACGGCCTGCGGTCAGCCCTGGCGCTGCTTGTGGCGCGGGTCGGTGCAGATCACGCGCACCACGCCCTTGCGGCGGATGATCTTGCAGTTGCGACACATCTTCTTGACCGATGCAGCGACTTTCATGCTCTTCTCCTTCGGGGGCTCACTTCGCGCGGAACACGATGCGAGCGCGGGTCAAATCGTAGGGCGTCAGCTCGACGGTCACCTTGTCGCCGGGCAGGATGCGGATGTAGTGCATGCGCATCTTTCCGGAAATGTGGCCGAGCACGACGTGGCCGTTCTCGAGCTTCACGCGGAACGTGGCGTTGGGCAGGTTCTCCAGGATCTCACCCTGCATCTGGATGACGTCGTCCTTGGCCATCTCAGCTCGCCTTGAAGTTGGCCTTCTTCAGCAGCGACTCGTACTGCTGGCTCATCACGTAGCTCTGCACCTGAGCCCAGAAGTCCATCGTCACGACGACGATGATCAAGAGCGACGTACCGCCGAAGTAGAACGGCACGTTGTACTTCAGCACCAGGAACTCGGGCAGCAGGCACACGGCCGTGATGTAGATCGCGCCTGCCAGCGTGAGCCGCGACAGGATGCGGTCGATGTGCCTGGCCGTCTGCTCGCCGGGACGGATGCCGGGGATGAAGGCACCGCTCTTCTTCAGGTTGTCGGCCGTCTCGCGGCTGTTGAAGACGAGCGCGGTGTAGAAGAAGCAGAAGAAGACGATCGCCGCCGCATACAGGATGACGTAGATCGGCTGCCCAGGCGACAGCATCGCCGCCAGGTCCTTGAGCCAGCGCAGGCCGTCGCCGGTGGCGAACCAGCCGACCACGGTAGCCGGCAGCAGGATGATCGACGACGCGAAGATCGGCGGGATCACGCCCGACATGTTGAGCTTGAGCGGCAGGTGCGACGACTGCCCGCCGTAGACCTTGTTGCCGACCTGGCGCTTGGCGTAGTTGACGAGAATCTTGCGCTGCCCGCGCTCGACGAAGACGACGACGTAGGTGACGACGCCGACGATGGCGATGATGAACAGCGCCACCAGCACGCTCATCGCGCCGGTGCGCACCAGCTCGAACAGGCCGCCGATCGCGCTCGGCAGGCCGGCCGCGATGCCGGCGAAGATGAGGATCGAGATGCCGTTGCCCAGGCCGCGTTCCGTGATCTGCTCGCCCAGCCACATCAGGAACATCGTGCCCGCGACCAGGCTGACGACGGCCGTCATGCGAAAGCCGAAGCCCGGATCGATGACGAGGCCGGCCGAGCCTTCGAGCGCGAGCGCGATGCCCAGCGACTGGAAGATCGCCAGGCCCAGCGTGCCGTAGCGCGTGTACTGCGTGATCTTGCGGCGCCCGGCTTCGCCTTCCTTCTTCAGCGCCTCGAGCGTCGGCACGACGTAGGTCATCAACTGCATGATGATCGACGCCGAGATGTACGGCATGATGCCCAGCGCGAACACGGTGAAGCGCGACAGCGCCCCGCCCGAGAACATGTTGAACAGGCTCAGGATGCCGCCCTGCTGGCCCTGGAACAGCTGCTGCAGCTGGTTCGGATCGATCCCCGGCACGGGGATGTGCGCACCGATGCGATAGACGACGAGCGCGAGCAGCAGGAAGACGAGCCGGCGACGCAGGTCGCCGAACTTGCCGCTCCTGGCCAGCTGATTTGCCGAAGTCGCCACTGTGCGTTGCCGTCCCTGCGTGCGCTCAGGCCACCGAACCGCCGGCGGCCTCGATCGCCGCCTTGGCGCCGGCGGTCGCGCCGATGCCCTTGAGCGCGACCTTCTTCGTCAGCTCACCCGTCTTGATGACCTTGACCGTCTGCGCGAGTTGGCCCACCAGCTTGGCCGCCTTCAGCGCCAGCAGGTCGACCTCGGCCGCGCCGAGCTTGTCGAGGTCGGCGAGCGTGATCTCCGCGTTGTACTTGAGCGAAACCGACTTGAAGCCGCGCTTGGGCAGGCGCCGCTGCAGCGGCATCTGGCCGCCCTCGAAGCCGACCTTGTGATAGCCGCCGGCACGCGACTTCTGGCCCTTGTGGCCGCGACCCGCGGTCTTGCCCAGGCCTGAGCCGATACCGCGGCCGACGCGGCGGCGCGGCTTCTTGCTGCCCTCGGCGGGCTTGATCGAATTGAGTTCCATCAGAGCACCTTCACGAGGTACGAGACCTTGTTGATCATGCCGCGCACCGCCGGCGTGTCCTCCAGCACCGACTCGCTGTTGAGCCTGCGCAGGCCAAGGCCGCGCACCGTGGCGCGATGCGATTCGCGCGTGCCGGCGATGCTGCGCACCAGCTTGACCTTGACCGTTTTCTTGTCAGCCATTTCGTGACTCCGTGCGACCTGCTCAGCCGAAGATCTCTTCGACCGACTTGCCCCGCTTGGCGGCGACCTCGGCGGGCGTCGTCGACGACTTCAGCGCGTCCAGCGTGGCGCGCACCATGTTGTAGGGGTTCGTCGAGCCGTGGCTCTTGGCCACGATATCGGTGACGCCCATCACCTCGAAGACGGCGCGCATCGGGCCGCCGGCGATGATGCCGTCACCTGCCTTGGCCGGCGCCATCATCACGCGCGCCGCGCCGTGGATGCCGGTCACGTTGTGGTGGATCGTGCCGTTCTTCAGCGACACCTTGATCATGTTGCGGCGCGCCGACTCCATCGCCTTCTGCACGGCGACGGGCACTTCCTTGGCCTTGCCCTTGCCCATGCCGATGCGGCCGTCGCCGTCGCCGACGACGGTGAGCGCCGCGAAGCTGAGCGTGCGGCCACCCTTGACGACCTTGGTGACGCGGTTGACCGCGATCATCTTTTCCTTCAGGCCGTCGTCGTTGCCTTCGGTCTGCGCGCGGGGTTGAAACTTCGCCATGTTCGAATCCTCTCAGCGTTCAGAACTGCAGGCCGGCTTCGCGGGCCGCTTCGGCCAGCGCCTTGACGCGGCCGTGGTACGCAAAACCGGCGCGGTCGAACGCCACACGTTCCACGCCGGCGGCCATGGCGCGCTCGGCGATGCGCTTGCCGATCACCGATGCCGCGGCCACGTTGCCGCCCTTGCCCGCCGCACCCAGTTCCTTGCGCATCTCGGCCTCGGCCGTCGACGCCGTCGCGAGCACCTTGGCGCCGTCCTGCGAGATCACGCTGGCGTAGATGTGCAGGTTGGAGCGGAACACCGTCAGGCGCGCGACATCCTGCTTGGCGATTCGCTGGCGCGTCTGCTTCGAGCGGCGGACACGCTGATCCTTCTTGTTCACCATGTTCGCGCTCCTTACTTCTTCTTGGTCTCTTTGAGGGAGACCTTCTCTTCCGCGTAGCGGATGCCCTTGCCCTTGTAGGGCTCGGGCGGACGGATCGCCCGCACCTCGGCGGCGATCTGGCCGACGACCTGGCGGTCGGCGCCCTTGATCACGATCTCCGTCGGCGTCGGGCACTCGACCTTGACGCCGACCGGCATGTCCTTGACGACGGGGTGCGAGAAGCCGACCTGCAGGTTCAGCTTCTGGCCCTGCGCCTGCGCGCGGAAACCCACGCCGACCAGCGACAGCTTGCGCTCGAAGCCCTTGCTGACGCCGTTGACCATGTTGGCGACGAGCGCGCGCATCGTGCCGCTCATCGCGTCGGCTTCGGCCGAGCCGTTGGCGGGCGCGAGCATCAGCTTGCCGTCATCGTTCTCGACCGTCACCAGCTCGTGGGCCGGGAGCGCGAGCGTGCCCATCGCGCCCTTCACGCTGATCTGGTCGTCCTTGATCGAAACGTCGACCCCCTGCGGAAGGGCGATCGGCATCTTTCCAACGCGCGACATGTGTTCCTCCCCTTCGTCAGGCCACGTAGCAGAGCACTTCGCCGCCGACGCCCGACGCGCGAGCCTTGCGGTCCGTCATCACGCCGCGCGGCGTGGTCACGATCGCGACGCCCAGGCCGTTCATCACCGACGGGATGTCGTGGCGGCCCTTGTAAATGCGCAGACCGGGACGGCTGACGCGCTCGATGCGCTCGATGACCGGGCGACCGGCGTAGTACTTGAGCGAAATCTCGAGCTCCGGCTTGCCGGGCTCGCCGCGCAGCGCGAAGTCCTCGATATAGCCCTCGTCCTTGAGGACCTGGGCGATCGCCACCTTGAGCTTCGACGAGGGCATCGTCACCGAGACCTTCTCGACGCTCTGCGCGTTGCGGATGCGGGTCAGCATATCGGCGATGGGATCACTCATGCTCATGAATATCTCTCCTGCTCGGACGACCGCTTACCAGCTGGCCTTGACGACGCCCGGGATGTCGCCCTTGAAGGCGAGTTCGCGGATCTTGTTGCGGCCCAGCCCGAACTGGCGGAACGTGCCGCGCGAGCGGCCGGTCATCTCACAGCGATTGCGCTGGCGCGTCGGGTTTGCGTTGCGCGGCAGCTTCTGCAGCTCGAGGCGCGCTGCGTAGCGCTCCTCGTCGGACCTTTTCGCGTCGCCGGTGATCGCCTTGAGCTCGGCGTACTTCTTCGCGTACTTGGCGACCAGTTGCGCCCGCTTGAGCTCGCGCTGGATGTGGGAGACTTTAGCCACGGGTCACCTCAGTTCTTGAACGGGAACTTGAACGCGGCGAGCAGCGCCTTGCATTCTTCGTCGGTCTTGGCGGTCGTCGTGATGCTGATGTTCAGGCCGCGCAACGCATCGACCTTGTCGTACTCGACTTCCGGGAAAATGATCTGTTCCTTGACGCCGACGTTGTAGTTGCCGCGGCCGTCGAACGAGCGACCCGAAATGCCGCGGAAGTCGCGCACGCGCGGCAATGCGATCGTCACGAAGCGGTCGAGGAACTCGTACATGCGCACGCCGCGCAGCGTGACCATCGTGCCGATCGGCACGCCGTCCCGGATCTTGAAGCCGGCAATGGCCTTCTTCGACTTCGTCACGACAGGCTTCTGGCCGGCGATCTTGGTCAGGTCACCGACGGCGTGGTCCATCACCTTCTTGTCGGCCACCGCCTCGCTGACGCCCATGTTCAGCGTGATCTTGCTCAGGCGGGGGACCTGCATCACGGACTTGTAGCCGAACTGCTTGACCAGATCGGGAACGATCTTCTCGCGGTAGTGCTTCTGCAGACGGGCAGGTTGTTGCTGTGCCATCTCGTGCCTCGCTTACGCCTTGATTTCCGCGCCGCTGGAGCGGTAGACGCGGACCTTCTTGCCGTCGTCCTGAAGCTTGATGCCGACGCGGTCGGCCTTGCCGGTCGCGGCATTGAAGATCGCGATGTTGGACTGGTGGATCGGCATCGTCTTGTCGACGATGCCGCCCGTCGTGCCCTTGGCAGGGTTCGGCTTGGCGTGCTTCTTGACGATGTTGACGCCCTCGACGAGCAGGTGCTCGTCGTCGACGCGCGCCGTCACGGTGCCGCGCTTGCCCTTGTCGCGCCCCGCCAGCACGATGACGTGGTCACCCTTGCGAATCTTGTTCATGAGCTTGATCCCTCGGCCCTGGGCCGCTTACAGCACTTCGGGCGCGAGCGACACGATCTTCATGAAGCGCTCGGTACGCAGCTCGCGCGTGACCGGGCCGAAGATGCGCGTGCCGATCGGCTCGAGCTTGGCGTTGAGCAGCACGGCGGCGTTGCCGTCGAACTTGATCAGCGAACCGTCCTGGCGGCGCACGCCCTTGGCGGTGCGCACGACGACGGCGCTGTAGACCTCGCCCTTCTTGACGCGGCCGCGCGGCGCAGCTTCCTTGATGCTGACCTTGATGACGTCGCCGATGCCGGCGTAGCGCCGCTTCGAGCCGCCGAGCACCTTGATGCACATGACGGACTTCGCGCCCGTGTTGTCGGCGACGTCGAGTCGCGATTGCATTTGAATCATGTCTGTCCCCAACTTGTACCGTCCGCCGCCCCACGCCAGCCGCGGGATTTCGGACGATCAGTCTTGGGCCCGTCGATCCGCCGGGTCTCGCGATCCCCTCGGAGCGGTTGGGCAAGGTCGCCGGCCGCGTGCGCCCGCAGTCAGGAGCGCGCCACTTCCGGCGAAGCTGCGAATTATGTCAGAGGCCGTCCGGCGCTGTCAACGCGAGGGACTCAGACGCACCTGACGCAACAGCGTGGCGGCGTCGCTGACCTCGAACTTGCCGGTCTCTTCGACATTGAGCTGCGTCACCACGCCGTTCTTTACCAGCATCGAATAGCGCTGCGAGCGCAGGCCCATGCCAGCCGCGGTGCGGTCCAGCGTCAGGCCGGTCGCCTTGGCGAAATCGGCGTTGCCGTCGGCCATCATGCGCACCTTGCCGGCCGTCTGCTGGTCGCGGCCCCAGGCGCCCATCACGAAGGCGTCGTTGACCGACACGCACCAGATCTCGTCGACGCCGGCGGCCTTCAACTCGGCCGCCTTCTCGACATAGCCAGGCACGTGCTTGGCCGAGCAGGTCGGCGTGAACGCGCCGGGCAGGCCGAAGATCGCGATCGTCTTACCGGCCGCCTCCTTGCGCACATCGAAACGGTTCGGGCCGAGCGAGCAGCCGTTGCCCTCGACTTCGATGTATTCCAGCAGCGTGCCGTCGGGCAGCGCGTCGCCGACCTTGATCATGTGCTCTCCCGGCTCGCGGTGCCGTCGTCAGACGACGCGCGCCTTCTCGATCAGCCGCGTCACGACCCAGGACTTGGTCTTCGAGAGGGGCCGGCTCTCGGCGATCTCGACCAGGTCGCCGAACTTGAACTCGCCCTTCTCGTCGTGCGCGTGGTACTTGCTCGACTTGGCGACGATCTTGCCGTAGAGCTCGTGCTTGGTGCGGCGCTCGACCAGCACAGTGACCGTCTTCGAGCGCTTGTCGCTGACCACGCGCCCGACCAGGGTGCGGGTGTTCTTCGTCGCCGGTTGCGTCTGAGCTTGCGTCATTTGGCGGCCCCCTTCTTCTTCTCGGCGAGGATCGTCTTCGCACGCGCGATCTCACGCCGTGTCTTGCCGAGCGCCGCGTGGTTGGTCAGCTGTTGCGTCGCCTTCTGCATGCGCAGGCCGAAGTGGGCCTTCAGCAGGTCGGCGACCTCCTTCTCGAGGCCGGCAACGTCCTTGTTGCGCAGTTCGGATGTCTTCATCGTCTACTCCGTCAGCTTCAGGCGCCGACCTGGCGCGCCACGAACGTCGTGCGCAGTGGCAGCTTGGCGGCAGCCAGCGTGAACGCCTCGCGCGCGAGTGCCTCGGGGACGCCGTTGATCTCGTACAGCACCTTGCCCGGGACGATCTCCGCCACGTAGAACTCGGGGTTGCCCTTGCCGTTGCCCATGCGGACTTCGGCCGGCTTCTGCGAGATCGGCTTGTCGGGGAATATGCGGATCCAGATGCGGCCGCCACGCTTGACGTGGCGCGAGATGGCGCGGCGCGCAGCCTCGATCTGGCGCGCCGTCAGGCGGCCGCGCTCGGTGGCCTTGAGGCCGAAATCGCCGAACGACACGTTCGCGCCGCGCGTGGCGACGCCGGTGTTGCGGCCCTTCTGTTCCTTGCGGAACTTGCGACGTGCGGGTTGCAGCATCGTTATTCTCCTTTGGCTCCGCCAGAGGGCGGAGCGGCCTTGCGCACGCGCTTGACGGCGGGCGCCTTCGGCGCTTCGGCGGCAGCCTCGGCAGGCTTGTCGCTGCCATCGGCGGGCGCACCGCCGGCGCGCGGAGCGCGGTCACCGGGGCGACCGCGACCGCCCGGGGCGCCGGGTCGCGCGGGACGGCGCGGGCGGCGCTCGTCTTCCACGCCGGGCGGAGTCACGATGCCCGGCGCCTCGCCGCTGGCGAGACGGTCGCCGCGGTAGACCCAGCACTTGACGCCGATCACGCCGTACGTCGTCTTGGCCTCGGAAAAGCCGTAGTCGATATCGGCGCGCAGCGTATGCAGCGGCACGCGACCCTCGCGATACCACTCGGTGCGGGCAATCTCGATGCCGTTGAGGCGGCCGGCCGACATGATCTTGATGCCCTGGGCGCCCAGGCGCATGGCGTTTTGCATCGCGCGCTTCATCGCGCGGCGGAACATGATGCGCTTCTCGAGCTGCTGCGTGATCGAGTCGGCGATCAGCTGCGCGTCGACCTCGGGCTTGCGCACTTCCTCGATGTTGACGGCGACCGGCACGCCGAGGCGGCGCGTCAGTTCGGCCTTCAGGTTCTCGATGTCCTCACCCTTCTTGCCGATCACGACGCCGGGGCGCGCCGAGTAGATCGTGATGCGCGCGTTCTTGGCCGGGCGCTCGATCAGGATGCGCGAGACGGCGGCGTTCTTCAGCCGCGCCTTCAGGAACTCGCGCACCTTCAGGTCCTCGGCGAGCATCGACGCGAAGTTCTGGTTCGACGCGTACCAGCGCGACGACCAGTTGCGGGTGACGGGAAGGCGGAAACCGGTCGGATGGATCTTCTGTCCCATGGTGTTGCTCTTGCCTCTCAGTTTCCGACGGTGACGAAGATGTGGCAGGTGGGCTTGCTGATGCGGTTGCCGCGGCCCTTGGCGCGCGCCGAGAAGCGCTTGAGCGTCGCGCCCTGCTCGACGTAGATCGACGTCACCTTCAGCTCGTCGATGTCGGCGCCGTCGTTGTGCTCGGCATTCGCGATCGCCGACTCGAGCGCCTTCTTGATGATGCCGGCGGCCTTCTTCGGCGTGAACGTCAGGATGTTGAGCGCCTGATCGACCTTCTTGCCGCGCACAAGATCCGCCACCAGACGACCCTTGTCGACCGACAGGCGAACGCCGCGAACGATTGCTCGGGTTTCCATCGTCGCTGCTCCTTACTTCTTGGCGGCCTTCTTGTCGGCGGGGTGCCCCTTGAACGTGCGCGTGAGCGCAAATTCGCCGAGCTTGTGGCCGACCATCTGGTCGCTGACGTAGACGGGCACGTGCTGCTTGCCGTTGTGTACGGCGATGGTCAGCCCGATGAACTCGGGCAGGATCGTCGAACGGCGCGACCACGTCCTGATCGGCTTCTTGTCCTTGATGGCGACGGCCTTCTCGACCTTGGCCATCAAGTGGTGGTCCACGAACGGACCCTTCTTCAGCGAGCGGCTCATCGTGGCCCCTTACTTCTTGCGGCGCGAGACGATGAACGTCTGCGTGCGCTTGTTGCTGCGAGTGCGGTATCCCTTGGTCATCGTGTTCCACGGCGACACCGGCACCTGGCCTTCGCCGGTCCGGCCCTCGCCGCCACCGTGCGGGTGGTCGACCGGGTTCATCGCGACGCCGCGCACCGTCGGGCGGATGCCCTTCCAGCGGCGCGCACCCGCCTTGCCGTAGTGCTTGAGGTTGTGCTCCTCGTTCGACACCTCTCCGATCGTGGCGCGGCAGTCGATGTGGATGCGGCGCACCTCGCCCGAGCGCATGCGCACCTGGGCATACGTGCCTTCACGCGCCAGCAGCGTCACCGCCGTGCCGGCCGAGCGCGCGATCTGCGCACCCTTTCCGGGCAGCAGCTCGACGCAGTGGATCGTCGAGCCGACCGGGATGTTGCGGATCGGCAGCGTGTTGCCAGCCTTGATCGGCGCCTCCGAGCCCGACAGCACCGTGGCGCCGATGTCCAGCCCGCGCGGCGCGATGATGTAGCGACGCTCACCGTCGGCGTAGCACAGCAGCGCGATGTGCGCGGTGCGGTTCGGGTCGTACTCGATGCGCTCGACCTTCGCGGGGATGCCGTCCTTGTTGCGACGGAAGTCGACCACGCGATAGTGGTGCTTGTGGCCGCCGCCCTTGTGGCGCATCGTGATGTGGCCGTTGTTGTTGCGGCCGGCCTTCTGCATCTGCGGCTCGACGAGCGACGCCTCCGGGCGCCCCTTGTAGAGGTGCGGATGCGCGACCTTGACCATCGCGCGGCGCCCCGGCGAGGTCGGCTTGACTTTGATGACGGCCATTACGCGGCCTCCCCGGAGAAGTTGAGCTCCTGACCCGGCTTGAGCGACACGTACGCCTTCTTGACGTGGTCGCGGCGGCCCATCGAGCGACCGAACCGCTTCGTCTTGCCCTTCTGGTTGAGCACCTGGACCGATTCGACCTCGACCTTGAACATCAGTTCGACGGCGGCCTTGATCTCGGGCTTGGTCGCGTTGCGCAGCACCTTGAACAGCACCTGGTTGTGCGATTCGGCGACGCTCGTGGCCTTTTCGGACACGATCGGCTCGACCAGCACCTGGGCCAGGCGGCCCTGATCGAATGCGACGGCGTTCATGCCAGCATCTCCTTGAGTTGCTCCATCGCGCCCTTGGTCACGAGCACCTTCTTGTAGAAGACGAGCGACAGCGGGTCGGCGTAGCGCGGCTCGACGACGAGCACGTTGGCGAGGTTGCGCGACGCGAGCAGCAGGTTGTCGTCGACCTGGTCGGCGATCACCATCACGGAATCGAGGCCCATGGCCCTGAACTTCTGCGCCAGCAGCTTCGTCTTCGGCGCGTCGACGGCAATCGAGTCGACGACGGCGAGGCGGCCGTCGCGGGCCAGCTGCGAGAGGATCGCCGCCATGCCGGCGCGATACATCTTCTTGTTGACCTTGTGGGTGAAGTTCTCGTCCGGGCTGTTCGGGAAGATGCGACCGCCGCCGCGCCACAGCGGCGACGACGTCATGCCGGCGCGCGCGCGGCCGGTGCCCTTCTGGCGCCACGGCTTCTTGGTCGAGTGCTTGACGGTGGCACGGTCCTTCTGCGCCCGCGTGCCTTGGCGCGCGTTGGCCTGAAAGGCGACGACGACCTGATGCACCAGTGCCTCGTTGTAGTCACGCGCGAACACAGTGTCCGGCGCGTCCACCTTGGCCGTCGCTTGGCCCTGCTCGTTCAGGAGCTCGAGTTGCATCACTGGGCTCCTTTCTTGGCGCGCGCCTTGACGGCCGGGCGCACGACGACGTGACCGTTCTTCGCGCCGGGCACGGCGCCGCGCACGAGCAGCAGCTGGCGAGCCTCGTCGATGCGCACAACGTCGAGATTCTGCGTCGTCACCGTCTCGTCGCCGAGGTGGCCCGACATCTTCTTGCCGGGAAACACGCGGCCCGGATCCTGCGCCATCGAGATCGAACCCGGCACGTTGTGCGAGCGGCTGTTGCCGTGAGACGCGCGCTGGGAGCCGAAGTTGTGGCGCTTGATCGTGCCGGCGAAGCCCTTGCCGATCGACGTGCCCTGCACGTCGACCTTCTGGCCGGCGGCGAACAGCGTCACGGGCACTTGAGCGCCGGGCGCGTACTGGCCGGCGACGTCGGCCGTCACGCGGAATTCCTTGAGAACCTCGCCGGCCTCGACGCCGGCCTTGGCCAAGTGACCGGCCTCGGGCTTGGACACGCGCGACGCCTTGCGCGACCCGTAGGTCACCTGCAGCGCGCTGTAGCCGTCGTTCTCGACCGTCTTGACCTGCGTGACGCGGTTGTTCGACACGTCGAGCACGGTCACCGGCACGGAGTCGCCGCCGTCGGTGAAGATGCGCATCATGCCCACCTTGCGGCCCAGCAAACCGAGGCGTTGGCCCGGAGTGGCTGTAGTCATGGTTTTCTCCAATGCCCGACAACGATTGGCCGGGCTGATGAGTTCGGGCGGCCCAAGTCGGCCGCCGGAAAAGCCGGTGATTCTACTGCAGCTTGATTTCCACGTCCACGCCGGCGGGGAGATCGAGCTTCATCAATGCGTCGACCGTCTTGTCGGTCGGGTCGACGATGTCCATCAGGCGCTGATGCGTGCGGATCTCGAACTGGTCGCGCGACGTCTTGTTGACGTGCGGCGAGCGCAAGATGTCGAAACGCTGCATACGTGTGGGCAACGGTACCGGCCCCTTGACGATGGCGCCGGTGCGCTTGGCCGTGTCGACGATCTCCAGCGCCGACTGGTCGATCAGCTTGTAGTCGAACGCCTTGAGGCGGATGCGGATCTTTTGCTTCTGCATGGTGACTCCAAAGAGCAGTGTCGTGGCCTTGGGGCCACGACGAAGAGGCTGGGGGGTGGTGTCGGAGCGCGTTCAGCGCGACGACACCGGGGGCACCATGGTTACTCGATGATCTTGGCGACGACGCCGGCGCCGACGGTGCGCCCGCCCTCGCGGATGGCAAAGCGCAGGCCCTCCTCCATCGCGATCGGCGCGATCAGCTTGACCGTCATGCTGACGTTGTCGCCGGGCATCACCATCTCCTTGTCCTTGGGCAGCTCCACCGCTCCCGTCACGTCCGTCGTGCGGAAGTAGAACTGCGGCCGGTAGTTGTTGAAAAACGGCGTGTGGCGCCCGCCCTCCTCCTTGCTCAGCACGTACACCTCGGCCGTGAAGTGCGTGTGCGGCTTGATCGAGCCGGGCTTGCACAGCACCTGCCCGCGCTCGACCTCCTCGCGCTTGGTGCCGCGCAGCAGGATCCCCACGTTGTCGCCCGCCTGCCCCTGGTCCAGGAGCTTTCTGAACATCTCCACGCCCGTGCAGGTCGTCTTTTGCGTCGGCTTGATGCCCACGATCTCGATTTCCTCGCCCACCTTGACCACGCCGCGCTCCACGCGCCCCGTGACCACCGTGCCGCGCCCCGAGATCGAGAACACGTCTTCCACCGGCATCAGGAACGTGCCGTCGATCGCGCGCTCGGGCGTCGGAATGTAGCTGTCCAGCGCCTCGGCCAGCTTCATGATCGCCTGCTCGCCCAGCTCGCCCTTGTCGCCTTCCATCGCCAGCTTGGCCGAGCCCTTGACGATGGGGGTGTCGTCGCCCGGAAAGTCGTACTTCGACAGCAGCTCGCGAACCTCCATCTCGACGAGCTCCAGCAGCTCCGCATCATCGACCATGTCGCACTTGTTCATGAACACGATGATGTAGGGCACGCCCACCTGACGCGCCAGCAGGATGTGCTCGCGCGTCTGCGGCATCGGGCCGTCGGCCGCGCTCACCACCAGGATCGCGCCGTCCATCTGCGCCGCACCCGTGATCATGTTCTTCACGTAGTCCGCGTGCCCGGGGCAGTCCACGTGCGCATAGTGACGGTTGGCCGTCTCGTACTCCACGTGCGCCGTGTTGATCGTGATGCCGCGCGCCTTCTCCTCCGGCGCCGCGTCGATCTGGTCGTACGCCTTGGCCTCGCCACCGAACTTGGTCGCCAGCACCGAGGTAATCGCCGCCGTCAACGTCGTCTTGCCATGGTCCACGTGACCAATCGTCCCCACGTTCACGTGCGGCTTCGTGCGTTCAAATTTGCCTTTTGCCATTTCGGATCTCCGTAAAAGAGCATGCCAGTGGTGGTTTAAGGTTTCCGCCCGGGTATCGGTCCGCCGGCGCTGGCAGCCGACGGTTCCCGGGCGAAGACCACTGCGTACGAGTTACTTCGTGCGCGCCGTGATGATCGCGTCGGCGACGTTCTTCGGCGCCTCGGCGTAGTGCTTGAACTCCATCGTGTACGTCGCGCGGCCCTGGCTCATCGAGCGCAGCGTCGTCGAGTAGCCGAACATCTCCGACAGCGGCACCTCGGCCTTGATGATCTTGCCGCCGCCCGGCATGTCGTCCATGCCCTGCACCATGCCGCGCCGCGACGACAGGTCGCCCATGACGGAGCCGGCGTAGTCTTCCGGCGTCTCGACCTCGACGGCCATCATCGGCTCGAGGATCACGGGACTGGCCTTGCGGCAGGCCTCCTTGAAGCCGATCGACGCTGCCATCTTGAACGCGTTTTCCGACGAGTCGACCTCGTGGTACGAACCGAAGGTCAGCGTCACCTTCACGTCGACGACCGGATAGCCGGCGAGCACGCCGTTGGGCAGCGTGTCCTCGACACCCTTCTGCACCGCCGGGATGTACTCGCGCGGCACCACGCCGCCCTTGATCGCATCGACGAACTCGAAGCCCTTGCCCGGCTCCTGCGGATCGAGCGAGAAGACGACGTGGCCATACTGACCCTTGCCGCCCGACTGGCGCACGAACTTGCCTTCGATGTCGCTGACCGACTTGCGAACCGTCTCGCGGTACGCGACCTGCGGCTTGCCGACGTTGGCCTCGACGCCGAACTCGCGCTTCATGCGGTCGACGATGATCTCGAGGTGCAGCTCGCCCATGCCCGAGATGATCGTCTGGCCGGACTCCTCGTCGGTGCGCACGCGGAACGACGGATCCTCCTGCGCGAGGCGGCCGAGCGCAATGCCCATCTTCTCCTGGTCGGCCTTCGTCTTGGGCTCGACGGCCTGCGAGATCACCGGCTCGGGGAACACCATCTTCTCGAGCGTGATGATGGCCGCCGGGTCGCACAGCGTCTCGCCCGTCGTCACTTCGCGCAGGCCGACGCAGGCGGCGATGTCGCCGGCCAGGATCTCCTTGATCTCTTCACGCTGGTTGGCGTGCATCTGCAGAATGCGGCCGATGCGCTCCTTCTTGCCGCGGATCGGGTTGTAGACCGAGTCGCCCGACTTCAGCACGCCCGAGTAGACGCGCACGAAAGTCAGCTGGCCGACGTAGGGGTCGGTCATCAGCTTGAACGCGAGGGCGGCGAACTTCTCGTTGTCGTCGGCCTTGCGGCTCGTCTCCTTGTCGTCATCGTCCGTCCCCATGACCGGCGGGATGTCCACCGGCGAGGGCAGGAAGTCGATCACCGCGTCGAGCATGCGCTGCACGCCCTTGTTCTTGAAGGCGGTGCCGCACAGCATCGGCTGAATCTCGGTGGCGATGGTGCGCAGGCGCAGGCCCTGCTTGATCTCTTCCTCGGTCAGCTCGCCCGACTCGAGATACTTGTTCATCAGCTCTTCGCTGGCCTCGGCCGCCGCCTCGATCATGTTCTCGCGCCACTTCTGGCACTCTGCCTCGAGCTCGGCGGGGATCGGGCCGTACTCGAACTTCATGCCCTGGCTGGCCTCGTCCCAGACGATGGCCTTCATCTTGAACAGGTCGACGACGCCCTTGAACGAGTCCTCGGCGCCGATCGGCACGACGATGGGCACGGGATTGCCCTTCAGCCGCGTCTTCATCTGCTCGTAGACCTTGAAGAAGTTCGCGCCCGTGCGATCCATCTTGTTGACGAAGGCCAGACGGGGCACCTTGTACTTGTTGGCCTGGCGCCAGACCGTCTCGGACTGGGGCTGCACGCCGCCGACGGCGCAGTAGACCATGCAGGCCCCGTCGAGCACGCGCATCGAACGCTCGACCTCGATCGTGAAGTCGACGTGCCCCGGCGTGTCGATGATGTTGAAGCGGTGCTCCGGATACGACAGATCCATGCCCTTCCAGAAGCAGGTCGTGGCCGCCGAGGTGATCGTGATACCGCGCTCCTGCTCCTGCTCCATCCAGTCCATCGTCGCGGCGCCGTCGTGCACCTCGCCGAGCTTGTGGTTCACACCGGTGTAGAACAGGATGCGCTCGGTCGTCGTGGTCTTGCCGGCATCGATGTGCGCGGAGATACCGATATTGCGGTAGCGCTCGATGGGGGTCTTGCGGGACATGGTGTGGCTCCAGAACGGGGGTGGCCCGCGGCGTCTCGTGAACGCGCGGGGCCGGCGAAAGAAGGAATCAGAAGCGGAAGTGCGAGAAGGCCTTGTTCGCCTCGGCCATGCGGTGCACCTCGTCGCGCTTCTTCATCGCGCCGCCCCGGCCTTCGACGGCCTCGAGCAGCTCGTTCGCCAGGCGCTGCGCCATCGACTTCTCGCCGCGCTTGCGCGCCGATTCCTTGAGCCAGCGCATCGCCAGCGCGACGCGGCGCACCGGGCGCACCTCGACCGGCACCTGGTAGTTGGCACCGCCGACGCGCCGCGACTTCACCTCGACCATCGGCTTGACGTTGTTCAGCGCGATCGTGAAAACCTCGAGCGGGTCCTTGCCCGACTTCTTCTCGACCTGGTCGAGGGCGCCGTAGATGATGCGCTCGGCGACGGCCTTCTTGCCGGACTCCATGATCACGTTCATGAACTTCGAGAGATCGACGCTGCCGAACTTGGGGTCGGGCAGGATCTCGCGCTTGGGGACTTCGCGACGACGTGGCATTTCTCTTCCTTCAGTTTCAGTTGGGCAGCAGACCCTGCTGCGCCTCGAAGGGCCATGCTGGCCCTTCACTTACTGGGCCGACCCGACGAAAAGGGCCGAACCTCGACAAAGCGTGTCTTACGCCTTCTTCGGACGCTTGGCGCCGTACTTCGAGCGCGACTGCTTGCGATCCTTGACGCCCTGCAGATCGAGCGAGCCGCGCACGATGTGGTAGCGCACGCCCGGCAGATCCTTCACGCGGCCGCCGCGCACGAGCACGACGCTGTGCTCCTGCAGGTTGTGGCCTTCGCCGCCGATGTAGGAAATGATCTCGAAGCCGTTGGTCAGGCGCACCTTGGCGACCTTGCGCAGCGCCGAATTCGGCTTCTTCGGCGTGGTCGTGTAGACGCGCGTGCAGACGCCGCGCCGCTGCGGGCCACCCTGCAGCGCCGGCGACTTGGACTTCGCGATCTCGGTCTCGCGACCTTGCCGCACGAGCTGGTTGATGGTTGGCATAAGACAGTGGTCCCGTTTGAAGTCACTCGATTTTCGGACAGAACGAGCACTCCAACCGACCGCGGGCCCGAAGGCCGGGCGCGCAAAGGGCCCGGTGAGCCGCTCGACAAAGAGCGCAGCAGAATCTGCCGAAAAGCTCGCGATTATATTGGCCGGCACGACGCACCGCAACAGATCGAGCCGAGCCCGATCGCCGGCGGCATTGTCGACCGACTCATAGCACGCACTCACTCGCGAACCGACGGCGTTACGGCCTTGCCGACTTCGGGGCGTGGAGCCGTTGTTCGCCGGCATGATGTCGCCTGGCGCGGCACCCTGCCGCCCGAGTGACCGATTCGCCGCACATGCAGTCACCCTACGACACCGCCCCGCCCGCCATCGTGCTCGACACCAACGTCGTGCTCGATTGGCTGCTGTTCCAGGACCGCCGCGTCGCGACGCTGGCCGGCGCCATCGCCGGGCGGCGGGTGCGCTGGCTGGCCACGCCGGCGATGCGCGTCGAGCTGCGCCACGTACTCGAGCGCGGACTGGCAGCTCGGCGGTCTGCCGAAACGTCGGCACTGCTCGCCGCCTGGGACGCCCACGCCACCGTCGTCGCGCAGGCCGCGGCGCACCCGCTGCGCTGCGCCGATCCCGACGACCAGATCTTCGTCGACCTCGGGCTGGCATCGGGCGCGCACTGGCTCATCAGCCGCGATCGCGCGCTGCTGAAGCTCGCGCGCGGCGCCGCGCCGCTCGGGCTGCGGATCGTCGAGCCGTCGCGCTGGGCCGAGCTGCCGTAACGCCTCGATCGCCGGCGCCCCTGAAAAAAGGGCGGTCCGCAGACCGCCCTCGATTCGAGCCGCCGGTGCGCGCGACTCACTCGGCCGTGTCGCCTCCCGCAGCCGGAGCCGTCTCGGCGTCCACCGCGGCGAGCTGCGCTGCGGCAAGCTCCTCGGCCTCCTGCAGCGAGATTGCGCGGCGCTCGGCGTCGTCCATCTCTTCCTTGGCCTTGCGCGCCTGGTGGAAGGCCATGCCGGTGCCCGCGGGGATCAGGCGGCCGACGATGACGTTTTCCTTCAGCCCGCGCAGCTCGTCGCGCTTGCCCATGATGGCGGCCTCGGTGAGCACGCGCGTCGTCTCCTGGAACGACGCCGCCGAGATGAAGCTGTCGGTCGACAGCGACGCCTTCGTGATGCCCAGCAGCAGGTCGCTGTGCGTCGCCGGGATCTTGCCCTCGGCGTGCAGCTTGTCGTTGGTCTCGAGCAGCTCGGAGCGCTCGACCTGCTCGCCGGCGATGTAGCCGCTGTCGCCCGGGGCGGCGATCTGCACGCGCCGCAGCATCTGGCGAACGATCACCTCGATGTGCTTGTCGTTGATCTTCACGCCCTGCAGACGATAGACGTCCTGCACCTCGTCGACGATATAGCGCGCCAGCTCCTCGATACCCAGCAGCCGCAGGATGTCCTGCGGGTCGGCCGGGCCGTCGACGATCAGCTCGCCCTTGTTCACGACCTGGCCTTCGTGCACGAGAATGTTCTTCTCCTTCGGCACCAGCTCCTCGTGCTTGCGGCCTTCGGGGTCGGTGATCTCGAGGCGCACCTTGCCCTTGGTCTCCTTGCCGAACGAGATCGTGCCGGTCTGCTCGGCGAGGATGCCGGCATCCTTGGGCGAGCGCGCCTCGAACAGCTCGGCCACGCGCGGCAAGCCGCCCGTGATGTCGCGCGTCTTCTGGCCTTCGACCGGGATGCGCGCCAGCACTTCGCCGGGAGCCAGGTCCTGGCCGTCGCGCACCTGGATCAGCGCGCCGACAGGGAAGCCGATCGTCACCGAGTGGTCGGTGCCGGGAATCTTCACTTCGTTGCCGGCGGCGTCGAGCAGCTTGACCTGCGGGCGCACGACCTTGGTCGCGCCGCGGCGCTTCGGGTCGATGACGACGAGCGTCGACAGCCCGGTCACCTCGTCGACCTGCTTGGCGACCGTCACGCCTTCTTCGACGTTCTCGAACTTCGCGCGGCCGGCGAACTCCGTGATGATCGGGCGCGTCAGCGGATCCCAGCTCGCGAGCACCGTGCCGGCCTTGACCTGCTGGTCGGCCTTGACGGTGAGCGTGGCACCGTACGGCAGCTTGTGGCGCTCGCGCTCGCGGCCGTGGGCGTCGGCGATCACGATCTCGCCGGAACGCGAGATCACGACCAGTTCGCCCTTGCCGTTGGTGACGTAGCGCATCGTCGAATTGAAGCCGACGATGCCGTCCGACTTGGCGTCGACGCTCGACGCCACCGCCGCCCGCGACGCCGCGCCGCCGATGTGGAAGGTGCGCATCGTCAGCTGCGTGCCGGGCTCGCCGATCGACTGCGCGGCGATCACACCGACCGCCTCGCCCGTGTTGACGAGGCCGCCGCGGCCGAGGTCGCGGCCATAGCAGCGTGCGCACAGGCCGAAGCGCGTGCCGCAGGTCAGTGCCGTGCGGACCTTGACCTCGTCGACGCCGGCCGCCTCGAGCATGTCGAGCGCGTCCTCGTCGAGCATCTGGCCCGCCGAAAGCAGCGTCTCCTGCGTCTCGGGGTGCAGCACCTCGATCGCGGTGACGCGGCCGAGGATGCGGTCGCGCAGGCTCTCGATGACTTCGCCGCCCTCGACCAGGGCACGCATGTTCATGCCCATGTAGGTGCCGCAATCGTCTTCGGTGACGACGAGGTCCTGCGTCACGTCGACCAGACGACGCGTCAGGTAGCCCGAGTTGGCCGTCTTCAGCGCCGTGTCCGCGAGACCCTTGCGGGCGCCGTGGGTGGAGATGAAGTACTGCAGGACGTTCAGACCTTCACGGAAGTTGGCCGTGATCGGCGTCTCGATGATCGAGCCGTCTGGCTTGGCCATCAGGCCGCGCATGCCGGCGAGCTGGCGGATCTGCGCCGCGCTGCCGCGCGCGCCCGAGTCGGCCATCATGTAGATCGAGTTGAACGACTCCTGCTCGACCTCCTTGCCGTTGCGGTCGGTGACCTTCTGCTTGGCCAGCTGGCTCATCATGACCTTGCCGACCTCGTCGCCCGTCTTGCCCCAGATGTCGACAACCTTGTTGTAGCGCTCGCCGGCGGTCACGAGGCCCGAGACGTACTGCTGCTCGATCTCCTTGACTTCCTTCTCGGCGCGCTCGATCAGGCCGTGCTTCTCCTTCGGCACGAGCATGTCATCGATGCCGATCGAGATGCCGGCGCGCGTCGCGAGGCGGAAGCCGCTTTGCAGCAGCTTGTCGGCCAGCACGACGGTCTCCTTCAGGCCGCACTTGCGGAACGACGCGTTGATCAGGCGCGAGATTTCCTTCTTCTTGAGCGCCTTGTTGATGTTGGCGAACGGCAGGCCCTTGGGCAGGATCTCCGACAGCAGCGCACGGCCGACCGTCGTGTCGACCATCTTCGTCTCGGGGACGAAGTCGCCGCCGTTGGCCTTGTCCCTGACCCATTCGGTCAGGCGCACGCTGATCCTGGCGGTCAGCTCGACGGCGCCGTTGTCCAGCGCGCGCTGCACTTCGGCGACGTCGGAGAACACCATCCCCTCGCCCTTGCCGTTGATGCGCTCGCGGGTGGCGTAGTACAGGCCCAGCACGACGTCCTGGCTCGGCACGATCGACGGCTCGCCGTTGGCCGGGAACAGGACGTTGTTGGTCGCGAGCATCAGCGTGCGCGCTTCCATCTGCGCCTCGATCGACAGCGGCACGTGCACGGCCATCTGGTCGCCGTCGAAGTCGGCGTTGAATGCCGCGCAGACCAGCGGATGCAGCTGGATCGCCTTGCCCTCGATCAGCACCGGCTCGAACGCCTGGATGCCGAGGCGGTGCAGCGTCGGCGCGCGGTTGAGCAGCACCGGGTGCTCGCGGATCACCTCCTCGAGGATGTCCCAGACGATCGGCTCCTGGCTCTCGACGTACTTCTTGGCCTGCTTGATGGTCGTTGCCACGCCCATCGTCTCGAGCTTGTTGAAGATGAACGGCTTGAACAGCTCGAGCGCCATCAGCTTCGGCAGCCCGCACTGGTGCAGCTTGAGCTGCGGGCCGACGACGATGACCGAGCGGCCGGAGTAGTCGACGCGCTTGCCGAGCAGGTTCTGGCGGAAGCGCCCGCCCTTGCCCTTGATCATGTCGGCGAGCGACTTCAGCGCGCGCTTGTTCGCGCCGGTCATCGCCTTGCCGCGCCGGCCGTTGTCGAGCAGCGAGTCGACCGCCTCCTGCAGCATGCGCTTCTCGTTGCGCACGATGATCTCGGGCGCCTTCAGCTCGAGCAGCCGCTTGAGGCGGTTGTTGCGGTTGATGACGCGGCGGTAGAGGTCGTTGAGGTCGGACGTGGCGAAGCGGCCGCCGTCGAGCGGCACCAGCGGGCGCAGCTCGGGGGGCAGCACCGGCAGCACCTGCAGAATCATCCACTGCGGCTTGATGCCAGACTTCTTGAACGCCTCCATCACCTTGAGGCGCTTGGAGTTCTTCTTGACCTTGAGCTCCGAGCCCGTCATGTCGCCGCGCAGCTTCTCGATCTCGGTGTCGAGATCCATCTCCTCGAGCAGCTTCTTGATGCCCTCGGCGCCCATCAGCGCGATGAACTCGTCACCGTATTCGCTGCGCTTGGCGTCGTAGTCGTCCTCGCTCATGATCGAGAACTTCTTCAGCGGCGTCATGCCCGGATCGACGACGACGTAGGCCTCGAAGTACAGCACCCGCTCGATGTCGCGCAGCGTCATGTCGAGCACCAGGCCCAGGCGCGACGGCAGCGACTTCAGGAACCAGATGTGCGCGCACGGCGCCGCCAGGTCGATGTGACCCATGCGGTCGCGCCGCACCTTGGTCTGCGTGACCTCGACGCCGCACTTCTCGCAGATCACGCCGCGGTGCTTCAGGCGCTTGTACTTGCCGCACAGGCACTCGTAGTCCTTGATCGGGCCGAAGATCTTGGCGCAGAACAGGCCGTCGCGCTCCGGTTTGAAGGTCCGGTAGTTGATCGTCTCGGGCTTCTTCACCTCGCCGAACGACCACGAGCGGATCTTCTCGGGCGAGGCGAGCCCGATCTTGATCGCGTCGAAGTGTTCGTCGGGCGTGAATTGCTTGAAAAGGTCCAGCAAGCCTTTCATGCATGACTCCTTTAGTTGCGCTCGAGCTCGATGTCGATGCCGAGCGAACGGATTTCCTTGACCAGCACGTTGAACGACTCCGGCATGCCGGCCTCGATCGCGTGCTCGCCCTTGACGATGCTCTCGTACACCTTGGTGCGGCCGGTCACGTCGTCCGACTTGACGGTCAGCATCTCCTGCAGCACGTAGCTGGCGCCGTAGGCTTCGAGCGCCCAGACTTCCATCTCGCCGAAGCGCTGGCCGCCGAACTGCGCCTTGCCGCCCAGCGGCTGCTGCGTGACCAGGCTGTACGGGCCGGTCGAGCGCGCGTGCATCTTGTCGTCGACGAGGTGGTGCAGCTTCAGCACGTGCATGTAGCCGACCGTCACCGGCCGCTCGAACGGCTCGCCGGTGCGGCCGTCGCACAGCACGGCCTGGGTGCGCGTCGCCGTCAGACCCTTGGCCTTGGCGATCTCGTCGGGATAGGCCAGCTCGAGCATCGCGCGGATCTCGCTCTCGGCCGCGCCGTCGAACACCGGCGTCGCGAACGGCACGCCCTTGGCGAGGTTGTTCGCCATCTCGACGACCTCGTCGTCGCTGAGCGCCTCGATCGTCTCGGCCTTGCCGCCCGAGCGGTTGTAGAGCTCGTCGAAGAACTTGCGCAGTTCGGCGACGCGCGCCTGCTGCTGCAGCAAGTCGCCGATGCGCTGGCCGATGCCCTTGCCGGCCCAGCCGAGGTGCACTTCGAGCACCTGGCCGACGTTCATGCGCGACGGCACGCCCAGCGGGTTGAGCACGATGTCGCACGGCGTGCCGTCGGCCATGTAGGGCATGTCCTCGACCGGAACGATCTTGGAGACGACGCCCTTGTTGCCGTGACGGCCGGCCATCTTGTCGCCGGGCTGCAGGCGGCGCTTGACGGCGAGGTAGACCTTGACCATCTTCAGCACGCCGGCGGGCAACTCGTCGCCCTGCGTCAGCTTCTTGCGCTTCTCCTCGAAGGCGAGGTCGAAGCTGTGGCGCGTCTGCTCGAGCGAGTTCTTGATGCTCTCGAGCTGGCCGGCGACGTCTTCGTCGGCCGGGCGGATGTCGAACCAGTGGTACTTCTCGACGGTGGCGAGGTAGTCGCGGTCGATCGTCGCGCCCTTGGCGAGCTTGTTCGGCCCGCCGTTGGCCGGCTTGCCGGCGAGCAACTTCTCGATGCGGTCGAAGGCGTCGGCCTCGACGATGCGCAGCTGGTCGTTGAGGTCGAGGCGGAAGCGCTTGAGCTCGTCGTCGATGATCTGCTGAGCGCGCTTGTCGCGCTGGATGCCCTCGCGGGTAAACACCTGCACGTCGATGACGGTGCCGCTCGTCCCCTGCTCGACGCGCAGCGACGTATCCTTCACGTCGGACGCCTTCTCGCCGAAGATGGCGCGCAACAGCTTCTCTTCGGGGGTCAGCGTCGTCTCGCCCTTGGGCGTCACCTTCCCGACGAGCACGTCGCCCGGGTTGACCTCGGCGCCGATGTAGACGATGCCCGATTCGTCGAGGCGCGCGAGCTGCTGTTCCGAGAGATTCGGGATGTCGCGCGTGATCTCTTCCGAGCCGAGCTTGGTGTCGCGCGCCATCACGACCAGCTCCTCGATGTGGATCGAGGTGTAGCGGTCTTCGCCGACGACGCGCTCGCTGATCAGGATCGAGTCCTCGAAGTTGTAGCCGTTCCAGGGCATGAACGCGACCAGCATGTTCTGGCCGAGCGCGAGCTCGCCCAGGTCGGTCGACGCGCCATCGGCGATCACGTCGCCGGCGGCGACCTGGTCGCCGCGCGCGACGATCGGGCGCTGGTGGATATTCGTGTTCTGGTTCGAGCGGTGGTACTTGATCAGGTTGTAGATGTCGACGCCGACCTCGCCGGCCACCGTCTCCGTGTCGTTGACGCGGATCACGATGCGGTTGGTGTCGACGTAGTCGACGACGCCACCGCGGCGCGACGCGACGACGGTGCCCGAGTCCTTGGCCGCGACGCGCTCGACGCCGGTGCCGACGAAGGCCTTCTCGGGACGCAGCACCGGCACGGCCTGGCGCTGCATGTTGGCGCCCATCAGCGCGCGGTTGGCGTCGTCGTGTTCGAGGAACGGCACCAGCGACGCCGCCACCGACACGATCTGTGTCGGCGCCACGTCCATGTACTGGATGCGCTCGGGCGATGTCAGCACCGATTCGCCGTTCTCGCGCGCCGAAACCAGCTCGTCGACGAGCTTGCCGTCCTTGTCGAGCGAGGCGTTGGCCTGCGCGATGACGTACTTGCCTTCCTCGATGGCCGACAGGTAGTCGATCTGGTTCGTGACCTTGCCGTCCTGCACGCGGCGGTACGGCGTCTCGAGGAAGCCGTACTCGTTGAGCTGCGCATACAGCGCCAGCGAGTTGATCAGGCCGATGTTCGGGCCTTCCGGCGTCTCGATCGGGCAGACACGGCCGTAGTGCGTCGGGTGCACGTCGCGCACCTCGAAGCCGGCGCGCTCGCGCGTCAGGCCGCCCGGGCCGAGGGCCGAGACGCGCCGCTTGTGCGTGATCTCGCTCAGCGGGTTGGTCTGGTCCATGAACTGGCTGAGCTGGCTCGCGCCGAAAAACTCCTTCAACGCCGCGGAGATCGGCTTGGAGTTGATCAGGTCGTGCGGCATCAGTGCTTCCGTCTCGGCCTGGCCGAGACGCTCCTTCACCGCCTTCTCGATGCGCGCCAGGCCCGAGCGGTACTGGTTCTCGGCCAGCTCGCCGACGCAGCGCACGCGGCGGTTGCCGAGATGGTCGATGTCGTCGACCTCGCCGCGGCCGTTGCGCAGGCTGACGAGGATCTTGACGACGTCGAGGATGTCGTCGTTGGACAGCGTCATCGGGCCGTCGGGCGTGTCGCGGCCGACGCGGGCGTTGAACTTCATGCGCCCGACGCGCGACAGGTCATAGGTATCGGCGCTGTAGAACAGGCGGTGGAACAGCGCCTCGACGGCGTCCTCCGTCGGCGGCTCGCCGGGGCGCATCATGCGGTACATCGCGACGCGCGCGGCGAGCTGGTCGGCCGTCTCGTCGTTGGCCAGCGTCTGCGAGATGTAGGCGCCCTCGTCCAGCTCGTTGGTGTAGATGCACTGGATGTCCTTGACGCCTGCGGCGCGCAGCTTCTTGAGCAGCGAGTCGGTCAGCTCGTCGTTGGCCTGCGCGACGATCTCGCCCGTCTCCGGGTCGACGATGTTCTTGGCCAGCACGCGCCCGACGAGGAAGTCCTCGGGCACGCTGATGAACGTCGTGCCGGTCTGCTCGAGCGTGCGCGTGTGGCGCGCCGTGATGCGCTTGTCCTTCTCGACGACGACGTTGCCGCTCTTGTCGGTGATGTCGAAGCGCGCGATCTCGCCGCGCAGCCGGTCGGCGACGAACTCCATCTGCGCGCCCGAGTCCATCAGGCGGAAGCTGTCGAAGACGAAGAAGTGCGCGAGGATCGCTTCCGGGTTCAGGCCGATCGCCTTGAGCAGGATCGTCACCGGCATCTTGCGGCGGCGGTCGACGCGGAAGTAGAGGACGTCCTTCGGGTCGAACTCGAAGTCGAGCCACGAGCCGCGGTAGGGGATGATGCGTGCGCTGAACAGCAGCTTGCCCGAGCTGTGCGTCTTGCCCTTGTCGTGCTCGAAGAACACGCCCGGCGAGCGGTGCAGCTGGCTGACGATGACGCGCTCGGTGCCGTTGACGATGAACGAGCCGTAGTCCGTCATGAGCGGCACTTCGCCCATGTAGACCTCCTGCTCCTTGATCTCCTTGACGGTCTTGGCCTGCGCCGACTCGCGGTCGTAGATGATCATCTGCAGTCGCGCGCGCACCGCGGCGGCATAGGTCAACCCGCGCTGCTGGCACTCGCGCACGTCGAAGGTGGGCTTGGCGATGTTGAATTCGATGAACTTCATCTCCACGAACCCGTTGTGCGACACGATCGGGAACGCAGACAGGAAGGCAGCCTGCAGCCCCTCGGGCTTGCGCTTGGCGGGCGGTACGTCCTTCTGCAGGAAGGCGACGTACGATTCCTTCTGCATCGTCAGAAGGTACGGGACGTTGAGGACGCTCTCGCGCTTGCCGAAGCTCTTGCGGATGCGCTTGCGTTCGGTGTAGCTGTAGGGTTGTGCTTGCTGCGCCATGAACACTCCTGTCGGAGCCCGCCGCCCGGCCGAGGCGGCACGCTCATCGACGACTGGCTTTCAGACCTTGCGTCTGACGCTTGGTGGCTGGCCACTACCAGCCGCTGGCGGACAACCCCGGCGTTGCACCGGGGCCCGACCAAACCGTTCCCTGCAGTCGGATCAGAGAACACTTGGAAGAACCCGCAATTTTCGTGCGGAGTCCTTTCAGGTGCTCTCCAGGGGTCAATCGGCGATCGACCCTGGAAGCGCAACGGGCCGGGCGCCGCGATGAGCGCCCAGCCCGCACCAGCGTGGTGCTTACTTCAGCTCGGCCTTGGCGCCGGCCTCGACCAGCTTTTTGACCGCAGCCTCGGCGTCGGCCTTGGCGATGGCCTCCTTGACGGGCTTCGGGGCACCGTCGACGAGGTCCTTGGCCTCCTTGAGGCCCAGGCCGGTCAGCTCGCGCACCGCCTTGATGACCGACACCTTGTTGGCGCCGGCCTCGAGCAGCATCACGTTGAATTCGGTCTTCTCCTCGACCGCCGGCGCCGCGGCGCCGCCGCCGCCGGCCGCCGGAGCGGCCATCGCCGCTGCCGAGACGCCGAACTTCTCTTCGATCGCCTTGACCAGGTCGTTGAGTTCCATCACCGACATGCTGTCGAGTGCGCTGAGGAAGGAGTCTTTGTCGAATGCCATTTTGGGTTCCTGGATATCGATAGGGTTGCGGGGACGCCGGATCAGGCCGCGGGCGCCGCTTCGCCGCGCTTCTCGGCGATTGCCGCCACCACGCGCGCGAGGCGCGAGACGGGCGACTGCATCAGGCCGAGCAGTTGCGACAGCAGCACTTCCTTGGTCGGGATCGCCGCCAACGCCTTGACGCCGCTGGCGTCGAGGGCCTTGCCGGCATAGGCGCCGGCCTTGACGACCAGCTTGTCGTTGCCCTTGGCAAAGTCGGCGAGGACTTTGGCTGCGGCGACGGCGTCTTCCGAAAAGCCGTAGATCAGCGGGCCGACCATGGCGTCCGCCGCCACTTCGAACGGCGTGCCGGCAACGGCGCGACGCGCAAGCGTGTTCTTCAGCACGTGAAGGTACACGCCCTTGTCGCGCGCCTGACGGCGCAACACGTTCAAGTGCTCGACGGTGAGGCCACGGTACTCGGCCAGCGCGAGCGTCTGCGAGCGTGCCACTTGCGTGGCGACGTCCGTGACGACGGCTGCCTTCTCGTTGCGGTTGAGACTCAAGGTCTGCTCCTCACATCAGGTGCGGCCGGCTCCGGGGAGCCCGCACCGCACACCACGTTCAGCGACCAACCGAATCCGGAACTCTCGTTCCCTCTCGGCGGGACCGCCATCTGCGCTGGCGATTAAGCGGCTGCCCGAGGGCGGCCGCACCAGCGGTCTTGGACGGCCTGCCCGCGCCTCGCGGCCCGGGCAGCCCACCAAACTCCTTTATCCCTGCGCCGGCGCGGCGATCGACGACACGTCGACGCGCGCGCCCACGCCCATCGTCGACGACACCGCCACCTTGCGCAGGTAGATGCCCTTGCTCGACGCCGGCTTGGCCTTGTTCAGCGCGTCGACCAGCGCTCGCAGGTTGCCGATCAGCTTGTCGTCGTCGAACGAGCGGCGGCCGATCGTGCCGTGCACGATGCCCGCCTTGTCGACGCGGAACTGCACCTGGCCGGCCTTCGCGTTCTTGACGGCCGTCGCCACGTCGGGCGTCACGGTGCCCACCTTGGGGTTGGGCATCAGGCCGCGCGGACCGAGGATTTGACCCAGCGTGCCGACGACGCGCATCGTGTCGGGCGACGCGATGACGACGTCGAAATTGATGTTGCCCGCCTTGATCTCGGCCGCCAGGTCGTCCATGCCGACGACGTCGGCGCCCGCCGCCTTGGCCTCTTCGGCCTTGGCCCCTTGAGCGAACACGGCGACGCGCTTGGTCTTGCCGGTGCCGTGAGGCATCACGACGGCCCCGCGCACGACCTGGTCGGACTTCTTGGCGTCGACGCCGAGTTGCACGGCGACGTCGATCGACTCGTCGAACTTGGCGGTCGCGCACTGCTTGACGAGCGCGACGGCGGCGTCGAGCGGATAGAGCCTGGTGCTCTCGACCTTGCCGGCGAGAGCCTTCTGGCGCTTGGTCAGCTTGGCCATGTCAGATGCCCTCCACCGTGATGCCCATCGAGCGGGCCGAGCCGGCGATCGTCTTGACGGCGGCGTCGAGGTCGGCGGCCGTCAGGTCCTTCATCTTGGTCTTGGCGATCTCCTCGACCTGGGCGCGCGTCAGCTTGGCGACCTTGTCGACGTGCGGCTTGGCCGAGCCCTTGTCGAGCTTGGCGGCCTTCTTGAGCAGCACGGTGGCCGGCGGCGTCTTCAGCACGAAGCTGAAGCTCTTGTCGGCATAGGCCGTGATAACGACGGGCAGCACGAGGCCCGGTTCCATGGACTGCGTCTGGGCGTTGAACGCCTTGCAGAACTCCATGATGTTGAGGCCGCGCTGACCCAGCGCGGGACCGATCGGCGGCGACGGATTCGCCTTGCCGGCCGGGATCTGCAGCTTGATGAAGCCGACGATCTTCTTGGCCATGGTTCTCTCCTGAACCGATCCCGGCGGCCACGCCGAGGTCGTCGAGTACAAACGCCAAGGACTGGCTACCTTGGCTCCTCACACCGGTGTCACGTCACCGGCAGCAACGAGCGGGATGGGTGGCGACTCGCGTCGCCGCCGGCCTCCCGCCGGGGCCTCAGATCTTTTCGACCTGCGAGAAGTCGAGCTCGACGGGCGTCGCGCGGCCGAAGATGGTGACCGACACACGCACCTTGGACTTGTCGTAGTTGACGTCCTCGATGGCGCCGTTGAAGTCGGTGAACGGGCCTTCCTTGACGCGCACCAGTTCGCCGACGGTCCATTCAACCTTGGGCCGCGGCTTCTCGATGCCTTCCTGCATCTGGTTGACGATCTTGGCGACCTCGGCCGGCGAGATCGGCGCCGGGCGGTTCTTGGCGCCGCCGACGAAGCCCGTCACCTTGCTGGTGTGCTTGACCAGGTGCCAGGTGTCGTCTTCCATGTCCATCTCTACGAGCACGTAGCCGGGGAAGAAGCGGCGCTCGGTGACGGACTTCTTGCCGTTCTTGAGCTCGACGACCTCTTCCATCGGCACCAGGATGCGGCCGAACTTGGCCTGCATGCCCGAGCGCTCGATGCGCTCACGCAGATTGCGCTCGACGGCCTTCTCCATACCCGAATAGGCATGGACGACGTACCAGCGCTTGGTGCCCGTCGGCTCGACGGTCTGCGCGGTGGCGGGGCTGGTGGTGGTTTCTTCGCTCATCGGTCGGTCCTCAACGCCTCCAGCCCAGGATCAGGTCGTACAGCACCCACTCCAGCGTCTTGTCGGTCAACCACAGGAACAGCGCCATCACGACGACGAAGGCGAAGACGTAGCCCGTCATCTGCAGGGCTTCCTTGCGCGTCGGCCAGACGACCTTGCGCACCTCGCGGGCGGAGTCGCGGCCGTAGGCGATCAACGCCTTGCCGGATTCCGACGTGAAGTAGGTCGCCACGCCGGCGGCGATCAGCACGAGCAGCGCGACGACTCGCAGCCACAGGTCCTGCTTGCCCAGCACGTAGAACGCCGTTACGCCGCCGACGACGAACAGCGCCGCGACGGCCAGCTTGGCCTTGTCGGCGCCGGTCGAGACGGTTTCGACTTGGGTATGGGTGGACATGTGTTCAGTTCACTGCGAGCCGCCATCCGACGCGCGGCGGATGTTGGTGGCAGGGGCAGAGGGCATCGAACCCCCAACCTCCGGTTTTGGAGACCGGCGCTCTGCCAATTGAGCTATACCCCTGCGGCTTTCTTGCTCTCGTTACTCGATGATCTTGGCGACGACGCCGGCGCCGACGGTGCGCCCGCCCTCGCGGATGGCAAAGCGCAGGCCCTCCTCCATCGCGATCGGCGCGATCAGCTTGACCGTCATGCTGACGTTGTCGCCGGGCATCACCATCTCCTTGTCCTTGGGCAGCTCCACCGCTCCCGTCACGTCCGTCGTGCGGAAGTAGAACTGCGGCCGGTAGTTGTTGAAAAACGGCGTGTGGCGCCCGCCCTCCTCCTTGCTCAGCACGTACACCTCGGCCGTGAAGTGCGTGTGCGGCTTGATCGAGCCGGGCTTGCACAGCACCTGCCCGCGCTCGACCTCCTCGCGCTTGGTGCCGCGCAGCAGGATCCCCACGTTGTCGCCCGCCTGCCCCTGGTCCAGGAGCTTTCTGAACATCTCCACGCCCGTGCAGGTCGTCTTTTGCGTCGGCTTGATGCCCACGATCTCGATTTCCTCGCCCACCTTGACCACGCCGCGCTCCACGCGCCCCGTGACCACCGTGCCGCGCCCCGAGATCGAGAACACGTCTTCCACCGGCATCAGGAACGTGCCGTCGATCGCGCGCTCGGGCGTCGGAATGTAGCTGTCCAGCGCCTCGGCCAGCTTCATGATCGCCTGCTCGCCCAGCTCGCCCTTGTCGCCTTCCATCGCCAGCTTGGCCGAGCCCTTGACGATGGGGGTGTCGTCGCCCGGAAAGTCGTACTTCGACAGCAGCTCGCGAACCTCCATCTCGACGAGCTCCAGCAGCTCCGCATCATCGACCATGTCGCACTTGTTCATGAACACGATGATGTAGGGCACGCCCACCTGACGCGCCAGCAGGATGTGCTCGCGCGTCTGCGGCATCGGGCCGTCGGCCGCGCTCACCACCAGGATCGCGCCGTCCATCTGCGCCGCACCCGTGATCATGTTCTTCACGTAGTCCGCGTGCCCGGGGCAGTCCACGTGCGCATAGTGACGGTTGGCCGTCTCGTACTCCACGTGCGCCGTGTTGATCGTGATGCCGCGCGCCTTCTCCTCCGGCGCCGCGTCGATCTGGTCGTACGCCTTGGCCTCGCCACCGAACTTGGTCGCCAGCACCGAGGTAATCGCCGCCGTCAACGTCGTCTTGCCATGGTCCACGTGACCAATCGTCCCCACGTTCACGTGCGGCTTCGTGCGTTCAAATTTGCCTTTTGCCATTTTCTCGAGCTCCTGGCCTGCTTCGGTTGGACGTGTCGGACTGCAGCCGATGACGGTTCAGATGGTGCCCATGACGCGGATCGAACGCGTGACCTCTCCCTTACCAAGGGAGTGCTCTACCACTGAGCCACATGGGCATCGCTACGGGTTTGCCGGTGCGCCTCGTGGCGAGCCGGCAAACCGGTATCGACTTCCTGATGCACCCGACGCCTGGAGCGGGAGACGGGAATCGAACCCGCGTCATTAGCTTGGAAGGCTAAGGTTCTGCCATTGAACTACTCCCGCCCGGGGAACCCGTTCCGAACTCGCCGTCGCGGGTCCACGAAGAAAAGCCTTGGTGGAGGAGGTTGGATTCGAACCAACGTAGGCGTAAGCCAACAGATTTACAGTCTGCCCCCTTTAGCCACTCGGGCACCCCTCCGAGGCGAACCGTAGAGTATATCTACATTTGCCGGGCTCCGATCGGTGCGCCACGGCACCGAGGGGTCAAGACACCGCTTCGACCTGCCGCTCCATCGCCTCGAGCCATGCCTGCTGCAGGTCGGCGCGCTGCGGCAGCGGGTGGCGATAGCACAGACCGTCGTCAGTAAGCCCCAACACGCGGCGCGTGCTAGTCGCCTGCACGGCGCGCGTGGCCCACGGCGCCAGCGGCTTGGCCATTCCCCAGGCGCGAAGCACCGGCACCTGGGCCGGGCCGAGCGCGCGTGCCAGTTCGTCGGCGCGCCGCGGGCTGAAGATGCTGTGGCGATCGTCGGCCAGCCCCTCCAGCAGCACGAACAGGTCGGCGCTCTTGGGCGTGCGCAGGTCGGAGAGGTTGATCACGCGGATGTGACGCAGCGGCCAGCCCCCCTGCTGAGCGTGCAGCGCCAGCTTCATCAGCTGGTACTGCGTGCGGTCGGGCAGCGCCGGTGCCCAGCCTTCCGCGTCGAGATCGGCCAGCGGGCGCGAGCCGCCGGGGTTCATCATCACGGCGACCAAGTCGGCCGGCGCGTCGCGGCGCGCGACCGGATCGAGCCCGTGTGCGACGATTTCCAGCCGGCTGCGCAGCGCCAGCGGCCGGCCGTCGAGCACGGCTTCGTAGTAGCGGCCGTGGACGGCGAAGCGCTGCAGCAGCTCGGCGGCGCTGCGCGGGAGGCTCATCCGAACAGCTCGACCAGCGCGGCGCCGGTGTCGGGCGCGCGCATGAAGGCCTCGCCGACGAGGAAGGCGTGCACGCCGCCGGCGCGCAGGCGCTCGACGTCGGCGCGCGCCAGGATGCCCGATTCGGTGACGAGCAGACGATCGGCCGGCACGCGCGACCGCAGGCCGAGCGTCGTGTCGAGCGACACGTCGAAGGTGCGCAGGCTGCGATTGTTGACGCCGACCAGCGGCGTCGTCAGGCGCAGCGCGCGGTCGAGCTCGGCGCCGTCGTGGACCTCGACGAGCACCGCCATGCCGAGCGCGCACGCGCACTGCTCGAGGTCGGCCATCTGCGCGTCGTCCAGGCAGGCGACGATCAGCAGGATGCAGTCGGCGCCCATCTCGCGCGCCTCGTGGACCTGGTATTCGTCGACGATGAAGTCCTTGCGCAGCACCGGCAGCGCGCAGGCGGCCCGGGCGGCCCGCAGATAGGCGGCCGAACCCTGGAAGAAGCGCTCATCGGTCAACACGCTGAGCGCGGCGGCGCCGTGGCGTTCGTAGCTGGCGGCGATCTCGGCGGGTACGAAGTGCTCGCGCAGCACGCCCTTGCTCGGGCTGGCCTTCTTGATCTCGGCGATCACGCCGGCGGCGCCGGCGGCGATGCGTCGGCGCAGGCTGCCGACGAAGTCGCGCAGGCCGCCCGTCTGCTCGGCGTCGCGGCGCAGCGACGGCAGGTCGCGCACGCGGCGCGCCGCGGCGACCTCGTCGCGCTTGACGGCGACGATCCTGTCGAGGATGTCGCTCATTGCGCCAGCGCCCTCGTCCGCGCGACGAATTCGCCGAGCTTGGCATGCGCGCGGCCGCTGGCGATGGCGTCGCGCGCGCGCGCGATGCCGTCGTCGATCGACTCGGCCACGCCGGCGACGTAGAGCGCGATGCCGGCGTTGAGCACGACGATGTCGCGCGCCGGGCCGGGCTCGTCGCGCAGCACGCCGAGCAGCATCGTCTTCGACTGCTCGGGCGTCTCGACGCGCAGCGCGCGGCTGCCGGCCATCGCGAAGCCGAAGTCCTCGGGGTGGATGTCGTACTCGCGCACCTCGCCGTCGCGGTACTCACCGACCATCGTCGCCGCGCCGAGCGAGACCTCGTCGAGTCCGTCGCGGCCCCAGACGACGAAGGCGCGCTCGACGCCCAGGCGCTGAAGCACGCGCACCTGGATGCCGACGAGGTCAGGATGGAACACGCCCATCAGGATGTTGGGCGCGCTGGCCGGATTGGTCAGCGGCCCGAGAATGTTGAAGATGGTGCGCACACCGAGCTCGCGGCGCACCGGCGCGACGTTCTTCATCGCCGGATGGTGGTTCGGCGCGAACATGAAGCCGATGCCGGTGTCGGCGATGCACTGCGCGATCGCCGCGGGGTGCAGCATCAGCTCGGCGCCGAGCGACTCCAGCACGTCGGCGCTGCCCGACTTGCTCGACACGCTGCGGTTGCCGTGCTTGCTGACGCGCGCGCCGGCCGCCGCGGCGACGAACATCGAGCAGGTCGAGATGTTGAAGGTGTGCGACGCGTCGCCGCCGGTGCCGACGATGTCGAGCAGGTGCGTGCGGTCGGCCACCTCGACCTTGGTGGAGAACTCGCGCATCACCTGCGCGGCGGCGCTGATTTCGCCGACCGTCTCCTTCTTGACGCGCAGGCCGATGAGCAGCGCGGCGGCCATCACGGGCGACATCTGACCCGTCATGATGCGCCGCATCAGCGCCAGCATCTCGTCGTGGAAGATCTCGCGGTGCTCGATGACGCGCGTCAGCGCGTCGGTGTCGGTGATCGCCATCCGTGCCTCCCCGGGTTCAGTGCAGTTGCAGGAAGTTGCGCAGCATCGCGTGGCCGTGCTCGCTCGCGATCGACTCGGGGTGAAACTGCACGCCCTCGAGCGGCGTCGCCGTGCCGGCCAGCTCGCGGTGGCGCACGCCCATGATCTCGCCGTCGTCCGACGTCGCCGTCACGTCGAGCACGGCCGGCCGCGTCGCACGCTCGATGACGAGCGAGTGGTAGCGCACGACGTCGAACTCCCTCGGCAGGCCCGCGAACACGCCTTGCTCGTCGGTCGAGATGCGGCTCGTCTTGCCGTGCATCTGGCGCTGGGCGCGCACGATGCGCCCGCCGAGCGCGGCACCTATCGCCTGATGCCCGAGGCACACACCGAGGATCGGCAGTCTGCCGGCGAACTCGCGGATCGCGTCTACGCAGATGCCGGCCTCGGCCGGCGAGCACGGGCCGGGAGACAGCACGAGCTGCCGAGGCTGAAGCCCTGCGATGCCATCGAGCGTGATCTCGTCGTTGCGGAACACGCGCACATCGGCGCCGAGCTCGCCGAAATACTGCACCAGGTTGTAGGTGAAGCTGTCGTAGTTGTCGATCATCAGCAGCATGGTCAGAACCCCTCCTCGACCAGCTCCGCCGCGCGCACCAGCGCGCGCGCCTTGGCTTCCGTTTCCTTCCACTCCAGCTCGGGCACCGAGTCGGCGACGATGCCGGCCGCCGCCTGCACGTAGAGCGTGCCGTCCTTGACGATGCCGGTGCGGATCGCGATGGCGACGTCCATGTCGCCGGCGAAGCTGAGGTAACCGCAGGCGCCGCCGTAGATACCGCGCTTGACGGGCTCGAGCTCGTCGATGATCTCCATCGCGCGGATCTTGGGCGCGCCGGTCAGCGTGCCGGCCGGGAACGTGGCGCGCAGCACGTCGAGGTTGGTCATGCCGTCCTTCAGCAGCCCCTCGACGTTGCTGACGATGTGCATCACGTGCGAGTAGCGCTCGACGACGAAGGCCTCCGTCACCTTGACGCTGCCCGTCTTCGCGATGCGGCCGATGTCATTGCGCGCCAGATCGATCAGCATCAGGTGCTCGGCACGCTCCTTCGGGTCGGCCTTCAACTCCTCTTCGAGCGCCTTGTCGTGCTCGGGCGTCGCGCCGCGCGGGCGCGTGCCGGCCAGCGGGCGGATCGTCACCTTGTCGCCGTCGGGCGTATGCTCGTGGCGGACCAGGATCTCGGGCGACGCGCCGACGATCTGGAAGTCGCCCAGGTCGTAGAAGTACATGTAGGGCGACGGGTTCAGCGAGCGCAGCGCGCGGTACAGCGACAGCGGCGCCGCCGTGTAGCGCTTGGCCAGCCGCTGGCCGATCTGCACCTGCATCATGTCGCCGGCGGCGATGTACTCCTTCGAGCGCGCCACGGCGGCGAGGTAGTCGTCCTTGGCGAAGCCGCGCTCCACCGGCTGCCGCACCGCCGCGGGCTGCACCTCGGGCGCGGCGACGCTGGCCTTGAGCAGCTCGCGCAGCGCGGCGAGGCGCTGCCGCGCGCGCTCGTAGGCGCCGGCGTGCGCCGGGTCGGCATAGACGATCAGGTACAGCCGCCCCGACAGGTTGTCGATGACGGCCAGCTCCTCGCACTGCAGCAGCAGGATGTCGGGCGTGTCGATGCCGCCGGGCTTCCACGTTTTCGCCAGCCGCGGCTCGATGTAGCGCACGGCGTCGTAGCTGAAGTAGCCCGCGAGCCCGCCGCAGAAGCGCGGCAGCCCCGGCGGCAGCGCGACCTGGAAGCGGCCCTGGTACGCCTCGATGAACTCGAGCGGGTTGCCCTCGTGCGTCTCGACGACGACGCCGTCGGTCACGACTTCGGTGCGGAACCGGCTGGTGCGCAGCAGCGTGCGCGCCGGCAGGCCGATGAACGAGTAGCGGCCGAAGCGCTCGCCACCGACGACGGATTCGAGCAGGAAGCTGTTGCGGCCGTCACCGCCGGCGCGCGCCAGCTTGAGGTACAGCGACAGCGGCGTCTCGAGGTCCGCGAACGCCTCGGCGACGAGCGGGATGCGGTTGTGGCCGGCAGCAGCCAGCGTCTGGAATTCGGCTTCGGTGATCACGTGGAGGCCCTCCTGGCCCGGGCGCCGGCTGCCGCAGCGGCCGCCGGAGGAATCATCGGAGAGGGCGGCAACCGGAGCACGCAGCCGTGCAGCGGTCGACGCAAGCGAGCCGACCGTCGCGCGGTTCGGCTAGGTGCGCGCCGGTCGACACCACGACCAGGCTCCCCGGTCGCTCGACCCGCGCAAATGCTTGCGTGACGTGAACATGCGCGGCAGTTTAGCGCAGCAGCAACGGCGGCGGCGCGGCGCGTCAGGCCAGCGCCAGCTCGTCGAGCCGGTCGACCCAGGCGTCGGCGTCGACGTCGCGCACCGGCTCGCCGTGGTTGTAGCCGTAGGTCACCAGGACGACACGCGCGCCGGCAGCGCGTGCGGCCTGCGCGTCGTTGCTCGAGTCGCCGATGACCAGCGTGCGCGCCGGCGCCGCTCCCAGCGCCTCGCAGGTGCGCACGAGCGGCAGCGGATCGGGCTTCTTGCGCTCGCAGGCGTCACCGCCGCGCACCACGCTGAAGAACTCGGCCAGCCCCTTGTCGCGCAGCAGCGGCTCGGCGAAGGCCGTCGGCTTGTTGGTCAGGCAGGCGAGCTTGAGCCCGCGGGCCTGCAGAGCCGTCAGACCCTCGCGCACGCCGGCGTAGACGGCCGAGTGCCGGCCGTTGACCGCCAGGTAGTGGCGCTGGTAGCGCGCCCACGCGTCGTCGAAAAGCGCGGCGTCGGCGCCCACCGCTTCGAGCGTGCGCCGGATCAGGACTTCCGAGCCGCGTCCGACGGTGCGTGCGACGAAGGCGGCGTCCACCGGCGGCAGGCCGAGCTCGCCCAGCATGGCCCCGAGAGCGACGACGAAGTCGCCGACGGTGTCGACCATCGTGCCGTCGAGGTCGACGATGGCGGCATCGAAATCGGCGCGCTTCACGGGTAGGCGACCGGCTTGCCCGGCAGGTCGGGCAGCGGGATGAACTCGGTCTCGCCCGGCACGGCGGCGAAGCGCCCCGCCTTCCAGTCCTCTTTCGCCTGCTCGATGCGCTCGGGCGAGCTCGCGACGAAGTTCCACGCCAGGTAGCGCGGCCCGTCCATCGGCTCGCCGCCGAGCGCGACGAGGCGCGTCGTGCCGGGGCCGGCGCCGCGCAGCGTCAGCGCCGCGCCGGGCTTCGCGACGAGCAGGCGCCCGCCCTCGTGCTGGCCGTCGGCGCCGAGGTCGAGTCGGCCGTCGACGACGTAGAGCGCCTGCTCGGCGTGCAGCGCCGGCAGCTCGACGCGCGCGCCCGGCGCGAGCGCGATGTCGGCGAAAAAGAGCGGCGAGCGCGTCGCGACGGGCGAGCGCCGCCCGAAGCATTCGCCGGCGACGATGCGCGCGCGCACGCCGTCGCCGTCGATCTCGGGCAGCGTGTCGGCCGGGTGGTGCACGAACGACGGCTCGCACTCCTCGTCGCGCCGCGGCAGCGCGAGCCACAGCTGCAGCCCTTCGAGCGTCGAGGCGCCGGCGGCGCGCAGCTCGGGCGCCGTGCGCTCCGAATGCACGATGCCGCGCCCGGCCGTCATCCAGTTGACGGCGCCGGGGCGGATCGGCTGCACGACGCCGAGGCTGTCGCGGTGCAGGATCTCCCCGTCGTAGAGATAGGTCAGCGTCGACAGGCCGATGTGCGGGTGCGGGCGCACGTCGAGGCCGCGGCCGGCGGCAAAGCGCGCCGGCCCCATCTGATCGAGGAAGACGAACGGCCCGACCATGCGCCGCTCGACCGTCGGCAGCGCGCGCCGCACCTCGAAGCCGTCGCCAAGGTCGCGCGTGCGCGGCACGACGACCATCTCCAGTGCGCCCCCGCGGTTCATGACGCGGCCGCGCGGCAGGCCGCGCGCATGGCTTCGATCACGGCGCGGTAGTCCGGCTGGCCGAACACGGCGCTGCCGGCGACGAAGGTGTCGGCGCCGGCCGCCGCGACGCTGCCGATGTTGTCGACCTTGATGCCGCCGTCGACCTCCAGCCGGATGTCGCGCCCGCTGGCGTCGATCAGCGCGCGCACGCGCTCGATCTTCTTGAGCACGCCGGGGATGAAGCTCTGGCCGCCGAAGCCCGGGTTCACGCTCATCAGCAGCACCAGGTCGAGCTGGTCGATCGTCCACTCGAGCACGTCGAGCGGCGCCGCCGGGTTGAACACCAGCCCGGCCTTGCAGCCGGCCCGACGGATCAGCCCGAGCGTGCGGTCGACGTGCGCCGTCGCGTCGGGGTGGAAGCTGATCACGTCGGCGCCCGCCTTCGCGAAGGCCTGCGCCAGCGCGTCGACCGGCTCGACCATCAGATGCACATCGATCGGCACCTTCGAGCCGTCGGCCTTCACCGCATGCTTGCGCAGCGCCTCGCACACCATCGGACCGAAGGTCAGGTTCGGCACGTAATGGTTGTCCATCACGTCGAAATGGATCCAGTCGGCGCCGGCATCGATGACGGCGCGCACTTCGTCGCCCAGGCGCGCGAAGTCGGCCGACAGCAGGCTCGGGGCGATCAGCGTGGGGCGGGCCATGTCGGTCTCGGCGGCGAAGGAAGCCTGGATTCTAGAGACAGCGTCACCACGCAGACGCATGCACGGCGAATCGCCGCGCTGCCTAGAATGCCCCATGCCCAAGCCCGAATTCAGCTGCAGCGTGGCGACGCGTTTCCTGCCCGAGCAGTCGTCGCCCGAGCAGGGCCAGTACGCCTTCGCCTACACCGTGACGGTGCGCAACACGGGGGACATCGCAGCGCAGCTCGTGGCGCGCCACTGGCTGATCAGCGCTGCCGGCCACACCGAGGAGGTGCGCGGGCTGGCCGTCGTCGGCCAGCAGCCGCTGCTGCAGCCCGGCGAGCAGTTCGAGTACACGAGCTGGACGCGCATCGGCGCACCGCGCGGCAGCATGCGCGGCACCTACTTCTGTATCACGGAAGATGCGCACTGGTTCGAGGCGCCGATCGCGCCGTTCGAGCTGACGATGGGTCACGCGCTGCACTGATGGCGCGCACTCGCAAGCCGGGCCGCTGGGATCTTTCGGCGCTGCTCAACGCGGCCGCCGCCTGCGCGACGCCGCCCGAGCGCCACGTCTGGCTGGTGCGCGCCGTCGAGTGGCTGCGCCATCGGCGTGGCGATGAGGGCGCGTCGCCGGCGGTACGGCTCGGCCACCTGCTCGACGTGCTCGAGCGCCACCCGGGGCACCGCGCCGACGTGAGAGCGCTGCTGCATGCCGTGCTGCGCGACGCCGACGCGACCACGCTGCTGGCCGACCACGGCTTCGCGCCGCGCGCCGCCTTCGGCGCCGAGCTGGCCGACCGCCTCGGCGCCGCCCTGCTGCCGGCGACGCCCGAGACGGCCGATCTCGGCGAGCTGTTCCGCCTCGTCTTCACCGAAGACGGCGACGCCGACTGGCTCGAGGCGATCGACGACGACGCGACGCTCCAGCGCCTTGCCGCGTTGTTCACCGGTGACGCACCCGCGGCGGCCGGCTGGCGCGAGCTGCTGCTCGACGCGATCACGGTGCTCGTCGGCCAGGTCCTCGCCGCCGCGTACGCCGTCGAGGTGCGCCAGCGCATGGATGCGGCGGCACTCGCCGAGCGGCCGTTCCAGCAGCTCGCGCGCGCCGCCGACCGCGTGCGCGACGGCGTGGCCCAGGCGCGCGGCGGCGACGCCACGGCGCTGCTGCAGTCGGTTGCCTACCTGCGCGCGCTGCTCGACGCCTGCCGCGCTGCGGCGCGCAGCACGCGCGCGCACCTCGAGGAGTACGGCGTCTCGATCGACGTCGTGTTCCAGGTCCGGCAGCTGCGCGCGCGCACCGAGCGCATCGATGCGCTGCTGCAGTGCCTGGTCGCGCCGCAGCCGGCGCGCGAGTTCGTCGCGCTGGCCGCGGCGCTGGTGCGCGCGGGCCACGACCGGCGCAGCGTGCGCGCGCTGTTCGCCCACCACTACTCGCTGCTCGCGCGCAAGGTCACCGAGCGCAGCGCCGAGACGGGCGAGCACTACATCGCCCGCGACCGCGCCGAATACTGGGCGATGCTGCGGCGCGCGCTCGGCGGTGGCGCCGTCGTCGCAGCGACGGTGTTCGTCAAGTTCCTCATCGCGGCGATCGGCTTCGCGGCGTTCTGGGCCGGCCTGTGGGCCGGCGTCAACTATGCGGCGAGCTTCGTCGCGATCCACCTCGCCCACTGGTCGCTTGCGACGAAGCAGCCCGCGATGACGGCGCCGGCGCTCGCCGCGCGGCTGGCCGACGTCACGCACGACGAGAGCGTCGAGCGCTTCGTCGACGAAGTCGCGCACCTGATCCGCACGCAGACGGCCGGCATCTTCGGCAACGTGGCGGCCGTCGCGCCGCTCGTGCTCGGCGTGCAGCTCGCGTGGAACGCCGCGTTCGGCGCGCCGCTGGTCCGCGAGCCGGCCGCCGGCTATGTGCTGCAGTCGCTGACGCTGCTCGGCCCGACCGCGCTCTATGCGGCGTTCACCGGCGTACTGCTGTTCGCCTCGAGCCTGATCGGCGGCTGGTTCGAGAACTGGTTCGTCTGGCACCGGCTCGACAGTGCGATCGAATGGAACCCGCGCATCGTCGCGCGCCTGGGCGCCGACCGTGCGCGGCGCTGGGCACGCTGGTGGCGCGACCACGTCTCGGGGCTCGCCGGCAATGTATCGCTCGGGCTGATGCTGGGGCTGGCGCCCGTCGTCGCCGACTTCTTCGGCCTGCCGCTCGACGTGCGCCACGTGACGCTGGCGGCCGGGCAGCTCGCGGCGGCGGTCGGCGCGCTCGGACCCGGGATCGTCGACGACGCCGCGTTCTGGTGGTGCGTCGCGTCGCTGCCGGTGATCGGCGCGCTGAACCTGGGCGTCAGCTTCCTGCTCGCGTTCCGGCTCGCGCTGCGCTCGCGCGGGCTGCTCGGCAAGGACCGCAGCCGCGTCCACGCGGCGATCCGCCGCCGCATGCTGCGCGCGCCAGGCAGCTTCCTGTGGCCGCCGCCGCGCGAGGCGCGCGACGCCGCCGTCGCGCCGTGATCAGCGCGAATCGTCGTCCGCGTGTTCCGCGTCGCGCGGCTCGCCGCGGCGCCGCCCCGAGAACATCGTCCACCAGACGATGAAGACGAGCAGCGCGAGCGCGGCCAAAGCTTCCAGCAGAATCACCCACATGGTTCGAACTCCGGCAACGTCGCGGCGCACGGCGATCGCCGCGGCGATTCTAGGAGTCGCGGCCTGCTCGACGCCGCTGTATGACGCGGCGCCGCCGCTGCCGCCGCGGCCCGCCGCACCCGCCCCCTCCGCTCCCGCTGTCGCCATGGTGCCGCAAGGCGCCCCGGCGCCGGCCGCGGCCGCTGCGGCAGCGCCGCTCGTGCGCACGACGCCGCGCGCGCGCTGGGTTGCCGCGGCGTGGAGCGAGCTGCCCGGCTGGCCGAACGACGCGACGATCCACGCCTGGCCTTCGCTGCTGCGCAGCTGCGACAAGCCGGCGACCGACTGGCTCGCCGCCTGTGCGTCGGCGCGCGCGCTGCGCAACCCCGACGAGGCGCGCGTGCGGCAGTGGCTGCAGGCGCATCTGCAGCCGTATCGCGTCGAGTCGCACGACGGCCAGGCCGAAGGCCTGATCACCGGCTACTTCGAGCCGCTGATCGAGGCGACGCGCGTGCCGCGGCCCGGCTTCCAGATCCCGCTGCACGGCCCGCCCGCCGACCTGGCGTCGAAGAAGCCCTGGTACACGCGGGCGCAGATCGAGACGCTGCCCGCGGCGCGCGCCGCGCTGCGCGGCCGAGAGATCGCCTGGGTCGCCGATCCGCTCGACGCGCTGGTGCTGCAGGTGCAGGGCTCGGGCAGGCTCGTCGTCACCGAGGCCGACGGCCGCCGCCGCCTGCTGCGCGCGGCCTATGCCGGTCACAACGACCACCCCTACAGCTCGGTCGGCCGCTGGCTGGTGGCACGCGGCGCCTTCCCGCTCGAACAGGCGTCGTGGCCGACGATCAAGGCCTGGGCGCGCGCCAACCCGCAGCGCGTACCCGAGATGCTGGCGGCCAACCCGCGCTACGTCTTCTTCCGCGAGGAGCCGCTGCCCGACCCGAGCGTCGGCCCGAACGGCGCGCAGGGCGTGCCGCTGACGCCGGGGCGCAGCATCGCCGTCGACCGCGACGCCGTGCCCTACGGCACGCCGGTGTGGATCGACACGACGGAGCCGACGCTGCCGCCGGCGCCGCCGAACGGGCCACCGCGTCCGCTGCAGCGCCTCGTCGTCGCGCAGGACACCGGTAGCGCGATCACCGGCGCGGTGCGCGCCGACTACTTCTGGGGCTGGGGCGAGGGCGCCGAAGACCATGCGGGGCGCATGAAGCAGCCGCTGCGCATGTGGGTGCTGGTGCCGCGCGGCTGACGCCGGCGCCGTCGCCGCTGACAGCCCGAGACGACACCGTCCTACATCGCACGACGCGCCGCGCCGATGGCGTTCGGCGGCACGCACGCCTTCAATCGGCGCATCGCCACTCCCATTGCGCCGCAATGCCTCCTGCAGAAGACGATGCCAGACGCCGCGCCCAGCAGATGGAAACACTGGGACGGCTCACCGGCGGCATCGCGCACGAGCTGTCCAACCTGCTGCAGGTGATCGTGTCGCAGCTCGACCTGATGCGCGTGCGCGGCGCCGCGGCCGGCACCGCCGACCCGGCGCAAGCGCGCTGCTCGCGCGCGATCCGCGACGCCGCCGACAAGGCGCGCTCGCTGACGCAGCAGCTGCTGCGCTATGCGCGGCCGCAGCCGCCGGAGGCGCGCCGCGTCGACCTGAACTCGCTGGTGCACGCGACGACGGCACTGGCCGGCCGCACGCTCGGCGCGCGCATCGCGATCGTGCTCGGGCTCGACGCCGCGCTCGCCGGCTGCCGGGCCGACGCGCTGCAGCTCGAGCTGGCGCTGCTCAACCTGCTGATCAATGCGCGCGACGCGATGCCCGCCGGCGGGCGCGTGACGATCACGACGCGCAACGTGGCGCTCGACGCCAGCGCCGCGCGGGCGCTGAACGTGGCGCAGGCGGGCGCCTATGTCGAGCTGTCGGTCGCCGACACCGGCACCGGCATCGCGGCCGAGCTGCTGCCGCGCGTGATGGAGCCGTGGTTCACCACCAAGCCGACGGGCACCGGGCTCGGGCTGCCGATGGTCGGCGACTGCGCCCGCGCGCACGGCGGCGCGGTAGCCATCGCGTCACAGAGCGGCGTCGGCACGACGGTGCGGCTGGTGCTGCCGGCGGCGCCGGGCGACGCCACCTGAGAAGCTGTGGACGAATCCTGCACACCCGCTCATCCCGCGCGACGCCGGTTGCCGCCTTTTCAGGGTCGCACGAGCAGCACCGGCATCGGCGCGCTGCGCGCGACTCGCTCGGCGTCGCTGCCGAGCAGCGCGCGGTCGAGGCCGCGGCGCCCGTGCGTGCCGATCACGACGAGCGCGGCGCCCCACTGCTTGGCCTCGTCGACGATCAATTCGGCGACGCGTGCGCCGCGGCTGGTGCGCAGCGCCGTCTCTGCGTCGGCGACGCCGGCTGCTGCCGCCGCGGCCTGCGCGCGCTCGAGCAACTCCGCGCCGGCGTGCTGCATCGCGGGCACGCAGTCCTTCAGATAGACCGCGGGCGTCTCGAAGCCGCTGGTGTGCAGCAGCGGGTCGACGACGTGCAGCAGGCGCAGCCGCGCGCCGCACAGCCGCGACAGCTCGGCGCCGGCGGCCAGCGCGCGATCGGCCGTCGCGCTGCCGTCGACGGGAACCAGGATGCGATCGAACATGGCGCCGTTGTAGCGCGAAGTGCCGCCGCCGGCACGCGCCGGGGTTGATCTGCCGCAACGCCGGTGGCGGCTGCGTGCTCGCGATGCGGCGCCGTCAGGCCGTCGGCGGCGGCGGCATCCAGCGCAGCCCCGCCCACGCGACGACGATGACGGCGTTGACCGGCACGCTCATTGCGCCGGGCACGTAGAGCAGGCTCGACATCGCCGTCGCGCCGAGCACGCCCTCGACGAAGGCGCCGGCGGCGTAGAGCAGCGCGCCCAGCACCAGCCAGCGCCGCATGTAGGTCGGCAGCCAGCGCGCCTGCGCGCAGTTGTGGCGCCAGGCGAGCGCGCGCTCGATGCGGCTGCCGCGCGTCACGTCGCGAAACAGCCAGTCGAAGAACATGTAGCGGTACAGCAGGGTATGGAAAGGCATGGCGGTGCGGCAGGTCTGGCATGCACGGCGGCAATCGGAATGCCGTCGGGGCCGCGGCATCGATTGTCGGCAACCGGCGGCCCCGGCGCACGAGTCCGACACGCCTCGACACACCTCGCCGGGTACGAGCCGCCGCCGGCGCGCTCAGCGGTGCTTCTTCTGGATGCTGATCGTGCCGTCGGGCTCGAGGAACATGGTGCGCATGTCGTCGAGCTCGCAGTCGGCCTCGCGCAGCGCCTTCTCGACGTCGCCGGAGCTGATGTGCTGGCCGCGCAGCACGCCGTCGTAGAGCGCGCCGTCGCGACCGAGCAGCACCGGTGCGCCGTCGACCCAGCCTTCGATGCGCCGGCTGTGCGCCGCGCTCCAGGCGACCAGACGGTTCAGCGCGATCAGCACCAGCGCGACGAGCAGGCCGCCGGTCAGCGATTCGTCACCGCCGCGCAGCGAGTTGCTGACGCCCTCGCTGAGCAGCAGCACGACGAGCAGGTCGAAGGGCGTGAACTGGCCGACGGTGCGCTTGCCCGACGCGCGCACCATCACGAGCAGCGCGCCGTAGATGACGGCGGCGCGCACGACGAGCTCCCACCAGTCGGCTTCGAGCGACCACATGGCGCCCTGTCATCCCGAGCGGTGCTTGCCGCGCCGCGCCTCGATCACTCGTGGCGGCTTGCGCGGCGCCAGGTCGATCGGCACGCCCGGCGGCGGCTCGCCGTCGGCGCCTTCGCGCTCGGCCAGCCAGGAGCTCGACGCCGCGGTGTCGCTGCCCTGCCCGGGCGCCGCCTGCGCCGTGCGGCCGGCCACGTGGCGGTTGGCCGCGTCGCCGGGGCTGTGCCCGGGCGATGTCGCGCGCGCCGCTCGCCGATCCTTCATCGTCGTGTGCCCGTGTCGTCGGCGAGGGGACTCGCCTCGCACGACACGAGCAAGCGGGATGCCGGGATCGGCTCGGGGCCTTCCGTCAAGAGCCGGGCGGCGGCGCGGCAGGCGGCGTGACCGCGCTGCGCAGCGCGCGCAGCTGCGGCCGCAGGCCGGGGCCGACGGCGGCCTCGATCGTCGGCCGCGCGTCGTCGAGCGCCACGCCGCCGGCGCGCAGCCGCTCGCGCAGCACCGGCTCGCTGACGCCTGCGACCTGCGCGACGACGGGCAGCGGCGCGCGCGCCAGCGCGTGCACCACGCCGGCGAACGGCGGCTCCGCCTCGCCGCGGCCCAGCGGCACGAAGCTCGCGCCCAGCAGCAGCACGAAGACGGCGACGATCGCCCGGCCGCGGCGGCCCGCGAGATGGCGGCGCAGCGCCCCGAAGTTGGCGGCGACGTGGCCGCCCACGGCCGCCAGCAGCACCCAGCTCAGCCACTCGTGCGCGACCTTGTTGAGCCCCGAGTCGAGGTGGAAGAACAGCAGCACGCCCGTCACCGCCAGCAGCACGAACGCCCCCGTCGCCAGCGGCGTGAACCAGTCCCTCGACACCTTCATCGCACTCCCTCGTTGCAGCCCGTCATCGGCCCCGACGATGCGCGCCCCGTGTTGCTGGCGTGTTGACGCGCCGTGTCGCGGCGCAAAGCGCGGCTGGGGCGCGGCGGGGCGCGCCCCGTATAGTCGGGGCAACCGGACGGAGACGATCGAATGACGCAGGACTCCCCCCGCCCCGCCACGCTGGCGCCGGCGACGATGATCGACAGCGACCACCCCGACGTGGTCGCCTTCGCGCGCGACGCGGTGCGCGGCGCGGGCGACCGCGAGCGCGCCGTGGCGCTGTACTACGCGGTGCGCGACGGCTTTCGCTACGACCCCTACCGCGTCGACCTCACGGTCGCGGGCACGCGAGCGAGTCGCGTGCTCGAGGTCGGCTACGGCTGGTGCGTCACCAAGGCGGCGCTGCTCGCTGCGGCGGCGCGCGCATCGGGTATCGCGGCGCGCGTCGGCTTCGCCGACGTGCGCAACCACCTGTCGACCGAGCGCATGCGCCAGCTGATGCAGACCGACCTCTACATGTGGCACGGCTACGCCGAGCTGTGGATCGACGGCGCCTGGGTCAAGGCGACGCCGGCGTTCAACGTCGAGCTGTGCGAGCGCTTCGGCGTGCTGCCGCTCGAGTGGGACGGCCGCGACGATTCGCTCTATCACCCCTACGACCGCGAGGGTCGCCGCCACATGGAGTACGTGGCGCAGCGCGGCACCTTCGACGACGTGCCGATCGAGCGCATCGCGGCCGACTTCGCGATCGCCTATCCGGCGTGGCCCGGCAAGGTGGTCGCCGTCGGCGACGCGCGCTTCGAGCGCGACGCCGAGCAGGAAGCCGGCCGCGCCTAGCTAGCGCCCGGCGCCGAACACGCGCTTGAGCAGCGCGCTGCCGGTGCCCACCGGATCGCGGCGGATCCTGCGCTCCTCCTCGCCGATCACGAGGTACAGGCCGTCGAGCGTCTTGCCGGTGACGTAGCCCTCGAGTCTTGCGTCCTCGCGGCGCAGCAGGCCGAGGCCGGCCGCCTTGCCGGCGAGCGCGTTGTACTTGTCGGCCAGCGCCACCTTCTTCGTCGCGCGCGTCACGATCGGCAGGAACTTCTGCGCCAGCGGCTCGCGCGTGCGGCGCGCGAAGAACTGCGTCGCCGCATCGTCGCCGCCGGTCACGATGGCGCGCGCGTCGTCGAGCGTCATCGACTTGACGGCCGCGACGAGCAGCGCCTTGGCCTCGGGCACGGCGGCTTCGGCGGCGCGGTTCATCGCCGTCACCAGCTCGTCGATGCGGCGCTGCTGGCCCGCCGCCTTCAGCAGCGGCGCCGCGTCCTCGAGAAAACCGGGCAGCCCGATGCGCACCTTCGGGTTGCCGAGAAAGCCGTCGCTGCGCCCGAGCAGCTCGACGGCCGCCACGGCGGCGCGCTCGAGCGCGCCGCGCACGCCCTGCGCCGCCTCGCCGTCGGTGTAGGCGCGCGCCGGCAGCCCGGCGGTCAGCAGCCCGGCGAACGACGCGCCAGCGCAGACGAAGAATCGACGACGGTCCTGCATGGAATCCTCCCTGTGCGACAACGATGCGTCAGCTTAAATCGAGCCGCAACGGCCGTGGCCCGATGCCTGCGCGCGCCTCCATGCCGGCGCTGCGGACACCGCGGCGCGCCCACAATCGGGCGCATGTGGCGCTCCGTCCTCCGATGCTGCGTCGTCGCGGCTGCCGCGGCGTACGGCGCAGCGGCACCCGCCGCCGCCGACCCGCTGCGATCGCCCGCGTGCCGCGACGCGCTGGCCGCGCTCGACGCGCACGAGCGTGCCATCGCGCCGGCCCCGACGTCGCCCGCCGCGCCGCCCGATGCACGGCTGCTCGCGTTGCGTCGCGCAGCGGCGCGCACCTGCCTCGGCGCACGCGGCGACGCACCGCCGCCGCGCGGTGCCGTCGTGCCGCCACCGGGTGCCTTCGCAGCGCCGCCGAGCCCGGTGGCACCGCCGCCCAGCACGGCCACGCAGCTGCCGATCGAACCGGTGCGTCCGCCGGCGCCCACAGCGCCGTCGGCCGTCACGTCGTGCGATCCCCAGGGCTGTTGGACGAGCGACGGCCAGCGGCTGCAGCGCTTCGGGCCGGGCCCGGATCTGCTCGGTCCGCGCGGCGTGTGTTCGCGGCAGGGGACGCTGCTGCACTGTCCGTAGCCCCGTGCGCGGCGCGGCCGGCGGCGCGCCGGCGGCGGCCGCGCTGCAGCAGCGCGATGGCGCCCGTCGTCTCGGGCGCAGGCGCGGCGCGCGCGGCGAGGCAGCGGTCGAACACGGCGGCGATGCCCTCGGCAGCCAGCCGCGCCGACCGCGCGGCGCTCTCCATCGACGCCGGCTCGTGCGTCGCCGTCCAGTCGCCGGCCAGCCACAGGCCCGCGATCGGGGTGGCGTTGGGCGGGCGCAGCCGCTCGCTGCCCGGCCTCGGCGCCGGCACCGCCATCGCGATGCGGTGCACGACGGCGTGGCGCAGCCGCGCGGCGTGCACGGCCGGCGCGAGCTCTGCGATCTCGCGTCGCGTGCGCTCGACGACGGCAGCATCGGAAAGCGCCTGCGCCTCGCGCGCGTCGATCGCGTTGGCAGCGATCACGCTGCCGGCGTCGCCCGGCAGGCCGCGGATGTTGGCCAGGTCGTAGAAGTCGAGGTTGAGGTCGCCCGGCTTCCAGACGCGCGCCCAGAAGCACTCGCGCGTGAGCCGGCGGTCGAACCACAGCGTCGTGCTGACGTAGGGCACGGGCTCGAAGCGGTCGGCCGCCACGCCGAGCCCCGGCACGTCGAGCGCGGCGAGCGCCGCCGGCGGCAGCGCCAGCACGGCGCAGCGCGCACGCACGACGCCGCCGTCGGCGAGCTCGAAGGCGTCGAAGCGCCCGTCGACGACGCGCACGCGTCGCACCGCGGCGCCGCGCTGCACGCGCGCGCCGGCGCGCAGCAGCGCGTCGACGGCGGGCTCGGCCCACAGCTGCGACAGGCCGCAGGTCGCAAAGCCGAAATGCCAGCCGCTGCGCCCGAGCATCAGCCGAAACACGCGCAGCGCCGCCGCCGCCGAGCAGCGCTCGGGCGGCACGCCGAGCAGCGCCAGGCACATCGGCGTCCAGAACCATTCGATGAAGCGCGGGCTCACGCCCCGCGCGCGCAGCCAGTCGAGCGCGTCGCTGCGGTCGAGCGCCAGCGTCGCCGCCTCGTCCGCGCGCGACGCGGTCCACGCCACGCGCCGGTTCGACCAGCCGTCGGCCCACGACACGCTGCGCAGCGCCTGCGGCAGGTTGGGCAGGCCGTGCAGCGGCGTCGGCCAGCGCCGCGCGCGCAGGTGCAGCACGCGCCCGCCCTCGACCAGCGTGAGCAGCGGGTCGGGCTGCCAGCGCACGCGCTGCGCCGTGCCCAGACGCTCGAGCAGCGCGACGAAGTTGCGGTGCTCGCTGCTGATGACGTGCGGGCCGATGTCGACGGCGTCGCCGGTGGCGGCGTCGGTCCAGCTGACGGCGCGCCCGCCCACGCGGCGCCCCTGCTCGCACAGCGCGACGCGCAGGCCGGCATCGGCCAGCGCCAGCGCGCAGGCGATCCCGGCCACGCCGCCGCCGGCCACCAGCACGTCGCTGGTCATGACGACGCCCCGTCCGCCGGATACGGCGGTCGATCCCCAGGGGCCACGAGGGTCCCCTTCGTGGCCATTGGGCTCGGGGCGGCCCGGCGCTCGGCCCGCGGTGCGCCGGAATACATGCTTGTCACCATGCGCCGACGCAGGCACGCCGCGTGCCGACTCGGCGGGCGTGAACGCCCGCCTCGACGACGACGGCGACTTCCTCGCCGGCCTGCACCGTCGCGACTGGCCGCTGCCCGGCGGCGGCGCGCTGCGCGTGCCCGTGATTCTGGAGTCGCTCGAGGCGATCGCCGCCGTCTACACCGCCGACGCTGCGGAGCTGAGACGCCGGCTGCCCGACGCGCGCATGCGCACCGTCGACGTGCTGCCCGGGCGCGCGCTGCTCGCCGCGATCGGCGTGCACTACCGCGCGAGCGACCTCGGCCCCTACGTCGAGCTGGCGCTGGCGATCCCGATCGCGTGGACGACCCGTTTGCCGGCGCCGATCGACGCGCTGCGCCACGGCGTGCGGCGCGACTTCAGCGCGTGGATCTGGCAGCTGCCGGTGAGCAGCGCGCGCTCGCGCGACGCCGGCATCGCGCTGTCGGGGTTTCCCAAGCGCGTCGCGCGACTGGCCTTCGAGCGCGACACGCGCGAGGCGCGCTGCGCGCTGATGGACGACGCCGATCCGCGCGCGCCGGCCGTCGTGCTGGCCGTCGCCGCCGACGACGCCGCGACGCCGGCGCGGCGCGACCTCAAGCTGCGCGCCTGGAGCCTGCTCGACGGTCTGCCCGTCGTGTCGACGCTCGTCGTGCGGCAGGCGCAGTTTCGCGACCACCTGCGGCGCGACAAGGCGCAGCTCGTGCTCGGCCGCGGCACGCTCGCCGACGAGCTGCGCTCGCTGCGCCTGAGCGAGCGGCCGATCGCCAGCCACGTGTGCAGCCACGCGCAGGCGCTGTGGTTCGGGCCGCGCAACGCGATCGACGATTGACGCAGGTCAACCGCGCCGCCGCCGCGCCGCCTAGAGTGGCCCGCATGACGACGCACAGGATCTTCGTTCCCGTCGACGGCTCGGGCTGCGCGCAGCGCGCGGTGCAGCACGCCATCGGCCTGGCGCGCCTGATGGGCGACTGCACGATCCACGTCGCGCACGCCCACGACGAGGCGCCGATCTACGGCGAGATCGCCGTCTACGTCACGCCGGGGCGCATGGACGAGCTGCAGCGCAAGCACAGCGATGCACTGATCGGGCGCGTCGAGCCGCTGCTGGCCGCCTCCGGCCTGCCGTGGCAGAAGGAGGTGCTCGTCGGCCCGATCGCGCAGACGCTGGTCGAGCGCGCCGTCGCGCTCGGCTGCGACGCCATCGTGATGGGCACGCACGGCCACTCGTCGCTCGGCAACGCGCTGCTCGGCTCCATCGCGGGCAAGGTGGCGCACCTGAGCCCGCTGCCGGTCACGCTGGTCAAGTAGCGCGGGGGCCGCGGTGGCGTCGCGATCGGGCAGCCCGGCGCAACCCGCTGCGTGAGCTGGCTGCTGCCGCAGTTCGTGGTCTGCGCCGCGGCGATCGCGAACTGAGTCAGCGCCGGGCTGGTGGCGGCCTGTCTGCTCAACGCCACGCTCGTCTACCTGCACGGCTCCTGAACGCCGCGCCGGTCATACAGCCAGCCGTCGGGCAGGCCGAGCCGCCGGCACGCCTGTACCGGCGGGCTCGACGGCAGCACCAGCGCGTCGGCCGCACGCGCCAGCGCCCGCACCACACCGCGCTGCAGCGGCGACGGCGTCGGCGTACCGGCCAGGCCGATGCGCTCGCGCACCGAGCGCGGCACGAGATCGACGGCGGCGCGCACCAGCAGCCCCTGCACCGGACGCAGCGCGCCAGGCAGCAGCGGTGCGCGCTCGACGATGGCGAGGAACTCCTCGACGACGGGCGATGCCTGCAGGCGCGGCAGCGTCCGTTGCAGCAAGGCTTGCCAGTCGTCCTCGCAGGCGGGCGCCCAGGTGGCGCCGTAGAGCGCGCCGGCGGTGCGCCCCTCGGCGACGTAGGCATCGCGCTCGGCTTGCGCGAGCGGCCTCACCCAGGCGTGCCACGCGTCGAGGAAGCCGATCGCCGCGGTGGCATGTACCCAGTCGAGCAGTTCGGGATCGGTGGCGTCGTAGGCCAGGCCCTCGGGCGTGACGCCGCGCACCGCCGCGTGGCGGCGGCCGATGCCGGCGATCATCCGCCGCGCCTGGCTGTGTGCGCCGTACACCGTGACCATCGTCGCGAAGCCGGTGCGCCGCAGGCGCTGCACCGGCGCGACGCGGAACGTGGTGTGGCCCCACACGCCGGCACGCACGCGCGGCTCGGCGAGCTCCATCACGACGGCGGCGATCCCCCCGACGAGCAGCGTGACGGGGTTCTTGCAGACGCGCCACGACACCGAGTCGGGCGGGCACAGCGAGGGCTCGCCGCGCGGCGACGCGAAGTCGAACGGCGCCGGCGTGCCGGGCGGCTGCAGGAAGCGGCGGTAGACACCGTCGAGGCCGGGAACGACGAGGGACGGCATCGGCACGACGAGTGGCCCGAGCAACTGTGGTGCCCGAGCATCGCCGCCCCGGGCTACGCTTGCAACCGGGGCCGTCCGACGGCCGTGCACCGAGGAGGCGAATGAACACGACGCCCACACCGCCGACCGCGTCCTACCGGCCGCGCCGGCTCGCGTTGCGCGACGGGCGCGCCGTGACGCTCCGCGCGATCCGGCCCGACGACGGGCCCGAGATCGTCCAGGCGTTCGAGCGGCTGTCGGAGGCGTCGCGCTACAGCCGCTTCATGCAATACCGCGACCACATCGACGAGGCGACGCTCGAGCGCGGAACGCATCCGCGCCTGGGGCGCGACTTCGCCTTCGTCGCGACGATCCCGGCCGACGACGGCATCGACATCGTCGGCGCCGCGCAGTACGTCGGCCCGCGCGGCGACGCTGCTGCCGCCGAAGCGGACACCGGCGGCGGCCTCTGCGAATTCGCCGTCACGGTGGCCGAGGACTGGCGCGGCAGCGGTCTGGCGTCGGCGCTGATGAAGCGCCTGCTGCGCCGCGCGCGCCGCGACGGCTACGCCACGATGGAAGGCTGGATCCTCGCCGAGAATGCGCCGATGCTCGCGCTGGCGCGCCGCCTCGGCTTCGCGATCGAGCGCGTGCCGAGCGACGGCACGACGGTGCGCGCGCACCGCGGGCTGCAGCGGCTGCCGCGCTGACTCGCACGCCAGCCGGCGGCCGAAGCCGTCGAAAGTCGGCATCGCCATTCGACGTGGGCAGGTCACGGTAGGCAATGCGGGGAGAAACAGATGGCGTCCAGGCTCAAGGTGATGGCCTTCGCGATCTCGGCCGACGGCTACGGCGCCGGCCCGGATCAAAGCCTGCAGCATCCGCTGGGCATCGGCGGCGAGACGCTGCACGAGTGGATGTTCCCGACGCGCACGTTCCGCCAGCGCGTGCTCGGCCAGGACGGCGGCAACACCGGTGCCGACGACGGCTACGCGCGGCGCAGCTTCGAGAACGTCGGCGCGTGGATCCTCGGGCGCAACATGTTCGCGCCGTCGCGCGGCCCGTGGCCCGCCGACGACGCGTGGAAGGGCTGGTGGGGCGACACGCCGCCCTACGGCGTGCCCGTCTTCGTGCTCACGCACCACGCGCGCGCGCCGCTCGCGATGCAGGGGGGCACGACGTTCCACTTCGTCACCGGCGGCATCGACGAGGCGCTGGCGCGCGCCCGCGCGGCGGCCGGCCCGGCGCACGACGTGCGCGTCGGCGGCGGCGTGGCAACGGTGCGCCAGTACCTGCAGGCCGGCCTCGTCGACGAGATGCATCTCGTCGTCTCGCCGACGCTGCTCGGCCGCGGCGAGGCGCTGTTCGCGGGCATCGACCTGCCGGCGCTCGGCTTTCGCATCGTCGAGCGCACGCCGACCGAGCGTGCGCTTCACCTCGTGCTGCGCCGGCCCGGCTGAGCACGCCTACGCGGCCGCCGGCAGCCCCTGCAGGATGTTGCCCTCGACCGGCCGCGCCGTGAACGTGCGCCAGACCAGCCGCCACGTCAGCGGCTCGCGGCGGTTCCACGGCAGCAGCGACAGGCAGCGCGCGAGCAGGCAGTAGCCCACCAGCACCTGCGCCAGCGTGCCGACGGCGGGCAGCCAGAACAGCCAGTTCATCGGCTCCCACAGCGCCAGCGCGAGCAGCGCCGTGTAGGCGATGCGCACCTGTACCGCAAAGGCGTCCCAGCGCCCTTCGCGCCAGCGGAAGTGCGCGATCTGCACCGCGCTCAGTGCCAGCGCGAGCGCGAAGGCCTCGAAGCGCCCGGCCAGCCCGGCGAACAGCAGCACGACCGTCACGGCCCAGTAGCGCCAGGCCGTCTGTCGATAGCGGATCATCATGATCGTCTCCTCGTGCCGGTGTTTCAGAAGCTCAGCGTCGCCGCGCCACGCTTGATCAGCTCGTGCATCGCGCTCGCGCCGGTCACGACGACGCCCTCGATGAACTGCTCGCCCGTGTAGCCGCGACTCTTGACGCACGGCGTGCAGGCCCACAGCGTGCCGCCGCGCGCCACGAAGTCGCGCAGCATGGCGCCCAGCGGTTCCAGCGGGTTAACGTGCGTCGAGTCGGCCGCGCCGCGCCGTACGATATCCACGCCGGCGCTGGTGAGGAAGATCGAGACGCGCAGGCCCGACGTCATGCCGCCGAGCGCGATCGTCAGGCCGACGGACGACAGTTCGTGATCGATACCGTGCGTGATCACGACGACCAGGTCGCGTGCAGTTTCCGTGCTCATCGAAGTGCTCCTTTTGCAGAGGTGGTGGAACGACGTGAGCAGACTAGGCGGCACGCGCCGCGCAGGCCATGTCCGGGATGCCGGATAACTTGTCCGAAACGCCGGCGGGCTCGGCCGACCTGCTGTCCGACGTGCTCGGCAGCATGCGGCTGGCGGGCAGCGTGCTGTTTCGCGCCGCGTTCCGCGAGCCGTGGTCGGTGACGACGCCCGACTGCCAGCAGCTCGCGCAGGTGCTGCCGTTTCGCACCGAGCGCATCATTCCGTTCCACGTGATCGCCGGCGGTGGCTGCTGGGTCGAGGTGCCGGGGCACGATCCGGCCTGGCTCGACGACGGCGATGCCGTCGTGCTGCCGTATGGCGACCTGCACCGGTTGGGCGGGCGTGAGCGCGTCGCGGCCTCGGTGCCGGTCGGCACGCTGCTGCCGCGCCCGCCGTGGAACGACATGCCGCTCGTCGAGCACGGCGGCACGGGCGACACGACGCAGATCATCTGCGGCTTCGTGCAGTGCGACGAACTGCTGTTCCACCCCATCCTGCGCCACCTGCCGGCGCTGCTGCGCGTCAGCCCCGACGCGACGCCCGCCGACCGGTGGCTCGCGACGACGATCCGCCACACCGCCAGCGAAGCGAGCCGGCCGATGCCGGGCTCGCGCAGCATGCTGCCGCGCCTGACCGAGCTGATGTTCGTCGAGATCCTGCGCAAGCACATGCAGGGCCTGTCGGCCGACGAGGTCGGCTGGTTCGCGGCCTACAACCACCCGGTGGCCGGCGCGGCACTCAAGTGCCTGCACGCCGCGCCGTTCGACGACTGGAGCGTCGAGCGGCTGGCGCGGCACGTCGGCGTGTCGCGCACCGTGCTGAGCGACCACTTCCGGCACTTCCTCGCGCAGCCGCCGATGCAGTACCTCGCCCACTGGCGCATGCAGTTGGCCGCGCAGCAGCTCAAGACGAGCGAGCTGCCGATCAAGACGATCGCCGACGCCACCGGCTACGAGACGGAGGCCGCGTTCAGCCGCGCCTTCAAGCGCCACTTCGGCCTGCCGCCGGGGGACTGGCGGCGGCGCCAGGCTCAGCGGTAGAACGCCTCGACGCTGCCCTTCAGCGTGACCAGCAGCGGCTGGCCCTTGCGGTCGCGCGCCTTGCCGTGCGGCACCTTGATCCACCCGCCGCTGATGCAGTACTCCTCGACGTCGTGACGCTCGCGTCCGTTGAAGCGGATGCCGATCGGGTGTTCGAGCACGGCGGCGTCGTGGTGCGGGCTGCGCGCGTCGGTGGAGAGGCGATCGGGCAGCGGGGGCGGCGACGACGGGGCGGACGCCGGCGGCGGCGGCGGCGGCGGCGAAGCAGGATCGGGTGAGTTCATGGCGGGTACGGCGTGATGGCGGCCCAGGCAGGGCGGAGCTGCGCATTGTCCTCTCGCGCCCGCGTGCGTCGCGGCGCGGCGCCCGCCGTCGTCGTCAGCTGCTCACGGCGAGCCGCGCCGCCAGCGGCAGCGCGCCCTTGGGCGGCAGCCGCATCGACACCAGCGCCGCAACCAGCAGCAGCGCGCCCGCGCTGCCGAAGGCGATCCAGTGCGTGCCCCAGACCTCGTAGGCCCAGCCGCCGAGCCACGAGCTGATCGTCGCGCCGACCTGGTGGCCGAGGTAGGCGAGTCCGTAGAGCACGCCGACCAGGCGCACGCCGTAGACGTCGGCGAGGATGGCCGACGACAGCGCGATGCTGCCGGCCCACACCAGGCCGCCGACGGCCGACGCGACGTACAGCTCGACGTGCGTGCCGACCACGAGCAGCGCGAAGAAGCCGAGGCCGCGCACGCCGTAGATCGCGGCGAGCAGGTTGCGGCGCGGCAGCGCGTCGGCCATGCGGCCGAGCACGAGCGTGCCAGCGATCGCGACCAGCCCGATCAGGCCGATGCCCAGCGCGCTCGTCGTCGCGTCGAAGCCGTGGTCCATCAGCATCGGGATGCCGTGGGTGCCGATCAGGTTCATGCTCCAGCCGCAGACGAACAGTCCGAACGTCACCTGCCAGAACGGCACGCTGCGCAGCGCCCGTGACAGCGGTAGCGAGGCGGGCAGCGACGTCGGCGGCGGCGCTGCGGCGGCCGGCGAGTCGGCCGGCGCCGGCGGCCGGTCCGCCTGCGGCGGCGCGTCGTCGCGGATGACGAGCAGCGCCGCCGGCGCCGCGTAGGCGACGAATGCGGCCGCGAAGCCGAGCATCGTGTAGCGCCAGCCCCAGGCCTCGATCGCGGCGCCGAAGGCCGGCGTCATCACGGCGATCCCCGCCATCGAGCCGGTCGACAGGAAGAACAGCGCCATGCCGCGCCGCCGCACGAACCAGCGGCTGAGCACCGGCGTCAGCGCCACCGGGCTGGTGAACGCGAGGCCGAACGACAGCAGGACGCCGAACGCGAGGCCGAACTCGACGACGTCGCGAGCGAACGCCGTCCACGCCGCCGCGACGACGACGATCACCGTGCCCAGCAGCAGCACCGGCCGCGTGCCGGAGCGCCCGACCAGCCAGCCGGCCAGCGGCATGCCGAGGCCATAGCACAGCATGCCGGCGGCGACGATGCCGGCCAGCACGCTGCGACTGATGCCGAGGTCGTGCGCCATCGGCAGGAAGAACGGGCCGATGCCCATGCGCATGCCGACGGTCAGCAGCGTCAGCAGCGTGGCGGCCGCGACGATGTTCCAGCCGAAGTATCAGCGGCTGTCGGCTCCTGCGTTCACGTCGGTCTCCTGCCGCCCATGCCCGACGATACCGCGTCGCGTCGCGGGGCCCGGCGAGCGCCGGCGCGACTTGTCGGAACGCAAGCCGCGGCGGTGCCCGCGAACCCATACTGCGATGAGCGTGGCAGCGCATGAGGAGGCTCGGCATGCACAGACCCTGGCTCGCCCAGTACCCGGCCGGCGTTCCCGCCGACGTCGACCTCGGCCGGTTCGCGTCGCTCCAGGACGTGCTCGCCTCGAGCTGCACACGCTTCGCAGACCGGCCCGCCTACCGCTCGATGGGCGCGGTGATGACCTACCGCCAGCTCGACGCGGCGAGCCGCGCCTTCGCGGCCTGGCTGCAGCAGGTGGCCAAGCTCGAGCGCGGCGACCGTGTCGCGCTGATGATGCCCAACCTGCTGCAGTACCCGGTTGCACTGTTCGGCGTGCTGCGCGCCGGCATGGTCGTGGTCAACACCAATCCGCTGTACACGGCGCGCGAGCTCCAGCACCAGCTAGAGGATTCGGGCGCCACGGCCATCGTCGTGCTGGAGAACTTCGCCGGCGTGCTGGAGCAGGTCATCCGGTCCACGCCGGTGCGCACGGTGGTCACGACGCAGGTCGGCGACCTGCTGCCGCCGGTGAAGCGGCTGTTGACCAACATGGTCGTCAAGCACGTGAAGAAGATGGTGCCGCCGTGGCGGCTCGACGGCGCGCTGGGCTTCAACCAGGTGCTGTCCGCCGGCCGTGCGCAGCGCCTGGCCGACGTGGCGCTCAACCGCGACGACCTGGCCTTCCTGCAATACACCGGCGGCACGACCGGCGTGGCCAAGGGCGCGATGCTCACGCACGGCAACATGGTGGCCAACGTGCTGCAGGTGGCGGCATGGATGTCGCCCAACCTGCGCGACGGCGAGGAGACGGTCGTCATCCCGCTGCCGCTGTATCACGTGTTCGCGCTGACAGGCTGCCTGTCGTTCTTCAGCGAGGGCGCGCAGACGGTGCTCGTGGCCAACCCGCGCGACCTGCCGGCGTTCATCGGGACGCTCGAGGAGACGCCGTTCACGGCGATCATCGGCGTCAACACGCTGTTCCGCGCGCTGCTCGACGCGCCGGCTTTCGCCGGGGTGGACCTGAGCCGGCTGAAGCTCGCCGTCGCCGGCGGCATGGCGGTGCAGCACGTCGTCGCGCACCGCTGGAAGGAGCGCGCCGGCGTGCCGCTGGTGGAAGGCTACGGCCTGACCGAGAGCGCGCCGGTCGCGATCGCGAACCCGGTGACGATCGACGAATGGACGGGACAGATCGGCGTGCCGGTGCCGAGCACGGAGGCGGCCGTGCTCGACGACGACGGCCAGCCGATGCCGGTCGGCCAGGTGGGCGAGATCTGCCTGCGCGGCCCGCAGGTGATGCGCGGCTACTGGAACCGGCCCGACGAGACGGCCAAGGTCTTCACCGCCGACGGCTGGCTGCGCACCGGCGACATGGGCGTGATCGACGAGCTCGGCAACATCCGCATCACCGACCGCAAGAAGGACATGATCGTCGTCTCGGGCTTCAAGGTCTTCCCCAACGAAGTCGAGGACGTGCTGACGATGCACCCCGGCGTGCTCGAGGCCGGCGCGATCGGCGTGCCCGACGCGCGCTCGGGCGAGGCGGTCAAGGTCGTGGTGGTGCGCAAGGACCCGGCCTTGACCGAGGCCGAGCTGCTCGCGCACTGCAAGCAGCACCTGACAGGCTACAAGGTGCCGCGCATCGTGGAGTTCCGCAGCGAGCCGCTGCCCAAGACGAACATCGGCAAGATCCTGCGCCGCGAGCTGCGCGGCGCCCATGCCGCCGCGACGGCAGGGCCCGCCGCGCCACCGGCCGCCGCCGCGTAGCGGTGCACGGCGCCCGAGGCGCTCGCGGCCTGGTGCGCAGCACCTGCGCGCGCTGCCGCTACTCCGGCGTTGCCGGGTCGCCGTCGGCCAGCGCGTGGCGCGCCAGTTCCTCCTCGGTCAGCTCGGGCGCGGCTTCGAGCGCGGCGAGTTCTTCCAGCATCTCGGGCGAAGGCTGAGCATTGCCGAGCACCACGTCCTCTGGTCGAAGCGCTTGCGCGGCGGCTGCGCCGTGACGGCCACGTTGGCGGGTGACCTGTCGCGAAGTCCGCTCATGCCAGCATCCGCAGCACCGACGGCACCGCCCTCCTCTGCAGCGCGTTCTGCGCGGCCCAGCGCTCGTCGGGCTGCAGCGACTCGTCGATGAAGCGCACCTCGCCGCCCGCCAGCAGCGCCACCGGCACGCCGTCGCGCCACAGCACGCGGTTGCCGGTCAGCGCGGGCAGCCTGGGGCCCGGCGTCAGCACGCCGACGAGGTTGAGCGGATCGGCGCCGCTCACGCTGACGAAGGCGCCGTCGGGCGCGCGGCGGCGCACGTCGCGCAGCAGGCCGATCGCCTCGGGCGCGGCGAACTGCTCGCCCGACATGCCGGCGACGAAGCGGCCGCCGCGCACTTCGCCGCGCGCCTCGAGCCGGCGATAGCAGCGCAGCAGGTCGCGCCACGGCGGCAGCCACGCCGCCTCGCGCGCGACGAGACGCCAGAGCACGACGCCCCAGCGCCGGAGCAGCGTGCGCGCGACGTGCTCGACGACGGCCTCGTCGTCGGGCGGCGCCGTGCGCGCGCGCCGCGCCAGCGCCCAGCGGCCGGCGTCCTCGATGCCGAACAGCGCCGTGCGGCGCGGGCGCCTGCGGCCGTCGTTGGCGCTCGTGCGCCGCCGGTCGCTCGGCACCAGCAGCGCGCGCAGCCCGGCAAAGCTGTCGGCGCTGACCAGCCCTTGCGCGACCAGCTCGGCGAGCGCTTCCTCGACCTGCACGCCGAGCAGGCCGGTGGCGTCGCCGATCTCGTCGAAGAACGACGCGCCGTGAGCCGTGATGAAGTCGAGCACGCGTTGCGCGCGCGAGCCGGGCGCGATGTCGGCGGCGTCGGGCGCCAGCGTAGTCCACACGCCGAGGTGGCGGCGCGACGCCAGCACGATCGGCGTCGTGCGCACCGGCGCCGGCGCGCGCGACGACGCGCCGCTCGTCGCCAACGGCGCGATGCGCGTCCACGCAACGCGCCCGGCGCGGCTCTGCTCGTCGAGCCAGGCCGGGTCGTACTCGTCGATGCGCGCCGGGAGGATCTCGGTCTCCCACGCGGCGGCGGGCGCCTCCCAGCCTTCGAGCTGCGACACGATGCCGGCGACGGCATCGGCGCCCTCGACGCGCGCGCCGGGCGCGGCGCGCTGCCACTCGAACAGGAAGCGCATGAAGTCGCGCGACGCCACCGGCTCGATCTCGCGGCGCAGGCGGTCGACGGTGTAGCGGTGGATGCGCGCGAGCAGGCGGCGCTCGCACCATTCGGTCTCGTCGGCCCGAGGCAGCGCCGGGCCGCCCCAGGCTGCCTCGCTCCCCTCGGGGGGCGGTCGCCGCGAAGCGGCGGCCTTGGGGTCGTCAGGTTGCGGCGTGAAGCGGCCGCGCATCACGGTGCCCTCGCCTTCGAGCTGCAGCAGCGCGGTGTCGATGTCGCCGGCCGGCAGGCCGAGCGGCGCGGCCAGCGCGGCGGCCGTCACCGGGCCGCTGGCCTGCAGGCGGTCGCGCACGATCTCCACCAGCGCGGCCTCGCGGCTCCAGGCCTTGCGCGCGAACTCGGGCGGCACGTCGATCGGTGGCGAGCTCCGCTCGGCGACGCCCTCCGCGCCGAACACGGCGGCGAACTCGGGCAGCCGCTCGGCCGCCACGTGCACGGCGCGCTGCGTGTCGCCGCTGCCGAGCACGAGCAGCGTCGCGCGGCGCGCCGCCTGCAACCCGGCGACGAAGGGCGCCCACGCCGGCTGCGCGTCGACCTCGGCGCGAGCGAGGAACGCAAAGCCGAGCAGCGCCGCGTGCAGCTCGTCGGCGCTGCGCGCGTCGGGCCACACCTCGTCGCGCACGCGCGCGATGGCGTCGGCGTCGAGCCGGCCGAGGTCGGCCGCCATCGCCGTGTCCATCCAGCGCCGCGCCATCACGGCCTGCGTGCGGCGCTCCTCGAGCGGCGCATCGTCGAGATAGGCATAGGGCCGCGCGGCGAGGATCTCGAGCGCCAGCGGCGACGGCTCGGTCAGGTCGCGCGCCACCACCTGCACGGCGCCGCTCGCCAGCCCGCGCAGCAGCGCCTCGAGGCCGTCGACGTCCATCGCCTCGTGCAGGCAGTCGTCGATCGTCTGCCGGACCAGCGGATGGTCGGGGATCTCGCGGTCGCCGACGATGTTCTCGCCGCAGGCGATCTGGTCGGGGAACACGGCGGCGATCAGGTCCTCGGCCGCCATGCGCTGCAGTTGCGGCGCGACCTTGCGCCCGCCGCGCATGCGCGGCAGCGCCAGCGCCACCGTCGCGTTCCAGCGCCAGCGCGCGCCGAACATCGGCGCGGCGAGCAGCGCCTGCACCAGCAGCGGGCGCACCGTCGCCGCGTTCAGGTAGCGCGCCGGCTCGGCGAGCGGGAACGAGTGCGACGACGCGAGCGACAGCACGATGGCGTCTTCCGTCGCCGCAGCCTGCAGCTCGAAGTCGAACTTGCGGCAGAAGCGCTTGCGCAGCGCCAGCCCCCAGGCGCGGTTGATGCGGCTGCCCAGCGGCGCGTGGATCACGAACTGCATGCCGCCCGATTCGTCGAAGAAGCGCTCGAAGACGATGGTCGAAAGCGTCGGCAGCGTGCCGAGCGCGGCCTTCGCGGCGGCATAGTAGTCGGCGATCTGCTCGGCGGCGGCGGGCTGCAGGCCGAGCGTGCCGGCGAGCCACGCCAGCGCGGCGTCGCGCCCGCCCGCGTCGAGCTGCGCCGCGATCGTCTCGCGCAGGCGCGACACGGCGTGCGAGAGCTCGTCGCTGCGCCCCGGCGCCTCGCCGAGCCAGAACGGGATGCCGGGCGGCGCGCCCTGCGCATCCTCCACGCGCACCGTGCCGCGCTCGATGCGCAGGATGCGGTACGACGTGTTGCCGAGCTGGAACACGTCGCCGGCCAGGCTCTCGACGGCGAAGTCCTCGTTGACGGTGCCGACGACGAAGGACTGCGGCTCGAGCACGACGCTGTAGTCGGCGTTGTCGGGGATCGTGCCGCCCGAGGTCACGGCGGCGAGCGCCGCGCCGCGCGCGCCGCGCAGCACGCCGTGGACGGCGTCGCGGTGCAACCAGGCCGAGCGCCGGCCGCGCCGCGTGTCGTAGCCCTCGGCGAGCATGCGCACGACGTCGGCGAACTCGTCGTCCGTCACGGCGGCGAACGGCGTCGCGCGGCGCACCAGCGCCAGAAGATCGGCTTCGCGCCACTCCTGCAGCGCGACTTCGGCCGTGACCTGCTGCGCCAGCACGTCGAGCGGCTTGGCGGGCAGCGCGAGCCGGTCGAGCTCGCCGCGGCGCACGGCGTCGAGCAGCGCCGCGCCGTCGCACAGCTCGTCGCGCGACAGCGGAAAGAGCCGCCCCTTCGGCGTGCCGCCGACCGCGTGGCCCGAGCGGCCGACGCGCTGCAGGAAGGCGGCGATCGAGCGCGTGCTGCCGAGCTGGCACACCAGGTCGACGTCGCCGATGTCGATGCCGAGCTCGAGCGACGCGGTGGCGACGAGGCAGCGCAGTTCGCCGCGCTTGAGCCGCTGCTCGGCATCGAGCCGGTGCTCGCGCGCCAGGCTGCCGTGGTGGGCGGCGACAGCCGTCGCGCCGATGCGCTCCGAGAGGTGGCGCGCCGCGCGCTCGGCGAGTCGCCGCGTGTTGACGAAGACGAGCGTCGTGCGGTGCTCGTCGACCAGCGCGGCCAGGCGGTCGTAGACCAGCTCCCACACCTCGCCCGACATCACGGCCTCGAGCGGCACCGGCGGCAGCTCGATCGCGAGGTCGCGCTCGCGCACGTGGCCGGTGTCGACGACGGTGCACGCCGGCGTGCCGTCGGGCGTGCTGCGATCACCGACGAGAAAGCGCGCCACGGCCTCGATCGGCTTTTGCGTTGCCGACAGTCCGATACGCGTGACCTCGCGCCCGCCCGCTGCCTTCACCAGCGCATCCAGCCGCTCCAGCGACAGCGCCAGGTGCGCGCCGCGCTTGTTGGGCGCCAGCGCATGGATCTCGTCGACGATGACGCTGCGCGTCGTCGCGAGCATGGCGCGGCCGGCCTGGCTGGTGAGCAGGATGTAGAACGACTCGGGCGTCGTCACGACGATGTGCGGCGCGCGCTTGCGCATCGCGCTGCGCTCGGCAGCCGGTGTGTCGCCGGTGCGCACGGCGCTGCGGATGCCGGCGTCGGGCAGCCCCAGCCGCTCGAGCTCGGCGCCGATGCCCGCCAGCGGCACCTCGAGGTTGCGCTGGATGTCGTTGGACAGCGCCTTCAGCGGCGAGACGTAGACGATGCGCGTCTCGTCGGGCAGGCCGCCGCGTTCGACGCTCTCGCGCACCAGCGCGTCGATCGCGGCGAGGAAGGCCGCCAGCGTCTTGCCCGAGCCGGTCGGCGCGGCGACGAGCGCATGCCGGCCGGCCTGGATCGCCGGCCAGGCGGCGCGCTGCGCCGGCGTCGGCCCGCCGGCGAAGGCGGACTCGAACCAGGCGCGCACGGCGGGGTGGAAGCGCTGCAGCACGCGGCGATGATGGCTCCGGCGCGCCGGAGCCGCCGATACGGCACGCGATGACCCCGGCAGCCGGTTCGAGCGACCAGGGCCTGCTCACGCGACGAAGACCCGATGCGCGGCAACCCGCGGGGAACGAGTCTCCGTCGCGTGACAGCGCTACGCGGCGATGACAAACCGCCGTGCCAGCAGCGCCACGACGACGCTGCCCGCGGCCCAGCACAGCGGCGGCAGCCACGCCAACACGGCGGCGAGCGACGCGGCGGCGGGCAGGCCCGCGAGCACGGCCGCCAGGCGCGCCAGTGTCGCGAAGGCGAGCACCGCGAACATCGCGCCGAGCGCCAGGCCTTCGCGGCCGCTGCGGCCGAACGCCGACGCCGACGCGAAGGCCGCCGTCAGCATGCCGCCCCAGGCCGCGCCGGCGACGAGCTGCGCTGCGACCAGCGCATCCAGAGTGGCGACGCGGGCTGCGGCGGCCGCACCGATCGCGCCGAGAGCGGCCCCGCCGGCCATCACGCGCAACGCGCCGCAGCGCCGCGCGAGCGCGCCGGCGGGCAGCGCGGCGATGCCGAAGCCGACAAAGAAGAGCGGCATCAGCCATTCGAGATCGGCGCGGGTCGCGAGGCGCAGGTACTGTCCGGCACTGTTGAGCGAGGTGTGCACCTGGAAGCCGACGCCGAGCAGCAGCACGCCGAGCAGGAAGGCTCCATGCGGCCGCGTCAGCACCTGCGCTGGCGCCGCCGACGGCGGCGCCGCAGCCGTCGGCGCGACACCCGGCGCAGCGCGCATCCGGCGCTCGACGAGCACGATGCCTGCGGTCGTCGCCAGCAGCGTCAGGCTGGCCAGCGCGAACGGCAGGCGCGGGTCGAGGTTCTTCAACGCGACGCCGAGCGGGTGCGACGCCGCGCCGCCGGCAGCCAGACCGAAGAGCATCAGCGCCGACAGCCACGGCAGCGCCGGCCTGGCCGCATGCTTGCCGAGCAGCACCCAGGGCGGCGCGCGCAGCGCCGACGAGGTGGCGGTCCACACCAGCGTGAGCAGCAGCGCCGCGGCCGGCGCCGCGCTGCCGAGCAGCACGGCATGCGGCAGCAGCAGGAAGGCGATGCACGACACCAGCGTCCAGCCGACGATCAACGGGCCGAGCCGGCCGAGCGTGCGCTGCACGCGGTCGGCGGCGAGGCCGGTGTACACGTCCATCGCCATGAAGACGAGCTGGTCCGCCGCCAGCACCCACGGCGCGATGCGCGGAGGCAGGCCGGCCGACGCCAGCAGCTGCGGCAGGTACACGGCATAGACCGTCCACGTCGTGACGAAGAGGAACTGCACCAGCGCGAGATACAGCGCCGCGCCGGCCGGCACGCCGGTGCGTCGGACATCGCTCATCGAAGCGCCCTCCTCCTTGCGCATGGCAGCGCCGTCGCGATGATGGCGCGCCGGACGGCTGCCGCGAAGGCGGCGAAACCGAGCATTGCACGGGTGCGCCGTTTGCAGGACAACGCGCAAGGAAGAGCCTGCGATGAGCTACGTGCACACGATCGGCACCCGGCGTTATCGGTTCGACGACCTGCGCACGCTGCTGGCGCGCGCGAGTCCGGCGCGCTCGGGCGACCGGCTGGCCGGCGTCGCGGCGGCCGATGCGCAGGAGCGCGTGGCGGCGCGGCGCGCGCTGGCCGATCTGCCGCTCGCGGCCTTCGTCGCCGAGTCCGTCGTGCCCGGCGAGCGCGATGCCGTCACGCGGTTGATCGCCGACACGCACGACGCGGCGGCGTTCGCGCCGGTGGCTCACCTGACGGTGGGGGGCTTTCGCGACTGGCTGCTCGGCGATGCGGCGGATGCCGACACGCTCGCGGCGCTGGCGCCGGGCCTGATGCCCGAGATGGTGGCCGCCGTCAGCAAGCTGTGCCGGCTGCAGGACCTGGTGGCGATCGCGCGCAAGTGTCGCGTCGTGACGCGCTTTCGCTCGACGATCGGCCTGCCCGGTCGGCTGGCGACGCGGCTGCAGCCCAACCACCCGACCGACGACGCCGCCGGCATCGCCGCCAGCGTGCTCGACGGCCTGCTGATGGGCAGCGGCGACGCCGTCATCGGCATCAACCCGGCGACCGACGACGTGGCGCAGGTGGTGCGGCTGCTCCAGCTGCTCGACGACGTGATCGCACGGCACGCGATCCCGACGCAGAGCTGCGTGCTCACGCACGTGACGAACACGCTGGCCGCAATCGAGCGCGGCGCGCCCGTCGACCTGGTGTTCCAGTCGATCGGCGGCACCGAGGGTACGAACCGCAGCTTCGGCGTCGACCTCGCGCTGCTCGCCGAGGCGCGCGACGCGGCGCTCGCGCTCGGCCGCGGCGGACGCCACGTGATGTACTTCGAGACGGGCCAGGGCAGCGCGCTGTCGGCCGGCGCGCACGCGGGCTGCGACCAGCAGACGATCGAGGCGCGGGCCTATGCCGTGGCGCGGCAATACGAGCCGCTGCTCGTCAACTCGGTGGTCGGCTTCATCGGGCCGGAGTACCTGTACGACGGCAAGCAGATCGTGCGCGCCGGGCTCGAGGACCATTGCTGCGCCAAGCTGCTCGGCGTGCCGATGGGCGTCGACGTCTGCCACACCAACCACGCCGAGGCCGACGCCGACGACATGGACGCGCTGCTCGTGCTGCTGTGCGCCGCCGGCTGCAACTACGTGATGGGCGTGCCGGGCGCCGACGACATCATGCTCGGCTACCAGAGCACGTCGTTCCACGACGCACTCGTGATGCGCAGCGTGCTCGGCCTGCGGCCGGCGCCCGAGTTCGAGGACTGGCTGCAGCGCATGGGCGTGTTCGAGTCGGGCGACGGCGCGCCGCGGCTGGCCGACGCGCTGCCGCCGCCGTTCGCGGCGGCGATGCGACGGCTGGAGGCCGGTTGATGGCGCTGCCGCGACGCACCGGGTCGCCGGTGACCGCCGCGCTGTGGTCGGCGCTGCGCCGCTGGACCGACGCGCGCATCGCGCTTGGTCGCGCCGGCCACAGCGTGCCGACGCAGGCGCACCTCGACTTCCAGCTCGCGCACGCGCAGGCGCGCGATGCCGTGCACCTGGCGTTCGACGCCGACGCGGTCGCCGCGTCGATCGTGGCGCTGGGTCTGGAGACGCTGAGCCTGCACAGCGGCGCCGCCGATCGCACGACCTACCTGCAGCGCCCCGACCTCGGGCGCCGCCTCGACGACGCGTCGCGCGCCGTGCTCGCGGCACGGCGAAGCGGCAACGCGCCGCCCGCACGCAGCGACCTCGCGCTCGTCGTCGCCGACGGCCTGTCGGCGCTGGCGGTGCACCGCCACGCCGCCGCGCTCGTCGCCGCGCTGCTGCCGCGGCTGCGCGCCGACGGACGCTCGCTCGCGCCGGTGGCCGTCGTCGCGCAGGGTCGCGTCGCGATCGGCGACGAGATCGGCGCGGCGCTGCACGCGCAAGCGGTGGCCGTGCTGATCGGCGAGCGGCCCGGCCTGAGCGCGCCCGACAGCCTCGGCATCTATCTCACCTGGGCGCCGCGGCCCGGGCTGACCGACGAGCGCCGCAACTGCATCTCGAACGTTCGCGCAGGCGGCCTCGAGATCGATGCCGCTGCGGCGCGGCTGCATCGCTTGCTCGGCCGTGCGCGCGAGCTCGGCACGAGCGGCGTCGCGCTGAAGGACGACGACCCGCGCGCCACGCTGCCGCCGCAAGGCTGACGAGACGCGCGCGCCGGCACACGCACAAGCCGCCGCCCGCGCGATCGCACGGGTGATACGACCGCTCTCGGAGGAGCTGTCGTCGATCAGCCGAGGTGCTGCGCCAGCCGCAGCGCCAGCGCGACGAGCGCGCGCACCGGGTTGGCCGCCGCGCTGAACGGCAGCACCGACATGTCGCACACGTAGAGGCGCTGCGTGCCGACGACGCGCAGGTCCTCGTCGACGACCGACTCGGCGGCGAACGGCGCACCGAGGCGCGGCCGCCACGGCATGCGCAGCGTGCCGACGGCGTGGTGCACCGTGCCGAAGCCGAAGTCCTTGAAGTTCTGGCCGAACCATACGTCGTCGACCGGCCGGCAGGGCGCGCCGTGGTCGCGAAACGGCGCCAGCGCCAGGCGGGTGACGTGATTCAGCGTCGCGAAGATCTCGTCGTAGCTCTTGTTCCAGCCGGCCAGCGCCGGGAAGCGCGCACCGGCGAGATGGTCCATCCAGTGCAGGTTGGAGAACACGACTTCGGGCACATAGCCGTAGGGCGGAGCGGCGCGCACCTCGTTGTCGTCGTCGAGGCAGTTGCCGAAGCTGAACTTGAGCTCGACGAGCGACGACGCGACGTCGCCGGCGCCTGGCTCGGGCGGCGCCTCGGGGTCGTTGTCGCGCAGGTGCCAGTACTCGTGGTTGACGTTCATCTCCACGTTGAACGGATAGATCAGCCGCCCCGCCGCGTCGCGCCGGCCGCGCGAGTAGAAGACGATCTTGGCGTGGTCGTCCTTCGTGATCGGCACGGAGCCGATCGACGTGGCGCGCGCGGCGAGCCAGTCCGTCGTCGGATGGTCGGTCAGCCCGCGGCCCGCGAGCGCCTGCACCGACGACGGCAGCGCGCCGAACAGGCTCGCGCGGCGCAGCAGCTTGGGGCTCTCGATCGAGCCGCCGGCGAGCACGACGGTGCGTGCATGAAAGTACCGTGGCTGGCCGTCGAGCGTGTTGCGGGCGACGATCTCGAACGGCCCGCCGCCGGGGCTGCGAAGGTCCTCGACATAGTGGTTCAGCAGCAGGTGCAGCCCGGGGCCTTCGGGGTCGGTGGCATCCGACGCGAGGCCGAGCTGGTTGACGAGCAGTTCGGCCGTGTTGAACACGCCGGTGGGCTCGACGAAGAAGCGTTCGGCCGGCCGGCCGTCGCGCTGCAGGTAGGGCTGATGCAGCGCGCGCGGCGTCTCGCGGATGTCGAAGTCCTGCGCCAGCGGCCCGACGCGCAGCTGCTCGACGATGGCGCGTGCCGTGCGCCCGAGCGACACCGACTCGTGCATCGTGCGGCCCGCCGCCTCGAGCCAGCCGTCGACGAGCTCGGCGCGCACGCGCTGCGGAAAGAACTCCAGCTCCCACGCCTGAGGCACCGGAATCAGTCCCGACCAGAAGAGGGAGCGACCGCCGAACGCGAGCTGCGGCCGCTCGTGCAGGTAGTGCCGGCTGTTCGCGTCGCCCTGCTGCCAGAAGCTGGCACAGCCGTAGCGCGCCGCGATGGCGGCATTCGGAAAGCGGCAGACGTTGTAGACGTGCGTCGGGAACAGGTACGAGCCGGCCTCGATCACCAGGATGCGCTGCGTGCGGCCGACACGCTCGGCGAGCCGGTCGGCGAGCACGCCGCCGCCCATGCCCGAGCCGACGACGACGACGTCGAAGTCGGCGCGCCGCCCGCCGTACTGCGCGACCAGACGCTGCTGCGCCGGGCTCGCCGCCGCGACCAGCCCCTCGTAGGTGGACGCGCTGAACGTCATGGCCCGCCCCTCGTCGCGACGAGAGCCGGATCAGGGGGCGGCGTGCCGCACGCGCTGGCGCGCCCCGGCGTCGTGCGCCGCCTCGCCCGGCGCGTGCTCGCCCTTGAGCTTGCCTTCGGCGGCGTGGTGCTCGACCAGCGCATTGATCTCGGAGCCGAGCAGGATCGCGATGCCCGCGATATAGAGCCACAGCATCAGCACGATGACGGCGCCGATGCTGCCGTAGGTGGCGTCGTAGTTGCCGAAGTTCTGCGCATACCATCCGAAGCCGATCGAAGCCACCGACAGCAGCACGACGCCGAGCACGGCACCGGGCGTGATGTAGCGGAACTCCTGCTCGACGTCGGGCGCCAGGTAGTAGACCAGCGCGAACATCAGCAGCAGCGCCGCGACGATGATCACCCAGCGCGCGATCGCGAACAGCGTGATCACGAGGTCGCCGAAGCCGAAGCGACTGACCAGCCAGCCCTGCAGCGTGCCGCCCAGGACGATCGCCGAGAACGCCGCCAGCACCAGCACGGCGAACAGCACGCTCAGCGCGATCGCCGTCAGGCGCGCCTTGACGAAGCCGCGCGACTCCTTCACGTCGTAGGTGATGTTGAGCTGCTGCATCACGGCGTACATGCCCGACGACGTGGCCCACAGCGTGGCGAGCAGGCCGAAGGAGAGCAGGCCGCCGCGACGCTGGTTCGTCACCTCGTCGACGACGTCGGCGAACATGTCGGCGGCCTGCGCCGGCATGACCTGCACGAGCACGTCCATGATGGCGACGTCGACGTCGGCGATCGGCAGGTACGGGATGACCGCCATCACGAAGATCATCGCCGGAAAGATCGCCAGCGTGAGATAGAAGCCGAGCGCCGCCGCGCCGTTGAAGATGTCGTCGTCGCCGATTTCGGACACGAGTTCCCTGAAGAACCGCGTCATCGACACGCCGCCACCTCTCGTCGTCATTGCCGCGCCCTCCGGCCACGCTTGCGGATGGAAGCATTCGGCAAGCGGTATTCCCTTCGCCGGCGTCGGCGTCGGCAGGCCGGTGCGCTCGCGACCGGCGTTCGATCAGCGCGCGCCCGGCGGCGCGGCAGCGTCCCAGCCGAACAGGGCCTCGGCCGCCGTCTCGGGGTGCGGATGACGGTCGTCGTCGTCCCACTCGCGCGCAGCGATCTCGATCGCCTCCTCGCGCAACACGCCGTGTTCCTGCAACCGGCTGGCGAACCGGTCGATCCAACAAGCCGCGCGCTGATATCCGTCCATGGTGGTACTGCCGTGTGCAAAGAGTTTCGATTGGCCGGATTGGGCAATCGGCGTGCCGCCTTGCGCGCCGGGAGCGGCGAGAGCGCCACGGCTTGCGCAGCATCAAGCCGGCGGGCGTCGCGCTGCCTAGAGTGGCGTCCGGAGGAGAGGAGACCGATGAACGACGCACTGCGGCGCAGCGAGGCGCATTTCCGCGACTACTCCGGCGACCTGCAGGGCGTGCTCGCGCCGCAGCCGCCGCCGGCCGTCCTCGTCTGGCCGTCGACGCCGCGCATGTCCTTCGAGAAGCTGCGCAGCCACAGCGCCGACGCCGACGGGGTCAACTTCACCCTGCGCTGGCGCGGCACCGTCGTCGATTGCCTCGTGACCTGCGACGCGCTGGCGACCTACTTCGGTCGCGACGACGATGTCGGCGACACCGACCTCGGCCACCGCTGCCTGCGCGCCTACGACGCCAGCGCCGATACGATCCGCGCACTGGCGAGGCGCCTGCTCGACGCCGCGGGGCAGCTGCCGGCGGCCGCGCTGGTGATGGCGACCGACGACGTGTTCCGCGCGCTGACGGCGCCGGCCGCTGCGGCCGTCGTCACCGGTTCGCGCCAGTAGACACCAACGGCCGCGCCGCGCCGCGGCACTGCCCGTCGGGTGCCGCGAGGTCGCGGCCGACGAGTTCCCGCGCGCGCGGGCCGTCGTTGCGCCCGCCGATTCGGAGCGATGGCCGGCGAGCCGCATGCCGCCTCCGGGCGTCTTCAGGCTGCCTTCAGCCAAAGCCGGTCCACTGCGGTCGATGTTCCCCATCGCCCTGCCACCGTCGCGACGTGAAGTCGGCGGCGAACCCCTGATCCTGCTGGCCGGCGCGTACTGGGCCCTGGCGCTGAACCGCCCGTTCTTCGCCGCCGTGCTGCACGCCGCGCCGCCGCACGCCTGGGCCGGCCTGCCGCTCGTCATCGGCCTGGCGTTTGCGCTGACGGCGCTGCACGCGCTGCTGCTCGGCCTGGCGGGGACGCGGCGCACCCTCAAGCCGCTGATCGCGCTGCTCACGCTGGCCGGCACGGTCGCGATGCACTACATCCAGCGCTACGGCGTGGTGATCGACCCGACGATGCTGCGCAACGCGCTGCACACCGACGCAGCCGAGGCTCGCGAGCTGCTCACCGCGCGCCTGGCGTTCGACCTGCTGCTGTACGCCGCCCTGCCGATCGCGCTGCTGTCGCGCGTGCGCGTGGCACGCAGGCCGTGGCGCCGCGCGCTGCGCCGGCGCGCGCTGCTGCTGGCCGGCGCGTTCGCGCTGCTCGCGCTCGGTCTGGCGTGGCAGTTCCAGCCGCTGGCCGCGTTCGTGCGCAACCACAAGGAAGCGCGCTACCTGCTGACGCCGCTGAACGCCGTGTGGTCCCTCGGCCGCGCAGCGGCGGCCGACGCGCGCGGCGCGGCGCGTGCGCGCGAGGCGATCGGCCTGGACGCGGCGCCCGCGCCGTCGTGGGCCGCGCACGAACGGCCGCGCCTGGTCGTGCTGGTGGTGGGCGAGACGGCACGCGCGGCCAACTGGGGCCTGTCGGGCTATGGCAGGGCCACCACGCCGGCGCTGGCGCAGTTGCCGGTGATCAACTTCGACGCGGTCGTCGCCTGCGGCACCAGCACCGAGGTGTCGCTGCCGTGCATGTTCGCGCCGGTGGGCCGACGCGACTACGACGAAGCGCGCATCCGCGGCCAGGAGTCGCTGCTGCACGTCGTCGCGCGCGCCGGCGTGCAAGTGCTGTGGCGCGACAACCAGAGCGGCTGCAAAGGTGTCTGCGACGGCCTGCCGACCGAGCACGTCACGACCGGCGACGCGCCCGAGGCGTGTCGCGACGGACGCTGCCTCGACGAGGGATTGCTGCACGGCCTGGACGAGCGGCTGCTCGCGCTGCGCGACACGCGCACCGTGCAGCTGCTGGTGCTGCACATGCTGGGCAACCACGGACCGTCGTACTTCCGTCGCTATCCGCCGGCGTTCGAACATTTCACCCCCGCCTGCCGCAACGACGACCTGGGCCGCTGCACGCGCGAAGAGATCGTCAACGCCTACGACAATGCGCTGCGCTACACCGACCACGTGCTCGCCACGCTGATCGGCGTGCTGTCGCGCCATGCCGGCCGGGTCGACAGCGCGCTGTTGTTCGTCTCCGACCACGGCGAGTCGCTGGGCGAGAACCGGCTATACCTGCACGGCGTGCCCTACGCGATCGCGCCGAAGGAGCAGACGCAGGTGCCGATGGTGATGTGGTCGAGCGAAGGCTTCGCGCGCGCCGCGGCGCTGGACCCGGCGTGCCTGAAGCGGCGCGCGCGGCAGCCGGTGCAGCACGATCACCTGTTCCACACACTGCTCGGCCTGCTCGAAGTGCGCACGGCGCTGTACGACGCACGCTGGGACTTCGCTCGCGACTGCACCGGCGCAACGCATCGACCTGCCCCGATGACCGATGCATCCTGACGCTCGACACCGTCGGCGGGCCCGACGCGCCGACCTCGTGCTCGCGCTGACCGGGCTGGCGGTGCTGGTGTGCTTCGAGGCCAGCGGCGCCGACCTCGCGCTGGCGCGGCTGTATGGCGACGCATCCGGCTTCGCGCTGCGCGAGCACTGGCTCACGCGCGGCCTGCTGCACGACGGCGGGCGACTCGCCGCCACGCTGGCGCTGCTCGTCTGTCTGGCCTGGACCGTTGCCGGCGATGCACGGGCGATGCCGCGCGGGCAGCGCGCGGCCTGGTACGGCGTGCTGCTCGCGTGCCTGGTCGCGGTGCCTGCGCTCAAGCAGTTCAGCCACAGCAGTTGCCCCTGGCATCTCGATGCGTTCGGCGGCGCGGCGGCGTACGTGCCTCACTGGCGTCTCGGATCAAACGACGGCGGGCCGGGACGCTGCTTTCCCTCGGGCCACGCAGTGGCGGCGTTCGGGTTTCTGCCGCTGTGGTTCCAGTGGCGCGAACGCCGCCCGCGGCTGGCGCGCGCACTGCTCGCCGCGGTGCTGACGGCAGGCGCGCTGTTCGGCTGGGCGCAGATGGCACGCGGCGCGCACTTCGCCAGCCACACACTGTGGTCGGCCTGGCTGTGCTGGTGCATCGGCGCGCTGGCCGCGCGCGTGCTCGAGTCGGCTGCTTCAGCGCACGCCGGGCCGGCAATGCACGACCGGCGTCGCGTAGTCGCGGCCGATCAGGCCGCGGGCGAGGAAGTAGGCGTTGCGCTCGCGTTCGCTCAGCCGGTCGAGGTCGACGCAGCCGGAGGCGTCGCAGGCGAAGGCATAGCCGCGGCCTTCGTCGAAGAGTGAGCGAAAGCGCAGTTCGTAGGCGGCGGCGCTGCAGGTGTCGATGACGGTCATCATGGCTGATCCTTCATGAGTTGCGTCTAGAGGAACGATGCCGTTCAAAGTTAGGCGCTGCACGACAACGCCGCGTCAATGCTCGGCGACGCTGTGCAACAGCGCGTGAACCGTCGGCATCGCCGGTGCGGGCAGCGTTTCAACTCATCACAAAGCGGCGCGCGGGCTTAAGCGGGCACTAAGGGGCCGCCTCCACGATGGGCACCCGAATGCAGTCACGAGCGCCGCGCCACGGCGCCGACCCGATGTCGATGCCATCGTTCCTCACGCCCGCGCGCGGCGCTGCCGCCGCAGCCGGGCCGCGCCGCGCCGCGCCGGCGCCCCTGCAGACCTGCGGACCCGACGACCCGGCGCGTGCCGAGATCGAGGCCTGCATCCGCGGCGTCTATCGCGAGCGCTACGGCGCCGACGTGCGTCACTTCGCGCCCTGGCTCGTCGCGCTGCGCGACGAGGCGGGCGAGATCGCCGCCGCCGCCGGCTGGCGCGCCGCCGACGGCGGACCGCTGTTCCTCGAGCGCTATCTCGATGCGCCGGTGCAGACGCTGCTCGCCTCGCCGCCGCCGGCGCGCTCTCGGGTGGTCGAGGTCGGCCACCTCGTCGCGCCGCGCGCCGGCGCCGGCCGCCGGCTGATCCTGCTGCTCGGCCCGCACCTCGCGGCGCTGGGCCACCGCTGGGTGGTGGGCACGCTGACGCAGGAGCTGCGCCAGCTCTTCGTGCGGCTGGGCATCGTGCCGCTGACGCTGGGCGTCGCCGATCCGGCAGCGCTCGGCGACGACGCGGCGCAGTGGGGCCGCTACTACGACCATCGGCCCGTCGTGCTCGCCGGCCCGCTGCACCATGCTCTCGCGCTGTTCGCCCAGCGCGGGCTGCTCGAGCGATGAGACCGGCGCTCGACGACGGGTGCCGCGCCTGGCGGCACGACGAACTCGCGGTGGCGAGCGACGCGGCCGCGATGGCGCTGCGCGGGTCCGGCGCGCGCGTCGTCGCGACGGTCCTCGACAACACGCCGGCCTTCGTCGTGCTCGACGAGGCCATCGCCGCCGCCGGGGCCGTGCACGTGCCGCTGCCGGGCTTCTTCACGCCGGCACAACTCGGCCATGCGCTGCGTGCCGCCGGCGTCGACACGCTGATCGCCGCCGAAGGCGCCGCCGCACGATGGCCGGGGCCGGCCTGGACGCTGTTCGGCGTCGCGCACGAGTCGCTGCGCCTCGCGCGGCTGCCGGCGACGCCCGTCGCGCTGCCGCCCGGCACGGCCAAGATCACGTTCACGTCGGGCACGACGGGGACGCCCAAGGGGGTGTGCCTCGCGGCCGATGCGATGCAGCACGCGGCGCGCGGCGTGGTGGACGCGCTCGCGCCGCTGGCGATCGAGCGCCACCTGCACGCGCTGCCGTTCGCCGTGCTGCTCGAAAACGTCGCCGGCCTGATGGCGGCGCGCCTGCACGGCGCGACGTGCATCGCGCTGCCGCTGGCCGAGCTCGGTCTGTCCGGCGCGTCGGGCTTCGACGCCGCGCGCTTCGACGCGCAGCTGCGCCGCCATCGGCCGCAGAGCCTGATCCTGCTGCCGCAGATGCTGCATGCCTGGTGCGGCCACCTCGCCGCGACGGGCCAGCGCGCTGCCGACTCGCTGCGCTTCGTCGCCGTCGGCGGCGCCGCCGTCGGTGCGCCGCTGATCGAGGCCGCGCAGGCGCTCGGCATCCCGGCCGGCGAGGGCTACGGCCTGTCGGAAGGCGCGTCGGTGCAGACGCTGAACCTGCCCGGCGCGGCGCGCGCCGGCAGCGCCGGCCGCGCGCTGCCGCACGCGCGGCTGCGCATCGCCGCCGACGGCGAGATCGAGGTGGCCGGCAGCCTGTTCGCCGGCTATCTCGGCGACGCGGCGCCGGTACCCGCGTGGTGGCCGACCGGCGATCTCGGACGCATCGACGCCGACGGCTTCGTGCACGTGCAGGGTCGCAAGAAGAACGTACTGATCACGGCCTGGGGCCGCAACGTCTCGCCCGAGTGGGTCGAGACGGCGCTGCGCGGCCAGCGGGCGATCGCGCAGGCCGTCGTGTTCGGCGACGGCGCGCCGGCGCTCGCCGCCGTGCTGTGGCCGACGGCACGCGACGCCGACGACGCGGCGCTGCACACCGCCGTGGCCGCTGCCAACGCGACACTGCCCGACTACGCGCGCATCGCGCGCTGGACGCGCGGCGGCGCGCCGTTCGACGCGGCCAGCGGCTACGCCACGGCCAACGGCCGGCCGCAGCGCGCCGCCATCCTCGCCGCCCACGCCGACGCGCTGGGCCTCGCCCCCGTTCCCGCCTGACACGGATCCGACTGCATGAACTTCCACGCCACCCTGCTCGAACTCACGGCCGACGCGCGCCGATCGCTGATCGCCACGCCGATCATCCAGGGCGTGCTCGCACGCGGCGAAGTCTCGCTGCCGAGTTACCTCGCCTTCCTGCGCGAGGCCTACCACCACGTCAGGCACACCGTGCCGCTGCTGCAGGCGGCCAAGGCGGCGCTGCCGCCGCACCACGCCTGGCTGCGCGAGCCGCTCGACGACTACGTCGCCGAGGAGGCCGGCCACGACGAGTGGATCCTCGACGACATCCGAGCCTGCGGCGGCGACGCCGACGCGGTGCGCCGCGGCGCGCCCGGCCACGCGACGGAGGTGATGGTCGCCTACGCCTACGACACGATCGCGCGCGGCAATCCGCTCGGCTTCTTCGGCATGGTGCACGTGCTCGAGGGCACGAGCGTAGCGCTCGCGCTGGCCGCCGCCGACGCGATCCAGAAGCCGCTGGCGCTGCCCGACGCCGCGTTCAGCTACCTGCGCTCGCACGGCACGCTCGACCGCGAGCACACGGCGCACTTCGCGCGGCTGATGGACCGCATCGACGACGACGCCGACCAGGCCGCGATCGTGCACGCGGCGCGCGCCTTCTACCGCCTCTACGGCGACGTGTTCCGCGGCCTGCCGCTGCCGGCAGCGGCGACGCGCGCGGCGGTCCACGCATGAAGACCGCCGAAGCCCGCGTGCTGCTGACCGGCGCCGGCGGCGGCATCGGCGACGCGATGGCGCGTGCGCTGCTGGCGCGCGGCGCCGCCGTGCTGCTCGTCGGCCGCTCGGACGAGCGGCTGGCCGCGCAGGCACGACAGCTCGGCTCGCGCCATGTCGAGCGGGTGCGCGCCGACCTGACGACGGACGACGGCATCGCCGCCGTCGTCGCGGCGGCCGGCGCATTCGACGCCAACGTCGTCGTGCACGGCGCCGGCCTGCCGTGCTTCGGCGCCTTCGAGGACGTCCCCGCGACGCAGATGGCCGACGTGCTGCAGACCAACCTGCTCGCGCCGATGCGCCTGACACAGGCGCTGCTGCCGCAGTTGCGGCGCCGCCGGCGCACACAGCTCGTGTTCGTCGCGTCGGCGGTCGGCGCGATCGGCCTGCCCGGCTTCGCCGTCTACGGCGCCAGCAAGGCCGGGCTGCAGCGCTTCGCCGAGGCGCTGCGCCGCGAGCTCGCCGACACGACGGTGCGCGTGCAGCTGCTCGGGCCGCGCAGCACGCGCACGCCGTTCAACGACGCGTCCGTCGAGGCCTACAACGGAGCGACGCGGACCGCGATGGACACGCCGCAACGCGTCGCCGACGCCCTCGTCGCTCTGATCGAGAGCGAAGCCGCCGAGCGCTGGCTCGGCTCGCCCGAACGCTACGCCGTGCGACTCAACGGCCTGCTCGGGCCGGTGCTCGACGGCAGCTTCGCCACCCATCGCCGCAGCGTGCCGGCGCCTCTGCAAACCGCCACCGAAGGGAACATGCCATGACGATGACGACGCACACCCGATCCCTCTGCGCGACGCTGCTGCTGGCCTGCGGCGGCGTCGCTGCGCTCGTGCCGACGGTCGTGCTCGCCGCGCCCGTCGACGACGCCGTCGCCGAGCTGCAGCGCGACTGGGAAGTGATTCGCTACCAGTCGCCGCCCGCCGAACGCGAGAAGCGCTTCGAGGCGCTGGCCGCCAAGGCGCACAAGACGGTCGAGAGCCATCCGGGGCGCAGCGAGGCGCTGGTCTGGGAGGGCATCATCGTCAGCTCGTGGGCCGGCGAGAAGGGCGGCCTCGGCGCGCTCGGCCTCGTCAAGCAGGCCAAGGCGAGCTACGAGCAGGCGATCCGCATCGACGGCAACGCACTCGACGGCTCGGCCTACAACAGCCTCGGCGTGCTGTACTACAAGGTGCCGGGCTGGCCGGTCGGCTTCGGCGACAAGGACAAGGCGCGCGAGCTGCTGCACAAGGCGCTGGCGATCAACCCGAAAGGCATCGATCCGAACTTCTTCTACGCCGAGTACCTCGTCGAGACGAAGCACGCCGACGAGGCCGTGCCGTATCTCGAGCGCGCGCTGCAGGCGCCGCCGCGCACCGGCCGACAGATCGCCGACAGCGGCCGCCGCGAGGAGGCGCGCGTGCTGCTCGCGCGCATCCAGGCGCAACGCTGACGCGGCGGCACGCTCCGGGCGCCCTGCTCGCTTCAGGCCGGTCGCAGTTCGGCGACGACGCCGCGGCCGTCGCCCTGCGCGCCGTAGCGCAGCGCCAGGCCGTGCAGCGCGGCGATGCGCTGCGCGATCGACACGCCCAGGCCGCTGCCCGATTCGGGCTGGCCGGCGGGACGGTGGAAGCGCTCGCCGAGCTGCGCGAGCGCGTCGGGCGCCAGCGCCGGCCCCGCGTTCTCGACGCACAGCGACTGCGCGCCGAAGCGGAGCGTCACCGTCGTGCCTTCGGGCGCGTAGCGCACGGCGTTGTCGAGCAGGTTGCGCAGCAGCACGGTGACGAGGTCGGCGTCGCCGCTCAGCGGCATCGGCGCGACGCCCGCGGGCGGCCACTCGCAGGCCATCTCGATGTGCCGGCGGTCGGCCAGCGCCAGGCAGTCGCTCGTCGCCTGCCCGACGACGGCCGCCCACTCGATCGGCTCGCGGCGCGCCAGCCGCTCGGTGGCCTCGACGCCCGACAGCGCGAGCATCTGCGCGACCAGCCGCTCCATGCGCTCGAAGCCGGCGCCGAGCTGCGCCTCGGCGGCGCGACGCGCGGCGGCGTCGGCGGCGCCGCGCAGCACGTCCCACTGCGCGCGCAGCGCGGCCAGCGGCGTGCGCAGCTCGTGCGCCGCGTCGGCGGTGAAGCGGCGCTCGCGCTCGAGCGCGGCGGCGGTGCGCGCGAACAGGCCGTTCATCGCGTCGACCATCGGCCGCAGCTCGACGGGAGCGTCGTCGGCCGCCACCGACTGCAACTCGCCGGCGCCGCGCCGACCCAGCTCGCCGGTCAGCGCGCGCACCGGCGACAGCGCGCGCCGCACGCCCCAGGCGATCGCCGCCAGCAGCAGCGGCAGCACGACGAGCCACGGCAGCAGCTGGCTGCCGACGAGGTTCCAGACGACTTCGTCGCGCTCGACGCTGCGCTGGCCGACGGCGACGAGCGACTCGCCGCCCGACGCCTGGAGGTAGTAGACGTGCCACGCATCGCCGTCGAGCACCAGATCGACGAAGCCCGATGCGTGGGCGCGCCGCGGCAGTTGCACGCCTTCGCGGTCGGTCATCGTCAGCCGGCCCTCGCCGTCCCACACCGCGAGCGCGAAATCGCGCAAGTCGGCCTCGCCGGCCTCGCGCGCAGGCAGCGGCACGGTGCGCTGCTGCGCGTCGGGCGGCGAGCCGGCGCGCGGCGCGGCGATCGCCTGCGCCTGCAGCGCCAGGCGGATCAGCTCGCTGTCGAACAGCTCGTTGACCTCGTGACGCGCGCGCTGCGCCGAGACCCCCAGCGCGAGGGCCCACACGAGCGGCGCCGCCACCAGCAGGTAGACCATGAGCCGCCGCTGCAAGCTCATCGCGGCGCTCCCTTGCCCGGCGCACGCGTCGGCCGGCGATCCGGCGCGGCCCGGTGCTCGGCCCGTGGTGCGGCGCTCACCCGGCCGGCCCGAGCGCGTAGCCGACGCCGCGCACCGTGCGCACGATCGCCGGATCGATCTTGCGCCGCAGGTGGTGCACGTGCACCTCGAGCGCATTGCTCTCGGGCTCGCTGCCGCTCCAGTCGTAGAGCTTCTCGAGCAGCTGGGCCTTCGACAGCACGCGTTCGGGGTGCATCAGCAGCACCTCGAGCAGCGAGAGCTCGCGCGCCGTCAGATCGACCGGCGCGCCGCGCCATCGCACCTGCTTCGCCGCCGGGTCGTAGCGCAGCTCACCGTGCGTCCACACCGACTGCGCACGACCCGACGCGCGACGCAGCAGTGCGCGCAGCCGCGCGGCGAGCTCGTCGACGGAGATCGGCTTGATCAGGTAGTCGTCGGCGCCGGCGTCGAGCCCGGCGATGCGGTCGTCGACCTGCTCGCGCGCCGTGAGGATCAGCACCGGCGCCGCGAACCCGCGCGCGCGCCAGCGGCGCAGCCACGTCATGCCGTCGTCGCCCGGCAGGCCGAGGTCGAGCACCAGTGCGTCGTAGGGCGCGGCGGCAAGCGCGGCGTCGGCCGAGGCGCCGTCGCGGAACCAGTCGACGGCATGCTCGTGCTGGCGCAGCCCCGTGGCCAGCGCGTCGCCGAGCTGCGGATCGTCTTCGAGGATGAGCAGGCGCATCGCGCGTCGATGATACGCAGCCGGGGCGGCAGCGCGACATTCGCGCCGGGCCGTGCAGGCGGGTCAGTGCGTGGCGGCCACGGCGCGACCGGCGCGATCTGCACCGTGCCGAGGGCAGGTTGCTCGGACGCTCGTGCGACGACGCCGCTACTGGGGCCTCGCGCCGTCGCGCGCGACGCGAGCCGCGTCGCAGGCCTCGCCGCCGTCGGGCGCCGCGTCGCGCGCGGCGCGGTAGCGACAGCGCGCGTCGTGCAGCGCGTCGAGCAGCGGCGGCAGGCCCGACCAGCCATCGCGGTGCGACAGGCAGCGCTCGATGTCGTGCTTGAGCTGGTTGTAGCGCTCGGCGTAGTGGGCGGCGTCCATCGAGTCCTCCGGCCTGGTCTCGGCGCCCATCGTCGCCGCTGCATGTGACAACTCGTCGATGCCCCTGCGGCAGGTGTGCCGATGCGCCCCGGCCCGGCCGACCACGCACGATTCGCGCCAGCGCCTGCGGGCAGCGCGGCGCGTCGCGTGCACCGCAACGGTTTGGTGCGGCCAGGCCGGACAATCGCGGCCACACCGCCACTGCGCCGCCCCGCCATGCCCGCACGCCGCACCGTCGCCGCCCGCGAAACCTCGGCCGACCGCATCGGCCGCCATGCCGTCGTCGCGCCGCGGCACGAGCGCGCCGGCACGCTGCGCGAGCACCTGCGCGCGAGCGGCCAGACCGGCTGGGATCTGGTGTGCGTCGTCGACGCCGACGAGCGCCTGCTCGGCACGCTGACGCCGCAGGAGCTGATTGCGCTGCCCGACGGCGCCGAACTCGGCCGCGCGGCAGTGCGCGACCGCCCGCACGTCGCGCCCGGCATCGACCAGGAACGCATGGCGTCGGTCGCGCTGCACCACGGCGTGGCGGCGATGCCCGTCGTCGATGCCGACGGGCGGCTCGTCGGCGTCGTCGGGCCGGCGGCGCTGATGGACGTGCTGCGCCGCGAGCACGTCGAGGACCTGCACCGCCTGGCCGGCATCGCGAGCGAGTCGGAGCAGGCGCGTCAGGCGCTCGAGGCGGCACCGCTGCGGCGCGCCCGCCACCGCCTGCCGTGGCTCGTCGTCGGGCTGGGCGGTTGCATGGTGGCGACCTACGTCGTCGCGCGCTTCGAATCGGCGCTCGCCGCGAAGCCGGCGCTTGCCTTCTTCGTTCCCGGGCTGGTGTATCTCGCCGACGCGATCGGCACGCAGAGCGAGGCCGTCGCCGTGCGCGGCCTGTCGCTTGCGCACGGCGGGCTCGGGCGGCTGTTGGGAAGCGAGCTGCGCACCGGCCTGCTGATCGGGCTGGTGCTGATGGCGCTGGCGTTCCCGATGATCTGGGCCGTGTTCGGCGACGCGCGGCTGGCCGCCGCCGTGACGCTGGCGCTCGGCGGCGCCAGCCTCGTCGCGTCGACGCTCGGCCTGATGCTGCCGTGGCTGCTCGGGCGGCTCGGCACCGACCCCGCCTACGGCAGCGGTCCGCTGGCGACGATCGTGCAGGACGTGCTGAGTCTGCTGATCTATTTCGGCTGCGTGTCGGCGATCGTGCTGTGACGAGCGCGGCCTGCGCCGCCGGCACACGCCTTGCCGCGAGCGCGCATGGATCGACGTCGTGGGAGCACAGGGTGAGCGGCGGCACGGCACTGTTCGTGGCCGGTGCCGCTCTTGCCGTCGCGCTGGCGCTGCGGCCTTGGCGGCTGCTCGCCGCCGACGCCGGCCCGCCGTGGCCCTGGGTCGTGGCGCTGGCGGCGCTGCCGCTGCTGTGGGGCGCGCAGCCGGGCGCGCCGGCGGCCGTGTCGATGTCGGGCGCAGCGCTGCTCGTGCTGCTGGCGGGCTGGCCGCTGGCCGTGATCGGGCTGGCCGGCGTGGCCGTCGTCCATGCGCTGGCCGCCGACCTCGGCGCGCCGGAGGCGGTGCACAGCTATGCCGTGCTCGGCGTCGTGCCGGCGACGCTGGCGTTCGCGCTGGGCGCCGCGGTGCGCCGCTGGCTGCCGCGCCATCCGGCGAGCTACGTCGTCGGCCGCGGCTTCGTCGTCACGCTGGCGGCCGCGGCGGCGGCCGGCGCGCTGCTGCTCGAGCCGGGAACGGCCGGGGAGGCGGCGGATGCGGGCCTCGGCGACGCGTGGCTGGCGCACGCGGCGATCGCCTGCGCCGAGGCCTGGCTCACCGCCATCGTCGTCGCCTGCTGCGTCGCCGGTCGTCCCGAGTGGCTCGCGACCTATGCCGACCGGCTCTACCTGCCGGCGGCCACCGCGGCTCAGGTCGGCGTCGGCCTGCCGGCCATGCGGTCGTACTTGAGGAAGTAGGTGCGCGCCAGCGCGACGAGCTGGTTGTCGCTCGGGTGGTCGACGATCTCGTATCCGACGACGCGCCGCGCCGTGTGCGGGCGGTGCTTCTCGGCGTAGTGGCGAAAGTCGGCCGTCGACTCGTGCGAGCCGCTCACCAGGATCTCGCCGATGCCGTCGAGCGCGTCGCACAGCGAGCCCCAGAACTCGTGCTGCGTGCGCACGCCGTTGGCGTGGCGCGCCGTGTGGTGGCTGCGCGCACGCACCTTCTGCGCCCGCACGTGCTCGGCGTCGAACTGCAGCACCTGGGCGGTGTGGTGGTCGGTCCAGACCACGGCGTGGAACAACGTCATCCCCTCGGCTCCCGTGTTTCGTCGTTGTCGTCAGTGATCGGTCGATCTTCGGGGCGGCATGGCGCCTGCGGCTTGATGCGCATCAAGCCGGCGACCCGTCGCCGCGGCACGATGGTCGGTTCACCCCCGCGTTCCGCAACCCGAGTCCAGCCCATGCCGCGCAGCCGTGCCACCGCCCTCGCCACCGACCGCCGCCGCCGCAAGGCTGCCGCCCCCGCGCACGCCGCGGCGCGCGGCGCGCCGCGCCCGACCGAGGCCGGCGACACGCTGGCGCAGCCCGGCGCGCGCGCGGCCGAGGCCGAGCGCGTCGCGCGCCGCACGAGCTCGGCGCTGACCGTGCAGCAGATGGTGATGAAGGACCTGCTTGCCGACGCCGACGGCCAGCCGGGCGAGACGCTACGGCGGCTGCAGGCGCTGATCGCCGGCGCGTCGCCCGACGAAGTGAAGGCGCTGCGCCGCGCGCTGTCGCGGCGCGACGCGGCCGACGATGCGCCGCCGCGCGGCGGCAACGGCGTCGACCCCGACATCGAGCTCTCCGCCGGCTGGCGCGAAGGCGCTTATCCGTACAGGAACCTGCTGTCGCGCAAGAGCTACGAGCGCCAGAAGTACCGGCTGCAGGTCGAGCTGCTCAAGCTGCAGGCCTGGGTCAAGGAGACGGGGCAGCGCGTCGTCATCCTGTTCGAGGGGCGCGACGCGGCCGGCAAGGGCGGCACGATCAAGCGCTTCATGGAGCACCTCAACCCGCGCGGCGCGCGCGTCGTCGCGCTCGAAAAGCCGAGCGAGGTCGAGCGCGGCCAGTGGTACTTCCAGCGCTACATCCAGCACCTGCCGACGGCCGGCGAAATCGTGCTGTTCGACCGCTCCTGGTACAACCGCGCCGGCGTCGAGCGCGTGATGGGCTTTTGCAGCGACGCCGAGTACGACGAGTTCCTGCGCCAGGTGCCCGAGTTCGAGCGCCAGCTCGTGCGCTCGGGCGTGCACCTGTTCAAGTTCTGGTTCTCGGTCAGCCGCGCCGAGCAGCGCCGCCGCTTCAAGGAGCGCCGCGCGCACCCGCTCAAGCAGTGGAAGCTCAGCCCCATCGACATGGCGTCGCTCGACAAGTGGGATGACTACACTCGCGCCAAGGAGACGATGTTCCTGCACTGCGACACGTCGGATGCACCGTGGACCGTCATCAAGTCGGACTGCAAGAAGCGCGCGCGCCTCAACGCGATGCGCTACCTGCTCAGCCGGCTGCCCTATGCGCAGCGCGACCTCGCGCGCGTGGGCACCGTCGATCCGCTGATCGTGGGCCGGCCGTCGCTCGTACCCACCGTCAACGACGACCAGCTCGCGACGACGGGAGGCTGATGCGGCTGCGGGGGGCGCGGCGGCCATGAACTACGACGCCGTCGCCTTCGACACCGGCGGCACCGTGCTCGACTGGCACGGGTCGCTGGTCGACGAGTTCGCCGCCGTCGCTGCATGGCGCGGCTGCGCCGTCGACTGGCACGAGGTCGCCAACGAATGGCGGCGCCGCACGATGCAGCGCATCGTCGGCCAGGTGCGCCCGGCCTTCGACATGGACGACGCCCACCTCGAGGCGATGGACGCGACGCTGACGCACTTCGCCCTGCCGGCGCTGCCTGCCGACCAGCGCCGGCATCTCTGGCGCGCCTGGCACCGGCTGCGCGCCTGGCCCGACTTCGCGCCGGCGCTGGCCGCGCTGCGCGCGCGCGTGCCGGTGGCGTCGTTCACGATGCTGCCGACCGCGCTCGTCGTCGACGTGTCGCGGCGCAACGGTCTGGTGTGGGACGCCATCGTGTCGTGCCAGATGATCGGCGTCTACAAGCCGCATGCCGAGGCCTATGCGACGGCGGCGCGCTGGCTCGGCGTCGCACCGGCGCGCCTGCTGATGGTGGCCTGCCACAACTTCGACCTGCGCGCGGCGCGCAGCGCCGGCCTCGGCACGGCCTTCGTGCGGCGGCCCGACGAGTGGGGCCCCGCCGGCCCGCCCGACCCGCTGCCGGCGCTCGACTACGACTTCATCGAGGACGGCTTCGACGGACTCGCCCGGCGCCTGCTCGGCGAGGGCGCCTGACGCGGCGACGCGTGAACGCCGGGCGCCGACGGCTACGGTGGGCCGCCGGGCGGCGTTGAAGGAGGACACCCTGGTCAACGCCGCGGCCGCATACGACGTCAGGGCTTGGCCGTGTGCCAGACGTTGTTGACGCCGTCGCCCGTCGTGTCGCCGGGCTTCTGATCCTTGACCCAGTAGTACAGCGGCTTGCCCTTGTAGGCCCACTGCTTGGAGCCGTCGTCGCGCGTGACGACGCTCCAGTCGCCCTTGGCCATGGCGCCGCCTTCGGCCATCAGCGGCGGCCAGTTGGTGGCGCAGGGGCCGTTGCAGGAGCTCTTGCCGCCCGCGTCCTTGTCGAAGGTGTAGAGCGTCATGCCGTTGGGGCCGACGAGGCGGCCGTCCTTGGCCATGCCTTGGGCAGGCACGACGGACGGCAGTGTGGCGAGCAGCGACGCGACGGCCCCGGCGGCGAGCAACTTGAACGACGGCAGCTTCATGACGACCTCCTTCGGTCGGTGGGTGGATGTGCGGCGTATACGGCGCAGCCGGCGCCTCGATTCCCGCCGCACGTCTTCCGCACGCTGCCCATGGCGGCGCGGCGGCTACGGCTGCGGCACCTCGGCGCTCGCGACGGCCTCGGGCAAACGGTGGGCCCGCCACCAGGCGATCAGGCCGTCGAAGTCGCCACCGTAGCCGCGCCACAGCAGTTCCTCGCCGACCTGGATGCAGCGCACGTGCGTCTCGACGTCCGCGTAGCCGGTGGCGGTAAGGCGGTCGCAATCGAGGTAGGCGCGCTCGAGGTCGCGCAGCGGCATGTCGCCGGTGCCGAACGGCTGCGGCGTTTCGGCGCGCGCCGCCGGCATCGCGGCGAGCGTCAGCATCAGGAGTGCCGCAGCAGCGGCAGTGCGGATCGTGTTCATGGCGGCTCCTTGGGGTCACGGGGCGGCGGCGCCCCGTGCGCCGCATCGCCTTGTCCGTACCGCCTAAGCTAGTTGCCGCCCCGCGGCGAATCGATACCGCGCATGCGCCGACCCATCCCGCGTTCCCGCGATGGCGGCGCGGCGGGCGCTAGAGCCGGCCGATGCAGCCCGGCGCGCCGCAGCGGCAGGCGAGCCGCCCCTCGTGGTGCGTCTCGCCGTAGTTCACCGTGATCTCCTCGCCGCGTGCGATGTTGCGCAGCGCGTAGAACTCGACGCGGCCCTGGCGGATGCACAGCCGCGCATTGGGCGCGCACGAGTGGTTGGTGTAGCGCATCGGATCGGCCGACTTGCTGAAGTCGATGGCGCGCCGGGCCGACACCTCGACGATCATGATGCGCTCGTGGCGCGTGGCGCGGATGCGCGCATCGGCCACGCTGATCGACTCGCCGCGAATCTCGCCGATCTTGCGGCGCGCCGGAATGGCCTCGTCAGCCCAAGCGCCCTGCCCGTCGATCGGGCTCGGGTGCACGGAGACGGCGTACTTCTGGTAGGCGGGGCGCGCCGGCGAAGGCGGCGCGGCAGGCATCGGGGTGCGCGACATCGCCCGCATCGTAGCGGGCTCCGGCGCATCAGCGCCGCGCCTTGTACTGTGCGATGGCCTTCTTCAGGTCGGTGTATTCCTCGCAGCCGAAGCGGCACGCCTTGTCGAGCGCGGCCAGGCGCTGCTCGGCGCGCGGCAGGTCGCCCTTGAGCAGGTACAGCTCGCCCGAGTATTCGAGCGCGCCGCGGTGGCTCGGATCGAGGCGCAGCGCCTCGTCGTAGTGCCGCTCGGCCGCCGCGAGATCGGGCTGCGGCGACTTGCGCAGCGCGTAGCCCATCAGGTTGTGCCAGTCGGCGCTGCCGCCGGCACCGACGCGGCGCAGCTCGTCGACGGCGGCCTGCCAGCGCCCGGCGGCGATGTGCTCGCGCGCGCCGGCCAGCGGCGAAGCGGCGGCGGCCGGCGCAGCAGCAGGCGCATCGTCGGCGGCGCGCGCGGCGCCGGCGCCCGCTGCCAGCAGCGCCAAGAACGCGACGGCACATCGCAGGGACGGGAGGCGCGCGCGGCGCGGCAGCGGCATCGTCATGTCGGTCTCCTCGCGGGCGGAGCAGCGCCGCCCATCGGCGTATACGCCGGGGGGTGGCTGGGGATTCCGCCCGTGTGCCGCGCCGCGCTGCGGTAGGCTCGCGGATTGCATCAGTGAAGGAGAACGACGATGGACCTGCCGGCCCGCGAAAAACTCGACATCGCCGAGAAGGTGTCCCAATACCTCGTGCTCGCCGGCACGCTGGACAAGAACGCGCCGCTGGAGGACTACGACCGCGCCAACGAGCTGAGCCTCGAGCTCGCGATGCTGCTGCCGGCGTCGCTCTATCGCCAGATGGTCGAGGCGGCGTCGGCGCCGAGCGCGCGCGTCAATGCGGCGACGGTGGCGATCGCGCTGCGCGTCGAGCTGCTCGGCTATCCGGCCGGCGACCTCGACGCGGCCAGCATCGCGCAGCACGCACCGGGCGTGCCGGAGCCGCGGCCGAAAGCGAAGACGCATTGATATCGGCCCCTCGCCCGGCGGGTAGGCCGGGCGATCCCCCGGGAGAAAGGGGCGCGGCTCCAAGCTCGCCTGCGAGGGCCTGGAGGCCACGCGCGCCTGCCGCGCCTGCCGCGTCTCGCGGCAGGCCGCGGACCGGCGTGGGCTGAGGCCGGACTCGCGGGCGTGCCTGCGCACGGCCGCGAGCCTGCCGAAGCGGCCGGGCCTGCAAGCCCGGCCGTGGACCGGCCCGGCGCTCGGCCCGCGCTCGGTCGATTACCGGTCAGTGCTCCATGTCGGGCGTGTAGCGCCCGAGGCAGGCCGCGCCGTTCAGCCGCGCGCGTTTCAGCAGCGCCTGCTGGCAGGCGGCGCCGTTGGCAGCGCTGCCGGCCCAGGCCTTCTGCGCCGGGTCCTGCAGCGCGCGGCCGTACGAAAAGCTCAGCAGCCACGGCTGCGGCCCGGCGCGGTTGAGCGCGTCGAGGTTGGCCGTCGCCTCCTCGGGCGTCTGGCCGCCCGACAGGAAGTTGATGCTCGGCACGGCCGCCGGCACCGTGCGACGCAGCACGCGCAACGTCTCGGCCGCCACCTCGCCGGGCGACGCCTTGCGCTCGTGCGCCTTGCCGGGCACGACCATGCTCGGCTTGAGCACGATGTGCTCGAGCGCAACGCGATGGCGGTGAAGGGCGCGGAACACCTCGTGCAGCACGACCTCGGTGACATGGCTGCAGCGCGCCATCGTGTGGTCGCCGTCGATCAGCACCTCGGGCTCCACGATCGGCACCACGCCCTGCGCCTGGCAGATCGCCGCATAGCGAGCCAGCCCCTCGGCATTGGCCTCGACGGCGCGCCGGCTCGGCAGCGTGTCGCTCACGTTGTAGACGGCACGCCACTTGGCGAAGCGCGCGCCCTGCGCCCGGTAGCCGTCGAGCCGGCGGGCCAGGCCGTCGAGGCCTTCCGTGATCTCGTCGCCGGGCGCCAGCGCCATCGGGATCTTGCCGGCGTCGACCTTGATCCCCGGCACGATGCCCTGGCGCGCCGCCAGCTCGGGCAGCGGCGTGCCGTCGTCGGCCTGCTGGCCGAGCGTCTCCTCGAACAGGATGACGGCGCCGACCCACTCGCCCAGACCCGGGGCGCCGAGGATCAGGCTGCGGTAGGCGCGGCGGTTGGCCTCGGTCGACTCGACGCCGATCGCCTTGAAGCGCTTGGCGATCGTCGGCGCGCTCTCGTCGGCGGCGAGGATGCCCTTGCCGGGGCGCGCCATCGCGTCGATCGTGGCCTGCAGCTGCGCTGTGCGTGTCGTGTCATCCATGGTGCGGACCTCCTGCGGCTGAGCTGCGAGTCTGGCGCCGCGCGGCGGCAGCACGCAAGCCCGCACGGCGCGCCGGCTTGCGCGTGCGCAAGCTCGCGTGCGACGAACGACGGGCGAATCGTCGGAGCTACTTCGATGCCGGAACGTCAGGAGTCCGGCAAGCAGCGTGCCGCTGCGGAGCGCTGCCTGCCGAGGTTCGTCGCAGGTCGCGTGCCGGCGCAGACACGGGCGGCCAGGGGCAACCCGCGGCAATGGATTCAGGGCGCCGTGACGCGCATCTGCACGTCGAAGGCGCTGCGCCGCGTGCCGATGTCGCGCGTCGCGACACCGCTGCGTTCGCTCGATCGCGTCGCAGCGCTCGATGCGATCGTGACCCACTCGCCCATCGGGAGTTGCAGCGTCGTCAGCAGCTGAGAGCGCTCGGCGCCGCCGGTGCCGCTGCCGCCCTCGGCGCTGACCTCGACGGTGACGGGCGCCGCGCCGCCCGGCCAGCGCGGCTGCACCACGAAGCCACGACCCGTCTCGGCCCACACCGTCGACGGCATCGCCTGCACGCCCTGCGGCGTCCACCACACCTGCAAGAACTCGAGCGGCTCGGCGCGCGCCAGCCGCAGCGAGCCGCGACCGCCGTTGAGCACGCGCAACTGCTGCACGCTGTCGCCGGCGGCGTTGCGGCTGCGCGTCTGCGCGCCGATCGTCACGCCGCCGCTCACGCGGCCGTCGGAGCCGATGACGACGTCACCGCCCGTGGCGCCCGCGCGCTCGCGCTGCAGCGACGCTTCGTCGCTCTGGCGCAGCTCGACCAGCAGGTTGCGCAGCGGCAGCGCGCTCTGCGCCTGCGCGAGAGCGGCCGCGGCCAGCAGCGCGGCGCCGGCCGCGAGGCGGCGCAGCACCGCCGTCGTCGTCATCGTCTTCATCGCGTCGCACTCCGTCGCCCGCGGGCGATCATCGGCAGCATGTTCAGCGCCAGGCCGCCGATCACGAGCGCCGCGGCGGCGAGCTTCCACGCCGGCAGCGCCTCGCCGAGCCAGGCCGCCGACGCCGCCATGCCGAACACCGGCACGAGCAGCGCCCACGGCGCGACGACGGCCGCCGCGTGTCGCGCCAGCAGCCAGCCCCAGGCGACATAGCCGAACAGCGTGTTGCCCAGCGACTGCCACGCCACGGCGGCCCAGGTCGCGGCGTCGGCGCCGCTCAAGCCTTCGGTGATCGCCGGCACGCCCTCGAAGGCGAGCGACAGCGAAACGAGCGGCGGCACGGCGAACAGGCTCGACCACACGACGTAGGCCAGCATGTCGACGCGGCCGGCGCGCTTGACGAGCAGATTGCCGATCGCCCACGACAGCGCAGCGGCCAGCACGATGGCCAAGCCGGCCGGCGTCGCGTCGCCGCCGCCGCGCGCGGCGATCAGCACGAGCCCGGCGGCGGCCAGCGCGAGCGCCGCCCACTGCAGCGGCCGCACGCGCTCGCGCATCCACACCATCGCCAGCCCGATCGTGAAGAACACCTGGACCTGGATCACGAGCGACGCCAGCCCGGGCGAGATGTGCGAACGCATGGCGAGGAACAGCAGGCCGAACTGGCCGAGCCCGATGGCGATGCCGTAGCCCGCGAGGTTGCGCCACGCCACCGGCGGGCGGCGCAGCAGCAGTGCGGCGGGCAACGCGGCGAACAGGAAGCGCAGCGCCGCCAGCAGCAGCGGCGGCAGCTGCGCCAGCGCGATCTTGATGACGACGAAGTTCGTGCCCCAGACGGCGACGACGGCCAGCGCGAGCAGCGCGTGGCGCGGGGGCAGGCGGGCATCCATCGCAGCCACGCTAACACAGCGACCCTGCCGCCCACTTGTCGCGGCGTCGCGGCCTACACTGCATCGACAGGACCGTCCGTCACGGAGCACGCCGATGAATGCACCGCTGCCCGATTCAGTCCGCCGGGCGCTCGAGACCGTCACGCTCGACGACAAGTACGCGCTCGACTCCGGCCGCGCCTTCATGAGCGGCGTGCAGGCGCTGGTGCGCCTGCCGATGCTCGAGCGCGTGCGCGACGCGCGCGCCGGCCTGGACACGGCCGGCTTCGTCAGCGGCTATCGCGGCTCGCCGCTCGGCGGCTACGACCAGGCGCTGTGGCAGGCGAAGCAGCACCTGGCGGCGCACCAGGTCGTGTTCCAGCCCGGCGTCAACGAGGAGCTCGCCGCGACGGCGCTGTGGGGCACGCAGCAGCTCGACCTCTATCCGCAGTCGCGTAAGTTCGACGGCGTATTCGGCATCTGGTACGGCAAGGGTCCGGGCGTCGACCGCTGCGCCGACGTCTTCAAGCACGCCAACCTCGCCGGCACGGCGCGCCATGGCGGCGTGATCGCCGTCGCCGGCGACGACCACGTCGCCAAGAGCTCGACGGCGGCGCACCAGAGCGACCACATCTTCAAGGCCTGCGGGCTGCCGGTGTTCTTTCCGGCGTCGGTGCAGGAGATCCTCGACCTCGGGCTGCACGCCTTCGCGCTCAGCCGCTTCGCGGGCGTGTGGACGGCGATGAAGACGATCCAGGAGATCGTCGAGTCGTCGGCGAGCGTCGACGTCGACCCCGACCGCGTGCGCATCGTGCTGCCCGAAGACTTCGTCATGCCAGCCGGCGGCGTGCACATCCGCTGGCCCGACGCGCCGCTCGAGCAGGAGGCGCGGCTGATGAACACCAAGTGGTATGCCGCGCTCGCCTACGTACGCGCCAACCGCCTCAACCGCACCGTGCTCGATGCGCCGAACGCGCGGCTGGGCATCATCGCCAGCGGCAAGGCCTGGAACGACACGCGCCAGGCGCTGCACGACCTGGGGCTCGACGACGACGTCTGCCGCGCCATCGGCATCCGGCTGCACAAGGTGAGCGTGGTGTGGCCGCTCGAGGCGACGATCACGCGCGAGTTCGCCACCGGGCTGCAGGAGATCCTCGTCGTCGAGGAGAAGCGCCAGGTCATCGAGTACCAGCTCAAGGAAGAGCTCTACAACTGGCGCGCCGACGTGCGGCCCAACGTGCTGGGCAAGTTCGACGAGGCCGAGGGCGACTACACCGGCGGCGAGTGGTCGCAGCCCGACCCGAGCGGCAACTGGCTGCTGCGCGCACAGGCCGACCTGACGCCGGCGATCGTGGCGCGCGCCATCGCCCGGCGCGTGAAGAAGCTCGGCGTGCCGGCCGACGTGGCGGCGCACATCGACGCGCGCGTCGCGCTGATCGACGCCAAGGAGCGCGCGCTGGCCGCGCTGCGCGTCGAGGGCGTGCGCACGCCGTGGTTCTGCAGCGGCTGCCCGCACAACACGAGCACCAAGGTACCCGAGGGCTCGCGCGCGATGGCCGGCATCGGCTGCCACTACATGGCGGTCTGGATGGACCGCAACACGGTGTCGTTCAGCCAGATGGGCGGCGAGGGCGTGGCCTGGGTCGGCCAGGCGCCGTTCACGACGGACCGCCATGTCTTCGCCAACCTCGGCGACGGCACGTACTACCACTCGGGGCTGCTGGCGATCCGCCAGGCGGTGGCCGCCGGCGTGAACATCACCTACAAGATCCTCTACAACGACGCCGTCGCGATGACGGGCGGCCAGCCGGTCGACGGCACGCTGCGCGTGCCCGAGATGACGCGCGAGCTCGACGCCGAGGGCGTCCGGAGGATCGTCGTCGTCACCGACGAGCCCGGCAAGTACCGCCGCGTCGCAGGGCTGGCGCCCGGCGTCACGGTGCACCACAGGCGCGAGCTCGACGCGGTGCAGAAGCAGTTGCGCGAGACGCCCGGCTGCAGCGTGCTGATCTACGACCAGGTCTGCGCCACCGAGAAGCGGCGCCGCCGCAAGCGCGGCACGCTGACGACGCCGGCCAAGTCCGTCGTCATCAACGAACTGGTGTGCGAGGGCTGCGGCGACTGCTCCGAGAAGAGCAACTGCCTGTCGGTCGAGCCGGTCGAGACGGAGTTCGGCCGCAAGCGTCGCATCAACCAGCACACCTGCAACAAGGACTACTCCTGCCTCGAGGGCTTCTGCCCGAGCTTCGTCACCGTCGAGGGCGGCACGCCGAAGAAGCCGCAGCAGCAGCGCTCGCGCACCGACCCGGCGGCGCTGCCGCCCGTGCCCGAGCCGGCGGCGCTGCCGGCGTGCGAGGAGCCCTGGGGCATCGTCGTCGCCGGCATCGGCGGCACCGGCGTCATCACCATCGGGCAGCTGCTCGGCATGGCGGCGCACCTCGAGGGCAAGGGCATCGTCACGCAGGACGCCGCCGGCCTCGCGCAAAAGGGCGGCGCGACCTGGAGCCACGTGCAGATCGCGGCGCGCCCCGAGGCGATCCGCACGACGAAGGTCGACACGGCGCAGGCCGATCTGGTGATCGGCTGCGACGCCATCGTCAGCGCCAGCCGCGCGACGCTGGCCGTGATGCGCGAGGGCCGCACGCGCGTCGCGCTGAACACCCACGCCACGCCGACCGCCGCCTTCGTGCACAACCCCGACTGGCAGTCGCCCGTCGCGCGCTGCGACGCCGAGATCGCGCGCGCCGCCGGCGCCGAGCGCGTGCAGCGCGTCGACGCCGACCGCCTCGCGTCGCAACTGCTCGGCGACTCGATCTACGCCAATCCGCTGCTGCTCGGCTATGCGTGGCAGATGGGCGCCGTGCCGCTGGCACGCGAATCTCTCGTGCGCGCGATCGAGCTCAACGGCGTGCAGGTCGATGCCAACAAGGCCGCCTTCGAATGGGGCCGCCGGGCGGCGCACGATCCGCAGGGCGTGCAGGCGCTGACGTCGTCGGCGCGCGTCATCGAGTTCGTGCGCAGGCCGGCGCTCGACGAGACGATCGCGCGCCGCGTCGAGTTCCTCGCGGCCTACCAGGACGCGCGCTATGCGCAACGCTACCGCGACGCCGTCGAGCGCGTGCGCGCCGCCGAGGCGCCGCTCGCCGGCGCCGGCGGCCGGCTCGCGCTCACCGATGCGGTGGCGCGCAACCTGTTCAAGCTCATGGCCTACAAGGACGAGTACGAGGTCGCGCGGCTGCACGCCGACCCGGCCTTCGTCGAGCGCATCGCGTCGCAGTTCGACGGCGACTGGAAGCTGCGCTTCCATCTCGCGCCGCCGCTGTGGGCGCGCCGCGGCGCCGATGGCCTGCCGGTGAAGCGCGCCTACGGCGGCTGGATGCTGCGCGCGATGCGTGTGCTGGCGAAGTTCCGGCGCCTGCGCGGCACCCCGTTCGATCCGTTCGGCCGCAGCGCCGAGCGGCGCACCGAGCGCGCGCTGATCGACGAATACCGCACCACGCTCGACGAGCTGCTGCGCGCGCTGTCGGCATCGAACCTGGCGCTGGCCACGGAGATCGCGCGCCTGCCCGAGCAGATCCGCGGCTACGGTCACGTGAAGGAGCGCCACCTCGCTGCGGCGCAGCGCCGGCGCGACGAGCTGCTCGCGCGCTGGCGCGGCGACGGCGGCGCCGCCGCCGCGCCCACTTCCCCTGTGATCGCGCCGCGCAGCCAGCAATCGCCCCGTTGACGAAGGGCCCGCGCGCGACTCGGCGCGCCGCGCCAGCGGGCCCTAGACCACGCTGATCGGCCCGATACCCATCTTGGACTCGAGCTCGGGCCGCGCGCGCACCTCGTCGAGCAGCTGCAGGTAGTAGTCGATCGTCGGCGTGCGCTTGCCGGGCTCGCAGGCCTGCTCGATCCAGCGCGCGAGCTGCACCGCGTCGGCGGCGTAGGGCTCGGCCTCGAAGGCCTGCGCCTCGGCTTCGGTGAGCGGCGCCACGCCGTCGCCAGCCGCAGCAGCGCGGCGCGGCTCGGTGGCGGCGAGATAGCGCCGCGCCGGCACCTGCAGGCGGATCGGCTCGAGCACGTCGCGCGGCAGCGCGTCGTCGCCCAGCCACTGCACGGCGCGCTCGCCGGCGTCGCCCGCGCCGTCCCCGGCGAGCGTGCCGACGCCGTGCAGCAGCGCCGCGGCGACGAGCGCCGCATCGGCGCCCGACCACTCGGCGAGCTGGGCGCACTGCAGCGCACAGGCCAGCGGCGTCGGTGCCCGGTCGATCGACGCGTCGTGGGCGGAACCTCCCCTTTGCGCGAACAGGGTTTCGATGCGCGCGATCAGCGTTTCCATGGAGATCCTCCCGCAGGGTCTTTGCGCGGCCCGGGTGGGTCGGCACTGCGACGCATTGTGCATGCCTGCCATGACGGCCGTGCAACACGACGATACGCGCCCCCTCTGCAACTCAGGCGACGTGCGCCATTCTTGCGCACGGCACAAGACAGATCCGACGGCAGGCCATCGAACGTGCTGCAGCGAGCCGGGGTTACACCTACTTGTGACCGAGGGTGCCCGAATCGATAGTCGGTCACCTCCCAAACGCGGGCGCGCTGCCGGGGCCGGCCGAGCCCGACGACCCATCCAACCGAAGGAGATCACGCATGAGCGACAAGCAACCCGCGCCACGCCGCAAGTTCCTGAAGAATGCCGCCACCGCCGTCGGCGCCGCGGGGGCGATGTCGGCGCCGATGATCGCGACGGCGCAGACGACGAGCTTGCGCTTCCAGTCGACCTGGCCGTCGAAGGACATCTTCCACGAGTACGCCAACGACTTTGCCAAGAAGGTCAACGACATGGCCGGCGGCAAGCTGAAGATCGAGGTGCTGCCCGCCGGCGCCGTCGTGCCGGCGTTCCAGCTGCTCGAGGCCGTCAACAAGGGCACGCTCGACGGCGGCCACGGCGTCGTCGCCTACCACTACGGCAAGAACTCGGCGCTCGCGCTGTGGGGCTCGGGCCCGGCGTTCGGCATGGACCCGAACATGGTGCTCGCGTGGCACAACTACGGCGGCGGCAAGGCGCTGCTCGAGGAGATCTACAAGTCGATCAACATGGACGTCGTGTCGTACCTCTACGGCCCGATGCCCACGCAGCCCTTCGGCTGGTTCAAGAAACCGATCGCCAAGGCGTCGGACGTCAAGGGCACGAAGTTCCGCACCGTCGGCCTGGCCGTCGACATGTACTCCGACATGGGCGCCGCGGTGAACCCGCTGCCCGGCGGCGAGATCGTCCCCGCACTCGACCGCGGCCTGATCGACGGCGCCGAGTTCAACAACGCGTCGAGCGACCGTCTGCTCGGCTTCCCCGACGTGGCCAAGAACTGCATGCTGCAGAGCTTCCACCAGTCGGGCGAGCAGTTCGAGATCCTGTTCAACAAGGCCAAGTACAACGGCCTTGCCAGCGAGCTGAAGGCGATCATCGACTATGCCGTGCAGGCCGCCAGCGCCGACATGAGCTGGAAGGCGATCGACCGCAACTCGCAGGACTACATCGAGCTCAAGAAGGCCGGGGTCAAGTTCTACAAGACCCCCGACGCCATCCTCAAGGCGCAGCTCGACTCGTGGGACAAGATCATCGCCAAGAAGGGCGCCGAGAACGCGCTGTTCAAGAAGGTGATCGACTCGCAGAAGGCCTACGCCCAGCGCGCGAGCGCCTGGCAGAACGACTACTCGGTCGACTTCAAGATGGCCTACAACCACTACTTCGGGCGTCAGGCCAAGAAGGGCTGAGCGACAGCCGCTCCGACGACGGGGGCGCCCTGCAGGCGCCCCCTTTTTTGTCGTGGGGGAGCGCCGCTTCGAGGAGCGACGACTTATGCAGAACGTGCTGCTGACGGTGGACCGCATCTCCACCTGGATCGGCAAGATCTTCGCGTGGATGGCCGTCGGCCTGACCTTCATGGTCAGCGCCGAGGTGTTCTCGCGCTACGTGCTCAACAAGCCGCACGGCTGGGTGCTCGACGCCCAGATCATGATGTACGGCGCCCTGTTCATGATGGCCGGCGCCTACACCCTGAGCAAGAACGGCCACGTGCGCGGCGACGTGCTGTACGGCTTCTTTCGCCCGCGCACGCAGGCGGCGGTCGATCTGACGCTGTACGTCCTGTTCTTCCTGCCCGGCGTCTTCGCGATGACGTGGGCCGGCTGGACCTACGCGCAGGAGTCGCTGGCGATCCGCGAGACGACGTTCAACGCCGACCCGATCCCGGTCTATCCGTTCAAGTTCGTGATCCCGATCGCCGGCGCGTTCCTGCTGCTGCAGGGCATCGTCGAGATCGTGCGCTGCGTGATCTGCCTGCGCGACGGCGCGTGGCCCTCGCGCGAGGAGGACGTCGAGGAGGTCGACGTCGACAAGTTGAAGGAGATGGTCCACGTGAAGGACGAGGACATCGCGGCGCTCGACCGCGAGATCGTGCCGCCCGCGCAACGCCAGGAGGGAGCGCCATGAAGCTGCGCAAGGAGCTGTGGTTCGGCTTCACCCTCATGGGGATCATCGTCGCCGGCGCGCTGGCGATGCTGCTCTTCTCGGAGCGCGTCACGTCGGGCCACGTCGGCCTGCTGATGCTGTCGCTCGTCGTCGTGGCGATCATGCTGGGCTTTCCCACCGCCTTCACGCTGATGGGCATGGGGATGATCTTCACCTGGCTGGCGTACGACCGCGACTGGCACCGCACGCTCGACCTGATGGTGCAGGCCGCCTACAAGACGATGGCCAGCGACGTGCTGATCGCAATCCCGCTGTTCGTCTTCATGGGCTACCTGGTCGAGCGCGCCAACCTGATCGAGAAGCTGTTCCGCAGCCTGCACCTGACGCTCGCCCGCCTGCCGGGCGCGCTGGCCGTGGCCACGCTGGTCACCTGCGCCGTGTTCGCCACGGCGACGGGCATCGTCGGCGCCGTCGTCACGCTGATGGGGCTGCTCGCATTCCCACAGATGCTGCGCGCGGGCTACAGCATCCCGGTGTCGGCCGGCGCGATCACGGCCGGCGGCTGCCTGGGCATCCTGATTCCGCCGTCGGTGCTGCTCATCGTCTACGGCGCGACGGCCGGCGTGTCGGTGGTGCAGCTCTACGCCGGCGCCTTCTTCCCCGGCCTGATGCTGGCCGGCCTGTACATCATCTACGTCATCATCATCGCCAAGCTCAAGCCGGCGTGGGCGCCGCCGCTGTCGGCCGAGCAGCGCGCCGTGCCGCTGCCGCCCTTGACGCAGCGCCTGGCGAGTTCGGCGTCGCAGCGCGCGCTGCCGGGGCTGCTGACGGCACTCAAGGGCTCGCGCAACGTCGACGTGCCGGCCGGCTACATCCTGCGCCAGTTGTTCGTCGCGCTGCTGCCGCTGCTCGTGTTCGCCGCCGTCGCGCTGTGGTCGTACGACGTGGCGACGAGCCCGAAGGTCGTCGAGGAATACAGCGGCCTGCAACAGATGGGCGTGGGCGAGCCGGAGGATGCCGCAATCTCGGACGGCGGAGGCGGCCTCGCCGAGCCGCCGGGCGAAGAAGGCGGCCTCGCCGAGCCGCCCGCGGGGGGCGGGCTGGCGGAGCCGCCGTCGGCCGACGACGCACCGGCGGTCGCACCGCCCGGCGCCGCGACCGGGCCGCAGGCCACCGGCGGCGGCGTCGCCGAGCCGCCCGCGGCGCGCAGCGCCGCACAGGCCGAAGGCGCGAACGGCGCGCCGGAGCGCGTTCCGGCGTCGGCCAGCTTCTGGATCGGCCTGGGCGTCGGCGCGCTGGCGCTCGTCGTCTACTACGCGATGCTGAGCTTCACGCGGCTGGAGATCTTCAAGATGCTCCTGACCTCGTTCTTCCCGCTGGTGGTGCTGATCCTGTCCGTGCTCGGTTCGATCGTGTTCGGCCTGGCGACGCCGACCGAGGCCGCGGCGGTCGGCGCGTTCGGCGGCTTCGTGCTCGCGTTCGCCTACCGGCAGCTGACGCTGACGGTGGTGAAGGAGTCCGTCTTCCTCACCGCCAAGACATCGGCGATGGTGTGCTGGCTGTTCGTCGGCTCGGCGATCTTCTCGTCGGCGTTCGCACTGCTGGGCGGGCAGGAGCTGGTCGAGCGCTGGGTGCTCGGCATGAACCTCTCGAAGACACAGTTCCTGCTGCTGTCGCAGGTGATCATCTTCATCCTCGGCTGGCCGCTCGAGTGGACGGAGATCATCGTCATCTTCATGCCGATCTTCATCCCGCTGCTCGACAACTTCGGCGTCGACCCGCTGTTCTTCGGGCTGCTCGTCGCGCTGAACCTGCAGACGGCGTTCCTCAGCCCGCCGGTGGCGATGGCGGCGTTCTACCTCAAGGGCGTGAGCCCGCCGCACGTGACGCTGAACCAGATCTTCGGCGGCATGCTGCCGTTCATGGGGATCCAGATCGTCGCGATCTTCCTGCTGTACGTGTTCCCCGAGATTGGGCTCTGGCTGCCGCAAGTCCTGTACAAGTAGGCCTTCGGCACCACCCACCCGGCGACGCGGGGCCTCGGCTCCGCGTCGTCGTTTCAGGCACCCCTACGACGATGCAGCGACGACAGTTCCTGATCAACGGCCTCGCGGCGACGACCACGCTCGCCGCCGCGGCCCCGCCCGCCTCGGCCGCCAAGCCGGGCACGACGATCGGCGCGGCGCAGCGCTTCGACCACGCCTGGCTCAAGGGCGAGGCGCGCGCGCTGGCCGCGCGCCCCTACCAGCCGCGGCCGGCCACGCTGCCCAAGCCGGTGGCCGCGCTCGACTGGGACCAGTACCAGTCGATCCGTTTCCGGCGCGAGCACGCGCTGTGGGCCGGCGAAGGGCTGCGCTTCCAGGTGCACCCGGCGCACCTCGGGCTGTTCTTCAAGTCGCCGGTGCGGCTGCACGAAGTGGTCGACGGGCAGGCGCGCGAGATGGCCTACCTGCCCGAGATGTTCGACCACACGCACAGCGGGCTCGCGCGTGCGCGGCTGCCCAAGGACCTCGGCTTCGCCGGCTTCAAGCTGCTCTTTCACACCGACCCCGAGCGCGACTTCGCCGCCTTTCTCGGCGCGAGCTACTTCCGCGCCGTCGGCGGCGAGTGGCAGTTCGGCCTGTCTGCGCGCGGACTGGCCGTCGACACCGGCATGGAGCGGCCGGAGGAGTTCCCGGACTTCACCGCGTTCTGGTTCGAGAAGCCGGCGCGCGGCTCGAACACGATCGTCGTGCATGCGCTGCTCGACTCGCCGAGCGTGACGGGCGCGTACCGCTTCGCGATCACGCCGGGCGACACGCTGGTGATGGACGTCGACGCCGCGCTCTATCCGCGCAAGGAGATCGAGCGGCTGGGCATCGCGCCGGGCACCAGCATGTTCCAGCATGGCGAGAACGACCGCCGCATGGCCAACGACTGGCGCGCCGAGATCCACGATAGCGACGGCCTCGCGATGTGGCGCGGCAACGGCGAGTGGATCTGGCGGCCGCTGACCAACCCGGCGCAGCTGCGCTTCAACGCCTACGCCGACGAGAACCCGCGCGGTTTCGGCCTGCTGCAGCGCGACCGCGAGTTCGACCACTACCAGGACGACGGCGTGTTCTACGAGAAGCGCCCGAGCCTGTGGGTCGAGCCCAAGGCGCCGTGGGGCGCGGGCTCGGTGCAGCTGGTCGAGATACCGACGGCGGACGAGACCTTCGACAACATCGTCGCGTTCTGGAACCCGGCGAAGAAGCCCCAGCCCGGCGAGGAGCTGCTCGTCGGCTACCGCCTCTACTGGGGATCGCAGCCGCCGGCGCGCCCGCCGTTGGCCATCTGCGTGGCCACGCGCACCGGCATCGGCGGCATCGTCGGCCAGCCGCGCAAGTACTGGTCGTGGCGCTTCTCGGTCGACTTCGCCGGCGGCGACCTGTCGCTGCTGGGCAAGCTGGCGAAGGTGGAGGCGGTGATCACGGCGTCACGCGGCGCGAAGATCGAGATCACTTCGGCGCGGCCGCTGCACTCGATCCGCGGCTGGCGGGCGATGTTCGACATCGTGCCGCCGCCCGGTACCGAACCGATCGACCTGCGGCTCTACCTCGCGCACGAAGGACAGGCGCTGACGGAGACGTGGCTGTACCAGTGGACGCCGCCGCCGGCGGGGGAGCGCAGGTTCGCGTAATCGCGGACGACGGCGACGGGGGCCGTCAGACCTGATCGAGCGGACTGCGCACGCCGCGGCCGCCGCGGTTGAGGACGTGGGTGTAGATCATCGTCGTCTTCACGTCGGCGTGGCCGAGCAGCTCCTGCACGGTGCGGATGTCATAGCCCGACTGCAGCATGTGCGTGGCGAACGAATGGCGCAGCACGTGCGGTGAGCACGGCTTGACGATGCCGGCGCGGCGCGCGGCGTCGGCGACGGCCCGCTGCACCGAGCGCTCGTCGAGATGGTGGCGACGCACTGCGCCGCTGCTGCTGCGCGGATCGACCGAGCGCACGGGGCTCGGGAACACCCACTGCCAGCCCCAGGCGCGGGCCGCCTGCGGGTACTTCACGGCCAGCGCGTCGGGCAGCCACACGACGCCGAAGCCGGCGCGCAGATCGCCGTCGTGCAACGACTTCGCGTGCGCGAGCTGCTCGCGCAGCGGCAGCAGCAGGTTCTCGGGCAGCACGGTGACGCGGTCCTTGCCGCCCTTGCCGTTGCGCACCAGCAGCTCGCGACGCTCGAACTCGATGTCCTTCACGCGCAGGCGCAGGCCCTCGAGCAGACGCATGCCCGTGCCGTAGAGCAGCGCGGCGACCAGCCCCATGGTCCCGCCCAGCTCATGCAGCAGGGCGCGCACCTCGCCGACCGTGAGCACCTTCCTCACGCACCTCGCGACCGAGCGCCACGTGGCCGGCGCCACGCAGAACCAGGCGAAGTCGGCGCTGCTGTTCCCTGTTCCACGGCAAGCGCCATCCGCAGGAGATGGGGGCGGCCGAGGTCGGCGTCTTCGGGGTGAAGAAGGCGGCGGAGTCGGTGACGGCAGCGCAGCCGCCGTCGTGGTGGCTGCGCTTTCCGTGGCCAAGGCTGGACGCGAGGGCCGAGCAGTGCCACGATGCGGCCCCAGAATCATCCCGGATGGAAGCTTCTTGTTGTCCATCCGCAGATTTTTAGGCCGCCTAACGCGCTCGTCTCTCCCCACAAGGTGGGACCGCAACGGGTGGTCACAGAGGGAGACAGCACGAATGACCAGCAACGACGCTCGCGCATTAGGCGGCATTGCAGCGCAACATCGCCTGTCGTCCATTTATCGTTAGGCCGCTGATGCGCACAGTACTTTGGGTCGCTGCGCTGCTAGCGAACATTGCTGTCACTTTCGCGGCGGGTGCAGTCACCTTTGCCGATGGTGTGCCGTACACCGCACGTGGGGTTTCGCTCGTCCTTGGGTTGGTTGCGGCGGCCGCCGCCTTGCTGCTCGTGCTGTCGCGAGCGTCGCGTTTGCCACCTTGGGGCCCAGTCGCCATGCGTGTCTTGTGTGCCAGCTTTCCATTGCTGTGGCTGCTGGGCTCACTCGACCATGGCATCCTTTCTGGGCAAGAGCTACTCTCGCTCATCTTGGTGGCCGCGCTCTATTGGGGAACCTGGCGTGTATTCCGGGCGTCATCACCAGCAGCGGCCTAACCCGTCGTTGCACCCGACGGGCCACAGCCGGCTTCGCCGTCTGCGGCCCGCGGGTGAACTCCAACTACAAGGGCTTCCCCCTTTGTCAAGCAAATGAAGTCCACGAGCCGCGCGAGCGGCTCGATTCACATCCGGACTTCGACTTCTTCGAGCTGAGGTGCCCTCTGTTTTTCGCCTTCCAACCGGCCGCGCTCATGCCGCCATGGATTGCTGATCGTCATGCTTGCCGAGCCAGTCCAGAAGGAACTGAGTCGGCGAGCAGTAGCCCAGCGAGGAGTGGCGGCGCCTCCGGTTGTAGAAGACGGCGATGTACTGGAACAGATCGATCTGTGCTTCGGCCCGCGTCGCGTAGCGAGTGCCGTGCACCCGCTCGTTCTTCAGACTGTTGAAGAAGCTCTCGGTCGGCGCGTTGTCCCAGCAGTTCGCCTTGCGGCTCATCGAGGCGGTCATGCCGTACTCGGCCAGCTTGCCTCGCATCGCATGGCTGGCGTACTGGCTGCCGCGGTCGCTGTGGAAGATGACGCCGGCATCCGGCTTGCGCCGGAACCACGCCATCGTCAGCGCGTCGGTCACGATGGCGGCCGTCATGCGTGGCTTGATCGACCAGCCGACGACCTCGCGGTTGAACAGGTCCAGCACAACGGCCAGGTACAGCCAGCCCTCATCGGTCGCGATGTAGGTGATGTCGCCCGTCCACACGCGGTTCGGCGCATCGGGCGCGAAGTTGCGTTCGAGCACGTTGTCGGCCACCGGCATCGAATGCTTCGAGTCCGTCGTCGCCTTGTAGCGCCGCCTGTGGCGCGCACGGATGCCGTTGTCGCTCATGAGTCGTTCCACGCGAGCCAGTCCGATCCGATGGCCTCGGCCCTTGAGCTCGCGGTGCATGCGCCGCGATCCGTAAGCGGCCTTGACCTCGGCGTGGATCGCCTTCATCAAGGCCACGGCCTGCGCGTCGCTCAGACGGGTCGAGTCAGGAGTGCCGCCGCGACGCCAGGCGCGATAGCCGCTGGCGCTCACGGCCAGCACCTCGCACATTTCGGGCAGCGGGTAGTCGGCGCGCTGTGCGTCGATCCAGGCGTACTTCACAGCGCATCCTTCGCAAAGTACGCCGTCGCTTTTTTTAGGATCTCGACGTGCATCTTCAGCCGCGCGTTCTCGGCGCGCAGCCGCGACAGCTCCATCTGCTCGGGCGTGATGGGCTTCGCACCAGCGGCGTTGAGCTTGCCGGCCGAGGCCGCCTTGACCCAGTTGCGCAGCGTCTGCTCGACCAGGCCCAGCTCGCGTGCTGCCGTCCCGACGCCAACCTCCTGCGCCCTCTTGACGGCCTGCTCCTTGAACTCGGCCGTGTACTCTTGCTTGGGAATCTTCTTCACTTCTCTTCCTTCAGGTGTCGATGCTAACCATCGGCCCTTGGAAGACGAAATTCGGGGGGCAGCTCAAGCTATGGCATCACCGCGCGCTGGGGCGCATCGCGTCGAGTCGTCGAGCAAGGGTGCGGACGGACAAACTACAACCGGTCATTGGTGCAGCGAGTTCAGCGCTGCGGACCCTGATGAAAGACGCGCGCGGGGGCCTCATTCGTTAGCCGCGGACAGAAGCACTGCCGCCTTGAATTGATCAGGCACACCCCGCGCAGGTCCAACCTTGCTCATCGACGAGTGGCGCTCACGCGGTGGAAGTCTTCGAATCGGTCTTCTTTCTGCTCAGCGGTGTTGGCGGCCTCACGCCGGCAGCTTGAAGCTCTCGCCGCGCGCGAGCATCGCCCAGCACATGCGCGCGTTCTTCGCCGCGATGGCTACCACCGCCTTCCAGTAGCCGCGTCGGGCCTCGAGCGCCAGCGCCCATCGGCTGACGCTGTCGGTCCTGTTCTTGGCCGCGGCCAGCACCGCGCGGGCCCCGAGGATCAGCATCGTGCGCAGGTACGCGTCGCCGGCCTTGGTGATGCGCCCCAGGCGCGTCTTGCCGCCCGAGCTGTACTGCCCCGGCGTCAACCCGAGCCAGGCCGCGAACTGGCGGCCGCAGCGGAACTCGTGGCCGTTGCCGACCATCGCCAGCATGGCGGTGGCTGTCGTCGGTCCGACGCCCGACAGGCGCATCAGCTGCTTTGCGCGCTCGTCCTCGCCAGCGATCGACTGGACATGCGCGTCGTACTGCGCGATGCTGCCCTTGCCAGTCCGCTCACACATGTCTATGACTGAATCCGAAGCCCGTTTGGCAGTCCAGCTTCTCCGAAACGCACCGCACTTCGAGAGTCGTCGAGTACGCTTCAGCAATGTCGCCGGCTCTCGATTTGCGCAGGCACCGAAGCTCGACGTGAGCTGATCGCAATGCCTCGAATCGCCCGAAGATCCCCCATGCTCTTGCTGAAGTTGCTGATCGGGCTGCTGTCGTTCGTGGCGTTGTCCCAGGCGCACGCACGGATCGACCAGAAGGTCGTCGACATCCCGACCCGGCCGGGCGTCACGCAGCGAGCGATCGTCCTGGCGCCGCCCGATCCGAAGGCGGCGGTCGTCCTCATCCCCGGGGGGCACGGCGGTCTGCAGCTGTTCTCGAACGGATCGATGAAATGGGGAGAGAACAACTTCCTCGTCCGCACGCGTCAGCTCTTTGCCGAACAGGGCCTGCTCGTCGCCGTCGTCGATGCGCCGTCGGACCGACAGGATCCTCCGTTCCTGCAGCGCTATCGCCAGACGCCGGAGCATGTCTCCGACCTGAAGGCCGTCATCGCGTGGCTGCGCGAGTCGGCGAAGGTGCCCGTGTGGCTGGTCGGGACCAGCCGGGGCACGCAGTCAGCGGCCCACGTCGCCGCCGAGCTGCACGGCGCCGACGGGCCCGACGGCATCGTGCTCACGGCGACGATCCTCGTCGACGAACGGAGCCGGGCCGTGACCGCGATGCCGCTGGATCGGATCCGCGTGCCGACGCTGCTGGTCCACCATGAGCAGGACGGCTGCGCGCATTGCCCGTTCACGGCCGCGCAGCAGGTGATCGACAAGCTGACACACGCGCCGCGCAAGCAGCTGATCGCCGTCACCGGCGGCCACACCGTCGGCCACCCGTGCGAGGCGCGGGCCTATCACGGCTTCAACGGCGTGGAGGTGGCGACGGTGCGGCAGATCGGCGATTGGATCTCGACGAGACAGTGAGTCCATCCCATGCACCTCGAAGGCTCGTGCCACTGCGGCAGCGTCAGGTTCTCCGTCGAGTCGTCGGAGCCGGTGCCGTTCATGCGCTGCTACTGCTCGATCTGCCGCAAGACGGCGGGCGCGGGCGGCTATGCGATCAATCTCGGTGGAAGTGCCCGCTCTATGAAGGTGACGGGCAAGCGTCACCTGCGCATCTATCGCGCGCGGCTGCCCGACGATGAGGGCGCCGCCGGCGGCGGCGGCACGCGCGAGAGCACGGCACGGCGCTACTTCTGCGCGCGCTGCGGCAGCGCGCTATGGCTGTGGGATCCGACCTGGCCGGACCACGTGCACCCGCACGCCAGCGCCATCGACACGCCGCTGCCCACGCCGCCCGAGCACGTGCACTGCATGGTCGGATCGAAGGCGCCGTGGGTCGAGGTCGAGGGGCATGCCAGCGATCCGCGCTTCGAGCACTATCCCGACGTGTCGCTGGCGCAGTGGCACGAGCGCAAGGGGTTCGCCGCGGCGAAGTAGCGGGGCCGGTTCGCGCCAGCGACGCAGCGCCGCGGTGCGCTCGAGCGGCATGGCCTGAGTGCAAATCCGCGCGCCACATGGGTCTGGGTCGGCGTCGGCGCGGTCGGAACCGCGACATTCGGCATCGCGCTGTTCGGTGAACCGGCCAACATCGGCCGCCTCGCGAGCCTCGCGTTGATCGTGGCGGGCATCGTCGGGCTCAAGCTCGCCACGCCCGCGTAGTGCGGGGCGGCGATGCGGCTGCCACTGCGCCATGCATGCGCTGGAGCACAATGCCGCCATCGCACGCACGCCGCCCTCACTCGAACATGCAGCCACCAGCGTCCAGACCTTCGGAGACCTTCCTCGGATTGCCCAAGCTGCCGGCCCGCTATGCGGCAGTGGTGCTGCCGCTGCTCCTTTCCGTGCTGATGACGTTCATCGTTTCGCTGGTCAGCACGCTGCGCGGCATCGGGCTCGCGCAGAGTTTCCTGGGCATCTGGCTCAGCGCGTGGGGCCTGTCGTGGCTCATCGCCTTTCCCACCCTGCTCGTGGCGCTGCCGCTGGTGCGGCGGGCAACGCAGGCGATCGTTCGCGCGCCCTGACTTCCGTCTCGCACCTCAGGGGCTCCGCCCCGCGCCCCGCGCCGCGCTGCCCTTCGACAGCGCGTCAGCTCGTACCCTGCGCTGCCGCGGCGGCCGCCGCCTTCGCCGCCAGCTCCGCACGCAGCGCCTTCATGCGCTCGCGCGGATCGACCTTCGCGCCCTGCTCGTGCAGCTTCATCTCGGCGATGAAGCGGCTGGGCACGCCGGCGATCGTGTCGCGGCCGCGCTTGCGGCGGCGCAGCGTGCTGACGACGAGCGTCGTGCGCGCGCGCGTGATGCCGACATACATCAGGCGGCGTTCCTCTTCGAGCCGCTCGGGCGTCATCTCGGCGTCGTCGCCACTGGCCTTGAACGGCAGCAGCCCCTCGTTGACGCCGGCCAGCACGACGTGCGGCCACTCGAGCCCCTTGGCGGCATGCAGCGTCGACAGCGTCACCACGTCCTGGTCGTCACCGCGCTCGGCCAGACTGATGATGACGCTGATCGTCTGCGCGACGTCGAGCACGCTCTGCTTCTCGCTCTCGAAGGTGCCGCCTTCCTGCGTGAGAACGCCCCCGCAGCGCTTGGCGATCCAGTCGACGAAGTCCAGCACGTTGCTCCAGCGCGCGGCAGCGAGCTTTTCGCTGTCTTCGCCGTCGAAGAGGTGCTGTTCGTAGCCGATGTCCTTCAACCAGCCGAGCAGCAGCGCCTTGGCGTCCTCGGCGCCCTCGGTATGGCGCGCGCGGTGCTCGAGGTCGTTGACGTAGCGGCCGAACTCGTGCAGCGAGCCGACGGCCTTGGCGCCGAGCGCCGTGTTCAGCGACGGCGAGAACAGTGCCTCGAACAGGCTCGTCTTCCACTGGCCGGCGAACTCGCCGAGCTTGGCCAGCGTCTGGTGGCCGATGCCGCGCTTAGGCGCCGTCACGGCGCGCAGGAACGCGGGGTCGTCGTCGTTGTTGACCAGCAGGCGCAGCCAGGCGCACAGGTCGCGGATCTCGGCGCGGTCGAAGAAGCTCTGGCCGCCCGACACCTTGTACGGGATGCTGGCGCGGCGCAGCGCCTGCTCGAACACCTTCGCCTGGTGGTTGGCGCGGTAGAGCACGGCGAAGTCGGCGAACTTGACGCGCCCATCGGCGCCGCGCAAAGCCTGGATGCGCGCGACGGCGCGCTCGGCCTCGTGCTCCTCGCCGTCGCATTCGAGCAGGGCGACGGGGTCGCCGTCGCCGTACTCGCTCCACAGCTTCTTCTCGTAGAGCTTGGGGTTGTTCGCGATCACGGCGTTGGCGGCGCGCAGGATCGAGCCGGTCGAACGGTAGTTCTGCTCCAACGGGATCACGGTGAGCTGCGGATAGTCCTGCGGCAGGCGGCGCAGGTTCTCGATCGTCGCGCCGCGCCAGCCGTAGATGCTCTGGTCGTCGTCGCCCACCGCAGTGAACATCGGCCGCACGTCGTCGGCGAGCAGCTTGAGCAGCTCGTACTGCACGGCGTTGGTGTCCTGGTATTCGTCGACGAGCAGATAGCGCAGCGTGCCCTGCCATCTGGCGCGCACCTCGGCGTCGCGCTGCAGCAGCTTCAAGGGCAGGCCGATCAGGTCGTCGAAGTCGACCGCCTGGTAGGCGGAAAGTCGCTCCTCGTAGCGCTGCATCACGCGCACGGCGACGCGCTCGTCGTCGTCGGCCGCGACGGCGGCGGCCTGCTCGCTGTTCAGGCCTTGGTTCTTCCAGCCGCTGATCGTCCACTGCCAGCGGCGCGCCAGCGCGTTGTCGCTGCTGCCGCCGGCGTCGCGCAGCACGCCGAGCACGTCGTCGGCGTCGAGGATGGAGAACTGCGGCTTGAGGTCGAGGCGTTCGCCGTCGGCGCGCAGAATGCGCACGCCCAGCGCGTGGAAGGTGCAGACGACGAGATCCTTCGCCGCCTTCGCGCCGACCAGGGCCTTCGCGCGGTCGCGCATCTCGGCCGCCGCCTTGTTGGTGAACGTGATCGCGGCGATCTCGCGCGGCGCGTAGTCGGCCTTGAGCAGGCGCGCGATCTTGTGCGTGATGACGCGCGTCTTGCCCGAGCCGGCGCCGGCGAGCACGAGGCAGGGGCCCTGCAGGTGGTGCACGGCCTGCATCTGGGCCGGGTTCAGCGACGGGGGCGGAGAGCTGCTCAAGGCGGACGACGATGATGCGGGGCGCGATGATAGGCGACGCCGCGTCACGCCGATGTGGTATGAACGGCCCCCGACGATGACGACGAATTCCCGCCGCAGCCTGCTCGCGCTGGCGCTGGCCGCCGCGCTGCCGCCCGGCGTACTGCGCGAGGCGCGCGCGGCGCGCGGCGACGTCGATCGCTTCGCGCTCGGCGTGGCGTCGGGCTGGCCGCGGCCCGACGGCGTGTCGCTGTGGACGCGCCTCACCGGCGCCGACCTGCCCGACGCCGTCGACGTGCGCTGGGAGGTGGCGCGCGACGAGGCGTTCCGCGACGTCGCCGCGCGCGGCATCGCGGTCGCGCGCGCGCAGTGGGCGCACAGCGTGCACGTCGACGCGACCGGCCTCGCGCCCGGCCGCTGGTACTGGTATCGCTACACCGCGCTCGGTGCGCGCAGCCTGGCGGGCCGCACGCGCGCCGCGCCGGCGTCCGACGCGGCCGGCGTCACGCTCGACCTTGCCGTCGCCTCGTGCCAGCGCTGGGACCACGGCCACTGGGCGGCGTGGCGCGAAGTCGCCGACGACGCGGCGCTCGACCTCGTACTGTTCACCGGCGACTACATCTACGAGTACCCGACGCCGCCCGGCGCGCGGCGTCCGCGCCGCCACGACGGCGGCTGGGCACTGACGCTGCAGCAGTACCGCGACCGCTATGCGCAGTACAAGAGCGACCCGCTGCTGCAGCGCGCCCATGCACGCGCACCGTGGATCACGATCTGGGACGACCACGAAGTCGACAACGACTACGCCGGCCTTCAAGGCGGCCAGCTGCAGCCCGACTTCGCGCGGCAGCGCGCGGCTGCCTACCAGGCGTGGTGGGAGCACATGCCGCTGCCCGCCCGCGCGCTGCCGAGCGATGCCGGCCTTCGCATCTTCGGCCGCTGCGACTGGGGGCGCCTCGCGCGCATCCATGCGCTCGACGCACGCCAGCACCGCGACGCGCAGGCCTGCCCGCGGCACGACCGCGGCGGCTCGAACACGGTGCTCGTCAAGGACTGCCCGTCGCTGCTCGATGCGCGCCGCACGCTGCTCGGTGCCGACCAGGAGCGCTGGCTCGCCGACGGCTGGGCGAGCGACGGGCGCTGGAACCTCGTCGCGCAGCAGACGCTGTTCGCGCCCTTCACGTGGCGCGACGCCGCGCACGCCGACACGCCGGGCGGCATGGTGTGGACCGACGGCTGGAGCGGCTATCCGGCGGCGCGCCAGCGGCTGCTCGACAGCATGCAGGCGCGTCGCGCGAGCAACGTCGTCGTCGTGGGCGGCGACGTGCACGCCAACTACGTCGCCGACCTCCACGCGCGCGCCGCCGACGCGGCTTCGCCCGTCGTCGCCAGCGAGTTCTGCGGCACGTCGATCTCGAGCCAGGGCATGGCGCAGGAGCGGCTCGCAGCGGGCCTGCCGTTCAATCCGCACATCCGTCACGCGCGATCCGACGAGCGCGGCTGGCTGCGGCTGCGCCTCGACGAGCGCGCGCTGCACGCGCGGCTGCGCGCCGTCGACGATCCGCTCGATGCCACGAGCGCGCTGCACGACCAGGCGCGCTTCGTCGTCGAGGCCGGCCGCGCGGGCGCCGAGCGCGACTGACGGCGCGCGCCGTTCGCAGGGCCGCGCGCCGCCACGCCATGCATCCGATCGTCTCGACCACGCTGCCCTTCTTCGCGCTCGTGCTGTGCGGCTTTCTCGCGGCGCGCGCGCGCGTGCTGCCCGAGGCGGCGATCCCGGGACTCAACGCCTTCGTGCTGTTCTTCGCGCTGCCGTGCATGCTGTATCGCTTCGGCGCGTCGGTGCCGGTGCTGCAGCTGCTCAACCCGGTCGTCGTCGCCGTCTACCTCGGCGCCGGACTCGTCGTCGTCGGCGTGACGGTGCGCGCGACGCTGTCGCCGCGCGTGCATCTGAAGGACGCCGCGTTCGGTGCGCTCGTCGCCGCCTTTCCGAACAGCGGCTTCATGGGCGTGCCGCTGATCGCGGCGCTGCTCGGGCCGGCCGCCGCGGCGCCCGTGATCACGACGCTGCTGATCGACCTGCTGGTGACGAGCTCGCTGTGCATCGGCCTGGCGCAGGCGCACGAAGCGTCGGGCCAGGGCGGCCGTGCCGCGGCATGGCGCGCGCTGCGCGGCGCGCTGACGAATCCGCTGCCGTGGGCGATCGGGCTGGGCGCCGCGGCGTCGGTGACGCAGTTCCGGCTGCCCGGCCCCGTCGACGCCATCGTGCGCATGCTCGGCGACGCGGCGTCGCCGGTCGCCCTCTTCACGATCGGCGCCGTGCTGTGGCGCGCCGGCCGCCATGCGCACACACGCACGCCGGTCGCTCTCTATCTACCGGTCGCGCTGGTCAAGCTGCTGCTGCATCCGGCCCTGGTGCTGGCGATCGGCTGGGCGGCGACGCACTGGCTCGGCGCGACGCTGGCGCCGCTGCAGCTCGCCGCACTCGGCCTGGCCGCCGCGCTCCCGTCAGCGAGCAACGTGTCGCTGCTCGCCGAGCGTTACGGCGCCGACAACGGCCGCGTCGCGCGCATCATCATGGCGTCGACGGTGCTGTCATTCGCGACCTTTTCGCTGCTGGCGTGGGCGCTCGGCGCCTCGCCGGCCTGACCTATCAGATCGCCAACGGATCGACGTCGACGGCCCAGCGCGCGAGACCGCGGTGCGCGGCGCGCAGCGCTTGCAGCTGCGGCGCCCACTGCGCGAGGAAGCGCTGCAGCGCCGGCCGCGAGGGCGACTCGACGAGCATCTGCGCGCGCTCGACATCGGCGACGCGCTGCAGGCTCATCGGCACCGGCGGGTAGAGCGTCACGCCGTCGGGCGCGCCGGCAGCATCGGCCGCCGCCTGCAGGAAGCCGCGCGCCACGTCGAGGCTGCGCGCCTCGGCGCGCAGCAGCGCAAGATGCGCATAGGGCGGCAGCCCGGCCATCTCGCGCTCGCGCAGCTGGCTGGCGGCGAAGGCGGCGTAGTCGTGCGCGCGCAGCGCCGTATAGAGCGCGTGCTGCGGATGCCAGGTCTGGACCCACATCTCACTGGACAGTGCGTGCTGCGCGTCGCGGCCGGCGCGGCCGGCCGCCTGCAGCAGCAGCGCGAACAGCCGCTCGGGCGCGCGGAAGTCGCTGCTGAAGAGCGCGCCGTCGGGGTTCACCGCGGCGACCAGCGTGATGCGCCGGAAGTCGTGGCCCTTGGCGATCATCTGCGTGCCCACGAGCACGTCGACGTCGCCGGCGTGCACGGCGCCGAGCTGCGCCTCGAGCGCGCCCTTGCGCCGCGTCGTGTCGGCGTCGATGCGCGAGATGCGCGCGCCGGGCAGCGCCTGCGCGAGCTGCTCCTCGAGCCGCTCGGTGCCGCGGCCGAGCGCGGTGATGTCGGCGTTGCCGCAGTCGGGGCAGGCGCGCGGCACGCGCTCGGCCAGGCCGCAGTGGTGGCAGCGCAGCGTGCGGTCGAGCTTGTGGAACACGCGCCAGGCGCTGCAGTGCGGGCAGCCGCTCTTCCAGCCGCAGGCCGCGCAGTGCAGCACCGGCGCATAGCCGCGGCGGTTGAGCAGCACCAGGCTCTGCTCGCCGCGCGCGCGCCGCGTCTCGATGGCGTCGAGCAGCGGCGGCGACAGCGCCGCCGTCGCGCCCTTGACCTTGGGCAGCGTGTTCATGTCGAACAGGCGCACGCGCGGCAGCGCGCCGGCGCCGATGCGCCCGGGCAGCGCGAGCCGCGCGTAGCGGCCCAGCTCGGCCTGCTGCCAGCTCTCGAGCGACGGCGTCGCCGAGCCGAGCAGCACCGGCACGCCCTCGTTGCGCCCGCGCCAGACGGCGATGTCGCGCGCCGAGTAGCGCGCGCCCTCCTGCTGCTTGTACGACGGGTCGTGCTCCTCGTCGACGACGACGACGCCCAGCCGCGGCAACGGCGTGAACACGGCCAACCGCGTGCCGAGCACGATGTCGGCCCAGCCCAGGTGCGCCGCCAGCCAGTGGCGCAGCCGCTGCGCCGGCGTCAGGCCGCTGTGCAGCGCAACGATGCGGCGCGCCGCGAAGCGCGCCGCGAAGCGCGCCTCGAGCTGCGGCGTCAGGTTGATCTCGGGTACGAGCACCAGCGCCTGCCGACCGGCGCCGAGCGTGCGCTCGACTTCGCGCAGATAGACCTCCGTCTTGCCGCTGCCGGTGACGCCGTGCAGCAGCGTCGTCGGCGCACGGCCGGCGGCGGCGTCGGCAGCGAGTTGCGCGACGGCGGCGGCCTGCGCGTCGTTCAGCTCGGGCTGCTGCGGCGGCGGCGTGTCGGCCGGTGCTTCGGCGCCGTCACCGGGCCGTACTGCGCGCTCGCTGCGCGCGATGCGCTTGGCGAGCTGCGCATCGTCGAGGCGGCGCAGCTCGGCCGGCACGACCGCCAGCGCCAGTTCGCCGGCCGAGCGCTGGTAGTAGCGCGCCGCGAAGTCGACCAGCTCGATCCAGCGCGCATCGAGCGGGGGCAGCGCCGACAGCACCGTCGCGACGGGTCGCAGCTCCGTGGCGTCGAGCGCGGCGCCGCCGTCGTCGCCGCGGCCCGCCGGCCAGACGATGCCGGCCACCTCGCGTCGCCCGAGCGGTACGCGCACGACGCTGCCCGGCGGCAGCGGCCGATCGCTCAGGTAGTCGAGCGCAGCGCCGACGCCGCTGTACTGCGGCGCGTCGACGACGACGCGCAGCCGCTGCGCAGCGCCGGCGGAAGACTCGTCAGTTACGGCCAAGAGTTCGACCCCAACTCAAGGATGCACCGTAAGCCCATGATTCAAAGGGGCTTTTCGGTCTGTCCACGATTCCTGTGGACAACTTTGTGGGCAAAGCGTCGAGACCAGCGCCAAGTGCGCGTCGCTGTTGGCATTCGCCGTCGCCTGCCCACTTTTTCGGCAGATGAAGTGCTTCAATGAAATCAAGCACTTAGCCGAAATGTCGGGAGAATGCATGACGCGATGCAACAGCAGCGTTACATCTGGTCACGGCTTGTCGTTTTGGGGATAAGTCAAGCCCTCGTCGGTCACTTTAGGTGTAAACCCCAGGACCGCTGGCGCTGCTGAGCACTCGCTCACGCGCCGGCGCGCATCTGGCGTGACAGATCGTGAACGGCGTCGACGAGCACGGCGACGGACTCGGGCGGCGTGTATTGACTGATGCCGTGCCCGAGGTTGAAGACGTGGCCGCCCGACGCGCCCCAGGTTCCATAGCTGTGCAGCACGCGCGCCACCTCGGCGCGGATCTGCTCGGGCTGCGCGAACAGCACGGCGGGGTCGAGGTTGCCCTGCAGCGCGACGCGGTCGCCGACGCGGCGGCGCGCCGCGGCGAGGTCGACCGTCCAGTCGACGCCGACGACGTCGGGGCCGATGGCGGCGATCTGCTCGAGCCACGGCCCGCCGCCCTTGGTGAAGACGATGACCGGCACGCGCCGGCCGTCGCGCTCGCGCACGAGCTGCTCCAGCACGCGCTGCGTGTAGGCGAGGCTGAAGCGCTGGAACGCGCCGTCGGCGAGCACGCCGCCCCAGCTGTCGAACACCATCACGGCCTGCGCGCCGGCCTCGATCTGCGCACTGAGATAGGCGGCGACGGCGTCGGCGTTGACCTCGAGCATGCGGTGCATCAGGTCCGGCCGCGCATAGAGCATCGTCTTGACGAGGCGGTAGTCGTCGGAGCCGCCGCCCTCGACCATGTAGCAGGCCAGCGTCCACGGGCTGCCCGAGAAGCCGATCAGCGGCACGCGGCCGGCGAGCGCGCGGCGGATGCTCGCGACGGCGTCGAACACGTAGCGCAGTCTTTCCATCGGCGGCACGGCCAGGCGCGCGACGGCGGCCTCGTCGCGCACCGGCTGCGCAAAGCGCGGGCCCTCGCCCTGCACGAAGCTCAGCCCCAACCCCATCGCGTCGGGCACGGTGAGGATGTCGGAGAACAGGATCGCGGCATCGAGCGCATAGCGCTCGAGCGGCTGCAGCGTCACCTCGGTGGCGTAGTCGACGTTCGTCGCCAGCCCCATGAAGCTGCCGGCGCGCGCGCGCGTGGCGTTGTACTCGGGCAGGTAGCGGCCGGCCTGGCGCATCAGCCAGACCGGCGTGTGGGGCGTGGGCTGGCGCAGGCAGGCGCGCAGGAAGCTGTCGTTCTGGAGCGGCGCGGACATCGCAGGATTATCGCCGCGCGCCGCCCTTGAATCGGCCCGCGGCAGGCCCCATCTCGCGTCACGCCGATGGCGTACAGTCTCGCGGCCGACTCGGCACACAGGAGAAAGGCACACCGTATGAAGCGCACCTTGCTGGGCTGGATCTTCGTGCTCGTGGCGTCCGTCGGGCTGACGGGCTGCGGCTACAACGACTTCCAGCGGCTGGACGAGCAGGTCAAGGCGTCGTGGTCCGAGGTGCTGAACCAGTACCAGCGCCGCGCCGACCTGATCCCCAACATCGTCAACACCGTCAAGGGCGAGGCCAACTTCGAGCAGGAGACGCTGACCAAGGTGGTCGAAGCGCGCGCCAAGGCGACGTCGATCCAGGCGTCACCCGAGCTGATCAACAACCCCGAGGCCTTCGACCGCTTCCAGAAGGCGCAGGGCGAGCTGTCGGGCGCACTGAGCCGCCTGCTCGTCGTCGCCGAGCAGTACCCCAATCTCAAGGCCAACCAGGGCTTCCAGGACCTGCGCGTGCAGCTCGAGGGCACGGAGAACCGCATCACGGTGGCGCGCAATCGCTACATCAAGGCCGTGGCCGACTACAACGTGCTGACGCGTTCGTTCCCCTCCAACCTGACGGCGATGCTGTTCAGCTACCAGGTCAAGCCGAGCTTCACGGTGGCCAACGAGGCGGCGATCTCGACGCCGCCGGCGGTCAGCTTCGACAAGCCGGCGTCGAAGTGACGCCCGCGTCTTGAGCGTGCGCCTGCTGCGGGCCTGCGCCGCCGCGTTGCTGGCGGGCCTGCTGGCGCTCGCCGCCGCGCCGGTGCGAGCACAGGATCTGCAGCCGGTGCCGGCGCTCGCGGCGCGCGTCATCGACAGCACGGGCACGCTGACGGCCGAGCAGTCGAGCGCGCTGGAGGCCAAGCTGGCGGCGTTCGAGCGCGAGGCCGGCACGCAGATCGTCGTCGTGCTCGTGCCGACGACGCAGCCCGAGGACATCGCCGACTACACGCAGCGGCTGGGCGACGCGTGGAAGATCGGCCGTCGCGACGTCGGCGACGGCCTCTTGATCGTCGTCGCCAAGAACGACCGCCGCGTGCGCATCGCGCCGGCCAAGGCGCTCGAGGGCGCGATCCCCGATCTGGCCGCGCGGCAGGTGATCGACCGCGCGATCACGCCGGCGTTTCGCGCCGGCGATTTCGCGGGCGGGCTGAATGCGGCCGTCGATCAGTTGCAGGCGCGCATCCGCGGCGAGGCGCTCCCTGCGCCCTCGCGTGCCGAAGGCGCCCGCGACGCGCCCGGGCTGCAGTTGCAGGAGCTGCTGATCTTCTTCTTCGTCGCGGTGCCGGTGATCGGCGCGGTGGCGACGGGCATCCTCGGCCGCAAGCTCGGCGCGCTGGCGACGGGCGGTGCGACGGGCGCGCTCGGCTGGTGGTTCAGCGCGAGCCTGCTGCTCGCCGGCGCGGCGGCGCTGGTGGCGATCGTGCTCGTCGGGCTGCTGGGCGTCGGCGCGGCCGGCCGGCGTGGCGGCTATCAGGGCCCCGTGATCTGGGGCGGCGGCAGCGGCGGGTTCGGAGGCGGCGGCTTCGGTGGCGGCGGTGGGGGCTTCGGCTCGGGCGGCGGCGGCGACTTCGGCGGCGGCGGCGCGTCAGGCGACTGGTGACGATGGGGCTCGCATGACATGAACCGCTGGCTGCGACTGCTCAAGCACCGGATGCTCGACGAGACCGACGCGCGCCGCGCGCTCGGCCACGGCACGCTCGAGCGGCTGCAGGCGCGCGTCGCCGCGAGCGAGCGCAGCCACGGCGGCGAGATCCGCATCTGCGTCGAGGCGGGGCTGCCGCTGTCGTACCTGTGGCGCGACGCGACGGCGCGCGAACGTGCGCTGGCGATGTTCGGCAAGCTGCGCGTCTGGGACACCGACGCCAACAACGGCGTGCTGATCTACCTGCTGCTGGCCGAGCACCGCATCGAGATCGTGGCCGACCGCGGCCTCAACGACAAGGTGAGCGCCGACGCATGGCGCGCCATCGTCGACGGCATGTCGGCCGCCTTCAAGGCCAGCCAGTGGGAGCGCGGGCTCGAACAGGCCGTCGACGCAGTCGACGCCATCCTCGCCAGGCACTATCCGCTGCCGCCGGGCGCGGCGAACCCGAACGAACTGCCCGACGCGCCCGTCGTGCGTTAGCGCGTGCCGACGGCGGCCGTGCCGTTCGTTCGCGCCGCGTTGTGCGCCGCGACCAGCAACTGGGTGCTGCCGCCGGCCAGCGGATACGCGAGGGCGATCCCGGTCGCGGACTGTCCCGCCAGCAGGCACGGCGAGCCGCCGAACGTCAGCGCCACGTCGAAGACGTTCTTTCCCGACGCGCGGGGCGTGACGGTACCGCTGAACGAACAGCCGTTCGAAGTCGCCGTAAAGGCGCCGTTGGACGCGATGACGAGGGAGGTCGGCGCACCGGCGAGATCCGTCAGGCTCCAGTTGCCAACGATGGATGACAGGTTGGCGCCGGCGTCGTAGTCGTACAGCGACCCGGCGATCGCGCCGCCCGAGAAGCCGATCGAGCCGCTCGGCGCGCTGATCGTTCCGCTGATCGAGGGCGTGCTCGCGTTGTATGTGGCACCGACGCTGCCGGCCACCGCGGGCGCATAGCCGAAATCGCGCAGATTGCTCGAAGTGAAGCTGCCGTTGCTCGATGCCCCCGTTCCCTGCACGAAGCCTTCGACGAGGAAGACGCCTCCGGCGTTGTCGCCATACATGGCCCAGTACTCGTCGTTCTCGAGCACCAGCAACTGGAACGCCGTGCTGGTGGGGCTGCCGCTCAGCGTGCCGCCGTAGACGCCTTCCGCCTTCTTTGCCTGCGCGGCCGGCGCGCCGTCGCCGCCGCCTCCGCATGCGCCGAGGAGCACCAGCGACAGCAGTGCGGCGAGCTTCCATCGATCCATCGTCTTGTTCATTGCCATCCCCCTCCGAACTCCGATACGGCCACATGGCCGCGGGGCAAGGCTAGTTGCGACCGCCTCGGCCCGGAAGGGGAGCGCCGACTTCAAACGTGGGATGGCGCAGCCGAGATCGACGGCACCACGGCGCGGCCTGCCTCAGGTCTGCTCCCACGGCAGGCCGTCGTGGCGCCAGCCGTTGAGCGTGCCGCGGTGGTGCTGGTCGTCGAGATCGCCCTCGAAGCCGTGGGCCACGTTGTAGACATCGATGAAGCCGTACTTCTCGAGGTAGCGGCCGGCGGCCGCCGAGCGCTGGCCCGAGCGGCAGATCAGCACGACGGGCCGGTGCACCGGCGCCGTCTTGCGCACGTGGCCGAGGAAGTCGGGGTTGACGTCCCAGTCGGGGCCGTCCTGCCAGGCGATATGGATCGCGCCCTTGGGATGCCCGACGTAGAGATACTCGATCTCGGAGCGGCAGTCGATGAAGAGCGCGTCCGGACGCTGCTGCAGGAAGTCGTGCGCTTCCCGGGGCGTGAGGTGCTGCATCGCCGTCTCCTCGCGAGGGGAGGCCGTGCTGCGCGGCGCGCCGCGCGCCGGCCCCGGTGCTACTTCTTGCGGAACTTGCGCAGCGCCGCGATCTGCGCCGCCATCGCCGCGAACTCGCTTTGCGCGCGCGCGAAGTCGATGTCGCTCTTGGCGTTCTTCATGGCCTCTTCGGCGAGCTTCTTGGCTTCGGCGGCCTTGGCTTCGTCGAGGTCGTGGCCGCGGATCGCGGTGTCGGCCAGCACGGTCACGGTGTGCGGCTGCACTTCGAGGATGCCGCCGGCGACGAAGACGAATTCTTCCTCGTCGTTGTCGGCGCGCTGGATGCGCACGGCGCCGGGGCGGATGCGCGTGATGAGCGGGGTGTGACGCGGCAGGATGCCGAGCTCGCCGTTCTCGCCCGGCAGCGCGACGAACTTGGCCTCGCCCGAGAAGATGCTCTCCTCGGCCGAGACGACGTCGACGTGGATGGTGGCCATCGCGCGGCTCCTTACTGGATCTTCTTGGCCTTCTCGAAGGCCTCGTCGATCGTGCCGACCATGTAGAAGGCCTGCTCGGGCAGGGCGTCGCACTCGCCGTTGGCGATCATCTTGAAGCCGCGGATCGTCTCTTTCAGCGGAACGTACTTGCCGGGGCTGCCGGTGAACACCTCGGCGACGTGGAACGGCTGCGACAGAAAGCGCTGCATCTTGCGCGCGCGTGCCACGGCGAGCTTGTCCTCGGGCGACAGCTCGTCCATGCCGAGGATCGCGATGATGTCGCGCAGCTCCTTGTAGCGCTGCAGCGTAGCCTGCACCGAGCGCGTCGTGTTGTAGTGTTCTTCGCCGACGACGTTGGGGTCGACCTGGCGCGACGTCGAGTCGAGCGGGTCGACCGCCGGATAGATGCCCAGCGACGCGATGTCGCGCGACAGCACGACGGTGGCGTCGAGGTGGGCGAAGGTCGTCGCGGGCGACGGGTCGGTCAGGTCGTCGGCGGGCACGTAGACGGCCTGGATCGACGTGATCGAGCCGACCTTGGTCGACGTGATGCGCTCCTGCAGGCGGCCCATCTCTTCGGCCAGCGTCGGCTGATAGCCCACCGCCGACGGCATGCGACCGAGCAGCGCCGACACTTCGGTGCCGGCCAGCGTGTAGCGGTAGATGTTGTCGACGAAGAACAGCACGTCGCGGCCCTCGTCGCGGAACGACTCGGCGATCGTCAGACCGGTGAGCGCGACGCGCAGGCGGTTGCCCGGCGGCTCGTTCATCTGGCCGTAGACCATCGACACCTTGCTGTCGCCGAGCGACTCGAGGTTCACGACGCCCGACTCGGCCATCTCGTGATAGAAGTCGTTGCCCTCGCGAGTGCGCTCGCCGACGCCGGCGAACACCGACAGGCCCGAGTGCGCCTTCGCGATGTTGTTGATCAGCTCCATCATGTTGACGGTCTTGCCGACGCCGGCGCCGCCGAACAGGCCGACCTTGCCGCCCTTGGCGAACGGGCAGATCAGGTCGATGACCTTGATGCCCGTCTCGAGCAGCTCCTGCGACGGCGACAGCTCGTCGTAGCTCGGCGCCTTGCGGTGGATCGACGCGGTGAGCGCCTGGTCGACCGGGCCGCGCTCGTCGATCGGGCGGCCGAGCACGTCCATGATGCGACCGAGCGTCGCCTTGCCCACCGGCACCGTGATCGGCGCGCCGGTGTTGGTGACCATCAGCCCGCGGCGCAGCCCGTCGGTCGAGCCGAGCGCAATCGTGCGCACGACGCCGTCGCCGAGCTGCTGCTGCACTTCGAGCGTCAACGCGCCGCCTTCCATCTTGAGGGCGTCGTAGACGCGCGGCATCTGCTCGCGCGGGAACTCCACGTCGACCACGGCGCCGATGCACTGAACGATCTTGCCTTGTGCCATTTCAGTTCCTTCAGACTTTCAGTATTCGTTAGACCGCGGCCGCACCGCCCACGATCTCGGAGAGCTCTTTCGTGATCGCGGCCTGGCGCGTCTTGTTGTAGACGAGCTTGAGCTCGGCGATCAGGTTGCCGGCGTTGTCGGTCGCCGCCTTCATCGCGACCATGCGCGCGGACTGCTCCGACGCCATGTTCTCGGCCACGGCCTGGTAGATCAGCGCCTCGGCGTAGCGCGTCATCAGCTCGTCGATGACGCTCGCCGCGTCGGGCTCGTAGATGTAGTCCCAGCCGTAGGCCGACTTCTCTTCGGCGCTTTGCTGCAGCCGTTCGGCCGCGAGCGGCAGCAGCTGCTCGACCACCGGTTCCTGGCGCATCGTGTTGATGAAGCGCGTGTAGCACAGGTAGACGGCGTCGACCCTGCCTTCGACGAAGGCGTCGAGCATCACCTTGACCGGGCCGATCAGCTTCTCGAGCTGCGGCGCGTCGCCGAGCTGCGTCGCGTGCGAGACGATCTGAGCGCCGATGCGCGACAGGAAGCCGTAGCCCTTGTTGCCGATGGCCACGGCCTGCACGCCCTGGCCTGCGCCTTGCGCCTCGCGCAGCTTGTTCGTGACGGCGCGCAGCAGGTTGGTGTTCAGGCCGCCGCACAGACCCTTGTCGGTCGTCACGACGATGAAGCCGACGGACTTGGCTCCGCCGGCTGCGACGCGCATGTACGGCGAGCGGTACTCGGGGTTGGCCTGCGACAGGTTGGCCGTGATGTTGCGGATCTTGTCGGCGTAGGGCCGCGCCGCGCGCATCCGCTCCTGAGCCTTGCGCATCTTCGAAGCGGCGACCATCTCCATGGCCTTGGTGATCTTCTTGGTGTTCTCCACCGACTTGATCTTGCCGCGGATTTCCTTGCCTACCGCCATGACGGACTCCTCAGGCGAACGACTTCTTGAACGCAGCGATGGCGTCGGTCAGCTGCTTCTCGGCGTCCTTGTCCATCGCCTTGTCGGCTTCGAGCTTCTGCAGCAGTGCCGCGTGACTCGACTTCAGGTACTGGTGCAGGCCGCTCTCGAAGGCGAGCACCTTCTTGACGTCGACGTCGTCCATGAAGCCCTTGTTGACGGCGAACAGCGACGCGGCCATCAGGCTGATCGGCAGCGGCTGGTACTGCGGCTGCTTGAGCAGCTCGGTGACGCGCGCGCCGCGGTCGAGCTGCTTGCGGGTGGCCTCGTCGAGGTCGGAGGCGAACTGCGCGAACGCGGCCAGCTCGCGGTACTGCGCGAGGTCGGTCCGGATGCCGCCCGATAGGCTCTTGATCAGCTTGGTCTGCGCGGCGCCGCCGACGCGCGACACCGAGATGCCGGCGTTGATGGCGGGGCGGATGCCGGCGTTGAACAGGCTGGTCTCGAGGAAGATCTGGCCGTCGGTGATCGAGATCACGTTGGTCGGCACGAATGCCGACACGTCGCCCGCCTGGGTCTCGATGACGGGCAGCGCCGTGAGCGAGCCCGTCTTGCCCTTGACCTCGCCCTTGGTGAAGGCCTCGACGTAGTCGGCGTTGACGCGCGCGGCACGCTCGAGCAGGCGGCTGTGGAGGTAGAACACGTCGCCGGGGAACGCTTCGCGGCCCGGCGGGCGACGCAGCAGCAGCGAGACCTGGCGGTAGGCGACGGCCTGCTTGGACAGGTCGTCGTAGATGATCAGAGCGTCCTGCCCGCGGTCGCGGAAGTACTCGCCCATCGTGCAGCCCGAGTAGGCCGACACGTACTGCATCGCCGCCGATTCGGAAGCCGACGCGGCGACGACGATGGTGTAGTCCATCGCGCCGTGCTGTTCGAGCGCGCGCACCACGTTCTTGATCGACGAAGCCTTCTGGCCGATCGCGACGTAGACGCAGGTCATGTTCTGACCCTTCTGGTTGATGATCGTGTCGATCGCCACCGCCGTCTTGCCGGTCTGGCGGTCGCCGATGATCAGCTCGCGCTGGCCGCGGCCGATCGGCACCATCGAGTCGATCGACTTCAAGCCCGTCTGCACCGGCTGGTCGACCGACTTGCGGGCGATCACGCCCGGCGCCACCTTCTCGATCACGTCCGTCATCTTGGCGTTGATCGGGCCCTTGCCGTCGATCGGCTGGCCAAGCGCGTTGACGACGCGGCCGATCAGCTCGGGGCCGACCGGCACTTCGAGGATCCGACCCGTCGTCTTGACGGTGTCGCCTTCCGAGATGTGCTCGTACTCGCCCAGGATCACGGCGCCGACGGAGTCGCGCTCGAGGTTGAGCGCCAGGCCGAAGGTCGGCTGGCCTTCCCTCGTGGCCGGGAACTCGAGCATTTCGCCCGCCATCACTTCCGACAGGCCGTGGATGCGGCAGATGCCGTCGGTCACCGAGACGACCGTGCCCTGGTTGCGGATGTCGGCCGTGGCCTGAAGGCCCTCGATGCGGCTCTTGATCAGTTCGGAGATTTCTGCGGGATTCAGTTGCATTGCTAGCTCCCAGACTGCGACGCTTGGCGCTGCAGCGGTGATGGATTCGTCAGGCCGTCAGGGCCGCCTTCATCTGCTCGAGCCGGGTCTTGACCGAAGCGTCGTACACCTCGTCGCCGACCACCGCCCGGATGCCGCCGATCAGCTCGCGATCGACCTCGACGCGCGCATTGAGCTTGCGCTCGAAGCGCTTCTCGAGCGTCGCGACGAGGTCGGCGAGCTGCGCGCCGTCGAGCGGAAAGGCGCTCGTGATCGTCGCGTCGTGCACGCCACTGGCCTCGTTGACGAGCGCGCGGAACTGCGTCGCCACCTCGGGCAGGACGGCCAGGCGCCCGTTGTCGAGCATCGTGCGCAGCAGGTTGCTCACCGCGGGCGACAGCGCGGCACCGCGCAGGGCACCGACGATCACGTCGTAGACCTGCTCGGCGCGCACCTTGGGGTTGTCGGCGAACTGGCGCAACGCCGCGTCGGACGCGACCTGCGCCAGCGCCTCGAGCTGTTCGGCGAGCGCGCGCGCGTCCGCGCCGGCGCTCGCCTTGAACAATGCCTCGGCGTACGGACGGGCGATGGTGGCGGTCTCGGCCATGGCTTACAGCTCCGCCTTGAGCCTGTTCAGCAGGTCGGCATGGGCGCGAGCGTCGACTTCCTTGCGCAGGATCTGCTCGGCCGCCTTGACGGCGAGCGCGGCGACTTCGTCGCGCAGCGCCTCGCGCGCCTTCACCGATTCCTGCTCGGCCTCGGCGCGTGCCGCGGCGACGATCTTGGCGGCCTCTTCGCTCGCGCGACCTTTGGCCTCTTCGATCATCGAATGCGCCAGGCGCTCGGCGTCGGCCAGGCGCTTGGCTGCGTCGTCGCGCGCGGCGGCGAGCTGCTGCTCGACGCGCTGGTTGGCGACGGCGAGCTCCGACTTCGCCTTGTCGGCGGCCGACAGGCCGTCGGCGATCTTCTTCGCGCGCTCGTCGAGCGCGGCGGCGATCGGCGGCCAGACGAACTTCATCGTGAACCAGACCAGGATCAGGAACACGATCAGCTGGACGATCAGGGTACCGTTGATGCTCACGTTATTGCCTCAATCACGGTGTTGAACACACGCGGCCCGTGCGGCCGCCACGCGATTACTTGGGCAGGTTGGCCAGCTGGCCGAGGAACGGGTTGGCGGTGGCGAACCACAGCGCGATACCGGTGCCGATGATGAACGCCGCGTCGATCAGGCCCGCGAGCAGGAACATCTTGGTCTGCAGTTCGCCCATCAGCTCGGGCTGGCGCGCGGCCGACTCGAGGTACTTGCTGCCCATGATGCCGATGCCGATACACGCACCGACGGCGCCCAGACCGATGATGAGGCCGGCTGCGAGGGCAACAAAGCTGATGACTTCCATGGTGACTCCTTGGTTGGATGAAGAGAAAAAGGGAGGGAAAGACGACGGCGCGGGAGAGCGGTCAGTGCGCGTCGTGCGCCTGCCCGACGTAGACCAGCAGCAGCATCATGAACACGAACGCCTGCAGCGTGATGATCAAGATGTGGAAGATGGCCCAGACGGTGCCGGCGATGATGTGGCCGATCGCCAGCCCGATGCCGGTGCCGCTGAGCGACCAGGCGCCGCCCATCAGCGCGATCAGCAGGAAGATCAGCTCGCCGGCGTACATGTTGCCGAACAGACGCATGCCGTGCGAGACCGTCTTGGCGACGAACTCGATGATCTGCATCAGGAAGTTGATCGGGTAGAGGAACCACTTGTCGCCGAACGGCGCGGCGAACAGCTCGTGGATCCAGCCCCCGGCGCCCTTGATCTTGACGTTGTAGATCAGGCAGACGATCAGCACACCCAGCGACAGCCCCATCGTCACCGACAGATCGGCGGTGGGCACGACGCGCATGTAGTGGATGCCGAACAGCTCGCCGATGCGCGGCAGCAGGTCCACGGGCAACAGGTCCATCGCGTTCATGAGGAAGATCCAGACGAACACCGTCAGCGCCAGCGGCGCGACGAGCTTGCGGCTCTGGGCGTTGTGCACGATGCCCTTGGCCTGCGTGTCGACCATCTCGACGAGGATCTCGACGGCCGCCTGGAAGCGCCCGGGCACGCCCGAAGTCGCCTTGCGCGCGGCCAGCCACAGCAGCCAGCAACCGACGACGCCGAGCGCAACGGCGTAGAAGATGGAGTCGAGGTTGAAGACGGAGAAGTCGACGATCGCCGCCTGCTTCTTGTTCTGCAGGTGCTGCAGGTGGTGAACGATGTATTCACCGGCGGTGGGCGCTTGACCTTCGGCTGCCATTTGTCGATCGATCCCGTACGTTCTTCAACCGTTCTTCGCCGGGCGTCGCCACAGCAGCGCAACCCAGTACACCTTGATGCAGACCACCAGGCCCGCCAGCAACGCCGGCCAGCTCAGCGACTGCACGAGTCTCGGCGCGAGCACCAGCATGAGCACGGCGACGCCGATCTTCGTGAACTCCCACAGCATGAAGCTGACGGCGCCGACGCCGGGCGACAGGCTGGAGAGCCGACTCGTCATGCCGCGCGCCATCAAGGCCCCCGGCACGACGACCGCGGCGGCGCCATACAGCGCCGACCACGCCATTTCCACCTTGCCGGTGACGAGCCCCGCGAGCGCGGCCACCACCAGCCCGACCGCGACCTGCGCCGCGACCACCCGCCACGGCGACACCGACGGCTCCTTCGTCCGCAGCGCCTGCGCTTCGTCGCGCGTCAGCGGGCGGGGTGGGGGTTCGTCGATCTCGTCGGCCCACCGACCATGTTCGAGTGGCTCGGGCATGGCAGTTGTCATGGGCACGAAAGGCAAAGCCTCGGGATTATACGGAAGAACCCGCGGCCTCCGACCCCGGATCGGCAACCGGGCGCAGCGCGCGTCGGCGTTCTTCAGTCGAGCCGCGCGAAGCAGGCCGGCAGCCCCGGCACCTCGACGCGCATCGAGAGCACGGCGCCGGCCCACGGCTGCGCGGCCAGCTCGTCGGCGGGTCGACCGCGACGCGCCGTGGTGACGTAGAGCGTGCGCAGATCGGCGCCGCCGAACGCCGGCATCGTCGGGCAGCGCACCGGCAGACGATGTTCGCCGACGAGCCCGCCGTCGGGCGCCAGTTCGACGAGGCGCTGGCCCTCGTACATCGCCACCCAGACGTGGCCGCGCACGTCGACGGCCGCGCCGTCGGGGCGCCCTCCGTACTCATCGATCGGCTGGCCGTCGGTGCGGCGCGCGAACCGCGCGAACACGCGGCGGTTCGACGGCTCGCCCGTCGACGCGTCGAAGTCGTAGCGCCAGATCGTGTGCGCCGCCGTGTCGGCCCAGTACATCGTCGCGCCGTCGGGGCTCCAGGCCAGGCCGTTGGCGACCGTCACGCCGTCGGCGCGGCGCGCGAGCCGGCCGCGATCGAGGCAGTACAGCGCCGCGCGCGGCGCGGTGCGGGGCTCGTAGAGCGTGCCGCACCACATGCGCTCGGCGGCGTCGGCCTTGCCGTCGTTGTAGCGCTCATGCGCCGGGTCGTAGGGCGGCGCGGCGACGAGCGCGCGCTCGCCGCTCGACGGATCGAAACGCCAGAAGCCGCTGCGCAGCGCGAGCAACAACTCGCCGCCGTGCAGCGGCGCGCAACAGGCGACCTCGCTGTCGAAACGCCAGCGCTCCAGCGCGCCGCTCGCCGGGTCATGCCGGCGCAGCTCGTACCCCGCAATGTCGCAGTAGTAGAGGACGTGCTCGTGCGGGTGCCACAGCGGCGACTCGCCGAGCAGCGCGGGCTCGGCGACGGCGCACTCGACCGCCGCCGTCATGGCGCCGCCGCGTCAGTACCCGGCCGGCAGCTGCGTGCCGGTCGACAAGGTGTGGACGTGCTCGGCGTCAGGCGTGCGCAACGCGTGGACGACGGCCTGCGCGCCGCGCATCAGCAGCCCGAGGTCCGACGCCACGGCGAGGAAGTCGTAGCCGGCCGCCCGGTACTGCGCGACGGCGTCGGGCGCGACGCCGAGCGTGCCGACCGGCTTGCCGAACGCCTTGCAGCGCGTCGCCGCCTGCCCCATCAGGTCGAGCACGGCCGGATGCATCGGCTGGCCGAGGTGGCCCATGTTGGCCGACAGGTCCGACGGCCCGATGAACAGCGCGTCGACGCCTTCGACGGCGGCGATCTCGTCGAGCCGGCCGATCGCCTGCGGCGTTTCGAGCTGCACGATGACGCCGATGGTGGCGTTGGCCGTCTTCAGGTAGTTGGGCGCAGTGCCGAAGCGCGACGCGCGGCTCATGCCTGCCGTGCCGCGCACGCCGTGCGGCGGGTAGCGCGTCGCGGCGACGGCGCGCCGCGCCTCCTCGGCACTCTCGACGAACGGGAACAGCAGCGTCGTCGCGCCGGCGTCGAGCACGCGCTTGACGGTCACGGCGTCGTTCCACGGCGGTCGCACGACGGGCACCATCTTGGTCGCCGACAGCGCCTGCAGCATGTGGACCAGGCCCATGATGTCCAGCGGCGCGTGCTCCATGTCGACGACGCCCCAGTCGAAGCCGGCATGGCCGACGGCCTCGGCGACGATCGGGCTGGCCGACATGATCCAGGTGCCTACCGGCGGATGGCTGCCGGCGGCCTTCAACAACTGTCTGAACGGATTCATGGCGCGCGATCTCCTCGGTGACTCTCAGTGGCCGGTGGCGCGCCCGACGTCCGACAGCTCGGCCTTCAGGTAGTGCGCCCCCGGGATCGGGTTGTAGTAGTAAGGTGGGATCTCCTCGAACCCCAGGCCGACGTACAGCTCGCGCGCCGCCTCCATCTCGTCGAGCGTGTCGAGCAGCATCGCGGAATAGCCGGCCTCGGCGGCGCGCTCCATCAGCGTGCGCGCGAGCCGGCTGCCCAGGCCGAGCCGGCGGTAGGCGCGCCGCACGTACAGGCGCTTCATCTCGCAGGCGTTGGCGTAGTCGGCCTCGGCGCACGACCGGAACGCGCCGCAGGCGGCGACTTCGTCGTCGACGAGTGCAAGCAGCAGCAGCCCCTGCGGCTCGACGTACTCGCCGGGCAGCGTGGCGAGCTCTTCGTCGAAGCGCTGGAAGCACAGGTCGACGCCGAGGCTGGCGGCGTACTCGCGGAAGATGTCGCGCGCGGCGTCGATCAGCTCCGGCGTGGTCGGCGCGACGAGGCGAAAGCCCGGACTGTCCATCGCAAAGTCGGGGGGCGGCGTGTCGCGGCCAGTCTAACCGCCCAGCGACACCAGCCAGCCGACGCCGGCGGCGCAGGCCGCGACGAGCACGAGGGCGAGCAGGCGCTGCGCCGCCCCGTCGGCGGCGCCCGGCACCTGGCGGTCGAACGCCTGATTGCCGAAGATCATCGCGAGCACGAGGTTGCGGCCGCGCCAGGCGTACCAGGCGAGCGCGAGCAGGTGCAGCACGACGAGCACGATCAGCACGACTTCGCCGACCACCTTGTGATAGTGCGTCAGCCGCAGGCTCGTCGCGCCCGACACGAAGCGGATCAGCGGCCCGGTGTTGGCGATCTCGTCATCGGCGAACAGTCCGCTCGCCGCCTGCGCCGCGAAGAAGACGAGCATCGCCAGCACCGACAGCGCGCCCAGCGGGTTGTGGCCGACGTCGAAGGCGTCGCCCGGTCGCGCGTCGCCGCGCAGATAGCGCACGAGCGTCGCCGGCGAGCGCACGAAGTGGCCGAACCTCGACCAGCGCCCGCCGACGAAGCCCCACAGCAGCCGGAACAGCAGCAGCGCCAGCACGAAATAGCCGAGGCGGAAGTGCCAGATCATCGCGTTGCCACCGACCTTGGCGGTGACGAAAGAGCCGATCGCGCACGCCGCCAGCAGCCAGTGGAAGGCGCGCGTCGGCAGGTCCCACACGCGGACGATGTGCAGTCGTGGCTCGGCGGCTGGCATGACGGTCCTTCCCTCCTTCTCGAGGCGGCAACGATAGCGCGACTCGCGACGGCACCCGGAATAGACGGCGCATCGGCTGCGTACACTCGATCGTCGGCGCTCTCGTCCGATGCTCGAGAATCCAACTTGCAGGAGACCCACGCATGAGTCGTTTGCTGTATGCCGTCACGGCTGCTGTCGGTCTGGCAGCCGCTTTGCCCGCGAAGGCGCAGTTCGCCAAGCCGGAGGACGCGATCAAGTATCGCAAGGGTGCCATGACGATCATGGCGGCGCACTTCGGCCGCATCGGCGCGATGGTCAACGGCCGCGTGCCGTTCGACGCCAAGGCCGCGGCCGACAACGCCGCCATCGTCGAGTACATGTCGAAGTTGCCGTTCGCGGCGTTCATCGACGGCACCGACAAGGGAGACACCAAGGCCAAACCCGAGCTCTGGAAGGAGCGCGACAAGTTCGATGCCGGTGCACGGCGGATGCAGGACGAGGTCGTCAAGCTCGTGGCTGCATCGCGAACCGGCAGCCTCGACCAGATCAAGTCGGCGTTCGGCCCGACGGCGCAAGCGTGCAAGGCCTGCCACGACGCGTATTGGAAGGAGTAGTCGCCTTTGGCTCCATGGCCCGAAGAGCCCGCCACGCGCGGGCTCTTCTCGTTTTCGAGCAGCCGTGCAGGCGCGTTGCGGCGCGACCATCCGGTACCATCGCGCGTCTGCACGGCCCCACCAGAGGGCCGAGCTCCCGGGCCGCGCGCCCGCAGCCAGTCTCCGCGTTCCTGCCGCGCTCCATGATCCTGTCCCGCTCCCGCTTTCTCGCCGTCGTCGCCGGGCTGCTGCTCGCCGTCGGCGTCGCCACGCCGCTGTCGGCGCAGATCGGCTCGACGAGCGACGAACGCGCCCTCGGCGGCGCGCTCGGCAACCCCTACGGCCTGCCGCAGACCGGCAACGCCGGCGCGCAGTCACAGCAGGGCGGCGGCGGCGGCCTGCTGCCACGCGGCGGGCCGGGCACGTCGATGCCGCGCACCGACGCGCAGTCCATGCAAGGCGGCCTTCGACTCAACAATCAAGGCTACTACGGCCCGCTGATCGGCACCCGCGAGCCGATCGCGCCCGAGCTCGTCTACCGCCGGCCGCCGGCGACGCCGCCGAAACCGAGCGAGTTCCAGAAGTTCGTCGAGGCGGCGACGGGCCGGCTGCTGCCCAACTTCGGCGCCGAATTCTTCGCCGACGCCTACGAGAGCTTCGCGCCGGTCGACAACGTGCCGGTGTCGGCGGACTACACCGTCGGCCCGGGCGACGAGCTGCTGATCCGGGCCTGGGGCGCCATCGACGTCGACTACCGCACCGTCGTCGACCGCAATGGCCTGATCGCGATCCCGCGCGTCGGCAGCATCAGCGTCACCGGCGTCAAGGCGAGCGAGCTCGAGCGGCACCTGCGCGCGCAGATCGGCAAGTACTACACCAACTTCAACCTCAACGTGACGCTCGGCCAGCTGCGCGGCGTCAAGGTGTTCGTCGTCGGGCCGGCGCAGCGGCCGGGCACCTACACGCTGTCGAGCCAGTCGACGCTGCTGTCGGCGATCGTCGCCGCCGGCGGCCCGGGCCCCAACGGGTCGATGCGCAGGATCGGGCTGCGCCGCGACGGCCGCATCGTCTCGGAGCTCGACGTCTACGAGTTCCTCGTGCAGGGCGACAAGTCCAAGGACGTGCAACTCGCCGCCGGCGACGTCGTCGTGTTCCAGCCGGCCGGCGCGCGCGTCGCACTGCACGGCGCGACCGACCGCGCCGCCATCTACGAGCTGAAGTCTGCCGACGAGCCGGTGAGCGCGCTGCTGCACTACGCAGGCGGCGCCTCGGTGCTCGCCAATCCCAAGCGCGCCCAGCTCGAGCGCATCGACCCGGCGCGCCAGCCGGCGCCGCGCCTGGTCGAGGTGTTCACGCTCGACGCCCCGGGGCTGGCCAAGCCGCTGCGCGACGGCGACGTGCTGACACTGCTCGAGCTGTCGCCGCGTTTCGCCAATGCCGTGACGCTGCGCGGCCACGTCGCGCAGCCGCTGCGCTATCCGCACACGCCCGGCATGCGCGTGCGCGACCTGATCCCCGACAAGGACGCGCTGATCACGCCCGACTTCTATCGCCGCAAGAACCTGCTGGTGCAGACGATCGACGACGACGCCCCCGCGCGCCGGGCGCGCGACGGCAGCGTGCCGCCGCGCGCGGTCGAGGCGCCGTCGGCGGCCGCCAGCGCCGCGGGCGCGCCGACGGGCGCCGCCGAGCCGCGCAACGGCGTGGCCGGCGAGCTGCGTCCGGGGTCGGCAACGGCCGACGACCCGCGCGGTGGCCTGCCGCGCGCGCGCCGTCCGGCGACACCGCTCTTCGACGAGCTGAACTGGGACTACGCCGTCATCGAGCGCCTGAACCCGCAGGACCTCTCGACGCAGGTGATCCCGTTCAACCTCGGCGCCGTCGTGCTCAACGGCGACCCGGCGCACAACGTCGAGCTGCAGCCCGGCGACGTCGTCACCGTGTTCAGCCAGAAGGACTTGCGCGTGCCCGTCGCAAAGCAGACGCGGCTGGTGTCGATCGAGGGAGAAGTCGCGGCCACCGGCGTCTACCAGCTGCGCGCCGGCGAGACGCTCAAGCAGTTGATCGCGCGCATCGGCGGCTTCACACCGCAGGCCTACGTCTACGGCATCGAGTTCGCGCGCGAGGAGACGCGCCGCCGCCAGCGCGAGAACCTGCAGGTCGCGCTGCAGCGCCTCGAGGTGCTGGCCGCCACGCAGGCCGCGCGCGAGGCCGCCAACCAGCGCCCCGAGGACGCCGGCCGCGCCGTCGCGGTCAACGCCGCGACGACGCAGGCGCAGCTGCAGCGGCTGCGCACGCTCGAGCCCAACGGCCGCATCGCGCTCGAGCTCGACTACACCCAGGCGACGTTCGACAGCCTGCCCGACATTCCGCTCGAGGCCGGCGACCGCATCACGGTGCCGCCGCGGCCGGCCTTCGTCACCGTCGCGGGCGCGGTTGCCAACAACAACGCCTACCTGTGGAAGCCGGGGCGCACGGCCGACGACTATCTCAAGCTGGCCGGCGTCGAGGACTCGGCCGAACGTTCGGCGATGTTCATCCTGCGCGCCGACGGCACGGTGACGCACGCCGGCGACCGCAAGGGCCTGTTCGGCATCGGCGGCGGCATCGGCGGCGAGCCGCTCTACCCCGGCGACGCCCTCGTCATCCCGAACCAGCTCGACTACGAGACCTGGGGCCGCGCGCTGGTGCGCAACCTGAAGGATTTCTCGCAGATCTTCTACCAGTTCGGTCTCGGCGCGGCGGCGATCGTCACGCTGCGCAACAGCGACTGAGCGAGGCCGCAGGATGAGCGCCGTGGATTCGAACCTGCCGCTGGCCGTCGTCGACGCCGACGTCGACGACGGTCCCGAGATCGGGCTGGTCGAGCTGCTGACCTGGCTCGGCGAAGCCAAGCGCGGCATCGCCGCCGTGACGCTGGTCGCGGCGCTGGCGGCGCTGGCGGTCGCGCTGCTGCTGCCGCCGAAGTTCACGGCACGCGTGTCGATGCTGCCGCCGGCCAGCCAGCAGCAGGGCGGCGCGGCCGGCGCGCTGGCAGCGCTCGGCGCGCTCGGCGGGCTGGCGCTCGGCGGCGGCCTGGTGCCCAAGTCGCCCGACGAGATGTACGTCGCGCTGCTCAAGAGCGACAGCGTGCAGCGCGCGCTCGACGAGCGGCTGAACCTGCGCGATCGCTGGGACGTCGAGACCTACGAAGAGCTGCGCAAGACCTTCCCCGAGTTCGTGCGCATCTCGACGGAGAAGAAGGCCGGCGTCATCAACGTCGAAGTCGACGACCGCGAACCCAAGTTCGCCGCCGCCCTCGCCAACGCCTACACCGACGAGATCACGCGCCTGATGAGCCGGCTCGCCGTCACCGAGGCGCAGCACCGGCGCCAGTTCTTCGACCAGCAGCTGCGCGACACCAAGGACCGCCTCGTCAAGGCCGAGCAGCACATGCGCGAGGTGCAGGAGAAGTCGGGCGTCATCGTGCTCGACAAGCAGGCCGAGGCGCTGATCGGTGCCGCCGCGATGGTGCGCGCGCAGATCGCCGAGCGCGAAGTGCTGCTCAAGGTGATGCGCACCAGCGCGACGGAGCAGAACCCCGACGTGCAGCGCATCCTCGCCGAGCTGCGCGCGCTGCGCGCCGAGCTGGCGCGCATGGAGTCGTCGCAGGCCGGCACGCCCGGCAGCGTCGTCGACCTGCCGGTGGGCAAGCTGCCCGAGGCGGCGATCGAATACGTGCGCGCGCGCCGCGAACTCAAGGTCCAGGAGGCGCTGCTCGAGGCGATGCTGCGCCAGTACGAGATCGCCAAGCTCGACGAGGCCAAGGAGGCGCCGGGGCTGCAGGTCGTCGACGCCGCCCTGCCGCCCGACCGCAAGTCCAAGCCGGCGCGCGCCGTCATCGTGCTGGCGAGCACGCTGCTCGCCTTCTTGCTGGCGTGTGTCTTCGTGGCGACGCGCCGCTACATGGCGCTGACGCGCAGCGCCGACCCCGCCCGGGCGGCCGCCTGGGAGCAGCTGGCGCACGCCTGGCGCTGGCGGCGCTGACCCGCTCCGGGCCGAACGCAGGGGATCCGCGGGCACATCCCGGCGACGATCGTCACGAGGCGAGCGTGCCCTCGATGCACGTCACGCAGTCGCCGCCGATCCAGACGCCGTCGTCGGCGGCGGCGACGTGTACGCGGCCGCGCCGCCCGAGCCGCGTGCCCTGCGCGGCGACGTAGCGCGCCGGCGCGAGGCCGTCGCCGATCAGCCACTGCGCGAGCGACGCGTTGAGGCTACCCGTCACCGGATCCTCGGCGATGCCCAGCGGCGCCGCGAAGGCGCGCACCTCGAAGGCACAGTCGCCGCCCGGCGCGTGGGCACCGACGACGCCAACCTTGGCGAGCGGCTCGAGGGCCGCGTGGTCGGGCTCGAGCGCCAGCACGTCGGCGGCGGATTCGAGGCGCAGCGCCAGCCAGCGCGGGCCGTTGTCGAGCCAGCGCGCCGCGCGCACGCACGCCTCGTCGAGACCCAGCGCGCGCACGACGGCCCCGAGCAACGCCGCATCGACCGCCTCGCTGCGCAGCGGCGGCGCGGCGAACGCCCACCGTGCGCCGTCGCGCCGCAGCCGGACACTGCCGATGCCGCACTGCTGCACCACCTCGCCGTTGCGGCGCGGTCGGCCACCGGCTTCGAGCCAGGCGCGGCAGGCGCCGAGCGTCGGGTGGCCGGCGAACGGCAGTTCGCCGCCCGGCGCGAAGATGCGCAGCCGGTAGTCGGCGCCGGGGTCGGTCGGCGCCAGCAGGAAGACGGTCTCCGACAGGTTGGTCCAGCGCGCGAGCTGCTGCATCGTCTCTTCGGGCAGGTCGTCGGCGTCGTGCACGACGGCCACGGGATTGCCGCAAGCCGGCTCGCGCGTGAACACGTCGACGACTCGGTAGCGGTACTTCATCGGCACGGTGGCTCCTGGCGTTGGGCGGATCATCGCGCGGCGGCGCGCTGGCCGGCCAGCAGCGCGACGACGACGGCCGCCGCGCAGCCGACCGTCGCCGCGTCGATGCGCTCGCCGAGCAGCGGCACGGCGAAGGCGAGCGACAGGAACGGCTGCAGCAGTTGCACCTGGCTCGCGCGCAGCGTGCCCGCCTGCGCAAGGCCGCGATACCAGGCGAAGAAGCCGAGCCACATCGAGAACACGGCGACGTAGACGAAGCCGCCCCACGCCGCCGCATCGACCGGCTGCGACGGCCGATCGAGCCAGGCCACCGGCAGCGTCAGCGGCGCGGCAACGACGAGCGCCCAGCTGATGACGTGCGCCGGCGGCATCGCGAGCGACAGCCGCGCGCCCCACACGTAGCCCACGGCGGCACTCGCCACGGCCAGCAGCAGCAGCGCATCGGCCGCGCCCAGGCCGGCGCCGCCGCGCAGCGCATAGCCGACGACGATGGCGGCGCCCACGACGGCGCTGACCCAGAACGCCGGCGTCGCGCGCTGGCGCTGCACGACGGCCGCGCAGGCCGCCGTGGCCAGCGGCAGCACGCCGATGACGACGGCAGCGTGCGACGCATCGACGTGGCGCAGCGCGAAGCCCAGCAGCAGCGGGAAACCGACGACGGCGCCACCCGCCGTGACGGCGAGCGAGCGCCACTGGTCGGCGCGCGGCCACGGCGAACGCACGGCCACGAGCCAGGCGGCGGCAAGCAGCGCGGCCAGCGCGGCGCGCCCGGCCGCGACGAAGAGCGGCGACAGTTGCGGCCGCGCATCGTCCCCGACCGCCAGCCGCGTCATCGGCGCCGTGGCGGCGAACACGGCGACGCCGAGCAGCGCGAGGGCGAGCCCGCGCCGGCGATGACGGCGTTCGTCGCTGCCGTCGGCGACGGGATCGGTGCGGTGGATCGACATGAGACCCAGTCTAGGCCGCAGACCAACACACGACCGATACAATCAGACCACCCCTGTTCGCCACTGTATCGGCTCGACGAACGACACATGTCCCCGCCTTCCGAGACCCCGTTGCTCGCGCGCGGCGCCGACGCCACGCTGACGGAGCAACTTGCCGCGCGCTACGGCGAGCGCATCCGCCAACGCCTGCTCGCACCGGGATCGCGGCTGCCGTCGGTACGCGAATGTGCGCGTCGCCACGGCGTGAGCGCCTACACCGTCGTCGCAGCCTACGACCTGCTCACGGCGCAGGGGCTGGTCGAGGCGCGGCGCCAGCGCGGCTTCTTCGTGCGCGACGCGCGGGCTCCGCTCGCCGGCACGGGCGGCGCAGCCGTCGACGACGACGGCCGCCGCAGCCGGCTGCCGCTGCCCGACAGCGCGACGGCGCTGATGCGCGGCATGTTCCAGCCGCCCGGCGCGCAGCCGATGCCGAGCCTGGGCACGCTGCCGGTCGAATGGCTCGACGCGGCGCTGCTGACGACGGCGCTGCGCCGCGTCGGCGCCGGCGGCGCCGACGCGCTGCGCTACGGCGACCCGGCGGGCGACCCGCGGCTGCGCGGCGCCCTCGTGGCGCGGCTCGCCGACCACGGCATCGCGGCGACGCCCGCGCAGATCGTGACGACGGTCGGCGCGACGCATGCGCTCGACGTCGTGACGCGCACGCTGCTGCGCGCCGGCGATCCCGTGCTCGTCGACGAGCCGGGCTGGTCGGTCGAGTACGCGCGGCTGCAGGCGCTGGGTCTGCGCGTGCTGCCCGTGCCGCGTGGCGACGACGGTCCCGACCTCGGCGTGCTGCACACGCTGCTCGAGGCACACCGGCCGCGCCTCTACGTCACGGTGTCGGTGCTGCACAACCCGACCGGCGCATCGCTGTCGCTGGCGGCAGCACATCGCCTGCTGCAGATCACGCAGGGCCACGAGCTGACGATCGTCGAGGACGACACCTATTCACACCTCGCGCCGCCGCACTTGCCGCGCCTGGCGGCGCTCGACGGGCTGCAGCGCACCGTCTACATCTCGGGCTTTTCCAAGATCCTGGCGCCCAACTGGCGCGTCGGCTACCTGGCGGCGGCGCCGGCGCTCGTCGAGCGACTGATCGACACCAAGCTGCTGTCGACGCTGACGACGCCGGGCCTGACCGAGCAGGCACTCGCCTGGTGCCTCGAGCAAGGCGGGCTGCGCCGCCACGCCGAACGCGTGACGGCGCGCCTGGACGCCGCGCGCGTGCGCACCGTGCGCCACGCGGAGGCGGCCGGCTGCCGCTTCGCGGCGCCGCCGCGCGGCCTGTTCGGCTGGGTCGACACCGGCGTCGACACCGAACGGCTGGCACGCGCCATGCTCGACGACGGCTGGCTGCTCGCGCCGGGCGCGCTGTTCCATGCCACGCGGCGGCCGAGCACGCTGATGCGCATCAACTTCGCGACGACGCAGGACGCGCGCTTCTGGCGCGCCTTCGAACAGGCACGCGACAAGCTCCTCGGGTGAGATGGCCCGCGGATGAAGGGCCCGCCCCCGGGCCGACCCGCTGTTCGGCTCGCGCGACTTGCCCTACAGTTGTAACCAGAGTTTTCAAGCAGGCGCCCCGCCGCCCGGCATGTTCGAACCCACGATTCCGTTCGGTGAACCCGAGTTGATGCGCGTCAGCGCATTCCGGCGCTATCTCGACGAACTCGTCCGCGACCAGGGCGGCTCGGGCAGCTCTCGCCTCTCGTCGCTCAGCCCGTCGCTGACGGCCGACCTGATGCGCTTCGAGCAGGACGGCGGCGCCAGCGAAGCGCTCGAAGTGCTCGCCGCCTGCGTGCGCCACGCGCAAAGCGTGACGATCCACCTGCAGTGCGCCGACAAGGTCGTGCCGCTGACCGTGTTCCCGCACGTGCGCCTGGTGCACAGCCCGCTCGAGATGCGCACGCTGCTCGACACGCGCCTGACCGAGCTGCGCGTGCTGCACGTCGAGCCGGCGCTGCTGCGTGCACCGGGCGATGAGGAGGCAGCGCTCGTCGGCGATCAGTCGCAGCACTATCCGCTGGGCGAGCTGCTGTGGGAGCTGGCGTTGCGCGGCGCGCGCACCGAGCTGCTGCCCGAGATCGCCGGCACGGCCGCCTATCGCGTCGCGCCGGGGCTCGACCTCGGCCGGCTGCGCCTGTCGGGCGCACTGCTGGCGGCCGTCGACCGACTGCAGCGCCACACGACCAACCTGCGCGAAATGTCGTCGTGGCCCGGCTTCGACCGTGAGCGCGCCATCCGCCTGCTCAATGCGCTGTACCTGCAGTCGGGCCTGATCGTCAGCCGCACGCATCCCGTGGCAGCCGGCGACTCGTGGTTCGGCGATTCGTGGTTCGGCGGCCTCGGCCGCTGATCCGACGCTCAGCCCGATGCGACGCGGCTGAGGGCTTCCCAGCGCTCCAGCAGCTCGGGCAGTTCGACCTCGATCGCGTCGTAGCGCGCTTGCACCTCGGCGACGCGCTGCGGCGTCTCGGTGTAGAGCTCGGGCCGCGCCAGCAGCTCGCCGAGCTGCTTCTGCTCGCGCTCGAGCTCGTCGATGCGCTCGGGCAATGCGTCGAGTTCGCGCTGCTCCTTGTAGCTCAGCTTGCGCTTGGGCGGGGCGGCGCTCGCCGCGAGCGCCGCCGCTGCGACGGGCGCCGCTGCAGGCCGCGCCGCAGCGGGCGCGCCGGCAGCCGCGGCGCCGGCGCGGCGCGACTGCACGAGCCAGTCCTCGACGCCGCCTTCGTACTCGCGCCATCGCCCCGGCCCTTCGTTGACGATCGTGCTCGTGACGACGTTGTCGAGGAAGCGCCGGTCGTGGCTGACGAGGAAGACGGTGCCGCCGAAGTCCTGCAGCAGCACCTCGAGCAGCTCGAGCGTCTCGATGTCGAGGTCGTTGGTCGGCTCGTCGAGCACGAGCACGTTGGCGGGCCGCGCGAACAGGCGCGCCAGCAGCAGCCGGTTGCGCTCGCCACCCGACAGCGAGCGCACGGGCGAACTCGCACGCGCCGGCGCGAACAGGAAGTCGCCGAGATAGCTCATCACGTGCGTGCGGCGCGCGCCGATCTCGATCCACTCGCTGCCCGGGCTGATCGTGTCGGCCAGCGTCGCGTCGGGGTCGAGCGCCTCGCGCAGCTGGTCGAAGTAGGCCACCTCCAGCCGCGTGCCGCGCCGCACGACGCCCCCATCGGGCGCCAGCTCGCCGAGGATCAGCTTGAGCAGCGTCGTCTTGCCCGAGCCATTGGGGCCGATCAGGCCGACCTTGTCGCCGCGCAGGATCGTGGCGCTGAAGTCGCGCACGACGCACAGCTCGCCGTAGGACTTGCTCACGTGTTCGAGCGCCGCGACGATGCGCCCGCTCGCCGCCGCCGCGTCGATCTCCAGGCGCACGCGGCCGACGACGTCGCGCCGCGCCGCGCGCTGCGCGCGCAGGGCCTGCAGCCGCGCGACGCGCGCCATGCTGCGCGTGCGGCGCGCCTCGACGCCCTTGCGGATCCACACCTCCTCCTGCGCGAGCAGCTTGTCGGCGCGCGCGGCGGCCTGCGCCTCGGCCTCGAGCTCGCGCTGCTTGGCGGCGTCGAAGGCGGCGAAGTTGCCCGGATAGCTGCGCAGCGAGCCGCGGTCGAGCTCGACGATGCGCGTCGCGACGGCGTCGAGGAAGGCGCGGTCGTGCGTGATGACGACGACGCTGCCGCCGAAGCCGGCGAGCAGCTCCTCGAGCCAGGCGATGGCGTCGAGGTCGAGGTGGTTGGTCGGCTCGTCGAGCAGCAGCACGTCGGGCCGGGCGACCAGCGCCTGCGCCAGCGCGACGCGCTTCTTCAGGCCGCCCGACAGCGTGCCGACGAGCCGCGCGCCGTCGAGCCCGAGGTGCTGCAGCGTCGTCGCGACGCGCTGCTCCCAGGTCCAGCCGCCGATCGCCTCGATGCGCGTCTGCAAGGCGTCGAGGTCGTCGCCGCTTGCGTGCGCCTCGTAGCGCTCGCGCAGCGCGCGCGCCTCGGCGACGCCGTCGGCGACGACGTCGAACACGCTGCGCGCCACATCGAAAGCCGGCTCCTGCGGCACGTAAACGACGCGCAAGCCCTGCTGCGACTGCAACAGGCCGTCGTCGAGGCGCTCGAGCCCGGCCAGCACCTTGAGCAGCGACGACTTGCCGGCACCGTTGCGGCCGATCAGGCCGACACGCTCGCCGGCTTCGAGCGCGAACGATGCATGATCGAGCAGCGCGACGTGGCCGTAGGCGAGCTGCGCGTCGGCGATCGACAGCACGGCCATCGCGTCACGCTCCGGCGCGGCCGAGCGCGCGCCACAGGAAGCCGAACTCGAGCGCCTGCACCTCGGCGCGCTGCTCGTTGTCGGCCGCGCCGCCGTGGCCGCCTTCCATGTTCTCGTAGTACAGCACGTCGTGACCCTGCTCCAGCATGCGCGCCGCCATCTTGCGCGCATGGCCCGGGTGCACGCGATCGTCGCGCGTCGACGTCGTCAGCAGCAGCGGGGGCAAGCGCACGCCGGCGCGCACGTTCTGGTACGGCGACCAGTCCTTCATCGCCGCCCAGTCGGCCGCGTCGTCGGGATCGCCGTACTCGGCGACCCACGACGCGCCGGCGAGCAGCTTGTGATAGCGCCGCATGTCGAGCAGCGGCACTTGGCAGACGACGGCGCCGAACAGCTCGGGGCGCTGCAGCGCGACGGCGGCGACGAGCAGGCCGCCGTTGCTGCCGCCCATGATGCCCAGCCGCGGCGGCGCCGTGACGCGCTCGCGCACCAGCGCCTCGGCGACGGCGATGAAGTCGTCGAAGCTGCGCTGCCGCCCGGCCTTGAGCGCCGCCTGATGCCAGGCCGGGCCGTACTCGCCGCCGCCGCGCGTGTTGGCGACGACGAGCACGCCGCCGCGCGCCAGCCAGGCGATGCCGAAGCCGGCCGAATACCACGGCTGCAGCGACTCCTCGAAGCCGCCGTAGCCGTAGAGCAGCGTCGGGTTCGCGCCGTCGGCGCGCGCGCCCTGCGGCCACACGACGAAATAGGGCACGCGCGTGCCGTCGGCCGACGTGGCAAAGCGCTGTTCGCTGCGCATGCCGGCGGCGTCGAAGCGCGCCGGCTCCTGCTTGAGCAGGCGGCGCTCGTCGCGGCCCGCCGTCGCCAGCCACAGCGCGTCGGGGGTGAGGAAGTCGGTGTAGTCGACGAGGTAGGCGTCGGCCAGCGGGTCGTCCACGCACAGCGGGTCGTGCAGCTCGTCGAGCTCGATCGCGCCGGGCGCGGGCATCGGCACGGCGCGGCGCTGCCAGGCCGCGCCGTCCCAGTGCAGCTCTTCGACGCGGCTGGCCACGTCGTCGACCAGCGTCAGCAGCACGTGCGAGCGCGTCGTCGTCACGTCGCCGAGCGAGCAGGTCGGCGTCGGCGTGAACAGGCGCTGCGGGCGGCGTTCGCCGCGCAGCCAGGCGTCGGCCGGCGCGGCGAGCAGCGCGCCGCTGGGGTGGCGCTCGCCGCCGACCTCCCAGTCGCTGCGCAGCTCGAGCAGCAGCCACTCGCGCTCGAAGCTCAGGCCGGCGTCGCTCGGCTTGTCGATCTCGCGCAGCGCGCCGTCGGACTGCAGCAGGAAGCAGCGGTCGTTGTAGAAGTCGAGCGAGCGGCCGAACAGCGTGCGCTCGTAGCCCGGCGTGCGGTCGACCGACACCCACACCGAGACGTCGTCGGCCTCGCCCTCGAACACCGTCACGGCGTCGGCCAGCGGCGTGCCGCGCCGCCAGCGCTTGATCACGCGCGGGTAGCCCGACGACGTGAGCGAGCCGGGGCCGAAGTCGGTGGCGACGTAGATCGTGTCGGCGTCGCACCACTCGACGTCCGTCTTGGCTTCGGGCACGACGAAGCCGCCGTCGACGAAGCGCTTGTCGACGAGGTCGAACTCGCGCACGACGACGGCGTCGCTGCCGCCGGGCGACAGCGAGACGAGGCAGCGCCGGTAGTCGGGTCCGTAACCCTCGGCGCCGTCCCACACCCAGCTGCGGCGTTCGGCGCGGCACAGGGCGTCGAGGTCGAGCACCGGCTCCCAGGCGGGCTGCGGCATCGCATAGTCGGTCAGCGTCGTGCGCCGCCACAGGCCGCGGCGATGGCGCTGGTCCTGCCAGAAGTTGTAGAGCCGATCGCCGCGCCGCGTGATCGACGGGATGCGGTCGTGCGCGTCGTAGGCGTCGAGCAGCGCCGCGCGCATCGCCTCGTGGCCGGGCCCTGACCGCAATACGGCGAGCGTCGCCGCATTGCGTCCGCGCACCCAGTCGAGTGCGCGCTTGCCGCCGACCTTCTCGAGCCAGAGGTAGGGGTCGGTCGTCGCGGCGCGCGCCCGCGGGGTCGTCATGGTGTCGCCGTCAGCGCCGCCTCGAGCGCGTCGAGCCAGCGCTCTGCAACGTCGAAGCCGGTCTGCTCCGTGATCTCCTGAAAGCACGTCGGGCTGGTCACGTTGATCTCGGTCAGGCAGTCGCCGATCACGTCGAGGCCGACGACGAGCAGGCCGCGGGCCGCCAGCCGGGGCCCCAGCGCCTCGGCAATCTCGCGGTCGCGCGGCGTCAGCGGCTGCGCGACGCCCTTGCCGCCGGCGGCGAGGTTGCCGCGGATCTCGCTGCCCTGCGGAATGCGCGCCAGCGCATAGGGCACCGGCTCGCCGCCGATCACGAGCACTCGCTTGTCGCCCTGCGCGATCGCCGGCAGGTACTGCTGGACCATGAGCGTGCGCGCGCCGCCGGCGTTGAGCGTCTCGACGATGCTGCCGAGGTTGAGCCCGTCGCGGCCGACGCGAAAGATGCCCATGCCGCCCATGCCGTCGAGCGGCTTGAGGATGACGTCGTGATGCTCGGCGTGGAAGTCGCGCACCGCCTGCGCGTCGCGCGTCACCAGCGTCGGCGCGATGTACTGCGGGAACTCGAGGATGGCGAGCTTCTCGGAATGGTCGCGCAGCGCGCGAGGGCGGTTGAACACGCGCGCGCCTTCGCGCTCGGCCTGCTCGAGCAGGTGCGTGGCGTAGAAGTACTCGCTGTCGAACGGCGGGTCCTTGCGCATCAGCACGGCGTCGAAGCCGGCGAGGTCGCGCGTCGGCTCGTCATCGATCTCGTACCAGTCGTCGGCATCGCCCGTCAGGCGGATCTGCAGGCAGCGCGCATCGACATTGGCGCCGCGCTTCCAGCGCAGCTGCGCGGGCTCGCAGGCGCAGAGGCGATGGCCGCGCGCCGCCGCAGCGCGCATCATCGCGAACGTCGAGTCCTTGTGGATCTTGAACCCGTCGAGCGGGTCGGCGACGAAGAGCAGGTCCATGGCGTTCAGATCTCGATCTTGCTGCCCAGTTCGACCACGCGGTTGGCCGGCAGGTAGAGGAAGTCGGCCGCCGCGGCGGCGTTGCGGTGCATGCTGACGAACAGTTTCTCGCGCCACAGCGCCATGCCTTCGCCGATGCTCGGGATCACGATGTCGCGCGAGAGGAAGTAGCTCGTCTCCATGTCGTCGAGGCGAACGCCGCGACCGCGCAGCAGCTGCAGCGCCTCGGGCACGTCGGGGTCGTTCTTGAAGCCGAAGTGCAGCGTCACCTGCCAGCAGTCGTGGCCGAGCGATTCGAGCTCGCAGCGCTTGTCGAAGCCGATCCACGGCACCTCGTGGTGCTGCACCGTGACGAACAGGTTGGTCTCGTGCAGCACCTTGTTGTGCTTGAGGTTGTGCAGCAGGGCGTTCGGCGCGACGCCGGCCTCGGCCGACAGGAACACCGCCGTGCCCTCGACACGCGTCGGCGGGCTCACGAACACGGCCTCGAGGAAGCTGCGCAGGTCGACGGCCTGGTCGCGCAGCGCGTCGGCCATCATGTGGCGGCCCTCTTTCCACGTCGTCATCAGCACGAACATCACGCCGCCGATGACGAGCGGGAACCACCCTCCCTCGAGCACCTTGACGATGTTGGCGGCGAAGAACATGAAGTCGACGAAGAAGAAGAAGCCCGTCGCCGCGATGCACAGCAGCCACGGATACCGCCATCCGTAGCGAATCACGAAGAACGTCATCGTCGTCGTGATCAGCATGTCGATCGTGACGGCGATGCCGTAAGCCGCGGCGAGGCGGCTGCTCGAGCCGAACAGCACGACGGCCAGCACGATGCAGCCGTACAGGCCCCAGTTGACGAACGGCACGTAGACCTGGCCCGTCTCCTTGACCGAGGTGTGCGCGATGCGCAGCCGCGGCAGGTAGCCGAGCTGGATCGCCTGCTTGGTGATCGAGAACGCCGCGGTGATCAGCGCCTGCGACGCGATCACCGTGGCGGCCGTGGCCAGCGCGATCAGCGGGTACAGCGCCCACTGCGGCGCCATCTCGTAGAACGGATTCCTCGCCTTCTCGGGATCGGCCAGCAGCATCGCGCCCTGGCCGAAATAGTTCATCACCAGCGCCGGAGCCACGAGGCCGAACCACGCGAGGCGGATCGGCTTCTTGCCGAAGTGCCCCATGTCGGCGTAGAGCGCCTCGGCACCCGTCACGCACAGCACGACGGCGCCGAGCGCGACGAACGAGATCGCGGGATGCAGGACGATGAAGCGCAGGCCCCACCACGGGTTGAACGCATGCAGCACGTCGAGGTTGTCGAACACGTGCATCACGCCGAGCACGGCGAGCACCACGAACCACAAGGCCGTGATCGGGCCGAAGAAGCGGCCGATGCCGGCGGTGCCGAAGCGCTGCACGAAGAACAGCACGGTCAGCACGACCAGCGTGACCGGGACGACGAAGTCGTGCAGGCCGGGCGCCGCGACCTCCAGCCCCTCGACCGCCGACAGCACCGAGATCGCCGGCGTGATCACGCCGTCGCCGAAGAAGATCGCCGTGCCGAACACGCCCACGAGCAGCAGTCGCGTGCGCAGCTCGGGCCGGTCGCGCACCGCCACCGACGCCAGCGCGAGCATCGCGATCAGCCCTCCTTCGCCATGGTTGTCGGCGCGCAGGATCAGCACGACGTACTTGATCGACACGACGACCATCAGCGTCCAGAAGATCATCGACAACACGCCGACGATGTTCTCGGGCGTCAACGGCACGCGGCCGTGCGCGAAGACCTCCTTGAGCGCATACAGCGGGCTCGTGCCGATGTCGCCGTAGACGACGCCCACGGCAGCCAGCGTGAGCGCGGCCAAGCTGGACTTCGGGCGGTGCGAGCTGTCGTCGTTCACGGGGCGCCGCGCCCGACGTGGGGCGAGGAGAGTGCGATCGGGGGTCTCATTGTGCGTCGCAACACGACACCCTACGACCCCGCCGACGCGCGACGGCGACGGGCGCCGTCAATCGTAGACCTCGGCGTCGGGATCCGTGGCCTCGAGCTCGTAGCTCGCCGCCAGCATGGCCAGCCGGCCGATCACGCCGTACATGTAGAAGCGGTTGGGCGCGCTCGCGCCGGGCTTGACGCCCGGGCGCGGCAGCTGGTTCGACTCGGCGAAGGCCAGCGGCACGAAGCTCGATCCGGGCGCGTTGAGGTTCTCGTCGACGCCGCGCTCGGCGTGCACGCGGTAGAAGCCGCCGACGACGTAGCGGTCGATCATGTAGACCACGGGCTCGGCGACGGCGTCGTTGAGGCGCTCGTAGGTCGGCACGCCTTCCTGCAGGATCACTTCGCTGACTTCGAGCCCCTCCTTGACGACGCTCATCTTGTTGCGCGTGCGCCGGCTCAGGTCGGCCAGGTCCTTGGGGTCGCGCACCGTCATGATGCCCATGCCGTAGGTGCCGGCATCGGCCTTGACGATGATGAACGGCTTCTCCTGGATGCCGTACTCCTTGTACTTGCGGCGGATCTTCGCGAGCAGCGCCTCGGCGTTGCTCATCAGGCAGTCGCGGCCGGTGTCGTCGGCGAAGTCGACTTCGCCGCAGCGCGCGAACAGCGGATTGATCAGCCACGAGTCCATGCCCAGCAGCTTGGCGAACTTCTTGGCCACCTCTTCGTAGGCCTGGAAGTGGTTCGTCTTGCGGCGCACCGCCCAGCCGGCGTGCAACGGCGGCAGCAGGTACTGCTCGTGCAGGTTCTCGAGCACCTTCGGCAGGCCGGCCGACAAGTCGTTGTTGAGCAGGATGGTGCAGGGGTCGAAGTCCTTGAGCCCCAGCCGGCCGCGCTGGCGCAGCAGCGGCTCGAGCTTCAGACTGCTGCCGTCGGGCAGCGTCACCTCGGTGGGCGACTTGACGGTCTCGTCGAGCGTGCCCAGCCGCACGTTGAGGCCGGCCTGGTGAAAGATCTGCATCAGCCGCTGCACGTTCATCAGGTAGAACGTGTTGCGCGTGTGGCGCTCGGGGATGAGCAGCAGATTCTTCGCCTCGGGACAGATCTTTTCGATCGCCGCCATCGCCGCCTGCACGGCCAGCGGCAGCATCTCTTCCGTCAGGTTGTTGAAGCCGGCCGGGAACAGGTTGGTGTCGACCGGCGCGAGCTTGAAGCCGGCGTTGCGCAGGTCCACCGAGGTGTAGAACGGCGGCGTGTGCTCCATCCACTCGAGCCGGAACCAGCGCTCGATCGCCGGCAGCGACTCGAGGATGCGCTGCTCGAGCTCGTTGATCGGGCCGGTCAGCGCAGTGATCAGGTGGGGAACCATGTGCAAGCCCGTGATGGCGGCGACGAGGTGTCGATTCTAGGCACTCGGTGCGTCCGCCCTGCGCGGCGCGCCGCTCAGAGCCGGATGCGCGCCGCCAGTTCGCGCAGCCGCTCGAGGCCGGGCTCCTTGCGCGGCCACACCAGGCCGACGCCGTCGCCGTCGTGGCGCGGCAGCACGTGCAGGTGCGCGTGCGGCACGGTCTGCCAGCCGGCCGGGCGGTTGGCCTGCAGGATCGTGAGGCCCGCCGGCGCGAACGCCGCCTGCACGGCGATGGCGACGCGCCGTGCCGCACGCATCAACGCCGCCGCCTCGTCTTCGCTGCAGTCGAGCAGCGTCTCGCGCGGCGCGCGCGTGGCGACGATGACGTGGCCCTCGTTGACCTGGCCGGCGTCCATGAAGGCGAACACGAGATCGTCCTCGTAGACCTTCGCGCAGGGCAACTCGCCCGACAGCAGCTTCTCGAACACAGTGCTCATGACGGCCCCTCGTTCGATGGGTACATCGGCCGATCCCCGAGGGGATGCGGGCCGGCTTGGGAGCGGCCCGGCGCTCGGCCCGCGGAACTCCCTTCGCCGATCATCCCACCGCGCACGCCGACGAAAAAGGGCCGCCCTCGCGGGCGGCCCCGGCTGCGACGCGGCGCGCGTCAGTTGTGGTACGCCGTCTCGCCGTGCGACGCGATGTCCAGGCCCTCGCGCTCTTCTTCCTCCGATACGCGCAGGCCGACCAGCAGATCGACGATCTTGAAGGCGACGAAGGACACGACGCCCGACCACACGATCGTCAGCAGCACGGCCTTGAGCTGAATCCAGACCTGCGCACCGATGGCGTTGGAGCCCACCGTCGCCGTGACCCAGTCCGTCACCAGGCCGGGGCCGCCGAGCGACTGCGTGTTGAACACCCCCGTCAGCAGCGCGCCGACGATGCCGCACACGCCGTGGATGCCGAACACGTCGAGCGAGTCGTCGGCGCCGAGCAGGCGTTTCAGGCCGTTGACGCCCCACAGGCCCGCGAAGCCGGCCACCAGGCCGATCACGATCGCGCCCATCAGGCCGACATTGCCGGCCGCCGGCGTGATCGCGACGAGGCCGGCGACGGCGCCCGACGCGGCGCCGAGCATCGACGCCTTGCCCTTCATCAGCGACTCGCCGAGGCTCCACGCGAGCACGGCGGCCGAAGTGGCGGTGAACGTGTTCATGAAGGCCAGCACCGCGGCGTTGCTCGACTCGAGGGCCGAGCCGGCGTTGAAGCCGAACCAGCCGACCCACAGCATCGAGGCGCCGACCATCGTGAGCGTCAGCGAGTGCGGCGTGAACGCCTCCTTGCCGTACCCCACGCGCTTGCCGACGACGAAGGCACCCACCAGGCCCGCCACCGCGGCATTGATGTGCACCACGGTGCCGCCCGCGAAGTCGAGCGCGCCCCACTGCCAGATCAGGCCGGCCTTGGCGTTCATCGCGTCGACGACGTCGGCGCCGGTATAGGCGTCGGGGCCCATCCAGTACCACACCATGTGCGCGATCGGCGTGTAGCTGAACGTGAACCACAACACCATGAAGAGCAGCACCGCGCTGAACTTGATGCGCTCGGCGAAGGCGCCGACGATCAGGCAGCAGGTGATGCCGGCGAAGGTGGCCTGGAACGCGGCGAACAGCAGCTCGGGGATGTAGACGCCCTTGCTGAATGTCGCGCCCATCGCGAACGTGCCGTCGGCCGGATTGAACAGGCCCTTGAGGAACAGCCGGTCGAGGCCGCCGAACCAGGCGTTGCCCTCGGTGAACGCCAGGCTGTAGCCGTACAGGGCCCACAGCACGACGATCATCGAGAAGGTGACGAACACCTGCATCAGCACCGACAGCATGTTCTTGCGGCGCACCAGGCCGCCGTAGAACAGCGCCAGGCCGGGGATCGTCATCATGATGACGAGCAGCGTGGCGACGATCATCCAGGCGACGTCGCCCTTGTTGGCGACGGGCGCGGCCGCGGCCGGCGCGGCATCGGCAGCCGCTGCGGCCGCCGGTGGCGCGGCGGTGGCGGCTGCTGCCGCGGCGGGCGCCGAAGCCGCCGCGTCCTGCGCGAACGACGGGCCCATGAAGCCCAGGACGGCAAGTCCGAGGGCGAGCATTGCAACGAGTTTTCTCATGGTTGTCTTTCCAGGATGGGCGTCAGAGGGCGTCCTTGCCGGTCTCGCCGGTGCGGATGCGGACCACCTGCTCGAGAGCCGACACGAAGACCTTGCCGTCGCCGATCTTGCCGGTGCGCGCTGCGGTCTCGATCGCCTCGATCACGCGGTCGACGATGGCATCGTCGATCGCCGCCTCGACCTTGACCTTGGGCAGGAAGTCGACGACGTATTCCGCGCCGCGATACAGCTCGGTGTGGCCCTTCTGGCGGCCGAAGCCCTTCACTTCGGTCACCGTCACGCCCTGCACGCCGATGGCGCTCAGGGCCTCGCGCACTTCATCGAGCTTGAACGGCTTGATGATCGCGGTCACCATCTTCATGGTCATCTCCCGTTGAGTGGTCCGCTGCCGGTCAGAACGTCTTCTTGACGCCGACGACGAGCGAGGTCTTGCCGAGGTACTTGCCGTTGACCGGCGACGCGTAGAACCCCTTGTCGGCGTCGGTGCCGACGACGCCGGCGCTGACGACGAAGCCGCTGAAGTCCTTCGAGGCCGTCAGCGAGTAGTCGGTGTAGGTCGAGAACGCGCTCGTCGGTCCCTTGATCTTCTGGTGGCCGATGTGCGGCGTCAGCGTCCAGCCGCCCCATACCTCGAAGCCGGCCGACAGGTCGAGGTACGAGCTGTTCTTGCTGTCCGGGTTGCCGAAGGTGTCGGTGACGGCGTGCGAATACTTCAGCGTCGCCGGCCCGAAGGTCAGCGCGCCGTAGAGCTCCGTCGTGTTGGCGTCGGTCGGCAGCTTGTTGCTCGGGTACACATAGGTCAGCACGCCGACGTCCAGGCCCAGGCCCTTGGCGATCTCCGTCTTGTAGCCGCCGTAGACGTCGATCTCGACGTCGGCGTCGCCGCCCGCGTCCTTGATCCACTTGATATTGGTGGCCCAGGCGCCGAGATAGAAACCGCCGGGCAGGCCGAGGTCGACGCCGCCCTGCACCGCCGGCTTCAGGCGCGTCTGCGAGATGCCGCGGTAGCGATAGTCGCTGACCAGGCCGACGTTGAAGCTGAGATCCTGTGCCTGCGCGAGCGAGGGCAGCGCCGTCGCGCCGAGGGCGGCCGCGAGGATCGAGAGGGTTTTCTTCATGGGACAGTGACTCCAGGGTTGCTCGAGATCGTTGTGGGTGCGGTGGACTTGCGGCAGCAGCGTTTGCAGCTTCCGTGCCATCCACGCCGCAGGGGGCAGCCGCCCCATCACGAGGCGTGGAGAGCCCTGGCAGCGGCCCGTGTGCACCGAAACAAGGCAACAACGCCTGCAGCACCGCCTTGGTGCCGCCCTGTCGCGGTTCGCCGGCGCACGGCACAATGCGCGCCGCAACGAGCGCCACCACGGCGCCACGAGGGGAGGGAGACGATGTCGCTGGCCGTCATCCGCAGCCGCGCACTCGACGGGCTCGCCGCCCCCGAGGTGACGGTCGAAGTCCATCTCGCCAACGGCCTGCCCAGCGTCACGCTGGTCGGCCTGGCCGACACCGAGGTGAAGGAAGCGCGCGAGCGCGTGCGCGCCGCGCTGCTCAGCAGCGGCCTCGACTTCCCGCACAACAAGCGCATCACCGTCAGCCTGGCGCCGGCCGACCTGCCCAAGGAGTCGGGCCGCTTCGACCTGCCGATCGCGCTCGGCATCCTCGCGGCCAGCGGCCAGATCGACGCGGCCCGGCTGGCAGGCTGCGAGTTCGCCGGCGAGTTGTCGCTGGCCGGCGAGCTGCGCCCGGTGCGCGGCGCGCTGGCGATGGCGCTGGCCGCGCGGCGCGCCGGCGGCGCGCGCACGCTGGTGCTGCCGGTGCCGAGCGCGGCCGAGGCAGCGCTCGTCGACGGGCTGCCGGTGCGCGCCGCAGGGCATCTGCTCGACGTCGTCGCCGCCTTCGCGTCGCCCGAAGGCGGCGGCGCGGCGGCGCTGGCCCGCGCCGCCGCCGCGCCGCGCACGCCACCGCCGCCCGCGCTGCCGGAACTGCGCGACGTGAAGGGCCAGGCGTCGGCCAAGCGCGCGCTCGAGATCGCCGCCGCCGGAGGTCATTCGCTCCTGATGGTCGGCCCGCCGGGCAGCGGCAAGTCGATGCTCGCGCAGCGCTTCGCCGCGCTGCTGCCGTCGCTCGACGACGCACAGGCGCTCGAGTCGGCGGCCGTGCTCGGCCTGGCCGGCGCGTTCCGCGCCGAGCTGTGGGGCCGGCGCCCGCTGCGCGCGCCGCACCACAGCGCCACGGCGCCGGCGCTCGTCGGCGGCGGCTCGCCGCCGCGCCCGGGCGAGATCTCGCTCGCCCATCACGGCGTGCTGTTCCTCGACGAGCTGCCCGAGTTCCCGCGGGCCGCGCTCGAGGCGCTGCGCGAACCGCTCGAGACGGGCCGCGTGACGATCTCGCGCGCGGCGCGGCAGGCCGAGTTCCCGGCGCGTTTCCAGCTGGTGGCGGCGATGAATCCCTGCCCGTGCGGGCACTGGGGCAGCCGGGCGCGCGCCTGCCGCTGCACGCCCGACGCGATCGCGCGCTACCAGGGGCGGTTGAGCGGCCCGCTGCTCGACCGCATCGACCTGCAGGTCGAGGTGGCGGCGGTCGACGTGCATGCGCTCGCGTCGCCGGGCGGCGAAGGCGACTCGACGGCCGATGTCGCCGCGCGCGTCGCGACGGCGCGCGGCGTCGCCGTGGCGCGGCAGGGCTGCGTCAATGCCGAGCTAGACGCCGCAGGCGTCGAGCGCCACTGCGCGCCCGAGGCGAATGCGCTGCAGTTCCTGCTCGCTGCGGCGACGCGGCTGGGCTGGTCAGCGCGCAGCCACCATCGCGTGCTGCGCGTCGCGCGCACGGCGGCCGACCTCGCCGGCGCCGAGCGCGTGCAGACGGCGCACATCGCCGAGGCGGTGCAGCTGCGGCGGGTGATGAGCGGCGCGGTTTAGGCGACCGGGGCGGCGCGGGAGAAGCCGGCAGCGCCGCGTGTTGCGCCGACGCTCAGGCCGGCGCGTGCTGCGCGACGCGCAGCGACTGGCCATGCACCGTCACCGGCGTGCCGACGTTGAGCGGCTGGGCGCGCTGGAAGCTCCGCACGCTGCCGTCGTCCATGCGCACGCGCACCTGGTAGACCGTCTCGGCACGCGCCCGCTTCTCGATCTCGTGGCCGGCGACGCCGCCGCCGATCGCACCGAGCACCGTCATCGCGGTGCGGCCGTTGCCCTTGCCCATCTGGCTGCCGACGGCACCGCCGACGACGCCGCCGGCGACGGCGCCGAGGCCCGTGCCCTCGCCCTTCTTCTTGACCGCCTGCACCGACTCGACGACGCCGCAGGTGGCGCACGGCGCGGCGGCGACGGGCGCCGCCGGCTTGGCGGCGAGCGGCGCCGCCGGCGGCGCTTTGGCTGGCACGGCGGCCAGCGCCTGCGGTGCCGCCGGCGCCGCAGCCCGTTCGGGCTGCAGCCACATCGCGGCACCGGCGCTCGCCGCCGCGATGCCGAAGGCGGCGGCGCCGATCCACACGGCGCGCGGAATCGCCAGCCACGACGGGGTCGCGGCGGCGGCAGCGGCGGGTTGTGCTTGAACCTGTTGCATGCAGTCGATCTCCTTTGCAGTGCCTATTCAACGCCGGCGCGCGGCTGCAGGTGGGCCACGGGCACCCCCGAGTTGTAAGCCGACGTTTCGGTGCGGTCGCGATGCGCGGTGCCGCTCGAACGCAGAACCTCAAAGCATGAAGCCGAGGTCGCGTTGAGCGAAGTTGCGCAAGTTGGGAAACACGAAGTCGAGGTTGGCGTCGCTGACGCCGAACCACTTGCCGAGCGTCGCGCCGATCTGGTCGACGGCGACGCCGGGCAGCAGGCTGCCCGAGCCGACTTCGTCGTCGTGGTTGACGCCCACCGTCGGAAAGCGACCGTAGACCTCCTTGCCGCGCACCGCGCCGCCGCTGACGAAGTGGTGCGCACCCCAGCCGTGGTCGGTGCCGTCGCCGTTCGTCGTGAAGGTGCGGCCGAAGTCGGACGCCGTGAACACGGTGACGCTGTCGCGCATGCCCATCGCGGCGAGCCTGTCGTCGAAATAGGCCAGCGCGTGGGCGAGGCGCGCCATCAGGTCGGCGTGGCCGCGGTTCTGGCCGTCGTGCGTGTCGAAGCCGCCCATGCTGACGAAGAAGACCTGCCGGTTGGCGCCGAGCCCGGCGCGCGCGCCGACGATGCGCGCCACCGTCTGCAGCTGCACGGCGAGGCTGTTGGTGCCCTGCGCGCCCGTCGACGGCACGGTGTAGGTCGGCGGCGGCGTCACCGCCGAGGCATTGAACGCAGTCGAGAAATCGGCCTGCGCCGACACCGAGCGGTTCACGATCGCCGCATGTTCCTTGGCGAACAAGTGCTGGTTGTCGGCCGTGATGATCGAGCGCAGCGTGCTCGCCACCGCGGCCGAACCGAACGGAGCGCCCGACAGGGCAGTGATGGCCACGGCGCCGCCGGTGCCGACCTGGTACTGGAACACGCTGTCGCCCGCCATGAAGACGGCATTGCCCGACACCGAGATGTTGGTGAAGATCGATCGCGTGTTGCCCGCGGCGAGCAGGTCGCCGAAGCGCCCGCCCCAGCCGACCTTGGCGCCCTCGGGCGAGAGCGCCTGCCACGTCGACTGCTGGTCGTTGTGCGAGAACAGCTTGGCCGGCCTGGGCCGGGTGTTGTTGCGGTACTCCGTCTTCGTCAGCGGCGTGACGAGCGGCCCGGCGTTGGCGATCACGGCGAGCCGCCCCTGGTCGAACAGCGATTGCGCCGGCGCCATGCTCGGATGCAGCGCGAACGTGCGCGCATTGTTGATGGCGAACTGCGTGAAGGCGGGCGCGATCGGCAGCACGCCGCCGAGCGCCGCGGGCGAGCCGAGCGGCGCCCCCGGGTCGACGGCGGTGCCCGGCGCACGCAGCGCGATCGGGTCCGTGCCCTGGTTGCGCACCGTCTGGTACGCCGTCCACGACGCGCTGTCGGTGGGCAGCACCATGTTGCACGAGTCGTTGCCGCCGTAGAGGAACAGACACACGATGGCCTTGTAGTCGACGGTCTGCGCGACGGCCTGGCCCATCGCCGCCATGTTCAGCGCGAAGGGCACGGCCGACGCGCCCATCGACGCCGACAGGATCGACGAACGGCGCAGGAACTCCCGGCGCGAAGCGTTGTGGCTCGACATCTTCGGGCTCCTTGGGGTCACTTCTGGGTCAGGTAGTCGGGCGATGCCAGCACGAGGAAGACGGCGATGCACACGCGGTCGCGGCGCATGGTGTCGATGCTCGTCTGGTTGCTGCCGGTGTAGTTGCGGCTGGTCACGGCGGCGACGATCTGCGCGCGCAGCGCGTCCGTCATCTGGCCCGACATCAGCAGCAGGTTCACGCGCTCGACCAGCGCCGCCGGGTCGCCGGCCAGCGCGATCTCGGCGCTGTAGTCCTGGCGCACGTCACGCGTGTTGCTCACCGTGACCCAGTTGCGCATGTAGTTCAGGTAGCCGGCGACCGACACCTCGTGCGCGATCTGCAGCTCGGGCGCGACCAGGCCGGCGGTGGCGAGCGTCGTGTTGGGCGGCGCATAGCCGGGGCGGAAGTAGTTGAAGACGCTCGGCGCCTTCAGCGGCGTCTGCCCGAGGCTCTGGGCGACGTTGTCGGTGTCGCCGATGCCGCTGTAGCGCCCGTTCTGCGACGCGGCCTTGAAGGCGCGCAGGAAGTTGGCCAGCCGGATCACGGGCTCGCGCAGCTTGCCGTAGCCGGTGTCGGCGAGGTTGGCGGTGCGCGCCTCGGGGTCGAGCAGGACCGCCAAGACGACGGCCTTCATGTCGCCGCGCACGCCCGCGCCGTTGTTGGCGAAGGCCGCGGCGACGCGGCCGACGTAGGCCGGGCTCGGGTTGCTCGTGACCAGCCGCTGGATCAGCTGCCGGCCGATGAAGGGCCCCGTGTTGGGATGGTCGAACAGTGTGTCGAGCGCGATCCTCAGGTCGCCCTCGGGATCGGGCGACGACGTGGCCGGGATCACGGCGCCGAGAAAACGCTTCTCGCTCGCCGAATGGAAGTCGGTGTTCGCCGCGTGGCGGTTGTACGCCTGCATCGGCTGCCAGTCGCGGTCGGGGTGCGCGTTGTTGCCGAAGAAGCGCTGCCGCGTGCGATCCGTGAGGTTCGGGCCGGCATACCAGCTCCAGCCGGTGAACACCTTGGCCAGGCCCTTGATGTCGTCGTGCGTGTAGGTCTCGATGGGTTCGCCGCTGCCGTCGCGGCGCAGCGTGCCGTCGGCCTCGAGCTCGTACAGGCCGATCGAGAACAGCTGCATCACTTCGCGCGCATAGTTCTCGTCGGGCATGCGGCCGGTGGCCGGGTCCTCCTTCTGGTTGCGCATCATCGTGAGGTACATGCCCATCATCGGATGCAGCGTCACCGCCTCGAGCAGCTGGCGGTAGTTGCCGAAGGCGTGCTGGCCCAGCGTGTCGTAGTACGACGCCATGCCGCGCGGATAGCTGCGCACGTTGCTGTCGGCGAACGACACGACGAAGATCTGCGACAGCGCGAACGTCACGCGCTGGCGCAGCTGGTCGTCGCCGGCCACGGCCTGCTGCCACCACGACTCGTAGAACGTGCTCTCGCTGATGTTGCCGGTGCCCGCCAGGCGCGCCGTCTCGGCATCCATGGTGCTGCGGTGCAGGCGCTGCGGCCGCGCGAACTGGTCGTCGAGCCAGGCCCGGATGCTTTGCTGCGACAGCGCCGCGAGCGACGCGTCGTTCGGGCCGAACGAGGCCTGCGTCAGGAAGCGCGCCGCTTCCGTCGGCGTGGGCGGCGGGCCGCTGTCGCCACTGCCGCCGCTGCCACCGCCGCAGGCGGCGACGACGAGAGCCAGCGCGCCGACGGCCAGCGCGGTGCGCCAGCGCGGCGCGGGGAGGGTGCGTAGCGGGCAGTCCTGCGGCAGCTTCACGTCTTGTTCTCCCTGGCGATGCGCACGTCGTGGTGCGCCGTCGCCGCAGTGTCGGGACGCACGCCGGGCCGACGTGGCGAAATCCATCCGTCGGGCCGTTCTGTTGACGCTTCGTTACCGCGCTTGCGATTGGCGCCGGTTGCGGGCGTTGCGCGTCTGCAAGGTGCCGGCGAGGAACCCTCACGGGCTGACTCATCGCCAAGCGCGGCGAGAGTTCACGGCGGCCGGCGAATACTGTATAAATAAACAGTCTTTCGCATCATGGCTTGCCTGCCTCCGGCCGCATCGCCCGGCCCCGCTTCCGCCGCATCCCCCGAGGATCGACAGCGCCTGCGTGCGCCCGTCGCCGCCGCCCTCTGGCGCGCCAGCGAACTCGGCGCCCGGCTCGCGAGCGTCGTCTCGTCGGGATGGGACCGGCTCGACAGCGAGCTGCCGGGCGGCGGCTGGCCGTGCCAGGCCGTCACCGAAGTGCTGACGCCGCAGCCGGCGGTCGTCGAGTGGCGACTGCTCGGGCCCGCGCTGCGCAGCGTCGTCGCGGCCGGCGGCCAGGTGGTGGCGGTGGCGCCGCCGCGTCCGCCGTATTTGCCGGGGCTGCTGCACGAGGGCCTGGACGAGCGCCGGTTCGTCTGGGTGCAGGCCGAGACGGCGGCCGAGCGGCTGTGGGCCACCGAGCAGCTCGTCAAGGCCAGCGCCTGCGGCGCGCTCGTGGCCTGGCTGCCGCAGGTGCGGCCGGAGCAGTTGCGCCGCCTGCAGGCCTGCGCCCAGGGCTGCGAAGGGCCGGTGTTCCTGTGCCGGCCGGAAGGAGCGCAGCACGAAGCGTCGGCCGCGCCGCTGCGCGTGCATGCGAGCTGCGGGCTCGACTGGCAACTGCACTTGCGCATCCTCAAGCGCCGCGGCCCGGCCCTCGACGGCATCGTCGCGCTGCCGTCGATGCCGGGCGGGCTGGTGTCGGTCGTCACGCCGCGGCTGCTCGAGCCGAGCCGCCTGTTCTCTCGCGAGGTGTCCGCCGATGTGGTGGGCCGCCCTGCTGTTCCCCTGCGCCCCCGACGGCACACCGCCGCCCACTGACGCCCTCCATGGACCGGCAAGCTGGGCACTTCAATTCACGCCCCGCGTCGCCATCGTCGATGAAGCCGTCGTCATGGAGCTGGAGGGCAGCGTGCGCCTGTTCGGCGGCAAGCCGGCGTTGCGGGAGCGCATCGTCACGGGGGCGCACGAACTCGGCGCCCGTATCGTGGCGTGGGGCCCGCACAGTGCGGCCGCGCTGGCTTTCGGCCGCGCCGGCGTCGCCGACGACGCCGAGCGGCCGCCGCTGCCGCAACGGCTCGACGCCCTGCCGATGCACGCCTTGTCGGCGGCCGGTCCGCACGCCGAGACGCTGGCGCAGCTCGGCTGCCGCACGCTGGGCGATCTGCGCCGGCTGCCGCGCGGCGGCCTCAGCCGCCGCTTCGACAAGGAGCTGCTCGGCGCCCTCGATCGCGTCTACGGCCTGCGGCCCGAGGGTCATGCCTGGTTCGTGCCGCCCGAGACCTTCGAAGCGCGGCTCGAGCTGATGTCGCGCATCGAGCTCGCGCCGGCGCTGCTGTTCGGCGCGCGCCGCCTGCTGCTGCAGCTCGGCGGCTGGCTGGCGGCGCGGCACTCGGGCACGACCGCCTTCACGTTGGGCTGGGCGCACGACGCGATGCGTTCGCGACACGCCGGCGAAGGCGGCGCACTCACGATCCGCACGGCACGGCCGACGCGCGACGTCGAGCACCTGTGCCGGCTGCTCGCCGAGCACCTGGCGAAAGTCGAGCTGCTCGCGCCGGTCGGCGAGCTGGCGCTGCAAGCGCTCGATGTCGCCCCGCTCGAAGACGCCGGCGCCGCGCTGCTGCCGCAGCCGCAGCAGCGCGGCGAATCGCTGGCGCTGGTGCTCGAGCGCATCGCCGCGCGCCTGGGGCCGCAGCGCGTGCTGCGCCCGCTGCTGGTCGACGACCATCGGCCGGAATGGGCGCAGCAGTGGCAGCCCGCCGGCGCGGCCCTGCCGCGGCGGCGCGGCCGCACGACGGCGCCGCTGCCGCCGCGGCCCACCTTCCTGCTGCCGCAGCCCCTGCCGCTGGCGATGCAAGGCGAGCGGCCCCTCTATCAAGGCCCGCTACGGCTGCTCAGCGGGCCGCACCGCGTCGAGGGCGGCTGGTGGCACCGCGTCGTCGACGAAGCGCAAGGCCCGGCCACCCGGCACGTGGCGCGCGACTACTGGGTCGCGCTCAGCGAATACGCGGGCCTGCTGTGGATCTTCCAGGAACGCCTGGCCGACGACCGGACGGCCTGGTACCTCCACGGTTCGTTCGCCTGAGCGAGAGCGCCGCCATGACGGCATTGCCCGATTACGCCGAGCTGCGCTGCCTGTCCAACTTCTCGTTCCTGCGCGGCGCGAGCCGGCCGGAAGAGCTGGTCGAGCGCGCCCGCAGCCTCGGCTACAGCGCTCTGGCGCTCACCGACGAATGCTCGATGGCCGGGATGGTGCGCGCCCACGTCGCCGCCCGGGAGCAGGGGCTGAAGCTGCTGGTCGGCAGCCAGTTCAGCGTGCGCGGCGAGGCGCCGTTCACGCTCGTCGCGCTGGCCTGCGACATCGAGGGCTACGGCAACCTCTGTCAGTTCATCACCCGGCTCAGAAGGTCCAGCGAGAAAGGCTCCTACCTGCTGCAGCTGGAGGACATCCACGCCGCCGAGCTGGCGCATTGCGTCGTCCTCGCATCGCCGGAGCGCGACAGCTCGCCGCCGCAGCTGCTGGCCGTCGCCCGCCGGCTGCGGGCGCAGTTCACCGGCCGCTGCTGGCTGGCCGTCGAATTGCCGCGGCTGTTCGACGACGAGATGTGGCTGCACCGGCTGCGCGAGGTCGGCGCAATCACCGCCGTGCCGCTGGTCGCCTGCGGCGACGTGCACATGCACGTGCGCTCGCGCAAGGCCCTGCAGGACGTGCTGACGGCGATCCGCATCGGCAAGCCGCTGACCGACTGCGGCAACGAGCTGCAGCCCAATGCCGAGCGGCACCTGCGCACGCGGCTGCGGCTGGCGCAGACCTTCCCGCCCGAGCTGCTGGCAGAGACGCTGCGGGTCGCGGCGCGCTGCGACTTCTCGCTCGACGCGCTGCAGTACCAGTACCCCGTGGAGCTGGTGCCCGCCGGCGAGACGCCGCCGTCGTGCCTGCGGCGCATGGCGTACGAAGGCGCCGCGCGCCGCTGGCCCGGCGGCATCCCGGCCCAGGTGCAGTCGCAGATCGAGCAGGAGCTCGCGCTCATCGCCGAGCTGCGCTACGAGCACTACTTCCTGACCGTGGCCGACATCGTGCGCTACGCACGCTCGCGCCACATCCTCTGCCAGGGGCGCGGCAGCGCCGCCAACTCCGTCGTCTGCTACTGCCTGGGCGTGACCGAGGTGGATCCGACGCGCATGAACATGCTGTTCGCGCGGTTCATCAGCAAGGAGCGCAACGAGCCGCCCGACATCGACATCGACTTCGAGCACGAGCGGCGCGAGGAGGTCGTGCAGTACCTCTACGACAAGTACGGCCGCGACCGCGCGGCGCTGACGGCCACCGTCATCACCTGGCGCCCGCGCAGCGCGATCCGCGACGTCGGCAAGGCGCTGGGCTTCGCACCCGACACGCTCGATGCGCTGGCCAAGGGCCACCAGTGGTGGGACGGGCGCGAAGTCCTGCGCGAGCGCCTGCTCGAGGCCGGCCTCGCGCCCGACGACCTGCAGGTGCGGCAGCTGCTCGAGCTCACGCGCGCGCTGATCGGGTTTCCGCGCCACCTGTCGCAGCACGTCGGCGGCTTCGTGCTGACGGACGGCCCGCTGTCGCGCATCGTGCCGATCGAGAACGCCGCGATGGCCGATCGCACCGTCATCGAGTGGGACAAGGACGACCTCGACGCGACGGGGCTGCTCAAGGTCGACGTGCTGGCGCTGGGCATGCTGACGGCGCTGCGCAAGTCGCTCGAGTTCATCGGCGCGCGCAAGGGCCGGCGCTTCGAGATGCACGACATCCCGAGCGAGGACGAGGCCACCTACGACATGATCTGCAAGGCCGACACCGTCGGCACCTTCCAGATCGAGAGCCGCGCGCAGATGAGCATGCTGCCCCGGCTGCGGCCGCGCTGCTTCTACGACCTCGTCATCGAGGTCGCCATCGTGCGGCCCGGCCCGATCCAGGGCGGCATGGTCCATCCCTACCTGGCGCGTCGCCAGGGCAAGGAGCCGGTGAGCTACCCGAGCCCGGCGCTGGAGCAGGCGCTGGGGCGCACGCTCGGCGTGCCCGTGTTCCAGGAGCAGGTGATGCAGATCAGCATCCTGGCCGCCGGCTTCACGCCGGGCGAGGCCGACGAGCTGCGCCGCTCGATGGCGGCCTGGAAGCGCAAGGGCGGCCTCGAGCGCTACCACTCGAAGATCGTCGACGGCATGACGGCGCGCGGCTACGACGAGGCCTTCGCCAAGGCCATCTTCGAGCAGATCAAGGGCTTCAGCGAATACGGCTTCCCGGAAAGCCATGCGGCGTCGTTCGCGCTGCTCGCCTACGCCAGCTGCTGGATCAAGCGCCACCATCCGGCCGAATTCCTGGCGGCGATGCTCAACTCGCAGCCGATGGGCTTTTACTCGCCGTCGCAGCTGGTGCAGGACGCGAAGCGGCACGGCGTCGAGGTGCGCCCCGTCGACGTCATGGCGAGCGACGGCGACTGCACGCTCGAAGACTTGCCGCAGGCGCCGGCGGTGCGCCTGGGCTTGCGCCTGGTCTCGGGGCTCGGTCGCGAGTCGGCGGCGCGCATCGTGGCGGCGCGCGCCGACGCGCCGTTCGACGACGCCGGGGACCTGGCGCGCCGCGCCGGCCTCGATCAGCGCGAGATGCGGCTGCTGGCGGGCGCCGACGCGCTGACCAGCCTGTCGGGGCATCGGCGGCAGCAGGTCTGGGAAGCCGCGGCGCTGAAGACGCCGCCCGCGCTGCTGCGCGACGCGCCGGTCGACGAGGCGTTCCTCGAGCTGCCGCCGGCGCCCGAAGGCGAGGAGATCGTCTTCGACTATGCGACGACCGGGCTGACGCTGCGCCGGCATCCGCTCGCGCTGCTGCGGCCGCTGCTGCAGCGGCGGCGGCTGATGTCGGCGCGCGAGCTGCACGACCTGCCCGACGGGCGCTTCGTGCGCTGCTGCGGCATCGTCACGCTGCGCCAGCAGCCGCCGACCGCCGCCGGCGTCGTCTTCGTGTCGCTCGAGGACGAAACCGGCATGGTGCAGATCGTCTGCTGGAAGGACCTGCGCGAACGCTACCGCCGCGAGCTGCTGCGCGCGCGCCTGCTCGCCGTGCACGGCACCTGGCAGCGCGAAGGCGAAGTGCGCAACCTCATCGCGCGCCGGCTCGAAGACTTGACGCCGCTGCTCGGGCGGCTCGCCCCCGCCATGGCGAGCCGGGACTTCCACTGACCGGCGCGGCCGCGACCAGCGTCAGCCGAACACGTCGAGCAGCCGCTTCGCCTCGTCGTCGGCGAGCGCCGCACGGCGCGCCCAGTCGGCGGCCTGGTCGGCGCCGATGCGGCCGACGTTGAAGTACGTCGCCGCCGGATGCGCGAGATAGAAGCCGCTGACGCTGGCCGCCGGCATCATCGCCAGACTGTCGGTCAGGCTCATGCCGATCTCGGCGCAGCCGAGCGTGCGGAACAGGTCGCGCTTGACGCGGTGGTCGGGGCAGGCCGGATAACCCGGTGCCGGGCGGATGCCCTGGTACTTCTCGGCGATCAGCTCGTCGTTGGAGAGCGCCTCGTCGGCGGCATAGCCCCAGAACTCGGTGCGCACGCGCTGGTGCAGCCGCTCGGCAAAGGCCTCGGCCAGCCGGTCGGCGAGCGCCTTGAGCATGATCGCCGAATAGTCGTCGTGGTCGGCGAGGAACTGCGCCTCCTTGCGCTCGACACCGAGGCCGGCCGTGACGGCGAACAGGCCGACGTGGTCGGCAATGCCCGAGTCCTTGGGCGCGACGAAGTCGGCCAGGCAGCGGTTGGGCCGGCGCACGCCGTCGACGACGGGGCGCTCGGTCTGCATGCGCAAGCCGCGCCACGTCATCAGCACCTCGCGCCGCGACTCGTCGGCATAGATCTCGATGTCGTCGTCGTTCACCGTGTTGGCCGGGTACAGGCCAATCACGCCGGCGGGGCTCAGCCAGCGGCCCTCGATCAGGCGCTGCAGCATGCGCCGACCGTCGCTGAACACGCGGCGCGCCGACTCGCCGACGATGTCGTCGGTGAGGATGGCCGGATAGGGGCCGGCAAGGTCCCAGGTCTGGAAGAACGGGCCCCAGTCGATGCAGGCGGCCAGCTCGCCGAGGTCGTAGTTGCGGAACACGCGGCGGCCGATGAACTTCGGCTTCGGCGCCGCGTAGGCCGCCCAGTCGATCGGCGTCTTGTTGGCGCGCGCCTCGGCCAGCGTGACCAGCGGCGCCGTCTTCTTGCCGGCGTGCAGCGCGCGCACGCGCTCGTAGTCGGCGCGCAGCTCGGCGATGTAGGCGGCGGCACGTTCGTCGGACAGCAGCTCGCTGCACACGCCGACCGAGCGGCTGGCGTCGGGCACGTAGACCACCGGGCCCTCGTAGTGCGGCGCGATCTTCACCGCCGTGTGCACGCGGCTCGTCGTCGCGCCGCCGATCAAGAGCGGGATCTTCTTCACGCGGAAGTGCTCGTCGCGCTGCATCTCGGCGGCGACGTGCTGCATCTCCTCGAGGCTGGGCGTGATCAGGCCCGACAGGCCGACGATGTCGGCGCCCTCGACCTTGGCGCGCGCCAGGATGTCCTGGCACGGCACCATCACGCCCATGTTGACGACTTCGAAGTTGTTGCACTGGAGCACGACGGTGACGATGTTCTTGCCGATGTCGTGCACGTCGCCCTTGACGGTGGCGACGACGATCTTGCCCTTGCTGCGCACGTCGCCGCCCGAGTCGGCGAGTGCCTGCTTCTCGGCCTCGATGTAGGGCAGCAGGTGGGCGACGGCCTGCTTCATCACGCGCGCGCTCTTGACCACCTGCGGCAGGAACATCTTGCCCTGGCCGAACAGGTCGCCGACGACGTTCATGCCGGCCATCAGCGGGCCTTCGATGACGTGCAGCGGCCGCCCGCCCGCGGCACGGATCGCTGCCCAAGCCTCCTCGGTGTCGTCGACGATGAAGTCGGTGATGCCGTGCACCAGCGCGTGCGACAGGCGCTGCTCGACGGCCACCGGCGCCTCGGCCGTGCCGCGCCACGCGAGCTTGTGGCTGTCGTCGCGGGCCGCGCCCTTGGCGTGCTCGGCGATCTCGACCAGGCGCTCGCCGGCATCGGGCCGGCGGTTGAGCACGACGTCTTCGACGCGCTCGCGCAGTTCGGCGTCGAGATCGTCGTAGACGCCGATCATGCCGGCGTTGACGATGCCCATGTCCATGCCGGCGCGGATCGCGTGGTAGAGGAACACGGTGTGGATCGCCTCGCGCACCGGATCGTTGCCGCGGAAGCTGAAGCTCACGTTGCTGACGCCGCCGCTCACCTTCGCGCCGGGCAGGTTCTGCTTGATCCAGCGCGTCGCCTCGATGAAGTCGACGGCGTAGTTGTCGTGCTCCTCGATGCCGGTGGCGATGGCGAAGATATTGGGGTCGAAGATGATGTCCTCGGGCGCGAAGCCGACTTCGTCGACGAGGATGCGGTAGGCGCGCTCGCAGATCTGCGTCTTGCGCGCGTAACTGTCGGCCTGGCCCTGCTCGTCGAACGCCATCACGACGGCCGCCGCGCCGTAGCGGCGCACCAGCGTCGCCTGGCGGCGGAACTCGGCCTCGCCTTCCTTGAGCGAGATCGAATTCACGATGCCCTTGCCCTGCACGCACTTGAGGCCGGCCTCGATCACGTCCCACTTCGAGCTGTCGATCATCACCGGCACGCGTGCGATCTCGGGCTCGCTGGCGACGAGGTTGAGAAAGCGCACCATCGCGGCCTGGCTGTCGAGCATGGCCTCGTCCATGTTGACGTCGATGACCTGGGCGCCGTTCTCGACCTGCTGGCGCGCGACGGCGAGCGCCTGCTCGAACTCGCCGGCGAGGATCATGCGTGCGAAGGCCTTGGAGCCGGTGACGTTGGTGCGCTCGCCGACGTTCACGAACAGCGAGCCCTCGCCGATCGATACGGGTTCGAGGCCCGACAGGCGCAGCGGCGGCGGGCGGTGATCGGGGGAGGCGGCGTCAGCAGTCATGGCGATGGGCGTTCATGGGGGCGACGCCTCGCGACTCGGCCTGCGGGCCGGCTCACCCGCAGCACGTCGTCGCGAGACGACCGGGGTGAGCGCCGTTGCGCGCCGCCCGCGCCAGACCCTGCGGGCGACTGCCCCGAGCCTGGCGGCACAATCGGCCGTCGCAACGCTCCTCGGGACGAAACGATTCTAATGCGCCGCCGCCACATCTTCGCCGTCTCCACCACCCTCGTCTCGGCGATCGTCGCAGGCTGCGCCGGCGTGCCGTTCCTGTCGCCCGGCCCGCCGACCGTCGCCAGCGAGCAGCGCCGGTTGAGCCACGAGTTGCGCGACGCGCCCGTCGTCGTCGTCGAGACGACGCCCGAAGGCCGCCTGCGCGTCGCCGTGCCGCTGCGCTACTGCTTCGACGCCGGCCGCGGCGCCGTCAAGCCGCCGCTGGCCGCCGTGCTCGACCGCATGGCGCCGGGGCTCAAGCCGGGCGGCTTCGACGTGCGCGTCGCCGCGCCGGCCGACACGCGCGGCGGCGGCACGCTGCTCGCGCAGGACCGCGCCGCCAGCGTGCGCGACTATCTCGTCGCGCGCGGCGTGCCGGTGCTGCGCTTCGCCGGCCTCGCGCAGGCCGCCGGCGACCACGTCGAGCTGCTGCTGACGCAGCGGCCCGGCCACTGACGGGGCGCCGCCGGTTCAGGCGGCGAGCAGCCGGCTGAACAGGCGCTCGCCCGGTCGGCGCGGTGCATAGGCCGACACACGCGCCGCGATCTGTGCGATGTGCTCGGGCGTCGTGCCGCAGCAGCCGCCGACGATGTTGAGGAAACCCGCGCGCGCGAAATCCTCCATCAGCCCCGCCGTGACCTCGGGCGTCTCGTCGAAGCCGGTCTCGCTCATCGGGTTGGGCAGGCCGGCGTTGGGATAGCAGCTGACGTAGGTCTCGCCGGCGACTTTGGCGAGCTCCTCGAGATAGGGCCGCATCAGCGCCGCGCCGAGCGCGCAGTTCAGCCCGACGGCGAGCGGGCGCGCGTGGCGCACCGAATGCCAGAACGCGCCGACCGTCTGCCCCGACAGGATGCGCCCCGAAGCGTCGGTCACGGTGCCCGACACGATGACGGGCAGGCGCTCGCCGCGCTCCTCCATCAGCTCGTCGAGCGCGAAGATCGCCGCCTTGGCGTTGAGCGTGTCGAACACCGTCTCGACGAGGAACAGGTCGACGCCGCCTTCGAGCAGGCCCTCGGCCTGTTCGCGATAGGCGCTGCGCAGCTCGTCGAAGCCGATGTTGCGTGCCGCCGGGTCGTTGACGTCGGGGCTGATGCTCGCCGTGCGCGGCGTCGGCCCGAGCGCGCCGGCGACGAAGCGCGGCTTCGCGGGCGTGCTCGCCGCATCGGTCGCCTCGCGCGCCAGCCGCGCGGCGGCGACGTTCATCTCGCGCGCCAGGTGGCCGAGCCCGTAGTCGTCCTGCGCGATGCGCGTCGCGCCGAAAGTGTTGGTCTCGACGATGTCGGCGCCGGCGGCGAGGTAGTCGGCGTGGATGTCGCGGATCAGTTCGGGCCGCGTGAACTGCAGCAGCTCGTTGTTGCCCTTCAGGTCCTTCGGATGATCCTTGAAACGCTCGCCGCGGTAGTCGGCTTCGGTCAGGCGGTGGCGCTGGATCAGCGTGCCCATCGCGCCGTCGAGGACGACGATGCGCTCGCGCAGCAGGCGCGGCAGCGCGGCGCCGCGCGTGTAGCCGAGGTCTCGGTTGTTCATGCGGGCATTGTAGGAAGGGCGCGCCGGCAGCGCTCCCCCGGGCCTCAATGCCCCGGCGTCGACACGAAGCCGATGCCGCGCCGCTGGCGCACCTCGGGCTTGACGCGGTGCTCGGCCTCGAGCTGCGCGAGGAACTCGTCGGGCTCGAGGGCCACGCCGAGCACGTCGACTTGCCGGCGCACGGCGGCGAAGTCGCCCGGCGTGAGCTGGTCGAGCGCGGCCAGGCGCCGGCGCTGCTCGTCGCCGAGCGCATCGGCCGCGCCGCCGAGCGCCTCGGCGACGAACATGCGCTCGCGCTGCGCCGGCCGCAGCGCGTGGAAACGGATCTTGAACGTGAAGCGGCGCAGCGCCGCCTCGTCGAGCTCCTCGAACAGGTTGGTCGTGCAGATGAAGACGCCGGCGTAGCGCTCCATGCCCTGCAGCATCTCGTTGACTTCGCTGACCTCGTAGTTGCGCTCGGCCAGGCGCCGGCTGCGCAGGAAGCTGTCGGCCTCGTCGAGCAGCAGCACGGCCTGCTCGGCCTCGGCCTCGGCGAACATGCGCGCCATGTTCTGCTCCGTCTCGCCGACGTACTTGCTCATCACGTCGCTCGCCTGGCGGATCATCAGCGGGCGCTGCAGCTCGCCGGCCATGTGCTCGGCGAGCGCCGTCTTGCCCGAGCCGGGCGGACCGTAGAAGCACAGGCATCCGGCGGCGCGCCGACGCAGCGCCTCGACGATGCGGTCGATCTCGAAGCGCGATTCGAGGTTGAGCAGCGACAAGTCGTAGCGCGTGACGACGCGCCGCGTGCCGCGCTCGGCCGGCGCGCCGCCGAGCGCCTTGTCGGCGTTGCCGAGCTGGCGCTCGATCAGCTGCTCGGCGTCGCCGGCGTCGCCGGCCAGCCGCGCGAAGCGCACCGCGGTGCGGATCTGCGCCGGCGTGAGACCGCGCCGCTCGGCCAGCCGCGCCGCGAAACCCTCTGCGACGGCGACGCCGTCGAGCGCACGCACGATCAGCGCCTCGCGCGCGCCGGGCGGCGGCGACTTCAGCTCGAGGTGGTACTGGAAGCGGCGGCGGAACGCCGGGTCGATCTGCTCGATGCGGTTGGTGACCCACACCACCGGCACGGGATTCGTCTCGAGGATCTGGTTGACCCAGGCCTTGCCGCTGACCGATCCGCTGGGCACGCCGTCGCCGGTGTCGAGCCGCGCCATCAGCTGCGCCGTGTCGCTGTTGATCGGAGGGAACACGTCCTCGACTTCGTCGAACAGCAGCGCGACCTGCTCGCTGCCCTTGAGAAAGACCTGGCTGATCTGCAGCGAGCGATAGCGGTCGCGGCCCGACAGCGAATTGCCGTCGCGGTCGGCGTATTCGACTTCGTAGAGCTCGAGGCCGGCGGCCTGCGCCGCCACCTTGGCCAGCTCGGTCTTGCCGGTGCCGGGCGGGCCGTAGAGCAGCACGTTGACGCCCGGCTCCTTGTGCGCGACGGCGTTCTTCAGCAGTGCGCTGAGCATGCGCAGATCGTCGGCGACGAAGCCGAAGTCGGCCGGCGCGAGCGTGCTCTTGCTGGCCGGCCGCGTGAACACGGCCATCAGATCGCTCGGGCCCTGGTACTCGCGCATCAGCACCGGCGGCAGCTGCTCGCTGACCTTCATCAGGTCGGCCAGGTCGGTGATGTTGTGCTCCGAGATCAGGTTCTCGACCATGCCGATGCGCTCGAGCCGCGAGCCGGCGCGCAGCGCGTCGGCGACCTCCTGCTCGTTGACGCCGGCCACGGCGGCGATCGCCGCATAGGCCTCCTGCGCATTGGCGACCTTGAACTCGACGAGCAGGCCGCGCAGGTCGCGCTGGTAGCGCGCCAGCGTGCCGTAGAGCAGCAGCGCGCGCTCGGCCGGGTTGAGCTGCAGCAGGCCGGCGAGCGCGTCGATGTTCTTCTCGACGAGCGTGTGCTCCTTCTTCACGCGGCGCGCCAGCCAGTCGCGCGTCGCACCGAGCACGGCGAGCAGGTCCTTGGGCGCGTCCTTGATGTACTCGTCGATGTAGAAAAAGAGTGTGCCCTCTTCGTACGGGCCCTTCCACGCGCCGTGGCGCGCCATGAAGGCATCGTCGGCGAGCGCCTCGTGGCCGCGCCACAGCGAATTGCCGGCGCAGCGCGCGCGCAGGAAGGCGCGCAGCCGCCCGAGCACCGACGCGGGCCAGACGAGGTGACGGCCGGTGAGCGCGAGCAGGCTGCTCCAGTCGCGGCGCAGGTTGAAACGGCCAGGGCTGTTGAGCGTCAGCGTGAGCACGAACTGCGAGCACAGCCGGTCGAGCACCGGCGCCTCGGCCAGATCGGGCGACAGGACGAACCGGGCATCGGCTGCTGCGGACTTCAAGCGGGGCGCTCCAGGATGACGCGTCGCGGGCCATCTTGGCGCAGCCCCGCCTCGGGGGCAAGCCCTGGCACGCCGCGGGGACACGCGGCGCGCGGGGCCGAAGGACTCAGTGCGCCGTCAGCGGCTGCTGCATCAGCGCCGCATAGCGGCCGAGCCAGGCGTCGAACTCTTCTTCCGACGAGGCCTTGTCGATCAGCGCCGCGACGCCTTCCTTGAAGCTGGCGGCCAGCGCGCCGTCGAGATAGATCTCCTTGCGCGCGAACTTGTCGACGATCTCGTATCCGCCGCGCACAGCGTTCGGCGAAGCCGACGTCGGGGCGTCGTCCTCGGCCGGCACGTCGAAGCGGACCACGGCGAAGTTGTCGGAGTTGTAGACCATCTGCATGGCGCAAGTCCTCGATGAGCGAACTGTCTTTGATTTGGGTCCGCCGCAGCGGAATTCAAGCTGCGGGGGCCGCAACGCCACGGCGGGTCACCTCGACTCTGCAGCGCGCGTCACCGGGCGTCGTCGAGCAGCCAGTCCATCGACGGCGCGGCGCCGGTGGGCGTCGTGAGCACCCGCACCGGCAGGTGCTGGGCTGCGACATCGAGCCAGACCTCGACGCGCACATCCCAGCGGCGCCGCGGCTCGCGCGTCAGCCGCAGCGCGTCGCGCGCACCGTCAGGCGTGGCGACGGGCTCGACGCCATCGACGACGAAGTCCCAGCGATCGGCGTCGCCGCGCGCGCCGCTGACGTACAGCGTCAGCGTCTCACCTGCGGCCGGCAGCGCTGCGCGCGCCTGCACGATGGCCGCGAGTTGCACCAGCCAGCTCAGGCGGTCCTGCGCGCCGGGTGGCAGCGGATGCTCGACGGCAGGGCCCGAATAGGCGATGCGCTCCGCGTCGCGCAGGAAGTTGGCGGCGTGCGCGCCGCGGCGCGCACGCCGGTCGACGTAGCGCTGCGGCGCGAGGCCGGCCGCGTCGAACGCGCCGCGGCTCTCCCACGCGAACGACTGCGCGCCGAGCTCGGTGCTGAAACGCGCCACGTAGCCGCCGTCGCCGGGCTGCCAGTCGAACACGCCGTGGCCGGCGTAGGCCGCGCCGCGCTGCACGCGGTAGCGCCGGCTGAACGCGGGCGGCACCCGCGTCGCGTAAGTGGGCCACGCGTCGTCGCGGCGCGCAGCGGCCGCGTCGACGGCCGGCTCGGACGGCCGCGGTGCGGGCGTGCGGCGTGCGCGGCGCGGCGCCGCGTCGGCACGCTTGGCGGCCGGGCCGGCGCGGCCTGCGCCAGCCGCGGCGCGGCGACGACGCGCACCGCACCCGGCCCGCGCGGCGCGCCTTCGGCGGCTCGCACGACCTCGGCAGGCGCGCGTACCGCGCTCGCATGCAGCGCGGCGAGCACGGACCAGTGCAGCGCCGTCACGGCCAGCACGACGGCGCCGAGCGCCGCGACAGCGCGGCGCCGGTGGGGCGGAACGGACAGCGCGGGCATCGATGGCGCAGCCTTCGCGTGCACGAGGCGCGTGCACTCGCACTGCCGGACGCGGCCATTATGCGAGGCGCGCCGCGGCGCGATCCGCGCGCGGCACGGCGGTCATATGTCACGCCGCGACTGCACATCGGGCCGGTCGTCCACGCCACTGCCATCACACTCGCCCGCGACGAGCAACCCCGACGACGATGAGGACAGAGATGTCGACGACCCGAGTGCCGCTCCCCCCGTCTTCGCGAACGGCGACGAGCCGGCGCAGCGCCTTGCGCTGCCTGGCCGGCGCCGCCGCCGGCGCCCTCGGCTGGCCGGCCGGCGTGTTCGCACAGGGCAGGACGCTGCGCATCGGCGCGACGTTCGCCGACAGCGGCCCCGAGCGGGTCAACGGCGGCGGCATGTTCCAGGGCTCGACGGCCTGCTTCGACGCCATCAATCGCGCAGGCGGCATCCACGGCCAGAAGGTCGAGCTCGTGAAGGCCGACGACCGCTTCGATCCCGAGCTGGCGAAGAAGAACGCCCTCGCGTTCCACGCCGATGCCGGCGTGCTCGCGCTGCTGCATCCGCTGGGCACGCGCCAAGTGGCGGCCGTGATGGACGCCGTGCCCGACCTGGCGATCGTCGGCCCGAACACGGGCACCGTGGCGCTGCGCCGCATGGCGGCGCCCAACACGTTCTGGGTGCGCGCGAACTACGACCAGGAGGTCGACAAGCTGATCTCGACCGCCGTGACGCTGGGCACGACGAGGATCGGCCTCGTGCACCCCAAGGATCCGCTCGGCGCCGGCCTGCTCGCCGCATTCAACGCCGCCTGCGACAAGCACAAGATCAAGCCCGCCGTCATCGCGACGACGCCGAGCACGATCAGCCCCGAGGTCGAGCCTGCCGCGCGCGAGATCACGCAGGCGGCGCCGCAGGTCGTCATCATGGGGCTGGGCGCGGGCACGGCGCCGCTGTTCGTGCGCGCGCTGCGCCAGGCCGGTGGCGCGAGCACGATCTACGGGCTGTCGATCGCGATGAGCGCGCCCAACATCCGCGAGCTCGGCGCGCTGGCGCGCGGCGTCGGCTTCTCGATCGTCGTGCCGTCGCCCTTCGCCACCAAGTACGCGCTCGTGCGCCGCTACCAGGCCGACATGGAGGCCGCCGGCTCGAAGGACTACTCGCTGCCCAGCCTCGAGGGTTATGTCGACGCGCGCGTGCTCGCCGAGGGCCTGCGCCGCGCCGGCCCGGCGCCGACGCGCGCCGGTCTCATCGCCGCGCTCGAGCAGATCGAATCGTTCGACCTCGGCGGCGTGCGCATCGGCTACGGCCGCGGCGTGCGCGAAGGCAGCCGCTTCGTCGACGTCGCGGTCATCGGCAGCGACGGGCGCTTCATCAGCTGACCGGCCGCCGCGCCAGGCGGCGATGGCGCGGCGCCGGAATCGGCGCCGTCTGCGCGCCCGATCAGGGCACCAGCTTCCAGGCGCCCTTCTCGATGCGCACCATCACCTGGCTGCGCTGGTCGACGCCGTTGTGGTCGTTGGCGGTCATGTTGTAGACCGCCTCCGACGCGACGAAGTCGGTCGTCGCCTCGAGCGCGTCGCGCAGCGCGCTGCGGAACTCCGGCGTGCCCGGCTGCGCCTTCTTGAGGCTCACCGTCGCCGCCTGCTGCAGCAGCAGCAGCGCATCCCAGGCCGTGCCCGCGAACAGCGAGCGCGTGCCGGCGCCGTACTTGGCCTCGAACCGCTTGACGAAGTCCAGGCCCGGCTTGCGCGTCGGGCTGCTCTCGGGCAGCTGTTCGGCGACGAGCACCGGCGCCACCGTCATGTAGCCGCCCTCGAGCTCCTTGCCGCCCACGCGCAGGAAGTCGTTGTTGGCCACGCCCTGCGTCTGGTAGATCAGGCCCTTGTAGCCGCGCTTGACCAGCTCGGCGTGCGGCAGCGCGCCCGGCGTGCCCGCGCTGAAGATGTAGACCGCATCGGGGTTGGTGGCGAGGATCTTCAGCACCTGCGCCGTGACGCTCTGGTCGGTCTGGTTGTAGCGCTCGGTGGCCAGGATCTTGACGTTCTTCGCCGCGGCGATGCCCTCCGTGGCCTTGAGGAAGCCTTCGCCGTAGCTCGTGGCGAGGCCGATCGTGGCCATCGTCTTCGCGCCGCGCGACTGCATGTGCTGCATCACCATCGTCACGCTGATCGCCTCGGTGGGGCTCAGCTTGAAGGCCCACTTGCGCGGCCCGTCCTGCGGATTGACGATGGCGCCGCCGCCGGCCAGCGAGATGACCGGCACCTTGGCCGCGCCGGCGATCTCGACGACGGCCAGCGAGGTCGGCGTCAGCGAGGCGCCGAGGATGGCGTCGACCTTGTCCTCGGTGATCAGCCGCTGCGCATTCTTCGTCGCCGTGGTGGTGTCGGTGGCGTCGTTGAGCACGGTGAACTTCACCTTCTGCCCGGCCAGCGTGTCGGGCCAGAGCTTGAGCGCCTGCTCCTCCGGGATGCCGAGCGACGCGCCGGGGCCGGTGAGCGAGAGGATCACGCCGATGTGGATGTCGGCTTGCGCGGCCTGGCCGGCCAGGCCCAGCACGGCGGTGGCGACGAGTGTCGAAAGGCGGACCAGGGCGGTGCGGCGCTGCGGCATGGGACTCCTTTTTGAAGATCGGGCGGGGGCGCTACGAAGCACAGGCTAGCGCCGCCTCCCCGCGGCGTCTGTCACCTGCGCCGGTGACACGCGCGTCCTCGGCGCCGCGTTCGGTATGCGCCGGCGCACCCAGCATCAATGCGAAGAGTTCGCTGCGATGGTGGATGCCCAGGCGGTCGAACGCGCGATCGCGGTACGTCTTGACCGTGTTGGGCGAAACGCCGAGATCGGCCGCGATGCCGTCGTAGGTGAGGCCGCGCAGCATGCGCTCGCAGACTTCGCGCTCGCGGCGCGGCAGGTCGGCCAGCGGCGACGCGGGCGATGCGCAGGACACGCGCAGCTGGCTCTCGACGGTGCGCAGCACGAGATCGCCGATGCAGGCGAGATCGTCCAGCTCGTCGTCGCGAAAGCGCGGCATCCCGCCGCCTCGATACAGGTTCACGCACAGCACGCTGCCGTCGCGCTGCCGGCGCACGAGCGACGCGCGCTCCGTCAGGTCGAATGCGGTGTAGATCTGCTCGCGATGCGAGCCGTCGAGCTCGGTCGCGTGCATGTGGCTCAGCACGGCCTCGTTGCCGGCCACGGCCTCGCAGACGCGGCTGAATGTGCGATCGTCGCGCCACAGGCCGCTCTGGTAGCGGGCCCAGGCGCGTGCCGTCACCTCGCTCGACACCACGCTGCCGCCGAAGTGCCAGTCGGGGCAGGCGACTGCGTGCAGGCGGTAGACCGTCCACCATCCGATCGGTGCCAGGCGATTGAGCTGCTCGATGCCGATGTCGCCGAAGCGCCGGTCGCCGACGGCGGACACGAGCCCCAGTGCGGCATCGAGGGCATGGCTGCTGCGCAGCCGCAGCGGGCCATCGCTCGTGACACGACGCATCAACATGGTTCTGACTTCGGGTCGAGTGGGAGCGCCGGTCCCCAACGGAGGTGACCGACAGCGGGTGGCCGGCGCAATACAGTGATTCATCGTGGTCACGACGCCTGCCGCTGCAATGCGCCAGATCAAGGTCCCTCACGGCGATCGCCCGGTTCGCGGGTTAACCACTATCAACCCGAAGCTCGCACGATGAACCCGCCGATGCCCGACGCCGCCCAGGCGGCCTACGACGCGCGCTGGCAGCGCATCATGGATTGCGTCGCGCTGCGCAGGCCCGACAGGATGCCCGTCGCGCTGTATGCGACCTTCTGGCTTGCCAAGTACGGCGGCATCTCGAACAAGGCGCTGATGTTCGACTACGACAGCGTCGATGCCATCGTCGAGCGCGCCGTGCGCGAGTTCGAGCCCGACGCCGTCTCGACGTTGTTCGCCGGCTCGGCGCTGGGCCGCATCCTCGAGGCGGCCGACTACAAGCAGCTGCAATGGCCCGGGCACGGCGTGGGCGAGGATCAGCCGTACCAGTACCTCGACCGCGAGTACGTCAAGGCCGAGGAACTGACCGAGTTCGTGCGCGACCCGACGGGGTTCTACCTGCGCACCTACCTGCCGCGGATCTTCGGCGCGTTCGAGGGCTTCGAGCAGTTCCCGCACTTCGCCGGCTCGTTCTACTTCCGCGCGATCACGGCGCTGCGCCCGCTCGCGCAGCCCTCGCTGCGCGCGGCGTTGCAGAGGGTGCTCGACGCCGCCGAGGTCGTCGACGAGTTCGCGACGCGCGCCGGCCGCTCCAACCAGCGCCTGGCCGAGCTCGGCTTCCCGCTGATCCACGGCAGCGCCTCGGGCGCGCCGTACGACGTGCTGGCCGACTACTTCCGCGGCGCGACAGGGATGATGAAGGACCTGTTCCGCCACAAGGAACTGCTGCATCGCGCGATCGACGTGATGCGCGAGAACCTGGTGCGCATCACGGTCGCCAACGCCAAGGCGTCGGGCAACCCGATCGTCTTCCTGCCGATCCACTGGGCGCCCGACGCCTTCATGTCGGAGAAGCAGTTCCGCGAGTTCTGGTGGCCGTCGTTCCGGCAGATGATGATCGAGCTGATCGACGCCGGGCTCGTCCCGATGCCGTTGTGGGAGTCCGACTGCACGAAGCGGCTCGAGATCATCAAGGACATCCCGGCCGGCAAGTGCATCTACTGGTTCGAGCGCACCGACATCGTCCAGGCCTATGAAGTGCTCGGCGACGTCGTCGCGCTGCGCGGCAACCTGTCGCCGTCGATGATGGCCACCGGCACGCCGCAGGAGGTCGACGCGGCGGTCAAGCATCTCGTGGACAAGATCTGGAACCGCGGCGGCAGCCTGATCCTCGACACTGCGTTCGGCATCCCCGACGAGACGCCGGTCGAGAACGTGCGCGCGATGTTCGCCGCAGCACGCCGGTATGCCGGCTGATCGGCGCGCGGCGACGCGCGGGCCTGCGTTGCGCGCAGGGCCCTAGGCAGCCCGGCGGGGGCGCGGCAGAATGGGTCGAACCGCAGTGCCGCGAGGAGAGACCCCATGGCCGAGTCCGCCAGTTTCACCAAGCTCGTGCCGGGCTTCGATTTCCTGCAGGGCCTGGTCAAGAATGCAGGCGCGGCGCTGCCGAGCATCGGCCAGTGGGTCGCGCCGACGCTCAACCCCGAGGAGCTCGAGAAGCGCATCGAGGAGCTGCGCACCGTGCAGTTCTGGCTCGAGCAGAACGCGCGCATGCTCGCCGCGACGATCCAGGCGCTCGAAGTGCAGCGCATGACGCTGTCGACGTTGAAGACGATGAACGTGCAGGTCGGCGACTTGCGCGAGGCGCTCAAGATCGTCGCGCCGGCGGCCGCACCCGCGCCCGCTCCGGCCACGAACAAGTCGCCGGCGCGCTCGCGCGGCAAGGCGGCGAAGGCCGAGGCCGCGGCGGCGGCCGGCACCGCCGGCGTCGTCGACCCGATGCAATGGTGGGGCGCGCTGACCAAGCAGTTCACGCAGCTCGCGTCGACGGCGATGAAGGACACGGCCACCGACGCCGCCAAGAACCTCGCCGGCGCGATGGTCAAGCAGTCGTTCGACGCCGCCGGCCAGACGCTGCGCGCAGCCGCGGCAACGCCGGCCAAGGTGGCGCGCGCCGTGCAGCCCAAGGCCGCCGAGAAGGCGCCCGCGCGACGACGCCGTTGAGTCCGCGGCGATGAAGCCCTTCGTCCACGGCCACGCCGCTCACGCCGACTGGCGGATTGCGGTCGAACGGGCGGCACGCCAGGTCGACGCCGCGCTCGCCGGCGCGGCGCCGACGCTGGGCTGGGTCTACTTCAGCGACCACCATGCGGCGCACGCCGAGTCGCTGCACGCCGAGCTGCGCCGGCGCTGGCCCGCCGTGTCGTGGGTCGGCGCCTGCGGCATCGGCGTCGCCGCCGGCGGCGTCGAATACTTCGACGCGCCCGGCATCGCGCTGATGCTGTCCGAGCTGCCGCGCAGCGACTGGCGCGTGTTCTCCGGCGCGCAGCCGCTCGGCGGCTTCGCGGCGCACACGGCGCTGGTGCATGCCGATCCGGCAACGCCCGAGCTCGCCGACCTGATCGCCGAGCTCGCCGCGCGCACCGCCAGCGGCTACCTGTTCGGCGGGCTGGCGTCGGGGCGCGGGCGCACGCCGCAAATCGCCGACGGCGTGCACGACGGCGGTGTCTCGGGCGTGGCGTTCGGCGCGCGCGTCGCGCTGGTGTCGCGCGTCACGCAGGGTTGCCAGCCGGTCGGGCCGGTGCGCACGATCACCGGCGCCGAGCGCAACGTGATCGCCACGCTCGACGATCGGCCGGCGCTGGCCTGCCTGCTCGACGATCTCGGCATCGACATCGCGGCGCCGGCGCGCGCGCTGCCGGCGGTGCGCCAGACGCTGGCGGGCCTGAGCGAGCAAGGCGCCGACGTGCTTGCGCGCGGCGGCCAGTTCGGCACCGACACGCTGGTGCGCCACCTCGTGGGCATCGATCCGCGGCGCGGCGCGATCGCGATCGGCGACGTCGCGCGGCCCGGCATGCAGCTCGCCTTCTGCCAGCGCGACACCGAGGCGGCGCGGCGCGACCTGGTGCGCATCTGCAGCGAGGTGCGCGAGGAGCTCGAACCCGACGCGCTGTCGCTGCACGACGCTCGCGTCGCGGTGCGCGGCGCGAGCGTCGACGTGCCGGCGGCGTCGGGCGGCGCGGCGCCGGCGCCACGCATCGCCGGCGCGATCTATGTCAGCTGCTCGGGACGCGGCGGCCCGCACTTCGGCGCGCCGTCGGCCGAGCTGGCAATCGTGCGGCGCGCGCTCGGCGACGTGCCGCTGGTCGGCTTCTTCGCCGCCGGCGAGATCGCGCGCAACCACCTCTACGGCTACACCGGCGTGCTGACCGCGTTCGCCGCTGACTGAGCGCGCGGGAACCGACGCACCCGCGACCCGATCGAATCGCGATGGCATCGATGCTCCGGATCGCTCGCACGCTGGCCGCCGTGCTGACCTTCGGCAGCGCCGCAGCGTCGGCGCTCGCGCAGGGCGCGGCCGGCGGCACGCAGATCTATCAGCAGCGCCTGCCCGACGGGCGCATCGTGATCAGCGACCGTCCCGAGGCCGGCGCGACGACGCAGCGCAGCTGGCAGTTCGCGCCCGAGGACGCGCAGGCCGCGGCACTCCGCCGCGACGCGGCGCGGCGCGAGGCGCAGGCCGTGACCGAGCGCATCCAGCGCCAGCTCGACGACCAGCAGGAGCGCGACGAACGGCGCGAACTCGAACGCCTGCGGCTGGCCGAGGCGCAGGCGCGGCTCGAGGCCGAGCGCGCGCGCGCCGAGGCCTCGCGCCAGCCGACCGTCGTGCACGTGCCGGTCGTCGCGCACCATCCGCGGCCGCCGCATGCCGTGCGCGTGCCGCCACCGCGTCCTCCCAAGCCGCCCCGCCCGCCACGACCCGGACCGCCGAAGCCCTCTGCCCTGCCCGACGAACGGCGCTGAAGCGTGGTGTACGCGCCGGATCGCACGCCGAACACGCGTAAGCTACGCGCCTGGATGCCGGCCGTGCCAGCGGTCGCCCGCCCCCGCGAGGAGACACGATGAACGCCCCCGAGCGCAGCGAGCCGATCACGGCGGCCGCGTCGCAACGCGCGCAGCGCCAGAGCGAAGTCGTCGCCGCGCTGTCGTCGGTGTTGCCGGCGCGCGCGCTGCTGTGGCAGCGCGAGGACGTGACGCCCTACGAGTGCGACGGCCTGACGGCCTACCGCGAGCATCCGCTGGCCGTCGCGCTGCCCGAGACCGACGAGCAGGTCGCCGCCGTCCTGCGCGCCTGCCACCAGCTGCAGGTGCCCGTCGTCGCGCGCGGCGCCGGCACCGGCCTGTCGGGCGGCGCGATGCCGCACCCGATGGGCGTGACGCTGAGCCTGGCCAAGTTCAACCGCATCCTCGCCGTCGACCCGGTGTCGCGCACCGCCGTCGTGCAGTGCGGCGTGCGCAACCTCGCGATCAGCGAGGCCGCGTCGCAATACGGTCTCTACTACGCGCCCGACCCGAGCAGCCAGATCGCCTGCACGATCGGCGGCAACGTGGCGGAGAACTCGGGCGGCGTGCACTGCCTGAAGTACGGCCTGACGGTGCACAACGTGCTGCGCGTGCGCGGCTACACGATCGACGGCGAGGCCGTCGAGTTCGGCTCCGAGGCGCTCGACGTGCCGGGGCTCGACCTGCTGGCCGTCGTCATCGGCAGCGAAGGCATGCTCGCCGTGACGACGGAAGTGACGGTGCGGCTGATCCCGAAGCCGCAGCTCGCGCGCTGCATCATGGCCAGCTTCGACGACATCCGCAAGGCGGGCGACGCCGTCGCCGCCATCATCGCCGCGGGCATCATCCCCGCCGGCCTCGAGATGATGGACCGGCCCATGACGATCGCCGTCGAGGACTTCGTGCACGCCGGCTACGACCTCGACGCGGCGGCGATCCTGCTGTGCGAGAGCGACGGCACGCCCGAGGAGGTCGACGAGGAGATCGGCCGCATGCTGGCCGTGCTGCAGGCCGCCGGCGCGACGCGCTGCGAGGTGAGCAGCGACGAGCCGCAGCGCCTGCGCTTCTGGAGCGGGCGCAAGAACGCCTTTCCGGCCAGCGGGCGCATCAGCCCCGACTACATGTGCATGGACTCGACGATCCCGCGCAAGCGCCTCGCCGACATCCTGCAGGCGATCGCCGAGATGGAACAGAAGTACGGCCTGCGCTGCGTCAACGTGTTCCACGCCGGCGACGGCAACCTGCACCCGCTGATCCTCTACGACGCCAACGACCGCGACCAGCTGCGCCGCTGCGAGCTGTTCGGCGCCGACATCCTCGAGACCAGCGTGCGCCTGGGCGGCACGATCACCGGCGAGCACGGTGTCGGCGTCGAGAAGCTGGCATCGATGTGCGTGCAGTTCGCGCCCGAGGAGCTCGAGCAGATGCGCCAGTTGAAGCGCGCCTTCGACCCGCGCGAGCTGCTCAACCCGGGCAAGGTCGTGCCCACGCTCAACCGCTGCGCCGAGGGCGGCAAGATGCACGTCCGGCGCGGCCTGCTGCCGTTCGCCGATATCGAGCGCTTCTGACGCCTGCCGACGCCACGCGATGACGGTCACCGACCCTGCCCTGCAACCCCTGATCGATCGCGTGCGCGCGGCGCGCGCCGCCGGCGCGCAGCTCGACATCCGCGGCGGCGGCAGCAAGCACTTCTACGGCGAGGCGCCGCGCGGCGAGCCGTTCGACGTGACGGGCCTGGCCGGCATCTCGAGCTACGAGCCGAGCGAGCTCGTCGTCACGGTGCGCTGCGGCACGCGGCTGGCCGAGCTGGAGGCGGCACTCGCCGAGCGCGGCCAGTGCCTGCCTTTCGAGCCGCCGCACTTCGGTCCCACCGCCACCGTCGGCGGCATGGTCGCCGCCGGACTCGCCGGCCCGTCGCGCGCCGCGGCAGGCGGCGTGCGCGACTACGTGCTCGGCGCGACCCTGCTCAACGGCCGCGGCGAGGTGCTCAGCTTCGGTGGCCAGGTGATGAAGAACGTCGCCGGCTACGACGTCTCTCGCCTGCTCGCCGGCTCGATGGGCGTGCTCGGCGTCATCCTCGAGGTGTCGCTGAAGGTGCTGCCCGTCGCGCCGGCGACGGCGACGCTGCGCTTCCAGCTCGGCCAGGCCGCCGCGCTCGAGCAGCTCGCCGCCTGGGCCGGCACGGCGCTGCCGATCAACGCCAGTGCGTGGTGGGAAGACACGCTGATCGTGCGCCTGCGCGGTGCGCTGGCGGCGGTCGAGTCGGCCATTGCGCGCCTGGGCGGCGACCTGATCGAAGGTGCGCACGCCGTGCCGTTCTGGGAGGGCCTGCGCGAACACACCGACGAATACTTCATCGGCGCGCGTCAGGCCGTCGACGCCGGCAGCGCGGTGCGGTTGTGGCGGCTGTCGCTGCCGCCGACGACTCCGCCGCTGCAGCTCTCGGGCGAGCAGCTGATCGAATGGGGCGGCGCGCAGCGCTGGGTCTGCACCGCCGCGCCCGCCGCGCAGGTGCGCGATGCCGCGACGCGCACCGGCGGCCACGCGACGCTGTTCCACGCGCGCGACAAGTCGGGTGGGGCCTTCGCGCCGCTGAAGTCGCCGCTCGACCGCGTCCATCGCGAGCTGAAGAAGGCCTTCGATCCGTCGGGCGTCTTCAATCCCGACCGCCTCTACCCCGGTCTCTGACCTTCCGCCCCCGCCCGCATGCAAACCGACCTGGCGCCGCACTTCAAGGACACACCGCTGGGCGACGAGGCCGAAGCCATCCTGCGCAAGTGCGTGCACTGCGGCTTCTGCACCGCCACCTGCCCGACCTACCAGTTGCTCGGCGACGAGCTCGACGGCCCGCGCGGGCGGATCTATCTGATCAAGGAGGTGCTCGAGGGCAAGCCGGCGACGCGCTCGACGCAGCTGCACCTCGACCGCTGCCTGACCTGCCGCAATTGCGAGACGACCTGCCCGTCGGGCGTGCAGTACGGCCGGCTGGTCGAGATCGGCCGCCGCGTCGTCGAGCAGCAGGTCGAACGCCCGCCGGGCGAGCGCGCCGTGCGCTGGGCGCTCAAGGAGGGCCTGCCGTCGCCGCTGTTCGCGCCGGCGATGAAGCTCGGCCAGGCGGTGCGCGGCGCACTGCCGCCGGCGCTGCGCGAGAAGGTGCCGCCGCGGCCGGCGCCGCACGCGCGCCAGTGGCCGACACGCGCGCATGCGCGCAAGGTGCTGCTGCTCACAGGATGCGTGCAGCCGGCGATGATGCCCAACATCGACAGCGCGACGGCGCGCGTGCTCGACGCGGCCGGCATCCAGACGCTGGTCGCCGACGGCGCCGGTTGCTGCGGCGCGATCCGCACGCACCTGAACGACCACGACGGCGGGCTGGCCGACATGCGGCGCAACGTCGATGCCTGGTGGCCGCTGGTCGCCGGCATCGGCGAGCAGCCGCTGGTCGAGGCGATCGTGATGAACGCATCGGGCTGCGGCGTGATGGTGCGGGATTACGGCCACGCGCTCGCGCACGAACCCGACTATGCCGAGCGCGCGGCGCGCATCGCGGCGCTGACGCGCGACGTGAGCGAGCTGCTCGCCGGCATCGCACCGCGGCTGGCGCGTCAGGTGCGCGAGTCGCGCAAGCCCAAGCTGGTGTTTCATCCGCCGTGCACTCTGCAGCACGGCCAGCAGATCCGCGGTGTCGTCGAGAGCGGGCTGCGCACGCTCGGCTTCGACGTGCAGACCACGCCGCTCGAGCCGCACCTGTGCTGCGGCTCTGCGGGTACCTACTCCGTGCTGCAGCCGGCGCTCGCGCACGCGCTGCGCGACCGCAAGCTCGCCGGACTAGCGCCGGCCGACGCCGAGGTCATCGTGTCGGCCAACATCGGCTGCATCCAGCACCTGCAGTCGGGCACGCCGACGCCGGTGCGGCACTGGATCGAAGTGCTCGACGACGCGATCGCCGCGTGAGCAGCGCGGGCCGAGCGCCGGGCCGTCGATTCATCCCGCATGGCCCTCGGCCGCGAGCGGCTCGGGCCGCACGCGCAGCGCCGACACCACGCCCGCGACGAGCAGCGCGATGCCGGCCAGCGTGAGCGGCGGCGGCCACTGCGCGCGCAGCAGATAGGCGTAGGCCAGCGCGGCGAGCGTCTCGAACACGATCAACTGGCCGACGAGCGTCGTCGGCAGGCGGTGGCTCGCCTCGTTCCAGCACAGCGTGCCCAGCCACGACGCGAGCAGCCCGATCGCGAACATCAGGCCGACGAAGAGCGCCGGCGTCGGGCCGAAAGGCATCGCGAAGTCCGATCCGAAGAACGGCGCCCCCGCCCAGAACGCGAGATAGCCCAAGAGCGCCAGCGGCAGCGTCGCCAGGCCCTGCGCCGTGGCCCAGCTGCGCGCCCAGCCTTCGGGGCGCGCACGCAGCCAGTCGGCGTTGCGCAGCGGATACCAGGTCCAGCAGGCGACGGCGACGACGGCGAGCAGCGCGCCGCTGGCATAGCGGGCAACGTCGATACCGCCGGCAGCGGCGCGCAGTTGCGCCAGCTCCGACTGGTTGACGCACACGATGCCCGCGGCGATGACGGCGAGCGACGGCGCCAGCCGCGCCCACGGCAGCCGGCCGTCTCGCCGCGCGTCGCGCAGGTTCGACACGATGGCGATGACGACGGGCAGCGTGCCGATGATCATCGTCGGCAGCGGTCCGCCGGCGCGCTGGATCGCCGCCGCGAGGCACAGGTAGTACAGCAGGTTGCCGACGAGCGAGAGCCTGAGCGCCTCGCGCCAGTCAGCGCGCGTGAGCTGCGCCAGTCGCGCGCGGTCGAGCCCGGCCAGCGGCAACGCGATCAGGCCGAAGGCGAGGTAGCGCGCGAACGACAGCAGCAGCGGCGGATAGTCGGCCAGCAGCGCGGGCGCGACGAAGACGAGCCCCCACAGGAGGCCCGCGACGAGCGCGAAGAAGGTCCCGGTCCACATCGGCGAGCACAGTGCCACACACGGCGCGGGTGGTCGCGCCGCGGGCCGCCAGTGTCGCCGAAGCGGCGCAGCGCTATTCGTCGAGCACGGTGGCGGCGCCGTCGGGTCGCGGCGCTGCATCCGGACGCGCCGTCGCCGTCACCACCGGCGGCCCCTTGCGCGCGGCCAGCGCGCGCGACGTCGCGCGCTCCTTCCACGCACCGGTGCGGATGTCGTCGTGCGTCAGCCGCTCGACCTCGACCAGCGCCGTGCCGCCGATGCCGAGCTTGCGCGCAGCGGCGCGGCTCAGGTCGATGATGCGCCCGCCGTAGAACGGGCCGCGGTCGTTGACGCGCACGATGACCTCGCGGCCGTTCTCGAGGTTGCGCACCCGCGCATAGCTGGGCAGCGGCATCGTCGGGTGGGCGGCGGTCATCTTGTTCATGTCGTAGCGCTCGCCCGTCGCGGCCGGTCGGCCGTGGAACGGCCGGCCGTACCACGACGCGATGCCGACTTCGAGCATCGGCACGTCGGCGCTCTCGGGCTCGTAGGTCTCGCCGCGGATCACGTAGGGCCGGTTCGGCGGCCCCTGTGCGATGCGATCGATGCGCGGCACGGCATCGGCGGCATCGACCGCCTTGCGCGGCGGCGCGGGCGGCTTCGGCGCTGCCGCAGCGGCGGCGTCGGGCGGCGGCGCGGCAGGCACGCTCGCCGTGGGCGCCGCCGGCGCCGTCTTCGGCGCGTGGGCGTCGATCACCGGCGCCGGCGTCGACGCGCGCGGCACCAGGCTGCCGAGGCTGCCGCAGGCGCTGACGAGCAGCGCGGCGGCGAGCAGGGCGGCGGCGCGCAGCGATCGATGGAGTCGGTTCGTTTCCATGACTCCCACGGTATCGGCCGCGGTCGCGCTGCCGCTGTTTCAAACGGTGAGCGGCGGTCGGGAACGTGACTTCCGTGGGGCGCCCGGCCCGAGCGAGTGCACATTCACCGTCGCACGCGTAACCGGATGCGGCGCAGCGACAAGCAAACGTATCGAGGTTCAGGCTTCGGTGACGTGGTGGCGCCAGTGCGCGGCGCACCATCGCGCGACCGCGGCGCGTGCCGCGGCATCGAAGTGCAGTCCGAGCTTGGTGCGGCGCCACAGCACGTCGGAAGCGCTGCGCGCCCACTCGTCGTCGTGCAGGTAACGCAGCTCGGCTTCGTAGAGGCCGGGCGCCACTTCGCGGCCGAGTGCGCCGCGCGCCAGCACGCGCGCCGCACGCGTGCCATAGCAGCGCGCATAGCGGCGCAGGAGCTTGGGCTGCAGGTCGGCATGGCGCTCGACGAGCGCTTGCGCGAAGCGCTCGAACTCAGCGACCACGTCGCGGCGCCCCGGCGCACGCCCGAGATCGCCGCCGGGCAGCACGGCATCGGCCGTCCACGCGCCGCGCGCGCGGTCGCACAGCGGAGTGCCGCGGCACAGCAGGTCGGCGGCCTCCTCGGCGAGCTTGCGGAACGTCGTGATCTTGCCGCCCCACACCGACAGCAGCGGCGCGCCGCCGTCACGGTCGAGCTCGAGCTCGTAGTCGCGCGTCACGGCCGACGCGTCGCCCGACTCGTCGTCGAGCAGCGGGCGCACGCCGGAGTAGCTCCACACCACGTCGGCGGGCCGCACCGGCCGCGCGAAATAGCGGCTCGCCTGTTCGCACAGGTAGGCGACCTCGGCGTCGTCGATGCGCGCGGCGCCGACGGGCCCGGTGTGCTCGACGTCGGTGGTGCCGATCAGCGTGAACTCGCCTTCGTAGGGAATCGCGAACACGATGCGCCGGTCCGGGCTCTGGAAGATATAGGCGTGGTCGTGCTCGAAGATGCGGCGCACGACGATGTGGCTGCCCTTGACGAGGCGCAGCGCCTTGCGCTCTGCGGCATGCGCGTGCTCGGCAAGGAACTGCGCCGCCCATGGCCCGGTGGCGTTGACGAGGGCGCGCGCCGCGACGTGGCGCACGCCGCCGTCGGCGCCGCGCAGCGCGGCGCGCCAGTGCGTCGCGCTGCGCCGCGCGTCGATGCAGGCAGTGCGCGTGAGGATCGTCGCGCCGCGCGCGGCGGCGTCGAGCGCGGCGAGCACGACGAGTCGCGCGTCGTCGACCCAGCCGTCGGAATAGACGAAGCCCTTCGTGTAGCCCGGCTTCAACGGCGCCCCGGCCGGGTGGCCGCGCAGGTCGACGGTGCGCGAGCCGGGCAGCAGCTCGCGCCGCGCCAGGTGGTCGTAGAGAAAGAGGCCGGCGCGGATCATCCAGACCGGCCGCATGCCCGGGTCGTGCGGCATCACGAAGCGCAGCGGGCGCATGATGTGCGGCGCGCTCGCAAGCAGGCGTTCGCGCTCGGCGAGCGCCTTGCGTACCAGCGCGAACTCGTAGTACTCGAGGTAGCGCAGGCCGCCGTGGATCAGCTTGGTCGACGCCGACGAGGTGTGCGCGGCCAGGTCGTCCTGCTCGGCGAGCACGACGAACAGGCCGCGGCCGGCGAGGTCGCGCGCGATGCCGGCGCCGTTGATGCCGCCGCCGACGACGAGCACGTCGCAGTCGGCAGGTATCGGGGCGTCGGCGGGCTTCACACGAATCGGAACACGAGTGCGGCGACGACGAGCGCGAGCGCGCTCGCACCCCACAGCGGCGTGCCGAATACGGCCAGCCACAGCAGATGGATGTAGCCCGCCGCCAGCAGCGAGATGAAGAGCCGGTCGCCGCGCGTCGTCGTCAGCCGCAGCACGCCGCGCCGCGGCCCGCCGCCCGGCGAGCGCCATTCCCAGACCGCCATCGCGACGAGCAGCGCGCCGATCACCGCGAAGAACAGCGCCGTCTGCCAGGTCCACGCCATCCAGCCCAGTGCGCTCGCTGCCTGCATGGCCGGCTCCGTCAGACGCGCCCGAGGGCGAAGCCCTTGGCGATGTAGTTGCGCACGAACCAGATCACGACGGCGCCGGGGATGATCGTCAGCGCGCCCGCCGCCGCGAGAAGCCCCAGCTCGTAGCCCGAGGTGCTGGCGGTGCGCGTCATCGTCGCGGCGATCGGTTTCGCGACCACGGAAGTCAGCGTCTTGGCCAGCAGCAGCTCGACCCAGCTGAACATGAAGCAGAAGAACGCGGCGACGCCGATGCCCGCGGCGATCGTCGGCATGAAGATGCGCACGAAGAAGCGCCAGAACGGATAGCCGTCGACGAACGCCGTCTCGTCGAGCTCCTTGGGCACGCCCGACATGAAGCCTTCGAGGATCCACACCGCCAGCGGGATGTTGAACAGGCAATGCGCCAGCGCCACCGCGATGTGCGTGTCGAACAGGCCGATCGCCGAGTAGAGCTGGAAGAAGGGCAGCGCGAACACCGCCGGCGGCGCCATGCGGTTGGTGAGCAGCCAGAAGAACAGGTGCTTGTCGCCGAGGAAGCGGTAGCGCGAGAACGCATAGGCCGCCGGCAGCGCGACGGCGACCGACAGCACGGTGTTCATCGCGACGTAGGTCAGCGAGTTGATGTAGCCGCCGTACCAGGTCGGGTCCGTGAAGATCTTGCGGTAGTTCTCGAGCGTGAAGTTGTGCGGCCACAGCGTGAACGAGCCGAGGATCTCGTTCGTGTTCTTGAACGACATGTTCAGCAGCCAGTAGATCGGCAGCAGCAGGAACACGATGTAGATCGTCGGTACGAGCCACCTGAGCTTGCTCATGCCGCGCCTCCGCCGGGCCGCCCCAAGGAGGCGCGCGCCCCCGCGGGGGGGAGCGAACGAAGTGAGCGTGGGGGCTCCATTACCTCTCCTCGTCCTTCGTCATGACGGTGTAGTACAGCCACGACAGCAGCAGGATGATCAGGAAGTAGATCAGCGACATCGCCGCCGCCGGGCCGAGATCGAACTGGCCGAGCGCGATCTTCACCAGGTCGATCGACAGCAGTGTCGTCGCGTTGCCGGGGCCGCCGCCGGTGAGCACGACGGCCTCGGTGTAGATCATGAAGCTGTCCATGAAGCGCAGCAGCACGGCGATCGTCAGCACGCGCTTCATCTTGGGCAGCTGGATGTGGCGCAGGATCGCCCAGCGCGACGCACCGTCGATGCGCGCCGCCTGGTAGTAGGCGTCGGGGATCGAGCTCAACCCCGCATAGGCCAGCAATACGACGAGCGATGTCCAGTGCCACACATCCATCGCGACCAGCGTCGCCCATGCGGCGAGCGGCTGGCGCGTGTAGTTGTAGTCGAGGCCGAGCGCGTTGAGCGAGCGGCCGAGCAGGCCGATGTCGGGCAGCGCGAAGATGTTCCAGATCGCGCCGACGACGTTCCACGGGATCAGCAACGGCATCGCCATCAGCACCAGGCACACCGACACGCCCCAGCCCTTGCGAGGCATCGCCAGTGCGATGGCGACGCCCAGCGGCAGCTCGATCGCAAGGATGATCGCCGTGAACAGCAGCTGGCGCGCGAGCGCATCGCGAAAGCGCGACGAGTTCAGCACCTCCTCGAACCACTTGACGCCTTCGAAGAAGAACTCGTTGTTGCCGAAGGTCTCCTGCACCGAATAGTTCACCACCGCCATCAGCGGCAGCACGGCGTTGAAGGCGACGAGCACGACGACGGGCGCGACGAGCCACCACGCCTTCTGGTTCTCGGTCTTCGTGGTCATGGTCAGGTCACGATCCAGCCGTCGGCGTAGACCTGCGTGTGCGCCGGGTCGAAGTCGATGAAGCCCGACTCGGCCGGGACCGCCTGGCCTTCGGCGACGACGAGCTTGACGAGGTGCTCGCCGCAACGCGTGTCGACGATGCGCAGGCGCCCCACGTCGGCGACACGCTCGATGCGCGCCGGCAGCCCGGCATCGGCGAAGCGCACGTACTCGGGCCGTACGCCGATCTGCAGCTGCCGCGCGTCGGCACCGGGCCGCGGCGGCGCGGCCGTCGCGACGGCACGGCCGGAGAAGCGCGCGACGCCGCCGGCGTCGATCTCGCACGGCAGCAGGTTCATGCCCGGCGAGCCGATGAAGTGGCCGACGAAGGTGTGTTGCGGCCGCTCGAACAGCTCGACCGGCGTGCCGGCCTGCACGACGACGCCGTTGTCCATCACGACGACCTGGTCGGCGAAGGTCAGCGCCTCGGTCTGGTCGTGCGTCACGTAGATCATCGTCAGGCCGACGCGGCGGTGCAATTCCTTCAGCTTGCTGCGCAGCCGCCACTTCAGGTGCGGATCGATCACCGTCAGCGGTTCGTCGAACAGGATCGCCGCCACGTCGGAGCGCACCAGGCCGCGGCCCATCGAGATCTTCTGCTTGCCGTCGGCGCCGAGCCCGGCGGCGCGCTGCGCGAGCTGCGGCGTCAGGTCGAGCAGCGCCGCGATCTCGCCGACGCGCGCGCGCACCGCGTTCTCGGCCATCCCGCGGTTGCGCAGCGGAAACGCAAGGTTGTCGAACACCGTCATCGTGTCGTAGACGACGGGGAACTGGAACACCTGCGCGATGTTGCGCGCGCCGGGGTCGAGCGCCGTCACGTCGCGCTCGCCGAACAGGATGCGTCCCTCGGTGGGCGTCAACAGCCCCGAGATCAGGTTGAGCAACGTCGTCTTGCCGCAGCCCGAAGGCCCGAGCAGCGCATAGGCGCCGCCGTCACGCCACTCGAGGTCGATGCGGCGCAGCGCCCAGTCGGCGTCGTGGTCGGCGCGCGGCATGGCGCGGTAGCTGTGGCACAGGCGGTCGAGGACGATGCGCGCCATCGCGTCAGCCCCCTGCGGCGGCGGCCAGCCGCGTGCCGTCGGCGCCGAAGTACATCGCATGGGCGACGTCGAACGCGAACTCGACTTCGGCGCCGACATCGTGGCTGCGCACGCCGTGCGACAGCGAGACCCAGGTGCGCCCGCCGAGGTCGAAGTGCACGACGCTCTCCGAGCCGCTGATCTCCGAAATGAGCACGCGGCCGCGAACCGGCGGACCGTCGCCACGGTGCGGTCGCACATGGTGCGGACGCAGGCCGACACTGAGGGGGCCGTCGGGCAGGCCGGGCGGCGCCGTCCACGACACGGCGTTGCCGAGCGTGATGCGGCCGGCGCGCTTTTCGGCCGGCGCAACGTTGATCGGCGGATCGGAATAGACCTGTGCCGTGCGCAGGTCCGTCGGCGCACGGTACACCGCCGCGGCCGGGCCGAACTGCGTGACGCGGCCCTCGTGCAGCGTCGCGACATGGCCGCCGAGCAGCAGCGCCTCGGCCGGCTCGGTGGTGGCGTAGACGACGACGCAGCCGCGATCGGCGAACAGGCGCGGCAGCTCGTCGCGCAGCGACTCGCGCAGCTTGTAGTCGAGGTTGGCGAGCGGCTCGTCGAGCAGCACCAGCTCGCTGTCCTTGACGAGGGCGCGCGCCAGCGCTGTACGCTGCTGCTGGCCGCCCGAGAGCTCGGCGGGCCGGCGCTCGAGCAGGCCATCGAGCCGCAGCAGCCCGGCGACGGCGCCGACGCGCTCGCGCACTTCGTGTGCCGAAAGGCGTGCGACACGCAGCGGCGACGCGATGTTCTCGTACACCGTGAGGTTCGGATAGTTGATGAACTGCTGGTAGACCATCGATACGCGGCGCCGGCGCACCGGCACGCGCGTCACGTCGCGGCCGGCGAAGCGGATCTCGCCGTCGCTCGGCCGCACCAGCCCCGCCATCAGGCGCAGCAGCGATGTCTTGCCGGCCCGCGTCTCGCCCAGCAGCGTGTTGAAACCGCGCTCGGCCAGCCGCAGCGTCGTCGGGTGGATGTGCGTGTCGCCGCCGACGCGCAGCGACACGCCCTGGAGTTCGAGCGTCACGTGAGGATCTCCCGGCCGCGCGGGGGCGCGGCGGCAGCGGGCCGCCGGCCCGCGCCGCTCGTGCCGCGGGCGCAGCGGGGAAGGTTACTTCTGCGCCGAGGTCCAGCGCTTGACCAGCGCGTCGTAGTCCATCGTCTGGCCCTTGGGCTTCTCGTTGGCGAGCTTGGCCTTCGGGCCGTCGGGCTTGCCCAGCCACTCCTCGGGCTTCTTCGGCGCATTCAGGCGCGGGCCGCAGCCGCCGTAAGTCTTGGCCTTCTCGTCGGCCTGCTGCATGCGCGCCATCACCTGGTCCATCTCCTCGGCCAGGCGGTCCATCGCCTTTTGCGGCGTGAACGCACCCGAGTTGACGTCCCCGATGTTCTGCCACCACAACTGCGCCAGCTTCGGATAGTCGGGCACGTTGACGCCGGTGGGTGTCCACATCACGCGGTCGGGCGAGCGGTAGAACTCGACCAGCCCGCCGAGGTTGGGCGCGCGGTCGCTGAACGACTTGTGGCGCACCGTGCTGTCGCGCACGAAGGTCAGGCCGACGTGGCTCTTCTTGGTGTCGACGGTCTTGCTGACGACGAACTGGGCATACAGCCAGGCAGCCTTGCGGCGCTCGAGCGGCGTGCTCTTGAACAGCGTCCACGAGCCGGCGTCCTGGTAGCCGAGCTTCATGCCGTCCTGCCAGTACGGCCCCTTGGGCGACGGCGCCATGCGCCACAGCGGCTTGCCGGCGTCGTCGACGGTGTTGTTGCCGTCCTTCTTGGGCGCGACCATCGACGCCGTGAAGGCCGTGTACCAGAAGATCTGCTGCGCCACGTTGCCCTGCGCGAGCGCCGGCAGCGACTGGTAGAAGTCGTAGTCGGCGGCGCCGGGCGGCGCGTACTTGCGCAGCCACTCGTCCCACTTGGCGATGGCATACACCGACGCCGGTCCGTTGGTCTCGCCGCCGCGCGCGACCGACGCCCCCGACGGGTTGCAGGTGTTGGGCTCCATGCGGATGCCCCATTCGTCGATCGGCCGGCCGTTGGGCAGGCCCTTGCTGCTCGCGCCGGCCATCGACAGCCAGGCGTCCGTCATGCGCCAGCCGAGGTCGGGCGCGCGCTTGCCGTAGTCCATGTGGCCGTAGATGCGCTTGCCGTCGATCTCCTTGACGTCGACGGAGAAGAACTGCGCGATGTCCTCGTAGGCGCTCCAGTTGGTCGGCACGCCGAGGTCGTAGCCGTACTTCTCCTTGAACTTGGCCTTCAGGTCGGGGCGCTGGAACCAGTCGTAGCGGAACCAGTAGAGATTGGCGAACTGCTGGTCGGGCAGCTGCCACAGCTTGCCGTCGGGGCCGGTCGTGAAGCTCTTGCCGATGAAGTCGTTGACGTCGAGCATCGGATTGGTGACGGCCTTGCCCTCGCCGGCCATCCAGTCGCTCAGGTTGACCGCCGACTGCAGCCGCGAGTGCGTGCCGATCAGGTCGGAGTCGTTGATGTAGGCGTCGTAGAGGTTGCGGTTGGTCTGCATCTGCGTCTGCACCGCCTGCACCACCTCGCCCTCGCCGAGCAGCTGGTGGTTGACCTTGATGCCGGTGATCTCCTGGAACGCCTTGGTCAGCACCTTGGCTTCGTACTCGTGCGTCGGGATCGTTTCCGACAGCACGTTGACCTCCATGCCCTTGAACGGCTTGGCGGCATCGATGAACCACTGCATCTCCTTCTGCTGCTCGGCCTTGCTCAGGACCGACGGCTGGAACTCCTTGTCGATCCAGCGCTTGGCCGCGTTGATGTCGGCCTGCGCCGCCGCGCCCGACAGCGCCAGCACGGCGCACGCCGCCGCTGCCGGCAGCCGCCTCGTCTTGCTCGTCATGGGTTGTCTCCTGTTTCTGGCCGCGACCCCGCAGGTTCGGTGTCGCTACGAAAACTCTAACTTCGCAAACAAACGAATGTCAATCGCACTTATCCGAACACCATAATGCGCACAAAGGAAAACACCTATGGAAATCGGCGCAAGCCGATGCGAGCCTCGGCTCGACGACGACGCCCCACCCCGCCCGGGGCCCTGCAGTACCCGATCCCGATGAGCACGTTGACCCCCAATCCGCGGCAGGCCGATCTGCTCGACGCCGTGCGCGAACACGGCACGCTCAGCGTCGAGGCGCTGTCCGAACGCTTCGGCGTCACGTTGCAGACGGTGCGGCGCGACATCCGCCAGCTCGCCGACGCCGGCCTCGTCGCGCGCTTTCACGGCGGCGTGCGCGTGCCCAGCTCGACGACGGAGAACATCGCCTACCGCAAGCGCACCGAGCTCAACGCGAGCGCCAAGCAGCGCATCGCGCGCGCCGTCGCGAAGGCCGTGCCGGACAACTGTTCGCTGATCGTCAACATCGGCACGACGACGGAGGCCGTCGCGCGCGAGCTGCTGCAGCGCAAGGGGCTGCGCGTCATCACGAACAACCTCAACGTGGCGGCCATCCTCTCGGACAACCCCGACTGCGAAGTCATCGTCGCCGGCGGCGTCGTGCGCTCGCGCGACCGCGGCATCGTCGGCGAAGCGACGGTCGACTTCATCCAGCAGTTCAAGGTCGATATCGGCCTGATCGGCGTCTCGGGCATCGAGGCCGACGGCACGCTGCGCGACTTCGACTACCGCGAGGTCAAGGTGGCGCGCGCCATCATCGAGCATTCGCGCGAGGTCTGGCTCGTCGCCGACCACAGCAAGTTCAACCGTCCGGCGATGGTCGAGCTGGCGCGCCTCGAACAGATCGACGCGGTCTACACCGACGCGCCGCCGCCCGCGCCGTTTCCCGCGCTGCTTGCCGAGGCGGGCGTCGCCTGCGTCGTGACCGGCCCATGAACCACGGCTTTCTGCTCGCCCTCGACCAGGGCACGTCGAGCTCGCGCAGCATCGTGTTCGATGCGCAGGGGCGCATCGTCGCGATGGCGCAGCGCGAGTTCCGCCAGATCTTTCCGCAGCCCGGCTGGGTCGAGCACGATCCGGTCGAGATCTGGGAGTCGCAGCTCGCGACGGCACGCGAGGCGATCGCGCAGGCCGGCCTGGCGGCGCAGGACCTCGCTGCCGTCGGCATCACGAACCAGCGCGAGACGACGCTGGTGTGGGAGCGCGCGAGCGGCCGACCGATCCACAACGCCATCGTGTGGCAGGACCGGCGCACCGAGCCGGCGTGCGCCGCGCTGCGCGCGCGCGGCGCCGAGGCGACGATCCGCGCGAAGACGGGCTTGGTCATCGACCCCTACTTCTCGGGCACCAAGCTGCAGTGGATCCTCGACCACGTGCCCGGCGCTCGCGCCGCGGCGGCGCGCGGCCAACTCGCCTTCGGCACCGTCGACAGCTGGCTGCTGTGGCAGCTGACCGGCGGCGCGCTGCACGCCACCGACGTGACGAATGCGTCGCGCACGCTGCTGTTCGACGTGCATGCGCAGCGCTGGGACGACGAGCTGCTCGCGCTGCTCGACGTGCCGCGCGAGACGCTGCCCGCCGTGCATCCATCGAGCCACCGCTACGGCGAGACGCTGCCGGCGCTGCTCGGCGCCGCCGTGCCGATCGGCGGCGTCGCCGGCGATCAGCAAGCCGCGCTCGTCGGCCAGGCCTGCTTCGACGCGGGGCTGGCGAAGAACACCTACGGCACGGGCTGCTTCATGCTCATGCACACCGGCGAGCGCTTCCTCGCGTCGACGCACGGCCTGGTGACGACGGCGGCGGCGCAGCTCGGCGCGGGCGCCGTGCCCGCTTATGCGCTCGAAGGCAGCGTCTTCATCGCCGGTGCCGTCGTGCAGTGGCTGCGCGACGGCCTGCACGCGATCCGCAGCAGCGCCGAGGTGCAGGCCCTCGCCGCGAGCGTGCCCGACAGCGGCGGCGTGATGTTCGTGCCCGCCTTCACCGGCCTGGGCGCACCCTACTGGAAGCCCGACGCGCGCGGCGCCATCGTCGGCCTAACGCGCGGCACGACGATCGCGCACATCGCGCGCGCCGCCGTCGAGAGCATCGCGTTCCAGAGCGCGGCGCTGCTGCGCGCGATGGACGCCGATGCCGTGGCGGCGGGCGCCGCGAACCCGGCCCCCGAAGCGCCTGCAGCGTCGCCCCCCCGAGGGGGTGCTGCCGGCTTGGGGCGGCCCGGCGGTACGGGCTTGGCCCCCGAGACGCCTGCGGCGTCGCCCCCCCGAGGGGGTGCTGCCGGCTTGGGGCGGCCCGGCGCCGGCCTGACCGAACTTCGCGTCGACGGGGGCGCCTGCGTCAACGACGCGCTGATGCAGTTCCAGGCCGACCTGCTCGGCATCTCCGTCGTGCGGCCGGCCGTCGTCGAGACGACGGCGCTCGGCGCCGCCTCCCTGGCCGGCCTGGCTGCGGGCGTGTGGCCCGACACGCGTGCGCTCGCCGCGCAGTGGCGCGCCGAGCGCACGTTCAGCCCGACGATGTCGCGCGAGCGCGCCGCCGAGGCGATGCAGCGCTGGGAGCGCGCCGTGAAGCAGGCGTCACCGGCGTAGGCGGCGGCGCCGCTGCGGCCGCGCCCGCCTTCTTGCCTGCGTGCCTCTTCTTCGGCACGCGGAAGTGCCACCATGGCAGTGCGCGCGTCAGCGCGAGCACGCGGCCGCTCGACGCCGGCGCATAGCCCGGCAGGGCGGCGACGGCGGCCAGCCAGTCGGCACCGGCGAGCACCTCGCACAGGCGCTGCACCGCCGGATGGTCGAGCGACTCCTTCAGGCACACGAGGAAGTAATCCTCGGCGATCAGCGGCACGAAGTCGAGGCCGAACTGGCGCGCCGCCGCCTCGATGCCGGCGCCCACGTCGGCCAGCCCGCTGGCGATCGACGCCGCGACGGCGACGTGCGAATCCTCGAGGTGGTCGAGATAGCCGGCGATGCGCGCCGGATCGATGCCGTGCACGTCGAGCAGATGGTCCATCAGCAGCCGCGTGCCCGAGCCGGGCTGGCGGTTGACGAAGCGCAGCGGCGCACCGCCGTCGCGAGCGAGGTCGGCCACCGACGCGATGCCCAAGGGGTTGCCGCGCGCCACCATCAGGCCCTGCGTGCGCCGCGTGAAGCCGATCAGCTTGTGCACGCCCGGCTGCAGCAGGCTCTTCATCGCGTGCGCGAAGACGGGCGAGCCGTCGGGCAGCGCCGGCACGTGAAAGCCCGCGACGAGGCAGCGGCCGGCGCGCAGCGCGCGCAGCGCGTCGATGCTGCCGGCGAAGCGCAGGTCGATGTGCAGGCCGTGGCGCGCGCCGGCCTGCTCGCGCAGCAGCGGCAAGGCCACGTCGTGGCTGGCGAACAGCGTCAGCACCTGCTGCGAGCCGTCGAGCGCCTCGACGACGACGCGCTCGAGCTCGGCGCGCAGCGTCTCGATGTGCGGCGCGAGCCGCGCGCGCGCGCGCCGCTCGGCCCAGGCGAGCCGCTCGGCGAACGGCGTCAGCCGCGCCCGCTGGCCCTTGACCCAGGTCACCAGCGGCTCGCCGAGCATGTCTTCCCAGGCCTTGAGCTGGCCCCAGACGTGGCGGTACGACGCGCCGAGCGCCTGCGAAGCGCCGCGGATCGAACCGTGCTGATGCACCGCCTGCAACAGATCGAACAGCGGATTGGTCAGCTCGTCGCCGCGCTGCTCGAGCGACTCGAACCGGTACTGGAGGTGGACGCCGCGCTTGTGCATGGTCTGCAAGGCGCACGATACCGCAGCCGCCGCCGGCGCACGACGACTCACCCTTGCTTGCCATCCGTTACGCGACGGCGGCGCGCCGGCCGAAAGAATCGGCGCGTCGCATCGCCTCGCGAACGCCGATGAACGCCAGCCTGCCTTCGGTCCTCTCGCGCCGCGCCTTCGCAGTGACCCTCGCCGTCGCCATGCTGTCGGCGGCGCTGCTGCTGCTCGCCACGACAGCGCAGGCGCAGACGAGCGCCGGCGACCCGGCCGTCGGCAAGCTGCTGTTCGACGACACGATCGCCCAGACGGGCAACCAGACGCTGACCGGCAACTGCACCACCTGCCACAGCATCCTCAGTCGGCGCAACCGGCTCGGCGGCGGCGAGTTCGCCGTGCTCGATGCGATCCTGGCGCAGACGCGCATCGCGGCGGCCATCGCCAACGTGCAGGCGATGAGCCAGTTCGCCTTCCTCGAGGACACCGAGATCCGCCACCTTGCCGCCTACATCGCCGACACGCCGAAGACGAATGACGAAGAGCTCGACTTCGCACCGGGCGCCGCCAACGTGGCGCAGAGCCTGCCGGTGGACCTGACCAACGCGGTGACGAACTCGACGACGAACGCGACCGGCGGGCGCCCGACCGTGACGAGCGTGCAGATCGTCGGCCCCGATGCCGCGCACTTCTCGATCACCAACGACGCGTGCCTGTTGCAGACGCTGCCGCTCGGCGGCACCTGCCGCGTGGAGGTCACGTTCTCGGCCGCGACGACGGCGCCGCGCACGGCGACGCTGCGCTTCACGCTCGATCCCGACTTCCCGACGACGGCGGCGAACTACACGCGCGAGGTCGCGCTGCAGGGCACGGCGGCCGGCGCTACGCCGACGCCGGCACCAACGCCGGGCGGCGACGGCGGCGGCGCCTTCGGCCTCGGCGGGCTCGGCGCCCTCGCTGCCGCCGCTGCGCTGGCCGCGGCGACGCGGCGCCGGCGCGGCGGCTGATCTCCGGTCAGATCTCCGGCCACGGCGGCAGCGCCGGGCGCAGCCGCTCCCACAGCCGCGCGGCGCGCAGCACGCCGAGGTCGTCGAAGCGGCGGCCGGCGATCTGCAGGCCGATCGGCAGGCCGGCCGACGACATCGCGCACGGCACGGCGATCGCCGGCTGCTCGCTCATGTTGAACGGCAGCGTGAACTCGATGTGCTCGAGCGCGCGCTCGGGATCGTTGGTCGGCGACGCCCACTCGACCGCGAAGGCGACCACGGGGCTGACCGGCGAGAGCACGAAGTCGTACGGCTGGCAGGCGGCGACGGTGGCCTCGCGGATCGATTGCATCTGCGCCTGCGCGCGGAAGATGTCATCGCCGCTCGCGCCGGCGGCGCCGCGCGCCCAGGCCACGATGTAGGGCAGCACGCGCGCGCGCCGCTCGGCCGGCAGCGCCTCGAGGTCGAGCCACGAGCGCATGCGCCAGAACAGGAACATGCCGTCGGCCATCGCGCGCGTCGTCAGCGGCGCAAGCGGCTCGACGATCGCGCCGGCGTTGCGCTCCAGGCGCCGCGCCGCATCCTCGACGGCGGCGCGCACTTCGGCATCGACCGGCAGCCCCCAGCCGGGATCGAGCCACAGGCCGACGCGGCGGCCGCGCAGCGCGTCGTCGACGGCATCGATGTCGCGCCAGGCGATCGCCTGCGGCGGCAGGCTCATGCTGTCGCGCGCGTCGGGTTGCGACAGAACGCCCATCGCGAGCGCGGCATCGGCGACATCGCGCACGATCGGCCCGGCGACGCGGCCGGCGTACGGCGGATGGATCGGCACGCGGCCGAGGCTGGGCTTGAGCCCGACGACGCCGCACCAGCCGGCCGGCAGGCGGATCGAGCCGCCGATGTCGGTGCCGATGTGCAGCGGCCCGTAGCCCGCGGCGGCCGCTGCGGCGGCGCCGGCGCTCGAGCCGCCCGGCGTGCGCGCCAGGTCCCACGGGTTGCGCGCCAGCGCATGAAAGCTCGACAGACCCGACGACAACATGCCGTAGTCGGGCATCGTCGTCTTGGCGACGAGCACGGCGCCGGCTTCGCGCAGCCGCGCTGCGGGCGGTGCGTCGTCGTGCGCCGGCACGAGCTCGGTGGCGGCCGTCCCGAGCGGCACGGCCACGCCGCGCGTCGCGATGTTCTCCTTGATCGTCACCGGCACGCCGTCGAGCGCAAGCGCCTCACCGGCACGCCAGCGGCGCTCGCTGTCGCGCGCCGCCGCCATCGCCGCATCGGCGTCGAGCGCCCAGGTGGCGTGCAGCCGCGGCTCGCAGCGCTCGATGCGCGCGAGCACGTCGCGCAGCACGTCGACCGGCGATGTCGCGCCGCGCGCATAGAGCGCCAGCAGCTCGACGGCACTGCAGTCGTGGAGCGCCGCCATGGCCTCAGCGCCGAAGCACGTCCAGCCACTCGCGCTGCGCCGGCGCGAGCGCGTCGTCGCGCGTCAACATCGCGTCGCGCAGCGCGCCGCGGATCTCGGGCTCGGGCTCGGGCGGGTCGGTGGCGAGCAGCGCGTCGAGCAGCCGCCGCACCGTCGCGAGACTGGCGGCGTAGCGCCCGAGGATGACGGCGACGCTGGCGTCGTGGCCGGGGTCGTCGCGCCAGCAGTCGTAGTCGGTGACGATGCCGATCGACGCATAGCCGAGCTGCGCCTCGCGCGCGAGAAAGACCTCGGGCACGTTCGTCATGCCGACGACGTGGCAGCCGGCGCGCTGCAGGAACAAGCTCTCGGCGCGCGTGCCCAGGCGCGGCCCTTCGACGCAGGCGTAGGTCACGTCGCAATGGATACGAATCTGCTCGGCCTTCGCACCGCGCATCACCCACTCGGCCAGCCGCGCGCTGACCGGACGCGCCGTCGATACGTGGGCGGCAACGCCCTCGCCGAAAAAGCTCGCGCGGCGCGCGCCGCGCGTCCAGTCGAAGTACTGGCCGGGCAGCGCCAGCTCGCCCGGCGCGATCGCCTCGGCGAGGCTGCCGACGGCCGACACGGTGAGCAGCTGCGTCGCGCCGGCGCGCTTGAGGGCATAGACGTTGGCGCGGTAGTTGACCTCATGCGGCAGCAGCCGGTGGCCGGCGCCGTGGCGCGCGAGGAACAGCAGCCCCCGCGTGCCGATGCGCCCGCGCACCACGGCGCCCGATGCCGCGCCGAACGGCGTCGGCGCGTCGATGCGCTCGTCGATGACCATGCCGGGCAACTCGTACAGGCCGGTGCCGCCGATCAGGGCCAGCATGGGACCACCTCCACCACGTCGTCGCGATGCGCGCGATCGTAGTCGAAGCGAACGGCAGGCCGGTCGACGCGCCCGGACCGCCCCGAGCGCGGCGCGAACGCGCCGGTCGGTTCAATACTCGAGCATCAGGTGCAGCACGTGCGACTCGATGCGCTTCTCGACGCGCGGGATGTAGGCGATGCGCGCACTGACCTTGCCGACCGTCGCGACGACCAGTGAGGGCACGAGGATCGGCTGCACGGCGCGGTCGTAGCCGGTGGCGACGCCGGCCGTGACGCCGAACGCGCCGCGCTGCCAGGTGTAGCCGCCATACACGCTCGGCCGCTCGAGCGAGTTGTAGTAGGCGCCGGCGGTCCACCCGTCGTCGCTGCGGTAGTACACGCCGGGGTTGAAGTTGTTGAAGCTGCGCTGCGGCAGGTGCACGCTGGCGAGGTGCAGACCGAGCGTTGCGGCCGGCGCGGCCGGGGCGACGAGGATGAAGGCGAGCGCCGCGGTCAGCGGCGCGAGCAGGCGATACGGCGAGGGCATGGCGGGGACGCAATGGCGGCGGTGATGCCGCTATTTCGGCGACCGCCGGCGTCAGCCAAGCACTGTTACGTGCTCATGCCAGTTTCCGCCTCGCGTGGCGTGAGCTGTTGCCGCGTGCGCCCCTCGGCTTCTCTCGAGGAAGCGCCGGGCCGCCCAGGCACCGGGCGAAGCCGGCCCCGGGGTGCTCAGCCGAGCACGGCGGCCATCGCGACGGCCGTTGCCTCGACGTTCTTCGTGTTCAGCCCGGCAACGCACATGCGGCCCGAGCGCACGAGGTAGACGCCGTTGCGCTCGCGCAGCGTGTCGACCTGTGCGGCGCTCAGGCCGGTGTAGCTGAACATGCCGCGCTGCGTCAGGAAGTAGCCGAAGTCGCGCCCCGGCAGCTTGGCGGCGAGCACGTCGTGCAGCGCGCGGCGCATCGCGACGATGCGCTCGCGCATGGCGCGCACGTCGGCCTCCCACGAGGCGCGCAGGTCGGCCTCGCCGAGCACGCGCGCGACGAGTTGGCCGCCGAAGATCGGCGGGCTGGAATAGTTGCGTCGCACCGTCGCCTTGAGCTGGCCGAGCACGCGCTCGGCCTGCGCGGCGTCGGGGCAGACGACGCTCAACGCGCCGCAGCGCTCGCCGTAGACGCTCATGCTCTTGCTGAACGAGTTGGCGATGAAGAACGACACGCCGGCATCGGCCAGCGCGCGCGGCGCCCAGGCGTCTTCGGCGATGCCGTCGCCGTAGCCCTGGTAGGCGAGGTCGAGGTAAGGCAGCAGCTCGCGCTCGGCGAGCACCGGGATCAGCTGCTGCCACTGCGCGCGCGTCAGGTCCACGCCCGTCGGGTTGTGGCAGCAGGCGTGCAGCAGCACGACGCTGCGCCGGGGCAGCGCGCGGATCGCAGCGAGCATGGCATCGAAGCGCAGGCCGCCCGTCGCTGCGTCGTAGTAGGGGTAGGTGTGGACGGCGAGGCCGGCGCCCTCGAACATGGCGCGGTGGTTGTCCCAGGTCGGGTCGCTCATCCACACGCCGCTGTCCGGGAAGTAGCGGCGGATGAAGTCGGCGCCGACACGCAGGCTGCCCGACGAGCCGATCGACTGGATCGTCGCGACGCGCCGCTCGCGCAGCGCCGCATGCTCGGCGCCGAACAGCAGCTTCTGCACCTCGGCGCGCATCGCGGCGTCGCCCTCCATCGGCAGGTACGACTTGGCGCCGCCCGCCTCGACGATGCGGCGCTCCGCACGCTGCACGGCGTCGAGCACCGGGATGCGGCCGTCGTCGTCGAAGTAGATGCCGATCGACAGGTTGATCTTGCCGGGCCGCGCATCGCGCTGGAACGCCTCGTTGAGGCTGAGGATCGGGTCGCCGGGATACGGCTCGACGTGCTCGAACATGATGCCTTTCGCAGCAGTGCAGGTGTCGCTCAGGGTGCAGGCGCGGCGAGCGCCGCCTCGATGTCGCCGCGCAGGCTCTCGGGCGCATCGCCCGGCGCATAGCGCTTGATCACGCGCCCGTCGCGGCCGACGAGGAACTTGCTGAAGTTCCACTTGATCGCCTTCGTGCCGAGCAGCCCCGGCGCCTCGGCCGTGAGCCACTGCCACAGCGGATGGGCGTCGTCGCCGTTGACGTCGACCTTGGACATCATCGGGAAGCTGACGCCGTAGTTGCGCTGGCAGAAGGCGCCGATCTCGTCGTTGGAGCCCGGGTCCTGCGCGCCGAACTGGTTGCACGGGAAGCCGACGACGACGAGACCGCGGTCACGGTAGTCGTTCCACAGCGTCTCTAGGCCTGCGAACTGCGGCGTGTAGCCGCAGGCGCTCGCCGTGTTGACGACGAGCGCGACCTTGCCGCGCAGCGCGGCCAGGTCGGCGCGCTGGCCGTCGATCGACAGGGCGGAGAAGTCGTAGAAGCTGGCGCTGGGGCTCATCGGCGGCTCCTGAAGCGGGCGGGCGGTAGCATGATAGGCGCTCGGACGCTGCGAGCGGCACCGGCGTGCCGGTGCCCGTTCGCAGCCAAACGAGCCCACCGAGCCGACTCGCCTTCGAAAAGGACCGCCCATGCCCGAGCGCTACCGCGTGGTACTGCAGGGTTTCGACGACGCCGATCGTCGCGCGCTGGCGCCGTGCTTCGATCTCGCGCCCGGGCGCGAGCCGTCGTACGTCCAGGTCGTCGAACTGTGGGAGAGCGACTACATCGTCGCCGACACGGCCGACGCGCCGACCGTCACGCTGATCATGCAGGCCGGCCGGCTCGCCGACACCGTGTTCGTCGGGCCGCCGGTGGCCGGCGCACTGGTCCACGTGGCGCGACCGATCGATGCCGTGACCGTCGTGCGCGCGCTCGACGAGCTGAGCGCGGTGCGCGCGACGGTGGCGCTGGCCGACGCGCTGGCCGACGGGCCGCCCGCCGACGCGCCCGCCGTGCCGCCGGCGGCACCGCCCGCCCCCGCCGCACCGCCGCCGCGCGCCGCTGCCGCGAAGGCGCCGCCGCGGCCCTCCTCGCCGCCGCGCGACCCCAAGGTCGCGAAGGCGAAGGCGCGTGCCGCCGCGGCCAGACGCCGCAACGCCGCCAACCCGACCACCGACGGCGCTCCGCTCGAGGCGCTGGTGCTCGACGACAACCCGGTCGCCGTCGACTACCTGCGCCATCTGCTCGAGGGACTGGGGCTGCGCGTGCACGCGGCGTCGACGAGCGCCGAGGCGCTGGAGCTGCTGACGCACCAGCCGATCCACGTCGCCCTGCTCGACATGGCGCTCGGCGACGGCGACGAGTTCGACGGTCTCGACATCTGCCAGCGCATCAAGCACCAGCCGCTGGCGCTGGCCGGCGGCACGCCGCTCGTCGTGCTGGTGTCGGGCGAGGGCCGCGCGTCGGACCGCGTGCGCGCCACGCTGGCCGGCGCCGAGGCCTACCTGACCAAGCCGTTCTCGCAGCAGGACCTGGTGCGCGCGCTCGAGTCGTGCGGCCTGACGCCGGTGCCGACGCTGTCGGCGCCGCTGCCGGACGCGCCGCGCAGTTGATCTAGTGTTCGGCGGTGCCGGCCAGCAGCGCCGCCAGCAGGATCAGCGCGCCGCCGGCCAGAAGCTGCGGCGTGAACGTGCCACCGCCCAGCCAGGCGGCCGACAGCGACGCGAACAGCAGCTCCGTCAGCATGATGACGGAGGTGACGTTGGCAGGCAGGTGCGCCGCACCGTACTGCAGCGCGAAGTTGCTGGCGAGGAAGGCGCAGCCCAGCGCGGCGGTGGCGGCGATCCACGCCAGCGCCGGCCCTGGCGGCGCCCCGATGCGGGCCTGCGTCGTCAGCGCCGTGGCGATCACGCCGGCGACGACGACGCAGCCGAAGAACATGGCGAGCGCGCGGCTCTCGGGCGGGCGCCGCGCCTCGCGCCGCAGTATCACGTTGTTGAGCGCGAAGGCGAAGCCGCCCGCCACGCCGAGCCAGTCGGCCAGGCTCGCCGGCAGCGGCAGACCGCCGCCCGGCGGCCACAGCACGATCGCCGCGCCGGCCAGGGCCAGCGCGATGCGCACGCCGGCGGCGCGCGTCACCGGCTCGTGCAGCACCAGCCGCGCGAGCAGCACGGCCCACAGCGGCATCAGGTAGAACAGCAGCACGACGCGCATCACGTCGCCGATCACCACGCCCCAGTTGAAGGCCGCGTTCGTCGTACCCGACGCCAGCATCAGCACCCACAGCGCCGGCGTGCGCGCGAGTTGTGCGACGGCGCGCGGCCGCGCCGCGACGACAAGCGCGCTGGCCAGCGCGAACATCAGCACCGTCGCCCACAGCGGATGCACGCCCAGTGCCTCGATCCGGCGCAGCGGCCACCACGACACGCCCCAGACGAAGGCGTTGGCCACCAGCGCCAGCGCCGGCGCCCATCGATCGCGAACGTGCATGCCGTTGGAAGGGAGAGTCGTGCGTGAGGCAGCGACGGCGCGTGCCGTGCGCCCCGATCAATGATGCTTGTCGCTGCGCGCCAGCGCGAGCAGGTGGTCGAGCTCCTCGCGGTGGCGCACGCAGTTGCGCGCGTGCCAGCGCTTGATCACCCACATCGTGCCGGCGACGAAGACGCCGAAGATCGTGATCGCGCCGAAGGCCGACAGACCCAGCCGCGTCATGCCGGTGTAGAACGCGCCCAGGCCGAGGATGCAGGCCTGCTCGTTGAAGTTCTGCACCGCGATCGAGCGGCCGGCGCCCATCAGGTTGTGGCCGCGGTGCTGCAGCAGCGCATTCATCGGCACGACGAGATAGCCGCCGATGCCGCCGAGCAGGATCAGGAAGGGCGCGGCGATCCACACGTCGTCGATGAAGTTCATCAGCACGACGAGCAGCCCCATCGCAATGCCCAGCGGCATCACCGTCGTCGCCTGGTCGAGCCGCATGCGCATCGACGCGACGACGGCGCCGACCGCCGTACCCACGGCGACGACGCCGACGAGCGACGACGCCTGCGTCGTGCCGTAGCCGAGCGCCGCCGCCGCCCACGCGAGCACGATGTAGCGCAGGTTGCCCGAGACGCCCCAGAACAGCGTCGTCGTGGCGAGCGAGATCTGGCCGAGCTTGTCGCTCCACAACCGCGCATTGCACAGCGAGAAGTCGCGCACCAGCTCGACCGGGCTGGCCGACAGCGGCTGCAGCGGCGCCTCGGTGCGCGGGATGCGCAGGTTGAACGCGGCGGCGACGACGTACAGCACGATGATCGACGCGATCGCCGCCTCGGGCGCGGTGTCGATGCCGGTTTCGAAAATGGGCAGGTCGAACCCGAGCATGCGCGATGCCAGTGGCTGGCCGACGAGCTGGCCGCCGAGCAGCACGCCGAGGATGATCGACGCGATCGTCAGCCCCTCGATCCAGCCGTTGGCCTTGACGAGCTGCGACGCCGGCAGCAGCTCGGTGAGGATGCCGTACTTGGCCGGCGAGTAGGCCGCGGCGCCCAGGCCGACGATGGCGTAGGCGGCCAGCGGGTGCGCACCGAACAGCATCATCAGGCAGCCCGCGACCTTGATCGCGTTCGACACGAACATCACCTTGCCCTTGGGCACGGCGTCGGCGAAGGCGCCGACGAAGGGCGCGAGCACGACGTAGAACAACGCGAACATCGGCACCAGCGCGGCACGCTGCCACTCGGGCTGCCCCGAGGTCCTCAACAGTTCGACGGCACCGACGAAGAGCGCGTTGTCGGCCAGCGAGCTGAAGAACTGCGCGGCCATGATGGTGTAGAAGCCTCTTTTCATGCACCTCTCATGGGCTTGGTGGCGTCGCGCTCGACGCTCGCTGCTGGCTCGCGTGCGGGGGCAGGCCCCGCGGCGCGGGTTATAGCATGGGGTCGGCGTGCCGCCGCCCGCGCGTTCGCGCGGGTGGCGCAGCGCGCCGCCGCGGCGCAAACGCATCCACGCGCCGCTGGCAGAATGCCCGCAGCCATGCCCCGCCCGATCCAGGCCGTCATCCACGCCGAGGCGCTCGCGCGCAACCTGGCGCGCGCCCGCAAGGCGGCGCCCGACGCGCGTGTGTGGGCCGTCGTCAAGGCCAATGCCTACGGCCACGGCATCGAGCGTGCCTATGCGAGCCTGCGCAGCGCCGACGGCTTCGCGCTGCTCGACATCGCCGAGGCCGAGCGCATCCGCGCGCTCGGCTGGCGCGGCCCGATCCTGCTGCTCGAGGGCTGTTTCGAGCCGCGCGACCTCGAGGCCTGCGCGCGCCTGGACCTGCGCCACACGGTGCACTGCGACGCGCAGATCGACTGGCTGGCCGCCGCCAAGCTGGCGCGGCCGCAGCACGTCGTGCTCAAGCTCAACAGCGGCATGAACCGCCTCGGCTTCGCGCCGGCGGCGTTTCGCGCCGCCTGGCAGCGCCTGAATGCGTTGCCGCAGGTCGACGCCGTGACGCTGGCGACGCATTTCGCCGACGCCGACGGCGAGCGCGGCATCGAGGCGCAGTTCGCGGCCTTCGCCGCCGCGACGGAGGGGCTGGCCGGCGAACGCTCGCTGTCGAACTCGGCCGCGCTGCTGCGCCACGGCGCGACGCTGCGCGCGCGCCTGGCCGAGGACTGGGTGCGCCCCGGCATCCTGCTGTACGGCAGCTCCCCCGACCATCCGGCGCACGACGCCGCGCACTGGGGCCTGCAGCCCGCGATGACGCTGAAGAGCCGGCTGATCGCGACGCAGCGCATCGCTGCCGGCGAGCGCGTCGGCTACGGCGGCAGCTTCGCGGCCGGCGAGCCGATGACGGTGGGCGTCGTCGCCTGCGGCTATGCCGACGGCTATCCGCGCCACGCGCCGAGCGGCACGCCGGTGCTCGTCGACGGCGTGCGCACGCGCGTCGTCGGCCGCGTCAGCATGGACATGATCACCGTCGACCTCACGCCGGTGGCCGGCGCGCGCGCCGGCAGCGAAGTCACGCTGTGGGGCCGCGGGCCGGGAGACGCCGGCGCGCTGCTGTCGATCGACGACGTGGCGCACGCCGCCGGCACCGTCGGCTACGAGCTGATGTGCGGGCTCGCGCCGCGCGTGCCCGTCGTCGTCGAGCCATGACGACGAAGAAGGCGCAGCTCGACAACGCGACGACGCGTGAATCGGACGTCGCGCGCGCCTGCCGGCGCCTCGTGCGCACGCAGTCGCTCAAGGCGGCCGGCGTGTCGGCGCTGCCGATCGCGGGCGTCGACCTCTACGTCAACGGCAAGCTGCTGGTGGCGACGATCGCGCGCATCAACACGGCGTTCGGCCTCGCGCCCGAGCAGGTGGCGCAGCTCGCGCCGCCGCTGCGCAACCGCATCGACACGCTGGCGCAGCAGATCGGCGGCTTCCTGATCGGGCGCGTGGCGACGCAGGCGGCCGTGTTCGCCGTCGCGCGTTCGCTCGGCCTGCGCCTGGGCGCGCAGCAGGCGGCCAAGCTCGCACCCATCGTCGGCCAGGCGGCATCGGCGGCGCTCGCCGGCTGGCTGTTCAAGCGGCTGTGCGAGCGCCACATCCGCCAGTGCCTCGAGCTGCGCGCCGCGCTGCCCGAACTGCCGCCGCCGCCCGGGCTGGCGCTGCCGTCGCCCGCGGAGCGCGGTTCGTGACGCGGCCGCACCTCGAGATCCCCGAAGCCGAGGTCGAGATCACGGCGATCCGCGCCCAGGGCGCGGGCGGCCAGAACGTCAACAAGGTGTCGAGCGCGATCCACCTGCGCTTCGACATCGGCGCGTCGTCGCTGCCCGACGACGTCAAGGCGCGGCTGCTCGCGCTGCACGATGCGCGCATCACGCGCGACGGCGTCGTCGTCATCAAGGCACAGACCGAACGCACGCAGGACAAGAACCGGCGCGTCGCCCTCGAGCGGCTGCACACGCTGGTGGCGAGCGCTGCGCGCGCACCGGTGCCGCGCGTGCCGACGCGCCCGAGCGCCAGCGCGCGCAAGCGCCGCGTCGACGCCAAGACACTGCACGGCCGCCTGAAGGCGGGGCGCGGCAAGGTCGCGCTCGACTAGCCGGCACAATGCCGCGCACCATGGCGCGCGAGAAATCCGTCTACACCTGCAGCGAATGCGGCGGCACGAGCCCGAAATGGCTCGGCAAGTGCCCGGCGTGCGGCGCCTGGAACACGCTCGTCGAGTCGGTCGCCGAGGCGGCGGGCACGAAGCACCGCTACCAGTCGCTCGCCGGCCGCGCCGAGGTGGCGACGCTGTCGCAGATCGAGGCCACCGACGTCGATCGCCAGCCGACCGGCATCGACGAGCTCGACCGTGTGCTCGGCGGCGGGCTGGTCGCCGGCGGCGTCGTGCTGATCGGCGGCGACCCGGGCATCGGCAAGTCGACGCTGCTGCTGCAGGCGCTCGACGCGCTGTCGCGCCGCCTGCCCTGCCTCTACGTCACCGGCGAGGAAAGCGGCGCGCAGGTCGCGCTGCGCGCGCGGCGGCTCGGCCTGGCCGGCGAAGGCGCGGCGGGCGGCGCGGGCTCGGCAGTGCGCGTCGTCGCCGAGATCCAGCTCGAGAAGATCGCCGCCGTGATCGCCGACGAGCGGCCGGCGGTGTGCGTCGTCGACTCGATCCAGACGCTGTACAGCGAGCAGCTCACGTCGGCGCCGGGCTCGGTGGCGCAGGTGCGCGAGTGCGCCGCGCAACTCACGCGCATCGCGAAGAGCAGCGGCACGGCGATCGTGCTCGTCGGCCACGTCACGAAGGAAGGCGCACTCGCCGGGCCGCGCGTGATGGAGCACATCGTCGACACCGTGCTCTATTTCGAGGGCGACACGCATTCGAGCTTTCGCCTCGTGCGCGCGATCAAGAACCGCTTCGGCGCCGTCAACGAGATCGGCGTGTTCGCGATGACGGAGCGCGGACTCAAGGGTGTCGCCAACCCGAGCGCCATCTTCCTGTCGACGCACGGCGCGCCGGTGGCGGGCTCGTGCGTGCTCGTCACGCTCGAAGGCACACGGCCGCTGCTCGTCGAGGTACAGGCGCTGGTCGACGGCGGGGGCCCGAGCCCGCGCCGCCTGTCGGTGGGCCTGGAGCGCGACCGCCTGGCGATGCTGCTGGCCGTGCTGCACCGCCACGCCGGCATCGCGACCTTCGACCAGGACGTGTTCGTCAATGCCGTCGGCGGCGTGCGCATCAGCGAGCCGGCGGCGGACCTGGCCGTGCTGCTGGCGATCCACAGCAGCCTGCGTGGCCGGCCGCTGCCGGCAGGCTTCTTCGCGTTCGGCGAAGTCGGCCTGGCCGGCGAGGTGCGTCCCGCGCCGCGCGGCCAGGAGCGCCTGAAGGAAGCCGCCAAGCTCGGCTTCGCGATCGGCCTGGTGCCCAAGGCGAATGCGCCCAAGAAGCCGCCCGAGGGGCTGAAGCTGGTGGCCGTCGAGCGCATCGAGCAGGCGATCGACGCGCTGCGCGAGCTCGACTGAGGATCACGCATGAATTCATGGATCGGCTGGGCGCTGGCCGCGCTGGCCTTCGGCGTCGGCTGGCAGGCGTGGGGCTGGCAGGGCCTGGTGCTGGCGTTCAGCGTCGTCGTGTTCTGGCTGCTGCTGCAGTTCACGCGCATCACGCGCGTGCTGCGCCGGGCCGGCCAGTCGCCGGTCGGCCATGTCGCCAGCGCCGTGATGCTGCACTCGAGGCTGCACGCCGGCATGCCGCTGCTCGACATCCTCAAGCTCACCGGCAGCCTCGGGCGCAAGATCGCCGAGGGGCCCGAGACCTTCGTCTGGGCCGACCCGGGCGGCGCCGAGGTGCGCGTCGAGCTCGACCGCGGGCGCTGTGCGCGATGGGCGCTGCAGCGCCCGGGGGACGCGGCCGACGATGCGACGCCCGCCCCTTAGAATTCGGGTTCTCCCTGCACCCGAGGACGCCCCATGTCGATGGAAGACCGCGACGGCAAGATCTGGATGGACGGCGCGCTCGTCGACTGGCGCGACGCGAAGATCCACGTGCTGACCCACACGCTGCACTACGGCTGCGGCGCGTTCGAGGGCGTGCGCGCCTACAACACGGCCCACGGCACGGCGATCTTCCGCCTGCGCGAGCACACCGAGCGCCTGTACAACAGCGCCAAGATCCTGCGCATGAAGATCCCGTACGACTTCGAGACGGTGGTCGAGGCGCAGAAGGAAGTCGTGCGCGCCAACAAGCTCGAAAGCTGCTACCTGCGTCCGCTGGTGTGGATCGGCTCCGAGAAGCTCGGCGTCAGCCCCAAGGGCAACAGCATCCACCTGATGATCGCCGCCTGGGCCTGGGGCGCCTACCTCGGCGACGAGGGCCTGAAGCGCGGCATCCGCGTCAAGACGAGCAGCTACACGCGCCACCACGTCAACATCACGATGACGCAGGCCAAGGCGGTGAGCAACTACAGCAACTCGATCCTCGCCAACATGGAAGCGACGGACGACGGCTACGACGAGGCGCTGCTGCTCGACTCGGCCGGCTTCGTCAGCGAAGGCGCGGGCGAGAACGTGTTCGTCGTCAAGAACGGCGTCGTCTACACGCCCGACCTGTCGGCCGGCGCGCTCAACGGCATCACGCGCAACACCGTGTTTGCCGTCTGCCAGGACCTGGGACTGAAGATCGTCGAGAAGCGCATCACGCGCGACGAGATCTACATCGCCGACGAGTGCTTCTTCACCGGCACCGCCGCCGAAGTGACGCCGATCCGCGAACTCGACCGCGTGCAGATCGGCATCGGCTCGCGCGGGCCCGTGACGGAGAAGATCCAGGCGGCCTTCTTCGACATCGTCAACGGCCGCAACGCGAAGTACGCCGAATGGCTGACCAGGGTCTGAAGTGATGGGCACCATGAGCAGCAGCAAGATCGGCAGCACCGGCATCGAGCCGAGCACGGCCCAGGCGGCCGGCCACGTCGTCGTCGACGCGAGCGACCTGCAGGGCCACGGCGTCGTGTTCTGCCCCAATCCGAAGATGCCGCTGTGGAGCGGCCATCCGCGCGTCTTCATCGACGTCGCGTCGACGGGCGCCGGCAAGTGCCCGTACTGCGGCACGGTCTACAAGCTCGACGCCAACGCGCCGCTGCGCGCGGGGCACTGACGCGGCGGCCCGGCTACGGGCCCGTCGTCGCCGCCGACGCGATCGTGCAGCGCGCCGCCTGGCGCGCCATCCCCTCCGACGCCGCCGGCGACAAGTGCCAGCCGAGCGGATAGCGGATGCCGTCGGGCAGCAGGTCGACGACGACGGCGGGGGCGTCGGTGCTGGCGGCTGCGGCGCCGCCGAGCACGCTGCGCAGCGCGCGCACGGCCTGTGACTGACGCGCCTCGGCGAGCAGGCCGTTGGCGCCGATGCCGCTGACGTTGACGACGGCCAGCGCCGGGCCCACGAAGTCGACATACAACGCTGCCTTGCCGCGGCACACCGGCCGCTCGGGGTGATAGCCCTGCTGCGTCAGCGCACTGCAACCGGCGGCGGGCGCGGGCGTCACGTCGCTGCCCGTCGGCCGCACGACGCTGCGGCAATGCTCCTGGCGCGCACCGGCCGGATTGACGCCGTTGCGGATCATCAGCACGCGCGGCACGAGGCGGCTGCGCAGCCATTCGCGCTGCGCCGGCGGCATCGCGGCGCACTTCGGGAACAGCGCCGCGGCGGCGGCATCGCCGGCACGCGCGTCGAGGCAGCGAGCCAGACCCTGCAGCGCGTCGAGCGTGGTCTGCGCGCCCGAGTTGTCGAAGTAGCCGCCGTCGGCGAGGTGGCCGCAGACCTCGGGCGGGCCGGCGAGCGCCTGTTCCACGGCCGCGCCGTCGGCCGCCGGCTCGCCCTGGCGCGTCTGGCAGCGCTCGCGCGGCGCGCGCAGCGCGCCGATCGCGTTGACGTACGGAAAGCGCGCCGCGTTGTGCGCCGCCGTGCCGAGCGGCAGGTCGGCGCCGACGATGCGCAGCGGATCCTTGGCGCCGCGGAACAACCGCCAATCGATGCGCAGATCGCTGCCGATGGCGCGCTCGCCCGACTCGACCCAGGTCGCGTTGAGGAAGAGATAGGGCACGTGCGCCGCGCCGCCGTTGCGCAGCGCCTGACCCGATGCGACGAGGCCGCCGCGAAAGCCGGGCGCCGCCGCCTCGAGCGTCTGCTCGAACCAGGCGCCGCGCGACAGGAAACCGCAGCCCGGCGTCGTGCACAGGCTGGTCGGCAGCACGCGCGCGAGAGCGTCTTCGAACATCCACGCGCCGATGAGCGGCGACAGCAGATCGGTCTGCGCGACGCGGCGCAGGCAGGCGTCGCGCGCGCCGGCATCGCCGCCCGCGGTGCTGCAGGCGCGAAACGCCGCCGCGCCGACGGCGCCGCCCGACACGCCTGAGATCGAGAAGGTGCGCGCGAGAAAGCCCGCATCGCTCGCCGCCAGGCGCTGCAGCGCGAACGCCGTCCACACCGCGGCGCGGATACCGCCGCCTTCCGACGACACGAAGTGCACGTCGATGCCGCCGTCGGGCCGCGCGGCGAGCGCCGGCCTGCACGCGCCGTCGGCGCCCGCGTTGCAGATCGATGCCAGCCAGTCGGCGAGCGCGATGTCGAGCGTCGGCCGCGACCACGCCGGCAGCGGCCGCGCGTCGGCCGGCCGCGACGTCGCCCCCCGGTCGCCGGCCCACAGCACCAGGCCGACACCTGCGGCGACGGCCAGCGGCGTAACCCAGCGACGCAGCCGCACGAGCGCGGAGGCAGGCTCGGCCGTGGCCGTGGCAGCGGGCGCCGCGGCCGTCGCGCGCTCGACGACGCCCATCGCCCAGCGATAGGCGACGAGCAGCAGCACGGCGAGCGCCGCGCTGTACGCGAACATGCGCAACGCGCCGGCCGGCGCGGCGTCGCCCGGCGCGACGGCCGGCCACACGACGTGGTTGTCGGCCCAGCCGAAGGCACCGATCGCGCCGACCGCGACGACGAGCAGGCCGACCCACGGGATCGAGCGCCGGATCTCGAGCATCGACAGCCAGCCGAAGAAGCACAGCCACAGCGTGAGCGAGTAGACGATGACGGCGAACGTCATCGTCGGCAGGTAGTCGACGCGCCACCAGCCGGCGGCCGGAAACACGTCGAGCAGCCGGCCGCCGAGCAGCCCGGCCAGCGCGACGACGGGCAGCCAGTACGGATCGACGAGCCGGCCGAAGCTGTACTTGCCGTGCGCGCCGTGGCGCAGCGGCAGGCCGAAGCCGGCCAGCCGCGCCCACGTCGTCCAGCTCACGCAGTCGTAGTAACCGGTGACGGTGAGCTGGCGCGTGCGCTGGCGCAGGAAGGCGATGCCGAAGCCGATCGTGCCGAGGCCGAACACGAGCACCGTCGTCACCGGGCCGATCCAGCGCGTCGGCTCGACGGCCGGGTCGGCCGACTGCGCCATCACGACGTCCTCGATCACGCCGGCGCACAGCACGACGAGCAGCACGACGGGCACGAAGGCCAGCACGCGCGCCCACTCGCGCGCGACGACGTCGGCGTCGGTCAGCGGCGGCGGCGGCGCACCGGGCGCCGGCGGAGGCGCGGCAGCGGCAGCCGTCGCACCGCCGTGCAGCGTGGCGAGCATGCAGGCGCTGCGCGTCCACAGCCAGCACGCGAAGACGAACATCCAGACCGCCAGTGCCGACGCCGCGAACGATGCCGCGAGGCCGGCCCACAGCAGCGCGCGCTCCCACCATGCGAAGTCGCCGGCGCGAAACGGCGCCGCCGCCATCGCATAGGCGACATCGCGCCCCTGGTCCATCACGACGGTCAGCCCGGCCATCAGCGCGATGGCGATCAGCACGTAGCGGCTGCGCACGACGATGTCCCACAGCGCGGCGCGCAGCCGGGCCCGCGCCGCGCGCGCCGCCGCCGGCGTGCCCGGGCCGAAGTGCACGCCGAACAGCCAGAAGGCGGCGGCCAGCAGCAGCAGCGCGACGGCCAGCACGACGAGCCAGCCCTTGGCCTCGTGCGCCGCGCAGCCGAGCGGCCACAGCGCGTCGAGGCCGAACGCCGGCGCATTGTCGGTGCGGCGGCACTGCGGGCGCGTCCACGCGGCGGCCAGCGCGACGAAGGCCAGCGCCGCGCCGAGCGCGACGCCCCAGGCGCCGGCGCTGCGCCAGTGATCGCGCAGCGCGGCGCTGCGCAGCAGCGCGCCCAGCGCGACGACGCTCGCGGCGACGGCCAGCGCGCCGCCGACGGCGCCGGTGCGCGCCAGGCCGAGCGCGTTCTCGATCAGGTCGACGCCGGCGAGCGCGAGCACCGGCGCGCCGAGCGCGCGGCGCAGCGCGGGCTCGGCGCGCGCCGCGCCGCCTTCGCGCTGCTCGGCCGCCACGGCGCGCGCCAGCCGCGCGCCGAGCGCCAGCGCGAACGCCGCGTAGAGCGGCACGAAGACGGCGCTGTCGATGGCGAGATAGGCCCAGGCCAGCGGCAGCACGCCGGCGCGCTGCCACAGCGCGACGATCGCCTGCACCGGGCCCTGCGCGCCGGCGTCGACCCAACCGAGGAAGTCCTCGACGCCCCATCCGGTCGGCACGGCGAGCGCCGAGCGCAGCAGCAGCAGCGCCAGCGCCGTGCCGATCGACGCGGCCGCGAGCCAGCCGACGCCGTGCGCGCGGCCGGGCACGCCGAGCGCCGCTTCGACCCACGGCGGCAGGCCGATGCCGCCGAACCACGGCCGGCGTGCCGGTTCGGCGCCCGGGAGCACGACTGCGCCTGCATCCATCGCGCACCTCCTTGCCATCGGAAGCGCACGCTAGACGGCGGTGCGCCGGCCGACCATCCCTACCAGGCGCTCATTCTCGCCGCGTCACGGCCGCCGTAGAAGACGTAGTCGGCCGGCACGCGCACCGCCTCGGGCAGCGTCGCGCTGTCGACGGCCGACGCCGAACGCAGGCCGGGACTCATGCAGGCCGTGAGCAGCGCGAACAGCGGCAGTGTGGCGCAGAGCTTGCGCATGATGGGTCTCCGTTCGAGAGTCAGGCGCCGAACGACAGCGCGGCCATCGGCAGCGGCCGCCCGAGCGCGCTGTTGAGCAGCGTCCAGTGCAGCGTCTCGTCGGCGGCGAGCCGCCCCGCCACCTTGGCGAGCTGGCCGTCGCGGAACGACGGGATCACTGCCAGGTAGGCGTTGGTCGCGCCGAGCTCGAGGCGCGCCGCGAGGTTGAGCACGTCGGCCTGCGTCTTCAGCGACGCGGCGCCCAGGCTCGACGCATGGCGATCGGCCGGCAGGTCGTCGACCGGTCTGCCGCCGAGCTTGCGGATCGTCGCGACGAGGGCGTCGCGGTGCGCCTTGTGGTCGGCCTGGAAGCGCAGCGCCGTCTCGAGCACGGGCTTTTGCAGCAGGCCGCTGCCGGCGCCGAGCTGGTAGGCGGCGATCGCCTCGTGCTCGAGCGCGAGCGCGACGTTGAGGATGGCGACGTCGCCTTCGCCTGGAGCGCTGCCTTGCGTCGCGGCGTGCGCTCGCACGCCGGCCAGCAGCAGCACGGCGCCGGCCGACAGCACGCCGGCGCCCTTGAGGATGTCGCGGCGCGCGGCCGTGGATTCGATGCGTTGCAGAGTGTTCATCGCGGTCTCCTGTGAATGAAGTCGCTCGGTTGCGGCGCCGCCCGGGGCGGGCGACGTGACGACCCATACGCAGCAGGGCGCCGTGCGGATGCAGCGGCGCGAAGAAGGTGCGCCCGTCAGCTCTGCAGCTTGCCGACCGAGACGATCGGCCCGGTCGGCGCGCCGGTCGGCGAGCCGCCGGCGGGCTCGACGCTGACGGCGAAGGCCGCCGTGCCGTCGAGCAGGCGCGCGCGCAGCACCGTCGTCGCCGCGTCGCTCGCCACCAGGCCGAGCGAGCGCGGCGCGCCGGCGCCCGGCACGGCCCACAGTTCGAGCGCGCGGTCGGCGGCGACGCGCACCGGACCGATCGGCTTGAGCACGAGCGAGCGGCCGTCGGCCGACACGCTGGCGACGAAGCTCGCCGGCGGCAGCGCCGCGGCGCCGGCGTCGCCGCTGGCGGCCAGCACGACGACGACTGGGGGCGCCGTGGCCGGCGGCTGCGCCACCAGCACGGCGAGCGCGACGGCCGCCGCCGTCGCGATGCCGGCCAGGCCCTGCCACGAGCCGGCGCGGCGCCACCACGGCAGCGGCGCGGCGGCCGCGCCGAACAGCCGGCGCTCGATGCCGGCCCACGCCGACGCCGGCGGCGCCACCGGCGCGACGGCCGCGGCCATGGGATCGAGCCGTGCCTGCCAGTCGCGCACCGCGGCGCGCAGCGCCGGGTGGGCCGGCAGCAGCGCCTCGAACCGGCGCCGCGCCGGCCCGCGCAGCGTGCCGAGCACGTATTCGGCGGCGAGCCGGTCGGCGAGCGTGCGGCGGCCGTAGTCCATGCGTCAGCGCCCCGCTTCGAAGCCGAGTCGCTCGAGGCAGCTCTTGAGCGCGGCGAGGCCGCGCCGCACCCAGCTCTTGACGGAGCCGAGCGGCTGGCCCATCTGAGCCGCCACCTCGGCGTGCGACAGGCCCTGGTAGTAGGCCAGCGCGAGGCTGGCCTGCTGTTCGCGGCTGAGCCCGCCGATGCAGCTGCGCAGCGCGCGCGCGTCGACGGCACGCGCCAGCAGCTCCAGCGGGCCGTCGTCGGCGCAAGGCAGTTCGTCGAGCATGTCGCGTTCGGTGTCGTCGTCGTCGCGGGCCATCGTCGTGCTGAGCGTCTTGGGCGCGGCCGCCGCGCGCCGCAACTGGTCGATGGCGCGGTGGCGCGCGATGCTCGTCAGCCAGGTCAGCGGCTGGCCGACGGCCGCGTCGAACCCCGCGGCGCCGCGCCACACGTTGACGTAGACCTCCTGCAGCACGTCTTCTGCGCGCGCCCGGTCTGGCTGGATACGAAGGACAACGCCGAACAGATGCGCGCTGGTGGCGTCATAGAGCGTGCGGAATGCCGCGCGGTCGCCGAGCGCGACGCGCGCGATCAGGCCGGCGAGGCGCTCGCTGCGCTCGGTGCGATCGGCCGGAGGGGCGGCGCTCATGGCGGGCTGCGGCGAAGTGCCGCGATTCTAGGCACGCGCGCCGGGGCGTGCCGGCATGTTCGTACAATCGCCGCCCGATGTCCGCGCCGTCCCAACCCGAGTTCGTCCTCACGCTGTCGTGCCGCGACGCCAAGGGCATCGTGCATGCCGTCGCGGGGCGTCTCTACGAATCGGGCTGCAACATCCTCGACTCGCAGCAGTTCGGCGACGTGCAGAGCGACGACGGCACGGGGCTGTTCTTCATGCGCGTGCACTTCGAGGCGCCGCCCGCCCTGGCCGAGACGGCGGCGCTGCAGGCGGCGTTTGCCGAGGTCGCCGCGCGCTTCGCCATGGATCTGCGCTTTCACGCGCTGGCGCGCCGCCCGCGCCTGCTGCTGATGGTCAGCCAGCACGGCCACTGCCTCAACGACCTGCTGTTTCGCGTGCGCTCGGGGCAGCTGCGCGCCGACATCGCGGCCATCGTGTCGAACCACCGCGATTTCGAGGGTCTGGCGGCCGGCTACGGCATCCCGTTCCACCACTGGCCGATCGCGTCGCCCGCGGCCAAGCGCGAGCAGGAGCGCCGCGTCGAGGCGCTGGTCGACGCCGAGAGCGTCGAGCTCGTCGTGCTGGCGCGCTACATGCAGATCCTCAGCGCCGAGTTCTGCGCCGGGCTGCGCGGGCGCGCGATCAACATCCACCACAGCTTCCTGCCGAGCTTCAAGGGCGCGCGGCCCTATGCGCAGGCGCACGAGCGCGGCGTCAAGCTGATCGGCGCGACGGCGCACTACGTGACGGCCGACCTCGACGAGGGGCCGATCATCGAACAGGACGTCGAGCGCGTCGACCACGCGCTGACGCCGGAGGACTTCGCCGCCGTCGGCCGCGACGTCGAATGTGTCGTGCTGGCGCGCGCCGTGCGCTGGCACGTCGAGCACCGCGTGCTGCTCAACGGCGCCAAGACCGTCGTGCTGCGCTGACTTGCTAAGCTCGCGCCCATGCCCGCGCCCCGCACCGCCCCGCTCGGCTCGCCCGACGATATCGAGCAGCAGTTCTACGAGGCGCTGCAGCAGGGCGACATCGAGAAGCTGATGGAGGTCTGGGGCGACGACGACGACATCGCCTGCATTCATCCCGGCGGCCCGCGCATCGTCGGACCCGACGCGATCCGCGCCAGCTTCGAGGCGATGTTCGGCAACGGCGGCGGCGTCGGCGCGCAGCCCGAGCGCGTGCGCCGCATGCAGCTGTCGTCGGGCGTCGCGATCCACCACGTCGTCGAGCGCGTGCCGATGCTGACGCAGCAGGGGCTGCAGACGGCCTGGGTCGTCGCGACCAACGTCTATGCCAGGACGGCGCGCGGCTGGCGCCTCGTGCTGCACCACGCCAGCCCGGGCTCGCTGCAGGATCTGCCCGACATCAGCGAGCCGCCGTCGACCTTGCACTAGGGGCGGGCGGTATGGACGCGCATCGCGCGCCGCGCTGGCTGGGCGGCTCGGGCGCCTGGGGCGGCAACGTGCAGACGATCTGGTCGGCCGTCGTGTCGCACCGCTGGCAGCCGCGGCCGGCCTACCGCCGCGAGCGCTGGACGACGCCCGACGGCGACTTCGTCGACGTCGACTTCCTCGATGCACCGGGCGGCGATGCGGCGACGCAAGCCGCGGCGCCGCCGCTGCTCGCGCTGTTCCACGGCCTCGAGGGCTCGAGCGCGAGCCACTACAGCGTGGCCTTCGCGCACCGCGCGCACGCGCTCGGCTGGCGCTGCGCCGTGCCGCACTTTCGCGGCTGCTCGGGGGAGCTCAACCTCGCGCCGCGCGCCTATCACTCGGGCGACCACGAGGAGGTCGGCTGGGTGCTGCAGCGGCTGCGCGCGCAGCATGCCGGGCCGCTCGTCGCCGTCGGCGTGTCGCTCGGCGGCAATGCGCTGCTGCGCTGGGCCGAGGAAGCGGGCGACACGGCGGCGCGCACGGTGCGCGCCGTGTGCGCCGTGTCGGCGCCGCTCGACCTGGCGGCCGGCGGCATGGCGCTCGGCCGCGGCTTCAACCGCGCCGTCTACACGCGCCTGTTCCTGCGGACGATGAAGCCCAAGGCGCTCGCCAAGCTGGCGCAGCACCCGGGCCTGTTCGACCGCCGGCGGCTCGTCGCAGCGCGCGACCTGTACGACTTCGACGACGTGTTCACCGCACCGCTGCACGGCTTTCGCGACGCCGCCGACTACTACGCACGCGCGTCGGCCAAGCCGCAGCTGGCGCGCATCCGCGTGCCGGCGCTCGTCGTCAATGCGCGCAACGACCCCTTCGTGCCGGCGGCCAGCCTGCCGACGCCGCGCGAGGCCGGCGCGAACGTCACGCTGTGGCAGCCGGCGCACGGCGGCCACGTCGGCTTCGCGCACGGCGGCTTTCCGGGGCGGCTGGCGACCCTGCCGGAGCAGGTGGCGAACTGGCTGCGCGAGCGGCTTTGACCGATCATCGGCCGATGGACGATCTGGTGAAGGCGGCGCTCGCCAAGTGGCCCCACGTGCCGCACTGCTACGGCTGGCTGGCGCTCGACGCGCGCGGCGACTGGTACATGCGCGACGAGCGCGTGCAGGCCGCCGGCCCGTTCCCGCGCGTCAAGGGCAGCGCGATCCGCCACGACAAGCTGCGCGAGTTCATCCACCGCAACTACGAGCACGACGACGCCGGCTGCTGGTACTTCCAGAACGGGCCGCAGCGCGTCTACGTCGAGCTCGAGGCGGCGCCGTGGGTGTGGCGGGTGGGCGGCGACGCGCGCGCGCCGACGATCGAGTCCCACACCGGGCGCCCGGCGCGCTACCGGGCGGCGCTGGTCGACGAGGCCGGGCGCCTGTTCATCGACACCGATCTCGGGCTCGGCATCGTGCACACGCTCGACATGGCACCGGCCGCCGAGGCCATCGAGGCCGGCACCTGGCGCGCCGAGCCCTGCCTCGGCGGGGAGCTGCCGATGCGCTACGGCTATCGGCTTCGACCCGAACCGCCTGCTGCGTGCTGACGCCGCGGCGCAGCCGTAGCCGACGGCTACTGGACCGCGCCGACCATGTATTCGACGGTGGCGCGGATGTCGGCGTCCGACGCGGTCGTGCCGCCGCGCGGCGGCATCGCGCCCTTGCCCTTGAGCGACGAGGTCAGCAGCGCCTCGAGGCCGCTCTTGATGCGCGGCGCCCACGCCGCCGCGTCGCCGAACTTCGGCGCACCCGCGACGCCCGTGCCGTGGCAGGCGACGCACTGCGCCTGGTAGACCTGTTCGCCCGTCTTCAGCGCCGCGGGCGCGGACTCGTCGCGCACCTCGACGCGGCCGACCGGCTCGATGCGCCGCGCCAGCGCTTCGTCGGCGGCGACGCCGTCGCTGCCAGCGCCGATGCGCTGGCCGCTCGACACGTAGACGGCGAGCAGCACGATGATCGCGATCGGGATCAGGAAGCCGGCGGCCACCGCGGCGATGACCTGCTTGGGCGTCTTGATCGGACCCTCGTGCGGAGAGTCGGCGTGGGAGGTGTGTTGAACGTCGCTCATGGATGACTCGAGGAGGGCTGTAGCGCTGCAGATGGGCCCGCCCCGTCGCAGAGCGGCGGCATTATAGCGACGCGCTTCATGCGCGTTCGACGCGCTCGGCGATGGCGCGGCCGACCTCGTCGGTCGACGCGCTGCCGCCGAGGTCGGGCGTGCGCGGCCCCTCGCGCAGCACGGCCTCGATCGCCGTGACGATGGCGTCGTGCGCCGCGCGGCAGCGCTCGCGCAGGCCGGCGTCGCCGCCCGGCTTGCCGCCGAGGAAGTCGAGCATCAGCGCGCCCGACCAGATCATCGCCACCGGGTTGGCGATGTTCCTGCCGTAGATGTCGGGCGCCGAGCCGTGCACCGGCTCGAACAGCGACGGGAAGCGCCGCTCCGGGTTCAGGTTGGCCGACGGCGCCAGCCCGATCGTGCCGGTGCATGCCGGGCCGAGGTCGGAGAGGATGTCGCCGAACAGGTTGGTCGCCACCACCACGTCGAAGCGGTCGGGCGTGAGCACGAAGCGCGCGCTCAGGATGTCGATGTGCTGCTTGTCCATCGCCACCGCAGGGTAGCGCCGGGCCATCTCGTCGGCGCGCTCGTCCCACCACGGCATGCTGATCGAGATGCCGTTGCTCTTGGTGGCCACCGTCAGCTTCTTGCGGGCTCGCGACTGCGCCAGCTCGAAGGCGTACTTCAGCACCCGCTCGGTGCCGAAGCGCGAGAACACCGACTGCTGCACCACGACCTCGCGCTCCGTGCCCTCGTACATGCGCCCGCCGACGGCGCTGTACTCGCCCTCGGTGTTCTCGCGCACGATGTAGAAGTCGATGTCGCCGGCCTTGCGCCCGGCCAGCGGGCAGGGCACGCCGTCGAACAATCGCACCGGGCGCAGGTTGACGTACTGGTCGAACTCGCGGCGGAACTTGATCAGCGAGCCCCACAACGAGACGTGATCCGGCACCGTCGCGGGCCAGCCGGCGGCGCCGAAGTACAGCGCGTCCATGCCCGAGAGCTGCGCCTTCCAGTCGTCGGGCATCATCCGGCCCGTCTTCTCGTACCAGGCGCAGCTGGCCCAGTCGACGGGCCGCAGATCGAACGCAATGCCGTAGCGCCTGGCCGCCGCCTCGAGCACGCGCACGCCCTCGGGCATCACTTCGTTGCCGATGCCGTCGCCGGGGATCACGGCGATCTTCAACGCCTGCGTCATGGTCTTGGGTGTCCGTGCCGAAAGGTCGGCGATGGTACAGCGGCTGCGGAGTGCCTGGCAGATACAATCGCCGCCTGCGTGCGGCTGTAGCTCAGTGGATAGAGTATCGGCCTCCGAAGCCGAGGGTCGTGGGTTCGATCCCCGCCAGCCGCGCCAGCCTTCCGCACAACGAGCAAGCCGTGCTGGCCGACGCCTTCCTCGAAGTCGCCCACCGGCAGGCCGCACCGCCGCTCACGACGCGGCATGCACCGACAACAGCTTCTCCAGGTGCTCCGGATGCGCGCGCAGCGTCGCGCTGTCGCTCTCGTGGACGATGGCGCCGCGGTCGAGCACGACGGCACGGTGCGTCATGCCGAGGATGAGGCGCGGGTTCTGCTCGACGAGGATGGCCGACAGCCCCTCGTCGCGCACGACGCGCTCGATCGAGCGCAGCAGTTCCTCGACGATGATCGGCGCGAGCCCTTCGAGCGGCTCGTCGAGCAGCAACAGCTTGGGGTTGAGCACGAGCGCGCGCGCGACGGCGAGCATCTGCTGCTCGCCGCCAGAGAGCTGCGTGCCCAGCAGCGCGCGCCGCTCGCGCAGGCGCGGGAACATCTCGTAGACGCGACCCACGCTCCAGGGCCCGGGCCGCGCGACGGCCGTCAGGTTCTCCTCGACGGTGAGCGACTTGAAGATGTTGCGCTCCTGCGGCACCCAGCCGATGCCGGCCTCGGCGCGGCGGTACGGCGGCAGCGTCGTCACGTCGCGGCCGGCCAGCGCGATGCGCCCGGCGTGGCGGCGCGTCACGCCGACCAGCGTGTTGAGCAGCGTCGTCTTGCCCGTGCCGTTGCGCCCGAGCAGCGCGAGCGACTCGCCGGCAGCCAGCGCGAGGTCGACGCCCTGGATCACGACGGCCTCGCCGTAGCCGGCGCGCAGCCCCTCCACCCTGAGCAGTTCACTCATGGCCTTGCCCGAGGTAGACGGCCTTGACGCGCTCGTCGTGGGAGATGGTCTGCACGTCGCCCTCGGCGAACACGCCGCCGTTGACGAGCACCGACACGGTGCGCGCGAAGTTGAAGACGAGGTCCATGTCGTGTTCGATCAGCAGCACCGACACGTCGGCCGGCAGCGCGTCGATCGTCTCGAAGATCTCCTGGCGCTCGCCCTCGGGCACGCCGGCCACCGGCTCGTCGAGCAGCAGCACGCGCGGCCGGCAGGCGATGGCGATGGCGATCTCGAGCAGGCGGCGCTTGCCGTAGGGCAGCACGGCCGTCTTGCGGTCCATCACGTCGTCGAGGCGGAACTGGCGCAGCAGGCGGTCGCAGTCCTCGGCCACCGCGGCGTCGCGGCCGAGCGCGCGCCACCAGCCGCCGCTCGCGCCGCGCTGGTTCGTCACCGTCAGCGCGATCGACTGCAGCGGCGAAAGCTCGGCGAACAGCTGGTTGATCTGGAAGGTGCGCACCAGGCCGCGCGCGACGCGCTTGTGCTGCGCGAGGCGCGTGATGTCCTCGCCCATCAGCGCGATGCTGCCGGCCGTCGGCTCGAGCACGCCGGTCAGCAGGTTGATCAGCGTCGTCTTGCCGGCGCCGTTGGGACCGATCAGCGCGTGGCGCGCGCCCTGCTCGACGCGCAGCGACACGTCGTCGGTCGCCGTCACGCCGCCGAAGCGCTTGACGAGGCCTTTCGTCTCGAGCACGACGGCGCTCACTTCGCACCTCCGCGCCACCACGTCCACGGGCGGATCAGCCGCTCGCGACCGACGAGCATCAGCACGACCAGGAACAGGCCGATCCAGAAGGTCCAGTACTGCGGCGTCCAGGCCGAGATCAGGTCCTGCAGCAGCTTGAAGATGACGGCGCCGAAGATGCCGCCATAGAGATAGCCGGTGCCGCCGATCACGAGCATCAGCATCACGTCGGCGCTCTGGTGGAAGGCCAGCACGTCGAGCGACGCGAAGGCGAAGCCCGTCTTCTGCGCCGACAGCGCGCCCGCCGCGCCGGCCAGGCCCGCGGCGACGGTGTAGACCGCCGCCAGCCGCGCATTGACGGCCAGCCCGATCGACGCCGCGCGCAGCCGGTTGTCGCGCAGCGCTTGCAGCGACACGCCGAACGGCGACTTGACGAGCCGCCGCGCGACGAACACGCCCAGCGCCAGCACCGCCAGGCAATAGGCGTAGGCGACGCGGCCCTGCAGGTCGAACTCGAAGCCGAACAGCGGCGCCATCTGCGCGCCTTGCAGGCCGTCGGCGCCGCCGGTGATGTGGTCGAGCTTGTTGGCCAGTTCGAACAGCACCGACGCGACGCCGAGCGTGACCATCAATCGCGTCAGGTCGGAGCCGCGCATGATCAGCACGCTCGACAACGCGCCGGCGACGGTCGACACCGCGATCGCGACCACCAGCCCGACGAGCGGATCGGGCATGACGTGCGTGGCGAACAGCGCCGCGCCGTAGGCGCCGATGCCGAAGAAGGCGGTGTGGCCGAGCGACACGATGCCGGCATAGCCGAGCACCAGGTCGAGCGAGATCGCGAACAGCGCGAGGATGGCGATCTCGGTCAGCAGCGGCGTGTGCGCCGGCAGCAGGAACCACGACGCGACGGCGGCCACGGCGAGCGCGAATTCCCACCAGCGCCAGCGCGCGTCGGCGCGCAGGAATGCGGCGGCCTTCATCGCGACGCCGCCCGCGCGAACAGGCCCTGCGGGCGCCATACCAGGATCAGGATCATCAGGCTGTAGACGATGAAGGCGCCCAGCTTGGGCACGTAGTACTTGCCGGCGACGTCGGCGATGCCCAGCAGCAGCGCGGCGAGCAGCGGGCCGGTGATCGTCGTCGTGCCGCCGACCGACACGACGATCAGGAAATAGATCATGAACTTGAGCGGGAACGTCGGATCGAGCCCGAGCACTTCGGCGCCCATCGCGCCGCCCAGCCCGGCGAGCCCCGAGCCGACGGCGAAGGTGACGAGGAAGATGCGGTTGACGTTGAGCCCCAGGCCGCTGGCGACGCGCGGATCGTCGACCGACGCGCGCAGCCGGCTGCCGAAGCGCGTGCGCGTGAGGATCCACTGCAGCGCCAGCGTCAGCACGGCGCACACGACGATGATGAACAGCCGGTACTTGCCGACGTCGATCCAGGGCAGGTCGAAGCGGCCCTGCAGCCACGCAGGCAGCAGGATGATCTGCTGGCGCGCGCCGAGGAAGAAGTCGACCGCGGCGACCGCAATGAAGACGAGGCCGATCGAGAACAGCACCTGGTCGAGGTGCGGCTTGGCATACATCGGCCGGTACAGCGTGCGCTCGAGCAGCGCGCCGGCGGCGGCCGTCAGCACGAAGGCCGCCGGCAGGCACCACAGGAAGGGCACGCCCAGGCGCTCCATCAGCACCACCGTGATGTAGCCGCCAGCCATCGCGAATGCGCCGTGCGCCAGGTTGATGAAGTTCATCAGCCCCAACGTCACGGCCAGCCCGACGGCGAGCACGAACAGCAGCATGCCGTAGGCGATGCCGTCGAACAAAAGGGTCAGCATGGAACCGGGGCTCGAAAAACAGCCCGGCGGGCGGCCGGGCTGCGTGCGGGGTGTGCGGGCGCGGCGATGTTACTTCGTCTTCGCCGGATCCTTGACGCTCTTGATGACGTCGATCTCGACGTTCCACAGTTCGTTGTTCATCGACGGCACGCGCTCGACCTTGCGGATGTAGACGTCCTGCACGACATCGCGCGTCTGCGCATCGATCATGATCTGGCCGCGCGGGCTCTCGAACACCTGGCCCTTCATGGCGTTGAGCAGCGCCTCGCCGCCCTGGCCCTTGGTCGCCTTCAGGCCCTCGATGATGACGCGCATGCCGTCGTAGCCGCCGACGCCGTGGAAGTTGGCGCGCAGGCCGTTGTTGGCCTTGGCGATGTCGGCGACGTACTTCTTGTTCATCGGCGACGGATGCGCCGCCGAATAGTGGAACGAGGTCACGACGCCGAGCGCTGCGTCGCCCATGCCGTTGAGGATGTCGTCGTCCGTCACGTCGCCGGTGCCGATCAGTTTGATGCCGGCCTTGTCGAGGCCGCGCTCGACGAACTGCTTCATGAACGCGGCGCCCACGCCCGAGGGCATGAAGACGAACAGCGCGTCGGGCTTGGCGTCGCGCACGCGCTGCAGGAAGGGCGCGAAGTCGGGGTTGGCCATCGGCACGCGCAGCTCGGCCGTGACCTTGCCGCCGTTGAGCAGGAACTGGCTCTTGAACCACTTCTCGGCGTCCTGGCCCGGGCCGTAGTCCGACACCAGCGTGACGACGTTCTTGATGCCGTTCTTGGCCGCCCAGTCGGCGATCGGCGTCGTGATCTGCGGGATCGTGAAGCCGCTGCGCACGATGAACGGCGAGCGCTCGGGGATCACCGACGTGGCCGCCGCCATCACGACCATCGGCGTCTTGCTCTGCGTGGCGATCGGCGCCGTGGCGAAGGCCAGCGGCGTGAGGCCGAAGCCGGCCAGCGCGACGACCTTGTCGTTGACGACGAGTTCCTGCGCGATGCGCCGCGTCTGGTCGGCGACGCCGCCGTCGTCCTTGAGGATCACCTCGACCTTCTTGCCGGCGACCTTGTCGCCGTGGCGCGCGAGATAGAGCTTGACCGCCGCGTCGATCTGGCGGCCGGTCGACGCGAACGGCCCCGTCATCGGCAGGATCAGGCCGATCTTCAGCGACTCCTGCGCAACGGCCTGCGGCGCGATGCCGGCCAGCGCGAGCGCCGCGGCGGCGGCGAGGGTCTTCAGGGTGTGGCGTTTGCTCATGGAATCCTCGATCGTTGTACTGCGGTCGTGAAGGGATGCGGCCGGTGCGTCAGGCGTCGGGCCGGTACGACGAATCCAGCACCAGCCCGCCGCCGACGACGCGCGAGACGCAGGCGCACAGGCGCCGGTTCTGTCGCTTCTCGTCGGCGCTGAAGAACACGTCGCGGTGGTCGATCGTACCGACGGCCGACACGATGTCCATTGCGCACAACCCGCATTCGCCGCGCCGGCAGTCGTGCAGCGTCTCGATGCCGGCGGCCTCGAGCACGTCGAGCAGGCTGCGGTCGGCCGGCACCTCGAGCTCGACGCCGTGGCGCGGCAGCTTGACCCAGAACGCCTCGGCGGCATGCGCGCCGCTGTTGCCGAAGGTCTCGAAGCGCAGCAGCGCAGGCGCTCGGCCGGCGCGCGCCCACGCCGCCCGGGCGGCGTCGAGCAGCGGGATCGGCCCGCACACCAGCAGCTGGCCCTGCGGATGCAGGCGCGCGATCTCGGCGTCGAGGTCGATGCGCTGTGCTGCGTCGTCGGCGAAGCGCTCGAGCCGCGCGCCCAGCGATGCCTGGAGCCGATCACCGTAGGCGAATTCGGCATCGCTGCGCGCGGCGTAAAGCAGACGCAGGTCGGCGCCGCGCTCGGCCAGCGTCGCCGCCATGCCGACCAGCGGCGTGATGCCGATGCCGCCGGCCACGAGCAGGTACTGCGGCGCGCCGAGCGCCAGCTCGAAGTGGTTGTTGGGCTCGCCGATGCGCAGCTCGTCGCCCGTCTCGAGCGACCACATCCAGCGCGAGCCGCCGCGGCCCGGATCGGCGCGCTTGACGGCGATGCGGTAGACCTCGGCGTCGGGCAGGCCGATCAGCGAATAGGAGCGCTTCTCGAGCCGGCCATCGATCGTCACCTGCACGTCGAGGTGGCTGCCGGCGCTCCACGGCACGACGCCGCCCTCGGGGCGCAGCTCGAACTCGCGCACCGTCGGCGTGAGGTCGCGGTGGGCTCGCACCGTCGCCGGGTGCCACTGGTCGTTGTGTCGCATGTCGGGAGGGGGGTTCGGACGAAGCAGCGGCGCTCAGCGCGACGCGCGGCGGCGGATCAAACTGGCGCCGGGCACCAGCGTCAGCGACTTGTGGTCGCGCAGCGCCTGCTGCAGGTTGTGGCGCGCGATGCGCGCGTGCTCGCGCATCAGGCTCTCGGCGCGCGCACCCTCGCGCTGGCGGATCGCGTCGAGCACGGCGCGGTGCTGCTCCTGCGCGATGAGCAGGACGTCGCGCGCGCGCGGGCCGACCGACTGCGCCATCACGAAGCCGTTGGGCGACGCGAACGGCAGCGTGACGGCGCGCTCGACCTGGCGCGCGACGAGCGGGCTGCCCGCCATCTCGGCGAGCAGCTCGTGCCAGCGCTTGTTCTGCTGCACGTAGACGGCGAAGGTGTCGTCGCTCAGCTCGGGCGCGGCGAGCGCCGCGTCGATGCGCTCGAGGCAGGCGTCGGCCTCGGCCAGCAGCACCGGGCTCACGCCGCGCTCGGCGGCCAGCCGCGCGGCCAGCCCTTCGAGCGTGCCGCGCAGCTCGATGGCGTCGTGAATGTCGGTCTCGGAAAAATCCTTGACGGCATAGCCGCCGGCGGGCAGCGCCTCGAGCAGCCCCTCCTCGGCGAGCTTGACCAGCGCCATGCGCACCGGCGTTCGCGACGCCCCCAGCCGCTCGACGAGCGCGAGCTCGGCAATGCGCGCGCCGGCCTTGAGCTCGCCGCCGAGGATCAGCTCGCGCAAGCGCAGCTGCGCGCGCACCGTCTGCGAGACGGGGACGGCGGCAGCGTCGGCCGCCGCCGCCGCGTCGGCAGCCAGCGCCGTCATGCGGCGGGCCGCAGCGGGATCGTGCGCTGCGGCGGTGCCTCGGCGGCGATCATCTTGTCGATCAGGCGTCGCATCCACATCGAGCCGGCGTCGATGTTGAGGTTGTAGAAGGTGTAGCCCGGATGCTCGTCGATGGCGCGCTGCTGCGCCTCGAGCACCGACTCGTCTTCGCGGAAGATCGACGCCACGCCTTCGCGCAGCTCGTGCGTCAGGCGCTGTTCGCCGAGGCGGTAGTTGCGCGCGAAGGCCCAGAAGTAATGGCAGGTCCGGTCGGTCTCGGGCGTGATCGTGTTGAGCACGTAGCCGTTGACGCCCTGCGAGCGGTCGCCGCCGGGCGCGCCGCTGCCGGCCGGCGCGACCCCGACGTCGATCGCGATCGTCGCCGGCGCCTCGAAGCGGATGATCTGCCAGCGGTCGACCTTGCCCTGCCAGCCGCGCGCAGCGCGGATCTGGCCGGCCCAGAAAGGCGGCGCCTCGATGTCCGTCATCCAGCGCGTGACGGTGGCCGTGCGGTCGCCGTGCGTCGCGACGAACGGCGCCTCGGCGACGGCGCGGTTGCCGATGCTCGAGCCGTGCACGAAGGTCTCGTGCGTCAGGTCCATCAGGTTGTCGAGCACGAGACGGTAGTCGCACTTGACGTGGATCATCTTGCCGTCGCCGGCCCACGCCGGATCGTCGTTCCAGTGCAGGTCGGGGATCAGCTTCGGATCGGCTTGCTGCGGGTCGCCCGGCCAGACCCAGACGAAGCGGTGCTTCTCGGCGACGGGAAAGGCGCGCACGCAGGCCGACGGATTGATCGTGTCCTGCGACGGCATGTGGACGCAGCGGCCGTCGGCGTTGAACACCAGGCCGTGGTAGCCGCAGACGACGTCGTCGCCGTCGAGGCGGCCGAGCGACAGCGGCAGCAGGCGGTGCCAGCAGGCGTCTTCGAGGGCGGCGGCGCGGCCGTCGAGCGTGCGGTAGAGCACCAGCTTCTGGCCGCAGATCGTGCGCGCGAGCAGGGCGCGCTTGACTTCGACGTCGTAGGCGGCGGCGTACCAGGCGTTGAGCGGAAAGGTCTTCATTGCATACCTGCTGTATACAGAGATGCAAGCCTAGGCGCTTCGACTGGCACTATGTATCGGGTTTTCCCTGTGTTTCTGGCGACGTCTGTATCCAGCGACCCCAATGAGGTGTCGTCGCTATCATCGCGCGAAACCCACGAGGAGACTCGCGATGAGCCTGCGCACCCGCCCCCCGTTCCGCGCCGACCATGTCGGCAGCTTTCTGCGCCCGAACTATCTGCTCGAGGCGCGCGCCCAGGTCGCGGCCGGCGAGATCACGCACGAGCAGTTGCGCGCCGTCGAGGACAAGGCGATCACGGAGGTCGTCAAGATGCAGCAGGACGTGGGCCTGCAGTCGATCACCGACGGCGAGTTCCGCCGTACGTATTTCCACATCGACTTCCTCGAGCAGCTCGGCGGCGTCAAGACCGACATCCCGGTCACGATCAAGAAGCCCGACGGCACGGAGGAGCTTGCGCCGCCCGTGATGCGCGTGACGGACAAGGTGCGCCACGTCAAGGACATCCAGCGGGCCGACTTCGAGTACCTCAAGAGCCAGGTGTCTGCGGGCCGCACGCCCAAGGTGACGATCCCGTCGCCGACGATGCTGCACTTTCGCGGCGGGCGCGCCGGCATCAGCCGCGACGCCTACCCCGAACTCGAACCTGACTTCTACGACGACGTCGCCCGGGCCTACGCCGACGAGCTGCGCTCGCTGGCCGACGCCGGCTGCACCTACGTGCAGATGGACGACACCAATCTCGCCTACCTTTGCGACGAGAAGATGCGCGAGGCGGCGCGCCAGCGCGGCGACGACCCGAACGAGCTGCCGCATCGCTACGCGAAGTTCATCAACAAGGTCGTCGCCCGGAAGCCCGCCGGCATGACGCTGGCGATGCACCTGTGCCGCGGCAACTTCAAGAGCACGCACGCGGCGGCCGGCAACTACGAGCCGGTGGCCGAGGCGCTGCTGTCGGAGATGCATCTCGACGCCTACTTCCTCGAATACGACGACGAGCGCTCGGGCGACTTCCGGCCGCTGCGCTTCCTGCCCAAGGACAAGATCGTCGTGCTCGGCCTGGTGACGACGAAGTTCGGCGAGATGGAGAGCAAGGACGCCCTCAAGCGCCGCATCGACGAGGCCGCGAAGTACGTGCCGCTGGAGCAGCTGTGCCTGTCGCCGCAGTGCGGCTTCTCGAGCACGGTGCACGGCAACCTGATCGCCGTCGAGGCGCAGCGCGCCAAGCTGCGCCTGGTGGTCGAGACGGCGCAGGAAGTCTGGGGAGGGTGACGACCCCTCGCCCGGCGGGTACGCCGCGCCGCCCTACTCGCGCCGCTGCCGCGCCACCTTCTGCAGCAGCTCGATCAGCATCGCGCGCTCGGCACTGCTCAGGTGATGCAGATCGCTCTCCATCGCTGCGGTCAGGTCGCGGGCCTTGCGGGCCACCTGCTCGCCCTTGCGCGTCAGGTGGATCAGCTGCGAGCGGCGGTCGGTCTCGCTGCGCACGCGCGTCAGCAGCTCGCGCTGCTGCAGGCCGTCGAGCAGCAGCGTCAGGTTCGGCGCCGAGACGTTGATCGTGCGGCACAGCTGCTTGGGCGTGACGTCGTCGTTGGCCAGCAGCAGCATCAGGATCGAGTACTCGACGGGCTTGAGCTTGAGCGGCTCGCCGACGGCGCGCATGTACAGCCGTCGCGTGGTGATCGCCGCGAGCACGATGTGGTAGCCGACCACCGACGCGAGCACGCCCTCGTCGAGCATGCCGTGAGCGTCGGAGTGCGCCTGCATCGCGCCCGCCGCGCGGCTCACGCCGCGGCGCCGCCCTTGGCGCCGAGATAGGTCTCGACGACGCGCGCGTCGCGCGCCAGCTCCGACGCCGGGCCGTCGAGCGCGATCTCGCCCATCTCGAGCACGTAGCCGTGGTCGGCCACCTCCAGCGCGGCACGCGCGTTCTGCTCGACGAGCAGGATCGTCACGCCGGTGGCGCGCAGGCTCGCGATGGTGGTGAAGATGTCGCGCACGACGAGCGGCGCGAGGCCGAGGCTGGGCTCGTCGAGCATCAGCAGCGCCGGCCGCGACATCAGCGCGCGGCCGAGCGCGAGCATCTGGCGCTCGCCGCCCGACAGCGTGCCGGCGAGCTGCGAGTGGCGCTCCTTCAGCCGCGGGAACAGCGTGTAGACGCGCTCGAGGTCGTCGCCCGAGTCCTTGGCGCCGGCGCGCACGCGCCGCCAGGCGCCCAGAAGCAGGTTGTCGGCCACCGGCATCGAGCCGAACAGCGCGCGCTGCTCGGGCACGAGGGCGATGCCATCCTGCACGCGGTCCTCGAGCGCGCGGCCGGCCAGCGGCTCGCCGCGAAAGAGGATCTCGCCGCGCGACGGCAGCACGCCCATCAGCGCGTTGAGCAGCGTCGACTTGCCGGCGCCGTTGGGGCCGATCACGGTGATCACGCTGCCGGGCGCGGCCGCGAGATTCAGCCCGTGCAGCACTTCGGCGCGGCCGTAACCGGCGTGCAGGTCGCGAACGGAAAGCAGGGGCTCGGTCATGTCAATGCTCCGTGCCCAGGTAGGCGGCGCGCACCGCGGGGCTCGCCTGCACGACTTCGGGCGTGCCCTCGATCAGCTTGGTGCCGAACTCCATCACGACGACGCGATCCACCAGCCCCATCACCAGGTCCATGTCGTGCTCGACGAGCAGGATGCTCATGCCCTCGCTGCGCAGCTGGCGCAGCACGTTGGCCAGCCCCTGCTTCTCCTTCAGGCGCAGGCCGGCGGCCGGCTCGTCGAGCAGCAGCAGCGCCGGGTCGGTGCACAGCGCGCGCGCGATCTCCATCAGGCGCTGCGGCCCGAGCGCCAGGTTGCCGGCCAGCTCGTGCATCTGCTCGCGCATGCCGATGCGCTCGAGCTGGCGCTCGGCCTCGCGCAGCAGGCGGCGCTCCTCGGCACGGTCGAGCCGCAGCATCGCGGCGAGCGTGCCGCCGTGTCCGCGGCCGTGCGCGCCGAGCGCCACGTTCTCGAGCACCGTCATCGTCGGGATCATCTTGACGTGCTGGAAGGTGCGCCCGAGACCGAGGCGCGCGATGTCGCGCGACGGCATGCCGGCCACTGGCCGGCCGCGATAGCGCACGGCGCCGCGCGTCAGCGGCAGGAGGCCGGTGACGAGGTTGAACATCGTCGACTTGCCGGCGCCGTTGGGTCCGATCAGGCCGACGATCTCGCCGGCGCGCACCTCGAAGCTCACGTCGTTGACGGCGACCAGGCCGCCGAACTCCTTGCGCACGTTGTCGACCTCGAGCACCGTCTCGCCGTGCGCCGGGCGCTCGCGCACCGGCAGCGGCGGCGCATCGCGCCAGTCGACGGCGCGCGGCTTGCGCGGCAGCCGCGCGTCGATGAACGACCACACGCCGTCGCGCGCATAGGTCAGCACGATCACGAGGATGATGCCGAAGACGATCAGCTCGTAGTTGCCGCTGCCGCCGAACAGCTTGGGCAGCAGCACCTGCAGCTGGTCCTCCATGATCTTGACGATGCCGGCGCCCACGATCGCGCCCCACACGTGGCCGATGCCGCCGAGCACGCCCATGAAGAGGAACTCGATGCCCCACTTGAGGCCGAACGGCGACGGATTGACGGTGCGCTGGAAGTGCGCGACCAGCCAGCCCGACAGCGACGCGACCAGCGCCGCGAGCACGAACACCGTCACCTTGTAGCGGAAGGTGTTGACGCCCATCGCCTCTGCCATCGTCGCGCCGCCCTTGAGCGCGCGCAGCGCGCGGCCGGTGCGCGAGTCGAGCAGATTCATCGCACCGAACGTCGCCAGCAGCAGCAGCAGCCACAGCAGGTAGTAGAAGGTGCGGCCGGTGTTGAGCGCGACGCCGAACACTTCGATCGGAGCGATGCCGAGCAGTCCGTCGTACTTGCCCAGCGCGTCGATGTTGCCGAACATGTAGTAGAGCGACAGGCCCCAGGCGATCGTCGCCAGCGGCAGGTAGTGGCCCGACATGCGCAGCGTGAGCGCGGCCAGCACGAGCGCGCTCGCGAAGGTCAGCGCCAACCCGATGAAGACCGTGATCCACGGCGACATCTGGTACGTCACGTTGAGGTAGGCCGCCGTATAGGCGCCCAGCCCGACGAACGCCGCCTGGCCGAACGACGTGAGGCCGGCGATGCCCGTGAGCAGCACCAGGCCGATGACGACCAGCGCATACAGGCCGATGTAGTTGAGCTGCGTGATCCAGAACTCCGGCGTCGGCAACACCGGAATCAGCGCCATCGTCAGGATGAAGACGGCGAGCAGCAGACGGCGCGTCTTCATCGCGTCAATGCTCCTCGTCGTCGGCGTGCGGGTCGGTGAACGAACGCCACAGCAACACCGGCAGGATGAAGGTGAACACGATCACTTCCTTGAAGGCGCTGGCCCAGAACGCGCCGAACGACTCGAGCAGGCCGACGAACAGCGCGCCGGCGGCGGCCGCCGGATAGCTCGCCAGCCCGCCGAAGATCGCCGCGACGAAGCCCTTCAAGCCGATCAGGAAGCCCGAGTCGTAGAACACCGTCGTCGTCGGCCCGATCAGCAGGCCCGACAGCGCGCCGATGAAGGCGGCCAGCAGGAACGTGAGCTTGCCCGCGCCGTTGCTCGAGATGCCCATCAGGCGCGCTCCGAGCCGGTTGACGGCGGTCGCGCGCAGCGCCTTGCCGTACAGCGTCCTCTCGAAGAACAGCCACAGCGCGACGATCAGCGCGATCGACACGAGGAAGATGATCAGCACCTGGCCCGACAGCGTGAGCCCGCCGGCCGAGAAGCGCTCGTCCCAGAAGCTCGGGTTTCGGAAGCCCTCGGCGCCGAAGAACACCAGCCCGAGGCCCAGCATCGCGAAGTGCACGCCGACCGAGACGATCAGCAGCACGAGCACGGTGGCGTCGGCCAGCGACTGGTAGGCCAGCCGGTAGACCAGCGGCCCGAGCGGCGCGACGATGGCCAGCGTGAGCAGGCTCTGCACGATGAGCGGAAACTGGCGCGGCGCGGCCCACAGCGTCACGCCCGTCACGACGACGGGCACGGCGAGGCGGCGCAGCGTGTCCTTGGCCAGGCGCGCACCGCCATGGCCGTGGCGCGCGTCGGCGATGCCGTCGAGCACGGCCGCCGCGATGCCCAGACCGAGCAGCAGCCACACGCTGCCCGGCACGGCGCCAAGCTGCAGCATCGCCAGCGTCAGTGCGCCGTAGGCGGCGAACTCGCCCTGCGGGATGAAGATGACGCGTGTGACGGCGAACACCAGCACGAGCGAAAGCGCGAGCAGCGCATAGATCGCACCGTTGGTGACGCCGTCCAGCGCGAGGATGCCGGCGATCGTGAGGTCCATGGCGTGACAAGGGGTACAACAAAATGCCCGGGCGCAGCCCGGGCATCGCTTCTATCGGGGGCGAAGCTTACTCGACCTTCCAGTCGCCGTTGACGACCTTCAGGATCACGCCCGTCTCGTTCGTGAAGCCCCAGTGGTCGTCCTTGGTCCAGTTCATGATGCCGTGCGAGAACACGGTGCGGCCCATGTTCTCGATCGCGTCACGCAGCGCGGCGCGGAACTCGGGCGTGCCGGGCTTGCCCTTCTGCTTGGCCACCGGCACCGTCTTCTCGAGGACGATCAGCGCGTCGTAGGCGTGGCCGGCGAACTGGTTGCGGTTGCCCGCGCCGTAGGCCTTCTCGTACTTCTGCACGAAGTCGATCGCCAGCTTCTTGCTGGGGTGGCTGTCGGGCAGCTGCTCGGCGATGACGGCCGGGCCCGAGGTGACGAAGGCGCCTTCGACGTCCTTGCCGCCGACGCGCATCAGGTCGCGCGTGGCGGCGGCGTGCGTCTGGTAGATCTTGCCCTTGAAGCCGCGCTCGACGATGCCCTTGTGCGGCATCGCTGCGCCGCTGCCCGACGCGACGATCAGCATCGCGTCCGGGTTGGCCGACACCAGCTTGATGGCCTGCGCCGTGACGCTCGTGTCGGGGCGCGCGAAACGCTCGACGGCAATGACCTTGATGCCGGCGCGCTCGGCGACCGGCGTGAACTCCTTGAGCCAGCTCTCGCCGTAGGCATCGGTGTAGCCGAGGAAGCCGACGGTCTTGACACCCTGCTTCTTCATGTGCTCGACCATCGGATGCGACATCACGGTGTTCGACTGCGGCAGGCGGAAGCTCCAGGTGTCCTTGCCGGGCGGCAGCGGCGCGGGCGAAGCCATCAGTTGCACCGTCTTGGCCTCGGCCGCGGTCTCCGCCATCGCGATGGCGACGGGCGTGGCGGCCGAGCCGATGATCAGGTCGACCTTGTCTTCCGTGACGAAGCGCTTGGCGTTCTTGGCGCCGTTGGTCGGGTCGGTGGCGTCGTCGAGGATGATCAGGTTGAGCTTCTCGCCGGCGACCGTCTGCGGCCACAGCGCGAAGTAGTTCTTCATCGGGATGCCCAGGCCCGAGGCGGGCCCCGTGAGCGGCAGGCTCACGCCCACCGTCAGGTCTGCGCGCGCGACGCCGGCGGCGAAGCAGGCGGCCAGCGCAATGGCGATCGGTCGGATCAACTTCATGAGATGTCTCCTTCGTGTCCTCGGTCGGTGGTTATTCGGCATTCGCAACCGCACTGCGAAACGAACGCCCTCGGGGAATCGCGATCCGACGCTCGCGCAGGGGCGCAGCGACGATAGCGTGGAACGGCTGACGGCTCATCGGCATTGGCCCTAGCCCGGCTTGCGGCAGATCAAACGACCGGCCGCAGCACGTCGGCGCCGCCGGCGTACAGCCGCTCGACGAGCGCCGCGCGGTGCGTCAGCACGGCGCGCTGGTTGATCGAGCCCTTGTCGGTGACTTCGCCGCGGTCGATCGACGGCGGCTCGGCGAGCACCAGCGCGCGCGCGACGCGGCTCGCGCTGCCCGTGCCCTCGCGCCAGCCGCGGTCGACGAGCGCCTGGAACAGGTCGCGCACCGCCGCATGCGCGAGCACATCGGCCGCGGGCGCGTCGGCCGGCAGACCGGCGAGCCGGCGGCATTCGTCGACGCGGGGAAAGAACAGCACGCCGACGTCGTCGCGGTTCAGGCCCGTGACGACGACGTCCTGCACGCAGGGCGCGCCGGCGGCGATCAGCTTCGCGCGCAGCGGGCCGACGCTGACGAAAGTGCCCGTGGCCAGCTTGAAGTCCTCGGCGATGCGGCCGTCGAAAGCCAGGCCCTGCTGCGGGTCGGCAGGGTCGACGAACTTGGCGGCGTCGCCGGTGCGGTAGTAGCCCTCGTCGTCGAAGGCCTCCGCCGTGAGCTGCGGCTCGCGCCAGTAGCCGGGCATCACGTTGGGGCCGCGAAAGCGCACTTCGAGCTTGCCGTCGACCGGTACCAGCTTCGCCTCGACGCCGGGGCACGGCAGCCCGATGTGGCCGGCCCGCACGCCGGGCTTCAGCGCGAACATCGACGACGGCGACGTCTCCGTCATGCCCAGGCCCGTGAGCATCGCGATGCGCTCGCCGACGCTGCGCTCGGCGAGCCGCTCGAGTTGCTCCCAGACGTGCGCCGACAGCCCGGCGCCGGCGTACATGAAGGCCTTGACGCGGCGGAACAGCGACGCGCGCAGCGCGTCGTCGAGCTCCATCGCCGATGCGATCTCCTCGAAGCCCTTGGGCACGTTGAAGTAGACCGTGGGCGAGATCTCGCGCAGGTTGCGCAGCGTCTCGCCGATGCCGGCCACCGTCGGCTTGCCGTCGTCGATGTGGAGCGTGCCGCCGTTGTAGAGCGCGATGCCGACGTTGTGGTTGCCGCCGAAAGTGTGGTTCCACGGCAGCCAGTCGACGAGCACCGGCGGCTCGTCGGCCAGGAAGGCCATCGACTGGCGCAGCATCTGCTGGTTGGCGCACAGCATGCGGTGCGTGTTGATCACGCCCTTGGGCTGCTTGGTCGAGCCCGACGTGAACAAGAACTTGACGATCGTGTCGGCGTTCGTCGCAGCGTGCGCAGCGTCGACCCCGGGGCCGGGCGCGGTGGCGAGCAGTTCGGCGAACGGCGTGACGGCGCGGCCTTCGAGCGCGCCGTCGGCGAGCACGACTTCGACGTCGCCGCCGACCGTCGCCGCGATCGCGCGGCCGTAGGCCGGACCCGACGCGAACACCAGCCCCGGTGTGAGCGTGCCCAGGATGTGGCGCAGCTTGCCGTGGTCCTGCGACAGCAGCGAATAGGCCGGCGACACCGGCGCGTACGGTATGCCGGCCCACATCGCGCCGAAGCCGAGTGTGAGGTGCTCGAGGTCGTTGTCCGACAGGATCGCGACCGGCCGCTCGGCCGACAGGCCGCGCGCCACCAGCGCCTGGCCGACGGCGCGCGCGCGCTCGAGCATCTGCGCGTAGGTGATCGTGCGCCAGTCGCCGCCGCGCTCGCGGCGCGCGACGAAGACGCGGTCGGGCGCCTCGCGCGCCCAGTGCGCGAGCCGGTCGCTCAGTCGCTCGGGGTAGGGCTGCAGCGCTTCCGTCGAGCGCAGCACGACGACGCCGTCGGCCCGGCGTTCGACGCTCGCGGCGAGGCAGCCGCCGATGCGCGCCGGCCGGTATCGCGGCCCTGCCGCAACGCTCACGCCTTCTCCACCTTCCCGGCGCGCTTCTCGAGGAAGGCGCGCACGCGCTGCTTGGCCGCGTCGTCGCCCTGCGCGATGGCGGCCATGAGCGACTCGACGAACAGGCCGTCGGGCTGCGACAGGTCGGCGATGCGCGGCAGCGCCTGCATCACGGCGAAGTTCGACAGCGGCGCATTGGCCGCGATGCGGCGCGCCAGCTCGCAGCCCTTGGCGAAGCCTTCGCCGTCGGCGACGACGTACTGCGACAGGCCGCGCACCAGGCCCTCCTGCGCGTCGAGCACGCGGCCGGTGAGCATCATGTCCGTCATGCAGGCCACGCCGGCCAGCCGCGGCACGCGCGCCGAGCCGCCGCCGCCGACGAAGATGCCGCGCTGCCCCTCGGGCAGGCCGTAATAGGCGCTCTGCTCGGCGACGCGGATGTGCGCGCTGCTCGCCAGCTCGAGCCCGCCGCCGACGACGGCGCCGTGCAGCACGGCGACCACCGGCACGCGGCCGAACTGGATCGCGTCCATCACCGCATGCCAGGCGCGCGAGTGCAGCACGCCCTCGGCGACGCTGCGCTCCGACAGCTCCGACAGATCGAGCCCGGCGCAGAAGTGCGAGCCCTCGCCCGTCAGCACGACGGCGCCGACGTCTTCCGGCAGGTTGACGAAGCAGGTGTGCAGCTGCGCGATCAGCGGGTCGTTGAGCGCATTGCGCTTGGCCGGGCGGTTCAGCCGCACGTGCAGCAGGGGGCCGCTGCGCTGCGTCGTCAGCAGGTCGAGGCTCGCCAACAGGCCGCCGGCAGATACGAATTCGGGATTCATCGGGACTTCCATTTGCTTGGCGATGTTAAGCAACTGCGAGGCCGCGAATCCCCGGGTTTTCCCTCCTGGCACACCTTGTCCGACCGATCCGGGCACTCATCCCTTTACTTATATGATTTAAACAAGCCGGCCGCGCATCGCCTGCTTACACTGGCACCCTGCCCGGAGCACTCCCCCGCATGAACACCGCCGACCTGATCGCGATCGACACCCACACGCATGCCGAGGTGTCGTGCTGGAACCCGTTCGACAAGTACGGCGAGGAGTACGACCGCGCCGCCGACAAGTACTTCAAGTCGAACCGCCGGCCGACGATCGACGAGACGATCGCCCACTACCGCGAGCGGCGCATCGGGTTGGTCATGTTCATGGTCGATGCCGAGGCGCAACTCGGCCGGCGCCGCATCCCGAACGAGGAGATCGCCGAGGCGGCCGCGAAGAACAGCGACGTCATGATCGCCTTCGCGAGCATCGACCCGCACAAGGGCCGGATGGGCGCGCGCGAGGCGCGCAAGCTCATCGAGGAGCACGGCGTCAAGGGCTTCAAGTTCCACCCGACGGTGCAGGGCTTCCACCCCTACGACCGCATGGCCTGGCCGATCTACGAGGTGATCGCCGAGCACAAGCTGCCGGCGATCTTCCACAGCGGCCATTCGGGCATCGGCAGCGGCATGCGCTGCGGCGGCGGCCTCAGGCTCGAGTACAGCAATCCGATGCACCTCGACGACGTGGCGATCGCCTTCCCCGACATGCAGATCGTGATCGCGCACCCGTCGTTCCCGTGGCAGGACGAGGCGCTGTCGGTGGCGATGCACAAGCCCAACGTGTGGATCGATCTCTCGGGCTGGAGCCCGAAGTACTTTCCGCCGCAGCTCGTGCAGTACGCCAACACGCTGCTGCGCGACCGCATGCTGTTCGGCTCCGACTATCCGCTGATCACCCCCGAGCGCTGGATGAGCGACTTCGAGCAGGGCGGATTCCGCGACGAGGTCAAGCCGCTGATCCTCAAGCGCAATGCGATGCGGCTGCTCGGCCTGCCGGGCTGACGCGGCCCGGCACCGTCAGCCCGCCGACGGGCGGGCGAGCAGGTCGGGCAGCGAGCCGTCGAACAGCGCGCCGCCGGGGATCGGCCGGCCGACGACGATGGCGCGCTCGACGAGCGCTGCCTCGGCACCCTCCTCGTCGTCGAAGGCGTCGACGGCCGCCAGCGCCGGCACGCCGGCTGCGCCCCAGCGCCGCATCAGCCGCTGTGCCAGCCGCAGCCGCTCGCGCGTCGCCGCATCGAGCGCGGCGTCGGCGAGCCGGGCGCGCCAGTCGGCCGGCGCGCCGCCGGCGCCCGCCGCCAGCGCCGACGCCAGCACGCCGTCGTCGGCGATGTCGCGCCCGTCGACCCAACGCGCGCGCTGGATCGCGGCGAGGGCGGCGCGCTCGTGCACCGGCGCTTGGCGCGCGACGGCGCCGAGCGCGCGCGTCGCCGGCATCGAGTCGAACGGCAGCGGCGGGTCGGCGTCGACGACGCGGCTGAAGTAGGCGTCGCTGAACGGCTGGCCCGAGAGCTGCGCGATGCGCCGGTCGGCGTGGCGGATGTGCGCCGCCATCGCCGGGTCGAGCCGGCGCTGCGGGTCGCCGGCGAACAGGCCCGACGGCAGCGCGTGCACGCGCCACGCGCCGACGCGCTCGAGCGCGTCGAGCGCCGGCGTGGCGCCCCAGCACCAGCCGCACAGCGGGTCGTGCAGATAGACGAGCGTGGCGCCGGACATCGGGCTCGTTCAGTACGCGACGGTGAAGCGCCGCCGCACGTGGCGCGGCGTCTCGATCTCGTCGACGATGGCCACCGCCAGGTCGCCCACCGTCAGGTGCGCCGGCTGGCCGTCGGGCTGCAGCAGCGGCTCGTCCCCCCCGAGGCGAAAGCCGCCGCGGCTCGGACCCGGCTCCAGGATCACGGCCGGCGAAACGAAGCTCCAGTCGAGCGCGTCCTCATCGCGCATCATGTTCAGCGCGTCGCGCGCCGCCAGCGCACCCTGCTTCCACTCGGCGGGGAACTGCGGCGTGTCGACGAGCTGCACGCCCGGCGCGACGTAGAGGCTGCCGGCGCCGCCGACGACGAGCAGGCGCTTGACCCCGGCGCGCCTGGTGCCGTCGACGATGGCGCGCATGCCGCGGCCGAACTCGGCGTACAGGTCGGCGTTCTTCCAGCCCGGGTTGTAGGCGCTGATCACGGCGTCGTGGCCGGCGACGGCTGCGGCGACCTGGCCGGCGTCGAGCACGTCGGCGCGCGCCACGGCCAGGCGCGGCTGCGGCGCGATCTTCGACGGCGTGCGCGCCAGCGCCGTGACCTCGTGGCCGCGCCGCAGCGCCTCGGGCAGGATGGCGCTGCCGACGAAGCCGGTGGCGCCGATCAAGGCGATCTTCATGGACGGAACTCCTCGTTCGACAGGGAATGAAATGCGAAGGCTCGACGGTAGGGCGCCGCGTGCCGCGCGCCAAGCCGGGCGCCGCGCCTTCTGAATTAAGCTGCGCTTCACGATGGATCGACTGCGCCGCATGGCCGTATTCGCCGAAGTGGTCGAAGCCGGCTCGATGACGGCCGCCGGCGAGCGCCTGGGCATGAGCGCGTCGGCGGTGAGCCAGCAGGTGCGCGCGCTCGAGCGCCAGCTCGGCACGACGCTGCTGCACCGCTCGACGCGCAAGCTGACGCTGACGGAAGCCGGCATGCGCTTCCACGCCGGTTGCGCCGAGATGCTGGCCGCCGCGCAGCGCGCCCAGCAGGCCGTCGAGCGCCTGCGCGACGCGCCCGAGGGCGAGCTGCGCCTCGCCGCGCCGGCCGGCCTGGCGCAGGCGCTGGCCGCCGGCCTGGCGCCGCTGCTCGCCGCCCACGCGCCGCTGCGCCTGCGGCTGCTGCTCGACGACATGCCGATCGACCTGATCGACGCACGCATCGACCTCGCGCTGCGCGTCGGCGCCTTCGCCGACTCGACGCTGGTGACGCGGCGCATCGGCGAGATCGGCCGCCGCCTCGTCGCCGCACCGTCGTACCTGGCGCGGCGCGGCGAGCCGCGCACGCCGGCCGAGCTGGCGGCGCACGATTGGCTGGGGCGCGAGGCGTCGGCGGCCGGCGCGACGCTCGAGCTGCAGTCGCTCGACGACGGCATGCGTCAGCGCGTACGCCTCGCGCCGCCACGCGTGACGAGCACGCAGCAGCATGCGCTGCACGCCTTCTGCGTCGCCGGCCTCGGGCTGGCCACGGCCGTCGAGCCCGACGTCGGCGCCGAGCTCGCCGCCGGCCGCCTCGTGCCCGTGCTGCCGCGCTGGCGGCTCGACCCGCTGCCGCTGCACGCCGTGACGCCGCGCCGCGACGCCCAGCCGGCCAAGGTGCGCCTGGCGATCGACGCGCTGCGCGCGCTGTTCTCGCCGCAGCATCTCGACGCGGCCGCGGCGATGCGCGCAACGGCGAGCGAGAACCGTCGGTGACGATGCAGACGCTGCGCCGCGCCCGGCCGGCCGTCGCCGCCGCGCTCGCGCTGGCCGTCGTGCTGCTCGCCGCCGGCTGCGCCTCGGTGTCGCGCCCCGGGCGCGACGGGCCGATGGCGAACCCGCCGCCCGACCTCGCCGCCACGCCCGACGCCGAGCCGCGCGTCGAGCCGCTGCGCACGGGCGGCCCCAACAAGCCCTACACGATCAACGGCCGCCACTACGTGCCGCAGGCACGCGACGCGCCGCTCGTCGAGCAGGGCCTCGCGTCGTGGTACGGCCGCGCCTTCCACGGCCGGCCGACGGCCAGCGGCGAGATCTACGACATGCACGCAATGACGGCTGCCCATCCGACGATGGCGCTGCCGAGCTATGCGCGCGTGCGCAATCCGGCCAATGGCCGCGAAATCATCGTGCGCGTCAATGACCGCGGGCCGTTCGTGCCGGGGCGCGTCATCGACCTGAGCTACACGGCGGCGCTGCGCCTGGGCGTGCTGCGCGGCGTCGCGCCGGTCGAGGTGGAACGGCTGACGCACGACGCGATCCGCAGCGGCGCGTGGCGGCGCGATGCAGCGGGCGACACCCGGCTGGCGGCTGCTCCTGCCGCGGGCGGCGCGCCTGCCACGCCCACGCCCGCCGACGCGACCGACGTGGTCGCTGCCGACGCCGCCGGCGCGGCTTCGCACCCCGTCGCGCCGCCGGCCGCGGTGGAGTCGACGGCGCTGCCGGCGGCTGCCGCGCCGCCGTCCATCGCGACGCCGGCCTCCGCCGCGGCGCCGCCGATCGCCGCGACACCGGTGGCGGCACCGACGGCGACGGGCTGGTGGGTGCAGCTCGGCGCATTCCGCCGGCGCGACGGCGCGCTCGACTTCCAGCAGCGCGTCGCCGCCGATCTGGACTGGCTCGCGCCCTGGCTCGCGCTGAGCGAAGAACGCGCGCTGCACCGGCTGCAGGCCGGCCCCTATGCGAGCCGCGCCGAAGCCGCCGGCGTCGCGGCGCGCGTGCGCGAGGCGCTGCGCCTGGTGCCGGTGCTCGTCGAGCGGCGCTGAGTCACGCCGCGGCGGCCGGCACGCGCCGCGCCGACCGTCCATCGTTCGTGGTCCGTGCGCCTATTGAAGCGGTCGGCGTTTGCGCTCATGCTCGCGGCGATCCGACGAGGGGATGCCATGGCTCAGCCGATCACTTTCGTCGTGCCCGGCCGGGCGCAGACGCCCGAGTCCGTGCGCGGCGGCGCAGTGCCGACGGGAGTGCCCGCGTCTCGCGCGCAGGGGCGCATCAAGCAGTCGGTGCGCATCGGCCTGCAGCGCGCCGGCGGCGGCGAAGTGCGCGTCACGGCGGTGCCCGGCGAGGACATCGTCGTACTGCACCTCGCCGGCGGCCCGGCCCTGACGCTGCACCCCGAGACGGCGCGCGATCTGCTGCTCGCGCAGGGCGACACGCGGCGCAGCGCGGCGACGCGCTCGGGCATGCCCGCGGCGCCGCCCGCCGAAGTGCGCGTGCCGGCGCAGCTGCAGTGGCGCGGCCTCGAAGCCGGCGTCGCCACGCGCGGCGCAGCGCGCGGCTTTCTCGGCGACGTGCTGCTCGCGGCGATCGACGTCGTCGCCGGCCGCGCCACCGACGCCGCCGCCGACTTCGCCGCGAGCCGGGTCGTGCAGCGCGTCGATGCGCAGGTCGATGCCGGCGTCTACCGGCTGCAGCGCGAGGCGCTCGCACCGCTGAAGGGCACAGGTGGCGCGCTCGCGCAGATCGGCGCCGTCGACGCACCGCAGCTCGTCTTCGTGCACGGTACGTTCTCGAACACGGCGGTTACCTTCGGCAAGCTGTGGAGCGAGCATCCGCAGCGCGTGCGCGCGCTGTTCGAGCGCTATCGCGGCGAGGTCCATGCGCTCGACCATCCGACGCTGGGCGCGAGCCCGATCGACAACGCGCTGATGCTGGCGCGCGCCTGCCCGCCCGGCGCGCGGCTGCACCTCGTGACGCATTCGCGCGGCGGCCTGGTCGCCGAGGTGCTCGCGCGCGCCTGCGGCGACGCGCAGGCCGCGGCGGCGGCCGAGCATTTCGCAGGCGACGCATACCGCGCGCAGCGCGAAGCGCTGGCGGCGCTGGTCGACGTCGCACGCACGCGGCGGCTGCGCGTCGAGCGCGTCGTGCGCGTCGCCTGCCCGGCGCGCGGCACGCTGCTCGCGTCGAAGCGCCTCGACGCCTACCTGTCGGTGTTCCAGTGGACGCTGCAGCTCGCCGGCATCCCGGTCGCGCCGGCGCTCGTCGACTTCCTCGGCGAGGTGGCGCAGCGTCGCGCCGATCCGGCGTCGATCCCGGGCCTGGCGGCGCAGATCCCCGACAGCCCGCTCGTGCGCTGGCTGCACGCGCTCGACGCGCCGCTGCCCGGCGAGCTGCGTGTCGTCGCCGGCGACATCGAGGGCGACTCCGTCGCGTCGTGGCTGAAGACACTCGTCGCCGACGGCTACTACTGGACCGACAACGACCTCGTCGTGCAGACGCGCTCGATGTACGGCGGCGCGCCGCGCGAGGCCGGCGCGTCGTTCGTGCTCGACCAGGGCGGCACGGTGACGCACTTCGGCTACTTCGCCAACGAGCGCAGCACCGACGCCATCGTCGGCGCGTTGCTGCACGAGGAGGCGCCGCCGGCGTTCCGCCCGATCGGCCCGCTGTCGTGGTCGGGCGCTTCGGCCACCGGCGTGCGCGCGCGCCGCGACGGCGCCGCGTCCGCCGCGCTGCCCGCCGTGTTCCTGCTGCCCGGCATCCTCGGCAGCAACCTCAAGGTGAACGGCAAGCGCATCTGGCTCGGCGCCGGCCTGATCAACGGCCTGAAGCGCCTCGACTACGCGCCCGGCCGGCCCGACGGCGTCGACCCCGACGGCCCGGTCGGCCTGATCTACGACGACCTCGCCGACTTCCTCGCCGCGACGCACGAAGTGATCGAGTTCGCCTTCGACTGGCGCCTGCCGATCGAGCAGGAGGCGCGGCGCCTCGCCGCCGCCGTCGACGCCGCGCTCGATGCGCGCAAGACCAGCGGCCAGCCGGTGCGCCTGGTGGCGCATTCGATGGGCGGTGTGCTGGCGCGCACGCTGCAGCTCGAGAAGCCCCGCACCTGGCAGCGCCTGATGGCCCACCCCGACGCGCGGCTGCTGATGCTCGGCACGCCCAACGGCGGCTCTTGGGCGCCGATGCAGGTGCTGTCGGGCGACGACACCTTCGGCAACACGCTGACGGCGTTCGGCGCGCCGTTCCAGGACCGCGCGGCGCGCGAGATGATGGCGCGCTTCCCCGGCTTCATCCAGCTGCAGGCGGCGCTGCTCGACGACGCGCAGGGCCTGGCGCGCGCAGAGACCTGGCAGCGCCTCGCCGCCGACGACCTGGCGCGCGTGCGCGAGCACAACTGGTGGCACGCCGACCAGTTGCAGCTCACGGCCTACGAATGGGGCGCACCGCCGCAGGCCGTGCTCGACCAGGCCGTCGCGCTGCGCCGGCGCCTCGACGCACAGCGCGAGCGGGAGCTGCCGGCCTTCGCGTCGAAGCTGCTGCTCGTCACCGGCCACGCGCGCTACACGCCCGACGGCTACGAGCTCGGCAACGAGGGCCTCGTCTACCTCAACGCGCCGGAGGCCGGCGACGGCCGCGTCACGCACGCGAGCGCGCGCCTGCCCGGCGTGCGCACCTGGGCGCTCGACTGCGAGCACGGCGGCCTGCCCGCCGAGAAGGCGGCGTTCGGCGCCTACCTCGAGCTGCTGCAGCGCGGCGACACGGCGCAGCCGATCCTGCGCGCGCTGCCCGAGGCGCCGCCGACGCGCAGCGCCGCCGCCGCGCGCGAGCCGAACCAGCGCGGCGGCGCCGCGCCGGGGCCGCATCTGCGCGTGCGCCCGTCGCGCATGCGCACCGACGCCACGCCGCCGGCCGACGCGCGCCAGGTGCTCGCCGCCGCCCGCGCGCGACCGCAAGGCGCCGCGCCGGCGGCCACCGCGGCGCTGCGCGTCACCGTCGTCAACGGCGACCTGTCGTTCGTGCGCCAGCCGCTGATGCTCGGCCACTACCGCTCGATGCGCCTGATGGGCACCGAGGCCGTCGTCGACCGCCTCGTCGGCGGCGCGATGTCGGCGTCGCTGAAGCTCGACCTCTATCCCGACTCGCCGGGTGCGCACCAGATCTTCGTCAACGGCCGCGCGGCGCCCGACAACCCGTGGCAGCTGCCGCGGCCGGCGGCCGTCGTCGTCGTCGGCCTCGGCGAGGAGGGCAAGTTGCAGGAAGCCGACCTCGTCAAGACGGTGCGGCAGGCCGCCATCGCGTGGGCGCAGCGCTGCGCCGAGAGCGCCGGCGGCGCGCCGGCGCAGATCGAGCTGGCGGCCACCTTGATCGGCAGCGGCGGCGCCGGCATCAGCGTCGGCCAGTCGGCGCGGCTGATCGCGCAGGGCGTGCGCCAGGCCAATGAGCGCCTCGCCGACAGCGACGCGCCGCGCATCGGCGAGCTGCTGCTCGTCGAGCTGTACCTCGACCGCGCCAGCGACGCCTGGCGCTCGCTGCAGGTGCAGGCCACGGCCGAGCCGGGGCACTACGTCGTCACGCCGACGGTGCAGGCGGGCACGGGCGCGCTGCGCCGCCTGCTCGAGTCGGGCTACCGCGGCGCCGACTACGACCTCATCAGCGCACTGACGCAGGAGGGGCCGCACGGCGACGCGTCCGTGACCTACCGTCTCGACACGCGCCGCGCGCGCACCGAAGTGCGCGCTCAGCAGACGCAGGCGCCGCTGCTGCGCGAGCTCGTCGCGCAGGCGTCGAACGACAAGAACACCGACGCCCAGATCGGCCGCACGCTGTTCCAGCTGCTGGTGCCGATGGAGATGGAGCCCTACCTCGGCGGCACGAGCGAGATGCAGCTCGAGCTCGACGCCGGCACGGCCGGCATCCCGTGGGAGCTGCTCGACACCGACGCGCGCGGCGGCGGCGACGCGCGGCCGTGGGCGATCCGCTCCAAGCTCGTGCGCAAGCTGCGCACGAGCGAGTTCCGCGCCCGGCCGAGCGACGCGCACGCCGACGCCCACGTGCTCGTGATCGGCGAGCCGTTGTGCGACGCCGCCCTCTACGCGCGGCTGGCCGGCGCGCGCCGCGAGGCCGAGGGCGTGGCCGAGCGCCTCGGCGCGGCTCAGGCTCTGGGCGCCGAGCGCGTGCTTGCGCTCGTCGCGCCCGACGACATCGAGCACGGCGGCGCCGACGCGCGCCGCATCGTCACGGCGCTGCTGTCGCGCGACTGGCGCGTCGTGCACATCGCCGGCCACGGCGAGCCGCCGACGCCGACCGATCCGCGCGGCGTCGTGCTGTCCAACGGCACCTTCCTCGGCCCGCGCGAGATCCGCAACATGCGCGTCGTGCCCGAGCTGGTGTTCGTCAACTGCTGCCACCTCGCGGCGCGCGATCCGCAGCAGCTGCCCGGCGGCCTGCCCTACGACCGCGCGCGCTTCGCGTCGAACGTCGCCGACGAGTTGATCCGCATCGGCGTGCGCTGCGTCATCGCCGCCGGCTGGGCCGTCGAGGACGGCCCCGCACTCAGCTTCGCGACGACGTTCTACCAGGCGCTGCTCGCCGGCCGGCGCTTCATGGACGCGGTGGCCGAAGCGCGCGAGGCCGCCTGGGCCGAAGGCGGCAACACCTGGGCCGCCTACCAGTGCTACGGCGACCCCGACTGGACGCTGCGCCGCGAAGGCGGCGACGCACAGCGCCCGCAGCGCCCGCTGGCCGACGAGTTCGCCGGCGTCGCGTCGCCCGCGGCGCTCGCGCTGGCGCTCGAGACGCTGGCCGTGCGCAGCGAGTTCCAGCGCGCCGACCCCGAGCGCACGGCGGCGCAGATCCGCCACCTCGAGTCGCGCCACGGCGAGGCCTGGGGCGCCATCGGCGCCGTGGCCGAGGCCTACGGCGTGGCCTGGGCGGCGGCCGGCGACGCAGCGCGCGCCGTGCCGTGGCTCGAGCGCGCGCTCGCCGCCAACGACGGCAGCGCGTCGATCAAGGCCGCCGAGCGCCTGGGCAACCTGCGCGGGCGCATCGCCTGGCAGCGCGTCGACGCGGCGCGCAGCGCGCACCGGCGGCTGTGCCGGGAGCTCGAAGCGGCGGCGCGGCCCGCGGCCGCGCTGCGCCGCCGCGCCGACGCCGCGGCGCAGGCGCTGCAGCAGGCGGCGCACGACGCGCGCGACGCGCTCGCCGGCGCCGTCGCGCTGCTCGACCAGCTCGTCGCGCTGCAGCCGACGATGGAGCGCGCCAGCCTGTGCGGCTCGGCGTACAAGCGGCTCGCGATGGTCGAGGCAGCGGCCGGGCGCGCCGACGCCGAGACGGCGGCGATCCGCCGCATGCAGGCGCACTACCGGCGCGCCGAGGCGATCGGCCGCGCCGCCGGGCTGAGCGACTTCTACTACCCTGCGCTCAACCGCATGGCCGCCGAGCTGGCGCTCGACGGCGCGCGCCCGGGCTGGCGCGGCTTCGATCGCGACGAGACGGCCGCCGTCTGGCAGGCGCTGGGCACGCAGGCGCGCGACGACCCCGACTTCTGGAGCATCGCCGGGCTGATCGAGCTGCGCCTGTACGAGGCGCTGGCGGCACGCGATCTCGCGGCGCGGCGCGCGTCGATCGAGAGCGAATATGCCGACCTGCGGTTGCGCGTCGCGGCGCCGGCGCGCTGGGCCTCGGTGCACGACCAGCTCGCCTTCGTGCTGCCGCGCTACGCAGCGCGCGCCGCGGGCGCCGAACGCGATGCGGCGCTGGCGCTGCTGCGCCTCGTCGAAGCGCCGTGGGACTGACGCGGGCGCCGTCATGGTGAACGCGTCGGACGTCTTCCTCAGCTACGCGCGCGAGAACCGCGCGACGGCCGAGCAGCTCGCCGACGCGCTCCAGGCGCAGGGCCTGCGCGTCTGGTGGGACCGCGACATCGCCGCCGGCAGCGAGTTCTCCGAGGTGATCGAGGCGCAGCTCGACGGCGCGCGCGTCGTGCTCGCGCTGTGGTCGCACGACTCGGTGCGCTCGGCCTTCGTGCGTGACGAGTCGGCGCGCGCGCTCAAGGCCGCCAAGCTGCTGCCGCTGCGCATCGAGGACGTCGAGCTGCCGCTGGGCTTCGGCCAGATCCACACGCTCGACCTGATCGACTGGGACGGCGACACGGACGACGAGGCCTTCGCGGCGCTGCTCGCCGAGATCCGCCGCCTGCCCGGCCAGCCGGCCGACGCGCCGCGCGGCGGTGGGCCGCGGCTGCGGCTGCGCCGCCACGCCGTCGTCGCCGCCGTGCTCGCCGCCGGGCTCGCGCTGCTCGGCTGGGGCGGCAAGGCGCTGTGGGACAAGGACCGCGCCGACGCGCACTTTCGCGCCGGTCTCGAGCACCAGCACGCGCGCGAACCGGCGCTGGAGAGCGCGCTCAACGAGTTCCTCAGCGCGCTCGAGCGCCGCCCCGGCCATGCGCGAGCACGCTTCTACCTTGCGCGCATCTACGTGCTGCAGCAGCAGCCTGCGGCGGCGCTCGAGGCCTACCGGCTCGCGCTCGACGGCAGCGAGTCGCCGCTCGACAGCGCGCAGCGTGCCGAGGCGCGGCGCCAGGTCGCGGCGCTCGCGCTCGATCCGGACGAGGCCGCGCCGGTGGCGCGCTCGGCGACCACCAGCACGCTGCGGCGCCAGACCGCGGCGCCCAAGCCCGCGACCACCGTGGCGGCCGCCGATCGCGCTGGGGCCCCGGACCTCGCCGACAGCACTGCCTTCGCGACGCGCAGCGCGCGCGGCGGCGCACCGGCGGCGCCGACGGCGACGCGCCGCCCGCCGCTCATCGAGCCGCCGCCGGCCGCGCAGGCGCAGCTCGCGGCGCGCGTCGACGCGATGTTCGACGCCGACCGCGAGCGCCGCATCGCGGCGACGGCCGCGCTCGTCGTCGACGCCGAGGCGCTGTCCGACGCCGTGCCGGTCGCCGTCGCGAAGGCGCTCGCGGCGCTGCGCGCGCCGCCGCCGCTGGCGCCGGCCGTCGCCTCGGGCGTCGTCAACACGCTGCTGCTGCTCGAGAGCGCGCTGCCGGCGACGCTCGCCATGCACCGCGACGCGATCGAGCGCCTGCTCGCCGCGGCGAACGCGCAGGGCGAGACGACGCGGCGCCATGCCGCGCAAGTCGACACCCGGCTGCGGGCGGCGGCGCCGCGTCGACCCGTCGCCTACATCCAATACGCCCACGAGGCGCAGCGGCCGGTCGCGCTGGCGCTGGCGGCGCGCTTCGACGCCTTCGGCTACGACACGCCCGAGGTCGAGTTCGTCGGCACGCGCGCGCCGGCGCGCACCGAGCTGCGCGTGCACGGCCGGAGCGACCGCAGCCTGGCGCGCTGGCTGACGCGCGTCGTCGCCGAAATCGGCGAAGCGGCGCCGGCCGTGACGACGCTGCGCAATGTCGAGCCGCGCACCGACGCCTACGAGATCTGGCTCGACCGCGACTTGTGCGCGCCCGGCGGGCGGCAGGTCGCGGCGTGCCGGGCAACGCCACCACCCCGAGGAGGATGACGATGGCTGCGAAGACGAAAGCGAATGCGGCGGCGGCGCGCACCAAGGGCATCGGCCTGCACGTCGGCCTGAACCTCGTCAGCGCCGCCGGCTATGCCGGCTGGACCGGGCCGCTCGCCGCCTGCGAGTTCGACGCGCGCGACATGGCGGCGATCGCGCGCACGCAAGGGCTCGAGCCCACCGTGCTGCTGACCAAGAAGGCGACGCGTGCCGCCGTGCTCGGCGCGATGCGCGCCGCGGCCAGGGCGCTCGGCGCCGGCGACCTGTTCTTTCTCAGCTACTCGGGCCACGGCGGCCAAGTGCCCGACGTGAGCGGCGAAGAGAACGACAAGCTCGACGAGACCTGGTGCCTCTACGACGCGCAGCTCATCGACGACGAGCTGTATGCCGCGCTGGCGCGCTTTGCCGCCGGCGTGCGCATCGTCGTGCTCTCCGACAGCTGCCACAGCGGCACCGTGGTGCGCGCCGGCCCGCCGGCGACGCCCGAGCGCCCCGACCAGCGCCCGCGGCTGATGCCTGCGGCGGTGGCGATGCGCACCTACCGCGAGCACCGCGCGTTCTACGACAAGCTGCAGCGCGATCTCGCCGCGACGGCCGGCACGACGCGCGCCGTCGACCCCGACGCGGCGCTCGCCAACGTGGCGGTGAGCGGGCGCCTGACAGGGATCGTCAAGGGCTTCAAGGCACAGGCGATCCTGATCTCGGGCTGCCAGGACAACCAGACCTCGATGGACGGCGCGAACAACGGCGCCTTCACCGAGCAGCTGCTGCGCGTGTGGAACGACGGCCGCTATCGCGGCAACCACGCCGACTTCCATGCGCGCATCCGCGCGCTGCTGCCGCCGACGCAGTCGCCGAACCTGTTCACGCTCGGCCGCGCGGGGCGCTTTCTGGCGCAGCGGCCATTCACGCTGTAGCGGCGGCGCCGGCGCCGCGCTCGGGCTCAGCGCGCCGCGATGCGCGTCGGCGCGAACAGGCTGCGGCCGAGCCAGCGCCACAGCGTCTGGCCGTGCCGGCCGCCGCCGAGCACGCGGACCTTGCCGCCGCGGATCTCGTCGTCGGGATCGGTGTCGCCGGTCCAGATCGACGTCAGCGCACGCACCGTCGCTTCGACCTCCACCTCGACGTCGAGCCCCGGGTCGTCGCGGCACAGGTCGGCCGTGCGCTTCTCGACCACCAGCCACCACTGCCGCTCGCCGCGCGGCGCGTCGGTGAAGCGGAACCGGATGACGACGGTGCGATCGGCCGGAAACTCTTGCATGCGCGCGAAGCGCCGGATGTCCCACATCAGGAAGCCGGCGTCGAGCTGCTCGCGGCGCAGGCGGCTGCCGATCCAGCGCGCGCCCCAGTGGCCGAGGCCGACGACGATCGGCCGCAACTCCTCCCCGGCCGGCGTCAGGTGGTACTCCCAGCTGGCGCCGGCGCGACGCCGCTCGACGACGCCCAGCTCCTCGAGCTTTCTCAGCCTCTGCGTCAGCAACGTCGCCGACATGCGCGGCACGCCGCGGCGGATGTCGTTGAAGCGGCGGCTGCCGCACAGCAACTCGCGCACGACCAGCGGCGTCCACACCTCGCCGAGCACCTCCGCGCCGCGCGCGACGGTGCAGAACTGGCCGTAGTCGATCATGGCCTCAGCTTAGCGTTGCGCAGCGGGTCGCGGCAACTCCAGATTCTGGACTTGATGCTCTGCCGGCCTCGGGCCTACCTTGGAAGCAAGGCGCAGCTTCGCGCCGAATCGATCAGGAGACCGCCATGAGCGAAGTCCTCACTCCCATCCCGACCTTCGACGCCGACCAGTACCGGCGCCTCACCCGCGCCCAGTGGGAGGCCGCCGCCGAGGCGTGGGACCGCTGGTCGCCGCTGCTCGGCCGCTGGCTCGGGCCGGCGACCGAAGCGATGCTCGAGATGGCCGGCGTGGGCCCGGGCACGCGCGTGCTCGACGTCGCGGGCGGCGCCGGCGAGCAGACGCTGGCTGCGGCACGCCGCGTCGGCCGCGGCGGCCACGTGCTGGCGACCGACATCTCGCCGGCTCTCCTGCGCTACGCGCAGGCCGCCGCGAGCCGCGAGGGCCTGGACAACGTCGAGACGCTGGAACTCGACGGCGAGCGCCACGACACCTTGCCGCAAGGCTCGTACGACGCTGCGATCTCGCGCGTCGGCCTGATCTACTTTCCCGACCAGCAGCGCGCGCTCGCGGGCATCCGGCACGCGCTGCGCGACGGCGGGCGCTTCGCTGCCGTCGTCTACGCCACCGCCGACCGCAATCCGTTCTTCGCCATCCCGGTGGGCATCATCCGCCGCCGCGCCCAACTGCCGCCGCCGCTGCCCGGGCAGCCCGGGCCGTTCTCGCTCGGCGCCGACGGCGTGCTGGCGCAGGTGCTGTCGCGCGCCGGCTTGCGCGATGTCGAGGTGCGCCGCGTCGATTCGCCGGTGCGTCTCGCATCAGCGGCCGAATGCGTGCGCTTCGAACGCGAGTCGTTCGGCGCGCTGCACCAGATGATGGCAACGCTGACAGAAGGCGAGCGGGCCGACACCTGGCGCGAGATCGAGGACGCGCTGCGGCCGTTCGAAACCGCCGACGGCTTCGTCGGGCCCTGCGAGATGCTCGTCGGCGCGGGCACTCGGTGAACGGGCGCGACCGGGCCGACCGAGGTCGCATTGCTCAGGTCACTGCAACGGAGGTATCGTCATCATGAGCCGTCTCGCCATCGTCCAGCACGCGCCCGCCCTTCTCGACCGGGCGCAATGCCTGCAGCGCGCCGTCGCCGCGGTCGCCGAGGCGGCCGGCGGCGGGGCGCGCGTCGTCGTGTTTCCGGAGGCCTTCGTGCCGGGCTATCCCGCATGGATCTGGCGCCTGCGACCGGGCACCGACCTGGCGCTGTCGGAGCGCCTGCATCGCGCGCTGCTCGACAACGCTGTCGACCTCGAGCGCGACGACCTCGAACCGCTGCGCGACGCGGCGCGGCAGCACGGCGTCACCGTGGTGTGCGGCATCCACGAACGCGATGCGGCGGCCAGCCGCGGCACGCTCTACAACAGCGTCGTCATCCTGGGCCCCGACGGCAGCCTGCGCAACCGGCACCGCAAGCTGATGCCGACGAACCCCGAGCGCATGGTGTGGGGCCAGGGCGACGCGAGCGGCCTGCGCATTGTCGACACGGAGTGCGGACGCATCGGCACGCTGATCTGCTGGGAGAGCTACATGCCGCTTGCGCGTTATGCGCTGTACGCACAAGGGCTGGACGTCTACGTCGCACCGACCTACGACAGCGGTGATCGCTGGATCGCGAGCCTGCAGCACATTGCGCGCGAGGCCGGCTGCTGGGTGGTCGCCAGCGGCGTGGCGTTGCGCGCCTGCGACCTGCGCGATGCGGCACCCGGTTTGTCCGACCTCTATCCGGATCCCGGCGAATGGGTCAACGCCGGCGACTCAGCCGTGGTGGGGCCGGGCGGCAGGCTGGTGGCCGGGCCGCTGCGCAATGCGTTCGGCATCCTGTACGCCGATGTGCCGCACGAGGCGATCGACGACGCCCGGCGCACGCTCGACGTCACGGGACACTATGCGCGGCCCGACCTGTTCACGCTCACGGTGCGCAACCGCGCATGGCCGCCGGTCGTGTTCGACGACGGATGAGCGCAGGGCGCGCTCTACTGCGCGTGCCGGAGCGCCCATCGCGACGTACAGCCCGGTCGACCAGCCGGGGTGGCGCAGGCGGTCGAAGCCCTTGAGCAGGACGCCGAGGCGTACCTGGCCGAAGGTCTGCGGCCGCGGGCGAGCACTCACCGCCCGCCCGCCACGTCGAGCAGGGCGCCGGTGGCGTAGCTCGCGTCGTCCGACAGCAGCCACACGATGGCGTGCGCGATTTCATCGGGCGTGGCGGGGCGCTGCATCGGGATCTGCGGCGCGAGGCGCCAGGCGCGGTCGGGCTGGCCGCCCGAGGCGTGGATGTCGGTGTCGGTGATGCCGGGGCGCACGGCGTTGACGCGGATGCCCTCGGCGGCGACCTCCTTCGCCAAGCCGATCGTGAAGGTGTCGATCGCGCCCTTGCTCGCCGCATAGTCGACGTACTGGTGGGCGCCGCCGCCGCGCGCCGCCACCGACGACACGTTGACGATGGCGCCGCCCGCGCCGCCGCGCGCCGTGCTCATGCGGCGCACCGCCTCGCGCGCGCACAGCATCGGGCCGACGGCGTTGACGGCGAACATGCGAGCGATGCGCGCGGCGCTCATGGCCTCGACGCGCGTCGCCGCGTCGACGATGCCGGCGTTGTTGACCAGGCCGCGCAGCGCGCCCGCGCCGAACTCGCGATCGACGGCGTCGAACAGGCGCAGCACGTCGGCCTCGAGCGACTGGTCGGCGCGGATCGCGATCGCGCGCCGGCCGAGCGCGCGCACCTGCTCGACGATGGCCGATGCGGCGGCTTCGTCGCGCAGGTAGTTGACGGCGACGTCCCAGCCGCGCTCGGCGGCCAGGCGCGCCGTCGCGGCGCCGATGCCGCGGCCGGCGCCGGTGATCAGCACGACGCGCGGCGGCGGCTGTTGTGGGTGCTGCTGCATGGTGGGCCGATTGTGCCGCGCACGGCGTGCGCTCGGGGCTGGTCCCGATCGCGGCGCGCCGCGGCTTCGCTACAGTGATCCGGCCGACGATCGACGGCGACACCGCGACACCCCGTGCCGAGCCTGCCCATGCCAGCGCCTCCCGCCCCATGACGGCCTCGCAAGTCATCGTACTCGCGACGCCGGTGTTCCTCGGCCTGATCGCCGTCGAATGGGCCGTCGGCGTCGCGCGCGGGCGCAACACGTATCGTGTGGCCGACGCGCTCGCGAGCATCGGGCTGGGCATGCTGAGCCAGGTGTCGGCGGTGTTCGTGCGGCTCTTGCTCGTCGGCCTCTATGCGCTGGCCTACGAGCACCTCGCGCTGTGGCGCCTCGATGCAAAGTCGCCCTGGGTGTGGATCGGCGCGCTCGTCGCCTACGACTTCTGCTACTACCTCTACCACCGCGCCGGCCACCGCGTCGCCGTGCTGTGGGCGGCGCACGCCGTGCACCACCAGAGCGAGGACTACAACCTCTCGACGGCGCTGCGCCAGACGAGCAGCGGCTTCGTGTTCGGCTGGATCTTCTACCTGCCGCTGGCGGTGGCCGGCGTGCCGCCCGTCGTCTTCGCCGGCGTGGCGCTGATCGACCTGCTGTACCAGTTCTGGGTCCACACCGAGCAGGTCGGCAAGCTGGGCTGGTTCGACCGCTGGTTCTGCTCGCCGAGCAACCACCGCGTGCACCATGCCGTGAACGACCGCTACCTCGATCGCAACTACGGCGGCATCCTCGTCGTGTGGGATCGGATGTTCGGCACGTTCGCCGAGGAGCGCGACGACGAGCCCTGCGTCTACGGCACGCGCACGCCGCTGCGCAGCTGGAACCCGCTGTGGGCCAACCTGCAGGTCTATCGCGACCTGGCGCTCGACAGCTGGCGCGCACGCCGCTGGCGCGACAAGCTGCGCGTGTGGCTCGCGCCGCCGGGCTGGCGCCCGGCCGACGTGGCGGCGCGCTGGCCCAAGCCGGCTTTCGACCTCGCCGAGGCACGCGCGCAGCGCTGGGACCCGTCGCTGGCGCGGGGCGCGGCGGCGACGGCGCTGGCCTTGTTCGCGCTGCTGATCGGCGCGGTGTGCGCGTTCCTCTGGTTCGAGTCGTCGCTGACGCCGCTGCCGAAGGCGGCGGCCGCACTGGCGATCGTCGGGTTGCTGTGGGCTATGGCCGTGGTGTCGTCGTCGCGCAGCGGGAGTGCCTTGCCGGCGTTGAGGGAGACATGAGCCCGGCGCGCTACGTCGGCGGGGGCATCAACCTGCATCGTTTCGCGCATCGGGCGATGCCGACTCCGATGCCGCGCAACGCTGCCGCAGCATCGTCTTCAACACCTTCCCGTAGTTGTTCTTCGGCAGCTCGTCGACGAAGACATAGCGCTTGGGCCGCTTGAAGCGGGCCATCTGGGCGAGGCAGTGGGCGTCGAGCGCGTCGGCGTCGACCGCTGCGCCGGCACGCGGCACGACGAAGGCGACGACGGCTTCGCCCCATTCGGCGTCCGGCGCGCCGACGACGGCGGCCTCGGCGACGCCGGGTGCGGTGAGCAGCACTTCCTCGACTTCGCGCGGATAGATGTTGGAGCCGCCGCTGATGATCAAGTCCTTGCTGCGGTCCTTCAGCGTGAGGAAGCCGTCGTCGTCGAGGCTGCCGACGTCGCCGGTCCACAGCCACCCGTCGCGGATCGCCGCGGCCGTGGCCTCGGGGTTGCGCCAGTAGCCGGCCATCACGCTGTCGCCCTCGACGACGACTTCGCCGACCTCGCCGGCCGGCAGGTCGCGACCCTGCGCATCGACGACGCGCACGCGCACCGGCGTCTGCGCCACGCCGACCGACGCGAGGCGCTCACGGTGGCGCGGGTGCGCCGTGTCCACGAGGTGGCGGCGCGCCAGCGCCGTCGCGACCATCGGGGTCTCGCCCTGGCCGTAGATCTGCACGAAGCGCGGCCCCATCACGCGCAGCGCGCGCTCGATGTCGGCGGCATACATCGGCGCGCCGCCGTAGACGATCGTCTTGAACGAGCGCGCCGCATCGGCGGGGCCGAGGCCCGCCTGCTCGGCGTGGTCGACCAGGCGCTTGACGATCGTCGGCGCGGCGAAGGTCGACAGCGGGCCGACCTCGCGGCCGAGCGCATACAGCTCGGCCGGGTCGACGCCGCCCGTTGCCGGCACGACGTGGCGCGCGCCCGCCATCAGATGCGGGATCGCATAGAGGCCGGCGCCGTGCGACATCGGCGCGCCGTAGACGATGGCGTCGTCGCGCGCGACGGCGTCGACGTCGGCGAAGTAGGCCAGACCCATCGTCATCAGGTTGCGCTGCGTGATCATCACGCCCTTGGGCCGGCCCGTCGTGCCGCTGGTGTAGAACAACCACGCCGTGTCGTCGGGCGCGCGCTCGGCGGCCGGCACGGCGAAAGCGTCGTCGGCCGGCGCGAGCAGCGCGTCGGCCTCGGCCGATTCGGCATCGACCTGGCGCTCGAGGCCGGCCAGCGTCGCCTCTTGCGCGACGTCGCGCGTCACGAAGGCCCAGCGCGCCTGCGCATCGCCGACGATCCACTCGACCTCCTTCGGATGCAGCTTGGCGTTGACCGGCACGGCGACGAGGCCGGCCCACCACGCACCCCACAGCAGCTCGAGGTAGCGCGGATGGTTGCGCATGAACAGCAGCACGCGGTCGCCGGGCGCGAGACCGGCTCCGCGCAGCCGCTCGGCGAGGCCGGCGCTGCGCGCGGCCCATTCGAGATGGCTGGCGTGCGGCACGCTGCCGTGGAAGACGGCGCTCCGGCGCGGGTCGTCGAGGCGCGCCTGGCGCAGCAGCAGCGAAACGAGCAGGCTCATGCGCTGCGACGATAGGGCGGTTCGGACCCAGCCGCCATCGGGGGCGCCACCGGCCGGCACCCCGCGGCGGCGCACGCGGCGCTCAACGCGCGTCGTCGTCGAGCGCCACGCTCAGTGTCGCGCCGACGCGCGCCTCGCTGCGCCGGCCCTGCGGCGCGCGCACGCGCAGCCAGTCGATCTCGGGCGCGACGCTGACGTGGGGGCTCAACGCGAAGCGCCAGCGCGCCGACGCGCCGACCAGGCGCCCGGCATGCGCGGGATCGAGGCCGGTCGGGCTCGAGCTGCCGACGCGCGAGCCGACGCTGCCGCCGTGCAGCCGCAGCGACGCGCCGCCGGCGTGCAGCCAGCCGATCGTGACGAGGCGCGAATCGGGCCCGGCGGCATGGCCGATCCAGCGGCCGGCGCTCGTGTAGCCCTGCGCATAGGCGTGGTTGCGGTAGGCGCAGTTGCGCTCGGGCTGGTGCACGACGCTGCTGTGGCAGAAGGTCTCGGCGAACTCGCCGAACCAGCGGCTCGTGCCGTCGGCCGACCACAGCTCGAGCCCCCACAGGTTGAGGTACTTCGAAGGCAGGTTGCTCGCCTCGTCTTCGCCGATCCACTGGCCGTAGGCGGCGCAGCGCAGGCCGAACGGGCAGCGCAGCCGCAGGTCGAAGCCGGCCAGCGCGTTGGCGGCGTCGCCGGCGACGGAGGTGTCGCCGTCGGTGTTGAGGTCGGAGCCGATCCAGGCGTCGAACAGGCTGCGCCAGCTCTGCGGGCGGCCGGTGCCGCCCCATTGCGTCGTCTTCGTCAGGCCCAGCTCGACGAGCGACCAGGGCTTGAACGTGAGCCGGTTGGCGATCAGGTAGGGCCGCGACGAGAAGCCGTCGCCGTCCTCGGTGCGCGCGACGAAGACGTCGAAGCTCCACGGCCCCAGCCAGGCCAGCCATGGCGACGCCGAGCGCGACGCCGACGCGCGCTGCAGCCCGACGGCATTGAGCGCCGGCGCGTTGTGGCCGAGCGCCAGCGCGCCCTGCCAGCCCGGGCTCCACCAGCTGCGCTGCGACGAGGCGCGCAGCTGCACGCCGAGCGCCTCGACGACGAGCGCACTGTCGTCGAGTCGGCCGCTCGCACCGCCGCGGTCGACGTGGGCGCGCGCTTCGACGCGAGCGCCCAGCCGCATGGCGACGTTTCGACCGCCCGTGACGGCCGAGCGCAGCGCGAGGGCGCTGCCGGGCGTGGCGTCGTCGCCGTAGCCGACGAGCGCATCGGCGCGGCTGCGCAGCGCGACGGCGGCGCGCGCATGGGCGTCGGCGTCGAGTTCGCGGCGCAGCAGCGCCACGGCGTCGGCGCTGCGGCCCGGCGCGTCGCCGGCCGGCAGCGCGTCGAGCGCGTGCAGCACGGCGGCGCGCGGCAGCGGCCACTGCATCGTCGGCAGGTCGAGGCCGGCCTCGTCTGCGAGCCACTGCAGCGCATGGCGCGCGGCGGGGCTCGGCGTCCACGGCACGGACGGCTCGGCGCGCAGCGCCGCGGGCGCAACCCCCGCGACGACGAACAGTGCCACGGCCAGCCAGCATGGCCCGCTGCCACCCACAGGCACGGTAAGGCGCATCGAACGAGCTCCGATCCGGCGCCTGACCGCCGGGCATGCGGCGGGAGCAAACCGGGTGCCCGCAAGAGCGGCGGCGGCGCGAAACCATCGTCGCACGACGAGGTGCCGATGTCTGTTACCGCGCGCAGCGGCGACGCCGCGGCAGGGCAAGCCCCCGGCAGGCCGCGCGCCGGCGCTCGGCACAATCGTGCGATGCCGGACACCCGCCACGAACCCGATTCGCGCCACGCCTGGCTGCGCCTGGCCGTCGTGCTCGCGCTGATGACGATCGGCTCGAGCGCGATGTACGTGATGCCCGTCGTGCTGCCGGCGGTGCAGGCCGAGTTCGGCGTCGCGCGCGCGGACGCCTCGCTGCCCTATACGCTGATGATGGTCGGCTTCGGGCTCGGCGGCGTCGCGCTCGGCCGGCTCGCCGACCGGCGCGGCGTGATGACGGTGGCGCTCGTCGGCTCGATCGGCCTGGGCTGCGGCTACATCGCGGCCGGGCTGTCGGGCGACATCGTCACCTTCGCGCTGATCCACGGCGTGCTGCTCGGCGCACTGGGCAGCGCAGCGACGTTCGCGCCGCTGGTGGCCGACACCTCGCTGTGGTTCGTGCGCCGGCGCGGCATCGCCGTCGCGATCTGCGCTAGCGGCAACTATCTCGCCGGCACGCTGTGGCCGCCGCTGGTGCAGCACGTCGTCTCCATGTCGGGCTGGCGCGAGGCCTACGTCGGCCTCGGGGTGCTCAGCCTGCTGGCGATGCCGCTGCTCGCGCTGCGGCTGCGCGAGCGCGCGCCGGGCGTGGCGGCGACGACGGCGCGCACGGGCGCCGCGGATCGCGGCGCCGCGCCGACCGGCGCGCCCGCCGGTGCGGCGGCACAACGCCCGTTCGGCCTCGCGCCGGCGCACGCGCAGGTGCTGCTGTGCATCGCTGGCGTCGCCTGCTGCGTGGCGATGGCGATGCCGCAGGTCCACATCGTGGCCTACTGCAGCGACCTCGGCTACGGTGCGGCGCGCGGCGCCGAGATGCTCTCGCTGATGCTCGCCTGCGGCATCGTCAGCCGGCTCGTCTCGGGCGCGATCTGCGACCGCATCGGCGGGCTGCCGACGCTCGTGCTCGGCTCGGCGCTGCAGGGCATCGCGCTGCTGCTGTTCCTGCCGGTCGACGGCCTGGTGCCGCTGTACGTCGTGTCGGCGCTGTTCGGCCTGTTCCAGGGCGGCATCGTGCCGAGCTACGCCATCATCGTGCGCGAGCACTTCGCACCGGCCGAGGCCGGCGCGCGCGTCGGCACCGTGCTGATGGCCACGCTGTTCGGCATGGCGCTGGGCGGGTGGATGTCGGGCAAGGTGCACGATCTCACGGGCTCGTACGAAGCCGCCTTCGTCAACGGCATCGCGTGGAACCTCGTCAACCTGGCGATCGCGCTGTGGCTGTGGTCGCGCGTGCGCGGTGCGCGCAGCGGCGCGCGACGAGCGCTGGGGCGCGCCTGATGGCGCCGCCCGCCGTCGGCCGCGGCGCTTTCGCGCGCTTCTTCGCCAGCGAGTCGGCCGGCGGCATCCTGCTGGCCCTCGCCGCGCTGCTCGCGCTGGTGATCGCCAACTCGCCGCTCGCGCCGTGGTACCGCGCCTTCCTCGAGTTTCCCGGCGAGGTGCGCATCGGCGGCAACGCCATCGTGCTGGCCAAGCCGCTGATCCTGTGGGTCAACGACTTGTGGATGGCGGTGTTCTTCTTCCTCGTCGGCCTCGAGATCAAGCGCGAGTTCGTCGAGGGCGAGCTGTCGACGCGTTCCCAGGCCGTGCTGCCGGCCGTCGCGGCGCTCGGCGGCATGGCGGTGCCGGCCGCCATCTATGCCGCGATCAACGCCGGCGACGCGCTCGCGCTGCGCGGCTGGGCGATCCCGTCGGCCACCGACATCGCCTTCGCGATCGGCATCCTGATGCTGCTCGGCCCGCGCGTGCCGGTGTCGCTGAAGGTCTTCCTCACGGCGGTGGCGATCATCGACGACCTCGGCGCCATCGTCGTCATCGCCCTCTTCTACACCGAGCGGCTGTCGGCGACGATGCTCGTCGGCGCCGGCGCGGCGGCGCTGCTGCTGCTCGTGCTCAACCGGCGCGGCGTCGCGCGCGTCGATGTCTATGTCGCCGTCGGCGTCCTGATGTGGCTGTTCGTGCTCAAGTCGGGCGTGCACGCCACGCTGGCCGGCGTGCTGACGGCGCTGGCCGTGCCGCTGCGCGACGGCCGCGGCGGCGCGCCGCTCGAGGCGGTGGAGCACGGCCTGCACCCCTGGGTGGCGTTCCTGGTGCTGCCGATGTTCGCCTTCGCCAACGCCGGCGTGTCGCTCGACGGCGTGACGCTGGGCACCTTCGCCGCGCCGATACCGCTGGGCATCGCCGCCGGCCTGGTGGTCGGCAAGGCGCTCGGCGTGTGGGGCACGGCCACCCTGCTGGTGCGCGCCGGCTGGGCGCAGGCGCCGGCCGGCGCGACCGGGCGGCAATTCTTCGGCGTGTGCGTGCTGTGCGGCATCGGCTTCACGATGAGCCTGTTCATCGGCGGTCTGGCGTTCGAGGGGCTGGGGCCCGACCACGAGCAGCAGCTCAAGCTCGGCGTGCTCGGCGGCTCGCTGGTCTCGGCGATCGCGGGCACGCTCGTCCTGCTCGGCGGCGCGCGGGCGCCGGCCGCCGCGTCGTCTTCATGACGCGGCGTTGGATGGACATGATGATTCTGTCGTTCGTGCGCGCACCGCGCGCGCCTAGAGTGGCGGTCCGCCCTCGTCAGCGTTCAAACGAAGGACCGTGCCATGACCGCCGCCGCCCTCGCCGCACCCGCCGCCGCCACGCGCGTCGCGTCGCCGCCCTGCGCGGCTGAGTTCGACGACGACGGCTTCCTCGTCGACGCCGGCGCCTGGTCGCCCGCGCTGGCGGCGCGGCTGGCGCGCGAGGCCGGCATCGCCGAGCTGGGCGAGCGCCACTGGGACGTGATCCGCCTCGTGCGCGAGCGCTGGTTCGCCCTCGGCGCGCTGCCCGTGATGCGCCTCGTGTGCCGCGCCGCCGGTCTCGAGCGCGACCGCGCGCACGAGCTGTTCGCCGGCTGCCGCAGCCTGTGGCGCATCGCCGGCCTGCCCAACCCGGGCGAAGAGGCCAAGGCCTACATGAGCTGACGCGCGGCGCGCTGCACCTGCGTTGGCAACGCGCGTGCCGCCGTGCGACGCGGCTCAGCACGCGTACACGGCTTGCCGGTCGAGTCATTCCTTCGGAGGACTCGACCGACATGCGCAAGGACATCATCCCGGGCCGCCCGTTCACCGACTACGTGCTCCCCGACCACACCAAGACGCCGCGCCGGCTGTCGGCGCTGCAGGGCGACGATCCGATGCTGCTGGTGCTGATCCGCGGCTTCTTCTGCCCCAAGGACCGCGAGCAGCTGAAGGCACTGACCGCCTTCCATCCGCAGCTCGTCGTCGGCAGCTGCCGCCTCGTCGTCGTGACGACGGACGACTGGCACGCGACGAACAACCTGCGCCAGCAGCTCGGCGCGCACTATCCTTTCCTCTACGACGAGGAGCGGCGTCTGCGCGACGACCTCGACATCTGCGAGTACACCGACCCGGAGCACCTGCCGATGATTCCGCACACCTTGCTGCTCGCGCCCAGGCTGCGCATCCACAAGGTGTGGAACGGCTACTACTACTGGGGCCGGCCGTCGACGGCCGAGCTGCACGGCGTGCTGCGCGAGCTGACGCAGGAGATCCGCGCCGACTGGGACTTGTCGCAGCCCGGCCTGCGCCGCCGCTGGGACGCCGGCGACCGCAGCTGCTTCTATCCCTACGGCTCCAAGTCGATGGAGCAGACGCTCCGGGAGATGGCGGGCGCCGTCGACCAGTATGCCGGCGCGGCGGCGTCGCCGCCGGCCTGAGATCGACTCAATAGCGGTAGGCCCAGCGCAGCTGGAGGAAATTCTCGCCGGGGTTGGGACGGCGGATGCCGGCATTGGAGAAATGCTCGACGCGCAGCGACCATTCGTGCGCGTCGCGTGCGCCGTAGCGCCGCCCGACGGCCAGGTGGCTGCCGAAGTTGAAACGCGTGCTGAAGCGCTTGTCGCGGCTCTGGTACAGCGGCGACACGACGTGGGCGCCGACGCCCGCCTCGGCGAACCAGCCCCGCAGGCCGTCGCCCGCCTGCCAGCGCAGGCTCGGCGTGACGCCGACCTGCGTGACGAGCGCACGTCCGCCGCCCGCCGTGTCGCGCTCGGCGCCCCAGCGGCCGATCTCGACGTCCCAATGGCCGGCGACGACGCCGCCGCCGACGCGGCGCATCCAGCCCCACTCCCACAGCGCACCGACGACGACGGCGTGGGCGTGCTCGGCGACACCGAGCTGCACGTAGTAGGCGTCGGGGCGCCAGCCGGCGCGGCCGGCTCCTTCGGCGCCGCCGTCGGCCGCCTGCGCGGCGCCGGCGCCGACCGTCGCCGCGATGGCTGCCATCCGCGCCAGCCACCGCATCGCGGCGCGGCGTCGGGATCTCCCGAAATGGCTGTTGGATCGCGTTCGGCTCATGGCTCTTCGCTGGGTTCTTCTTCGCTCGTGCCCGCGTCGCGCATTGTCGACACGTCCACAGGCTACGCAAGATCGACAAGACCCATGACTGAAGCGGGAAATGCCGACCCCGTCGATGGCACGTCGAACGGCGACGCGGCCGATCGACAGCTTGGCGGCGCGCTCAGCGCCGGCGACGCAGCGCCAGGCCCGTCACGGCGCCGACGACGAGCAGCGCGCCGGCGATCTGCAGCGGCGCGATCTTCTGGCCGAGCACGATCCAGGCCATCACGAGCGATGCCACCGGCTCGACGTTGAGCACCGGCGAATTGGCGACGACGCCCAGCCGCGGCAGCAGCGTGAACACCGTCGTGATGCCCGTGCCGTAGAACAGCGTCAGCAGCGTCAGCCCCCACCAGCCGGCGGGCGCCGTCGGCCAGCGCAGCCCGCCCTGCGCCAGCGCGCCGGCCAGCGCGAGCATGCCGACGATCGCCATCGTCAGCGCAGTGCGCACGCGGCCGTCGAGGTCGGCCGCCTCGTGCTGCGTCAGCACCAGCGCGAGGCCGAACACGGCCGCCGCGCCGACGGCGAAGCCCACGCCGGCGCCGATCTGCGCCCACTGCGCGCGCGTGCCCAGCCCCGACGACGCGCCGCCGGCGTCGAGCGCGAGCGCCAGGCCGACCAGGATGACGGGCATGGCGACGAGCACGGCGCGCTCGGCGCGATGGCGGTAGAGCAGGCGCGCCCACAGCGCCGTCCACAGCGGATAGGTGTTGAACGCCAGCAGCGCGAGCGCCACCGGCAGGCGCGCCACGGCCGAATAGAGGCACAGGCTCTGCACGCCCACCAGCAGGCCGATCGCCGGCATCGCGCGGCGATGGCGCGGCGCCATGCGCCACGGCGCCGCGGCCCACAACGCCAGCCCGGCGACGACGAGCGCCGTCGCCAGGCTGCGCACCGCGACGGCGCTGGCCACGTCCATGCCGTGGTCGAAGGCGACGCGCGCGGCGACGTGGTTGGCGGCGAACAGGCACGCCACGAGCAGCAGCGTGAAGAAGGCCTGGGGATGCAATGCCGGCTTGGCCATGCGGGGGCGACGACGGTGGCGCGCCGGCGGCGCGAAGACGCGCAGTCTCGCACGGCCGCCGAAAACCGGCGCTCAGTGGGTCGCGCCGGCCAAGAGGCCGCGCAACACGTCGGCCGCCTTGTCGAGCTCGCGCGCGCGCGACTCGTAGTCCTGGGCGATGCCGGGGATGCGGTCGGACCAGCGCTCGGCCAGCCGCCGCAGCCCGGTCGCCTTTTCGACGACAGTGCGCAGCGCCGTGTAGACCGCTTCCTCGACGGCGCGTCCCTGATCGGCGAGCAGGCTGGCCTGCGAGAACGCATGGCCTGTGTGGCAGCGGTAGCGCAGATGCCCCGCCTCGTCGATCTCCCACAGCGCGCCTCGGCAGGTCGGGCAGGTGAAGGGCGACAGCGCGCCGATGCGGTTCATCTCGCCGAGCCGCCCGTACAGGCGCAGCTGGTCGAGCTCGATGCCGACTGCGGTGGGGGCCGGGCCGGCCGCCGCCGCATGCACCGGCTCGGCGGCCAGCCGCATCAGCAGCGGCGCCATCGCATCGAGCGCCACGCAATGGTCGACCACGTTGAGCGACATCGCATTGGACGGCATCTCGGGATACGCGGCCGTGTCCGGATCCTGCACGATCGCCGTGCCGCCGCATGACTTGATGGCCCACAGGCCGGCCGTGCCGTCGTCGAGCTGGCCGGTCAGCACGACGCCGACGGCGCGCGGCCCGTAGGCCCAGGCCGCCGAGCGGAACAGCGGGTCGATCGCCGGGCGGTGGCGGTTCTCGCGCGGCCCGCACACGACGCGCACGAAGCCGGGTTCGACCAGCAGGTGGCGGTCGGGCGGCGCGACGTGGAAGCGCCCCGCCTCGATGGCCATGCCGTCCTGCGCGTGCACCGCGGGCAGCGCGCCCGCGCGGGCGAGGATGCCCGGCAGTTCGGAGCGCGCGTCGGGGCTGATGTGCATCGCGACGAACAGGGCGCCGGGATAGTCGGCGGGCAGGGCCGCCGCGAGCTGCTTGAGCGCACCGACGCCGCCGGCCGACGCGCCGATGGCCACGATGTCGCGCATGCCGCCGCCACGCGCGGCGGCGCTATCGGAGCGGACGGCGTCCATCGCGATGCACCAGCAAGGCACGTTCCCGGCCGGCGTTCAAGGCGCGCCGGGCCGCTCGTCGAGCCGGGCCAGGGCATCGAGCACGTCGGCCGGCTCGATCGGCTTGACCAGGTGCAGATCGAAGCCGGCCGCCCGCGCGCGCGCCCGGTCCTCCGACTGGCCCCAGCCGGTGCAGGCGATCAGCAGCGCCTGCCGGCCCCATTCGCTGGCGCGGATGCGGCGGCACAGCTCGTAGCCGTTCATGCCGCCCATGCCGATGTCGAGCACCGCGGCCTCGGGGTGCCAGTCCTCGGCGATCTCCAGCGCCTCGGCGCCGCCGAAGGCGGTGCGGACGTCCTGCCCGTGCAGGCCGAGCATCGTCGCCAGCGTCTGCGCGGCGTCGACGTTGTCGTCGACGACGAGCAGGCGGTGCGCGAGCAGGTGGCGCCGGTCCGTGGCGTCGCCGTGGCCGTTGCCGCTGCGCCGCTGCGCCACGGCGTGGATCGGCAGGCGCACGACGAACTCGCTGCCGCAGCCCACGCCGTCGCTGCGGGCCGTCATCGTGCCGCCGTGCAGCTCGACCAGGCCGCGCGCCAGCGCCAGCCCGATGCCGAGGCCGCCGCCCGAGCGGTCGATCGCCGGCTCGAGCTGCGCGAACATCTCGAACACGCGCGGCAGGTCGGGCGCGGCGACGCCGATGCCGTCGTCGCGCACGGCGATGCGCACGCTGCCGTCCTCGCGATGCACCGACAGCGCGACATGGCCGCCGGGGTCGGTGTACTTGGCGGCGTTGGTCAGCAGGTTGACGAAGACCTGCGTCAGGCGGGTCGCGTCGCCGTAGATCATGATCGGCTCGGCCGGCAGGTCCAGGCTCAGCGCATGGCCGCGCGCCTGGTACAGCGGATGCGTGGTCTCGAGCGCCTGGTCGACGGCGGCCATCAGCTCCATGCGCTCCTGGCGCAGCTCGATGCGGTTGCGCGTCAGCCGGCTGACGTCGAGCAGGTCCTCGAGCAGGCGCGACATCTGGCCCACCTGGCGGTCGATGATGTCGCGGCACCAGGCGAGCTGCTGCGGGTTGCGCAGGTCGCCGTGGCGCAGGATGCTGACGGCGTTGCGGATCGGCGCGAGCGGATTGCGCAGCTCGTGCGCCAGCGTGGCGATGAAGTCGTCCTTGGTGCGGTCGGCGCGGCGCAGCGACTGCTCGCTCGCGTGCAGCTCGTCGAGCAGACGGGCGCGCTCGAGCATTGCCGAGACCTGGTCGCACGCCGTCTGGATCACCTGCAGGTCGCCCTCGGCGAAGGCGTCGCGCGTCGTCGACGCGAACGACGCGACGCCGTGGATCCGCCCCTGCGACAGCAGCGGGAAGCCGGCGTAGCAGCGCACGCCCAGCCGCTTGAGCGCGAGCGCCTGCGGCATGTCGGTCGCCTGCAGGTGGTTGAGCACGACGGGCGCGTGGCGCTGTGCGGCGATGCCGCACGGCGAATCGTCGCCGTCGACGCGCGCCAGCGCGGCCCGGCCGGCGTCGTCGAGCCCGTGCATCGACAGCAGCTCGAGGCCGCGGCCGTCGTCGCCGACGGCGTAGTCGAGGTGGATCTCGCAGCCGACGGCGACGCGCACGCTCTCGAACAGCTCGCGGCGCATCGCGACCGCCGGCTTGTCGCTCATGATGAGCAGCTGGCCGGTGCGCGACAGCAGGTCGAGCTGGCGCAGGCGCTGGTACAGCAGGCGGTCGGCGCGCCGCCGGTGGCTCACGTCGCGGGCGATCATCGCCGAGCCGACGACGTGCTGCCGCTCGTCGCGGATCGGCGACAGGCTGATCGACACCGGCAGCACGACGTGGCCGCGGCCGAGGCGATCGGACTCGTGGTGCGAGACGCTCAGGCCGTCGCGCAGGCGCTCGAGCAGCTGGGCCTCCTCGTCGCGCCGCTCGACGGGCACCAGCGCGTCCATCGTGCGGCCGATCATCTCGTCGGCGGTGAAGCCGAACAGCCGCTGCGCGCCGTCGTTCCACGACGTGACGACGCCGTCGAGGTCGCGGCTGACGATGGCGTCGTCGGACGACGCCACGATGGCCGCCAGCAGCCAGGTCTGCGCCTGCATGCCGACGCGCTCGGTGACGTCGAGCAGCGCGGCGCGGCACTGCGGCCGGCCGCCGTCGTCGTCGACACGCACCATCTGCATCTCGACCCACAGCGGACGGCCGTCGATCAACAGGCGCAACTCGAGCGGCGGCGCGTCGCCGCCCTGCAGCAGCTTGCGGTAGCGCGCCAGGTAGCGCTTGCGGTCCTTGGGCGCCACGCAGTCGGGCAGGCGCAGCGCCGGCGCGCCGGGCGACTCCATCGCGAGCATGCGGCGCGCCATGGCGTTGGCCTCGACGATCAGGCCGTCCAGCCCGAGCGTCACGTAGCCGACCGGCGCATGCTCGTAGAGATCGACGTAGCGGTCGCGCGACTTCTCGAGCGCGGCCTGCGTTTCGCGCAGCTGCTCGTTCTGCAGCTCGAGCTCGACCTGGTGCACGCCGAGCTCGTGCAGCAGGCGCTGGGAGTCGGGCGCGCCGGCCGGCACGTCGCCGCTCGGCCCGTCGGGCCCGGACGGCAACGGAACGCCTGCGGAATCCGGTTCACCGCCCGGTGTCTCCGGCGCGAACTTCCGGTTCATGGCACCACCCGCACTGCTGCCGCGGTGCGCAAGGCGAAGCAATCGGCGTTCCCGTGTCCTCAGGACGGCGGCGCCGGCGGCTCGGCGCGCTCGAACGACAACGCGAGCAGCGACGCCGTCGCGCCGCCGGCGTCTCGGATCGCGCTGACGCGCTCGACTACGCGCAGCCGGGAGCCGTCGCGGCGCACATAGTCGCGCTCGACCTGCGCGTCGGCGCCGCCCTGCGCGATGGCGGCGAAGCGCTCGCGCACCGGCACGATGTCGGCCGGCTCCGTGATGTCGGACAGCGTCTTGCGCAGCAGCTCGGCGCGCGCATAGCCCAGCATCTCGCACAGGCGGTCATTGGCGAAGCGGAAGCGCCCGTCGAGGTCGATCTCGCAGACGCCGGCGTAGGCCTGATGGATGAAGGCGTTGAGCCGCTCCTGGCTGCGGCGCAGCGACTCCTCGGCCTTCTTGCGCTCGCTGATGTCGACGAAGGTGACGACCGCGCCCTCGATCAGGTTGTCCATCGTCCGGTACGGCCGGATGCGCATCAGGTACCAGGCGCCGCTCTTGACCTGGACCTCGGCTTCGCGGGGCGTCAGGTGCTCGAGCACGGCGGCGATGTCGTCGACCATGCGGTCGTAACCGACGATGTTGGAGGCCACGTGCTCCAGCGGGCGGCCGACGTCGCTGGCGATCAGGTTGATCACCTGCGTCGCCGCGGGGGTAAAGCGGGAGATGCACAGCCGGTGGTCGACGAACACGGTGCCCACGCCGGTGCCGGCGAGCAGGTTGTTCATGTCGTTGTTGGCCCGCGAGAGGTCGGCCACCTTGTCCTGCAGCTCGGCGTTGACGGTCGACAGCTCCTCGTTGACCGACTGCAGCTCCTCCTTGGAGGTCTCCAGCTCCTCGTTGGTCGACTGCAGCTCCTCGTTGATCGACTGCATCTCCTCGTTGGTCGACTTCAGCTCCTCGTTGGTCGTCTCCATCTCCTCGAGCGTCGTCTGCAGGTATTCGTCCTTGGCGCGCAGCTCGCGCTCGAGCTCGGCGATGCGGCCAGTCTGGTCGGCGTCGACCAGCGGCTGCCCGGCGTCCGACGGATGCGCCGGCTGCTCGCCGAGGATGACGAGGTACAGCGTCGCGCCGCCGTCGACCTCGAGCGGGCGCACCGCGAGGTCGGCGCGGACGGTGTCGCCGTTGGAGCGCACGCTCAGGCCGGGATACGACACCGGCTGCTTGTGCGAGACGGCCTTGTGCACCGCGACGGTGAGCTCGCGCCGCAGGCCTTCGCGCGCCATCGCGAAGACGTTCATCGCGGCGTCGCCGTCGGCCGGCTCGAGGAAGCGGCCGGTGCGCCCGACGATGTGCAGGATCTGGCCGCGCGAGTCGATCAGCACGCCGACCTGGCCGCTGTGCTCGATCAGGCCGCGCTCGGCGAGCTGGCGCAAGTTGTGGCCGTCGGCCGGCGGGTCGCCGGCGCGCGCCGGGCCGCGCGCGCCGCGCGGGTCCGACAGCGGCGGCACGAACGCCGGCAGCGCCGGCCGCGCGTCGCCCCGCTCCGACGCCCGCCGGTCGTAGAGCTTCCACTTGCGGTCGACGGCGTGGAACAGCGAGGCGCTGTCGCCCACCGTCTCCGACGTGCCGAGGAACAGCGCGCCGCCCGGCAGCAGCGCGTAGTGGAACAGCGCGATCAGCTTGCGCTGCAGCTCGGCGTTCAGGTAGATCAGCAGGTTGCGGCACGACACGAGATCGAGCCGCGAGAACGGCGGGTCCTTGATGATGTCCTGCTCCGAGAACACCAGCAGGTCGCGGATCTGCTTCTGGATGCGGTAGGTGCCGCGCTGCGCGTCGTAGGAGAAGAAGCGGTTGAGCCGCTCCTCCGAGACCTGGGCGGCGATGCTGGCCGGGTAGACGCCGGCGCGCGCCTGCTCGATCGCGCGCGCATCGATGTCGGTGGCGAAGATCTGCACCTTGACCGGCCGCTTGAGCTTGGTCATCTGCTCGAACAGCAGGATCGCGATCGAATACGCCTCCTCGCCGGTCGAGCAGGCGCTGACCCACACGCGCAGCGTCTCGTGCGCCGCCTTGTGCGCCAGCAGCCGCGGGATCACCTTCTCGTCGAGCACCTTGAACGCATCAGGGTCGCGGAAGAAGCAGGTGACGCCGATCAGCAGGTCGTGGAACAGCGTCTCGACCTCCTGCACGTTCTGGCGCGCGTAGCGCAGGTAGGCCTGCGCGTCGGCGATCTGGCACAGCGCCATGCGCCGCTCCATGCGCCGCAGCAGCGTCGTCTCCTTGTACTGCGAGAAGTCGTGGCCGGTCTGCGCGCGCAGCAGCATGCACAGCTTCTTGAGCAGGCTGCCGCGCTGCGGCGCCGGCGGCTTGAGCGCCGGATCGAACGCGTGGCGCGCATAGGCGATCAGGCGCGCCGGCATGTCGGCGGGCGCCAGCACGTGGTCCACCATGCCGGTGTCGACCGCGCTGCGCGGCATGCCGTCGTATTCGGCCGTCTCGGGGGCCTGCGCGATGGTCAGGCCGCCCTCGCCCTTGACGGCGCGCAGCCCCTGCGTGCCGTCACTGCCGGTGCCCGACATCACGATGCAGATGGCGCGCTCGCGCTGCGACTGGGCCAGCGACTCGAAGAAGTGGTCGATCGTCGGGTGCGGCACGCGCTGCGCGCCGTGCTGCGCCAGGCGCAGCGTGCCGGCCTCGAGCGTCAGGTCGTGGTTGGGCGGGATGATGTAGACATGGTCGGGCTGCACCGCCATGCCGTCGACGATCTCGTCGACCTGCAGGCGCGTGCAGCGGCGCACCAGGTCGGCCAGCACGCTCTTGTGGTCGCGCGCCAGGTGCTGCACGAGCACGAAGGCCATGCCGACGCTGTCCTCGGGCATCGCGGCGAAGAAGGCCTCGAAGGCGGCGATGCCGCCGGCCGACGCGCCGATGCCGACGACGGGAAACGGCGTCTCCGGCGCTGCGGCGTCGGCGTCGGCGTCGGCCTCGGGCGCCGGCGCCTCGGCCTCTGCGGCGGCGGGGACGGCGGCGGCGGCGCGTGGCCGCGGCGCGGCGCGGCGCGGCGGCGCGAGGATCCGCGGGGATCGCCTGGCGTCATCTCTCAGCTCCTCGTCCTTCGAGACCTCAAACCGCCATCGTAGTGCCGCGCCGCGGCGCCCGCCGGCGGCGTCGACAATGCGGGGCAGTTCCACGAAACAGACGCCCATGTCCGCGACTCCCCCGCGCCCCCTGCGCATCGGCTTCATCGGCGCCGGCCGCCTCGGCACGGCGCTGGCGTGGAGCCTGGCGCGGCGCGGCGCGAGCGTCGCCGCCGTCGCCAGCCGCAGCGCCGCGTCGGCCAGGCGGCTGGCCGCCGGCATCGACGGCTGCGCGGCGGTCGACGACGCGCAGCGCGTCGTCGACGCCTGCGACCTCGTCTTCATCGCGACGCCCGACGACGCCATCGCCGCCGCGACGGCGGCGCTGCGCTGGCGCGCCGGCGTCGCCGCGGTGCACTGCAGCGGCGCGACGGAACTCGCCGCACTGGCGCCGGCGGCAGCCGGCGGCGCGGCGGTCGGCGGCTTCCACCCGCTGCAGAGCTTCGCCGAGACCGAGGCGGCGATCGCGTCGCTGCCCGGCTGCACCGTGACGATCGAGGCCGACGAGCCGCTGCGCGCGACGCTCGTCGCGCTGGCCGCGCGGCTGGGCTGCCCCGTCAACCTGCTGCCGCCGGGGGCGCGCGCGCTCTATCACGCGGCGGCCGGCTATGCGTCGCAGTTCGTCAACGTGCTGCTGCGCGAGGCGTCGACCGCCTGGCGGCAGTGGGGCGCGAGCGAGGACGACGCACTGCGCGCTCTCGTACCGCTGGCGCGCGGCACGCTGGCGTCGATCGAGCGGCTGGGCGTCGCGCGCGGCATGCCGGGGCCGGCGTCGCGCGGCGACGCCGGGTCGATCGAGAGGCACGTCGCGGCGCTCGGCGCGCTCGACGCCGACATGCTGCGGCTGTACCGCGAGCTGTGCGCGCGCAGCGTCGTGCTGGCGCTCGAGCGCGGCGGCATCGACGCGGCCACGGCGGCCCGCCTGCGCGCCACGCTCGGCGACGGCTGATCGCGGGCCGCCGCCCCGGACCGCCCCACGCAAGGCCCCGCAGCCGCTCGGAAGGGAGCTCGCCGCGTTGCGCCGCGCCTCGGTCGCTCACTCGACGCCGAGGCGCACTGGAATGCGGCGGCGGCCGAACGCCTGCCGCGCCTCGAACGCGCCGAAGCGCCCGGCGATCGCCGTCGCGCAGTGCAGGCAGCGGCCGTCGTCGCTCAGCTCGTAGCGGCAGATCGCGTGCCAGTCGCGCTCGATCAGCACGGCGGCGCACTGCGGGCACGCCGTCGTGCCGCCATCGCGGTCGTGCACGTTGCCGGTGTAGACGTGGCGCAGACCGTTGCCGAGCGCGATGCGGCGCGCGCGCTGCAGCGTGGCCAGCGGCGTCGCCGCCACGTCCGTCATCTTGTAGTCGGGGTGGAAGGCGGTGAAGTGCAGCGGCACGTCGCGGCCGAGGCGCTCGACGATCCAGCGCGTCATCGCGTCGAGCTCGGCGTCGCCGTCGTTGTGGCCGGGGATGAGCAGCGTCGTGATCTCGAGCCAGCAGCTCGTGTCGTGAACGATGGATTCGAGCGTCTCGAGCACCGGCGCGAGGTGCGCGCCGGTCTGCTTGAAATAGAACTCGTCGCTGAAGCCCTTCAGGTCGACGTTGGCCGCGTCCATCCTGGCGTAGAACTCGCGCCGCGGCGCGGCGTGGATGTAGCCGGCGGTGACGGCCACCGTCTGCACGCCCAGCGCATGGCAGGCGTCGGCCGCGTCCATCGCGTACTCGGCGAAGATGACGGGGTCGTTGTAGGTGAAGGCCACGCTCCTGCAGCCGGCCTCGCGCGCGGCCTGCGCGATGCGCCCGGGCGATGCGCGGTCCATCAGCCGGTCCATCTCGCGGCTCTTCGAGATGTCCCAGTTCTGGCAGAACTTGCACGCCAGGTTGCAGCCGGCGGTGCCGAACGACAGCACGCTGCTGCCGGGATAGAAGTGATTGAGCGGCTTCTTCTCGATCGGATCGATGCAGAAGCCCGAACTGCGGCCGTAGGTCGTCAGCACCATCGCGTCGCCGTGCCGCGCGCGCACGAAGCACAGGCCGCGCTGGCCCTCGTGCAGCCTGCAGTCGCGCGGGCACAGGTCGCACTGGATGCGGCCGTCGTCGAGGCGGTGCCACCAGCGCGCCGGATGCCGCTCGTCGGCGGCGATCGGTGCGTCGCTCACGCCCGCACCCCGTCGAGCGGCTCGACGTACTTGCGCACGCTGTAGCGCGCCAGCCGCAGGTCGCTGGCCCAGTGGTCGGCCGGCAGGCCGGCCTTGCGCTTGAGCGCCGCGAGGAAGTCGCGCGGCTCGGGCAGTTCGTCCCACACCTGGGGCAGGAAGGTGGCGCGCCGGCCGCGCCATTCGAGCACGACACCGTCGACACCGGGGCGCAGCGCGGCGTGCGCTTCCGATTCGGTCAGCGGCGGCAGCGGCTCGGGCTCGCCGAGCACCGACACCTCGATCTCGAGCGCGGCGAATTCGTGAGCGCCGAGCGGCTCGAAGCGCGGGTCGCGGAACGCCGCCGCCAGCGCGTGCATCTGCACGTCGTCGGCGAGCGGGCGGCGCGCATCGAGCGCGCCGATACAGCCGCGCAGTTCGCCCGCGATACGCAGCGTCACGAAGGTGGCGCCGCGCTCGGCGAGGCCGGCGTGCCCGATCGGCGCCGGGCCGGCCGGCTGGCCGAGCGCGTCGGCGATGGCGCGGCGCGCGTGGCCGAGCAGCGCGGCGCCGAGGCCGGTGTCGCCATCGCTCGTTTCGTCCGCGACCTCGGCGTCCTGCTTCGACGCGATGCCGGCGGCGGCCGGCTCGAAGGCGATCGCGGCATAGCCGACGACGCGCGAGCGGTCGCCCGCCGTGTCGCCCGAGTTGCGCAGGTCGAGCAGGCGCGGCGCGAGGCCGCGGCGGCGTGCGACGCGCAGCAGACCGTTGATCGGCGTCGCGCCGCAGGCCTGCTCGTGATCGAGCGGGCCGGCATCGAGCGCCACGATGCGATCGACGGTGGCGCGGTCGGTCTCGACGGCGGCGCGATACGGGAGGTAGTGCGACAAGTCGCTGCTGACGACGACGAGCGTCTCGTCACCGCCCCAGAGCCGCTCGAGCACCTGCGCCACGTCGTCGGCGCTCGCGTCGCCGACCGCCAGCGGCACGAGCGACCAGCCCTCGCCGCCCAGCACCTGCTGCAGAAACGGCAGCTGCACTTCGAGCGCGTGCTCGCGCGCGTGGGCGGCATCGCTCGTCACGACCTGCGCCAGGTCGGCGAGCCGCGCCAGCGCAGCGCGGTCGACGGGCACGCGGCCGAGCGGCGTATCGAAGGCCTCGACCGACGGCGCGGCCAGCCCGCGCACCGCGACGCGGTGCGTCGGCCCGAGCAGCACGACGCGCGTCACGCGGCCGCGCAGTGGCGCGAGCCGCGCATAGGCGTGCGCCGCCACCGGCCCCGAATAGACGTAGCCGGCGTGCGGCGCGACGATCGCCTTGGGCGCGCGCGCCACCGCCGCCGGCGGCACGCCGGCCAGGCAGTCCGCCACTGCGGCGGCGAGCGCCGGGCGGCTGGCGGGATAGAACAGCCCCGCGACGGCGGCGGGGCGGACGGTGACGGACATCGAGAGGACTTCCTCCAATCTGCACAATGGTGGGCGCCGGTTCGCCCGGTTTCAAGGGCGGCGATGTCGGCGGCAAGGAGAGTGCGATGGCGTTGAGCGACGAACTGGAAAAGCTGGCCGCGCTTCGCGAGCGCGGCGTGCTGAGCGACGAGGAATTCGCGCGCGCCAAGGCGCGGCTGCTCGACGGCGCCGCGTCGTCGACCTCGCGGCCGGCGGCGGGCGGCGATGCACCCCCCGGCCTGGCCGCGCTCAATGCGCTGCGCCGCAGCGCCGCCGACCGCTGGATCGGCGGCGTGTGCGGCGGCATCGCTCGCGCTACCGGCGTCGACGCGTGGATCTGGCGCCTGCTGTTCGCGCTGCTCGCGCTGTTCGGCGGGACGGGCGTCGTGCTCTACGTGCTCCTCTGGATCTTCGTGCCCGCCGAATGAACGGCGAGCGACCCTCCGAGAGGATGCGGGCCCGGCTTGGGGCGGCCCGGCGCGGCGGCCCGCAAGCTACGGCGTGACGCCTAAGACGACGCCTGCTTCAACGCCCGACTGAACAGCCCCACCGTGCGCTGCCACGCCAGCCGCGCCGCCGCCTCGTCGTGGCGCGGCGTCGTGTCGTTGTGAAAGCCGTGCTGCGTGCCCGGGTAGCGGTGCACTTCGTAGGGCACGCCGGCGGCCGTGAGCTCGGCCTCGTAGGCGGGCCAGCCGGCGTTGATGCGCTCGTCTTGCTCGGCGAAGTGCAGCTGCAGCGCCGCCTTGATGCCGCGCGCCGTGCCGGCGGGCGCGCCGCTGCCGTAGAACGGCACGGCGGCGGCCAGCCACGGCAGGCGCGCCGCCAGCAGGTTGGCGATGCCGCCGCCCCAGCAAAAGCCCACGACGCCCAGCCGCCCGTTGCTGCCGGCGTGCGCGCGAATGAACTCGGCCGCCGCGACGAAGTCCTCGCGCGACTTCGCAGCGTCGAGCTGCGCGAACAGCGCCCGCGCCCGGTCCTCGTCGCCGGGATAGCCGCCGAGCGTGTGCAGCGCGTCGGGCGCGAACGCCATGAAGCCTTCGAGCGCGAAGCGGCGCGCCACGTCCTCGATGTGCGGGTTGAGGCCGCGGTTCTCGTGCACGACGAGCACCGTCGGCAGCTTGACCGCCGCGGCGGCGCTCGCCGGCCGCACCAGATAGCCGCGGCCGCGCCCGTGACCCTGCGGCGACGCGAACTCGAGCCGCTCGCTGCGCAGCCGCGCGTCGTCGGCCCGCACCTGCTGCGCCTGCGCGAAGCGCGGCGCGAGCGCCTCGAGCAGCGCCAGCGCCGTCGTGCCGCCGAGCGCGGCGAAGTGCGCTGCGCCGTCGAGGAAGCCGCGCCTGTCGACCGCGCCGTGCACGTAGCGGTCGAACAGCCGCAGCACCTCGGGGTGGAAATCGCGCGCCGTGCGGCGCGGCCTGTCGTCGTCGGCCATCGTTGCGCTCCCGTCGTGGATCGATCCCGGTGGAGCCGGTTGTAGCGCAGCGGCAGCAGGCGTGCCCGCGCAGGGCCGTTCGGCGGCGGTGGTAGGCTGACGCCCCGCCGTCGCCGATGAATCTCGCTTCCACCGCCCTGATCGCCTTCGCGATGTCGACCGACGCGTTCGCCGCGGCGATCGGCAAGGGCGCCGCGCTGCACCGGCCGCACTGGCGCGAGGCGCTGCGCACCGGGCTCGTGTTCGGCGTGATCGAGGGGCTGACGCCGGTGGTCGGCTGGACGCTCGGCCTCGCGGCGGCGCCCTACGTCGAGGCCTGGGACCACTGGATCGCCTTCGCGCTGCTCGGCGCGCTCGGGCTGCACATGATCCGCGCCGGCCTCGCGCACGACGACGTCGACGCACGCGCCGAGCGCCCGCAGTCGCATTCGCTGCGGCGGCTGGCCGTGACAGGCTTCGCGACGAGCATCGACGCGATGGCGATCGGCGTCGGCATCGCGCTGATCGACGCCGACATCGTCGTCACCGCCGTGTCGATCGGGCTCGCCACGCTCGTGATGGTGACGCTGGGGGTGATGCTCGGCCGCATGCTCGGCGCCATCGTCGGCAGGCGCGCCGAAGTCGCCGGCGGGCTGGTGCTGATCGGCATCGGCACGGCGATCCTGTGGCAGCACCTGAGCGGCGCGGGCTGAAGCTGCCCCGGGTGGGCAGCTTAAACTTCGCCCCGCATCAGGGAGGGTTTCGATGAAGGTCACGGTGGTCGGCTCGCGCTTCTTCGGCGCGACGGTGTTCGACACGCTGCGCAAGGAGGGCTTCGACATCGTGCGCGTCGTCGCGCCGGCGGCCGACGACCGGCTCGCGCTCGCCGGGCAGAAGGCCGGCGTGCCGGTGTTCGTGCACGACAACCCGAAGGTCGTGGCCGGCGAGGCGATCGCCGAAGGCACGGACCTCATCGTCGCCGCGCACACGCATGCGCGCGTGATGCCCGAAGCGCTGGCGCGCGCGCGGCTCGGCGGCATCGGCTACCACCCCTCGCTGCTGCCGCGCCACCGCGGCATCGCGGCGGTGGAGTGGACGCTGCTCGAAGGCGATCCGATCGCCGGCGGCTCGGTCTACCACTTGGCCGACGGCTGGGACGCCGGCGCCGTCGCCGCGCAGGACTGGTGCTTCGTCGCCAGGGGCGAGACGGCGCGCGACCTGTGGGAGCGCGCGCTCGCACCGATGGGGCTGCGCCTGCTGACGCAGGTGGTGCGCCACGCCGCCGAGCACGGCGCGCTGCCGGCCTTCGCGCAGGACGAGCGCTACGCGACCAGGGCGCCGATGATCCGCCGCTCGGTGTCGCTGACCAGCGACCCGAAGCCGACGACGTCGCTCGTCGTCACGGCGATCGGCGCCGACCGGCCCGGCATCGTCAACCTGCTGTCGTCACGCGCCCAGGGCTTCGGCGCCAACTGGGCGGGCAGCCGCATGGCCAGCCTCGCCGGCCAGTTCGCCGGCATGGTGCACTTCGAGGTGCCGGCCGAGCACGCCGACGCGCTGGAGAAGGCGCTGCAGGGGCTGGAGTCGTCGGGGCTGCGCGTCGTCATCGCGCGCAGCGACGCGACGCCGGCACCGCCCGGCCAGCGCATCGTCAAGCTCGACCTCGTCGCCGCCGACCGGCCCGGCATCGTGCGCGACCTGTCGGCGAGCCTGGCCGAGCGCGGCGTCAGCATCGACGAGCTGCACACCGAAATCGTCAGCCACCACGCGCCGGGCGAGCACCAGTTCAAGGTGTCGGCGCTGCTCGTCGTGCCCGACAAGCTCTCCGACGACGAGCTGCGCCGCGTGCTCGACGCGCTGGCCAGCAAGATGATGGTCGACATCGCGCTCGGCGAGCACGCCGGCGGCGCGCTGCCCGCCTGAGAAGTTGCGAATGGCTCCGGCGCGAGAACGCGCTAAGCGCCCGGCGCCGCCGGCGGCTTGGGCGGCGCGTCGCACCACAGCCGCCCGCCCGTCGCCCAATCGTGGCGGGCGATGTCGAAGAACACGACGTCGATGCCGTCCGGCGAGCCGCCGAGCGTGCGCACGCAGGCCTCGGTGAGCGCCTGCGCGAGGGCGCGCTTCTGCTCGACGCTGCGGCCTTCGAACAGTTCGACGCGGATCGTGGGCATGGTCGGCCTCCTGCGGAGTTGAAAGTCGATCGGCGCGTGCGGTGTCAGCGGCGCTGCAGCTTCGCGAACGCCGCCGCCATCGCGCCCTGCGCCGCTGGCTGCGCGGCGCCGCGCGCCGGGCGCTCGCCGCGGCCGGCCGCGCGGTAGCGGTTGTCGCCGGCGCCGCCCGCGACGGGCGGCTTCGCATCGAGCTTCATCGTCAGCGCGATGCGCTTGCGCGCGAGGTCGACCTCGAGCACCTTGACCTTGACGATGTCGCCCGTCTTGACGACTTCGCGCGCATCGGCGACGAACTTGTGCGCGAGCTGACTGACGTGGACCAGCCCGTCCTGGTGCACGCCGAGATCGACGAAGGCGCCGAACTGCGCCACGTTGCTGACCGTGCCTTCGAGCGTCATGCCGGGCTGCAGGTCGGCGATGTCCTCGACGCCGTCGTTGAAGCGCGCGACCTTGAAGTCGGGGCGCGGGTCGCGGCCAGGCTTCTCCAGCTCGGCGAGCACGTCCTTGACGGTGATCGCGCCGTAACGCTCGTCGGCGAGAGACTCGGGTTTCAGCGCGCGCAGCACGTCGGCGCGGCCCATCACGTCGTCGATCGGGCGCGCCAGTCTCGCGAGCAGCTTCTCGACCAGCGGATAGGTCTCGGGGTGCACGCCCGAGCGGTCGAGCGGGTTGTCGCCGCCGGGGATGCGCAGGAAGCCCGCCGCCTGCTCGAAGGTCTTGTCGCCGAGGCCGGAGACCTCGCGCAGTTGGCGCCGGTCGCGGAACTCGCCGTGCGCGTCGCGCCAGCGCACGATGCCCGACGCGACGGCGCCCGACAGCCCCGACACACGCGCCAGCAGCGGCGCACTCGCCGTGTTGAGGTCGACGCCGACGGCGTTGACGCAGTCCTCGACGACGCCGTCGAGCGTGCGCGCCAGCGCATGGGCGTCGACGTCGTGCTGGTACTGACCGACGCCGATGCTCCTGGGCTCGATCTTGACCAGCTCGGCCAGCGGATCCTGCACGCGCCGCGCGATGCTGACGGCGCCGCGCAGGCTCACGTCGAGATCGGGAAGCTCCTTGCTCGCCGTCTCGCTGGCCGAATAGACCGACGCGCCGGCCTCGCTGACGACGAGCTTGTCGAGCTTCGCGTCGGGTGCGACCTGGGCGACGCGCCGGATCAGCTCGGCGGCCAGCTTGTCGGTCTCGCGGCTGGCCGTGCCGTTGCCGATGGCGATCAGCTCGACGCCGTGCGTCGCGACGAGGCGCGCCAGCGTGTGCAGTGCACCGTCCCAGTCGCGCCGCGGCTCGTGCGGATAGACGGTGGCGGTGTCGAGCACGCGGCCGGTGGCGCTGACCACCGCCACCTTGACGCCGGTCCGGATGCCGGGGTCGAGCCCCATCACGACACGCTTTCCGGCGGGCGCGGCGAGCAGCAGATCGCGCAGGTTCTCGGCGAAGACCTTGATCGCCGTCGCCTCGGCAGCCTCGCGCAGCCGCGCGAACAGGTCGCGTTCGAGCGCGAGGCTCAACTTGACCTTCCAGGTCCACGCGACGCACTTGCGGATCAGGTCGTCGGCCGCTCGCTGCGCATGGCTCCAGCCGAGGTGGCGCGCGATGCGGCCTTCGGCCTGCGTCGGGCGGCCGGGTTCGACCTGCTCGTCGACGGCGAGCCTGGCGTCGAGGATTTCGAGCGCGCGGCCGCGAAACACGGCCAGCGCGCGGTGCGAAGGCATGCCCGCGATCGGCTCGGCGTGGTCGAAGTAGTCGCGGAACTTGGCGACGTCGGGATGGTTCGCGTCCTTGCCGTCGACGAGCTTCGCGCGCAGCACGCCGTCGGCCCATAGCCACTCGCGCAGCGCACCGACGAGCACGGCGTCCTCGGCCCAGCGCTCGGCGAGGATGTCGCGCACGCCGTCGAGCACGGCATGCGCGTCGGCGAAGCCGGCGTCGGCATTGACGAAGGCCGCGGCTTCGGCCTGCGGGTCGAGCGACGGATCGGCGAACAACCGGTCGGCCAGCGGCTCGAGGCCGGCCTCGCGCGCGATCATCGCCTTGGTGCGGCGCTTGGGTTTGTAGGGCAGGTAGAGGTCTTCGAGCTCCTGCTTGGTCGGCACAGCCTCGATCGCGGCGCGCAGCTCGGGCGTGAGCTTGCCCTGCTCGTCGATGCTCTTCAACACGACGGCGCGGCGCTCTTGCAGCTCGCGCAGATAGGCCAGGCGCGTCTCGAGCTCGCGCAGCTGGGCGTCGTCGAGGCCGTCGGTGGCCTCCTTGCGGTAGCGCGCGACGAAGGGCACCGTCGCGCCGCCGTCGAGCAGGTCCACCGCGGCCTGCACCTGCGCAGCGCGCACCGAGAGTTCGGCGGCGATCTGCGCCACGATCTTGTCAGCGGACATCGGGAGAGTGAAAACGGCGGGTCTCGAAAGCCGCGCAGTGTGCCACAGGGGTACGCTCGGCCATCCCGCGGCGCAGGAGGGTTCGAATGGGCAAGCACGACGAGGCGCTCGAAGACAGCAACCGCTCGGCGAATGCCGACATCCACCGCGTGTCGGACCCGGCGCGGCGCATCGTGCTGCAGGGCAGCCTCGGCGCTGCGCTCGGCGCGCTGGCAGCGTCGTTCGCCGGCTGTGCCTTGCGCCCGGCCGCAGCGACGAAGCTCGGATTTCGCGGCGTACCGGCGTCGAAGGCCGACGCGATCGTCGTGCCCGACGGCTACGTCGCGCAGGTGCTCGCGCCCTGGGGCGAGCCGATCGGCGCGCCGGCCGGATCGCCGGCGTGGCGCGACGACGCGGGCAACAGCGCTGCCGAGCAGGCGCTGCAGATGGGCATGCACCACGACGGCATCCACTACTACCCTCTGGCCGGCTCGTCGACGCACGGCCTGCTCGTGATGAACCACGAGTACGTGGACGACGGCCTGCTGCACGCCGACGGCCTCGCAACGTGGAGCGCCGAGAAGGTCGCCAAGTCGCAGGCCGCGCACGGCATCGCCGTGATCGAGATCGAGCGCGGGCGCGACGGCGCATGGCAGCTCGTGCGGCCGTCGCGCTGGGCGCGCCGCGTCACGGCGACGACGCCGTGCGCCGTCGGCGGCCCGGCGGCCGGCCATGCGCTGTTGAGGACGTCGGCCGACCCGGCAGGGCGGCGCGTGCTCGGCACCTTCAACAACTGCGCCAGCGGCAAGACGCCGTGGGGCACCTACCTCGCCGGCGAGGAGAACTTCGCCCACTACTTCGACGGCGGCGACGAGCTCGACGCGCACCAGGCCCGCTGGGGCCTGCGCAAGACGGGCTTCTACCGCTGGGCGGCGCACGACGAGCGCTTCGACGCGACGAAGCATCCGAACGAGTTCAACCGCCACGGCTGGATCGTCGAGGTCGATCCGATGGAGCCGGGCCTGCTGCCCGTCAAGCGCACGGCGCTCGGCCGCGGCGCGCACGAGGGCGCCTGGGTCGCCGTGACGAAGGACGGCCGCGCCGTCGTCTACTCGGGCGAGGACGCGGCCTTCGAATACATCTACAAGTTCGTCAGCCGCAACCGCGTCGCGCCCGGCGGCGCGGCGGCCAACCGCGATCTGCTCGACCATGGCACGCTGCACGTCGCGCGCTTCGACGCCGACGGCCGCGGGCGCTGGCTGCCGCTGGTGCACGGCCAGGGGCCGCTGACGCCGGCCAACGGCTTCGCCGACCAGGGCGAGGTGCTCGTCAAGGCGCGCCAAGCGAGCGACGCGCTCGGCGCGACGAAGATGGACCGGCCCGAGTGGATCGCGATCGACGAGGCGAGCCGCGCGGTCTATTGCGCGCTGACCAACAACGGCGCGCGCGGGCGCCCGGGTCGCCCCGGCGTCGACGCCGCCAATCCGCGCGCCGACAACACGATGGGCAACGTGATCCGCTGGGTCGACGACGGCGACTTCGACGCGACGACGTTGCGCTGGGACCACTTCGTGCTCGCCGGCGACCCCGCCAACGAGCGCGCCGAGGCGCGCGGCACGATCCGCGGCGACGTCTTCGCCTGCCCCGACGGCCTGGCCTTCGACGCGCGCGGCGTGCTGTGGATCCAGACCGACGCGTCGGCAACGCAGATGCACCGCGGCGAGCTGGCCCGCATCGGCAACAACCAGATGCTCGCCTGCGACCCGGCCACCGGCGAGGTGCGGCGCTTTCTCACCGGGCCCGTCAACTGCGAGATCACGGGCGCGACGTGGACGCCCGACGGCCGCACGCTGTTCGTCAACATCCAGCACCCGGGCGAGTCGCCGGGCGCCCGCAGCGACCCGGCGGCGCCGTCGCGCCATTCGAGCTGGCCCGACCACCGGCCCGGCGGGCGGCCGCGCTCGGCGACCGTCGTCGTCACGAAGCGCGACGGCGGCGTGATCGGCAGCTGAAACGCCGCGACGCGGGCCGAGCGCCGGGCCGCTCCCAAGCCGGCCCGCGATCCTCTCGGGGGATGGCCGACGTACCCGACGGCCGAGGGCACCCTTACGCGACGCGCCAGAAGTCCAGCACGACGAGCTGGGCCTCGCGCCGGCCGCTCGCGATGGCGAGCACCTTGTTGAGGTGCAGCCAGGCCGGCGCGCCGGTGTCGAAGCGCACGGCGGTGCGGAACCAGTATTCGTCGGCGCCGACCGGCTCGCCGCGCGCAAGACGCTGCATCACCTCGGGCGGCCCGTGGCGCATGCCGGTGCTGCGCACCTCGACCAGGCCGCCGTCGGGGGTGCGGATCACGTACTGCGCCGCGATGTCGAGCACGCCGTCGGCACGCTGGATCTGCCAGTCGACGCCGCCGGTGACGATCTCGCCCTGCAGCTCGGGCCCCGTGACGGTGCCGCCGGTGAGCGGCACGTAGCGGCGCTCGCCGTAGGCGGCCGCGCCGAGGCCGACGACGGCGCCGACGCGGCATTCGATGTGGGCGAGCGGCAGCAGCGCGGGCGGCGCTGCGAACGGTGGCGTCGATGCAACCATGGATCGGTTTCCGTCGTGAAGTGGATGATGTTCCGTGGGCGCGCGCGGCGGCGCGCCCGCCATCGCGGCGATCGCCTCGCGCGCTACTGCTTCGACGTCGGCATCGCGAACTCGGCCCCCTTGGCCGTGCTCTCGGGCCAGCGCTGCATCACCGACTTCTGCTTCGTATAGAAGCGCACGCCTTCCTCGCCGTAGGCGTGCATGTCGCCGAACAGGCTCTTCTTCCAGCCGCCGAAGCCGTGCCAGGCCATCGGCACCGGGATCGGCACGTTGATGCCGACCATGCCGACCTGGATCTGGCGCGCGAACTCGCGCGCCACGTTGCCGTCGCGCGTATAGCAGGCGACGCCGTTGCCGTACTCGTGATCGTTGACGAGCTGCACTGCCTCGGCGAAGTCCTTCGCGCGCACGCACGACAGCACCGGGCCGAAGATCTCTTCCTTGTAGATGCGCATCGCCGGCGTGACGTGGTCGAACAGCGTGCCGCCGGTGAAGAAGCCGTGCTCGTGGCCGGGCACCTTCAGGCCGCGGCCGTCGACGACGAGCGTCGCGCCCTCGCTCACGCCGACGTCGATGCAGCCCTCGATGCGCTCGAGCGCCTGGCGAGTGACGATGGGACCCATCTCGACGTCGGGCTGCATGCCGTTGCCGATCTTCAGCGCGCGCGCGCGCTCGGCGAGCTTGGGCACGATCCTGTCGCCGACGTCACCGACGAGCACGGCGACGCTGATCGCCATGCAGCGTTCGCCGGCCGAGCCGTAGGCGGCGCCGACGAGCGCGTCGACGGCCTGGTCGAGGTCGGCGTCGGGCATCACGACCATGTGGTTCTTGGCGCCGCCGAGCGCCTGCACGCGCTTGCCGTGGTGCGCGCCGGTCGCGTAGATGTGGTGCGCGATCGGCGTCGAGCCGACGAACGACAGCGCCTTCACATCCGGGTGCGCGAGCAGCGCGTCGACCGCCGCCTTGTCGCCCTGCACGACGTTGAACACACCGTCGGGCAGGCCGGCTTGCTGCAGCAGGTCGGCCATCAGCAGGCTGGGCGACGGGTCGCGTTCGCTCGGCTTCAACACGAAGCTGTTGCCGCACGCCAGCGCCACCGGGAACATCCAGCACGGCACCATGCACGGGAAGTTGAACGGCGTGATGCCCGCCGTGACGCCGAGCGGCTGGCGCAGCGTCCAGTTGTCGATGCCGCGCGAGACCTGCTCGGTGTAGTCGCCCTTGAGCAGCTGCGGGATGCCGCAGGCGAACTCGACGATCTCGATGCCGCGCGTGACCTCGCCCTGCGAGTCGCTGAACACCTTGCCGTGCTCGCTCGTGATCATCGCGGCGAGCGTGTCGCGCTGTTCGACGAGCAGCGCGAGGAAGCGGTTGAGCACGCGGGCGCGGTGCAGCGGCGACGTGGCGGCCCACGCGAGGAAGGCGGCCTGCGCCGCGGCCACGGCGGCGTTCACCTCGTCGGCCCCGGCCAGCGCGACGTGGCGCGCGACGGCGCCCGTCGCCGGGTTGTAGACCGGCTGCCGCCGACCGCTGCCGCCGGCGACGCGGCGCCCGCCGATGTAGTGCCCGACGTCGTTCGTCGCGGTGAAGGCTTCGGGTGCGCCCATGCTCGTGGTCTCCTGCTGCGCGAGCACGAAGTCTAGGCCAAGGGGCTGCAGCGCCGGGGCGCATAAAAAAACACCCACGCGGCCGAAGCCGGGTGGGTGTCTCAAGTCCTTCGGGTGAAGGACGTCGTTGGGACCGTTCACGCGCTGCGCCGCGACTCGAGCCGCCCGCTGCAGCGGCCCCGCCCCGGGCCATGTGTGCGCGTCGACAACGCTGTCGACTGTAGGAGCCGCCCCCGGTAGCAGCCATCCCCAATCCACGGGAGCGTCAGAATGGCGCATGCAAGCACCGAAACGCGGCCCGGCAAGGCCGGCCTCGCCCACCACGCCCGCCGACCTCGACGCGCTGCAGGCGCTGCTCGACGGCGTGCCGGCGCCGCTCGAGCCGCTCGACGTGAGCGTGCTCGACGGCTACCTTTGCGCCGTGCTGCTGCAGCCGCGCGCACCGACGCCGGCGCAATGGCTGCCCCTCGTCACCGACACCGAGGGCCGCGCGCTGCCGCGCGGCTTCGACGCTGCGCCGTTGCACGCCCTCGTGCTGCGCCGCCACGCCGAACTCGACGCCGCCATCGCGGCGCGGCGCTGGTTCGATCCGTGGGTGTTCGAGCTCGACGCCGAAGCGTCACCGTCGCAGACCGTCTATCCCTGGGTGGCCGGCTTCGCGCTCGGCGTCGAGCGCTTCCCCGCGCTGATGGAGCAACTCGACGAGGCCGCGGTGATCGAGCCGCTGGCACTGCTGTACCGCCATCTCGACGCCGAGGACCTCGAAGACGCCGACGAGTTGCTCGCGCTGATCGAGACGCTCGAGCCGCCGGCGACGCTGGCCGAAGCCGTCGAGGAGCTGGTGCGCGCCACCTTGCTGATCGCCGACTTGAGCCGGCCGCTGCCGCGGCGTCCGGCGCCGCCGGCGCCACGCGGACCGGCACGCCGCTGATCCTGCGGTGCCGCGCGCACGCCGATCGCGTCAGCGCTCGCCGCCGCTGTGTCCGGCGTCGCCGCGGCGCGCCGCCGCGGCATCGCGACCAGGATGTCGCGCCGCCGGTTCGGCATGGCCGTTGCGCCCGCCGTCGCCGAGCCACGCGCCGAACTGCGGCGGCTCGATCGGCAACGCCGACTCGCCGCCGGCCATCAGCGCGGCGCTGGCGATCGACCCGGCGACGGTGGCCCAGGTCGCGGCTTGCAGCACAGAGAAGTGCATGGTGCAGCAACGATAGACGGCCGCGGCGTCGCGCGCAGCGCGCGGCGCGATTTCCGATGCGGCAGTGACGTCTCGTCGGCAAGCAAGCGCAGGGCCGCCGCGCGGCGCGTTGCTGCGACGAGACTACCCCTCGTTCGAGGCCCATTTCGATGCACCGACGCGTGGATCGCGCACCGATACTGGTCGCACTCCATCCCTCGACGGGTGTCGCCATGGATCTCGCCGCCTGCTGCGCCGACCTGCTGTACCGGTTGCGTTCCGGTCGGCGACGACTACCCGAGCCGCCGCAGCGCGATCCCGCCGACATGGGCACGGCCTATGGCCTCGAAGCCAGCCTCGCGCCGCCGCCCGACATCGACGACGATCCCTCTGCCGGCCGCGCGATGCCGCGACCGAGCAGCGCGGACTGGCTGCGCCCGCGCTGAGCGGGCGGCGCCTGCCGTCGGCTTTCAGGCCTCGACGATCCGCAGCGCGTCGTAGCCCGCGTCCTCGCCCTTGAGGGCGAGACCGCGTGCATTGCAGACGACGCGCGTGCGGCCGGCCGCATGCTCGACGACGTAGTCGTGGCGACAGTGCAGGTGGCCGTGGATCCACAGCTGCGCCAGCGGCAGCAGGTCGTCGTCGGCGTTGCAGAAGCTCGCCGTGCCGGGTTGCGGGCCGTAGCGGGGGTCGGCGCTGCGCAGGCTCGGCGCGAAGTGCGTGAGGGCGACGGTGGCGTCCCAGTCGCCGCGCTGCGCCAGTTCGGCGGCGAGCCAGGCGCGGCAGGCCTGCGCCTGCTCGCGCACGGCGGGCGCGTCGAACGGCTGGCCGCCGATCGTCGCGCGCATCACATGCTGGAAATAGGCGCCGGCGCGCAGCGCGGCGGGGCGGCGCGCGGCGCCGAGCCCGTCGAAGTCGCACCAGCGGATCGTTGCGACGAAGCGGATGCGCCGGCCGTCGGAGCCGGGGAGCACGAGGCTCTCGCGCTCGAGCAGGCGGATGCCGAGCGACTCGCAGTGCGTGCGCAGCGCCGGCCAGGCGGCGTCGAGCTCGCGGCCGTCGAACTCGTGGTTGCCGGCGACGAACAGCACCGGCACCGGCCAGCCGCGAAAGCGCGCGAGGCCGTCCCAGCGGCTGTCGATGTCGCCGGCCAGCACGAGCAGCTCGGCGCCCGGCGCGGGAATCGCGTCGAACGCCTCGCTCTCGAGGTGCAGGTCGGACAGCAGTTGCAAGCGCATCGGGCGCCGGTTCCGCGCGGCGCCGGTGCGGGGGTCGGCCTCGAGGAAACGCCGGGCCGCCCCAGTTTCCTTGACCCAGCGGGGGGCGGGCCGGGCGCAGCCCGGCCCTGGGGCGCTCAAAGGCCGATCCGCTGCTCCATCTTCTGCATCGTGGCGCGCAGCTCGGCCGGCAGGTGGTAGGCGAGCTTCTGGAACAGCTCCTCGTGCGACGCCAGCTCGGCCACCCAGGCCTGGCGGTCGGCGTGGATGACCTGCTCGAAGTGCGCCTTGCCGAAGTCGAGGCCTTGCCAGTTCAGGTCCTCGTAGCGCGGACTCGTGCCCATCACGTTCTCGGCACCGCCGGCGCGGCCCTCGATGCGGTCGAGGATCCACTTGAGCACGCGCATGTTCTCGCCGTAACCCGGCCAGATGAACTTGCCGTCGGCGCCCTTGCGGAACCAGTTGACGCAATAGACCTTGGGCAGCTTCGCGCCCGAGGCCTGCACCTTGCGGCCGAGGTCCAGCCAGTGCTGGAAATAGTCGCTCATGTTGTAGCCGGTGAACGGCAGCATCGCGAACGGGTCCCGCCGCACTGCGCCGTTGCCGCCGGCCATAGCGGCCGTCGTCTCGCTGCCCATCGTGGCGGCCATGTAGACGCCTTCGGTCCAGTCGTTCGCCTCGGTCACCAGCGGCACCGTCGTCGAGCGGCGGCCGCCGAAGATGAAGGCGTCGATCGCCACGCCGTTGGGGTTGTCCCATTCGGAGTCGAGCGCCGGGTTGTTCGTCGCCGCGACGGTGAAACGCGAGTTCGGGTGCGCCGCCTTGGCGCCGGTCTGCTTGGCGATCGCGGGCGTCCAGTCCTTGCCCTGCCAGTCGATCAGGTGCGCGGGCGGCTCGTCCGTCATGCCCTCCCACCAGACGTCGCCGTCGTCGGTCAGCGCGACGTTGGTGAAGATGACGTCGCGCTGCAGGCTGGCCATGCAGTTCTCGTTCGTCTTGTGGTTGGTGCCCGGCGCGACGCCGAAGTAGCCTGCCTCGGGATTGATGGCGTAGAGCCGACCGTCCTGGTGCGGCTTGATCCACGCGATGTCCTCGCCGATCGTCGTCACCTTCCAGCCCTCGAAGCCGGCCGGCGGCACGAGCATCGCGAAATTCGTCTTGCCGCAGGCGCTCGGGAACGCCGCCGCGACGTGGTACTTGCGGCCCTGCGGATTGGTCACCCCGAGGATCAGCATGTGCTCGGCGAGCCAGCCTTCGTCGCGGCCCATCGTCGACGCGATGCGCAGCGCGAGGCACTTCTTGCCCAGCAGCGCGTTGCCGCCGTAGCCCGAGCCATAGCTCCAGATCTCGCGCGTCTCGGGATAGTGGACGATGTACTTCGTCGCGTTGCACGGCCAGGCGACGTCCTTCTGGCCCGGCTCGAGCGGCGCGCCGACGGTATGGACGGCGGGCACGAAGTAGCCGTCGGCACCGAGGATGTCGAGCACGGCGCGGCCCATGCGCGTCATCAGCTTCATGTTGACGGCGACGTAGGGGCTGTCGGACAGCTCGACGCCGATCTGCGCGATCGGCGAGCCCAGGGGGCCCATAGAGAACGGCACGACGTACATCGTGCGCCCGCGCATCGCGCCCTTGAACAGCGCCGTGTCGCCGGTCTGCAGCAACGCGCGCATCTCGGCCGGGGCGATCCAGTTGTTGGTCGGGCCGGCGTCCTCCTGGCGCTCGCAGCAGATGAAGGTGCGGTCCTCGACGCGCGCCACGTCGTTGGGGTCGCTCAGCGCGAGGTAGCTACCGGGGCGCAGCTCGGGGTTGAGCTTCTTGAAGGTGCCGGCTTCGACGAGCTGGTTGCACAGGCGCTCGTACTCCTGCTGGCTGCCGTCGCACCAGTAGACGTCGCGCGCCTGCGTCAGCGCGGCGATCTCGGCCACCCAGGCGATCAGGCGCTCGTGCTTCACATGGGGCGGAACATTGAGCTTCAGCCCTTCCATTGCCGGTCGGTTCATCGTGATTCCAATCTCGAAAGTAAAAAAGCGGGATCAGGACAGTCCCGCGCGGCGAGACTGGCCGAATACCGCTCTTGCCCGGGTCGCGGGCGGTGTGCCGGCAGGCCCCGGATCGCGAGGCATGCCTTGTGAGTGAAACGATTGTCATCCCAGTGTACGGGCGCGTCACCACCGGCCTCTGGGGTCGGGTCATGCAATTGCCGCATGCCCTCATGCATGCCGGCGGGCCGGCGCCGGCGCCCACTAAGATCCCGCCATGATGCGGCGCCGATCCCTGTTGATGGCCAGTGCTGCCGGCCTGCTGGCCGGCACGGCAGCGGCACAGCCGCGGCGCGGCGCCGGCGGCGCGCCGTTGCGAATCGGCTTCGAGCGACTGCTCGTCGACTGCGGCACGGCCGGGGCGCTGCGCCGCGCCTTCGCGGCCGACACCGGCCTCACGTTCGACATCGTCGCCGGCGCCAGCAGCGCGCTGCTCGAGGCGCTCGAGCGTGGCGAACTCGACGCCGCCGCAACGCATGCGCCGGACGCCGAGGCGCGCCTCGAGCGCGCCGGCCTGATCCACGACCGGCGCCTGTTGGCGAGCACCGACTTCCTCGTCGTGGGCCCGCTGCAGCGGGGTCGCGACCCCGCAGGCCTGGCCGGCAGCGGCGACGCGGCGGCGGCACTGGCGCGCATCGCGCAGGCCGCGGCGCCCTTCGTGACGCGCGGCGATGGCTCGGGCACGCACCTCGCCGAGCAGGCGCTGTGGCGCGCCGCCGGCGTGGCGCCCGCAGCGCCGTGGTATCGGCCGGCCGCTGCCGACGGCACCAGCCACATCGCGCAGGCGCGCGCCGCCGGCGCCTATGCGCTGACCGACCGCGCGAGCTGGCTCGCCGCGCCGCCGGCGCAGCGCGCCGGGCTCGGCATTGTCGTCGCCGGCGATCCGCGGCTGGCGACGCAGCTGCACGCGCACCGCTCGTTTCGCGCGAACCATCCGGCGGGCAAGCTGTTCAGCGGCTGGATCGCCGGGCCCATCGGGCGGCGCGTCGTCGCGCGCACAGCGGGCCTGCGCGCGCCGCCGCCGGCGCGGCGCCCAGCCTGATTCGACCGATGCTCGCCTATCGCCACGCCTTCCACGCCGGCAACCATGCCGACGTGCTCAAGCACGTCGCGTTGACGCAGGTGCTGCAGCGCATGGCCACCAAGGACAAGCCCTACACGCTGGTCGACACGCATGCCGGCGCGGGCGGCTATTCGCTCGAGGGGCGCTATGCGCGCACGAAGGCGGAGTACGAGGACGGCATCGGCCGGTTGTGGCAGCGCGACGACCTGCCGCCCGCCGTCGCCGACTACGTTGCGCTCGTGCGCCGCTTCAACGACGGCGGCGCGAGGCTGCGCCAGTATCCCGGCTCGCCGGCGATCGCGCAGATGCTGCGCCGGCCGCACGACCGGCTGCGCCTTTACGAGCTGCATCCGACGGACGAGCGCATCCTCGCGGCCTATCTCGGTGCCGAGCCCGACACGGCCGTCACGCTGGGCGACGGCTTCGCGGCGCTCAAGGGCGAACTGCCGCCGCCGTCGCGGCGCGGCGTCGTGCTGATCGATCCGAGCTACGAGATCAAGACGGACTACGCGCGCGTCGTCGCCGCGCTGCGCGAGGCGCTGACACGCTTCGCCGACGGCACCGTCGTCGTCTGGTATCCGCAGCTGCTGGCCGTCGAGTCGACGCAGCTGCCGCGGCGGCTGCAGGGCGTGGCCGACGCGCAGGCGCGGCGCGGCTGGCTCCACGCGCGGCTGACGGTGCAGCCGCCCGATGCGCGCGGCTACGGCCTGGTGGGCAGCGGCGTGTTCGTCGCCAACCCGCCGTTCGGGCTGCACGATTCGTTGCAGTCGGCTCTGCCGTTTCTCGTCGACGCGCTCGGGCGCTACGAAGGCGCGAGCTGGCTGCTCGAACAGCGCGCCGAGTGAAAGGCCGCTGCGCGGGCCGACGCGCCGCGTCGGTCGCCGGCGCGGCACGATTCTTGTAGCGCTTGCCGGGACGCCGCTCGCCCGGGAAGCAAATGAAAACGCTGCAACGCGCCGCTACCGCGCTCGCCCTCTCCGTCGCCGCCGTGTCGGGCGGCGGCTGCACGACGGCGCTCGTCATCGTGCACGCGCACGAGCGGCTGACCGAGGGCGACCCGGTGCCGTGCGTCAAGCTCAACAGCGTCGAGCGGGCGCTGCGCACGCGCTGCCTGCCGTTCGAGCCGGGAAGCCTGCGCCGCGAGGACATCGCGGCCTCCGGCCTGCCCGAGTGCGCGCTCGCGGCAGCGGCGCGCGAGCCTGCCTTCTGGCCGGCGCTGCCCGAGCTGATCGCCAAGGGCGCGCAGCCGGAGCACTGCGCCGAGCCGCCGCTGGCCGCGCTCGCGGCGAGCCATCCCTGCCCGCCGTTCGACGCCGCATCGAGCGCCGAGCGCGACGCGCTGCGATGGCTGGCGCAGGCCGACGCGCGGGCCATCCACCACGACGTGGTACGCGCCTTCAGCTGCCCGTCGGCGCGCGATGCCGCGCTGGCCGGCGTGCTCGACGACTGGCAGGCGCAGGGTCTGCTGCCGACCGACGGCCTGGCCTTCAGCCCGTTGGGCGCGCTGCATCCGTCGCACCTGAGCTCGCCACTGGCGCGCGAGCTCGAGGCCGCTGGCCACACGGCGCGCGCCGCCTTCGGCGCGCAGGCGGCGCGGCTGCCCGGCGGCTACGAAGAGGCGCTGCGGCTGGCCGACTGGTACGCGATCGACTGGTGGATCGCGCGCCTGCCCGGACTCCTCGACCGCGTGCCGTCGGCGCAGGCAGGCCAGCTCGCCTGGGTGCCGCTGGCGCGCGTGCTGACGCCGGCCTTCGTCGCCGAGCCGGCGCGCCAGCGCGCCCTCGTCGACCACCTGCTCGCGCGCGGCGCCGACCCGTGGAAGCGCCTGCCGCACGATCCGTCGACCTCCGTCGTCGCCTATGCGCAGCGGCTCGGCAGCCCGCTGGCGGCTCGGCTCGAAGCGCCGCTGCATGCGTCGCGCGCGGCGACGCCGAGCGGCGGCGCACCTGCGCTGCTGTCGACGGCCGGCGTGGCGACGCAGGCACCGCACTAACGGCACGGCGACGTCCGTGCCGCGCCGACGGCTGCGGCGCCGGCCGCCTCGCGGCCGCGGGGTCTTGAAGCGCGCCGAGGCGGCCCTATCTCCTGCGCTGTAGGTCGGCGCTGCATCGCGATGCGAATGCATCGTGCGCGACACGCCGGCATTGCATCGAAGAAAGGAGAGCGACATGGTTGGGTCACTGCATCGATTCCCGGGCGACTGGTTCGCCGACTTCGACGCGCTGCATCGGCAGGTCGAGCGGCTGTTCGGTCCGTCGAGCGCGAGCATCCGCGCCGTCGAGCGCGGCAGCTTTCCGGCGATCAACGTCGGCGTGACGCCCGAGGCCGTCGACATCTATGCCTTCGCGCCCGGCATCGACGCCGCCAAGCTCGACGTGACGATCGACAAGGGGCTGCTGACGATCTCGGGCGAGCGCGCGACTCCGGCGACGGCGGCGTCGGGCGACGCCAAGCTGAACGTCTATGCGCGCGAGCGCGCATCGGGCGCGTTCCGCCGCGTGGTCAGCCTGCCCGAGGACGCCGATCCCGAGCGCGTCGAGGCGAAGTACCGCGACGGCGTCGTGCACGTGCGCGTGCTCAAGCACGAGGCGTCGCGTCCGCGCCGCATCGAGATCCGCTGAACAGGCAAGGAGGAACCGCGATGAACACGAATCAGGACGTGGTGCAGCGCACGCCGGCCGACGCGAACGCCGAGTTGCCCGCGCTGCAGCCGGCGGTCGACGTGACCGAAGACGAGACGGGCATCACGCTCAGCGCCGATCTGCCTGGCGCCACGCGCGACGCGCTGTCGCTGCGCGTCGACGGCGACACGCTGACGATCGAGGCGCCGATGGCGCTGGGCGTCGCGCCCGATCTGCAGCCGGTGTGGGCCGAAGTGCGCGCCGGACGCTGGCGGCGCAGCTTCACGCTCAGCCGCGAGCTCGACAGCACGCGCATCGACGCGACGCTGCGCGACGGCGTACTGACGCTGCGCGTGCCCAAGCAGGAGCAGGCGCGCCCGCGCCGCATCGACGTGCAGGCCGGCTGAACCTGCGGCGCGCCGGGGCATGGCCCATGCCCCGGCCGCCGCGCTCCAAGCGCCGGCTGCGGGCGCCGATGCTAGTCGACGCCGCGAGCCCGATCGCGCGCGAACTGAGCACGCCAGGCCTCGAAGCGCCCCGCATCGAGCGCGTCACGCACCTCGCGCATCAGGTTGAGGTAGTAGTGCAGGTTGTGCAGCGTCGTCAGCATCGGCCCCAGCATCTCGCCGCAGCGGTCGAGGTGGTGCAGGTAGGCGCGGCTGAAGCGGCCGCAGGTATGGCAGCTGCAGCTCTCGTCGAGCGGGCGCGGGTCGATCTTGTGGCGCGCATTGCGCAGCCGCAGGTCGCCGAAGCGCGTGAACAGGTGGCCGTTGCGCGCGTTGCGCGTCGGCATCACGCAGTCGAACAGGTCGACGCCGTGCGCGACGCCGTCGACCAGGTCCTCGGGCGTGCCCACGCCCATCAGGTAGCGTGGCTTGTGTGACGGCAGCCGGTGCGGCGTGTGCGCCACGATGCGGCGCATCTCCTCCTTGGGCTCGCCGACGCTGACGCCGCCGACGGCATAGCCCGGCAGGTCGAGCGCGACCAGCGCGTCGAGCGAGGCCTCGCGCAGCGGCTCGTACATGCCGCCCTGCACGATGCCGAACAGCGCGTTCGGATTGGCCAGGCGCGCGAATTCGTCGCGGCAGCGCCGCGCCCAGCGCAGGCTCAATTCCATCGACGCGCGCGCCTCGGCTTCCGTCGTCAGGTGGCCGCCGGTCTGGTAAGGCGTGCATTCGTCGAACTGCATCGCGATGTCGCTGTCGAGCACGCTCTGGATCTGCATGCTGACCTCGGGCGTCAGCAGCAGGCGGTCGCCGTTGACCGGCGACGCGAAGGCGACGCCGTGCTCGCTGATCTTGCGCATGTCGCCCAGCGACCAGACCTGGAAGCCGCCGCTGTCGGTGAGGATCGGCCGCTCCCAGGCCTCGAAGCGGTGCAGCCCGCCGAACGCGCGCAGCACGTCGAGCCCGGGGCGCAGCCACAGGTGGAAGGTGTTGCCCAGGATGATCTGGGCGCCGATCTCCTCCAGCGTCGCCGGCGTGACGCCCTTGACCGTGCCGTAGGTGCCCACCGGCATGAAGGCCGGCGTCTCGACGATGCCTCGACGCAGCGTCAGGCGGGCGCGGCGGGCCAAGCCCTCGGTGCGCAGCAGTTCGAACTCGAGCATCGGCCGATTGTCGCCGCGGCGCCGCAGCACCTCTTGTCTACGCAAACGCGAATCGTTATCATTGAGCTTGGCATGCCGCGGACGTGCCCTCGCCAGCCGTCGCCAGCGAATCCTGTCCTCCGCACTCGGACACGCTCGAACAAGACAAGGAGAGATCATGGCTCGGCGACGCAGCGCCCGACGACGCGCACAGGCATCCGCCGCACTGGCACCACTGGGCGCCCTGGCGGCCGGCTTCGGCTTCGCGTCGTTCGCGATGGCGCAAGGCGGCGCAGCGCCGACCGAGCCGGCGCTGCCGCAGGTCACGGTCAAGGGCGCGGCGGAGCAGCAGGGCAAGGACAGCGTTCGCGCCAAGACGACGACGATCGGCAAGGGCCAGCAGGAGCTGCGCGACATCCCGCAATCGATCACCGTGGTGACGGAGAAGCTGCTCGACGACCGCAACCTCGACACGCTGAAGGACGCGCTCAAGAACACCGCCGGCGTCACCTTTCAGGCCGCGGAAGGCGGCGAGGAGGACATCCGCCTGCGCGGCTTCTCCCTCGCCAGCACCGGCGACATCTTCGTCGACGGCGTGCGCGACCCGGCGTTCTACGAGCGCGATTCGTTCAACTGGGACCGCCTCGAGCTTCTGCGCGGCTCGGCATCGATGCTGTTCGGCCGCGGCTCGACCGGCGGCGCCGCCAACCAGGTCAGCAAGCAGCCGCTGCTGCTCGACCAGCACGAGATCGCGTTCACGCTGGGCAACGCCAGCTACGTGCGCGGCGTCGTCGACTTCAACGTCAAGACGGGCGACAACGCGGCGTTTCGCGTCACCGGCATGCTCAACAGGGCCGACAACTACGGCGCCGAGATCGACAAGATCGGCTTCGCGCCGACCTACCGCTGGGGCGTCGGCACGGCCGACGAGTTCACGATCGGCCTCTATCACCTGCACAACGACAACGGCGTGCACTACGGCCACCCGTGGCTCGCCAACACGATCATCCCGGGGCTCGACGGCCGCGCCTACTACGGCATGGCCAGCGACATCAACGAATCGGGCGCCACCTTCGCCACGCTCGGCCACGTGCATCGCTTTCGCGACGGCGCGCAGTGGAAGACGACGCTGCGCGTGGGCGAGTACGTCCGCGATCTGCGCGCCAGCGCGATCCGCTTCGCGCCGGCGGCGGCGCAGCCCGGCGGCGTCGCCGTCTCGGCGGCCACCTTCGGCCCGGGCACCGTGCTGCGCCGCTCGGGCGGCAGCGGCGTGCAGCTCAAGAACCAGGACATGCGCGTCGTCTACCTGCAAAGCGACTACAGCGGCAAGTTCAAGGCGCTGGGCGTCGAGCACGCCGTGACGACGGGCGCCGACGCGGCGGTCGAGAGCAAGGTCGTGCGCGGCCTGCGCCAGGGCAGCCCGGTGCTCGTCAAGCCCGACACGACGGTCGGCACGCCCGACGACGGCGCCTGGGTCGACGAGTCGCTGCGCGTGCTCACCAAGACCTCCGACTTCGACGCCAAGGGCCTGGGCCTGTATGCGCAGGACCTGGCGCAGGTCGCCGAGCACTGGAAGCTGCTCGCCGGCCTGCGCTTCGACCGCTTCGGCGGCGACTACAGCACCTACTCGTCGCAGAACGCCAACCTGGGCGCCGTGACGGCGGCGCGCTCGCGCACCGACTCGGTGTGGAGCCGGCGCTTCGGCGTGCTGTATCAGCCGACGCCGACGCAGTCGTACCACCTGTCGTACGGCACCTCGTTCAACACCTCGGGCGACACCTACTCGCTCGATCCCCGGGGCGCCAACACGCCGCCCGAGCGCAGCCGCAACATCGAGCTCGGCGCCAAGATCGACGCCTTCGACAACCGCTTCACGACGCGGCTGGCGCTGTTCCACGCCACCAAGTACAACGAGCGCAACACCGATCCGCTCATCGCCGACGCCTACCTGTTGTCTGGCAAGCGGCATGCGGCGGGCGTCGAAATCGACCTCGCGGGGCGCATCACGCCGGCGTGGGAGGTGTTCGGCTCGTACACCTGGATCCCCAGCGCCAACATCGACGAGGCACCGGCCGGCGCGCTCGAGGCCAAGGACACGCGCTCAGGGCTGACGCCGCGCCATTCGGGATCGATCTGGACGACGTACCGCCTGACGCAGCGCTGGCGCGTCGGCGGCGGGCTCAACGCGCGCAGCAGCGACAAGCCCGTCGGCACGGCGGCGCCGATCGTCGCGCCCAAGTTCCTCACTGCCGACGTGATGGCCGAGTTCGTCGAGGGCCCGCTGTCGTTTCGCCTCAACGTCTTCAACCTCACCGACAAGGTGTATGCCGACATGCTGTACCGCGGCCACTACATCCCCGGCAAGCCGCGCACGGTGCAGCTGACGACGGCCTACAAGTTCTGAACGTCGCCCGGGATTCGAAGTGCTCACGGCCGCCCGACACCCCGCACCCACCGCGCCGGCCCGCGCCGCAGCGGGCGGCGCACCCGCCGGCGCGGCGGCCGACATCGCCGGCCTGCTGCTGCAGCACGACGCCCGGTCGCCGAGCCGGTGGCGCCACGTGCCGACGCTCGCCGGCGTGCTCGCCGCCCACATCGTGCTCGGCTGGGCGCTGCTGCAGGTCGACGCGGTGCGCCAGAGCGTCGCGCAGGCGGCGCCGCTGCTGGTCGACTTCATCACCGTGGCGCCGCCCAAGCCCGAGGTGCCGCCGCCTCCGCCGCCGCCGCCACCACGGCGCATCGTGGAGCACCCCAGGCCGGTTCCGGTGATCACCGCGGCGCCGACGCCGGCGCCCGCGCCGCCCGCCTTCGTCGCCGAGCCGGCACCGCCCGAGCCGCCGCCGCCCGTCGTCGCCGTCAACACGCCGCCCGAGCCGGCGCCGCCCGCCCCACCGGCGCCGCCGCCGGTGCCCAGGACGATCGCCGCCACCGCCGTGCAGTACGCCCGGCCGCCGGCGCCGGTCTATCCGGCGATGTCGCGCCGGCTCGGCGAATCGGGCCGCGTCGTGCTCAAAGTGCTGATCGACGAGAAGGGCCTGCCGCGCCAGATCGTCGTGCAGCAGTCGTCGGGCCACGCACGGCTCGACAACGCGGCGATCGACGCCATGAAGGACGCGCGCTTCAAGCCCTACACCGAGAACGGCGTCCCCCATCCCGTCTGGGCGCCCGCCCCCATTGCCTTCGATCTGGAGTAGCACCGTGAACGAGATCGTCAACGCCGCCGCTGCCGCGGCCACCTCCGCGCCCGGGCTGGGCTTCGGCCACTTCCTGCAGCAAAGCGACGCCGTCGGCCGCTTCCTGCTCGTCGTGCTCATCGTGATGTCGGTCGCGTCGTGGGCGCTGATCGTCTCCAAGAGCCTGGCGCAGTGGCAGCGCCGCTCGCGCGGCGACAAGTTCCTGCGCCTGTTCTGGAACGCCACTTCGCTCGAGGCGGTGCAGCACGAGATCACGACGCACGGCGTGCGTGATCCGTTCTCGCACCTGACGGCGCACGCGATGCACGCGCAGGCGCACCACGCGCGATATGGGGCCGCCAAGCTCGAGGAGGCGGGCAGTGCGCAGGAGTTCCTCACGCGCACGATCAAGAAGGTGCTCGACGAAGAGACGATGAAGCTCGAGAGCGGCCTGTCGGTGCTCGCGACCGTCGGCGCGACGGCGCCCTTCGTCGGCCTGTTCGGCACCGTCTGGGGCGTCTATCACGCGCTGGTGGCGATCGGCATGAGCGGCGCCGGCACGCTCGACAAGGTCGCCGGCCCGGTCGGCGAGGCGCTGATCATGACGGGCCTGGGCCTCGCGGTCGCGATCCCCGCCGTGATGGGCTACAACGCGCTGGTGCGCAGCAACCGCGTGCTGACGGCGCGGCTCGACGCCTTCGCCTACGAGCTGTTCACCTTTCTGTCGACGGGTCAGTCGCTGCGCGCCAATGCGGCTCCGCCGGCACCGCCCAAGGTGCACAACCTGAACGTCGCCACCGCGCAGGGCTGAGCAGGAGCACGTCATGGCCTTCGCCAGCTTCGACAACAACCGCGCCGGCGCACCGATGTCCGAGATCAACATGGTGCCGTTGATCGACGTGATGCTCGTGCTGCTGGTCATCTTCATCGTCACGGCGCCGCTGCTGACGCACGCCGTCAAGCTCGACCTGCCGCGCGCCAGTTCGCAGCCCAATGTGCTCAAGCCCGAGAAGATCGAGCTCGCCATCGACGCTGCCGGCACGCTGTACTGGAACGGCGAGAGCGTCGACCGCGACGAGGCGGCGCGCCGCTTCGTCACCGAAGGCGCGCGCCAGCCGCAGCCCGAGGTGCACCTGCGTGCCGACCAGGCGGTGGCCTACCGCTTCGTCGCGCAGACGCTGGCCGACGCGTCGCGCGCCGGCCTGAGCAAGGTCGGCTTCGTCAGCGAGCCCGAGCGGCGCTGAGCCATGGCCGAGGAGCAGCGTCCTGCCGTGCCGGGCGCGTCGCCGCGCGAGGCGGCGCCATCGCCGGCCGCCGCGCCGCCGCAGCGCATCGCCAGCGAGCGGCTGTTCGGCAGCGCCAGCGAACTGCTCATCGAGCACCGCGGCGCCGTCTACCGGCTGCGCCAGACGGCGCTCGGCAAGCTGATCCTCACCAAATAGCGCGGCGCACGGCGCCGCCCCCGACTTCTCCGCCGCCGAGTCCGATCCTCACGAACCACGCACCCCGCCGCACGAGCCAGCACGCGCCAGCCAGTGCCTCACCGCCAGGAGAGCACGATGACGAACGACCTGGACCCCGCGCTGCGAGGCCCCGATGTGTGACGCGCACCGGCCCGCACCCGCGGCTGCCCAGCTGCCACTGCAACCCCCGGCGTCGCCGCCGACGCCGCCCGCCGGCTCGCGCCGCCGGCGCGTCTGGGACCTGCCCGTCCTGCATCACTGCGCGCTGATCGGCGTGGCGCTGCCGGCGGCCGCCGCGCGCCGGCTGCACCAGCGCGCGTTCCGCAGCGCGGTGCCTTGCGACGACTACGACGTGCACTTCGCGCTCGTCACGGCGTGTCGCACGCGCACGCGGGCCGCCGAGGCGGTGCAGCGCGAGCTCGACACGCGCCACGCGCTGGCGGTGCGGCGCTTCGCCGCGGCGAAGACGGTCGATGCGCTGCAAACGATGTTCGAGCAGACGGCGGCGCAGGGCGAGCTGGGCGCGGCTCTGTGGGCCGGGTTGACGCATCCGCGCTGCAACGACGCCATCGCCGACGCGATCTATCGCCACGTGCACATGCACCAGCATCTCGCCGGCGCGATGGCGCGCGCCGACCTGCACCGCTGCGCCGGGCTGGCCGACGAGCATGCGGTGACGCAGCGCGAGCTCGAGCAAACGCGCTGCCGCGTCGTGCAACTGCAGGCCGAGCGCGCCGCGCAGGCCGAGCGCGATGCGGGCCGGCTGCTGCAACTGCGCGGCGAGCTGCTGGCGCGCGACTCGGCGATCGTCGCGCTGCGCGAGGAGCTCGAAGAATTGCGCCGCGCGGCGCCCGACCTGCCCGCGCGCCAGCGGCTCGCCGCGCGCGTCGACGAACTCGGCGAACGCAACCGCCTGCTGGCGCGCGAACTGGCCGAGGCGCGCGAGCAGCAGCGGCGCGCCGAACGCGACGCCGCCGTCCGCCGCGCGGCCGACGCGGTGTGCGCGCCCGAGGCGGCGAAGCCCGCCGACGAGGAGGCGCCGTCGCTCGAGGCCGTCGCCGTGCTGTGCGTCGGCGGACGCGACGGCGCCGTCGCCGCCTACCGCGAGCTGATCGAGCAGCGCGGCGGCCGCTTCCTGCACCACGACGGCGGACGCGAAGACAACGCGCACCTGCTCGGCACCAGCCTCGCCGCGGCCGACCTCGTCGTCTGCCAGGCCGGCTGCATCAGTCACAACGCCTACTGGCTGGTCAAGGATCACTGCAAGCGCACCGGCAAGCGCTGCATCTATCTCGAGCGGCCGAGCGTCTCCGGCTTCGTCAGGGGCCTCGCCGGACTGCCGCCGGACGACGCTGCGGCCGGCGAGTCGGCCCGCGCTCAGCGCCGCTGCAACAGCATCGCGTCGCCGTAGCTGAAGAAGCGGTAGCGCTGCGCCACGGCGTGGCGGTAGAGCGCCATCGCATGCGCGTGGCCGGCGAAGGCGCTGACGAGCATCAGCAGCGTGCTGCGCGGCAGGTGGAAGTTGGTGACCAGCGCATCGACGACGCGAAACTCGAAGCCGGGCGTGATGAAGATGTCGGTCTCGCGCGCACCGGCCTCGAGCGTGCCGCCGGCGGCGGCCGATTCGAGCGCGCGCAGCGTCGTCGTGCCGACGGCGACGACGCGCCGACCGGCCGCATGGGTGCGGGCGATCGCCTCGACGGTGTCGGCGCCGACCTCGAACCACTCGCTGTGCATGCGGTGCTGCGCGATGTCGTCGACGCGCACCGGCTGGAAGGTGCCGGCACCGACGTGCAGCGTCACGCGCGCCGTCTCGACGCCGCGTTCGCGCAGCGCGCCGAGCAGCGCGGCGTCGAAGTGCAGCGCCGCCGTCGGCGCGGCGACGGCGCCGGGCCGCGCGGCGAACACCGTCTGGTAGCGGCGCTCGTCGTCGGCGCTGTCGGGATGCGTGATGTAGGGCGGCAGCGGCACGTGGCCGTGGCGCTCGAGCAGCGCGTGCGGGTCGCCGGGAAACTGCAGCAGGAACAGGCCGCCGTCGCGTCCGCCGCGGCCGAGCACCCCGGCGTCGAAGGCGTCGGCGAAGCGCACGCGGCTGCCGGGCGTCGGCGACTTGCTCGCGCGCAGGTGCGCCAGCACGCGGCCCGCCGGCAGCACGCGCTCGACCAGCGCCTCGACCTTGCCGCCGCTCGCCTTGGCGCCGTACAGCCGCGCCTTGATGACGCGCGTGTCGTTGAAGACGAGCAGGTCGCCCGGCTCGAGCAGCGCGGGCAGCTCGCGGAACGCCCGGTCCACCGGCGCGGCGCCGCGACCATCGAGGAGCCGCGACGCGCTGCGCTCGGCCGCCGGATGCTGCGCGATCAGCTCGGGCGGCAGCGCGTAGTCGAAGTCGGCCAGCGTGTGGCGGCGGTCGGGAGGGCGTTGCATGGCGCGCGGAAGGGCAGAATTGTTCCATGCCCGAAGCGCCGCCGACGCCCGACCGCGAGACGAAGAAGTCCGCGCCGCAGCGGGCGATGGACAAGCTCGGCCTGGTGCGCGACATCGACCTCGCGCTGCATCTGCCGCTGCGCTACGAGGACGAGACGCGCATCGTGCCGATCGCCGGCGTGCGCGACGGCGACACGGCGCAGGTCGAGGGCACGGTGCGCGACGCACGCGTCGAGTTCCGGCCGCGCCGCCAGCTCGTCGTGCGGCTGTCCGACGACAGCGGCGGCGAGCTGGTGCTGCGCTTCCTGCACTTCTATCCGTCGCACCAGAAGACGTTCGCCGCCGGCGCGCGCGTGCGCGTGCGCGGCGAGGTGCGCGGCGGCTTTCTCGGGCGCGAGATGGTGCATCCCGTGTTCAAGGCGCTCGGCGAAGATGCGCCGCCGCTGCCCACTGCGCTGACGCCCGTCTATCCGGCCAGCGCGCAGCTGCCGCAGGCCTACCTGCGCAAGGCGATCGCCACCGCGCTGGCGCACGTGCGGCTCGACGACTCGCTGCCCGCCTCCGTCCTGCCGCCAGCGGCACGCGGCTGGCCGACGCTGAAGGAGGCGTTGCTGTTCCTGCACCATCCGCCGGCCGGCATCGCGCTGGCCGCGCTCGAGGACCACAGCCACCCGGCGTGGCAGCGTCTCAAGTTCGAGGAGCTGCTCGCCCAACAACTGTCGCAGCACGTCGCGCAGCGCGAGCGCGCCGCGCTGCGCGCGCCGGCGCTGCAGGCGCGCGCCGGCGGCCTGCACGAGCGGCTGCTCGACACGCTGCCCTTCGCGCTGACGGCGGCGCAGCGCCGCGTCGCCGAAGAGATCGCACGCGACCTCGCACGCGCGCAGCCGATGCACCGGCTGCTGCAAGGCGACGTCGGCTCGGGCAAGACGGTGGTCGCCGCGCTGGCTGCGGCCGTCGCGATCGACGCCGGCTGGCAGTGCGCGCTGATGGCGCCGACCGAGATCCTCGCCGAGCAGCACTTTCGCAAGCTGGTCGGCTGGCTCGAGCCGCTGGGCGTGACGACGGCGTGGCTCAGCGGCAGCCGCAAGGGCAAGGCGCGCCGCGCGATGGTCGACGCCGTCGCGTCGGGCGAGGCGGGGCTGGTCGTCGGCACGCACGCCGTGATCCAGGACGACGTCGAATTCGCCCGGCTGGCGCTCGCCATCGTCGACGAGCAGCACCGCTTCGGCGTCGCGCAGCGCCTCGCGCTGCGCCAGAAGTTGCGCGACCAGGCCGACGACGCCGGCCCGCTCGAGCCGCATCTGCTGATGATGAGTGCGACGCCGATCCCGCGCACGCTGGCGATGACCTATTTCGCCGACCTCGACGTGAGCACGATCGACGCGCTGCCGCCGGGGCGCACGCCCGTCGTCACCAAGGTGTTCTCCGACGGCCGGCGCGACGAGGTGATCGCGCGCATCCGCGACGAGGTGGCGCGCGGCCGGCAGGTCTACTGGGTCTGCCCGCTGATCCACGAGTCGGAGGCGCTCGACCTGCGCAACGCGACCGAGACGCACGCCCAGCTCGCCGCCGCGCTGCCGGGCGTCGCCGTCGAGCTGCTGCACGGGCGCATGACGCCGGCCGACAAGGCGGCCGTGATGGCGCGCTTTTCGGGCGGCGCCAGCGCCGTGCTCGTCGCGACGACGGTGATCGAGGTCGGCGTCGACGTGCCCAACGCCAGCCTGATGGTCGTCGAGCATGCCGAGCGCTTCGGCCTGGCGCAGCTGCACCAGCTGCGCGGGCGCGTCGGCCGCGGCGCCACGGCCAGCGTGTGCGTGCTGCTGTACACGCCGCCGCTGTCGGAGACGGGCAAGCAGCGGCTGCGCGCGATGGCGCAGACGCACGACGGCTTCGAGATCGCGCGCCTGGACCTCGAGATCCGCGGCCCGGGCGAGTTTCTCGGCGCGCGCCAGAGCGGCGACGCGCTGCTGCGCTTCGCCGACCTCGCGGCCGACGGCACGCTGCTGCAGGCCGCGCGCGAGTTGGCGCCGCGCCTGCTCGACGAGCATCCCGACGCGGCGCGCCGCCACCTCGATCGTTGGATGGCGAACAAGGCGGCGTACCTGAAGGCCTGACCGGTGCGAATCGCGTCCCGCGGCCGTCCGCCGACCCCTAGAATCGGCGCAGCCCGGTGCGCGGTATCCGCGGGGCTTCGGGGCGTGCAGACCGCACCCGGCGCGCCCCGGCAGAGGGAGAAGCCATGGACATCGTGGAACGCGCGAAGGGCATCCTGCTGGACCCGCGGCGCACCTGGCCCGTGATCGACGCCGAGGCGGCGACGCCACAGTCGATCTACGTTCCCTACGTCGTCGCGCTGGCCGCCGTGCCGGCGATCGCGTCGTTCATCGGGCTGTCGCTGGTCGGCATCGGCGGCGCCGGCATGCACATGCGCATCCCGGTCGCCACGGGGCTGGCGCAGATGGTCGTCGGCTACGCGCTGTCGCTGGTGATGGTGTTCGTCGTCGCGCTGATCGTCGACGCGCTGGCGCCGACCTTCGGCGGGCAGCGCAACCGCATCGCGGCGCTCAAGGTGGTGGCCTACGGCGCGACAGCCGGCTTCGTCGGCGGCGTGTTCAACCTGTGGCCCGCCGTCTCGATCCTCGGGCTGGTCGCGGCGCTGTATTCGATCTACCTCGTCTACCTCGGCCTGCCGGTACTGATGAAGTGCCCGCCCGACAAGGCGCTCGTCTACACGGCCGTCGTCGTCGGCGGCGCATTCGTCGCGGGCGTCGTCGTCGGCATGGTGGCGATGGCGATCATGCCGGGGCCGATGAGCCCGGCGATGCGCTAGCAGCGGCGAGGCGAGGCGTGACTCTCACGGAACTGCGCTACATCGTCGCCGTCGCGCGCGAGCGGCACTTCGGCCGCGCGGCGGAGGCCTGCTTCGTGTCGCAGCCGACGCTGTCGGTAGCGATCAAAAAGCTCGAGGAAGAGCTCGACGTCAAGCTGTTCGAGCGCGGCGCGACGGAAGTCAGCGTCACGCCCCTGGGCGAGGAGATTGTGCGCCAGGCGCAGTCGGTGCTCGAGCAGGCCGCGTCGATCAAGGAGATCGCCAAGCGCGGCAAGGATCCTCTGTCGGGGCCGCTGCGGCTGGGCATCATCTACACCATCGGGCCCTACCTGCTGCCGATGCTCGTCAAGCAGATGATCGAGCGCGTGCCGCAGATGCCGTTGGTGCTGCAGGAGAACTTCACCGTCAAGCTGCTCGAGATGCTGCGCACCGGCGAGCTCGACGCCGCCATCATGGCCGAGCCGTTCCCCGACACGGGGCTGGCCGTCGCGCCGCTGTACGACGAGCCGTTCATGATCGCCGTGCCGGCCGGCCACGCGCTGGCCAAACGCAAGTCGGTGCCGGCCGAGGAGCTCAAGCGCGAGACGATGCTGCTGCTGGGCACCGGCCACTGCTTTCGCGACCACGTGCTCGACGTCTGCCCCGAATACGCGCGCTTCTCGAGCGACGCCGAGGGTATCCGCAAGAGCTTCGAGGGCTCGTCGCTCGAGACGATCAAGCACATGGTGGCCTCGGGCATGGGCATCACCGTCGTGCCGCTGCTGTCGGTGCCGCCCGAGCCGCAGCCGCACGTCGTCTACCTGCCCTTCGCCAAGCCGGTGCCGACGCGCCGCGTCGTGCTGACGTGGCGGCGCAGCTTCACGCGCTATGAGGCGATCGCGGCGCTGCGCAACGCCGTCTATGCCTGCCCGCTCAAGGGCGTGACGCGGCTCACCGCCTGAGCGGCCGCCGACGGCGCGAGCGGGGCCGCGGCGGCGGGGTCGCGCTCTTGCGCTCTATCAAACGGCTAGGCAATATCAATGTGTATTTTCAATTGAGAGGCACTACGCTGTCGGAAATCGCGACATCCGGGCACGGGCCCGTTCCCTTGAAGGAGCACCTGAACATGGGCAAGAAGCTGACCACCAACGCCGGCGCGCCGGTCGCCGACAACCAGAACGTCATGACGGCCGGCGCGCGCGGGCCGGCGCTTCTGCAGGACGTGTGGTTCCTCGAGAAGCTGGCCCACTTCGACCGCGAAGTGATCCCCGAGCGGCGCATGCACGCCAAGGGCTCGGGCGCCTACGGCAGCTTCACCGTCACGAACGACATCACGAAGTACACGCGCGCGAAGATCTTCTCGCAGGTCGGCAAGAAGACGGAACTGTTCGCCCGCTTCACCACCGTGGCCGGCGAGCGCGGGGCCGCCGACGCCGAGCGCGACATCCGCGGCTTCGCCGTCAAGTTCTACACCGACGAAGGCAACTGGGACCTGGTGGGCAACAACACGCCGGTGTTCTTCCTGCGCGACCCGCTCAAGTTCCCGGACCTCAACCACGCCGTCAAGCGCGACCCGCGCACCAACCTGCGCAGCGCCAAGAACAACTGGGACTTCTGGACCTCGCTGCCCGAAGCGCTGCACCAGGTCACGGTCGTGATGAGCGACCGCGGCATCCCGGCGAGCTACCGCCACATGCACGGCTTCGGCAGCCACACCTTCAGCCTGATCAACGCCGCCAACGAGCGCCACTGGGTCAAGTTCCACTTCCGGTGCCAGCAAGGCATCAGGAACCTGACCGACGCCGAGGCCGAGGCGATCGTCGGCAAGGACCGCGAGAGCCACCAGCGCGACCTCTACGAAGCGATCGAACGCGGCGACTTCCCGAAGTGGACGCTGTGCGTGCAGGTGATGCCCGAGGCCGACGCTTCGAAAGTGCCCTACAACCCGTTCGACCTGACCAAGGTCTGGCCGCACAAGGACTATCCGCTGATCGAGGTCGGCGTGATGGAGCTCGACCGCAACCCCGAGAACTTCTTCGCCGAGGTCGAGCAGTCGGCGTTCAACCCGGCCAACGTGGTGCCCGGCATCGGCTTCTCGCCCGACAAGATGCTGCAGGGGCGGCTGTTCTCGTACGGCGACGCGCAGCGCTACCGGCTCGGCGTGAACCACCACCTGATCCCGGTCAACGCCGCACGCTGCCCGGTGCACAGCTATCACCGCGACGGCGCGATGCGCGTCGACGGCAACCACGGCAGCACGCTCGGCTACGAGCCCAACAGCGAAGGCGAGTGGGCCCAGCAGCCCGACTATTCGGAGCCGCCGCTGAGCGTCGAGGGCGCCGCCGACCACTGGAACCACCGCGCCGACGCCGACTACTACTCGCAGCCGGGCGCGCTGTTCCGCCTGATGAAGCCCGAGCAGCAGCAGGCGCTGTTCGACAACACGGCGCGCTCGATCGGCGGCGCGCCGCGCGAGATCCAGCTGCGCCACATCGCCAACTGCATGAAGGCCGATCCGGCCTATGGCGCAGGCGTCGCCAAGGCGCTGGGCATCCCGGCAAGCGAAGCGGGCTGATCAGCGCGCGACCCGAACGGCGGCACGGGCTCGTGCCCGGCCGCCGTTTGCTTTCGGCCGGACTGCGCTTACAGTCGGTGATCCCCAACGCATTCTCGAGAGGTACCGGCCCATGGCCAAGAAGAATTCGACGGCGAAAGGCAGCCCCGCGCGCGGCAACGGCGACGGCATCGACATCGGCATCTCGGCCGCCGACCGCGCGGCGATCGCCACCGGCCTGTCGAAGGTGCTCGCCGACACGTACACGCTGTACCTGACGACGCACAACTTCCACTGGAACGTGACGGGCCCGATGTTCAACACGCTGCACGACATGTTCATGCTGCAGTACACCGAGCTCTGGAACTCCGTCGACCTCGTGGCCGAGCGCATCCGCGCGCTGGGCCATTACGCGCCGGGTTCGTACGGCCAGTTCGGAAAACTCAGCTCGATCGGCGACGTGCCGACCGACCCGCCGCCGGCGATGGACATGGTGGCCCTGCTCGTCAAGGGCCACGAGGCAGTGGCGCGCACCGCGCGCGGCGTGCTGGCGACGGCCGACAAGGCCAACGACCAGCCGACGGTCGACCTGCTGACGCAGCGCCTGGACGTGCACGAAAAGACGGCCTGGATGCTGCGGTCGCTGCTGCAGTGACGCGCCTCGCGCAGTGAGCGGGTGAGCGCGGCGTGCGGCGCGTCGCCATCGTCGCCTTCGACGGCTTCGACGAGCTCGACGCCTTCGTCGCGCTCGGCCTGATCGGGCGTCTGCGCCCGGACGGCTGGAGCGTGGCGATCGCAGGCCCTGCCGCGCAGCTCACATCGATGAACGGCGTGACGGTCGCCGCGCAGCAGCCGCTCGAGGCGGTCACCGCGGCCGACGCCGTCGTCTTCACCGGCGGCCTCTATGCGCGCGCGATCGCCGAGAACGGCGCGCTGCTCGCGCGGCTGCAGATCGACCCGATCCGCCAGCGCGTCGCCGGCCAAGGCTCGGGCACGCTGCTGCTGGCGCGCCTGGGCCTGCTCGGCAGCATGCCGGCCTGCGCCGACGCGACGACGCGACCGTGGCTGGTCGAGGCCGGCGTCGTCGTGCTCGACGAGCCCTTCCATGCGCGCGGACCCGTCGCCACCGCCGCCGGCGGGCTCGCCGCGCAGTACGTCGCCGCCTGGCTGATGGCCGCCGGCACCGGCCTCGACACCGCGGTGCGCGTGCTGCGGCAGGCCGCGCCGCCCGGCCACGAGGCGACCTATGCAGAGCACGTGCTCGGCGTCGTCAAGCCCTTCCTGACGGCCGAGCCGCCGGGCCGATAATCGCGGGCTCGCCAGTCCGCGCCCGCTGCGGCGCCACCGCTCCGCTCCATGTCCGCCGACCTCGCCCGCCAGGTGCGCCGCCGCCGCACCTTCGCCATCATTTCCCACCCCGACGCCGGCAAGACGACGCTGACCGAGAAGCTGCTGCTGTTCTCGGGCGCGATCCAGATCGCCGGCAGCGTCAAGGCGCGCAAGGCGAGCCGCCACGCGACCTCGGACTGGATGGAGATCGAGAAGCAGCGCGGCATCTCGGTGGCGAGCTCCGTGATGCAGATGGAGTACCGCGACTGCGTCGTCAACCTGCTCGACACGCCGGGCCACCAGGACTTCTCGGAAGACACCTACCGCGTGCTGACCGCCGTCGACGCCGCGCTGATGGTCATCGACGCGGCCAACGGCGTCGAGCCGCAGACGCGCCGGCTGCTGCAGGTCTGCCGCGCTCGCAACACGCCGATCCTCACCTTCGTCAACAAGATGGACCGCGAGGTGCAGGAGCCGCTGGCGCTGATGGACGAGATCGAGCGCGAGCTCGGCATGGCCGTCGTGCCGTTCACCTGGCCGGTGGGCATGGGCAAGCGCTTCCACGGCGTGATGGACCTGCGCGGCGAGCGCATGCGCGTGTTCACGCCGGGCGAGGACCGCAACCGCGACGACGACGAGATCCTCGAAGGCATCGACAACCCGGTCTATGCCGCGCGCTTCGGCGCCGAATACGAACATGCCAGCCACGACATCGAGCTGGTGCGCGAGGCGGCGCCGTCATTCGACGAGGCGCAGTTCCTCGCCGGACACCAGACGCCGATGTTCTTCGGCTCGGCGATCAACAACTTCGGCGTGCGGGAGGTGCTCGATGCGCTGGTCGACCTGGCGCCGCCGCCCGGCCCGCGGCCGGCGCTGCAGCGCGAAGTGGCGCCCGACGAGCCCAAGTTCAGCGGCGTCGTCTTCAAGATCCAGGCCAACATGGACCCGGCGCACCGCGACCGCATCGCCTTCGTGCGCGTCGCTTCGGGCCACTTCGAGCGCGGCATGCGGCTCAAGGTCGTGCGCTCGGGCAAGGAGCTGCGCCCGAATACGGTGGTGTCGTTCCTGTCGCAGCGCCGCGAACTGCTCGACGAAGCCTACGCCGGCGACATCATCGGCATCCCCAACCACGGCGTGCTGCAGCTCGGCGACACGCTGACCGAAGGCGAGGCGCTGCAGTTCACCGGGCTGCCCTTCTTCGCGCCCGAGATGTTCCGCTCGGTCGAGGTCGCCGACCCGCTGAAGACGAAGCAGCTGCGCGCCGGCCTGCAGCAGCTCGGCGAGGAGGGCGCGATCCAGGTGTTCCGCCCGGCCGCCGGCTCGGTGCTGCTGCTCGGCGCCGTCGGCCAGCTGCAGTTCGAGGTCGTCGCGCACCGCCTCGAGCACGAGTACGGCTGCAAGGCGCGCATCACGCCGGCGCGCTACAACGTGGCGCGCTGGGTGACTTGTGACGACGCCAAGGAACTGCAGCGATTCGTCGACCACAATGCCCATCGCGTCGCCTACGACGCCGTCGACGCGCCGACGGTGCTGCTCGAATATGCCGGCGAGCTGCGCGCGATGCAGGACAACTGGCCGAAGGTCCGCTTCCACGCGATGCGCGAGCACGCCGGCCTCGTGTTCCACCAGCAAGGAGGCTAGCCGATGGAGATGCGCCGTCACGTCGGGTTGTGGATGAACCTGGTGCGCTGGGACCGCCCGGCGGGCTGGCTGCTGCTGCTGTGGCCGACGCTGTCGGCGCTGTGGATCGCCGCGCTGCAGCGCGGCGAGCATTTCCCGGGCTGGCACCTGGTCGCCGTCTTCACGCTCGGCACGATCCTGATGCGCAGCGCCGGATGCTGCGTCAACGACGTGCTCGACCGCGACTTCGACCGCCACGTCAAGCGTACGGCGCAGCGACCGGTGACCAGCGGCGCGCTCGCCGTGCCCGAGGCGTTGGCCGTCGGCGCGGCGCTCGCGCTCGTCGCCTTCGCGCTGGTGCTGACGACGAGCACGGCCGCGGTGGCCTGGTCGTTCGTCGCGCTGGCCGTGACGCTGTTCTATCCACTGAGCAAGCGCTTCTTCGCGATGCCGCAGGCCGTGCTTGGCATCGCGTTCAGCTTCGGCATCCCGATGGCGTTCGCCGCCGTGCAGGGCGAGGTGCCGCCGATCGCCTGGTGGCTGCTCGTCGGCAACGGCTTCTGGGTGCTCGCCTACGACACCGAGTACGCCATGGTCGACCGCGACGACGACCTGAGGATCGGCATCCGCACGTCGGCGATCACGCTCGGGCGCTGGGACGTCGCCGGCGTGATGGCGTTCTACGCCGCCTTCGTCGCGACATGGGCCGCCGCCGGCGTGCATCTCGGCCTGCGCTGGCCCTACTACGCCGGCCTCGCCGCCGCGCTCGTCGTCGCCGGCGTGCACTACGGCTGGATCCGCGAGCGCACGCGTGAAGGCTGCTTTCGCGCCTTCACGAAGAACCACTGGCTGGGTTTCGCCGTCTTCGCCGGCGTCGTCGGCACGGCGGCCGTCGCCTGAGCGGCCGCGATGAACGCGGCGCGCGTCAGCCGGCGCGGCCGAACTCGTCGCCGAGCTCGCGCGCGCGGCGCTGCGCCGCCAGCAGCGCCGCGACGAAGGCGGCCTTGACGCCGGCCGCGTCGAGCGCCTCGATCGCGGCATGCGTGGTGCCGCCCCTGGACGTGACGCGCTCGCGCAGCACCGACGGCGGCTCGGCGCTCTGCTCGGCCAGCGCCGTCGCGCCGGCGAAGGTGGCCAGCGCGAGCCGACGGCCGGCGTCGGCCGTGAGGCCCATCTGCCGGGCCGCCTCGATCATCGCCTCGACGAAATAGAAGACGTAGGCCGGCCCCGACCCCGACAGCGCCGTCACCGCGTCGAGGTCGGCCTCGGCGTCGAACCACAGCGTCGACCCGGTCGGCTGCAGCACCTGCTCGACGAGCGCGCGGTCGGCCACGCCGACGGCGGTACGCGCATAGAGGCCCGCGCAGCCGCGGCCGATCAGCGCCGGCGTGTTGGGCATCGCGCGCACGACGCGCTCGGTGCCGACGGCGCGCGCGATGGCGTCGCTGCGGATGCCGGCCATCACGCTCAACTGCAGCGCGGCGCCGATGTGCGGCGCGCACGGCGCGGCGGCCGCCGCGAACGACTGCGGCTTGACGGCCCACACCACGAGGCTCGCATCGCGCAGCTCGGCGCCGGCCTGCGCGAGCGGCCGCACACCGAGCTCGCGCTGCAACCGCTCGCGCTGCGCGGCGTCGGGCTCGACGACGACGAGCGACGCCGGCGCCCAGCCGGCCTTCGCCAAGCCGCCGGCGATGGCCGTCGCCATGTTGCCGCCGCCGATGAATGCGATCGTCGAGACTGTCATGCTCGGCAGTGTAGCCAGCGCGAGGCGCAGGGTTGATCGGTCCGCCCGCCTTCGCCACACTGGCCGCCACGACGAAGGAGTGCACCCGATGAGCGATGAACTGTCCTATGTCCAACCGAGTGCCGACAGCCCCTGGGGCACCTATCTCGCGCAGGTCGATCGCGTGATGCCCTACCTCGGCCCGCTGGCGCGCTGGGGCGAGACCCTCAAGCGGCCCAAGCGCTCGCTCGTCGTGGACGTGCCGATCGAGCTCGACGACGGCACCGTCGCGCACTACGAGGGCTATCGCGTGCAGCACAACCTGTCGCGCGGGCCGGGCAAGGGCGGCCTGCGCTACCACCCCGACGTGACGCTCGAGGAAGTGATGGCGCTGGCGGCGTGGATGACGGTCAAGAACGCCGCCGTCAACCTGCCGTTCGGCGGCGCCAAGGGCGGCGTGCGCGTCGACCCGAAGCGCCTGTCGATGAAGGAGCTCGAGCGCCTGACGCGCCGCTACACGAGCGAGATCGGCATCATCATCGGTCCGCAGCAGGACATCCCGGCGCCCGACGTCAACACCAATGCGCAGGTGATGGCGTGGATGATGGACACCTACTCGATGAATGTCGGCGCGACGGCGACGGGCGTCGTCACCGGCAAGCCGGTGCACCTGGGCGGCTCGCTCGGCCGCGTCAAGGCGACGGGGCGCGGCGTCTTCGTCACCGGGCGCGAGGCGGCGCGGCGCATCGGCCTCTCGCTCGACGGCGCGCGCATCGCCGTGCAGGGCTTCGGAAACGTCGGCTCGGCGGCGGCGGAGCTCTTCACCGGCGCCGGCGCAAAGATCGTCGCCGTGCAGGACCACAGCGGTACGGTGCACCGCGCCGACGGCCTCGACATGGCGGCGCTGATGCCGCACGCGCGGCGCAGCGGCGGCGTGTACGACTTCGAGGGCGGCGAACGGCTCGACAACGAGGCATTCTGGGAGCTGCCGTGCGACATCCTGATCCCGGCCGCTCTCGAGGGTCAGCTCACCGCGGCGCGCGCCGCGCGCATCAAGGCGCGACTGGTGCTCGAAGGCGCCAACGGCCCCACCGTGCCGTCCGCCGACGACGTGCTCGCCGACCGCGGCATCCTCGTCGTGCCCGACGTGATCTGCAACGCCGGCGGCGTGACGGTGAGCTACTTCGAGTGGGTGCAGGATTTCTCCAGCTTCTTCTGGAGCGAGGACGAGATCAACCTGCGCCTCGACAAGATCATGGTCGACGCGCTGCGCAAGATCTGGGACACGGCCGATCGCCACCGCATCGGCCTGCGCACGGCGGCCTTCGCCGTCGCCTGCGAGCGCATCCTGATGGCGCGGCAGGAGCGCGGCCTGTATCCGTGACCCCGCAGCGCCTTCGGCGCTCCCCCTCGAGGGGCCGCTGCCAGCGGACCGGCGGAGCCGGATCCGCGGCGGCCGCTGGGCTTGCCGCCCGTCGACGTTCGCCCCGGTGACTCGGATGGCTGCTTTTCGCCTGCGTCAGATGCCGTCACCGGCCTCGATGTCGCGCAGCACGGCTTGCGCGGCGTCGGGCAGCAGCGGGCGCGGCTCGCACGGCACGGCCAGGCCCTCGAAGCGCAAGCGCTGCAGCGCGCTGCGGCGCACGGCGTGCAGCGCTCCCGACGGCACCTCATGCAACAGCCAGACGTCGCCGAGCGGGGCGCGCGCGAGCAGCTGCACGGCGCGCCAGCGACGATGCAGGAACAGCGTGAGCAGTTCGCCGTCGCGGCGCGCGTCGAGCCAGCGCGCCGCGTCGACCTGACGCGCCGCGGCGTCGCCGCCGTCGTGGCGCGCCAGCAGGTCGGCCGGCACCGTGTCGAGCGCCGCGACGTCGAGCACGGCCGGCGCCGATGTCGGCGTGCCGGGATCGCCGGCGTGCAGCCTCGCCTCGGCGTCGCGCGCCGCATCGATCGCAGCGCGCGCGTCGTTCGTGCGCTGCTGCGTCAGCCAGCGCGCGTGGGCGTCGAGCCGCTCGAGGCCCCACCGATAGAGCGCGGCGTCCTGGCGCGCGCTGTGCACCATGTCGTCGACCAGCCGCTCGGCGTGGCGCGCCCAGTGCCAGGCGGCGTCGCCCTCGGTGCCGAGCAGCTCGGCGTCGAAGACGAGCCGGTCCACGAAACGCCAGACGGCATGCCGTTCGTCGTCGAGCAGCGAGGCGTCGTCGAGCACGACGCGCAGCGCCGACGCCTGCAGCCGCGACAACAGCCACTGCGCCGCCGGCGCCAGCCGCGCGTCGCGCAGCAAGGCGCCGAACAGGCGCGTCAGCAGCTCGATCGACGAACGGTCGACGCTCGGCCCTGTGGCTGCTGACGGTTGCGACGCCGCCGCGTCGGACGACGCCCGTCGCGGCGCCGGTTCATCGAGCGGCGCCATCAGGCTGTCGCGCAGCCGCTCCAGGCTCGCCGTCGATGGCCCGCGGGCGCGGCGCGCGCCGGGCGGCAGGATGACCGTGCGATACGCGGCGGGCTCGATGCCGGCGTCGTCGAGCCGCGTGCTGGCAGCCGCATAGGCGGTGCGCAGCAGTCGCGCAAACGGCGCGGCGAGCTCCGTCATCAGCGCGACGTGGCGCTCGCGCGGCAGCGGCAGCGTCTGCAGCGCCGCCCACAGCGCGCGGGCGTACACGGCGGCGCCGAGCGGATTGCTCGGCCTCGAGATCGCCACGTCGCCGACCAGCGCGGCAACGTACGCCGCGAACTCGCGCAGCTCGTACTCGGCCTCGCTCTCGATCGCCTCGATGACGCGCGACACGGCGACGTCGGCAGCCACGGCGTCGTCGTCGACCAGCGCCAGTTCGCCGGGCGGCGCGGCGGCCGATGCGGCGGCGCCACGCTCGCCGAGCTGCTCGCGCAGCGCGGCAGCGAACTCCGCCGCGACGCCGTCGCGATGGGCGGCGAGCGTCGTGCGCAACGCGGGCGACGCGCCGCCCGCCGCGTCGAGCAGCTGCTGCATCAACAGCGGCGCGCGCTCGAGCTGTTCGGCGACGACATGCTGCAGCGTGATCGGCATGGCCAACGTCCGGTGCACGCCCGCGGCGGCGCGGGCGACCACACAGCAGCAAGCGGCGGGCCGCCGGGCTTATCGGTGCGGCGGCGCGCCGGCCAGCAGCTCGACGTTGCCGCCCGCAGCGGCGACGTTGACCGTCAGCGTCTGCTCGGTGCAAAAGCGAAGCAGGTAGTGCGGCCCGCCGGCCTTCGGGCCGGTGCCTGAGAGCCCCTCGCCGCCGAAGGGTTGGACACCGACGACGGCGCCGATCATGTCGCGGTTGACGTAGACGTTGCCGACGCGCGCTCGCGCCGCGATGCGCTCGGCGCGGCTGTCGATGCGCGTGTGCACGCCCAGCGTCAGGCCCCAGCCGAGCGCATTGATCGCATCGACGACGGCGTCGACGTCGCCGCGCCAGCGCACGACGTGCAGCACGGGGCCGAAGATCTCGCGCTGCACGTCGGCGATGCGCGCCACCTCGAAGGCCACCGGGCGCACGAGGCGCGCCAGGGCGTCGGCCGGCGGCGGCGACTCGGCGACGAAGCGCGCGTCGCGGCGCAGGCGCTCGATCTCGCGCGCGAGGGCGACGTGCGCCTCGTCGTCGATCACGGGGCCCACGTCGGTGGCGAACGATGCGGGGTCGCCGACGCGCAGCTCCTGCATCGCGCCGGCGAGCATCTCCAGCACGCCCTCGGCGACGGCGTCGTGCACGACGAGCAGGCGCAGCGCCGAACAGCGCTGGCCGGCGCTGCGGAACGCGCTGGCGACGATGGCGTCGACGACCTGCTCGGGCAGCGCCGTGCTGTCGACGATCATGGCGTTGATGCCGCCGGTTTCGGCGACGAGCGGCACGATGGCGCCGTCGTGCGCCGCGAGCATGCGCTGGATCGCCCGCGCGACGGCCGTCGAGCCGGTGAAGCACACGCCGGCCGTGCGCGCATCGGCGACGAGCGCCGCGCCGACCGTCTCGCCCGCGCCGTGCAGCAGTGCGAGCGCATCGTGCGGCACGCCGGCGGCGTGCAACAGCGCGTTGACGCGCGCCGCCACATACGGCGTCTGCTCGGCCGGCTTGGCGGCGACGGCGTTGCCGGCGACGAGCGCCGCCGCGACCTGGCCGACGTAGATCGCGAGCGAAAAGTTCCACGGACTGATGCAGACGTAGACGCCGCGCCCGCGCAGCGCCAGCGTGTTGAGCTCGCCGGTCGGGCCGGGCAGCGCGATCGGCGCGAGCGTCGCTTCGGCCTGCATCGCGTAGTAGCGCAGCAGGTCGACGGCCTCCCGCACCTCGGCCAGCGCGTCGCCGAGCGTCTTGTGCGCCTCGCGCACCAGCAGCGCGCAGAACTCGGGCTGGCGCTGTTCGAGCGCGACGGCGGCGCGCCGCAGCGCGGCCGCGCGCGCGGCGAGCGGCGTCGCCGCCCAGCCGGCGAAAGCGGCGTGCAGACGCGCCATCGCGCGGTCGATGTCGGCGGGGGTCGCCGTCGCGACGGTACCGACCCGAGCCTGCTCGACGGCACGCTCGATCGGCGCGCGTTCGGCGTCGCAGGCGAGGTCGACGCCGGCGGCGTTGAGGCGCGCCGGGCCGTACAGCGCGCGCGGCAGCTGCAGTGCGGGCGGGGCCGGCGCGGCGCCGAGCGGCGAGGCGAGCAGTTCGTCGACCGGGACCGCCGCATCGGCGAGCTGGCGCACGAACGAGCTGTTGGCGCCGTTCTCGAGCAGCCGCCGCACCAGGTAGGCGAGCAGCTCGCGGTGCTCGCCGACGGGCGCATAGATGCGGCAGGCCACGGGCGCGTGCCGCGCCACCTCGCGATGCACGCTCTCGCCCATGCCGTGCAGCCGCTGCAGCTCGAAGCGCGCACCGGGCCGCTGTCGCGCCATCTCGAGCACGGCGGCGATCGTCGTCGCGTTGTGCGTCGCGAACTGCGGATAGAGGAGCGGCGCATGGTCGAGCAGCGCGCGTGCGCACGAGAGGTACGACACGTCGGTGTGGCGCTTGTCGGTGTAGACGGGATAGCCCGCGAGCCCGAGGCGCTGCGCGCGCTGGACCTCGGCGTCCCAATAGGCGCCCTTGACGAGCCGCACCATCGGGCGCAGTCCGCGCGTGCGCGCGATGCGCGCCACCTCGTCGACGACGTCTAGCGCGCGCGTCTGGTAGGCCTGCACCGCCAGCCCCAGGCCCTGCCACTGCGGCGCCTCGGCGGCCACGCGCTCGGCCAGGCGCTCGAAGACGTCGAGCGTCGGCTCGAGGCGCTCGCTTTCCTCGGCGTCGATCGTCAGGTGGATGTTGGCGCGCGCCGCCGCCTCGACGAGCGCCCACGCGCGCGGCAGCAGCTCGGCCTCGATGCGCGCGCGCTGCGCCTGCTCGAAGCGCGGGAAGAGCGCGCTCAGCTTGATCGAAATGCCGTCGCTCGCCTCGGGCGACACGGCGACGCGACCGCCGGCGACGGCGTCGATCGCTGTGCGGTAGGCAGCATGGCACCGCGCGGCGACGGCCGCGCTGCGCGCGCCCTCGCCGAGCATGTCGTACGAGTACTGCACGCCGGGAGCGCGCTCGGCCGATGCGCGGCGCAGTGCCTCGCCGATGTCGCGGCCGAGCACGAACTGCCGGCCGAGCAGTTGCACGGCGCGCAGCGCGGCGGCGACGACGGTGTGCGCGCCGAAGCGCCCGAGCAGCCCGCCGGCAACGTCACTGCCCTCGGGCAGCAGCTTCTTCGACCACGCGACGGCATGCGCCGAGAGCCCCGCCAGCGCGCCGTCGCCGTGCGCCGTGGCGAAGTCGGCGCGGCGCAGCTGATCGGCCGTCAGTGCAACGGCCGTCTCGATGTCGGGCACGCGCAGCAGCGACTCGGCCAGCCGCATCAATGCCAGCCCTTCGGCGCTCGAGATCGGATACTCGCGCAACAGCGACTCCAGCGCCCAGAACGGCGGCGGATGGCGACGTGCCGACTCGATCCAGGGCCGCGCGCGCCGCGCCGCGGCGCTCCAGTCGAGCGCACCGGCCAGGCGCTCGCACAACGCCTGCACCTGCGGCGCCTCGGCTCGGTGCGGCAGCGGCAGGCGCATCGGCGCTCCCTATGGCATCAACGCCTGCCGAAGATCGCGGTGCCGACGCGCACGATCGTCGCGCCTTCGGCGATGGCAGCTTCGAGGTCGTCACTCATGCCCATCGACAGCGTGTCGAGCGCGGCGTGGCCGCGCCCGCGCAGCCGCTCGAGCAGCTCACGCAGCGCACGGTGCGGCGCGCGCTGCGCCTCGAACCCTTGCATCGGCCGCGGGATTGCCATCAGGCCGCGCAGCGCCAGTCGGGGCAGGCGCGCGACGGCGTCGGCCGCACCGGCCACGTCGTCGGGCGCGAAGCCGCTCTTGCTCGGCTCCGCATCGACGTTGACCTGCAGGCAGACCTGCAGCGGCGGCAGGCCCGCCGGGCGCTGCGCGCTCAGCCGCTCGGCGATCTTCACGCGGTCGACGCTGTGAACCCAGTCGAAGCGCTCGGCGACGGCGCGCGTCTTGTTGGCCTGCAGGGGCCCGATCAGGTGCCATTCGATGCGCTCGCGCAGGTCGGCCAGCGCCTCCATCTTGTCGATCGCCTCGTGCACGTAGTTCTCGCCGAAGCGGTGCAGTCCGGAGGCGAACGCCTCGCGCACGGAGGCGGCCGAGAACGTCTTAGCGACGGCCAGCAACGTGACGCTTTGCACGGGGCGTCCGGCGCCGTGGCACGCCTGGGCAATGCGGTCGCGGACCTGTTGTATGTTCATCGCCATCGTCGCCATAATGGACCGAGGTTATAGCTCGGGGCACCATGGACATCACGCAACTGCTGGCGTTCTCCGTCAAGAACAAGGCCTCCGACCTGCATCTCTCCGCCGGCCTGCCGCCGATGATCCGCGTGCACGGCGACGTGCGTCGCATCAATGTCGACCCGCTCGAACACAAGCAGGTGCACGACATGGTGTACGACATCATGAACGACGCGCAGCGCAAGGCCTACGAGGAAACGCTCGAGTGCGACTTCTCGTTCGAGATCCAGGGCCTGGCGCGCTTTCGTGTCAACGCATTCAACCAGAACCGCGGCGCCGGCGCCGTGTTCCGCACGATCCCGTCGAAGATCCTGACGCTCGAGCAGCTCAATGCGCCCAAGGTGTTCGCCGAGCTGTCGCTCAAGCCGCGCGGCCTCGTGCTGGTGACCGGCCCGACCGGCTCGGGCAAGTCGACGACGCTGGCCGCGATGGTCAACCACCTCAACGAGAACGAGTACGGCCACGTGCTGACGGTCGAGGACCCGATCGAGTTCGTGCACGAGTCGAAGAAGTGCCTCGTCAACCAGCGCGAGGTCGGGCCGCACACGCTGTCGTTCGCCAACGCGCTGCGCTCGGCGCTGCGCGAGGACCCCGACGCGATCCTCGTCGGCGAGATGCGCGACCTGGAAACGATCCGCCTCGCGCTGACCGCCGCCGAGACCGGCCACCTCGTGTTCGGCACGCTGCACACGTCGAGCGCGGCCAAGACGATAGACCGCATCGTCGACGTGTTCCCCGCGGCCGAGAAGGAGATGGTGCGCGCGATGCTGTCGGAGTCGCTCGTCGCAGTGATCTCGCAGACCCTGTGCAAGCTCAAGGACGGCTCGGGCCGCGTCGCGGCGCACGAGATCATGCTTGGCACGCCGGCGATCCGCAACCTGATCCGAGAGAACAAGGTGGCCCAGATGTACTCGGCGATCCAGACCGGCAACACGATGGGCATGCAGACGCTCGACCAGAATCTCACGGAACTGGTCCGCCGCAACATCATTTCGCCGGCCGAGGCACGCGGCAAGGCGAAGATCCCCGAGAACTTCCCCGGTTGATGAACGCCATCGCGCACGCGCCGACGGATCCGTCCTTGAAGAAGCTGCTGCAGCGCCTGACCGGCCAGAGCCCGGACGAGCCGGCTCCGCCGGACGCGGAGCCGAGCTATTTCTCCACTCTCTTCCAGGAGCGCGGGGACGATGGCGTCACGCTGGCCACGTGGGCCTCGCGCTCGACCGAAGTGCGGGCCCAGCCCTGCGATCGCCGGCGCGGCGCGGCGCTGTTCTGCAAGCTGTGGGGCGAGGACCGCCACTTCGCCGCGCTGTCGGCCGACGACCTGGCGCGACTGGCCGACTACATGGAGTACACGCAGGTGCCGGCCAACCAGGAGGTGATCGGCCAGAACGAGCAGGGCGACTATCTCGTCGTCGTGCTCGAGGGCGCGCTCGCCGTCGACCGCCTCCAGCCGTGGGGCGGCCGAGCGCGGCTGGCCGAGGTGCACGCCGGCGACATGCTCGGCGAGATGTCGCTGCTCGACGCGGGCGTGCGCTTCTCGGCGTGCACGACGCTGACGCCGACGACGCTGGCCGTCATCGACGCGCGCCGACTCGACGAGATGATGAGCCGCCATCCGCGGCTCGCGCTGGCGCTGCTGGCATCGCTGTCGCGGCGCCTCTCGCTGCGGCTGCGCCAGGTGAGCGCGCGTCTGAGCGCATTGTTGTCACGCAGCTGATCGCCCGGCGCGCAGGGCGGCAGTCATCAGGGGATCCTCATGGAAAGAGACCAAGCCTCCAAGTTCGTCAACGACCTGCTGCGCCTGATGGTGTCGCGCAACGGCTCGGACCTGTTCCTCACGGCGGACTTCCCGCCGGCGGTCAAGGTCGACGGCCGGGTGACGAAGGTTTCGCCGCAGCCGCTGACCGGCCAGCACACGCTGGCGCTGGCGCGCGCTGTGATGAACGACAAGCAGGCCGCCGAGTTCGAGCGCACCAAGGAGTGCAACTTCGCGATCGCGCCGCAAGGCGTCGGGCGCTTCCGCGTCAACGCCTTCGTGCAGCAGGGGCAGGTCGGGCTGGTGCTGCGCACGATTCCAAGGACGCTGCCGACGATCGACACGCTGGGGCTCCCGCAGGTTCTCAAGGACGTGACGATGACCAAGCGCGGCCTCGTCATCTTCGTCGGCGCGACGGGCTCGGGCAAGAGCACGTCGCTGGCCGCGATGATCGACCACCGCAACGAGAACACCTACGGCCACATCATCACGGTGGAGGATCCGGTCGAGTTCGTCCATCCGCACAAGAACTGCATCGTCACGCAGCGCGAGATCGGCGTCGACACCGACAACTGGGGCATCGCGCTCAAGAACATGATGCGCCAGGCGCCCGACGTGATCCTGATGGGCGAGATCCGCGACCGCGAGACGATGGACTACGCCGTCGCCTTCGCCGAGACGGGCCATCTGTGCATGGCGACGCTACACGCCAACAGCGCCAACCAGGCGCTCGACCGCATCATCAACTTCTTCCCCGAGGAGCGGCGCGCGCAGCTGCTGATGGACCTGTCGCTCAACTTGAAGGCGCTGGTGTCGCAGCGCCTGCTGCCGCGCCAGGAGGGCAAGGGCCGCATCGCGGCCGTCGAGGTGATGCTCAACTCGCCGCTGATCTCGGAGCTGATCTTCAAGGGCGAAGTCGCCGAGATCAAGGAAGTGATGAAACGCAGCCGCGAGCTCGGCATGCAGACCTTCGACCAGAGCCTGTTCGACCTCTACGAAGGCCACCTCGTGACCTACGAGGACGCCGTGCGCAACGCCGACTCGGTCAACGACCTGCGCCTGCAGATCAAGCTCAACAGCAGCCGCGCGCGCAACACCGACCTGGCGGCCGGTACCGAGCACCTGACGATCGTCTGAAGGCGAAGAGCCGGCCGGCGGCTGTGCGCGCCGGCGGGCCGCGGTGCGCAGGCGCTAACGGCGCGTCTGCAGGTTGGCGAGTTCGGCCTCGCTGATGATCTCGAATACCTTGACGACCTTCTGCACGCCGGCGACGCTGCGCGCGATCTCGGCGGCGCGATTGGCCTCGCGCTCGGTGACGCGGCCCATCAGGTAGACCGTTCCGCGCTCCGTGACGACCTTGTAGGCGTTCGAGATCACGTCCTTGGCGTCGACGAGGCTGGCCTTGACCTTGCTCGTCACGATGGTGTCGCTGGAGCGCGCGCTGAACGACGACGCCGGCCCGACGCCCAGTTCGTCGACGATGCTCTGCACGTTCTCGACGCGCGAGATCGCCTGCGCGACGGCAGCCTTGTCGGCGTCGCTCGGCACCTCGCCCGTGATCAGCACCTGGCGGTTGTAGCTCACGACGTTGACGTGGCCGCGGTCGCCGATCGTCTCGCGCACACGAGTCAGCGCCTTCATCTCGATGGTCTGGTCCTCGACCTGCACGCCCGACGTGCGGCGGTCGGTGACGACCAGCGAGCCGCCGACGACGGCGCCCGTGACGAGCAGCGGCGCGCAGGCACCGAGCGCAAGCGTGCCCGCGAGCGCGGCGAGGACGGCGGAAGTGCGTAACGTCGTTGTGATCATGCGAGGTCCTGTTCTCCTAGCAGTTGCAGATCGACCGCATCGCACAGGCAGTGCAGCACCAGCAGGTGCACCTCCTGCACGCGCGCGGCGCGCTCGTGCGGCACGCAGATGTGCACGTCGGTCTCGAGCAGCCGTTCGCGCAGCCGCCCACCGCCGCCGCCGCTGAGCGCGACCACCGTCATGTCGCGTGCGCGCGCCGCCTCGACCGCCGCGACGACACTGGCGGCGTTGCCGTCGACGCTGATCGCCAGCAACACGTCGCCCGGGGCGCCGAGCGACTGCACCTGGCGGGCGAAGGTTTGCGCATAGTCGTAGCCGTCGCCGACCGCCGTCATCACGGCCACATCGGCACTCAGCGCGATCGCGGCCAACCCGGGGCGCTCGCGCTCGAAGCGACCGATGAACTCGGCAGCGAAGTACTGCGCATCGCTCGCCGACCCGCCGGCGCCGCAGGCCAGCACTTTGCCGCCGGCAGTGATGCAACCGACGATGGCATTGACGGCGTCGGCGATCGGTCGCGTCAGAGCTTCGGCGGACTGGTACTTCAGGTCGGCGCTCTCGAAGAACTGCTGCTGGATGCGCTGTTCGAGCATGGACATGCATCATAAGACACGAGGCCTGCTGCAGGGTTCCTGCGCGGGCGCGGCCGGCCTCGTCACGCCGCGGCGTCGAACGCGGCCTTCAGCCACTCGACCCGCCCACCGTCGACGGCGACGACGTCGAAGCGGCACGGCGGCACCGCCGCGCGCAGCCGCAGCAGATAGTGGCGCGCCGCGTAGACGATGCAGCGCTGCTTGGCCGGCGTCACGCTGGCGGCCGCGCCGCCGTGGCGCAAACTGCGTCGCACGCGCACCTCGACGAAGACGAGCGTGCCGTCGCGCTCGCGCAGGATCAGGTCGACCTCGCCGGCCGGTGCGCCGGGCCCGCGCGCCACCCGATAATTGCGCTGCAGCAGCGTCAGCCCGGCGCGCTGCAGATGCGCGAGCGCCGTCGCCTCGCCTTCGTCGCCTGTCGACTTTCGGGACTTCGATACGCCCCTGCTCGTGTCCATCGACGCCTCATCGATCGTGCAAGCGGCCGCCGCGGCCGCCGGCGGCCAGCAGTATCCCGCAGGCGCTCTGTACGTCGTCGCGACGCCGATCGGCAACCTCGCCGACCTGACGCTGCGCGCGATTCACGTGCTTGCGCTCGTCGACGCCGTCGCCTGCGAGGACACGCGCGTCAGCGCCGCGCTGCTGCGCCATCTCGGCCTGGCCAAGCCGCTGCTGGCGGTACACGAGCACAACGAGCACGAGGCGGCGCAGCGCGTGCTCGAGCGCCTGGCGCGCGGCGAGCGCGTCGCCTACGTCAGCGATGCGGGTACGCCGACGCTGTCGGACCCCGGCGCCGCGCTCGTCGCTGCCGCGCAGGCCGCCGGCCACCGCACCGTGCCGCTGCCCGGGCCGAGCGCGGCGCTCGCCGCGCTGAGCGTGGCCGGCACGCCGATGCGCGCGGGCTTTCGCTTCGTCGGCTTCGTCGGCTCGCGGGCCCGCGAACGCGGCGCCGACGTCGAGCGCATCGCCGGCGACAGCGCGGCGCAGGTGCTGTTCGAGGCGCCGCACCGCGTGCAGGCGCTGGCGCAGGCGCTGGCCGCGCGCTGCGGCGCACGGCACGTCACGCTGTGCCGCGAGCTGACCAAGCAGTTCGAAACCGTCGTCACGCTGGCGTGCGACGCGCTGCCCGGCTGGCTCGCCGCCGACGCGAACCGGCTGCGCGGTGAGTTCGTGCTCGTGCTGCACGAGCACGCCGCCGCGCCCGACGCCGGCGACGACGACGCCCGGCGCGCGCTGCAGGTACTGCTGCGCGAGCTGCCGCTCAAGCAGGCCGTCGCGCTCGCGGCCGAGCTGACGGGCGCGCCGCGCAACGCCCTTTACGGCGCAGCGCTGGCGCTGCGCGGCGCCGACTCGCCCTGAGCGACGGTGGCGGCATCGCCCGAGCGCCGCGCCGGCGCGTCTTACGGGCTGTCGGCGAGCAACCTTGCTGCGGTCGCGGACGCGCTCGGACGTCAGGCTAGCCCTTGCCCGGCGCCGGCTGCGCGTCGTGCTTCTGCCGGCGGATGTCGCGGCTGCTGCGGTTCTGCATCTTGTGCAGGCGGCGGCGCTCGGCGGCCGTCACCGTGCCGTCGGACTTGGCCTTGTTCTCGGCGCGGTCGACGGCAGCCTGCTCGCGTTGGAGGCGGTGCGTCTCGCGACGGTTGAGCTCGCCGGAGGCGACGCCCTGGTCGATGCGCTTCTCCTGGCGCGCCTGGCGCTGGTCGACGCCGGGCGTGTGGGCGGGATCGGGCGCGGTTTGCGCGAAGCCGGTGGCGGCGATCAACGCCAGCGCGGCGCCGGCGACAGCAGTCTTGAGCACGGACATGGGACTCTCCTGTTCTTCGTGGGACCGGTGGGACGCGGCAGGCCTGCCCGCAGGAGTGACAACGCGGCCGGCCGTGTCGACGCCGACGCCGACGCGTAAAGATGTGTGTCGCGCCCGGCCACCCGTTGCGCAAGGTCATCGCCGGAGAGGCCGCGTACCCCACGGGCGACTCCTAGAATGACACCCATGATCAGCCGCGAACCCACTGTCGAACGCCTGGCCGCCGCGCGCACGCTGCTGCTCGAGCCGTTCGGCCTGACGGAAGCCTCGCTGGCGCAGGCGCTGCGCGCGATCACGCAGCACCGCGTCGACGATGCCGATCTCTACTTCCAGTACACGCGCAGCGAGGGCTGGAGCCTCGAGGAAGGCATCGTCAAGAGCGGCAGCTTCGGCATCGACCAGGGCGTCGGCGTGCGCGCTGTCGCCGGCGAGAAGACGGCGTTCGCCTATTCCGACGACATCTCCGAGGCTGCGCTGCTCGATGCGGCGCGCACGGTGCGCACGATCGCCGCCGCCGGCCAGAGCCGGCGCGTGCGCGTGCCGTCGCGCAGCGCCGTGGCCGGCAGCCGCACGCTCTACGCGCCGATGGACCCGATCGCCACGCTCGACAGCACGCAGAAGGTGGCACTGCTCGAGAAGGTCGAGAAGCTGGCGCGCGCCAGGGATCCGCGGGTCGTGCAGGTGATGGCAGGGTTGGCCGCCGAGTACGACGTCGTGCTCGTCGCGCGCGCCGACGGCACGATCGCCGCCGACGTGCGCCCGCTGGTGCGCCTGAGCGTGACGGTGATCGCCGAGCAGGGCGGGCGTCGCGAGATGGGCAGCAACGGCGGCGGCGGCCGCTTCGGGCTCGGCTATTTCCACGACACCGTCATCGAGGGCTATGTCGACGCCGCCGTCGACGCGGCGCTGACCAACCTCGAGTCGCGCCCGGCGCCGGCGGGCGAGATGTCGGTGGTGCTCGGCCCCGGCTGGCCGGGCGTGCTGCTGCACGAGGCGATCGGCCACGGGCTCGAGGGCGATTTCAACCGCAAGGGTTCGAGCGCGTTTTCGGGCCGCGTCGGCGAGCGCGTCGCGGCCAAGGGCGTCACCGTGCTCGACGACGGCACGCTGCCCGACCGGCGCGGCTCGCTGAACATCGACGACGAGGGCAACGCCAGCCAGCGCAACGTGCTGATCGAGGACGGCGTGCTGCAGGGCTACCTCCAGGATGCGCTCAATGCGCGCCTGATGAAGGTCGCGCCCACGGGCAACGGCCGGCGCGAAAGCTATGCCGCGGTGCCGATGCCGCGCATGACCAACACCTACATGCTCGCCGGCAACACCTCGCGCGACGAAATCGTCGCCAGCCTGCGCCGGGGGCTGTACGCGACGAACTTCGGCGGCGGCCAGGTCGACATCACGAGCGGCAAGTTCGTGTTCTCGGCGTCGGAGGCGTTCTGGGTCGAGAACGGCAAGATCCAGTACCCGGTCAAGGGCGCCACCATCATCGGCAACGGCCCCGACGCGCTGACGCGCGTCAGCATGATCGGCAACGACATGCAGCTCGATACCGGCGTCGGCACCTGCGGCAAGGAGGGCCAGAGCGTGCCGGTGGGCGTCGGCCAGCCGACGCTTCGCATCGACGGGTTGACCGTCGGCGGCACGGCCTGAGCCGCGCCGCCCGCTTGATCGCCGTCAACCGGCGACGCGTGCCGCCCGCGCGGCTGCGTGCTACAGTACGCGCCATGCGTTCGTACCGCTTCGGCTTTGCGTATTTTTGGTTCTCGCACCGCACCGGCGGAGGAGAGGCGAGCGCGTAGCTGACGAACGCACCGATCTTCGAGAAACCGCCGGGAAGCCCGGCGGTTTTTTTTTGCCCCTCGCCCACCGCGCCCACGATCCGACTGGAGGCCCTTCGATGAACCCGCCGCTGCCGCACGCCACCGAGGCCTGGAACCCCTCGACCGAGAAAACGAGCCAGACCGACGACGAACGAATCGAGAACGTCATGCCGCTGCCGCCGCCCGAGCACCTGATCCGCTTCTTCCCGATCCGCGGCACGGCGGTCGAGACGCTGGTGGCCGACACGCGCCGGCGCATCCGCGCTGTCATGCAGGGGCAGGACGATCGCCTGCTCGTCGTGATGGGCCCGTGCTCGATCCACGATCCGGCGGCGGCGATCGACTATGCGCAGCGCCTGCAGCCGCTGCGCCGCAAGTACGCCGACACGCTCGAGATCGTGATGCGCGTCTACTTCGAGAAGCCGCGCACGACGGTCGGCTGGAAGGGCCTGATCAACGACCCCTACCTCGACGAGAGCTTCCGCATCGACGAGGGACTGCGCATCGCGCGCCACCTGCTCGTCGAGATCAACAAGCTCGGCCTGCCCGCGGGCAGCGAGTTCCTCGACGTGATCTCGCCGCAATACCTCGGCGACCTGATCGCCTGGGGCGCGATCGGAGCGCGCACGACGGAGAGCCAGGTCCACCGCGAGCTGGCGTCGGGCATCTCGGCGCCGATCGGCTTCAAGAACGGCACCGACGGCAACATCAAGATTGCCACCGATGCCATCCAGGCGGCGGCGCGACCGCACCACTTCCTGTCGGTGCACAAGAACGGGCAGGTGGCGATCGTCGAGACCAAGGGAAACCGCGACTGCCACGTCATCCTGCGCGGCGGCAAGTCGCCGAACTACGACGCGACGCACGTCGAGGCGGCGTGCAAGGACCTCGAGGCCGCCAAGCTGCCCGGCCGATTGATGGTGGACTGCTCGCACGCCAACAGCAGCAAGCAGTACGCGAAGCAGGTCGACGTGGCGCGCGACCTGGGCGCGCAGATCGGTGCCGGCTCGCGTCGCGTGTTCGGCGTGATGATCGAGAGCCACCTCAATGCCGGCGCCCAGCCGTTCACGCCGGGCAAGGACGACCCGCAGAAGCTCGAGTACGGCAAGAGCATCACCGACGCCTGCCTGGGCTGGGACGATTCCGGCGCCGTGCTGCAGGCGCTCAGCGAGGCCGTGCTGGCGCGGCGGCGGCGCTGACGGCGGCGCGGCGCTGCGCGCCTCAGATCGAGTGGGCGCGGCGCGGCGCGCGCAGCGGCGAGCCGGCCATGCTCGGCGCGCTGGGCGCCGGCGGGGGCACGGCGTCCTCGAGCACCGGCACGATCGACAGTGCCGAGAGGCTGTCGTGCGTGCGCGCGGCCAGGTCGGCCGCGAAGGGATGCTGCGCGGCGCGCGCCGACAGCACGCTCAGCACCCAGGCAGCGACGATGAACAGGCCGATGCCGCCGATCGCCGCGACGACGAGCAGCACACCGTGGATCCACGGATCCGTCATGGCGACGAAGGCGCCGGCGGACGCGACGGCCAGGCCGGCGGCGCGCCGCCGGCCGCGCGGGCCGAACAGCTCGCCCAGCGCCGCGGCATAGCCGGTGAGGAAGAGCAGGGCGAGCAGCAGTTGCACGAAATCGAAGGCGCGCAATGTGACGCCGAGCTCGCTGAATACCGTCATGGGACCACCTCTGTTGCTGCACTTGCAGCGTGCCGCAGCACGCGTCGGTCCGCAACGGGTTGTAAGCGTCGGTGAGCGCCGTCGTGGTTCAGATCACGCCGCCGCGTTGCGGCGAAACCGCGCTCATTTCTGGCGATCGAGGCGCGTGCTTTTCCAGTAGACGTCGTCGCCGCCGAGACCGTCCAGGTTGGCGCGGTTGAGCACGCGAGCGAGCACGAACAACAGGTCCGACAGGCGATTGAGGAACTGGCGCGGCGCGGCGTTGACGGCATCGCGCGCGGCCAGCGCGACGACAGAGCGCTCGGCGCGCCGCGCCACGGTGCGCGCGACGTGGGCGAGCGCCGCGCTGCGCGTGCCGGCCGGCAGCACGAACTCCTTGAGCGGCGGCAACGCGGCGTTGTAGTGCGCCAGCGCCTCGTCGAGGCGCGCCACCGCCTCCTCGCGCAGCAGCGCGTGGCCCGGCAGCGACAGCTCGCCGCCGAGGTTGAACAGCTCATGCTGGATATCGACGAGCAGTTCGCGCACGTCGTCGGGCAAGGGCTCGGCGAGCAGCACGCCAAGCTGCGAGTTCAGCTCGTCGACGTCGCCGAGGGCGCCCACGCGCGCGTCGTCCTTGGGCAGGCGCGTGCCGTCGGCCAGGCCCGTCGTGCCGTCGTCGCCGGTGCGCGTGGAGATACGTGTCAGCCGGTGTCCCATCGCCGCTTCACCTTTCTCCGCGAGCGGCCGCCAGCTGCGCCCGGGTCGCGAGCGCGACGCGGCGCGCCGCCGCGGCGAAGTCGTCGCCGCTCGACGCATAGAGCACGGCGCGCGAGGAATTGACGGCGATCGGCGCGTCGGCGCGCCAGCCGGCGCGCACCGTGGCCTCGACGTCGCCGCCTTGCGCGCCGACGCCGGGAATGAGCAGCGGCAGCGCCGGCGCCAGCTCGCGCACGCGCGCGATCTCGGCCGGATAGGTGGCGCCGACCACGAGGCCCATCTGGCCGTTGCGGTTCCAGGCGCCGCTGGCCAGCCGCGCGATGCGTTCGTAGACGAGTTCGCCGTCGGCCAGGCGCTGCGCCTGCAAGTCGGCGCCGCCGGCGTTCGACGTGCGACACAGCAGGAAGGTGCCCTTGTCGGCGTAGCGCAGGTAGGGCTCGATCGAATCGAACCCCATGTAGGGCGACAGCGTCACGGCGTCGGCCTGGTAGCGCTCGAAGGCCTCCCGCGCGTACTGCTCGGCCGTCGAGCCGATGTCGCCGCGCTTGGCGTCGAGGATCACCGGCACGGCGGGCGCGACGCGGCGGATGTAGGCGACGAGCCGCTCGAGCTGCTCTTCGGCACGGTGCGCCGCGAAGTAGGCGATCTGCGGCTTGTAGGCCAGCACCAGGTCCTTCGTCGCGTCGACGATGCGCGCGCAGAACTCCTCGATGCGCGATGCGTCGCCGCGCCAGGCGAGCGGAAACTTCGCCGGCTCGGGATCGAGCCCGACGCACAGCAGGGACGCGTTCAGCCGCTCGGCGTTGCGCAGGCGTTCTACGAACATGACGGCGCCCGCCTCAACCGATGCGCCGCGCCAGCTCGGCGGCGCGGCCGATGTAGCCGGCCGGCGTCAGCGCGAGCAGGCGCTCGCGCTCGGCGGCGGGCAGCTCGAGCGACTCGATGAAGACGCGCAGCGACTCGCGCGTGATCGCCTTGCCGCGCGTCAAGTCCTTCAGCCGCTCGTAGGGGTTGGGCAGGCCGTAGCGGCGCATCACGGTCTGAATCGGCTCGGCGAGCACCTCCCAGGCGCCGTCGAGATCGGCGGCGAGCGCGGCTTCGTCGACCTCGAGCTTGTCGAGGCCGCGCAGCAGCGAGTCGTGGCCGAGCAGCGCGTAGCCGAATGCGACGCCCATGTTGCGCAGCACCGTGCTGTCGGTCAGGTCGCGCTGGAAGCGCGAGATCGGCAGCTTCTGGCTCAGGTGCGCGAGCAGCGCATTGGCCAAGCCGTAGTTGCCCTCGGCGTTCTCGAAATCGATCGGGTTGACCTTGTGCGGCATCGTCGACGAGCCGATCTCGCCGGCCTTCGTGCGTTGCCTGAAGTAGCCCAGGCTGATGTAGCCCCAGACATCGCGTGCCCAGTCGACGAGGATCGTGTTGGCGCGCGCCACGGCGTCGAACAGCTCGGCCATCGAGTCGTGCGGCTCGATCTGGATGGTGTAGGGGTTGAACGTCAGCCCGAGGCGGCGCTCGACCACGTCGGCGGCGAACGCCTCCCAGTCGAACGCCGGCCAGGCGGCGACGTGGGCGTTGTAGTTGCCGACTGCGCCGTTCATCTTGGCGAGCAGCCTCACGCCGGCGATGCGCTCGCGCGCCGTGCGCAGCCGCGCCACGACGTTGGCGATCTCCTTGCCGACCGTCGTCGGACTGGCCGTCTGGCCGTGCGTGCGGCTGAGCATCGCGAGCGCCGCATGGGCGCGCGCCATGCCGGCGAGCCGCTCGATCAGCGCATCGAGCGCCGGCAGCAGCACCTGCTTGCGCGCGGCCTCGAGCATCAGCGCGTGGCTGGTGTTGTTGATGTCCTCGCTGGTGCACGCGAAGTGCATGAACTCGCCTGCGGCGCGCAGCTCGGCGTGGTCGGCGATGCGCTGCTTGAGCCAGTACTCGACCGCCTTGACGTCGTGGTTCGTCGTCTTCTCGATGTCCTTGATCGCCTGCGCGTCGGCTTCGCCGAAGCGCGCCACCAGCTCGCGCAGCCGCTCGCGCGCCGCCTCGGACAAGGGCGGCAGTTCGGGCATGCCGGCATCCGACAGCGCGATGAACCACTCGACCTCGACCTGGACGCGCCGGTGCATCAGGCCGAACTCGCTCAGCAGCGGACGCAGCGCCGCCATGCGCGAGGAATAGCGGCCGTCGAGCGGCGACAGGGCGGTGAGCGATGACAGATTCATGACGGAGCGTGCGCGGCGCGCGACGGACTCGGTGGGCAAGTCCCGATTGTAGAAGTGGCCGCTTCGCTAGAATCGTTTGGACACAGGGACGCATCGGGCATCATGAAAACAAAGCTCATCGGCGGGCAGACCAGCCCCTACACGCGCAAGGTGCGCGTCGTGATGGCCGAGAAGAAGCTCGACTACCAGTACATCGAAGAAGACGTCTGGAGTTCGGACGCGATCCTCAAGTCGAATCCGCTCGGCAAGGTGCCGTGCCTCGTGATGGAGGGCGGCGAGGCCGTGTTCGACTCGCGCGTCATCGTCGAATACGTCGACACGCTGTCGCCGGTCAACCGCCTGATCCCGCCGTCGGGGCGCGAGCGCGTCGAGGTGCGCACCTGGGAGGCGTTGGCCGACGGCGCGCTCGACGCCGCCGTGCTCGCGCGCCTCGAGCAGACCTGGGCGGGCCGCGCCGCCGGCGAGCGCAGTCAGGCCTGGATCGACCGCCAGATGGTCAAGATCCATGCGTCGCTCAAGTCGATGAGCCAGGGGCTGGGCGAGCGCCCGTGGTGCTCGAGCATCCACTTCTCGCTCGCCGACATCGCCGTCGGCTGCGCGCTCGGCTATCTCGACTTCCGCTTCCCGCAGATCGACTGGCGCGACGAGTATCCGAACCTCGCGCGCCTGCAGGCCAAGCTCGAGGCGCGCCCGAGCTTCATCGACAGCGCGCCGCCGCGCTCCTAATCCGCGCGGTCGTCTTCAAGCGGCCTGCAGCGACAACGCGCCGCTGCGCAGGTCCCACTGAAGCTTGCGATAGACGTTGGCGATGCGACGGCCGATGCTTTCGACGCTCACGCCCATGCGCACGGCGATCGGCGCCACGCCGTGGCCCTGCGCCAGCAGCACCAGCAGGTGGCGCTCGGCGCGCGACAGGCGCAGCGGGTTCTGGGCGTCGGTCACCCAGTCGAGCGCGCGCTCGTTGGCCGGCGGGGCGGCCGTCACGGCATTGGCCTCGCCGAAGAACGCCAGCAGCTGGCGCGCCAGCGCCGCCGACGCGGCCGCTTCGCCGCGCAGCAGACGGGCGACGACGGGCGCCGGCGCGGTCGATGCGTCGGCATCGAGGACGTAGCTGTCGGCGCCAGCCCGTAGCGCCGGCCACAGTTGCGGATCGTCGGTCGACAGCGTGACGAGCAGCACGCGGGTGCGGCCGCCGACGGCGCGGCGCGCGCGCACCTGTTGCACCAGCGGCAGCGCCGGTCCGTCGGCCAGGCGCAGATCGACGATCAGCACGTCGGCCGTCATCGGCGCGGTGTCGGCCTGAGCCAGCGAGGTCGCGACGCCGGCGACGCGCATGTCGCGCGTCGCCTCGATCGCGGCCTGGGTGCGGCGCGCGTCGCGCAGATCGCGGCGGAGGATGTAGACGGAATGCATCACGGAGCGAGGAACGGCGAGAACTCTTGGTGCGAACATTGTCACGAGGAGGTCGCCACCCTTCATCCCCGTGCCCGGGTGCCGGCGCCCCCACGGCTCGGGGACCGCCCGCGGCTCACGCCGGCGCGTACGGTGCAGCGGCCGGCAGCGTCGCGGCGCGTCGCGACGGCGCCGCCTGTATCGCGAAGCTGGCGCCGTCGGCCAGCGGCCAGTACAGCTCGAACACGCGCTGCGGCGGCAGCCGGCCGGCGAGCAGCGCGCCCGGCTCGACGCTGGGCAGCAGCGTCCAGAGCAGGCGCACGTCATGGTCGGCGATGCGGCGCACGATATGCGCCGCCGTGATCTCGCGCGGATGCGTCAGGCCGGCGACCTGCACGAGCGCCTTCAGCGCCTCGAGCGTGTTGTCGTGGAAGCGGTGAACGCGCTCGGCCTTGGTCGGTACGACCAAGGCGCGCTGGCGCCGCGCGTCCTGTGTCGCGACGCCGCTCGGGCACCGCCCGGTGTGGCAAGTCTGCGCCTGAACACAGCCGAGCGCGAACATGAAGCCGCGCGCCGAGTTGCACCAGTCGGCACCGATCGCGATCAGGCGCGCGATGTCGAACGCGCTGACCACCTTGCCGGCGCAGCCGATGCGGATGCGCTCGCGCAGGCCCAGCCCGACCAGCGTGTTGTGCACCAGCCGCAGGCCCTCCTGCAGCGGCGCGCCGACGTGGTCGGTGAACTCGAGCGGCGCGGCGCCGGTGCCACCCTCGGCGCCGTCGACGACGATGAAGTCGGGCGTGATGCGGGTGGCGACCATCGCCTTGGCGATCGCGAACCACTCCCACGGATGGCCGATGCACAGCTTGAAGCCGGTCGGCTTGCCGCCCGAGAGGCGGCGCAGCCGTTCGATGAAATGCATCATCTCGAGCGGCGTCGCGAACGCGCCGTGCCGCGCCGGCGACACGCAGTCGACGCCGACGGGGACGCCGCGCGCGGCGGCGATCTCGGGCGTGACCTTCGAGCCGGGCAGCACGCCGCCATGACCTGGCTTGGCGCCCTGGCTCAGCTTGAGCTCGATCATCTTGACCTGCGGATCGCGCGCATTGGCGACGAAGCGCTCGGCGCAGAAGCTGCCGTCGTCGTTGCGGCAGCCGAAGTAGCCCGAGCCGATCTCCCAGATCAGGTCGCCGCCGTGCACGCGGTGGTGCGCGCTGATCGAGCCCTCGCCGGTGTCGTGCGCGAAGCCGCCTCGCCTGGCGCCGGCATTGAGCGCGAGGATGGCGTTGGCGCTCAGCGCGCCGAAGCTCATCGCCGAGATGTTGAGGACGCTCGCCGAATAGGGCAGCGCGCACGAGTCGCTGCCGCCGATCGTCACGCGGAAATCGTGCGACGCGACGGCGCTCGGCACGAGCGAATGGTTGATCCACTCGTAGCCGACGGCGTGCACGTCGGCCTGCGTGCCGAACGGCCGCTTGTCGGGGTCGCCCTTGGCGCGCTGGTAGACGAGCGAGCGCTGCTGGCGCGAGAACGGCGTCGCCTCGTTGTCACCCTCGACGAAGAACTGCCGCAGCTCGGGGCGGATCGTCTCGAGCAGGAAACGCAGGTGGCCGATGACGGGATAGTTGCGCAGGATCGAGCGCTGCGTCTGGCGCCGGTCGCGCCAGCCGAGCGCGAACAGCGCGCCGAAGGCCAGCGCAGCGCCGGCGCCCTTGCCATAGACGGCCCACGCCGCGGCGCACGCCAGCGCAGCGGCGCCGCACGCCAGCCAGGCCAGGTATCGGGCAGGGACCGTAGGCAGTCGAACGGGCATGGGGCGCCCCTTTTGCGAACGACGCGATGCCGACCAGCCTAGCCTTGCACGCCCCCTGCGATGCGCCGAACAGCAGGCGGCTCGCGGCCCAGTTCTCGTGCGGTGCCGGCCGGCGCAGCTCGCGTCAGCGCTCGCGCGACGCGGCGCGTCAGCGCTCGCGCGACGCGGCGCGCCAGCGCTCGACGGCCTTCAGCGTTGCCTCGACGTGCGCCAGCGGATCCGAGCCGGCGTGCACGTGCACGATACGGCCCTGCGGGCTGACGACGTAGGAGATGCGGTCGGCCATGCCCGGCAGCAGGCGCAGCGCGGCGTCGTACTGTTTCATGACGCGCGCGCCGGCGTCGGCGGCGACGGCGAAGCGGTCGCGGCAGGCCTCGGTCGAGAACTTCTTCAACGTCTCGATGTCGTCGTTCGACATGCCGATCACCGTCGCGCCGAGCGCGGCGAACTGCGGCGTCGCCTCGGCGAAGGCGTTGGCCTCGATCGTGCAGCCGCGCGTGAAGGCCTTCGGATAGAAGTAGAGAACGACCGGTCCGCGGCGCAGCGCGTCGGCGAGCGAGAAGCGAAACGCCCGCCCCGCGAGCGCCGCATCGGCCGAGAAGTCGGGCGCCGCATCGCCGACCGCCAGCGCCGCCTGCGCCGGGGTACCGGCCGCCACGAGCGCTGCCGCCAGCGCCCACGCGCACGTCGTTCGTCGCATCGCCGTCCTTTGCATCGTCGCGCCTTCACTCTAGCGTCGACGTTGCCGCCGCGCCGCCCCGCCGCGCACAATCACCCACCGCCGGCATGGCGCTTGCCGACCCGCCAGCAGTGCTCTCGACCGACATCCCTGCCCGGCTCGACCGCCTGCCGTGGTCGCGTTGGCACTGGCGCGTCGTCGTCGCGCTCGGCGTGGCCTGGGTGCTCGACGGTCTCGAGGTCACGCTCGTCGGCTCGATCGGCGGCGTGCTCGAACGCGGCGACACGCTGGCGCTCAGTGGCGCGCAGGTCGGGCTGGCGGGATCGCTCTACGTCGGCGGTGCCGTGCTGGGCGCGCTCGTCTTCGGCCGGCTGGCCGACCGGCTCGGGCGCAAGCGGCTGTTCCTCGTCACGCTGGCGGTCTACATGACGGCAACGCTGGTGACGGCGTTCTCGCCGAACTTCGCCTTCTTCGCGCTGTGCCGCTTCGCCACCGGACTGGGCATCGGCGGCGAGTACGCGGCGATCAACTCGGCGATCGACGAGCTGATCCCGGCGCGCGTGCGCGGGCGCGTCAATCTGGCGATCAACGGCAGCTTCTGGCTCGGCGCGGCGCTAGGCGCGGCGCTCAGCCTCGTTCTGCTCGATCCGCGAGTGCTCGGCCCGGTGCACGGCTGGCGCGCCGGCTTCGTGCTCGGCGGCCTGCTTGCCGTCGCCATCCTGCTGGTGCGCCGCGACGTGCCCGAGAGCCCGCGCTGGCTGCTCACGCACGGTCGGGCCGACGAGGCCGAGCGCATCGTGCGCGCGATCGAGGCCGAGGTGCGGGCGCAGCACGGCGCACTGCCGACACCGACACGCACGCTGACGCTGATGCCGCGTGCCGCGCCGTCGGCCGCCGAAGTGTGGCACGTGCTGTGGCGGCGCTACCGCTCGCGCAGCGGCCTGGCGCTCGCGCTGATGGTCTCGCAGGCGTTCTTCTACAACGCCATCTTCTTCACCTATGCGCTGGTGCTGACGCGCTTTCACGGCGTCGCCGACGACGACGTGGCGCTCTACATCTTCCCGTTCGCCGCCGGCAACGTACTGGGGCCGCTCATGCTCGGAGCACTGTTCGACCGGCTCGGGCGGCGCGTCATGATCACGGCGACCTACACGCTGTCGGGCGTCGGCCTGGCGCTCACCGGCTGGGCCTTCGTCGAGGGCTGGCTCGACGCGCGCAGCCAGGCGCTGGCGTGGTCGGGCGTGTTCTTCCTCGCGTCGGCGGCGGCGAGCTCGGCGTACCTCACGGTCAGCGAAGTGTTCCCGATCGAGATGCGGGCGCTGGCGATCTCGTTGTTCTATGCCGTGGGCACCGGCGCCGGCGGCTTCGTGGCGCCGTGGCTGTTCGGCGCGCTGATCGACACCGGCAGCCACGCGGCCGTCGCCGCCGGCTACGGCGTCGGCGCAGCGCTCGTCATCGGCGCAGGGCTCGCCGCGCTGCGCTGGGCGGTGCACGCCGAGCGGCGCCCGCTCGAAGAGGTGGCCGCGCCGCTGGCCGCTATACTGCCGCCACAGCGCTGATTTGTTCCGGATTGCGGGCGCTCAATAAATGCCGCTAAAGAGGGACGCCGGCCCGGTGTCCGCATCAGCAGCGGCTCCGGGTTTCTTCATTGGCTTCATGGGTTCGATCGGTCACGTCACGCCGCAGACGATGGAGTTCGCCGAGCCGCTGCCGCTGCGCAGCGGCGCCGCACTGCGCGACTACGAACTGACCTACGAGACCTACGGCGAGCTCAACGCCGCACGCACGAATGCCGTGCTCGTGTGCCATGCGCTCAATGCGAGCCACCACGTCGCAGGCAGCTATGCCGGCGTGGCCCACAGCGAAGGCTGGTGGGACAACCTCGTCGGCCCAGGCAAGCCGCTCGACACGGAGCGCTTCTTCGTCATCGGCATCAACAACCCCGGTTCGTGCTTCGGCTCGACCGGGCCGATGCATGCCAACCCGGCCACGGACCGGCGCTACGGCGCCGACTTTCCCGTCGTCACCGTCGAGGACTGGGTCGACGCGCAGGCGCGCCTGCTCGCGCGGCTGGGCATCGAGCAGCTCGCCGCCGTGATCGGCGGCAGCCTGGGCGGCATGCAGGCGCTCGACTGGTCGCTGCGCTACCCGGATCGGCTGCGCCACTGCATCGCCGTCGCGACGGCGCCCAACCTGTCGGCGCAGAACATCGCATTCAACGAAGTGGCGCGGCGCGCCATCGTCACCGACCCCGAGTTCCACGGCGGCCACTACTACGAGCACGGCGTCGTGCCCAAGCGCGGGCTGCGCGTGGCCCGCATGATCGGCCACATCACGTATCTCTCGGACGACCTGATGGAGCAGAAGTTCGGCCGCGAGCTGCGCGCTGCCGAGCTGGGTTACTCGACGCAGGACATCGAGTTCCAGATCGAAAGCTACCTGCGCCACCAGAGCGAGAAATTCGCCGACTACTTCGACGCCAACACCTACCTGCTGATCACGCGCGCGCTCGACTACTTCGACCCGGCACGCGCCTACGGCGGCGACCTGTCCCGCACCTTCGCCAGTGCGACGGCCAAGTTCCAGGTCATCAGCTTCACGACGGACTGGCGCTTCTCGCCGGCGCGCTCGCGCGAGATCGTCAAGGCGCTGCTCGACAACCGCCTCGACGTGAGCTACGCCGAGATCGACGCGCCGCACGGCCACGATGCCTTCCTGCTCGACGACGCGCGCTATCACGCGCTGCTGCGCGCGCGCTTCGCGCGCATCGCGGCGGAGACGGCGTCGTGAGCCCCCTGGCGTCAATCTGTGGGCCGCGGGTCGAGCGCCGGGCCGCCCCAAGCCGGCCCGCGATCCCCCTGGGGGATCGGCCGACGTACCCGTCGGCCGAGGGGTCGTCATGAGCGAAAGACGGGACATGGAGCTGATCGCCGAGCAGGTGCCGCCGGGCTCGCGCGTGCTCGACCTCGGCTGCGGCAACGGCGAGCTGCTCGCGCTGCTGCGCGATCGGCGCCAGTGCAGCGGCTACGGCATCGAGATCTCAGATGCCAACCTGCTGGCCTGCGTGCAGCGCGGCGTCAACGCGATCCAGCTCAACCTCGAGGACGGGCTGGCGCTGTTCGGCGACCAGAGCTTCGACGTCGTGCTGCAGCTCGACACGCTGCAGAACCTGCGCAACACGCAGACGATGCTGCGCGAGACGGCGCGCGTCGGGCGCGTGGGCGTCGTCAGCTTCCCCAACTTCGCGCACTGGCCGAACCGGCTGCGCGTGCTGTCGGGCCGCATGCCGGTGACCAAGGCGCTGCCGTACCAGTGGTACGACACGCCCAACATCCGCGTCGCGACCTACGCCGACTTCGAAGTGCTGGCGCGCGCGCTCGGCCTGCGCATCCTCGACGCCTTCGGCATCCAGGACGGACGGCCGGTGCGCTGGGTGCCCAACCTGCGCGCCAGCACGGCCGTGTTCAAGTTCGAACGCGGAACCTGACGGCGATGCACGGCCCGCTGCTCGCGACCGGCGCCACGGCACTCCACCTGCGGCACTGGCCGGCCGCGAGCGGCGCGTGCGGCAGCGTGCTGATCGTGCACGGTCTGGGCGAGCACATCGGCCGCTACGAGGCGCTGGCCCAGCGCCTGAACGACTGGGGCTGGCACGCCGTCGGCTACGACCAGCGCGGCCACGGCCTGTCGGAAGGCGAACGCGGCGCGCTGCCGCACGACGACGCGCTGCTCGACGACCTGGCGCTCGTCGTCGATGCCGTGCGCGAGGCCGCGCTGCCGGCGCCGCTGGTGCTGCTCGGCCACAGCATGGGCGGGCTGGTCGCGGCGCGCTTCGTCGCCGGCGCGCTCGACGCGCCGCCGCCGCGCTGGTCGCGCCCCGTCGACGGCCTGGTGCTGTCGTCGCCGGCGCTCGACCCCGGCCTCGGCACGGCGCAGAAGCTGCAGCTTGCGCTGATGGCCAAGCTGGCGCCGAACAAGCAGCTCGGCAACGGCCTCGATCCGGCGTGGATCTCGCGCGATGCGGCCGTCGTCGACGCCTACATCGCCGACCCGCTGGTGCACGAGCGCATCACGCCGCGGCTGGCGCGCTTCATCGTCGACGGCGGCGAACGCGTGCGCGCGCGCGCCGCCGCCTGGCGCGTGCCGACGCTCTTGATGTGGGCCGGCGCCGACCGCTGCGTCGCCCCCAGCGGCAGCCGCGACTTCGCCGCCACCGCGCCGCGCGTGCTGGTGCAGACGCAGGACTACGGCCCGCTCGCGCACGAAATCTTCAACGAGCCCGAGAAGGAAGAGGTCTACGCGCAGCTCGGGCGATGGCTGGCGCGGCGCGCCGCTTGAACGGCGCGGCCTACACTGGCGGCGACACGACGCCGCCGGAGGTCTGCCGATGAACGCCCGCGATCCGCAGCAGCCGCTGCAGCCCGACGAGACCCGTGCGCTCGGCGCGTGGATCGATCGCCGGTGGGACGAAGCCCTTGTGCCGGCGCTCGTCGACTACATCGCGATTCCGGCCAAGAGCCCGATGTTCGACGCCGACTGGCAGGCGCACGGCCACATCGACCGCGTCGTGCGCGACGCCGCCGCGTGGGTCGAGGCGCGCAAGCTGCCCGGCCTGACGCTCGAGGTCGTGCGCCTGCCGGGCCGCACGCCCGTCATCTACTTCGAGGCACCGGCGACGCAGCCCGGCAGCACCGGCACCGTGCTGCTCTACGGCCACCTCGACAAGCAGCCCGAGTTCAGCGGATGGCGCAGCGATCTCGGCCCCTGGAAGCCGAAGTACGAGGACGGCCTGCTTTACGGCCGCGGCGGCGCCGACGACGGCTACGCCGTCTATGCCGCGATCACGGCGATCGAGGCGCTCGATCGCCACGGCATCGGCCGGCCGCGCTGCGTCGGCCTGATCGAGACGAGCGAGGAGAGTGGCTCGATCGACCTGCTGCCCTACATCGACGCGCTCAAGCCGCGCCTCGGCGACATCGGCCTCGTCGTCTGCCTCGACAGCGGCGCAGGCAACTACGAGCAGCTGTGGCTGACGACGTCGCTGCGCGGCATGGTCAGCGGCGTGCTCAAGGTCGAGGTGCTGACAGAAGGCGTGCATTCGGGCGACGCCAGCGGGCTCGTGCCGTCGAGCTTTCGCATCCTGCGCCGGCTGCTCGACCGGCTGGAAGACGCGCCGACGGGCCGGCTGCTGCCCGAGAGCTTCCACTGCGAGATTCCGGCCGAGCGCATCGAGCAGGCGCGCGCGACGGCCGCCATCCTGCGCGACGAGGTGTGGAAGCGCTACCCCTGGGCCTGCAGCGCCGACGGCAGCCCGGCGCTGCCGACGACGGACGATCCCGTCGAGGCGCTGCTCAACCGCACCTGGCGGCCGACGCTGAGCATCACCGGCGTCGACGGCATTCCGGCGCTGAAGGAGGCGGGCAACGTGCTGCGCCCCTACACCGCCTTCAAGCTGTCGCTGCGCCTGCCGCCGCTCGTCGACGCCGCGCGCGCCGCCGACGAGTTGAAGACCCTGCTCGAAGCCGACGCGCCCTATCGCGCCAAGGTGACGTTCGCCGCCGACGGCCGCGGCGCGGCGGCCGGTGCGACGGGCTGGAACGCGCCGACGCCGGCGCCATGGCTCGACGCCGCACTGCAGGCCGCGTCGCGGGCGCACTACGGCGCGCCCTGCGCCGCGATCGGCCAGGGCGGCACGATTCCGCTGATCAACTTCCTGCAGCAGGGCTTCCCGCAGGCGCAGATGATGGTGTGCGGCGTACTCGGGCCGCGCAGCAACGCCCACGGCCCGAACGAGTTCCTGCACGTGCCCTATGCCAAGCGGCTGACCGCCGCCGTCGCGCAGGTGATCGCGGCGCACCCTTGACCGGCGCGCGCGTCGAGCGTCAGAACGTGTGGCCGAGACTGCGCTCGAGCCCGGCCAGCGGCTCGAGCAGGCCGGCCAGCGCGGCGAGGCCGTGGTAGCGCATGCACACGCGGTGGGCGTAGCGAAAGAAGCGCGGCAAGTCTTCGCTGTACTTCGGTTTGCCGTCGCGGTGCTTGAGGCGGCAGAAGATGCCGAGCACCTTGAGATGACGCTGCAGCCCCATCCATTCGAGGCTGCGCCAGAACTCGCCGAAGTCGTCGCTCACCGGCAGCCCGGCGGCGCGTGCCTGCTGCCAGTAGCGCACGGCGTAGTCGAGCTCCTGCTCCTCGTCCCACGAGATGAAGGCATCACGCAGCATCGACGCCACGTCGTAGCTGATCGGACCGCGCACCGCGTCCTGGAAGTCGAGGATGCCCGGATTGGGGTCGCAGACCATCAGGTTGCGCGGCATCCAGTCGCGGTGCACCGCGACCGTGGGCTGCGCCAGCGCGCTGGCGACGAGCGCCGCGCAGGCGTCGTCCCACACGACGCGCTGCGCCGGCGTCCACGTCACACCGTACTCGCGGTCGACGCACCACTCGGGAAACAGCGCCAGCTCGCGGCGCAGCAGCGCCTCGTCGTAGGGCGGCAGGCCGCCGGCGTCGACGCGGCACTGCCATTGCACCAGCGCCGCCATCGCGTCGCGCATCAGCGCGTCGGCGCGCTCGGGCTGCCCGGCGTCGATCGCCTCGTGCAGCGCGGCGAGATAGGGTTGCGCGCCGAGGTCGCTCAACAGCAGAAAGCCCTGCGCCACGTCGGCGGCGAGCACCTGCGGGGCGTGCAGGCCGGCGTCGGTGATCAGCCCGGCAACGTGCACGAAGGGCCGCACGTCTTCGTGCGGCGGCGGGGCGTCCATCACGACGTAGCTGCGGCCGTCGCCGGCGTCGACGCGCAGGTAGCGCCGAAAGCTCGCGTCGGCGCTCGCCGGTCGCAGCGTCGCGGCGTCGAGCCGCGGCGACTCGATCACGGCGAGCCAGCGCTCGAAGGCGGCGCGGCGCGCCGGGTCGCTCCACGCGATCGGCTCACGCGCGGGCTCGTGGGAGGCAGTGGGCATCGGGGCTGCGGATCGACGTGACGCGGACCGCGCCGCCGCAGTGCGGCGCAGGGCCCTCGTGGATAATTCATTCTACAAAGCGCGCGCGGCCTGCCGGCGGCGCGCGATGCCGACGACGCGCTTTCGACTCGCTCTCGCTCGCCTTGCCGCGCCCGACTTGCTCCCTTCGCCCGCCGAACGCGCGTCGTCGCCGCAGCGGGCGCCGTGCTCCGCTGGCCGTCGCGACGGCGATGGCGTGCGGCTGCGGCAGCGCCGCCGCGCAGACGGCTCCGGCCGCGCCGGCCGACGAGCGCAATCCGCCGATCGTGCTGCAGGCCGACGAGATCCGCGGCCGCCCCGACCTCGAGACCGTGCTCGAAGGCCATGCCGAGCTGCAGCGTGGCACGACGTCGATCACGGCCGACCGCCTCGTCTACGAGCAGGCCGCCGACCTCGCGCGCGCCACCGGCAACGTGCGCATCAGGAAGGACGGCAACATCTTCACCGGCACCGAGCTGCAGGTGCGCGTGTCCGACTTCGAGGGTTACTTCCTCAACCCGACCTACTACTTCGAGCTGACGCAGGCCGGCGGCAGCGCCGAGCGCTTCGACTTCCTCGGCGCGCAGCGCATGCGCGCGACGCGCGCCACCTACACGAGCTGCCTGGCCGACGGCACGGGCAGCCCGGCGTGGCTGCTGTCGACCGAGCGCGTGCGACTGGATCTCGACGCCAACGAAGGCATCGCCGAAAGCGCCGTGCTGCGCTTCTACGGCGTGCCGATCCTCGCCGCGCCGGTGATCAGCTTCCCGCTCACCGACGCGCGCAAGTCGGGCTGGCTGCCGCCGAACCTGAACATCGACAACAAGAGCGGCATCGAGGTGCAGGTGCCGTACTACTGGAACATCGCGCCGCAGCGCGACGCGACGATCGCGCCGGCCGTGATCACGCGCCGCGGCGCCGCGGCCGACCTCGAGTTCCGCTATCTCGAGCCGCAGTTCGCCGGCGTCGCCGACCTGCGCCTGCTGCCCGACGACCGCCTGCACGGCGGATCGCGCCATGCCTTCAACTTCCACCACGAGGGCGACGGACCCTATGCCGTGCGCCACCACGCGCGCATCCACCGCGTGTCGGACGAGGACGTGTGGAAGGACTTTCCGCAGCGCATCGGCAGCCTGACGCCGCGCCTGCTGCCCGCCGACGTCTATGCGGAGCGCGGCTTCATGCCCGGCTACGGGCGATGGAGGACGTATGCCCGCGTGCAGCAATGGCAGGTGCTGCAGTTCGCCGATCCGGCGTCGCGCATCGTCACGCCGTACGAGCGCTCGCCGCAGCTCGGCGCGCGCTGGGACGCGCAGGCGGCGGGCGGCCTCGCGCTAGCCATGGAGACGGAATTCAACCGGTTCACGCTGCCGCCGGGGACCGACGCGCCGCTGACGCGCCCCACCGGCGCGCGCGCTCACCTGCTGGCCAGCGTGAGTCGCCCGTTCGCGACGCCGGGCTGGACGCTCGTGCCGCGGCTGTCGCTCAATGCCGCCCACTACGACCTCGAGCAGCCGCTCGCCGACGGCCGCACGTCGCCGGCACGCGCGATCCCGACGCTCAGCGTCGACTCGGCCTGGATCTTCGAGCGCGACGCGCGCTGGTTCGGCCGCGACTACCGGCAGACGCTCGAGCCGCGCGTCGTCTACGTCAACACGCCGTTTCGCGACCAGTCGGCGCTCCCGAACTTCGACTCGGCGCCGCTGGACTTCAACTTCGACACGATCTACCACCCCAGCGCCTACTCGGGCATCGACCGCGTGTCGGACGCCCATCAGGTGACGGCCGGCGTCACGACGCGGCTGGTCGAGCCGACCACGGGCGTCGAGTCGATGCGCTTCGGCGTCGTGCAGCGCTACCTGCTGCGCGACCAGCGGCTGACACCCGAAGGCACGCCAACGACGCGACGCCTCTCCGACCTGCTGCTGCTCGGCGCGGCCAGCCTGACGCCCGAGTGGAGCGCCGACGCCGCCGTGCAGTACAACGCCGACACACAGCGCGCCGTGCGCTCGATCCTCGGCGCGCGCTGGAGCCCGGGGCCATTTCGCACGCTCAATGCGCGCTACCGCTTCACGCGCAACCTCAGCGAGCAGGCCGAGTTCGGCTGGCAGTGGCCGGTCTACCGCGGCCGGCGCGCAGCCGCCGGCGCGACGCCGGCCGACGCCGCGTCGTGCAAGGGCGACTGGTACAGCGTCGGCCGCGTCAACTACAGCATGCGCGACCGGCGCATCACCGACTCCGTGTTCGGCATCGAGTACGACGCAGGCTGCTGGATCGGGCGCGTCGTCGCCGAGCGGCTGTCGACGGGGCGCAGCGAAGCGACGACGCGGCTGATGATCCAGCTCGAGCTGGTCGGCCTGTCGCGCCTCGGGTCGAACCCTCTGAAGGTGTTGAAGGACAATATCCCCGGCTACCGGTTGCTGCGCGACGAGCGCGCCGCGCCCACCCAGCCCCTGCTGCCCCCATGATCACGATCGCCCGCCCGTTCGCCGCCGCTGCCCTGCTGCTGGCCGCCTGCCTCGCCGCTGCGCCGGCGCAGGCGCAACAGCCGTCGCGGCGCGGCACGCCGCCGCGCACGGCCGACTACATCGTCGCCGTCGTCAACCAGGAGCTCGTCACGGCGCAGGAGATCGAGTCGCGCGTCGTGCGCGCGCGCGACGAGGCGCGTCGCGCCGGGCAGACCCTGTCGCCCGAGCCCGAACTGCGCCGCCAGGTGCTCGACGCGCTGATCGAGGAGCGCGTGCTCATCACGCACGCGCGCGACAGCGGCGTGAAGGTCGACGAGGCCGAGCTCGACCGCGCCGTCGCCAACGTCGCGGCACAGAACCAGCTCTCGCTGCCGCAGTTGCGCGAGCGGCTGCGCCGCGAGGGCATCGACGAGACGCGCTTTCGCAGCCAGATCCGCGACCGCCTGCTCGTCGAGCGGATGCGCGAGCGCGAAGTGAACTCGCGCATCCGCATCAGCGACGCCGAGATCGACGCGCTGCTCGAACAGCGGCGCTCCAGCGTGCCCGTCGAATACAACATCGCGCAGGTACTCGTCGCCGTGCCCGAGGAGGCGGCGCCGGCCGTCGTCGCCGAGCGCCAGGCGGTGGCCGAGAAGGCGCTCGCGCGCGCGCTCGCCGGCGAGCCGTTCGACGCCCTGGTGCGCGAGCTGTCGGCCGGCGCGAACAAGGAGCGCGGCGGCGAGATCGGCCTCCGCCCGGCGAACCGGCTGCCCGACGTCTTCGTCGAGCGCGTGCGCGAGCTCGCCGCCGGCTCGGTCGCGCCGGCGCTGGTGCGCAGCGGCGCGGGCTTTCACGTGCTCAAGCTGGTCGAGCGGCGCGACGGCGGCTCGGCCATCGTGACGCAGACGCGCGCGCGGCACATCCTGCTGCGGACGTCGGAGCAACTGGGCCAGGGCGCCGCGATGGCGCGGCTGGCCGAGTTCAAGCGCCAGATCGAGAGCGGGCGCCGCAGCTTCGAGGCGCTGGCGCGCGAGCACTCCGAGGACGGGAGCGCGCCGCAGGGCGGCGATCTCGGCTGGGCGTCGCCCGGCCAGTTCGTGCCCGAGTTCGAGCAGGCGATGAATGCGCTGCCGGTCAACGGCCTGTCGGAGCCTGTGGCGTCACGCTTCGGCGTGCACCTGATCCAGGTCGTCGACCGGCGCAGCGCCACGCTCGACGCACGCCAGCTGCGCGAGCAGGCGCGCAACGTGTTGCGCGAGCAGAAGTTCGAGAAGGCCTACGACGACTGGGTGCGCGAACTGCGCGCGCGCGCCTACATCGAGATGCGCGAGCCGCCGCTGTGACGGCCCCGGCGTGAAGCACGTCGCCCGCAAGCGCTTCGGCCAGCACTTCCTGACCGACGAGGCGGTCATCGAGGCGATCGTCGCGGCGATCGATCCGCGCCCGGACGATGCGCTCGTCGAGATCGGGCCGGGGCTCGGCGCGCTGACGCATCCGCTCGTCGAGCGTGCGCAGCGGCTGACCGTCGTCGAGCTCGATCGCGACCTGGCGGCGCGACTGCGCCGCGATGCCCGGCTGCAGGTGATCGAGGCCGACGTGCTCGACGTCGACTTCGGCGCGCTCTCGGCCACCGCCGGCCGGCGACTGCGCGTCGTCGGCAACCTGCCCTACAACATCTCGACGCCGATCCTCTTTCACCTGCTCGCGCACGCCGACGCCATCGAAGATCAGCACTTCATGCTGCAGCGAGAAGTCGTCGTGCGGATGGCGGCGCGACCCGGCGGCAAGGACTACGGGCGACTCAGCGTGATGCTGCAGTGGCGCTATGCGATCGAGCCGGTCCTCGACGTGCCGCCCGAGGCCTTCGACCCGCCGCCGCGCGTGGACTCGGCCGTCGTGCGCATGGTGCCGCTGCCGGCGCCGGCGGGCGTCGACGCGGCGCTGCTGGGCGAGCTCGTCGCCACCGCCTTCTCGCAGCGGCGCAAGCTGCTGCGCCACACGCTCGGGCGCTGGCTCGACGCTCGCGGCGCGGCGGTGCCGTTCGATCTGCAGCGTCGCGCCGAGGAGGTGCCGGTGGCCGACTACCTCGATCTCGCGCGCACTGTCGGCGGCGCGCCCTGACCAAGAAAAACGGCGGCCCGCGGGCCGCCGTCGTCGTTGCGCTGGACGCCGGCGCTCAGGCCGCCGTCAGCCACATCGAGGTGTCGAACGCGCTGCTCATCAGCGGCATGTTCATGCCGAAGCTGCTGTTGGCAGCGCTCTTGCCACCGCTCTTGCTCGCCGGCTTGTCGGCGACGCTCTGGGCCACTTCCACCGCCCGCTCCCATGACCCGTTTTCCTGGGAGCGGGCTACTGAAAAGAATAGAAGCACCTGAATGGGACCTTGCGCTCGGCCCAGAAGTCGGCCGCGTCGCGAAAGACGTCGAGCAACTGCTCGCGCGCCTCGCGGTCGAAGCGCGGGTTGTCGGGCAGCTGCTCGAGCACGACGACGAATCCCGGCTGCTGGCCGGCCTTGTGCACCAGGTCGGTCATGCAGTCGTACAGCGCGTCGAGGTTCTTGCCGAAGTGCGCCGGGAAAAGGAACGCCTGCGCGATGCCTTCCAGCACGTCCTGCTTGGTCTGCGCGCTCTGCAGGTTCGCATAGAGGAAGTGATGGCCCACCGCACCGGCGGTCTGCATCAGATCCTCGACGCGATAGGCTCGGATCGATTGGACGATGTTCGGACGGACTGTCTGCAAGAGCATGGTCGCGATCCTCCTTGGTCAATGAAGCGTGACTGCCTCGACGTTCACGGAACGATCCTCCGGTAGCTCGCGTAGTGGTCGTCGGTGTAGTAGCAGGTTTCGGGGGCCCGGATTCGCCAGCCGCCGCATACGATGCGACGGGCGCCCCGATCCCGCGCTCCGAAGGTCCGCACCGTGTACTCGCGGTAGTAGCCGCGCCGCTCGGCGGGCAGCAGTCGCTCGCGATTGGCGAACACGCTGCCGTCCTTCGAATATGGAAACGGTCCGCCCGAACGGATCAGTTCGTGCGTGGCTTTCGCTTCCCGGGGCAACTCGGCCAGCGCGACGACCTCCGGTGGAGGCGCCGGCTCTCTGGCGCGCGATGCTTCGGGGAGCGCTCCGGCCGATACCGCCAGCACCGCAATCGAGAGAGCAAGCCCCAACTTGCGTAGAGACCGCCCCCCGCGCAGTGCACCGGAGACAAACACGGGTTATCCCTGAAATTCGAAGCCGCAATGGTACAGAAACGGCCCGAAAAGCTCAAGGCGCTGCCTCAAAAAAGGGCAGCGCCTGCGGGAATTAAGTATCTGCTTACATTCTCGATCTCGAGCGCCGTAGGTGCGACTCAGCGCGCGGCGTTGGCGTCGGCGACGGCCAGCGCCGTCATGTTGACCAGCCGGCGTACCGTCGCCGACGGCGTCAGGATGTGCGCCGGCTTGGCGGCGCCGAGCAGCACCGGGCCGATCGCGATGCCGTTGCCGGCGGCCGTCTTCAGCAGGTTGTAGGCGATGTTGGCGGCATCGATGTTGGGCAGCACCAGCAGGTTGGCCTCGCCGGCCAGCGTGCCGCGCGGCATCAGCTGCTCGCGATAGTCGGCATCGAGCGCCGCATCGCCATGCATCTCGCCGTCGATCTCGAGCCAGGGCGCGCGGCGGTGCACCAGCGCGAGCGCGTCGCGCATCTTGAGGGCCGACGGTTGGTTGCTCGAGCCGAAGTTGGAGTGCGAAAGCAGCGCCGCCTTGGGCTGCACGCCGAAGCGCATCAGCTCCTCGGCCGCCAACACCGTGATTTCGGCGAGTTGCTCGGCCGTGGGGTCGTAGTTGATGTGGGTGTCGACGAGGTACACCTGACGCGATGGCAGGATCACGCCGTTCATGCAGGCGTAGGTGTTCACTCCCTCGCGCCGCCCGATGACCTGGTCGATGTACTGCAGGTGCATCGCCGCTGTGCCCCAAGTGCCGCAGAGCATGCCGTCGACCTCGCCCTTGGCGAGCAGCATCGAGCCGATCAGCGTGAGGCGGCGCCGCATCTCGATCTTGGCGAACTGCTGCGTGACGCCCTTGCGTTCCGTCATGCGGTGATAGGTCTGCCAGTAGTCGCGATAGCGGTGGTCATGCTCGGTGTTGACGACGTCGTAGTCGCGGCCCGCCACCATGCGCAGGCCGAACTTCTCGCAGCGCTGCGCGATGACGGCGGGGCGACCGATCAGAGTCGGCCGCGCCAGCCCCTCGTCGAGCACGACCTGCACGGCGCGCAGCACACGCTCCTCCTCGCCCTCGCAATAGGCGACGCGCTTGTGCTGCGCGCGCCTGGCGAGCGTGAAGATCGGCTTCATCGTCGTGCCCGACGCATAGACGAAGGCCTGCAGCCGCTGCCGGTAGGCCTCGTGGTCGTCGATCGGGCGCAGCGCGACGCCGCTGTCGGCCGCCGCCTGGGCCACCGCCGGCGCGAGGCGGATCATCAGGCGCGGATCGAAGGGCTTGGGGATGAGGTACTCGGGGCCGAAGCTCAAGTTCTGGCCGGCGTAGGCAGCGGCGACGACTTCGCTCTGTTCGGCCTGCGCCAACTCGGCCAGCGCGTGCACGGCCGCGATCTCCATCTCGTCGTTGATCGTCGTCGCACCGCAGTCGAGCGCGCCGCGGAAGATGTACGGGAAACACAGGACGTTGTTGACCTGGTTCGGATAGTCGGTGCGGCCCGTCGCCATCACGATGTCGCCGCGCACGGCGTGCGCCTCCTCCGGCATGATTTCTGGCATCGGGTTGGCGAGCGCGAAGATGAGCGGACGCGGCGCCATCGCCGCCACCATCGCCGGCTTGAGGACGCCGCCGGCCGACAGGCCGAGAAACACATCGGCGCCGGCGACCACTTCGGCCAGCGTGCGCATCGCCGTCGGCTGCGCGAACTGCGCCTTGTCGGGGTCCATCAGCTCGGTGCGGCCTTCGTGGACGACGCCGGCCAGATCGGTGACCCAGATGTTCTGACGCGGCAGGCCCAGCTTGAGCAGCAGCTGCAGGCAGGCGAGCGCCGCTGCACCGGCGCCCGAGACGACGAGCTTGACCTGGCGGATGTCCTTGCCGACGACTTTCAGCCCGTTGAGCAGCGCGGCGCCGACGACGATCGCCGTGCCGTGCTGGTCGTCGTGGAAGACGGGAATCTTCAGCCGCTCGCGCAGCTTGCGCTCGACGTAGAAGCAGTCGGGCGCCTTGATGTCTTCGAGGTTGATGCCGCCGAAGGTCGGCTCGAGCGCGGCGATCACGTCGACGAGGCGATCGAGGTTCGTCTCGTTGACCTCGATGTCGAAGACGTCGATGCCGGCGAACTTCTTGAACAGCACGCCCTTGCCTTCCATCACCGGCTTGGCGGCCAGTGGGCCGATGTCGCCGAGCCCGAGCACGGCCGTGCCGTTGGTAATGACGGCGACCAGGTTGCCGCGCGAGGTGTAGCGAAAGGCGTTGACCGGGTCGGCGACGATCTCCTCGCACGCCGCGGCGACGCCCGGCGAATAGGCGAGCGCGAGGTCGCGCTGGTTCGTCAGTTGCTTGGTCGCCATGATCGCCACCTTGCCCGGCGTCGGGAACTCGTGGTACTCGAGCGCTTGGCGCCGCAGCTCGGCGCGCTTCTCTTCGTAGGTGGCCATCGTCGACTCTCGCGTGGCGCCGCAGCGTAGGGGCCGCCGCAGCCGGGGCCGCCATTGTAGGAGCAGCGTTGTCGACGACAATCGCCGCGCATGGGCCTTGGAGAATTCGAACTCATCGAGCGCTATTTCGCGCGCCCGTCGCCGCGCGCCGTGCTCGGCAACGGCGACGACTGCGCACTGCTCTCGCCCGCGCCCGGCATGGTGCTCGCCACGTCGACCGACATGCTGATCGAGGGCCGGCACTTCCTGCCCACCGTGCCGCCCGAGCGGCTGGGTCACAAGGCGCTCGCCGTCAACCTGTCGGACCTCGCCGCCTGCGGCGCGCAGCCGCTCGCCTTCACGCTGGCGATCGCGCTGCCGCGCGTCGACGAGGCCTTCCTCGCCGGCTTCGCGGGCGGCCTGTTCGCGCTGGCCGATGCCCACGATTGCGAGCTGGTCGGCGGCGACACGACGGCCGGCCCGCTCGCCATCTCGATCTCCGTATTCGGCGAAGTGCCGCGCCGCCAGGCGCTGCTGCGCAGCGGCGCGCGCGCCGGCGACGACGTCTGGGTCAGCGGCACGCTGGGCGATGCACGGCTCGCGCTCGAAGCGTTCCGCGGCACCGTGGCGCTCGACGCGGCGGCGTTCGAATCGGTGCGCCGGCGCATGGAGCAGCCCGCGCCGCGCGTGGCGCTCGGCGTCGCGCTGCGCGGCGTGGCGCACAGCGCAATCGACGTCTCGGACGGCCTGCACGGCGACTTGTCGCACCTGCTGCGCCGCTCCGGCGTCGGCGCGACGATCGACGTCGACGCGCTGCCGGCGAGCGACGTGCTGCGCCGCCAGCCGCGCGAGCTGCAGCGGCTGTGCACGCTGAGCGGCGGCGACGACTACGAGCTCGTCTTCACCGCCACTGCCGCGCGGCGCGACGACGTCGCCGTCGCGGCCGAACGCGCCGGCGTGACCGTCGCACGCATCGGCCGCATCGACGCCGAGCCGGGGCTGCGCTGCACCGACGCAGACGGACAGCCGGCCACGCCGGCCGGCGCATCGTTCGACCACTTCAGGTCATGAGCGCATCGAGCCGCGCCAGCGCGCGCTTCCTGCTGGCGCATCCGGCGCACGCGATCGCGCTGGGCTTCGGCAGCGGGCTGGCGCCCAAGGCGCCGGGGACGGTCGGCACCCTGTGGGCGTGGCTCGCCTGGGTCGTGCTCGACGACCGGCTCGACACGCGCCAGTGGGGCCTCGTCATCGCGGTGGCATTCATCGTCGGCTGGTGGGCCTGCACCGTGACGGCGCGCCACCTCGGCGACGCCGACCCGGGCGCCATCGTATGGGACGAGGTGCTGGCGTTCTGGATCGTGCTGTGGCTGGTGACGCCGGCCGGCTTCGTGGGGCAACTCGTTGCCTTCGCGCTGTTTCGCTTCTTCGACGCCGTCAAGCCGGGTCCGGTGGCCTGGGCCGACGCCGTCTTCGCCGCCCGCCGCGAAGCGGCGGGCGGTCCGCGCATCGGCTGGCGCGAGGGCTTCGGCGTGCTGTTCGATGACCTTGTCGCAGCGCTGTGCACGCTCGTCGTGATCGCGCTGTGGCGCTCTGGCTGAGGCCCACGCCGTGCACGACTTGTCGAGCTTCGATCCGGCCGTACGCCTCTTGGGCGACGCGCTGCGCGCGCGCAGCTGGCGCATCGCGGCGGCCGAGTCGTGCACCGGTGGCCTGCTCGCCGCCGCCTGCACGGCGATCGCCGGCTCGAGCGACTGGTTCGACCGCGGCTTCGTGACCTATTCGAACGAGGCGAAGATGCGCCAGCTCGGCGTCGAAGCGGCACTGATCGCCGGGCACGGCGCGGTCAGCGGCGAGGTGGCGGGGGCCATGGCCGCCGGCGCGATCGAGCAGTCGGATGCCGACCTGGCCGTCGCGATCACGGGCATCGCCGGCCCCGGCGGCGCCGTGCCGGGCAAGCCGGTCGGCACGGTGTGGCTTGCCGTCGCGCGGCGCGGCGGTGCCGGCGCCGGCCCGACGCGGCTGCAGCTGCCGGGCGACCGCCGCGCCGTGCGCGACGCCGCCGTGGCCGCGGCGCTGGCGGCGCTGCTCGCAGCAGCGCGCCGCTGAGACTCAATGCGCCGGCGGCGCGGCGCGCGTCGGGCCGGCGATGTCGGCGACGAGGCGCTCCTCGATCTGCGCCGCCGGCTGCGGGCGCCCGGTGAGGTAGCCCTGCAGCAGCGCACAGCCTTGCGCCGTGAGGAAGGCGCGTTGCGCCGCCGTCTCGACGCCCTCGGCGACGACGACGACGCCGAGGGCGCGCGCCATGCTGAGGATGGCCTGCGTGACGGCGCGATCGTCGGCGCCGGCGGGCAGATCCTGCACGAAGCTGCGGTCGATCTTCAGCTTGTCGGGGCGCAGCCGCTTGAGGTACGACAGCGACGAGTAGCCCGTGCCGAAATCGTCGACGACGAGGGCGACGCCGAGCTCGCGCAGCACCGCAACGACGCGCTGCGTCGTGTCGTCGTCGCTCATCAGCGTGCTTTCGGTGAGCTCGAGCTCGAGCTCATGAGCGTCGACGCCGTGGCGCTGCATCGCTGCACGCAGCGTGTCGATCAACCGCTGGTCACGGAACTGCAGCGCCGACACGTTGATCGAGACGCGCCGGATCGGCCGGCCGGCCTTCTTCCACAGCGCAATCTGCGCGCAGGCGGCGTCGAGCGTCCAGGCGCCGAGGTCGCGCACCAGGCCGGACTCCTCGGCGACGGGAATGAAGCTGTCGGGCGTCTGCAGTCCGCGCGTCGGATGCTCCCAGCGCACCAGCGCCTCGCAGCCGAGCAGCGCGCCGGTGACGGCGTCGACCACGGGCTGGTAGTACAGCACCAGCTCGCCGTGCGCGATCGCGTGCGCCAGCTCGCGCTCGAGCGCGACGCGCGCGATCAGGCGCTCGTTCAGCTCGGCGTGATAGAAGCTGTAGCGCGCGCGACCGTGCTGCTTGGCCTGGTACATCGCCAGGTCGGCGTGGCGCACGAGCGAGTCGAAGTCCTCGCCGTCGCGCGGCCACAGCGCGATGCCGACGCTGGCCGATACCTGCGCCTGGGCGACGTCCGGGGCGCCCGCGGTGAGATGGCGGCGCGCCAGCGGCAGCGGCGCGTCGATGGCGCGCAGGATGCGCTGCGCGGCGCCGGCGACGCTGTCCCAGCGCTCGGCGTCGCGCACCAGCACGAGGAACTCGTCGCCGCTGTGGCGGCACACCAGGTCCGATTCGCGCAGCGCCTGCAGCAGGCGTTGGCTGGTCGCCAGCAGCATGTCGTCGCCGACGGCATGGCCAAGCGAGTCGTTGACCGTCTTGAAGCGATCGAGGTCGACGAACAGCATCGCCATCGCCCGGCCGCGCCGCCGCGCCGACGTGGCCTCGGCCTGGAACAGCTCGCGAAACAGCGTGCGGTTGGGCAGGCCGGTGAGATGGTCGTACATCGCCATCTTGCGCAACTGGCCGTTCTTGCGCTCGAGCTCGCCGAGCAGGCCGTCGATGCGCGAGCGCACTTCGTTGAGCTGCTGACCGAGGTGCCCTAGCTCGTCGCGGCGCTGCCACTCGATCAGCGGCGCCGGCGCGCTCGTCGCGATCGCGCCGGCCTGGCGGCGCAGCCGCGCCAGCGGGCGCTGCAGCCGCGCATGCAGCACGAGCGCGAGCGCCGCGGCGCCGAACAGCAGCTGCACCGCGGCCAACTGGACGATGGCCGCGCGGCGCTGCTCGCGGCGCGCGTCGACGATGGCGGGGCCATCTGCAGGCGGCGTCGCCGCCGCGGCCTCGCGGCGCGCCAGTCCGGCATCGACACCGAGCATCAGCACGGCCGGCACGACGATGCCGGCCGCAACGGTCGCCAGCACGGCGGCGCGTATCGTCAGCAGCGGCCGCAGCAGGGCGCGCCAGCGTGCCGGTCGGTCGTCGGTCACGGCCAACGGGGCGTGGCCGGCACGGCGCCGGGCGTCCCCGTCGGAGGCTGGCAGAGTCATGCCGGCGATTGTGTCGAGCGCCCGGCCCGCCGGTCGCCGCCGTGACACCTCGTTGCAGGCGCGGTGCGCAATAGCGCACACGCCGCGCCGTCGCGTCGCGCCGCGCTCACTGGACGACCCTGCGCACTGGGCGCCCCGGCACGAGCGCTTGGGAGCGGCCCGGCGCACTCACGCGTGCAACGCCAGGCGCAGCGGCTTGCGCGGCGACGCGCTCGCCGTGTGCTGGACGACGGCGAGCACCAGCCGCTGCAGCGCCGCCCAAGGATCGCTCGGCCAGTCGGGGTGCGACAAGCCCTTGACCAGGCCGTCGCAGACCTGTGCCGACTCGACCAGCGCCGCCAGCGCATGCTCGCTGAGCAGCGGCAGCGCGCGCTCGAAGAGGCGCTCGCGCAGACCCCACACGCGCGCCTCGCGCAGCGCCAGGGGCAGCGGCCGGCCTGCGGCCACGGCGTCCTTGACGCGCTTGAGCGCGCGGATGTCCTCGGCCAGCGTCCAGTGCACGAGCACGGCGGCCTCGCCCTCGGCACGCAGCCCGTCGAGCATGCGCAGCGCGCGTGCGACCTGGCCGGCGAGCACCGCCTCGCCGAGCTTGACGACGTCGTAGCGCGCGACGTTGAGCACCGCCTGCTCGACCTGCTCGAAGCTCAGCTCGCCCGGCGGATACAGCAGCGCGAGCTTCTGGATCTCCTGGTGCGCGGCGAGCAGGTTGCCCTCGACGCGGTCGGCGAAGAAGGCGAGCGTGCGCCGCCCCGCCTCGTCGGCGTGCACGCGCTGGCCTTGCGCCGCCAGGCGCTGCGCGATCCACGCCGGCAGCGCCTTGCGTTCGACGGCGTCGACGCGCACGACGACGCCGGCCGCGTCGAGCGCGCCGAGCCAGCCGCTCTTGAGCTGCTGGCCGTCGAGGCGCGGCAGCTGCACGAGCGTGACGACGTCGTCGGCGAGCGACTCGCAGTAGCGCTGCAGCGCCTCCGAGCCCTCCTTGCCGGGCTTGCCGGACGGGATGCGGATCTCGATCAGCTGGCGCTCGGCAAACAGGCTCAGCGCACACGCCGCACCGAGCACCTCGCTCCAGTTGAAGTGGGCACCGGCGACGGTGTAGACCTTGCGCTCGACGTGCCCGGCGGCGCGCGCGGCGGCGCGGATCGCGTCGGCCGCTTCCTGCGCGAGCAGCGGCTCGTCGCCGTGCACCGTGTACAGCGGCCGTAGCCCGCGCGCGAGCTGGGCCGGCAGCTGGTCGGCGCGCAGCTGCATCAGGCGGCCTGCACGGCGGCCAGCCGCCGCATCACCTGTGCCACGATGTCGCTCTGCATCGCGCGATAGACGAGCGCCTCTTCGTACTCCTTGGCGAGCGCCGCGCTCTCGTCGTAGCTCATGTCACGACCGAGTACCAGCTCGGACGGTGCGATCAGCTCGCGGCCCGCCGCCGTGCGCAGCCGAAAGCGCAGCCGCACGCGCAGCTGCACCTCGCGCACCTGGCCGGCCGCCGTCGTCGCGACGACACTGCGCTCGCGCGCGTCGATGAGTGCGTCGAACACGACGGCGGCCTGCGACGGCGCATCGACGACGCGCGTCGTCGGCGTCGCGTCGACGTGGCGGCGCAGCTCCTCGGCCAGCGGCGAGCCCGACTTGAAGCCGTTGAGGTACAGCGTACGAAAGCTCAGCTCCGGGGCACGCCGCAGCTCGAACCCGCAGCCGACGGCGAGCGAGGCCGGCAGCGCGAGCAGGGCGACGCGGCGGTGCACGATCGCTCAGATGACGACGTTGACCAGGCGGCCTGGCACGACGACGATCTTCTTGGCGACCCGCCCTTCGGCGAAGCGCTCGAAGTCGGGGCTGGCGAGCGCCGCGGCCTCGATCTGCGCGCGCTCGGCGTCGGCGGGCACGCGGATCGCTCCGCGCAGCTTGCCGTTGACCTGCAGCACGAGTTCGATCTCGTCGCGCACCAGCGCGCCGGCGTCGACGGCGGGCCACGGCGCGTCGAGCAGGTCACCCCAGCGCGCGGCATAGCCGAGCTCGTTCCACAGCGCTTGCGTGACGTGCGGGCACGCCGGATAGAGCACGCGCAGCACGATGCCTAAGGCCTCGGCGAGCGCCGTGCCGCGCCCTGGCGCATCGGCCGCGGCGGCGAGCTTCTCGAGCGCGTTGAGCTGCTTCATGCAGGCCGACACCACGGTGTTGTACTGCATGCGCTCGTAGTCGTAGTTCGCCTGCTCGAGCGTCTTGTGCACCTCGTAGCGGAAGGCGCGCACCGCCGGGCCGGCCTGCACGGCGTCGAACGGCGCGCCCGCGGATGCGCGGATCGTCCCGGCGTGCGCGGCGCCGAACGCCCAAAGGCGCCGCAGGAAGCGGCTCGCCCCCTCGACGCCGGCGTCGTTCCACTCGAGCGTCTGCTCGGGCGGCGACGCGAACATGACGAACAGGCGCGCCGTGTCGGCGCCGTACTTGTCGATCAGCTCCTGCGGATCGACGCCGTTGTTCTTCGACTTGGACATCGTGCCGACGCCCTCGTAGTCGATCAGCGAGCCGTCGGACTTGAGCCGTGCGCCGACGATGTGTCCGTCGGCGTCGTGCACGTGCTCGACTTCGTGCGGCCAGAAGTACTCGACGCCGCCCTGCCCGGTGCGCCGCGAGTAGATGTGGTTGAGCACCATGCCCTGCGTCAGCAGCCGCGTGAACGGCTCGTCGATCGACACCAGGCCGAGGTCGCGCATCACCTTGGTCCAGAAGCGCGCATACAGCAGGTGCAGGATGGCGTGCTCGATGCCGCCGATGTACTGATCCATCGGCATCCAGTAGCGCGTACCGGCGCCGACCATCGCGCCGTCGAGCCCGGCGTCGCAGTAGCGCATGAAGTACCACGACGAATCGACGAAGGTGTCCATCGTGTCCGTCTCACGCCGCGCGGGCTTGCCGCAGCGTGGGCACGCGACCTTCAGGAACGACTCGCACTTGTTCAGCGGATTGCCCGAGCCGTCGGGGATCAGGTCCTCGGGCAGCACGACGGGCAGGTCGCGCTCGGGCACCGGCACGGCGCCGCAGGCGTCGCAATGGATGATCGGGATCGGCGTGCCCCAGTAGCGCTGGCGGCTGATGCCCCAGTCGCGCAGCCGCCACGTCGTCTTCTTGCCGCCGAGGCCGCGCGCCTCGAGCGCGTGCGCGATGGCGTCGACCGCGTTCTGGTGGTGCAGGCCGCTGTAGATGTCGGAGTTGATCGTGATGCCGCGGCGCGTGTCGGCATACCAGTCGTGCCAGCGCTCGTAGCTGAAGTGCTCGCCGTCGATGCCGATGACCTGGATGACCTCGAGGCCGTACTTCTTGGCGAAGGCGAAATCGCGCTCGTCGTGCGCCGGCACGCCCATCACGGCGCCGTCGCCGTAGCCCATCAGCACGTAATTGCCGACCCACAGCTCGATCGGCTCGTCGGTCAGCGGATGCCGCACGTGCAGGCCGGTGGCCATGCCTTCCTTCTCGCGCAGCGCGAGCTCGGCCTCCGTCGTGCCGCCCTGCTGACAGCGCTCGATGAACGCCGCCAACGCCGGGTTCCCCGCGGCAGCGTGCTGCGCCAGCGGATGCTCGGGCGCGACGGCGCAGAACGTGACGCCCATGATGGTGTCGGCGCGCGTCGTGAAGACCCACAGCCTCCCGCCCTGGATCAGGCTGCCGTGGCCGTCCCGGATGTCGTGCGGGAAGGCGAAGCGCACGCCTTCGCTGCGCCCGATCCAGTTCTCCTGCATCAGGCGCACACGCTCGGGCCAGCCTGGCAGGCGGTGCTGCACGTGCTCGAGCAGCTCGCCGGCGTACTTCGTGATGTTGAGGTAGTAGCCGGGGATCTCGCGCTTCTCGACCGGCGCGCCGGAGCGCCAGCCGCGGCCGTCGATCACCTGCTCGTTGGCGAGCACGGTCTGGTCGACCGGATCCCAGTTGACGACCTGCGTGCGGCGTTCGGCGATGCCGGTCTCGAGCATCTTGAGGAACAGCCACTGGTTCCACCGGTAGTAGCTCGCGTCGCAGGTCGCGATCTCGCGGCTCCAGTCGATGGCCAGCCCCATCGACTGCATCTGCGCCTTCATGTGCGCGATGTTGTCGCGCGTCCAGCGCGCCGGCGGCACGCCGTTCTTCAGCGCGGCGTTCTCGGCCGGCAGGCCGAAGGCGTCCCAGCCCATCGGCATCAGCACGTTCATGCCCTTCATGCGCAGGTGGCGCGCGAGCATGTCGTTGATGGTGTAGTTGCGCACGTGCCCCATGTGCAGCTTGCCGCTCGGATACGGCAGCATCGAGCAGGCATAGAACTTGGGCTTGCCCGCGTCCTCCGTGACGCGATAGGCGTCGCGCGCGCGCCATGCGGCCTGCACGGCGCGCTCGATCTCGTTGGGCTGGTACTGGGGGTTCATGAGGCAGCGCAGCGGCGCTCGGGCGAAGTCGTCGCGATTATAGGAATCGCCCCCAAGATCGGCGCGATGCGCCGCGCGGCGCTACGGCGCCGACGGCTCGGCGATGAAGGCGATGCGGTTCAGCCCGGCCTGCTGCAGCACGCCGATCAGCTCGGCGACGCGGCCGTACGCGACGCTGCGGTCGGCGCGCAGCTGCACCTCGAGCTCGGGCTGCTCGCGCGCGGCATCCTTCAGCCGCGAGGCGAGCGCGTCGCGCGCGATCGGCTCGTCGCCGAGGAACAGCGCGCCGTCGGCTCCCATCGCGAGCACGACATAGGCCGGCGCAGCCCCCGGCTGCGCGGCGTCGCTGCGCGGCAGCTCGAGCTTGAGGCTGCTGGCCATCAGCGGCGCCGTGATCATGAAGATGACGAGCAGCACCAGCATTACGTCGATCAGCGGCGTCATGTTGATGTCGCTCATCGGCGGCTCGCCGACGGCGCGTTCGAGCCGGCCGAACGCCATCTTCCTCAGCGCGCCGCGCCGCCGCAGACGGCTTCGCGCAGGTCGTGCGCGAAGCCCTCGAGCTCGGCCTCGCAGGCGGCGGCGAGCTTGCCGAACACGTTGTAGGCGAGCACGGCGGGGATCGCGACGGCCAGTCCGGCCGCCGTCATGACGAGCGCCTCGCCGACCGGCCCGGCGACACGCTCGATCGTGATCGAGCCGGCCGCAGAGATCGACAGCAGCGCGTGATAGATGCCCCACACCGTGCCGAGCAGCCCGACGAAGGGCGCGGTGCTGCCGATCGACGCCAACACGACCTGGCCGCCCTGCAGGTGGCGCAGGCCGGCGTGCAGCGCGTCGCGCAGCCGGCGCGTGAGTTGCGACGGCAGCTCGCCGTCGGCCTCGAGCGTGCCGCCGGGCGGCGTATAGCGCGCTGCGTCTACCAGCGGCAGCACGACGCGCTCGCGGTCGACGCCGGCCAGGCGCTCGCGCCCGTCGGCCAGCGTCGGCGCCGACCAGAACGCGGCGACGCCGCGCTCGATGTCGCGCCGCGCGCGGCTCAGCAGCCAGCCCTTCCAGAAGATCAGCACCCAGGCGGCGATCGACATCGCCAGCAGCAGCAGCGCGACGGCGCGCGCCACCACGTCGCCCTGTTCCCAGAAGGCGGACAGGCCGCTCATGCGCCGGGCGTCACAGGCCGAGCACGTCGCGCATGCCGTACAGCCCCTGGCTGCGCCCGGCGAGGAAGCGCGCCGCGCGCAGCGCGCCTTCGGCATAGGTGATGCGGCTGTTGGAGCGGTGCGTGATCTCGATGCGCTCGCCGGTGCCGGCGAACAGCGCCGTGTGGTCGCCGACGATGTCGCCGCCGCGGATCGTCGCGAAGCCGATCGTGCCGCCCTTGCGCTCGCCGGTGTGGCCTTCGCGTGCATAGACGGCGCAGTCGGCGAGCTCGCGGCCCTGCGCGCGTGCGACGACTTCGCCCATCTGCAGCGCCGTGCCGCTCGGCGCATCGACCTTGTGGCGGTGGTGCGCCTCGACGATCTCGACGTCGTAGCCGTCACGCAGCGCGCGCGCGGCCTGCTCGACGAGCGCCATCACGACGTTGACGCCGACGCTCATGTTGGGCGCCAGCACGATGGCGATGCGCTGCGCATGCGCCGCGATGGCGCGCTTGCCCTCGTCGCCGAAGCCGGTGGTGCCGATCACGGCCTTGACGCCGAGTTCGGCGCACACCGCCAGATGGGCCAGCGTGCCTTCGGGGCGCGTGAAGTCGATCAGCACGTCGGCGCCGGCGAGGCCGGCACGCAGGTCGTCGGTGATCGCGACACCGCAGGGCTGGCCGCGGAACGCCGCCGCGTCTTGGCCGATGGCCGGACTGCCGGCGACGTCGAGCGCGCCGGCGAGCTCGAAATGGGGAGCGGCCGACACGGCCTCGACGAGGATGCGGCCCATGCGGCCCGACGCGCCGGCGACGGCGATCTTCAACGATGGCGCCGTCATGACTGCGGCTCGAGCGGCGGGTAGTCGCGCGCCGGACCCGCCGGCGCGGGCGCCGGCTCGGACGGCTTGGCGCGCGGCGTGGGCAGGGCCTGGCGCTGCTCGTCGGTGAGCGCCAGCGTGCCGGCGTCGCGGCGCGACTTGAAGGTATCGATCGACGCGACGAAATCGCGCTCCGACGGCAGTGCCGGCGCGTCGACGCTCAGCAGCCGATCGCCCTCGAAGCGCAGCACGATGGAGCGCTGCTGCGGCTCGGCGCCCTGCCGGCGGATCGCGAAGACGTAGTCCCAACGGTCGACGTGGAAGGGGTCGGCGAGCAGCGGCGAGCCCATCACGTCGCGCACCTGGGTGCGCGTCATGCCGGGCTTGACCCGCTCGATCTGCTCCTGCGTGACGACGTTGCCCTGCACGATCTCGAGCCGGTACGGCGTGATGACGCCGAGGAAGCTGTCGGACGACTGCAGCGACGCGCAACCGGTGGCGGCGAACGCCGCCAGCACGGCGACCGACCGTCGGCAAACTGGGGAGACAGGCATGGCGGTGGGGGCAACGCGCCGCACGGGCGCCGCCGGCTCGATATGATCGACCGATTCTATCGTCGGCGGGGCCGTCAACCGCCCAGCACAGCGCGCCGGAGATCGCCACCATGACCCAAGTCGAAGAACTCAAGAGCAGCGGGCTGAAGGCGACCTTGCCGCGCCTGAAGATCCTGGAGGTGTTCCAGAAGTCGACGACGCGCCACATGACTGCCGAGGACGTCTTCAAGGCCTTGCTGGCCGAGGGCTCCGAGATCGGCCTGGCGACCGTCTACCGCGTGCTGATGCAGTTCGAGCAGGCCGGCATCCTGGCGCGCAGCCACTTCGAGTCGGGCAAGTCGGTGTTCGAGCTCAACGAGGGCAAGCACCACGACCACCTGGTGTGCATGGACTGCGGCCGCGTCGAGGAGTTCTACGACCCCGAGATCGAGCGGCGCCAGCGCGCCATCGCGCACCAGCGCGGCTTCGAGCTGCAGGAGCACGCGCTCGCGCTGTACGCCGCATGCACGAAGAGGAACTGCGCCAACCGGCACAAGTAAGGCGGCGCGGCAGCCGCACATCGCCGTCGGCCGCTACGCCTCGCCGCGGCTGATCGCCTTCTGGTGGCGCTCGATGAACTCTCGGTAGGTGTCGATGCCGCGCAGCTGCAGGATGGTGTTGCGCACCGCGGCCTCGACGAGCACGGCGAGGTTGCGTCCAGCATCGACGGCGATCACGACCTTGCGCAGCTTGACGCCGAGGATTTCCTCGTACAGCGGCTCGTAGGGCAGGCGCTCGAACTCGCGCTCCATCGTCTCCTTGCGCACCAGGTGCACGATGAGCTTGAGGCGCATCTTCCGTCGCACTGCCGTCTCGCCGAAGATGGCCTTGATGTCGAGCAGGCCGATGCCGCGCACTTCGAGCAGGTTCAGCAGCAGCTCGGGGCAGCGCCCCTCGAGCGCCGTCTGCGAGACGCGGTAGACGTCGACGGCATCGTCGGCGACCAGCCCATGGCCGCGCGAGATCAGCTCGAGGCCCAGCTCGCTCTTGCCGAGCCCCGATTCGCCGGTCAGCAGCACGCCCAGGCCGAGGATGTCCATGCACACGCCGTGGCGCGTCGTGCGCTCGGCGAACAGCTGGCCGAGGTAGCCGCGCAGCACGTCGATCACGTGGCCGGCCGGCTCGGCGGTGACGAACAGCGGGATGTCGGCGCGCTCGCAGGTCGCGACGAGGTGGTCCGACGGCGTCTGGCCGTCGGCCACGACCATCACCGGCGGCTCGAGCGTGACGATGCGCTGGATGCGTCGCTCGTGGTCGTTGGCGTTGGCGTCGTTCAGGTAGGCGACTTCGCGCGCTCCGAGGATCTGCACGCGATACGGGTGGATGTAATTCAGGTAGCCGACCAGGTCGGCCGACGACTGCGCGTTGCGCACGGCCGCGTCGTCGAAGTGGCGCTCAGGATGGGCGTGGCCGGCGATCCACTCCCAGCGCAGCGAAGGGCGGTGCTCCTCGAACAGCGCCTCGGCGCTGATGACGGTCGGCTTCACGAGCGCGCCGCCGGCGGGGTGCTCAGGCCACCGATTTCAGCGGCTCCCAGTCGGAGATCAGCTTGTGCACGCCGGTGGCCTCGGGCTCCGACTTCAGCCTCTCCCGCAACGTGCGGTCCGACAGCATCTCGGCGATCTCCGACAGGATCTCGAGGTGCCGCTGCGTCGCCGCCTCGGGCACGAGCAGGAAGATCAGCACGCTGACCGGCTCGTCGTCGGGCGCGTCGAAGCCCAGCGGCTGACGCACGCGCAACACGGCGGCGAGCGGGTTCTTCAGCCCCTTGATGCGCCCGTGCGGGATCGCCACGCCGTGGCCCAGGCCGGTCGAGCCGAGGCGTTCGCGGGCGAACAGGTTGTCGGTGACGGTCGCGCGGGCGATGGCATGCTGATTCTCGAACAGCACGCCGGCGTGCTCGAAAGCGCGCTTCTTGCTGGTCGCGTCCACATCCACCAGCACATTGCTGACGGGAAGAATGGCGGCGAGACGGTTCATCGGGTCGGATCGCCGGCGGCAGCAGGATCGGCGCCGCGAGCGCGGTTTCAAAGCATCCGGGTTAGCTTATAGAAACGATGCCGGCGCGGGTAGAGCGCTCCCCCCTCCAGACACGGCATTGTGCGCGGACTGCTGCATCGCAGCAACGCCGGATGCAAAAAAGGCGGCCCTCGGCCGCCTTTCAGGGAACCGGGCGCCAGCGGGCGCTCAGCCGGCCGGCATCTCGGTGCGCTTGGGCGGCACGTGATGGTGGTTCTGCAGCTTGTCCTTGTGGCGGCACACCTGGCGGTCAAGCTTGTCGACGAGCTGGTCGATCGCGGCGTACAGATCCTCGTGCGAGTGCTCGACGAAGATGTCCTTGCCCTTGACGTGCAAAGTGACCTCGGCCTTCTGGCGACGCTCCTTCTCCTTGAGCTTCTGCACGGTGAGCAGCACGCTGATGTCCACCACCTGGTCGAAATGACGCGTGACGCGGTCCAACTTCGTGAGCACATACTCGCGGAGTGCCGGCGTCACTTCAAGGTGGTGTCCGCTGATCGTCAAGTTCATGGAACTTCCTTTCGCAGGGATTGCACTGTCGGTGTCCGGCGCGCGTTGCAGCACCGGGCAAAACCAGTGTGCCCCCGAAGCCGGACAGTGACAAGCCGCGGCGCGACGCCCGCCCGCGGGCCCCGGCCAAGCGCGCGCGGGCGCGCCGCTGAGCGATAATCCAACGTCGCATTTCAGCGAGCCCCCCTTGGACGCCACCCACCCTCGGTGACCGTCCACTCCAGCGCCGCGGCTCTTCGACTGCGCGCTCGGGTGGCCGGCCCTGAACAGACCCCACCCGTCGGCGCGACCGTAGTGCGCTGGAGAGCTTGATGCTGAACGTCTTCACGCTGGCTGCCGGCCGGCTGTTCCAGGAAGAGATCGAGAGCCTCGACGCGCTGACGCACGTGGCGCCGGTGTGGGTCGACCTCGAGTCGCCGACGGCCGACGAGAAGGGTTGGATCACGACGCGCTTCGGCCTCGCGATCCCCGACGACATCGTCGACGAGGATCTCGAGGAGTCGGCGCGCTTCTACGAGGAGGACAACGGCGAGCTGCACATCCGCAGCGACTTCCTCATCGACGCCGACAGCGAGGCCGGTGCGCGCAACGTGCGCGTCGCGTTCATCCTCTACAACAACGTGCTGTTCTCGGTGCACGGCGAGGACCTGCCCGTGTTTCGCCTGCTGCGGCTGCGCGCGCGGCGCATCCCGGCGCTGATCGAGGACGCCAAGGACGTGCTGCTCAAGCTCTACGACGCCGACGCCGAGTTCTCGGCCGATGCTCTCGAGAGCATCTACGACAAGCTCGAGTCGGTGAGCGCGCGCGTGCTGCGCCAGGACGTCGGCGACCAGGCCGCCGGCGAGGCGCTGGCGGCGATCGCGCGCGAGGAAGACCTGAACGGCCGCATCCGCCGCAACGTGATGGACACGCGCCGCGCCGTCAGCTTCATGATGCGAAGCCGCCTGCTCAACGCCGAGCAGTTCGAGGAGGCACGCCAGATCCTGCGCGACATCGACTCGCTCGACAGCCACACGGCGTTCCTGTTCGACAAGATCAACTTCCTGCTCGACGCCACGGTCGGCTTCATCAACATCAATCAGAACAAGATCATCAAGATCTTCTCGGTGGCCAGCGTCGCGCTGCTGCCGCCGACGCTGATCGCGAGCATCTACGGCATGAACTTCCGCGCCATGCCCGAGCTCGACTGGGGCCTGGGCTATCCGTTCGCGCTGGCGCTGATGGCGGCCTCCGTCGTCACGCCGTTCTGGTACTTTCGGCACAAGGGCTGGCTCAAGTAGCCGCCCGCGCGCTCCTTTCCCGTCACTCACGGCGCCGCGGTCCCGGGCGTCCCTCACGAAGCATCGGCATGATCTATCCGGAACTCTTCAAGCAGCTCGAGGCGGTGCGCTGGCACATGGACCGCGACATCCCCTGGGACCGCTTCGACGCCGCGCTGCTCACCGACGAGCAGGCCCGCACCATCAAGATGAACGCGATCACGGAGTGGGCGGCGCTGCCGGCCACCGAGATGTTCCTGCGCGACAACCGCGACGACAGCGACTTCTCGGCCTTCATGAGCGTGTGGTTCTTCGAAGAGCAGAAGCACTCGCTCGTGCTGATGGAATACCTGCGGCGCTTTCGTCCCGACCTCGCGCCGACCGAGGCCGAGCTGCACGAGGTGCGCTTCGAGTTCGACCCGGCGCCGGCGCTCGAGACGCTGATGCTGCACTTCTGCGGCGAGATCCGCCTGAACCACTGGTACCGCCGCGCCGCCGAGTGGCACACCGAGCCCGTCATCAAGACGATCTACGAGACGCTGGCGCGCGACGAGGCACGCCACGGCGGCGCCTACCTGCGCTACATGAAGCGCGCGCTGACGCGCTTCGGCGACGAAGCCAAGGCTGCGTTCGCCAAGGTCGGCGTGCTGATGGCCAGCGCGCGGCGCACGGCGCAGGCGCTGCACCCGACGAACCTGCACGTCAACCAGGCGCTGTTCCCGCGCGACACGGTGCAGTCGCGCCTGCCCGACCCGCAGTGGCTCGAGGCCTGGCTCGACCGCCAGATCCGGTTCGACGCCGCCTGGGAGAACAAGGTCGTCGAGCGCATCCTGCACAACCTGTCGCTGCTGCTGGAGCGCAGCTTCGCCAGCGTGCAGGAGCTCAACCGCTATCGCAGGGAGCTGGCACGCTCGCTGGCCGCCGAAGCGCCGGCGCCCGGCGGCAGGCAACCGGCCTGAACGCTCAGGCCGGCTTCGCCGCCGTCTTGCGCTGCTCCTGGTCGGCCTTGCGGTCGGCGTCGACCTTCTGAGCGCTCGGGCGCTGGCCGACGAGCTTGCCATAGGCCTTCCAGTCGACGCCGGCGGCGAGCAGCAAGTCCTCGCCGAGCACGAGGCGCGTCGCCATGCCGATCAGCGGCAGTCCCGTATAGGCGCTGCAGTCGGCCTGCGTGAACTGCTCGCCGGCCACGTAGGGCGCGAAGCGCGCCAGCCGCTTGAAGCCGGCGATGTTCTTCAAGAGCAGCTTGCGCACGCGTTCGCGCTGGTTCTCGCTCACGGTCCCGCCGAAGAAGGCCTGCGGATAGAGCTCGCGCGCGACGAGCTCGAGATGCAGGTCGATGAACGTCGTCAGCTCGCGCACCTTGGCCGCCTGCCACGCGTCGGCCGGCAACAGCGGCGGCTGCGGCCACACCGCCTCGATGTATTCGAGGATGGCCTGGCTCTCGCACAGCGCGCCGTGCTCGGTGCGGATGAACGGCACCTTGCCCAGCGGCGAGCAGGCGAGCACGGCTTCGTCGCGGCTGTGCGTCTCGACGCACTGCTCGGTGAACGGAACCTGCTTCTCGAGCAGCGCCAGCTTGACCTTGTTGTAGTAGTTCGAGATCGCGATACCGCACAGCGTGATCATCCTGTCTCCATTGGCCGAGTGAGTGAGGTCAGCGCAGTCTAGCGGCGGTTGACGACGTAGATCCCGGCCGCGACGGCCGCGAGCGCGACGAGCAGCCGTGACGTGACGGGCTCGCCGAGCAGCAGCGCGCCGGCCAGCAGGCCGAAAACCGGCGTCAGCAGCGTGAACGACGCGAGCCGCGTCGCCGGATAGTGACGGATCAGCCAGAACCACAGCAGGTAGCTCGCGAACGTCACGATCACGGTCTGGAAGGCCAACAGCCCGACGACGCTCCACGACAGGCGCGCCGGCCAGCTCTCGCCGGCCAGCGGTGCCGCGACGGCCAGCAGCACGCCCGACACGGCGAGCTGGTAGAGCAGCGTCTTCTCGGCCGACGCCGTCGACAGCGCCGTCCCGCGCACCGCCAAAGTCGTCGCGCCCCACAGCAGCGCGCCCAGCACGCCCAAAGCATCGCCCAGCCACTGGCGCTCGCCCGCCGACGGCAGCGTGAAGCCCTCGGCGAAGGCGTAGGCGACGCCGCCGAACGCCGCCGCCAGCCCGGCGAGTTGCAGCGCCGACAGCCGCTCGGCACGCGCGATGAACGGCATACCCAGCGCGACGACGAATGGCGCCAGATAGATGAACACGACCATGCGCGACGCCGTCGTGAACTGCAGGCCGACGAAGATGCAGCCGAACTCGACGGCGAACAGCGTGCCGGCGAGCAGGCCGCCGGCGAGCGTGCCGTCGCGCTGGCGCAGCGGCACGCCGCGCCACGCCGACCAGGCGAACACGAGCAACGCGGCGCCGAGCGAGCGCAGCGCGGCCTGCGCGAGCGGCGGTACTTCGGCCAGCGCCAGCTTGGCGGCGACCTGGTTCAGGCCCCACAACGCGCAGCAGGCGACGAGCGAGACGATGGCGACGCCGTCGAGGGCGGTCTTGCGTTCAGCGGCGGCCTGAGGTGACTTCATCGGCCGTCATCCTAGGGCTGCGGCGCCATGCGCGCAGCGCCAGCGCGGCCAGCGCGCCGGCGGCAGCGCCGCTCGCGTGCGCCAGCGGCGCGACGGCGATGTCCCAACCGGGCGGGTGGACGATCGCCTCGCGCCACGGCGCCTCGAGCGCGACCTTCGCCACCAGGCCGGCGGCGATCGCCGCGCCGAGCAGGCGCCGCGCGCGCGGCCCCTCGGCGACGAGCTGCACGGCGACGATCGCCACGCCGGCGTGCAGCACGCCGGACAGGCCCCCATAGCTCGCGAGCCGCGACTCGACAACGAGCGCGAGCTGCGTCAGCGGCCAGGCGAGCGCCCAGGCGACGGCCGCGCGCGGCGCCACGCCGGCCGCCAGCCCGAGCAGCGCGACGAGTGCCAGCCCCGCCAGGTTGGCCGCCAGATGCAGGTCGCTCAAGTGCACCCAGGCCGCGCTCCACCAGCGCCACGGCTCCGACCAGGCGAGCGCTCGCTGCCACTCGAGCACCGCGCGCGGCGCGCCGCGCACGAGCAGGGCGCCCAGGCCGAGCAGCGCGGCGACGCCGAGCCAGCCCGCCGCGGCGGGGCGCGATGGCAGCGTCAATCGAAGACGGCTCGCCACAGCGCCAGCACGGCGTCGCGCTGCACGGCCAGCCGCTCGGGCTCGACCTGCGTCGGCTGCTCGTCGAGGCGCGCGCGGTGCTGAGCGCGGCGCAGCTCGCGGTAGCCGTCGGCAGCCGCCGCTCCGATGCCCGCCGGCAGCAGGCCGCAGGCCTCCGCGCGCTGCAGCAGCGCAATGTTGCCGACGTTGTCGAGCAGCTCGGGATGCGCCGCGCCGTGCGCCAGCACGAGGAACTGCACGGCGAACTCGGCGTCCATCATGCCGCCCGGGCTGTGCTTGACGTCGAACAGGCCTTCCTTGACCGGCCGCGCCTCGCGCACGCGATGGCGCATCGCCTGCACCTCGGCGCGCAGGCTGCGCCCGTCGCGCGGCGCCGCCAGCACGGCGCGGCGCACCGCCTCGAAGCGCGGCGCGAGGTCGGCCACGCCGGCGCAGAAGCGCGCGCGCGTGATCGCCTGGTGCTCCCAGGTCCACGCCGTGTTGCTGCCGCGGCCCTTCTGGTAGTTCTCGTAGCTCGCCATCGACGTGACGAGCAGCCCCGAGTTGCCGTTCGGGCGCAACGCGGTGTCGATCTCGAACAGCTCGCCGGCCGCCGTGTGCGTCGTCAGCCAGGTGATCAGCTTGCGCACGAAGGCGGTGTAGACCTCGGGCGCGCGCTCGTCGTCGTCGTCGTAGACGAACACGACGTCGAGGTCGCTGCCGTAGCCGAGCTCCTTGCCGCCCAGCTTGCCGTAGGCGATGACGGCGAAGCGCGGCTCGGCGCGGTGGCGCGCCTTCAGATGGCTCCAGGCCCAGCGCATCGCGCACTGCAGCGTCGCGTCGGCGAGCGCCGACAGGTCGTCGGCGACCTGCTCGACGGTGACGTGGCCCTCGACGTCGCGCACCAGCGTGCGGAACACCTCGGCGTGGTGGGCGTGGCGCAGCGTGTCGAGCAGCAGCTCCTCGTCGGCCTCGCCGCTGCGCTCCCAGGCGCCGTGACGCGCCTCGAGGTCGGCGACGTAGCTCGCGGCGTCGAAGCGCGCGTGCACGAGCCGCTCGTCGGCCAGCTCGTCGACGACGCCGGGGTGGCGCATCAGGTAGCGCATCGGCCAGCGCGCCAGGCCGAGCAGCCGCAGGAGGCGGCGCTGCACGCTGGGCCGCTCGACGAGCAGCGCGAGGTAGCTCTCGCGGCGCAGCAGCGGCTCGAGCCAGTCGACGAAGCGCACGGCGGCGTCGAGCGTGCAGTGTCCGTCGCGCGCCGTCTCGGCAGCGCGCGCGAGCAGGCGCACCAGGCGCTGGCGGCTCTCGTCGCGCAGCGCCTGCACGCGCGGCTGCTCGCGCCAGCTGCGCACGCGCTCGGCCAGCGGCGGCGGCAGCAGCTCGAGGAAGGCGGCGCTGTCGAGCGACGGCGGCGTGCCGCCGCAGGCGCGGCAGCCGCCGTTACCGTTGCGCGCCGTCGGCCGTCCGTCGTGCAACAGAGCGTCGAACTCGGTGGCGACGAACTCGCGCAACTCGTTCAGGCGCGCCAGCAGGGCGCAGGCGCCGCCTTGCGGCAGCACACTGCGCGCGATCCACGCCAGGTCGGCGTCGGCGGTCGGCAGCACGTGCGTCTGCTGATCGTCGAGGTACTGGATGCGGTGCTCGACGCGGCGCAGGAAGGTGTAGGCCTCGGTCAACCGGTCCGCCGTCTCGGGCTTCATCAGGCCGCGCTCGGCGAGCTTGCGCAGGCCGCCGAGCGTCGAGCGCGTACGGATCTCGGGAAACTGGCCGCCGCGCACGACGAGCAGCAGCTGCACGATGAACTCGACCTCGCGGATGCCGCCGCGCGAGAGCTTGACGTCGTTGGCGCGCTCCGGGCGGCCGGCGACGCGGCGCTGCGCCTCGTCGCGGATGCGCGCGTGCAGCTCGCGCAGGCCGTCGAACACGCCGTAGTCGAGGTACTTGCGGTAGACGAAGGCCGTGACGACGGAGCGCAGCGCCAGCGCCGACGGCGTGCCGACGGCGACGCGCGGCGCGACGACGCGGCTCTTCATCCACGCGAAGCGCTCCCACTCGCGGCCCTGCACGTGGAAGTATTCCTCGAGCATCGACAGGCTGACGACGGGCGGGCCCGACTTGCCGTTGGGGCGCAGCGCGAGGTCGACGCGGAACACGAAGCCGTCGTCCGTCGTGTCGCCGATCAGCGCATAGAGGCTGCGCGCGACCTGCGCGAAGTATTCGTGCGCCGACACCGGCTGCGCGCCATCGGTGACGCCCTCGTCGGCGTAGACGTAGACGAGGTCGATGTCGGACGACACGTTGAGCCCGCGCGAGCCGAGCTTGCCCATGCCGACGATCCAGAAGTCGATGCGCTCGCCGGCCTCGTCGCGCGGCACGCCATGGCGCGCGTCGAGCTGCGCCAGCGCGTCGGCCAACGCCAGCTCGAGCGTCGCCTCGGCGAGGTGCGTGACGGCGGCGGTCACGTCGGCGAGGGCCGCGCCGTGCTCGACGTCGAGCACCGCCAGCCGCTCGAGCACGAGGTGGCGTGCGACGCGCAGCGCCGACGGCAGTGCACGGCCGCCGTCGCTCAGGCGTTGAACCAGGGCGGTGATGGTTTCGCGCGTCGGCAGTCCGGGCGGCAGCAGCTCCAGCTCGCCGGGGTAGCGCCGGCGAACGCGCTGCACGAACCGGCTGTGGTCGGCGCGCACGGGCAAAGCGGCGAGTGCATCGTCGGGGCCCGGCGGCGCAGCAGCCGTTTCGGTCATGCGCGAGTCCGTCACCTTCAGCCCCGGCGGCAGGAGCGCGCGCCGCGCGGGGTCGTCGGGCCCGCCGGACGCATCGGGGCGCGACAATCGCGGGTGTCGCGCCGCGGCGTGCCCGCCCATCGGCTGCGACTCTTTGCTTTCATGACGTCGTCTCTCCCTGGCTCTTCCACCGCCGCAGCTCCGGCCCCGAACGCCGGGCGGCGGTCGCGCTGGCGGCGCGCAGTGCCGATGCTGGCTTGGGGCTTCGCGGCGCTGTGGAGCTTATTGCTGCTGGCTTGGCTGACTCTGCACTGGGGGATTCTGAACCACATCGGCCAGTGGCGGCCCGAGATCGAGGCGCGCGCAAGCGCCGTGCTCGGCGCGACGGTGCGCATCGGCCACATCGAGGCGCGTTCGGCGGGCGGCGTGCCGGTGCTCGAGGCGCGCGACATCGTGCTGCTCGACGCCGACGGCCGCACCGCGCTGCGCCTGCCTCACGTCACGGCGGCGGTGTCGCCGCGCTCGCTGCTCGCGCTCGAGCTGCGCCTCGAGCAGCTGCTCGTCGACGGCGCCGAGCTCGACGTGCGGCGCAGCGCCGACGGCCGCGTCTGGGTCGGTGGGCTCGACGTGAGCGGCGCGGCGGCCTCCGATGCCGACGATCCGGTGGCGCAGTGGCTGTTCCGCCAGCACGAGCTCGTCGTGCGCGGCGGCACGCTGCGCTGGAGCGACGCGCTGCGCGACGCGCCGCCGCTGGCGCTGACGGGCGTCGACATCGTCGTGCGCAACCGGCTGCGCCAGCACCAGTTCCGCATCGACGCGACGCCGCCGCCCGAGTGGGGCGAGCGCTTCACGCTGCAGGCGCGCTTCACGCAGCCGCTGCTCGCCGAGCGCGCCGACTGGCGGCGCTGGAGCGGCACGCTACAGGCGACGCTGCCGCGCGCCGATGTCGCCGCGCTGCGCCGCCACGTCGCGCTGCCGTTCGAGCTGACGAGCGGCGAGGGCGCGCTGCGCGGCTGGCTCGACGTGACGCACGGCGAGCCGCGCGAGCTGACCCTCGACGTGGCGCTGCGCAACGTCGACCTGCGTCTGGCCGACGACGTGACGCCGCTGGCGTTCGACACGATCGAGGGGCGGCTGGCGGCGCGCCGCGACGCCGACGGCCTGCGGCTGCAGGCGCGCCGCTTCGGCTTCGCGACGCGCGACGGCCTGCAGTGGCCGGCGGGCGACGTGACGCTGGCCTGGCGCGGCGGCGGCGCTCCAGGCGAGGCGGCCGGTGCCGCCGGCGGCGAGTTCAACGCGCAGCGCCTCGACCTCGGGCTGATGGCGCAGGTCGCCGCCGGCCTTCCTCTCGACGCCGCCGTGCGGCGCTGGCTCGACGAGCTCGCGCCGCAAGGCGTCGTGACGACTCTCGCATCGCGCTGGGACGGGCCGCTGGCCGCGCCGTCGAAGTACGAGTTGCGCGCCCAGGTGGCGGGGCTGGCGATCGCGCCGGGCGCCGTCGCCGCCGGCGCGCCGGCCGGCACACCCGGGCGCCCCGGGTTGCGCAATGCCCACGTCGAGGTGCAGGCCACCGAGCGCGGCGGGCAGGCGCGCGTGGGCATGGGCGGCGGCGCGCTCGAGTTGCCCGGCGTATTCGACGAGGCGACGCTGCCGCTCGAGCGCTTTGCCGCGCAGCTCGCGTGGCGCGTCGTGCCGCCCCGCGGGGGGGGCGCGAACCCGGGCTCGGCATCGTCGCTCGAAGTCCGGCTCAGCGACGCCGAGTTCGCCAATGCCGATGCGCGTGGCGAGTTCGCGGCGACGTGGCGCAGCGGCACGGCGCCGGGCGACCTCGGCCAGCTCGAGCTCGACGGCCGGCTGACGCAGGGCAACGCGGCGCGCGTCGCCCGCTACCTGCCCGCGGTGCTGCCGGACGTGGCGCGCCGCTACGTCGCGCATGCCGTGACGGGCGGCGCGGTGCGCGGCGCGACGTTCCGCGTCAAGGGGCCGCTGGCGGACTTTCCGTTCGCCGCGTCGCCACGGCAAGGCGAGTTCCGCATCGCGGCGCAGGTCGACGATGTGGCCTTCGCCTACGTGCCGGCGGAGGCGGCTACCGACAGCGTCGCGCCGCCGACGACCGCGTGGCCGGCGTTGTCGAAGGTGAGCGGCGAACTGGTGTTCGACCGCGCGTCGATGGACATCCGCAACGCGGGCGCGCGCTATCGCGGCTTCGAGCTGACGAAGGTGCGCGCCGCGATCCGCGACCTGGCGCATCCCGTGCTGACCGTCGAAGGCGGCGGCCGCGGCGCGCTGGCCGACGCGCTGCGCTTCGTCGACGAGTCCCCGGTCGGAGGCTGGCTCGGCGGCGCGCTGCGCGAAACGACGGCCAGCGGCAGCGGCGAGCTCAAGCTGGCGCTGACGATTCCGCTCGACGCCGTCGAGCGCAGCACGGTCCGGGGCAGTGTCGTCGTCGCCGGCAGCGACGTGCGGCTGCGCCGCGACGTTCCCCTGCTGGCCGCGGCGCGCGCGCGCGTGCAGTTCAGCGAGAGCGGCTTCACGCTGGCCGGCGGCGCGGCGCGCGTGCTCGGCGGCGACGCCACGTTCGAGGGCGGCCTGCGCGACGACGGCAGCCTGCGCATCACGGCGCAAGGCACGGCGAGCGCCGACGGCCTGCGCCGCGCGATCGAGGCCGCGCCGCTGGCGCGCGTCGCCGCTGCGCTGCAGGGGCAGGCGGCCTGGCGGCTGGCGCTCACGTCGACGCAGGGCCGCACCGAGTTCGACCTGACGAGCAATCTCGTCGGCATGGCGAGCCGCTGGCCCGAGCCGCTGCGCAAGAGCGCCGAGGCGGCACTGCCGTTGCGCGTCCAGGCGCGCGTCGTTCCGGAGTCGCTGCAGGACGGGCAGGTGCCGCGCGACGTGCTGCGCGTCGAGCTCGGCACGCTGGTACAGGCGCACTACTTGCGCGAGCTGGAGCCGGACGGTCCCGTCGTCGTTCGCGGCGGCATCGGCGTCGACGAGGCGGCGCCGACGCCGGCCGCCGGTGTCGCCGCGAACTTGCGCTTCGACCACCTGGACGTCGACGCCTGGCGCGCGCTGTTCGCCAGCGCCTCGCCGAGCACGGGCGCCGCGACCGGCGGCCACGCCGCCGCCGAAGACGCCTACCTGCCCGACAGCGTGGCGCTGCGCGCCGCGCTGCTCACGTCGGGCGCGCACCGCCTGACGCGCCTGACCGCCGGGCTGACGCGCGAGGGGCGCGTGTGGCGCGTCAATGCCGAGGCCGACCAGCTCAGCGGCCACGTCGAATACCGCGCGCCGCAGCGCGCCGGCAGCGCCGCCGCCGGGCTGGTGCGCGCGCGGTTGGCGCGCCTGGCGCTGCCGCCGACGCAGGCCGAGCAGGTCGAGACGCTGCTCGACGACGCGCCGACGACGATGCCGGCGCTCGACATCGTCGTCGACCAGTTCGAGCTGCGCGGCCGGCCGCTCGGGCGCGTCGAGGTCGAGGCCGTCAATCGCGCGGCCGAGGGCGGCGACGGCGCAGCGCGCGAATGGCGTCTGACGCGGCTGCGCTCCGCGCTGCCCGAGCGACGCTGGCGGCGACGGGCCGCTGGGCAGCGGCGCCGGGCGGCAACGGCGGCGCGGCGCCGGCGGCGCGCCGTGCTCATTCCGACTCGACGTCGCCAACGCCGGCGCGCTGCTGCAGCGCCTGGGCGGCCGAGGCGATCCGCGGCGGCAAGGGGCGGCTGAGCGGCCAGGTCGCATGGCCCGGGTCGCCGCTCACGCCCGACTTCAAGGCAATGGACGGCCAGCTGCAGCTGCTGTTCGAATCGGGCCAGTTCCTCAAGGCCGAGCCGGGCATCTCGCGGCTGCTCGGCGTGCTGAACCTGCAGACGCTGCCGCGCCGGCTGGCGCTCGACTTCCGCGACGTGTTCCAGCAGGGCTTCGCGTTCGACAACGTCGTCGGCGACGTGACGATCGCCGGCGGCGTGGCGAGCACCAACAACCTGCGCATGCGCGGTGCGCAGGCGGCCGTGCTGATCGAGGGCAGCGCCGACCTGGTGCGCGAGACGCAGGACCTGCGCGTCGTCGTCGTGCCCGAGATCAACGCCGGCACGGCGTCGCTCGCCTATGCCGTGATCAACCCCGCGGTCGGCCTCGGCACCTTTCTCGCGCAGATGTTCCTGCGCCGACCGATGATGCAGGCCGGCACGCGCGAGTTCCACGTCGTCGGCCCGTGGGACGACCCGAAGGTCGAGCGCGTCGAGCGCAGCCCACGCGCGCCGCTGCCCGACATGGAGTCCGCGCCGGCCGCGGCGCCCACCCCTGCGCCAGCCTCGGGGACAACGCCGTGACACCGCACGGCTCGCGGATTCGCGCGATGATCGCCGCATGAAGATCGCTGCCGTGCAGATGGTGTCGACGCCGCGCGTCGACGACAACCTCGACAGTGCGCGCCGCCTCGTCGCGCGCGCCGCCGGCAACGGCGCCACGCTCGTCGCGCTGCCCGAGTACTTCTGCCTGATGGGGCTGGACGACCGCGACAAGCTCGGCGTCGCCGAGGGGCCGGGCGACGGGCCGATCCAGGGCATGCTGGCAGCGACGGCGCGCGAGTTCGGCGTCTGGCTGATCGCGGGCACGCTGCCGATCCGCACGCCCGGCGGCGAGCGCGTGCGCAACGCGAGCTGCGTCTATGCGCCCGACGGCCGCCACCATGCGCGCTACGACAAGATCCACCTGTTCCGCTACGACAACGGCCGCGAGCAGTACGACGAAGGCCGCGTCCTCGAGGCTGGCGGCGAGCCCGTCGCCGCCGTGCTCGACGCGGCGGACGGCGCGCTGCGCGTCGGCCTGAGCGTGTGCTACGACTTGCGCTTTCCCGAGCTGTACCGCGCGCTGATGGACCCGCCCTGCGACCTGATCGTCGTGCCGTCGGCGTTCACGCACACGACGGGCCGCGCCCACTGGGAGGTGCTGCTGCGCGCGCGCGCGATCGAGAACCAGTGCTACGTGATGGCGCCGGCGCAGGGCGGCCGCCACGAGAACGGCCGCCGCACCTGGGGCCACACGATGGTCGTCGACCCGTGGGGCGACGTGCTCGCCTGCGTCGACGAAGGCGAGGGCGTCGCGACGGCCGAGCTCGATCGCGCGCGCATCGCCGCCGTGCGCACGCAGCTGCCGGCGCTGGCGCACCGCGCCGTGGCCTGCCGCCTGCCCGCTGCCTAGAATCGCCCACTTTCCGAAACCGACCGGTGCCCCTCATGAACGCTCCGCTGCCGACCACCGTGCTGCCGCAGGCCGAACCGCGCGCCGTGCCGGCCGCCTTGCTCGACGCCTTGAGGGCGCGCTTCGCCGAGCGCTGCTCCACGTCGGCGGCGGTGCGCGAGCAGCACGGCCGCGACGAGTCGCCGTTCGAGGTGCGGCCGCCCGACGCCGTCGTCTGGTGCGAGAGCACGGAGGACGTGGCCGCCGTCGTCGCGCTCGCCGACGCGCACGCCGTGCCCGTGATCCCCTACGGCGCGGGCTCGTCGATCGAGGGCCAGCTGCTTGCGGTGCAGGGCGGCATCAGCATCGACCTCGGCCGCATGAACCGCGTGCTGCGCCTGAACGCCGAAGACTTGACCGTCACGGTGCAGGCCGGCGTGACGCGCAGCCAGCTCAACCGCGAGATCCGCGACAGCGGCCTGTTCTTTCCGATCGACCCGGGCGCCGACGCGACGATCGGCGGCATGGCGGCGACGCGCGCCAGCGGCACCAACGCCGTGCGCTACGGCACGATGCGCGAGAACGTGCTCGGCCTGACCGTCGTGACGGCCGCCGGCGACGTGATGCACACCGGCACGCGCGCCAAGAAGTCGAGCGCGGGCTACGACCTCACGCGCTTGTTCGTCGGCAGCGAGGGCACGCTGGGCGTGATGACGGAGATCACGGTGCGCCTGTATCCGCTGCCGGAGGCAATCTCTGCGGCGGTGTGCACCTTCCCGACGATCGACGCGGCGGTGCGCACCGTGATCCAGACGATCCAGCTCGGCGTGCCGATCGCGCGCTGCGAGCTGCTCGACACCAACGCCGTGCGCGCCGTGAACCGCCACGACAAGCTGACGCTGCGCGAGGCGCCGATGCTGCTGATGGAGTTTCACGGCAGTGAAGCCGGCGTCGCCGAGCAGGCGCAGACGGTGCAGGAGATCGCGCGTGAATTCGGCGGGCAGGACTTCGAATGGGCGGCGACGCCCGAGGAGCGCACGCGGCTGTGGACGGCGCGCCATCGCGCCTATTTCGCCGGCCTGCAGATGAAGCCGGGCTGCCGCACCGTGACCACCGACTGCTGCGTACCGATCTCGCGGCTGGCCGATTGCGTCACGCAGGCGCTGGCCGACGCCGAGGCGGCCGGCATCCAGCACTACCTGGTCGGCCACGTGGGTGACGGCAACTTCCACGTCGGCTACCTGATCGACCCGCACGACGACGCCGAGCGCGAGCGCGCCGAGGCGCTGAATCACGCCGTGGTGCAGCGCGCCATCGCGATGGAAGGCACTTGCACCGGCGAGCACGGCATCGGCCTGCACAAGATGGGCTTTCTCGTCGGCGAGGCCGGCGAGACGGCGATCGCGACGATGCGCACGCTCAAGCGCGCGCTGGACCCGAAGAACATCCTCAACCCGGGCAAGATCTTCCGGCTGTGATGCGGGCGCGGCGCGCGGCGCCGCCGCACCTCAGGTGTCGGGGGCGGCTACCGACCAGCGCTTCTTGACGTCGCCGGCGGCGTCGACGCTGTCGAGGTGCACGCCGAAGCCCCACAGCCGGCCGACGTGCCGGAGCACCTCCTGCGCGCTGTCGGCCAGCGGCCGGTCGTTGTGCTGCGTGTGGCGCAGCGTCAGTGAACGGTCGCCGCGCAGGTTGACGCTCCAGACCTGGACGTTGGGCTCGCGCGTGCCGAGGTCGTACTGGCGCGACAGCGACTCGCGCACATGGCGGTAGCCGGCGTCGTCGTGGATCGCCGAGATCTCGAGCTCGCGCTCCTTCTCGTCGTCGAGCACGGCGAAGAAGCGGAACTCGCGCATCAGCCGCGGCGACAGGTACTGGCCGATGAAGCTCTCGTCCTTGAAGTTGCGCATCGCGTGGTCGAGCGTGGGCAGCCAGTCGGCGCCCGCGATGTCGGGGAACCAGCGCTGGTCCTCCTCGGTCGGCTCCTCGCAGATGCGCTTCAAGTCGGTGTACATCGCGAAGCCGAGCGCATAGGGATTGATGCCGCTGTAGGCCTTGTGGCCGACCGGCGGCTGATAGACGACGTTGGCGTGCGACTTCAGCCACTCGATCATCACGCCATCGGCCAGATGGCCGTCGTCGTACATCGTATTGAGCAGCCGGTGGTGCCAGAACGTGGCCCAGCCCTCGTTCATGACCTGCGTCTGGCGCTGCGGATAGAAGTACTGCGCCACCTTGCGCACGATGCGCACGATCTCGCGCTGCCACGGCTCGAGCAGCGGCGCGTTCTTCTCGATGAAGTACAGCAGGTTCTCCTGCGGCTCCTCGGGAAAGCGCCGCGCCGACTCCTCGGCCGACGCGCGCTCGGCTTTCTTGGGCAGCGTGCGCCACAAGTCGTTGACCTGCTGCTGCGCATAGGCCTCGCGCTCGCTGCGGCGCATCTGCTCCTGCGCCAGGCTCAGCTTGCTCGGGCGCCGGTAGCGGTCGACGCCGTGATTCATCAGCGCGTGGCAGCTGTCGAGCAGTTCCTCGACGGCTTCGAGCCCGTGACGCTCCTCGCACTCGGCGACGTAGTTCTTGGCATAGACCAGGTAGTCGATGATCGACGACGCGTCGGTCCACATGCGGAACAGGTAGTTGCCCTTGAAGAACGAGTTGTGGCCGTAGGCGGCATGCGCGATGACGAGCGCCTGCATCGCCATCGTGTTCTCCTCCATCAGGTAGCTGATGCAGGGGTTGGAGTTGATGACGATCTCGTAGGCCAGGCCCATGTGGCCGCGGCGGTAGTTCTTCTCGGTGGCGATGAACTCCTTGCCGTAGCTCCAGTGGCGGTAGTTGACCGGCATGCCGACCGACGCATAGGCGTCCATCATTTGCTCGGCCGTGATGATCTCGAGCTGGTTCGGGTAGGTGTCGAGGCCGTAGCGCTCGGCCGTGTGCTTGATGATCTCGTGGTAGCGCTCGATCAGCTCGAACGACCAGTCGCTGGGCGCCGGCAACGGCTCGCCGGAGCGCTCGGGGGCGGGCAGAGGCGCGCGCAGCGCCGTCTTCGACAGGTGGACGCTGCGGGTCATCGCGCATCCTCCGGCCTGACGACCTCCGGAATTCGCCTTGGCGCGGCCCTGCGGCTCATTGCGCACCCTCCGGCCTGACGGCCTCCGGGATTCGCCTTGGGGGCGGCCCTGCGGCTCATTGCGCACCCTCCGGCCTGACGGCCTCCGGGATTCGCCTTGGGGGCGGCCCTGCGGCTCATGCGGGCGCTCCTTCCTTCTTGAACAGTTCGCGGAACACCGGGTAGATGTTCGCCGCGTCAGTGACCTTGCGCATCGCGAAGACGCGGTTCTCGGCCGCGAGCTGCGCGTACTCGTCCCACAGGTTCTGCTCTTCCTCGGCCACCTGCACGTAGGCGAAGTAGCGGCACAGCGGCAGGATCTGCTGCGCCAGCAGCTCGCGACAGCGCCCGCTGTCGTGGTGCCAGTTGTCGCCGTCGCTCGCCTGCGCGCCGTAGATGTTCCACTCGCTGCTCGGGTAGCGCTCGCGGATGATCTGCTCCATCAGCACGAGCGCGCTCGACACGACGGTGCCGCCGGTCTCGGTCGCATGGAAGAAGTTCTGCTCGTCGACCTCCTGCGCCTGCGTGTGGTGGCGGATGAAGACGATCTCGATGCGCTCGTAGTGGCGCGTCAGGAACAGGTACAGCAGGATGAAGAAGCGCTTGGCGAGATCCTTGCGCGACTCGTCCATCGAGCCGGAGACGTCCATCAGGCAGAACATGACGGCCTTGCTCGTGGGCACCGGCACGCGCACGCGGTTGCGGTAGCGCAGGTCGATCGGGTCGAGGTAGGGGATGCGCCCCACCTTGGCGCGGAGCTGTTCGATGCGCTCCTCGAGCTCCTTGATCTCGCGCTTTCGCAGCTCGAGCTCGGGCGTGCCCGCGGCAGGCTGGGGCTGCGCGAGCAGCGCGGCCAGCCGCTGCTCGAGCTCGCGCAGCTCGCCGCGCGAGCCGGCGCCGACGGCGATGCGCCGGCCGATCGCGCCCTTCATCGAGCGCACGACATGCAGGTTGGTCGGCATGCCGTCGCTGGTGAAGCCCGCGCGCTGCGTCTTCCACTCGGGCGTCTCGGCGAGCTGGGTGCGCGCGAGGTTGGGCAATGCGAGGTCGTCGAAGAAGACCTGCATGAACTCTTCCTTCGTGAGGTGGAAGACGAAGTCGTCCTCGCCCTCGCCCGAGTCGCTCGCCTGGCTGCCGCCACCCGATCCGCCGCCGCCCTTGGGGCGCGGGATGCGGTCGCCGCGCACGTACTCCTGGTTGCCCGGGTGCACCGTTTCGCGCACGCCGCCGCCTTGCGCGTGGCCGAACACCGGCTCGGAAATGTCGCGCTTGGGGATGCGGATGTCCTCGCCCTGCTGGATGTCGCGGATGCCGCGACCGTCGACGGCGCGGCGCACCGCGTCGCGGATCTGGTCCTTGTAGCGACGCAGGAAGCGCTCGCGGTTGCCGATGGACTTGTTCTTGCCCGCGAGCCGCCGGTCGATGATGTGCTGCAGCATGCTGAATGCGTCCGGTGCGGCCGAGGTTCGGCGTTCAGCTCACGAGCTCTTGCGCACGCGCAGGTACCACTCGCACAGCAGGCGCACCTGCTTGGGCGTGTAGCCCTTGGCGACCATGCGCGTGACGAAATCCTCGTGCTTCTTGGCCTCGTCGGCGCTCGCTTTGGCGTTGAAGCTGATGACGGGCAGCAGCTCCTCCGTGTTGGAGAACATCTTCTTCTCGATCACGGTGCGCAGCTTCTCGTAGCTCGTCCACAACGGGTTCTTGCCGTGGTTGTTGGCGCGCGCGCGCAGCACGAAGTTGACGATCTCGTTGCGGAAGTCCTTCGGATTGGCGATGCCGGCGGGCTTCTCGATCTTCTCGAGCTCGGCGTTGAGCGCCGAGCGGTCGAACACCTCGCCGGTGTCGGTGTCGCGGTACTCGTGGTCCTGGATCCAGTAGTCGGCGTAGGTGACGTAGCGGTCGAAGATGTTCTGGCCGTACTCGCTGTAGCTCTCGAGGTAGGCGGTCTGGATCTCCTTGCCGATGAACTCCGAGTACCGCGTCGACAGGTGCTCCTTGATGAAGGCGAGGTACTTCTGCTCGAGCTCGGGCGCGAACTGCTCGCGCTCGATCTGCTGCTCGAGCACGTACATCAGGTGCACCGGGTTGGCGGCAACCTCGGTCGAGTCGAAGTTGAACACCTTCGACAGGATCTTGTAGGCAAAGCGCGTCGAGATGCCGTTCATGCCCTCGTCGACGCCGGCGTAGTCGCGGTACTCCTGGTAGCTCTTGGCGCGCGGGTCGGTGTCCTTCAAGTTCTCGCCGTCGTAGACGAGCATCTTGGAGAAAAGCGACGAGTTCTCGGGCTCCTTCAGCCGCGTGAGGATGGCGAACTGCGCCATCATCTTCAGCGTGCCGGGGGCGCAGGTCGCGTTGGCGAGCGACGAGGCGCGCAGCAGCTTCTCGTAGATCTTGATCTCTTCGCTCACGCGCAGGCAGTACGGCACCTTGACGATGTAGATGCGGTCGAGGAAGGCCTCGTTGTTCTTGTTGTTGCGAAAGCTCTTCCACTCGCTTTCGTTGCTGTGCGCGAGGATGATGCCGTCGAAGGGGATCGCGCCGAAGCCTTCGGTGCCCTTGAAGTTGCCCTCCTGCGTGGCGGTGAGCAGCGGGTGCAGCACCTTGATCGGCGCCTTGAACATCTCGACGAACTCGAGCAGCCCCTGGTTGGCCAGGCACAGGCCGCCCGAGTAGCTGTAAGCGTCGGGGTCATCCTGCGCATAGCTCTCGAGCTTGCGGATGTCCACCTTGCCGACCAGCGACGAGATGTCCTGGTTGTTCTCGTCGCCCGGTTCCGTCTTCGAGATGCCGATCTGCTTGAGGATCGACGGGTGACGCTTGACGACCTTGAAGCGGCGGATGTCGCCGCCGTACTCCTCGAGCCGCTTGACGGCCCACGGCGACAGGATGCGGTTGAGGTAGCGCACCGGGATGCCGTATTCCTTTTCAAGGATCGGGCCGTCTTCGACGGCGTCGAACAAGCCGAGCGGCGACTCGTTGACCGGCGAGCCCTTGATCGCATAGAAGGGCACGTCCTGCATCAGCTGCTTGAGCCGCTCGGCGATCGAGCTCTTGCCGCCGCCCACCGGCCCGAGCAGGTAGAGGATCTGCTTGCGCTCCTCGAGGCCCTGGGCGGCGTGGCGGAAGTAGCTCACGACCTGCTCGATCGAGTCCTCCATGCCGTAGAACTCGGCGAAGGCCGGATAGACCTTGATGACCTTGTTCGCGAACAGGCGCGACAGCCGGGGGTCGTTGCGCGTGTCGATCTGCTGCGGTTCGCCGATCGCCTTGAGCATGCGCTCCGCGGCGGTGGCGTAAGCCAAGGGATTGCGCTTGCACTCCTCGAGGTACTCCTCGAGGCTGAGCTCTTCTTCGCGGTTGCGCTCGTAGCGCGCGGCGAAGTTGCTGATCACGTCCATTGCTGACCTCCTGTGCGTCAGGAAGGCGCTGCGAGGGGATCGGCCCCGCCACCGCCTGGGAAGTTCTGATGAAGTCCCGCCCTCGCCTGTCGGGGGCTCCATCAGAGCTTTCCTGTCGATCAGCAACTGCTGACCACGAGCTTGATCGCATCGACCCTCGGCGGTACCGAGAGAAGAGCGGTCATCGCCGCGCTTCTTGCAACCTTACCTCAGCGCCCATTTTCAGCAAATAACGTGCCCCAGCTCCATCCGGACGACACCCACCCGGGAGAGAACGTATTCACGAACACAAGTTCCGCAGCCTATGCTGCGCAGCTCATCGCTCGGCGCCGAGCTTGTCGAGCAGGCCGTTGAGTTCGTCGAGCGACGCGAAGGAGATCGCCACCTCGCCCTGCTCGTCGCCGCCCGCGCCACGCTTGCGGATGCGGATCTCGACCGGCGCCGTCAATCGATCCGACAACTGCTCCTCGATGCGTAGCAGGTCGCGTGACTTCGCGGTGCGTGAGCGAGCTCGCGTGCCGCCCCCCGGTGCACGCTGCGCACCGACACGCGCGACGAGGTGCTCGGTCTCGCGCACGCTCAGCCGCCTGGCGACGACCTCGTTGGCGGTCGTGATCTGCTGCGCGCGGTCGAGCGCGAGCAGCGCGCGCGCGTGGCCCATGTCGAGGTCGCCGGCCGTCAGCATCTGCTGCACCGGCTCGGCCAGCTGCAGCAGCCGCAGCAGGTTGGTCGCAGCGCTGCGCGAGCGCCCGACCGCCTGCGCGGCCTGCTCGTGTGTCAACCCGAACTCGTGCGTCAGGCGCTGCAGGCCCTGCGCCTCCTCGAGCGGATTGAGTTCCTCGCGCTGGATGTTCTCGATCAGCGCCATCACGGCCGCCGCGTCGTCGGGCACGGCCTTGACGAGCACCGGCACTTCGTCCAGCCCGGCCAGCCGCGCGGCACGCACGCGGCGCTCGCCGGCGATGATCTCGTAGCGGCCGCCGTCGAGCGGGCGCACCAGCACGGGCTGCATCACACCTTGGCTGCGGATGCTCTGCGCCAGCTCGTGCAGCGCGCCCTCGTCCATGCGGGTGCGCGGCTGGTACTTGCCCGGCTGCAGGCGATCGAGCGGCAGCGCCGAAGGCGCGCCGGCCGGCGCAACGGGCGCGTCGACGACCTTGGGGCCGAGCAGCGCTTCGAGTCCGAGGCCGAGGCCCTTGGGTTTGCGGGTCACCATCGTCTTGTGCGTCGCGTCAGGTTGGGAAGGATCATGCCGCCGCGCCGCCGGCGCGCGCGAGCAGCCGCTCGAGCAGCGCGCGGCCCTCGGGCCAGTCGCCGAGCTCCGAGTTGGCATTGACGTGGCCGCGCGCGCCGATATCGACGAACTCGCTGCCCCATTCGGCCGCCATCGCGCGGGCGCGCGCGAGGTCGCAGTGCGGATCGTCGCAGCTCGCGACGACGGTGCTCGCGAAAGGCAGCGCGCGGCGCACGATCGGCCGCCAGGTCGAGACCTGCGGCGGCGCGTCGGCGCGCTCGGTGTCGGGCGGCGCGACGAGCAGCGCCGCCGCGACGCGCGCGGCGTGGCGCGTGTGCGCGGCCCAGGCGGCGACGAGCTGGCAGCCGAGGCTGTGTGCGGCGAGCGCCACCGGCGCCGGCTCGCCGAGCAGCACGTCGTCGAGGCGCGCCATCCAGTCGCCGCGCCGCGGCCACAGCCAGTCGTCCTGCTCGACGCGGCGATCGCCGTGGCGGCGCTCCCAAGCACTCTGCCAGTGCAGCGGGCCCGAGTTCTGCCAGCCGGGAAGGAGCAGCACCTGCATCACGCTGCGCGGCTCACATCGAATCGAGGCGGCGCACCATCTCGTGCGCGAACTCGACGAAGGCCTGCGCGCCCTTGGAGCCCGGGTCGAACACGACGCCCGGCATGCCATAGCTCGGCGCCTCGGCCAGCCGCACATTGCGCGGAATGACGGTGTCGAACACCTTGGCGCCGAAGTGCGACTTCAACTGCTCGCTCACCTGCTGCTGCAGTGTGATGCGCGGATCGAACATGACGCGCAGCAGGCCGATGATCTGCAAGTCCGGGTTCAGGTTGGCGTGCACCTGCTTGATCGTGTTGACCAGGTCGCTCAGCCCCTCGAGCGCGAAGTATTCGCACTGCATCGGCACGATCACGCCGTGCGCCGAGCACAGGCCGTTGAGCGTGAGCAGGCTGAGCGAAGGGGGACAATCGATCAGGATGAAGTCATAGTCGTTCTGTACCGTCGCCAGCGCCGCCTTCAGCCGCTTGTCGCGCCGCTCGAGGTCGACGAGTTCGACTTCGGCGCCGGCAAGTTCGCGGTTGGCCGGCAGCACGTCGTAGCCGCCCTTGGGGCTGCCCCGGCGGACCTCGGCCACGCTGGCCGCTTCCAGCAGTACGTCGTAAACGCTCAAAGTAAGTGAGCGCTTGTCAACCCCAGAGCCCATGGTGGCATTACCTTGCGGGTCGAGGTCGACGACGAGCACGCGCTGGCCGACGCGCGCCAGCCCGGCCGCCAGATTGACCGTTGTCGTCGTCTTGCCGACGCCGCCCTTCTGGTTCGCGATGCAAAAGATGCGTGCCATGCCGCGTCGTGTCCCTCTGTTTCTATTGCGTGCCGAGCCGGATGCCGAAGCCGACCAAGCACACGCCGGCCAGCTGTTCGAGGCGCCGCGCCAGCCGCTGGTGAGCCCTCACGCGAGCGGCGACGACGTGCGCGAGCGCGCACAGCGCCAGGCCGTAGGCCAGCGTCAGCACGGCGATCGTCGCCGCCATCGCGGCGAAGGTGACGGCGCCGCGGTGCGTCGCCGGATCGATGAACAGTGGAAAGAAGGCCATGTAGAACACGATCGCCTTCGGGTTGAGCAGCGTGATCGTCAGCGCTTGGCGCGCATAGTGGCGCGGCGCGATGCGCACTGGCCGGGCCGCCGCCCCGCGCGCGACGATGAGCCGCAGGCCGACCCAGGCGAGGTAGGCGGCGCCGGCGTACTGGATCGCGCGGAACCACGCCGGATGCCCGGCGAGCAGCGCCGCCACGCCGGCGACGGCGCACCACAGCAGGATCTGGTCACCGACGATGACGCCGAACGTCGCCGCGGCGCCGGCCCGCAGACCCCCCTGGCCGGTCGACGCCAGCAGGGCGAACGTGCCCGGCCCGGGCAAGGCGAGGAACACCAGGATGGCGGCGCAGAAGGCGCCGTAGTCAGCGATACCGAGCATGAGCTCCAGTCGAGGTAGAAGGCGGCGCGTCGGAACCGGAGCCCCCGACACCCTTGCGCCGCGGCGCGCAGCGTAGCGCAAATCCCAGCGGCGGTCGCGTGCGGCGGCTCATCGGCGTCGCATCCAGACCAGGCAACGCTCGGCATCGAGACCCGGCACCGCCAGCGGTTCCACGTGGAACACGTCGATGTCCGCCGGCAGCGCGGCGATCTCGTCGGCAGGCGCCCTGCCCTTCATCGCCATCCAAACACCGCCGGCCGCGAGGTGGCGTCGCGTCGGCGTGACGAAATCGGCCAGCGACGCGAAGGCACGCGCCGTGATGACGTCGAACGGCGGCGCTTCCAGCGTTTCGACGCGTGCGTGCACCGCGTGCAGGTTCACCAGCCGCAGCGCGCCGGCGACTTCGCGCACGAAGCTCGACTTCTTGCCGACGGCGTCGGCGCAGGTGACGTCGATCTGCGGCAGCAGCGCTGCGACGACGACGCCGGGCAGCCCGGCGCCGCTGCCCACATCGAGCAAGCGCGCCGGCGCCTCGCCGAGCCGGCGCTGCAGCGGCGCGACGACAGCCAGGCTGTCGAGCAGGTGCTGCGTCACCATCGCGAGCGGATCGCGCACCGCCGTCAGGTTGTAGACGCGGTTCCACTTGACGAGCAGCGCGAGGTAGTCGAGCAGCGCCTGGCGCTGTGCCGCGCCGAGCGCACAGCCGAGCGCCGCCGCGCCGGCGTCGAGAGCGCCGGCGGCGTCAGCCGGCCGTGCCGGAGCGCGCGCCATCGCCGCCGCCGACGGCCGGAGCCGCCGCACCGCCGCGGCGGCTCTTCTTCAGGTGGATCAGCAGCAGCGAGATGGCCGCCGGCGTGACACCCGAAATGCGCGACGCCTGGCCCAGCGTCTCGGGGCGCTGACGCGCCAGCTTCTGCCGCACTTCGATCGACAGCGCCGGGATGGCGGCATAGTCGAAATCGGCCGGCAGCCGCAGCTGCTCGTAGCCGGCGGCGCGCTCGACCTCGTCGCGCTGGCGATCGATATATCCGGCGTAGCGGATGCCGATCTCGGCCTGCGCAATGACGGCATCGGCCAGCGCCGTGCCGAGTTCGGCGCGCAGCGTTTCACGTGAAACGTCGACATCGGCTCGCGCGGCCGACGCCAGCGCCGCCACCTGGTCGTAGCCGACGCCGGGGCGGCGCAGCAGATCGGCCAGGTTGTACTCGCGCTCCAACGGCTGGCCGAGATGCTTTTGGGTCAGCGCCGCGTCGGCAATGCCCGGGTGGACCCAGGTCGAGCGCAGCCGCTCGACCTGCCGCGCCAGCGCATCGCGCTTGCGGCAATAGGCGTCCCAGCGCGCGTCGTCGACCAGACCGAGCCGGCGCCCCTGCTCCGTCAGCCGCAGGTCGGCGTTGTCTTCGCGCAGCTGCAGCCGGTATTCGGCGCGGCTGGTGAACATGCGATACGGCTCGCTGACGCCCTTGGTGATCAGGTCGTCGATCAGCACGCCCAGGTAGGCATCGGCGCGCCCCGGCACCCAAGGCTCGCGGCCCAGCACCTGCAGCGCGGCATTGGCGCCGGCATACAGCCCCTGCGCCGCCGCTTCCTCGTAGCCCGTCGTGCCGTTGATCTGGCCGGCGAAATACAGGCCGCGGATCGACTGCGTCTCGAAGCTCGGCCGCAGCGCCTGCGGATCGAAGTAGTCGTACTCGATGGCGTAGCCGGGGCGCAGGATGTGCGCCGCCTCCAGGCCGGGGATCGAGTGCACGGCGGCGAGCTGGATATCGAACGGCAGCGAGGTCGAGATGCCATTCGGATAGACCTCGTGCGTCGTCAGACCCTCGGGCTCGAGAAAGATCTGGTGGCTCGCCTTGTCGGCAAAGCGGTTGATCTTGTCCTCGATACTCGGGCAGTAGCGCGGGCCCACGCCCTCGATCACGCCGGTGAACATCGGGCTGCGGTCGAAGCCGCTGCGGATGATGTCGTGCGTGCGCGCCGTCGTGTGCGTGATCCAGCACGGCAGCTGGCGCGGGTGTTCCGACGCGTCGCCGAGGAAGCTGAACACCGGCACCGGATCGACGTCGCCCGGCTGCTCGACGAGCTTGACATAGTCGATCGTGCGCCCGTCGAGGCGCGGCGGCGTGCCCGTCTTCAGCCGGCCCTGCGGCAATTTCAGCTCCTTGAGCCGGGCCGACAACCGGATCGACGGCGGGTCGCCGGCGCGGCCGGCGCTGTGGTTCTCGAGGCCGACGTGGATGCGGCCGTCGAGGAAGGTGCCCGCCGTCAGCACTACCGCGTACGCATGAAAGCGTATGCCCACTTTCGTTACAACGCCGACCACGCGGTCGTCTTCAACCATCAAGTCGTCGACGGCCTGCTGAAACACGAGCAGGTTGGGCTGGTGCTCGATGCGTCGACGGATCGCCGCGCGGTACAGCACGCGGTCGGCCTGGGCGCGCGTGGCGCGCACGGCCGGCCCCTTCGAGCTGTTGAGGATGCGGAACTGGATACCCGCCTCGTCCGTCGCGCGCGCCATCGCACCGCCGAGCGCGTCGATCTCCTTGACGAGATGGCCCTTGCCGATGCCGCCGATCGACGGATTGCAGCTCATCTGGCCGAGCGTCTCGATGTTGTGCGTCAGCAGCAGCGTCGAGCAGCCCATGCGCGCAGCGGCGAGCGCGGCTTCGGCCCCGGCATGACCGCCGCCCACCACCAGCACGTCGAAATCCTTGGGATAGCGCATCGCTCGCTCGCGCCGACGACCCCGTTCGGCAGCCGGCAATTTTAGGCGGGGGCTGTCCGCGACCGCGGCGCCGCGGCTATTCTTCGCCGGGCGCCGCCACTGCCGCCGTCGACGACACGATGTTCTCGCTGCCCCGACTCCGCCGCTACGCCAGCGACACCCCCGTCAGCGCGCCGCGCGAGCGCGCGCGTCAGCTCGAGCGTGCCGTGCGCGACTCGCGCCGGCTGCTGTCGGAGCGCGGCGAAGCCAACAGCGTGGCGATCGCCGCCGAAGTGCTCGCCGATCTGGCGCGCCTGCCGCCCGACGATTGGATCGAGTTCTGCGCCATCCTCGACCGCGACTTCGCGCCCGACCGGGCGCGCGTGCTCGAAGCCGCCCAGCGCTACGCCGCCGAGCCGACGGCGGCGCACCTCATCACGCTCACCGCGGCGGCCGAACCACCGCGCCAGGAGCTGTTGCGGCGCCTGAGCCGCGCGCCCGGCGGCACGGCGCTCATCGTCGCGCTGCGCCGCGTGCTGCTCGATGCGCTGCGCTCGCGGTCCGCGCTTGCGGCCGTCGAGGCCGACTTCCTGCATCTGCTGGGCTCGTGGTTCAACGCCGGCTTCCTGCAGTTGGAACAGGTCGACTGGCGATCCAGTGCGGCGCTGCTCGAAAAGATCATCCACCACGAGGCGGTGCACGCCATCGACGGCTGGGCCGACCTGCGGCGCCGTCTGCAGCCCGACCGCCGCTGCTTCGCCTTCTTCCATCCGCAGCTGCCCGGCGAGCCGCTGATCTTCGTCGAGGTCGCGCTCGTGCCCGACATGCCGGCGGCGATCGGCCCGCTGATCGACAAGCAGTCGGCGCCCTGCGACGACGAGCGCCGCTTCAAGGTGGCGGCGTTCTATTCGATCAGCAACTGCCAGCCGGGGCTGCGCGGCGTCTCGCTCGGCAACTTCCTGATCAAGCGCGTGGCCGAGCAGCTGCAGCGCGAGCTGCCATCGCTGCGCAGCTTCTGCACGCTGTCGCCAATCCCCGGCTTCACCGACTGGCTGCTGCGCCGCTCGCAGCAGCAGATCGAGCGCGGCGGGCTGCCGCTGCGCGCGGCCGAGCGCGCCGTTGCGGCGCGCGCACTGCTCGCGCAACGCCGCGGCGCCGAGCTGGCATCGCTCGCCGGCGCCTTCACGCCCGATGGCGTCGACGCCGCCGAGCGCGACGCACTGCTCACGCTCGCGGGCTTCTATCTCGCGCACGACTCGGCGCTGCCTGGCGGGGATCCGGTGGCCAAGTTCCACCTCGGCAACGGCGCGCGCCTGGAGCGGCTGAACTGGGCCGCCGACCTCTCGCGCAAGGGGTTCAAGCAGTCGCTCGGCATCATGGTGAACTATCTCTACGACCTGAGCGAAGTCGAAGACAATCACGAGCGCTTCGCCCACGGCGAAGTCGTCACCGCGCGACGCATCGCGAAGCAGCTCTGACTCGAGCATGCGCATCAAGAATCGGCCACTGGCCCGGAGGAGGCAAACCCCATGACCCGCAGAACCTGCATCCGCACCCTGGCCGCGGCGACGACGCTCGCACTGGCCGCTCCGCTGGCGATGGCGCAAGCCGCATGGCCGACGCGGCCGGTGACGCTGATCGTGCCGTTTCCGGCCGGCGGCGGCACCGACGCGTTCGCGCGGCCGCTGTCGGCGCAGCTCACCAAGCAGCTCGGCCAGCAGTTCATCATCGACAACAGGGGCGGCGCCGGCGGCACGGTGGGCGCCGGCCTCGCGGCGCGCGCCGCGCCCGACGGCTACACCTTCTTCGTCGGCGCCGTGCACCACACGATCGCGCCGTCGATGTATCCCAAGCTCGACTACAACCTCGAGACCGATCTCGTGCCGGTGGGCCTGATCTCGCTCGTGCCGCAAGTCGTCGTCGTCAATCCGGCCAAGGTGCCGGTCAACGACTTGAAGAGCTTCCTCGACTTCGTGCGCAAGAACCCGGGCAAGGTCAACTACGGCTCGGCCGGCAACGGCACGTCGCACCACCTGGCCGGCGAGCTGTTCAAGTTGCAGACCAAGACGTTCATCACGCACATCCCCTACCGCGGCGCGGGCCCGGCGCTGCAGGACCTGATCGCCGGCCAGGTCGACGTCATGTTCGACGGTCTCGGCTCGTCGGCCGCGCACATCAAGGCCGGCCGCATCAAGCCGCTGGCCGTGGCCAACGACAAGCGCGCGCCGGGCTTCCCCGGCATCCCGACCAGCACCGAGGCCGGCGTGCCGACCTACCAGGTGTCGACCTGGTACGGCCTGTGGGCGCCCAAGGGAACGCCCAAGGCGGCGCTCGACCGCATGACGGCCGAGCTGACGAAGGCGCTCAACACGCCCGAAATCAAGGAGCAGTGGACGAACATCGGCTCCGAAACGCCCACGCTCACCGGCGAGGCCTTCGGCAAGTTCATCTCGAGCGAAGTCAAGCGCTGGAGCGAGGTCGCCAAGGCGTCGGGCGCCAAGCTCGACTGACGGCGCGTCCTCGTCCCTTTCCGCCCCCGCGGCGCGCGCGCCGCGTCGCGGGCGTCGTCATCCTGTGGCAGTACGTTCGATGACCCAGAACCTCTTTAGCGCGCTGCGCGCTGCGTTTCCCGCCGAGCTCGACGGCACCGCCATCGAAACCGACTCGGGCCTCGCCTACACCTGGCGCGACCTCGAGCGCGGCACGGCGATGCTCGCCAACCTGCTCGCCTCGCTCGAGCTGCCGCCGGCGTCGCGCGTCGCCGTGCAGACCGAGAAGTCGGTCGAGGCGCTGATGCTCTACCTGGCGACGCTGCGCGCCGGCCATGTCTACCTGCCGCTGAACACGGCGTATCGAGAGAGCGAGCTCGCCTACTTCATCGAGAACGCCGCGCCGGCCGTCGTCGTGTGCACCGGCGCGAGCTTTCCGTGGGTCAGCAAGCTGGCCTTCGCCGCCGGCACGCGCAACGTGTTCACGCTCGACGACGACCGCAGCGGCACGCTGCTCGACCGCGCGGCGCAGATGAGCGACGCGCACACGCCCGCCGCCAAGAGCGCCGACGACCTCGCCTGCATCCTCTACACCTCGGGCACGACGGGCCGCAGCAAGGGCGCGATGCTGACGCACGGCAACCTGCTGTCGAACGCACGGGTGCTCAAGGACTACTGGGACTGGCAGCCGGGCGACGTGCTGATCCACGCGCTGCCCATCTTCCATGTGCACGGCCTGTTCGTCGCGAGCCACGGCGCGCTGCTCAACGGCAGCCGGATGATCTGGCTGGCGAAGTTCGACCCGATCACCGTGATCGCGAACCTGCCGCGCGCCACCGTCTTCATGGGCGTGCCCACGCTCTACGTGCGGCTGCTCGGCGAGCCGGGCCTCACGCGCGAGGCCTGCTCGCACATGCGCCTCTTCATCAGCGGCTCGGCGCCGCTGCTGATCGAGACGTTCGATGCGTTCCGCGAGCGCACCGGCCACACGATCCTGGAGCGCTACGGCATGAGCGAGACGATCATGCTGACGTCCAACCCATGCCGCGCCGCCGACGGCGAACGCGTCGGCGGCACCGTGGGCCGGCCGCTGCCCGACGTGCAGGTGCGCGTCGTCGGCGACCAGGCGCGCCCCTGCCCCGTCGACGAGATCGGCAACATCGAGGTCGCCGGGCCCAACGTGTTCGCCGGCTACTGGGGCATGCCCGAGAAGACCAGGGAAGAGTTCAGCGTCGACGCCGACGGCACGCGCTGGTTCAAGACGGGCGACGTCGGCCGCTGCGACCCGCGCGGCTACGTAACGATCGTCGGCCGCAGCAAGGACCTGATCATCAGCGGCGGCTACAACGTCTATCCGGCCGAGGTCGAGGGCTACATCAACGAGATGCCGGGCGTCGCCGAGAGCGCCGTCGTCGGCGTGCCGCACCCCGACTTCGGCGAGGCCGTCGTCGCCGTCGTCGTGCGACGGCCGGGCACCGCGCTCGACGGAGCGGCCGTCGTCGCCGCGCTGAAGGAGCGCATCGCCAACTTCAAGGTGCCCAAGCAGGCCTTCGTCGTCGACGAGCTGCCGCGCAATGCGATGGGCAAGGTGCAGAAGAACCTGCTGCGCGAGCGGCACGGCGCGCTCTTCGCGCGCTGATCAGCGCGGCTGCGCCAGCACGCAGCGCGCGACCTCGGCCAGCGCCGCCGCCGGCGAGTCGACGTGCCGCACGCCGTCGACTCGCGCTGCGCCGGCCAGGCCGACGACGCGCTTGCCGAAGCGCAGGCCGAGCGCCACTTCGCTCAACGTGCCGAGGTTGTCGCCGACGGCGACGAGGCACAGCGCCGCGCGCGCGATGACGACGTTGCGCGCCTCGCCCAGGCCCGTCGCGATGACGACGCCGGCATGCGCGTTGGCGTCGTCGGGACTGTCGCCCGGCAGCAGGCCGATCGCGAGGCCGCCGCCGTCGCGCGCGCCGCGGCAGGCGGCTTCCATCACGCCGCCGCGGCCGCCGCACAGCAGCGCCAACCCCATCGCCGCGATGCCGCAGCCGACGTCGTAGGCGGCGGCCTGCTGCTCGGGCGTCGCATCGCCCGGGCCGATCACGCCTACCGGCACGCGCAGCGGCGCGTCGCGCTGGCGCTGCGCGGCGGCGGCGATCAGGTCGGTGGCGTCGTCGTTCATCGTGAGCTGGCGTGCGTCGCGCACGTCACAAGTGCTTCTCGTGGCGGCTGCCGAACCAGGCGCCGGCCGTCATGATCGCCGAACACGCGGCCGTGATCAGCAGCGCGAGCGCCGCCGCCGCCGGGAAGTCGGAGCCGGTCTCCGAGATCAGGCTGTAGAGCTGCAGCGGCAGGATCTCGAGCCGCGTGCCGACCAGCGCGAGCGCCGTGCCGTAGGCGCCGAACACGACCGCCGCGACGAGGCACAGGCTGGCGGCGATCGGCGCAGCCAGCTGCGGCAGCATCACCTGGCGGAACGCCTGCGCCGGCGACGCGCCGAGCGACTGCGCGACCTCGAGCTGCGCGCGGTCGAAGTTGACGAACACCGGCAGCAGCCCCATCACGACGCGCGGGATCAGGTAGTACGACGACGCGAACGCGAGCCCGGTCGGCGTGAACAGCGCCTTGCCGATCACCGCGGAGTCGGCGCCCAGCATCGCCAGCAACTGCGTCGCGAGGCCGGCGCGGCCATAGGTCAGGATGAAGCCGTAGGCGACGATCAGGCCGGAGAACGTCAGCGGCAGCGCGATGACGAAGGCGAGCAGCGTGCGCCGCCGCTCGTCCATGCGCGCGAGCTGCAGCGCGACGGCGATGCCGACGGCCAGGGACAGCGTCGACGCGACCAGGGTCAGCACGGCGCTGCCGACGAACGACGGCCCGAACGTCGGCATCGCCACGACGCGCGCGAAGGCGCCGGCGCCGTCGCTGAACGCATCGACGACGACGCCGGCCAGCGGCAGCCCGAAGAACATCACGAGCAGCACGCCGGCCGGCGCGGCCAGCACGGCATAGACGCGCGCCTTCATCGCCGGGCGCCCCGCTCCATGTCGCCGCCGCTCCTCCTCCTCAGCGTGCGCCGGTCGCCGCGACGTAGCCCTGATCGATCTCGGCCTTCTTGGCCGCCGCCGCCTTGACGTCGAGCGGGCGCACCTGCGGTGCATTGGGCAGCTTGTCGGCCACGCTGGCCGGCAGCGCGATGCCCGGCACGCTCGGCCGCACGAAGCCCTCGGCGAAGATGCCCTGGCCGAAGTCGCTCATGATGAAGTTGAGCCACAGCTTGCCGGCATTGGGGTTCGGGCCCTTCTCGACCAGGCTGATGCCGTACGGCGCGGCGGCCGACGCCTCCTTCGGGATCACGACGGCGACGGCGTCACCCAGGCCGTCGGTGTACTTGGCCTTCAGGCCGTCGTTCTCGTACGAGATCCAGATCGGGATCTCGCCCTTGACGAACTGGGCGTACGGCGTCGTGCCGAGCACGCGCAACACGCTGCCCGCCTTGTGCAGCCGGCCGAGGTAGTCGAGGCCGGGCTTGACGTTCGTCATGTCGCCGCCCGCGGCGAAGTTGGCCGCGAAGCTCATCACCTGCCCGACGCCGGTCGAGCGGGGGTCGAGGTAGACGACAGTGTTCCTGTACTCGGGCTTGAGCAGGTCGGCCCACGACTGCGGCACGTTCTTGACCAGCTTGGTGTTGACGATGAAGGCGATCGTCAGCGAATGGATCGTGAACCAGCGCCCCTCGGGATGCTTGAACACGTCGGGCAGCTTGTCGAAGTTGACCGGCTTGAACGGCGCGACGACGCCCTTGTCGACGGCGTCGACCGCCGACGCGGCGAAGTAGTACGCCGTGTCGGCCTGCGGGCGGTTGCGCGCCTTGTCGAGCGCGACGACGGTGGCCGCCGAGCCGAGGTCGTTGTAGACGATCTCGACCTCGGGGTAGCGCGTCTTGAAGGCACGGAACTGCGCCGCCCAGTTGGCCCAGGTCGGCCCGGTGTCGAAGCTCACCACCATGCCTTCCTTGCGCGCCGCCTCGTACAGCGCCTTCTCGCCGGAATAGAGCTCGGGCGAGTTCGCCACGGACTGCGCTGCCGCGCCGCCCGCCGCGAGCAGCGCCACGGCGCCGCCGAACAGCCACTTCTTCATCAGCGTCTTCATCGTGCTCCTCCTTCAGGGGCTGGACAGGAACTGGATCGCGTCGACCGGCACGCGCACGCGCGCCAGCGGCGCACGCGACGTCGTCTCGAGCTTGAGCACGGCCTCGCCGACGGCGAGGTCGAGCTGGCGCGTCGCGCCGAAGAAGCGGTCCTTCAGCACGCGCGCGTCGAACACGTTGGGGCCCGCGTCGTCGGCGCCCGCCATCCCGAGCCGCTCGGGGCGCACCAGCGCCTTCAGCGGCGCGCCGGCGGGCCGGCCGTGCGCCGGCGTGACGAGGCGCCCGAGCGCGAAGTCGGCGCTGTCGGGGCCGGCCGCCGTGCCGGCCAGCACGTTGGCGCGGCCGACGAAGCCGGCGACGAAGCCGTCGACCGGCCGGTCGTAGACGGCGTGCGGCTCGTCGTACTGCACCAGCCGGCCGTCCTTCAGCACGGCGATGCGGTCGGCCAGCGACAGCGCCTCGTCCTGATCGTGCGTGATCAGCAGCGCCGCGATGTCGTGCATCTTCTGGATGCGCCGCACTTCGTCGCGCATCGCGACGCGCGTCGCCGCGTCGAGCGCCGACAGCGGCTCGTCGAGCAGCAGCGCGCGCGGCTCGAAGGCGAGCGCGCGCGCCAGCGCGACGCGCTGCTGCTGCCCGCCCGACAGCTGCGCCGGCAGCCGGTCTGCCAGGCCCTGCAGGCCGACCATTTCGAGCATCTCGTCGGCCCTGCGCCGGCGCGCGGCGACATCGACCCCGCGCACGCGCAGCGGATAGGCGACGTTCTCCCACACGCGCATGTGCGGGAAGAGGGCATACGACTGGAACACGATGCCGCAGCCGCGCGACGCGACGCTGGACTGCGTCACGTCGCTGCCGCCCAGGCGCACGACGCCCGCCTCGGGGCGGAAGAAACCGGCGATCAGCTTGAGCAGCGTCGTCTTGCCGCAGCCCGATGGCCCGATGCACACGACGAGCTCACCGCGGCGCATCTGCAGCGACAGATCGAAGATGCCCGCCTTGCCGCCCGGATAGCGGTAGGTCACGCCCTCCAGCTCGACGGCGACGGGCGGCGCCGTCATCGCGCGCGCCCCGTGATGCGCGTCGCGCGCGCAGCCGTCAGCGCGCCGCCCGTCGACGCCGCCAGCGCCAGCACCAGCAGGATGACGGTCGCCGCGCAGGCGAAGCCGGTCGCGCCGTAGAAGGCCTGCAGCAGCACGACCGGGTAGGTGCGGTTGAGGAAGCCGGCGACCAGGTTGGAGAACTGGAACTCGCCGATCGACAGCGCGGCGACGACGATCAGCCCCGACAGGATGGAGTGCCGCAGCGCCGGCAGCACGATGTGCAGATAGCGCTGCAGCCCCGTCGAGCCGAGCGACTCGGCCGCCTCCTCGAGCTGGCGCAGGCCCAGGCGCTGCATGTCGGAGACGACGGCGTGCAGGAAGTACGGCAGCCCGAGCACGATGTGGCCGGCCGCCAGCAGCCAGACGCTGCCGAGCCACGGCAGCGTGTCGGACGAGAACACCAGGATGAAGCCGAACGCCAGCACCAGCGGCGGCAGCGCGACGGGCAGCTGGTACAGCGCGCCGACGATGGCCCGCACGCGCGCATCGCGCGCGCGGAACACGGCATAGGCCAGCGGCAGGCCGACCGCGACGCAGGCCGCGCAGGTGATCGCGCCGACCAGCAGGCTCGACGCGAAGGCGCGCCGGAAGCTCGGGTCGGCGGCCACCTCGGCGTACCAGCGCGTCGTGAAGCCGGTCGGCCACAGCGTGTTGAGCCACAGCTCGCCGAACGAACCGACGAACAGCAGCGCGATCGGCGCGATCAGGTAGACGAGGTACAGACCGGTGACGACGCGCGGCAGCATGAGCGGACCCCACGGTAGGCGCCACGCGTGTCATGACGATGGTCGTGGCCGGCGCCGCGCGCCACTGTGCCACCGCGGCCGGCTCTTGTGTTGACGGCGATCAAGCGTCGGGCGACGGCGGCCTCAGGCCAGCCGCGCCGCGTCGAGCAGCCGGCGCGTGTAGTCGTGCGCCGGCGCGTCGAACACGCGTTCGGCGTCACCCTGCTCGACGATGGCGCCGTCGCGCATCACGAGCACGCGGTGCGACATGGCGCGCACGACGGCCAGGTCGTGGCTGATGAACAGGTAGCTCATGCCGTACTGGCGCTGCAGTTGCGCGAGCAGCGCCAGCACCTGCTGCTGCACCGAGACGTCGAGCGCCGACGTCGGCTCGTCGAGCACCAGCACCTCGGGGCGCAGCACGACGGCGCGCGCGATCGCGATGCGCTGGCGCTGGCCGCCCGAGAACTCGTGCGGATAGCGCATCAGCAGGTCGGCCATGCCGGCGTCGCCGGGGTCGAGGCCCACTTCAGCGAGCATCGCCAGCACGCGGCGTTCGCGCTCCGGCGCCGACAGCTCGGGCTGGTGCAGCTCCAGCCCCTCGCCGACGATCTGGCCGACGGTGCGCCGCGGGCTGAGCGACGCAAACGGGTCCTGGAACACGACCTGCATGCGGCGGCGCAGTGCGCGCAGCCCCGTGCGGTCGAGCGCGTCGAGGCGCCGGCCGCCGAACTCTACGCTGCCTGCGGCCATCGGCTGCAGCGCGAGCAGCGCCATCGCCAGCGTCGTCTTGCCCGAGCCCGATTCGCCGACGATGCCCAGCGTCTCGCCGCGCCGCAGCTCGAGCGTGGCGCCGTCGACCGCGACGCGCACGCGCTTCTTCCGCGTGCCGAACCAGCCCGCCGCCGACGCGAACTCGACGCGCACGTCGCGCGCCGCCAGCAGCACCGGCGCGTCGGCCGCCACGTCGTGCACGACGCGCTGCGGCCGGCTGGCGAGCAGGCGCTGCGTGTAGGCGTGCTGCGGCCGGCCGAACACCTGGGCCGTCGGGCCCGTCTCGACCAGCCGCCCGCGCTCCATCACGCCGACGCGGTCGGCGTAGCGGCGCACCAGGTTCAGGTCGTGCGTGATGAACAGCAGCGCCATGCCCATCTCGCGCTGCAGCTCGTCGAGCAGCGCCAGGATCTGCGCCTGGATCGTGACGTCGAGCGCCGTCGTCGGCTCGTCGGCGATCAGCAGCTTGGGCCGACAGGCCAGCGCCATCGCGATCATGGCGCGCTGGCGCTGGCCGCCCGACAGCTGATGCGCATAGGCGTCGACGCGCTCGGCCGGATCCGGGATGCCGGTGCGCGCCAGCAGCTCGATGGCACGCGCGCGCGCCGCGTTGCGGCGCAGCCCCTCGTGCAGCTCGAGCACCTCGCCGACCTGGTCGCCGACGGTGTAGAGCGGGTTGAGCGCCGTCATCGGCTCCTGAAAGATCATCGCGATCTCGGCGCCGCGCAGGCCGCGCATCTCGCGCTCGCTCTTCGTCGTCAGCTCGTCGCCGGTGAAGCGGATCGAGCCGCTCGTCGTCGCCGCGTCGACCAGGCGCAGCACCGACAGCGCCGTGATCGACTTGCCCGAGCCCGATTCGCCGACGAGGCCGAACTTCTCGCCCGGCGCGATAGCGAGCGACACTTCGTCGACGACGCGCGTCGCGCCGAACGCCACGCTCAGGCGCTCGATCTCGAGGAGGGGCACGCTGCCGCCGTTCATGACTTGCGCGTGTCGAAGGCGTCGCGCAGCGCGTCGCCGATGAAGGTCAGCAGCAGCTGAATCACGAGCAGCACGGCGAACGTCGTCACCGTGATCCACCAGGCGTCGAGGTTGTCCTTGCCCTGGCGCAGCAGGTCGCCGAGCGACGGCGTCGGCGGCGGCACGCCCAGGCCGAGGAAGTCGAGCGCCGTCAGCGAGATGATGGCCGCGCTCATTCGAAACGGCAGGAAGGTGATGACGGGCGTCATCGAGTTGGGCAGCATGTGGCGCCAGATGATGAGACGGTCGGGCAGGCCCATGGCGCGCGCCGCCTTGACGAACTCGAGCCCGCGGTTGCGCAGGAATTCGGCGCGCACGTAGTCCGACAAGCCCATCCAACCGAAGGCCGCCAGCAGCACGAGCAGCAGCGCCAGCGACGGCGCGAAGATCGCCGCGAAGATGATCAGCAGGTACAGCTCGGGAATTGCGCTCCAGATCTCGATCAGGCGCTGCATCGTCAGGTCGATGCGCCCGGCGAAGTAGCCCTGCAGCGCGCCGGTGGCCACGCCGATCACGACGCCGGCCGCCGTCAGCGCCAGGCCGAACCACACGCTGATGCGAAACCCGTAGAGCAGCCGCGCCAGCAGGTCGCGACCCGTGTCGTCGGTGCCGAGCCAGTTGTCGCGGCTGGGCGGCGCCGGGTCGGGCGTCTTCGCGAAGTAGTTCAGCGACGTCGCCGAATGCGGGTTGAGCGTGAACAGCGCCCAGTTGCCCGGCTGCACGAAGCGCTCGCGGATGAACGGATCCTTCCAGTCGGTGGGCGTCGCGAAGTCGCCGCCGAAGCGCGTCTCGGGCGGGTTGTGGATCACGGGAAAGAACCACTCGCCGTCGTAGCGCGCGACCAGCGGCCGGTCGTTCGACAGCAGCTCGGCGCAGGTGGCGACGACGAGCATCGCGACGAACACCCACAGCGACCACCAGCCGAGGCGGTGGCGCTTGAAGCGCGCCCACGCGCGCCGGTTGGGCGATGCGTGGCGCGTCACGGCGGGCTGCGGCGGCGGCGCCGGCGTCATCGCGGCGCTCCGGCGAACTGCACGCGCGGGTCGATCACGACGTAGAGCAGGTCGGAGACGAGCTTCACGACCAGCCCGATCAGCGTGAACAGGTACAGCGACCCCAGCACGACGGGATAGTCGCGCCGCACGATGGCCTCGTAGCTCAGCAGGCCCAGCCCGTCGAGCGAGAACAGCGTCTCGATCAGCAGCGAGCCGGCGAAGAAGGCACCGACGAAGGCCGACGGAAAGCCCGTGATGATCGGGATCAGCGCATTGCGGAAGATGTGCTTGTAGAGCACGCGCCGCTGCGACAGCCCCTTGGCGCGCGCGACGAGCACGTACTGCTTGCGCATCTCCTCGATGAACGTGTTCTTGGTCAGCATCGTCATCACGGCGAAGCTGCCGATGGCGTAGCAGATCAACGGCAGCGTCAGGTGCCAGAAGTAGTCGCGCACGCGCGCCGGCCACGACAACTCGGCCCAGTTGTCCGACGTCAGGCCGCGCAGCGGGAACCAGTCGAGGAACGAGCCGCCGGCGAACAGCACGATCAGCAGCACGCCCAGCACGAAGCCGGGGATCGCGTAGCCGACGAGCACGAGCACCGTCGTCGCCGTGTCGAAGCGGCTGCCGTCGCGCACCGCCTTGGCCACGCCCAGCGGAATCGAGATCAGGTAGGTCAGCAGGAAGGTCCAGACGCCCAGGCTGATCGACACCGGCAGCTTCTCGGCGATCAGCGCGCCCACGTCCTTGTTGTGCATGAAGCTGCGCCCGAGGTCGAAGCGCGCGAAGCTGGCCAGCATTTCGACGTAGCGCTCGTGCGCGGGCTTGTCGAAGCCGTAGAGCTTCTTGAGCTCGGCGACCTGCTTCGCATCGAGGTCGCGCTTGGCGCCGTAGCCGCTGCCCTCGCCGCGAGCGCCGCTGCGTGCCTCGGCGACGAGCTGCTCGACCGGGCCACCGGGCACGAACTGGATCACGACGAAGGTGACGGTCAGCACGCCCAGCAGCGTGGGGATCATCAGCAGCAGCCGCTTGGCGATGTAGGCGAGCATCGGCGGGCTACCTCCTGCGATGGTCAGCGGACTTCATCCACCACGTCGTGATCGGCCAGGCCACCTGCGCCTCCGTCGTGTCGATCGTGAAATAGCCGGGCATCACGGCGGGAATGCCGAACTTGGTCCACCACGACATCGGCTGCGCGGCGCTGTAGAGCTCGGGCACCATGATGTGGCTGTGCATGACGACGCGGTCGATCGCGCGGCAGACGGTGCGCAGCTCGTCGAGCGTGCGCGCGCGCGTCATCGCGTCGATCAAATGGTCGAGCGCGCGGATCTTGACGCCGCCCAGATTCGCGCTGCCCTCTTCGTCGGCGGTGCGCGTCGTGTAGGCGGCCTGGAAGTCGGCCGCCGACGGCAGCGTGAAGTCGCCGCCGGCGATGCCCACCATGTCGAAGTCGAACACCTCGAGCCGCTTGCGGTACAGCGCGAAGTCGACGGTGCGCACGTTCATGCGGATGCCGAGCTTGTCGAGGTTTCGCATCCACGGTGCGACGTTGCGCACCGCGCCTTCCTCGGGGCTCATGTACTCGAACTCGAAGGCCTGGCCCTGGGCATTGCGCAGCACGCCGCCCGCGTCGGGCTCCCAGCCGGCCTCGGCCAGGATGTCGCGCGCGCGGCGCAGGTTCTCGCGCAGCGCGTTCGGCCCGGTGTCGGTGCGCGGCGGCCGGTACGCCGGGCCGAAGACGGCCGGCGGCAGCTCGGCGCGAAACGGCTCGAGCAGCGCCAGCTCGGCCGCGCTCGGCGTGCCGTCGGCGGCGAACTCCGTGTTGTTGAACAGGCTGTAGGCACGCTGGTAGAGCTTGTAGCGGTTGACCGTCTCGAAGTCGTAGGTCAGCTCGAGCGCGCGCCGCACGCGGATGTCGGCGAACAGCGGCCGGCGAAGGTTGAGCCGGTAGGCCTGCACGCCCTGGCCCATCTTCGTCTGGAAGCGCTGCTTGGCGATGCGCCCGTCGTCCCACTTCGGGCCCTGGTGCTGGCGCATCCAGCGCCGCGCCGAATACTCCTTGATCAGGTCGAACTCGCCGGCCTTGAAGGCCTCCATCATCACGGCGCGGTCGCGGTAGTAGCGGTAGACGATGCGATCGAAGTTGAACGAGCCGCGCCGCACGCCGAGCTCGCGCGCCCAGTAGTTCGGGTCGCGCTGCAGCTCGAGGCGGCGCCCCGAGTCGGCGCGCGCGATCGTGTAGGGCCCGCTAGCGATCGGATGCTCGGTGACGACTTCGTCGAAGCGCTTGCCCGCCCCCCATTTGGCCGAGAAGACGGGCAGGCCGCCGGCGAGGAAGACGCTGTCGAGGTTGCGGTCGCGCAGCTCGAAGCGCACGGTGCGCGCGTCGACGACGACGGCGCGGCCGAGCGCACCGAACACGCTGGTGTAGACGGGCGAGACGAACTTGCTCGTCAGCGTGCGGTATGAATGCGCCACGTCGTCGGCCGTCACCGGGTCGCCGTTGGTGAAGCGCGCTTGGCGGTGCAGGCGGAACGCCACGCTCGAGAAGTCGGGCGCGACCTGCATCGCCTCGGCGAGCAGGCCGTACATCGTCTGCGGCTCGTCGCCCGACAGCACGGCCAGCGACTCGAAGACGAAGATCGACAAGCCGGCCGGCGCGTTGCCGCGCACCGTGAACGGATTGAACTTGTCGAAGCTCGAGCGCCGGTCGGGGTTGCCGAGGTAGAGCGTGCCGCCCTTCGGCGCCGCCGGGTCGACGTATTCGAAGTGCGCGAAGCCCGGCGGGTACCTGGGCGTCGTGAATGCCGCATAGGCGTGGACCCACGGTGCGCCGTCGGCGCGCGCCGGCGCGGCGACGCCGAGTGCCAGCGCGACCGCAGCAACGACGACGCAAGCGCCGACACGGAACGCCCGCAGCGTGCTCGCGAAGTGCGCCGATGCCATGTCGGGGCATTGTATGGTTCGCTCCTGCTCACGCATCCCGGTGAGGGTCCCGATGTCTCTGCTCCGATCGATCGCGCGGCGCGCCGCTGCGGCCGCGCTGGCCGCCCTGGTCGCCGCCGGCGCGCACGCGCAGTGGGCCGAGGAGGTGCCTTTCGTCACGACGCCCGACAACGTGACGCTCGAGATGCTGCAGCTCGCCGGCGTCGGCGCCGGCGACTTCGTGATCGACCTCGGTTCGGGCGACGGGCGCATCGTCATCGTCGCGGCGCGCCGCTTCGGCGCGCGCGGCCTCGGCATCGAGATCGACCCGGCTCTCGTGCAGCGCAGTCGCGAGAACGCCCGACGCACCGGCGTCGCAGCGCGCGCCGAGTTCCGCGAGCAGGATCTATTCGCCACCGACCTGTCGGCCGCGACCGTCGTCACGCTCTACCTGCTGCCCGAGGTCAACCTGCAACTGCGCCCACGGCTGCTCGCGCTGAAGCCGGGCACGCGCATCGTGTCGCACGACTGGGACATGGGCGACTGGGCGCCCGACCGCAGCGTCAGCGTCGAGGCGCCCGACAAGAAGATCGGCCGCGAGAAGGTGAGCCGCCTGCACCTGTGGATCGTGCCGGCGCGCGTCGCCGGCGACTGGTGCGCGGGCGACGCAAAGCTGCAGCTCGCGCAGACGCATCAGCGCCTGCGCGGCGAGTTCCGCCGCACCGGCGCGCCGCTCGCACTCGAAGGCCGCGCCCACGGCGCGACGCTGCAACTGCGCGGCCGCGCGACCTCCGATGCGCTGACGCTGGCGCTTGACGACGCCGGCTCGCGGCTGCGCGTCGTCGCGGCGCGCGGCACGGCCGCCGCGCTGCTCGACACCGCCTTCGAGCGCTGCCGCTGACGCGCGCGCCGCCCGGCGGTACGCCGCTTGCCTCGCACGGGGCATGACGACGCCCGCCGCTGCCGCCGACCGTCGCTGGGAGCTCGACGCGCTGCGCGGCCTGATGCTCGTCGCGATGACGCTGACGCATTTGCCGACGCGCCTGTCCGATCCGGCCGGCCAGCCGCTGGGCTACGTCTCGGCGGCCGAAGGCTTCGTGCTGCTGTCGGCCTACATGGCCGGCATCGTCTACACGCAGCGCGAGCGCCGCCACGGCGAGGAGCGCATGCGCGAGGCCTTCCTGCGGCGCGCCTGGAAGATCTGGCTGTGCCAGGCGGCGCTGCTCGTGTTCCTGTTCAGCATCGTGGCGGCGATCGGCGTCGTCGGCCGGCAGCCGGCCGTCACCGACATGATCTCGTTCTATCTCGACCAGCCGTTCACGGCCTTCGTCGCCGGCCTGCTGCTGATCTACAGCCCGCCGCTGCTCGACATCCTGCCGATGTACATCCTGTTCATGCTGGCCAGCCCGGTGCTGCTGCTGCACGGCCTGTACCGCGGCTGGACCGGCATCCTCGCCGCGAGCGTCGCGCTTTGGCTGGCGGCGCAGTTCGACGCCGGCCGCTGGCTCTACGAGTCGCTGGTGCGCGCCACCGGCCTGCCGGTGCCGGCCGAGCAGAACGGCGCGTTCGAGCTGCTCGGCTGGCAGTTCCTGTGGGTGCTCGGACTGTGGATGGGCTCGAGCTCGGTCGCCGGAGGCGACGACGCGGCGCCGATGCGATTCCCGCGCTGGCTCGTGCGCACGGCCTGGGTCGTCGCCGTCGCGGGCCTCGCGTGGCGCCACGCCGTCGGCCAGGTGCCGTTCCCGGGCCAGGGCGCCTCGCTCAACGCCATCTTCGACAAGTGGCACCTCGGCCCGCTGCGCCTGATCGACTTCTTCGCGCTGCTCGTGCTGGCGATGCACCACGCGCCGGCGCTGAAGCGGCTGCCGCGGCTGCGCGCGCTCGAGATGCTCGGCGCGGCGTCGCTGCCCGTGTTCTGCGCCCACCTCGTCCTCGCGCTGCTCGTGCTCGCGACGCTCGGCGCCGACGTGTCGCAGCGCCCGCTCGTCGTCGACGCGGCGCTGCTGACGGGCGTGTTCGCCGTGCTGTGGGTCGTGGCGTGGATCAGCGCCGAGCTCGACCGCCGCAGCGCTGCGCTGCGCGAGCGGCTGCGCACGCGGCGCGCCGGCGCGTCACGCGTCAGCGCAGTCGCGCCGAGATCTCCTCGCGCCACAGCGCATAGCCCGCCGCATTGAGGTGCAGCGCATCGTCGCCGAACAGCTCGGCGCGCACGCGGCCGTCGCTGTCGACCATGCGCGAGTAGACGTCGACGTAGTCGAGCCGCGGCCGGCCGGCGACGTAGTCGGCGATCAGCCGGTTGGCCTCGCGCACCCGCGGCAGCAGCGCGGCGCGCAACGGGCTCGGCTTGATCGACACATAGGTGATCTGCGCCTGCGGCAGCTCAGCGCGCACGCCGCGCACGAAGGCGGCGAAACTGTCGAGCACCTGCTGCGGCGTGCGGCCTTCGGCGAGGTCGTTCTCACCGGCATAGAGCACGACCTGGCGCGGCCGGTACTGCGTGACGAGCGGGCCGAGGTGGGCGGCGCATTCGTCGAGCCGCGAGCCGCCGAAGCCGCGCTGGATCACGACCGGCGCCGTGCCGGCGAACTGCGACTCGAGGCCCGGCCACAGCCGGATCGACGAGCTGCCGACGAAGACGACGCCGCCGGTGTCGGGGCGGCGCAGCTTGTCGGCCGCGGCCCAGGCGTCGAAGGCCTCGCGCCAGCGCTCGGCATGCGACGGCTCGCGCAACTGCGCCGCGGCGGAGAAAGCCGCGCAGCCGAGCGCAGCCAGCAGGATCCAGCGAAACGACTTCTTCGACAGCATGACCGCGATTGTCCCGACGCTCGCCGGGTCACGACAGCGCGGCGCCAAAAAACCCTGCCGCCGCCGGCCCCAGCTCGATGACGTCGAGGCCGTGGCGCAGCTCGAAGCTCGAGTCGTACCAGCCGCAGCCCGGCGTGTCGTCGTCGGTGTCGCGCGCCGCGGGCGCCATGTCGTCGGTGCGCGCGGCGCCGGCATGCGGCGGCACGCTCACCGTCATGCGCGCCGGCGCCGGGGCACGGGCGGCCATCGTCGTCGTCATCGTCGTCGTCATCGCGGGCTCCGGGGTTCGTGGCAGGGCGCGCCATCGTCGCCGCGCGGCGGCGCGCGCTCCATCGCTCCGGCGGGGGAACGAGGCACACTCCGGGGCCTGCCCCCGCGCGGGGGCGCTGCCACGAACCCCCGACACGCCGACGACGATGAAACCTTCGGCCCGGTCGGCCCCTGGCTCGTCACGGCCGACGAAGTGCCCGACCCGCAGGCACTCGGCCTGTGGCTCGACGTGAACGGCCACCGCATGCAGACGCCTGGAACCCCGAGTTGCTCGATTGACGTCGAGCCCGGCTACCATCGCGCGCAGCCAGACTGGCTGGCCGACCGGAGCGACCCCATGGCGACCCTGATCCTCGGACTGGTGATCTTCCTCGGCGTGCACTCGGTGTCGATCGTCGCACCGGGCTGGCGCGACGCGCTGGCGGCGCGCAACGAAGCAGCCTGGAAGGGCGGCTATACGCTGGCGTCGATCGCCGGCTTCGTGCTCATCGTCGTCGGCTACGGCCTCGCGCGGCAGCAGCCCGTCGTGCTGTACGCGCCGCCAGCGGGGCTGCGCCATCTGGCGCTGCTGCTGCTGCTGCCGGTGTTCCCGCTCTTCCTCGCCACCTACCTGCCGGGGCGCATCCGCAGCGCGACGCGCCATCCGACGCTGGTCGCCACCAAGCTGTGGGCGGTCGCGCACCTGCTGGCCAACGGCACGCTGGCCGACGTGCTGCTGTTCGGCGGCTTCCTCGCCTGGGCCGTCGCCGACCGCATCTCGATGAAGCGCCGCGCGCAACGCCCGATTCCGTCGGCGCCGCCGCGCGCCTGGAACGATGTCGTCGCCGTCGTCGGCGGGCTGGCGCTGTACGCGCTGTTCGTGCTCGACCTGCACGGGCGGCTGTTCGGCGTCGCGCCGCTGGCGGTGCGCTGAGCCCGGCGCGCACGCGACGTATGTCACGCCGTCGCGCGCGGCGTGGCGCCGGCGCGCGAAGTGGCTCTACAAGACACCGCTATTCCGCCCGACAAGCAGGCCATGGGGCCCGTACGCTGTGGCCCATTCAGAACGAATTCGAAAGCACAGGGGTCACGCCATGCACACGACGATCGAACGCAGCCCGCGCAGCTTCGCAGTGCCCAACACCGGCTTCCTCGAGTGGGAAGAGGACACGCCGTCGTTCGCCGAGACGCTGCGCGAGCGCATCCAGTGGATCGGCAGCGCGCCGCGCGGCGACGCCCGGCTCGCCGCGCTGCGCCGCCTGCTGCTCGAAGTGGGCCCCGAGATGCTGGCCGACGCGATGCGCCTCGAAGACGAGTCGCACCCCGTCGTCGCCCACGCCGACACCGTCCCCTGCGAGCTCGGCCCGGCCGTGCCGATCACGCCGTTCAGCGAGCCGATGGACGGCCTGGCGGTGCGCGAAGTCGCCGACGCCGACCTGTTCCGCCACTTCTTCGGCCGCTGAGCGGCCCGCCTCCACGGGCCCCGCGCGGGCCCCGCGCGGGCCCCGACATCCCCACTGATCCCGTAGGCGATTCGCCCCTGCGGGCGTCGCGGTTCGGCGATGCGGTAGTGTTCGCCCATCGGCAGTCGCAAGCGGGCGGGCATGGCCAGGGATGCGCTCTACAGCAGGTCGAACCGGTCGCGCGCCGCGGCGCCCGGTGGTGAGGCTGCGTCGAGCCCTGCTCCGACCGCCAAGCCGTCAGCCGCGGCGAAGTTGGCCACCCCTTCCACGCCTGATTCCGCCACCCCGGGCCGCCGCTGGCTGCCGCGCCCGCGCCGCTCGTGGCTCGCCGGCGCGCTGCTGCTCGTCGCGCTGGCGTTGTCGCTGCACACGGCGCTGGCGCCCCCATCGCGCCAGTTCATGCAGGCCGACATCGACGCCGCCGTGCTGCACACGCTGGAGAAGGCGTCGCTGCCGTCGCCGGCCGCCAAGGCCTGGCAGGCGATCCGCCCGTCGGTGGTGCGCGTGCGCGGCCTGACGCGCGCCGGCAAGCCCGACGATCCGACGAGCACCGGCAGCGGCGTCGTCATCGTCGAGAGCGGCCTGATCCTGACCAGCCTGCACGTCGTCGCCGGCGCCGAGCGCATCGAAGTCACGTTCGCCGACGGCCTCGAATCCGAGGCGCAGATCGTCGGCGCGCAGCCGCACAACGACCTCGCCGTGCTGCAGGCGCGCAAGTTGCCCGACGACCTCGTGCCGGCGACGCTGCGCTCGACGCAGCACCTCTCGCCCGGCGACGGCGTGATCGCCGCCGGCTTCCCGTTCGGCATCGGGCCGTCGGTGACGTCGGGCGTGGTCTCGGGGCTGCGCCGCGAGTACCAGTCGCCCGAGGGCAAGACGCTGCTGACCAACCTGATCCAGTTCGATGCCGCCGCCAACCCCGGCAGCTCGGGCGGGCCGCTCGTCACGCACGACGGCGAAGTCGTCGGCATCGTGACGGCGATCCTCAACCCGAGCGAGCAGCGCGTCTTCATCGGCATCGGATTTGCTGTGCCGATCGAGAATGCCGCAGCCGCTGTCGGGCTGACGCCGTTCTGAACCGAACCGCCGACCCTCCAGCGAAAGGGCCCCATGAACGAGCCTGCCGCCGCCGCGCCGCGCCCCGACACGCCCTCGCAGATGGAGCGCATCCTCTACGAGGTCAAGAAGATCGTCGTCGGACAGGACCATTTCCTCGAGCGCGTGCTCGTCGCCATCCTGGCGCAGGGCCACCTGCTCGTCGAAGGCGTGCCCGGACTGGCCAAGACGCTGACCGTCAAGACGCTCGCCACGACGCTGCGCGGCTCGTTCAAGCGCATCCAGTTCACGCCCGACCTGGTGCCGGCCGACCTCGTCGGCACGCGCATCTACAACCAGAAGACGGGCGAGTTCAGCACCACGCTGGGGCCCGTGTTCGCCAACCTGCTGCTCGCCGACGAGATCAACCGCGCGCCCGCCAAGGTGCAGAGCGCGCTGCTCGAGGTGATGCAGGAGCACCAGGTCACGATCGCCGGCGAGACCTACAAGGTGCCCGAGCCCTTCCTCGTGATGGCGACGCAGAATCCGATCGAGACCGAGGGCACCTATCCGCTGCCCGAGGCGCAGGTGGATCGCTTCATGATGAAGGTCGTCGTCGGCTATCCGAGCGAGGAGCAGGAGTTCGTCATCGTCGAGCGCGTCACCGGCGCGGCGATCGCCGTGGCCGCCGTCGCGACGACGGAGCAGCTGCTCGCGCTGCAGCGCGAGTGCCGCGCGTCCTACGTCGACCCGTCGCTGATCCAGTACGCGGTGCGCCTGGTCGCGGCGACGCGCGAGCCCGAGCGCTATGGCTTGGCCGACCTCAAGCGCTACCTCACCTTCGGCGCCAGCCCGCGCGCGTCGATCCACCTGATCGAAGGCGCGCGCGCGCTCGCCTTCCTGCGCGGGCGCGCCTATGCGCTGCCGGAAGACGTCGTCGACCTGGTGCCCGACGTGCTGCGCCACCGCCTGATCCTGTCGTACGAGGCGCTGGCCGACGGCCAGAGCGCCGACCAGATCATCCACCGCGTGCTGGCGCAGCTGCCGGCACCCGACAAACCCCTCGACACCCATGTCCGCGTCGGCTCCAACGTCCGATCGCAAGGCCTCGCTGCCTGAGGCGACGCTGCGCCGCCTCGAGTGGACCGTCGTGCGGCGGCTCGACGGCCTGCTGCACGGCGACTATCGCACGCTGTTCCGCGGCGGCGGCATCGACCTGGCCGACCTGCGCGAGTACCAGTACCACGACGACGTGCGCCGCATCGACTGGAACGTCACGGCGCGGCTGCAGACGCCCTACGTGCGCGAGTACGCCGAGGACCGCGAACTCAACGCCTGGTTCCTGCTCGACGTGAGCCCGTCGGTGCGCTTCGGCTCGGCGCGCCTCGAGAAGGTCAACGTCGCCAGCGAGTTCGTCACCGTGCTGGCGCAGTTGCTGTCGCGGCGCGGCAACCGCGTCGGCGCGCTCTTCTACGGCGACCGGCTCGACGCCGTCATCCCGCTGCGCAACGGCCGCCGCCACGTGCTGCACATCCTGCACCGCATGCGCAGCGCGCCGCCGACGCAGACGACGACGGGCACCGACCTGCGCGCCTTCCTGCAGTCGGCGGAGCCGCTGCTCAAGCGCCGCTCGCTGCTGTTCGTCGTCTCCGACTTCATCGCGCCGGCCGGCTGGGCCGACACGCTGGCGCGGCTGGCGCGCCGCCACGACGTCGTCGCCGTGCGGCTGTACGACCCGCTCGAGATGGAGCTGCCCGACCTCGGCCTGGTCGTGATGCAGGACGCCGAGACGGGCGAGCAGCTGTTCGTCGACACGCACGACAAGCGCTTTCGCCAGCGCTTCGCCACCGCCGCCGAGCGGCGTGAGGCCGAGTTGCGCACCGCCTTCCAGCGCGCCGGCGTCGACGCGCTCGAGCTGGCGACCGACGACGACCTCTACGACGCGATGCTGCGCTTCGTCGACCTGCGGCGGCAGCGTGCGCGGCTGCGCAGCGGCGGCGCGGTCCTGCCGCAGCACCTGGGAGGCGGCCGGGCATGAAGTTCCTCTGGCCCGAAGCGCTCGCGCTGGCGCTGCTGCTGCCGCTGCTGGTGGCGCTGTACGTCTGGCTGCTGCGCCGGCGCAAGAAGGCGGCGCTGCGCTATGCCAGCCTGAGCATCGTCAAGGAGGCGATGGGCACCGGCTCGCGCGTGCGCCGCCACGTGCCGCCGCTGCTGATGTTCACGGCGCTGGCCCTGTCGATCGTGGCGATCGCGCGGCCTACGGCCGTCATCACGCTGCCGTCGCAGCATGACCTCGTCGTGCTGGCGATGGACATCTCGCGCAGCATGCTGGCCGAGGACGTCAAGCCCAACCGCATCACGGCGGCCCAGGAGGCTGCGCGCACCTTCATCGCCGAGCAGCCGCGCAACACGCGCGTGGCGATCGTGTCGTTCGCCGGTACGGCGCAGCTGGTGCAGCCGCCGACGCACAACAAGGACGACCTGCTCGCCGCGATCGACCGCTTCCAGCTGCAGCGCGCCACCGCCATCGGCAGCGCCATCATCGTGTCGCTGTCGACCATCTTTCCCGATGCCGGCATCGACCTGCAGTCGTATTCGGCGCGGCGCGGCGGCGCCGGCGCGATGTCGCTCGACCGTCAGCCGCTCAACGACGGCGCCAAGGCACCGTTCAAGCCGGTGCCGCCGGGCTCGTATCCGTCGGCCGTCGTCATCCTGCTGACCGACGGCCAGACGACGACGGGCCCCGACCCGATCGAAGCCGCGCGCATGGCGGCCGAGCGCGGCGTGCGCATCTACACCGTGGGCATCGGCACGCCCGACGGTGAGATCCTGCGCACCGAGGGCTGGTCGATGCGCGTGCGCCTCGACGAGGAATCGCTCAAGACGATCGCCAACCTGACGCGCGGCGAGTACTACTACGCCGGCAGCGCGCCCGACCTGACCAAGGTCTACCAGATGCTCAACGCCAAGCTGGTGTTCGAGAAGCGCGAGACCGAGATCACGGCGATGTTCAGCGCCGCCGCCGCTGCGCTGACGCTGCTGGCCGCGCTGCTGTCGCTGCTGTGGTTCCATCGCGTCGCCTGACGCAAGACCCGGTCACGATTCCTGCGTAAAGTTCGCGCTTCGTGCGCGCGCGATGCGGTGGTCGCGCGCGCCATCGACAACAACAATGCGCCCGCCCCCATGACGACTCGCACCTCCCCTTCCCGGCCGGCGGTCACCGTGGCCGTGGCCCTGCTGCTCGCCGCCTGCGGCAACGGCACCGACCCGGCCGCCACCGCCGAGCCGGCCAAGCCGGCCCTCACCGTCGAGACGACGGCGCCACGCCGCGAGACGCTGCCGCTGCGCCTGGCCGCCAACGGCAGCATCGCCGCCTGGCAGGAGGCGAGCATCGGCACCGAGGCCAACGGCCTGCGGCTGGCCGAGGTGCGCGTCAACGTCGGCGACGTCGTGAAGCGCGGCCAGGTGCTCGCGACCTTCGCGCCGGCCACCGTCGAGGCCGACGTGGCGCAGATCCGAGCCGCACTCGCCGAGGCCGAGGCGGCCCTCGCCGAAGCCGCGGCCAATGCGCGGCGCGCGCGCGACCTCGCCGACAGCGGCGCCTACAGCCGCCAGCAGGTCGAGCAGTACCTGACGGCCGAGCGCACGGCGCAGGCGCGCGTCGAGGCGCAGCGCGCGGCGGCCCGGGCGCAGCAGCTGCGGCTGGCGCAGACGCGCGTCGTCGCGCCCGACGACGGCGTGATCTCGGCGCGCAGCGCGACGGTGGGCGCCGTGCTGCCCGCCGGCCAGGAGCTGTTCCGCCTGATCCGGCGCGGCCGCCTCGAGTGGCGCGCCGAAGTGCCGGCGGCCGACCTGGCGCGCCTGAAGCCGGGCCTCGCGGCGGCGCTCACGCTGCCCGGCGGCTCGACCGCGACGGGCACGCTGCGCATGCTCGCGCCGACCGTCGACGCGCAGACGCGCAACGGCATCGCCTACGTCGACCTCGCGCCGTCGCGCGACGCGCGCGCCGGCATGTTCGCGCGCGGCGAGTTCGAGCTCGGCAGCGCGCCGGCGCTGACGCTGCCGCAAAGCGCCGTGCTGCTGCGCGAAGGCTATTCCTACGTGATGCGCGTCGGCGCCGACGGCAAGGTGCTGCAGACCAAGGTGGCGACGGGTCGGCGCGTCGGCGAGCGCGTCGAGATCATGGGCGGGCTCGACGCCGGGGCCCGCGTCGTCGCCGCCGGCGGCGCCTTCCTCGCCGACGGCGACACGGTGCGCATCGCCGCCGCCGCCGCGGCGTCGGCGCCGGCTGCGGGTGCCTCGAGATGAACGTCTCGGCCTGGTCGATCCGCAACCCGATCCCGTCGGTGCTGCTGTTCGTGATGCTGACGATCGTCGGCGTGATGAGCTTTCGCGCGATGAAGGTCCAGAACTTTCCCGACATCGACCTGCCGATGGTCACGGTGACGGCGCGGCTGCCCGGCGCCGCGCCGGCGCAGCTCGAGACGGAGGTAGCGCGCAAGATCGAGAACTCGCTCGCCACGCTGCAGGGCCTCAAGCACATCTACACCACGCTGCAGGACGGCACGGCCGTGCTGACGGTCGAGTTCCGCCTGGAGAAGCCGACGCAGGAGGCACTCGACGACGTGCGCGACGCCGTCTCGCGCGTGCGCTCCGACCTGCCGGCCGATCTGCGCGACCCGGTGATCCAGAAGGTCGACCTCGCCGGCACGCCGATCCTCACCTACACCGTGGCGTCGCCGCGCCTCGACGACGAGGCGCTGTCGTGGTTCGTCGACAACGAGGTGACCAAGGCGCTGCTCGCCGTGCCGGGGGTCGGCGCCGTCGCGCGCGTCGGCGGCGCGACGCGCGAAGTCGCCGTCGAGCTCGATCCGGCGCGCCTGCTCTCGCTCGGCGCGACCGCGGCCGAGATCTCGCAGCAGCTGCGCCTGGTGCAGCAGGACGCGCCGTCGGGCCGCGCCGACCTGGGCGGCGCCGAACAGTCGCTGCGCACGCTCGCCACGGTGCGCACGGCCGACGAACTGGCGGCGCTGCAGGTCGCGCTGCGCGACGGCCGGCGCATCCGCCTCGACCAGGTGGCGACGGTGCGCGACACCGTGGCCGAACAGCGCGCCGCGGCGCTGCTCGACGGCCAGCCCGTCGTCGCCTTCGAGATCGTGCGCTCGCGCGGCGCCAGCGAGATCGCCGTCACCGACGGCGTGCGCGCCGCGCTCGAGCGGCTGAAGGCCGAGCACCCGGGGATCTCCGTCACCGAGGCGTTCAACTTCGTCGACCCCGTCGTCGAGAACTACGAAGGCTCGATGAAGCTGCTCTACGAGGGCGCGGCGCTCGCCGTGCTCGTCGTCTTCCTGTTCCTGCGCGACGCGCGCGCGACGTTCGTGTCGGCCGTCGCGCTGCCGCTGTCGGCGATCCCGACCTTCTTCGTGATGCACCTGATGGGCTTCACGATCAACGTCGTCACGCTGCTGTCGCTGTCGCTCGTCGTCGGCATCCTGGTCGACGACGCCATCGTCGAGATCGAGAACATCATGCGCCACCTGGCGCTGCCCAGCGCCGGGCCGCCCCGAGCCGGGCAGTCCCCCTCGGGGGACGGGCGGAGCGAAGCGACGACCTGGGGGCCGGCAGTTTTCAAGACGCCGTTCCAGGCGGCGATGGAGGCGGCCGACGAGATCGGCCTGGCCGTCATCGCGACGACGTTCACGCTGATCGCCGTGTTCCTGCCGACGGCGTTCATGAGCGGCATCGCCGGCAAGTTCTTCGTCCAGTTCGGCTGGACGGCGGCGATCGCCGTCTTCTTCTCGCTCGTCGTCGCGCGCATGTTGACGCCGATGATGGCGGCCTACCTGCTCAAGGCCCCGAAGCGACTCGACGCGGCGCACGGCGCCGAGCCGCGCTGGGTGCGCATCTACCTCGGCTGGGCGCGCTGGTGCCTGCGCCACCGCATCGTCACCGTCGCCGCGGCGGCCGTCTTCCTCGTCGGATCGATGATGCTCGTACCGCTCCTGCCCACCGGCTTCATCCCGCCCGACGATCTTTCGCAGACGCAGGTCACGGTGACGCTGCCGCCGGGCAGCACGTTCCGCCAGACCTATGCCGCCGCCGAGCAGGCGCGCGAGATCGTGCAGCGCAACGAGCACGTCAAGCTCGTCTACACGGCGATCGGCGGCGGCAACGCCGGCGCCGACCCGTTCGCGCCCCGGGGCGCGGCCGAGGTGCGCAAGGCCGTGCTGACGATCAACATGACGCACCGCGACGACCGCCCGGGCCTGTCCAAGCAGGCGATCGAGCAGCAGCTGCGCGACACCCTCGCCGACGTGGCCGGCGCACGCATCAAGGTCGGCCTCGGCGCGTCGAGCGAGAAATACGTGCTCGTGCTGGCCGGCGAGGACGGCGCGGCGCTCGCATCGCACGCCGCGCAAGTCGAGCGCGAGCTGCGCACGATCCGCGGCATCGGCGCCGTCACGTCGACGGCCACGCTGGTGCGCCCGGAGCTCGTCGTGCGACCCGACTTCGCACGTGCCGCCGACCTCGGCGTCACGTCGGCGGCGATCGCCGAGACGCTGCGCGTGGCCACCGCCGGCGACTACGACCAGGCGCTGGCCAAGCTCAACCTGGCGCAGCGCCAAGTGCCGATCGTCGTGCGGCTGGCCGCCGACGCGCGCGCCGACCTCGACGTGCTGTCGCGCCTGCCGGTGCCGGGCGCGCGCGGGCCGGTGCCGCTGTCGAGCGTGGCCGAGCTGTCGATCGACAGCGGCCCGGCCGAGATCAACCGCTACGACCGGCTGCGCAACGTCAACTTCGAGATCGAGCTGAACCAGCAGCCACTGGGCGAAGTGGAGAAGCAGGCGCTCGCGCTGCCCAGCCTCGCCAAGCTGCCGCCGGGCGTGATCCGCACCAGCGTCGGCGACGCCGAGGCGATGGCCGAGCTGTTCGCCAGCTTCGGGCTGGCAATGATGACGGGCGTGCTGTGCATCTACATCGTGCTCGTGCTGCTGTTCAAGGACTTCGTGCAGCCGGCGACGATCCTCGTCGCGCTGGTGCTGTCGGTGCCGGGCGCGTTCCTGGCCCTGTTCGTCACGCAGTCGGCGCTGTCTATGCCGTCGATGATCGGACTGATCATGCTGATGGGCATCGCGACGAAGAACTCGATCCTGCTCGTCGAGTACGCCATCATGGCGCGCCGCGAATTCGGCATGGCGCGCGGCGACGCGCTGCTCGACGCATGCCGCAAGCGTGCGCGCCCGATCGTCATGACGACGATCGCGATGGGTGCCGGCATGCTGCCGATCGCGCTGGGCATCGGCGTCGACCCGAGCTTCCGCTCGCCGATGGCGATCGTCGTGATCGGCGGGCTGATCACGTCGACCTTTCTCAGCCTGCTCGTCATCCCCGTCGTCTTCACCTGGGTCGACGACGCGGTGCAGGCCCTGGTCGGGCGCTGGCGCCGGCTGCGCCGCCCCGGCCACCCGCGCGACGCGGCGTCCGCTTCTTGACCTGAAGCATTTCTGACGGCTGCCGGTCGGCCCGACAATCCGCCGGTGCAGTCCCTCCGCTCCCGTCGCCTCGTCGCCCGCTGGGTGCTGGCGTGGTATGCGCTGTTCGTCGGCATGTCGATCGCGTCGCCGCTGATCGAGCCGGCGACGCTGCAGATGGTCTGCTCGATGGGCATGAAGATGGTGCTCGTCGACGGCGACGGCACCACGGTCGACGAGGCCCGCGGCCTCGACTGCCCGCTGTGTGCCCCCTGTGCACCGACCGCACCCTCCTGGGCCGTGTCGTTCGCGCCCGCCGACGCGCGCGCCCATGCGCTGCGCCCCGCCGCCGCGGCCCACCTCGCGTGGCTGACCCGCTCGCCGCTGCCCGCCCGCGGGCCACCGGCCGCCGCCTGACGCGCTGAACGCAGGGCGCCTCGCCCTGCCCTTTGCATCCGCTCGCGCCGGCCGCCAGGTCCGACGCGCGTGCGCCGCGGCCCTCCGTGCCGGCGCGCCGCGCGTCGTTCGCCGGCCGCCCGTCGCGCGCGATGCCCCGATGACGCTCGAACCGCCGCGTTCGAGCCTGCACACGACGACGAACGACATGAACTTCCGCCTCGCCCCCCTCGTGCTCGCCGCGATGGCCTGCCTCGACCCCGCCGCCGCCCAGACCCCCGATACCCTGCCGCCGGTCCGCGTGATCGGCCACCGCGACGCGCCGATCCCCCAGCCCGGCGCGGCGCTCACGGGCTCGCGCCTCTTTTCGCAACGCACCGCGACCAGCGACACGGCCGGCCTGCTGCAGGACGTGCCGGGCGTCAGCCTCGGCAGCGCGGGCGGCCTGTCGAGCCTGCCGATCGTGCGCGGCCTTGGCGACGACCGGCTGCGCATCAAGGTCGACGGCATGGACCTCGTCGCCGCCTGCCCCAACCACATGAATCCGCCGCTGTCGTACCTCGACCCGAGCCAGGTCGGCGCGCTGCACGTGTGGGCCGGCATCACGCCGGTGAGCGTGGGCGGCGACAGCATCGGCGGCACGATCGTCGCCGAATCGGCGCCCCCGCAGTTCGCGCCCGCCGACCAAGAGCGCATCACGGGCGGCGAGGTCGGCACCTACTATCGGAGCAACAACGAGGCGCGCGGCCTGAACGTCTCGGCCGGCTATGCGACGCAGACCTTCGCCGCCGCCTACCGCGGCGCACTCGCCCGCGCCGGCAACTACACCGCCGGCGACGACTTCAAGACCTTCACCGCCACCGGCAATCCGGGTCACGAACTGCCGCTGGACGAAGTCGGCTCGTCGGCCTATGACGCCCGCAACCATGCGCTCGACTTCGCGTGGCGCGGCGAGGCGCGGCTGCTCGAACTGAAGCTCGGCCACCAGACCATGCCGCAGCAGCTCTATCCGAACCAGCGCATGGACCTGCTGCGCAACTCGCAGGACCGCATCAATGCGCGGCTGCTCTCCGACCACGCCTGGGGCCGGCTCGACCTGCGCGTCTATCACGAGGCAGTCGACCACTACATGGACTTCGGCCCCGACAAGCAGCTCGTCTACGGCGCTGCGCCGTATGTCGTCGCCACCGGCATGCCGATGTGGACGAAGGGCCGCACCACCGGCGCCGTCGCGCGGGCCGACATCGATCTGTCGGAGCGCAACCTGCTGCGCGTCGGCGCCGAGCTGCTGCTGCACCGGCTCGACGACTGGTGGCCGCCGTCGCCGGCCGACCTGACGGGCATGCTGGTCAGCGCGATGAACCCGGTGCAGGCCGCTTTCGCCGGCATGGCGCCCGACACCTTCCTCAACATCAACGGCGGCCGGCGCGACCGCCTCGCCGGCTTTGCCGAATGGGAGGCGCGCTGGAACCCGCGCTGGATGTCGCTGCTCGGCGCGCGCGTCGAGCGCGTCACCACCGACACCGGCCCGGTGCAGGGCTACAACAGCGTGGCCGGCAACCCGATGTACTCGACCGGCTACCTGATCTCGGCGACGGAGTTCAATGCGCTCGACCGCAAGCGCACCGACACCAACGTCGACCTGACGGCGCTGGCGCGCCACACGCCCGACGAGACGCACAGCGTCGAGCTGGGCTTCGCGCGCAAGGTGCGCTCGCCCAACCTCTACGAGCGCTATTCGTGGTCGCGCAACGCGATGGCGCTGGTGATGAACAACTTCGTCGGCGACGGCAACGGCTACCTCGGCAACCCCGACCTGAAGCCCGAAGTCGCCCACACGCTCAGCGCCAGCGCGAGCTGGCACAGCGCCGACCGCACGTCGGAGTTCAGGCTCGCGCCGTTCTACACGCGCGTCAGCGACTACGTCGATGCCGTCGGCTGGGACCGCAACGCCAACGTCGCCTCCGCGCCGGTGCCGGGGCAGTTCGGCATCCTGAAGTACATGAACCAGAGCGCGCGGCTCTACGGCGTCGATGTCTCGGGCCGGCTGCCGCTGGGCCGCAACGAGCTCGGCACCTGGGCCGTCAAGGGCGTGGTGAACTACACCCGCGGGCGCAATCTCGACACCGGCAGCGGCCTCTATCGCGTCATGCCGCTGAATGCGCGGGTGGCGCTGCAGCAGGCATCGGGCGCCTGGGAGCACACGCTGGAACTCGTGGCGGTGCACGCCAAGCGCAACGTCTCGGCACCGCGGCAGGAGATCCCGACCGGCGGCTACGGCCTGGTCAACTGGCGCGGCAGCCACACCTGGCGCCAGCTGCGCATCGACTTCGGCATCGAGAACGTGTTCGACCGCCACTACGCGCTGCCGCTGGGCGGCACCTACGTCGGCCAGGGCCGCACGATGTCGATCAACGGCGTGCCATTCGGCATCCCGGTGCCGGGCATGGGGCGCTCGATCAACGTCGGCCTGAACTACAAGTTCTGAAGCGGCGCTCGCCGGTGCGCGCGCTCGTCGCGCTCGAGCACGGCCTGGCAGCGCGCGTCGGAGAACTCGTCGGCCAGCGTGTCGAGAAAGACGCGCGTGCGCGCCGGCATCAGGCGCCGCCCGGGAAACACGGCCCAGGCCGGCGCCGGCGGCAGCGCCCAGTCGGCGAGCACCGGCACCAGCGTGCCGCGCTCGACGTGCGGCACGGCGTAGTGGCGCGGCACGCCGGCGATGCCGGTACCGAGCACGGCCAGCCGAATCAGCAACTCGGGCGCGTTGGCGACGACGCGGCGCTTCGGCGCCAGCGCGCCGCGCCACGCCTCGCCGCCGGCGCGCGCGAGCTGCCAGGCGATCGCGTCGCCGCCGCGCCCGCGCAGCAGCAGCGCGTCGTGGCGCGCCAGATCGGCCGGGCTTTCGGGCGTGCCGCGCCCGGCCAGGTAGGCCGGCGACGCATACAGGCCGTAGGCGAAGACGGCGATGCGCCGCGCCGCCAGCGACGCGTCGTCGGGCAGGTCGCCCATGCGGATCGCCAAGTCGAAGTTCTCGCCGATCAGGTCGACGCGGCGCGCCGACAGGTCGAGCTCGAGCTCGATCGCCGGATGCTCGGCGACGAAGCGCGCCAGCCGCGCCACCAGCGCGTCCTGCGCCAGGTCGGCCGGCATCGACACGCGCAGCCGGCCGCTCGGCTCGGCCTGCCGGTGCTGGGCCAGCGCGCCGGCCGCATCGACCTCGTCGGCGATCTGGCGGGCATGCGCCAGCATGCTCAGGCCGAAATCCGTCACCGTGAGTTTGCGGGTCGTGCGCAGCAGCAAGCGCTCACCCAGCTTGACTTCGAGCGCAGCGAAGCGGCGCGAGACGGTCGACTTGGGCACGCCCAGCCGCTCGCCGGCGCGGCTGAAGCTGCCCTCGTCGACGACGCGCGCGAACAGCAGCAGGTCGTTCGGTTCAAGCTCCATCCGCGTCCCCGCCATCGTTTCATCGGCAGGACGATCTTATCCATCCAGCGATCTACCGGTTCGATCGTGGGACAACTAAATTGATCGCATCCCGCTATCGACCGGAGCCCCACGATGAACATCCTGCAGATCCACTCCAGCCAGCGCGCCACCGGCTCGCACTCCAGCCGCCTCGCGCAGCGCCTCGTCGAGCGCCTGCGAGCCGGCCATCCCGACGCGCGCGTCACGTTGCGCGATCTCGGCAAGACGCCGCATCCGGCGCTCGACGAGGCGGCGCTGCAGGCGCTGTTCACGCCGGCCGACCGGCGCACGCCCGAGCAGGCGACGCGCGTCGCGCTCGACGACGCGCTGATCGCCGAAGTACAGGCGGCCGACGCCGTCGTGCTCGGCGTGCCGATGTACAACTTCGGCGTGCCGGCGCAGCTCAAGAACTGGATCGACGCCATCGCGCGCGCCGGCGTCACCTTCCGCTACACCGACCGGGGTCCGCAGGGGCTGCTGCAGGGCAAGCGCGTCTACGTCGCCCTGGCGCGCGGCGGCAAGTACCGCGGCACGGGTGCCGACACGCAGGTGCCTTACCTGCAGACGGTGCTCGGCTTCCTCGGCATGACGGACCTCCGCTTCGTCTACGCCGAAGGCCTGGCGATGGGCCCCGACGCCGAGCGCGCCGGCCTGGCCGACGCCGAGGCGCAGATCGATGCCAGCATCGCCGTCGACTGAGCGCCGCGCCGAACAGGGACTTGTGCCCGCCGCTACCATCACCACCCCTCGCAGGAGAGACGCGATGACGACGACCCTCACGCTGCAGCCCGAAACCGTGACGCGCGCGCGCGATGTCGAGCGCCTCGTCGCCGGCCAGGCGACGTCCGACGGCGCCGGCGTCAAGCTCACGCGCGTGCTGACACAGCCGCTGCAGCGCCGGCTCGATCCGTTCCTGATGCTCGACGCCTTCGGCACCGACAACCCCGACGACTACATCGGAGGCTTTCCCGACCATCCGCACCGCGGCTTCGAGACCATCACCTACATGATCGCCGGGCGCATGCGCCATCGCGACAGCGCCGGCCACGAAGGCCTGCTCGCCAACGGCGGCGTGCAGTGGATGACGGCCGGCAGCGGCGTCATCCACTCCGAGCTGCCCGAGCAGGAGCAGGGCCGGATGGAGGGCTTCCAGCTCTGGCTCAACCTGCCGGCGTCCGACAAGATGCGCGCCCCCTGGTACCGCGACTTCCAGGCCGATGCGATCCCCGAGTTCACGACGCCCGAGGGCGTGACGGTGCGCGCCATCGCCGGCACCAGCCACGGCGTGGCCGGCGCGATGCAGCGCGACGCCACCGAGCCGCTCTACCTCGACCTGCACTTCGAGCAGCCGGGCGCGAGCTTCGCGCAGGCGCTGCCGCCGCAGCACAACGCCTTCGTCTACGTCTACCGCGGCGCGCTCGCGATCGGCGGCCAGGCCTTGCCCGCGCAGCGCATGGCGATCTTGAAGAACGAGGGCGACGGCGTCGTGCTCGCGGCGGCGGGCGAAGCCCCGGCGCGCGCGCTGCTCGTCGCCGGCCGGCCGCTCGGCGAGCCGATCGTGCAGTACGGCCCGTTCGTGATGAACACGCAGCAGCAGATCGTCGACGCCGTCGAGGACTACCGCGCCGGCCGCTTCGCCGCCGCGGCGTAGCGCCCTACAGCGGCGCCGCGCGGTCGGTCTGCTCGGCGACGGCTTCGCGCGGGTCGCCGGCGCGGCGCAGCGACTTCTGCAGCGCGAGCATCTCGTCGCCCAGCGCATCGAGGCGCGCGCCGTCGAGCATGCGCCGCACCTTGGGGAAGAGGTCGTTCTCCTCTTCGCGGTGGTGGTGCTCGGTCTGCTCCTTGAGCACCTCGAACTTGGGCTCGAAGGTCTTGTCGCCGACGTCGAGCGCGACGAGGTCGGCGAGCAGCCGCTTGAGCGACAGGTGCTCCTCGAGCGACTCGAGCAGCACGTCCTCGGTGCGCGCGGCCTTGACGGCCGGATAGAACACGCGCTCCTCCGAGGCCATGTGCACCGTCAGGTGGTCGCCCACCTCGGCGAAGAGCGCGGCGCGGCGCGCCTCGTCGTCGGTGCCCATCCAATCGCGCAGCCGCGATTCGATCTGGCGGTGCTGGTCGATCAGCAAGTCGACGGCATTCATGCTCGTGTCACTCCCTGGGTCGCGCCGCCGCCGGCCAATCCGCTGGCCGACGATAGCCCCGAGCGGTCGGGCTCGGCCGGCTCCGAGATGTCGGCCAGCGCCTCGGCGACGGGCGTCGCCTCGCCGAGCTTGGTCGCCACGTCGCCGAGCGACACGATGCCCACGAGGTGCTTGTCGCGGTCGACCACCGGCATGCGGCGGATCTGCGCGGCACGCATCTGCTCCATCACTTCGTCGATCGGCTGGTCGTCGTAGCACCAGCGCACGCTGCCGCTCATCACGTCGCGCAGCGGCGTCGAGCCGGCCGCCAGGCCCTGCGCGACGCCGCGCACCGTGATGTCGCGATCGGTCACCATGCCGACCAGCTTCTTGCCGTCGCAGACCGGCACGGAGCCGACGTTGAGCTCGTCCATCGCCTGCGCGGCGAACTGCATCGTGTCGCCCGGCGACAGGAAGCGCACGCCGCGCGTCATCACTTGCGAGACCTGCATCATGGGAGCGGCTCCTTTCGAGAAATCATCGGCGGAGGAGGATCCGAGCGCGCGGCAAGTCGCGTACCCGGACCGCTGCGCCCATTCGTTCAGATCGCGCCGACGTGCCCCGTCACCGGCAGCACGATGCCCGTGATGTAGGAGGCGCACACCGGCGCGGCGAGGAACACATAGGCCGGCGACAGCTCCTCGGGCTGCGCCGGGCGCTTGAACACGCTGTGCTTGCCGAACTGCGCCACCTGGTCGGCCGGCCGGTCGGCCGGGTTGAGCGGCGTCCACACCGGCCCCGGCGCGACGGCGTTGACGCGGATGCCCTGGTCGATCAGGTTCTGCGCCAGCGACTTGGTGAAGGCGTGGATCGCGCCCTTGGTCGTCGCATAGTCGAGCAGCTGGCCGCTGCCTTCGAGGCCGACGACGGAGCCGGTGTTGATGATCGAGCTGCCCGCCTTCAGGTGCGGCAGCGCTGCGCGCGCCATGTGGAAGTAGCCGTGCACGTTGGTGCGCAGCGTCTCGTCGAGGCGCGCGTCGTCGATGTCGTCGAGCGACTGGCTGTGCTCCTGGAACGCGGCGTTGTTGACGAGCACGTCGAGCCGGCCGAAGGCACGCACCGCCTCGTCGACGGCGCGGCGGCAGAACGCCGCGTCCTTCACGTCGCCGGCGATCGCGACGCAGCGCCGGCCCTCGGCCTCGACGCAGCGCTTCGTCTCGGCGGCGTCTTCGTGCGCCGCCAGGTAGACGATGGCGACGTCGGCGCCCTCGCGCGCGTAGAGCACGGCGACGGCGCGGCCGATGCCGGAGTCGCCGCCGGTGACGATGGCCGCCTTGCCGGCGAGCTTGCCGCTGCCTCTGTAATCGGGCGCCTCGAAGCGTGGTTTGAGTTCGAGCTCGTGCTCGTGGCCGGGCTTCTCCAGATGCTGCGCCGGCAGCTCCGTCGGCTGGTCGCGCGTGCCGGTCTGCGGCGGCGCCGCTTCCTTCTTGCCGCCGACCTCGCCGCGCGCCTGTGCGCCGTCGCGAGTCTCCTGCCCGCGCTGGATCTCGCGCTGGCGTTCGAGCGTCGCCTCGGGGTTGCCCTGCTTCGCCCCGGGGCGCTCGTTGCCGGTGCCGTGTTTCCTGGTCATGGCCGCATGCTCCTTTCGTCCTTGCAGCCAGCGTGGGCACGCGCCGTGCCTACCATGGCCGAGGATCCGCACACACGGAAACGAATGCGATGACGACGACGACGCGCCTGTCGGTAGCCAAGGACAAGCTGAAATTCGTGCTGCTCGAAGGCGTCCACGCGTCGGCCGTGCAGGCATTGCGCGACGACGGCTACACGCAGATCGACACGCTGCCCAAGGCGCTGGCCGGCGATGCGCTCGTCGATGCGCTGGCGGACGCGCACTTCGTCGGCATCCGCTCGCGCACCCAGCTCACGGCCGACGTGATCGAGCGCGCGCCCAGGCTGGCGGCGATCGGCGCGTTCTGCATCGGCACCAACCAGATCGACCTGCGCGTCGCGATGCGCCGCGGCATCCCGGTGTTCAACGCGCCGTTCTCCAACACGCGCAGCGTCGCCGAGCTGGTGCTCGCCGAGACGATCCTGCTGATGCGCGGCATCCCCGAGAAGAACGCCGTCCTGCACCGCAACGGCTGGGTCAAGAGCGCGGCGCACTCGTACGAAGTGCGCGGCAAGACGCTGGGCATCGTCGGCTACGGCCACATCGGCACGCAGATCGGCGTGCTCGCCGAGCAGCTCGGCATGTCCGTCGTGTTCCACGACATCGTCGCCAAGCTGCCTCTGGGCAACGCGCGCCAGCTCGCCAGCCTCGACGCCGTGCTGCAGGCCGCCGACGTCGTCACGCTGCACGTGCCGGGCACCCCGCAGACGGTGCGCATGATCGGCGCGGCGGAGCTCGCGCGCATGCGGCCCGGCAGCCACCTGATCAATGCGTCCCGCGGCAACGTCGTCGACATCGACGCGCTCGCCGCCGCGCTCGACGCGCGCCACCTGCACGGTGCGGCGATCGACGTCTTCCCGGTCGAACCGACGGGCAACGACGCCCACTTCGACTCGCCGCTGACGCGCTTCGACAACGTGCTGCTGACGCCGCACATCGGCGGCTCGACGCTCGAGGCGCAGGCCAACATCGGCCGCGAAGTGGCGGCCAAACTGATCCGCTACAGCAACAACGGCTCGACCGTCTCGGCGGTCAACTTTCCCGAGGTGGCGCTGCCCGAGCACACCGGGCGCTGCCGGCTGCTGCACATCCACCGCAACGTGCCGGGCGTGATGGCGCACGTCAACGAACGCTTCGCCGAGGCCGGCATCAACATCGCGGCGCAGCACCTGAGCACCAACGACGAGGTCGGCTACGTCGTGATCGACGTCGACAGCGACGCCAGCGCCGTGGCGCTCGACCGGCTGTGCAACATCCCCGACACGATCCGCTGCCGCATCCTCTATTGAGCAGCGGCGACGCGACGTCCGGCGCGCTCGAGGCCGCCGCCGACGCCTGCCGCGACTGCCCGCTCGGCGCCAAGGCAACCCACGAGACGCCGGCGCAGCAGGAGCTCGCCGCCTGGGCGCACTGGCTGGCCGACCTGCGCGTCGCGGCAGGGACGCTGCGCTGAATCGACGGCATGCCGGCCTACACTGGCCGCGATGCTGATCCTCGACGCCGAAGCGACGCGCGCGCGCCTGCCGCTGGCCGCGCTGGTCGACGCGCTGCGCGCCCTGTTCGTCGCCGGCTGCGAGGCGCCGCTGCGCCACACGCACGCCATCGGCGACGCCGGCACGCTGCTCGTGATGCCGGCGTGGCGGCCCGGGCGCTGGCTCGGCGTCAAGACGGTGACGATCTTCCCCGGCAACGGCGCGCGCGGCCTGCCGGCGCTGCATTCGAGCTACCTGCTGCACGACGCGGCGACCGGCGTGCCGGTGGCGCTGCTCGACGGCAACGAGATCACGACGCGGCGCACCGTCGCGGCGTCGGCGCTGGCGGCGTCGTATCTCGCACGCAGCGACGCGCGGCGCCTCGTCGTCGTCGGCGCCGGCCGCGTCGCGCGCCTCGTGCCCGAGGCGATGCGCTGCGTGCGGCCGATCGACGACGTCGTCGTGTGGAACCGAAGCGCCGCGAGCGCCGAAGCGCTCGCCGCAGACTGGCGTGCCGCAGGCTGGCCGGCGCGCGCGACGACAGACCTGCAAGCCGCCGTCGCAGCGGCCGACATCGTGAGCTGCGCGACGCTGGCGCACGAGCCGCTGGTGCGCGGCGCCTGGCTGCGCGACGGCGCGCACCTCGACCTGGTCGGCAGCTTCACGCCGCAGATGCGCGAGAGCGACGCCGCCTGCTTCGCGCGCGCGCGCGTCTTCGTCGACACGCCCGAGGCGCTCGCCAAGTCGGGCGACGTGCTCGGCGCGATCGCCGCCGGCGCCTTCGACGCGGCGACGGCGCTGCAGGGCACGCTGGCCGCGCTGTGCTGCGGCGAGTGCGGCGGTCGCCGCGGCGACGCCGACGTGACGCTGTTCAAGTCGGTCGGCAATGCGCTCGAGGACCTGGCCGCCGCCGAGTTGGTCGCGCAGTCGCTGCCGCGCGCATAGCGGCCCTCGCCGACGCGCGGAGTTCCGCCTGTCCTACAGCGGGCACGCGGGGCTTTGCAGTACAACCGGGGCTGCACTGCCGACGCGCTCCTGCCACGCCGACCGATGTCCGCCGCCCCCTTCGCGTTCAAGGTCCTGACCGTGAACATCCACAAGGGCTTCACCGCGTTCAACCGCCGCTTCATGCTGCACGACCTGCGCGAGGCCGTGCGCGGCGTCGGCGCCGACGTCGTCTTCCTGCAGGAAGTACTGGGCACGCACTCGCGCCATCCGCTGCGCCACCCCGACTTTCCGGCGCTGCCGCACTACGAGTTCCTCGCCGACGCGATCTGGCCGCAGTTCGCCTACGGCCGCAACGCGCTCTATCCGCACGGCCACCACGGCAATGCCGTGCTGTCCAAGTTCCCGATCGTGCGCTGGTCGAACCGCGACATCTCGGTCAGCGGGCCCGAAAAGCGCGGCCTGCTGCACTGCGTGCTGCAAGTGCCGCAGCGCGACACCGAGGTGCATGCCATCTGCGTGCACCTCGGCCTGCAGGAGGGTCACCGCCGGCGCCAGCTCGACGACTTGTGCCACGTCGTGCGCGACGAGATCCCGCCCGACGCGCCCGTCGTCGTCGCCGGCGACTTCAACGACTGGCGGCGCCGCGCACACCCCATCCTCGAGCGCTGCGCGGGGCTGCACGAGGTGTTCGTGCAGGCGCGCGGCGAGGCGGCGCGCACTTTCCCGGCACGCCTGCCGATGCTGTCGCTGGACCGCATCTACGTGCGCAACGCCGGCGTGCACGCGCCCGTCGTGCTGCCGCGCCGGCCGTGGTCGCACTTGTCGGACCATGCGCCGCTGGCCGCGGAGATCCAGCTGTGATGAAGATGCGCCGGCAGCCGCGCTGGATCCCCGGCAACCGCTTCGAGCTGCTCGTCAACGGCGAGGCCTTCTATCCGCGCGTGAACGAAGCCATCGCGGCCGCCGAGCGCGAAGTGCTGATCCAGACCTTCATCCTGTTCGAGGATGCGGTCGGCAAGCCGCTGCGCGACGCGCTGGTCGCCGCGGCGCAGCGCGGCGTGCGCGTCGACCTGCTGATCGACGGCTTCGGTTCGCCCGACCTGTCGCCCGCCTACATCGGCACGCTGACGGCCGCCGGCGTGCGCGTGCACGTGTTCGACCCGGGAGCGCGGCTGTTCGGCCTGCGCACCAACGTGTTCCGGCGCATGCACCGCAAGATCGTCGTCGTCGACGGGAGGCTCGCCTTCGTCGGCGGCATCAACTATTCGGCCGATCACCTGAAGGACTACGGCCCCGAGGCCAAGCAGGACTACGCCGTCGCCTGCCACGGGCCGATCGTCGGCGTGATCGACCGCTTCGCGCACGACTCGCTCGAGCCGCACCAGCGCATGGCCTGGCTGCATCGGCGCGAGCGGCCGTCGCTCGACACGCTGCCGCCGCCGGCCGGCGACGCCGACGCGCTGTTCGTCACGCGCGACAACGCCGAGCATCGCAACGACATCGAGCGCCACTACCGCGTCGCGATCCGCGCGGCGCGCCGCCGCGTCGTGATCGCCAACGCCTACTTCTTCCCCGGCTACCGGCTGCTGCGCGAGATGCGCCGCGCGGCACACCGCGGCGTCGACGTGCGGCTGATCCTGCAGGGCATGCCCGACATGCCGATCGTCAAGTTCGCCGCCAGCATGCTCTACCACCACCTCGTGATGGCCGGCGTGCGCATCTACGAGTACGTCGAGCGCCCCCTGCACGGCAAGGTGGCGCTGACCGACGAGCAGTGGTCGACCGTCGGCTCGAGCAACCTCGATCCGCTGAGTCTGTCGCTCAACCTCGAGGCCAACGTGATGATCCGCGACCGCGCGTTCAATGCGCTGCTGCACGACCATCTCGACGAGCTGGTGCGCACGCACTGCCGCCCGGTGCGCGCCGAGGACCTGGTCGAGTCCACCCTGTGGCGGCGCATCCGCTCCTACTTCGTGTTCCATTTGCTGCGCTGGTATCCGCGCTGGGGGGGCTGGCTGCCCGCGCACCGCCCGCGCGTGCTGCAGATGCCGGCGGCGGCCGGCGGCGAAGGCGGCGTGACGCGCGTCACCGAGCAGGAGTCGGCGTGAAGGCGGCGGCGGTGCGCGCCGCCGGAGCTTCGGCGCCGCGCCCGCGCCGGCGCCGCCTGCGCGAGCGGCCGTGGTGGCCGTGGGCGACGCGCGGCGCGACGCTGGCCTTCCTCGGCCTCGTCGTCTGGCTGATCGCGCGCCACGCGCGCACCGTCGACTGGGACGACGTTCTCGCCACGCTGCGCGACTATCCCGCCGCCACGCTCGCCGGCGCCGCAGCGCTGGCCGCGACGAGCCATGCGCTCTACAGCGTCTACGACCTGTTCGGCCGGCGCTACAGCGGCCACACGCTGCCCGTGCGCACCGTGATGGCGCTGACCTTCGTCGTCTACGTCTTCAACATGAACCTCGGCTCGCTGGTCGGCAGCGTGGGGTTGCGCGCGCGGCTGTACACGCGGCTCGGCCTCGCGCCGAACGTGATCGCGCGCGTGCTGTCGATCAGCCTGCTGACCAACTGGAGCGGCTACCTGCTGCTGGCCGGCGCGCTGTTCGCGCTGCGCCCGCTCGAGCTGCCGCCCGACTGGAAGCTCGATGCGGGCGGATTGCGCTGGCTCGGCGTCGCGATGCTCGCCGTCGTCGCCGGCTACCTCGCCGTCTGCGCGCGCTGGCACGACCAGACGTGGACGGTGCGCGGCCACGAGTTCCGTCCGCCGCGGCTGCGCTTCGCCGCGCTGCAGCTCGCCGTGTCGATGGCCAACTGGGCCGTCATCGGCGCCGTGGTGTGGGTGTTGCTGCAGGGCAAGGTCCCGTACGCCGGCGTGCTCGGCGTGCTGCTCGTCGCGGCGGTGGCCGGCATCGTCACGCACGTGCCGGCGGGACTCGGCGTGCTCGAGGCCGTGTTCGTCGCGCTGCTGTCGCACCTCGTGCCGACGCCCAAGCTGCTCGCCGCGCTGCTCGCGTATCGCGCCATCTACTACCTCGCGCCGCTGACCGCGGCGACCGTCGTCTACGCCGTCGTGGAGGCGCGCGCGCGTCGCGACGCGCGGCGCTCCGGCGCCGGCTGACGGCACGACTGCAGGCGCGCCCCGCAGCCCCGGCGCGGCGCGCACAATGCCGACGATGCCCTGGATTGGCCCCGAAGCGCGCGTCGTGCTGCGCGACCCCGGCACCTTCGCGCTGCGCGTGCTGCGCGCGTTCCGCGCCAACCAGGGGCTGCTGCTCGCCGGCGCCGTCGCCTACTACGCGCTGCTGTCGATCGTGCCGCTGCTGATGCTCACGGTGATCGTGCTGTCGCACGTCGTCGATGCGCAAAGCCTGCTGGCGACGCTCGCGCGCTATCTCGAGTGGCTGGTGCCGGGGCAGTCGGCGGCCATCGTGCGCGAGCTGGCCAACTTCCTCGCGCACCGCGACGTCGTCGGCTGGCTGCTGGCGGCGACGATGCTGTTCTTCAGTTCGCTCGGCTTCACCGTGCTCGAGAACGCGATGTCGGTCATCTTCGTGCACCGCGTCGCGATCAGGCGCCGCCACTTCCTGATCTCGGCGCTGCTGCCGTACCTCTACATCCTGTCGCTGGGCGCCGGGCTGCTGCTCGTCACGCTGGTCGCTGGTGCGCTGCAGGCGGTGGGCCGCACCGAGGTCGAGCTGTTCGGCCGCGCCTGGTCGCTGGGCGGCGTGTCGGGCGCCGGGCTGTACCTGCTCGGCTTCGCGGGCGAGGTATTCGTGCTGACCTCCGTCTATCTCGTGATGCCGGTGGGCCGGCTGCGGCTGCGTCACGCGCTGGTCGGCGGCGTGACGGCCGCCGTGCTGTGGGAGATCACGCGCCACCTGCTGCTGTGGTACTTCGCCAGCCTGTCGCAGGTCAGCGTGGTCTACGGCTCGCTGACGACGGCGATCGTCGTGCTGCTCAGCCTGGAGGCCGCCGCCGCGCTGCTGCTGCTGGGCGCCCAGGTGATCGCAGAGGTCGAGCGCACCGCCATCGCGGCGAGCGACGACGACGCGGCACCGCAGCCGTTTCGCACCGGCTGAACCGCTTTCCCCCCTGCGATCACGACGCCGCTGTCCGGTGAGCGCGCGATCCGGCCGTCGGCCGCAGCGCGGTCGACACGCGGGTCGGCAGGCCCATCGAGTCGTCGAAGTGCCTGATGGTGCGCGCGTGGCGCGCCGCCGTCTGCGCCGCGGTGCAGTCGCGCGGCACCGCGACGGCGAACTCGCGCATGTGCGCGTCGGCCACCGTCGCCAGCACGCACTGGTCGGTGGCGACGCCGGTGACGACGAGGCGACGCACGCCGAGGTGGCCGAGCAGGAACTCGAGCGGCGTGGCATGGAACGCCGAGTGGCGCGGCTTGATCACGAAGTAGTCGTCGTCGTCGGGCGTGAGCAGTTGCGTCAGCCGCGCGGCGCGCCCACCCGCCTCGATCGACTCGGCGACGAGTCGTCGCAGGTCGGAGCGCCAGCGTCCGCGGTTGTCGTTGGCATAGATCGTCGGCCAGCCGGCGGCGCGGCAGCGCCGCTTGAGCGCCGCGATGCGCGGCGCGATGGCCAGCGCGCGCGGCAGCAGGCGCTCGCCGTCGGGGAAGCGCCAGTCGCTGACCATGTCGACGATCAGCAGCGCGCTGCGCTCGGGTGCGGCGGCGGGACGGGCGGCCATTCCTCGACGCCGGCAAGGGCGGTGCCCGGCAGCGGTACGCGGCTTGCCCCGGCGCGGTTCCGTGCCGAGGAGAGCCGTGATGACGAAGCCCTGCCGCCCGCCGGCGCACCGCCGCACCCTTGCGCCGTTCGCGATCGTCGCCGTGGCCGTCGCGCTCGTCGGCGGCGGCGGCTGCGGCGACGAGCGCCCAGCAGCCGGCGAGGCGCCGGCGCCTGCGGCCAACGTCGATCTGACGGGCCGCGTCGAGCCGATGACCGTCCCGGGGGCCGCCTCGGGCGCCGCGGCGGCGCCGCCGGCCGGCAGCGCGACGCCGTCGGGCAGCGCCCCCGCGACACTGCCCGCGCCTGGGCTCCGCGGCCTCGGCGCACCCGACTTCACGGCGCTGGTCGCGCGCGTCGGCCCCTCCGTCGTCAACGTGACGACGACGCAGCTCGTGCGGCCGACGCCGGCCGCCGGCCCGCGCGCCGACGATCCGCTGTCGGAGTTCTTCCGCCGCTTCGGCGTGCCGCAGCAGGGCGAGGGCGGCGGCGGATTGCGTCGCGGCGTCGGCTCGGGCTTCGTCGTCGACACGGCCGGCCACGTCCTGACCAACGCCCACGTCGTCGCCGACGCCGACGAGGTGCTGGTGCGGCTGGCCGACAGCAAGCGCGAGTACAAGGCCAAGGTCGTCGGCAGCGACCGCCAGACCGACGTCGCGCTGCTCAAGGTCGACGCGCCCGGCCTGCCGGCCGCGCCGCTGGGCGACTCGTCGCGGCTCGCGGCCGGCGAGTGGGTGGCGGCGATCGGCTCGCCGTTCGGCTTCGCCAACACGATCACGGCAGGCATCGTCAGCGCCACCGAGCGCGCGCTCCCGGATGAGACCTACGTGCCCTTCATCCAGACCGACGTCGCCGTCAATCCCGGCAACTCGGGCGGCCCGCTGCTCGACTTGCGCGGCGAAGTCGTCGGCATCAACTCGCAGATCTACAGCCGCACCGGCGGCTACATGGGCGTGTCGTTCGCGATCCCGATCAACGTCGTGATGGACATCGCGCAGCAGTTGCGCACCGAGGGGCGCGTGCGCCGCGGCCGGCTGGGCATCGGCATCCAGGAGATGAGCAGCGAGCTGGCCGAGTCGTTCGGCCTGAAGGAGCCGCGCGGCGCCATCGTCACGTCGGTCGAGCCCGACAGCCCGGCCGCCAAGGCGGGGCTGGCGGCCGGCGACGTGGTGCTCGGCATCGACGGCAAGGCCATCGAGGGCGCGACCGACCTGCCGCGGCTCGTCGCGTCGCACAAGCCGGGCACGAGCGTCACGCTCGACGTCGCTCGCGGCGGCGAACGGCGCAGCGTCGCGGCGACGCTGGCCGAGGCGCCGGCGCCGCCGTCGCAGAGCCCGCGCGCCAAGGCGCCCGACGAGCGCGGCGGCCACAAGGGCATGAGCCGGCTCGGCATCGCCGTCAGCGAGCTGCCGCCGGCAGGCCGGCGCGCGCTCGGCGTCGACTACGGTCTCGTCGTCGAAGGCGTCGAGGGCGACAACGCCGACTCGCCGCTGCGCCGCGGCGATGTCATCGTCGGCGTCGGCGCCGAGCGCTTTCGCAGCCTCGACGAGTTCAACCGCCGCGTTCGCGAGGCCCGGGCCGGCTCGCGCGTCGCGCTGCTGGTGCGACGCGGCGAGGCGACGCTCTACGTGCCGGTGACGGTGGGCACCGGCTGAGGATCACTCGACCACCTTCACCGGCTCGCCCACCTTGGGCTCGCGCTGGCCGCCGTAGACGCCGTTGATCAGCCGCAGCTGCTGCTCGGCGCGCGTCGGCAGCGGCGAGCGCTTCGCCAGCTCGGCGAAGCCGCCGGGCGGGAACGCCACCGTGTTGAGCACCCAGGGCTTGGCGGCGGCGCGGTCGGCCGCCGTCAGCGCCCGGAACGACGACTCCGTCTCGCGCAGACCGGAAGCGGATCGCTGCAGCGACGCCACGTCGCGCGCCAGGTAGAGCAGGGCGTAGTGGCGGTTCGCCGGGCCGGTGACGATCGTCGCCTGGAAGCTGCCGGTCTGGCCCTGCGCGGTGCGCCGCGTGCCGGCGACGTGCGTCGCCGCCAGGCCGGCGCCGAGCGTGCGCCGCTCGACGCGGGCGTCGGTCGGCTTGAACACGTTGCGGATGATCTCTTCGTGGCTCCTGCCGGCGTTCGGCGGCACCGTCTTGACGACGAGGCCGGCGTCGCCCGCGCCGTTGACGACGGCGATCGCCTCGGGCGTGTTGGCGATCTTCCAGCCCTGCGGCGCGGTCAGCGCGATGCCCAGCGGCTCGTGATAGAAGTGGCGCCCGCGCGTCACGCCCTGTTCGCGGCTCTCGCCGAACGCCATGCCGTCGACGGCCTGCAGGTAGCGCGCGCGCCGGTCGTCGCCGTACTGGCCCTTGTACTTGGCGGCGATGCCGCGGATGTCGGCCAGGCGCTGCTCGTTGCTCGGGTGCGAAGACAGCCAGTTCGAGCCCGACGGCGCGGCGCGGCCCTCGTCGCGCGCGGCGTCGGCGGCATAGCGCTCCTGGTCGCGCAGCACACCGATGACGTCGACCATGTTGCCCGGGTCGTACTGGTTGCGCGCCAGGTATTCGGCGCCGAGCTGGTCGGCCTGCAACTCCTGGTCGCGGCTGTACGACGCGATGTAGCCGGCGGCCGCCGTCTGCGCCACCTGGCCGGCGATGTCGCCGACGCCGAGCACGGCGCCGAGCACGCTGGCGGCGAACACGCCCAGCCCGGCGGCCTGCTGGCGCGTCGCGCGCTGCGCGCCGTGGCGCGCCGTTACGTGGCCGATCTCGTGGCCGATCACGCCGGCGAGGTCGGCCTCGCTCTCCATGTAGGCCATGATGCCGCGCGTCACGTAGACGTAGCCGCCGGGCAGCGCGAAGGCGTTGACCTCGGGGCTGTCGAGCACGGTGAAGGTCCACTGCAGGTTGCCGCGGTGCGACTGCTTGGCCAGCCGCTGGCCGAGCTCGTTGACGTAGGCCTGCACGCGCGCGTTGTCGTAGCGGCCGTACTCCTCGAGCACCTGCGGGTGCGCCTTGCGGCCCTCGGCGATCTCGCTCGCCTCGTCCATCACGGTGCGCTCCTCGCGGCCGGTGACGGGGTTGACGACGGTGGCGCAGCCGGCGAGCAGCGCGGCGGCGACGATCAGCGGTGTGACGAATGCGCGCATCATCGGCAGCCTCCGGTCGGTCAGGGCGTCGCGGCCAGCCGCGCCGCGAACCAGTCGGCCGCCAGCGCGGCGACGCGTTCGAGCGCGCCCGGCTCCTCGAACAGATGCGTCGCGCCGGGCACGATGGCCAGTTCGTGCCGGCAGTGCAGGCGGCGCGCCGCGTCCTCGTTGAGCTCGAGCACCTGCCGATCGGCGCCGCCCACGATCAGCAGCGTCGGCGCGCGCACGCGAGGCAATGCGTCACCGGCCAGGTCGGGCCGCCCGCCGCGCGACACGACGGCGGCGACGGCGTCGGGGCGCTCGGCGGCGGCGACCAGCGCAGCCGCCGCGCCGGTGCTCGCGCCGAACAGGCCGACCGGCAGCGCCGCCGTCTCGGGCCGGCCGCTCAGCATGTCGATCGCTTCACCGAGACGCGACGCCAGCAGCGCGATGTCGAACACGTTGCGCCGGTCGGTGGCCTCGTCGTCGGTCAGCAGGTCGAACAGCAGCGTCGCCAGCGCGCGCTCGTGCAGCGCCCGTGCGACGCGCCGGTTGCGCGGGCTCAGCCGGCTGCTGCCGCTGCCATGCGCGAACACGACGACGCCGCACGGCGCCGGCGGCATCACCAGTTCGCCCGGCAGGCGGCGTGCGCCGACCGCGACGGCATGGCTGCGCAGGGTCGTCATGCCGCGGACGATACGACCGGCTTGCCGCGCCCGGGCTTGCGCACCGTCAAACCCTGCCACCGGAATGGCGACGGGGGCATCGTCCGGCGCCCCCCGCCGGCCCCGATAATCCGCCCGCCATGCAAGCGCTGCGCCCGATGACCACGACACTCACGCGACTCGTGCTCGCGTGGTTCGTGCTCGTGCTGGCCGTCGCGGGCACGTCGCCGCTGATCCACTCGGTGGAGTTCGTCTGCACCCCCGACGGCCTGATGAAGACCGTCGTGGTCGACGACGACGGCGAGTTGCAGGCCGTCGGCGCGCAGCACGCACTGGACTGCTCGCTGTGCCTGCCCGCCATGCTGCCGGCCGTGCCGCGCAGCGTCGCGGCCTCGATGCCGCAACCGCTGGCGCACGCGCTGCTGCCCGCCGCGGCCGCACACATCGCGGCGCTCGTCGGCGCGCCGCTGCCGCCACGCGGCCCGCCCGCACGAGCCTGATCGTCGCGATGCCGTGAGGCAGCGGGCCCGATCGGCCCCTGCGTCAGCGCGCTTCGCGACCCTCTTCGACCGACCTCCCCCGCGGGATGCGCCGGCAGTTCGCCGCGTCGTGGCGACGGCACGGCCGCCCGCCTCGAAGAACCTCCGATCGACGACGCCGCTCCCCGCGCGCGATCGGACCTCAGGCTCCTTTCATGAACACCTTGCTTCCTTCGACCCCGCTCGCGCTGCTGCTGCTGGGCGCGACCGCCGCGCTGGCCCAGCAGGAGGCGGCCGTGCTGCCGGCGGTCACCGTCACGGCGCCGCCGGCGCCGCGGCTCGACCGGCCGGCGTCCACCGCCTCCCACCTCGAGCTGTCGCCGCTGCAGACGCCGGCCGCCGTCGAGACGATCTCGCGCGAGCAGCTCGAATCGCGCGGCGACCGCTCCGTCGTCGACGCCGTGACGCGCGCCGCCGGCATCGGCGCGCTCGGGCACCCGGGCAACAGCGGCAGCTCGCTGTCGGCGCGCGGCTTCACCGACACGACGTCGGTGATGCGCCTGTACGACGGCCTGCGCCAGTACGGCGGCGTCGGCGTCAGCTTTCCGTTCGACACCTGGTCGATCGAGCGCATCGAGGTGCTGCGCGGGCCGGCGTCCGTCATCCACGGCGACGGCGCGATCGGCGGCGTGGTCAACGTCGTGCCGAAGAAGCCGACGCGCGGACCGGCGCGCCACGAGGTGCAGGCCGCGATCGGCACCGAAGGCGAGCGCGCGCTGGCCTTCGGCAGCGGCGGCGCGCTCGGCGAGATGCTGTCGTACCGGCTCGACGTGAGCGGGCGCGAGTCCGACGGCTGGGTCGACCGCGGCGACAACAGCCAGGCCACGTTCTCCGGCGCCGTGCGACTCGACGTGTCGCCCGAGCTGAACGTCGCGCTGAGCCATGCGCAAGGCCGGCACGAGCCGATGCGCTACTTCGGCACGCCGCTGGTCGGCGGCCAGCCGCTGCGCGCGCTGCGCGAGAAGAACTACAACGTCGCCGACAGCGCGATGAAGTTCGACGACCGCTGGACAGAGCTGGCCGCGCACTGGACGCCCGACAGCCGCTTCACGCTGCGCAGCCGGCTCTACCACGTCGTCAGCGACCGCTACTGGCGCAACGCCGAGACCTACGTCCACAACCCCGGCACCGGCCTGATCGATCGCTCGGGCAACACCGAGATCCGGCACGACCAGCAGCAGACGGGCAACACGACGCACGGCACCTACGGCGGCACGCTGTTCGGCCTGCCCAACCAGGTCTCGGCCGGCTTCGACGTCAATCGCAGCCGGTTCCAGCACACGAACAACACCTACACCGGCAGTTCGCCGTCGGTCGATCCGTTCGACCCGGTGCCGGGGCTGTTCGTCAGCGCCGCGCCGTTCATCCCGCGCTATCGCAACGAGGCCGACCAGCACGCCGTGTTCGCCGAGGATCGGCTCGAACTCACGCCGCAGTGGTCGCTGGTCGGCGGCGTGCGCCGCGACTGGGCCGACGTGTCGCGCTTCGACCTCGTCGCCGGCTCGCAGGCCTTCGACCGCAGCTTCTCGCACACCGGCTGGCGGCTCGGCACGGTCTACCTGCTGCGCGCCGACACCGCGATCTATGCGCAGTTCTCGAAGGCCGCCGATCCGGTGGCGAGCATGCTGTTCCTGTCGCCCGCCAACAGCGGGTTCGACCTGTCGACGGGCAAGCAGGTCGAGCTCGGCCTCAAGCAAAGCTTCTGGGACGGCAGGGGCGACTGGACGATCGCCGCCTATGCGATCGAGAAGAACAACCTGCTGACGCGCGACACCGCCAATCCGGCGCTGCGCCTGCAGGTCGGCCAGCGCTCGTCGCGCGGCGTCGAGGGCACGCTGTCGCTGCCGCTGGGCGCGACGCTCCAGCTCGACGCCAACGTCGCCGTGCTGAAGGCCCGGTTCGACGACTTCACCGAGTCGGTCGGCGGCGTCGCCGTCTCGCGCAACGGCAACGTGCCGCCCGACGTGCCGCAGCGCCTGGCCAATGCCTGGCTGGGCTGGAAGTTCCAGCCGCACTGGACGCTCTCGGGCGGCCTGCGCCACGTCGGCAAGCGCTACGCCGACAACGCCAACACGCTGGTGCTGCCGGCCTACACGCTCGTCGACGCGGCGCTGCAGTGGCAGGCCGCGCCGGCCACGACGCTGGCGCTGCGCGCCTCCAACCTGACCGACCGCTATCACTTCACGACGTCGTACTACACGACGACGCAGTGGTTCGTCGGCGAGGGACGGCGCGTGCAGCTGAGCCTGAACCACAAGTTCTGATCCTGCGCGCAAAGGCACCGCACGATGGCCTCGCACGCGCGCCGCTGCGTCTATCTCGTCCACCGCTGGATCGGCGTCGGCACGTGCCTGCTGATGGCGCTGTGGGTCGCCAGCGGCGTCGTGATGCTGTTCGTCGGCTATCCGAAGCTGCTGCCGCACGAGCGGACGGCGGCGCTGCCGCCGCTGCCGTCGCCGGCGGCGTGCTGCGTGCCGGTGGAAGCGGCGCTCGCGGCCGCCGCCGACCCCGCCGCGGTGCGGCAGGTCGCGCTGACGTCGATCGCCGGCCGGCCGCACTACCGCATCGCCGAGCGCGGCGGCGGGCTGTTCGTGGTCGACGCGCTGACCGGCCGGCGCGCCCCCCCGGTCGACACGGCGCAGGCGCTGGCGAGCGCGCGCGCCTTCCGGCCGGGCGCGGCGGCGCACGACGCCGGCTCCGTCGTCGACGACCGCTGGACTCACGCCGGCGCGCTCGACGCCCACCGCCCGCTGTTCAAGGTGCAGATGGACGACCCGCAGTCGACGCTGCTCTACGTCTCGTCGACGACGGGCGAGGTCGTGATGGACGCGCCGGCCGCGCAGCGGCGCTGGAACGTCGTCGGCGCCTGGCTGCACTGGCTCTACATGCTGCGCGACGGCTCGCGCGACCCGGTGTGGAGCTGGCTGGTCATCGCACTGTCGGCCACCGCGACGGTCGGCGCGCTGACGGGCGCGCTGGCCGGCGTGTGGCGCTGGCGCTTCGCCGGGCGCTACCCCAGCGGCGCGAAGACACCCTACCGCGGCCGGGCGATGCGCTGGCATCACGTCGGCGGGCTGGTGTTCGGGCTCGTGCTGTGCAGCTGGATCTTCAGCGGCCTGATGTCGATGAATCCGTTCGGCGTCTTCGACGCGCGCGGCGAACGCCCCGACGTCGCCGCCTATCGCGGCGGCGCGCCGGGCGCCGTGCGGCCTCGGCTCGCGACGGCGCGGGCGCTGACGCTGCTGGGCGACGCCGGCTTCGCGCCGGTCGAGATCGAATGGCGCGTGCTGGCCGGCCGGCCCTACCTGCTGGCGCACGACGCGGCGGGCGCGACGCGGCTGGTCGTCGAGGCGGCCGACGGCCTGCATCGCGTCGTCGAGCGCTGGAGCGATGCGCAGCTCGTGGCGGCCGCGCCGCGCCTGATGGCGTCGTCGCGCCTCGTGGCGGCGCAGGCGCTGCACGAGCACGACGCGTACTACTTCCAGCGCGGGCCGGCGTCGATGTATGCCGCGGCCGAGCGCCGCCTGCCGGCGCTGCGGCTCGAGTTCGCCGACGCCGGGCGCACGCTCGCCTGGCTCGACCCGCACACCGGCGACCTCGTGCTGAGCGCCGACCGCGCGCAGCGCACGGGCCGCTGGCTGTTCAACCTGCTGCACAGCTGGGACCTGCCGGCGATGCTGCGCCATGCCGCGGCGCGCGACGCCGTGCTCCTGTCGCTGAGCGCCGGCGCGCTGCTGATCGCAGCCACCGGCAGCGTGATCGGCTGGCGCCGGCTCGTCAGGCGTCGCCGGCCTTCGGCCCCGCGCCGCGGTGCTGCTTCGACCAGTCGTAGCCCTCGGGCAGGCGGTCGCTGACGCCGGGCGCGCCGACGCTGTCGCCCAGGTCCGTCGAGATGCAGACGTGATGCATGCCGGCCTTGCGCAGGCGCTCGGCCTCGGCCAGCGCGGCCAGCAACTCGCGCTCGCCGAACAGGCGGACGGCGGGGCGGTGCTCGGCGTCGAGATGAAAGACGGCGATCGTCACGGCAACGACATCGACGGGCAAGAGACTTGCCCCGAGCATAGCGGCGCGGTTCAATGCGTCGTCGATCAACCTTCAGCGGAGCGGCACACCATGGGCATCATCGGCACCATCATCGTCGGCCTGATCGTCGGCGCCCTCGCGCGACTCGTGATGCCGGGCGAGCAGAAGATGGGATGGATCCTCACCTGCCTGCTCGGCATCGCCGGCTCGATCGTCGCCGGCTTCGTCGGCCAGGCGCTCGGCTGGTACGCCGTCGGCGAGCCGGCGGGCTGGATCGCGTCGGTGGTCGGCGCCGTCGTGCTGCTGTTCGTGGTGGGCAAGCTGCGTCGCACCTGACGCGGCCCCGGCGGGGGCCGCACCGGGCGCGCTACCAGCCGCCTCAGCCGTTCGTGCCGTCGCGGCGCAGCGGCGCCGGGCCGGGCCGGCTCGCCGCGTCCGGCTGCGCCGCCGCGGCCGCCGCGCTCGCCGCCACGGGCACGATCAGGACGTCGCCGGGCGCCGCCGCGAGGATGCGGCGCGAGACGTTGCCGAGCAGCATGTCGACCCACGGCGTGTCGGTCGAGCGGCCGAGCACGATCAGCTGGGCGCCGCTCTCGGCCTGCCGGTCCAGGATCTCGTGCTCGACCGAGTCGCCCGCGACGAGCGCCGGCCGCAGCCGGCCGGCGTTCGCCGCCGGCGCGACCGACCGGAGGATGCGCTGCAGCTCGCCGGCGCCGTGCTGCAGGGCCGCCCGGCGGCGCTGCTGCTGCGCTTCGGCCGAGACGTCGGCGAGCCGGATCGCGCCGGGCCGCAGCAGCCGCACCACGTGCAACACGTCGACGTCGGCGCCGCCGCCGACGGCGCACGCCCACGACGCCACGCGCCGCGCGGCCTCGTCGCGCAGGTCGACCGCGGCGAGGACGCTGGCGTAGGGCTTCCATGCCGACGCGCCCTTCACCACGAGGACGGGCACCGGCCGGCGCTCGACCAGCTTCTCGCTGAGGTCGCGGCGCCACGGGCCGAGCACGCGCGGCACGCGGCGGTGGTGGGTCACGAGCAGGTCGGCCCGGCACGCCTCGCGGCCGACGTCGGCCACGTCGCGCGCCGCCCGGTCGGCGACGACGACGGGCAGGCCGTACAGGCGCGCCAGCCGGCGCGCCTTCCAGCGCAGCTTGGGCACCGGGTCGGGGCCCGGCGCGATGCGGGTCTCGTCGAAATGGAGCAGCCGCAGGCCGGCCCCGTGGCGCGCGGCGATCTCCGCCGCCCGGTGCAGCGCGCCCTGGGCGGCGTCCGACAGGTCGCTCAGCGCCAGGATCGAATCGATCTTGTTCATCGCGTTCAGCCTCCGAAAGAAATCGTCGTTGTCGTCGTCGTCCGTCGCCGGGACCGGCGGCCGTCTCACGACCCGAAGTCGCCTTCGGCCTCGGGCTGCCGCACGATCCTGTCGATGCGCGCCTGCCGCACCGCGCCGCCGGGCACCCGCCAGCGGGCGATCTCGCCGACCCGCAGGCCGAGCAGCGCGGCGCCCATCGGCGACAGCGCGGAGACGCGCCCGACGACGGGCTGCTCGTCGTGCGGGTAGCGCAGCGTCACCACCTGCGCGACGCCGGTGTCGGCCGGAGTCAGCTCGACCTGCGAGCCGATCGTGACCAGATCCGCCGGCACGTCGCGCGGCGTGACGACGTCGGCGCCGTCGAGCGCGTCGCGCAGTTCGGCGGGGATGACGCCGGCGCCGAGCCGCAGCAGGCGCGCGAAGTCGAGCGCGCTGACGAGCCGCTCGGTGGAATGGATGGTGACCGTCTTCATCGTGCAACCTCCGGATCGGGAACAAGAAAGCGTGGCGGCAGCGGCGCCGCGCGCGGGCCGGCGCCGGCTTCGACATCGAGGCGCAGGCCGGCCTCGGCGGCGAGCCGCTCCACGGACCAGCCGCGGCCGAGCAGCAGCATCCGCGTGTGCAGGTCGTCGCGGACCTCGGCGTCGACCTGCGGGCCGAGGCAGCGCAGCACGCGGTCGCGCAGGTCGACGTAGAGCAGCGGATAGCGGCGCGCCAGCGACTGCCACAGCGCGTGGGCGCCGGGCGACTGGCGCGCGCCGGTGATCAGGCACAGGCCGGCGTCGAGCCCCCAGCGGTACACCGCCGTCGCGACACCCTGCCGCTGGTAGGCCGGCCGGTACCTGGAATGCGGCGCGCGCAGGTGGCGGTCGGCGCGCGCGTCGAGCTCGACCAGGCGGTTGAAGACGGTGCAGCCGGCGAGTCGCCGCCGCACGCGGTCCTCCACGTAGACGTAGAACTCGCCGTCGGCCTCGCGCCAGCGCAGCACCAGGCCGGGCCGGCTCGTCGGCGACGACGCGATGCCGTGCAGCACGTCGCCCGGGCGGGCGAGGCGCCGGTACAGCGCGTCGAGCTCGCCCTCGAGCTTGTCGGCGTCGTGCCCGACGTCGATGCGCAGTTCGAGGCGGCGCGGCAGCCACGCCGGCGCCATCGGAAACAGGGCGGCAGCGATCGTCATGGCGCGGCCTCCACCAGCGCCGCCGCGGCGGCTTCGACGCGCGGGACGCGATCGCTCGCCCGCGGCGCCGACCGCTCGTCGCGCTCCCACAGGCCGCTGAGCAGCCCCTCGGGCCGCACCCGCGACACGACCCGGCCGCACGACGGCCAGGCATCGCGGCGCACGCTCGATCCGGCATAGACGCCGTAGCCGGCGCCCGCGCGGACGTCGCCGTCGCCGCTGACGACGCATTCGCCGGCGCGGATGGCGCCTTCGGCCGCGATGTCCGAGCCGGCGACGATGCCCCAGCCGGCGTCGATGTGCATGCCGCTGCGGATCGATCGTCCGGCCTGGATGCCGTTGACGACGCGCAGGCTGTCGGCGCAGACGACGGCACCGCCGACCCGCAGGCTGCGCGCGCAGCGGACGGGGCCGTTGACCTCGAGATCGGCGTCGACGACGGCCGCGCCGTCGACGTGCAGCGCGGCGCCGCAGCGCAACTCGCCGTGGACGCGCAGGTCGCCCTCGCAGGTCAGCGCGCCGTGCGCCTCCACGCTCCACGCCGAGATCAGGTGGCCGCCCGTCCTGACGGCGCCGAGGGCGCGGATCCCCGCGGCGGCGTGCAGGTCGTCGCCCACGGTCAGCGCGCCGCCCGCGCGCAGGCTGCCGCCGGCGCGCAGCGAGCCGCCGACGCGCATCAGCGACGCCACGTCCACCTCGTCGCGCACCTCGAGCGTGCCGGCGAACACGCAGGCCTCGGCCGAGATCGAGTCGACCACGCGAACGGCGTCGATGGGACCGAACTGGTCCATCAGCCAGCAGGCGTCGAGCGCGCGCCCGTCCGCGACCAGCGCGTCGATGACGTGCTGGTACTCCGTCGCGTTCTTGAAGTGCCGGGCGAACCAGCGGAATCCGCTGGCGCAGGATCGTTTGGCCCGAAGGGCCCGTGCGGTGATCTCCATGTCGAGAGGCCTCGCGAAGTCGGCGCCGCAAACCGCTGCGGCGGGCGTGTGCGAAGACCCGGGCTGTCGCGATCTCCCGATGCCGGACGGCCGCTCGGCCGACCGGTCACTGCAGGCCGGCGGGCGCGGGCAGGTTCACGATGTCGCGCGCGACACCGCGAGGCGTGTTCGAGAGATCGATTCCCGGGGCTGGCAACGGTGCCTGGACACTGGGCTGTGCCCCGTGACCCCGCCGTGCGTGGAACTCAGAACCGGGTGAGGGCGTCCTGGGTTCCGCGCACGGCCCAGGAGGGCACGGCCGGAGACCCGTACGAGCGCAGCGCGGCCAGCGCGCGGCCGACCAGGCGCGGCGCCGATCCCGCCGTCACGCGCGCAGCAGCCGCCGTCCGGGCCGGGGCGGCCTGGCGGAGCGGATCGCAGCGGTGGAACGAGCGGGGGACCATGGCGGCAGAACCGAGAAGAAGAGACTCGGAGGAGGATGACGCCGCGAGGCTAACATCAATCGCGCACGGGTGCGAGCCGTGGGCTTATGCCGCAGGTCGTTTGTCGTCGATCGGTGTGCGGGGCGGGGTTGCAGGCGAGGCGGGTGACGCCTCCTCACCTCGCTCAGACGTCGATGTTCCCCGCCCGCAGCGCATTCGTCTCGATGAACCCGCGCCGCGGTTCGACCTCGTCGCCCATCAGCATCGTGAACACGCGGTCGGCCTCGATCGCGTCGTCGATCTGCACGCGCAGCAGGCGGCGCACGGCCGGGTCCATCGTCGTCTCCCACAACTGCTCGGGATTCATCTCGCCGAGGCCCTTGTAGCGCTGGCGCGCCACGCTGTTCTCGGCCTGCTGCATCAGCCAGTCCATCGCGGCGCGGAAGTCGCCGACCTTGCTCTCCTTGGCCTTGTCGCCTTCGCCCTTGCGGATCACGGCCTCGGCGCCGAGCAGGCCCTTGAAGGTGCGCCCGGCGGTGGCCAGCACCTCGTAGTCGGCGCCGTGCGCGAAGTCGGCCGTGATCACGCTGGTCCGGATGTTGCCGTGCTGGGCGCGGCTGATGCGCAGCACGTGCTTGTCGGTGCGCGCGTCGAAGTCGGCGCCGACCTGCGCGTCGTGCAGCGCGGCCTTGAGCGCCGCGGCGGCCGACTCGGCCGACTCGCGGGTGTCGAGGTTGATCTCCAGGCCGCCGGCCAGCGCGCGCAGCGCCTCGAAGTCCATCGCGCCCGACAGCCGCGTGATCACCTGCTCGGCCAGCAGGTACTGGCGCGCCAGCGCCTCCAGCGCCTCGCCCTGCAGCACGGCGGCGTCGCCGTGGCCGGTGTGCAGCGCGGCGTCCCTCAGCGCGACGCGCAGCATGTAGGCGTCGAGCTCGTGCGCGTCCTTCAGGTACTGCTCGTCGCGGCCGTGCTTGACCTTGTACAGCGGCGGCTGCGCGATGTAGATGTGGCCGCGCTCGACGAGCTCGGGCATCTGGCGGAAGAAGAAGGTCAGCAGCAGCGTGCGGATGTGGGCGCCGTCGACGTCGGCGTCCGTCATGATGATGATGCGGTGGTAACGCAGTTTGTCGGGGTTGAAGTCGTCGCCGCCCGAGCCCTTGCCGATGCCCGTGCCCAGCGCCGTGATCAGCGTCAGGATCTCGTTGCTGGTGAGCAGCTTCTCGTAGCGCGCCTTCTCGACGTTGAGGATCTTGCCGCGCAGCGGCAGGATCGCCTGGAACTTGCGGTCGCGGCCCTGCTTGGCCGAGCCGCCGGCCGAGTCGCCCTCCACCACGTAGATCTCGCACAGCGCCGGATCCTTCTCCTGGCAATCGGCGAGCTTGCCGGGCAGGCCCAGACCGTCGAGCACGCCCTTGCGGCGCGTCATCTCGCGCGCCTTGCGCGCCGCCTCGCGGGCACGCGCGGCATCGACGATCTTGCCGCAGATGATCTTGGCGTCGGTCGGGTTCTCCTGCAGATAGTCGGCGAGCAGCTTGCCGACGATGTCCTCGACCGGGCCGCGCACCTCGCTGCTGACCAGCTTGTCCTTGGTCTGGCTCGAGAACTTGGGCTCGGGCACCTTGACGCTGACGACGCAGGCCAGGCCCTCGCGCATGTCGTCGCCGCTGACCTCGACCTTGGCCTTCTTGGCGAGCTCGTTGTCCTCGATGTACTTGTTGATGACGCGCGTCATCGCGGCGCGCAGGCCGGTGAGGTGCGTGCCGCCGTCGCGCTGCGGGATGTTGTTGGTGAAGCAGAGCACCGACTCGTTGTAGCCGTCGTTCCACTGCATCGCGACCTCGACGCCGATCGTCGTGCCCTGCTCGCTCGCCTTCTCGCCGATGGCGTGGAAGATCGTCGGGTTTAGCGTCGCCTTGCCCTTGTTGATGAACTCGACGAAACCCTTGACGCCGCCGGCGTAGGCGAAGTCCTCCGCCTTGTCGGTGCGCTCGTCGACGAGCCGGATCTTGACGCCGTTGTTGAGGAACGAGAGCTCGCGCAGCCGCTTGGCGAGCACGTCGTAGTGGAAGTCGACGTTGGTGAAGATCTCTTCGTCGGGCACGAAGTGGACCTCGGTGCCGCGCTTCTCCGTCTCGCCGATCACCCTGAGCGGGCTCACCGGCACGCCGCCGCGCTCCTCGACCAGGCGATCCTGCACGAAGCCCTTCTTGAACTCGATGTAGTGGACCTTGCCGTCGCGGCGGATCGTCAGGCGCAGCAGCTTCGAGAGCGCGTTGACGCACGAGACGCCCACGCCGTGCAGGCCGCCCGAGACCTTGTAGCTGTTCTGGTTGAACTTGCCGCCGGCGTGCAGCTCGGTCAGCGCGATCTCGGCCGCCGAGCGCTTGGGCTCGTGCTTGTCGTCCATCTTGACGCCGGTCGGGATGCCGCGGCCGTTGTCGATGACGGAGATGGAGTTGTCGGCATGGATCGTGACGACGATATCGTCGCAGTGGCCGGCGAGCGCCTCGTCGATCGAGTTGTCGACCACCTCGAACACCAGGTGGTGCAGGCCCGTGCCGTCCGACGTATCGCCGATGTACATGCCCGGGCGCTTGCGCACCGCCTCGAGGCCCTCGAGGATCTGGATCGAGCCCTCGCCGTAACCGGTGTCTGCGGGTTGGCGATCGGGGCTCTGCGATTCACTCATGGACTGTCTTCAAAGAGGGCCCGGAACGGGCCCGGGCCAGAAACTGACTAGAACCCCGCCTGGCGGGGGACAGGGGTGCCCGACAGAAGGGCAAAGCCGATGCGGTCCTGAGGCCGCTGGCCTCAGATCCGCATCGGCATCACCACGTACTTGAACCCTGTCTGGCCGGGCACGGTGAACAGGGCCGAACTGCTCGCGTCCTGCAGCGACACCGTCACCATGTCCTGGTTCATGTTCGACAGCGCGTCCATGAGATACGTGACGTTGAAGCCGATCTCGATCGCGTCGCCGCCGTAGTCGACTTCGAGTTCTTCCTTGGCCTCTTCCTGCTCGGCGTTGCTCGACGCGATGCGCAGCACGCCGGGCTCGAGGTTCAGGCGCACGCCCTTGAACTTCTCGCTCGTGAGGATCGCGGCGCGCTGCAGACTCGCCAGCAGCGGCACGCGGCCGAGCGTGACGTGGTTCCTGTGGCCCTTGGGAATGACGCGGTTGTAGTCGGGGAACTTGCCCTCGACCAGCTTGGTGACGAACTCCATGCCCGAAAAGGCGAACTTGGCCTGGTTGCCGGCGAAGCGCATCTCGATCGGCGCATCGTCGTCGGCGAGCAGGCGCTGCAGCTCGAGCACCGTCTTGCGCGGCAGGATCACCTCCTGCTTGGGGATGTCGGCCTCGAGCGTGGCCTGCGCCAGCGCGAGGCGGTGGCCGTCGGTGGCCACCAGCGTCAGGCTCTTGCCTTCGGCGACGAACAGGATGCCGTTGAGGTAATAGCGGATGTCGTGCACCGCCATCGCGAAGTGCACCTGGCCGATCAGGCCGTGCAGCGCCTTCTGCGGGATGGCGAACGCCGGGCCGAAATCGGCCGCCTCCTGCACCAGCGGGAAGTCGTCGGACGGCAGCGTCTGCAGCGTGAAGCGGCTCTTGCCGCCCTGCAGCGTCAGCTTGTTCTGCGCCGACGACAACGTGACGACCTGGTCGGCGGGCAGCGCGCGCAGGATGTCGATCAGCTTGCGCGCCCCCACCGTCGTCGCGAAGCTGGCGGCGTCGCCGTCGAGCTCGGCCGTCGTGCGCACCTGGATCTCGAGGTCGCTGGTCGTGAACTCGATCGCCTTGCCCGTCTTGCGCAGCAGCACGTTGGCGAGGATCGGCAGCGTGTGCCGCCGCTCGACGATGCCCGAGACCGCCTGCAGGGCGGCGAGGACCTGCTCCTGCGGCGCTTTCAACACGATCATGTTGTGAACCTCTTTCGTATGTTTTTAACTGGTCGTACTGGTAGAGGACCCGGGCTTCCTGTTGAGAAGCGTATTTTCGTCTTTTCCATCAACTGCTTAGGCTCTTGACAACGGTGTGTGCAGTGGCCTCGCAAGCGCGGGGCCGACCGACAACAACTCGCGCCGCCGCCCGCCGGCTGTGGATGACGTGCGCATTGCGCAACCGTTGTCCCCAGCCTTGTCATCCCTTGAGCGTCTGCTCGAGCACGTGCAGCTGCTGGTTGAGTTCCTGGTTCTTCCCACGCTCGCCGCCGATCTTGCGCACGGCGTGCAGCACCGTCGTGTGGTCGCGCCCGCCGAACAATTCGCCGATCTCGGGCAGGCTCTTCTGCGTCATCTCCTTGGCCAGGTACATCGCGATCTGGCGCGGCCGCGCGATGCTCGCAGGGCGCTTCTTGCTGTACATGTCGGCGACCTTGATCTTGTAGAAGTCGGCCACCGTCTTCTGGATGTTCTCGACACCGATCTGCCGGTTCTGGATCGACAGCAGGTCCTTCAAGGCATCGCGCGCGAGCTGGATGTTGATGTCCTTGTGCGAGAAGCGCGAGTAGGCAAGCACCTTGCGCAGCGCGCCCTCGAGCTCGCGCACGTTGGCGCGCACGTTCTTGGCGACGAAGAAGGCCACGTCCTCGGGCATCGTCGCGCCCTCGCTCTCGGCCTTGCGGATCAGGATGGCGACGCGCATCTCGAGTTCGGGCGGCTCGATCGCGACGGTGAGCCCCGCGTCGAAGCGCGACGTGAGGCGCTCGTCGATGTCGACCAGGCCCTTGGGATAGGTGTCGCTGGTCATGATGATGTGCGCCCTCTTGGCCAGCAGCGCCTCGAAGGCGTTGAAGAACTCCTCCTGCGTGCGGTCCTTGCCGGCGAAGAATTGCACGTCGTCGATCAGCAGCAGGTCGAGCGAGTGGTACTTGGCCTTGAGTTCGTCGAAGGTCTTGCGCTGGTAGTTCTTGACGACGTCGCTGATGAACTGCTCGGCATGAAGGTAGAGCACGCGCGCATCGGGCCGGTCCTTGAGCAGCGCGTTGCCGACGGCGTGGATCAGGTGCGTCTTGCCCAGGCCGACGCCGCCGTAGACGAAGAGGGGGTTGTACATCTGGCCCGGCGCGCCGGCGACGTGCAGCGCGGCGGTGCGCGCCATCTGGTTGGCGCGCCCGGGCACGAGCGTGTCGAAGGTCAACGCCGGATTGAGGCGCGAGCGGCTGGCCGGCATGGCGGCCGCCGTGGCCAGCGCGGCACCGGCCGCGGCGCCGGCGGGCACGGCGGCCGACAGCAGCGCTGCCGCCGATGCGGGCATACGCGGCGCCGCCGGGCCGTCGCGGCGCGGCAGCGCGGGCGCGGCGACGGTCTCGCGCGGCGCCAGCGTCAGTTCGAGTCGCACCGGCTTGCCGGCGATCTCGCTGAGCACGCTCTCGATGCGGCGCGCGTACTGGTCGCGGATCCAGTCGAGCTTGAAGCGGTTGGGCACGCGCAGCGACACGAGCGCGCCGTCGCCGCCGCGGTCCGTCACTTCGGCATGCGGCAGCGGCCGGATCCACGTGTTGAACTGCTGTTCCGGCAACTCCGACGCGAGTCGATCGCATCCCTGCTGCCAAAGATCTGCGCTCATTCGGTTGTTGTGGAGAACTCGTTTTCGGAGCGTCGGGATTGTAGTGCCGCGAGGAGCGTGCGGAAGGGTTATCCACAGTCGATCGACTCAGGTCAATCCCCGGGGATTCTGGCCGCGCCGGGCCTTGACATTGACCCGAACATGCGTTCTTTGGTGTAATTGCGGGTTTTCCGAGCGGGCGTTTCACGCGCTTCGCGCCGGCATGCCACGACCCGGCGACGGGACGGTCAGATCGAACAGGATCCAACGATGAAACGCACCTACCAAGCCTCCAAGGTCCGCCGGGCGCGCACGCACGGCTTTCTCGTGCGCATGAAGACGCGCGGCGGGCGCGCCGTCATCAACGCGCGCCGCGCCAAGGGCCGCAAGCGCCTGTCGGTCTGAGTCCGCGGCCCGATGCGGGTCGAGCGCCTGCTGCAGACGGCCGACTTCGAACGTGCCCTCGGAGGGCCACCGCGCGGGCGCAGCGCCCACTTCGCCGTGCACCATTGGGCCGGGGCACCCGGCGCACCGTGCCGGACGGCCGGATCCGGCGAGTTGTCAACAACGCAGGGGACAAGTGGCGTGCAAGCTGTGGATGACTCGTCACGAGAAGTGACGCCGCGGGCACGCTGGCTCGGTGTCGTCGTGCCCAAGCGCCATGCGCGACGCGCCGTGACGCGCTCGCTGCTCAAGCGCGAGATCCGCGCCGGCGTCGAGCGCCACGCCGCTGGGCTCGACGCCGGCGTGTGGATCGTGCGGCTGCGCGCGCCGTTCGATGTACAGCGCTTCCCGAGCGCCGCTTCGGCGGCGCTGCGCCATGCCGCGCGCGCCGAGATCGACACCCTGCTCGACCGCTTGGCGGCGACGCCGGCGCGCGCCGCACCCGCCTGAAGCCATGGAGCGACCGCTGCTGCTCAAGGCCGTCGTCGGCGCACCGCGCCGCCTGATCGTGGCGGCGTTGCGCGCCTACCGCCTGCTGCTCAGTCCGTGGATCGGCAACCAGTGCCGCTTCGAGCCGACGTGCTCCGTCTATGCGATCGGCGCCGTCGAGCGCCACGGCGCGCTGGCCGGCAGTTGCCTGGCGGCGTGGCGCGTGCTGCGCTGCCACCCGTGGTGCGACGGCGGTCACGATGCCGTGCCCGACGCGCCGCCGCGTCTGTTCACGCGTCTGGGCCTGGGCGCCGACCGGCCCGTCGAAGACGCCCGCACAACCTGAAGAAGACCGCCCGATGACCGATATGCGCCGCACCCTGCTATGGGTGGTGTTCACGATGTCGCTCGTCCTGCTGTGGGACGCCTGGAACAAGCACACCGGCCAGCCGCCGCTGTTCGGTGCGCGCGAAACGCCGGCCCCGGCCGCCGCGCCGCCCTCGGCGGCGTCGGTACCGGCGAGCGCCGGCCTGCCCGCGCCCGCCGCCACGTCGACGGCGACGGGCGCCGTGCCGGCGGCGCCGACGCCCGCGCCGGCGGCGGGCACGCAGCTCACGGTGACGACCGATCTGGTGAAGGCGACCTTCGATTCGATCGGCGGCAGCCTCGTTCGCATGGAGCTGCTGCGCTATGCCGATGCGCTCGATCCGAAGCAGCCCGTCGTGCTGTTCGACCGCTCGCCGCAGCGCGTCTATGCCGCGCAGAGCGGGCTGATCAGCACCGGCGGCGCGATGCCCAACCACCTGACGCCGATGACGCCCCTGCCCGGCAAGACGGCACTCGAGGACGGCGCCGACGTGCTGCACGTCGCCTTCGAGTCGCCCGAGGTCGGCGGCGTCAAGCTGCGCAAGACGTGGACGCTCGCGCGCGGCAGCTACGTGGCGACGGTGTCGCACGAAGTCGTCAACGCCGGCGCGGCGCCGGTGCAGCCGCAGCTGTACCTGCAACTCACGCGCGACGGCAACCCGCCGCCCGGCGAGTCGAGCTTCTACTTCACGTTCACCGGCCCGGCGATGTACACCGACGCGTCGAAGTTCCGCAAGGTCGAGTTCAAGGACATCGAGAAGGGCAAGGCCGAGCACGACAAGAGCGCCGACGACGGCTGGATCGCGATGGTGCAGCACTACTTCGCGTCGGCCTGGCTGCTGCCCGGCGGCACGCCGCGCGAGTACCGCACGGCCAAGGTCGCCGACAACCTCTATTCGATCGCCATGGTGCAGGCGCTGCCCGTCGTCGAGCCGGGCGCTACCGTCAAGACGCAGGCGCAGCTGTTCGCCGGCCCGCAGGAGGAGAACCGCCTCGAGACGCTGGCGCCGGGGCTCGAACTCGTCAAGGACTACGGCTGGTTCACGATCCTCGCCAAGCCGCTGTTCTGGCTGCTCGACCAGCTGCACAAGCTGCTCGGCAACTGGGGCTGGTCGATCGTCGCGCTCGTCGTGCTGCTGAAGATCGCGTTCTACTGGCTCAACCACAAGGCCTACGCGTCGATGGCCAAGATGAAGGCGATCAACCCGCGCGTGATGGAGCTGCGCGAGCGCCTGAAGGACAACCCGCAGCAGATGCAGCAGGAGATGATGCGCATCTACCGCGAGGAGAAGGTCAATCCGCTCGGCGGCTGCCTGCCGATCGTGGTGCAGATGCCGTTCTTCATCGCGCTGTACTGGGTGCTGCTGTCGTCGGTCGAGATGCGCAACGCGCCGTGGCTCGGCTGGATCACCGACCTGAGCGCCAAGGATCCGTACTTCATCCTGCCATTGCTGATGACGGCGTCGACGCTGCTGCAGACCTGGCTCAATCCGACGCCGCCCGATCCGGTGCAGGCCAAGATGATGTGGATCATGCCGCTCGTCTTCTCGGTGATGTTCTTCTTCTTCCCGGCCGGCCTCGTGCTGTACTGGCTGACGAACAACATTCTGTCGATCGCGCAGCAGTGGTTCATCAACAAGCGTCTCGGCGTGCTGAAGTGAGCCGATAGCTCGGCGCCCCCGCGATCGAGGCGTTGCCGCGTGCCGCTCGCTCGGCGACGATGCAGCCGTTCCACCGATCAATGCGGGGCAGACCCGGCAGCCAGTGCCAACCCGGCACCGGCTGTCGGCTCGGGTGAGTCGAACGGGCGAGCACGATCGCGAAGCACCGGCGCTACCCCCCGCGCCATACCTCGGGCAGCCGCGCGGCTGCCCGAGGTGTTTTGGCGGCGCCTCGGCGGGCCCCGCTGCGACAGAATCCGCCCATGCTGCTGCCGCGCCACCACGAACCGATCGTCGCCGTCGCCACGGCGCCGGGGCGCGGCGCGATCGGCATCGTGCGGGTGTCTGGGCGCGACGTCGAGCCGCTGATCGAGGTCGTCTGCGGCCAGCGCCTCGTGCCGCGCCACGCGACGCATCTGGCGTTTCGCGACGCGCGCGGCGCGCCGATCGACCACGGCCTCGCGCTGCACTTTCCGGCGCCGAATTCCTACACCGGCGAATCGGTGCTCGAGCTGCAGGCGCACGGCGGCCCCGTCGTCCTGCAGCTGCTGCTCGCGCGCTGCCTCGAAGCGGCGCAGGAAATCGACGGCCGCAGCGGCGCCGCGCGCCTGCCCGGGCTGCGCCTGGCCGCGCCGGGCGAGTTCACCGAGCGCGCCTTCCTCAACGACAAGCTCGACCTCGCGCAGGCCGAGGCCGTGATCGACCTGATCGACGCCAGCACCGAGGCGGCGGCGCGCTCGGCCGGCCGCTCGCTCGACGGCGCGTTCTCGCGCGAGATCGGCCGCGTCGCCGACGCGCTGGTGCGGCTGCGCACGCTCGTCGAGGCGACGCTCGACTTCCCCGAGGAAGAGATCGACTTCCTCGAGCGCGCCGACGCGCGCGGCCAGCTCGCCGCGATCGATGCCGACATCGCCGGCGTGCTGGCGCGCGCGCAGCAGGGCGCCCTGCTGCGCGAAGGCATCCACGTCGTGCTCGCCGGCCAGCCCAACGTGGGCAAGAGCTCGCTGCTGAACGCGCTGGCGGGCGCCGAGCTGGCGATCGTGACGCCGATCCCCGGCACGACGCGCGACAAGATCGGCCAGACGATCCAGATCGACGGCGTGCCGCTGCACGTCGTCGACACCGCCGGCCTGCGCGACGAGGCGCTGTCGGCCGACGCCGTCGAGACGATCGGCATCGAGCGCAGCTGGGCCGAGATCGCGCGCGCCGACGTCGTCGTCTTTCTGCACGACCTGACGCGCGTCGGCCAGCGCGACTACGACGCCGCCGATGCACGCATCGCCGAGCGCCTGGCCGCGCCGGACCTGCAAGCGCCGCAACTGCTGCACGTCTACAACAAGGTCGACGCGGCGCCGGCGCCGACCGGCGCGCTCGCGCTGTCGGCGGCGCGCGGCGACGGCATCGATGCGCTGCGACAGCGCCTGCTCGAGCTGGCCGGCTGGCATGCCGACGCTTCGGGCGCCGAAGGCGTGTTCATCGCGCGCGCGCGCCATGTCGACGCGCTGCGCCGCGCGCGGCAGCACCTGCGGCACGCGCGCGGCCATGTCGACGCCGCCGAGCCGGCGCTCGACCTGTTCGCCGAGGAGCTGCGCCTCGCGCACGACGCGCTCGGCGAGATCGTCGGCCGCTACACGCCCGACGCGCTGCTCGGCGAGATCTTCGGGCGCTTCTGCATCGGCAAGTGAACGCGCCGACAGACCTGCCGGCAACCCACGCGAGGCCTCGGAGGGGCGACGGTGTGTCGGTTTCGCAGCGTCAGTCGGCGTCCGAATCGAAGTCCCACAGACGGTGCGCGTCCAGCAGCAACAGCGCCAGGTTCTCGAGTGCATCGACTTGCGCATGGCTCGCCAGCAGCGAAGCTTCGAGCGATTGGCGCCGCGCGAGCAGCACCGCCGCGAGATCCGTTTCACCGAGCTGGTTGGCCGTCGCCAATCGCTCGGCGACCTGAGCCTGCAACTCGGCGCCGCGCTGCGCTGCCTGCCAGCGCAGCACGCTCGACTCCACCGTCGCCTGCAGGGCGCGCACCTCGCCGCTCGACCGCCGAAAGCGTGCCTCGGCAAGTTGATCCAGCGATTCGGCCCTCGCGCGGCCGGCATCGGCAGCCGCTCGCCTCGCTTCGCCAGCGAACGGAATCGACACATAGACGCCGATGATCCGCTCGGCGCCTCCGCGTTCGGTTCCGTAGCGAATGCCCACCGTCGGATCGGGTCGGCGTTCGGCGTCGGCGCGCTCGCTCTCGAGCCGCCCGCGCTGCGCAGTGGCGCGCGCCAGTCGGAGTGCATGATCCTGCTGCAGAGCGCTTTCGCCGAGGGATCGCAGATCGTCTCCGGGCGGCGTGGGCGCCGGCAGCGCCGAGCCGGCGCGCGGAGCGATCTGGGGAAACTGCTGGCCCAGCAGAATCTCGACGCGCTTCGCTCGCTCGCGGGCCAGTTGCGCCGCGCCGTCTGCCTGCGTCGCGGCAGCGCGCGCGTGCAGCGCGTCAAGATAGGAGGCGTCGCCGAGTTGCTCGCGGCGCGCGATGCCGGCGAGCTCGCGCGCGCTCAGCGCCGCCTGATTGCCCAGCACGTCGGCGACTGCGCGCTCGCGCAGCCATTGATACCAGAGCGTGAGCAACCGTCTCGCGGCTTCGTGTCGGGCATCCGCCAGCGCGACCGTCGTTTCGGCCACTCGCTGTTCGCCGAGCAGTCGGTCGAGTCGCGCCTTCTCGGGCAACCTCAGAGTGCGCTCGAGTGCGAGTTCCCATTCGCCGAAGTGTTCGGCTCGAGGCACTGCATCGGCCCGTCGACGCCCATGGTCGACGCGTGTCGACCATTCGTGAGGTCCGCTGACGAACTGTCGCCGCTCGGCCAGCCCGGCCTGCCGCAGCGCCACGGCGGCGCGGACCTCGGGGGCATCGGCGATTGCACGGCGCACCTGTTCGAGCGGCGGCAGCTCGGGCGGGTAGTCGCCAGTCGCTGCCGCCGGCAACCACGCGAGGCAGGAGAGCGCGCACGCAAACGCCCGGCCGATCATGCGAGCATCCCACAGCTTCGCAGGTCGACCGTCCAGAAGTACAGGTTCGCGTCCGGCAGAGCCGCAAGCAGATGGTGACGGAGCTCCGCGAGCGCGTCTCGGCTCAGTGCGATCTCGAACTTCACGCGACGGCCTTGCCCGCGGACTCTCTCGTTTCCTTGCTCGAGCTCGATCCCTGTGCCATGGCCACTGGCGGGGCTGGTCGTGAAGCCCGCAGCCATGGCGGGTGCGTCGAGCAGCAAGTCGGCGACAGTCTCCTCGAGCGACGCAGGAACGATCAAGGTCAGCAGCGTGTCGGGTGGCGCGGTCATGGGGTCGATCCCTCGGTAGGCAGTGCGGCCGGCCGCGCGACGCCGAAGCGCCTGTACAGCAGCGGCAGCAGCAGCAGGGTCAGCAGCGTGGAGCTTAGGAGCCCGCCGATCACCACGATGGCGAGCGGGCGCTGAATCTCCGAACCCGGCCCGGTCGCGAACAGCAGCGGCACCAGGCCGAACGCCGCGATCGATGCCGTCATCAGGACCGGTCGCAGCCTTCTGCGAGCGCCCTCGACGACCACCTGTTCGATCGGCATCCGGCGATCGACCAGGTGGTTGAAATGGCTGACCATGACGACGCCGTTCAGCACGGCGATGCCGAGCAGGGCGATGAACCCCACGGAAGCGGGAACCGAGAGGTACTCGCCCGACAGCAGCAGAGCGAACACCCCGCCGATCAGAGCGAACGGTACGTTGGCCAGCACGAGCGTTGCCTGTCGCACCGTGCCGAACGTCGAGAAGAGCAGAAGGAAGATCAGCAGGATGGCGATCGGCACCACGATGGCCAGGCGGGTCGCGGCTCGCTGCTGATTCTCGAATTGGCCGCTCCACTCGAGCCGGTAGCCGACCGGCAACTCGACGTCCGACGCGATCAGGGACTGAGCTTCCTCGACGAAGCCGACGAGATCGCGCCCCCGGACATTGGCCCGCACGGTGACGTAGCGAGCAGCGTTCTCGCGCTCGATCTTCACCGGGCCGTCGATCCTCGCGAGACGAGCCACCTCCGACAGCGGTACGGCGTCGCCGTCGGGGAGCGCTACGCGCAGGTCGCCGAAGCGTGCGGCGCTGGCGCGCACATCCTCGCCCGCGCGCAGCAGGATGGGCACGCGCCAGCCGGACTCGATCACCATGCCGGCGGACCGGCCTTCGATCATCGCCCGCAGACTCGACTGAATGCCCTCGACCGACAGGCCGAGGCGCCCCGCGGCCAGTCGGTCGATCTGGATCTGCAGATACTGGACGCCTTCGTTTCGCGAAGTGAAGACGTCCTCGGCGCCGGTGATTCCATTTAGCGAGGTCTCGATGCGGCTCGCGAGCCTTCCGAGCTCCGCCAGGTCGCTTCCGAATACCTTGACCGCGACGTCGCCGCGCACGCCGGTGATCATTTCCGAGATGCGCATCTCGATCGGTTGCGTGAAGGCCGCGCTGACGCCGGGGAAGTCCGCGACAACGGCACGCAGCTGATCGGTCAGCCAGGCCTTGTCTGCATTGCGCCATTCGGAGATCGGCTTCAGGACCAGAAAGCTGTCTGTTTCGTTCAGGCCCATCGGGTCGAGGCCCAGCTCGTCCGACCCGGAGCGGGCCACGATCCGCGTCACTTCCGGGACGCGCTGCAGTATCGCGGTCTGCACGCGCGCATCGATGGCAATCGTCCGATCGAGGCTGATGGAAGGCAGCTTCTCCAGCTGCATGATCAGGTCGCCCTCGTCGAGCGTCGGCATGAACGACTTGCCGAGCAGCGTATAGGCGCCGCCCGCCAGCGCAAGCAGCGCCAGCGCGGCGGCGAATACCATGCGGCCATGTTCGAGCGCCCACGCCAATGCCGGCGCGTACAGCGCTTCGAGCTTGCGTGCCAGCCACGGTTGATGCGCGCTCCTGCGGCGCAGCAGCAGCGAGGCCAGGACCGGTATCACGGTGAGCGCCAGCACCAGCGAAGTCGACAGCGCGTAGACGATGGCAAGCGCTACCGGCACGAACAGCTTGCCCTCGAGCCCCTGCAGCGACAGCAGCGGCACGAACACGATGATGATGATGCAGACGCCCGAGACGACCGGCACGGCGACTTCGCGCACGGCACGATAGACCACGTTCAACGTCGGCAGCGCGGCAGGCGCACCGCCCTCGGCCAGGCGACTCTCGATGTTCTCGACGACGACGACCGAACCGTCGACCAGCAGTCCGATGGCGATCGCCAGCCCGCCGAGACTCATCAGGTTCGCCGACACGCCCGTCTGGCGCATCAGGATGAAGGTCCCCAGCGCCGCCAGGGGCAGGGTGAGAGCGACCACGAAGGCCGCGCGCAGGTTCCCCAGGAAAGTCACCAGCAGCACGAGCACGAGCACGATCGCCTCGAGCAGCGCGCGCGACACCGTTCCGACGGCGCGTTCGACGAGTGCCGACCGGTCGTAGAACGACTCGATCGTCACCCCTTCGGGCAAGGAGGGCGCCAGTGAAGCGAGCCGAGCCTTGACGTCGGCAATCACGGCTTGCGCGTTCGCTCCTCGCAAGGCCAGGACGAGCCCCTCGACGGTCTCGCGACCGTCCCGAGTGACGGCGCCATAGCGGGTCAGGCTTCCGATTCGAAGTTCGGCCACCTCGGAGAGTCGGACAGGGGTGCCTCCGTCCAGTGCGACGACGATCGCTCCGAGATCGTCCAGATCGCGGACAGCTCCCTCGGTGCGCGCGATGAGGACTTCCTCTCCCTCGACGAGACGGCCCGACCCGTCGTTGCTGTTGTTGCGTTCGATCGCCGTGCGCAGATCGTCCAGGCTCAAGCCGCGGGTGGCGAGCAGCTGGATGTTCGGGACGATCTCGTAGCTGCGAACGAGTCCACCCAGGCTGTTGACGTCGGCCACCCCGCGAATCGTGCGCAGTTGCGGCCGGATGACGCGATCCAGCAGCGTGCGCTTCTCGGCCAGTGACAGCGGGCCTTCGATCGTGAACATGAACATCTCGCCGAGCGGCGTGGTGATTGGCGCCAATCCGCCGCTGGCCTCGGGCGGAAGCCCGCCGGTCGCCGCATCGAGGCGCTCGCTGACCTGCTGGCGCGCCCAATAGATGTCGGTTCCGTCCTCGAAATCGATCGTGATGTCGGCGATGCCGTACTTGGTCACGCCGCGCAACAGTCGCTGGCGCGGGATGCCGAGCATCTCCTGCTCGATCGGCACGGTGATCCGGCTCTCGACCTCCTCGGGCGTCATGCCGGGCGCCTTGAAGATGATCTTGACCTGGGTGGTCGACACGTCGGGAAAGGCGTCGATGGGCAGCTCGCGAAGGGCGACGATCCCCGAGCCGATCAGCAGGACGGTCAGAACGAGCACCAGCAGTCGCTGGGTGAGCGAGAAGTCGACGATCCGGGCAAGCATCGAACGAACTCACTTGCCAAGGCCGGCCAGCGCCGCCTTCAGTTGACTTGCGCCGTCGCTGACGACCGCCTCGTTCTCCCGCAGGGGCGCCTCGATGACCAGGTCGGAGCCGGATTCGCCGACGAGCTGCACTGCCACCGCAAGGTACTCTTCGCCCCGCTGCGCGAAGACGGCTGCCTGCGCGCCTCCCTTGCCCAGGCGAACGAGTGCACTGCTCGGGACCAGCCAGAGCGGCGCCGCGGCGCTGGCATTGTGTGCCTCGATGTCGGCTTCGACATGCTGGCCAGGGGTCAGCCCGGCAAGACCGGTCGTCATCCGCGCGCGCACCTTCAGCGTCTGTCCGTCGGTGACGGTGCGGCCGATCGCGACGACCGCGCCATGCGCACCCGACCGTGGCACGCTCACGGCGGCCCCGATCGCGATTCGTGCGGCCGCCGCGAGCGGCAGCTCGATCTCGAGCTCGAGCGAATCCAGCCTGGCGACGTGGAATAGCACGGTGGCAGGTTCGACTCGCTCGCCCGCCCGGGTCGACTGGGCCAGCACCACGCCGTGCATCGGCGCGATCACGGCGAGATCGCCCGCGCGGCCTGGGCGCGCGCCGGTGAGGGCGAGCAGGCCGCGTTTCTCTGCAAGCGCTGCCGCTGCGTGCCGGTCGGCGGCGCGGCTGGCCTCGACGCGCGACGCGGCGACGAGGCCTTCGGCCAGCAGGCGCTCGTCTCGTGCGAGCGCCTGTTGCGTGCGCTCTCGCTCGGCGGCGGCTTGTGCCAGCTCGCGCTGCAGCTCGAGCAGTTGAGGGCTGACCAAGCGCGCCATCACCTGGCCTTCCTTCACCGGCTCCCCGACGCCGACCAGCACGGCAGTCACCAGCCCGCCCAGGGGCGCGGCGACGAAGCGCTGCTGAGCGTTGGGAACCTGAACGTGCGCTGGCAGGTGAGTAAGCCACTTTGCCGACGCAGGTCGGACCGGCACGGTTCGAAGGCCTGCCGCGGCGAACTGGCTGACCGGGAGCGAAGCGGTTCTCTCGTCGCCGGCCAGGCCGGGACGCAGCATCGCAAGTCCCAGCGCCAAGACGAAGAACCGGGTACTCCAGCGACGAATGGGCATGGTTGATTGCCGACGGGATGGGAAGAGGCGCTTCGAAACATAGCCTTGCGAGCCTGAACGGGCGCTGAACGCGGAGGTTCCCACCCAAGCGATCCGGCTTGGTTGCGATGAATCAAACGCCACGGGTCGGCCGAACTCGCCGTGGTGGCGGTCGACATGTAGCGAAGGCGAAGGGATCGAGGTCGCGCACGCCGGAGCCCGCCGCAATCGGCGACGCCGACCCCGAAGTCGGCGATTGTCCGGCGCCCCAACGCTCTCGATAATCCCGAGCATGGATATCAGTGCACTGATCGCCGCCGTGCAGACGCTCAACGCCGAAGACGCGTTCCGCCCACGGCTGAACATGGAGCAGTGGCGCCTGCTCGGCCAGTACCTCTCGCGCCACGAACTGCGCGCCGGCGACCTGCTGATCCGCCAGGGCGAGGGTGACCGCGCCATGTACCTGCTCGAGCAGGGCAGCCTGCAGGTCTATGCGACCGGCGCGCCGCAGGGCACGCGCATCGCGATCCTGCGCCCCGGTGCCGTCGTCGGCGAGCTGAGCCTGTTCGTCGATGGCCCGCGTGGCGCCAACGTCGAGACGATGACGCCGTGCGTCGTCTGGGCGCTGCGCGGCCCGCGCGTCGAAGAACTGGCGCAGCGCGTGCCCGCGATCGCGCTCGAGGTGCTGCGCGCCGCCGGCGCCGTGATGGCGGTGCGCATGCGCGCCACGCTGGCGCGGCAGATGCCGATGGCCTGAGCGCTCCCTGCGCTCAGTGGCCGGCAAACTGCACCAGCGTGTGCACCGCCAGGCCCGCGGCGCGCAGCTTGTCGCCGCCACCGAGCTCGGGCAGCTCGACGATCGCCGCGCCCTCGATGACGACGGCGCCGAGCCGTTCGAGCAGGCGCTTGCCGGCCATCATCGTGCCGCCGGTGGCGATCAGGTCGTCGATCAGCACGACGCGCTCGCCCGCGCGCACGGCGTCGGTGTGCAACTCGACGGTGGCGCTGCCGTACTCGAGCTCGTACGTTTCTGCCAGCGTCGTGAACGGCAGCTTGCCCTTCTTGCGGATCGGCACGAAGCCGACGTTGAGCTCGTAGGCGAGCACCGAGCCGATGATGAAGCCGCGCGCGTCGAGCCCGGCGATCGCGCTCGGGCGCACGTCGAAGTAGCGGTGCACGAACTGGTCGATCAGCACGCGAAACGCCTTCGGGCTCTGCAGCAGCGGCGTGATGTCGCGGAACTGCACACCGGCCGTCGGCCAGTCGGGCACGGTGCGGATGTGGCGGCGGATGAATTCGCGCGGATCGTCGGTGTCGGGGTCGGACATGGCAGGCCTCGCGTCGTCGTTCGGGATCACCTTCGTCGTCTCACCGCGTGCCGAGCAGTTTGCCCTCGGCCAGCGCCAGCGGCTCGGGCAGGCCCGACAGCACCAGCGTGTCGCCGGCCGCCAGCACGCGCGAGTCGTCGGGGTTCATCACGGCGCCGGCGGCGGTTCGGATCGACACCACGGTGACGCCCACGGCGTGCAGCGCAAGGTCGCCCAGGCGCCGGCCGAGCGTCGACGCGCCGGACGGCAGGCTCACGCTGTGCAGCCGGGCTTGATGGCGCTCCTCGACGGTGTCGTCGTCGGCGCCGTGGAAGTAGCCGCGCAGCAGCCCGTAGCGCGCGTCGCGCGCGTCGCGCGTCAGGCGGATCACCCGCCGCATCGGCACGCCGACCAGCGCCAGGGCGTGGCTGGCCAGCATCAGCGAGCCTTCGATCGCCTCGGGCACGACTTCGGCCGCGCCGGCCGCGCGCAACCGCTCGAGATCGGCGTCGTCGATCGTGCGCACGATGACGGGCACGCGCGGCGCATGCTCCTGCACCAGGTGCAGGATCTTCAGCGCCGATGGCGTGTCGGGGTAGCTGACGACGACGGCGCTGGCGCGCGCCAGGCCGGCGGCCATCAGGCTCTGCAGCCGCGCCGCGTCGCCGAACACGACGCTCTGGCCGGCGGCGGCGGCCTGTCGCACGCGGTCGGGGTCGAGGTCGAGCGCCATGTAGGGGATCTGCTCGCGCTCGAGCAGGCGAGCCAGGTTCTGGCCGCTGCGCCCGTAGCCGCAGATGATGACGTGCGCCTCGCTGCGGATCGAGCGGCGCGCGATCGTCGTCAGCTGCACCGACTGCAGCATCCAGTCGCTGGCCGACAGACGCATCACGATGCGGTCGCTCCACATGATGATGAACGGCGTCGCCAGCATCGAAAGCACCATGCTTGCGAGCACCGGGCTGACCCACTTGGCATCGATCAGCGCGTGCTGCGCGCCCAGCGTCAGCAGCACGAAGCCGAACTCGCCCGCCTGCGCGAGATACAGGCCCGTGCGCAGCGCGACGCCCGGCGGCGCACGGAACAGCCGCGCCAGCGCTGCGATCAGCACGAACTTGACGAACACGGGCAGCAGCGTGAGCACCAGCACGAGCCCCCATTGGTCGAGCAGCGGACGCCAGTCCAGGCGCATGCCGATCGTGATGAAGAACAGGCCCAGCAGCACGTCGTGGAACGGCCGGATGTCGGTCGCCACCTGATGTTTGTATTCCGTCTCGGCGATCAGCATGCCGGCGACGAAGGCGCCGAGCGCCAGCGACAGGCCGGCGTGCTCGGTCAGCCAGGCCAGCCCGAGCGTCACGAGCAACAGGTTGAGCACGAACAGCTCTTCGCTCTTGCGGCGCGCGACGATCGTCAACCACCAGCGCATCAGCTTCTGGCCACCGAGCAGCAGCAAGGCGAGCAGCGCCGCGGCCTTCAGCAAAGCGACGCCGAGTGCCGGGCCGAGGGCCTCCCCGTTGCCCGCGAGTGCCGGGATCAGCACGAGAAGCGGCACGACGGCGAGGTCCTGGAACAGCAGCACGCCGAGCACGCGCCGCCCGTGCTCGGTTTCGACCTCGAGCCGCTCGGCCATCATCTTGGCGACGATCGCCGTGCTCGACATCGCGATCGCGCTGCCGAGCACGACGGCGCCCTGCCACGACAGCTCCCATGGCCGCGCCGTGAAGCCGTACAGCCAGATCAGCAGGAGGTGGCCCGCCACCGTGCCGGCGATCGTGATCGACACCTGCGACAGACCGAGCCCGAACACCAGCGTGCGCATGCTGCGCAGCTTCGGCAGGTTGAACTCGAGGCCGATGGCGAACATCAGAAACACGACGCCGAACTCCGCCAGGTAGCGCACGCCGCCCGAGTCGCCGGCGAGTGCCAGCGCGTTGGGGCCGATCAGCACGCCGACGACGAGGTAGCCGAGCATCGGCGGCAGCTTGAGCGTGCGGAACAGCGCCACGCCGGCGACCGCGGCGATGAGGTAGAGCAGGACGAGATCGAGCGTGGTGGCCATCGACGACAGAGAGCGCCGGCGCGTCCGACAACGCCGCCGAACGCGATGCGCGCGCCTAGAATGGGTCGATCGTACTGGACGCCCGCACGCGCGAGCCGCCGCAACGTGACTCACAGACCGCCGACCGACCCCGAGCGCGTGCTTGCGCTGGCGCAGCGCACGCTCGACATCGAGGCGCAGGCGCTGCTCGGCCTGAAGGCGCGCCAGGGCGACGCCTTCGTGCGCGCCGTCGAGACCATCCTCGACTGCGGCGGGCGCGTCGTCGTCGTCGGCATGGGCAAGAGCGGCCACGTCGGCCGCAAGATCGCGGCGACGCTGGCGTCGACCGGCACGCCGGCGCTGTTCGTGCACGCCGGCGAGGCCAGCCACGGCGACCTCGGCATGGTGACGCCGGGCGACGTCGTGCTCGCGCTGTCGAACTCGGGCGAGAGCGACGAGATCGCCGCCATCGTGCCGGTGTTGAAGCGCCTGGGCGTGCGCCTCGTCGCGATGACGGGGCGCGCCGAGTCGACGCTGGCGCGGCATGCCGACCTCGTGCTGTCGACGGCAGTCGACCAGGAAGCGTGTCCGCTGAACCTGGCGCCGACCGCGAGCACGACGGCGCAGATGGCGCTGGGCGACGCGCTGGCCGTGGCGCTGCTCGATGCGCGCGGCTTTCGTGAGGAGGACTTCGCGCGCTCGCACCCCGGCGGCGCGCTCGGGCGCAAGCTGCTCACGCACGTGCGCGACGTGATGCGCGCCGGCGCCGAAGTGCCGGCCGTCGGCCCCGACACGCCCTTCATCGACATGATGCGCGAGATGACGGACAAGGGCCTGGGCGCCACGGCCGTCACCGACGCCGGCGGCGCAGTGCTCGGCATCTTCACCGACGGCGACCTGCGCCGCCTGATCGAGAAGGGCCGCGACCTGCGTGCGCTCGCCGCCGGTGACGTGATGCACCGCGGCGCGCGCACCGTGCGCGACGACGCGCTCGCCGTCGAGGCGGCCGACCTGATGGAAGAACATCGCATCACCAGCCTGCTCGTCGTCGATGCCGCCGGCCGCCTGGTCGGTGCGCTCAACTCGAACGATCTCATGCGTGCCAAGGTGATCTGAGAGCGGCGCTGCCGTTACGCCGGGTCACCAACGCGAGCAGCGCGTGACGACTGCGCGCTTCTAGACTGAGTCCGAATCGAACGGCGGCGGGCGCCTCGCGCCATGCCGCTGCACTCTGGCTCGGGGGAGGTCGCATGATGGACGAGGCTCGCGCGCCGCTGTGGCGGCGCATCGCCGGCACGGCGACGGCCGGCGCGCTCGCGGCGCTGCTGCTGTTGGCGTCGTGCGGCGGCGGCACGTCGGTCGGCAACAGCGCCGAGACGCCGAGCACCACCGACGCGGCGCGCCTGCTGACGCAGGCCACGTTCGGCACGTCGTCGGTCGAGCAGATCCGGCAAGTGCAGGCGAGCGGCCTCGCCGGCTGGCTCGACCAGCAGTTCGCGATGCCGGCCGCCGCGCGGCACGTCGACTACGTGCACGGCCAGGAGCGGCGCGTCGACGATCCCTCGACGCGCGTGCAGGAGATCTACGCGACCGAGGAGATGAGCTACGAGGCCGTGTGGCAGCAGTGGCTGCGCGACCCGGCGCAGCTGCGCGCGCGCATGGCGTTCGCGCTGGCGCAGATCTTCGTCATCAGCAACGTCGCGCCCGACCTGCGGCCCTATGCGATGTCGTCGTACATGGACCTGCTCGACCGCAACGCGTTCGGCAACTACCGCACGCTGCTCGAGGAGGTCACGCTGCACCCGGCGATGGGCTACTACCTCAACATGGTGCAAAGCGAGAAGGACGACCCGACGCGCGGCACGCACCCGAACGAGAACTATGCGCGCGAGGTGCTGCAGCTGTTCTCGATCGGCCTGGTGCAGCTGAACGCCGATGGCACGCCGAAGCTCGACGCGCAGGGCCGGCCGATCCCGACCTACGACGAGGCGGTGGTCAAGGGCTTCGCGCGCGCCTTCACCGGCTGGACCTTTGCCAACGCGACGTCGTTCCGACACGCCGACGAGAACGCGCCCGCCGCATGGACGCAGCCGATGAAGCCCGACGCCGCCTACCACACCAGCGGCAGCAAGCAGCTGCTCGAGGGCATCGTGCTGCCCGCCGGCGGCACGCCCGAGTCGGATCTCGACGCCGCGCTCGACAACATCTTCCACCACCCCAACGTCGGGCCGTTCATCGGCCGTCAGCTGATCCAGCGCTTCGTCACGAGCAACCCGAGCCCGGCCTACGTGGCGCGCGTCGCGGCCGCGTTCGCCGACAACGGCAGCGGCGTGCGCGGCGACCTGCGCGCCGTCCTGCGCGCCGTATTGCTCGATGCCGAGGCGCGCACCGTGCCGCCGGCCGGCGAGACGCAGGCGGGCAAGCAGCGTGAGCCCGTGATCCGCTTCGCCCACGTGCTGCGCGCGCTCGGCGCGCGCAGCGCCAACGGCATCAACTCGATCCACCACCTCGACAGCGCCGACGACGGCCTCGGCCAGAGCCCGCTGCTGTCGCCCAGCGTCTTCAACTTCTATTCGCCCAACTTCCGGCAGCCGGGCCTGATCGCGCAGGCGGGCCTCTATGCGCCCGAGTTCCAGATCACGACGGAGACGTCGGCGGTCGGCGCGCTCAACTTCTTTGCCGCGCTGTTCAACAGCGGCGGCTATGGCAGCGGTAACGCGCGGCTGGTGCTCGACTATGCGCCGCTGGAAGCGCTGGCCGACGATCCGGCACGCCTCGTCGAGCGGCTCGATCTGCTGCTGTACTCGGCGCGCATGAGCGACGGCACGCGCGAGCGCCTGACGGCGATGCTCGACGCGATGCGCGGGCGCAGCGCGCGCGAGCGCGTCAAGGCGGCGCTGATCGTGACGGCGCTGTCGCCCGACTTCGTCATCCAGCGATGAGGCCCGCGATGCGCACGAAGAAGCTCCCCCCGGTGGCGATCGACGACCCGCGGCGCCGCTTCCTCGCCGGCCTCGCCGGCAGCGGCCTGGCCACCGGGCTGGGCACGCTGTCGCACCTGTCGGCGCTGGCGCAGACGGTGCCCGCGACCGACGACTACCGCGCGCTGGTGTGCGTCTTCATGTACGGCGGCAACGACGCCAACAACCTGCTCGTGCCCTACGAGAGCGCCGAATACGCCGCCTACCAGCGTGGGCGCGACCGCCTCGCGCTGGCGCGCGACACGCTGCTGCCGATCACGCCGGCCAACACGCCGGGGCGCGGCTTCGGCCTGCATCCGGCGATGACGGCGATGCAGACGCTGTTCCAGCAGGGCAAGGCGGCGGCGATCGTGAATGCCGGTCCGCTGCTCGTGCCGACGAGCAAGGCGCAGTGGTCGGCGCGCTCCGTGCCGCTGCCCGACAACCTGTTCTCGCACTCCGACCAGCAGGCGCAGTGGCAGAGCGCGATCTCCGACGCCGCGCCGCGCAGCGGCTGGGGTGGCCGGCTGCTGGAGCGGCTGGTGGACGAGGCCACGCCCAACCGCGGCTACAGCGCGCTGTCGCTGGCCGGCGGCAACCTGTGGGAGGGCGGCGACCGCGCGCTGCAGCCGTACAAGGTGTCGTCGGCGGGGCGCTTCGGCTTCGACTTCTACCGCCCCGGCAGCAGCGACCCGCTGTCGTCTGCCGTCGCGGCGACGCTGGCCGAGCGGCGCGGCCATCTGTTCGAGCAGGCCTGGCTCGACGTGATGCAGCGCTCGATCGACAACCAGCGCATCCTGACGCAGGCGCTCGCCGGCACGTCGACGTTGACGACGGCATTTCCCGACAGCGGGCTCGGCCGGCAGCTGCGCATGGCGGCGCGCCTGATCGCGTCGCGCGCGCAGCTCGGCATGCGGCGCCAGACCTTCTTCACGTCGATCGGCGGCTTCGACACGCACGGCGACGACCAGCTCGCAACGCAGAACCGCCTGCTCGGCGAGATCAGCGCCGCCGTCGCGGCGTTCAGCGCCGCGATGGCCGAGCTCGGCGTCGATCGCAAGGTCACGCTGTTCACGGCCTCCGACTTCAACCGCACCTTCCCGTCCAACGGCGCCGGCTCCGACCACGCCTGGGGCGGCCATCACCTCGTCGTCGGCGGCTCGGTGCGCGGTGGGCGCCTCGTCGGCGACTTTCCCGACCTGACGCTGCGCGGGCCGAACGACGCCGGCAACGGCCTGTGGATTCCGACGATCGCCGTCGACGAAGTGGCGGCGACGCTCGGCCGCTGGTTCGGCGCGAGCGACGCCCAGCTCGCCGAGGTGCTGCCGCGGCTCGGCCACTTCCGCAGCGACCTCGGCTTCATGGATCCGGCTTAGACTGCGGGGCGCCATGCCCCGCACGATCCGCCCCGCGCTGAACTTCGATCCCGAGCTGCTGCTGGCGGCGCAAGGCATGCGCGCCGCCGTGTTCGACGTCGACGGCGTGCTGACCGACGGGCGCATCTATGTCGGCGAGCACGGCGAGGTCTTCAAGGCCTTCAGCACGCTCGACGGCCACGGCCTGAAGCTGCTCGCGCAGGCCGGCATCGCGCCGCTTGTCGTCACCGGGCGCGATTCGTCGGCAGTGCGCCGGCGCATCGCCGACCTCGGCGTCGGCCATGCGCTGTACGGCGTGCACGACAAGCTGGCGGCGACGGAGCGGCTGCGCGCCGAGCTCGGGCTGGCCTGGCGGGAGATCGCGGCGATCGGCGACGACTGGCCTGACCTGCCGCTGCTGCGGCGCGCCGGCTTCGCGTGCGCGCCGGCCAATGCGCACGCCGAGGCACGCGCCGCCGCGTGCTACGTGACGAGCGCCACCGGCGGCCACGGCGCGGCGCGCGAGTTCTGCGACTTGCTGCTGTGCGCCGCCGGCCGCTATGCCGAGCTGCTGAACGCCCCGCTGACGACGCTCGACGACGGCACGACGACGCAGTGAATCATCCGTGGAGATGAACGATACGGCCCGGCTCGTGCCGGCTGTTGCCGCACCGCGCAAGGTGCGCGCGGCGTGGCACTGGCGCGTCGTCGAGACGGTGTCGGCCTACCTGCCGATCGTGCTGATGGCGCTGCTCGCGCTGGGCACCTGGTGGCTGGTCAAGAACACGCCGCGGCCCGTCGACGCCGGTGTCGAGCGGCCGCTGCGCCACGAGGCCGACTACACGATGCGCCGCTTCGTCGTGCAGCGCTTCACCGCCGCAGGCGCGCTGCGCGCGCAGCTCGAGGGCGACGAGCTGCGCCACTACCCCGACACCGACACGCTCGAGATCGACCACGTGCAGATGCGCGCCTGGGGCGCGGCGCGCCAGCTGACGACGGCGACGGCGCGCCGCGCGCTCGTCAACGGCGACGCGACCGAAGTGCAGCTGCTCGGCGGTGCGCAAGTCGTGCGCGAGGGCAACGGCGGCGCTCCGACGATCGAATTCCGCGGCGAGTTCCTGCACGCCTTTCTCGACACGGAGCGCGTGCGTTCGCACCTGCCCGTCGTCGTGCGGCGCGGAGCCACCGAGATCCGCGCCGACACACTCGCCTACGACCACCTCGATCGCACAGTGCAGCTCAAGGGCCGCGTGCGCGCGCGCTTCCCGGGCGCCGGCGGGCGCGCCAGCGAAGCCTTCACGCAGGGCGTACGGCCATGACGGCGCCGCCGCTGGTCTTCATCACCGGCGCGTCGAGCGGCATCGGCCAGGCGCTCGCCGCACGCTACTACCGTGACGGCTGGCGCCTCGCGCTCGTCGCGCGGCGCGCCGACGCGCTGCGAGCCTGGGCCGACGGCGAAGGCTGCGACGCCGCGCGCGTCGCAGTGCACGCCGCCGATGTGCGCGACATCGACGCCATCGTCGGCGTCGGCCGCGCCTGCATCGCGGCGCAAGGGCTGCCCGACGTCGTCATCGCCAATGCCGGCATCAGCGTCGGCTTCGACACCGCCGAGGTCGACGACCTCGACGTGATGCGCCGCATCTACGAGACCAACAACCTCGGCATGGCGGCCACCTTCCACCCCTTCGTGCGCGCGATGTGCGAGCGCCGCCGTGGCACGCTGGTGGGTATCGGCAGCGTCGCCGGCATCCGCGGGCTGCCGGGCCACGGCGCCTACTGCTCGAGCAAGGCGGCGGTGATCGCCTACTGCGAGTCGCTGCGCGGCGACTGCCGGCCGTATGGCGTGCGCGTCGTGACGCTCGGCCCGGGCTACGTCGACACGCCGCTGACGCGCTTCGACCGCCACTCCAAGCCCTTCATGCTGACGCCCGACGAGTTCGCGCGCCGCGCCGTGCGCGAGATCGCGCGCGGCACGTCGTACGCCGTCATCCCGTGGCAGATGGCGATCGTCGCGCGGCTGCTGCGCGCGCTGCCGAATTCGCTGTTCGACCGGCTGCTCGCCGGTCGGCCGCGCAAGCCGAGGGCCTCGAAGACCTGAGTCCGGCCGTCGCCGGCGTTGCGGCGGAGCGCCGCAAACGAAAAGGCGGTGGACCTGCCACCGCCTTGTTCGTCGTTCGAAATCGTACGGATCAGTAGCTGCCGCGTCCGCCACCACCACTGCGGCCACCGCCACCACCGCCGTAGCCGCCACGGCCACCGCCGCCGCCGCCATAACCGCCACCGCCGCCGTAGCCGCCGCCACCGCCGCTGCCGCCGCTGCCATAACCGCCGCCGCCGCTGCGCCCGCCGCCGCCATAGCCGCCACCACCGCCGCCGCCGTAGCCGCCGCGATAGCCGCCACCACCCGGGCGATCCTCGCGCGGACGCGCTTCGTTGACGACGATGGCGCGGCCCTCGAGGGGCTGGCCGTTCATGCCGTTGATCGCAGCCTGCGCCTCGGCGTCGCTGCCCATTTCGACGAAGCCGAAGCCCTTGGAGCGGCCGGTGTCGCGATCCATCATCACCTTGGCCGACGTGACGGTGCCGAACTGCGCGAACGCATCCTGCAGACTTTCGTCGCGCACGCTGTACGCAAGGTTGCCGACGTAGAGCTTGTTACCCATGAGGCGCCTTTCCTGAACCCAATGAACCGTGGAGCTTCAACCCGTCGTGAACCATTCAAGCGAAGGCGCCGCTGCCAGCAGGAGGGACCGATTATCTAGGAATTGCGGCGAACTGCGCACGCGCCGGCATCTCAATTTGTCGTTTTAGTGCTGTCGACTCGGTGCTAACCCTGAGGCGGCCAGCGAATGTCGAGGCGTCGCCGCCGTCGTCCGCGCCTCCAGAATCCCATGCGTGGAATCGAGCGACCCGCAGTTCGACTATGTGATCGTGGGGGCCGGCACGGCCGGTTGCCTGCTCGCCAATCGGCTCAGCGCCGACCCGCGCCGGCGCGTGCTGCTGATCGAGGCGGGTGGTCGTGACGATTATCTTTGGATCCACATCCCCGTGGGCTACCTCTATTGCATCGGCAATCCGCGCACCGACTGGCTTTATCGCACCGAACCCGACCCGGGCCTCAACGGCCGCCAGCTGCGCTATCCGCGCGGCAAGGTGCTCGGCGGCAGCTCGAGCATCAACGGCATGATCTACATGCGCGGCCAGCAGCGCGACTACGACGGCTGGGGTGCGCTCGGCAACGACGGCTGGAGCTGGCGCGAGTGCCTGCCCTACTTCCTGCGCCACGAGGACCATCACGGCGGCGCCGACGCGCTGCACGGCGCGGGCGGCGAATGGCGCGTCGAGCGGCAGCGCCTGCGCTGGGACATCCTCGATGCCTTCGCCGCCGCCGCGCAGCAGGCCGGGATCCCGGCGACCGACGACTTCAATCGCGGCGACAACGAAGGCGTCGGCTACTTCGAAGTCAATCAGCGCCGCGGCTGGCGCTGGAACGCAGCGCGCGCCTTCCTGAGGCCCGTCGAGCGGCGACCCAACCTCACGGTCTGGACGCACCGCCAGGTCGCGCACCTGCTGCTCGACGGCGATGCCGGTCGGCTGCGCGCCCGCGGCGTCGAGCTGCTGCCGGCCGAGCGGGCGGGCGGCGCGCCGCGGCGCGCTCTGGCGGCGCGCGAAACGATCCTCGCCGCCGGCGCGATCGGCACGCCTCAGCTGCTGCAGCTGTCGGGCGTCGGGCCGGTGCCGCTGCTGCGCTCGCACGGCATCGAAGTGCGGCATTCGCTGCGCGGCGTCGGCGAGAACCTGCAGGATCATCTGCAGATCCGCGCCGTGTATGCCGTCGAGGGCGCTCGCACGCTCAACACGATCACCGCGTCGATATGGGGGCGCGGCCTGATCGGCCTGGAGTACGCGCTGCGGCGCAGCGGCCCGATGAGCATGTCGCCGTCGCAGCTCGGCGCATTCACGCGTTCGTCGCCCGACAAGGCGTGGCCCGACCTCGAATACCACGTGCAGCCGCTGTCGCTCGATGCCTTCGGCGAGCCGCTGCATCGCCACGATGCCTTCACCGCGAGCGTGTGCAACCTCAATCCGCGCAGCCGCGGCCGAGTGTGCATCGCCAGCGCGCGCGCCGCCGACGCGCCGCAGATCCGGCCGAGCTATCTGTCCGACCCCGAGGACCGGCGCATCGCCGCCGAATCGCTGCGGCTGACGCGGCGCATCGTCGCTCAGCCGGCGCTCGCCAAGTACCGGCCGCGCGAGATCAGGCCGGGTCCCGAGCACCAGAGCGACGACGAACTGGCGCGGCTGGCCGGCGACATCGGCACGACGATCTTCCACCCCGTGGGCACCTGCAGGATGGGGCCGGTGTCGGACGCCGATGCCGTCGTCGACGCGCGCCTGCGCGTGCACGGCGTGGCCGGCCTGCGCGTTGTCGACGCCAGCGTGATGCCCACGATCACGAGCGGCAACACCAACTCGCCGACGCTGATGATCGCCGAGCGTGCCGCCGAGTGGATCGCGCAGGTGCCGTGAGCGGCCTCAGCGCGCCTGGGTGGCGCGATAGTCGCTCGGCGCCAGCCCGTAGCGTGCCTTGAACACGCGGCTGAAGTGCGCCAGGTTGGCGAAGCCGTGCGCGAGCGCGATGTCGGTGATCGGGCGCGCTGCTGCCATCGCATCGGCGAGGTCGCGCCGGCAGGCCTCGAGGCGCTGCTGCAGGATGAAGCCCGCGACGCCGTCGGCCTCGCCGGCGAAGGCGTTGTAGAGATGGCGCCGGCTGCAGTTGAGGGCGCGCGCGATCTCGGGTACCGACAGCGCCGGATCGCCCAGGCGCTGCGCGACGTGGCGCTTGATGCGCTCGCGCAGCAGCTCGCGCTGCGTCAACGCCGACGGCCGCCCGGCGAGCTCGAGCAGCGACAACTGCACGAACTGCACGATCGCATCGCCGGCGCTGCGCGCCGCGTCGTCGCTCAGGCCCGGCAGCTCGCGGTAGGCGCTGCGCATCGTCTCCAGCGCCAGCCGTGCCACGCCGCCGCTGCCGCCCAGGCGCCGCGCCATCAGCGCGTCCAGCGGCATCCCGCGCTCGAGCAGTCGCTCTTTGGGCAGCAGCACGATCAGGTGCTCGACGCGCACCGGGTTGCCCACGGCATAGGTCTGCGTCGTGTCGTAGATGCTCCATTCGCCCGGCGTGACGTGCGCCTCGCGGCCGCCTTGCTGCACGTCGGCGCAGCCGAGGTAGGGCGCGACGATCTTCAGGCAGCCGGCGCTGCCGGGGCGCGCCGCCGAGCGCGAGCGCATCACGCGATGGCGATGCGCCTCGAGCCGCGTCAGCACGACGGTGCCGGCGCGCGCCGTCGCGCAGCGGCCGTCGAAGGTCTCGTCGCCGTAGGCGTCGGCGGCGAGCCCGTCGAACAGCCGGTGCATCGAGTCGTCCCAGAACGCGACGCGCTCGCGCGGCGGGACGAGGTCGGTGCTGACGACGGTGACGGCGGTGTCCATGGCCTGTGCTCCAACGGCTCGAGCGGGAGACGATTATCGTGGCGATCCCGGCGCAGGGAATCGCGCCGCGCGACGGCGGCCCGGGTTCGGGCGCCTGCGTCCGACGCTAGGGAAACTCCGGGGGCGTGTGCACGCGGCGTCAAGCCGCGATGCATCGTCGGCAAAGCGTGCCGCGCGTTGCCTGCCTACAGTGGCCACCGGGGTCGCGTCGCCGCGCCGTGGTCCGACTGAACGGCACTCGCGCATCGTGGCCTCGCTGCGATTGTTCCCCGCCCGTGGTGGCAACGCTCGGGCGGGGAGTCTTTTCGCCGCCGGCGCGCTGTTTCCGCAGCCGCGCGCGCCGGCCTCTTCCCTCCCGGATCCGTCGGGCCGACTCGGTCCGGGTGCGTGGGGCGCACCCTCGGCGGATCGCTCGCCCCTGATGTGTCGAAGGATCGAAGGAGAGCCCGATGTCCGACGTGTCCATGCTGATCAACGGCCAGGCGGCCGCCGCCGAGAGCGGCGCGTACTTCGAGCGGCGCAATCCGCTGGACGGCGCCGTCGCGTCTCGCGCGCCGGCCGCCGCGCCGGCCGACGCCGTGCGCGCCGTCGAGGCGGCGGCCGAGGCGTTCAAGAGCTGGAGCCTGACCGGCCCGGGCGAGCGCCGTGCACTGCTGTTGAAGGCGGCGCAGGCCTTGCAGGCCAAGACGCCGCAGTTCATCGAGGCCGTGGCCGCCGAGACGGGCGCCTCGGGCCAGTGGGCCGGCTTCAACGTGATGCTGGCCGCCGGCATGGTGCAGGAGGCCGCCGGCCTGACGACGCACGTCGGCGGCGAAGTGATCCCCTCCGACGTGCCCGGCAGCCTCGCAATGGGCATCCGCCAGCCCGCCGGCGTCGTCGTCGGCATCGCGCCGTGGAACGCGCCCGTCATCCTCGCCACGCGCGCCATCGCCACGCCGCTGGCCTGCGGCAACACCGTCGTGCTCAAGGGATCGGAGATGTGCCCGCGCACGCACCAGCTGATCGTCGAGGCGTTCCAGGAGGCGGGCTTTCCGGCCGGCGTCGTCAACTACGTGACCAACGCGCCGGCCGACGCCGGCGCCGTCGTCGAGGCGATGGTCGCGCACAAGGCGGTGCGCCGGGTCAACTTCACCGGATCGACGAAGGTCGGCCGCATCATCGCGCAGACCTGCGCCAAGTACCTCAAGCCCGTCGTGCTCGAGCTGGGCGGCAAGGCGCCGATGGTCGTGCTCGACGACGCCGACCTCGCCGACGCCGTCAACGCCGCGGCGTTCGGCGCCTACGCCAACTCGGGCCAGATCTGCATGTCGACCGAGCGGCTGATCGTCGACGACAAGGTGGCCGACGATTTCGTCGCGCTGCTCGCCGCCAAGGCCAAGGCCCTGCCGCTGGGCGATCCGCGCGGCCCGAACCCGGTGGTGCTCGGCTCCGTGATCGGCATGCCCACCGTCGCGTTCAACAATGCGCTGATCGACGACGCGCTCGCCAAGGGCGCCAGGCTCGTGTGCGGCGGCAAGGCCGAGAACACGCTGATGCCCGCGACCCTGCTCGACCGCGTGACGCCCGAGATGCGCATCTACCACGAGGAGACGTTCGCGCCGGTCAAGGCGGTGGTCCGCGTGCGCGGCGTCGACGAGGCCGTGCAGCGCGCCAACGACTCGGAGTACGGCCTGTCGGCCGCCGTGTTCGGCCGCGACATCGCGCGTGCCTTCCAGGTCGCGCGGCGCATCGAGTCGGGCATCTGCCACGTCAACGGTCCGACGGTGCACGACGAGGCGCAGATGCCGTTCGGCGGCGTCAAGGCCAGCGGCATCGGCCGCTTCGGTGGCGCGGCCGGAGTGGCCGAGTTCACCGACCTGCGCTGGATCACGCTGCAGACGACGCCGCGTCACTATCCGTTTTGACGTGTTCCCGTGAGTCCGAGGGTAAACCCTGAGCGTCGCGCAGGGTAAGCCCGGATGCAGCGCTCCCGGCCCGGCCCCTAAAGTGCGCACACTCGCGGCGGGCGCTCCGGCGGCCCGCTCAGGCGGGGGTCGAGGAGACATTGCACGACGAGCCGCAAGACGCTCGCCAAGAACGAGGCCGCAGCAGGCCGATGCCACAATCCAAGGGCACCGATGAACTCGGTGCCCTTCTTTTTTGCGGCGCCGCCGGCCGCGACTCCCGATGCTCGAACTCGCGATCGTCACGCTCGCCTCGTCGTTTGCCGGGTTCGTCGATGCCATCGTCGGCGGCGGCGGGTTGATCCTGGTGCCGGCGCTGTTCGGCGTGTTCCCGGGCGCGTCGCCGGCCACGCTGCTGGGCACCAACAAGGCCGCCGCGGTGTGGGGCACGGCCTGGGCCAGCCTGCAGTACGCGCGCCGCGTCGCGCTGCCCTGGCACGCGCTCGTGCCCGCCGTCGCCGCCGCGCTCGTCGGCGGGTTCGCCGGCGCGTGGGCGGTGACTCAGGTGCCGAGCGACGGCCTGCGCCGGGCGCTGCCCTTCGTGCTGGCGGGGGTGCTGCTGTACACGCTGGTGCGCAAGGACCTCGGGCGCGTGCACGCGCCGCGCTACGGCGGCGGCGCCGAGGCGCGGGTGGCAAGCGCCGCCGCACTCGTCGTCGGCTTCTACGACGGCTTCTTCGGGCCGGGCACCGGCAGCTTCTTCGTCTTCGTCTTCGTGCGTTGGCTCGGCTACGACTTCCTGCATGCGTCGGCCAGCGCCAAGCTGCTCAACACGACGACCAACGTCGCCGCGATCTCGCTGTTCGCGTCGCAGGGGCACATCTGGTGGCCGCTGGCCGCCGCGATGGCGATGGGCAACGTCGCGGGCAGCCTGCTCGGCACGCGACTGGCGCTGCGCCACGGCGCCGGCTTCGTGCGCGCCGTGTTCATCGTCGTCGTCGCGGCGCTCATCGTGAAGACGGGCTGGGACGCGTTCGTGCGCTGATCGGCCGATCTGGCGGCGCGCCGCCGCGCTATTCCGGCGCTTGCGCGCGACGGCTGAGCCCTAGCATCGATGCGTTGGACCCTCCGCCGCCGTCATGCCCGTCGACCCTCAGCTGCGCACCCTCGAGATCGACGTCCCAGCGCAGCCGCAGGCGCTCGTCGAGCTGTCGCTGCTGCTCGCCGAGGACGAGGTCAACCTGCAGGAGCTGGCGTCGCTGATCGAGGCCGACATGGCGCTCGCCGCTGCCGTGCTCAAGGCCGTCAACTCGTCGCTGTACGGGCTGCGCGGCCGCGTGCAGACGGTGCAGCAGGCGATCACTTACCTCGGCATGCGCGAAGTCGCGGCCGTGACCTACGAGATGGGGCTGCGCGCCGTGTTCCGCCACGCGCCCGAGCTCGAGCCGATCTGGAAGCGCGCGGGCCTGCGCGGACTCGTGATGGGGCGGCTCGGGCAGCTGCTCAACGTCGATCCCTGGGGCGCCCATTCGGCCGGCCTGTTCGAGGAGTGCGGCAAGGCCGTGCTGTTCCGCCACGCGCCCGACCACTACCGCTCGATGTTGCGCGCGGCAGCTAGCGACAGCGAGCTGGTCACACTCGAACACGCCGGCTTCGGCGTGAGCCACGACGCGCTCGGCGCGGCGCTGTGCGAGAACTGGGGCCTGGATGCCGCGGCCGTCGCCAGCGTGCGCCACCACGTGCAGGTGCAGGCGACGCTCGAGCTGCCGCCGCAACTGGCGCGGCCGAGGATCTGCGTGCTGTCGGCGATCGCCGCGGCGCTGATCAGCCGGCCCGAGCAGGCCGAAGACGCAGCGCGTGCGCTGGCGGCGCCGGCCCAGCTCGACGAGACGCTGGTGCTGCGCGGCGCGCGCAAGGTGCTCGAGCAGCTCGATGCGGCGCGCTCGCGCGAGGGCCGCTGAAGTCGGTCGATCTTCGTTCCCGAGGCCTGGGCGGCGCGGCGAAAAAACAGGGGAAACGGGACAGTGGCCGGGGGCTCGCTCTCATCCTCCCCGGCGTGCCCGTTTCCCCTTGGACTTCAAGCGGTCCGGGAACCCTTGGCCTGCGGCAGCGTGGTCAGCAGACCGAACAGCGAGAGCTGCTGCGGCGCGCGCGTCGACAGCAGCACTTTGAACTGGCGACCGCCGGCATAGGGCGGCACGGCGGTCACGGCGTGCCGCGCGAGCGACGGCATGCCTTGCAGGACGGGGCGGGGCGGGGGCAGTGCCATGGCGAGGCTCCGGCGTTCAGCGCCGCGCCAGCTCGCGGCTGGGCACGAGGCGGGTGATGATCGACGAGACGAAATCGGCCTGCGCGGCCGCGTCGGCGCGGCGCACCGGCAGCACCAGGTCGGCGGCGCGGCCGAGCCAGCCAGTCAGCGACGGCGTCGCGGGCTGGGCCAGCCGCAGCACGGACGACACGCCGCCGCGGCAGCGCGGACCGGCGGGGCGGTGGCGGCGGGCGGGGGCGAGGCGGGCGATGGCGGGGCGCATGGTGCAAGGACGTTTGGGTACAGGTGCCATCGCATGCGCAGCAAGCGTGCCAGCCTGTCGCGGCGCTGCGGCAGGTATCGGAACGACGAGATTCGCACACAGCGCTGCGCCGCAGCGATCCAAACGCGGCCCGTTCGTAAGCGCCGCGTTACAGCACCGACCGGAATCGTCAGCCGGCGTCGCGCGGGCGCCAGCCGTGCGGCACGGCGGCGAGCAGGCGGCGCGTGTAGTCGTGGCGCGGCGCGGCGAGCAGTTGCGCGGCCGGCGCGTGCTCGACGGCGACGCCGTCCTTCATCACGAGCACGTCGTCGGCGATGAAGCGCACGACGGCGAGGTCGTGGCTGATGAAGACATAGGCCAGGCCGAGCTCGTCCTGCAAGTCCTTCAGCAGATTGAGCACCTGCGCCTGCACCGAGACGTCGAGCGCGCTCACCGGCTCGTCGAGCACCAGCACCTCGGGCTCGAGCCCGAGGCAGCGCGCGATCACGATGCGCTGGCGCTGACCGCCCGAGAACTCGTGCGGATAGCGGCCGAGCGCGCTGTCGTCGAGGCCCACGCGCGCCAACAGCGCGACGGCGCGCCGCTCGCGGTCGGCGCGGCCGGCGCCCAGGCCGTGAATCGCCATCGGCTCGACGAGCGTGCGGCCGATCGTGAAACGCGGGTTGAGCGACGCATGCGGGTTCTGGAACACGATCTGCACCCGCCGCCGCAGCGGCCGCCAGGCGCTGCGCGGCAGGCGCAGCAGGTCGACGCTGCCGCCGGGGCCGTGCAGCATGGCGCTGCCGCCGGCCGGGCCGCCGGCGCCGCCCAGCAGGCCGAGCAGCGCCAGGCCGAGCGTCGTCTTGCCCGAGCCCGACTCGCCGACGATGCCCAGCGTGTGGCCGCGGCGCAGCGCGAAGCCGATGCCGGCGCCGTCGCCGCCGACGGCGGTGTACGGCCGTCTCCCGAACCAGCCGTGCCGCACCCAGTACGACTGCGTCAGCGCGGCGACGTCGAGCACGACGGGCGCCGCTGCGTCCTTGGCGGCGCGCGGCGTCGCCGCCGCGGCGTTCGGCGTCGCCGCGCCGTCGACGACGGGCAGTCGTGCCGGCGGCGCCGCCAGGCTCGGCCGACACGTCAGCAGCGCGCGCGTGTAGGCGTCGCGCGGCGCCGTGAAGACCTGCGCCACGTCGCCCTGCTCGCGCAGCCTGCCGTCGCGCATCACGACGACGCGGTCGGCGATCTCGCCGACGACGCCCAGGTCGTGGCTGATGAACAGCATGCTCATGCGGTGGCGCGCCTTCAGCGCCGCCAGCAACTCGAGGATCTGGCGCTGGATCGTCACGTCGAGCGCCGTCGTCGGCTCGTCGGCGATGAGCAGCTTGGGCTCGCAGGCCAGCGCCATCGCGATCATCACGCGCTGCTGCTGGCCGCCCGACAGCTGGTGCGGATAGGCGTCGAGCCGGCGCCGCGGCTCGGGCAGGCCGACCTCGTCGAACAGCTCGGCGGCTCGTTCGCGCGCCGCGCGCCGCGACAGGCCGAGGTGGCGCTCGAGCGGCTCGCAGACCTGGCGGCCGACGCTGAACACGGGATTCAGCGACGACATCGGCTCCTGGAACACGCAGGCGATCTCGCGCCCGCGCAGCGCCTGCAGCTCGGCGCGTGTCGCGCCGAGCAGGTCGCGCCCGCGGTAGCGGATCGCGCCGCTGCAGCGCGCATTGGCCGGCAGCAGGCCGACGATGGCCATCGCCGTCACGCTCTTGCCCGAGCCCGATTCACCGACCAGTGCCAGTGTCGTGTGCTCAGGCAGCTCGAAGCTCACGCCCTCGGCGCCGCGGCCGACGGCGTCGACGTCGCGCGCGTCGGTGCCGTGACCGACGCGGAACTGCACGCGCAGGTCGTCGATCGCGAGCAACATCAGGTGACTCCGCGCAGCCGCGGATCGAGCGCGTCGCGCAGCGCGTCGGTCAGCAGCGAGAAGGCCGTCACGAACACGGCCATGAAGGCGGTGGCGGCGGCGAGCTGCCACCAGTGGCCGAGGATCAGCTCGCTCTGCGCCTCGGCGAGCATCGTGCCCCAGCTCACCTGGTCGATGCCGACGCCCAGCCCCAGGTACGACAGGATCACCTCGGCCTTGATGAAGCCGACGACGTGAATCGACAGCTGCACCAGCACGACGTGGCTCGCGTTGGGCAGTATGTGACGGAACACGCGCGCGAGCGCGCCGGCGCCGATCGCCTCGGCGGCGCGCACGTAGTCGCGCGCCGCGTGCTTGAGGAACTCGGCGCGCACCAGCCGGTAGATGCCGGTCCAGCCGGCCAGCCCGAGGATGGCGACGACGGGCCCGACGCCGCGCCCGACGACGGCGGCGAAGGCGAAGATGAGCAGGATGCCGGGAATCGCCGTGAACACGTTGTAGATCCACTCGAGCACGTCGTCGACGGTGCCGCCGAAGAAGCCGCCGAGCGCGCCGAGCGTCGTGCCGATCAGCGTGGCGAGCAGCGCTGCCGCGACGCCGACGAAGATCGAGACCTGCGCGCCGCGCACCGCCTTGGCAAGCACGTCGCGACCGAGCCGGTCGGCGCCGAACGGCAGCGTGTCGCGCCGCTCTTGATCGGCGCTCTGGTACCTGGCCGCGGCGGCGGCCCATTCGGCATAGCGCGGCGCGAGCGGGTCGATGCTCGACAGATCGACGCGCGGCGCATCGGGCGCGGCGGCGCCGGCGACGACGGGCGGCGGCGCGGCGCCGACGAACGCCGGCGGTGCGCTCGGCACCGCCACCTCGGCCTGCCAGCCCGCGGCGACGAAGCCCGACGCGCTCGCCGCGACGAGCAGCGCGAACGCTGCGACGACGGCCAGCGACACGACGCCGACGCGGTCGTGGCGCAGGCGCCGCCAGGCGGCGCGCCACACGCCCTCGCTGCGCGTGGCGCCGGTCATCGCAGCTGCACCCGCGGATCGACCCACTGGTACAGCAGATCCGTCGCCAGGTTGACGACCATCGTGATCACCGCGATATAGACGGCGAAGGCCTGGATCACCGGATAGTCGCTGCGGTTGACCGCGAGCAGCACTTCGCGGCCGAGCCCCGGGATCGAGAAGAAGACTTCGATCAGGAACGAGCCGACGAAGATGCCCGGCAGCGCGACGGCGACGTTGGTCAGGATCGGGATCGCGGCGTTGCGCAGCACATGGCGCAGCAGCACGCCCGGCTCGGTCAGGCCCTTGGCGCGCGCCGTGCGCACGTAGTCCTGCCCGATCTCGTCGAGGAAAAAGCTGCGGTACAGCCGCGTCTGCGGCGCCAGCCCGACGAGCACGGCCAGCAGCACGGGCAGCGGCGCATAGCGCGTCAGGTTGGTCCAGGTGCTGTCGCTCCAGCCCTGCACCGGGAACCAGCCGAGACGGAACGCGAACACGTACTGGCCGACGATGACGTAGACGAGGAACGACACCGACAGCGCGACCGTCGTCACGACCATCACGGCGCGGTCGGTCAGCGAGCCGCGCAGGTAGGCGACGGCCAGCGCGAACGGGATCGCGAGCACGGCGTCGAGCGCGAGGATCGGCAGCATCACGGTCAGCGTCGCCGGCAGCCGCGTCGCGAACAGCTGGCCGACCGATTCGTTGGTGGCCCAGCTGCGGCCCCAGTCGAAGGTGACGATCTGCTCGAGGAAGATGCCGAACTGCACCCACCACGGCCGGTTCAGCCCGAGCTGCTCGCGGATCGCGTCGATCTGCGCCGGCGTCGCGTTGAGGCCGCCGAGGATCTCGGCGGGGTCGCCGCCCCAGGCCTTGAACAGCGCGAACACGAGCAGCACGACGCCGAACAGCGTCGGCACCATCTGCCACAGGCGGCGGATCAGGTAGGCGGCCATCGCGCGCGAGTGTAGGGGCTGACGGCACGCGGCGAGCCGCACAATGCGCGCGATGACCCAGCCATTCCTGCGCGCTCTCACTGCGGCGGTCGCGGCCCTCGCGCTGCTGGCGGCCGCGCCGGCGCGCGCGGCCGATGCACCGAAAGTGCTGCGCTACGCCTTCCCGACGGCCGAGACCGGCTTCGATCCGGCGCAGCTGAGCGACCTCTATTCGCTGACCGTCACGCCGCACATCTTCGAGGGGCTGTACCACTACGACCTGCTGGCACGGCCGTTCAAGATCAAGCCGCGCACGGCCGCCGCGATGCCCGAGGTGTCGGCCGACTTCACCGAGTGGACGGTGCGCATCCGTCCCGGCATCCACTTCGCCGACGATCCGGCGTTCAAGGGGCGGCGGCGCGAGCTCGTCGCGGCCGACTACGTCTATGCATTCAAGCGCTTCTTCGACCCGGCGCTCAAGAGTCCGGCGTACTCGAGCGCGCGCGACGAGGGCGTGATCGGCCTCGACGCGCTGCGCGAGCAGGCGCTGAAGACGGGCAAGCCGTTCGACTACGACCGCGAAATCGAAGGCGTCCGCGCGCTCGACCGCTACACGATCCGCTTCAAGCTTGCCGCGCCGCGCCCGCGCTTTCTCTACCTGCTCGCGAGCAGCGAGACCTATGGCGCCGTCGCGCGCGAAGTCGTCGAGCACTACGGCGACAAGATCATGGAGCACCCGGTGGGCACCGGGCCCTTCGTGCTCAAGCAGTGGCGGCGCAGCTCGCTGATCGTGCTCGAGCGCAACCCAGGCTATCGCGAACACGTCTATGACGCCGAGCCGAATGTCGACGACGCGGCGGGCCAGGCAATCGCGGCGCGCTTCGGGGGGCGCCGGCTGCCGATGATCGACCGCGTCGAGATCAGCATCATCGACGAGAGCCAGCCGCGCTGGCTGTCGTTCCTCGACCGGCGCTACGACTTGCTGCAGGGCGTGCCGCTCGAGTTCGCCGAGCTCGCGGCGCCCAACGGCCGGCTCGCGCCCAACCTCGAGCGACAGGGCATCACGATGCAGCGTCAGGCCAATCCCGACGTGACGATGGCCGTCTACAACATGGACGATCCCGTCGTCGGCGGCTACACGCCCGACAAGGTGGCGCTGCGCCGCGCGATCAACCTCGCCTACGACGTTGAGCGCGAAATCCGCATCGTGCGCCGCGGCCAGGCCGTGCCGGCCGAGGCCGGCATCCCGCCCGGCACCTACGGCTACGACGCCAGCTACCGCAGCGAGAACAGCCTGCACGACCTGGCGCGCGCCAAGGCGCTGCTCGACATCCACGGCTACGTCGATCGCGACGGCGACGGCTGGCGCGAGCGCCCCGACGGCCGGCCGCTCGTCGTCGAGATGTCGAGCCCGCCCGACCAGGTCTATCGCCAGCTCAACGAGGTGCGCAAGAAGAGCATGGATGCGCTCGGCGTGAGGCTAGTGTTTCGCATCGGCGCGTGGGCCGAGCAGCTGAAGGCGGCGCGCGCCGGCAAGTTCCAGATGTGGCAGGTCGGCTCGTCGGCCGGTTCACCCGACGGCCAGCCCGCGCTCGAGCGCAGCTACGGCCCGGCCAAGGGCGGCGCCAACCTCGCGCGCTTCGAGCTCGCGGCGTTCGACGCGATCTACGAGCGCATGATCGGCCTGCCCGACGGCCCGGAGCGGCTGGCGCTGTTCGCGCAGGCGAACAACCTGCTCGCGGCGTGGGCGCCGTACAAGTTCAACGTGCATCGCATCGTCACCGATCTCGTGCAGCCGTGGCTCGTCGGTTATCGGCGACCCGTGTTCTCGCAGGAGTTCTGGCACTACGTCGACATCGACACGGCGGCGCAGCCGCGGCCCTAGCCGGGGGCCGGCCCGCCGCGATGCCGGCATCGCGGCCGCTGCACGACGGTCAGGCCGCCGAAGACGGACGGAGCGCTTCGTCGCCGTGCGCCGCCGCCTCGGCCGCCTCGCCGACGAAGCGCCCGCCGTGGAAGACGAGCGGCACCGCGCCGGGGCGGTGCTCGCAGTGCTCGACCTCGCCCACGAAGATGACGTGGTCGCCTTCTTCGTAGCGGCTGCGGTTGAAGCACTCGAACACGGCCGCCGCGCCCTCGAGGATCGGCGCGCCGCCGACGCCCTCGCGGAACGCGAGGCCGGCGAAGCGGTCGGCGTGCGGGCTCGCGAAGCGCTGCGCGAGTGAGCGCTGCTCGGCCGCCAGCACGTTGATCGCATAGTGAGAGCCGCCGGCGAAGGCCGGCAGCGAGCCGGCGCGCTGCGACAGGCTCCACAGCACGAGCGGCGGATCGAGCGACACCGAGTTGAACGAGCTGGCGGTCAGGCCGACGCGGTGGCCGCGAGCGTCGCGCGCCGTGACGATCGTCACGCCGGTCGGGAACATGCCGAGCGCCGCGCGGAACTCGAGCGACGAGAAGCTCGGCGCGAGGGCCTTGCGCGGTGCAGTCATGCCGGCATTGTCGGTGATCGTCCCGCGCGCTGCAGGCCTACACTGCGACGCACTGCGCACGGAATACGCCGCCGGCCCCGCGCGTAAAGCCTCCGTGGACGCACCGACCGCCTTTCGACAGCAGCTGCTCGCGAGCATTCCGCGGCTGCGCCGCTACGCCCGCTCGCTGATGCTCGACGCCCACGCGGCCGACGACCTGGTGCAGACGACGCTCGAGCGCGCGCTCACGCACTGGCACCAGTTCGACCAGCGGCGCGACCTCGCGCTCTGGCTGATCGGCATCGCGCACCATGCCCACCTCGACGAGCTGCGGCGCAGCGCGCGGCTCTCGATCGTCGATCCGCAGCAGGCGCAGGCGCATGCCGACGCGCGCGACCACGACCCCGGCAACGACATCGGGCTGCGCGTCGACATCGTGGCAGCGCTGCGCCGGCTGCCGCTCGAGCAGCGCGAGCCGCTGCTGCTCGTCGCCGTCGAGCAGCTGTCGTATGCGGAGTGCGCGAGCGTGCTGCACGTGCCGATCGGCACCGTGATGTCGCGCATTTCGCGCGCGCGCGTCGCTCTGCGCGCGCTGCTCGAGGGCCAGCAGCAGCAGGGCACGGCGGCGGCGCGCACGCTGCGGCGCGTGATTTGAGACGTAGACGAAACGACGACGATGGACACCCCTCCGAACGACAGCAAGCTCAGCGCCTGGCTCGACGGCGAGCTCGAGGCGAACGAGTCGGCGCAGGTCGAGGCCTGGATCGGCCGGCACCCCGAGGCCGCGCAGCGCGTGCGCGACTGGGCCGCCGACCGCGACGCGCTGCGCGCGCGCTTCGACCCCGTGCTCAACGAGCGCGTCGAGCCGCGCCTGGCGCGCGCCGCGATGCAGCGCACCGAAGGGCCCGCGGCGGCGTCCGCCTGGGCACGGGCGGCCGCGCTGGCCGGCGTGTTCGTGCTCGGCGGTGCGCTCGGCGCGTTCGTCGCGTGGCAAGTCGCGCGCAGCCCGGCGCCGGTGCTCGCCGAGCGGGCGTCGCCCGCGGTGCCCTGGGTCCAGCGCGCCGCCGTCGCGCACAGCGTCTACGTGCCCGAAGTGCGGCATCCGGTGGAGGTGCGCGCACAGGAAGAGCATCTCGCGCGCTGGCTGACGCGGCGCCTCGACGTGCCGGTCAAGCTGTTCGACCTGCGCGAGCACGGCTTCGAGCTCGTCGGCGGGCGCCTGCTGCCCGATGCCACCGGCCCGAGCGCGCAACTGATGTACCAGCGCGGCGAAGGCGAGCGCGTCACCGTCTACCTGCGCAAGCCCGACGACGGGTCGGCGGCCGATGTGCCGGCCCAGTTTCATTACGCTCGCCGCGGCGAGCTCGGCCTGTTCTATTGGATCGAGGGGCCGGCGGGTTATGCGCTGGCCGGCCAGTTGCCGCGCGAGCAGCTGCTGGCGCTGGCCGAGACGATCTATCGACAAGGCAGCGCCGTCCAGGTGCCGCAGCCGCGCTGAGCATTCTCGCGGGCGGCAAGCTGCGGCCCGGGATCGTTGCGTACCGCATGCGCTCTGGTCTATGGCGCAACATGTCCGGCGTCCTCGCTGGCAAGGATGGCATTGAATCGGAAGTCACGATGCGTGACCCGAAGACGGGCGCCGTGCTCGGATCGTCCACTGTGTCGACGTTCAACGTGATGGCCGTTGGCGGGCAGGAAGACGTCGCTCGCATGCATGCCGAGGAGATCGGCAAGTTCGTGCTCGCCGCGTCGGCGCCGACGCGCTGAGCCGAGCGGTCATCGGCGCTCCCTAGAATGCGCCGATGACCGCTGCGCCTGCCGACGAGCCGCGCCCGCCCGCCTACAAGCGCAAGCTCTTCTGGGTCGCGCTGCTGTACTTCAGCGAAGGGCTGCCGCTCGGCGTCTTCTACGACATCTTCCCGGTCTACTTCCGCCAGCAGGGCGTCAACCTGGCCGACATCGGGCTGCTGAGCCTGCTCGGGCTGGCGTGGACGGTCAAGTTCCTGTGGGCGCCGGCCGTCGACCGCGTGCGCCGTCATCGCCGGTGGATCGCCGGCGCGAACCTCGGCATGGCCGGCGTGATGGTGTTCTATGCCGGCGGCCACGGCGGCGCGGGCCTCGACTTCGGCCCCTGGGTGTGGATCGCGATCGGCGCGTTCACGTTCCTGTCGGCGACCAACGACATCGCGACCGACGGCTACACGATCGAGCTGCTCGATCGCCGCGAGTACGGCCTCGCCAACGGCGTGCGCATCGGCTTCTATCGCGTCGGCATGCTGTTCGCGGGTGCCGTGCTGATGCTGTCGGGCTGGTACGGCTGGTCGTGTGCCTACCTGCTGGGCGGCGGCGTGTTCGTCGCCAATGCCGTCGCGGTGCTGTTCGCACCGCGCGAGCCGCTGCGCAGCGCGGCGCCGACGAGCGTGCGTCGCGAGCTCGCGCTGCTGCGCGAGCAGCCGCTGTGGGTGGCCGCGCTGGCGCTCGTGCTGGCCGGGCTGTTGTGGCCGGCGCTGGCGCCGCTGGCGGCGGCGGCCGGCTGGCGAGCCGTCGCGGCGTGGAGCGCGACGTGGTGGTTCAAGGGTCTGCTGCCGGTCGGGCTGATGTTCGCCGGCGCCGCGCTGATCGTCGTCGCTGCGCGCGGCCCTCGCGCCGCGCTGCTGCGCGAAGGCCCCGTCTTCGGCGCCTGGGTCGAGCTGCTGGCGCGCCCCGGGATGATCGCCATCCTGCTGTTCATCCTGCTGTTCAAGCTGGGCGACGCGGCGATGGGCTTCATGGTCAAGCCGTTCTGGGTCGACGCGGGCTTCACCAATCAGCAGATCGGGCTGGTCAGCGTCAACCTCGGGCTCGCGCTATCGATCGCGGGCGGGCTGATCGGCGGCTGGTACGTCGACCGCGCCGGCATCTTCCGCGGGCTGTGGGTGCTCGGCTTGTGGCAGGCGCTGTCCAACCTGGGCTACGCCGCGGCGGCGTGGGCCGTGCCGGCCGCGCCACAGGGCAGCGACATCGCGCTCGCGCACCAGGCGGCGGTGTATGCGGCCAGCGCGCTCGAGAGCTTCACCGGCGGGCTGGGTACGGGCGCGTTCCTCGCCTTCCTGATGGCGATCACGAGCCGCGCCAAGGCGACCACGGAGTACGCCATCCTCAGCTCGATCTTCGCGTTCAGCCGCGCCGTTGCCGGCTGGGCCGGCGGCGTGGGCGCGCAGGAGCTCGGCTACGCGCCCTATTTCCTGCTGACCTTCGGGCTCTCGTTTCCCGCCTATCTGCTGCTGCCGCGGGTACGCCGTATGCTCGAACGGCACGACGCGCGTTGATGCGCCCATGAACACCGACTGCGAGATCCGTTCGTCTGCCGCCGGCTGGGGCCGGCTCTCCTGCCGCTGCGGCTGCGCGCCTGAATCGCCGCAGCGACGCCTCTTCGCCCGCGCCCTCGTCGCCGCGGCCGGCGCTGCGGTTGCCGCGCCGGTGCTGGCGCGCGACGGCGTCGACGTCGGCAGCCAGTCGGCGCTGGCGCGCCTCGTGCCGGCCGAGCAGGTCGAGCAGGCGGCGACGCAGCAATACGACCAGCTGCTGCGCGAAGCGCGCGCCAAGAAGGCGCTCGGGCCCGCAGACCATCCGCAGGTCGTGCGGCTGCGCGCCATCGCGCAGCGGCTGATCCCGTACTGCGCGCCGTGGAACGCGCGCGCGCGGCAATGGAAGTGGGAGGTCAACCTGATCGGCAGCAAGGAGCTCAACGCCTTCTGCATGCCGGGCGGCAAGATCGCCTTCTTCTACGGCCTGCTCGACCAGCTCAGGCTCGGCGACGACGAGGTGGCGATGATCATGGGCCACGAGATGGCGCATGCGCTGCGCGAGCATGCGCGCGAACGCATGGGCAAGTCGACGGCGACCCGTGTCGGTGCCGGCGTGATCTCGGCGCTGCTCGGCCTGGGCAACCTCGGTGACGCCGCGCTCAACATGGGCGGCCAGCTGCTGACCCTCAAGTTCAGCCGCGACGACGAATCGGAGGCCGATCTCGTCGGCCTCGACATCGCGGCGCGCGGCGGATACGACCCGCGCTCGGCCGTCACGCTGTGGCAGAAGATGCTGTCGGCCAGCAAGGGCGCTCCGCCGCAGTTCTTGTCGACGCACCCGGCCGGCGAGACGCGCATCCGCGACATCCAGGCCACGCTGCCCAAGGTGCTGCCGCTGTACGAACGCGCCGCCAAGCCGGCGCAGAGCTACGGCCCGCCGCCGGCGAAGGCGGGCTGACGCGAGACCCGTCGATTCAGAGCTTGAAGTCGTAGTCGACGATCAGCGGCGCATGGTCCGAGAACCATCGGCCCTTGTAGACCTCGACGCGGCGCGCCAGATCGGCGACGGCCGGCGTGGCCAGGTGGTAGTCGATGCGCCAGCCGACGTTATTGGCGCGTGCGTTGCCGCGATTGCTCCACCACGTGTAGGCCTCGCCGGTGTCGTGCGGGCGCAGGCTGCGGTGCACGTCGACGAGGCCCATCTCGTCGAGCACCCGCGTCATCCAGGCGCGCTCCTCGGGCAGGAAGCCGCTGTTCTTCTGGTTGCTGCGCCAGTTCTTGAGGTCGACTTCCTTGTGCGCGATGTTGACGTCGCCGACGAGCACGAAGTCGCGCTCGGCCTTGAGCCGCTGTAGCTGCGGATGGAACAGCTCGAGGAAGCGGAACTTGGCCTGCTGGCGCTCCTCGCCGCTCGAGCCGCTGGGGAAGTAGCAGCTGACCAGGCTCAGCTTGCGCCGCGGCGTGTCGAAGCGCGCCTCGACGTAGCGTCCCTCGGCGTCGAACTCGGCGTTGCCGATGCCGGTGACCACGTCCGACGGCGTCGCGCGGCAGTACAGGCCGACACCCGAATAGCCCTTGCGCTCGGCGAGGTGAAAGTGGCCCTTCATGCCGTCGATCTGCTCGAAGCGGCCGTGCAGGTCGGCGGCGACGGCCTTGATCTCCTGCACCCCCATACAATCGGCACGGATCGATTCGGCCCAGGGCAACAGCCCCTTGTTCGCCGCCGAGCGGATGCCGTTCAGATTCAATGACACGAGACGAAACACGCGCGGTATCCCCGATGACGACAGGCCCTGGTTCCGATGCGCTCGCGCAGGAGTTCGTCCGCTTCGCCGTCGAGGCCGGCGTGCTGCGCTTCGGTGAATTCAGGACGAAGGCCGGCCGGCTGTCGCCGTACTTCTTCAACGCCGGACTGTTCGACGACGGCGCCAAGCTGGGCCGCCTCGCGCGATTCTATGCACAGCGCCTGATCGACAGCGGCCTCGAGTTCGAGATGCTGTTCGGCCCCGCCTACAAGGGCATCACGCTGGCTGCCGCGGTGGCGATCGAGCTGGCCCGGCTCGGCCACAACAAGCCCTTCGCCTACAACCGCAAGGAAGCCAAGGACCACGGCGAGGGCGGCACGCTGGTCGGTGCGCCGGTCGCCGGCCGCGTGCTGATCGTCGACGACGTGATCTCGGCAGGCACCTCGGTGCGCGAGTCGATCGCGATGATCTCGGCCGCCGGCGGCACGCCGTGCGGTGTGGCGATCGCGCTCGACCGCCAGGAGAAGGCAACCGAAGGCGGCGCCGACGCGCCGTGGTCGGCAGTGCAGTTTGTCACGCGCCAACTCGGGCTGCGCGTCGTCGCCGTGGCGACGCTCGGCGACTTGACGGAGTATCTGCGTTCGCAGCACGACCCCGCACTCGGCGCGCATCTCGCGCGCGTGCGGGACTATCGCGAACGCTACGGAGTCTGAATGTCATACACCGACCGACATGCCCACCGGCTCGCCCGAAGCGTTGCCGTGCTCGCGCTGTCGCTCGCGCCGCTGGCCGCGCTGGCGGCCAACGGCACGATCTTCACCTGCACCGACGCCCAGGGCCGCAAACTGACGTCGGATCGCCCGATCCCCGAGTGCACCGGTCGCGAGCAGCGCGTGCTCAATCGCGACGGCTCGGTGCAGCGCATCATCCCGCCGACGCTGACCGCCGAAGAGCGCGCCGAGGTCGAGGCGCGCGAGCAGCGCCGCCAGGCCGAGCTGAAGGCGCAGCAGGAGGCGGTGCGCCGCGACCGCAACCTGCTGCATCGCTTCCCCGACGAGACGGTGCACCGCAAGGCGCGCGAAGCCGCGCTCGACGACGTGCGCAAGGCCGTGCAGGCCAGCGAGACGCGCTTGGCGACGCTGGCCACCGAGCGCAAGCCGCTCATCGCCGAGACGGAGTTCTACGTCGGCAAGAAGCTGCCCGCCGCGCTGAAGCAGCAGCTCGACGCCAACGACGCCGCCACCGAGGCGCAGAAGGCGCTGGTGCAGAACCAGCAGGCCGAGATCGGGCGCATCAATGCGCTGTACGACGCCGAGCTGGCGCGCCTGCGCCAGCTCTGGGCCGGTGCGCCGCCGGGATCGTCGACGTCGCTCAACAGCGCCGCGTCGCAGTCGACGCCGCGCTCGGCGCGCCAGTAGCGGCGGATCACCCCGCGAGCTTGCGGCGCAGCAGTTCGTTGAGCTGCGCCGGATTGGCCTTGCCCTTGCTCAGCTTCATCGCCTGGCCGACCAGTGCGTTGAACGCCTTCTCCTTGCCGGCGCGGAACTCGTCGACCGACTTCGCATTCGCCGCCAGCACTTCGTCGACGATGCGCTCGAGCTCGCCGGCGTCGCTCATCTGGCGCAGGCCGCGCGCCTCGACGACGGCGTCGACGTCGCTGCCCTCGCCGCTCCACAGCGCGTCGAACACCTGGCGCGCGCCGGCGTTCGACAGCGTGCCGTCGACGATGCGCCCGATCAGGCGCGCCAGCGCAGCGGGCGCCAGCGGCGCATCTGCGATGCCGCGCTGCTCGGCATTGAGGCGACGCGACACCTCGCCCATCAGCCAGTTGGCCGCCAGCTTGGGCTGGCCGCAGGCCTGCGCGACGGCCTCGAACCAGGCGGCGAAGTCGCGGCTTTGCGTCATCATCGACGCGTCGTAGGCGGGCAGGCCGTAGTCGCGCTCGAAGCGCGCGGCCATCGCGCGCGGCAGCTCGGGCATCGCGGCGCGCACTTCGTCGATCCACGCCGGCGCGATGACGAGCGGCGGCAGGTCGGGGTCGGGGAAGTAGCGGTAGTCATGCGCGTCTTCCTTGCTGCGCATGGCGCGCGTCTCGCCGCTGTCGGGGTCGAACAGCACGGTGGCCTGCTCGATCGTGCCGCCGTCCTCGATCAGGTCGATCTGCCACTGCACCTCGTAGTCGATCGCCTGCTGCAGGAAGCGGAAGCTGTTGAGGTTCTTGATCTCGCGGCGCGTGCCGAACGTCGCGCCGGGGCGGCGCACCGACACGTTGGCGTCGCACCGGAACGAGCCTTCCTGCATGTTGCCGTCGCAGATGCCGAGCCACACGACGAGCGCGTGCAGCGCCTTCGCATACTCGACGGCCTGCGCGCTCGAACGCATGTCGGGCTCGCTGACGATCTCGAGCAGCGGCGTCCCGGCGCGGTTGAGGTCGATACCGGTCTGGCCGGCGAAGTCCTCGTGCAGCGACTTGCCGGCGTCCTCCTCGAGATGGGCGCGCGTCAGCCGCACGCGCTGCGGCCGCTCGCCGAGGTAGAACTCGATCGCCCCACCCTGCACCACCGGCGTCTCGTACTGGCTGATCTGGTAGCCCTTGGGGAGGTCGGGATAGAAGTAGTTCTTGCGCGCGAAGATGGAGTGCTGCGCGACCGTCGCGCCGACGGCCAGGCCGAAGCGGATCGCGCGCTCGACGGCGCCGCGGTTGGGCACCGGCAGCGTGCCCGGCAGCGCGAGGTCGACGGCGCTCGCCTGCGTGTTGGGCGCGGCGCCGAACTGCGTCGACGCGCCGCTGAAGATCTTGGAGCGCGTCGACAGCTGGGCGTGCGTCTCGATGCCGATGACGACTTCCCAGCCGCGCACGAGGGGTTCGGTATGCGCCAACGTCAGACCCCCCCCGGCATGCGCGCATGCCAGTCCGTCGCCTGCTGCAGCGCGTGCGCTGCGTGCAGCAGCGTGCCTTCGTCGAAATAGTTGCCCACGAGCTGCAGCCCCACGGGCATCGACGCGTCGCCGAAGCCGGCCGGCACGCTCATGCCGGGCAGGCCGGCGAGACTGGCCGGCAGCGTGAAGATGTCGGCCAGGTAGGCGGCGACCGGGTCGGCACGCTTGGCGCCCAGCGGCCAGGCGACGGTCGGTGCGACCGGGCCGGCGATCACGTCGCACTGCGCGAAGCAGCGCTGGAAGTCGTCGGCGATCATGCGGCGCAGCTTCTGCGCCTGGAGGTAGTAGGCGTCGTAGTAGCCGTGGCTGAGCACGTAGGTGCCGATCATGATGCGACGCTTGACCTCGGCACCGAAGCCCTCGGCGCGGCTCTTGCGGTACATGTCGAGCAAGTCGTCGTAGCGCGCGGCGCGGTGGCCGTAGCGCACGCCGTCGTAGCGGCTCAGGTTCGAGCTCGCCTCAGCCGGCGCGATGATGTAGTAGACGGGGATCGACAGCTCGGTGCGCGGCAGGCTCACGTCGACGAGCGTCGCGCCGAGCTTCTCGAGCTCGGCCAGCGCCGAACGCACGGCGCGCTCGACGTCGGCGGCCAGCGCAGCGGGGAAGAACTCGCGCGGCAGGCCGATGCGCAGGCCCTGCAGCGGGCGCGCCGGCGTGGCGCCTTCGCGCGCGCGCGCCAGCACGGCGCGAAAGTCCTGCGGCGGGCGGTCGGCACTCGTCGCGTCACGCTCGTCGAAGCCGCTCATCGCCGACAGCAGGATCGCGCAGTCCTCGGCGGTGCGCGCCAGCGGACCGGCCTGGTCGAGGCTCGACGCGAAGGCGATCATCCCCCAGCGCGAGCAGCTGCCGTAGGTCGGCTTGATGCCGGTGACGCCGCAAAAGCTCGCCGGCTGGCGGATCGAGCCGCCGGTGTCGGTGCCCGTCGCCGCCGGCAGCAGGCGCGCCGCGACGGCCGCGGCCGAGCCGCCCGACGAGCCGCCGGGCACGCGCGCACGGTCCCAAGGGTTGAGCGCGGGACGAAACGCCGAGTTCTCGTTGCCCGAGCCCATCGCGAACTCGTCGCAGTTGAGCTTGGCCAGCGTCACTGCGCCGGCGCCGGCCAGGCGCGCGACGACGGTCGCGTCGAACGGGCTGCGATAGCCGTCGAGCATGCGCGACGCCGCCGTCGTCGGCAGGTCGCGCGTCACGAAGATGTCCTTGTGGCCGATCGGCACGCCGGTCAGCGCGCCGGCGTCGCCGCGCGCGATGCGCTCGTCGGCGGTGCGCGCCTGTGCGAGCGCCAGCGTGTCGTCGTGCGCCAGCACCGCGCCGAGTTGTTCGTGTTCGGCAAGGCGTGCAAGCAAGTGCTTCGTCAGCTCGACGCTCGAAACCTCGCGCGCCCCCAAGGCGCGGCCCAGCTCGGCGACCGAGCGGCAGTGGAGCTCGGTGCTCATCGGCAAGTCTCGGTGCTGCGCCCTGCGGCGCGAGCCAGCCACGAGCGGCAGGGTCGGCGGCTCATTCGATCACCCGCGGCACGAGGTACAGGCCGCGCTCGACGGCCGGAGCGCTGCGCTGGTTGGCGTCCCGCGCGTCGCCCTCGGTGACGGCGTCGTCGCGCAGGCGCAGCGACACCCGCTGCAGCGCCGACAGCGGCGTGTACAGCGGCTCGACGCCGCGCGTGTCGACAGCGCTCATCCGCTCGACGATCGTGAAGAATTCGTTGAGCTGCTCGAGCATCGCGGCCTGCTCGTCGGCCTTCAGGCCGAGGCGCGCCAGGTGCGCGATGCGGCTCACGTCCTGCGGGCTCAATGCCATGGAAAAGTGTCGTTTCGCAGAGGCTTTCGGGAGGGCTGGCGAGGGTCTAAACCCTGCAGCCATGGAGTATTATCGCCCGTCATTCACCGGCTCCCCGGTTGCGCCCGCAGGCTCTATGTGCGACGTCGTCGGGGGTTCCAGCACTACAAGTGCCCTCGTCGGCCTGAAACCCCTGGCGCCCGCACCACCATGTTCGCATCCCTGCGTCGCTACTTCTCGACCGACCTGGCCATCGACCTCGGCACTGCCAACACCCTGATCTACGTGCGCGGCAAGGGCATCGTGCTCGACGAGCCTTCGGTCGTCGCGATCCGCCACGAGGGCGGCCCCAACGGCAAGAAGACGATCCAGGCGGTGGGCGCCGAGGCCAAGGCGATGCTCGGCAAGGTGCCCGGCAACATCGAGGCGATCCGCCCGATGAAGGACGGCGTGATCGCCGACTTCACCGTCACCGAGCAGATGCTCAAGCAGTTCATCAAGATGGTCCATCCGCGCTCGATGCTGAAGCCCAGCCCGCGGATCATCATCTGCGTGCCCTGCGGCTCGACGCAGGTCGAGCGCCGCGCGATCCGCGAGTCGGCGCTCGGCGCCGGCGCGAGCGAGGTCTACCTGATCGAGGAGCCGATGGCCGCGGCGATCGGCGCCGGCCTGCCGGTCAGCGAGGCCAGCGGCTCGATGGTCGTCGACATCGGCGGCGGCACCACCGAGGTCGGCGTCATCTCGCTCGGCGGCATGGTCTACAAGGGCAGCATCCGCGTCGGCGGCGACAAGTTCGACGAATCGATCATCAACTACATCCGCCGCAACTACGGCATGCTGATCGGCGAGCCGACGGCCGAAGCGATCAAGAAGCAGATCGGCTCGGCCTTCCCCGGCTCCGAGGTCAAGGAGATCGAGGTCAAGGGCCGCAATCTCAGCGAAGGCGTGCCGCGCAGTTTCACGATCAGCAGCAACGAGATCCTCGAAGCGCTGACCGACCCGCTCAACCAGATGGTCTCGGCAGTGAAGAACGCGCTCGAGCAGACGCCGCCAGAGCTCGGCGCCGACATCGCCGAGCGCGGCATGATGCTCACCGGCGGTGGCGCGCTGCTGCGCGATCTCGACCGGCTGCTTGCCGAGGAGACCGGCCTGCCCGTGCTCGTCGCCGAGGATCCGCTGACCTGCGTCGTGCGCGGCTGCGGCATGGCGCTCGAGCGCATGGAGCGGCTGGGCAGCATCTTCACCTCGGAGTGAGTGCGGTCGCGAGCCTGCCCCGCGGACCGAGCCGCACGGCACGCTGCGACCTGACGCCGGCGCCGTAGCCCATGCCCCTCGGCACGCTCGACCGTACGCCGCCGCCCTTCTTCCGCCAGGGGCCGTCGGCGCTGACCAAGCTGGTCTTCTTCTCGGCGCTGGCGCTGTTCCTGATGGCGTCGGACGCGCGCTTCGAGCTCGTGCGGCCGCTGCGCGCCGCGATCGCCACCGTGCTGCATCCGGTCGAGCGCACGCTGCTCGCGCCCGTCGAGTGGTGGAACGGCCTGTGGCAGTACGGCCGCGGCCTGCAGGATGCGCTCGAGGGCGAGGCTCAGGCGCGCGCCTCGCTGGCGCGCCAGGCCGAGCGCACGACGCGCGTCGACGTGCTCGAGCGCGAGAACGAGCAGCTGCGCTCGCTGCTCGGCCTGCGCGCGCGGCTGCTGGTGCGCGCGCATGCCGCCGAGGTGCTGTACGAGGCGAGCGACCTCTATTCGCGCAAGGTCGTGATCGACCGCGGCGCCACCGACGGCGTGGCGCTCGGCTCGCCCGTCATCAACGAGGCCGGCGTGCTCGGACAGGTGACGCGGGTCTATCCGCTGTCGTCGGAGCTGACGTTGCTGACCGACAAGGACGCGGCCATCCCGGTGCTCAACACGCGCACGCAGCAGCGCAGTGCGGCGTACGGCCTGGCTGGCGGCGGCGGTCTCGAGCTGCGCTACATGGCAGGCAGTGCCGACGTGCAGGTGGGTGACCTGCTCTCCACCTCGGGCGTCGACGGCGTCTATCCGCCGGGCGTGCCGGTGGCGCGCGTGAGCAGCGTCGAGCGGCGCGCCGAGGGCGGCTTCGCGCGCATCGTGCTGGTGCCCGTCGCCGCGCCCGACGGCGTGCGCCACGTGCTCGTGCTCGAGCCGGCGGGCCTGCAGTTGCCCCGCCCGCCCGCCGAGGCTGCGTCCGACGAAGGCTCCCGCGCGGCGAAGAAGAAAGAGAAGGGGCGCCGATGATCATGCCGCGCGGGTCGGACCAGCTGCTGCTGCCGGCCAATCCGCTGTTCATCTGGCTGACGCTGCTGGCCGCGCTGGTGTTCGAGATGATCCCGCTCGGCCGCCGCCCGGCATCGCCCGACCTGCTGGCGCTCGTGCTCGTGTTCTGGAACGTGCACCAGCCGCTGCGCGTGGGCGTCGGCGCGGCGTTCGTGTTCGGCGTGCTGATCGACGTGCACGCCGGCGCGCTGCTCGGCCAGCACGCGCTGGCCTACACGCTGATGAGCTTCTTCGCCATCGCGATGCACCGCCGGCTGCTGTGGTTCAGCGTGCCGTCGCAGGCGCTGCAGGTGCTGCCGGTGTTCGTCGCCGCGCACGGCATCTCGCTGCTCGTGGGCATGATTTCGGGCGGCATGTTCCCGGGCTGGGAACTGGCGCTCGCGCCCGTGTTCGAAGCGCTGTTGTGGCCGATCGTCAGTGCGGCGCTGCTCGCACCGCAGCGGCGGCCGCCCGACCCGGACAAGAACCGGCCGCTGTAGAGGCGCGAGCATGATCACGGAGCTCAAGGACGTCGAGCGCGAGCTGGGCCGCTTTCGCGGCCGGCTGCTCGCCGCCGCGCTGGCCGTGCTCGTCGCCTTCGGGCTGCTCGCGGCGCGCATGGTCTACCTGCAGGTCTATCAGCACGAGGAGCTGGCGACGCAGGCCGAGGCCAACCGCATCGCCATCGTGCCGATCGTGCCCAACCGCGGGCTGATCCTCGACCGCAACGGTGTCGTGCTGGCCAACAACTACTCGGCCTACACGCTCGAGATCATGCCGTCGAAGGTCGGCGACCTCGAGGTGACGATCGACGAGCTGGCGAAGATCGTCGACATCGGCCCGCGCGACCGGCGCCGCTTCAAGCGCGCGCTCGACGAGAGCAAGAGCGTCGAGTCGCTTCCGCTGCGCACCAAGCTCACCGACGAGGAGGTGGCGCGCTTCACGGCGCAACGCTTCCGCTTCCCCGGCGTCGAGGTGCGCGCGAGGCTGTTCCGCCACTATCCGCTCGGCGAGACGGGCAGTCACCTGATCGGCTACATCGGCCGCATCAACCAGGCCGAGAAGAAGGCGATGGAGGACTGGCCCGAGGAGGCGCTCGCCAACTACCGCGGCACCGAGTACATCGGCAAGCTCGGCATCGAGCAGAGCTACGAGTCCGAGCTGCACGGCACGACGGGCTTCGAGGAAGTCGAGACCAGCGCCGGCGGGCGCGCCGTGCGGCGCCTCAAGAGCAACCCGGCGACGCCCGGCAACACGCTGATGCTGTCGATCGACATCCGGCTGCAGGCGCTGGTCGAAGAGATGTTTGGCGAGCGGCGTGGCGCGCTCGTCGCGCTCGACCCGCGCACCGGCGAAGTGCTCGCCTTCGTCAGCAAGCCGACCTTCGACCCGAACCTGTTCGTCGACGGCATCGACGCCGACTCGTGGCGCGAGCTCAACGAGTCGATCGACAAGCCGCTGCTCAACCGCGCGCTGCGCGGCACCTATCCGCCCGGCTCGACGTTCAAGCCGTTCATGGCGATGGCGGCGCTGAACACGGGCAAGCGCGGGGCGAGCACCGTGATCCACGACGGCGGCACGTACACCTACGGCGGCCACGTGTTCCGCAGCCATGGCGACCACGGGCTGGGCGCCGTCGACATGACGCGCAGCATCGTCAAGTCGAGCAATGTCTACTACTACTCGCTGGCCAACGAGATGGGCGTCGACCTGATGCACGAGCAGCTGCTGCCGTTCGGCTTCGGCCGCAAGACGGGCATCGACGTCGAGGGCGAGGTCACGGGGCTGCTGCCGTCCACCGAATGGAAGCGCCGCGCCTACCGCAAGCCCGAGCAGCAGAAGTGGTATGGCGGCGAGACGATCTCGCTGGGCATCGGCCAGGGCTACAACAACTTCACCGCGCTGCAGCTGGCGACGGCGACGTCGACGCTCGTCAGCGGAGGTCAGCGCTACAAGCCGCGTCTGGTGCGCGAGATCGAGAACATCGAGACGCACGAGCGCCGCCGCGTCGCCAGCGACGCCCTGCCGCCGCTGCCGTTCAAGCCCGAGCACGTCGAGCTGATCAACCGCGCACTGTACCTGGTGACTCAGGAGGGCACCTCGGTGCGCTCGTTCGTCGGCGCCGGCTACAAGTCGGGCGGCAAGACGGGCACGGCGCAGGCCATCGGCATCAAGGCCAACGAGAAGTACAACGCCGCCAAGCTCGAGGAGCACCAGCGCGACCACTCGCTGTACGTCGCCTTCGCGCCGATCGAGGCGCCGACGATCGCGCTGGCCGTCATCGTCGAGAACGCCGGCTTCGGCTCCGAGGCGGCGGCGCCGATCGCGCGGCGCGTGTTCGACCACGTGCTGCTCGGGCGCTATCCGAGCGTCGAAGACATCGCGGCCACGCGCATCGGCAAGTCGACGGCGCCGATCGGCAAGCAGCGCCTGTCGGCCGAGGTGCCACTGCCCGGCGGCGCCGGGGTTGCGGCCCCGCCGCAGGAGGCGGCGTCGGCTGCCGCGCAGCAGGTGGCCCAGAGATGAGCATGAGCGGCAACATCCTCGACCAGCCGACCTGGTGGAAGCGCCTGAAGCCGGTGTTCCAGGGCTTCGACGGGCCGCTGGCGTTCGCCGTCGTGCTGCTCGCCGGCGCCGGCCTCGTCACGATGTACTCGGCCGGTTTCGACCACGGCACGCGCTTCGTCGACCACGGCCGCAACATGCTGCTCGCACTGGCGCTTCTGTTCATCGTGGCGCAGATCCCGCCGCATCGGCTGATGGCGCTGGCCGTGCCGATCTACACCGTCGGCGTGGCACTGCTCGTGGCGACGGCGGTGTTCGGCATCACCAAGAAGGGTGCGACGCGCTGGCTCGACGTCGGCATCGTGGTGCAGCCGTCCGAGATCCTGAAGCTGGCGACGCCGCTGATGCTCGCGTGGTGGTTCCAGCGTCGTGAGGGCCAGCTGCGCGTGCGCGACTTCGTCGGCGCGCTGCTGCTGCTGGCGGTGCCCGTCGGTCTGATCGTCAAGCAGCCCGACCTCGGTACCGCGGTGCTGGTGCTGTCGGCGGGGCTGTACGTCATCTTCTTCGCCGGGTTGTCGTGGTGGCTGATCCTGCCGGTGCTGATCGCCGGCGCGGTCGCCGTGGGCGGGCTGGTCGGCTACGAGGACGCGATTTGCCGGCCCGACGTGAAGTGGCCGCTGCTGCACGAGTACCAGAAGAACAGGGTCTGCACGCTGCTCGACCCGACCAAGGACCCACTCGGCAAGGGCTTCCACATCCTGCAAGGCATGATCGCGATCGGCTCGGGCGGCATGACGGGCAAGGGCTTCATGCAGGGCACGCAGACGCACCTCGAGTTCATCCCCGAGCGCACGACGGACTTCATCTTCGCCGCCTTCTGCGAGGAGTTCGGTCTTGCCGGCGTGGTCGGCCTGTTGCTCGGCTTCCTGTTCCTCATCTTTCGCGGCCTGATGATCGCGGCCGAGGCGCCGACGCTGTTCGCGCGCCTGCTCGCCGGCGCCATCACGCTGAGCTTCTTCACGTATGCCTTCGTCAACATGGGCATGGTCAGCGGCATCCTGCCGGTGGTCGGCATCCCGCTGCCGTTCGTCAGCTACGGCGGCACGGCGATGGTCACATTGGGCCTGGCGCTGGGCATCCTGATGTCGATCTCCAAGAGCCGGCGCCTGGTGCAGACCTGAGGCGGCTCGCCGCTCAGCGCGGCGCGCCGGTCGTCGCGTCGCCGAGCTCGAACGTGGCGCGGCGCCCGACGTCGTCGGCGTGCTGCGCGACAAAGCGCCCGGCCGCGCCGCGGCCGAGAGCGAACAGCTCGTCGATCAGCGCCGGCTCGGCGGCCAGTTTGCTCGCCGCGCCGTAGTGCGCCAGCGCGTCGTCGTCGTCGATCGCGTGCAGCCGCCACGCGGGGGCGCGGCCGCAGTCGCGGCGCAGCCGCTCGGCGTCGGCCAGCGCCTGCAGCTCGGCGATCAGCACGGCGTTGAACACGATCTCGTTGACGCGGTCGGTGATCGCGGCGCCGGCTGTCGGCGCGTCGGCGCGCCACAGCGGATTGATGCGCACGAGCACGACGTCGACCGTCGTACCTTCGACGGCCAGTGGCTGCAGCGACGGATTGCCGCTGTAGCCGCCGTCCCAGTACGGCTCGCCGTCGATCTCGACGGCATGGAACAACAGCGGCAGACAGGCCGACGCCAGCAGCGCATCGACGCCGAGCTCGGCGCCCGAGAACACACGCGGCCGGCCGCTGCGCACGGCCGTCGCCGTGACGTGCAACGCCGGGGCGCCGGCGCGCAGCGCGCGTTCGTCGACGTGGCGCCGCACGAGGTCGCGCAGCGGGTTCAGGCCCAGCGGGTTGAGCGCATACGGCCCCAGCGCGCCGAACCAGCGCCCGATCCAGCGCGTGGTCGGTGCACCGGCCACGCCGGCGGCGGCGATGTCGCGCCAGAAGCCGGCCAGAGCGGCGCGCGCGCCGGCCGGGCCACCGGCGGCCAGCCCGGTGACGAGCACGGCGCCGTTGAGCGCGCCGGCGCTGGTGCCCGAAATCGCGCCGATTTCGTAGCGGCCGTCTTCGAGCAGGCGGTCGAGCACGCCCCCCGTGAAGGCGCCGTGCGAGCCGCCGCCTTGCAGCGCCAGCGCGATGCGCGGCCGCGGCGGCGCTGCGGCCGGTCTGGCGAACCAGCGGCGCCAGCGGTGGATCAAGTTCATCGCGAGTCCTGGGGTTTACCCCAGTCTACGAGGTTGGGGGCGGTGCCTCGTGCGTCAGTCAGCGGGGGCCTTCGTGGCCGGTGCAACGGCGCGAAAGCGCAGCGTGAAGCGCGCGCCGACGCCATGACCGCCTGCCGCGGGGGGGGCGGCATCGTGGCTGGCGGCGTTCGCCGCGCGCGGCCAGGCGTCGTCGAGCATGATCTCGGCGCCGTGCTGGTCGGCGATCTCGCGAACGATCGCCAGCCCCAGCCCCGAGCCGTCGACATTGGTGCCGAGCGCGCGATAGAAGGGCTGGAACACGTGTTCGCGTTCGGCCGTCGGGATGCCGGGCCCGTTGTCTTCGACCTGCAGCACGACGACCTGACCGAACGGATCCTCGACGACGCGCACCGTCACCGTGCCTCCGGCCGGCGTGTACTGCAGTGCGTTGTCGACGAGGTTGCGCATCAGCTCGCGCAGCAGCACGGCGTGGCCGCGCACGCGCAGCGTCGAGCCCTCGGGCTCCGGGCCCTCGTAACCGAGGTCGATGCGCTTGTCGAGTGCGCGCGGCACGAAGTCGCGCACCGTCTCGGCGGCCACCGGCGCGAGGCTCACGCTTTCGAGCTGCACGGTCTGCTCCTTGCCTTCGGCACGCGCCAGCGCGAGCAGCTGGTTGACCATGTGGGCGGCGCTCTGGCTCGAGCGCGCGATCTGGCGCAGCGACTTCTTCAGCTCTTGCGGATCGCGCTGGCCGGCGTCGATCTCGCGCTGCGCCAGTTCGGCCTGCGTGCGCAGCCCCGCCAGCGGCGTCTTGAGCTGGTGCGCGGCGTCGGCGAGGAAGTGCTTCTGCGCCCCGATCGAGCGGTCGAGCCGCGCCAGCAGGTCGTTGATGGCGCGCACCAGCGGCGCCACCTCCTCGGGCGCCTCGCGCTCGTCGATCGGGCTCAGGTCGTTGCTGTCGCGCGAGCGGATGCGCCGTTGCAGCTGGTTCAGTGGCGCGATACCGCGTGACAGCGCCAGCCACACCAGCAGCACGGCCACCGGCAGGATGACGAACTGCGGCAGGATCACGCCCTTGAGGATCTCGGTGGCCAGGCGCGAGCGCTTGCCCAGCGTCTCGCCGACCTGCACCAGTGCCGTCGCCGCGGCCGGGTCGAGCCCCCCCGGCGCGACCCAGAGATAGGCCACGCGCACCGGGCGGCCGTGGATCGCGTCGTCGCGAAAGCGCACTTCGCCGGGCGGCGCCGGGCGATCGTCGACCGGCACCGGCAGGTCGCGCTCGCCGCTGACGAACTCGCCGCGCAGGCCGAGCACCTGGTAATAGATCTCGTCTGCCTCGTCGGTGTGCAACAGCTCCGACGCGCCGGCGGGCAGCTCGAAGCGTGCGCGCAGATCGCCGCTGCGCGAGTCGATGCCGACGGCGATCTGGCGCGACAGCGCTCGCGCCGCCTCGGCGAGCTGGCGGTCGAACGGCGGGTTGGCGATGTTCTGCGCGACCAGCCAGGTCAGCAGCACGCTCATCGGCCACAGCAGCAGCAGCGGCGCGAGCATCCAGTCGAGGATCTCGCCGAACAGCGAACCCTGCGCGGAGCGGGTCTTCGGCGCGGTGTCCAAGAGGGGGTCGTCAGCCGTTGAGCTTCTCGAGGCAGTAGCCGAGCCCCCGCACGGTGGCGATGCGCACCGGGCCCTGCTCGATCTTCTTGCGCAGGCGGTGGATGTAGACCTCGATCGCGTTGCTGCTGACTTCGTCGCCCCATTCGCACAGCCGCTCGACGAGCTGGTCCTTGCTGACGAGGCGACCGGCGCGCTGCAGCAGGATCTCGAGCAGGCTCAGCTCGCGCGCCGACAGCTCGATCATCTGGTCGTTCATGTAGGCGACGCGCCCGCTGGCATCGAAGGTCAGCGGCCCGTGCCTGATGCGGCTCGACGCCGTGCCGAGGCCGCGGCGCGTGAGCGCGCGCACGCGCGCCTCGAGCTCCTGCAGCGAGAACGGCTTGGCCATGTAGTCGTCGGCGCCGAGGTCGAGCCCCTTGACGCGCTGCTCGACGCTGTCGGCCGCCGTCAGGATCAGCACCGGCGTCGTCACGCCCTTGGCGCGGATGGTGCGCAGCACGTCGAGGCCGTGCACGCGCGGCAGGCCGAGGTCGAGGATGACGAGATCGAACTCGTGCGCCGCGAGCGCTGCCTCGGCCTCGCTGCCGCTGCCGACCTGGTCGACGGCATAGCCGGCATTGCGCAGCGAGCGCAGCAGGCCGTCGGCCAGCACCTGGTCGTCTTCGGCGATGAGGATGCGCATCGGGCCCCCGTGGCTGCAGTCGACTTCATTGTAGGGATGGCGCGAGCGAGGCGGGCCGTGCTACTGTACAAACATCCAGTCTGCGACCATAATCGCGCCGAACCCAAGGAGACCCGCATGGACGCACCCGTCAAAGCCCTGAACACCGAGAAGGCCAAGGCCCTGCAGGCCGCGCTCTCGCAGATCGAGAAGCAGTTCGGCAAGGGCTCGATCATGCGCCTGGGCGAGGGCGAGGCGATCGAGGACATCCAGGTTGTGTCGACCGGCTCGCTCGGCCTGGACATCGCGCTGGGCGTCGGCGGCCTGCCGCGCGGCCGTGTCGTCGAGATCTACGGCCCCGAGTCGTCGGGCAAGACGACGCTGACGCTGCAGGTCATCGCCGAGATGCAGAAGCTGGGCGGCACCTGCGCCTTCATCGACGCCGAGCACGCGCTCGACGTGCAGTACGCGCAGAAGCTCGGCGTCGACCTGCAGGAGCTGCTGATCAGCCAGCCCGACACCGGCGAGCAGGCGCTCGAGATCGTCGATGCGCTGGTGCGCTCGGGCTCGGTCGACCTGGTCGTCGTCGACTCGGTGGCCGCGCTGACGCCCAAGGCCGAGATCGAAGGCGAGATGGGCGACTCGCTGCCCGGCCTGCAGGCGCGCCTGATGAGCCAGGCGCTGCGCAAGCTGACGGCAACGATCAAGAAGACCAACACCATGGTCATCTTCATCAACCAGATCCGCATGAAGATCGGCGTCATGTTCGGCAATCCCGAGACGACGACGGGCGGCAACGCGCTGAAGTTCTACGCCTCGGTGCGGCTGGACATCCGTCGCATCGGCAGCATCAAGAAGAGCGAGGAAGTCATCGGCAGCGAGACCAAGGTCAAGGTCGTCAAGAACAAGGTCGCGCCGCCGTTCAAGACGGCCGAGTTCGACATCCTCTACGGCGAAGGCATCAGCCGCGAGGGCGAGATCATCGACATGGGCGTCGATGCCAAGGTGGTCGACAAGTCGGGCGCCTGGTACGCCTACCAGGGCGAGAAGATCGGCCAGGGCAAGGACAACGCGCGCGAGTTCCTGAAGGAGAACCCCGAACTCGCGCGCGAGATCGAGAACAAGGTGCGCGAGGCGATGGGCATTCCGCTGCTGGCCGACGCCGCCGACGCCGACTGACCGGCCGCGCGGCCGCGCTCGCTGCCGTGCGCGTCAAACCGCCGTTGTCGCTCAAGGCGCACGCCATCGCCTGGCTGGCGCAGCGCGAACACAGCCGTGTCGAGCTGAGGTGCAAGCTGCTGCGCCGCGCGCGCCTCGACGCCGCCGCACGCGAGGCCGCGGCCGGCGATGTCGACGATGCCGCGGCGGCGCACGACGCGGCCGATCCGCGCCGGCTCGAGGCCGAGGTCGACGCCCTGCTCGACTGGCTCGAGGCCCACCGCCATCTGTCGCCCGAGCGCTTCGCCGAGTCTCGCGTGCACGCGCGCGCGGCGCGCTACGGCAACCTGCGCATCCGCCAGGAGCTCGCCCGCCACGACGTCGCGCTCGCGCCGGACGCGGCCGAGGCCTTGCGCACCAGCGAGCCGGCGCGCGCGCGCGACGTCTGGCAGCGCAAGTTCGGCGCCGCCGCACCCGCTGCCGATGCAGCGGCGCGTGCGCGCCAGGCGCGCTTCCTCGCCGGCCGCGGCTTCTCGGCCGACGTGATCCGGCGCGTCGTGAACGACGACCCCGACGACGCCTGACGCCTGCCGCGGTGCAGCATGCCGCGTGCTACATTGCCAACCCGTCGCGCCGCGCAGCGCCGACGGGTGCTCGCGCCGGCGAGCCGCCGCGCCGCCGCGCGCCGGGGGATATTGACCGCAATCAATGCATTGCGCGCTCGAACCCCGCAGATTCCGAAACCTTTGCTCGACCCACCTGCAGGAGATCACGCACCATGAAGATTCACGAGTACCAGGGCAAGGAGCTGCTGCGCGGCTTCGGCGTGCCGGTGCCGCGCGGCTACCCTGCGTTCACGGTGCAAGAGGCGCTCGAGGCGGCGCAGAAGCTCGGCGGCCCCGTGTGGGTGGTCAAGGCGCAGATTCACGCGGGCGGGCGCGGCAAGGGCGGCGGCGTCAAGCTGGCGCGTGCCATGGACGAGGTCAAGGCGCTGGCCGGCCAGATCCTCGGCATGCAGCTGAAGACGCACCAGACGGGACCGCAGGGCCAGAAGGTGCGGCGCCTGCTGATCGAGGAAGGCGCCGACATCAAGAAGGAGTACTACGTCGCCGCTCTGACCGACCGCGCGACGCAGAAGGTGGCAATGATGGCCAGCAGCGAGGGCGGCATGGACATCGAGGAAGTCGCTCACGCCACGCCCGAGAAGATCATCAAGGTGTTCGTCGATCCGGCGACCGGCCTCACCGACGCGCAGGCCAAGGAGCTGGCCGACGGCATCGGCGTGCCGGCAGCCTCGCAGGCGCAGGCCGTCGACGTGTTCAAGAAGCTCTACCAGTGCTACATGGACACCGACGCCAGCCTGGCCGAGATCAATCCGCTGATCCTCGAGGGCAACGGCAACATCAAGGCGCTCGACGCCAAGTTCAACTTCGACAGCAACGCGCTGTTTCGCCACCCCGAGATCGTCGCCTACCGCGACCTCGACGAGGAGGATCCGGCAGAGATCGAGGCCGGCAAGTTCGACCTCACCTACATCAGCCTCGACGGCAACATCGGCTGCCTGGTCAACGGCGCGGGCCTGGCGATGGCGACGATGGACACGATCAAGCTGTTCGGCGGCGAGCCGGCGAACTTCCTGGATGTGGGCGGCGGCGCGACGGCCGAAAAGGTCACCGAGGCGTTCAAGATCATGCTCAAGAACCCGAAGGTGAAGGCGATCCTCGTCAACATCTTCGGCGGCATCATGCGCTGCGACACCATCGCCGAAGGCGTCATCGCCGCGTGCAAGGCCGTCAATCTGACGGTGCCGCTGGTCGTGCGCATGAAGGGAACGAACGAGGAACTCGGCAAGAAGATGCTGGCCGACTCGGGCCTGCCCATCATCAGCGCCGACACGATGGCCGAGGCCGCGACCAAGATCGTCGCCGCCGTCAAGTAAGAACACGCCCGCGAAAGAGCATCGACATGAGCATCCTGATCGACAAGGACACCAAGGTCATCACCCAGGGCATCACCGGCAAGACCGGCCAGTTCCACACACGCATGTGCCGCGACTACGCCAACGGGAAGAACTGCTTCGTCGCCGGCGTGAACCCGAAGAAGGCCGGCGAGGACTTCGAAGGCATACCGATCTACGCCAGCGTGGCCGACGCCAAGGCGAAGACGGGCGCCACCGTCAGCGTGATCTATGTGCCGCCGGCGGGCGCCGCGGCCGCCATCTGGGAGGCGGTCGAGGCCGAACTCGACCTCGCCATCTGCATCACGGAAGGCATCCCGGTGCGCGACATGCTCGAGGTGCGCAACAAGATGAAGGCCAAGGAGGCCAAGGGCGGCAAGAAGACGCTGCTGCTGGGCCCGAACTGCCCCGGCCTGATCACGCCCGAAGAGATCAAGATCGGCATCATGCCGGGCCACATCCACAAGAAGGGCCGCATCGGCGTCGTGTCGCGCTCGGGCACGCTGACCTACGAGGCGGTTGCGCAGCTCACCGAGATCGGCCTCGGCCAGTCGAGCGCCGTGGGCATCGGCGGCGATCCGATCAACGGGCTCAAGCACATCGACGTGATGCGCATGTTCAACGAGGATCCGGGCACCGACGCCGTCATCATGATCGGCGAGATCGGCGGCCCCGACGAGGCGGATGCCGCGCGCTGGTGCCAGAAGAACATGAAGAAGCCCATCGTCGGCTTCATTGCCGGCGTCACCGCCCCTCCGGGCAAGCGCATGGGCCACGCCGGCGCGCTGATCTCGGGCGGTGCCGACACCGCCGACGCCAAGCTCGCCATCATGGAAGAGTGCGGCTTCAAGGTCACTCGCAATCCGTCGGAGATGGGCAAGCTGCTCAAGAGCCTGCTCTGACGCCCGCCGGCCGGCCCATCGTCAACCCCGCGAGAACAAGACATGCAAGGTTTATTGACGCCCGAGTTCTGGATAGCGGTCGGCCAGATCATCATGATCGACATCCTGCTCGGGGGCGACAACGCGGTCGTCATCGCGCTGGCCTGCCGCAGGCTGCCCGATCACCAGCGCACCAAGGGCATCCTGTGGGGCACGGCGGGCGCCATCGTCCTGCGCGTCGTGCTGATCGCCTTTGCGCTGACGCTGTTGGCGATTCCGTATCTCAAGGTCGTGGGCGGCCTGCTGCTGCTGTGGATCGGCGTCAAGCTGCTGCTGCCCGAGCATGACGACGACCACGCAAACATCCAGTCGAGCGACAAGCTGTGGGGCGCCGTCAAGACGGTGATCGTGGCCGACTTCGTGATGAGCCTGGACAACGTGATCGCGATCGCCGGCGCGGCGCAGGGCGCCGACTCGCATCATCAGCTGCCGCTGGTCATCTTCGGCCTGCTCGTGTCGATCCCGATCATCATCTGGGGCAGCCAGCTCGTGCTCAAGCTGATGGATCGCTTCCCCGTGATCATCACGGCTGGGGCGATGCTGCTCGGCTGGATCGCCGGCACGATGATGCACAGCGACCCGGCCGTCGTGCCCTACCTGCCGCAGACCGACGAACTGCGCTATGCCTTCGGCGTCGGCGGTGCCGTGCTCGTCTACCTGATCGGCAAGGTGCTGGCCGCTCGCGGGCGCGGCGGCGACAAGGCCGGCTGACGCCGCTCCCGGCGCGCGCCGGGCGACCGGCGGCGCTGTGCTAAGGTGCTCGGCCCGCACCCCCGTGACGCCACGTCGATGGCCCGAGCCCGCCACGCCCACTGGAAGCAAGCCGGCACGGCGGGCCTCGTCGCAGTCGCCGCCGTGCTGCTGCTGCACGCCACGACGGACGTGCTCGCCCGTGCCGACCGATGGCTCTACGACGCCTGCGTCGCCACGGCGCGGCGCCCGCCGGCGGCCGACACCGTCGTGCTCGACACCACCGCCGCCGACACGGTGCCCCCGACGGCGCAGCAGGCGGACGCACTGGCGGAACTGACGGCGCGGCTTTCGCAGGCCGGCGCCGCGCTCGTCGTGCTGGCGCTGCCCGAGTTCGCCGACGACGCCGAGGCGCAGCTCGCGCGCAGCCTGCACGACAGCGGGCGCGTCGTGCTGGCGTGGACCGGCCAGCCGCCGCCCGACGCGCTGGCGCGCAACGCGCTGGCCAGCGCCGAGACGGCGCTGGCGACCGATGTCGATGGCGTGCTGCGCTCGCAGCGCCTGTTCGCCGGCAGCGAGGGCCAGGGCGCGCCGGTGGCGGCGCTCGTCGTCGCCGCGCAGCGGCTGGGCGTGCCGCTGTCGCAGTTGCGGCGCATCGCCGGCCGCGGCGCGCAGCTCGGCCCGCTCGAGCTGCCGACGCAGGACGACGGCAGCGTGCGGCCGCACTTCTATCGCGACGCGAGCGACGGTACGCCGCCGTTCGCGCTTGCCGCGCCGCGCGACGCCGTCGACGCGACGCGCTGGGCCGGGCGCATCGTCTTCGTCGGCCCGCGCACCGACGCTCGCGCGCCGCGACTCGTCACGGCCGGCGGGCATGCGGTCGCGCCGGTCGAGGCGCTGGCTCACATGGCGTCGGCGCTGTCGCAGCAGCATGTTGTCGTGCGGCCGGCGTGGGCGCACGGCGTCGTGGCCTTGCTCGGCGCCGCCGTCGCAGCGCTGCTGATCTGGCGCCTGCCGGCCGCTCCGGCCGCGACGCGTTTCGCGCTGGCCGCGGCGCTCACCGTCGCGTTGGCTGCGGCACAGTGGCTGCTGCCGCTGGCCGCCGGCTGGTGGCTGCCGCTCGTGTTGCCGGCCGCCGTGCTGTGGGTCGGCGTGGCGCTGCTGTCCGTCTGGCCGCGGGCGCCCGTCAGCGCGGTTCGGCGCGCCGCGCCGCAACGGGGCGATGCGCCGGCGCCGCGGCAAGCCGCCGGCGCGCCGCCTCGCGACGAACGACGGCGGCTCGGCCGCTTCGTAGTCGAGCGCGAACTCGGCCGCGGCGCGATCGGCACCGTCTACCTGGCGCGCGATCCGCTCGACGGGCAGGCGGTGGCGATCAAGACGCTGGCGCTCGGTGGTGCGGCGGGCGACGCCGCGCTGGACGAGGCACGGCGGCGCTTCGTGCGCGAATCCGAGACGGCGCGGCGGCTGCGCCATCCCGACATCGTCAAGGTGCTCGATGCCGGCGAGACGCGTGAGCTGGCGTGGATCGCGATGGAGTACGTGCCGGGCCGCGATCTGGCCCGGCACGCGCATGCCGGTACGCTGCTGCCCGTCGCCGTCGTCGTGCGCGTCGTTGCGCGCATCGCGGCGGCGCTCGCCCATGCGCACCGCCAGGGCGTCGTGCACCGCGACGTCAAGCCGGCCAACGTGTTGATCGACACCGCCACCGACACTGTGAAAGTGACCGACTTCGGGGTGTCGCACGTCGCCGACGCCAGCCGCACGCGCACCGGGCTGGTGCTCGGCACGCCGTCGTTCATGTCGCCCGAGCAGCTCGCCGGCGACGTCGTCGACGGCCGCAGCGACCTCTATTCGCTGGGCGTCACGCTGTTCCAGCTGCTGACCGGGCGACTGCCGCACGAAGCCGATTCGCCCGCGCGCCTGATGGCGCAGATCGCCAACGACGCGGCGCCCGATGTGCGGCGCTGGCGGCCCGAGCTGCCCGAGGCGCTCGCGCGCATCGTCGCGCGCGCGCTCGAGAAGCGGCCGGCGGCCCGCTACGCCGAGGGCGACCAGATGGCGTGCGAGCTGCGTGCCGTCGAGGCCCAGCTGGCGCAGGCCGGCCGCGCCGAACGCGCGGGCGTCGGCGCGATGCCGCCCTGAGCGGCATCGAACCAAGGCACAATGCCTCGCTGTAGCCCGCCCGTTCGCGCCCCGTGTCCATGAAGCCGCCGTTGCCGCCCGTCTCGACGTCCCTGGAGTTCTTCAGCGCGACCGATACCGGGCGTGCCCGCAGCAACAACGAAGATTCCGTCGCGGTCGACGAGCAGGCGGCGCTCGTCGTGCTAGCCGACGGCATGGGCGGCTACAACGCCGGCGAGGTGGCCAGCGGCATGGTCACCAGCTTCATCAAGACGGAGCTCGGCCGCTGGCTGCTCGAGGCCTCGGGCAATGCAAGCGACGGCGACGTGCGCCGCGCGATGGACATCTGCGTCGACAACGCCAACCGTGCCATCTTCAACGCGGCCAACTCCAACCCCCAGTACGCCGGCATGGGCACGACGCTGGTCGTCGGCGCGTTCCGCGAGACGCGGCTGCTGATGGGCCACGTCGGCGACTCGCGCGCCTATCGCCTGCGCAACGGCCGGCTCACGCAGATCACGCGCGACCACTCACTGCTGCAGGAGCAGATCGATGCCGGCCTGATCACGGCCGAGCAGGCCGCGTTCTCGTCGAACAAGAACCTGGTGACGCGCGCCGTCGGCGTCGAAGATACGGTGCTGCTCGAGATGCACCTGCACGACGTGCTGCCCGGCGACCTGTACCTGCTGTGCTCCGACGGCCTGTCGGACATGCTCGACGACGAGACGATCGGCCAGGTGTTGCTTGCCAGCGATAGCCTCGACGAGGCCGGCACGGCGCTGATCGATGCCGCCAACGACGCGGGCGGAAAGGATAATATCGCGGTGATCCTGGTGCGCCATCGCACGGGCAACACGGCGCCCGCGCGGTCCTGGTGGCCGTTCAAGCGGTAGGCATTGCGGGCGGCGCAGCGCGACGCAGGACATACAAGGACAAGGGACAACAAGCATGGGCAAACTCGTCGTGTCGCTCGACGGCGTGGTGATCAAGGAAGTGCAGATCACCAAGGACAAGACCACGCTCGGCCGACGGCCCTACAACGACATCGTGATCGACAACCTCGCCGTCAGCGGCGAGCACGCCGTGCTGCAGATGGTGGGCAACGACGTCTTCATCGAAGACCTCAACAGCACCAACGGCACCTACATCAACGGCAAGGCCGTCAAGAAGCAGCTGCTCGCGCACAACGACACCGTCGAGATCGGCAAGTACAAGATCAAGTACCTCGTCGAGGACGGCGGCGACTACGAGAAGACGATGGTGCTGCGCCAGGGCAGCTACGCCGGCTCGCCGGCGGGGTTCGCCCACACGACGAATTCGGGCTTCGGCGCGCTCGGCGCGCCGGTGCCGGCGGCATCGATCAAGGTGCTCAACGGCGCAGCGGCCGGCCGCGAAGTCAACTTGACGAAGGTCGTCACGACGGTCGGCAAGCCCGGCGTGCAGGTCGCCTCGATCACCAAGCGGCCGGGCGGCTACGTGTTCGCCCACGTCGAGGGCAGCCTGCGGCCCACCGTCAACGGCAATCCGCTGACCGGAGATTCGGTGCACCTGAAGAATGGCGATGTGATCGAGCTGGCCGGCACGCAGATGCAGTTCGTGCAGGCCTGAGCGGCCCGCCCGGCGCGCGCCTGCGCGCTCGTGATGCATTTCACGCGGCGCCGCGCCGCGTCCCGCCGCGCGACGACAGACGCGTCGATTCGCGCCACCTGACCTTGCGACGCGTCGCGCCGCGGCGCACCATGGCGCGGCCACCCCAGACCGCTCCCGCTGCATGCAGATCCGCGTCCTCGGTTGTTCCGGCGCCATCGCCGCCGACAGCAAGACCACGTCCTTCCTGCTCGACGACGACGTCCTGATCGACGCGGGCACCGGCGTGGGCGACTTGACGCTGTCGGAGCTGCGGCGCATCGACCACATCCTGCTGAGCCATTCGCACCTCGATCACGTCGTCTCGGTCGGGCTGCTCGCCGACAGCGTGATGCGCCACCGCGACCGCCACGACCGCGGCCCGATCCTCGTGCACGCGCTGCCGCAGACGATCGACGCGCTGCGCGCGCACATCTTCAACGGCGTGATCTGGCCCGACTTCACCCGGCTGCCCAACACCGAGCGACCGGTGCTGCGCTTCGCGCCGTTCGCTGTCGGCGACGTGCTGCGCTGTGGCAAGCACCGCATCGAGGTGCTGAGCGCCGAGCACACCGTGCCGGCGGTCGGCTTCGCCGTCGAGGGTCGCAACGGACACTGGGTCTACACCGGCGACACCGGCCCGAACCCGGCGCTGTGGATGCGCCTGCGCGGTATGAAGGTCGACCATCTCGTGATCGAGACGGCGTTCAGCGACGACGAATGCTCGCTGGCGCGCATCAGCCGCCATCTGTGCCCCGAGATGCTGGCCCACGAACTGGCGCAGCTCGAGGGCAGCGCCCAGGTGCACATCACGCACATCAAGCCGGGCGATCGCGAGGCGGTGATGGCGGGCGTCGAGGCGCTGCGGCTGAAGCACCGCGTCGCGGCGCTGAGCGCCGGGCAGGTGTTGCGGCTGGATTGAGGGCTGAAACGCCTGACGCAATTCGTCAGGCCGGAGTTCGGCCGGCGCGCTGCAGCCTCCTCAGGTGACCAATCGCGTCGTTCGGGTGGGCCAAAGTCACGGAATACGGCCCCTCCGGCCCGCGACCCGAGCTGGCACGGCCTTCGCAACGTAGTCGGGGCAAATCAACCACCCTCCTCAGGAGAGCATTACATGAAACGTACGGTTCAACAGGGTTTCACCCTCATCGAACTGATGATCGTCGTGGCGATCATCGGCATCCTGGCGGCGGTGGCGCTGCCGGCGTATCGCGACTACTCGGTTCGCGCGAAGGTGTCGGAACTGATTCTCGCTGCTTCGTCAGGTAAGACGCAGGTCGCGGAGTTTGTGAATACTAATGGACAGATGCCTACGACGGCTTCGCTCGGCTTGGCTTCGCAGACCTCGAAATATGTCGCGTCGGTCGCCTACTCGCAGACAAGCGCGTCGGTTGGTGTGCTGACGGTCACCGCTACTGCCGCTGAGACAGCCATCTCCGGCGCAACGCTTGCGTTGACCGGCACCGTCAATGCATCGGGTCAAGTGGACTGGGCTTGTGCGGCGCCCAGCTCCGGCGGTGTCCAAGCTCGCTATTTGCCGTCGAGCTGCAAGTAAGTGCTGTTCCAGTCCGAAGCCCCACCATGGTGGGGCTTCGTTCATTTTGCCCCCACGATGAACAAGCTGACCGACGCGAGGATGGCGCAGCGCGCCGTCGGGTTGGTGTCGCGCCCGATTCAGGTGCCATTCAATCCCTGGAAGGCATTGCTGATCGCGGGACTTTCGTTCAGTTGGCTGTCCCCGAATCACTACATGCCATGGCCCGCCTTCGAGGCCGACCTGGCGATGGCCATGGTGTTGCTGATCGTCGGTGCGGCTTTGTGGTGGTACAGGGCAGGAGCTTGGCAACTCGATCCTGCAGTGCTGACAACAGCGGTAGTCGCCGCTATTCCAGTTGCCCAGTACCAGCTGGGATTGCTGCATTTCGCCGGCGATGCCTGGATGTCGGCCTTGTATGTGCTGGGATTGGCCGCGGCGCTGCTCTTCGGCCGCCGCATGCAGAGCCTAGACCGCGAGGCCGTCGTCGATGTCGTGTTGGGAGGGGCGCTCGTTGCGTCGGTCCTTTCAGTCGGCGTGCAGCTCTACCAATGGCTGCACCTCTCGACCCTGGACGAGATGACCGGCCTGGGCTTGTTCGTGATGAACCTGTCGGGAGCACGCCCGTCAGGAAACTTGGCACAGCCCAACCAACTTGCGACGCTATTGATCTGGGGCTTGCTGGGCGTCTGGCTGGCGCATGCGCGAAAGCAGCTGTCTGCGCTCGCGGCGCTCGGTACTGCGGCCTACCTGCTGTTCGGTATCGCGATGACGCAGTCGAGAACCGCTTGGCTGGCATTGACAGTGATCGTATTCGCCGCTTGGTGGTTCAAGGACGAACTGCAAGGCCGGCGCCCCTTCATCGCGTGTGTCGCGCTTGGCGTCTATTTTGCCTGCCTGGTGGTGGGCTGGGAGGCGATCAATCGGGCCGTCCTGTTGTCCGATGCCGTCCCGCTGGCGGAGCGACTGCGGCCCGGCGCCCGATTGGCGAACTGGCAAACGGCCATCGATGCCGTCTCTCTGCGTCCGTGGTGGGGTTTCGGGTGGGGGCAGATTACCGTCGCGCAGCAAGCAGCCGTGCTCATGCACGAAGCGAGCGGCGAATTCTTCGCGGACGCCCACAACATCGTGCTGGATCTCCTCCTGTGGAACGGCATTCCCATCGGGCTAGCCATCACGATCGGGGTGGCGGCATGGCTGCGCTCAGTTGGCCGCTCCATTCGGGATTGCCAGGGCGTACTGATGCTTCTTGCGATCGTGGCGGTGCTCGTGCATTCGCTGCTGGAGTACCCGCATGCTTACGCCTACTTCTTGCTGCCGACGGGATTGGTGGCGGGTGCGCTGAATGCCGACGGACTCCGCATCAGCGTTGCCGTGCCAAGGGGGCTCGTCGGCGTCTCGATCTTGATCGTGGCGCTTGGAGTGAGCGCGGTCGTGCGTGACTATGCTGCCGCGAAGGGCAACATGGAAGCGCTGCGATTCGAAGCCGCGCGCGTCGGATCGGGACCTCGGAGTTCGGCCCCCGACCTTCCCGTTCTCACGCACTTGGGCGCCTACCTCCATGCTGCTCGCATCGATGTGAGGAGGAGGCCGACTTCAGAACGCGATTTGGAGATCCTTCGCACGACCAGTGAACGGTTTCCTAGCGAATCGACGCGCTTCAGATATGCGACGGCCGCAGCGATCAGCGGTCATCCTGGAATCGCTGCGGACGTGTTGAACAGGCTTTGCTGGATGAGGGCAGCAGTGCAATGTGCTCAAATCCGCGCCGCATGGATCGACCTGTCCCAAAGTCATCCCGAGATGCGCGGTCTGCTTCCGCCGGAGTGAACGGCGACTCCCAGACGTCGCGCGTCGCTCGGGTGCTGTGTTTCCTGCTGGCTTCAAGTGCCTGCCTCATCGCAGTCAATCTGCCCCCTTCGTCCACTCTGCTCAATCAGTGCGTTGCGTTCGTAGGTTGGGGCGCTGTTGCTGCGTTCGCAGGACGCAGCGCGACGGCATCTGGTCGGTTCCCGATTTCAGGCGCTGCACTGCTCGTTGTCGTCTCGGGGCCGCTGTTCCTGTCGCACCAGCCGATCGGCCTGAGGCTGGCCGTCGCCCTCGCACTCGGAGCCGCTGCTGCAATCGCCGGAAGCGCCTCTGCCTCAAGGGCTTCCCGCTGCGTTGTATCGACCTTCGAGAGCCTGTGCTTCGCTCTCATCGCTGTTGCGCTCGTCAGCGCCGCGATCGGCCTTCTTCAGGTATTCGTACCGGCGGCAGCGGATGGAAAGGTCATCGCGGCGCCGGTATCGACGGGACGGGCCTCGGGAAACCTGAGGCAGCCCAACCACTTGGCCACCCTTCTGCTGTTGGCGATTCTTGCCAATGGGTGGATGTGCGCATCCTCCCGCACATCTTCCGCATGGGCTTGGTTCAACCACATGCTCCTTGTCTTTGTGCTGGTGCTCACGGCTTCCCGCACGGGCGCGGTGGGAACCGCCTTGGTGTTCGCCTGGGGCATAGGCGACCGCCGCATTCCCTCACAGGCACGCCGGCTTCTGGTGACGACACCGCTGCTGTACGTCGCCGGTTGGTTCTTGATGAGTGTCGGGTCGGAGGCGACCGGTACGACGTTCGCCGGGGACCTGCGTCTGCAGGGCGAAGGCGCCCTCGCCACCAGCCGCTACGCCGTGTGGTCCGACATCCTGACGCTGATCTCCCGCAACCCCTGGCTCGGCGTTGGCATCGGCGGCTTCAACTTCGGGTGGACGCTGACGCCGTTCGCGAACCGCTCGGGCGAGTTCTTCGACCACACGCACAACCTGCCGCTGCAGCTGCTCGTCGAGTTGGGCATTCCGATCGGCACGTTCGTCATCGCAGCACTGACCTGGGCGCTGTGGCGCGCCTTCGCCGCATCGCGCGAAGCGTCCGGTGCGGAGGGCACGGCGCTGCGCGCCGCCTTCATGATGCTGCTCATCATCGCGCTGCACAGCATGCTCGAGTACCCGCTGTGGTACGCCTACTTCCTGCTGCCGACGGCGTTCCTGCTCGGGCTGTGCCTGGGGCGCTCGCCAGAGGCGCTCATGGCTGGCGGCGACTCGTCGGCAGCAGGCGCGGCGCCGTCCGAGCGCGTTGCCGGGCGACGTAAGACCCGCCCGCTCGTCGTGGCCGGTCTGCTGGTGATGCTCGGCGGCTTCGCGACGGTACTCGACTACCTCACGGTGGTGCCGATCTTCGAGCCCCCGGCCAACGCCGCGCCGCTGGCCGAGCGCATCGCGCGCGGCCAGCGCAGCATCCTCTTCGCGCACCACGCAGACTATGCGGCGGCGACGACGGCAGCACGCCCCGGCGAGCAGCTCGACGCCATCGAGCGCGCCGCCCACCACTTGCTCGACGCGCGCCTGATGATGGCCTGGGCGCGGGCGCTGCACGAGAGCGGCGACATCGAGCGGGCCCGCCACGTCGCGGCACGGCTGCGCGAGTTCCACAATCCGCAGGCGGCCGAATTCTTCGCCGCATGCGAGCGGGCGCCCGAGCCTGGCGCTGCGCGGCCGTTCCAGTGCGAGCCGCCGACGGTGGCGCTCGACTGGCGCGACTTTCTCCCCGACAGGCGCGATCGGCGCTGAGCCGAGAACTGCGCGCCGCGGGCTGCCCGCGGCGCCGCCGCAGGCTACGCGCCCGCTTGGGCCGCTTCCGCGCCGCCGTCGGTGGCGCGCCAGTCCCCGCTCTTGCCGCCGCGCTTCTCGAGCAGCCGCACGTTGTCGATCACCATGCCGCGGTCGACCGCCTTGCACATGTCGTAGACGGTCAGCAGGCCGACCTGCACCGCGGTCAGTGCCTCCATCTCGACGCCCGTGCGGCCGTGCGTCTCGACCTGCGCCGTGCAGTGGACGGCATTCGCCGCCGCATCGATCTCGAACTCGACCGCCACGCGCGTGATCGGCAGCGGATGGCACAGCGGGATCAGCTCGCCGGTGCGCTTGGCGCCCTGGATCGCCGCGATGCGCGCGATGCCGATCACGTCGCCCTTCTTCGCGCTGCCGCCGGCGATCAGCGCCAGCGTCGCCGGCTGCATGCGGATGCTGCCCGCGGCGCGCGCGACGCGGTGCGTCTCGGCCTTGGCGCCGACGTCGACCATGTGCGCCTGGCCCTGCGTGTCGAAGTGCGTCAGCGGCGAGGTCATGGCGGGCGGCAACGAAACGTTTACGTGGGGCTGTCATCATACGAGCCGGCCTGCGCGCCAGCCCGAGTCCCCGCCCTCTTGCCGCCGCCCCCGGCCGTCTCCGACCTTGCACTCACGCCCGCCCCGTTTCCGCACTGCCGTCATCACCGCCGCCGTCGGCATCGCGATGACGCTGCCGCCGCCCGCCTGGCCGCAGATCCAGCTGCCGGCGCTCGGCGACGCCGTGTCGCAGGACTTCGGCATCGGCCAGGAGCGCAAGCTCGGCGAGCAGATCATGCGCGAGATCCGGCGCGATCCCGACTACCTCGACGACCCCGTCGTGCTCGAGTACGTGCAGGACATCTGGCAGGCGCTGCTGGCCACGGCGCGGCGCCGCGGCGACATCGCGGCCGAGGCCGACGAGCGCTTCGCGTGGGATGCCTTCCTCGTGCGCGACCGCGCCGTCAACGCCTTCGCCCTGCCCGGCGGCTATGTCGGCGTGCACCTTGGCCTGATCGCCGTCACGGCGACGCGCGACGAACTTGCTTCGGTGCTCGCGCACGAGCTGTCGCACGTGACGCAGCGCCACATCGCGCGCAGCATCGCCAACTCGCAGCGCCAGTCGATGATCGGGCTGGCGGCGATGATCCTCGGCGCGCTGGCGGCGACGCGCGCCAACGGCCAGGCCGCCAGCGCGCTGATCGTCGGCGGCCAGGCGGCCGCGATGCAGGGCCAGCTCAACTTCTCGCGCGACATGGAGCGCGAGGCCGACCGCGTCGGCCATGCCGTGCTCACCGGCGCCGGCTATTCGGCGGCCGGCATGGCGTCGATGTTCGAGAAGCTCGAACACGCCTACCGCCTCAACGACAGCCACGCCTTCCCCTACCTGCGCTCGCACCCGCTGACCACCGAGCGCATCGGCGAGGCGCGCTCGCGGCTGGCCGGCGTGGCTGCCGCGGGCGCGGCTGCCGCGCCGTCGCTGGAGCACGTGCTGGTGCAGGCGCGCGTGCGCGTCGCGATGGACGGCCGCGTCGAGTCGCTGCGCCGGCTGCAGTCGCTCGACGGCGTGGCCAGCGCCCCCGGCGCCGGCGCGGCGGCGCTCGCCGAGCGCGCGCACAACCTGGCGGCCAGCGCGCTGGCGTCGAGCGCGCTGCGCGACTTCGCGCGTGCCGACGCCGCCGCGCGGGCGCTGCGCGATACGGTGCACGGCAACCCGCGCAGCGACGCGCGCGCCGCCCGCGGCGTCGCGCTGCTGCAGGCGCAGCTCGCGCTCGAGCGCGGCGAACCGGCGCAGGCCGCCGACGCGCTGGCGCCCTACGCCGGCGACGTGTCGCGCCCGCTCGCGCTGCTGCGCAGCCAGGTCGCGCTGGCGCCCGGCGCGCGCGACGGCGCCGCCGCGTGGCGCCGCCAGGCGGCCGAGCTGCAGACGCGCGTCGCCGTCGCGCCGCTCGACGCGACGGCGTGGACCCTGCTCGGCCAGCTGCATGAGCGGCTCGGCCAGCCGCTGCGCTCGCTGCGCGCGCAGGCCGAGGCGCGCTATGCGCTGGGCGACCTGTCGGGCGCCGTCGACCGGCTGCGCGCCGGCCAGCGCCAAGCGCACGGCGCGGGCGCCGACTTCGTCGACGCGTCGGTCATCGACGCGCGGCTGCGCGACATCGAGATCGAGCGCCGCGCCCTCGCCGCCGAGCTGCGCGGCCAGGGCCGCGGCGGCAGTGCGCCGTGACGCGGCGCCGCCGCGCCGTCAGTCGCGGCCCGGGCCGGAGAAGAGGCGCTCGACCGCGACGTCGATGACGACGCCGCAGGCGCTGTAGATCAGCGAGCCGATCAGCGCGGCGCCGAAGCCGGTCACGCTGAAGCCCTCGAGCACGCTGGCCGCGAAGTAGAACATCGCCGCGTTGATGACGAACAGGAACAGCCCGAGCGTCAGCACCGTCACCGGCAGCGTCAGCAGCACGAGCAGAGGGCGCAGCAGCGTGTTCAGCAGACCGAGCACCAGCGCCGCGATCATCGCGGAGCCGAAGCTCGCGACGACGACGCCCGAGTACAGGTGGGCCACCAGCAGCAAGGCCGCGGCGAGCAGCAACCAGCGCACGATGATCTTCATGGCGCCGAGCATACACGCCGCTCGTTCGACGACGAATGACGCCGCACAGCGACAACTGCGGGCTCCCAGAGGCTCGGAAGCGCGTTTTCAGAGGGAAAACCGCTTCCATCCCCTCTGTACACGCAGTACCATTCGCGTCGCAGGGCATCCGAGGAATGTGGAGCTCACGCGGCTCGCACCCGGCCCCGGCACATCAACAACTCACTTGATGGAGAGATTCGACATGGCAACTGCGAAGAAGGCCCCCGCCAAGAAGGCGGCGGCGAAGAAGGCGCCGGCCAAGAAGCCGGTCGCCAAGAAGGCTGCCGCCAAGAAGGCGCCGGCCAAGAAGGCGGCCGCGAAGAAGGCGCCGGCCAAGAAGGCCCCGGCCAAGAAGCGCACCCCGAACGCCGCGTTCATGAAGGCGATGACGCCGAGCTCGGCGCTGGCCGCGATCATCGGTGACAAGCCGCTGCCGCGCACCGAGGTGACGAAGAAGGTCTGGGACTACATCAAGAAGAACAAGCTCCAGGACTCGGTCAACCGCCGCATGATCAACGCCGACGCGAAGCTCAAGGAGATCTTCAAGAAGGCGCAGGCGTCGATGTTCGAGATGACGAAGATGATCAACTCTCACCTCAAGTGAGACGAGACCTCTTGCGACGATCCCGGGCCCGGCACTGCCGGGCCTTTTCGTTTGCGCAAGCCCTCAGCGCAGCTCGGGCAGGCCGAACAGCTGCGCGCCGTTGTCCCAGCCGATGCGCCGTGCCACCGCCGGCGGCAGGTCACCCAGCCAGGCGCGCGCCTCGCGCATCAGAGCCTCGTAGCCCTGCCAGCGCGCATTGATCCAGGTGTCGGAGCCGACCAGGAAGCGCTCCGGAAACTCGAGCAGCAGCGCCTTCCATTCGGTCGACAGGCGCCCGGCGCCGTCGGTCAGGCCGGGGCGGTACGACAGCTCGCCCATCAGCGTCGGGTGGCGGCGCAGCAGCTCGCGCACGCGCTGCGCCGGCACGCCGCCGATGCCCGTGTGGGCCCAGATCAGCCGCGCGCGCGGCGCATGCGCCATCAGCCGCTCGACGGCCGCGTCGTCGCAGTGCGCCAGCACGGCGAGCTCGCGCTGCTCGGCCAACTGCATGAGCCGCCGCGCGATGCGGCCGTCGGCGTTGGCGTTGTCGTAGAGATGGAACTCGCCGAGCCCGCGGTACGGGCCGGCAGGCGTGCCGCGCGCCAGCTCGTCCAGCACCATGGCGTGGATCGACTCGTCGTCGAACCAGCCGGTGTAGTCGGCGCGGTTGCGGTACAGGCGCACGAAGGGCACGACGGTGATCCCGGCGGTGGCGGTCTCGGCGCGCGCCGACGCCAACGCGCGCGTGCCGTCGTTGGGCCGGCTGTTGGCGATGACGGCGCGCACGCCGCTGCGCTGCATGCGCCCGAGCGCGTCGGCCAGCGGGTACGGCGCCCGGGCGTCGTCGTTGTAGTGCAGGTGGGCGTCGAACAGCGGGCCGGCATAGGGCGCCGGCGCCTGCGCCAAGGCCGCGCCGCCGAGCGCCAGCGCGGCCAGCGCCGGCAGCACGGCGCGGCGCAGCAGGCGGTGCAGGCGATCGGTCATGTCTGCCCCTCCTTGGACGGGTACCGTCGAACGATCCCCAGGGGCCACAAGGGGCCCCTTCGTGGCTCTTGGGATCGCGGGCCGGCTTGTGGCAGCCCGGCGCCCGGCCTGCGGCGCGCAAATCGACACAAGGGGCCTCATGCGGTGAGTGTAGGCGCGCATGTAGGACTCGGATGACAGGCGATTCAGTTCCGCCCCGATGCCGGCGCTGCGCGCCCTCGCCTAATCTGGCATGCCGCTGGCGCGGGAATCGCGTTGCGCACCACAATGCCGATCGCTCGCGAGGAGACCGCCATGATGATCAAACTCGGTTTGTTCGACGATCACGACATCGTCCGCGCCGGCTTTCGCTACATCCTCGGACAGCACAGCGACATCGAGATCGTCGCCGAGGGCGGCACCGGCCGCGAGGCGCTGCACGCCATCCGCACGCAGCCGCTCGACGTCTGCCTGGTCGACCTGTCGCTGCCCGACCTGTCGGGCATGGACGTGCTGCGCCAGGCCAAGGGCAGCAAGCCCGAGCTGGCGCTGCTCATCCTGAGTGCCTATTCGGAGGAGCAGTACGGGCTCAATGTGCTCAAGGCCGGCGCGAGCGGCTTCCTCAGCAAGGAGCTGGCGCCCGACCAGCTCGTCGCGGCGGTGCGCACCGTTGCCGCCGGACGCCGCTACATCAGCCCGCGGCTGGCCGAGCTGCTGGCCGGCGGCCTGACGCACGACATCGAGCAGCCGGCGCACCTCAAGCTGTCGGAGCGCGAGTTCCAGATCTTCTCCAAGCTTGCCGTCGGCAAGAGCGTCACCGAGATTGCCAACGACTTGTGCCTGAGCACCAAGACGGTCAGCACCTACCGCGCGCGCCTGCTCGAGAAGATGAACTTCAAGACGAACGCCGATCTCACGCAGTACGCCGTGAAGAACGACCTGATGCAGCAGTGAGCGAGAGCCGCCGATGAAGCCGCCCGACAGCAGCGAAGCCGCCGCCCCGGCGCGCGGCCCGGCCTCCGTCGCCGACGCCGCCGCGCCGCGTCCGCTGCGCGTGCTGCTCGTCGAAGACCTGCCGCGCGTGCAGACGTTGCTGCGCGAGCTGATCGACGTGCCCGGCCGGCTCGAGGTCGCCGGACTCGTCGACAGCGAGGCCGACGCGATCCGCGAGTACCAGGCGCTCGAGCCCGACGCCGTCGTCATCGACCTCAACCTGCGCGCCGGCACGGGGCTGGGCGTCATCGTGGCGCTGCGCCGCCTGCAGCGCGCGGCGCGCCCGCTGCTCATCGTGCTGACCAACCACGCGCTGCCCGTGCTCGAAGCGGCGTGCCTGAACGCCGGCGCCGACTACTTCCTCGACAAGAGCCGCGACTTCCAGAAGGTGCGCACGCTGCTCGAGTCGGCATGGGCCAACGCGCGCTCCGCGCCCACGGCGCGCCAGGCCGCGCCGCCCGGCGGCCTGCACTGAGCAGCTGGCCGTGCGCGTGCGTGCTCAGGCGGCGGGCGGCAGGCCGGGCGCCGTCGCCATCGCTGCCGCGGGCCGCGGATAGAACGCCTCGATGCGCGTGCCGTGGCCGGGCGCCGTGCGCAGCGTGAAGCGCCCGCCCAGCGCGCGCGCGCGCTGCTTCATGTTGGCCAGCCCGTGCGACAGGCTTTCGGCGCGGAAGTTGCTGATTCCCACGCCGTCGTCGGCGACGGTGAGACGCCAGCCGTCGGGCAGCGGCTCGACGGCCACCTCGACCTGCGACGCCTGCGCGTGCTTGACGATGTTCGTCAGGCTCTCCTGCACCGTGCGGTAGATCGCGATGGCCGTCTCGGGCGGCACCGGTTCGTCGTCGGGCAGCGCGGTGCGCCGCGTACAAGCCAGCCCCGCCTTGCTGCAGGTCTCGTCGACGTACCAGGCCAGCGCGGCGCCCAGCCCCAGGTGGTCGAGCAGCGACGGACGCAGGTTCTCGACGACGCGTCGCTTCAGATCGACCCCCTCGTCGAGCACGCCGGCCAGCCGCCGCAGGCGCGCCAGCGCCTCGCTGTCGCCGGCGCCCAGGCGGCTTTCGAGCCAGGCGATGTCGATCTTGGCCGACGTGAGGATGCCGCCGAGCTCGTCGTGCAGGTCGCGCGCCAGGCGCGCCTTCTCGCGCTCGATGCTCGTCTGCAGATAGCTCGACAGATCGAACAGCTCCGAGGTACGGTCGGCGACGGTGCGCTCGAGCGCGTCGGTCTGGCGCTGCAGCGCGGCATGGTGCTCGGCGCGCAGCTGGAACTGGCGGATCATCAGATTGGCGACGACGGCGAGGAACACCAGGTTCAGCAGCACGACCACGCCCACCGCGATGCGCTGGTAGAGCCAGCTCTCGTCGAGCACCGCTTCGCGCCGCTCGACCTCTGCGGCCAGCACGCCGTCGAATTCGGCCAGCCGCTGCGAGATGCCCTCCATCAGCGCGATGCCCTCGCCCGACGCGATCTTCTCGTAGGCGCGCTCGCGCTCGCCCTGCTGCGCCGCCAGCACCGTCAGGCGCATTTCGTTCTCCTTGCGCTCCACGAGCGGGCGCAGCGCCTCGGCGCGCCCGCGCCACTCGAGGTTGTCGCCCGACACCGTCGCCAGCTCGACCAGGCTGGTGCGCGAGGCCTCGATCGCGGTGTTGAAGGGCCGCAGGTACTGCTCGCTGCCGGCGAGCAGGTAGCCGCGCTGCGCCGACTCGGCCTGCAGCAGCCCGTTGCGCAGGGCCGCCACCTGCGTCGCGGCGCGACGCGCCTGCACCACATCGGCGCGCGTCTGCGCGATGCGCCCGGAGGAGTACTCGGAGATGGCGAGGATGACGACGGAAACGACGGCCGTCAGCAGCAGCGCCACCAGCACCTGCGGCGGCACGGCGTGCAGCAAGCGGCGCACGACGACGCCGGGCGCGCGCGAGGGCGCCGCCGCGGCGAGCGGCGAGGCCGGAGGGCTGGCGCGCGTCTTCGTCATCGGGAGGGCCATTGTCGTCGGCGCGCCGAGCGCGGTGGGCGGCGAAATAAAAACACCGCCGCGGGCCGGTCACGGCCCGGGCGGTGAAGGTGACCGGCGATCGAGGAGGGAGGAGGAGACGTGCCGGCCACAGGGAGACCTGCGGGCGTCGTCAGCGCTTGATCAGTCCCATCAGCAGCGTGACGATGAAGATGGCCAGGAAGATGAAGAACAGGATCTTGGCGATGCTCGCCGCGCCGGCGGCGATGCCGCCGAAGCCGAAGATGGCCGCGATGATCGCGATGACGAAGAAGACGGCAGCGTAGTGCAGCATGGTCGATGCTCCTGAGGTCGCGCTGAGCGAGCAGTCGGATGAAGGAAGTGGGTCGGTCGATCAAGATCACGGGCGCCGCCGTGGCGGCGTTTGCCGGTCAGAACCGAAGGGGCAGGCGGCGTGCCTGCACCGACGTAGCGCGGCGGCGCCTGCGCCGCCACAACCAGCGCGCCGCCAGCGCCCCCAGGCTCCACCAGCTCGGCCGGCGCAACAGGCCGATCCATGCGGCCAGCGAGCCGCCGGCGGGCCGGGCCGTCAGCCAGCCCGCACCGCCACGGGCGAGCGCGGCCCACGGCAGGCCGCCGATGGCTTCGTGGCGCTGCCGCGCGAGCGCTGCCCAGGCGCCGTCGAGCCAACGCACAGGGCGGCGCGCCGCCAGCGCCTGCCAGCGCGCGGCGACGTTACGCCGCTGCAATCGCGCGGTGAGCTCGAGCGCGTCGCAGCGCTGCGCGCGCAGCCGTGCAGCATCAAGCATCGAGGGTTCCGCCGGGCGCGGTGCGGCCTGGGCGCGGCGGCGCGCCGCGGCCGGCGCCCAGCGCCTGTGCATCGTCGGCGAGCACGCGCAGCGTCGCCGGCATAAAGCCGTCGCGCGCCGTCGCGCGCACGGCCAGCGCCGCGGCCACGCCCGCGGCGAGAAAGACGAGCGCGACGACGCCCAGCACGGCGACGCGGTGCGCCTCGTCGACCGACATCACGAGCCACAGCACGCCGAGCACGAAGCCGAACGCGGCGCACAGCAGCGCCAGCAGCAGCAGCGCCAGCCGCGCGAGCAGGTGGTCGCGCTCGCTCTCCAGCTCCACCGCGGCGAGCTGCAGCCGCGTGTGCACCCCGCGCACCGCCGTCGCGGCGAGCGCGTGCACGCTGTCGAGCAGACCCGGCGGCGACGACGAGTCGTGCATCGGGGCCGGTGCGCGGCTAGGGGCGGCGCGCGATCAGCACGCCGGCCAGCAGCCCGACGGCGGCGGCCACCGCCATCGCCTGCCACGGTCGCGCGTGCACCAGGTCGTCGGTCGCCACGGCGGCGTGGCGCGTGCCGGTGCGCACCTGCTCGTCGAGCGCGCGCAGCCGCTGCTGCACGCCTTCGAGAGCGCCGGCGAGCCGGTCCTGCGTCGCGTGCGTGGCGGCGCTGCCTTGGGCGCCGACGCTGCGCAGCAGATCCTCGACTTCGCCGACGACGTTGCGCATGTCGCGCTCGAGCTTGTCCTGAGCCGAGAGGCGGGTGCCGAGCATGGCCTCAGCCCTTGAGGCGAATGTCGTTCTTGACGGCGCGCACGCCCTTGACGCCGCGCGCGATCTCGACGGCGCGGCTCATCTCGGCGGCACTGTTGGCGAAGCCGCTCAACTGCACCGTGCCCCTGAAGGTCTCGACGTTGATGTTCAGTGCGCCGACCGTCTTGTCCTCGACGAAGGCGGCCTTGACCTTGGTCGTGATGACGCTGTCGTCGATCACGTCGCCGGCGCTCGATTGCGTGCGCGTGCCGGCGCAGCCGCTGGTCACGGCGAGGGTGCCGCCCATGACGGCGGCCAGCAGGGCGGCGAGGGCGAGGCGGGAAGCTTGCATGGCGGGCTCCTGGAGTCGGTGGTGTTGTGACCCGCTGTGGCAACCGCCGTGCCTAGCCCGCTTTCAGCCGAGGTGCCTGCGCAGGAAGGCGACGCTTCGCTCGCGCGCCAGCCGCGCCGCGGCGGCGTCCCAGGCGCCGCGCTGGTCACAGTTGAAGCCGTGGGCGGCGTCGTAGAGGTAGATCTCGGCGGCCGGCTGCGCGGCGCGCAGCGCCTCGACGCCGGCCAGAGGGATGTGCGTGTCGTGTTCGCCGTAGTGCATCAGCACCGGGCAGCGTGGCGCGAGGTCCTTGTGATCGGGCGTGCCGCCGCCGTAGTAGACGACGGCGGCCGCAAGCCCGTCGACCTTGGCGGCGGCGAGCCAGGCGAGCAGCCCGCCGTAGCAGTAGCCGACGATGCCGACCTTGCCGGCCTGCGCCGCGTGCGCCCTCGCTGCCGCCAGGTCGGCGAGCGGGCGCTCGTTGCCCAGCTGCTGGCGGATCGCCATGCCGCGCTGGATGTCCTCGGGCGCGTAGCCGAGCTCGACGCCGCGCTCGACGCGGTCGAACAGCGCCGGCGCGACGGCGAGCCAGCCGTCGGCCGCATAGCCGTCGGCGACGCTGCGGATGTGCGAGTTGACGCCGAAGATCTCCTGAGCGACGACCAGGCCGCCGCGCGGCGTGCCCGCCGGCGCGGCGACGTAGGCGGCAAAGCGGTGGCCGTCGGCAGCCTGCAGTTCGGTCACGATGCCCATGTCTTTCGGTCTCCCGTCTTGGTCTCTGGTCGGTGTGAGCGCGGGGCGACGGCTCAGCGGGGCGCCGCCAGCCGCCGCTGCACGAAGTCGAGCCGGTCCTGGCCCCAGAACAGCTCGCCGTCGACGACGTAGCTCGGCGCGCCGAACACGCCGGCGGCGATGGCGCGCTCCGTGTTGGCCTCGTAGCGCTCGTGCGCGGCCTGCGACTGCGCGTCCTCGATGCGCGCCGCCGGCAGCGACTGCTCGGCCAGCAGCGCGGCGAGCGTGGCCTCGTCGTCGATGTTGCGGTCCTCGGCCCAGCAGGCGCGCAGGATCGCGCCGGCGAGGCGCAGCGCGGCGTCGGTGCCGTCCTTCAGCTCGACGGCGACGATCAGCCGCGCGGCATCGTCGCCGTGGCACGGAAAGTAGCGCGGCTGTACGTTCAGTGGCAGGTCGAGCCACTCGCTGAAGCGGCGCAGCTCGAGCAGCCGGTAGGCCTGGCGCTGCGGCGCGCGCTTGGACAGCGGCAGCCCGCCCGACACCGGGAACACCTTGCCGCCCAGGTCGACGGGCAGCACGTGGACGCTCGCGCCCGCGTCGGCGGCGATGCGCACGAAGCGTGCATGGCCGAGGTAGGCGTAGGGCGACTGCGGCGCGAAGTAGTAGTCGATGGTCTGCGGCATGGCGGGGCTTCTTGGCGCATGCGGGCGGGCGGGCCAGCAGTCTAGTGCGCCGCCATTCCCGACGCAGTGCGGGGTCACGCCGCCGGCGGCGGCGCGTCGAGCAGCGGCGTGAGGTGGCGCCCGGTGTGGCTGGCCGGGTGGGCGGCGACGTCCTCGGGCGTGCCGCAGGCGACGACGCGTCCGCCGCCGGCGCCGCCCTCGGGCCCCATGTCGATGAGCCAGTCGGCCGTCTTGATGACGTCGAGGTTGTGCTCGATGACGACGATCGTGTTGCCGGCGTCGCGCAGCTGGTGCAGCACCCGCAGCAGCAGGCCGATGTCGTGGAAGTGCAGCCCCGTCGTCGGCTCGTCGAGGATGTAAAGCGTGCGGCCGGTGTCGCGCTTGGACAGCTCCAGCGCCAACTTGACGCGCTGCGCCTCGCCGCCCGACAGCGTCGTTGCGCTCTGGCCGAGCGTGATGTAGCCCAGGCCCACGTCGAGCAGCGTCTGCAGCTTGCGCGCGATCGCCGGCACGGCCGAGAAGAACTCGTGCGCCTCCTCGACCGTCATCGCCAGCACCTGGGTGATGTTGCGGCCCTTGAAGAGAATCTCGAGCGTCTCGCGGTTGTAGCGCCGGCCGTGGCAGACGTCGCAGGGCACGTAGACGTCGGGCAGGAAATGCATCTCGACCTTGAGCACGCCGTCGCCCTGGCAGGCCTCGCAGCGCCCGCCCGCGACGTTGAACGAGAAGCGCCCGGCGCCGTAGCCGCGCTCGCGCGCCGCCGGCACCTCGGCGAACAGCTCGCGGATCGGCGTGAAGAGGCCTGTGTAGGTCGCCGGGTTCGAGCGCGGCGTGCGGCCGATCGGGCTCTGGTCGACGTTGATCACCTTGTCGAAGCCCTCGAGCCCCTCGATCGCCTCGTGCGGCGCCGGCTCGGCGTGGCTGCCGTAGAGCTTGCGCGCGACGGCGGCATAGAGCGTGTCGTTGACCAGCGTGCTCTTGCCCGAGCCCGACACGCCCGTCACGCAGGTGAAGAGGCCCACCGGGATCTCGGCCGTCACGCCCTGCAGGTTGTTGCCGGCGGCGCCGACGATGCGCAGCCAGGCATGCTCGTCGGGCGCGCGGCGCTCGGCGGGCAGCGCGATGCGCAGCGTGCGCGCCAGATAGCGGCCGGTGAGCGACGCTTCGCTGGCCGCCACTTCGGCCGCCGTGCCCTGCGCGACGACGCGCCCGCCGTGCACGCCGGCGCCCGGGCCCATGTCGACGACATGGTCGGCGGCGCGGATCATGTCCTCGTCGTGCTCGACGACGAGCACGCTGTTGCCGAGGTCGCGCAGGTGCAGCAGCGTGCCGATCAGCCGCGCGTTGTCGCGCTGGTGCAGCCCGATGCTGGGCTCGTCGAGCACGTACATCACGCCGGTCAGCCCCGAGCCGATCTGGCTGGCCAGGCGAATGCGCTGCGCCTCGCCGCCCGACAGCGTGTCGGCGGCGCGGTCGAGGCTGAGGTAGGTCAGGCCCACGTCGACCAGGAAGCGCAGCCGCGAGCGGATCTCGCGCACGATCTTGTCGGCAATGCCGGCCTTGGCGCCCTCGAGCCGCAGCGTATCGAAGTAGTCGCGGCAGTCGGCCAGCGTGGCGTGCTCGATGTCGTAGATCGGCCGGCGCGACGTGCCGTCGGCGGCGCGCAGGAACACGTGGCGCGCCTCGCGGCGCAGCCGCGTGCCGCGGCAGTCGGGGCAGGGCTGGGCGCTCTGGTAGCGCGCCAGCTCGTCACGCACCGCCGCCGAGTCGGTCTCGCGAAAGCGCCGCGCCAGATTGGGCACGATGCCCTCGAAGGGATGGCGGCGCTTCACGCTGCGCTTGCGCCCCTTGGTGTCGTCGGCCTCGTAGATGAACTCGATCTCGTCGCTGCCCGAGCCGTGCAGCAGCACGCGGCGCGCCGCCTCGGGCAGCTCTTCGAACGGCGCGTCGAGGTCGAAGCCGTAGTGCGCGGCAACGCTCTCGAGCATCGAATAGGTGTAGGCGTTGCGCCGGTCCCAGCCCTTGACGGCGCCGGCGCCCAGGCTCAGCGACGGAAAGGCGACGACGCGCTCGGCGTCGAAGTCGGTCACTTCGCCCAGCCCTTCGCAGGTCGGGCAGGCGCCGGTGGGCGAGTTGAACGAGAACAGGCGCGGCTCGAGCTCGGGCAGCGCATGGCTGCACACCGGGCAGGCGTACTTGCTGCTGTAGAGGTGCTCGCGCGGCGCGCCGTCGTCGCCCGCCGCGTCGAGCTCGAGCGCGATGGCGCGGCCGTCGGCCAGGCGCAGCGCCGCCTCGAAGCTCTCGGCCAGGCGCTGCGCGATGTCGGCGCGCACGCGCAGGCGGTCGACGACGACGTCGATGTCGTGCTTCTCCGTCTTCTTCAGCTTTGGAAGCTCGGCGGCCTCGACGACGCGGCCATCGACGCGAAAGCGCACGTAGCCCTGGGCCTGCAGCTGCTGGAACAGGTCGCCGAACTCGCCCTTGCGCTCGCGCACGACGGGCGCCAGCACGAGCAGCCGCGATTCGGCCGGCAGCGCGAGCACGCCGTCGACCATCTGCGCGACGCTGTGCGCCTCGAGCGGCAGGTCGTGCTCGGGGCAGTAGGGTGTGCCGGCGCGCGCATAGAGCAGGCGCAGGTAGTCGTGGATCTCGGTGACGGTGCCCACCGTGGAGCGCGGGTTGTGCGAGGTCGCCTTCTGCTCGATGCTGATCGCCGGCGACAGGCCCTCGATCACGTCGACATCGGGCTTGTCCATCAGCTGCAGGAACTGGCGCGCATACGTCGACAGGCTCTCGACGTAGCGGCGCTGGCCCTCGGCATAGAGCGTGTCGAACGCCAGGCTCGACTTGCCCGAGCCCGACAGCCCCGTGATGACGACGAGACGCTCGCGCGGAACGTCGACGTCGACGTTCTTCAGGTTGTGGGTGCGTGCCCCCCGCACCCGGATGGCGTGTACTTCGTCGTCGCCCCGGGCGTCGCTGGTGAATTTGTGAGACATGGAAACAGCAGCGCCCGCGGCGGCGGGCCATCGCGCATTATCCGGGCTCGCTTCGTCGCGCTTTTCACCCGATCCCGATCGCGGTTGCAGCGTCATGCTGTCGCCCATCACTCCTCCCGCCGCCCGTCCCATGCCCGCCCGCACGCCGACCGACCCCCGCCTCGAAGGCAAGCAGCTCTACATCGAACACCTGGCCCAGCGGCTGCAGGCGATGGAAGCGGGCGAGGTGCCGATCGCACCGATCGCCTACCGGCTGTATGCGCGCCGGCTGCGCGCCGCAGCCGCCGGCTGCCCCGAGCAGCGCCTGACGCGACGCCTCGCCCAGGCCTATCCCGCGGTCGCCGAGATGCTGGCCGTGCGCCACTTCGACGAGCACGGCGCGCTGCCCGGCGCCGCGGGGCGCGATGCGCGCCGCGCGGCCGACGCGCTGCTGCGCCGCCTGCGCTGATCCTCCTGCGCAGCCGGCGCGAGCTGCTGCGTCCCCGAGCTCAGCGCCGCACCGGAATCGGCGTCGCGCGATCGACCGGCACCGCCGTCACGCTGTTCTGCGGCGAGCCCTCGATGACGCGGTCCGAATACGTCATGTAGACCAGCGTGTTGCGCTGGGCGTCGACCATGCGCACGACGGTCAGCCGCTTGAAGACGAGCGAGATCCGCTGGCTGAACACGTCTTCCTGTGCGCGCAGCGGCTCCTTGAAGGCGATCGGCCCGACTTGGCGGCAGGCGATCGAGGCCTCGGCGCGGTCCTCGGCGACGCCGATCGCGCCCTTGATGCCGCCCGTCTTGGCGCGCGACACGTAGCAGGTGATGCCGTCGACTTTGGGGTCGTCGTAGGCGTCGACGACGATCTTGTGGTCGGGGCCGATCCACTTGAAGACGGTGTCGACCTCGCCGATCGTCTCGGCGCGCAGCGCCGGCATGGTGGCCGCGAAGATGAGCAGCAGCGAGGTGGCACGCCGGCAGCGGGAACGGAGCTTCATCGCGCCAGTATCGGTCAGCCGGCCCAGGCGGCGAGCGCGCCGCGCAGCTGCTGCACCGTCTCGGGCGGCAAGTCGGCGCGCCAGCCCAGGCGCGGCGCGGCGCCCGGATACCAGAGCACGCCGCCCTCGACGAGCTCGAGGCGCCCGACGACGCCCAGCTCGTTGGACAGCACCAGCGCCTGGCCGGTCAGTGCGACCTCGGCCTGCGGCTTCCAGCGGCTGCCGGCGGCGCGCTGCACGTCGGCCAGCCACTGGCGCGACGCCGCGCCGTCGGCGCGCGGGTCGGCCGTGCCCCACTGCCAGCGGTGCGGGCCGGATCCGCGCTGCAGCGCGGCGAGCACGTCGGCCAGCGGATCGCTCGGCTCGGGCGACGTGGCCACGGCCGCGACGGCCGCCTCGGTGCGCGCGCGCGCCTGCGCCTCCGCGCGCTCGGCGGCGGCGCTGCGCGCGTCCGCGCGCACCTCGGCGATCGTCGCGCGGCCTTCGGGCGTGGGCACGGTCGGCGGCCGACGGTCGTCGTCTCGCCGGCGGCGCCGACGCCGCGGCAGTCGCCGCCGCCGCATCGTCGGGCGCAGCTTGCGGCGCGCCGCCGCGCGGGCGCGCCGCCGTGCCGCTGCGCGCCGCCGGCGTCTCGACCGGCGCGGCATCGGCGGCCGGCGCCGATGCCGCGGGTGGAGCTGTCGGCGGCGCCTCGGCGAGCTGCGTCGCGTCGCGATTGCTCCAGACGACGACGCCGACGGCCGCGGCCACCAGCAGCACGGCGAGGGCGACGCCGGCGCGGCGCCGCGCGGCGGCATCGAAACCTTCGGGACGACGATCGTTCATCGCATCGGTACGGCAGCAACCGGAGGGCCTGAAGAGCCTGTGAGGCGCGTCGCCGTCGAGTCTGCCATGCGGCGGGGCGTCGTGGGCGCGATGGCCGTACGATGGCTGCATGTCGCGCCGCGTCGTCGCCCGCCTTGTCTGTGTCGCCTCCGAGGCGCGAGCCGCCTGCGCGGCGCTCGGTGCCGCGCTGCTCGTCGCCGGCTGCGGCGGCGGCTTCTTCATCGGCATCGGCGACGGCTTCGACGACGGCGATCCGCCGAGCGTCAGCGTGGTGGCCGCGCCGACGAGCGCCGCCGCGGGACAGACGGTCCGCCTGAGCGCGGCGGCGGCCGACGACCTCGGCATCGACCGCGTCGAGTTCTGGCGCGTCGACGCGACCGCCGACGTGCGACTCTTCAGCGACTTCCAGAGCCCCTACGTTTTCGACGCCGCGATCCCCGTCGGCGCGAGCGGCTCCGTCGAGTTCTATGCGGTGGCGGTCGACGTCGAAGGCCACGCCAGGGCGAGCGCTCCGGTGGCGGTGGCAGTCGTGCCCTGAGCGAGAGCGCGCATCGCGGCGGCGATGCACCAGGCGCGGCGGCGGCGCGCTCGGTGCTGGTCGAAGGACGTCCAGACGTCTAGGATGGCCGCCGATGAAACGAAGGGAGGAGCGATGCGCCGCAGGCCCGGAGAGATCCGCGATGCGATCGTGCAGGTGCTGGAAGGTCGGCGGCATGGCGCAAACGTCCAGACGATCACGAACGAAGTGATCGAGTTGATCGGCGACGTGCCGCCGTCGTCGGTGCGCTCCTACCTGCGGCTCAACACGCCGGCGCTGTTCGCTCGCACGGATCGCGCGCAGTACGCGCTGAGCGGCATGGAGACCGCTGCGCGTGCTCCTGCGGCGGCTCCGCACCGCGAGCCGGTCTCGTTTCGCCATGGCGCGGCAGCGTTGTTTCTCGACGACTGCAATGCCTGGCTCGACTGCCAGCCGCCGAACTCTCTGCATGCCGTCGTCACCGACCCGCCGTATGGTCTGGTCGAGTACTCGGATTTCGAGCAGAGCAAGCTGCGCAAAGGGCAGGGCGGCGTCTGGCGCATCCCGCCGAGCTTCGACGGCGCCAGGCGCTCGCCGCTGCCGCGCTTCACAGTCCTGAAGGCGACGGATCTCGATGCGCTGGAGCAGTTCTTCCTCGTCTGGGGGCGCAGCCTGGTGCGCGTGCTGGTGCCCGGCGCGAACGTCGTCGTAGCGAGCAATCCGCTGCTGTCGTATCTCGTGTCAGGGGCGCTGTCGCGCGCGGGGCTCGAGCGCCGCGGCGAGCTGGTGCGGCTGACGATGACGATGCGCGGCGGCGATCGCCCGAAGGCGGCGCACGTCGAGTTCAGCGACGTGAGCGTCATGCCACGCTCGATGTGGGAGCCCTGGCTGCTGTTTCGCAAGCCGCTCGACGGGCGCGTGCAGGACAACCTGCGGCGTTGGGGCACGGGCGGCTTTCGCCGCATCTCGGCGAGCAAGCCGTTCGGCGATGTCGTCGAGTCGGCGCCCACGCGTGCCGCCGAACGCAGGATCGCCGCCCACCCCAGCCTCAAGCCGCAGGCGTTCTTGCGCAAGGTCGTGCGCGGCGTGTTGCCGCTCGGCCGCGGCATCGTGCTCGATCCGTTCGCGGGCTCGGGTTCGACATTGGCGGCGGCCGAGGCCGTCGGCTACGAGAGCATCGGCGTCGAGCGGGACCGCGCCTACTTCGAGCTGGCGCGCGAGGCGTTGCCGCGGCTGGCGGCGCTGCGCGTCGACAACTGATCAGGCGATAGATCCAGTTGCGGCGCAGCTTGGCGATGTCCTCGGCGTGCAGCGTGGCGGTGCGTGTGTCGCGCGAGATTCTTGCCCAGCTTCGTCTCAGCCGGCCAGCACGCGCAGGATCTCTGCGCCGTAGGCGTCGAGCTTCTTGGCGCCGACGCCGCTGATCTCGCCGAGCGCGGCGAGGTCGGCGGGCTGGCGGCGCGCCATCTCGGCGAGCGTCGCGTCGTGGAAGACGACGTAGGCCGGCACGTTGTGCGCGCGCGCGACCTCGGCGCGCCAGGCCTTGAGCGCGGCCAGCCGCTGCTGCGCCGGCGCGTCGAGGTCGGCCGGTGCCGGCCGGGCCGCGCCGCCGCGTGCCTTGCTCGCGCGCGCCGTGCGCCGTACCGGCTCCGCGGGCACGCGCAGCAGCAGTTGCACCTCGCCCTTGAGCACGGCGCGCGCGCTGTCCTCGAGCACGAGGGTGTTGAACTCGCCCTCGGCGCCGACGTGGCCGAGCGCGATCAGCTGGCGCAGCACGCTGCGCCACTGCGCCTCCGACAGGTCGGCGCCGATGCCGAAGGTGGACAGCGACTCGTGGCCGTACTGCGCCACCTTGTCGGTCACCTTGCCGCGCAGCACGTCGATCAAGTGCACGGCGCCGAAGCGCTGGCCGCGCTGCTGCGCGAAGCGGTAGATGCACGACAGCGCCTTGCGCGCCGCCTCGGTCGCGTCCCAGGTGGCGGGCGGCTGCAGGCAGTTGTCGCAGTTGCCGCAAGATCCGCTCGCCTCGCCGAAGTAGCCGAGCAGCCGCACGCGCCGGCAGTCGTGCGCCTCGCACAGCGCGAGCAGCGCGTCGAGCTTGGCGCGCTGCACGCGCTTGAACTCGTCGCCGGCTGGGCTGTCGTCGATCATGCGGCGCTGGTTGACGACGTCGGCCAGACCGTAGGCGAGCCAGGCGTCGGCGGGCTCGCCGTCGCGGCCGGCGCGGCCCGTCTCCTGGTAGTAGCTCTCGATGTTCTTGGGCAGGTCGAGGTGCGCGACGAAGCGCACGTCGGGCTTGTCGATGCCCATGCCGAAGGCGATCGTCGCGACCATCACGACGCCGTCTTCGCGCAGGAAGCGGTCCTGGTGGCGCTGGCGCACGGCGGGCTCGAGGCCGGCGTGGTAGGGCAGCGCCATGTAGCCCTCGCTCTCGAGCCAGGCGGCGGTCTCGTCGACCTTCTTGCGCGTCTGGCAGTAGACGATGCCGGCCTCGCCGTCGTGGTCGGCGAGAAAGCGCAGCAGCTGCGCGCGCGGATTGCCGTCCTTCTCGACGATGGCGTAGCGGATGTTGGGCCGGTCGAAGCTGGCGACGAAGCGGCGCGCCTGCTGCAGCTGCAGCCGCTCGACGATGTCGGCGCGCGTGTGGTCGTCGGCGGTGGCGGTGAGCGCGATGCGCGGCACCTCGGGCCAGCGCTCGTGCAGCACGGTCAGCGCCAGGTACTCGGCGCGGAAGTCGTGGCCCCACTGGCTGACGCAGTGCGCCTCGTCGATCGCGAACAGGCCGAGCCGCCCGCGCGCGTGCAGCGCGTCGAGCTGTGCCAGAAAGCGGGGCGTCGTCACGCGCTCGGGCGCGGCGTAGAGCAGCGTCAGCCGGCCGTTCATCAGGTCGCGCTCGACGCGCTGCGCCTCTTCGAGCGACAGCGTCGAATTGAGGAAGGCCGCGGCGACGCCGACCTCGGCGAGCGCGCCGACCTGGTCGTGCATCAGCGCGATCAGCGGGCTGACGACGATCGTCACGCCGCGGCCGGCGCGCTGGCGCGCGATCGCCGGCACCTGGTAGCACAGGCTCTTGCCGCCGCCGGTGGGCATCAGCACGAGCGCGTCGCCGCCGCCGATGACGTGCTCGACGATCTCGGCCTGCAGCCCGCGGAACGCCGGGTAGCCGAACACCTGTTGCAGGATCGGCAGGGCGGCGTTCGGCTCGGTCATCGAAGGGCGGTCGCGGCGGGCAAGTCGGCGATGGTACGGGACGCGCGCGGCCGCGCCCCATCCCACGAAACGCCGTCGGGCGCGGCGGTCGTTCGGGCACAATTCGCGCTCGACTTCCACCCGCTGCGGAGCGCCCCACCATGGCCTCGATCAACAAAGTCATCCTCATCGGCAACCTCGGCCGCGATCCCGAGGTGCGCTACACGCCCGGCGGCGCGGCGATCTGCAACGTGACGATCGCCACGTCGCGCAACTGGAAGGACAAGAACTCGGGCGAGAAGATGGAAGAGACGGAGTGGCACCGCGTCGTCTTCTACGACCGGCTCGCCGAGATCGCCGGCGAATACCTCAAGAAGGGCCGCTCCGTCTACGTCGAGGGCCGGCTGAAGACGCGCAAGTGGCAGGACAAGGAAGGCCAGGACCGCTACACGACGGAAATCATCGCCGACAACATGCAGATGCTCGGCGGCCGCGAGGGCATGGGCGGCGGCCATGGCGGCGACGAGGGCGGCGGCCGCAGCTACGGCGGCGGTGGTGGCGAGCCTACCGAGCGCCCGGCGCGCGCGCCCGCCGGCAAGCCGGCGGCGAGCAAGCCGGCGACCGGCTTCGACGACATGGACGACGACATTCCGTTCTGAGAGCGTTCCGGCGCTTCGTCCGGCGGCCCCCTCGCGTCGCCGGACGAACCGAATCAGCGCGACAACTCCGTTACGCCCACGGCACACATCGGGCCGCGCAGGCCGCGCGCGGCATGACATAAACGGCGTCTTCTTCGCGAAGACGCCCATGCAGTCCCCCCTCCCTCCCTCGACCGGCCGGCCGCACGCCGGCGACCTGCGTTCCTACCTGTTCGCGCTCGCGCTCGGCGGCCTGCTCGGCACGGCCGTGCTCGGCATGGCGAGCCATCGCCCGGGCGACGCCTACACGGCGCTGATGGCGGTCGTGATGATCGGCGCGGCCGGCGCTTCGTTCGTGTTCGCGATGGCCGGGCTGCGGCCGCGCCGGCCGCACGCGGCGACGGTGCGCGGCTGGATCGCGACGATCGCCGCCGGCTTGCTGCTGGTGCTCACTTCGCCGCTTGCCACGCTCGGCTGAAGGGCAGCCGGCCCACCGCGGCCGGCGGCGTCGTCAGCGCAGCATGCGCGCGCGCCAGCTCAGAACGTCGAACTCGCTCACCGGCGCCGCCGCATTGCCCCAGCTCGACCGCACGTGGCTCAGTACGGCGGCGACGTCGGCGTCGTTCAGCTCGCCGGCGAAGGGCGGCATCCCGAACGGGCGCGGATGGCCGGTCGTCGCCGGCGCGAAGCCGCCGCGCAGCACGGCCTGCACGGCATTGGCCGGTGGGTCGAGCGTGACGGCGCGGTTGCCGGCCAACGGCACATAGATCCCGGCCGCGCCCTCGCCGTGCTCGCCGTGGCAGCGCGCGCAATGGCGCTCGTAGAGATCGGCGCCGCGCGCGGCGACGGCGGGCGCCGGTCGCGGCGGGGGCTCGCGCGGCTCGGGCGGCGGCGGCGGCACCGCCTGCAGATAGACCGTGATCGCGCGCAGGTCGGCGTCGGCGAGGTGCTGCGTGCTGCCGAACACGACTTCGGCCATCGGCCCGAGCATCGTCGCGCCGTCGGCCGTGCCTGTCTTCAGCAACTCGACGACGCGCTCGGCGCGCCACGCCTGCACGCCGGCGGCGGCCGGATCGCGCAGCGACGGCGCGAGCCAGGGCTGCACCGGCATCAGGCCGCCGCTCAAGTCGTTGGGCGCGGTCGACGCGCCGAAGGCGTTGCGCGGCGCATGGCAGGCGTTGCAGTGGCCCAGGCCCTCGACGAGATAGGCGCCGCGGTTCCATTCGGGGCTGCGTGCGGCGTCATCGCGCTGCACACCGGGGCGAAACCACAGCGCGCGCCACACTGCCAGCGCCGCCTGCGTGCCGTAGGGCCAGCGCAGCGCGTGCGGCCGGTCGGGCTGGCGCACCGGCGGCAGCGAGCGAAGCCACGCATGGAGCGCGTCGGCGTCGGCGCGCGTCACGCGGGTGTAGTTCGGATACGGGAACGCCGGATAGAGCAGCCGCCCGTCGGCCGAGCGGCCGTTGTGCAGCGCGCGCCAGAACTGCGCCGGCGTCCACGCGCCGAGGCCCGTCTCGACATCGGGCGTCAGGTTGGGCGCATAGAGCGTGCCGAACGGCGTCTCGATCGGGCGCCCGCCGGCGTAGGGCGCGCCGCCGCGCGCCGTGTGGCAGCCGGCGCAGTGGCCGGCGAGCGCGAGGTAGGCGCCGCGCGCGACGAGGTCGGGTGCCGGCGCGCCGGGCGGTGCGGCGGCCGACGACGCATCGATGTCGTCCTCGTCGAGGCGGTTCAGCGCGGCGACCGCCAGCGCCAGCAGCAGCAGCGCGGCGACGAGCGCGCCGGCCAGGCGCAGCGCGAGCGTCGTGCGGCGCGTCATCGCAGTCCGCACTCGCGCGGCAGCGGCATCGCGATCGTCGCCGCGGGCTTGCCGCCGTCGGGCACCGGCTGCGCGGCGAGCCACTGCGCCAGCGCGCCGATGTCGTCGGCCGTCAGCGCGCGCGCCACGTCGGCCATGCAGTCGGGCGCGGCGGCGCGGCGGCTGCCGTTGCGCCACGCGCCGATCTGCGCGACGACGTAGTCGCGCGGCAGGCCGACGAGGCCGGGCAGGCGCGGCGCCACGCCGGTCAGCCGCTCGCCGTGGCACTGCACGCAGGCCGGGATGCGGCGCTGCGCGTCGCCGCGCAGCGCGAGCGCGCGCCCGCGTTCGAGCACGGCGGCCGGCGCCGTCGGCGGCTGCGGCGCCGGATAGGGCAGCTCGAGCGCCGCGAAGTGCGCGGCGATTTCGCGCAGGTAGGCGTCGGACAGCACGTCGAGCAGCGCCGTCATCGGCGCGTAGTGGCGCCGGCCGTCGCGAAAGGCGACGAGCTGCGCGTGCAGGTAGCCGGCCGGCTTGCCGGCGATGCGCGGGTAGTAGCCGTCGCTCGCCGCGCGCCCCTCCTTGCCGTGGCAGCCGGTGCAGGCCTCGACGCGCTGCGCCATCGTGTCCTCGACGCGCGGCGGCGCGGCGTGCGCGGCCGCGCTGCCCAACAGCGCCGCTGCCACGAGGGCGATCCACTGCATGACACCAAGCAGCTGCCGCGGATCCGGCTTTGGCTGCGGCATCACATCGCTGGCGCGATGTGAGCCTTCGCCGAAGCGCAAGCGCTTTGCCGGTCCGCTGGCAGCGGCCCCTCGAGGGGGAGCGCCGAAGGCGCTTCGGGGGTGGGTCATGCGATCACGACGCGCACGTCCGTCTTCACCGAGTTGGCGATGAAGCAGGCTTCGTGCGCCGCGTGGTGCAGCCGCTCGATCTCGGCGGCGTCGGGCCGGCGCTCGCCGCCGAAGGCCACCTCCGGGCGCAGCGTGACCGTCGTCATCGCGAGGCGCCGCTCGGCGTTGCGCGCCAGCGTGCCCTCGGCGTCGTCGCGATAGCGGTCGACGATCCAGCCGGCGTCGGCCGCCAGCGACAGGAACCACAGCATGTGGCAGCTCGCGAGCGACGCGACGAAGGCCTCCTCGGGGTCGACGCCCGCCGGATCGGACCAGGGCAGCGGCACGACGTGCGGCGACGACGAGGCCGCCACGCGCGCGCCGCCGTCGAACTCGAGGACGTGGCGGCGGCTGTAGCGGCCGTCGGCGAACGAGGCGCCGTGGCGATCCCACAGCACCCGGGCGGAATACGTGGAGGGCATGGCGGGCGACTCCTTCGCGGCAGCGGCGGATGTGGCGATCGTAGTGGCCGCCGCGCCGCTTGCTGCGCAGCGGGCGCGCCGGCACAGTCCGCGCATGGACACGCCGGCGCCTGCTTCTTCTTCCCACGACACCCTGCGCGACTGGATCGGCCGCCGCGAGACGCTGCGCGATACGATCGGGCCGACCCCGCTGGCCGCGCTCGCCGCCACGCTCGACCGCAACGACGCGCCGCCGCAGCCCGGCAGCGAAGTGCCGCCGCTGTGGCACTGGCTCTACTTCCTGCCGCTGGCGCGCGCGAGCGAGATCGGCCCCGACGGCCATCCCAAGCGCGGCGGCTTCCTGCCGCCGGTGGCGCTGCCGCGGCGCATGTGGGCGGGCGGGCGCTTCGAGTTCCGGCGCGCGCTGCGCGTCGGCGAGGCCGTCGAGCGCCGCTCGCGCATCGCCGACGTGAACGTCAAGCACGGCCGCAGCGGCGCGCTCGTCTTCGTCACGGTGCGCCACGAGATCGGCGCCGCGGGTGACGCCGGCGACGTCGCGGTGACGGAGGAGCACGACATCGTCTATCGCGAGGCCCCGCGGCCCGGCGCGCCCACGCCCGCGCCGCAGCCGGCGCCCGCCGACGCGCCGTGGACGCGTGACGTCGTGCCCGACCCGGTGCTGCTGTTTCGCTATTCGGCGCTCACGTTCAACGGCCACCGCATCCACTACGACCGCTCCTACGTCACCCAGGTCGAGGGCTATCCGGGGCTCGTCGTGCACGGCCCGCTGATCGCGACGCTGCTGCTCGACCTCGTGCGACGCGAGCGGCCGGCGGCCGTCGTGCGGCGCTACGCCTTCAAGGCCGTGCGGCCGATCTTCGACATCCACCGCTTCGCCGTCTGCGGCCGGCCCGAGGCCGAAGGCCGCGTCGCGCTGTGGGCGCGCGACCACGCAGGTTTCATCGCGATGCAGGCCGAGGCCGAACTCGACTGATCGCCTGTGCTCAGGCGATGCGAAAGCGCTGCCCGACCCAGCTCGCCGCGAAGACGAGCGCGGTCGAGATGGCGATCATCACGATGCCGAGCGCCGACAGGCGGCCCCACAGGCCGTCCTCGGCGAAGCGCAGGATCTGCACCGCGAGCACCTCGGTGCCCGGGCGCGACAGCACGACGGACAGCGTCAGCTCGCGCACGAACATCGCCGCCATCAGGATCCAGCCCGAGACGATGCCGGGCACGAGCAGCGGCACGATGATGCGGCGCATCGTCGTCAGCGGGCGCGCGCCGCACACGGCCGACGACTCCTCCAGGTGCGCGTGGATCTGCACGAAGGCGCTCGACATCGGGCGGATGCCGTAGGGCAGGTAGGTCGCGACGTAGCCGAGCAGCAGCGCCCAGATCGTCGCGTACAGCGGCGTTTGCACGAAGAACCACATGAAGCCGACGCCGATCACGATGCCCGGGAACGAGAACGACAGGTAGCTCAGCGATTCGAGCAGGCCGGCGGCGCGCGTCTTCACCTTGACGATGACGTAGGCGACGAAGATCGACAGCAGCACGCCGAGCGTCGCGCCGGCGACGGCGAGGAACAGGCTGTTCTTCAGCGCCAGCAGCGAGATCGGGTCGGCGAGCACGGCGTGCCAGTGGCGCAGGCTCATCGCGGCGAAGGCGCGCGCGCCGGGCAGCATCGAGTACGGCACGAACGACGTGTAGGCGAGCACCGCGACGGGCAGCACGACGAGCACGAACGACAGCGTGCCGACCAGCGCGAACAGCGGCAGCCGCGCGCGCCCGAGCGCGACGATGCTCGGCCGGAAGCCGCGGCCGGCGATCGTCACGAACTTCTCGCTCTCGGCGGTGAGCGCGCGGTAGACGACGATCAGCGTGACCGACGCGGCGAGCACGCTCATGCCGAGCGCGGCGGCCTTGCCGTAGTCGGTGGCGAAGCCGGTGGCGATCATGCCGTAGAGGTGCGTCGCGAGCACCTGCACGCGCCCCGGCATGCCCAGCACCGACGGCACGGCGAACGACGCCAGGCTGCGCACGACGCCGAGGATGAACGCCGCCAGGATGGCCGGACGCAGCACCGGCAGCGTGATGCGCACCAGCGTGCGCCACGAGCCGGCGCCGAACACGCGCGACGACTCCTCGAGCGCGACGTCGAACGACGCCATCGCCGGCGCGACGATCAGGTAGGCGATCGGCAGGTCGAGCAGGCCCTCGACGAGGATCATGCCGCCGAGCGTGTAGATGTCGAACGGTGCCGCGTCGAGACCGAACGCCTCCTTCAGGCCGACGTTGATCAGGCCGTTCGACGGATTGAGCAACAGCGCCCAGCTCACCGAGAACAGCAGGTGCGGGATCATCATCGGAACGATCGAGATGAGCCGGAACAGCGACTTGAACGGAATGTCGGTGCGTGTGTTGAGGTAGGCGAGGAAGACGGCCAGCACCGTCGACAGCAGCGACGAGCCGATCACGAACAGCGTCGTGTTCCACATCACGTCGACGAACGCCGGGTCGCCGTAGGCGTCGACGTACTTGTCGACGGTGAAGTCGCCGAACGCCGTCAGCCCCTCGGAGAAGCTGCCGAGCGCGAGCATCGCCACCGGGCACACCGTCAGCGCGCCGACGATGGCGATCAGCAGCCAGGTCAGGCGGTTGCGGTCGCGGTCCATGCGCGTCGTGTCAGGCCGCCACCAGAAGGCAATGGGCCGGATCGAGCTTGAAGTGCACTGCGTCGCCCACCGCCAGCCGCAGGTCCGGGTCGACGCGCGCGAGCAGCAGCGCATCGCCGACGCGGATCTCGATCTCGTACGCCTCGCCGACGAAGGTGAGCGACGCCACGTGGCCGTGCACCAGGTTGCGCGCCGGCGGCGCCGGCCCGGCGACGACGTGGATGAACTCGGGCCGCAGGCACAGCGTGACGTCGGCGCCGGCGGCGAGGTCGCGCCGCTGGCAGGCGACGCTGCCGAGCGCGCAGTCGACGACGGTCAGGCCGTCCTCGTCGGCCGCCGTGCGCACGCGCGCCGGCATCAGGTTGGCGCGGCCGATGAAGTCGGCGACGAAGCGCGTGTCGGCGTCGAAGTAGATCTTCTGCGGCGTGCCCGTCTCGACGATGCGCCCGGCGCGCATCACGGCGATCGCGTCGGACAGCGCCAGCGCCTCGACGCGGTCGTGCGTCACGTAGACGGCGGTGATCTTCAGCTGCCCGAGGAATTCGCGCAGCTCCTTGCGCGTCTCCTCGCGCAGCTTGGCGTCGAGGTTGGACAGCGGCTCGTCGAACAGGATGACGCGCGGCTCGGCGACCAGCGCGCGCGCCAGCGCGACGCGCTGCTGCTGGCCGCCCGACAGCCGCGTTGCCGGGCGGTTCTCGTATCCCTCGAGCTGCACGAAGCGCAGCGTGCGGGCGACGCGCTCGCGCACCTCGGCGCGCGCCGTGCCGCGCACTTGCAGCGGATAGGCGACGTTGTCGAACACGTTCATGTGCGGCCAGATCGCATAGGTCTGGAACACCATGCCCAGGCCGCGCTCCTCGGTCGGCACGGCGATGCCGCGCTGCTTGGACCACACGACATCACCGCCGATGCGGATCTCGCCGGCGTCGGGCGTCTCGAGGCCGACGATGCAGCGCAGCAGCGTCGTCTTGCCGCAGCCGCTCGGGCCCAGCAGCGTGTAGATCCGGTTGTCGGCGATCGTCAGCGTGACGTCGTCGAGCGCCTTGATCGTCTTGCCTTCGGACTGGTAGTGCTTGCTGACGCCCTCGATGCGGATCTCCATGACGGCGCCGTCGTCACTTGACGTCGAAGATCTTCCTGAACTCGGCGCCCCACTTCTCGATCTCGTCGTCCGACAGCTCGCGGATCGCGATCACCTTGGCGCTCTGGATGCCGTCGATGGGCGGGTGCACGCCCGGCGCCAGCACGTATTCGCCGACGTCCCTGGCGAGCATCTGCATCGACTGCTTCGACAGCCAGTAGTCGACGAAGGCGCGCGCCGCCGCCGGGTGCGGCGCCTTCGACGTGACGGCGATGGCGCGCGGCGTGCCGAGCATCGGCTGCGACACGCGCGCCCAGTCGAGCGGCGCCGGCGCCTTGGTCACGATGTACTTGGGCATCGAGATGGCGATCAGCTTCTCGCCGCTCTCAACGGGCGCGGGCGTCGGCCCGAACGACGCGACGAACATCGGCCGGTTGGCCGCCAGCCCCTGCAGGAACTTGCGCCAGTCGGCTTCCGACGCGAACACGTTCTCCTTCAGGCCGACGAGCCACGAGATCGTCGTCGGGTGGTTGGCCGGGTTGGCCATCACGATCTGGTTCTTCCACTTCGGCAGCGTCAGGTCTTCATAGCGCTTGGGCACGTCGTCCTTCTTGACGCGCTCCTTGTTGTAGATCAGCGCCACGTACTCGATGCCGAACAGCTGGATGCGGTCGTCCTTGCGCGTCCACTCGGGATAGCCGGCGGCGGCCGGCGAGCGGTAGGCCGCGAGCACGCCTTTTTCCTTGAGCAGCTCGAGCACCGGCAGCGGCGCCTGCACCACGTCGGCCATCAGCTTGCCGGCCTCGAACTCCGTGATTGCCGTGGCGACGAACTTCGAGGTCGAGATGCGCGTGTACTCGGCCTTCACGCCCGTCTCGTCGGCGAACGCCTTCATGATCGGCTCGACGGCGGTGATGTTGGCGTAGAACGAGGCCTTGCCTTCGGCGCGTGCCTTGTCGACGAGCGCCTTGTCCTGGACCTGGGCCTGTGCGAGCGCCGTGCAGGCGACGGCGGCGAGCGCGACTAGCAGCTTGTTCATCGTGTTGTCTCCTCGGTGGACGGATCGCGCCGGCGAGCGTCGCCGACGCGTCGGGCGGGCACCTTGATCCAGATCATCCGCGCGGCGCGAGTTGCGCCTGCTCGACGGCGTCGGCCAACGCCGCCGCATCGGCCGTGCGGCCGATGCGCGCCGCATCGCGGCGCAGCCCGGCGACGACGCCTTCGCGGTCGGCGGCATCGCGGTTCTGGCTGAGCTTGTACTTGCCTTCCAGCGACCCGAGCTCGATCTCGATGCCGACGATGGCGCGCAGCGTCGCCGCCGTGTAGTCGGGCGGCGCGTCGTCGACCGACCATGGCGTCTCGCGCCCGGCCTCGAAGCGCTCGGTCAGCCGCTTGACGAAGCCGCGCAGCCAGACCGCGTCGTCGACGGCGCGCAGCGTGCCGCGCGCCTGCACGACGACATAGTTCCACGTCGGCACGACCTTGCCGTGCTCGGCCTTCGACGCATACCACGACGGGCTGACGTAGCCCTGCGGCCCATGGAAGACGACGAGCACCGGCACGCCGCCGGCCCCCGCGTCGCGCCACAGCGGGTTGGCGCGCGCCACGTGGCCGCGCAACGTGCCCAGCGGCCCGCCGCCCGCCTCGACGAGCAGCGGAACGGCGTCGGCCTGCAGCGCGCCGTCGGCGTCGAGCCGGATCAGCGTGCCCAGCGGCCTGGCCGCGATCAGCGCCTCCAGCACGTCGATGCGGCGTTCGACGAAAGGGCTCGGCTGGTACATGCGGAACGACTCCTTGCAGCAGGCGCGGACGCTGCCAGCCTACCAGCGAGTGCGGCACACTGCGTCGCCATGAGCACGGACCCCCCGCGAGGCGGCATCATCGTCGTGGCCTGCCTGTGCGCCGACTGGTGCGGCACCTGCCGCGACTGGCGCGACGCGTTCGGCGTCGTGGCGCGCAGCTTCGACGCGGCGCGCGCCGCCTTCGTGTGGGTCGACATCGAGGACGATGCCGACGTCGTCGGCGATTTCGACGTCGAGGACTTCCCGACGCTCGTCGTCGCGCGCGGCGACGACGTGCTGTTCGCCGGCGCGCACACGCCGCACGCGCCGACGCTGGCGCGCCTGGTGCGCAGCGCGCTCGATGACGCGCTCGTGCCCGTCGCGTCGGGCTCGACGCTCGGCCTGCCGGCGCGGCTGCGCGCGCATCGGGATGCGCGCGGCGCCTGAACGACGCGGCGCCGCGGCCGGCGGCGTGGCGCGCCCGCACGCGGTGCTGCGGCGCGCACCTCGAGCAATCGCGCAGGGCGGCCGTGGCTGAGCCGCCGCCGATCGGCGCGCGTGCCGTCGTCGCGCTCGGCGTCGCGCAGCTCGTCGCCTGGGGTGTCAGCCACTATCTGATCGGCGTGTTCGGCCCTCACATCGCGGCCGACCTGGGCTGGAGCCGCGGCCTCGTCTACGGCGGCTTCTCGCTCGCCCTCGTCGTGATGGGGCTGGCGTCGCCGTGGGCCGGGCGCTGGATCGACCGCCACGGCGGCCAGCGCGTGATGCCCGCGGGCGCCGTCGTGACGGCGCTCGGCTGCGGCGGGCTCGCGCTGTCGTACGGCGTCGCCGCCTACCTCGCCGCCTGGGTCGTGCTCGGCCTGGGCATGCGCCTCGTGCTCTACGACGCCGCGTTCGCGTCGCTGGCGCGCATCGGCGGCGCCGGGGCGCGCCGGGCGATGTCGCAGATCACGCTGTTCGGCGGCCTGGCGTCGACGACGTTCTGGCCGCTCGGCGAGTGGCTCGCGGGGCACTGGGGCTGGCGCGGCGCACTGGGCGTCTACGCAGCTTGCGCGCTCGCGACAGCGCCCCTGCTGCGGCTGCTGCCGCGGACGCGCGCGCCGGCGCCTGGCGGGAGTCGCGCCGCGCCGTCATCGCCGTCGCCGCCCTCGCTCCAGCTCGACGGCGGCGCTGCGCTGCGCCCCGCTCGCGAAGCCGTGACCGACGCTGCGCCGGCCTCGCCGCGTCCACGCGAGGCGGCCCTGCTCTATGCCGGCTTCGTGGCGCTGACGAGCTTTCTCGTCACCGGCTTCACCTCGCACCTCGTCGGCCTGCTCGGCGCGCTCGGCCTGGCGGCGCAGGCGGCCGTCGCCGTGGCGGCGCTGTTCGGCGTCGGCCAGATAGCGGCGCGGCTGTGGATCGCGGCGCACGCGCACGCGATGCCGGCGCTGCGGCTCAACCTGCTCGCCGCCTGCGGGCCGCCGGCTGCCTTCGCCGTCGCGGCCGCCGCCGCCGGCGGCGCGCAGGTCGCGTCGTGGGCGGCGGTGCTGTTCGTGCTCGTCTACGGCGCGGCCAACGGCACGATGACGATCACGCGCGGCACGATGCCGCTGGCGCTGTTCGAGGCCACCGGCTACGGCGCGCGCACCGGCCGGCTGCTCGCGCCCGCCTTCTTCTGCGCCGCGGCGGCGCCTTACGTCGTCGCCGTCGTCGTCGAGCGCATCGGCGCGCGCGGCACGCTGGCCGCCGGCGTCGCATTCGGCGCGCTGGCCCTGGCGGCAGCGGGGCGGCTGGCGCGGCTCGCGCCGGCGGCGCGTGCCTGAAGAACGAGGTGCCTCGCGTGCCGCACGCCGCGGCGCGCCACAATCGTCGCATGCCGCCGCTTCAGCAACATGCCACCACGCTCGAGATCGCGACGCGCGGGCGCGGGCTGGTCGAGATCACGCGCGAGGTCGAGCGCTGGGTCGCCGCGCAGGGCGTCGCCGACGGCGTGCTCACGCTCTACGTGCGCCACACGTCGGCCAGCCTCGTGATCCAGGAGAACGCCGACCCGGCGGTGCGCAGCGATCTCGAGCGCTGGTTCGCGCGCCTCGTGCGCGACGGCGACGCGCTCTTCGAGCACCGCGACGAAGGCCCCGACGACATGCCGGCGCACGTGCGCGCCGCGCTGCTGCCGACCTCGCTCGCCATCCCGATGGTCGGCGGCCGGCTCGCGCTCGGCGCCTGGCAGGGCGTCTACCTCTACGAGCACCGCGTGCGCGGCCAGCGGCGCGAAGTCGTGCTGCAGCTCACCGGCGCGGGCCCGCAGCGGCCGTGAACGGACCCCCGGCAAGAAAGGAAGCAGAGCGCAAGCCGGCGACGGCGCGCCTGTTCATCGCGCTGTGGCCCGGGCCCGCCGTGCGCGAAGCGCTGCGCGCCGCGCGCGACGCCTGGCACTGGCCGCCGCGCGCCGTGCCTGTCGCCGCCGACAAGCTGCACCTGACGCTGCACTTCATCGGCAGCGTGCCGGCCGCGCGCGTCATCGACGTCGCGGCGGCGCTGCGCGGCGTGCCGGTGGCGCCGTTCGAGCTGCGACTGTCGCGGCCGGCGCTGTGGCCGCACGGCATCGCCGTGCTCGAGAGGGCAGACGGCGCCGCCGTGCCGGCGCGCCTGGCCGCGCTGCATGCCGCGCTCGGCGACACGCTGCGAACGCTGGCGCTGCCCGCCGAGGCGCGACACCTGCGTCCGCACGTCACGCTGGCTCGCCACGCGCAGGGCGCGGCGCCACCGGCTGCCGAGCCGGCGCAGCCGCTGCGCTGGCCGGTGCGCGATTGCGCCCTCGTCGAGTCGCGCGCGGGCGCCTATCGCGTGCTCGAACGCTGGCGCTGAACGCGGGCGGCCGTCAGTACCTCATCTCGTAGCGCTGGCCCTGGAAGCTGAAGACGGCCGACTTCAGGCGGATCTGCTCGAGCACCAGACCGGGCGCGACGGTGCTGCCTTCGTGCAGCAGCTGGCCGTTGACGATCAGCATGCGGTTGGCCGGCGCCTCCGAGTACATCGAGCCGCCGATCTTCAGCGTCGGCAGCTGGCGGCGCACCGGCTCGGGCAGTTCGGCCAGCGACGGCAGGCGTGCGGGCTCGGCGGCGGCGGGCGGCTGCGCCGCCGGCGCCGATGCGGCCGGCGAGGCGGCGGCGCCGGCGCGCCTGCGGTCGCAGTGCCCGGCGGCGGCAGGCGGGCGCGGGCGGGCAGCCGGACGCGGTGCCGCTCGTCGCCCAGATCGGCGCGTTCGGCTGTGCGTTGCGCAGTGCGCTCGGGGGCGGCGCGCGTCGTGGCGCTGCTGCTGCTGCGGCCGGTGGGCGGCGGCGAGTGGGGTTGCGGCCGGTCTCGGCGCCGGCGACAGCGGCGCCGCTCGGCGACGACAGGCGGCGCAGCCGCGAGCGCCACCGGCGCGGGAGGAGAGCGCCGGCGGCGCCAGCACGCGAGGGTCGCAGCCAGCAGTGCCGTCGGCGCCGTCGGCAGCAGGGCTGGCTCGTCGCCGCTCGACAACCACCAGCGTCGGCAGCAGCGCCAATCCTGCGGCAGGCCGAGCGCGATCCAGCGCCACGGCCCGCCGCCGCGCAATGCCGCGCGCTCGTCGCGCACGTCGGCAGGAACGGCTGGGCGTGCAGCCCGGAGCACGCCGCCGCGCGCTCGCGTTCGGCGTCGGCGCGCGGCGCAGGGCGTCGAGGATGTAGGGCATCGCTCAGTTCCTCGCGCGCCGTCGCGCCGACGCGGCGCTACCCTGGCCAGCGCGGCGGCGGCCAGCGCAGGCGATGGCAGGCGCGGACAAGCACCGCTGCGGCGTGCGCGGCCGCCTGCAGGCAGCCGCTGGAAACGCGGCAGCAACCCACCGGCAACGGAGAGCCACGGCGGACGAAATAACCCGGGGCGCCGTCCGCGACGACCATTTGTGCAGACGAGGCTGGTGGCGAGGCGGCGGCCTGCGGTGCGCTCGGGGCCGACGCGCCGCGCGGGCCGGCATCGCGCTGCAGCAACGCCACCACCCAACGCCGGCAGGCCGACCACCGCCGCGCCCGCCGCCGCCCGGCGGCCAGCCAGGCGGCGCGCGGCCGGCACCAGCGCGGCGCGTTCGCGCGCCGCGTCGTCGCCTGCCAGGCTACCTCGGCCGCCGCCTTTATCGACGATGGCGCGATCGACCCGCGCGCGCCCGCTGGCGCATAGAGCGCCGAAACAGCGCGGTCGGCCAGCAGGTTGATGCGCCGCGGCTTTGCCGCGCGCCAGCGTGGATGCGCGCGCGCGTCGCGGTCGAATGGCATCAGCCCGCTGCAGCCGGCGACGGCGAGCGGACGGCGCAGAGTACAACACCGTTTCCCAGACCATTGAGCGCGTCGAGGTGGCAGCGCGCAATGACGCGCTGCGCGAGCTGCTCGGTCGGGGCGCGCAGCGCGCGCAGCTCGGGCTAAGCAGTCGGGATGATCTGCGGCAGCTTGCGCTCGCTGGTCTCGAGGTTGGTCAAGAGGCGCAGCTGCTCGAGCACGTCGGCCGTGGGTTCTGCGCCTCGTCGATGACGGCACGTTGTTCTGGCCGACGCGGCGTGCGTGGCAGGCGCAGGGAAGAGCGTTGAGCGCGTCGACGCGATCGCCGACCGTCGGCATGCCGGCCCGGTATTGCTCGTAGGGGACGCGGAACTTTCTCGCACCGGCGCGAGCAGCTCCTCGACGGTCAGTTTCAGTTGAAGGCGACGTTGCAGCGCCGCGGCCTTTCTGCTCGAGAAAACGGCAACTTGCCGTGGTCTTGCCGGCGCCGATCTCGCCGGTGAGCAGCACGAAGCCGCCGCCGCCACCACGCCGTACAGCAGGTGCGCCAGCGCCTCGCGGTGGCATGCTCGCTCATGTAGAATGGCGCGGATCGGGCGCGATCGAGAGCAGCTCCTGCTCCAGGCCGAAGAAAGGGCGTACATGGGCGCCTAGGATAGCCGCCGCCACTGCCGGCACGGGCGGGCGGTACTACTTGGCGCGCCGTGCGCGGCGCGCGGAGTCGGCCGGCCTCAATGACGCCCGGCCGCGGCCGATAGCTCGGAGATGACCTTTCCCGACGTCGCTGCGGCCCGGCCGACGCCGACGGTGCTGCAGCGGCGCCGCCGGGGCGGGTTCACGATCGTCGAACTGCTGATCTCGCTGCTGATCGTCGGCATCCTGGTCAGCATCGCCTATCCGGCCTACAACCGCTATCAGGAGAAGATCCGCGTGCGCACCGCAGTGCAGGACATCGCGATCCTGTCGGCGCTGGTCAAGGCGCATGCCGACTTCCACGGCGAGTACCCGGCGACCCTGGGCGCGGCGACGGGCGGCACGCCGAAAGCCGATCCCTGGGGCCGGCCGTACCAATACCTGAACTTCGCGCTCCCCGGCGCACGCGGCCTTGCGCGCAAGGACCATGCGTTGGTGCCGATCAACAGCGACTTCGACCTCTACAGCCTGGGCCCCGACGGCCGCTCGTCGCCGCCGCTGACGGCGAGCCACAGTCGCGACGACATCGTGCGCGCCAACGACGGCCGCTACATCGGCGTTGCGTCGGAGTACTGACGCCGCTGCGCTGCCGATGAAGCTGCAGGGCGTGTTCCTCGACAGCCGGTTCGGGCGGCGCATCGCGCTGCTGTTCGTGCTGGCCGCCGCCGTGCCGCTCGTGCTGCTCGGTGCACTGGCGCACCGCGGCTGGGCGGCCTATGCCGAAACGCAGGCGCAGCAGAGGCTGGCTCAGACCGCCAAGGCGTCGGGGTTGCGCGTGCTGGACCGGCTGCTCGCGGCGCGCGCGCTGCTGCAGGCCGTGGTCGACTCCGATGCGTCGTCGGCGGGTGTCGTGCAGCGCGGCGAGGGTGGCCTGCTGCGCGCCGTGCTGATCGACGGCGGCGCGCCGGCGTCCCGCCGCGAACAGCGGCTGCTCGAACGGTGGACCGCGGCCCGCGACGCGGCGCCGGCGGCGCGGCTGCACGTCGTGCCCGATGTCGACGGCGTGCATGTCGTCGTGTCGGTGCGTGACGACCGGCGCGGCGTCACGATGCTGGGCGAGCTCGAGCCCGCCACGCTGTGGCGCGACTTCTACGCCTCCGCGGATGCGGACCGGGTCTGTGTACGCACGACCGGCGGCCAACCGATCCATTGCGCCGGTGAGCCGCCGGCCGGCGGCGCGCGGGCGTTGCGCGCGAGCTGGAGCCTCTTCCTGCGCCACGAGTTCGGTGTCGGCGACTGGACGTTCGACAGCGAGCTCGCCGCCGACCGGACGGCCGAGGTCGGCGCGCTGCCCGTCACGCGCATCGCCTGGCAGGTGCTGATCGCGACGCTGCTGCTCGTCGCCGTGCTGAGCCTGGCGCTGATACGGCGCACCCTCGTGCCGCTGCGGCGGCTCACCGTCGGCACGCGGCGCCTCGCGGCGGGCGACTATGGCGCGCGAGTCGCGGTGTCGCCGGGCGACGAGTTCGGCGAGCTCGGGGCGTCGTTCAACCACATGGCGGGGCGCATCGGCGAACAGGTCCGCGAGATGACCGTGCTGTCGCGCCAGCTCGAGCGCCGCGCCTCGCACGACAGCCTGACGGATCTGCTCAACCGTGCCGGCCTGCACGAGGCGATCGAGCGCGCGATCGCAACGGCGCGGGACGCAGGCCCGCCGTTCGCGCTGCTGTTCATCGACCTCGACCGCTTCAAGACGGTCAACGACTCGATGGGCCATGCCGCCGGCGACGAGCTGCTGCGCATCGCTGCCGCACGCTTGGCTGCCGCCCTGCCCGACGGCGCCGCGCTGGCGCGCCCCGGCGGCGACGAGTTCGTCGCGCTGCTGCCGGCGGCCGATGCAGAGCGGCTCGATGCCGCGAGCGCCGAGGTGTGCCGTCGGCTCGGCGAGAGCTTTGCGCTGCGCGGCCAGGACGTGGCGCTCGGCGCCAGCGTCGGCGTCGCCGTCTTCCCCGACGACGGTCAGGGCGTCGACGAGCTGCTGCGCCATGCCGACATGGCGATGTATGCCGCCAAGCAGCGCGGGCGCGGACGCGCCGCGCGCTTCGAGGCCGCGCTCGACGACGCCGCGATGCGCTATGCGCAGGTGCTGCGCGACCTGCGGCTGGCCGTGCTGCGCGACGAGCTGGTGCTGCACTACCAGCCGCGCGTCGACGCGGCGAGCGGGCGCGCGCGCAGCGTCGAGGCGCTGGTGCGCTGGAACCATCCGACGCGCGGACTGCTGTCGCCGGCGGCGTTCGTCGACGTGGCCGAGGAGACCGGCCTGATCGTCGATGTCGGGCGCTGGGTGCTGCGCGAGGCCTGCCGCCAGTTCGCCGAGTGGCGGCGCCGGGGCGTGGAGCTCGCGCACGTCGCCGTCAACGTGTCGGTGGGCCAGCTTCGCTCGGCAGGGCTGGCGGGCGACATCGAGGCCGCGTTGCGCGCGCACGGCCTTGCGCCGGCCGACCTCGAGATCGAAGTCACGGAAAGCCTGATGGTCGGCGACCCCGAGGCGGCCACCGGCGTGCTGCGCCGGCTCGCCGAGACGGGCGTGCGCATCGCACTCGACGACTTCGGCACGGGCTATTCATCGATGTCCTACCTGCGCTACATGCCGATCGACGTCATCAAGATCGACCGCGCCTTCGTGCGCGACCTGGGCCGCGAACCGTCGGCCGAGGCCGTCACGCGTGCCATCGTCGCGCTCGCCACGTCGCTAGACATGAGCCTGGTCGCCGAAGGCGTCGAGACCGAGGCTCAAGCCGCGATGCTGCGCGCGATGGGCTGCCAGGAACTGCAGGGCTTTCTTTATGCGCGGCCGCTGCCGGCCGAGCACATCGCGACGCTGCCGATCGTCGCCGTTGCCGCCGCGCCGGGCGCCCACGGCGACGTGCAACCCTGCGCATAGCAGCGCCGCCGCGGCCGGGTTCGACCGCCGCAACGTCAAGGCGATCGCGCTGTCGGTCGACCCGCTCGACCAGCACGAGAAATGGGTCGGCGACATCGAGCGCACGCAGGGCGCGGCGCTCGACTTCCCGAGCGGCATAAGCAAAGTCGAAAGTTTTCGTTCCGTCGGGACGGGGGCGTCCCTAACATGCGGCGATCGCAATATCTCGTCTCCCTGTCGCCATGAAGTTCTCGTCTATCGGGCGCCGCGGGCTCGTCGTGCTCGCGCTCGCTACGACCGTCGCCGCCGCGCCGTCGTTCGGCCATGCCGCGCCGCCGGCGCTGCTCAACGTCAGCTACGACGTCGCGCGCGAGTTCTACAAGGACTACAACGCCGCCTTCATCCGCCACTGGAAGCAGACGACGGGCGAAGCGCTCACCGTCAACCAGTCGCACGGCGGCTCGAGCAAGCAGGCGCGCGCCGTGCTCGACGGCCTGGAGGCCGACGTCGTCACGATGAACCAGGCCAGCGACGTCGACGTGCTCGCCACGCGCGGCAAGCTGATCCCGGCCGACTGGGCGAAGCGCCTGCCCTCCAACGCCGCGCCGACGACCTCCGTCACCGTGATCCTGGTGCGCAAGGGCAACCCGAAGAAGATCGCCGACTGGGCCGATCTCGGCAAGCCGGGCACGAGCGTCGTCATCCCGAACCCCAAGGTCACGGGCAACGGCCGCTACACCTACGTCGCGGCCTGGGGCTCCGTCATCAAGGCCGGCGGCACGCCCGCGCAGGCGCGCGAGCTCGTGACGAAGATCTTCGCCAACGTGCCCGTGTTCGACGGCGGCGGCCGCGCCGCGACGACGACGTTCGCGCAGCGCAACATCGGCGATGCGCTCGCCACCTTCGAGAGCGAGGTCAACCTGATCAAGGCCGAGTTCGGCGACCACTTCGAAGTCGTCTATCCCAGGTCGACGATCCTGGCCGAGAACCCGGTCGCCGTCGTCGACAAGGTCGTCGACAAGAAGGGCACGCGCAAGCAGGCCGAGGCCTACCTCGGGTACCTGTGGTCCGACGAGGCTCAGGCGATCGCCGTCAAGCACCAGCTGCGCCCGCGCTCGGCGGCGCTGCTGGCGAAGCACGCGAAGGACTTCCCCAACGTCGCCACCTTCACGATCGACGAGATCTTCGGCGGCTGGACGAAGGCGCAGAAGGAGCACTTCGACGACGGCGCGATCTACGACCAGATCCTCGCGTCGCGTCGCTGACGCGCCGCACTTGCCGCGGCCGCCGTCCGTCTCGCCATGTTCCTGTCGCGCAGCCTGCTCAAGCGGCACAGCGTGCTGCCGGGCTTCGACCTGGCGCTCGGCTTCACGCTGCTGTACGTCGGCTTCATCGTGCTGATCCCGCTCTCCGCGGCGTTCCTGAAGACGTTCACGATGACGTGGCCGGCGTTCTGGGACGCCGTCGCCGCGCCGCGCGTGCTGGCCTCGTACCGGCTGACCTTCGGCGCGTCGTTCGCTGCGGCGCTGCTCAATGCCGTGTTCGGCCTCGTCGTCGCCTGGGTGCTGGTGCGCTACGACTTCCCGGCCAAGCGCCTGGTCGACGCCCTCGTCGACCTGCCGTTCGCGCTGCCGACCGCCGTCGCCGGCATCGCGCTGACGGCGCTCTATTCGGCCAACGGATGGATCGGCCAGTGGCTGCCGTTCAAGGTCAGCTTCACGCCGCTGGGCGTCTTCGTCGCGCTCACCTTCATCGGCCTGCCGTTCGTCGTGCGCACGCTGCAGCCGGTGCTCGAGGACCTGCAGCGCGAGCTCGAGGAAGTGGCCGCCACGCTGGGCGCGACGCGCGCGCAGACCTTCCGTCGCGTCATCCTGCCGATCCTCACGCCGGCGCTGCTGACGGGCTTCGCGCTCGCCTTCGCGCGCGCCCTCGGCGAGTACGGCAGCGTCATCTTCATCGCCGGCAACCTGCCGATGGTCAGCGAGATCACGCCGCTGTTGATCATCACCAAGCTCGAGCAGTACGACATCACGGGCGCGACGGCGATCGCCGTCGTGATGCTCGTTGCGTCGTTCGCGATGCTGCTGGCGATCAACCTGCTGCAGGCCTGGGCGCGCAAGCGCCAGGGCCGCTGATGGCGCGGCCGATGTCGACCGCAGCGCTCGTCACCGACGCCCGCGTCGTCGTGCCCGCCGCCATCGTTGCGCCGGCCGCGGCGCGCCCCGCCACCGCCGAGCCGGCCTGGGTGCGTCGCGCGCTGATCGGCGCCGCGCTCGCGTTTCTTGCCCTCTTCCTCTTCGTACCGCTGGCGGCGGTGTTCTGGGAGGCGCTCCGCAAGGGCTGGCAGGTCTACGCGGCGGCGATCGCGGAGCCCGACGCGCTGTCGGCGATCCGCCTCACGCTCGTCGCGGCGGCGATCTCGGTACCGCTCAACCTGGTGTTCGGCCTGGCCGCCGCCTGGGTGATCGCGAAGTTCGACTTTCGCGGCAAGAACCTGCTGCTCACGCTGATCGACCTGCCGTTCTCGGTGTCGCCCGTGATCGCCGGCCTGATCTACGTGCTCGTGTTCGGCCTGCAGGGCTGGTTCGGCGAGACGCTGCGCGACCACGACGTCAAGATCATCTTCGCGGTGCCGGGCATCGTGCTGGCGACCGTGTTCATCACGTTCCCGTTCATTGCGCGCGAACTGATCCCGCTGATGCAGGCGCAGGGCACCGAGCAGGAGGAGGCCGCGCGCGTGCTCGGCGCGTCGGGCTGGCAAATCTTTCGGCGCGTCACGCTGCCCAACGTCAAGTGGGCGCTGCTCTACGGCGTGATCCTGTGCAACGCACGCGCGATGGGCGAGTTCGGTGCCGTCAGCGTGGTGTCGGGCCACATCCGCGGCCAGACCAACACGATGCCGCTGCACATCGAGATCCTCTACAACGAGTACCAGTTCGCCGCCGCTTTCGCGGTGGCGTCGCTGCTCGCCGGCCTCGCGCTGGTGACGCTGGTGCTGAAGTACCTGGTCGAGCGGCGCGTGCGGCTGCAACTGCGCGCCGCGGCAGCTGGAGAAGACGCATGACGATCGAAGTCCGCAACCTCAACAAGCGCTTCGGCAAGACGGTGGTCTGCGACGAACTGAACCTCGACATCCCGTCGGGCGAGCTGGTCGCGCTGCTCGGGCCGTCGGGCTCGGGCAAGACGACGCTGCTGCGCATCATCGCCGGCCTCGAGGTGCCCGACTCGGGCAGCGTGCTGTTCCACGGCGAGGACGCCACCGGCACCGACGTGCGCGAGCGCCACGTCGGCTTCGTGTTCCAGCACTACGCCCTCTTCGGCCACATGTCGATCTTCGAGAACGTGGCGTTCGGGCTGCGCGTGCGGCCCACCCGGGCGAAGGCCGGTTCCGGGGTCGCGACGCGACCGCCCGAGGCGAAGATCCGCGAGAAGGTGATGGAGCTGCTGAAGCTGGTGCAGCTCGACTGGGTTGCCGACCGCTACCCGCACCAGCTCTCGGGCGGCCAGCGCCAGCGCATCGCGCTGGCACGCGCGCTCGCCGTCGAGCCCAAGGTGCTGCTGCTCGACGAGCCGTTCGGCGCGCTCGACGCCAAGGTGCGCAAGGAGCTGCGACGCTGGCTGCGCCGGCTGCACGACGAGATGCACGTGACGAGCGTGTTCGTCACGCACGACCAGGACGAGGCGATGGAAGTCGCCGACCGCATCGTCGTGATGAACCAGGGCCGCATCGAGCAGCAGGGCACGCCCGACGAGGTCTACGACCATCCGGCGTCGCCGTTCGTGCTCGAGTTCCTCGGCGACGTCAACCTGTTCCACGGTCGCCTCGGCCAGGGCCGCGGCGGCGAGGTGAGCTACGTGCGCCCGCACGAGCTCGAGATCCTGTCGGCGCCGGCCGAAGGCACGCTCGCCGTGACGCTGGCGCAGTCGCTGACCGTGGGCCCCAACACACGGCTCGAGTTCAGGCGCGCCGACGACGACAGCTATGTCGACGTCGAGCTGCCGCGCGACGAATACCGCGCGCTGCAGCGCCGGCTCGGGCTGCGCCCCGGCGCCGCGCTGCACCTGCGGCCGCGCCGCGTCACGCGTTTCGCCGTCGACGCGCTGCCCGATCCGGCGACGATGATCTGAGCGGCGCGACCCCGCCGCCCGCACGGTGGCCGCCGCTGGCATACAGTGGCCGCGGACAGAAGGGGAGCGTCGATGAAACACCACCTGTTCGCGGGCGTCACGGCGGCGCTGCTCGCCGCGGCCGGATGCGGCGGCGGCGGCAGCGGCGGCGGCAACGGCGCGCCGCCGACGGCCACGCTGACGGCGCCGGCCGCGCTCGCTGACGGACTGGCGGGCACGATCACGCTCGCCGCGACGGCCGCGGGCGCGGCGGTGGCGAGCGTCGAGTTCGAGGTCGACGGCATCGCCGCCGGCAGCGACCCGACCGCACCCTACGAAGTCAGCCTCGACACGACCGCCTTCGCATCGGGCCAACACGTCGTGCGCGCTCGCGCCGTCGATGCGCAGGGTCGCGCCGGCGCGTGGTCGGCAGCGACGGTGCGCTTCGGCGGCAGCCGCACGCTGCCGGCGGGCTTCGCGATGGATCCGTCGTTCGTCACCGCGCTGGACCGCGCGACCGCCTTCGTGCAGACGCCCGACGGCCGGTGGCTGATCGCCGAACAGGGCGGCACGGTGCGCGTGCTCAAGGACGGGCAGCTGCTGCTGACGCCGTTCCTGGAGCTCGCCGACGTCGACGCGAGCGGCGAGCGCGGGCTGATCGGCATCGCCGTCGACCCGAACTTCGCCGTCAACCGGCACGTCTACCTGCACTACACGACGCTCGTCGCCGCGCCGGTGGGCGGCGTGCACAACCGCATCGTGCGCGTGACGGCCGACAACGACCGGATGTCGGCCGGCAGCGAAGTCACGGTGCTCGAGCTGCCGGCGCTGTCGACGGCGACCAACCACAACGGCGGCGCGCTGCACTTCGGCGCGGACGGCAAGCTCTATGCCGGGGTCGGCGACAACGCCGACGGCGTGCGCGCGCAGGATCTCGGCAGCCCGTTCGGCAAGCTGCTGCGCCTGAACGCCGACGGCACGATCCCGGCCGACAACCCCTATGTCGGCGTCGCCGGCGCCGACCCGGCCGTCTGGGCCACCGGGCTGCGCAATCCGTTCACCTTCGCCGTGCAGCCGGGGACGGGGCGCATCCACGTCAACGACGTCGGCGCCGAGCGGTGGGAAGAGATCGACGTCGGCACGGCCGGCGCCAACTACGGCTGGCCGGAATCGGAAGGGCCCGACAACGTCGGCGCCGGCGTGACGGCGCCGCTGTTCGCCTATGGCCACGACGCGGCGGTGCCTCCGGGCAGCGGGCCGGGCGGCTTCTTCACCGGCGCGTCCATCGCCGGCGGCGCGTTCTATCCGTCGGCGGGCGCGTTCCCGGCGGCGTACCGCGGCAACTACTACTTCGCCGACTTCATCGGCCGCTTCGTCGCGCGCATGGACCTTGCCAACGACGCTGGCGTCCATGCCTTCGCGCAAGTCGCCGACATGCCGGTCGACCTGCGCGTCGGCCTCGATGGCGCGCTCTACGTGCTCGGGCGCAGCAGCGTGACGCGCATCGCCGCCGTACCCTGAAGGGGGCGCGGCGCGCGCCGTTGCACTTCGTCACCGGGTCGGTCGCGGCCTGCGGCAGGCTGTCGGCATGAGTTCAACGCTTCGCTTCACCTTGCGCGCCGTGCCGGCCGTCGCGCTCGCTGCCCTACTCGTCGCCTGCGGTGGAGGCGGCGGCGATGGCGCCGCAGGCGCCGACGCGGCGGCCGTTCCGGGCGGCGCCGACGACGACGGCGGCGGCACGGCGCCGCCCCCGCCGTCGCCCGCGCCGCCCACGAGCGCCGACACCGGCTGCGGCGACGCCGCGTTCCAGGCGACCGCGCTGCGCCTGCTCAACGAGCGGCGCGCCGCAGGCGCGAGCTGCGGCAGCCAGGGCGCGTTCGGTCCCGCACCGGCGCTCGCGTGGTCGGCGACGCTCGCGCAGGCGGCATGGCAGCACAGCAGCGACATGGCGACGCGCAACTATTTTTCGCACACCAGCCCCGAGGGCGGCACGCTCGGCAGCCGCGCGACGGCGGCAGGCTATGCGTGGTCGTCGATCGCCGAGAACATCGCCGCCGGCCAGCCCGACGCCGCCGCCGTCGTCGACGGCTGGATGGCCAGCCCCGGTCACTGCCGCAACATCATGACGGCGACGTTGCGCGACGCCGGCATGGCCTGCGCGCGCAACGACGCGAGCGCCTACCGCAGGTACTACACGCTGGTGCTCGGGTCGCCGCGCTGAGCGACGGCCCCGGGTCCGACGGCTGCGCCGGACGATCCTCCGAGGGGTCGAGCACGGACGCGAGCCGTCCGGTGGACGGATCACGCCGGCGAGCGCCGGCTCGGGGTGGCCCGTTCAGGCCTGCGCGGCCGCGATCACGCCGCCGCCCAGGCACACCTCGCCGTCGTAGAGCACGGCCGACTGGCCCGGCGTGACGGCCCACTGCGGCGCGCCGAAGTCCACGCGGAACGTGGCGGGCGACGCGCCGGCGTGCAGGCGGCAGGCCGCGTCGGCCTGGCGGTAGCGCGTCTTGGCGGCGAACGCGCCGTCGGCCGGCGCCGCGCCGGCGATCCAGCTCGCGTCGTCGGCGACGAGGGCGCGCGACTGCAGCCATGGATGGTCGTGGCCCTGCACGACGACGAGCGTGTTGCGCGCGAGGTCCTTGCGCGCGACGAACCACGGCGCGTGCGCGCCGCCGGGACGCGCGCGCTCCTTCACGCCGCCCAGGCCGATGCCCTTGCGCTGGCCGATCGTGTAGAAGCTCAGGCCCACGTGCTCGCCGACGCGCCGGCCGCGATCGTCGACGATCGGCCCCGGCTCGTTGGCGAGCCAGCGTTGCAGGAACTCTCGGAACGGCCGTTCGCCGATGAAGCAGATGCCCGTCGAGTCCTTTTTCTTCGCATTGGGCAGGCCGATCTCCTGGGCGATGCGGCGCACTTCGCTCTTTTTCAGCTCGCCGACCGGGAACAGCGTGCGCGCGAGCTGCGTCTGGTTCAGCCGGTGCAGGAAGTAGCTCTGGTCCTTGCTGCCGTCGAGCCCTTTGAGCAGTTGCCAGGCGCCGGCGGCGTCGCTGCGCACGCGAGCGTAGTGCCCGGTCGCGATGCGCTCGGCACCGAGCCGCACGGCATGGTCGAGAAAGGCCTTGAACTTGATCTCGGCGTTGCACAGTACGTCGGGGTTGGGCGTGCGGCCGGCGCGGTACTCGCGCAGGAACTCGGCGAAGACCCGGTCGCGGTACTCGGCGGCGAAGTTGACGTGCTCGATCTCGATGCCGATCACGTCGGCGACGGCCGCGGCGTCGACGAAGTCCTGGCGCGACGAGCAGTACTCGTCGTCGTCGTCCTCTTCCCAGTTCTTCATGAAGATGCCGACGACGTCGTGCCCGGCGCGCTTGAGCAGCCAGGCGCTGACGGCCGAGTCGACGCCGCCGCTCAGGCCGACGACGATGCGCTCCTTGTGCTTCGCCGCTGCCGTCATTCGAAGACGACGGGCGAGGTCACGCTGGCGTCGGTGTAGACGGCGTCGAGCGGCAGGCTGCGGCCGGCCGCGTGGTCCTCGATGCAGCGCAGGACGAGCGCGCTGCGGTGGCGCGCGCGGCTCGCGCGCACCTCGTCGAGCGTGAGCCACAGCGTGCGCACGATGCCTTCGTCGAGCGCGCGTGCCGGCTCGGGCTCGCTCACTGCGCCGGCGAACGCGAGGCGCAGGTAGGTCACGTCCTCGCCCGTCGCCGGCCGGCGAAAGCGCGACAGATAGACGCCCACCAGCCGCTCCGGCGTGAAGCGGCGCGCCGTCTCCTCGAGCGCCTCGCGTGCCGCGCCGTCGGCCGGCGACTCGCCGGGGTCGAGGTGGCCGGCCGGATTGTTGAGCTTCAGCCCCTCGGGCGTGTGCTCCTCGACGAGCAGGTAGCGGCCGTCGCGTTCGATGATGGCGGCGACGGTGACGCTCGGTGTCCAGCGTGAAGGCTGCATGTCGGAATTGACCGAGTTCAAGGCGAAGACCCGATTGTCGGCCTTAGGCTTGAGGCCAGCGTCCGGACAGCCGCGAAGGTTGTGTAAGCTGTACGGCATACAAACATACCTTCAGTGAGGAGACCCCGATGCTGATCGGCGTGCCGCTCGAAACGGTGGCGGGAGAGACGCGCGTCGCCGCGACGCCCGAGACCGTCAAGAAGCTCAAGGCGCAAGGCCATGTCGTGCGCGTGCAGTCCGGCGCCGGCGTCGCGGCCAGCGTGACGGACGCAGCGTACGCCGCCGTCGGTGCCGAGATCGTCGACCGCGCCGGCGCCTTCGCCGCCGAACTGGTGCTCAAGGTGCGCGCGCCGCAGCGCGACGAACTCGGCCTGATGAAGCCGGGCACGGCGCTCGTGGGCATGCTCAACCCGTTCGACCGCGAGGGCCTGCAGGCGATGGCCGGCGCCGGCCTGACGGCGTTCGCCCTCGAGGCGGCGCCGCGCACGACGCGCGCGCAAAGCATGGACGTGCTGTCGTCGCAGGCCAACCTCGCGGGCTACAAGGCCGTGATGATCGGGGCCGACCGCTACCAGCGCATCTTCCCGATGCTGATGACGGCCGCCGGCACCGTGAAGGCGGCGCGCGTCGTCATCCTCGGCGTCGGCGTCGCCGGGCTGCAGGCGATCGCGACGGCCAAGCGGCTCGGCGCCGTCATCGAGGCGAGCGACGTGCGGCCGAGCGTGAAGGAGCAGGTCGAGTCGCTGGGCGCCAAGTTCATCGACGTGCCTTACGAGACCGCCGAGGAAAAGGAAGCGGCCGAAGGCGTCGGCGGCTATGCGCGGCCGATGCCGCAGAGCTGGCTCGACCGCCAGAAGGTCGAGGTCGCCAAGCGCGTCGCGGCCGCCGACATCGTCGTCACGACGGCGCTGATCCCGGGCCGCGCCGCGCCGGTGCTCGTCACGGAAGAGATGGTCAAGGCGATGAAGCCGGGCAGCGTGATCGTCGACATGGCGGCGCCGCAGGGCGGCAACTGCCCGCTCACCGAGGCCGGCAAGACGGTGGTCAAGCACGGCGTCACGATCGTCGGCGAGACCAACCTGGCGGCGCTCGTCGCGGCCGACGCGAGCGCGCTCTATGCCCGCAACGTGCTCGACTTCCTCAAGCTCGTCATCACCAAGGAAGGCACGTTCCAGGTGCCGATGGACGACGACATCGTCGCGGCCTGCCTGATGGCCCAGGGCGGCGAGGTCAAGAGGGCCGCATGAACACGCGGATGATGCTGCGCGCGAAACTGCATCGCGCGACGGTGACCGAGGCCGACCTGCACTACGAGGGCTCGTGCGGCATCGACGAAGACCTGCTCGACGCCGCCGACATGCGCGAGTACGAGCAGATCGACCTCTACAACGTGCAGAACGGCGAGCGCTTCTCGACCTACATCATCAAGGCGCCGCGCGGCTCGGGCGCGATCTCGCTCAACGGCGCGGCGGCGCGCAAGGCGCACGTCGGCGACCTGCTGATCATCTGCACCTACGCACCGATGACGCTGGAAGAGGCCAACGTCTGGAAGCCGCGCATCGTGCTGCTCGACGAGAGCAACCGCGTCAAGGAAATCAAGAAACTCTGAACGGGAGACCCCGGCGATGGACTTCGTCAGCCCCACCATCATCAACCTGATCATCTTCGTGCTCGCGATCTACGTCGGCTACCACGTCGTCTGGACCGTGACGCCGGCGCTGCACACGCCGCTGATGGCGGTGACCAACGCCATCTCGGCGATCGTCATCGTCGGCGCGATGCTCGCCGCCGCGCTCACCGAGACGGTGCTCGGCAAGTCGATGGGCGTGCTGGCCGTCGCGCTGGCCGCCGTCAACATCTTCGGCGGCTTCCTCGTCACGCGGCGCATGCTCGAGATGTTCAAGAAGAAGGAACGCCCGGCCAAGCAGATCGAGGGGAAGCAGTGATGAGCCTGAACGTCGTCACCCTGCTCTACCTCGTCGCGAGCGTCTGCTTCATCCAGGCGCTCAAGGGGCTGTCGCACCCCACCACGTCGATCCGCGGCAACCTGTTCGGCATGGTCGGCATGGCCATCGCCGTGCTGACCACGGCGGCGCTGATCGTCAAGCTCGCCGGCGGCAACGCCTTCGGCATGAGCTGGGTGCTGCTCGGCCTGGTGGTCGGCGGCGCCTACGGCGCCTGGCGTGCCAAGACGGTCGAGATGACCAAGATGCCCGAGCTGGTCGCCTTCTTCCACAGCATGATCGGCCTGGCGGCGGTGTTCATCGCCGTTGCCGCGGTGGCCGAGCCGTGGGCCTTCGGCATCGTCTCCAAGGGCCAGCCGATTCCGGCGGGCAACCGGCTCGAGCTGTTCCTCGGCGCGGCGATCGGCGCGATCACGTTCAGCGGCTCCGTGATCGCCTTCGGCAAGCTCTCGGGCACCTACAAGTTCCGCCTGTTCAAGGGCGCGCCCGTCGTGTTCGCCGGCCAGCACATGCTCAACCTGGTGCTCGGCATCGCCACCATCGGGCTCGGCGTGTTCTTCACGTTCACCGAGAACTGGCCGGCTTTCTTCGCGATGCTGGCGCTGTCCTTCGTGCTCGGCGTGCTGATCATCATTCCGATCGGCGGCGCCGACATGCCCGTCGTCGTGTCGATGCTCAACAGCTACTCCGGCTGGGCCGCCGCGGGCATCGGCTTCTCGCTCAACAACAGCATGCTGATCATCGCCGGCTCGCTCGTCGGCAGCTCGGGCGCGATCCTGAGCTACATCATGTGCAAGGCGATGAACCGCTCGTTCTTCAACGTCATCCTGGGCGGCTTCGGCGCCGAGCCGGGGGCGGCGGCGGCGGGCGCGCAGCAGCAGCGCAACGTCAAGAGCGGCAGCGCCGACGACGCCGCCTTCGTGCTCGGCAACGCCGAGACGGTCGTCATCGTCCCGGGCTACGGGCTGGCGGTGGCGCGCGCGCAGCACGCCGTCAAGGAGCTGGCCGAGAAGCTCACGCACAAGGGCATCACCGTCAAGTACGCGATCCACCCCGTGGCCGGTCGCATGCCGGGCCACATGAACGTGCTGCTCGCCGAGGCCGAGGTGCCCTACGACCAGGTGTTCGAGATGGAGGACATCAACGGCGAGTTCGGCCAGGTCGACGTGGCGATCGTGCTCGGCGCCAACGACGTCGTGAACCCCGCCGCGCTGCAGAAGGGCACGCCGATCTACGGCATGCCGATCCTCGAGGCCTACAAGGCCAAGACGATCATCGTCAACAAGCGCTCGATGGCCGCCGGCTACGCCGGCCTGGACAACGAGCTGTTCTACATGGACAAGACGATGATGGTGTTCGGCGACGCCAAGAAGGTCGTCGAGGACATGGTCAAGGCGGTGGAGTGAAGTGACGGCGAGCGCCGGCGGCGATCACTTCGCCACCGGCGTCAGCCCGTGGTCGAAGCGGTTCTTGACCCATCGGTCGCCGTGCCGGATCTCCTTGACGCCGCCGCTGCCGTCGTTGCGGATCGTGTAGCGGAACTGCTCGCAGCCGGCGACCACCTGCTCCACCTCGATGACGGTCGTCTCGGCCGTCTTCGTCACCGTGGCGGGCAGCGCGCCGCGATAGCAGACGTCGAGGCTTCCGGCCGTCATGCGGAACCACGACTTGCCGTCCTTCTCCTCGACGGAGATCGTGCCGGTGACGTAGCGGTCCTTGTCCCACTGCCCCGTCGACGTCTTGCGATAGGACTTGTACTCCCAGGTCTGCCCGGCGACCGAGGTCGCGGCGACGGCGAGCACCAGTCCCACGATCAGGCCGACGGCACCCACGGCCCGCCGCCGATGCAGTTGCGCATCCATACGACACCTCCTCGTTCGTTTCGTCCGTTCTCGGACGAACTTAGTCGGCGTCGCAGCCGATGTCCAGCAGTTGCGGCGCCCTACAGCCCGCTCTCGATCGGCGGCTCGTCGAAGGCGCTCACCGCGCCTTCCAGCCACTGCGCGCCGCGGGCATAGAGCGCCTGCACGACGGAGCCCTTGAGCCCCGGCATGTCGCGCTTGACCCTGAAGCCCACGCGAGACTGCAGGTAGGCCAGGTGCCTGTAGCCGTCGGGGAACTGGCCGAGCAGCGCGGCGTCGAGCTTCAGCGTCGCGGCCGGGTCGACGATGTCCATGCGGTCCTTCTCGTAGATCGGCTGGCGGCGCACGATGCGCCACTGCGGCGCGCCGTCGATCGGGCGCTTCTCGAAGAAGTCGTAGAAGCGGCCGGTACACAGCACGTCGACGAGCACGCCGTCGACATCGGCGCGTTGGCTGATCGTCATCTTGGTCTGCGCTATGGCGCGCGTGCCGCGCACGTCGACGCTGGTGCCGCCGAGAAAGTGCAGGATCGACAACCCGCGCTCGAAGCCGGCCTTGCTGACCTCGATGAACTTGCGCGCCGGCCCCTGGAACCAGGTCGCCGACATCCAGCCGTCGTCGTGCCACACGGTGGCGAAGCGCTCCCAGTCGCCGGCGTCGCGCCAGACGGCCCAGTTGTGCGTGACTTCGGCGATGGTCAGCCGTTCATGGAGGTGTTCGCTCGAGGTCATGGTCGTGTGGGTCGGCTCGACGTCGTGGTGGCCGGTGGCGGCGATTGTGCGCCCTGCAGCGGCGGGCCACGGCGCTTATGATGCCCGCGGCCCGTCGTCTGCGCCGCCCCGAGGAGCCGTGCGACGGCTATCGAATCCCCTGATGCGGCGGCGCTGCGGCGCCGCGCAGAATGGCCCGCGGGAGGGGCAGCATGGAAAAGACCTGGCTCAAGCATTACCCGGCCGGCGTGCCGGCCGAGATCGACGTCGCGCAGTACAAGTCGCTCGTCGAGCTGCTCGAGCACAGCTTCGCGACGTATCGCGACGCGCCGGCCTACCGCTACATGGGCAAGGCCTACACCTACGGCCAGATCGACGACGCGTCGCGCGCTCTGGCGGCCTGGCTGCAGGGCCTGGGCCTCGACAAGGGCGACCGCGTCGCCATCATGCTGCCCAACACGCCGCAGTATCCGGTCGCCGTGGCGGCCGTGCTGCGCGCGGGCTACGTCGTCGTCAACGTCAACCCGCTGTACACGCCGCGCGAGCTCGAGCACCAGCTCAAGGATTCGGGCGCCAAGGCGATCGTCATCGTCGAGAACTTCGCCCACGTGCTGCAGCAGGTGCTGTCGGCGGTGCCGACCAAGCGCATCCTCGTCACCGGCCTGGGCGACATGCTGGGCTTTCCCAAGGCGGCGATCGTCAACTACGTCGTGCGCCACGTGAAGAAGATGGTGCCGGCCTACCAGCTGCCCGGCGCGGTCCGCCTGATGGACGCCATCTCGCAGGGCGCCGGCAAGACCTACCGCAAGCCCGACGTCGGCGCCAACGACATCGCCGTGCTGCAGTACACCGGCGGCACGACGGGCGTCAGCAAGGGCGCCGTGCTGCTGCACCGCAACCTCGTCGCCAACGTGCTGCAGTCCGAGGCCTGGTATCAGCCGGCGATGAAGAAGATCGCCGCCGGCGAGCAGGTGCTGACGGTGTGCGCGCTGCCGCTCTATCACATCTTCGGCTTCACGGCCAACATGATGCTGAGCATGCGCATGGGCGGCTGCAACATCCTCGTTCCCAATCCGCGCGACTTCAAGACGGTGCTCAAGGACCTGTCGCAATACAAGGTGCACAGCTTCCCCGCCGTCGACACGCTGTTCAACGCGCTGGCCAACCACCCCGACTTCGGCAACGTCGACTGGAGCGGCCTCGTCATTTCCGTCGGCGGCGGCATGGCGGTGCGCAGCGCGACGGCCAAGCTCTGGCTCGAGAAGACGGGCTGCCCGATCTGCGAGGGCTACGGCCTGTCGGAGACCTCGCCGTCGGCGTGCTGCAACCCGGTCGACACCACCGCCTACAGCGGCACGATCGGCATGCCGCTGCCCAACACGGAGCTGATGCTGCTCGACGACGACGGCCGCGAAGTCCCCGTCGGCACGCCGGGCGAGATCGCCATCCGCGGCCCGCAGGTGATGGCCGGCTACTGGCAGCGCCCCGACGAGACGGCCAAGGTGATGACGGCCGACGGCTACTTCCGCACCGGCGACATCGGCGTCGTCGACGAGCGCGGCTACTTCAAGATCGTCGACCGCAAGAAGGACATGATCCTCGTCGGCGGCTTCAACGTCTACCCGAACGAGGTCGAGGACGTCGTCACGCAGATGAACGGCGTGCTCGAATGCGCCGCCGTCGGCGTGACCGACGCCAAGTCGGGCGAGGCCGTCAAGCTCGTCATCGTGAAGTCGGATCCGTCGGTCACCGAGAACGACGTGCGCGCCTATTGCGAGGCCAACCTTACCGGCTACAAGCGGCCCAAGGTCGTCGAGTTCCGCGCCGACCTGCCGAAGACGCCGGTCGGCAAGATCCTGCGCCGCGAGCTGCGCGACGCCGCCAAGTAGCGCGCGGCTCGCCTCCCATGTCGCCGCCGCGACTGCACGTCGGCCGTCCGCTCGTGCGCGCGGCCGGCCCGGTCGAGCTCGACGCCGACGCCGCGCGCCATGCGCAGGTGCTGCGGCTGCAGCCGGGCGACGCGATCACGCTGTTCGACGGCACCGGCGGCGAGTGGGCGGCGCGCGTCGCTGCGATCGGCCGCCGCGAAGTGCGCGCCGAGCTCGTCGAGCATCGCGCCGTCGAGCGCGAGCTGGCGGTGGCCGTCACGCTGGCCGTCGGCATGCCGGCCAACGAACGCATGGACGCGGTCGTCGAGAAGGCGACCGAGCTCGGCGCGGCGGCGATCCAGCCGCTGGTGACGCAGCGCTCGGTGCTGCGCGTCGCCGGCGAGCGCGCCGAGCGCAAGGCGGCGCACTGGCAGGCGATCGCCGTCGCCGCCTGCGAGCAGTGCGGGCGCAACCGCGTGCCCGTCGTCGCGCCGGTGCGCGCCTTCGCCGACTGGCTGGCCGACGACGGCGCGCCGCCCGGCGCCGCGCGCCGCCTGCTCGACACCGGCGATGCGCCGCGCTGGGCGCCGCCGCCGCGTGGCACCGCCGCACTGCTCGTGCTCAGCGGCCCCGAAGGCGGCTTCGCCGATGTCGAGCGCGGCGCCGCGCTGGCGCGCGGCTGGCAGCCGGTGTCGCTCGGCGCGTGCGTGCTGCGCGCCGACACGGCGCCGCTGGCGGCGCTGGCGGCGATCGCGCTGCAGCAAGAAGGCTCGCCGTGAACCGCCATCTCCTGCTGCTGACGCTGTGCCAGGGCCTCTTCCTGACCAACAACGTCACCTTCATCGCGATCAACGGTCTGGTCGGGCTGGCGCTCGCGCCCGTGCCATGGATGGCGACGCTGCCGGTGGCCGGCTACGTCGCCGGCGGCGTCGTCGCGACGCCGATCGTCGCGCGCCACCAGCGGCGCTGGGGGCGGCGGCGCGCGTTCCAGCTCGGCATTGTCGTCGCCATCGTCGCGACGGCGCTGTGCGCCTGGGCGGCAGTGGCGGGCAGTTTCTGGCTGCTCGTCGCGGCGACGCTGCTGGCCGGCTACTACAACGCCAATGCCGGGCTGTACCGCTTCGCCGCGACGGAGCTGGTGACGCCGGCGTACCGCGAGCGGGCGATCTCGTGGGTGCTGGCCGGCGGCATCCTCGGCGCCGTTGCCGGCCCCAACCTCGCCCACGCGACGCGCGACGCGCTGGCGGGCGCGCCGTTCGCCGGCGCTTACGCGGCGCTGGTCGCTGTGGCGCTCGTCGCGCTGGCCGTCGTGTCGGTGATCGCCTTCCCGCCGCTGCCACCGCCGGCGCCGGCCGGCCAGGGGCGCAGCCTGCGCGAGATCGCGCGCCAGCCGACCTTCGTCGTCGCCGTCGCGGCGTGCGCGCTCGGCTACGGCGTGATGAACCTGCTGATGGCGGCGACTCCGATCGCGATGGCGCAGCATGCGCATCCGTTCGGCCATGCCGCGCTCGTGCTCGAGTGGCACGTGCTCGGCATGTTCGTGCCGAGCTTCTTCACCGGCGCACTGATCAAGCGTCTGGGCGTGCTGCCGATCCTCGTCGCCGGCGTCGTGCTCAACATCGTCTGCGTCGCGATCGCGCTGGCCGGCGTCGAGCTGATGCACTTCCTCGGCGCGCTGTTCGCGCTCGGCGTCGGCTGGAACTTCCTCTACATCGGCGGTACGACGCTGGCGACCGAAACCTACCGCCCCGAGGAGCGCACGACGGCGCAGGCGGCGATCGACTTCTGGGTGTTCCTGACGATGACGCTCACGTCGCTCGGCTCGGGGGCGCTCGTCACGACGGGCGGCTGGACGTGGATGAACGTCGGCTCGCTGCTGCCGCTGGCGCTGCTCGCCGCAGCCGTCGGCTGGCTGGCGCGGCTGCGCCGCGCCGGCCGCGCGGCAGCGCCGGCCGGCGCGTAGCGGCGCGCGTTCAGGCCGGGCGCGGCGCGACGTCGCGCGCGGCGCCCGCGACGAGCTCGAAGCGCATCAGCCGGCACTCGATCGGCCCGTTCCACAGCGGCACGCGCCGCGTCGCCTTCAGCCGCAGTCGCGACGGCAGCGCGGCGTCGGGGCTGAGGATCCACGCGGTCCAGCCGGGCTGCATGCCGGTGTAGGCGCGCTTCCAGTGCGCCGCCAGGCGCGGGAAGAAGTCGTCGGGCGCCTCGCGCTGGCTGGCTTCGCCATGCACCGGAGCGCGCGCCTTGCCGCGCACCTCGATGCGCTCGCCATACGGCGGGTTGAGCATCAGCGTGCCCGGCATGCCCGGCGGCAGCGCGGGCGCCGGGCGCTCGAGCGCGTCGCCGCCGTGGAACTCGATGGCATGCGCGACGCCGGCGCGCTCGGCGTTGCGGCGCGCGAAGTCGACCATGCGGAAGGCCACGTCGCTGGCATGCACCGGCACGGCCGGTGCGTCTATGCGCGCCTCGGCGTCGGCCTTCATCCGGCGCCACTGCGCGGCGAGCGCGGGCGTGGCGAACGGCGCCAGGCGCTCGAAGGCGAAGCGCCGGCGCAGCCCCGGCGCGATGCCGCAGGCGATCTGCGCCGCCTCGATGGCGATCGTGCCCGAGCCGCAGCACGGGTCGTGCAGCGCGCCGCCGGCGTCGGGGCGCCCGCGCCAGCCGGCGGCGGCGAGCATCGCGGCGGCCAGCGTCTCCTTCAGCGGCGCGTCGCCCTTGTCGACGCGCCAGCCGCGCTTGAACAAGGGCTCGCCCGAAGTGTCGGCGTACAGCGTCGCGCGCTCGGGGCCGAGGTGCAGCGCGAGCGGCAGGTCGGGGCGTTGCGTGTCGACGCTCGGGCGCTCGCCGTGGGCGTCGCGCAGCGCGTCGCAGACGGCGTCCTTGACGCGCAGCGTCGCGAAGTTGAGGCTGCGCAGCGGCGAGCGCTGCGCCGTCGTGTCGACGCGCAGCGTCTGGCGCGGCGTGATCCAGCGCGTCCAGTCGACGCCGCGCGCGAGCGCATAGACGTCGTCCTCGTGGCGGTACGGCGCGTCGGCGACGACGACGAGCACGCGCTGCGCGAGGCGGCTTTCCAGATTGAGGCGCATCACGGCGGCGGCGCCGGCCGCATCGAGCGCGACGCCGCCGCGCACGGTGCGCAGTGCGGCGCCCGGCAGCAGCTCGCGCACCTCGGCCTCGAGCAGCGCCTCGACGCCGGCGGCGCAGGGCAGGAAGACGCGCATTGCGTCCGCTGCTGGAGGGGCGTTCATCGTCAGGCGAGCGCGCGCCGCAGGTTGGCCGGCGCGATCTTCAGCGCCTCGCGGTACTTGGCGACGGTGCGCCGCGCGACCTGAATGCCCTGCTCCTCGAGCATCTGACTCAACTGGCTGTCCGACAGCGGCTTGGCCGCATCCTCGGCGGCGACGAGCTGGCGGATCAGCGCGCGCACCGCGGTGCTCGACGCGTTGCCGCCGGCGTCGGTGGCGAGCGACGAACCGAAGAAGTACTTCAGCTCGTACGTGCCGTAGGGCGTGGCCATGTACTTGGCCGTCGTCACGCGCGAGATCGTCGACTCGTGCAGGCCGAGCTCGTCGGCGATCTCGCGCAGCACGAGCGGTTTCATCGCGATCGCGCCGTGCGAGAAGAAGCTCTTCTGGCGCTCGACGATGGCCTGCGACACGCGCAGGATGGTGTCGAAGCGCTGCTGGATGTTCTTCATGAACCAGCGCGCCTCCTGCAGCCGCGACGACAGGCCGCCGGCGCCGTTGCTGCCGCCGCTGCCGCGCTGCTGGCGCACGGCGCTGGCGTAGAGGTCGTTGATGCGCAGCCGCGGCATCACGTCGGGGTTGAGCGTCACCTTCCAGCCGCGGCCCGACTTCTGCACGATGACATCGGGCACGACGATGTTGGCCTCGGCGCGCGCGAACGGCCGGCCCGGCTTGGGCTCGAGCGGCACGATCAGCGCCTGCGCTTGCCTGAGCAGCGACTCGTCGGCGCCGGTGGCGGCCATCAGCTTCCTGGTGTCGCGCCGCGCCAGCAGCTCGAGGTGGTTGCGGCAGACGATGATGGCGATGGCCTGCGCCTCGCTGCGCGGCAGCGCGCGCAGCTGCAGCACCAGGCACTCGGGCAGGTCGCGCGCGCCGACGCCGGTCGGCTCGAGGCTCTGCAGCCACTTGAGCGCGCACTGCAGACGCTCGCGCAACTCGTCGCGCGCCTCGCCTTCCTCGGCCAGCCGCTCGGCGATCTCGTCGATCGAGTCGGCGAGGTAGCCGTCGTCGTCGAGCGACTCGATCAGCACCAGCACGGCGGCGCGGTCCTCGGGCGACAGCCGCATGCCCACGAGCTGCGCGCGCAGGTGCTCCTGCAGCGTCGGCAGCGTGCTGCTGCGGTCGTGCGCCTCGAAGTCGTCGGCGTCGGGGTCGGCGGCACTGCGCGGGCCGGGGCTGTCGAGGATGCCGTCGAAGTCGTCGCGCTCGGTGCCGTTCTCCCAGTCCTCGCGCTCGGTGGCGCCGAACTCGGCGCTGTCGACGCCGGGCACGTCGGCCTCGGCGGCGGCATCGCCGTGGCCGGCTTCCTCGTCGGCGGCGCGCTCGGCAGCGGCGGGCCGCTCGGGCGGCGGCGGCGCGTCGTAGGGCGTCGCCGCGTCTTCCTCGGGCTCGAGGAAGGGGTTCTGCTCGAGCATCTGCTCGACTTCCTGCTGCAGCTCGAGCGTCGACAGCTGCAGCAGGCGGATCGATTGCTGCAGCTGCGGCGTCAGCGCGAGGTGCTGCGACAGGCGGACCTGCAGGGACGGCTTCATGGCGAACTACATTCGGAAGTGTTCGCCCAGGTACACCTTGCGCACGTCAGGGTTCTCGACGATCTCGCGCGGCGTGCCTTCGGCCAGCACGGTGCCGTCGCTGATGATGTAGGCGCGGTCGCAGATGCCCAGCGTCTCGCGCACGTTGTGGTCGGTGATCAGCACACCGATGCCACGCTCCTTGAGGAAGCGGATGATGCGCTGGATCTCGATGACGGCGATCGGATCGACGCCGGCGAACGGCTCGTCGAGCAGGATGAAGCTCGGCTGCGTGGCCAGCGCGCGCGCGATCTCGACGCGCCGCCGCTCGCCGCCCGACAGTGCCGGCGCCGGGCTGGCGCGCAGCTTCTCGATCGACAAGTCGTGCAGCAGGCCGTCGAGCAACTCGTCGATGCGCCGCACCGGCAGCGGCCGGCCGTCGGCGCCGAGCTGCAGCTCGAGCACGGCGCGGATGTTCTCCTCGACCGTCAGCTTGCGGAAGATCGACGCCTCCTGCGGCAGGTACGACAGCCCCATGCGCGAGCGCGCGTGGATCGGCAGCCGCTCGACGCGCTCGCCGCCGATGCGGATCTCGCCGGCGTCGGCGCGCACCAGGCCGACGATCATGTAGAAGCTCGTCGTCTTGCCGGCGCCGTTGGGGCCGAGCAGGCCGACGACTTCGCTGCTGCCGACCGACAGGTGCACGTCCTTGACGACCTTGCGCACGCCGAAGCTTTTTTGCAGCCCGACGACGTCGAGACGGTTCGCGACGGCTTCGGCGGCAGCCGCCGGCACGGCGCTCAACGCGACGCTCCCGGCGCGCTGGCGGGCGGAGCCGACGCCGCCGGCGCCGCCTCGCGCGGCGTCAGCACGGCGCGCACCCGGCCGTCGGCGCTGCCGGGCGTGCCGCGGCCGCCCGCGACGCTGAACACCTCGGCGATGTTGTCGTAGGTGATCACGTTGCCGGCCGTCTCGTCGGCCACCGTGGCGCCGCGCCAGCGGCGGATCACGGCGTTGCCGACGAAGCGCACCGTGTCGGCCTTGCTGTCGTATTCGATGCGCTCGGCGATGCCTTCGATCGTCTCGTCGACGCCTTCGCGCTTCTGGCGAAAGCTCGCCGGCTTGTCGGCGCTGCCGGTGAGCACGCCGACCTGGTAGCCGTCGGGCGTCTGGCGCACCTCGATGCGATCGGCACGCATCTGGATCGTCCCCTTGGTCACCTGCACGTTGCCGGTGAAGGTGCCGACCTGCTTCAAGTCGTCGTAGCGCGCCGCATCGGCGTCGACCGTCATCGGCTTGCTGCGGTCGGCGCGTTCGGCCTGCGCCGGCGTGGTCGCGCCGAGCAGCAGCGCCAGAGTCGCGGCTCCCGCGAGCGCCATCGCGAGGGCGGACCGGACGCGCGGCGAACGGTGGGAGCGGGAGAGGGACGTCATCAGCGGCACAAAACTTGCAGGCCATTCTAGCCCGAGCCGCTGCGGCCGGCGCCGCGAAATCGCCGGCGCCTCGGCCGGACCGACGACGAACGCGCCGCGGGGCGCTGCCGGCGTCAGCGCTTGGCGGTGCGCGCCAGGCCGATCAGGTGATCGGCGACGGCCAGCGAGCGGTCGAGCGAGCCGGCCAGCGTGCCCGACGTGAACCAGCGCCCGTGCACGCCGATCGACGGCACGCCGTCGATCTTGTAGGCCTCGGCGAGCTGGCGCGCCTGGCGCTGCTTGGTCTGCACGCCGAACGAGTTGTAGGCGTCGAGGAACTTGGCGCTGTCGACGCCGTGCTTGGCCATGAAGGCGGCGATGTCCTGCGGCTTGTCGAGGCGCAGGCGCTCGTTGTGGATCGCGAAGAAGACGCGCCGGTGCATCTGCTCGACCAGACCGAGCGCCTCGAGCGCGTAGTAGATGCGCTGGTGCGGCACGAACGGCTCCTCGCGGAAGGCGACCGGCACGCGGCGGAACGCGACGTCGGGCGGCAGCTTCTTCGACCAGGCGTCTAGCATCGGCTCGAACGAGTTGCAGTGCGGGCAGCCGTACCAGAAGAACTCGATCACGTCGATCTTGCCGTCGCCGGGCACGGCCAGCGGCTGCGCCAGGCGCACGTAGTGCGTGCCCTCGACGAACTTGGCCTGCGCGAGCGCCGCGGGCGCGGCGGCGAGACCGAAGGCGGCAGCCGTCGCGCTGCCCAGAACCTGCGCCGTGAAGTGGCGACGCTTCATCATCGGGGTGTGTCCTCTCGTTCGTGGCGACCGCGGATGGAGTGTGCGCGCGGCCCGGAAGTTCAACGCCGGCGCGGCTACTTCTGCATGCGCACGAGTGCCGCCTCGACGCCGCCGCTCTCGAGTCGGGCTCGGCCGGCCTCGGCGTCCTCCTTGCGGTCGAACGGACCGACGCGCACGCGATAGACGGTGCGCCCGGCCTGCTCGCGCTCGGTGACTTTGGCCGACAGACCCAGCATGGCGAGCCGCGCGCGCTGCTGCTCGGCATCCTCGGCGCGGCCGTAGGCTCCGGCCTGCACGAAGTAGATGAACGGATCGCTGCCCGGCTTGACGGGAGCGGCGGCGACAGGCGCGTCGCCGACCGGCCGCCCGGCGAGGATGGCGGCCGGGTCGCGCGTCGCCGGCGGCGTGGCGGTCGCGGTGGCCGGGGCCGGCGGGGCGGCCGCCGGCGCCACGGCGCTCGCCGGCGCGGCCGGGCGCATCGGCGTCTTGCCGGCGAGCGGCGCGTTGGGGTCCCAGTTCCGGTTGCGCTCCGTCTCTGCGGCGTCCTGCTCGGCGCTGCGCTGGGGCACCTTGTTGACGAACGGCACCGGCACCTTGTTGACGTAGATCGCCACCGCCAGCGACAGCGCCAGGCCGAGCAGCACGCCGACGACGAGGCCGATCAGGAAGCGGCCGGTGGATGGGGCACTCATGCAGTCTCCAGTGTCTCGTTCTTCGTCGGGCGGGCGATGCTACATCTGCTCGGGCGCCGACACGCCGAGCACGCCCAGGCCGTTGGCGAGCACCTGCTGCGTGGCGGCGAGCAGCGCGCAGCGCGCGCGCGTGAGCGCCGCGTCGTCGGCGACGAGAAAGCGTTCGGCGGCGTAGTAGGCGTGGAAGGCGCCCGACAGGTCGCGCAGGTAGAAGGCGACGTCGTGCGGCGCAAGGTCGGCCGTGGCGCGCGCGAGCATGGCCGGATAGTCGGCCAGGCGCAGCATCAGCGCCGACTCGCTGGGCGCCGTGAGCCGCGACAGCTCGGCGCCGCGGGCGAGGCCGGCCGGATCGCCGCCCGTCTCGGCGAACTGGCGCAGCACGGAGCAGATGCGCGCATGTGCGTATTGCACGTAGTAGACCGGGTTCTCGTCGTTGCGCTTCAAGGCCAGATCGACATCGAACACGAACTCGGTGTCGGCCTTGCGGCTGATCAGGAAGAAGCGCACCGGGTCGCGGCCCGTCCAGTCGATCAGGTCGCGCAGCGTGACGTAGCTGCCGGCGCGCTTGGAGATCTTGACCTCCTCGCCGCCGCGCATCACGGTCACCATCTTGTGCAGCACGTAGTCGGGAAAGCCCGCCGGGATGCCGACGCCGGCGGCCTGCAGCCCGGCGCGCACGCGCGCGATCGTGCCGTGATGGTCGCTGCCCTGCACGTTGACGACCTTGGTGTAGCCGCGCTCCCACTTGTTGATGTGATAGGCGACGTCGGGCACGAAGTAGGTGTATTGCGCGCCGTCGAAAGACGACGAATCGGCGCCGGGCGGGGCCGACTTGCGCATCACGCGGTCCTTGTCGTCGCCGTACTCGGTGCTGCGCAGCCACAGCGCGCCGCCTTCCTCGTAGGTCTTGCCGGCGGCGACGAGGCGCTGCACCGTGGCCTCGACGCGGCCGTCGGCATACAGGCTCGACTCGAGGAAGTAGTTGTCGAAGCGCAACCCGAAGGCCTGCAGGTCGAGATCCTGCTCGCGGCGCAGGTAGGCGACGGCGAACTGGCGGATGCCGTCGAGGTCGTCGACGTCGCCGCTGGCGGTGAACGCGCGGTCGTCGGCCTGGACCGTCTCGCGAGCGAGGAAGGCGGTCGCGATGTCGGCGATGTACTCGCCGTTGTAGGCCGACTCGGGCCAGCCGGCGTCGCCCGGCTTCAGGCCCTTCAGGCGCGCCTGCGTCGAGACGGCCAGCGTCGCGATCTGCGCGCCGGCGTCGTTGTAATAGAACTCGCGCGTCACCTCGGCGCCCTGGCTCGCGAACAGCCGGCACAGCGCGTCGCCGAGCGCCGCCTGGCGGCCGTGGCCGACGTGCAGCGGCCCGGTCGGGTTGGCCGACACGAACTCGACGAGCACGCGCCGACCGTCGGGCTCGCGCATGCCGAAGCGCGCGCCGGCGGCGAGCACTTCGGCGACGACGGCCTGCCGCGCGGCGGGCTTCAGGCGCAGGTTGATGAAGCCGGGGCCGGCGATGTCGATCGCCTCGACCCAGCGCTCGGTGGCCGGGCGCGCGCGCAGCGCGTCGATCAGGGCCTGTGCGAGCTCGCGCGGATTCTTCTTCAGCGGTCGCGCGAGCTGCATCGCCGCGGTGCACGCCAGGTCGCCGTGCGCAGCCTGCTTCGGCGACTCGAATGCCGGTCGCACCGCGCTGTGCGGGTCGAGGTCGGCGATCGCTTCGGCGAGGGCGTGCAGCAACTCCTGCGTGGCTCGGATCATGCTGCGATTCTACGGTTGGCCCCGCGCGCCTCGTGGCTCGCCGCAGCGCGCGGTGGACGCAATTGCATACACGCAAAGGTAGCGAATCGATGCAAGATGCAACCGGCCGGCCACCGCTCCGTGGTCGCCGCCGCGTCCATGTCGCACGCCGCCCCCCCCGAAACCCCCGACTCTGCCGATCCCGACGCCGAACTGCCGGCGCAGATCGGCAAGTACCGCGTGCTGCGCCGGCTCGGCGAGGGCGCGACGAGCGACGTGTTCCTGTGTCGCGACGACTTCCACGATCGCGACGTCGCCGTCAAGCGCGTGCGCGGCGGCGCGCTCGAGCCGGCGGCGGCGGGCAACCACTACTTCGAGCGCTTCTTCGCCGCCGAGGCGGCGCTCGTCGGGCGCCTGAACCATCCGAACGTGGTGCAGATCTACGACGCCGTCGCCGATCCGGCCGAGCCCTACCTCGTGATGGAGTACGTCGGCGGCACGACGCTGCGCCGCTTCTGCCGCCCCGACCGGCTGCTCGCGCTCGACGTCGTCGTCGAGATCGGCTTCAAGTGCGCGATGGCGCTGGGTTACGTGTCGCGCCAGGGGCTGATCCACCGCGACGTGAAGCCGGCCAACATCCTCGTCGAGCTAGACGGCGGCGCGATCACGGCCCTGAAGATCACCGACTTCGGCAGCGTGCTCAACCTTCGCGCCGACACGACGCAGATCTTTCGCGTCGGCTCGCTGGCCTACATGTCGCCCGAGCAGCTCGACGGCAGCACGCTCGACGCGCGCGCCGACATCTATTCGCTCGGCGCCGTGCTCTATCACCTGATCACCGGCCGCCCGCCCTTCGAGGCGCCGACGCAGGCCGCGCTGATGAACCAGATCTACACCGCCGCTCCGGTGCCGCCGAGCCGGCTGCGCACCGGCGTCGGGCCCGCCGTCGATGCGCTGCTGATGCACGCGCTCGCCAAGTCGCCCGACGGGCGCCACGCCGACTGGGACACGTTCGCGCAGGCGCTGTCGCAGCTCTTCGCCGGGCACCAGGTGCCGCGCGGCGACCAGCAGGCGGTGCTCGATTCGGAGCGCTTCACGCTGCTGCGCAGCCTCGAGTTCTTCGCCAGCTTCGGCGACGTCGAGCTGTGGGAGGTGGTGCACCGCGCGCACTGGGAGCGCTTCGGATACGGCCATGCGCTGTACCGGCGCGGCGAGGAGGGGCGCAGCTTCCACATCATCGCCAAGGGCGAGGTCGAGGTGTTTCGCGACGGTCAGCGCGTTGCCCAGCTCGGCGCCGGCACCTCGGTCGGCGAGATGGCCTACCTTGCGCCCAGCCCCGAGCTGCGCCGTCACGGCACCGACATCGTCGTGTCGCAGCCGGCGACGACGCTGTCGTTCACGCCCGAAACCCTCGCACAACTCGGCGCCGGCACGCGCCACCGCTTCGACGAGGCCTTCATCCGCGTGCTGGTGCGCCGGCTGCACGCGGCGCACGAGTCGCTTGCGCATCCGCGGCGCATCCTCTAGCGTGTCGTCCGGGCGCGCCGCTGCGGCGTTGAGCAGCGGGGCAGTTCCGCCCGTCGAAGTCGAAGGAGCAGTGACGATGAAGCAGTGGATCACCGTGCTGGCGCTCGCCGTCGCGCCCGCGCTGTCGATGGCGCAAGCCGCCGACGCCAGGAAGGACGCCGCGCCGACCGCGCAGCAGAACAAGATGAGCAGTTGCAGCGCCGAGTTCAAGAAGACGGGCAAGCCCGGCAGCGAACGCCAGGCCTGGATGTCGGAGTGCCTGAAAAAGGAGTCCGACGCCAAGACGGCGCAGCAGAACAAGATGACGACGTGCAGCGCCGAGTTCAAGAAGACGGGCAAGCCGGGCAGCGAGCGTCAGGCCTTCATGAAGGAATGCCTGAGCAAGTGAGATGACCGCCCCTCGGCCGGCGGGTACGCCGGCCGGCCTTGCAGGCCGCGCCGGGCCTTGCGGCCCCGCCCTTCGCATGGCGAGGAGCTGGACGCCTCCTAGGCCGCCCTGAGACCAGGCTGCCAGTACGCCGCGTCGCCGTAGGTCAGCTTCAGGAAGTCGATCCACAGCCGCACCCGCAGCGGCAGGTGCTTGCGCTGCGGGAACACGGCGTAGATGCCGTTGGGCGGTGCGGCGTAGGCATCGAGCACGCTGACGAGCGCGCCGCTGGCGATGTCGGTCTCGACTTCCCAGGTGCTGCGCCATGCGATGCCCAGGCCCTGCAGGCACCAGTCGTGCAGCACCTGGCCGTCGCTGCAATCGAGGCGCCCGCTCGGGCGCAGGTGGACGACGGCACCGTCGGCGCTGAAGGCCCAGCCGCGCGTCTGGCTGGCGTCACTCGACAGCGTGAGGCATTCATGGCGCATCAGGTCCTGCGGGTGCTGCGGCGTGCCGGCGCGCTGCAGGTAGCCCGGCGTCGCGACGCACAGGCGCCGGTTGTCGGCCAGCCGCACGCTGACCAGGCTCGAATCCGGCATGTCGCCGACGCGTACGGCGCAGTCGACGCTCTCGTTGACGATGTCGACCAGCCGGTCGCTCAGGTTCAGCGAGATCGAGACGTCGCGGTGCTCGGCAAGGAAGCGTGGCACCAGCGGCGCCACGTGACGCCGCCCGAAGCCGGCCGGCGCCGTGATGCGCAAGTGGCCGCTCGCCTTCACGCCACCGGCGCTGACGCTGGCTTCGGCATTCGCCAGGTCGGCGAGCAGGCGCTGGCAGTCTTCGAGGAAGGCGCTGCCTTCGTGCGTCAGCGTGATGCGCCGCGTCGTGCGCACCAGCAGCTTGACGCCCAGGCGCTCTTCGAGCGCATCGATGCGCCGGCCGATCACGGCCGGGGCGACGCCCTCGGCCTGCGCCGCCGCCGTCAGGCTGCCGCGTGTCGCCACTGCGGCGAAGGATTCGATCTGCTTGAGCTTGTCCATCGGCTCGATTGCATCTGTTTTCGTCACAGATTAATCGCTTGCAGGCTTCTTAATCAACTCGTGCGTATCGAATAAGGTTTCGGCTTCGACGTTTTTCATCGTTGAGGGATCGACCATGACCGCACGCACCGCCTGCCATCGCCTGCAAGTCGCCACCGAGCTGTACCGCTTCATCGAGGACCAGGTGCTGCCCGTCGCCGGCCTGACCAGCGGCGACTTCTGGAAGGGCTTCGACGCGCTGGTGCACGACCTCGCGCCGAAGAACATCGCGCTGCTCGCCGAGCGCGACCGGCTGCAGGCCGAGATCGACGCCTGGCACCGCGAGCACCCGGGGCCGATCGCCGACATGCCGGCATACCGCAAGTTCCTCGAATCGATCGGCTACCTGCAGCCGCACCCCAAGGGCGTGAAGATCACGACGGCCAACGTCGATGCCGAGCTCGCCGTGCAGGCCGGCCCGCAGCTCGTCGTGCCGATCCTCAATGCGCGCTATTCGCTCAACGCCGCCAATGCGCGCTGGGGCTCGCTGTACGACGCGCTCTACGGCACCGACGCGATCCCCGAGGCCGGCGGCGCCGAGAAGGGCAAGGGCTACAACCCGGTGCGCGGCGCGCGCGTCATCGACTACGCACGCGGCTTCCTCGACCAGGCGGCGCCGCTGGCCGGCGCCTCGCACCGCGATGCGACGGGCTACCGTGTCGAAGGCGGCGCGCTCGTCGTCGCGCTCAAGAGCGGCGGCACGGCGCGCCTCGCGCGCCCCGAGCAGTTCGTCGGCCACCAGGGCGACGCGGCCGCGCCCTCGTCGGTGCTGCTCGTCAACCACGGCATCCACGTCGACATCCGCATCGACCGCAACGCGCCGATCGGCAAGACGGACGCGGCCGGCATCGCCGACATCGACCTCGAAGCCGCGCTGTCGACGATCCTCGACCTGGAGGATTCGGTCGCGGTCGTCGACGCCGAGGACAAGGTGCTCGCCTATTCGAACTGGCTCGGCATCCTGCAGGGCACGCTGACCGAAGAGGTGACCAAGGGCGGCAAGACGTTCACGCGCCGCCTCAACGAAGATCGCCGCTACAGCGGAGCGAACGGGCGGGAAGTCGTGCTGCACGGCCGCTCGCTGCTCTTCGTGCGCAACGTCGGGCACCTGATGACGAATCCGTCGGTGCTGTGGGGCGACGGCCGCGAGATTCCCGAGGGCATCCTCGACGCCGTGATCACGGTGGCGATCGGCAAGGTCGACCTGCAGCGCAAGGCCAACTCGCGCGCCGGCTCGATCTACATCGTCAAGCCAAAGCTGCACGGGCCCGCGGAAACGGCGTTCTCGTGCGAGATCTTCGACCGCGTCGAGCAGCTCGTCGGCCTGCCGCGCGACACCGTCAAGCTCGGCATCATGGACGAGGAGCGCCGCACCAGCGTCAACCTGCAGGCGTGCATCGCGGCGGCCGCCAGCCGCGTCGCCTTCATCAACACGGGCTTCCTCGACCGCACCGGCGACGAGATGCACACGGCGATGCACGCCGGCCCGATGCTGCGCAAGGGCGCGATGAAGGCGACGCCGTGGATCCAGGCCTATGAACGCAGCAACGTGCTCGTCGGCCTGGCCTGCGGGCTGCGCGGCCGCGCCCAGATCGGCAAGGGCATGTGGGCGATGCCCGACCTGATGGCGGCGATGCTCGAGCAGAAGATCGCGCACCCGAAGGCCGGCGCCAACACGGCCTGGGTGCCGTCGCCGACGGCGGCGACGCTGCATGCGCTGCACTACCACCAGGTCGACGTGGCGGCGCTGCAGCAGGAGATGGAGAAGATCGACGCCGAGGCCGAGCGCGAAGGTCTGCTGAAGGACCTGCTGACGATTCCCGTCGTGCCGCGCGCCGAGTGGTCGGCCGAGGAGATCCAGCAGGAGCTCGACAACAACGCCCAGGGCATCCTCGGCTACGTCGTGCGCTGGATCGACCAGGGCGTCGGCTGCTCCAAGGTGCCCGACATCCACAACGTCGGCCTGATGGAAGATCGCGCGACGCTGCGCATCTCGAGCCAGCACATCGCCAACTGGCTGCTGCACGGCGTGACGAACGAGGCGCAGGTGCGCGCCACGTTCGAGCGCATGGCGGCCGTCGTCGACCGCCAGAACGCCGGCGATCCGCTGTACCGGCCGATGGCGGGCAACTTCGAGACCTCGTTCGCCTACCGCGCGGCGCTCGACCTGGTGCTGAAGGGCCTCGAGCAGCCCAGCGGCTACACCGAGCCGCTGTTGCACGCCTGGCGTCTGAAGGTGAAGGCGGCGCAGCGGCACTGACGGCGGCGGGTGTGGCCGGCCGCCGGCGCGGGGGTATCCTTCGCGCCGGCTCCACCTTCGCCGCGCCCGACCGATGACGACCGACGCCGCCCGCCCGAACGAGGACACGACGCTGCCCGGCGCCTGCGACGTGCTCGTCGTCGGCGCCGGCCCGGCCGGCAGCGCCTGCGCGCAGTGGCTGGCGCGCGCCGGCATCGATGTCGTGCTCGTCGACCAGCACGTCTTTCCGCGCGACAAGGTGTGCGGCGACGGGCTCATCCCCGATGCCTATGCCGCGCTGCGCCGACTGCAGGTGCTCGACGAAGTGATGCAGCACGCCCAGCCGGTGCAGCACGTCGGCTGCGTGGGCCCGAGCGGCGGGCGCATCGACGTGCCCGGCACGATGGCCGTGCTGCCGCGCCGCCAGCTCGACGACATCCTGCTGCGCGCCGCGCGGCGCGCCGGCGCGCGCTTTTTCGCGCCGCTGCGCTTCGAGGCGCCGCTGGAGGAAGGCGGCACCGTCGTCGGTGCGCGCCTGAAGGCCGGCGACGCGGCGCACGAGGTGCGCGCGCGCTGGCTCGTGCTGGCCACCGGCGCCGTGCCGCAGGCGCTGATCGCCGCCGGCATGTGCGAGCGCCGCACGCCCAGCGGCATCGCGCTGCGCGGCTACGTCAGGAACGACGCGATGACGGGCCGCATCGCGGCGATGGATGTGGTGTGGCACCGGCGCCTGCGCCCCGGCTACGGCTGGATCTTCCCGTGCCGCGACGGCGTGTTCAACATCGGCGTGGGCATCGCGCACAGCCACAACACGCTGCGCGACGGCAAGCTGGGCATGCGCGACGTCAACCTGCGCGACGTGTTCCAGGCCTTCACCGAGGTCTACGCGCCGGCGCGCGAGCTGATGGCCGGCGGCACACTGCAGGGCCGCCTCGAGGGCGCTCCGCTGCGCTGCGCGCTCGAAGGCGCGCGCTGGTCGCGCCCCGGGCTCATCGTCACCGGCGAGGCCGCCGGCAGCACCTACTCGTTCACCGGCGAAGGCATCGGCAAGGCGATGGAGACCGGGCTGCACGCGGCCGAGTCCATCCTGGGCGATGCCGAGGATGCCGCCGTGCGCGCCGCCTACGAGGCGCGTCTCGTCGCGCTCAAGCCGCGCTTCGACCTCTACGAGAAAGCCAACCGCATCAACGCCCATCCGTGGCTGGCCGACCTCGTCATCTGGCGCGCCAGGAAGAGCGCGCGCCTGCTCGAGCGCATGAAGGGCGTGCTCAACGAAACGAGCAATCCCGGCAACCTGGTCAGCCTCAAGGGCTTCCACCGGCTGTTCCTCGAATAGCGGGACGTATCGCGATGTGCCAGCTGCTCGGCATGAACTGCAACACGCCGACCGACATCGTGTTCAGCTTCACCGGCTTCGCGACGCGCGCCGAGGAGCACAAGGACGGCTTCGGCGTCGCCTTCTTCGAGGGCCGTGGCGTGCGCTGCTTCGTCGACCACCAGAGCGCGCGCGAGTCGCCCGTCGCGCAGATGATCAAGACGTATCCGATCAAGAGCGACAACGTCATCGCGCACATCCGCAAGGCGACGCAGGGCCGCGTCGCGCTCGAGAACACGCATCCCTTCGTGCGCGAGCTGTGGGGCCGCTACTGGGTGTTCGCGCACAACGGCGACCTGAAGGATTTCCGCCCGCGGCTGCACGGCGCGTTCCGCCCGGTCGGCGACACCGACAGCGAGCGCGCCTTCTGCTGGCTGCAGCAGGAGCTGGCCAAGGCGCACGCCGACGTGCCCGGCGTCGGCGAGCTGACGACGACGCTGGCCGAACTGGTGCCGCGCGTCGCCGCGCACGGCACGTTCAACTTCATGCTGAGCAACGGCCAGGCGCTGTGGGCGCACTGCTCGACGCAGCTTCACTACCTGGTGCGCCAGCATCCGTTCGGCCGCGCCGAGCTGCACGACGAGGACCTGTCGGTCGACTTCACGACGCTCGCCTCGCCCGGCGACCGCGTCGCCGTCGTCGTCACCGAGCCGCTCACGCGCGACGAGTCCTGGCTGGCGCTCGCGCCGGGCGAACTCAAGGCCTTCGTCGACGGCGCGCCCGTCGGGCGCTAGCCGGCGGCCGGGCGTCGCGCGCCGACCCACTTGGCAAGCACGTCGCGCAGCTTCTGCGCGTCGATCGGCTTGGTGAGGAAGTCGTTCATGCCGGCGTCGAGCGCCTCGTCGCGCTCGCTCGGCAGCGCCGCGGCGGTCAGCGCGATGATCGGCAGCGTCTCGGCGCCGTGCTCGCGGCGCAGGCGCCGCGCCGCCTCGTGGCCGCTCATCACGGGCATCTGCAGGTCCATCAGCACGGCGTCGAAGGGCGGCGCGCCGCCGTCGCGTGTGCGTGCGACGACGTCGAGCGCGGCCAGGCCATCGCTGGCCTGCGTGACGACGACGCCCCAGTGCTCGAGCATCGCGACGGCGATCAGCATGTTGACGGGGTTGTCCTCGACCATCAGCACGCGCGCGTCGCGCAGCGGGTCGGGCCCCGCCGTCGCCTCGGCCGGCTCGGGCCCCGGCGCGCGCGCCGCCGGCAGCGGCAGCTCGGCCCAGAACGTGCTGCCCGCGCCGACACGGCTCGTCGCGCCGACCTCGCCGCCCATCAGGCGCGCCAGCTCGCGGCAGATCGACAGGCCGAGACCCGTGCCGCCGTAGCGTCGCGTCGTCGACTCGTCGGCCTGCGTGAACGGCCTGAACAGGCGCGCCAACGTCGCGTCGTCGATGCCCAAGCCGGTGTCGCGCACCGCCAGGCGCAGGCGGCCTTTCACCGTCAGGCGCACGTCGATGGCGATCTCGCCGCGCTCGGTGAACTTCAGCGCGTTCGTCACGTAGTTGGTGAGGATCTGGCGCAGCCGCACCGGATCGCCTTCGACGGCGTCGGGCACGGCGGCGTCGATCGTCGTCGTCAGCACGAGGCCGCGCTGCTGCGCGAGGCCTTCGTAGGCGTTGTGCACGGCGCCGAGCAGCGCGCGCAGGTTGAACGGCAGCGTCTCGGGCGTCAGCTTGCCGGCCTCGATCTTCGACAGATCGAGGATGTCGGACATGACGCCGCCCAGCGCCTGCGCCGAGTCGAGGATCTGCTGCAGGTACTGCCGCCGCCGCGCCTCGTCGATGCCCGGCTCCTGCGCGAGCTGTGCCAGGCCGAGCAGGCCGTTGAGCGGCGTGCGGATCTCGTGGCTCATGTTGGCGAGGAAGGCGCTCTTGGCTCGATTGGCCGCCTCGGCGGCATCGCGCGCGGCGGCCAGCGCCTGCGTCATGCGGCGGCGTTCGGTCACGTCCTCGATGATCCAGATCGTGCCGCCGTCGCGCGGCCCGTGCGGATCGAGCGCCTGGGCGCGCAGCCGGCACCAGAGGCGGCTGCCGTCGCGGCGCAGCATCTCGCGCTCGAAGTCCACCGTCTCGCCGGCCGCGAGCGCGGGCCCGTAGCGGCGGCCGACCTCGGCATGGTCGGCGGCGCTCGGCCAGACGACGCTGCCGGGCTGGTCGACGAGGCCGCCGGCGGGCCAGCCGAACATCGACTCGAACGCCGGGTTCGCCTCGACGAAGCGGCGCTCGCGCGTGAACGCGATGCCGATCGACGCGTTCTGCAGGATCGCCGCGTGCTCGAGACGCACGCGCTCGGACTGCGTCACGTCGCGCAGGTTGATCACGAGGTACTCGCGTCTGTCCATCTCGAAGCGCGCGCCCGACATCGCGACCAGCATCCGGTCGCCGCCTTTCGTGACGCCCACGTGCAGCGACTCGTCGACACGGCCGCGCTCGCGCACCGCGGCAACGAAGGCGTCGCGCGTGTCGGGCGATGCCCAGGTGCCCAGCTCGATCGACGTGCGGCCGATCGCCTCGTCACGCGTCCAGCCGAACATGCGCACGAAGGCCTCGTTGACCATCACGAAGCGCCCGCTCGACATTTCGGTCAGCGTGATCCCGTTGGGACTCGTCGCCACCAGGTGCGACAGCAGTGCCTCCGAGCGGCGCAGCGCGGCGTCGGCCTGCAGCCGCTCGGTCTCGTCGTGGTACATCGACAGGATCGCAGGCCCGCCGCGGGTGTCGACGAGCACGCCGCTGGACTGCACCGACAGGCGCCGGCCGTCGGCCGACACGAGGCGGAAGTCGGCCGGCGGCAGCCCGCTGCCCGTCGGCCGGCCCTGCAGCGCCGCGATGCGCTCGCGCAGCCGCGCGGCCGAGTCGCCGCCGGCGTCGTAGTAGGCGCCCAGTTCGTTGCCGACGAAGTCCTCCAGGCGGGCATGGCCGAACATCTGCAGCGCTGCCGGATTGGCGTCGATGACGTGCCCGTCGCGGTGCAGCACCAGCGGTGAAGGCGCGCGCGCGAACAGCTCGCGGTAGCGCAGCTCGCTCGCCGCGAAGGCTGTCTGCGCGAGGATCTCGGCCGTCACGTCCTGACCGATGCCCCAATAGCCGGTGAACACGCCGCGCGCGTCGAAGCGCGGCTCGCCGCTGGCGCGCGCGATGTGCGGCCGGCCGTGGGCGTCGGTGCGCGGGATCACCAGGCCGTGGAACGGCCGGTGCGCCTCGAGGTCGGCGCGATGCGCGTCCATCGCCTCGGCGTCGAGGCCGAAGCCGGGCAGCTCCCACGGCGCGTGGCCGAGCCGCGAGCGCGACGGCAGGCCCGAGCCGCGCCCGCCCACCTCGTAGAGGTGCGTGAAGCGGAAGTTCGCATCCATCTCCCAGTACCAGTCGGCGGCCAGCCGCAGCAGGCTGCGAAAGCGCTGCTCGCGCAGCGTGGCGGCGTCGAGGTGGCTGCGCGACATGCGCGCGATCAGCGTGCCGATCGACGCGGCGGCGGCCAGCACGAACCACGACAGCGCGGTGTGCAGCGCGATCTGCGCCGGCGCGCGCGCCGGCGCGCCGCCGAGGTGGCCGCCCCATTCGCCCCAGGCGAGCCCGCCCACGAGCGCGGCGCAGGTGCCGACGAACAGCAGGCTGGCGCGCCTCCCGATCGCTGCACTGGCCAGGCTGACGACGATGGCGTAGACGCCGAGCACGAAGGTGTCGATGCGCTGGGGCAGCGCCAGCGCGACCAGTGTCACGCCGACGATCGCCAGCGAGCCGGCGGCCAGGGTGCCGGCGCGGATGCCGGCGTCTCGCAGCAGCACCCAGGCGACGCCGAACGCCGCGGCGAGCGTGAGACACAGCGCGACGACCATTCCGCGGCGGTCGCCCAGGCCGAGCGGCAGCGCAGCCATGAGCGCGGCGCACGCCAGCATGCCGAGGATGCCGCTGCCGAACAGCAGGCAGCCGGCCAGCCGTTTCAGCGCGGGGGGCGGCCGGGCCGCGTCGAGCGGCTCGGCGGCGACGTCGGGCGGCACGGCGCGGCCCTGCAGGGGGAGGTAACGCATGCTCGGAGCATCGGCAGGCGCGGCGCCGGCCTGAGTGTCGATGCAGCCCGAGCGTGCGAAGAGTCGCAGCGGCGCCCGGAGCGCGGCTCCGAGCGCGCGCGGCGGCGTCACGGCCGAGCGCCGAACATCATGCGCCGCGCCAGCAGCGAGCGCGCCGGTGCCAGGGCCTGCAGCGCCGCCAGGCCGAGCCCGCGCGCGGCGCCGAGCCCCGGCGCATGCCAGGTGAAGCTGCGCGCCAGGAAGTCGGTGGCGGCGATCGTGCCCCAGCGGTCGGGCGAGCGTCGCCATTCGAGGCGGCGCAGCGCCGCGTCGACGTCGGCGCCGCCCTCGTCGAGCGCGCGCACCAGTTCGAAGGCGTCGCGCAGGCCGAGGTTGAGCCCCTGACCGGCGACGGGATGCAGCGTCTGCGCCGCGTTGCCGATGCGCACCGTGCGGCCGTCGACGAGGCCGCGCTCGGCGTTCAGGCCGAGCGCGAAGTGCTTCAGCGGCGGCTCGATCGCAGCGATCGTGCCGGTGTCGCGGTGGAACACGCTGTTGAGCACGGCGACGCGTTGCGCGTCGTCGAGCGCCGCGACGGGGTCGTCGTCGGACGGCACGCACCACACGAGCGCGGCGCGCCGCACGGCGCTGTCGCCGCCGGCGCGCAGCGGCAGCAGCGCCGCCGGGCCGTGGCGCGTGAAGCGCTCGTAGGCGACGCCGTTCGCGCGCCGCGCGGCCCCGTCGTCGGTGTAGCGCACCGTGCCGACCCAGGCCGTCTGCCGGTAGTCGTGGCGGATCGCGCGGCGTGCCTGCTCGGCGAAGACGCCGCCCTCGGCGACGACGGCGAGGTCGCAGCGCTCGACGATCGCGGCGTCGACCTCGACGCCGCCGGCGACGTTCTTCAGCGCCGCCACCGGCGTCTCGAAGCGGCTGCGCAGCCGCGCCGGCTCGCGCTCGCACAGCGCGAGCCACGCCGCCTGCAGCGGCGCGACGACGTCGCCGTAGCCGAGCACGGCGCCGAGCATCGCGACGCGCTCCTCGGAGGCGCGGATGCGCAGCGCCGGGTCGCCGCCGCCGAAACCCGGCGGCTGCTGCGACACGTGGACCTCGACGATCGGCTGCGCGCGCTCGGCGGGCCACGCGCCGAGCCGCTCGAGCAGCTGCACGCTGCCCAGCGAGAGCGCGATGGTGCGCGGGTCGCGCTGCGCGTCGGCGCCGGCGCGGCGCGCGTCGTAGACCGTGACGGCGGCCTGCGGCAGCGTGCGCGCGGCGTGCAGCGCGAGCGCCAGCCCGGCCGGCCCGGCGCCGACCACGGCGAGGTTCAGCTTCACCGGGTGGAGTGTCGTCATCGTACGGGCGACGATCGGCGCGGGGACCGGCGCGTATCATCGACCGCACCGGGCCGCACCGCGAGGATCTCCGCCATGGCGCTGATGGATTTCATCAAGAAGCAGTTCATCGACATCATCGAGTGGGTCGAACCCGGCGACGGCCTGCTCGCCTGGCGCTACCCGGCGGCCGACCGCGAGATCCAGTATGGCGCATCGCTGACGGTGCGCGAGACGCAGGCGGCCGTCTTCGTCGACGAGGGCAAGGTGGCCGACGTGTTCGGCCCAGGCCGCTACAAGCTGACGACGCGCACGCTGCCCGTGCTGACCAACCTCCGACACTGGGACAAGCTGTTCGAGTCGCCGTTCAAGAGCGACGTCTACTTCTACAGCACGCGCCAGCAGATCGACCAGCGCTGGGGCACGACGCAGCCGGTGTCGATCCGCGACCGCGACTTCGGCGCCGTGCGGCTGCGCGCCTTCGGCAACTATGCGTATCGCATCGCCGACGCGAGGCGCTTTCACACCGAGGTGTCGGGCACGCGCGAGATGTACACGGTGGCCGAGCTCGACGGCCAGCTGCGCGCCGTGATGCTCCAGCACATCTCCGACGCCGTGGCGTCGTCGGGCACGCCGTTCCTCGACCTGGCGGCCAACCTGGTCGAGTTCGCGCAGGCGCTGCGCGAGGCCGCGGCGCCGGCCTTCGAGCGGCTCGGCCTCGCGCTCGAATCGGTGACGGTGCAAAGCGTCTCGCTGCCCGAGGAACTGCAGAAGGTGCTCGACCAGAAGATCGGCATGGGCATGGTCGGCCACGACACGGGCCGGCTGATGCAGTACCAGACGGCACAGTCGCTGCCCAGGTTCGCCGAGGGCGGTGGCGCGGGCGGAGGCGTCGCCGGCGACGCGATGGGGCTGGGCGCCGGCGTCGCGCTCGGCCAGACGATGGCGCAGCAGGTGGCGCAGGGGCTGCAGGGCGCGCAGGCGGGCGCCGCCGCGTCCGGCGTGCGCCCCGACGAAGTGATGGCGACGATCGAGAAGCTCGGCGAGCTGGCCGCCAAGGGCGTGCTGACGGCCGACGAGTTCGCCGCCAAGAAGGCCGAGCTGCTGAAGAAGCTGGCTTGAGAAGCTGTGCTTCTGAGCGGCGCGCCGCCGCTACTCGCCGCTCGGTGACGGCGGCTGCACGGCCGGCGGCAGCTCGGGCGACAGCGCCTTCCGACGCAGCCGGCGCAGCTCGAGCAGCATTGCCGCGTCGCGGCTCGGCAGCGCCTGCGCGGCCTGCGCCGCGGCTTGCGTGCCGCGCGCCTCGGCATCGGACAGCGAGCGCCGGTCGGTCGACTGCAGCTGGCGCGCACGCACGTGGTTGGCCACGGCCTCGACGGCGTCGAGGCCGGTGTGCGCGTCCGTCCGGGGCAGCGCGACGCGGCTGCCGTCGGCCAGCGTGAGCATCAGGCGCGTGCTCTCGTTGCGCCGCCCGTGGCGCAGCGTGAAGCCGCCCGCTTCGCTCTCGGCGACCTCGAGCTCGCGGATGTTGTCGATCAGCACCTGGTGCACGCGCCCCGACCAGCCGCGCTGGAACCATACGTAGCTGGCGCTGGCCGCGACGCGCTCCCACCACCACAGGTCGAGCGCGACGGCCGCCGCGACGCCCAGCCAGCCTAGCGCCCAGGCCCAGGTCCAGCCGCCGGCGTAACCGAGCCACAGCGCGAGCCCCGCGGCGAGCGCGACGGCGACGATGCCCGCCGTCTGCGGCGCCGCGGTGGCGTAGACGCTGCGGTCGTAGCCGCAGGCCTCGGCTTCGCCGCTGGCCAGCGGCCGTGCCGACGCGACGACGGCCTTGGCGACGCGCGCCAGCGCCGCATGCAGGCCGACGGCGAAGGCGACCAGCAGCGGCAGCATCAGGATGCGGTTCACGGGCCGCACGTTAGCGCAGCGCCGGGCGCCGCAAAAGAGGTGCGGCCGGCTCGGCAGCGCCCGGTGTTGCGCGTTTGCCGCTACGGGGCCCCGTTCAACGCCTGCAGTTGCCCGGGAGTGCCCACGTTCGCCCAGCGCCCGGCCAGCGCCTCGCCGCCGAGCCGCCCCTGCGCCGCGGCTTCGAACAGCAGCGGCCCGAGCGGCGCGCGCTCGCCGGCGCGCACGCCGGCCACGAGAGCCGGGCGCACGAGGGCGATGTTGGCGTAGGTCCAGGTGCGCGGCGCGTCGCGCGGCTCGCGCTGCACGCGGCCGGCGGCATCGAGGTGGAAGTCGCCGTCGCGGTGGAACGGCGGGTTGGGCACCAGCCACAGGTGGGCGAGGTCGCTGCCGCGCTCGAACGCCGCGGCGTGCGCCGGCGCGTAGTCGAAGTCGGGCGCGTGGATGTCGCCCGAGACGACCCAGAACGCCTCGTCGCCGCGCGGCGCGAGCCACGGCAGCGCCTTGGCGATGCCGCCTGCCGTCTCGAGCGCGCCGCCGTGGTCGCGGCCCTCCATCGACCAGCGGATGCGCACGCCCCAGCGCGCGCCGTCGCCGAGCGCGACGGGGAACTGCTCCTCGAGCCAGGCCGTGTTGACGACGACGTCGCGCACGCCGGCGCGCGCCAGCGCCTCGAGGTGCCAGACGATCAGCGGCTTGCCGCGCGCGACGAGCAGCGGCTTGGGGCAGTCGTCGCTGAGCGGGCGCATGCGCTCGCCGCGGCCGGCGGCCAGGATCAGTGCTCTCATCGTGCGCGAGTGTAGGCACTCGCGCCGGAGGAGCGCACCACGGTGCAGACGGCGACGGCGATGCGTCTGCCGGTCGCTCCGTGCGGCGAAGTTCAGCCGAGCCCGATCGGCGCCGGCGCCATGCGCACGATGCGGCTGAACAGCTCGCGGAACTCTTCGGACGGCTCGTGGCCGGTCAGCGGATCCTTGTTCTCGAGGAAGGCGGCGTCGAGCTCGGCCCAGTCGTCGTCGGTCAGCACCTGCTGCGCCAGCGGCAGCACTTCGCGCTCTTCGGTGCGCATGTGCGCGAGCTGCGTCTCGACGAAGCGGTCGACCGCCTGCTCGAACGCCTCGCGGCGCGGCTCGCCCATCACCTCGAAGGCGAGCAGCGCGTGCTCGAGCTCGCGGATGCGCGTCATGCCGTTGTCGTGCTCGCGGTCGAGCCGCTCGAGCGTCGCGCCGAGCTCGCCGCTGCGCTCGCGCACGCGCGGGAACAGCAGGTCCGACTCCTTGGCGTGGTGCAGTTTCTCGGGGAACTCGTCGAGATAGAACAGCATCGCGCGCAGCACGGCGAAGTCGGGCAGGGTGCCGTGGCGACGGTGCTCGGCCAGCAGCATCGACAGTGAACGCAGCATCGCGGCGACGGCCGCATGCTCTTCGCGGATGATCTTGAGTGAAGGATGGTCCATGACGCTAGGTTCGCACGCCGGCCGCCGCAGCGGTTGACCTGGATCAATCGCAATGCAACATGGCGGCGCCGCCGCGCGGCTCGGCCGCGAGGCGCCGTCCCTGCCTGCGGAGCGATTTTCGGCGGCCCGTAAAATGCGGCCTTCCCGCCCCCGCCGCCGTCCCACCCCGCCCGCACCTGGAGCCGCATGGCCGCCGACTCGTCCCTCATGGCCTCCGAGGCCGATCCCGTCGTCATGGCCAATGCGCTGCGCGCGCTCGCGATGGACGCCGTGCAGCAGGCCAACTCGGGGCATCCGGGCGCGCCGATGGGCATGGCCGAGATGGCGGTCGCGCTGTGGGGCCGGCACCTGAAGCACAACCCCGGCAATTCGCGCTGGGCCGACCGCGACCGCTTCGTGCTGTCGAACGGCCACGCGTCGATGCTGCTGTACGCGCTGCTGCACCTGACGGGCTACGACCTGCCGATGAGCGAGCTGCGCAGCTTCCGCCAGATGGGCAGCCGCACGCCGGGCCATCCCGAGGTCGGCGTGACCCCCGGCGTCGAGACGACGACGGGCCCGCTCGGCCAGGGCATCGCGAATGCGGTGGGCATGGCGCTGGCCGAGAAGCTGCTCGCGCACGAGTTCAACCGGCCGGGCCACACCATCGTCGACCACCGCACCTGGGTCTTCCTCGGCGACGGCTGCATGATGGAAGGCGTCAGCCACGAGGTGTGCGCGCTGGCCGGCGCGTGGAAGCTCGGCAAGCTCGTCGCGCTGTACGACGACAACGGCATCTCGATCGACGGCGCGGTGCAGCCCTGGTTCGTCGACGACACGGCGCGGCGCTTCGCCGCCTACGGCTGGAACGTGATCGACGGCGTCGACGGCCACGACGTGGCGGCGATCGACGCCGCCATCGCGCAGGCGAAGCAGCCGTCGACGCGGCCGACGCTGATCGTGTGCAAGACGGTGATCGGCAAGGGCTCGCCCAACCGCGCCGGCTCGCACAAGGCGCATGGCGAGCCGCTCGGCGCCGACGAGATCAAGCTCGTGCGCCACGGCCTGGCGTGGGCGCACGAGCCCTTCGTCGTGCCCGAGGCGGCCTACGAAGGATGGGACGCCAAGGCGCGCGGCGCCGCGCACGAGGCGGCGTGGGCGTCGAAGTTCGCGCTCTACAAGGCGGCCTATCCCGACCTGGCGGGCGAGTTCACCCGCCGCGTCAACGGCGAGCTGTCGCAAGGTTTCATGCAGACGACGCTCGACGCGCTGGCGGCGGCGCACGCAAAGGCCGAGACGGTGGCGTCGCGCAAGGCGAGCCAGCTCGCGCTCGAGGCGCTCACGAAGGCGCTGCCCGAGCTGCTCGGCGGCAGCGCCGACCTGACCGGCTCGAACCTGACGCAGACGACGCACACGCCGCCGCTGCGCTTCGGCGACGGCGCCGACGGCGCACCCAACGGCGGGCGCCACGTCAACTACGGCGTGCGCGAATTCGGCATGGCCGCGCTGATGAACGGTGTCGCGCTGCACGGCGGCTACATCCCGTACGGCGGCACGTTCCTGACCTTCAGCGACTACTCGCGCAACGCCATCCGCATGGCCGCGCTGATGAAGCAGCGCGTCGTCCACGTCTTCACGCACGACTCGATCGGCCTCGGCGAAGACGGGCCGACGCACCAGAGCGTCGAGCACGCGGCGTCGCTGCGCCTGATTCCGGGCCTCGAGGTGTGGCGGCCGGCCGATACCGCCGAGACCGTCGTCGCGTGGGCCTGCGCGCTCGACAGCCGCGACCGGCCGAGCGCGCTGCTGCTGTCGCGCCAGAACCTGCCCTACGCGCCCAAGGCCTGCCTCGACGCCGGCGCGCAGGCGGGCTTCGACACGATCGCGCGCGGCGCCTACGTGCTGGCCGAGCCGGCCGAGGTCGGCCTCGCGCGCAAGAAGGCCCAGGCCGTCATCGTCGCCACCGGCTCGGAGGTACAGCTCGCGCTGCACGCGCAGGCGCTGCTGGCGGCCGACGGCATCGCGGTGCGCGTCGTCTCGATGCCGAGCACGACGGCGTTCGACCGCCAGGGCGCCGACTACAAGCGCAGCGTGCTGCCCGACGGCGTGCCGCGCATCGCCGTCGAGGCCGGCGTCACCGACGGCTGGTGGAAGTACGGCTGCGCCGCCGTCGTCGGCATCGACCGCTACGGCGAATCGGCGCCGGCGGGCGTGCTGTTCAAGCACTTCGGATTCACCGCCGCGAACGTCGCGGACACGGTGCGAGCGGTTCTCGCAAGTTGAACGAACTGACGTAAGGAGTCATCGATCATGACCATCAAGGTTGCCATCAACGGCTACGGACGCATCGGCCGCAACGTGCTGCGCGCTCACTACGAGGGCGGCAAGAAGCACGACATCCAGATCGTCGCGATCAACGACCTCGGCAAGCCCGAGACCAACGCCCACCTGACGAAGTACGACACGGCGCACGGCCCGTTCCCCGGCACCGTCACGGTCGACGGCGACCACATGGTCGTCAACGGCGACCGCATCCGCGTGCTGGCGCAGCGCAACCCTGCCGAGCTGCCCTGGAAGGAACTCGGCGTCGACGTCGTGCTCGAGTGCACCGGCTTCTTCACGACGAAGGAGAAGGCCTCGGCCCACATCGCCGGCGGCGCCAAGAAGGTCATCATCTCGGCGCCCGGCGGCAAGGACGTCGACGCCACCATCGTCTACGGCGTCAACCACAAGGTGCTCAAGGCGAGCGACACCGTCATCAGCAACGCCAGCTGCACGACGAACTGCCTGGCGCCGCTGGTCAAGCCGCTGCACGACGCGATCGGCGTCGAGCAGGGCCTGATGACGACGATCCACGCCTACACCAACGACCAGGTGCTGACCGACGTCTATCACGAGGACCTGCGCCGCGCGCGCAGCGCCACGATGAGCATGATCCCGACGAAGACGGGCGCCGCGGCGGCCGTCGGCCTGGTGCTGCCCGAGCTCAACGGCAAGCTCGACGGCTTTGCGATGCGCGTGCCGACGATCAACGTCTCCGTCGTCGACCTCACGTTCACCGCCAAGCGCGCGACGAAGCTCGACGAGGTCAACGCCGTGCTCAAGGCCGCGAGTGAAGGCGAGTTGAAGGGCATCCTCGGCTACAACACGGCGCCGCTGGTGAGCGTCGACTTCAACCACAACCCGCTGTCGAGCGTGTTCGACGCGACGCAGACGCGCGTGTCGTCGGACGGGCGGCTCGTCAAGGTGCTGTCGTGGTACGACAACGAGTGGGGCTTCTCGAACCGCATGCTCGACACGACGGTGGCGCTGATGTCGGCGAAGTGATCGCCGCGACGCGCGAGGCCGAGGGGGCCGCGCCCGCGAGGGCCCGGCCCCTTCGCGCTCAGGCGAGCATGACGACGTCGCTGTACTTCGCCAGCACCGCGTCGGCCGTCAGCAGCTTGAGTGGCTCGGCCAGGGCTTGAGCGATCAACAGCCTGTCGAACGGGTCGTTGGTGAAGGTCGAGCCGGGCTACGCCTGCGGCATGGGAAGCCCGGACGGGAAGCTCGACGAAACCGCTCGCCTCGATCGCGGCTGCCAGTTCGTCGGCGTCGGCCTGGATCTTGCCGAGACGCGCCTTGATGGCCACTTCCCAGATGGAGACAGCCGACACGAAGACCGCGTCGGCGGATTCGATGGCGCTGCGGGTCGCCGGCGCGAGGGCCGGCGAGCCGGCGACGGCCCAGAGAAAGATGTGCGTGTCGAGCAGCAGCCGCATCAATGCCGTTCGAAATCCGACACCACGCTCTGCGGCAACGGCGCATCGAAGTCTGCCGCGACGATCACTTTGCCCTGCAGCAGCCCGAAGCGGATCGCGCGCTTCGCGCCCTCCAGCCGCGTGATGCGCACCAAGGGCTTGCCGTCGCGGCTCACGACCACGTCTTCGCCGGCGGCGGCCTTGTCGACCAGTTGGGCGAGACGCGACTTGGCGTCGTAGATGTTGACGGTTTCCATGAGGGCGTGCTCGGCTGGGCGACCCGCGTCTACTCTAGTCCAGATTCCGGCGCTGCGGCAGTTTCTTGCCGGCTGCGAGAGCGCGACATGTCGGCGAACCGATCGCCGTCGACGTTGTGCGATGTGCTGGGGCCATGCTTTGCAGGGCATGGGCGCGATTACAGACGGTTGCGCGGCCGCACCTGATAATCGGCCCGACTTCAGGGAGCGACGAATGGGTCCATGGGTGAGGTTGCGCCAAATGATGGCGCTGGCAGCTGTTGCCGGCGTCGCGGCGCTCGGGGCTGTAGCTGCCCATGCCCAAGTGCAATCCACCGGCGCGTTGGCCCACGGCCTGCTGATCAGGCTGAAGAACGGAGCCACGGCGCAGTCGCTCGACCAGCTCGAGCAGGCGCAGGCCAAACGTACTGAGCGCCTGCATGGGGTAATGAGAGAGGCAGGGCTGCCTGAGCACGCCATTCGAACTCGTCCCGTGGGTCGTGTTCTCCAGCACATCGATTTCGGGAAGGTGCTTCAGGCAGACGAAGCCGAGCAGCTGATGCAGCGGCTGGCGGCCCGACCGGAAGTCGAATGGGTCCGACCGAACAGGATGGAGCGTCGCCTGGCGACTCCATTCGATCCGGGCTTCTCGCCGGGCTTTTTTCCGTCGGAAGGGGGCGGGTCACAGGTTCCGCAGTGGTGGCTCTATGCCGTAGGCGGCACGAACGCCGACCCGATCTCACTCCGTCGCCGCGGCTTGCCCGGCTTCCAGCGGGCGTGGGATCGCTCGAATCAGGCGAAAGGGCTTCCGACGGCTCTGGTGGCTGTGCTCGACACGGGCATCGTGCACCACTCCCAACTCGCGGGACACATCCTGGACGGCTACGACTTCGTCAGCGATCCGCGATTCGAGAATGACGGTACGGGCGGTCGCGACGGCGACGCTACCGATCCCGGGGACTGGGTCACCGCGGAAGACGTTGCAGCGTATCCGTCCAGCTGCCCCTTCGAGGAGGAGAGCTCCTGGCATGGGACCAATATCGCAGGACTGATCGCCGCGCGTACCAACGACGGCATCGGCACCGCCAGTATCAATTGGCAGGGGCGCATCCTGCCGGTGCGCGTGGCCGGAAAGTGCGGAGCAACTGTTGCGGACATTCTCGACGGCATGCGGTGGGCCGCCGGATTGAGCGTTCCCGGCGTGCCGGACAACCCTCCCCAGAACCATGCTCGCATCATCAACCTGAGTTTCGGCGGTCCTGCCTCGCTCGGATGCGCGGACTATCAAGACGTCATCGATGAACTCAAGGCGAGGGGCGTCGTGATCATCGCGGCAGCAGGCAACGAACAGAGCGCTGTTTCGCGACCGGCCCGCTGCCCCGGCGTCATCGGCGTCACCGCGACCAACCGAGATGGCTTCAAGGCTAACTACTCCAACTTCGGTCCGGAGGCTATGTTGGCCACCGTGGGCGGTGATCCTCAGGCCGCAGACGACGACCACGGAAACTGGAGCAGCCTCCTGGGCGACGAAGGCCTTCTCGGTCTGAACATTAATGGCAAGCAGCGGGTCGACGCGATAGCTCCCTACGGGTATGCCACGTTGTTCGGCACCAGCTTCTCGGCGCCTGTCGTGGCAGGTGCGGTCTCGTTGATGCTGAGCGTCAACCCGGCGCTGACGTACGACCAGATCGTAGAAGGTCTGAAGGTTTCGGCGCGCAAGCACGTCACCTCGAACCATATGCCCGAGTGCTCGGCATCGTCAGCATACGGTCGATGCATTTGTACAACGGCGACTTGCGGCGTGGGACTGCTCGACGCCGAACAGGCACTGCTCTATGCGGAGTCCCCGGCGACCTATGTCGCAACAGGCGCTGCGGCGGTGAACATCGACAGCCCGGCCGTCGTGTCGGCTGTCCAAGCCGGTCCCGACGAGCCCGATGCCGAAAGCGTCGGCGGCGGTGGCGGCGGCGCCCTGCAGCCGGCATGGCTTGCCGCGCTGGCGCTCGTCACGCTGCTGACGGCCGCTGCATCGCGTGCCGCCTCGCGGCGCCGCACGCGCCGCCGCTGATCGCGTCGCGCTACGACCCCCCGCTCGCCGCCACGTCGCTGTTCGCCGTGCCCGACCCTGGGCAGGGCATGAACGCGCTCCCCGCCAGTGTGCCGGGCGACAGGCCGGTGAGCTGCTGGCGCAGCGCCGCATCGGCGCGCTCGACGCGCAGCAAATGCACTGCGGCCGGCG
>JASNYH010000001.1:0-1233083 GCA_048500255.1 Burkholderiaceae bacterium | reverse complement strand
ATGAGCGAGCGCGCACGGCGCTTCATGGGGTGGTGACGCCGAAGGCCGCGCCGCGGCTGCGCTCGCGCCTCGCGCTCATGGGCGCGTCCGCGCTCGCGCTGCTCGCCGGCCTGGCCGGCGGGCTGACGCGCGCCGGCCTGCCGCTGCCGTCGCCCGGCACCGGGGCGCTGCTCGGCGAGGCGGCGGCGCTGCACGCCGCGCTGCTCGTCGGCGGCTTCTTCGGCAGCGTGATCGGCATCGAGCGCGCCGTCGCGCACGGCACGCGTGCCGCCTGGGCGGCGCCCGTCGCGTCGGCACTCGGCGCGCTGGCCATGCTGGCGGGTCTGTACCGCAGCGGTGCGACCCTGCTCGTCGTCGCGGCGGCGGCGCTGCTGGCTGTCGGCATCGCGCTGTGGCGGCGCCAGCGCGCGGCGCACACGGCGCTGCTCGTCGTCGCGTCGGCGGCCTGGCTCGCCGGCAATGTGGCGCTCGTCGCGGCGGGCGTCGGCAGCGCGGCGGCGATCGCACTCGGCTTCGACTTCCTCGTCGTCACGATCGCCGCCGAGCGGCTCGAGATGACGCGCCTGATGCGCCGCCGCCCGGCGGCGCAGCCGCTGCTCGTCGCCATCGTCGCGGCGCTGCTGGCCGGCGCGCTGCTCGGCGCCTGGCGCCCCGCGCTCGGCGGCGCACTGCATGGCGCAGCGCTTGCCGCGCTGGCGCTGTGGCTCGGCCGCTTCGACATCGCCACGCGCACGGTGCGCGCGCACGGCCTGTCGCGCTACATGGCGGTGTGCCTGCTCGGCGGCTACGTCTGGCTCGGCGTGGGCGGCGTCGCGTGGATCGCGATGGCGGCAGGCATGGCGGCGGCGCGCGACGTGGCGCTGCACGCCATCGGCCTGGGCTTCGTCGTCGCGATGGTGATGGCGCACGCGCCCGTCATCCTGCCGGCGCTGGCGCGCATCCGGCTCGACTTCGGCGCCTCGTTCTATGCGCCGCTGGCGCTGCTGCACGCGTCGCTCGCGCTGCGCGCCGCCGGTGCGCTGGCCGAGGCGCCGGCGTGGCGCGCCGCGGGCGCGGCCGGCAACGCACTGGCGGTCGTGCTGTTCGCGGCGACGATGGTCGCGGCGGCGCGGCGCTGGCGGCGCAAGGCGGCCTGAAAAGCCACTCGCCGCCGCGGGCAGCGCGGCCTCAGCCCGGCCGCCCGTCGACGCGCGGCCGGCCGTACCAGAGCGCGAGGCGCGCCGCCCACGTCGCCGTCGCCGCGGCCCAGGCGAGCGCTGCCAGCGGCAGCAGCCAGCGCGCCGCGCCGGGCCAAAGCTCGGCGGCGACGCGCGCCAGCACCGCGAGTTGCAGCACGCCGAACAGTCGCCACGTGACGTCGTCGGCGGCGATCGTGCGCCCCGACAGCCCGGCCGACACGCGCGTGCCCATCGCCAGCAGCACGCTGCCGTAGCAGCCGGCCGCCAGCGCGTGCAGCGGCGCCGGCGCGAGCCCACGCTGGCCGGCGGCTTCGAGCCACTGCGACGCCGCCGACAGCGCGATGGCCACGCCGAGCCACACGAAGCCCAGGTGCAGCATCGCGATCAGGCGCAGCCGCAGGTTCTGCACCATGGCCCAGCGCACGGCCAGCGTGAGCAGCACGGTGGCGACGAGCGTCTCGAACGCGCCACGCGCGGCCGGCGGCAGCGGCACGCCGGCGGCATCGGCGAGCGTCGTCGCGGCCTCGAAGGCCAGCGTGCCGAGCAGCGTCCACAGCAGCCAGGCGGGCCAGCGTTCGTCCAGCAGCGGCAGCGCGGCGGCGCCGAAGAAGGGCACGAGGCGGTGCAGCGCGGCGGCGAACACGACGCCCACACCGCCCCACAGCCCGACGGCGAGCGCGGCGCGCGCCGCGCCGTCGGCGCCGGAAGCCAGCGCGACGGCGGCGGCGACGAGCGCCGCCACCGTGGCGGCATAGCCGGCGACGGCGCAGCGCGCATGCAGCCGGTCGGCGGCGACGCCGTCGCGCAGCACTCGCGCCAGCACCTGCAGCACGGCCGCATGCGCGGCGGCGACGAGCGCCACGCCGGCCGCCGCCGCGAGGCGCGAGCCGTGCACGCCGGCCAGCGCCAGCGCCCAGCCGGCGAGCGCCGCGACGACGGGCGCCCGCAGCAGCGCCGCGGGCAGCGCAGGATGCGCCAGCCACTTGGGCAGCGTCGTGGCGAGAAAGCCTGCGAAGTAGAACGGCAGCGCGCCGTAGCCGAGCACGAGCGCGTGGGCGACGCCGCTCGGCACGGCCCACGGCCAGCCGACGGCGTGCGTGCGCGCGATCAGCGCCGCGGCCCACCACACGCCGGCGACGGCGAACAGGCAGGCGCCGCCGAAGAAGGCGATGCGGTGCGGCGCGTCGACGAGGCGGCGCCAGCGCCAGCGTGTGTCGGTCGGCGGCGTCGGCTTCGCGGGGCTCATGCCCCGCATCATGCCGCCGCTGACGACGCGGTCAGGCGGCGGCGACGCTCAGTTCGGCGGCGTTCAACGCCGGCACAGGCGCATCGGCGCCGAGCAGGCGCACCATCAGCTCGCGCACGCTGCGGATCTGCGTGCCGAAGGGCAGCGTGCCGCGGCCGCGGAAGAACAGGCCCGAGCGCACGTTGCCCTCGAGCGCGGCGGCGAGCTGCTGGTCGATGCAGAACTGGCCCCAGTCGGCCTTGCCGTCGCGCAGCCCGCACTGCGCCAGGCAGTCGAACACCTTCGTGCAGCGCTCCTTGACCTTGGCGGCGGCCTGCAGGCGGCTTTCCATGCGCAGGTAGTTGGCGAGCCACGGCGTCTTGACGGCACGCGCCGGCAGGCCGGCGACGCTGGTGAACTCGACCATGTCCTCGTCGCGCGCCTCGGCGAGCACGCGCTTGAACTCGGGATGCGCGTCGCACTCGCTCGTCACCGCGAACGGCGTGCCGAGCTGCACCGCTGCCGCGCCGAGCGACTGCATGCGGCGGATGTCGGCGTGCGTCCGGATGCCGCCGGCGGCGATCACGGGCGTGTGCTCGATGCCCGCCGCGCGCAGCACGGCGATCGTCTCGGGCACGACACGCTCGAAGTCGAAGCGCGGGTCGGCGAGATCTTCGATGCGCGCCGCGCCGAGGTGGCCGCCGGCGCGCCCCGGGTGCTCGAGCACGATGGCATCGGGCATGCGCTTCTTGCGCTCCCACTTGCGCACGACGAGCTGCACGCCGCGCGCGTCCGACAGGATCGGCACGAGCAGCGCATCCGGGTGGTCGGCCGCCAGTTCGGGCAGGTCCAGCGGCAGCCCGGCGCCGACCACGACGGCATCGATGCCGCATTCGAGCGAGCGCTTGACGTAGGGCGCGTACTCGCTGACGGCACGCATCACGTTCATCGCCAGCAGTCCCAGGCCGCCGGCAAGCTTGCGCGCGGCGCCGATCTCGCGCTCGAGCGCGATCAGGTTGGCGGCGTCGATCGCCGCCTTGGCCGCCGGGCCGAGGCCGACGCGGCGCGTGCGCTCCATCAGGTCGGGGTGGTGGCGGCGCAGGTCGACCGCCGACAGCGTGCCCACGCCGCCGGTGGCGGCGACGGCGCCGGCCAGCCGGTGCGCCGACACGCCGATGCCCATGCCCCCCTGCACGATCGGCAGCAGCGTGCGGCCGGCGAGCTTGAGGGCGGCGAGTCCGCTGCGCTCGAGCAACGGCTTCAGGTCGGAGGCGATCATCAATGCAGCACCAGCAGCGGCACGCGCGTCTGCGCCATCACCTGTTTGGTCTGCGAGCCGAACAGCAACTCGCCGAAGGGCCCGCGGCCGTGCGTCACCATCACGATCATGTCGCAGGCATGCGCCTGGGCGGCCTCGGCGATCGCCTCGGCGACGTCGGCCGTCTCGGCGAAGTGGCCGGCAAAGCCGACGCCGGCGGCGCGCGCCTGCTCCTCGAACGAGCTCAGCACCTGCCGCGCGTGGCGGCCGGCGCGCGCGTGGAACTCCTCCGCCTCGAGCAGCATGTCGTTGGGGCGGCCGATCGCCGGCGGCGGCGGCAGCGGCTCGGCGACGAAGGCCGTGATCGTCGCGCCGAGCTGCGTCGCCAGCTCGATGCTGCTGCGCATGGCCTTGCTCGACAGCTCGTTGCCGTCGACCGGCACCAGCAGGTTCCTGTACATGGGGGGAGATACTCCGCTACGGGTTTGCACCGACTGTAGGCAGACGTGTCGCCTGCCGTACTGATCCAGGTCAAATCGGCCGCCGCCGCGGCGGGCGCAGCGCGGCAATCGGGCACGGGCCGTACGCTACCACGGCGCGACGCCGTCGCCCGATGGCGCTCGCCGCGGGCGCGATGGGCTGGTATCCGGAGTTCCGGGCCGCGTCGCGCAGGCCGCACAATCCGGCTCACGATGCGCATCCGTTTCTTCGGTGGCGCCGGCACCGTCACCGGCTCGAAATACCTGCTCGAACACGAGGGCTGCCAGCTCCTCGTCGACTGCGGCCTGTTCCAGGGCGTCAAGGAGCTGCGGTTGCGCAACTGGGACGCGCTGCCGTTCCCGCCGAAGGAGATCGACGCCTGCGTGCTGACGCATGCCCACCTCGACCACAGCGGCTTCGTGCCGCGGCTGCTCAAGCTCGGCTACCGAGGCGCGCTGCATTGCTCGGCCGGCACGCTCGACCTGTGCCGCCTGCTGCTGCCCGACAGCGGTCACCTGCTCGAGGAGGAGGCGCAGTACGCCAACCGCAAGGGCTTCAGCAAGCACCGTCCGGCGCTGCCGCTGTATACGGAGCAGGAGGCCGTCGCGGCGCTCGAGCGCTTCGAAACGCACGACTTCGGCCACGCCTTCGAGCCGCTGCCCGGCGTGCAGGTGCGTCTGCACCGCGCCGGCCACATCGTCGGGGCATCGAGCGTGCACGTGTCGTGGGGCGGGCACTCGCTGCTGTTCTCGGGTGACCTCGGCCGCAGTCAGGATCTCGTGATGAAGCCGCCCGAAGCGCCCGAGGCCGCCGACACGCTCGTCGTCGAGTCGACCTACGGCGACCGGCTGCACGAGGCGGGCGATCCGCTGACGGAGCTGGCCGAGGTCGTCAACCGCACGGCGGCGCGCGGCGGCGTCGTCATCATCCCGGCCTTCGCCGTGGGCCGCGCGCAGATGCTGCTGTGGGCGCTGCACCGCCTGAAGGCCGAGCGCCGCATCCCGCGGGTGCCGGTCTACCTGAACAGCCCGATGGCGGCCGACGCGACGCTGCTGTACCGCCGCCACCGCGCCGACCACCGGCTCGACGCGGCGCAGGCCCACGCGATGTGCAGCTCGGCGACCTTCATCAACAGCGTCGAGGACTCGATGCGCCTGAACGAGCTGCGCCATCCAGCCGTCATCGTGTCGGCCAGCGGCATGGCCACCGGCGGGCGCGTCCTGCACCACCTCAAGGCCTATGCGCCCGACCGCCGCAACACCATCCTGTTCGCCGGCTACCAGGCGCCCGGCACGCGTGGCGCGTCGATCGTCGCCGGCGCCGAAGCGGTGAAGATCCATGGCGCCTACGTGCCGATCCGCGCCGAGGTGGCCAACCTCGACTCGCTGTCGGCGCACGCCGACCGCGACGAACTGCTCGACTGGGTGGGGCGCATGCCGCGGCCGCCGAAGCGCGTCTTCGTCACGCACGGCGAAACGGTGGCCGCCGACGCGCTGCGCCACGCAATCGAGGAGCGCTTCGGCTGGCCGGCGCGCGCCCCCGACCACGGCGCGACGTTCGAGCTTTGACGAAACCTGATCCATGAGTCATTCCGTCCTCACTCACGCGCCGCGGGACGAGCGCCGGGCCGCCCCGGGCCGGCCCGCGATCGCGTCGGGGGATCGGCCGACGTACCCAGACGAGGGGCTGTCATGAACATGCTCACCAAGCTCGCGCTCGGCGCCATGGGCCGGCTGCGGCCCGAGCCCGGCAAGGGCGACGCGGCACCGCGCATCGCACTGCCGCCCGCTCCGCGCAGCGGCGGCATGGCACTCGCCGAGGCGCTGGCGCGGAGGCACTCGCAGCGCGAGTTCCGCCGCGATGCGCTGCCGGCCGAACTGCTCGGCGCACTGCTGTGGTCGGCCGACGGCGTCAACCGCGACGACGGCCGGCGCACCACGCCTTCGGCGCTCGACGCGCGCGAGATCGACGTCTACGTCGCGCTGCCCGAGGGCGCCTACCGCTACGACGCGGCGTCGCACGCGCTGGTGCTCGTCGCCGCGCTCGATCTGCGCCGCGTCACCGGCTACCAGGATTTCGTCGACGAGGCGCCGCTCGACCTCGTCTACGTCGCCGACCATTCGCGCATGCGGCTGGTGCCGGCCACGCAGCGCAGCAGCTACGCGGCCGTGGCGGCCGGCGCGGCGGCGCAGAACGTCTACCTGTTCTGCGCGGCGAACGGCCTGGCGACGGTGCTGCGCGCGTGGATCGACCGCGACGCGATCGCCGACGCGCTCGGCCTCGCGCACGACGCCGAGGTGCTGCTCGCGCAGACGGTGGGCTATCCGGCGGCCGACGCCGGCTGAGCCGCCGGCTTGGGCGCCGTGCGAAGCTCGCGGCGCAGGATCTTGCCGATGTTCGTCTTGGGCAGCGGCTCGGTGCGGAACTCGACGTGCTTGGGCACCTTGTAGCCGGTGAGGTGCTTGCGGCAGTGCTGCAGCAGCTCGTCGGCGGTGAGCGACTCGACCTTCTTGACGACGACGACCTTGACCACCTCGCCCGACTTCTCGTCGGGCTCGCCGATCGCCGCCGCCTCGAGCACGCCGGGGTGCATCGTGACGACGTCCTCCACCTCGTTCGGGAACACCTTGAAGCCCGAGACGATGATCATGTCCTTCTTGCGGTCGGTGATGCGGAAGTAGCCCTTCTCGTCCATGTAGCCCATGTCGCCGGTGCGCAGCCAGCCGTCGGCGGTGAACACCTTGGCCGTCTCGTCGGGGCGGCCCCAGTACTCGCGCATCACCTGCGGGCCGCGGATGCAGATCTCGCCGACCTGGCCGACCGGCAGCGCGTTGCCGTCGTCGTCGAGCACGGCGGCTTCCGTCGACGGGATCGGCAGGCCGATCGTGCCCGTCCAGTCGGCGATGTCGAGCGTGTTGGCGATCGCCACCGGCGCCGTCTCGGTGAGGCCGTAGCCCTCGACCAGCGGCACGCCCGTCATCGCCTTCCAGCGGTGCGCCACGGCGCGCTGCACCGCCATGCCGCCGGCCACGGCGAGCTTGACGTGGCGCAGCTCGACCTGCGCGAACGCCGGCGTGTTCATCAGCACGTTGTAGAGCGTGTTGACGCCGATGATCGCCGTGAACGGCGTCTTGCGCAGCTCGGCGACGAAGGCCGGCAGGTCGCGCGGGTTGGTGATCAGCACGATGTGCGCGCCGAGCTTGACGAAGCACAGGTTCACCGTCGACGCGAACACGTGATACAGCGGCAGCGGCAGGATCGCGACCTCCTTGCCCTCGACGAGGTCGCGCGTCGTCCACAGCGCGACCTGCTGCACGTTGGCCACCAGGTTGGCGTTGGTCAGCACGACACCCTTGGCGACGCCGGTCGTGCCGCCGGTGTACTGCAGGAAGGCGATGTCGTCGCGCGACACCGGCACGGCGTCGAGCGTCGCCGCGCCGCCCTCGCGCAGCGCCGCGACGAAATCGATCGCGCCGTCGATGCGCCACGCGGGCACCATCTTCTTGGCGTACTTGACGACGGCGTTGACGAGCAGCCGCTTGACGGCGGGGAAGAGGTCGCCGACCTGCGTGGTGACGACGTGCACCTTCAGCGCCGGATTGCGCTGCAGCACCTCCTGCAGCGTGTGCGCGAAGTTCTCGAGCACGACGATCGCCTTGGCGCCCGAGTCCTTGAGCTGGTGCTCGAGCTCGCGCGCGCTGTACTGCGGATTGGTGTTGACCACCGTCAGCCCGGCGCGCAGCGCACCGACCAGCGCCACCGGGTACTGCAGCAGGTTGGGCATCATCAGCGCGATGCGGTCGCCCTTGGCGAGGCCCAGCTTCTTTTGCAGGAAGGCGCCGAAGTCGCGGCTGCGCCGGTCGAGGTCGTCATACGTCAGCGTGACGCCCATGTTGCTGTACGCCGGCAGCGCGCGAAAGCGTTCCATCGCGTGCTCGACCAGCTCGCGCAGCGATGCGTGCGCAGCGATGTCGGCCTCGGCCGGGATGCCCTGGGGATACTGCTGCAGCCAGATCCTGTCCATCGTCGTGTCTCGCTCCAGTACTGCCGCGATGGGCGCAATCTACGCCGTGACGCGCCGCCGGTGTTGACGACCGTCAAGGCCGTGCCGTCTGCGCGGCGTCAAGCGCGCGCCGCAGTCATCGCCGACACTGGCGGCCATGGCGACGAACAAGCCGTTCCGGATCCTGGCCCTGGCCGGTGGCGGCTACCTGGGGCTGTACACGGCGACCGTGCTGTCGGCGCTCGAGGCGCGCTACGGCGTGCCGCTGGGCAAGCGCTTCGACCTCATCGCCGGCACCTCCGTCGGCGGGATCCTGGCCGTCGCGCTGGCCTACGAGGTGCCGATGCCCAAGCTGGTCGATCTGTTCGTCGAGCACGGCAGCGAGGTGTTCTCGCGCCGCGGCCTGCCCAACGGCACGGTCGGACGCATGCTCGACATGAGCCGCTCCATCCTCGGCCCCAAGTACAGCGGCGACTCGCTGCGTGCGCTGCTGGCGCGCGAGCTGGGCACGCGCACGCTCGCCGAGGCGCGCCACGACGTCGTCGTGCCGGCCGTCAACGTGACGCGCAGCCTGACGAAGGTGTTCAAGACGCCGCACGTCGCAGCGTCGCGCGGCGACGAGACGGTGCGTGCCGTCGACGTGGCGATGGCGACGAGCGCCGCGCCGGCCTACTTCCCGTCGGTGCAGATCGGCGGCGAGCTCTACGCCGACGGCGGCCTGTTCGCCGTCGCGCCCGACCAGGTCGCGCTGCACGAGGCCGAGCACTTCATGCGCGTCGACCTCGAGCGCATCTCGATGCTGTCGATCGGCACCGCGACCGTCGGCTACCGCCCCAGCGGCGGCGTCGGCACCGCCGACGGCGCCGTCGACTGGCTGGCCGACGGCCGGCTGCTGCTGACGCTGGTGTCGGTGCAGCAGCAGCACGTGCAGGCCATGATGGAAGACCGGCTCGGTCGCCGCTACCGTCGCATCGACGCCGCCTGGCCGACCGACGCCGCGCTCGGCATCGACGTCGCGACGCCCAAGGCGGCGCAGGCGCTCGAGGCGCTGGCTCGGCAGACGGTGGCCGAGCTCGACTTGCGTTCGCTCGACACCTTCCTCGGCGTCGCCGGCTGAGCCGCGGGCGCGCGATTCGCACGCGGCTTGACGCCGCGCAAGGCACGCGCGGGCCGCGGCGGGAAGATGCAAGCCCGAATCGATCCATGAACGGCAGCACGATGAACCCGATCCCGATACCCGAGCCGCATTGCCCCGCACCGGTCTCGCCGCCGGCGGCGCCCGATGCCCTGGCCGCCGACGAGCGCCTGGCGCGCATCGTCGAGCACCCGGACGGCTACTACTGGCTGGCCTTCGACGGCCATCAGGAGTTCGGCCCGTTCGACAACGTCGACGATGCGCTGGCCGACATGGACGCGGCGCCCGCCGGCGACGAGAGCCTCGAGCCCGGCGAGACGCTGGCCGAAGCCGAGCAGGAGATCGGCATCGCCGAATGGATCGACCCCGACACCGGCGCGCCCGCCGAGGCGACGACGTTGCGCATCTCTCAGGACTGACCGCATGAAGCTACCGCTGCAGATCGTCTTCCACGGCATGGAAGCCTCGCCGGCGCTCGAGGCCGCCGCCGAGAAGAAGGCTCTCAAGCTCGACGAGTTCCACCCCGACATCATGTCGTGCCGCGTCGTCGTCGAACAGGCGCAGAAGCACCAGCACCAGGGCCGCCCCTTCCAGGTGCGCATCGACGTCAGCCTGCCCGGGCGCGAGCTGTGCGTGAACCGCGCCGAGCACGAAGACGCCTACGTGGCGCTGCGCGACGCCTTCGACGACATGAAGCGCCGCATCATCGAGGCGCGCCGCGTCGGCGAGGTCAAGCACCAGCCGGCCGCCGGTTGACGGCAGCGCCCGCGACGAGGGCCGACGCGATGACGGCGACGCGCGACGCGCTGATCCGCAAGACAGAGGCCGACTGGCGCGTCGCGCCGCACCTCGACGCCGCCGGCGCGGCGCGTGCCGCCTTCTCGTGGGACGCGGTGCGCGCCGAACTGGCCGGCACGTCCGATGCCGACGCGGCGATCAACCTCGGCGCGCTCGCCGCCGACCGCGCGCTCGCGCGCGGGCTCGGCGCGCGCACGGCGCTGCGCCTCGTGCCGCTGCAGGGCGCGCCGCGCGATCTCACGTATGCCGAGCTGTCGGCGGCGACGAACCGCTTTGCCCACGCGCTGTCCGCGCTCGGCGTCGGCCGCGGTGCGCGCGTCTTCGTGCTCGCCGGGCGCTGCGCAGCGCTGTACGTGGCCGTGCTCGGCGCACTGAAGAACGGCAGCGTCGTGACGCCGCTCTTTTCGGCCTTCGGCCCCGAGCCGATCGCCACGCGCATCGCCATCGCGCAGGCCGACGTGCTCGTCACGACGGAGGCGCTGTACCGCCGCAAGATCGAGAAGCAGCGCGGCACGCTGGCGCCGAGCCTGAAGCACGTGGTGCTGATCGGCGAGCCGGGGCGGCCGACCGCGGTGTCCGGCACGCTCGACTACGAGACGTTGATGGCGGCGGCGAGCGACGCGCCGCCGCCCGCCGCCGCGGCGACGCGCGGCGAAGACATGGCGCTGCTGCACTTCACCAGCGGCACGACAGGCACGCCCAAGGGCGCGGTGCACGTGCACGGCGCGGCGGCGACGCACTACGCGACGGGCCGCTACGCGCTCGACCTGCACGACGACGACATCTACTGGTGCACCGCAGACCCGGGCTGGGTCACCGGCATGTCGTACGGCATCCTCGCGCCCTTGATGCACGGCGTGACGAGCATCGTCGACGAAGCCGAGTTCGACGCCGAGCGCTGGTACCGCATCCTGCAGGAGCAGGGCGTCACCGTCTGGTACACGGCGCCGACGGCGATCCGCATGCTGATGAAGGCGGGTGCCGACATCGCGCGCAAGTACGCGTTTCCGAAGCTGCGCTTCGTCGCCAGCGTCGGCGAGCCGCTCAATCCCGAGGCCGTGTGGTGGGGCAAGGACGTGCTCGGCCTGCCGATCCACGACAACTGGTGGCAGACCGAGACCGGCGGCATCATGATCGCCAACACGCCGGCGATGGACATCAAGCCCGGCTCGATGGGCCGGCCGCTGCCGGGCGTCGAGGCCGCGATCGTGCGGCGCGCCGACGACGGCACGGTGAGTGTCGTCACCGAGCCCGACGTCGAGGGCGAGCTCGCGCTGCGCAGCGGCTGGCCCTCGATGTTCCGCGGCTACCTCGGCCAGGACGAGCGCTACCGCAAGTGCTTCGCGGGCGAGTGGTACCTGAGCGGCGACCTCGCGCGGCGCGATGCCGACGGCTGCTACTGGTTCGTCGGCCGCGCCGACGACGTCATCAAGTCGGCCGGCCACCTGATCGGGCCGTTCGAGGTCGAGAGCGCGCTGATGGAGCACCCCGCGGTGGCCGAGGCCGGCGTCATCGGCAAGCCCGATGCCGTCGTCGGCGAGGTCGTCAAGGCGTTCGTGTCGCTCAAGCAGGGCTGGGAGGCGGGTGACGCACTGCGCATGGAACTGCTCGGCCATGCGCGCAAGCGCCTCGGCGCGGCCGTGGCGCCCAAGGAGATCGACTTTCTGCCCGTCTTGCCGCGCACACGCAGCGGCAAGATCATGCGGCGGCTGCTCAAGGCGCGCGAACTCGGCCTGCCCGAGGGCGACACGTCGACGCTGGAGGCCGGCGCGTGACGCGCACGCGACGCCGCGCGCCGGCCCGCGGCGGCAACGGCGAATACCCGACGCTCGTGCCGGCCGAACCGCCGCCCGCGAACCCGGCATCGCCGCTGCCGCTGCGCCTGCTGCACGACATGCTGCGCATCCGGCGCATGGAGGAGAAGTGCGCCGAGCTCTACGGCGCCGGCAAGATCCGCGGCTTTCTGCACCTCTACGTCGGCGAGGAGGCGGTGGCCGCCGGCGCGCTCGCCGCGCTGGCCGATGACGACAACGTCGTCGCGACGTACCGCGAGCACGGCCACGCGCTGCTCGCGGGCGTGAGCATGGACCGCATCATGGCCGAGATGTACGGCCGCCGGGAGGGTTGCTCGCGCGGGCGCGGCGGCTCGATGCACCTGTTCGACGCGGCGGCGCGCTTCTACGGTGGCAACGCCATCGTCGGCGGCGGGCTGCCGCTCGCGGCCGGCCTCGCGCTGGCTTCGCGCCAGCTGCACGAGTCGCGCATCACGGCCTGCTTCTTCGGCGAGGGCGCGGTCGCCGAGGGCGCCTTCCACGAGGCGATGAACCTGGCCGCGCTGTGGCAGCTGCCGGTGCTGTGGCTGTGCGAGAACAACCTCTATGCGATGGGCAGCGCGATCGAGCGCACCGAGTCGCAGACCGACCTGTGCGCCAAGGCGCGCGCCTACGGCGTCGACGCGCGCAGCGTGGACGGCATGGACGTGACGGCGGTGCACGAGGCGGTGCGCTCGGCGGCGGCCGACGTGCGCTCGGCGTCGCGGCCCGTCTTCGTCGAGCTGCGCACCTATCGGTTCCGCGCGCATTCGATGTTCGACCCCGAGCTGTACCGCGACAAGGCCGAGGTCGAGCAGTGGAAGGAGCGCGGGCCGATCCACAACTTCACGGCGCGGCTGAAGGCGCAGGGCCTGCTGACGGAAGAGCAGTTCCTCGCGCTCGATGCGCAGGCGCAGGCCGAGGTCGAGCGCGCCGTGGCGTTCGCCGAGGCCGGCTCGTGGGAGGCGGTGGAAGACCTCGCGAAGGACGTGACGGCATGAGTCGCAAGGTCTCGTACCGCGAAGCGCTGCGCGACGCGCACCGCGACGCGCTCGCGCGCGACCAGCGCGTGCTGCTGATCGGCGAGGACGTCGGCCGCTACGGCGGCAGCTATGCCGTCAGCAAGGGGCTGCTCGACGAGTTCGGCCCGCTGCGCGTGCGCGATGCGCCGCTGTCGGAGCTGGGCTTCGCCGGCGCGGGCATCGGCGCGGCGCTCGGGGGCTTGAAGCCGATCGTCGAGATCATGACGGTCAACTTCAGCCTGCTCGCGCTCGACGCCATCGTCAACACGGCGGCGGCGCTGCGCCACATGTCGGGCGGCCAGTTCCACGTGCCCGTCGTGATCCGCATGGCCACCGGCGCGGGCCGCCAGCTCGCCGCGCAGCATTCGCACAGCCTCGAGAACTGGTACGCCCACGTGCCGGGCCTGCGCGTGCTCGCGCCGGCGACGGTGGAAGATGCGCGCGGCATGCTGTGGCCGGCGCTCGAGTCGCCCGACCCGGTCGTGATCTTCGAGCACGCACAGCTCTACAACAGCGAGGGCGAGCTGCCCGATGCGTTCACCGACGACATCGCACACGCCGCCGTGCGCCGCGCCGGCGCCGACGTGACGATCGTCACCTACGGCGGCAGCCTGCCGAAGGCGCTCGCCGCGGCGCGCACGCTCGCCGAGGCGCACCGCATCGACGCCGAAGTCGTCGACCTGCGCGTGCTGCGCCCGCTCGACATCGACGCCGTGCTGGCGTCGCTGCGCAAGACGCGCCGCATCGTCGTCGTCGACGAGGGCTGGCGCAGCGGCAGCCTCGCCGCCGAGATCGTGGCGCGCGCCGCCGAAGAGGCGCTCTACGACCTCGATGCGCCGCCGGCGCGCGTGTGCAGCGAGGAGGTGCCGATCCCGTATGCCAGGCACCTCGAGGAGGCTGCGCTGCCGCAGCCGGCCAAGATCGTCGACGCCGTGACGAGGCTGATGGGGAACCGCTGACGCCATGATCGAGTTCAAGCTGCCGTCGCTCGGCGCCGACATGGACGAGGGCAAGCTGCTCGAGTGGCGCGTCGCGCCTGGACAGGCGGTGAAGAAGGGCGCCGTCGTCGCCGTCGTCGACACGTCGAAGGCGGCGGTCGACGTCGAGATCTGGTGCGACGGCACCGTGCACGAGCTGATCACGCCGATCGGCGAGACGATCGCCGTGGGCACGGTGATGGCGACGCTGCTCGCGCCGGGCGAGACGGCGCCGCCAGCGGCACCGCGCAAGGCCGCGAAGGCGGCGAAGGCGAAGGTGCCGGCCGCGGCTGGCGCGGCTGCGTCGGCAGCGGGTGCTGCACCTGCTGCCGCCGCACGCACGGCGCCCGCCGCGCCGGCCACGCGTGCTCGCGTGTCGCCCGCCGCGCGCAAGCGCGCCGCCGAGCTGGGCGTCGACGTCGCCGGGCTCGCCGGCACGGGACCCGACGGCGCCGTCACGCGCGACGACGTCGAGCGCGCCGCCGCTGCTGCCGCGGCTCCCGCGCCCGCCGCGCCGCCGGCTGCCGCCACCCCCGCCGACAAGCTCGCACAGATGCGCCGCGCCATCGCCGCCGCGATGAGCCGCTCCAAGCGCGAAATCCCGCACTACTACCTCGCCGAGACGATACCGATGCGCCGCGCGCTCGACTGGCTCGCGCAAGCGAACGCCGAGCGCCCGGTGACGGAGCGGCTGCTGCCCGCGGTGCTGCTGATCAAGGCCGTCGCGCGGGCCGTGCGCGTCTATCCCGAGATGAACGGTACGTTCGTCGACGGCGCGTTCCGGCCCGGCGCGGCGGCGCACGTCGGCGTCGCGATCTCGCTGCGCCAGGGCGGGCTGATCGCGCCGGCGCTGCACGACGCCGCCGACAAGCCGCTGCCGCAACTGATGCGCGAGCTGGCCGACCTGGTGCAGCGCTGTCGCGCCGGCAGTCTGCGCAGCTCCGAGATGTCGGATCCGACGATCACCGTCACCAACCTCGGCGACCAGGGCAGCGACAGCGTGCAGGGCGTCATCTATCCGCCGCAGGTCGCGCTCGTGGGCTTCGGCCGCGTCGCCGAGCGGCCCTGGGTCGAGGGCGGCCAGGTCGTCGCGATGCCCACCGTCGTCGCCAGCTTGGCGGCCGATCACCGCGTCAGCGACGGCCACCGCGGCGCGCTGTTCCTCGCCCGCGTGCGCGAGCTGCTGCAGCAGCCCGAATCGCTGTGAACCGGAGCCCCGCCACGCCATGAACGACTTGCGCCACGCCATCGTCGCCGTGATCCGCACCATCGCGCCCGAGGTCGACGAGTCCGAGCTCGACGCCGCCCGGCCGCTGCGCGACCAGGTCGACCTCGACTCGATGGACTGGCTCAACGTGATCGTCGGCTTCCACCGGCGCTTCCACGTCGACATCCCCGAGGCCGACTACGCGAAGCTGGTGTCGATCGATGACATCGCGGCGTACCTGCTCGGGCGGGGTGTCACCGATTGAAACGGGCGGGTATTGCCGGCTCGGCTAGGATGCGCCCGTCAGGAATGTCCGCCGTCTGCCGATGACCCGAGTTTCCCGCCGCGGCTTCGTCGCCGCAATCGCTGCCGCAGCCGCCGTACCGCTGGCCGCCGCGTCGCGCCAGGCGCGCGCTGCCGCCGCGGCGCCGCGCGTGCTGCGCTTCGACCACCTGCACACCGGCGAACGGCTCGAGCTCGAGTACTTCAGCGCCGGCCATTACCTGCCCGATGCCCTCGACGCGGCGAACCGGCTGCTGCGCGACTTCCGCACCGGCACCGTCGGCGCGATGGACCCCCAGCTGCTCGACCTGCTGCACCGCCTCGCGCAGGCCACCGGCACGCAGCGGCCGTTCCAGATCATCTCGGGCTACCGCTCGCCCGCCACCAACGACATGCTGCGCGGCAGGAGCCGCGGTGTGGCGACGCGCAGTCTGCACATGACGGGCCAAGCGATCGACATCCGTCTCGCCGACGTGCCGCTGGCCGCGCTGCGCGACACGGCGCTGGCCCAGCGCATCGGCGGCGTCGGCTACTACCCGGGCTCGAACTTCGTGCACGTCGACACCGGGCGCGTGCGCGCCTGGTAGGCCGACCGGGCCACGGCGCCGCGCGCGCCGCCGCTCACCGGGTCGCGATGCGGCCCTGACGCTGCGCCAACGCCCGCTCCAGCCGCGCGTCGTGCCGATAGATGTCATCGGCGAACCAGCCGGCGCTGCCGTCGCCGGGTGCGACGACGGTCGTGTAGTACAGCAGCACGGGCAGCGGCTGCTTCAGGTCGATCCGCAGCGTGCGCGTGCCCTGCATCGCCTCGGCGATGTGCTCGCGCGTCCATTCGGGTTGCTGGTCGCGCAGCACCCACTGCGCGAGGTCGAGCGGGCGCTCGAGGCGCACGCAGCCGTGGCTGAAGTCGCGCCGCGCGCGGCCGAACAGCTGGCGCGCCGGCGTGTCGTGCATGTAGACGTTGTCGTCGTTCGGGAACATGAACTTGATCAGCCCGAGCGAGTTCTTCGGCCCGGGGCGCTGGCGCAGGCGCAGCTTGCCTTCGCGCAGCGCCGCGATCGCGTCGGCGGTCGGCGCGACGGGGCGCGCGTCGTCGCCGGGGCCGGCGACGATCTCCATCTCGTTTCGCGCGAGGTACGAGGCGTCGCGCGCCAGCGCCGGCAGGATCTCGTTGCGCACGATGGAGCGCGGCACGTTCCAGTACGGGCGGACGATGAGGTGCGTCATCTCGTCCCACAGCAGCGGCGTCTGCGTGTTCAGCGCGCGCCCGACGATGACGTTCATCGCCAGCGGCGGCGACGTCACGGCGCCATTGCCGCCTGCCGCCGCCGCCGCGTCGACGACCCACAGCCGGAACATCGGGATGTTGATCGCGACGAAGGTCCGACCATCGAGCGGCGGCAGCCAGCGCAGCCGCTCGAGCGACAGCTCGATCTGGCGCACGCGCTGCGCCGGCGCCACCTGCAGCGCGGCGAGCGTCGAGCGGCCGATCGCGCCGTCGGCCTCCAGGCCGTGGCGCTGCTGGAATCGCCGGACGGCGTCGACGAGGGCGCCGTCGTAGAGGCTCACCGCCGCGGGGGCATCGGCGGGCGAGGGCGGCTCGGCGGCCGATTCGCGCGCGAGGTCGCCCCAGGCGGCGAGGCGGCGGCGCAGCGCGGGCACGCCGTCCCAGGCGTCGCCGGGGCGGATCGACTTCTGCTTCTTCGGCAACGCAGCGGGCAGCGGCGTGCTCGCGTCGGGGTCGGCGGCGATGGCGCGCCAGCGCGCCAGCAGCGCGCGCAGCGCCGCGTACTGGGGCAGCGCGGGCCGCGCGTCGCGCACCGCGTCGGCGATGCGGCCGGCGGCGCGCGCGTCGGCCGTGTGCGCCGGCGCCTCGGGCCGCTGGCCGCGCGGCGGCACGCGAAAGCCGACGCTGCGCGCGTCGAGGCGCCCGGCGTGCAACTCGCGCAGGAAGCGCTGCAGCGCGCCGTCCAGGGCGAAGTCGAAAGCGCGCGCCGCGTCGGGCGTCGGCGCCGACTGCAGCGCGGCGGCCGCCGCGGCGAGTTCGGCGGCGCGGTAGTCGCGCGCATCGAGCCCGTCGGACGCGGCATCGGCGAGCGTGGCGAGCGCTTCCTGGGCCTGGCGCGTCGGCCGGCCGGCGGCGTCGGTCCAGGCCGGCGCGGGCGTCGTCGTCGGCGGCGATGACGTGATGGGCGCGGCGACGGCGAGCGCCGCGCCGACGGCGAGCGCGAAGGCCGCGGCGAGGCGGTGGAGCAGGGCGAGAGTCGTCGTCAAGAGAGCGGCCCGATTCGAGGATGCAGGCCGTGTCAGCGCGGCAGCCCGGCGCGCAGCTCGGCGATCTCGTCGAGCAGGTCGAGCGCCAGCGCGACGCCCGGGGGGTTGACCTCGAGGTCGCGCGCCAGGCGGATCGCGAGTCGCGCGCGCCGCAGCACGGCGCCCTCGAAGCGCCAGTCGGCCGGATCGCTGCCGGCCGCGCCCAGCACGCCTTCGTGTACCAGCGCGACGACGAGCTCCGCGTCGCAGCGGCAGGCGCGCGCGAGCATCGCGACGTCGAACTCGATCTCGTCGTCGGGCAGCGCGCGCATCGGCTCGGGTGTCGTGGTCGTGGTCATGCTGCGTCCTCCTGCCATGCCGCGCGCGGGTCGAAGCGCGGGAAGGCGCGCGCCATCGCGCGCCAGCCCTCCTGCGCCGCCTGGCCGGCGGCCGGCGGCAGCACGACGGCGAGCACCGCGTACAGATCCCCCGGCGGCCGCCCCGGCAGGCCCTTGCCCTTGAGGCGCAGCTTGCGCCCGGCCTGCGAGCCCGGCGGCACCGTCAGCTCGACGGCGCTGCCGTCGGGCAGCGGCACCGTCACGCTCGCGCCGAGCGCGGCCTCCCACGGCGCGACGGGCAGCTCGAGCGTCACGTCGCGCTCGTCGACGCGGTAGAGCCGGTGCGGCCGGAACTCGATCTCGAGATAGAGGTCGCCGCCGTTGCCGCCCTGGCCGGCCAGGCGCAGGTGCTGGCCGGGCCGCACGCCGCGGGGAATCGTCACGTCGATCTGGCGCTCGTGCAGCGTCACGCCGCCGTGCGCGTCGAGCGCCGGCATGCGCAGCACGATGCGCCGCTGCGCGCCGCGATACGCGTCCTCGACATCGATCGCGACCTTGGCATGGTGGTCCTGCGCACGACTGCGCCCCGTCGCGCCGCCGTGGCCGCGCGCGCCGCCGCGCGCCGCGCGGCCGAACAGCGCCTCGAAGAAGTCGCTGTGCGCGGCGAAGTCGCCGGCGTCGAAGCCGTCGCCGGCACCGCCGAACTCGAAGCCGGCGTCCCAGCCCGGCGGCGGCTCGGCGCCGCGCTGCTGCCAGCGCCGGCCGACCTCGTCGTAGGCGGCGCGCTTCTCGGCGTCCAGCAGCACCTCGTAGGCCTCGGCCACCTCCTTGAAGCGCGCCTCGGCGTCGGCCTCCTTGGAGACGTCGGGGTGGTACTTGCGCGCCAGCTTGCGATAGGCGCGCTTGATGTCGTCGACCGAGGCGTCGCGCGCGACGCCGAGCGTGGCGTAGTAGTCCTTGTATTGCATGCGGGTGACGCGATCCTCAGGCTTGCAGCATACGGTGCGTGCCGCGCAGGCGGTAGCGCACCAGCGCCGCGCCGCACAGCGCGAGCCAGCCGATGCCCAGCACGACGGCGGCGAGCACGTCGCCGGATAGGCGGCCGAGCGCGACGCGCGCGACGCTGACGGCGGCGACGACGATGTCGCGCCGGCGCTCGCGGCAGCACTGCCGCACGCCGCCGCGCGCCGAGCGCGACGAGCAGCGCGAGCGCACCCCACAGCAGCGTCGCGCTCGCGACGTGGCCGCTCGGGAAGCTGTGGTCGGTGCCGATCGACGCCAGCGCATCGGCATGCGGGCGCGCGCGTTCGACGGCGTGCTTGACGACGTGGTTGATGCAGGCGCTGCCGCCGATCACGGCGGCGATTAGCGCGGGTGGCGCCGGCGTCGCCGCGCCGTGCGGTGATGACTTCAGCGCGGCCAGCGCCGTCCAGGCCAGCACGAAGCGCGGCGCGTGCAGCGCCGACAGCGCATCCATCGCCTCGCGCCACGCCGGCGTCACGGCCTGCACCAGCGCGTCGGCCGCCGCCAGGGTCCGCGCGGCGCCGAGTGTCGAGCGGCAGCATCGCGGCGAAGGCGAGCGCGCCGCGCCAAGCGGCGACGGCCGCCCAAGCCCGGGCGATGCATCGCGCGCGGTCGTGGGTCGGGTGGCGGTACCGGCAGGTAACTCTTGCACGCTACCGTAGCGTGCAGCGCATGATGGCGCTTGAGCCAGCGCAACCCGCCGTAATCGCGGCTGCGCGACAGTGGCATGCAGCCTGTCGGCTGGGCCGCGAGAAAGGACCGAGACGATTTGCTCTGTTTCGCGATCGACGCCAGGCCGGTGCGGCGCTCGCGCATGAGCTGGCCGGCATGAGGCTCGCCGGACTTCGCCGTGCTCGCACCGCCCGGCGGGGTGCCGGTGGCGCTCGGAGGTGGCGCGCGCGAGCTCGATGCGCCGCTCGACGGCTGCTGGTGTGCGCAAGATCGGCGCGTGCCGATGCAGCGCGAGCTGGCCGTCGCTGCGATCGTCGACGGCGCGCAGCACGACCTCGTGATCGACGAGGAAACGTCGGCGCTGAGCGGCGCGACGCGCGACTACATCGACGCCGAGGCGAAGCACCAGCTCGTCGAGATCGAGCGCCGGCGCCGGCTCTACCTGGGCGACCGCGAGCCGCTGAAGGTCGAGGGTCGCATCAGCCGTCGACGCATCGCCACCGGCACCAATGGTGCGCGCCGCGCTGGCGTTGCGGCGGCGCAGCCCTGGCGCGCCTGTGCTCGCCGTGCCGGTGGCGCCGCCCGACACCGGGTGGCCGCGCTTCGCTGCCGAGGTCGACGACCTGCGTGCCTGGCGACGCTGCAGGTGCCCCACGCCGCTGGCGCGCACTACGACGATTTCCACGCAGGTCGAGGACGAAGAGGTCGTCGCGATGCTCGGCAGGTCGCGGCGGCGATGACGCGGTCGCCGCGCTTCGATCGACGTCCGTAACGGCGACGCCGACGGCTCAGTGCTGCGCCGCAGTGGCGCCTCGCACTGTGCGCCGATCGCCGGAGCTGGTCACCGGCCTCAAGCGCGAATCGCGCTGCTCGAGCGTGCACGGCGCCGGCGCTGGCGTGACGAGGTGCTGTCTGGTGACCCGCGCTCGCGCGCAACGCCGCCGCGCTGTTTGCTCGCCAGCGGCGTGCGCGCGTGCTGGAGTCTGACCACCACGCGCCGGCCGACGAGCTGCTGGTGCATCCTGGCGCTGTGGCACATCGACGCGGCGGAGCTACTGTCCCTGCACCAGCCTGTTTCGTCGACCGGGCGCACTCGGCGGCGCGCAGCGGCGGCTGGCGGCTGGTCGGCGCCTGGGCGACCGGGTCGCCGAACGGCTGGCCGCGGGCCGGGGCTCGGACGCGCCGGCCTGGTGCGGCTGCGCGCGCTGGCGAGGCGCTCAACCACAACGCCTACGGCGACGACGCGAGCGACGTGCATCGCGCCGGCGGCGTTTTTCCCTGTTGCTGTTGCGCCACGCCGACCTGCTTCCGGACCGGTCGCGCGCGAGCCGATCGCCGCCGAGCTGCAGTGCCGCCGGTGTCGATGATCGGCGTGCGGCGCCGGGCGCCGCGCCGCTGTGGCAGGGTGCGGCGGCTCGATCGTCGCGCTGCCCGACGCGCGCCGTGGAGCCGGCGCGTGCTCGGCGCCTTGTTAACGAGCTGGCGACGGCCGAGAGCCGGCGCGCGCCCAGCGCCGTGCTGGTGCGGGCTTTAAGCGCGCGCACGTTGCCGGGGCGTGCGCGTTGCTGACGCGCCGCCTGCCGCACCGGCTGGCGCAGCGCTTCGGCGGCGCCGGTCGCAGCACGCGCCGGCCGGCATCGATGCCGGCGGCGCGGCTCGACGAGTCTGTCACCGCGGCTCGCCGCGATGCTGGGGCACCGACTGACCTCCCTGAGACACGGAGCGCGCCATGCTGCTGTTGTCGGTCCCGGATCCTGACGGCCGCGTTTTCGCTGACGCGCTGGCGTGCGCGACTGGCGCGAGCGTCGCGCTGCACGAGGAGCGCGCTCGACGACGCCGAGTGCAGCTGCGCCCGCTCGTCGACCCGCAGGGCGCCGATCGCCACGTGCTGCTGTCGACGCACGGCGGCCCGACGCTTCGCCGCACGACAAAGCTGTGTGGCGGTTGCCAGTCAGTTTGCGCCACGCCAGGCGACCACGGCGCGGCGCGCGTGAGCGCCGTCGTGCCCTACCTCGCCTATGCGCGCAAGCGACCGCCGCACGCAGCCGCACGATCCGCTCGGCCAGCGTCGCGGCGCAGCTGGTCTGAGGCCGTGGGCGTGGACCGGCTCGCGCCGTGCTCGAGGCGCACAACGTGGCGGCGCTGCAGAACGCCTGCATCCCCGTCGCGCACGTCGATGCGCGACGCCTTCGACGGCGCGCCGTCGACTGCTCGCCGCCGATTTGCGCGCCGCTTTCTCGTCGTCGCGTCGCCCGACCCGGGCGGATGTCAAGCGTGCGCAGTTGTGGCAGGAGGCGCTCTCGAAGCGCGTTTGGCGCGTAACGTCGGCTTCGCCTCGTCGACAAGCGGCGCGCGCTCGGCAGCCGTCGGCGGCGGCGACCTGTCGTTGGCGACGTGAACGGCGCGACGGTGCTGCTGTTCTACGACCTGATCGCCACCGGCACGACGCTCGCGCGCCGCAGGCGCCGGTGCCGCAGATTTCGCGCGTGGCGCGCGTCGTCGCCTCGTTACCGCGCACGGCCTGAATCTGTCGAGCCGGTTGCGCAGGCTGGCCGACGCCGCGATCGAGGTCGTCGCGTCGCCGGACGGCGTTGGCGTTCCGGTTGCCGCCCATGCGCTGCGCGACAGGCTCGAGATCGCGTCGCGCGCCGCTGCTGGCTGCGGGCATCCGCGACGGGCGCGGCCCGGTACGACGGCTGAGGTTCTTCGGCGCGTTGGTGGCGTGCCAGGCGGCAGCCGCCGCCGGCTCCTCATCCGGCCAGCCTGCGCTGCGCACTCCAGGTAGCGTCGCGCCAGGGGCAGCCAGCGCTCGGCGCGCGGCCGCACGAGCAGGTGCTGCGGTAGCCGCGCGCGCAGCAGCGCGCGCGACGGGCGGCATAGCGGCGCGTAGCTGGCGGCGGCGCGTCGAGTGCGGTGGCTCAGCCGCGCGTGCAGCGCCGGGCGGTCGATCCACGGCGATATGCCGGCGACGGCGCACCTGTGAGGTAGCCGACCCGTCGAACGGGTCGATCTCGCGCAGCTCGGCGCTGAACTCGAGGTGCCGATGATCGCCGGGCCGGCTCGCGTCGAGCAGGCAGACGTAGCTTACAGGTCGCCGCAAAGCTGAGCACGCCGGTGCAGCGCCGGAGCCTGCGCGCGTCGAGCGTGCGTCGAGCGCGTCGAGCAGCGGCGCGGCGTCGACGGCAAGGCCGAAGCGCGCGTCGAGCAGCACGCCGCGGTTGACGCGCTGCTCGCGCGCCTGGCGCTCGCGCAGTGCATCGGGCGGCGGCGTCGCGACGCGCGCGTGGCGATAGAAGTGCAGCAGCACGCCGGCCAGCGCATCGATGTCGTGCGGCGCGACGCGGCCCTCGGCGATGCGGCGGTCGAGCATGCGCTCGGCGGGCAGGCGCTGCATCGCGACGAGCCAGTCGATCGTCGTGCCGGCGGCGCGCGGCCGATCGGCGTCGGCCACCAGCGCGAGCTCGCCGGCGTGCCACTGCAGCGCCAGCACGCCGAGATAGACCTGCGGCGCGAGGCGCTCGTTCAGGCGCACTTCGTCGCGGCAGTCGCGCTCGCGAAGCGCCGGCGTCGTGAAGTCGAGGAAGGGCGGGCGGCGCAGCGGCTTCTTCATCTTCAACACGCGGTCGGTGTCGAGCACCAGCCAGGCCATGTGCGTCTCGATCAGCTCGTACGGCCCGGGCCGGCCGTCGTGCGCCGCGGGCGTGAGCAGCCAGCGCAGCCGCGCCGCGCTGTCGGGCGTGTCGTCGCCGTCGGCGCGCGTCGTCACACCGAGTGAGGCGACCAGGCGTGCGGGCCGTGCGCGAGCGCGCGGTCCTCGGCCGCCTGCAGCGCATGGGCGAAGGCCTGCAGCCGCGCGGCGCAGGTGCCGTCGCGCACCTCGTGCGACAGGAAGGCCGCCGTCATCGCCGGCTTGCGGCCGAGCAGGTGCGTGAGCTCGGCCTCGGCGTTCTCGGCGCCGCTCTTGTCCATCACGCTGACGAGCGCCACGTCGCGCAGCGCCTCGCGGTTGGCGACGACGAAGCTGCGCATCGGGCTGGCCATGCGCCAGGCCCAGATCGGCGCGACGAGCACGACGGCGTCGTGCCCCGCGAGGTCGGGGCCCTTGTAGCGGATCGGCGGGCTGCGCCGCAGCATCGAGTCGACGATGCAGCGCCAGCGGCCGTAGGGGCCGTGGCGCGGGTCGGTGTCGACGACTTCGCCGCGTGGCCACTCCTGCATGCGCGAAAGCATCTGCGCCACGTGGCGCGCCGTGCCCGTGTGCGAGTAGTAGACGACGAGGACCTTGCTGCGCACGATGGTCCACTCTAGGACGCCCGCGCTCGCGCGTCTTGAGCAACGTCAAGACTGCCGCGACCGGCGCGGGGCTCAAGGTATGGTGCGGACTGCCGAAGTAACGGCCTTCAAGCCGCCGCCATGTCCCAGCGCCGCCGCCTCCGCCCGCTGTCCGCCCCCCGGCTCGCCGCCGCCGCCTGCGGCGCGGCGCTGGCCGCCGCGGGCTTCGCGCTGCCGGCGTGCGCGGCACCGGCGCCCGACCTGACGGCGCTCGGCCTCGAGCAGCTGCTCGAGATTCCCGTCGTCGGCGCGTCGAAGTACGAGCAGCGCCAGGCCGACGCGCCGGCCGCCGTGACGGTGATCACGCGCCAGGAGATCCGCGCCTTCGGCTGGCGCACGCTGGCCGACGCGCTGGCCAGCCTGCCGGGCGTGCACCTGACCTACGACCGCCAGTACACCTATCTGGGCACGCGAGGCTTCGGCGTGCCCGGCGACCTCAACGTGCGGCTGCTGCTGACGATCGACGGCAACCGCGTCAACGATCCGCTGTACGACGGCGCGCCGCTGGGCCGCGAGCTGCCGCTCGACCTCGACCTGGTCGAGCGCATCGAGTTCATTCCCGGCCCGGGCAGTGCCGTCTACGGCCAGAACGCCATGTTCGGCGTCGTCAACGTCGTCACGCGCCGCGGCACCGACGTGGGCGGCACCGAGCTGGCCGCGCGCTGGGAGCCCTCGACGCGGCTGCGCGAGGGGCGCGCCACCTGGGGCCGGCGCCTCGACAACGGCGTCGACGTGCTGCTGTCGGCCTCGGGCCTGCGCGACGCCGGCGCCGACCGGTTCTACGACTACGGCGCGGCCGGCGTGTCGGGCGTTGCCGCGGGCCTGGACGGCGAGCGCGACCGCGACCTGCAGGCGCGCGTCACGGCCGAGGGCTGGCACGTCGAGCTGACGCATGGCCGGCGGCGCAAGGACGACCCGACGGGCTCGTTCCTCTCGGATCCGCTGGTCGCCGGCCAATACGCGGCCGACCGCTACGACCTCGGCCAGATCGGCTGGGGCCACCGCGTCGAGGGCCGCGCGCTCGACATCTCGGCGCGCGTCTGGGCCGGGCGCTACCGCTTCGCCAGCGTGCTTTCGTACGGCACGCCGCTGTCGACGCCGGGGCTCGCCGACTGGCGCGGCGCCGAGGCGCGCGTCGTGTCGGGCGCCGTCGCCGGCCACAAGCTGATGCTCGGCATCGAGGCGCAGTGGAACGTGCGCACCGACCAGGCCGCCCTCGACCTCGCGGTGCCGGCCAACGACGTACGCATTCCCGGCTCGGCACATCGCGTCGGCGTGTATGCGCAGGACGAATGGCAGGTCGGCGACGCGCTGACGGCGACGCTGGGGCTGCGCCTCGATCGCAACGATCTCGGCGAACACCGCGCGAGCCCGCGCGTCGGCCTGATCTGGCGTGCCGACGGCGCGACCACGCTCAAGGCGCTGTACGGCCGTGCGCACCGCGCGCCCAACGTCTACGAGAGCCGCTACGACGACGGCGTGTCGCTCGTCGCCAATCCGGGGCTGCGCAGCGAGCGCGTCGACACGGTCGAGCTCGTCGGCGATCGCCGCGTCGGCCACGAACTCGCGCTGCGCGCCTCGGTCTACGAGTGGACCATGCACCATCTCGTGACGCTCGGCGTCGATCCGTCGAGCGGGCTGTCGCAGTACCGATCCGGCGGCACGGTGCGCGCGCGCGGGGTCGAGCTGTCGGCCGATCGCACCTGGGCCTCGGGCGCGCGGGCGCGCGGCAGCGTGTCGCACCAGGACGTGAGCGATGCCGCCGGCGCACGCCTGTCCAACTCGCCGCGCTGGCTCGGCCGCCTGCTCGTGACGGCGCCGCTACCGGCCGCCGGCTGGCGCCTCGGCTACGAGCTGCGCGTCGACGGCGCGCGGCGCACGCTTGCCGGCGCCGAGGCGGGCGGCCATGCGCTGTCGCACGTGCACCTGTCGACGACGGCGCTTGCGCCCGGCGTCGAGCTGTCGGTCGGCGTGCGCAACCTGTTCGACAAGCGGCACGCGCACCCGGGCGCCGACACCAACTGGCAGGACGCGCTCGAGCAGGACGGCCGCAGCCTGCGCGTCGCACTGGCATGCCGCTTCTGAGCGCCCCCAGGGCCGGGCCGCGCCCAGCCCGCGCCCCGTGGGGGTCGAGGAAACTCGGGGCGGCCCGGCGTTTCCTCGAGAGGAGGATCAGGAACGTCGCCGTGCTGGCCTGGCTGGCGGCATGCATGGCAGGCGGCGCCTGCGCATCGGTCGGCGGCGGCCAGCCCGAATACCAGCTGAAGGCGGCGTTTCTCTACAACTTCGCGCTGCTCACCGAGTGGCCGCCCGAGGTCGGCGCGACGCTGAACCTGTGCGTGCACGGCGCCGATCCGTTCGGCGCCGCGCTCGATGCGCTGCAGGGCAAGGCGGTCGGCGCGCGCGTCATCGCGCTGCACCGCGACGTCGCGCTCGAGGCGCTGGCGCGGTGCCAGGTCGTGTTCGTCGCGGCGTCGGCGAGCGCGCCGCTCGCGCGCCTGATCGAGGCGCTGCGCAGCCGCCCGGTGCTGACGGTCGCCGACAGCGCCGACGCGGCGCGCCAGGGCGTCGTCGTCAACATGGTGCTCGACGACGCGCGCATCGGCTTCGACGTCAACCTGCGTGCGGCGCAGGCGGCGCGGCTGCGCGTCAGCTCCAAGCTGCTCAGATTGGCGCGCGAGGTGCATCGATGACATGCCGGGCGTCGATCGGCGAGCCGCGGGCCGAGCGCCGGGCCGCCCCGAGCCGGCCCGCGGTCCCGAGGGCTGCGAAGGGGCCCCTCGTCGCCCCGGGGGACCGGCCGACGTACCCGTCGGACGAGGGGTCGTCATGAGGCCCGCCCGCAGCGTGCGAGCGCGCGCATCGATCCGCACGCGCATCGTCGGCGTCGCCGTCGCGGCGACCAGCCTGGCGCTGCTGGCGGCGTCGCTGCTGTTCGTCGGCAATCGCGTCACGGTGGCGCGCGATGCGATGGTGTCGACGACGGCGGCGCTGGCGCGCGTGGCGGCGATCAACGCGGCGGCGGCGGTGGCCTTCGACGACGGCGCCGCCGCTCAGGAGATCGTCGCCGCGCTGGCGCAGCAGCCCGACGTCGTCGCTGCCGAGATCCGCAGCGCCGACGGCAGTGTGCTGGCCGCGCTGCGCCTCCCGGGTGCGGCGGCGAGTGCGGGCGCCGCATCGCCGGCCGAACGCGCCGGCGACGCGGCCGCGGCCGTCGACGAGGCGCGCGCCGCGCTCGCCGCCGGCGCGCCCGAGCACCATCGCTTCGAAGGCGGACGGCTCGACCTGTGGCAGCGCATCGATTTCGGCGACCGGCGCGTCGGCGACATCCGCCTGGCCGTCGACGACGCGTCGCTGCGCGCCGAGATCCGCCGGCTGTTCGCCTTCACCGTCGCCGTCTTCGGCGGCGCGTTGCTCGTCGCCTGGTTGCTCGCCGCATGGCTGCAGCGTTTCGTGTCGGCGCCGCTGGTGCAACTGGCCGAAACGATGCGCGAGGTCTCGGTCAGCGGCGACTATGCGCTGCGCGCGGAGCGCGGCGACGGCGCCGGCGGCGAGGCCGGCGTGCTGATCGACGGCTTCAACGCGATGCTCGACCAGATCCAGGCGCGCGACGCCGACCTCGCGCACGCCGTCGTCGAGCTGCGCGCCGCCAAGCAGCAGGCCGACGCCGCCAACGCCGCCAAGTCGCAGTTCCTCGCGACGATGAGCCACGAGATCCGCACGCCGCTCAACGGCCTGCTGGGCATGACGCAGCTGCTGCTGGCGACGCCGCTGACGACGAGCCAGCAGCGCTTCGCGCAGGTGATCGGGACGTCGGGCCGCTCGCTGCTCGAGATCATCAACGACGTGCTCGACTACTCCAAGATCGAGGTCGGCAAGCTCGACCTCGAGTCGCTCGAGTTCGACGTCGCCCACGCCGTCGAGGAGATCGGCGCGCTGATGGCCGGCGGTGCGCAGGCCAAGGGGCTCGAGCTGGTGGTGCACTGCGCGCGCGACCTGCCGCCGCTGGCCTGCGGCGACCCGGTGCGGCTGCGCCAGGTGCTGCTCAACCTGGTGGGCAACGCGATCAAGTTCACGTCGCAGGGTGAGGTCGTCGTGGCGGCGTGCGTCGTGCCCGCCGTGTCGCCCGCCGGCAACGGCGGCGACGGCGCGCCGATGCTGCGCTTCGAAGTGCGCGACACCGGCGTCGGGCTGCACGCCGAAGACCAGGCGCGCATCTTCGAGGCCTTCACCCAGGTCGACAGCTCGACGACGCGGCGCTACGGCGGCACCGGGCTCGGCCTGTCGATCGCGCGCCGCCTGGTTGCGCTGATGGGCGGGCGCATCGGCGTCGACAGCGCGCCGGGCGCCGGGGCGCGCTTCTGGTTCACGATCCCGCTCGTCGTGCCGGCCGCGATCGGCGCCGCCGCGCCGCCGCCGCTGGCCGGGCGGCGCCTGCTCGTCGTCGACGATGCCGCGTCGGTGCGCGCCGCGCTGGTCGATGCGGCGGCGGCGATCGGCGCCGCCGCCGACGCTGCCCCTGACGCCGAAGCTGCGCTGGCGCGCCTGCACGCCAACGGCGGCGCGCCGCTGCACGGCGTGCTCGTCGACGTCGCGCTCGACGGCGTGGACGCGCTGCTGCGCCGCGTGCGGGAGGCCGCGCCATCGGCGCGCGCCGTCGCGCTGGCCGGCGTCGACCACGTCGCGCCGCCCGGCGCGCCGGCGTTCGACGCCGTGCTGCACAAGCCGGTGCGCCGCGCTGCCCTTGCCGAGGCGGTGAAGCCGACGTTCGCGCCCGCCGACGAGCAGGGATGCGACGGCGGTGCGGCGCGTCCGCCGCGTCCGCCGCGCGTGCTCGTCGCCGAGGACAACCCGGTCAACCAGCTCGTCGTGCAGGGCATGCTGGAGTCGCTCGGCTGCAGCGTCAGCGTCGTCGGCGACGGCCGCGCCGCCGTCGCCGCTCGTGCGGCCGGTGCCTACGACCTCGTGTTCGTCGACCTGCACATGCCCGAGATGGACGGCTTCGAGGCGACGGCGGCGATGCGCAGCGCCGAGCGGCGCAGCGAGGCGCGCCGCACGCCGATCGTCGCGCTGACGGCCAATGCGATGCCGGGTGACCGCGAGCGCTGCCTCGCCGCCGGCATGGACGACTATCTCGGCAAGCCGTTCCTGCGCGAACAGATCGCCGCCGTCGTAGAGCGCTGGAGCGGTGTGCCGATGGCGGCATCGCGCGTGCCGCCCACTTGACTCCGGCCCTCGCGCAGCCTCGCCCGACGCGCGCCGGGCGCGGCGCGATGCGTCGTGTTCAGCGGCGCATCCGCGGCACGAAGGCCGGCACGTCGGCGGCGTAGCGGCGCCAGGCGTCGCCGTGCTCGGCGAGCAGCAGCGCGTCTTCGGCGCGCGCCAGCCGCAGGTGCACCCAGGCCAGCGCGGGCAGCAGCGCCAGACCGATCCAGCCCGGCCACAGCAGCAGCGCGCCGAGCGCGACGAGCGCGCCGGCGGCGTATTCGGGATGGCGCAGCCGCGCATAGGGCCCGTCGACGGCGAGGCGGCGCTCGCGGTGCGCCGCGGCGACGCGCCGGCGCGCCGCCAGCAGCAGCACGGCGCCGGCGGCGATGGCCAGGCCGCCGGCCGCCTGCAGCGGGCCCCAGGCCAGCAGGGCCGACTGCCAGCCGAGCACCATCTCGAGCGTGTCGCCGGCGTCGTGCGGCCAGGCGTGGCCACCGATCTGGCGCCCGGCCGTGCGCTCGACCCACAGCGCCAGCGCGAGCGGCGCGCCGTAGTGCTCGGCAAGCACGGCCAGCGTGTAGACGACCAGCGCCGCGACGCCGCGCCAGCCGCCGGGATGGCGCGCGTCGCCCAGTACGAACAGCGCCGCCGCCGCCAGCGCGCCGGCCAACAGCAGCAACGCTGCCAGACCGAGCGCGGTATCTCCGATCACGACGACCCCTCGTCCGGGCTCAGCCCCCGAGGGGAGAGAGTGGCGGGCCGGCTTGGGGCGGCCCGGCGCTCGGCCCGCGCCTCGCTGAGCACCATCAGCTCCGCTGCAGCGGCATCACGACACGCAGGATGTCGCGGTCCGGCGTGCTCTCGTCGAGCTCGAAGCCCAGCGTCTGCGCCAGCTCGAGCATCTTGAGGTTCTCGGGCAGCACCAGGCCGACCAGGCGCTGCGTGCCGCGGCTGCGGCAGTAACGCACCACCTTGTCGAGCAGCCGGTGGCCAAGGCCGCGGCGGTGCAGGTCGGAGCGCACGATGATGGCGAACTCGGCGTCGGCGTTGTCGGGGTCGGTGATGGCGCGCACCACGCCGAGCGTCTCGGGCTGGCCGTCGGCGCCGGGCGCCGTGGCGATGAACGCCATCTCGCGCTCGTAGTCGACCTGCGTCAGCCGCGCCAGCTCGGCGCGCGACAGCTCGCGGCGGTACTGGAAGACGCGCAGCCGGATGTCCTCGGGCGCCAGCTTCTCGAGGAAGGCGCGGTGCTGCGCTTCGTCGTCGGGGCGGATCGGCCGCACGACGATGGCGCGGCCGTGCCAGTCGACGCGCTCCTCGAGCTCGTCGGGGTAGGGGCGGATCGCGAAGCGCGCGGCGCCGCCGCCGGCGTCGGCGGCGACGCGGATGCGCGCGTCGAGCGCGATCACGCCGTCGCCGTCGGCCCACAGCGGATTGATGTCGAGCTCGGCGAGCTCGGGCAGATCGGCCAGCAGCTGCGACACGGCGACGAGCACGTCGCACACGGCGTCGACGCGCGCCGGCGGCCGGTCGCGATAGCCGGCGAGCAGCTTGGCCACGCGAGTGCGCGACACCAGCTCGCGGGCCAGCGGGCCGTTGAGCGGCGGCAGCGCGACGGCGCGGTCGGCCAGCACCTCGACGGCCGTGCCCCCCTGGCCGAACAGCACCACGGGGCCGAACACGCTGTCGATGCTGGCGCCGACGATCAGCTCCTCGGCCTGCGGCCGGCGCACCATCGCCTGCACCGTGAAGCCGTCGACGCGCGCATCGGGTCGGCGCTCGCGCACGCGCGCCAGCATCGCCGTGGCCGCCGCGCCGACGGCCTCGTCGTTGGCGAGTTCGAGCGCGACGCCGCCGACGTCGGACTTGTGCGTGATGTCGGGCGACAGGATCTTGATCGCGACCGGGTAGCCGAAGCGCCTGGCCGCAGCCTGCGCCGCTGCCGCGTCGGGCGGCACCACGACGGTCGGCACGACGGGGATGCCGTAGGCCGTCAGCACGGCCTTGGCGTCGGCCTCGCTCAGCCACGGCCGGCCCGTCTCGAGCGCGCGCGCGACGAGGGCGCGCGCCGCCGCGCGGTCGGGCGGCGCGGGCGGCGTGCGCGTCGGCGCCTCGAGCAGCTGCTCCTGGTTGCGGCGGTAGGTGGCGAGCATCGCGAAGGCGTGCACTGCCTCCTCGGGCGTCGCGTAGTCGGCGACGCCGACGTCCTCGAACAGCTCGCGCGCCGCGGCCACGCTGCCGTCGCCGAGCCAGCACGCCATCACGCGCGCCGGGTTGTCGCGCACGATCGGCACGCAGGCGCGCGCGATGTCCTCGCTGCGCACGATGGCCGTCGGCGCGTGGCAGAACAGCACCGCCGGCTGCGCCGGCTCGGCCAGCAGCGCGCGCAGCGTGGCCGTGTAGCGCTCGACGGGGGCGTCGCCGATGATGTCGACCGGGTTGGCGCGCGACCAGGTCTTCGGCAGCGCGGCGTCGAGCTGCGCGACCAGCTCCGTCCGCAGCGTCGCCAGCGGCACGCCGGCGGGCTCGGCGGCGTCGGCCGCCATCACGCCGGCGCCGCCGCCGTTGGTCATGACGACGAGTTCGCGACTGCGGTTGGCGCCGAAGCGCGCCAGCGTCTCGGCGGCCATGAACAGCTCGGCCAGCGTGTCGACGCGCAGCATGCCGGCGCGGCGGATCGCGGCGTCGAACACGATGTCGGAGCCGGCCAGCGCGCCGGTGTGCGAGGCCGCGGCGCGCAGGCCGAGCCCGGCGCGGCCGGCCTTGACGACGATCACCGGCTTGTTGCGCGCCGCCGCGCGCGCCGCCGACATGAACTTGCGCGCCGACTCGATCGACTCGATGTAGAGCAGGATCGAGCGCGTCTCGCGGTCGCTCGCCAGCCAGTCGAGCAGGTCGCCGAAGTCGACGTCGCTGCGCTCGCCGAGCGACACCATGCGCGAGAAGCCGATGCGCCGCGACTTGGCCCAGTCGAGCACGGCCGTGACGAGCGCGCCCGACTGCGACACGAAGGCGATGTCGCCGGCCAGCGCGTCGGTGTGCGAGAAGCTGGCGTTCAGGCCGAGGTGCGGCGTCAGCAGGCCCAGGCAGTTGGGGCCGAGCACGCGCAGCAGATGCGGCCGCGCGGCGTCGAGCATCTGCTGCTTCTGCGCCGCCGTCAGCCCTGCCGTCATCACGATGGCGGCGCGCGTGCCGCGCCGGCCCAACTCGCCGATCAGCTCGGCGATCGTCGCCGGCGGCGTGGCGATCACGGCCAGGTCGGGCGCGGCCGGCAGGTCGTTGACCGAGGCGCAGCAGGGCTGGCCGTCGAGCTCGGTGCGCGACGGGTTGACGGCCCACACCGGGCCCTGGAAGGCACCGGCGCGCAGATTGCGCCAGACCGTGGCACCGACGCTGGCCGGCCGGTCGGAGGCGCCGAGGACGGCCACGGAGCGCGGCTCGAGCAGGCGGTCGAGGTGGCGGATCGTCATCGCGGGGACATCTTAGGACGCACGGTCACCGCCGCGGGCCGGGTGCCGCGCGGCGCTCATGTCATCGTGTTGACGAGCAGCGCCTGCAGGGTGTAGCGCCAGTCGCGTGCGCGTTCGGCGTCGTCGACGGGCACGCCGCCGGCGGCGTGCACCGTCCACGGCTGGACGCCGGCATCGATCACGAGGTCGGCGTCGCGCGTCGCGGCGTCGGCCGAGTCGACGCGGCGCAGCCGCGCGCCGCTGGCGCGCGCGCACTGCTCGGCGTGGCGCCAGCGCCCGGCGGCCGGCTCCTGGCCGGCCGGTGCGACGACGCGCAGCTCGATGCCGGCGAGCGCGGCGGCCTGCAGCAGCGCATCGGCGCAGGGCGTGCGCGCGTCGCCGACGAGGGCCACGCGCAGCTCGGCCAGCGGCTTGCCGCTGCGCTCGTGCGCGCCGAGCAGGTCGGCCAGCACGTGCGTCGGATGGTCGTCGTCACCCAGGCCGTTGTAGACGGGCACGCCGGCGTCGACCTCGACGCGCTCGACCAGCGGGGCCGGCATCGCCGAGCAGTCGATCGCGTCGTACAGGCGCCCCAGCATGCGCGCCGTGTCGTCGAGCTCGCCGTCGTGCAGGTGCGAGTCGCTCGGTCGCAGCTGCGCGACGTGCGCGCCCAGCTCGGCGGCGGCACGGCGCAGCAGCGCCGTGCCGCGGCCAGGCGCGTCGCACAGCAGCGCGAGGTTCTTGCCGCGCAGCGGTGCCGCCGCCTCGCCGGCGCGCTCGGCGCGGCGCAGCTCGTGCGCCGTGTCGATCAGCCCGAGCACGTCGGCGCGCGTCAGGGCGTCGACGGACCACAGGTTGCGGTGCGGCAGGACGTAGCGGCGGGCCGGAGGAGCAGGGGGGGAAGAGGGCACGGGCGCTAGCGTAGCCACCGCACCCACGCGCCGTTTGATGCCGGTCAATCGCTGCGCCGTAGCAGCCTCGCGGCGCCCGGCCGACACATGCCGGACACACGGCGTTCACCCAGTGTTACGCAGCGGGGGCGACCGTTCTCACGGCGTTTGCCGTCGATTCCTATGCTGGCGGCCATCGATCAGCGACCGGAGCCTCCGCCATGACCACCACGACGACGACGCACAACGGCAACCGCCAGATGGCGCAACGCATCGCCGACAGCCTGCGGCTGATCGAGGAGCACCTGCCGATCCAGCGTCGCGTCGTGCACGCCGGCGAGGCCATCTACCAGGCGGGCGAGGAGTTCACCCACCTGCACATCATGAACTCGGGCTTCGTCAAGATCGTCAACCTGTCGCAGGACGGGCGCGAGCAGGTCGTCGGCCTGCACTTCCGTGGCGACTGGCTGGGCCTGGACGGCATCGCCGAGGGCCGCTACGGCTGCGACGCGATCGCGATGGACACCGGCGAGATCTGGAGCGTGCGCTACGACGCGCTGATCGTGGCCTGCGCCAAGCAGCCCGCGCTGATGAACGTGATGCACCAGGCGATGAGCCGCGAGATCGGCCGCGACCGCGACACGATGCTGTCGCTGTGCACGCTGCCGGCCGACGCGCGCGTCGCCGACTTCCTGCGCTACTGGGCCGACGCGCTGGCCGAGCGCGGCCTGCGCACCGACCAGATCACGCTGCGCATGACGCGCGCCGAGATCGGCAACTACCTCGGCATGACGCTCGAGAGCGTCAGCCGCGCGCTGTCGCGCCTGGCGCGCGGCGACGTGATCCGCTTCAGCGAGAAGGGCCGGCGGGACATCGAGATCCCGGAGGTCGGCGCGCTGACGCAGTTCATTCAGCGCAGCATGATGCCGGCCGCCACCAGCGTGCATTGACTGCCGCCGGTCCGCGGATCGCCCGGCCGATCGCCGCGGCTGCGCGGCGCGCCGTCAGGCGACCGCCGGCGTCGTCTCGGGCGCTGCCGTGCGGCATTGCCGTACCGGCAGGCATACGCGAAAGGTCGTCCCGACGCCGCGTTCGCTGCTGACCTCGATGCGGCCGCCGTGCCGGCGCACGATCCCGTAGGACAGCGACAGTCCCAGGCCGGTGCCGGTGCCCACCGGCTTGGTCGTGAAGAAGGGGTCGAAGATCCGCGTCAGGTGTTCCGGCGCGATGCCGCAGCCGTCGTCGGTCACTTCGACGAACACTTCCCCCTCGCCGAGACAGCCCGTCGTCACGACGATCGAACCGCGCCGGGGCGCGCCGGCGAACGCATGTGCCGCGTTGACCAGCAGGTTCATGAAGACCTGGTTCAGCTGCGAAGCCAGGCATTCGACCAGCGGGAGTTCGCCGTAGCGCAGCGTCACGTCGGCGACGTACTTGATCTCGTTGTGGACGATGTTCAGCGTGCTGTCGAGGCCCTTGTGCAGATCCGCCCACAGCCACACCTGCTCACCGGCGTGCGAGAAGTCCTTGAGGTCCTGCACGATCTGCTTGACACGGTGCACTCCGGCGGTCGATTCCTCGAGCAGCGAGACGACATCCTCGCGCACGTACTCGTACTCGCGGTCCTTCAGCGTCCGCTCGACGGCGGCCGCGTCGGCTGCCGGCAGCCGCGCCGCGCGCGACTCGAACTCCGCGACGATGGCCAGCAGCGCGCCGACGTACTCGCGCAACGTGCCGAGATTGGACCCCACGTAGCCGATCGGGTTGTTGATCTCGTGCGCGACGCCGGCGGCCAGCTGCCCGATCGAAGCCATCTTCTCGGCCTGCAGCAGCTGGTTGCGGGTGTCTTCCAGGTGCCGGATCAGCGCCTGCTGTTCGTCGCTGCGCCGCTGCAGTTCGTCGCGGGCGTGCTGCCGCTCCACGAGGTCGGCGCGGAGTTGCTCGTTGCGCTCGTTGAGTTCCCTGGACGTCAACTCGAGCGTGCGCTCGATCATCGTGCGGGCCGCGTCGGCGTCGGCGTACGCCTGGCTCACGGCGCCGAGCAGTCCCTCCAGCCCCGGCGGGGTCGCTTCGATCGATCCGAATGCGCGCCGCAGCTGGCGCTGCAGCAGCTTGTGCAGCGTCGCGGTCATGCCTCGGCCAGCGTGGTGATCGTCATCGTCTGGTTGTGCAGCTCGCAACTGCCGAGGTTGCCCTGCGGGCAGAGCTCTCCGTAGGAATAAAAGCCCGCGAGCACGGCCCGCGGCAGGACTTCGCGCACGGCTTCGACTTCCTCCTCGATGCGCTGGCGCAGCACCAGCTTGCGACCCACGCAGGAGATCAGGATCGCGAGTTCCGCGCGCGAGCCGTCCAGCCGGCCCGCCGTGGCGGATGCGGAGCCGCAGGCGCCGTCGATCAGGCGGTCGAAGTTGGCCTTCATCAGCCGAACCTGCGCGCCCTCGGGAATGTCGCCCGCGAAGGTCAGGCTGCCGGCCGCCTCGTCGACCGCCAGCACCGTCCGCACGAGCCCTTCGCCGCCCGAACGGTCCTCGAGCAGCAGCGGGAAGAGCAGCGCGGATCCCGGCAGCGCGCTCGCATGGTCGCCTAGGTAGCTCTTGTACAGCGCCAGCGCCGATTCGCCGTCGAGTTCGAACAGCACGTTGCCGCGCGATCGCGTCACGCGCCGTGCCGGCCCGAAGCTGTCCCAGCCGCCGTGCGAGCCGTAGCCGACGCGCAGGGCGTCGCCGTACAGCCCCACGCCGATCACGCGGGCGCTGCGGGCAGCGCCGCTGCCTGCGGGATCGTTGCTGAAGATCAACGTCCGCTCGAAGCGATCGGCGTCGCCGGCCAGTCCGCCGGTGGCGCAGACGCCCTCCGGCAGCGCCGCGCGCAGTGTGTGGGCGAAGATGCTGCCGTTCACGTTCAGGCCGTCGCAGAGCACGAGAACGTGGCGCAGGCCGGGCCGCACCAGGGCGCGGGCCACCGACCTCGCGGCATCGGCCCCGTCGCCTTCGACGGGCACGTCGACGCAATCGACCGTCGATCGTTCGAACCGGATGGCCGTCGCCACCAGCGTCTCGTCGTGCACTCGCGTGCCGGCGATCTCTCCGGCGGTGGAGCAGCCGGCCACCACGCCGGCCGGAAAGGCAGCGCGCATCGCGGCGGCCAGATCGGCGCGCTGGATCTGGCGCGGGCTGCCGAAGGCGAGCACGAGCTGGACGGCCGTGTCGGCTTCGGCGGGCAAGGGGGGCGACCACCCGAGGGAGTCCGTCCAGACGTGTTGACTGATCTTCATCGCATCTCCTCGGCCACGGCTGTGCGCGGGCTGCCGGCACAGAGAGAGCTATCGGCAGCCGGCGCGCCGACTTGAGGGCGAGCGCACTGCCGTCGTCGCGCGGCGCCGGCACGGCGCGCACGCCGGTCGGGTGACGCGAGCTGCCGCGAGCTCAAGTTCGCCGCTCCCGCGTCCGATAAGGGAGAGGTTTACGCGCAGTACCCATGTCCAGCTCCGATCCACCGCACGAACGGCCATCGAGCGAGAGCGTCTCCCCCTTGGAGGAGACAGAGGCACGCGAACTGCTCGAGCAGTCCCAGACGGGCCACCTCGTGGTGCAGGACGACTGCATCGTCTATGTCAACCGGGCGGCCGCCGAGCTGCTGGGATGGCACGCTGCCGAGCTGATCGGCCGGGCGCACGAAATCATGGTGCCTGTCGAGCTGCGGGACCGCGCGCGCGACATCCTGGCCCGGCGCCTGGCCGGCAGGACGGGTCGCCCCGGGCAGATGACCTGCGTGCGCCGCGACGGCAGCCGCTTCGAAGCCCGCGCGTTCGCCAAGCGTGTCGCCTTCTCGGGGCGGGACGCGGTGCTGCTGACCCTGCACGACGTCACCGAGCTGGCCGATGCCCTGCAGGCCGCGACCTGGAATGCCGAGATGCTGTCGCGCACCGAGTCGCTGTGCCGATCGGGATCCTTCGAAGTCGTGCTGCCCGACGGCAGGCTCGTGCTGTCCGCAGGGCTGCGCGATCTGATTGAGTCGCCCGATGCCGAGATCGGCAGCCTCGACGCCATGGAATGGGTTCCGCCCGACGAGCGCGACTTCGTCGCCGGCATCTGGCGCAACGCGAGTCCCGGCGAACCGTTCGACTTCCAGCACCGCCTGGTGACGGCCGGCGGCAGACGCCTGGTCGTGCTTCACCGTGGAATGGTCGAAGCCCTGCCCGACGGCCGCCTGCACGGCATCGCGCTCCTGCAGGACATCACGGCGCAGCGCGAGGCGGAGCAGCGGCTGCAGGAACTGGCGACGCACGACGAGGTCACCGGTCTGCCCAATCGCACAGCATTCCTCGACCGGATCGATGCCGCCATCGTCTCGGCAGGCTGGGACGAGCGCATCGTCGCCGTGATCACGATCGACGTCGCGCGCATCGGCGAGCTCAAGGCGACGATGGGCTTCGGCGCCGGCGACATGCTGGCGATGGCGCTGGCCGCGCGCCTGAAGGCCGAATGCCGTGACGGCGAGACGGTGGCGCAGCTCGGCAACACCGAGTTCGCGCTCATGGCGGAGCTGACACAGACCCCCGAGGAAGCTGCAGCCACGGTCCTGGATCGGGCGCGCGCCCTGCGCGACGCGCTGGAGCGCCCGGTTCGGGTGGCTTCGACCGACGTCTTCGCGCAGTGCGTGATCGGCGTCGCGAGCTACCCGGGCGACGCACAGCTGCCGGCGCAGCTGCTCGAGCTCGCCCAGACGGCGCGGCTGCGCGCGACGCACGCGGAGTCGATCGTCGTCTACGAGCCGGATTCGAACGCCCGCGCGCTGCGCGAGATGCACATCGAGGCGCTGTTGCGCCAGGCCCTGGCCGACGACGAGCTCGAGGTCCACTATCAACCGCAGGTCGCGATGGCCGACGGCAGCGTCGTCGGCGCGGAGGCGCTGCTGCGCTGGACCTCGTCGGCGATGGGACGCCTGTCGCCGTCGGAGTTCGTGCCGATCGCCGAGCGCAGCGGCCTGATCGGCGCGGTGGGCGACTGGGTCCTGCATCGCGTCTGCCGGCAGATCTCGCAGTGGCGCGCGCAAGGCGTGCCGGTGGTGCGCATCGGCGTGAACGTCGCGCCGGCGCAGTTGCAGCGACGCGATCTGGCCGGGCACATCCAGGGCATCCTGATGGCCAACGGCGTCGACCCGTCGCTGCTGGGCATCGAGATCACCGAGGGCACCGCGATGGCCGACGTCGCGCACGCGGCGGCCGTGCTGAGCGACATCAAGGCGATGGGCGTGGAGGTGTCGCTGGACGACTTCGGTACCGGCTACTCGAGCCTGAGCTGCCTGTGCAGTCTGCCGATCGATGTCGTCAAGATCGACCGCACGTTCGTGCATGACGTGACGGCGGCGCCGGAGGACGTGTCGGTCACGCGCGCCATCATCACGATGGCCCAGCGGCTGCAGTTGCAGGTGCTTGCCGAGGGCGTCGAGACCGAGGGCCAGCTCGGCCTGCTCGCGGCGAACCGCTGCGACCGCATCCAGGGCCATTACTTCGGCGCCGCGCTGCCGGCGGACGGATTCGCGCAACTGCTTCGCGAGGATCGGCGCCTGCCGTCGCGCTTCGTGACGCGGGTGCGCAACTCGCGCACCCTGCTGCTGGTGGACGACGAGGAGCACATCCTCGCATCGCTCAGGCGGCTGCTGCGGCGCGACGGCTACACCATCGTCACGGCCTGCGGCGCCGCCGAGGGACTTCAGCGCTTGGCCGAAGGCGAGGTCGACGTCATCGTTTCCGACCAGCGCATGCCCGGCATGACGGGGGTCGAGTTCCTGCGCCGGGCCAAGGAGCTCTATCCGGACACGATCCGCATGGTCCTGTCGGGCTACACCGAGCTGCAGTCGATCATCGACGCGATCAACGAGGGTGCGATCTACAAGTTCCTCACCAAGCCGTGGGACGACGCGCGCCTGCGCGGGCACGTGGCCGAGGCGTTTCGACAGAAGGCGATGGCCGACGAGAACCGGCGCCTGGCGCGCCAGGTGGAAAGCGCCAACGCCGACTACCAGCAGCTCAACGATCGACTCCAGCGCCTCGTGGCGCAGCAGCGCGACGAGGCCGACGTGCTCGCGCTGTCGGCAGGCAGCACGCGCGACGCGCTCGAGTGCCTGCCTGCGGCGGTTCTTGCGATCGACGGCGACGGCGTGCTGGCTTTCGCCAACGACGAGGCGCGGCGCCTGCTTCCGGGCATCGCCGGCGACATCGGAAGGCCCGCCGACGAAGCCCTGCCGCCCGCACTGTGCGAGGTCTTCGGCGCATCGGACGGCGAGACGCGCGCCGTCGAGGTCGGCCGCACGCTGCATCGCGCGCTCCGGCGCCCCCTGCCGCGGCGCGGCGAGCAGGACGGGACCATCCTGCTCCTGCTGCCTGTTTCACTCGAGGTCGTGTAATGGATCGTGGTCTGATCGAAACGGCGTCCGAGCGTGTCGCGGCGAGACCGCCCGGGGAGACGGGCACGGAGTGTGAGTCCCCGCAGGCCGCGCGGCTGGCGTATCTCTTTCGGCGCAGTCTGGGCGGCGGCAAAGTGCATCCGCTGCTGCATGTCCTCAAGCGCCACCACGGTGTCGGAGACGGGATGACCGGGTTGCAGCCGCCTCCCGCAGCGCCCCAGGCAGCGGCGCCGAAGGCGCACATCGGCATCGACGACCTCAGCCGGCGCATCGGCGCGCTGCCCAGCCTGCCGCAGGCGGTGCGGGAGGTGGCAGCGCTGCTCCAGGAAGAAGGTGCCAGCGTGAACGCCGTCGCCGAATGCATCGAGCGCGACCAGGCCTTGACGGTGCGCACGCTGCGGGCGGCCAACACGGCGTTCTACGGGGCGCCGGGGCGGGTCGCCACCATCCGCACCGCCATCGCGGTGCTCGGGCTGCGCACGGTCGCCGTACTGCTGACCACGGCCGCCGTCTCGGCACAGTTCGCGGACTCGGACCGCTGTGCGGAGTTCCACTTCAAGGATTTCTGGCGCAACGCCCTGACGGCGGCTCTCGTCGCGCGCGGCTTGGCGCACAGCGCCGGCATGGACGGCGAAGTGGCCTTCACCGCCGGGCTGCTGCACGACATCGGCGCACTCGTCCTGGCCACGCAGTTCCCGGCCGAGTACGGGATCGCGCTGCGGTTCGCTTGCGAACACGATCTGCCCGTGCTGCACGTCGAGCGTGCCGTGCTCGGCGTGGATCACTGCGTCGCCGGAGAGACCCTTGCTCGCCATTGGCGTCTGCCGCCGGCGCTGGCCCAGGCGCTGGCCCTGCATCACGAGCCCGCGCCCGATCCGGCCGGCGGGCCGACACTGGCGGAGCTGGTGAACGTCGCCGATGCGCTGGCTCACGGCATCCAGGCACAGGCCGCGCCGCGCGATGTCGTCCCGCCGGTCGCGGTCGTCACCTGGGAGCGTGTCGGCGTCGGCCTGCCGACCTGCGTCGAGATCCTCCGATCGACGGCCTGCGGAGTCGACGCGCTGTGCGAGGCGTTGTCGCTGTGATCGCGGTCGAGATGCCGGCCGACCCGATGGGGGACGGGACATGAACGCCGTGGAGTCGCCGACGGTGGATGCCGATCCGTCGTGCGAGGCGCCGGCCGCGCCTGCCTGCGTGTTGTGCGTGGACGACGAGCCGGGCATCCTGTCCGCACTGCGGCGCGCACTGCGCGGCGACGGCACTCGCGTGCTGACCGCGCAGGGCGGCCCGCAGGCGCTCGAGGTGCTCGAGCGCGAGCCGGTGGACATCGTGATCTCGGACATGCGCATGCCGGGCATGGACGGCGCCGAGCTGCTCGAGCGGGTCCACGAGCGCTGGCCGGCCGGCATCCGCGTGCTGCTGACGGGGTATGCCGATACCCGCGCCGCGGTCGCGGCGATCAACCGCGGCCGCATCTTCCGCTATCTCACCAAGCCGTGGGACGATGCCGAGCTTCGTTCGGTGGTGCGCCAGGGCCTCGATCTGCTGCGCCTGGAGCGCGAACGCGCGCGTCTGGAGGCCGTGACCGTCCGCCAGAACCTGGAACTGCGCGACGCGAACGACCGGCTGGAACAGCGGGTCCGGCAGCGTACCCAGGAGCTGGCACGGGCCAACGATTCGCTCAAGCGCAGCTACCTCACCAGCATCAAGGTGTTCTCGGGGCTGATCGAGCTGCGCGGCGGCCGCCTCGCGGGCCACGGCCGGCGCGTCGCCGATGGCGCGCGCAAGCTGGCGGCGGCGATGGGTCGCAGCGACGAGGAGGTGCAGCAGATCTTCGTCGCGGCGCTGCTGCACGACATCGGCCTCATCGGCGTGCCGGACGCGATCCTGGCGAGGCCCGTCGCACGCTGCTCCCCCGAGGAGACCATGCAGCTGCAGCGCCATTGCGAGATCGGCGAGCAGGCGCTGATGCCGCTGGAGGAGATGCAGCCGGTGGCGGCGCTGATCCGCGCACATCACGAGCGTTTCGACGGCGAGGGATTCCCGGACCGCCGTGCCGGCAGCGAGATCCCGATCGGCGCCCGCATCCTGGCCGTCGCCGACGCGTTCGACGAACTGCAGTACGGGCACCTCGTCGAAGGATCGCTGTCGATGCAGGATGCGTGCACGGTGATCCGGCGGGGCCGCGGCGCGCAGTTCGACCCGGAAGTCGTCGATGTCTTCCTTCACATCACGCAGCCGCAGAGGCCACGCGCCGCCGCCGAGGTGCGCATCGATGCTGCCCTGCTCGAACCCGGGATGGTGCTGGCGCGCGACCTGGTATCGCCCACCGGCGCGCTGATGCTCGCCGCGGGGCATGTCCTCACGGCGGCGCTGATCCAGCGTGTCCAGGCGTTCGACCACCGGATCGGCGGCAGGCTGGTCATTCACGTCAAGCCGCGAGTCATGAGATGAGTTCTCAACGTCTGCTGATCGTCGACGATGAAGCATCGGTGCTGGCCGCCCTGGGCCGAGCGCTGCGCCGACGCTACGGACGCTCTCTCGCCGTCGACGTCCGCATCGATGCCGCCGCCGCCCTGGATCTCTTGCGCATGCGCGACTTCGACCTCGTCATCTCCGACCTGCGAATGCCGGCCATGGACGGTCTGACGTTCCTGGGCCATGCAGCGCGCCTGCGCCCGCACATGGTGCGCATGATCCTGACCGGGTCCGCGGACTTCGCGACGGCCCAGCAGGCGATCAACGACGCGGGCGTGTTTCGCTACCTGTGCAAGCCCTGGAGCGACGAGGAACTGGCGCGCCATGTCGACGCGGCGCTGGCTCTGGCTGGCAGCTCGCGACAGCAGCGCGAGGCGGCCCAGGCCTGGCACGACCATCGGGACACGCCGTCGTCCCAGGAGCTCGAGCGGCGCCGCCTCGAAGCGCTCGAACCCGGACTCACGCACGTCGAATGGGGGCCGGGCGGCGAGGTGCTGATGCCGCCGCTGACCGGCTTCGGCGGCTTGAGCACGGAGTGACGCGTTCCGCAATGCGCCGCGCCGGAGCACTAAGATGTCCGCAGGGTCGGCCGGGTTTCGATCACGGTTGCAATGAAGGCATGCACCAGCAGCAGGCCGAAGAGATGGTGCGCAGGACCAATGCGAGGTCGTCGATGAAGAAGCGCAGCAACACCTACGCCGGCGTGTGGGATGCCATTGCCGATTTCTCGCCGGACGCGCTGGTCAACGTCGCCGCGTCGCCCGGGCGCAGGGTGAGCTTCGAGCTCGAGGCGGTGTAGGCGACAGGTCATGCGCACGACGTCGCTGGCGCTGTTGACGGCGGTGCTGCTGGGCGCGGTTATCGCTCCGCCCGCAGCCGCCGCGCCGCTCGACCTGCACGAGCACTGGGACCAGCGCTGCAGCAGTTGCCATGGGCATTCGGCCGACTTCTCGCGCCGCTCGCTGACGGTCGAGAACGGCGTCCTGGCGGGTCGCCACCATCGCGGCGACGACCTGGCGCGCTTCCTGCGCAACCACTACCTGGCCGACGAGCTCGTCGGGCCGGTGATGCGGATGCTGGCCGGCCAGGTGGGCCAGTCGCCGATCTTCAGGGAGCGCTGCGCGCGCTGCCACGACACGGCGGCCGAGTTCGCGCGCCGCTCGCTCGAGTCGCGCGAGGGCGTGCTGGTCGGGCGCAGCAGCGGCAAGCCCGTCAGCGACACCCTCGCCACGCACGGCCGGCTCGAGTCCGCCGAGGTGGGGCCGATGGTCGACACGCTGACGCGCGTGCGGGGCGAGGTCGCGACGGCGCCCTGAGGGCCGCGGCGCGCCTCAGCCCGCCTTGAGCACCCGCACGATGGCCCGCGCGAGCTGGCTGCGCGTGAACGGCTTGTGCAGCAGCTCCCACGGCGGCGGGCGGTCGAGCACGCCGCTCGAGTAGCCCGACATCAGCAGGATCGGCAGCCGCGGCAGGCGGCGCGCGGCCTCGGCGGCGAGTTCGGTGCCGCGCATGCCGGCGCCCAGCGCGATGTCGCTGAGCAGCATGTCGCAGGGCAGCGCGCCGCCGTCGCCCGGCACGAGCAGCGGCAGCGCCTGCTCGGCGTCGATGCAGCAGCGCACGGTGCAGCCCAGCGCCTCGAGGAAGGTCTGCGCGACGCGGCGCACCTCGGCGTCGTCCTCCACCAGCAGCACGCGCGTGCCGGGCGGCACATTGGCGCTCTCGGGGGGCGCGTCGTCGTCGCGGCGCGCGCCTTCGTCGGGCCGCGGCAGGTACAGCGTGATCGTCGTGCCGACGCCCAACGCGCTGTCGATCGACACGGCGCCGCGCGACTGCTTGGCGAAGCCGTAGACCGTCGACAGCCCGAGTCCGGTGCCGCGGCCGGCTTCCTTGGTGGTGAAAAAGGGCTCGAAGGCGCGCTCGCGCACCGACGGCGCCATGCCGGTGCCGGTGTCGGCGACGGCGATCGAGATGTAGCCGGTGCCGGCGTCGTCGCCGTCGTCGTTGTCGTCGACCGCCAGCTCGGGCGGCAGCTTCTCGCGCGTGCGGCAGGTGAAGGCGAGCGTGCCGCCGTCGGGCATCGCGTCGCGCGCATTGATCGCCACGTTGAGCACCGCCGACTCGAGCTGCGACAGGTCGGCCAGGCAGTGCGGGCCGTGGCGCGGCGCGTCGATCGAGATGTGGATGCGCTGGTCGAGCGTGCGCCGCAGCATGTTGGCCAGCCCGTGCAGCAGCGCGCCGACGTCGACGCTGCTCGGCTGCAGCACCTGGCGGCGCGAGAAGGCGAGCAGCTTGCCCGTGAGATCGGCGGCGCGGCGCGTGGCGCGCGTCGCCGCCGTGACCATCTGGCGCGCGAAGGCGTCGTCGGCCACCGCCGGCAGATCCTCGAGCACCTGCAGGTTGCCCGAGATCACGGTCAGCAGGTTGTTGAAGTCGTGCGCGATGCCGCCGGTGAGCTGGCCCACGCTCTCCAGGCGCTGCGAGTGGTTGAGCTGCTCCTCGGTCTGCGTGCGCTGCAGGCTGGTCGTGAGCAGGCTCGACAGCGCGTCGACGAAGCGCAGTTCGTCGTCGCCGAAGCGGTGGCGCCGGCGCGAGCGCACCGTCAGCGCCCCGATGATGCGGCCGCGGTCCGACAGCGGCACGGCCAGCGCGCTGGCCAGCCCGGCAGCCAGGTAGGCGGTGGGCACGACGAAGCGTGTCTCCGTCGCATAGTCGTCGACGACCACCGGTCGACCGCAGGCGACGAGATGGCCCGGCGGCGTGTCGCGCCGGTTCGGGATGCGGTCGCCGCGCTGCTCGCCGGGCAGCAGGTTGACGCCGCCGGCGACGCGGAACTCGAGGCCGTTGGGCTCGAGCAGGAAGACGGCGCAGGTCTCGACCTCGAGCGCCTGCGTCGCGACGATCGGCACCTGCGCGAGCAGCACCCCGGGGTCGCGTGTGTCGACGGCCAGGCGGCCCACCTGCGCGAGCTGCTCGGCGTAGTGTGCGCGCTGCAGCGCCTGACGCACGCGCGGATACGAGCCGATGGCGCGCACCGCCGCGACGACGTACGGCAGCCCCTGCTGCTGCAGCGGGCTGAGCGCGATTTCGACCATCACTTCGCTGCCGTCGCGGCGCTTGCCCTGCAGGTCGATGTGCGTGCCCATCGGCCGCGGGCGCGGTGCTTCGGTGTAGGCGCGGCGGTAGCTCGCGTGGCGCGGGCGGATGCTGTCGGGCACCAGCGCGTCGACCGGCAGGCCGACGAGCTCGCCCGCTTCGTAGCCGAACAGCTGCTCGGCATTCGGGTTGGCGAGCACGATGTCGCCGTCGGAGTCGACGACGAGCAGCGCGTCGGGATAGGCGCCGAACAGCGCGCGGAACGCCGTCAGGTCGTCGATGCCGGGCAGGGCGCGCTTGCCGGAGACGGGCATCGTCAGGAGACCTCGACGCCGGGCACGAACAGGTAGCCCGCGCCACGCACCGACTTGATCAGCTGCGGCTCCTCGGGGTCGGCCTCGAGCTTGCGGCGCAGGCGGCCGACCTGCACGTCGATCGTGCGGTCGAAGGGCCCGGCCTCGCGCCCGCGCGTCTGCTCGAGGAGGTAGTCGCGCGACAGCACGCGCCCGGCGCTGCGCGCGAAGACGGCCAGCAGGTCGAACTCACCGGCCGTCAGGGGCACCTCGCGGCCTTGCGCGTCGCTCAGGCGGCGCGCCGCCGTGTCGAGCGTCCAGCCGGCGAAGTGCAGCCGCGTGCGCGCGCCGGCGGGCGCCGGCACCGCCGCCGCCGTGGCGGTCGCCGGCTCGAGGCGGCGCAGCACGGCCTTGATGCGCGCGAGCAGCTCGCGCAGGTCGAACGGCTTGGTGACGTAGTCGTCGGCGCCCACTTCGAGGCCAACGACCTTGTCGACGGCGTCGCCGCGGCCCGTGACGATGACGAGGCCGCAGTGCCAGTGCTCGCGCAGCTGGCGCGCGATCGAAAAGCCGTCCTCGCCGGGCAGGCCGAGGTCGAGCAGCACGAGCGCCGGGGGGTCGCTCGTCATCAGCTCGAGCAGCGAGCGCCCGTCGTGCAACTGGCTGATGCGAAAGCCCTGGCTGCCCAGGTAGCCGGCGAGCAGCGTCGTGATGTCGGCTTCGTCGTCGACGACGGCGAGGTGGGTGGCGGCGGAGGCGGCGGCGGTGGTCACCCGACGATATTACCGTCGGCGCGCCGACTCCGCCCCCGCGGGGCGCGACACCACCCCGCCGCGGGCGCTACTCGATCGAGATGCGCCGACTGCGCGCGCCTTCGCGCTTGGGCAGCGTGAGCTTGAGCACGCCGTCCTCGAGCCTGGCGACGACCTTGGCCTCGTCGATCTCGCAGGCGAGCGTGAAGCTGCGCGACGCACGGCCGCGGTAGGTCTCGCGCACGAGCACGCGGCCCTGCTTCTCGGCCTTGTCGTCCTTCTTCTCGAAGTCCTTCTTCACCTCGGCCGAGATGGCGACGCGGTTGCCGTCGACCTCGACGTGGATGTCCTCCTTCTTGGCGCCGGGGATCTCGGCGCGCACGGCGTAGTCCTTCTCGTTCTCGTCGATGTCGACGCGGATCTCGCCCAGCGGTTCCAGATTCGTCGGCGCGGGCCACGCCGACAGGCGGCGGAACATCTCGGGGAACAGGTCGTCGAGCCGTTCGAGGCGGGTGAGTGCATTCATCGGTGCGGACTCCTTTCTGCAGGGAGGAACGAACGAGGAACGGTCTGCGAAAACAAGTCTAGGCAGCGCTGCGCGGCCTGCCTTGCGCGCGGTCAAATGGCCTCGCGCACGATGCGCCGGCAGGGCCTTGACGGCGCGCAACCACGCGCGCTGTGCGCGGCGCTACCGTGGGCGACCCGCCGCCCGAGATCGGCTCCTTCGCCTCCCCGCAACGGCATGTGGACCGCTTCCGACGCCTGGCGCAGCGGCGCCGTCGCGCTCGATGTCGCGCTGGCTGCGCACAGCGCACCGGCAGCGCTGGCGCTGCGCCGCGAGCGGCGACTCGAGGCGCTGCTCGCGGCGGCGCGCCGCGCCCCGCTGTACCGCAGCCGGCTCGGGCGCGCATCGCGTCGCCACGGTGCCGCCGCCGCGCCGGCGACGGCGCTGGCGTCGCTGCCGCCGCTGACCAAGGCGCAGCTGATGCGGGACCTGGCCGCATCGTTCAGCGAGCCCGGCGTCGTCGACGTGGCGGCGCTGCACGCCTTCACGCGCGACGCCTCGCGCATCGGCGAGCCGTTCGACGCTGCGCGTGGCCTCTACGTCTGGGAGAGCTCGGGCAGCAGCGGCGAGCCGGGGCTGTTCGTGCAGGATGCGCAGGCGATGGCCGTCTACGACGCGCTCGAGGCGCTGCGCCGCGTGCCGCCGGCCGTGCCGGCACGCTGGCTCGACCCCTGGTACCTCGGCGAGCGCATCGCCTTCGTCGGCGCGACGACCGGCCACTTCGCGAGCGCGGTGTCGATCGAGCGGCTGCGCCGGCTGCAGCCGAGCGGGCCGCAGCGGCTGCGCGGCTTCTCGTTCCTGCAGCCGGCCGCCGCGCTGGCGGCGCAGCTGCAGGCCTGGGCGCCGACGGTGCTCGCGGGCTATCCGACCGCTGCGCTGCTGCTGGCCGAGGAGCAGGCCGCCGGCCGCCTCGCGCTGCGCCTGGCCGAGGTGTGGACGGGCGGCGAGACGTTGTCCGCCGCGATGCGCGCCGCCATCGGCGGCCGCTTCGGCTGCCCGGTCACCGACGCCTACGGCGCGTCGGAGTTCCTCGCGATGGCGTCGCAGTGCCGCTGCGGCGCGCTGCACCTCAACAGCGACTGGGTGATCCTCGAATCGGTCGACGAGCACCACCGGCCGGTGCCCGACGGCGTGGAAGGCCACACGACGCTGCTGACCAACCTCGCCAACCACCTGCAGCCGCTGATCCGCTACGAGCTCGGCGACCGCGTGCGCATCCGCGCCGGCCGCTGCGCCTGCGGCTCGCCGCTGCCGGCGATCGACGTGCACGGCCGCGCCGACGAGATGCTCGTGCTGGCCGGCGCCGACGGCGGCACGGTTCGCCTGCCGCCGCTGGCGCTGACCACGGTGCTCGAAGACGATGCGGGGGTGTACGACTTCCAGCTCGTGCAGTGCGGCGCCCGGCACCTGCGCCTGACCGTGGCGGACGGGCAGGGCGCGCAGGCATTGCGCCACGCCCGCAGCGCGCTCGCTGCCTACCTGCGCGCGCAAGGGCTGGTCGGCTTGCGGCTCGAGTCCGCGCGCGGGCCGGCGTCGGTGCGCGGGCGCAGCGGGAAGATGCCGCGCGTGGTGTGCTCGCGGTAGCCTGTCGCATCGCCTTTCGAAGATGCGGCGCATGGAGACGAAGACCTATCGCGCGATGCAGTTGGGCGCAGCCGGGCGGCTCGAGCTCGTGCAGCGTCCGGTCCCCGCACCCGGCCCCGGCCAGGTGTTGATCCGCGTCGAGGCGTGCGGCGTGTGCGGTGCCGATGCCGGCGACATCGGGAACGCGGACCCCACGCTGCAGCCGCCGCGCGTGCCGGGGCACGAAGTCGTCGGTCGCATCGCGGCGATCGGCAGCGCCGTGCCTGCGATCTGGAAGCTCGGCCAGCGCGTCGGCGTCGGGCGCTTCGGCGGCCACTGCAACGAGTGCGTGCAGTGCCGGCGCGGCGAGTTCCAGCTGTGCCGCAACCAGCCGGTCGTCGGCGCCACCTGCGACGGCGGCTATGCCGAGATGATGCTGGCGCGCGGCACCGGGCTCGTGGCGATCCCCGACGAACTCGGCTCCGACGAGGCCGCGCCGATCCTGTGTGCCGGCCTCGCCACCTTCAACGCGCTGAAGAAGTGCGGCGCGCAGGCCGGCGATCTCGTCGCCGTGTTCGGCATCGGCGGCCTCGGCCACATGGCGCTGCAGTACGCGCGCAGGATGGGCTTTCGGGTCGTCGCCGTCGGCCGCGGCGCCGGCATCGCCGACGACGCGCTCGCGCTCGGCGCGCACGTCTACGTCGATAGCGCGCAGGACGATGCCGCCGCGCGGCTGCGCGCGATGGGCGGCGCGCAGGCGATCGTCGCCACGATCGGCAAGGGCGACGCGCTCACCGCGCTGATGAACGCGCTGGCGCCGCAGGGACGCCTCGTCGTGCTGGGTGCGGGCAGGGAGGCGTTCAGCATCACGACCGGCCCGCTCGTGACGAACGAGCGCAGCGTGATCGGCTCGATCACCGGTTCGCCCTACGACAACGAGAAGACGCTCGACTTCAGCGTGCTCGCCGGCGTGCGCCCGCGCATCGAGACGATGCCGCTGGAGCGCGCGAACGAGGCGGTCCAGCGGATGAAGTCCGGCGCGGCGAACTTCCGCGTCGTGCTGACGATGGGCCGGACAGGGGATCGGTGAAGCGATCATCAGCCGGCCTTCCTCGCTCCAGTCGAACTCGAACGCGTCGCCAAGCTCGAAGCTCCCGTTCAGTCGCTCGCGTCCCTCTGACGGAACTCTTCCCATTCGAGCTCCGTCCACCATTCGGCCTCGAGACCGTCGCAGGTGTCGCCGTGGGCTCGGCACATGTAGCATCCGTCGCCGCGGGTGAGCGCCATGTCCTCGATCGGCGGGTAGCGCACGAGCAGGGCCGCGGCGCCCTCGCGCGCGGCCGCTTCCGCCTCGCTCATCGGCCGATCCGCCAGTTCGTGGACTCCGCACAGGACGAGCCGCTCACCGCCCTCGGGGAACAGCACGGAGTTCTCGGCGTCGATGTGACGCCAGAGCGCCTGCGAGTAACGGGTCGCCAGGGCCTGAAGCCGGGCTGCGTCGTCGCCGGGCTGCGGCCTCCGCTCGAGCAGCGGCGTCAGCTCGAGCAGCCATTGCGACATCTCGGCGTGGTCGCGCGTGAGGGCGTGCACGGGTCCGCGGTCGGCCGGCAGCTCCGCTTGCGTGACCAGCGCATGGAAGAGCACGCCCTCTTCGCGATCGTGATGGAAATGGCCGGCGTACTCGGTGAAGAACGCGGCGTAGCGCCGGCCGTCGTCGGGATCCGCCGTCCCGGCGACGAGTCCGTCGACGTAGGCGCGCAGCGATCCGAGCATCCGGTCGATCAGCACGTGTTCGTTCTGGAGGGTGTCGAGCAGCTTCATCGCCGGTTCATCGAAAGGGAGCGCACCACAGGCAGTCTAGCCAGCCGACGCGGCCCGGACCCGCAAAGCCGCATCGACGGCGCAGCCTCGGCGTCGCGTTTCAGCGGCAGTGCAGCACCGCCGCGCCCGCGACGCGCCCGGCGCGCAGGTCGTCGAGCGCACGGTTCGCGTCGGCCAGCGCATAGCCCGTCGTCGCGATCTGCAGCGGGTGCTTCGCGGCGAACGCCATGAACTCGGCACCGTCGCGGCGCGTCAGGTTGGCCACCGACTTGAGCGAGCGCTCCTGCCACAGCCAGCGGTACGGGAACGACGGAATGTCGCTCATGTGGATGCCGCCGCACACCACGGTGCCGCCGGGCGCGGTGACCTGCAGCGCGCGTGGCACCAGCTCGCCGACCGGCGCGAAGATGAGCGCGCCGTCGAGCGGCGCGGGCGGGTCGTCGCTGCTCGCGCCGGCCCATTGCACGCCGAGCCGTCGCGCCAGCGACTGCGCCCCCGTGTCGCCGGCGCGCGTGAAGGCGGCGACGCGCCGGCCCTCGGCCAGCGCGACCTGCGCGACGAGGTGCGCCGCTGCGCCGAAGCCGTACAGCCCGACGTGCGCCGCGTCGTCGGGCAGCATGCGCAGCGCGCGCCAGCCGATCAGGCCGGCGCACAACAGCGGCGCGGCCTGCTCGTCGGTGTAGTTCGGCGGGATCGCGAAGCAGGCGTCGTCGCGCGCGACGGCGTATTCGGCATAGCCGCCGTCGACCGACCAGCCGGTGAAGCGCGCGTCGGCGCACAGGTTTTCGCGGCCGGCGCGGCACAGCGTGCAGTGGCGGCAGGTGTCGGCCAGCCACGGCACGCCGACGCGATCGCCGAGCGCGTGGTGCGTGCAGCCGGGCCCGAGCTCGACGATGCGGCCGACGATCTCGTGGCCGGGCACGCGCGGCAGCGGCGCGGTCGGCAGCTCGCCGTCGACGATGTGCAGGTCGGTACGGCAGACGCCGCAGGCGTGCACGCGCAGCCGCAGCTCGCCGGGCGCGAGCGGCGCCGTCGGCCGCTCGATCGGCGCGAGGCGGTGCTGCGCCGGGTCGATCAGGGCCATCGCGCCGTAGTGCGCCGGCAGCGCCATGACGCCGCTCCTGTCGGCGACTCAGCGGCCGCGCAACCAGCGGCGCACGAGGCGCGCGACGTGCCACACCGTGCGCAGCCGCAGCGCCGCCGGTGCCCACGGCCCGTGGTGCAGCTCGTGGCGCAGCTGCAGCCGCTGCAGTGTCGAGGTGGCGACGAGCAGCTCGCGGCGCAATGCGAGGCGCTCGGCCGCGGGGCGGCGCGACGGCGCCTTCATCGGTCGAGCCTCTTGCCGAGCAGCGCAGCCCGGTCGCGCTGCAGCTCGGCCAATGTCGCCTGCAGCAGCGGAGGCCGCGCCGCGGCGATGCGCTGCCAGCGCCACGCGCCCCAGCCGCCGAATACGAAGCAGGCGACGGCCAGTGCAGCCAGGACGAGCGGCCGGTCGGCCGGCGCGACGAGCAGCACGAGCGCGACGCAGGCCAGCACGATGCCCAGCGCAAAGGCGAACAGCGCGCCGGCCGCGGAGAGCGCCTGCGCCTTGACGCGCAAGCCCTCTTCCTCGACTTCCGTCGTCAGCAGCTGCAGCCGCGTGTGGCCGATGTCGAGCAGCGTTGCGGCGACGCCGCGCGCGGCAGGGCCCCACGCCGACGACGACGCGGACGCGCCCGGCGTCTCGCCGGCGCCCGCCGAGTCGTCCACCGTCTTCAACGGCGCGCCAGCACGACGCCGAGCAGCAGCCCGACGGCGGCCGCCACGCCGATCGCGGCGTAGGGATGGGCGTGCACCGCCGTGTCGGCGGCGCGCGCTGCCTCGCGGGCCTTGTGCACGGCTTCGTGCTCCAGATCCTCGAGCTGCAGCCGCATGCGGCGCAGTTGCTGGTCCAGGCGATTGCGCAGTGCCTCGAACTGGGCGTCACCGCTGCCCGCGGCACGCTCGAGCAGCTGGTCGGCATCCTCGACGACGTGGCGCAGGTTCTCCTTCAGGCGCTCGAAGGGCTGCGACGACGTGCCGGCGGTCGATGTGTCCATGGAGCGACTCCTTTCTTCTGCTACTGGGCGGACACGCAGCAAGCTGCGTAACGCACGCACGATAGGCTCGAGCGCGCACGGCGTGGTTGCGCCAGATCAGGTGGAGCGTTCGGTCCGCTCCAGGCCGGCCGCGCCGGCGGTTCCGGTCCGGCACCTGCCATGCGTCGGCCGGTTCGCGAGGCTCGCGCTACGGCCGCACACGCACGCGCTGCCCGTCCTCGATCGCCGCACCGGGGTAGAGCACGACGCGCTCGCCGGGCCTCACGCCGTTGCGGATCCAGGCGTGCTGCGGGTTGCGCTCGACCACCTCGACCGGCCGCCGGCGCGCCCGACCACCGTCGACGACGAGTACCGACCACTGCGTGCCGTCGCGCACCAGCGCGGCCGCCGGCGCGAGCAGCACGCCGTCGTGGCCGGCGACGGCGATCGTCGCGTCGACGCGAAAGCCGTCGCCGAGCGCCGGCGGGACCGCGCCGTCGGCCTGCGCGATCACGTTGACGCGCTGCTCCTCGATGCCCAGCGCCGACACCTTGGTGAAGGCGACCGGCTCGATGCGCACGACGCGCGCGGCGATCGGCGCGATGCCGGCGCCGGCGGCTAGCCGCACGGCCGCGCCCGGCGCGATGCGCAGCGCGTCGGACGACAGCACGTCGATCACGGCCTCGAGCTGCGTCGTGTCGGCGATCTCGATCAGCGGCGCGCCCGGCGCGACCGTCGTCGCGCTTTCGTGGTGCAGCTTCGTCACGCGGCCGGCCACCGGGGCGCGCAGCTGCCAGCGCGTGCCGGCGGGCACGGGGCCGCCTTCGGCGCGAGCCAGCGCGGCGCGTGCCTCCGACACCGCGTGCTCCGACACGTGGACCTGCGCCTGCGCCGCGTCGAGCGCCTTGTGCTGCGCGGCCAACGCGAGCCGTGCCTGGTCGCGCGCCGATGCGGCGATGAAGTTGTCGCGCGCCAGCTGCTCGGCGCGCTCGGCCTCCAGGCGCGCCTGGTCGAGCGCCGCCCGAGCGCGGCCGGCCTGCGCCTGCGCCGCGGCGAACGCGGCCTGGGCGCTGCCGACGCGCTCGCGCAGCACGCCGCGCGTGCGCGCATCGATCATCTGCGGCGCCGCCGGCACGAGCGACGCGACGACGTCGCCGGCGGCCACCGCGTCGCCCACCTTGAGCGGCGGGCGCTCGAGCTCGGCCTGCGTCGGCGCGCTCACGACCCAGCGGTGCACGACGCGCATGCGGCCGTCCTCCTGGATCGTCTGCTCGAAGCGGCCCGTCGCCACCTCGCCGACCTCGACCTCCAGCGCGCGCGGCCAGAAGGCCCATGCCGCGGCCGCGCCGCCCACCAGCGCCAGCGCGCCCCACGTCGCCCAGCGACGGGCCCGTCCATTCTTGTTCTTCATGCTCCGATTCTCTTCGTCATTCGCGGACCTTGAGCACCGCCACCAGGTCGAGCCGGTCGATGTGCCGCCGCACGATCGCCGCGCTGACGATCGCCGCGGCCAGCACCGTCAACGCCGCGACGCCGTAGGTCGACGGGTCGACGACGACAGGGAAGTCGATCTCCTCGCTGCTCATCGCCTGCATCAGCCCGGTCGCGAGCAGCCAGCCGCCGACAGCGCCGACCGGCAGCGCGACGAGCAGCTCGACACCCAGCTCGGCCAGCAGCAGGACCGACACCTCGGCGCGCGTCATGCCGAGCACGCGCAGGCTGGCCAGCTCCCAGGCGCGCTCCGACAGCGCGATGCGCGCCGCGTTGTACGTGATGCCGACGGCCATCGCGACGGCGAACAGCGTCAGCACCATCGTGAAGAAGCCGAGGTTGCGCGCCGTCGTCTTCTCGAAGCTGCGCTGCGAGCTCGCTTTGTCGAACACGGCCGAGATCCTCGGCGTCTGCTTGACGGCGGCGTTGAACTCGCGCAGGGCATGCGGATCGACGAGCAGCGCCGCGTCGGTCGCGCCGGCGCCGTCGCCGGCCGCGCGGTTGAGCGCCGCCAGGTCCATGTAGAGCACGCGGCCGAACAGCGTGTGCGCGGTCTCGGCGACGCGCAGTGCGACGCGCCGGCGGTGCCAGAGTCGGAACTCGACCTCGACGGTGTCGCCGACGCCGACGCCGAGATCGCGCGCCAGCAGCGCCGAAAGCAGCGCGCCGTCGGCCGGCATGGACCGCGCGCCGCGCACCATGTCGACGACGCGCGTCAGCTCGCCCCCGGGCGTTTGGCCCGTCAGCACGGTGTCGATGGTGCGACCGTTGGCGTGCACGCGGACCGGCTCGCTGCGCAGCAGCTGCGCGTCGAGCACGCCGGGCAGGCGGCGCAGCTCGGCCTCGGCGTCGAGCGCCACCGGCTCGACGAAGTCGACCGTCACGTCGCCCTGCAGCACGCGGCGGTACTGCATGTCGGTGATGAGCTGGATCGTGTCGGTCCAGAACGAGCCCGAGATCTGCAGCGCGATCGCCGCGGCGATGCCGGCCACGGTGAGCACGGCGCGCAGCGGGCGGCGCTCGATGTTGCGGATCACCATCATCGCGGCCGGCGACACGCGCCGGCCGTAGCCCGCCCGCTCGACCAGCGTCGGGCGGAACACGGGCGGCGACGGCGGCTGCAGCGCCTGCGCCGGACGCAGCCGTACGACGGCGCGGATCGCCGTCCACGCGCCGAACGCGGCGGCCAGCGCGACGATGCCCATCGCCGCCAGCGTGATGCCCGGCACCGTGCGGTACTCGAGATGCGAGAAGCGGAACGCCTCGGCGTAGAGAGACACCAGCCCGTGGCCGATCCACAGGCTGCCCAGCAGGCCGATCGCGACGCCGAGCGCCGCGATGGCGATGGCGAGCTTGATGTAGTGCGCCGCGATCTCGCCGTCGCGGTAGCCGAGCGCCTTCAGCGCCGCGATCTGCTGGCGCTGCGTCGCGACCTGGCGGCTGAGCACGACGTTGAGGATGAACACGGCCACGGCGAGGAAGATCGACGGCAGCACGGTGCCCAGCACCTGCAGCTGGCGCAGCTCGTTGTCGACGATGAAGGCCGACAGCTGGCGATCGCGCCCCGTCGCGCCGATCGAGCCGTAGGGCTCGAGCAGGCGGTCGAGCGCGTCGACCACCGTCGCCGTGCGCGTGCCGGGCGCGAGCTGCAGCGACACGCGGTTGAACGCGCCCTCCATGTCGAACGCCGTCTCGACGCGCTCGGCGTCGATCCATACGACACCGAACCATTCGTCGTCGGGCGCGCCGCCGCGCGACGCGAAGACGTACTCGGGCGACAGCACGGTGCCCACGACGTGCAGCGTCTCGCGCCGGCCGTTGAGCAGCGCGACGAGCGTCGAGCCCGGATGCAGGCCGCGCACCTCGGCGAAGCGGGCGTTGACGACGGCCTCGACGACCGCCGCGCCGCGCTCGGGCAGCCGCCCGGCGACGACGGCCAGCGCATTGAGCCCCGCCGGGCGCAGCAGGTCGAGGCCCGTGATGCGGCCGGTCAACGGCGGCTCGACGCCCGGCAGGTCGAGCTGCGTGTCGAACGCCGTCTCGAGCTTGAGCGCCGATACGCCGTCGATCGCCGCGATGCGCGGCGCCAGCGACGCCGGCGCGCGCCGCGCGGCGGCGAACACGTCGGCGAAGCGCGCCTCGCGGTAGTAGACGTCGCGCGACGACTCGAGCGAGCGGAAGGTGGAGAACGCGCCGACGAAGCCGGCGACGCCGCAGGCGACGACGAGCGCGATCGTCAGCACCTGCATCGACAGGCGCTTCAGGTCGCGCCACAGCTTGACGTCGAGCAGGTTCGCGCTCACCACGACAGGCTCGACGCCGGCGCCTTGTGCGCGTTGACCGTCACCTGCACGATGCGCCCGTCGGCCAGGCGCAGCACGCGGTCGGCGATCGCGGCGATCGGCGCGTTGTGTGTGATCACGATCGTCGTCGTGCCGATCTCGCGGTTGACGCTCTCGATCGCCTGGAGCACCAGGATGCCGGTGGCGCAGTCGAGCGCGCCGGTCGGCTCGTCGCACAGCAGCACCTCGGGACGCTTGGCGATGGCGCGTGCGATCGCCACGCGCTGCTGCTCGCCGCCCGACAGCTGCGCGACGAAGTGGTCGAGCCGGTCGCCCAGGCCGACCAGGCCGAGGGCTTCCTCGGGCGTCATCGGGTCGTCGACCAGTTCGGTGACGAGGGCGACGTTCTCGCGCGCCGTCAGGCTCGGGATCAGGTTGTAGAACTGGAACACGAAGCCGACGTGCTCGCGCCGGTAGGCCGTCAGCGCGGCGTCGTCGGCCTGCGTCAGGTCGTGGTCGTGCCAGCGCGCGACGCCGCCGGTCGCCGAGTCGAGGCCGCCGAGGATGTTGAGCAGCGTCGACTTGCCGCTGCCCGACGCGCCGAGCAGCACGACGAACTCGCCGCGCCGCACCTCGAGGTCGACGCCGCGCAGCGCGTGCACGGCCGTCGCGCCCTCGCCGTAGACCTTGGTCAGGCCGCGCGCGACGAAGACGGCGTCGCCCGCCGCCGCCGTGTCCGCGCTCATGGCGCTGCCGACCGCACGAAGGCGGCGATCTCGTCGAGCGTCTCGCGCTGGCGCCCGACCAGCAGGTGGCCGCCGCTGTCGTGGCCGACGAAGCGCGCATGCGGCAGCTGCGAGGCCGTCCACTCGGCGCGCCGGTAGGTGTCGAACAGGTCGTCGCGCGCGCTGACGACGAGCGCCGGCGCCTCGATGCGCGCCAGCGGCCAGGCTGCCAGCGTCGAGACGACGCGCGCGTCGTTGAGCAGGCCGAGGCGGCGCGCGCTCACCGGCAGGATCAGGCCGAGCATCGCGTCGACGCGGCGCCGCTCGTCGGCGCCGGACGCGTGCACCAGCGCCGGCGGCGTCGCCAGCAGCCAGCGGATCGCCGTGTCGGGCGCCGTGCGCACGAGGGCCCAGCGACGGGGTCGCGGCGACGGGTCGGGGCGATGTCCATCGGGCCTTCCATCTGCAGGAGGGCGATCATGCGCCCGCCCGCCGTGGCGGCGTCTTGCGCTGGATCAGGCCCCGGCGGGCGTGCAAGCGGCAAGCTCGCGAATGTCCATGTCCGCCGATGCCGTCGCCGACCGCGAACGCCTCGTCGCCGCATTGGCGCTCGCGCTCGAGCGCTCGACCGGCGCGCCGATCGAGCGCGTCGAGACGCATCTGTCGTGGCTGCTGCTCGGCCGCGAGCTCGCCTGGAAGATCAAGAAGCCGCTGACGCTGCCCTTCGTCGACTTCGCGTCGCTCGACGCGCGCCGCCACTACTGCGACGAGGAGGTGCGCCTGAATGCGCGCCTGGCGCCGACGATCTACCTCGGCGTCGACGCGATCACGGGCAGCGTCGACGCGCCCGTGATCGCCGGCGACGGTGCGCCGATCGAGTACGCCGTGCGCATGCGCCGCTTCGCCGCCGGCGCGCTGTTCTCGCAGCGGCTCGCCGCCGGCGCGCTGACGGCCGCCGATGTCGACCGCCTCGCCGAGCGCATCGCGCGCTTCCATGCCGCGGCGCCGCGCGCCGCGCCCGACAGCGAGTGGGGCACGCCCGCGGCGCGCGCCGCGGCGGCGCTGCAGGCCTTCGACGGCTGCGCCGTGCTCGCGCCCGACCACGTGCTCGGGTGCGCCACGCTGCGTCCCTGGCTCGACGCGCAGGCCGTGCAGCTCGCGCCGCTGTGGGCGGCGCGGCGCGCCGCCGGCTGCGTGCGCGAGTGCCACGGCGATCTGCACCTGGCCAACGTGCTGGTCGACGGCGACGAGGTGCTCGCCTTCGACGGCATCGAGTTCGCGCCGTCGCTGCGCTGGATCGACGTGATCGACGACGCTGCCTTCACGGCGATGGACCTGCAGGCGCACGGCCGCCACGACCTGGCCTGGCGCTATGCCAACGCCTGGCTCGATCACGCCGGCGAGCACGCCGGCATCGCGGCGTGGCGCTATGCGCTCGTCTATCGCGCGCTGGTGCGCGCGCACGTCGGCTTCATCCGCGCGGCGCAGCGGCGCGCCGCCGGCCCGCCGGCGCAGGCCGACGGCGGCGACGGCGAGGTGTCGCCTGCCGCCTACCTCGCCGTCGCGGTGCGCGCCGCGCAGCGCAACGATCGCCGCCTGCTCGTCACGCACGGCCTGCCCGGCTCGGGCAAGAGCTGGCTGACGCAGCACTTGCTCGAGCGCGCCGGCGCGATCCGGCTGCGCTCCGACGTCGAGCGCAAGCGCCTCGTCGGCCTGGCGCCGCTCGAGGACTCGCGCGCGCGCGGCATCGAGATCTACGATGCGGCGACGACGCGCCGCACCTACGAGCGCCTGCTCGCGCTGGCGCGCATCTCGCTGCAGGCCGGCCAGCCGACGATCGTCGACGCCGCCTTCCTGCGCCGCGACGAGCGCGCGCCGTTCGCCGCGCTGGCGCACGAGCTCGGCGTGCCGTACACCGTGCTCGCCTGCCACGCGCCGCCGGCGCTGCTGCGCGAGCGCGTCGCCGCGCGCTGCGCGCGCCGCGACGACGCGTCGGAGGCCGATCTCGCCGTGCTCGAGTCACTGGCCACCATCGTCGAGCCGCTCGACGCCGACGAGCGCGCCGCGGCGATCGACATCGACACCGGCAGGGCCTGGGACGCCGCCGGCACGACGGCAGCGTGGCTCGCGCGGCGCGTCGCCTGAAGAGGCCGGCCCAATAGCCCTGAAGGGCTCTCGGGTTTGACTGCGCCGCGCGGCGTCGCGGCCATCATCACGCCCCATGCGCAACCCCCGACGGGCAGTCCCGGGCTCCATGACGGGCCGCGCCGGATGACCGAGCCGCTGTCCGGCGACGTCCGGCGCTTCGTGCTCGCCTGCATCCCGTCGGTGCCGTTCCTCGAGGCGGCGCTGCTGTTCCATGGCGCTCCGGCGCGCGAGTTCGCGCTCGAGGCGATCGCGTCGGCGCTCTACATCACGGCCGAGCGTGCGCAGGCGCTGCTCGACACGCTGGTCGCGGCAGGCTTCATCACGCTGGTGACGACGAACCCGGCGGCGCGCTGGCGCCACGCGCCGCGTGACGATGCGCTCGCGCAGGCCATCGACCGGCTGTCCGTCGAGTATCCGAAGCACCTGATCGAAATCACCCACCTGATCCACGACGCGAACGCGCGCAACTCGCAGCGTTTCGCCGATGCGTTCAAGCTGCGAAAGGACTCGTGACGTGGACAAGCTGACCTACACGCTGTGTGCGCTGACCTCGGCGGCCTGCGCCTTCCTGCTGCTGCGCCGCTACGCGACGACGCGCTTTCGCCTGTTGCTGTGGAGCGGCCTGTGCTTCACGGTGCTGACGCTCAACAACGTGATGCTGGTGCTCGACCGGATCGTCTTCGTCGGCAGCCCGGAGATCGACCTGGCGACGATCCGCCTGATGACCGCGCTGCTCGCGGTGCTGCTGCTGCTCGTCGGGCTGATCGTCGAGGGCAGTTCGTGATGGACGGCCTGGTGAACCACTTCCTGCTCGGCGGCATCGCCGTCGCGAGCTTCGCGGTCGGCCTGTTCTTCCTGCGCTACTGGCGCAGCAGCGGCGACCGCTTCTTCCTGTTCCTGATGCTGTCGTTCTGGATCGAGGCCGCCAACCGCGTCGACATGTCGGTCACCAGCAGCTGGAACGAAGACCTGCCGGTGCACTACATGGTGCGGCTGGTGTCGTACGGGCTGATCCTGTTCGCGATCTGGGACAAGAACCGCAAATCGCGGTGAGCGCGGGCGGGCCTCAGGCGGCCGCCTCGACGTCGCCTGTTGCGCACACGGGCGCGAAACCGCCGCCGGGCGTGCGCATGTTCGTCGTCTGGCCCTGGTACAGGCGCGCCGCGACCCATTGCACGGTGCCGTCGTAGACCCAAGCGCGCACGTCGAACTTGAGCGCGCGCCGGCCCGCGTCGCCGCCATCGCCGCTCGCGGCGATCCAGCGCTCGCCAGGCGCAACCCACTGCTGTGCCACGTAGTCGCCCGCCGCGAGGATGTCGCGCCAGGTGCCGTGCGTCAGCTTGTCGCCGCGGTACGCGGCGCGGCTGCCGTAGCCGGCCGCCGGCTTGAAGAACAGCTCGCGGCGGCGCGCCCACAGCGAGTCGGCGTTGCTCGCGTCGACGAGTTCGGTCGCCGGCACGTGCTCGGCGAGCACCCGGCGCGCGCCGTCGGGCACGCCGAACTCGCGCATCCGGTCGGTGTTGCCCAGCCACGCGAGGCGGCGCTTGTCGGCATGGAGCGCGTGAGCGCGCGGATGCGGCGTCAGCACGACGGCGCCAGCCGCGTGGGCGGCGCGCAGCGCGGCGTGCGCCGGATCGGCGAGGTAGAAGTCGGTGAGCCGGTTGTAGACGAGGTCGATCGCGCGGTCGGCGTGCCAGAGCCGCCCGTCGCGCCACTCGAGCGCAGCGGCATCGGCGATCACGGCGCCCAGGCCGTGGCGCTCGAACAGGCGCTCGAACAGCACGAACTCGGGGTAGAGGAACTGCGCCGGCGGCGCGTCGTCGACGATGGCGATCGTCGCCGGCGTGCCGCCGCGCCCGGCGGCGTGCCACTCGGCGACGAACATGTCGACGATCGCCTGCTCGAACGCGGCGACGCGCTCGGGCGTCGGCAGCAGCGCGTGCATCGGCGTGCAGCAGGCGCGCTGCGCGCGCGCCAGCGTGGCGGCGAGCATCGCGCCGCCGGCGTTGGTGTTGACCTCGATCAGGCCGACGCGCTCGCCCGCGACATGGAAGTCGTAGCCGAAGAAGACGCCGCGCGCGCCGCTCGCCACCTGCGCCGGGGCCGGTGCGTGCGCGAGGGCCTGTTGCTGCCAGGCCGGGGTGGCGACGGCGGCCTCGACGGCGTGCACGACGTCGGCGATGCGTTCGAGCGCACCTGGCGCGACGAACACCGGCTCGGCGGCGAAGGCGTGGGGCCAGCGCTCGGCGACGAGCGCCGCCAGGCCGCCGCCCGTCTGCGCGTCGAGCGCGTGCGCGAGCGCGGCGCGGTCGAGGCTCGCGCAGTCGCAGTCGCGGTTGAGCGCCTGCGCAGGCGTCGCGGCGGTATCGTTCATCGTCGCCGCCTTGCGCCGCGCTCGTACCAGCCGCGACTGCCATTGACGACACGCACGACGAACAGCATCACGGGCACCTCGATCAGCACGCCGACGACGGTGGCCAGTGCCGCGCCCGACGCGAAGCCGAACAAGCTGATCGCCGCCGCGACGGCGAGCTCGAAGAAGTTGCTCGCGCCGATCAGTGCCGACGGGCAAGCGACGGCGTGCGACTCGCCGAGACGGCGGTTCAGGCCGTAGGCCAGCGCCGCGTTGAACAGCACCTGGATCCCGATCGGAACGGCGAGCATCGCGATGACGAGCGGCTGCGCGAGGATCGCCTCGCCCTGGAAGGCGAACAGCAACACCAGCGTGGCGAGCAGCGCGCCGATCGTCCAGGGCCCGATGCGCGTCAGCGCGGCGTCGAGCGCCGCCGGCCCCTTGCGCAGCAACGCGCGGCGCCACGCCTGCGCGAGCGCGACGGGGATCACGATGTAGAGCACGACGGAGGCGAGCAGCGTGCCCCAAGGCACGACGATCGACGACAGCCCGAGCAGCAGCGCGACGATCGGCGCGAAGGCGAACACCATGATGGCGTCGTTGAGCGCCACCTGAGACAGCGTGAACAGCGGATGGCCGCCGGTCAGCCGGCTCCACACGAAGACCATCGCGGTGCACGGCGCCGCCGCGAGCAGGATCAGCCCGGCGACGTAGCTGTCGACCTGCTCTGTCGGCAGCCAAGGCGCGAAGACGTGGCGGATGAAGATCCAGCCGAGCAGCGCCATCGAGAACGGCTTGACGGCCCAGTTGACGAACAGCGTCACGCCGATGCCGCGCCAGTGGCGCCCCACTTCATGCAGCGCGCCGAAGTCGATGCGCAGCAGCATCGGCACGATCATCACCCAGATCAGCAGGCCGACCGGCAAGTTGACGCGTGCCACCTCGAGCTGCCCGATCGACCGGAACAGCGACGGCGCGAGCTGGCCGAGCGCGATGCCGGCGACGATGCAAAGCGCCACCCACAGCGTGAGCCAGCGCTCGAAGACGCTCATCGGCGCGGGAGCAAATGCGGCCTGCGCGGCCGTCATTGTCGTCGTCGTTCCTTCCACGGCGCGATCCTCTAGCTGCGGCCGATGGCCTCGAGCGCCGCCTGCACAGCGGCGCGGCTCATCGTCGCCAGCGGCAGCGCGAGCAACTGCAGCATGCGGTAGCCGAGCGCCTGACGCGTCAGCTCGAAGGCGCGCCGCCGGCCGGCTTCGCCACCCTCGGCGTTCGACGGATCGGGAACGCCCCAGTGCACGCGCAGCGGCGGCTGGCCGTCGCGCCCGCCGCCGAAGAAGACGGGGCAGGGTTCGGCCGCGGCGGCGTCGCATACCGTGATCACGATGTCGATCGGCGGCGCGCCGGGGGCGGCGAATTCGTCCCAGCTCTTGCTGCGCAGCCGCGCCGTGTCGATGCCGGCGCCGGCCAGCGCGTCGAGCGCCAGCGGGTTGACGCGCCCGCTCGGTGCGCTCCCGGCGCTGTGCGGGACCACGTCGTCGCGGCCGAGCCGTGCCGCCCAGTGCGCGAGCATGGCCTCGGCGAGCACGCTGCGCGCCGAGTTGTGGGTGCACAGCAGGAGGACGTTCGTCGGCATCGCGGTTCAGCAGGCTGCAGCGCGGCGGCGTCGCGGCGCGGCGCCCGGCTCGCAAGGCCGGCCATGACAGCAGTGCGCACTCAGGTAGCCGAGCAGCGCGTCCATGCGTTCGATCGAGGGCCGGTAGATCAGGTGCCGCCCGTCGCGCTGCTGCGTGACGAGGCCGGCGTGCATCAATTCCTTGAGATGAAACGACAGCGTCGACGCCGGCACGCCCAGCATCGCAGCCAGAGCACCGGGCGTCATTCCGGCGACGGCGGCGCCGACGAGCGCGCGGAACACGCGCAGCCGCATCGGCTGGGCGAGCGCGGCGAGCGAAGCGACGGCGGTCGGTTCTTCCATATTTCGAAGTTTATGGAAATATGGATCCGCGTCAAGGCCCGCAGATCGCTCGCCGCCCGCGGCTGCCAGACGATGGGCCCGCTTTCATGGCGCGCTCGCGGGCTCAGGCGCGGCCAGCCACTGCCGGATCTCGGCCTGCGTCGGGATCCGCCCGCTGCAGACCAGCCGGTCGCCGATGACGAGGCCGGGTGTCGCCATCACGCCGTGGTCCATGATCGCCTGCATGTCCGTCACCTTGACGAACTCGGCGTCTACGCCGGCGCCCGCGGCCGCCTCGCGCGCCACCGCCTCGAGCTTGCGGCAGTTCGCGCAGCCCGGGCCGAGAATCTTCACCAGCTTGCCCATCACAGTGCTCCTTGGGGAATGGAGGTTGCGGCCCGCGCGCGCAGCCAGGCCAGCGCGCCGGCCAGCAGCGCCGCAACGCCGGTCAGGCCGAGTGCGATCCAGGCCGGCGGCACGCCATCGACCCACGCGCCGTAGGTCAGGCCGGCGGCGACGCTGAAGACGGCGACGAGGCCCACGTAGGCCGCTGTCTTCGGACGGCCCATCACGGCCGCGACCATCAACATGCTCTGCAGGCTCAGCTCCGGATCGGCCATCAGGAAGGCGAGCAGCGGGCCGCGATGCATGCCGAGGTCGAGGAACATGCGTGCCACCGGCACCTCGACCAGCGTCGGGAAGTACATGAAAACGCCGAAGACGACGGCCGCGGCATTGGCCGCGACGTCGTTGCGGCCGGCGACGAGGCGGATCCACTCCGGCGCGATCCACTGCCGCAATGCGCCGACGACGAATACGCCCGCCACGAGCAGCACGAAGATCTGCTTGACGAAGCGCCACGATTCCCACAGCCATGCCTGCCGCTCGTCGGCATCGAGCCGTCTCGCGAAGTGCAGCACAGCCGCCAGCGCCGCCGCGACGGCGACGGCGCGTCCGGTGAGCGCGACCTGCAGTCCGCCGGCGATCGGCGCCAGCCGCAGCGCGGCGACGACCAGCGTGGCGGCCGCCAGGGCGAGCGCAGCGAAGGTCCAGCGGTTCGCGCCCTCGACGATGTTCTCGAGCCCGCGCCACGACGCGATGCCGATCGCGGCCAGCATGGCGATCAGCAGCGAGCCCTGCACGCTGACGCCTTCCTCGCCTCGCGCGGCGTCGAACGGGACCCAGTCCGTCAGCGTCGCTTGCCAGTTGCCGGCCCACGCCAGCGGCAGCTCCAGCGCCGCCAGCGTGGCATTGAGCGGCGCCACCTTCAGCGTACCGGCGACGAGCACGGCGACGAGCGATGCCAGCACGCCGAGCGCGGCGCCGCCGATGCGCGCCGCGCCGGCGAACAGCTCGTCGGTGCGGGCGTCGCGCGCCGCGTCGTCGCGCCAGAACAGCAGCGCCATCGCGAGTCCGATGCCGATGCCGAACGCCAGGCACAGCGCGATCCGCGCGAACGCGAACTCCGCTCCGAGGATGCTGCCGGTGTAGGCCAGCGCCAGCACGTTGCCCGCCGGCGCGAAGAACAGGAACGTGATCGCCGGGCCGAGGCCGGCGCCCTTGCGATAGATGCCTGCGAACAGCGGCACGATCGTGCACGAGCACACGGCGAGCAGCGATCCGGCGGCGGCCGCCGCCGGGTACGAGACGCGCCAGCGTGTGCCGCGGCCGAGCCAGCGCGTGATCGCCGCCTTCGGGATCAGTGCCGTCATCGCGCCGGCAATGAAGAAGGCCGGGATCAGGCACAGCAGCACGTGCGCTGCCAAGTAGGCGGCGAGATTGCCGGCGCCTCCGCGCAGCGAGGAGAGCAGGGCATCCATGTCCCGCCCCGTTCAGCACGCCTGATCGCGGTGGATCAGTTGCTTCGCAGCCATGGGTCGCAACTCCTGCTTCGTGGCACCGGACGCTGCAACCATATCCATCCCTATGCCATGCCGGATTGAGCCATCGCAACGCGGGGGTCTGTAGTCGTGCGCTTCCGGGGCAACGTCGGGCCGTTCCGGTTGCCCCCTTCGCCACCGGCGCATGGACGGCAGGTGCCGCGGGCGCCGAGAGCGCACCGACGCCTCAAGTCGTGCAGAGCGCCGGCAGCACCTCGCCGATCGGCTCGCGCAGCACGGCGTCGGCCAGTTCGTCCATCGGCGTCGGCTGGTTGTTCAGGATGACGACGCGCGCGCCGGCCTCGCGCGCGATCGGCACGGCGCCCGCCACCGGGTAGACCTGCAGCGTGCTGCCGATGGCGAGGAATACGTCGGCCTCGGCGGCGGCGCGCATCGCGCGGTCGATCACTTCGGGCACGAGGGCCTGGCCGAACGAGATGGTGTCGCTCTTGAGGATGCCGCCGCAGGCGAGGCACGCCGGGTCGGGGTCGCCGGCGCGCACGCGCTCGAGCACCTCCTGCATCGGGCGCCGCTCGCCGCAGCCCCAGCACATCGTGCGGCGCACCGTGCCGTGCACTTCGATGATGCGCTCGGCGCTGTTGCCGGCGATGCGGTGCAGCTCGTCGATGTTCTGCGTGATCAGCGCATGCAGCTTGCCGCGCCGCTCCAGCTCGACCAGCGCGCGGTGGCCGCGGTTGGGCTCGGCCGTCCACGCCGGGTGCGCGAGGCGGCTGCGCCACGCGGCGCGGCGCACGGCGGGGTCGGCAAGATAGTTCTGCAGTGTCGACTGCGCCTCGGCCGCCGGGTTGCGCGTCCACACGCCCTGCGGGCCGCGGAAGTCGGGGATGCCGGAGTCGGTCGAGATGCCGGCGCCGGTCAGCGCGACGATGCGCCGCGCGGTGCCGATCCAGCGCCGGACCTGCGCCGTTGTCGATGGCTCTGCCACAGGCTCAGTATGCCTGCGGCCCTTCGCCCGGCATCGTGCCCGCGCCCGGGCCGCCGGCGTGCGGCTTCGACGGCGCATTGGCGATCATGCAATCGGTCGTCAGCACCAGCGCGGCGATCGAGCCGGCGTTGGTCAGCGCCAGGCGCGTCACCTTGGCCGGGTCGATGACGCCCATCGCGAGCAGGTCGCCGTACTCGCGCGTCGCGGCGTTGTAGCCCCAGTTGCGCTGGCGCGAGCGGTCGACGCGGTCGAGCACGATTGACGGCTCGTCGGCGGCGTTGGCGACGATGCGGCGCAGCGGCTCCTCGAGCGCGCGCTCGACGATCTTGATGCCCGAGGCCTGGTCGAGCGACGGTGACTTCAGGCCCTTGAGCGCCTTGCGCGCGCGCAGCAGCGCGACGCCGCCCCCGGGCACGATGCCCTCCTCGACGGCGGCGCGCGTGGCGTGCAGCGCATCCTCGACGCGCAGCTTGCGTTCCTTGAGCTCGGTCTCGGTGGCGGCGCCCACCTTGACCAGCGCGACGCCGCCCGACAGCTTGGCGATGCGCTCGTCGAGTTTCTCGCGGTCGTAGTCGCTGGTCGCGGCCTCGCGCTCCTTCTTGATCGCAGCGACGCGGTCGCGGATCGCCTGCGCGTCGCCGGCGCCGCCGATCACCGTCGTCGAGTCCTTGTCGATCTCGACGCGCTTGGCGCGGCCCAGGTGCTCGAGTTGCGCCTTCTGCAGCGTCAGCCCGAGCTCCTCGCTGATCACGGTGCCGCCGGTCAGCACGGCGATGTCCTGCAGCATCGCCTTGCGACGGTCGCCGAAGCCCGGCGCCTTGACGGCGCAGGTCTTGATGACGCCGCGCACCGTGTTGACGACCAGCGTGGCCAGCGCGTCGGCCTCGATCTCCTCGGCGACCACGACGAGCGGCGCGCCGGCCTTGGCCGTGGCCTCGAGCAGCGGCACCAGCTCGGCCACCGTCGACAGCTTGCGGTCGCACAGCAGCACGTAGGCGTCATCGAGCACGGCGGCCTGGCGCTCGGCGTTGTTGATGAAGTAGGGCGACAGCCAGCCGCGGTCGAACTGCAGACCCTCGACGACCTCGAGCTCGCTCGTCAGCCCCGAGCCGTCCTCGATGGAGATCGCGCCCTCGCGGCCGACCTTCTCCATCGCGCGCGCGATCAGCTCGCCGATCGAGCGGTCGTTGTTGGCCGAGATCGCCGCCACGTGGGCGATCTCCTGCGACTCGGCGCATGGCTGCGCCAGGCGCTTGAGCTCGGCGCACACCGCCTCGATCGCCTGCTCGATGCCGCGGCGCAGGTCCATCGGGTTCATGCCGGCGGCCAGGTACTTCAGCCCCTCCTCGATCATGGCGTGGCCGAGCACGGTGGCCGTCGTCGTGCCGTCGCCAGCCATCTCGCTGGTGCGCGCGGCGACTTCGCGCAGCAGTTGCGCCCCCATGTTCTCGAAGCGGTCTTCGAGCTCGATCGACCTGGCGACGACGACGCCCGAGTTGACGATCTGCGGCGGCCCGAAGTCGCGCTCGAGGATGACGGTGCGCCCGCGCGGACCGAGCGTCACGCGCACCGCGTCGGCCAGCGTGTCGATGCCGCGGCGGATCCTGGCTCGGGCCTCTTCGCGGTAGATCAGTTGCTTGGCAGCCATGGTCTCGGGGACTCCCTTTCTGGTCGCGCACGGGGAAACGGCAAGGTAGCCATGACGCCGTCGTGCCGCCTTGAGCCAGCTCAACCGGGCATGCGGCCGCGGTGCTCCAATCGCCGCTCGATCGTTTGCGAGCCGGAGGTGCTGCCGTGGTGGAACTCGATCGCAAGGTGGCGCTCGTCACGGGTGCCGCGTCGGGCATCGGCCGCGCCGTCGCGCTGGCCTATGCACGCTCCGGAGCGCGCGTCGTCGTCTCCGACGTCGATGCCGCTGGCGCCCGCGAGACGGTGGCGTTGGTGCATCGGGAAGGGGGTTATGCCTTCTTCCAGGCTGCCGATGTGTCGCGCGCCGACGACTGCCGCGCCCTCGTCGACGCCGCCGTGCGGCACTACGGCGAGCTCGACATCGCCTGCAATAACGCCGGCATCGGCGGAGACCTGTCGCCGACGGCCGACCATTCGATCGAGGCCTGGGAGCGCACGATCGCCGTCAACCTGTCGGGCGTGTTCTACGGCATGAAGTACCAGATCGCCCACATGCTGCGCGCCGGCGGCGGCGCCATCGTCAACGTGGCGTCGATCCTCGGTCAGGTCGGCTTCGCCGGCGCGCCGGCCTACGTGGCGGCCAAGCACGGCGTCGTCGGCCTGACGAAGGCGGCGGCGCTCGAAGTCGCGTCGCAGGGCGTGCGCATCAACACCGTCGGCCCGGCCTTCATCCACACGCCGATGATCGCGCGCCTGGAGACCGACGCCGCACAGCAGCAGCAACTCGTCGCGCTGCACCCGGCGGGGCGCCTCGGCACGCCCGAGGAGGTGGCCGAACTCGTGCTGTGGCTGTCGTCGCCGCGCGCGTCGTTCGTCACCGGCGCGTATTACGCGGTGGACGGGGGGTATCTGGCGCGTTGAACGGCCGACGATCCGACCTGTGCCGGTCGCTCAGCTCGCCTTGACCTGGATGTCGCATCCCGGGCCGCTGCCGCCGAACTCAGGCGAACGCCACCGCCATGCCGCCCGCCGCCAGGATCGCCGCCGTCGCCAGCATCACGCCGCGCCGCGCGGCGCCGCGGCCGAGTGCGGCGACGATGCCGGCCTTGACGACGGTGTTGGCGAGCGTGGCGATGCCGATGCCGGTGGCCGCCGTCGCGTAGCCCTCGGGCTGCGCGCTGCCCGCCAGCGACAGCGTGATCGCGTCGACATCGGCCGCGCCGGCCAGCGCCGACACGAGGTAGACGCCGACGCCGGGCAGGTGCTCCTGCGCCAGCGCAACGACGAGCAGCACGACGGCGAACAGCGCGCCGAAGCGTGCCGCCTGGGCGAGGCTGAACGGGTTGGACATCGTCATCCCGCCGCCTTCGCCGCCGTCGGCTGCTGCAGCCGTGCCGGCGTGCCAGTGCCAGGCGGCGAATCCGCCGGTAAGGACGAGCATCGCCGCCAGCGGCGCCCACAGCTGCGCCAGCAGCGGCAGCTCGACGATGGCGACGATGACGCCGACGCGCGCGAACATCACGGCCCATGCGATGAGGACGCCGGCGGCGACGGCGTGCGCGTCGAGCGGCGCGCTGGCGTCGCGGCTGCGACGCGCGAAGCTCAGCGTGACGGCGGTCGACGACACCAGGCCGCCCGATGCCGCGGTGACGGCGCTGCCGTGCAGCGGCCCGAGCCAGCGCATCGCGAGGTAGCCGACGAGCGACAGCCCCGACGTGAGGATGACGAGCAGCCACAGCTTGTGCGGGTTGATCGCGTTCCAGGGGTCGATCGTCTCGTCGGGTAGCAGCGGCAGCACGATGAAGGTGGCGATCAGCAGCTTGATCGCGGCGAACAGATCGGCTGTGCCGATGCGCTGCACCAGGCCGTGCAGCGGCTGCTTGAAGGCGAGCACGGCCGACGTGGCGACGCCGAGCGCGACGGCCAGCGCGATGTCGCCCGCCACCGCCATCGCGCCGAGCAGGAACACGGCGACGGCGGCGAACTCGCTCGTCAGGCCCTGCGCCTCTTCGTTCTCGAGGCTCTGGCGCACGTAGCTCGCCACGACGGCGGCGCCGACGACGGCCAGCGTGACGACGAAGGTCCAGGGCGCCGCCCACAGCTGCGCCAGCCAGGTCGACGCGGCGCCGAGCAGCGCCAGCAGGATGTGGGTGCGGATGCCGCCGAACGAATGGCCCGGCTCGGCGTGCTTGCGACGCTCTCGGTCGATGCCGACGAGGGCGCCGATCAGCAGCGCGACGAGGAAGCGGCGGGCGATGTCGAGATCCATCGCGCGCGAGTGTGCACCAGTGCGGCGGCGCACGGGCCGCTTCGGGCACGCGCGCGGCGCCCGTGGCCTGCGCTGGATCAAGCCCTGCCGCACGCTGTCGCGGCATCTGCTGTTCGCGTCGGCGCCGTTCCTCGGCGTGCTCAAGGCCGAACTGCCGGTGCAGGTCGCCCGCGCGGTGCGCGTCGCCGCCGACGTCGACCTGACGAGCTACGGCCTCACCGAGCTCGAGCAGCGCATCGCGCGCGAGCTGGCCGGCGCGAAGGGCTGACGCCCGCGCGTCAGGCGTTCAGGCTGCGGCAGACGCGCTGCAGCCGCGCGCGTGCGTCGTCGGCGACCGGGCGCACGTCGTCGCGGCCGACGAGCTGCACCATCGTCTCGGGGTCGAGGAAGCCGACGACGACGCGGCCCGGGCGCTCCTCGCGCACGACGACGTTGCACGGCAGCAGCAGGCCGATGTCGGGCTCGGCCGTGATGGCGCGGTGCGCGAGCTGCGGGTTGCAGGCGCCGAGGATGCGGTACGGCGCCATCTCGACGCCGAGCTTGGCCTTCATCGTGGCCTGGACGTCGATCTCGGTCAGCACGCCGAAGCCCTCGGTCTTGAGCGCCGCAGTCACCTTCTGCAGCGCGACGTCGAACGGCAGCTCGACGACGGTGTCGAATCCATAGCTCATCGCGGGATGATCTCCAGGGGGGAAAACGGGAGGTGGAAACGGGCGCTCAGGCGGCGACGAGCGCCGGCGCCTTGAGCACGACGCCGTCGCGGTCGATCACGGTGACGTCGACGTCGATCGCACCGCGCACGCTCTGCGTCACGGTGCAGAAGTCCTCGAACTGGCCGAGCGCCCGCTCGGCCATCTTCAGCTCGGCCTGCGGCACGCCCAGGTGCAGCTCGACGCCGATGCGGCCGATGCGCAGCCGGCCCTGGTCGTTGCGCGCCATGCGAACGTGCGCGACGCTGCGCAGCGGCCCGGGCTCGTTGCGGAACTTGCGCAGCGCGAACAGCAGGCTGGCCGACAGGCAGTTGGCGACCGCCACCGCGAGCAGCCGCGACGGGCTCGGCCCGGCGTCGCCGCCGAGCGGCGCGTTCTCGTCGGTGACGAGCACGGGTACCGACGGATTGTCGAAGTGCGCCTCGAAGCGGTAGTCGGCCTGCTGTCGCAGCTCGATCGCGAACTCTCCGTCGGTGGTCATCGTGCTCCTCGTGTGTCGTCAGTTCTTGCGGGTCGGGCAGGTGCTGATGCCCAGCAGCGTGTAGGCCGGGCACCAGCCCATCAGGCCGGTGACGACCGGCAGCACGCCGATCCAGCCCCACGCGCCGATCACGCCGCCGAGCGTGGCGCCGATCAGCCCCAGGCCGACGACGACGCGCGCGATGCGGTCCCAGCTTGCTTCGTTGATTTTCATGCCGACACTCCTTCCTCGGTTCTTCGATCTGTCGTTGCGGGAATCGGAACGGCCCGGCGTCAGGGCGCGAGGCCGGCAGCCCACGAGGTGATGCGGACGTTCATCGTGATGCCTCCTTCTGCGTGTCGCAGGCGGGTCGCAATGCACGATAGGCGGCGCGTCGACGCGGCGGCTTGACGCACGTCAGCCGCGGCTCACGACTCCAGGCGCTCGATGCCGAGCGTCTTGAGCACGTACTTCTCGTAGATCGGTTCCGAGGTGCCCTTTTTCATCTTGTAGAGAAAGTACTTCTCGAACGCGATCTTGGCCAGATGCACCCACTTGCCCTTGCGATACCAGTTGACGTTGCGCGGCGGGATCTGCGGCAGCGCGACGAAAGCCGCGCCGGTGTCCCCCATGTCGGCCAGGCAGATGGCGTTCCAGCTGCTCTTGGCGACGGCCGGCTGGCCGGCCAGATCGGCGGCGATGTTGTCGACGATCGCCGTCACCATCGTCTCGATCATGTAGCCCGTCTTCGGCGCGCCGGTGGGCACCGGCGTCGCCTCGACCGGCGGGATCGCGATGCACACGCCGGCGGCGAAGATGTTGCGGTATTTCCTGCTGCGCTGGTGCTCGTCGACGAGCACGAAGCCGCGCGGGTTGCACAGGCCTTCGACGCCGGCGACGGCGTCGACGCCCTTGAACGCCGGCAGCATCATGCTGAACGCGAACGGCACCTCGTGCTCCTTCTTCGGCTGTCCGTCGTCGCCCACCTCGGTGACGAACATCCTGCCCGCCTCGACCCGGGTCGTCTTCGCGTTGGTGATCCACTTGATGTCGTTGCCGCGGAAGTCGCCCTCGAGCATCGACTTCGAATCGCCGACGCCACCCAGCCCGAGGTGGCCGATGTAGGGCTCGCTCGTCACGAACGTGATCGGCACCTTCTTGCGCAGCTTGCGCCGCTGCAGGTCCTTGCTGACGATGAAGGCGAACTCGTAGGCCGGGCCGAAGCACGACGCGCCCGGCATCGCGCCGATCACGATCGGCCCGGGGTTCTGCACGAAGCGCTCGTATTCGCGCCGCGCCTGCTCGGCATGGTCGACGGTGCAGATCGACTGCGTGTGTCCCTCGGGGCCGGCGCCCGGCACTTCGTCGAACGCGAGCTTCGGGCCGGTCGCGATCACCAGGTAGTCGTAGGCGAGGCGGCTGCCGTCGGCCAGCTCGACGGCATTGCCCGCGGCGTCGATGCGCTGCACGCGCTGCGCGACGAAGTCGATGTTCTTGCGCACGAGGTGATCGCGGATCGGGAACGTGATCGCCTCGCGGTCGCGCCAGCCGACGGCGAGCCACGGGTTGGACGGCACGAACTGGAAGTAGTCGACCGCATTGACGACCGTGATGCGGTGCGCCCGATCGAGCTTGGCGCGCAGCTCGTAGGCGGCGGGCATGCCGCCGATGCCGGCGCCCATGATGACGATGTGGGCCATGGGGTCTCCTCCTCGGGGTGAACGGTTCAGGGTGTCCGCGGCGCGGCGCCGTCGAGCTGCGCATCGGCCGCGCGCAGCACCGCTTCGTCGAGGCGGCCGGCCAGCGCCGCCAGGCGCAGCCGGTCGAGCAGCAGGGCGGCGCGCGCCTGCACCAGCGCGAGCCGCGCGGCCGACGCGTCGTTCTCGGCGTCGAGCAGGTCGAGCGTCGTGCGCTGGCCGACTTCGCGGCCGGTGCGTGTCGCGTCGAGGCGCGACTCGGCGGCGGCGAGCGACTGCGCGAGCGCGCGCACGCGCGGCGTGCCGATGTCCAGGCCGAGCCAGGCGGCGCGCGCCTGCTGCTCGACATCGAGCTGCAGGCGTTCGAGCTCGGCGCCGGCCTGGTCGACGAGGCGCAGTGCCTGCGCCTGCTGCGCGGCGCGCATGCCGCCGGTGTAGAGCGGCACCGTCAACAGCACGCCGACGCCGTGGCGCGTGGCGGCGTTGCTCGCGCCGCTGCCGAAGTCGCCGCTGCCGCCAACGCGTTCCCGGCCGGCCTGCGCGACGAGGTCGAGCGACAGCGAGCCCTGCTTCGAGTGGCGCTCGGCGTCGGTGCGCGCGCGCTCGACGGCCAGCCGCTGCATCGCCAGCCCGGGATTGGCGGTCGCCGCGTCGGCCAGCCACTGTTCGAGCGGCCGCAACGGCGGCTCGGCGGCCTGCAGGGTCGGCAGACGCGGTGCGATGGCGGACGGCGCGAGGCCGGTGGCGTCGGCCAGGCGCCGGCGCTTGAGCTGCAGCTCGGTCTCGAGCGCCAGCACCTGCGCCTGCACGGCGGCCTGGCGTGCCTGCGCCTCGTGGGTGTCGGTGATCGGCGCATCGCCGAGGCGAAAGCGGTCCTGTGCCTCGGTGGCGGCGCGCTCGACGGCGTCGCGCTGCAGCCGCAGCACGCGCAGCGACTCGGCCGCGACGGCGGCGTCGACATAGCGCTCGGCGGTGCGCAGCATCAGCGCCTGCTGCGCCGCCTGCCACTGCAGCTCGGCGAGATCGGCGCCGAGGTTCAGCTGGCGCTGCTGCGCGCGGCGCTCGCCGTTGACGAGCGGCAGGCGCGCCTGCAGCGCCCAGCTCGTGCTCGTGCCGTTCGTCACCGAGGTGTCGAAGGCAGCACCGCTGGCGGCGCCGAAGCCGGGCGCCGAGAACTGGGCGCCGCGCGTCTTCGATTCGGCCGTCGCCAGGCCGGCCGACGCCGTCAGCGCGACGCTCGGCCGCCACAGCGCGGCCGCCTGGTCGCGCTGCGGCTGTGCGGCGGCGTGGGCGGCGCGCGCCACGGCGTACTCGCGATCGTGCTGCTGCGCCGCCTGCCAGGCCTGCAGCAGCTCGAGGGCGGATGCCGGCGTGGCGATGACTGTCGCGAGCAGCGCGATGCCTGCAGCGGCCAGCCGATGACCCAGCGGCCGAAGGCGCTTCGCGGGGGTCACTTCTTCGCCGCCAGGGCGTTGTCGACCCAGCGCAGCAGATCGCGCGCCGACATCGCGCCGCTGGTGCGCGCGACTTCCTCGCCGCGGCGCAGCAGCACCAGCGTCGGGATGCTGCGGATGCGGTAGCGCACGCTCGTCTTGGGCGAGCCGTCGGTGTCGACCTTGGCGAAGCGCACGTCGGGCCGCTCGCCCGCCGCCTGCGCGAATTGCGGCGCCATCATGCGGCAGGGGCCGCACCAGTCGGCCCAGAAGTCGACCAGCACCGGCAGTTCGGTGCCGCCGACATAGCTTTCGAACGACGCGTCGTCGAGCGCGAACGGCTCGGCGGGCAGCAGCGGCTTGCCGCAGCGCCCGCATTGCGGCTCGTCGCCCAGCCGCTGGTCGGGCACGCGGTTCTTCGCCGCGCAGGAGGGGCAGACGAGTTGCATCGCGGGCCTCCTCGTCGCTCAGACGTTGCAGCCGGCGGTGCCGGCGCGAGCGCCCAGCTTGCGCAGGATCTTTTCCATCATGCACCAGTTGGTGAAGCCGCTTTGCAGCAGGTTGACGCCGACGAAGGCGGTGAACGCCAGCCACCACGGGCTGACGAACAGCGGGCTGCCCTCGATGCCGAGCGCCAGCGACAGCAGGATGAAGGTGCCCGCGACGATGCGGGTGATGGACCAGGACGTCATGGATGTGCTCCTTGGGTTGATGACGAGTGGGAAGCGGCGATCGCAGCCGCCGGCCGGCGGCGGTAGGCGACGAAATAGAGCAGCGGGATCACGACCAGCGTCAGCAGCGTCGAGACCAGGATGCCGAATACGAGCGAGATCGCGAGCCCGTTGAAGATCGGGTCGTCGAGGATGAAGAAGGCGCCGAGCATCGCGGCCAGCCCGGTCAGCACGATCGGCTGCGCGCGCGTCGCCGCCGAGCGCACGACGGCGTCCTTCAGCGGCACGCCGTCGGCGAGCTGCAGGTTGATGAAGTCGACCAGCAGGATCGAGTTGCGCACGATGATGCCGGCCAGCGCGATCATGCCGATCATGCTGGTGGCGGTGAACTGCGCCCCGAGCAGCGCGTGGCCCGGCATCACGCCGACGATCGTCAGCGGGATCGGCGCCATGATGATGAGCGGCGTCAGGTACGAGCCGAACTGCGCGACGACGAGCAGGTAGATCAGGATCAGGCCCACCGCATAGGCCGCGCCCATGTCGCGGAACGTCTCGTAGGTGATCTGCCACTCGCCGTCCCACTTGATGGCGTAGTCGCGCCACGGATCCTGCGGCTGGCGGACGAAGGTCTCGCCCAGCGTGCCGCCGCCCGGCGTCGCGATCTTCGCGAGCTCGCCGCGCATGGAGAACATGCCGTACAGCGGGCTGTCGCGCCGACCCGCCATGTCGGCGACGACGTAGTTCACCGGCAGCAGGTCCTTGTGGTAGACAGGCTGCTCGCGCCGCGTGTCGGTCGGCGTGACGAGCTCGCGGATCTTTTGAAACTGGCCGGCACCGCGCCGCCTGACCAGCTTCAGCAGCGCGTCGAGGTCGCCGTGGTTCGGGCGCAGGCGCATCAGCGTGGCGGCCCGCCGGTACTTGCTCTCGTCGTGCAGCCAGGTCGCGGGCGTGCGCCGGCCACGCCCGCGCGCAGCGTCGACACGATGGCCTGCTGCGGCACGCCGCCGAGGCATCGCCGCCTTGCGGCGGTCGATGACAAAGCAGCACGTCCTGGGCGCATCGGCGATGCTGCTGTCGTCGACGTCGACGATGTCGGCCGTCTTCTCGAACACGGCGCGCACCGCCCGGGCGACTTCGCGCCGGCCCTCGGGCGCTCAGGGCCGTAGATCGGCGACGATCGGCGGACGACCTTGACGTTGGCGCCGTGGCGCCGCGCGATCTGCTGCAGCTCGGGACACCAAGGCGCGTGCGATCGCGTAAACTCTGCTAAATCGCGGTGCGCCTTGATGCGACCAGGTTGACCTGCAGGTCGCCCCCCATCGCCGCCGGCGCTGGGTAGTACTGGCGCACCAGGCCGTTGGGGGTGATCGGCGAGGCCAGCCGTGCCGGCGTAAAGGCCTGGTAGTCGGCTCCTCGGGCTGGCGCGCGAGCGCCCATCTCGCGCAACACGGCGGCGGTGCGCTCGACCGGCGTGCCGGCCAGCATGTCGACAACGACCTGGAACTCCGACTTGTTGTCGAACGGCAGCATCTTCGGCACGACCAGCCCGGCCGCCCGGCAGCTCCAGCGAGACCGCGATCAGCGCCATCACGCCGACGCCGAGCAGGCCGCGGTTGCGCGCGCCGCGCCGCTCGTCGAGCAACGGACCGAAGACGCGCTGGAACAGCGGCGTGATGCGCGCCGTCAGGCCGCCCGGCGCGCCGCCGTGCGCGCCGCCGCCGTGGTGGGACTTCATCCACAGCCGCGCCAGCCACGGCGTGACGACGAAGGCGATCGCCAGCGACAGCAGCATGCCCATGCTGGCGTTGATGGGGATCGGGCTCATGTAGGGGCCCATCAGGCCGCTGACGAAGGCCATCGGCAGCAGCGCCGCGATGACGGTCAGCGTGGCGAGGATGGTCGGGCCGCCGACCTCGTCGACGGCGCCCGGGATCAGCTGCAGCAGCGTCTTCTCGGGATGCAGCGCCTGGTGGCGGTGGATGTTCTCGACCACGACGATGGCGTCGTCGACGAGGATGCCGATCGAGAAGATGAGTGCGAACAGCGACACGCGGTTGAGCGTGAAGCCCCAGGCCCACGACGCGAAGAGCGTCGCCGTCAGCGTCAGCACGACGGCCACGCCGACGATCGCCGCCTCGCGCCGGCCGAGCGCGAAGAAGACGAGGGCGACGACCGACGCCGTGGCGAACAGCAGCTTCTGGATCAGCTTGCGCGCCTTGTCGTCGGCCGTCGCGCCGTAGTTGCGCGTCGTCGCGATCTCGACGCCGGCCGGCACGACGGTGTTGCGCAGCGACTCGACGCGGCGCACGACGGCGTCGGCGACGTCGATCGCGTTCTCGCCCGGCTTCTTGGTGACGGCGATCGTCACGGCCGGGTAGTCGCCGCCGCCTTCGCCGGCGACGCCGTGCCAGACGTGGCGCGCCGCCGGCAGCGCGCCGTCGCGCACCGCGGCGACGTCCTGCAGGAAGACGGGCCGCCCGGCGCGCACGCCGACGACGATCTCGCCGACTTCGCGCGCATCGCGCAGGAAGGGGCCGGCCTCGAGCGCGACGGCGCGGTTGCCGCCGAGCAGCTCGCCGACGCCGGAGCCGAGGTTGGCCGATTGCAGCGCGCGGCGCAGGTCGTCGACGGTGACGCCGGCTCCGGCCATGCGCGCCGGGTCGATCTCGACGCGGATCGCGCGCCCCGGGCCGCCGATCGTCGTCACCTCGCGCGTGCCGGGCACGCGCTTCAAGTCGTTCTCGACGCTGTGCGCGACGCGCTCCAGGTCGAACGCGCCGCCGTCGGCCGCCTTCGTGTAGAGCGTCAGCGTGACGATCGGCACGTCGTCGATGCCCTTGGGCTTGATGAGCGGCGCACCCACGCCCAGCCCCGGCGGCAGCCAGTCGGCATTGGCGTTGACGGTGTCGTACAGGCGCACCAGCGCCTCGGTGCGCGGCACGCCGACCTTGTACTGCACCGTCACGACAGCCAGGCCCGGGCGGGTGACGGACATCACGTGCTCGACGCCGGTGATCTGCGACAGCACCTGCTCGGCCGGCGTCGTCACCATCTGCTCGATGTCGGCCACCGCGGCGCCCGGGAACGGGATCAGCACGTTGGCCATCGTGACGTCGATCTGCGGCTCTTCCTCGCGCGGCGTGACGAACACGGCGAAGGCACCGAGCAGGAAGGCGACGAGCGCGAGCAGCGGCGTGATCTGCGCGGCCTGGAAGTAGGCCGCGATGCGCCCGGCGATGCCCAGGCCGGCCGAGGATGGCTTGTCGTTCATCGCCATGTCGCCGCTCAGCGCACGCGGGCCGCGGCCTGCGGGTCGAGCGCGACGTGCTCGCCCGCCGACACGCCGGCCAGGATCTCGACCTGTTCGCCGGCCGCGCGGCCGAGGCGCACCTGGCGCAGCAGCGGACGGCCGTCGGCGCCGACGACGTAGACGCCCGTCAGTTCGGCGCGGCGCACGACGGCGCGCGCCGGCACCCAGACCCGCGCGTCGCCGGCGGCCGCAGCGGCCGTCGCGGCGCCCGGCAGCCAGGCGCGCGCGAACATGCCGGGCTTGACGCCGTCGAGGCCGGCCGGCAGGTCGAGCCGCAGCTCGAGCGTGTGCGTCGCCGGGTCGAGCGAGGGCATCAGTTGTGTCATGACCGGCTCCTGCCACGCGCGCCCGGCCGGCAGCGCCGGCAACTCGATGCGCGGCCGCGCGTCGGACGCCAGCTTCGTCGCGACGGTCTGCGGCAGCGCGACGGCGACGCGAAACCGGCGCGGGTCGTAGACCGTCAGCAGCGGGCGACCGGGCATCGCCATGTCGCCAAGGACGACGGCGACGTCGGACACGATGCCGTCGTAGGGCGCGCGCACGACGTAGAAGCCGGACTGTGTCGACGCCGCACCGGCGTTGGCCTGCTGCGCCTGCAGCTCGGCCTGGGTCGCGCGGTACTGCGCCTCCGCGCGATCGAGCGCCGCCTGGCTGATGTAGTTCTTCTTGAACAGCTCCTGCTGGCGCTCGAACTCCTTGGTGGCGATCTGCTGTGCGGCGCGCGCGGCCTCGACCTGTGCGCGGCCCGCCGCGGCGGTCTGCTCGGCGGCGCGCGCGTCCAGGCGCAGCAGCACCTGGCCGGCCTTGACGGTGTCGCCCGCCCGGGCGTCGAGCGCGACGATCGAGCCGGCGACCTGCGCGGCGATCGTCGTCTGGCGCACCGCCTGGACGACGCCGTCGTAGGCGTCGGCCAGGGCAGCGCCGGCGCCGCCCGCCGGGGCGGTGGCGAGCGCCGGCGCGCCGTTGGCCGCGCCGGCGGACGGCGACGCGGCGAACACGCTCGCGGCCGATGCCAGGCTGATCGCCAGCGTCAGCGGCGCGAGCCATGCGGCGCGGCGGGGCAGGGCGGCAGAAGCCGGCATGGCGTCCTCGGGATGCGCGTTCGGGCGCTGCAGCCAGCGTGGCGCGACTTCAATCGCGCGACCTTGATGCCGCTCAATGGAAGTCCGTGTCGTCGATCGGCCTTGCGCGGTGCGTTTCATGGCGCTATTATTTAGCCACATAGTTAAATAGTCAAGTGAGCAAGCAACCATCTTTCGAAGCAGGACATCGGGTCGGGCATCATGCGGGCTCGACCACGAAAGGCTGCGTGCACATGGAAGGCTTGCCGGCAGAGGCGCTCGAGCAGGTGGCGGCGTACTTCCGTGCGCTGTCGGAGCCGACGCGCCTGCACATCCTCAACGAGCTGCGCGCCGGCGAGCGCAACGTCGGCGAGCTGGCGCAGCGCCTGGGCTGCACCTCGGCCAACGTGTCGCGCCACCTGTCGTACCTGACGCAGCAGGGGCTGCTCGCGCGCGAGAGCCGCGGCAACAGCGTCTACTACCGCATCGCCGATGCGTCGGTCTACGCGCTGTGCGACCTGGTATGCGGCAACGTCGCGCGGCAGGTCGAACGCGCCGCCGGCGAGGGCCGCGTGTTCCTGCAGGCGGCGCGGCGCGCCGCGGCCGCGCCCGCCAAGTCGCCGCGCGCGCGCCGCTGAGCGGCGGCGCATCCGCCGCGCCGGCGACCGGCGGCGGATTTGCGCGGCATCAAGACGCCCCGCGCGGGCCGTCCTAGTCTGCGCCCCATGCGCGGGAGCACGGGGTCCCGCGCGCACCTCGACACGAGGAGGGCCGACACGATGCAAGCCGATCCCGACAAGCTGCTGTGGATGTACGAGACGATGCTCCTCATCCGCCGCTACGAGGAGACGATGGCGCAGGTCTACCTGGAGGGCAAGCTGCCGCCCGCGATCCAGAAGGGCCTGGCCTTCGACATCGCGTCGGGCCCGGTGCCCGGCGAGATGCATCTCGCGGCGGGCCAGGAGCCGGTGGCGGTGGGCGTGTGCGCGCACCTGCGCGACACCGACACCGTCGTCGGCACGCACCGGCCGCACCACTTCGCGATCGCCAAGGGCGTGCCGCTGGACCGCATGACGGCCGAGATCTTCGGCAAGGTCACGGGCCTGGGCCGCGGCAAGGGCGGCCACATGCACCTGTTCGATACCGAGCACCGCTTCAGCTGCAGCGGCATCGTCGGCGCCAGCCTGCCGCCCGCCTGCGGCGCAGCGCTGGCGGCGAAGAAGCGCGGCAGCGACGCCGTCGCCGTCGCCTTCTTCGGCGAGGGTGCGGCCAACCAGGGCGCGTTCCACGAGGCGCTGAACCTGGCGGCGCTTTGGAAGCTGCCCGTCGTCTTCGTCTGCGAGGACAACCGCTGGGCGATCTCGGTGGCCAAGTCGGTGGCGACGGCCGTGCCGTCGAACGCGAGCCGCGCCGCCGCCTACGGCATCGAGGGCATCGACCTGCCGCGCAACGACGTGCTGCACGTGCACGACGCCGCCGGCGAGGCGATCCGCCGCGCACGCGCCGGCGGCGGGCCGACGCTGATCGAGGTCAAGACGGACCGCTACCTCGGCCACTTCCAGGGCGACGCCGAGGTCTACCGGCCCAAGGGCGAGGTCGACGACCTGCGCAAGCACGACCCGATCCCGGCGCTCGGCCGGCGGCTGCGCGAGCGCGGCCTGCTCGACGACGCGAAGGACGCGGCGCTGCGCGCCGGCGTCGAGGCACGCGTCGCGGCGGCGTTCGACTACGCGCGCCAGAGCGCGTACCCGGCGCCCGAAGAGGCGCTGCAGCATGTGTTCGCCTGACGGCGGTCAAGGAGGCGAGCCATGGCAAGCAACCGCAATCTCACGATGGCGCAGGCGATCTCCGAGGCGATCGGCCAGGAGATGGAGCGCGACGCGAACGTCTTCGCGATGGGCGAGGACATCGGCCGCTACGGCGGCATCTTCGGCGCGACGGGCGGCCTGCTCGAGCGCTTCGGGCCCGAGCGCGTGACGGACACGCCGATCTCCGAGACCGCCTTCATCGGCGCGGCGACCGGCGCCGCCGCCGAAGGCATGCGGCCGGTCGTCGAGCTGATGTTCGTCGACTTCTTCGGCGTGTGCATGGACCAGATCTACAACCACCTGGCCAAGAACATCTACATGTCGGGCGGCGCGCTCGAGCTGCCCGTCGTGCTGATGACGGCGATCGGCGGCGGCTACGGCGATGCGGCGCAGCACTCGCAGTGCCTGTACTCCGTGTTCGCCCACGTGCCGGGCCTCAAGGTCGTCGTGCCGTCCAACGCCTACGACGCCAAGGGCCTGATGATCCAGGCGATCCGCGACGACAGCCCGGTGATGTACTTCTTCCACAAGGGCATCATGGGCCTGCCGTGGATGCGCTACTTCGAAGGAGCGACGACGGCGGTGCCCGAGGAGGCCTACGCGCTGCCGTTCGGCAAGGCCGCCGTCGTGCGGCCGGGCCGCGACCTGACGATCGTCTCGCTGAGCCAGATGGTGCACAAGTCGCTGCTGGCCGCCGAGCAGTTGAAGGCGCAGGGCATCGACGCCGAGGTGATCGACCTGCGCACGCTGGTGCCGCTGGACGTCGACACCGTCGTCGACTCGGTGGCGAAGACGGGACGGCTGCTCGTCGCCGACGAGGACTACCTGAACTTCGGCCTGACCGGCGAGATCGCCGCCGTGATCGGCGAGCGCCTCGACCGCGTGCGGCTGAAGTCGCCGATCCGGCGCCTGGGCGTGCCCGGCGTGCCGATCCCGTACAGCCGGCCGCTCGAGGAGCACGTCATCCCGTCGGTCGAGCGCATCGCCGAGGCGTGCCGCGTCATGGTCGACCGGCGTGTCGCGGCATGAGCGACGTGCTGCCCGTGACCTTGCCGGCCTCCCGCTGGGAGGGCGTCGACGCCGGCGCCGAGGCGCTGGTCGACTGCTGGCTCGTCGAGGCCGGCACGCGCGTCGCGGCCGGCCAGCCGCTGGTGCGCGTCGTGCTCGTCAAGACGAACGTCGACGTCGAGGCGCCGGCGACCGGCGTCGTCGATTCCGTCCTCGTGCCGGCCGGCGAGACCTTCGCGCGCGGCCAGCCGCTGGCGATGCTGCGGGCGGCGGGCTGATGCATGTCGATGCCGCGCTCGAGCACGCCAGCGCCGCCGACGAGCAGCGCTGGACGCGCGACGCGCTCGCCGGCGCCGTCGAGTACGCGCGGCTGCGCGTCTGGCGCTATCGCGAGCCGGCCGTCGTGCTCGGCTGCGGCCAGCGCGCGCTGGCCACGACGAAGGCGGCGCTGCCCGTCGAAGTGCGCGCCAGCGGCGGCGGCGCCGTGCTCGTCGGGCCGTGGATGCTCGGTGTGGGCGTCGTGCTGCCGGCGAGCCACCCGTTGGCCGTCGACGGCATCGTCGAGAGCTTTCGCTGGCTCGGCGAGGCCTGCGCCGGCTGGCTGCGCGACGGCGGCGTCGCACAGGCGCAGGCGCAGCGCGGCGGGCCGACCATCGCGCACTGGGCCTGCTTCGCCGGGCGCGGGCCGTGGGAAGTGATGGTCGCGGGGCGCAAGGTCGTCGGGCTGGCGCAGGCGCGGCGCCGCCACGCCGTGCTGCTGTCGGTCGGCGTGCTGATCGACGAGACGCCGTGGGCGCTGCTCGCCGGCGCGCTCGGCCGGCCGGTCGGCGAGGCGGCGGCACTGGCCGGCGCCACCGTGTCGGCCGCCGAACTGCTCGGCAGCCCGCCCGACGCCGACGCGTGGGCAAGTGGTTTGCTGGCGACGATCAAGGACCGGCTCCCATCAGGGATATCGGCCGAGGCCAGAATGATCGCCAGCAGTGGCGGCGCAGGAGGTGCGAGATGTCGAGCGCACAGCAAGTCTTCGAGGTCCTGAAGACGGAGCACTCCGTGGTGCGGCAGGCGCTGGCCACGCTGGCCGAACTCGCCGACGAGGGTGCCGGCGCACTGCCGCTGGCGCGCGTGCGCCTGCTGATGGAGTTCGTCGACGAGTTCGACCACCACGGCCACGGCGCGCGCGAGACGGCGCTGCTGATCGAGATGCTGCACCGCAAGTCGACCGAGGCCGACCGGCTGCTGCAATCGCTGCAGCAAGTGCGCGAAGGTTGCGACGAGGAACTGGCCCACGCCTTCAACCTGCTCGGTGCCGCCGAGTCGGGGTCGCGCGAGGCGCGCACCGCGCTGGCCGACACGCTGCCGCACTACCGCGGCGTGATGCTGCGACTGATGCGCGCCGAGGAAGAATTGCTGTATGAACTGGCGCGCCGCCTGCTCGACGCCGACGACTGGACGCGCATCGCGTCGGCGCTGACCGACGACGCCGACGAGGCGCCGCCGCGCGAGATGCCGCGCGCCGCGCTCCAGGCCTTGGCCACCGCTCTGCGGGGTCCGTGATACGGTTGCCGCAGCGTGACGCTGCGGTCCATCCAGCGGCAACCGCGGATCCGGCTCTGCCGGTCCGCCGGTTGCGCCCCCCTTGGAGGAGCGCCGAAGGCGCTACGGGGGGTTGCCTGTCAGTGCGACATCAGCACGGGCACGGTCATGTGCTCGAGCAGCGTGCGCGTGGCGCCGCCGAGCACGCGCTCGGCCCAGCGCGAGTGGCCCCAGGCGCCCATCACGATCAGGTCGACGGCGAGGTCGGCGGCGCGTGACAGCAGCGCATCGCCGACCGGCAGCTCCGTGACGTCGATGTGCGGCTTGGTCTCGACGCCGTGCCACACCAGCCACTGGCGGACCGGATCGAGGCCGGCCGGATCCTTGCGCGCGGCGTCGGCGCCGGGTGCGCAGAAGCTCGTCAGGTGCACCTCGTCGGCCTGTGTCAGCAGCGGCAGCGCGTCGGCGACGGCGCGCGCCGCCTCGCGGCTGTCGTCCCAGGCGACGAGCACGCGCTTGCCCACCTGCGTGTGCTGGCCGGCGTAGGGCACGCACAGCACGGGGCGCGCGCTGTAGAGCACGACCTGCTCGGCGAACGACTGCGCTGCGGCGTGCGACGGCAGCCCCGGGTCGGGCTGGCCGATCAGTACCAGGTCGCTGCAGTGGCCGTGGCGGATCATCGACGCTGCGGCGTCGGCCTCGTCGACGTGGGCCTCGAACGACTTCAGGCCCTGCGCGCGGCAGCGCTCGGCGAACTGTGCCGCCGCGTCGGCGGCGTGGCGCTGCATCGCCTCCCAGGCGCCGGCCATCACGTCGATGTCGCCGACCAGCGTGCGGCCGACCTGCACCGGCATCTCGATCCAGCCGGTGGGCGCGAGGCCGACGACATGGCCGTCGCGCGCCTTGGCCAGGGCGATCGCAAGGTCGGCGCGCGCGTCGCTGTGCGGCGTGCGGTCGAGGTGGACGAGCAGGCTGCGGTAGATCATGGAACGCTCCTTCTGCAAATCGTCGGTTCAGGTGGTGCCGGGTCGCTCGCCGGTCCCGGCGAGCGTGGTGTCGTCGCGCGGGCCGCCGCGCCGGGCCGCTCCCAAGCAAGGCCCGCACCCTCTCGGAGGGTCGCTCGCCGGTCCGGCGAGCGGGGTGTCGTCATGTCGCGCCGCGGACCAGCAGCACCGGCACGCGGCTCATGCGCAGCACGAGCTCGGCGTCGCTGCCGAGCACGAGGTGGTTGACGCCGCGGCGGCCGTGCGTGCCCATCACGATCAGGTCGGCGTTCCACTGCGCCGCCTCGGCGACGACGACGGGCGCGATGCGCCGGTCGGTCGTCTCGCGCAGCACCGTCTCGGTGTCGACGCCGACCGCCGACGCGGCGCGCCGCGCCTCGTCGAGCACGCGCTCGCCGGCGGCGCGCCAGGCGCTCATCAGCTCGTCGTAGGCGAGGAAGGCGCTGGGGTCGATCATCGCGAGCGACGCGTCGAGCACGTGCAGAAGGCGCAGCTGCGCGCCCTGATCGTGCGCCAGGCGCACGGCTTCGTCGAGGCCGCGGCGCGAGACTTCGCTGCCGTCGACCGGCGCCAGGATCCGCTGGTACATCGTCGCCTCCCAGAACCGAACGACCGAACGAACGGGCGCTGCGCGGTGCGCATTGCCGTGCGGGGATTGTTCGGACCGCGAGCGCGCGCCGCGTTGACGCAGCGCAAGCGCGCGCCGGGGAGTCTGCCGGGGGTCAGTGGCTCATGAGCACCGGCACCGTCATCGTGCGCAGCACGGTGCGCGTGACGCCGCCGAGCACCAGCTCGCGCGTGCGGCTGTGGCCATAGCAGCCCATCACGAGCAGGTCGGCGCCGACGTCGGCGGCCATCGACAGCAGCATCTCGCCGACCTCGGCAGGCTCGTCGTGGTAGCGGTGCATCGTCGGCTGCACGCCGTGCAGCCTGAGGTAGCGCTCGACATCGAGCGCCTCGCCCGAGGCGCGCGGCGGCGTCTTCTCGCGCCATTCGGCCACGTGCACCTGCGCCGCGTCGCGCAGCAGCGGGATCGACGAGGCCAGCGCGCGCGCCGACTCGCGCGAGGCTTTCCACGCGACGAGCACGTTGTTGCCCACCGTCTCGTGGCGCCCGGCGTAGGGCACGATCAGCACCGGCTTGCCGCTGTCGAGCAGCACCGACTCGACGAAGCCCGGCGGCAGTTCCTGGCCTGTGGGCTCGGCCGGGTCGGCCTGGCCGAGCACGACGAGGTCGGCGCACCAGGCCTGCTCGACGAAGCCGCGCACGACGGGGTCGCCGCCCAGTTCGGCCCAGGCGATGGGGCCGCTGCCCGACGCGACGACCTGGTCGTAGGCCTGGCGCGCGCGCGCCAGCCACTGCGTGTGCAGCTCCTGCAGCAGGTTGACCGACACGGCACTGGCCGCATAGGCGAACGGCAGCGTCTCGGGCGGCGGCGTCGTCGCGAACAGCGCCGTCAGCGTCGCCTGATGGCGCGCTGCGAGATCGCGCGCGATCGCCAGGCGCGTCGCCACGCGCGTCGAGCCGTCGATGTGCACGAGCAGCGATCGCATCGGATTCATGGCCAGGGTCTCCGTCGTCGGGGGATGATGTGTCGCCGCGCGTCAGCGCACCAGCAGCACCGGCGTCTTGCACTGCGCGAGCACGCGCGATGCCACCGAGCCGAGCACCAGGCTGCCGATCGTGCCGTGGCCGTGCGAGCCCATCACGAGCAGGTCGTAGCCGCCCTTGGTGGCCGCGTCGGCGATGACGTCGCCGGCCGAGCCGACCTGGTGCTGCGCCTTGAACTTCCAGCCCTGCTGCCTGGCGAAGGTCTCGATCGGCTCGAGCACCTTCTTCGCTTCGTCGGCGTAGTGGCTTTCGAGGTCCTGGCGGCTGATGTAGCGCTGCACGTGCGGCGGGATCGCCGGCACGACGGTCACTGCGGTGAACTCGTTGGCCGGGCCGACGAGTTCGTCGTGCGCCGCGATGTAGGCCAGCATGCGCTTGCTGTACTCGCTGCCGTCGACTGCCAACAGGATCTTCATGGATTGTTCTCCGGAACGTGAGGTGCGGCGGCGGATGCCGTTGGCCGCCAGTCTAGGCCGTCGGCCGCGTCCCTGCTCTTGACGGCGCTCAAGTCCGCCGATGCTGCGCCGCAGTCAGCCCGATGCGGCCGGGCGGTTCGTGCGGCCGCCGCGCGCGATCCAGCGATGTGCCGCGCTGCGGTCGTGCAGGACGCGCCGCCGGCGTCAGCGCGCTGCGCCGCGCGCGTGCAGTTGCTGCTGTTGCTGTTCGAGCGCCGTCTGGCACGCCGTGCAGCGTGCGACGGCAGGCTGCGCCTGCAGGCGTTGCGTGTCGATCATCGCGCCGCAGTCGACGCAGATGCCGTACTGGCCGCTGTCGATGCGGCGCAGCGCGGCATCGATCTGGCGCAGCTCGTCGTAGTCGCGCTCGATCTCGGCGGCGGCGACTTCGCCCATGCTGCGCGCGTCGGCCTGGTCCTTCTGGTCCTGCACGTCGGTGGCCGGCAGCGGATCCGGCGCGCGCTTGGCGGCGATCTCGTCGCGCAGCTGCTGCCGGCGTTGGGCCAGCCGGCGGGCCAGCGCGTCGTAGCGCGGCGCAGTCGTGTCGTTCATCGATGGCTCCCTTCGGGTGTACGCACCAGCAGCACGGGCACGGGGCTCGTCTTCAGCACGGCCTCGGCGTCGCTGCCCAGCACCAGGTGGCTGGCGCCGCGGCGGCCGTGCGTGCCCATCACGATCAGGTCGGCGCCGCAGTCACGCGCCGCGGCGACGATCGTGCTCGCGGCGCGGTTGTCGAGCGTGTCGCGCACCTCGGTGTCGACCGACACGCCGGCCTGCCGGGCCTCGTCGGCGGCGCGGGCGAGCAGCTTCGCGGCCGATTCCTTGAGACCGCGGTCGAGGTCGGTGAGGTTGGGCCAGAACGCCGGGTCGACCATCGGCATGAACGAGTCGACGACGTGCACCAAGTGCAGCGTCGCGCGCTGGTCGCGCGCCAGCGCGATGCCCTCGCGCAGGCCGCGCTGCGACGCGGCGCTGTCGTCGACGGGCACGAGGATGCGTTGGTACATGGCCATTGATCGCAGGGTGTCGAAGGGATTCTCGGAGGGTGCCTTGAATAGCGACTTGACACAACGCAAGGGCTGCTAGCCCGGCCGCCCTCGCTGGAGGCCGGCAAAGAGCGCGGCCAGCTCGGCCTCGCCCTGCTCGAGCACGAAGTAGCGCAGCGCCTCGGCCGGCGGCGACAGCGTCTTGGCGAGGTTGTTGACGACGTGCCAGCGCCTCACGACGGGCAGACCCTCGACCTCGGGCGCGGCGATCAGGCCCTGGCGCAGCTCCAGGCCGATGGTGTGCAGCGACAGCAGGCTCACGCCCATGCCGGCCATCACGGCCTGCTTGATCGACTCGTTGCTCTCCATCTCCATCACGACGCGCAGGTCGAGGCGGTGCTCGTGGGCGTACTCCTCGAGCGCGGCGCGCGTGCCCGAGCCGGCCTCGCGCACGATGAAGCCCTCGTCGCCGACGACGCTCGCCGGCACCTGCTCGCGGCGCGTGAACGGATGGTCGGGCGCCGTCACGAGCACGTGCGGATGCATCGCGAAGGGCTCGGCGCGCGTCGCCCACTCCTTGGGCGGGCGGCCCATGATGGCGAGATCGACTTCGTTGCGCTGCATCAGCGCGACGAGCTGCTCGCGGTTGCCCAGCCGCATGCGCACCTCGACGCCCGGATGCTCGCGGCGAAAGCGCGCCAGCAGACGCGGCACGAAGTACTCGGCCGTGCTGACCATGCCGATCGTCAGGCTGCCGCCCTGCAGCCCACGAAAGCGCGCGACGGCGTCCTCGGCGTCCTTCATCACGGCGAGGATGCGGCGCGTGTAGGCGAGCACGTATTCGCCCACCGTCGTCAGCGCGATCTGGCGGCCGCGCCGGTCGAACAGCGGCAGCCCGACCTGCGCCTCGAGCTCCTTGACCTGCATCGTCACGGCCGGCGGCGTGAGGTGCAGCGCTTGCGCGGCCCGCGCAAAGCTGAGTTGGCGCGCCACCTCGGCGAAGACGCGCAACTGGCGGAAGGTGACGTTCTTCATTAAGTGATTCCTGAAGACGAGGCCAAGAAAATCTGAATGTTCCTTATTTTCGCAAAAACTTATATTGGCCCGACCACGCAAGGAGTCGCGATGAACAAACCGGTCGAGGAAGGCGTCGTCACCGACGCGAAGCAGCGCTACAGCGCGGGGGTGCTGAAGTACCGCCAGATGGGCTACTGGAACGCCGACTACGTGCCCAAGGACACGGACACGATCTGCCTGTTCCGCATCACGCCGCAGGAGGGCGTCGATCCGATCGAGGCCGCTGCCGCCGTGGCCGGCGAATCGAGCACGGCGACGTGGACGGTGGTCTGGACCGACCGCCTGACGGCCTGCGACAGCTATCGCGCCAAGGCCTACAAGGTCGAGCCGGTGCCCGGCCGGCCGGGCGAGTACTTCGCCTGGGTGGCCTACGACCTGATCCTGTTCGAGGAGGGCTCGATCGCCAACATGACGGCCAGCCTGATCGGCAACGTGTTCTCGTTCAAGCCGCTGAGGGCCGCGCGCCTCGAGGACATCCGCATCCCGGTGGCCTACGTCAAGACGTTCAAGGGCCCGCCGACGGGCCTGGTCGTCGAGCGCGAGCGCCTCGAGAAGTACGGCCGCCCGCTGCTCGGCGCGACGACCAAGCCCAAGCTCGGGCTGTCGGGGCGCAACTACGGCCGCGTGATCTACGAGGGCCTCAAGGGCGGCCTCGACTTCATGAAGGACGACGAGAACATCAACTCGCAGCCCTTCATGCATTGGCGCGACCGCTTCCTCTACGTGATGGACGGCGTCGCCAAGGCGAGCGCCGCGACGGGCGAGGTGAAGGGCTCGTACCTCAACATCACGGCCGCGACGATGGAGGACATGTACGAGCGCGCCGAGTTCGCCAAGGAGCTCGGCTCCGTCGTCGTCATGGTCGACCTCGTGATCGGCTGGACGGCGATCCAGTCGATGGCCAACTGGTGCCGCAAGCACGACATGATCATGCACATGCACCGTGCCGGCCACGGCACGTACACGCGCCAGAAGAACCACGGCGTGAGCTTCCGCGTGATCGCCAAGTGGCTGCGCCTGGCCGGCTGCGACCACCTGCACACCGGCACGGCGGTCGGCAAGCTCGAGGGCGACCCGCTGACGGTGCAGGGCTACTACAACGTGTGCCGCGACTCCGTCACCAAGGCGGACCTGTCGCGCGGCCTGTTCTTCGACATGGACTGGGCCGACACCAAGAAGGTGATGCCGGTGGCCTCGGGCGGCATCCACGCCGGCCAGATGCACCAGCTGCTCGACCTGTTCGGCGACGACGTGATCCTGCAGTTCGGCGGCGGCACGATCGGCCACCCGGCCGGCATCCAGGCCGGCGCCGTGGCCAACCGCGTCGCGCTCGAGGCGATGGTCAAGGCACGCAACGAGGGCCGCGACATCAAGGCCGAAGGGCCGCAGATCCTGCAGGCTGCGGCGCGCTTCTGCACGCCTCTCGCGCAGGCACTCGACACCTGGAAGGACGTGTCGTTCAACTACGCGTCGACCGACACCAGCGACTACGCCGTGACGCCGGCGATGGCCTGAGGAGCACGACACCATGATGACCAATCCCACCGGCCGGCTGACGCAGGGCCAGTTCAGCTTCCTGCCCGACCTGACCGACGCCGAGATCGCGCTGCAGGTCGACTACGGCCTCAGGAAGGGCTACGCCTGGCAGGTCGAATACACCGACGACCCGCATCCGCGCAACACCTACTGGGAGATGTACGGCATGCCGATGTTCGACCTGAAGGACGCGGCGGGAGTGCTGGCCGAGATGAACGAGTGCCGCAAGACCTTCCCCAGCCACTACATCCGCCTGATGGCCTTCGACTCGACGCGTGGCGTCGAGTCGATCGCGATGAGCTTCATCGTCAACCGGCCTGCGAACGAGCCGGGCTTCGGGCTGGTGCGGCAGGAGACGGCGGGGCGGACGATGCGCTACACGGTGCATTCGTACGCGACGGACAAGCCCGAGACGCAGCGGTATTGAGGCGGCTGCCGTGTACCGCATCGCCCCTTCGATCCTCTCGGCCGACTTCGCCCGCCTCGGCGACGAAGTGAAGAACGTCATCGCCGCCGGCGCCGACTGGATTCACTTCGACGTGATGGACAACCACTACGTGCCGAACCTGACGATCGGCCCGATGGTGGCGCAGGCGCTGAAGCCGCACTGCATGCGTGCCGATGGATCGACGGTGCCGCTCGACGTGCACCTGATGGTGCAGCCCGTCGACGCGCTGGCGCTCGCGTTCTGCAAGGCGGGCGCCGACCTGGTGAGCTTTCATCCCGGCGCCAGCGCGCACGTCGACCGCACGCTGCAACTGATCAAGGCCGAGGGCAGGCAGGCCGGGCTCGCGTTCAATCCGGCCGAGCCGCTCGACGTGCTCGAGTGGACGATCGACAAGCTCGACCTGGTGCTGATCATGAGCGTCAACCCGGGCTTCGGGGGACAGAGCTTCATCGCGAGCGCGCTGCGCAAGATCGAACAGGCGCGCCGCCTCATCGACGCGAGCGGGCGCGACATCCGGCTCGAGGTCGACGGCGGCATCAAGGCCGACAACATCCGCCGCGTGGCCGACGCCGGCGCCGACACCTTCGTCGCGGGCAGCGCCATCTTCGGCCAGCGCGACTACCGCGCCGTCATCGATGCGATGCGCGGCGAACTGCGCGCGGCCGCGCCGCTGGCGCGGGCGGCGTGATCATGGGCACGCCGCTGTACTCGATTCCGGGCGCGACGGCCGCGCCGCCGACTGCCGCGCCGGCCTCGGCGGCGACGTCGGCCGCCACCGTCGCCGACGTGCTGCGCGCGAGCCAGGTGGAAGCGGTGCTCGACGAGCTCGAGCGCGACCTCGTCGGCCTCGCGCCCGTCAAGCAGCGCATCCGCGACATCGCGGCGCTGCTCGTCATCGACAAGCTGCGCCTGAATCTGGGCATGGCCGCCAACACACCCAGCCTGCACATGTGCTTCACCGGCAACCCCGGCACCGGCAAGACGACGGTCGCGATGCGCATGGCCGAGATCCTGCATCGCCTGGGCTACGTGAGGAAGGGCCACCTCGTCGCCGTGACGCGCGACGACCTCGTCGGCCAGTACATCGGCCACACCGCGCCCAAGACGAAGGAAGTGCTCAAGAAGGCGATGGGCGGCGTGCTCTTCATCGACGAGGCGTACTACCTCTACCGCCCCGAGAACGAGCGCGACTACGGCCAGGAGGCGATCGAGATCCTGCTGCAGGTGATGGAGAACCAGCGCGACGACCTCGTCGTCATCCTCGCCGGCTACAAGGACCGCATGGACCGCTTCTTCCAGTCCAACCCCGGCATGAGCTCGCGCATCGCGCACCACATCGAGTTCCCCGACTACACGACGGGCGAGCTGCTGTCGATCGCCGACACGATGCTCGGGGCGCAGAACTACTGCTTTGCGGCCGGCGCGCGCGAGGCCTTCGACGACTACCTCGCGCTGCGCGTGCAGCAGCCGCACTTCGCCAACGCGCGCAGCGTGCGCAACGCGCTCGAGCGCGCGCGGCTGCGCCAGGCGAGTCGCCTGTTCGCCGACCGCGACCGCGTGCTGACGCGCGACGACCTGACGGCGATCACGGCTGCCGACATCCGCGCCAGCCGCGTGTTCGACGCCGCCGCCACGAACACGAACTGAGGGGAGCACCGCCATGCATCTCGGCCGCACCACGCTGTCGAAGTTCCTGATCCAGCAGCTCAAGGGCATCGAGGGCGCGAGCGACCTCGGCGCGTTGCTCGTCGACGTGGCCGCCGCCGTCAAGGCGATCGCCGCGATGACGGCCAAGGGCGCGCTCGGCGGCGCGCTCGGCGACGCCGCCGGCGCGACCAACGTGCACGGCGAGGCGCAGAAGCAGCTCGACGTGCTTGCCAACGACACGCTGGTGCGCAGCTGCGAATGGGGCGGCCTCGTCGCCGGCATGGCGTCGGAGGAGAACGACGCGCCGATCGCCGTGCCGCCCGAGTTCGAGCGCGGGCGCTTCCTGCTCGTCTTCGATCCGCTCGACGGCTCGTCGAACATCGACGTCAACGTGTCGGTCGGCACCATCTTCTCGGTGCTGCGCCACGAGGCCGCCGCGCCGCCGGCACTCGCCGACTTCCTGCAGCCGGGCTCCGCGCAGGTCGCCGCCGGCTACGCGATCTACGGGCCCGCGACGATGCTCGTGCTGACGGTGGGCAAGGGCACGCACGGCTTCACGCTCGATCGCGAGATCGGCAACTTCATCCTCACGCACCCCGACCTGCAGATCCCCGCCGAGACGAGCGAGTTCGCGATCAACACGAGCAACGCGCGCTTCTGGGAGCCGCCGGTGCACCGCTACGTCACCGAGTGCCAGGCTGGCCGCACCGGCGTGCGTGCGCGCGACTTCAACATGCGCTGGATCGCGTCGATGGTCGCCGAGGTGCACCGCATCCTGATGCGCGGCGGCGTCTTCATGTACCCGAAGGACACGAAGGATCCTGGCAAGCCCGGCCGCCTGCGCCTGATGTACGAGGCCAGCCCGATCGCCCTGCTCGTCGAGCAGGCCGGCGGGCGCGCGACGACGGGCCGCAAGCGGCTGCTCGACGTGGCGCCGGAGTCGCTGCACCAGCGCGTGCCCGTGATCCTCGGCTCGCGCGCCGAGGTCGAGCGCATCGAGCGCTACCACGCGGAATACGAAGCCGGCACCGACCGGCCCTACGTGTCGCCGCTGTTCAACGAGCGATCCCTCTTCCGCCCCGAAGCATTGATGTAAGGCCGCACCATGTCGCAACGCCATCCCATCATCGCCGTGACCGGCTCGTCCGGCGCCGGCACCACCACCGTGATGAAGAGCTTCGCGCACATCTTCCGGCGCGAGAACATCAAGGCGCAGGTGATCGAGGGCGACTCGTTCCACCGCTACGACCGCGTCGAGATGCGCGAGCGCGTGCGCAAGGCCGACACCGGCGAGGGCCCGCAGATCAGCCATTTCGGCCCCGAGTCGAACCTGCTCGCCGAGCTCGACCGCACCTTCGGCGAGTACGCCGAGACGGGCCGCGGCCAGGTGCGCCGCTACATCCACGACGCTGCCGAAGCCAAGGAGCTCGGCGGCGAGCCCGGCACCTTCACGCCGTGGCAGCCGATGGCCGACGGCAGCGACGTGCTGTTCTACGAAGGCCTGCACGGCGGCTACGTCGGGCCCGAGGCGAATGTCGCGCGCCACGTCGATTTGCTCGTGGGCGTCGTGCCGATCATCAACCTCGAGTGGATCCAGAAGCTGCACCGCGACCAGAACCTGCGCGGCTACAGCCAGGACGCCGTGGTCGACACCATCCTGCGCCGCATGCCCGACTACGTGAACCACATCTGCCCGCAGTTCAGCCGCACGCACGTCAACTTCCAGCGCGTGCCGACGGTCGACACGAGCAATCCCTTCATCGCCAAGGACATCCCGAGCGCCGACGAGTCGATGGTCGTGATCCGCTTCGCCGACCCCAAGGGCATCGACTTCCAGTACCTGCTGTCGATGCTGCACGGCAGCTGGATGAGCCGGCCCAACAACATCGTCGTGCCCGGCGGAAAGATGGGGCTGGCGATGCAGTTCATCTTCACGCCGATGATCCTGCGCCTGATCGACCTCAAGCGCCGCGCGGGTTGACCGCGACCCATCACGAGACCCCCGAGGAGACGCCCCGATGAACGCACCGACGCGCGCCGACGCGCTGATCCCTTCCGCCGCGTCGCCGCGGCGCTGCGCCGACGCGCTGCGCATGCTCGCCGTCGACATGGTCGAGAAGGCCGCCTCCGGCCACCCCGGCGCGCCGCTCGGCATGGCCGACATCGCCGAGGTGCTGTGGCGGCGCCTGCTCAAGCACGACCCGGCGCACCCGCAGTGGCCCGACCGCGACCGTTTCGTGCTCTCCAACGGCCATGCGTCGGCGCTGCTCTATGCGCTGCTGCACCTGACGGGCTACGACCTTTCCGCGTCGGAGCTGCAGCGCTTTCGCCAGCTGCACAGCAAGACGCCGGGCCACCCCGAGGTCGGCGTGACGCCGGGTGTCGAGACGACGACGGGCCCGCTCGGCCAGGGGCTGGCCAACGCGGTGGGCATGGCGCTGGCCGAACAGCTGCTCGCCGACGAGTTCAACCGCCCCGGCCACACGATCGTCGACCACCGCACCTGGGCCTTCGTCGGCGACGGCTGCCTGATGGAGGGCGTCAGTCACGAGGCCTGCTCGCTCGCCGGAACGCTGGGCCTGGGCAAGCTGATCGTGGTCTACGACGACAACGGCATCAGCATCGACGGCCATGTCGAGGGCTGGTTCGCCGACGACACGCCGGCGCGCTTCGAAGCCTACGGCTGGCGCGTGATCCGCAACGTGGCTGGTCACGACGCGGCATCGATCGAGGCCGCGCTGCGCGTCGCGACCGCCAGCGACGGCCGGCCTACGCTCGTGTGCTGCAAGACGGTGATCGGCCACGGCAGCCCCAACAAGGCCGGCACGCACGACGTGCACGGCGCCGCGCTCGGCGCCGCCGAAGTCGCCGCGACGCGCGCCGCGCTCGGCTGGGAGGCCGCGCCGTTCGAGGTGCCGGGCGACGTGCGCGCCGCCTGGGACGGGCGCGCCGCCGGCGAGGCCGCCCACGCCGACTGGCGCAAGCGCTACGCCGCCTACCGCGCCGCGCATCCCGAGCTGGCCGCCGAGTTCGAGCGCCGCGCCGTGCGGCGCGACCTGCCCGGCGGCTGGGCCGCTCAGGCCGCGCAGACGCTCGCGCGCACGATCTCTGCACGCGCCACCGTGGCCACGCGCAAGGCCTCGCAGCAGGCGCTCGACGCGCTGCTGCCGCTGCTGCCCGAGCTGCTCGGCGGCTCGGCCGACCTGACGTGGTCGAACCTGACGATGGCCCAGGCGAGCACGCCGCTGGCGCGCGGCCGGCGCGGCAACCACGTCCACTACGGCGTGCGCGAGTTCGGCATGAGCGCCGTGATGAACGGCGTCGCGCTGCACGGCGGCCACCGGCCCTACGGCGGCACCTTTCTCACCTTCAGCGACTACAGCCGCAACGCCGTGCGCATGTCGGCGCTGATGGGCCTGCCCGTCGTCTACGTCTTCACGCACGACAGCATCGGCCTCGGCGAAGACGGCCCGACGCACCAGCCCGTCGAGCACACGGCCAGCCTGCGCCTGATCCCCAACAACGCCGTCTGGCGGCCGTGCGACGCCGTCGAGACGATGGTCGCGTGGCAGGCGGCGATCGAGCGCATGGCCGGGCCGAGCTGCCTCGTGCTCTCGCGCCAGAACCTGCCGCACGTCGAGCGCAGCGCCGAGCAGATCGCGGCGATCCGACGCGGCGGCTATGTGCTGGCCGACGCGCCGGTGCGCCACGACGTCACGTTGCTGGCGACCGGCTCCGAAGTGGCGCTCGCGCTCGCGGCGCGCGACGCGCTGGCCGCCGACGGCATCGGCGCGCGCGTCGTCTCGATGCCGAGCTGCAGCGACTTCGACGCGCAGGATGCGGCGTATCGCGCGAGCGTGCTGCCGCGCGGCGTGCCGGTGCTCGCCGTCGAGGCCGGCGTCACGAACTTCTGGCGCGCCTACACCGGCTTCGACGGCGACGTGATCGGCATCGACCGCTATGGCGAGTCGGCCCCGGCGGCGCAGGTCGCGCAGGCGCTGGGGCTGACGGCGGCGCGCGTCGCCGAGCGGGCACGCGCGCTGGTCGCCGCGGCGGGCGGGGTGTCGCCCCGGGCCGCTGCCTCGGAATCGGCGAGCGGGGTGTCGTCGCGGGCCGCTGCGCCGGGCCGCCCCAAGCAAGGCCCGACCCTCTCGGAGGGTCGCTCGCCGGACTCGGCGAGCGGGGTGTCGTCATGACGCCGCACTGGCACGGCCGGCCGCTGCACGCCGTCCTGTTCGACCTCGACGGCACGCTGGCCGACACGGCGGCCGACATCGCGCTGGCGCTGCGCCTCGCGATGGCCGAGCAGGGGCTCGCCGCGCCGCCGGTGGCGGCGGTGCGCACGATGATCGGGCGCGGCGCCGCCGTGCTCGTCGCGCGCGCCGTCGACGCCTGCGGCACGCCGGTCGACGCCGCGGCGCAGGGGGCGCTGCTGGCGGGCTATCACCGCCACTACGCCGCGCTGCACGACGAGCTGCTCGGCGGCGGTTCGAAGGCGCGCGCCTATGCCGGCGTCGCCGAAGGGCTGGCGGCGCTGCATGCCGCCGGCCTGCGCCTGGTCGTCGTGACGAACAAGCCGCAGGCGATCGCGCTGCGGCTGCTGCAGCGGCTCGGCCTGAGCCCGTGGTTCGACCTCGTCGTCGGCGGCGACAACGTCGCGGCCGGCCGCAAGCCGGCCGCCGATCCGCTGCTGCACGCCTGCGACGCGATGGGCGTGGCGCCGTCGCAGGCGCTGATGGTCGGCGACTCGGGCGTCGACGTCGCCGCGGCGCGCGCCGCCGGCCTGCCCGTGCTGTGCGTGCCCTACGGCTACAACGAGGGCGAGGACGTGCGCGCGCTGGCCTGCGACGGCTTCGTCGACTCGCTGGCGGCGCTGCCTGGGCGGCTGATGCAGCGCTCGACACCGTCGCCGACGACGACGCCCGCCCGCACGCGGCCCGCCGCGCCGGCTGCCGCGCGTGCGCGCGGCACGGCCCCCCACGACGACCCCGGAGCCCTGCGACCATGGCACTGATCTCGCTGCGCCAGCTGCTCGACCACGCCGCCGAACACGGCTATGGCGTGCCGGCGTTCAACGTCAACAACCTGGAGCAGATCCAGGCCATCATGGAGGCGGCCGAAGAGACGGCCAGCCCGGTGATCCTGCAGGCCTCGGCGGGCGCGCGCAAGTACGCCGGCGAGGCCTATCTGCGCCACATGGTGCTGGCGGCCGTCGAGACGCATCCCGGCATCCCCGTCGTGCTGCACCAGGACCACGGCGCGTCGCCGGCGGTGTGCCTGCAGTCGATCCGCTCGGGCTTCACCAGCGTGATGATGGACGGCTCGCTGCTCGAGGACGCCAAGACGCCGGCCAGCTACGGCTACAACGTCGACGTCACGCGCTACGTCTGCGAGATGGCGCACGCCGTGGGCGTGTCGGTCGAAGGCGAGCTCGGCTGCCTCGGCTCCCTCGAGACGGGCGAGGCCGGCGAGGAAGACGGCGTCGGCGCCGCCGGCAAGCTCGGCCGCGAGCAGTTGCTGACCGATCCGGCGCAGGCCCGGGACTTCGTCGCCAGGACGGGGGTCGACGCGCTCGCGATCGCCATCGGCACCAGCCACGGCGCCTACAAGTTCAGCCGCCAGCCGACGGGCGACATCCTCGCGATCGAGCGCATCGCGGCGATCCACGCACAGGTGCCCGACACGCACCTCGTGATGCACGGCAGCTCGAGCGTGCCGCAGGAGTGGCTGGCGATCATCCGCAAGTACGGCGGCGACATCAAGCAGACGTTCGGCGTGCCGGTCGAGGAGATCCAGCGCGGCATCCGGAGCGGCGTGCGCAAGGTCAACATCGACACCGACATCCGCCTCGCGATGACGGGCGCGATGCGCCAGGTGTTCGCCGAGCAGCCGTCGGAGTTCGATCCGCGCAAGGCGCTCGTCGCGGCGCGCGCCGCGGCGCGCGGCATCTGCAAGGCGCGCTTCGAGGCCTTCGGCTGTGCGGGCCACGCCGCGCGCATCAAGCCGATCCCCTGCGAGGCGATGATCCAGCGCTACCGCTGAGCCGCGCCATGGCGGCCAGCGGCCTGGTCGCGATCGTCTGGGACGTCGACGGCACGCTCGCCGAGACGGAGCGCGACGGCCATCGCGTCGCCTTCAACCTCGCGTTCGAGGCCTTCGGCCTGCCGTGGCGCTGGGACGAGCGGCGCTACGGCGAGCTGCTGCGCGTCGCGGGCGGCCGCGAGCGGCTGCTCGCCGACATGGCGACGCGCCCCGACGCGCCGGCGTCGCCCGCCGAACTCGAGAGCCTGGCGCGCGCGCTGCACGCGCGCAAGAACGCGCTCTACGCCGAGCGGCTGCGCGACCAGGGCATCGAGCTGCGCGGCGGCGTCGCCGCGCTGATCGAGGAGGCGCGCGAGCGCGGCTGGCGCCAGGCGATCGCCACGACGACGAGCCGCTCGAATCTCGACGCGCTGCTGCGCTTGCACTACGGCGCGCAGTGGCACCGCTCGTTCGACGCCGTCGTCTGCGGCGAAGACGTGCAGCGCAAGAAGCCCGACCCCGAGGCGCACCGCCAGTGCCTGCGCCTGCTCGCGCTCGACGCCACCCCGCAGCGCGCCGTCGCGATCGAGGACTCGCCGATCGGCGTCGCGGCCGCCCATGCCGCGGGCCTGCCGGTGGTACTGGCACGCAGCTTCTATTTCGCCGATGGAGCGGCCGGGCCGGCGGTGGCGGCAGGGCCGGGGCTCGATGCGCGCTCCGGCTGGCAACCGGCGCTGCCGTCGCGCGAAGGCGAGGGCGGCGTCACGCTCGATGACATCGAGGCGTGGTGCGCGATCGGACAGGCGTAGCCCTCCCCGTGCCATTTGCGCCGCCGTAGCGATGCATCAGCACGGCGTGCAGCCCGAGCACGTCGGCCCGCGTCAGGACTCGCGCACGCGAGTCACTTCGCCAGTTCGCGGTACAGGCGGTCGAACTCGTCGGCGCCGGCGGCGCCGCCCTGCTCGAATCGGTTTTCATTGATCTATCTCAGCGCAAACCCCGTGCAACTGCGGTGGAATCGATCCGTCGCCCGGACTCGGTCCAGACGGCGGCTCGCGACGAACAGGGAGAGATCGATCCATGAATCCGACGCCACCCTTGCCGGTGACGCTGCAGCAGCGGCTGCGCGCGGCCGGCGTGACGCCGACATTGCAGCGCCTGACGATCGCCGGCGTGCTGCTCGAGCACCCGGTGCACATGACGGCCGAGCAGTTGCTGCGCGCCGTGCGCGAGCGCGAGCCGGGCATCTCGCGCGCCACCGTCTACGCCACGCTGCGCCTGTTCGCCGAGCAGGGCCTGGTGCGCGAGCTCGCGTCGCTCGACGGCGCGCCGACGGTCTACGACTCCAACCTCGCGCCGCACCACCACATGTTCGACGTCGACAGCGGCTCGATGATCGACATCCCGCCCGGCCAGCTCGAGGTGATCGGCATGCCCGAGGTCGGAGCCGACGTCGAGGTCATGCAGGTCGACGTCGTCGTGCGCGTGCGGCGCCGCCGGCACGGCGAACACGGCGCGATGGCGTTGCTGATGCAGGCCTGACGCATCGCAGGGCGGCGTGCCCGTGTGCGTGGCGCGGGCCTTGCGGAAGGGGCATGTCGACGTTAAGATGCACGCACGGTGCAGCTTATAACGCACCGGCATCGCCATCCTTTCCAATCCACGCCACGCGAAAGCTCCGTCGCCATGTCGCAACCGCACCAGCACCTGCATCCCTCGTCCATCTATCCGTTCGACGCGCGCGGCGTCGCCAAGCGCTTCCGCCACGCCGCCATCTTCGGCGCGCTCGATGCGCTGCAGCCCGGCGAGACCATGCGCTTCGTCAACGACCACGATCCGCTGCCGCTGCTCGACCAGCTGCGCGCGCGCTACGGCGAGCGCGTCGCGATCAACTACCTCCAGCGCGAGCCGGGCGCCATCGCGATCGACTTCGCGGTGAGATGAAACACCCCCGTAGCGCCTTCGGCGCTCCCGCTCGAGGGGGCGCTGCCAGCGGACCGGCAGAGCCGGATCCGCGGCAGCCGCTGGATGTGGAGCGCCGAGCGTCGTGCGAGGCGGCGGAGCAGGCGAATCTCGAGGCCTGCGCGCACGCGCCGCGCATCGTGCTGCGCGACGCGCTGGCGGCGTTTCTCGGCGCGGTGCCCGACGGCATCGTCGAGTACGCCTATGCCGACGCCGTCAAGCTCGCCGGGCACTCGTGCCCGACCGTCGCGTCGGCCTGGCTGATGACGCGCGCGGCGCTGCGCGCGCTGTACGGCGACGCGCTGCCCGAGCGTGGCGGCGTGCGCGTCGAGCTGCAGGGCGCGCTGCACGAGGGTGTCAACGGCGTCATCGCCAACGTGGTGGGCCTGGTCACCGGCGCGGCCGGCGACGGCGGCTTCAAGGGCATCGGCGGGCGCTTCGTGCGCTGCGGCCTGCTGCGCGGCGGCGTCGCCGACGTCGCGGGCCAGTTGCGCTATACGCGGCTCGACAACGCCGACGCCGTCACCGTCTCGGCGCGGCTCGAGCGCGTGCCCTCCGATGCGCGGGTGGCGGCGCTGCTGCCGCGCTGCCTGGTCGGCGCGGCGACGCCCGACGACGAGGCGCTGTTCCGCACGCTGTGGCAGGGCCGCGTGCAGCGCCTGCTGCTCGACCACGCCGACGATCCCGAGGTGATCGAACTGCGGCGCTGATCCTCGCGCGGCGCGCCGTCACAGCCCGAGCGTGAGCAGCGCCGCCTCCGACATGCGCGAGCGATCCCACGGCGGGTCGAACACCATGTCGACCTTGACCTCGCCGACACGCGGCAGCGCCAGCACCTTGTCGGCCACTTCGTTGGCGAGGATGTCGCCCATGCCGCAGCCCGGCGCCGTCAGCGTCATCTCGATCGCCACGCGCACCTGTTCGGCGTCGTCGGGCAGCGGCGCCACGTCGCAGGTGTAGACGAGGCCGAGTTCCACGATGTCGACCGGGATCTCGGGGTCGTAGCAGGTCTTCAGCGTCTGCCACACGAGGCCTTGCACGTCGTCGATGCCGACGTCGGCCGGCACCGCCACGGCCGCCGGCACGCTGCGCCCGATCGCGTCGGCGTCGCTGCCGGCGAGGCGCACCAGCCGCCCGTCGACGAGCAGCGTGAAGCTCGTGCCCAGCGCCTGCGTGACGAGCGCCGTTGCGCCGGCGGCGAGTTCGATCGGCGTGCCGTCGGGCACGATCTCGACGCGCACCGCCCGGCGCAGCGTCACCACTTCACGCGCCTGGCTCATCGTTCGCTCCCTTGCGAGGCTTCGCTGCCCTGCGTGTCGCCGATCGCGTGCATCAGCGCATGCCAGCCGAGCAGCGCGCACTTGATGCGGCTCGGATAGCGCCGCACGCCGGCCAGCGCGACGAGTTTGCCGAGCTCGGCGGACTCGGGTTCGAGCTGGCCGGTGAGCACGGCGCGAAAGCGCTGCTGCAGCGCCTGCGCCGCCGCGACGTCGCCGCCGCGTACGGCCTCGGCCATCATCGACGCCGACGCGATGCAGATCGCGCAGCCGTGGCCGTCGAAGCGGATGTCGCGCAGCCGCGGCCCGTCGACCTGCAGCTCTACCTGCAGGTCGTCGCCGCACTGCGGGTTGTGGCCGCGCGCCTGGTGCGTCGGCGCGTCGAGCCGGCCGAAGTGGCGCGGTGCGCGCTTGTGCTCGACGACGAGCTCCTGGTACAGCTCGTTCTCGGCGACGGGGGATGCAGTCATCTCGGTGGCTCCGGTGTTCACCGCAGCACCTCCAGCGCATGCGCGACGCCGGCGACCAGCCGCTCGACCTCGTCGTGCGTGTTGTAGATCGCGAACGAGGCGCGCGTCGTCGGCCCGCGGCCGAGGTGATCGAGCAGCGGCTGGGCGCAGTGGTGGCCGGTGCGCACGGCGATGCCGCGCTCGTCGAGCAGCGTGCCGATGTCGTGCGGATGCACGCCGTCGGCGACGAAGGACACGATCGCCGTCGACGCGGCGCCGGCGCTCAGCACCTCGATGCCGTCGAGCGCCGACAGCGCGGCCACCGCATGGGCGCGCAGCGCGGCGACGTGGCGGTCGATCGCGGCGCGGCCGGTGTCGTCGATGAAGCGTGCCGCCGCCGCCATGCCGACGGCGCCGCCGACGTTCGGCGTGCCGCCTTCGAGGCGCGCGGGCAAGGCCGCGAAGGTGGCGTCGTCCCAGCTCACGCGCTCGACCATGTCGCCGCCCAGGCGCAGCGGCGCCAGGCGCTCGAGCGCTGCGCGCCGCCCGACGAGTGCGCCGGTGCCCATCGGGCCGTACATCTTGTGGCCCGAGAACGCCATGAAGTCGCACGCCAAGGCCGCGACGTCGGGCACGTCGTGGCCGACGGCCTGCGCCGCGTCGAGCACGGTCAGCGCGCCGGCCGATGCGGCCTGCGCGAGCAGCGCCTCGTAGGGCGGGCGCTCGCCGGTGGCGTTGGCGCACGCCGTCACGGCGAACACGCGTGTGCGCGACCCGAGCAGCGGTTCGAGGTCGCGCGCATGCAGGCGGCCTTCGGAGTCGGGGCGCAGGATGCGCAGCACGGCGCCGCTGCGCCGCGCCGCCGCCTGCCACGGCACGAGGTTGGCGTGGTGCTCGAGGCCGCTGACGACGATCTCGTCGCCCGGCTGCAGCACGGCCGCGCCGTGGTGGCCGGCCGACGACAGGCCGTGCGCGACGAGGTTCAGCGCCTCCGTCGTGCCCGACGTGAACACGAGCTCGTGGCGCGCCGCATCGGCGCCGACGAAGCGCGCCAGCACGGCGCGCGCGTCCTCGTAGGCGTCGGTGGCGCGCTGACTGAGCGCGTGCACGCCGCGGTGGATGTTGGCGCGGTCGCGTTCGTCGAAGCGGCGCATCGCCTCCAGCACCGCGCGCGGCAGCTGCGTCGTCGCGGCGTTGTCGAGGTAGGCCAGCGGCGCGTCGCCGATGCGCTGCGCGAGCACCGGGAAGGCGCCCGCCGCCGTGTCCATCGCCGGCCGGTTACCCATGGCAGGCCTCCTCGCAGGCGGCGCCGCCGAGGTGGCGCGCCACGGCGCGGCCGAGCCGCGCCGTGACGCCCAGCGTGTCGAGCAGCTCGGGTGCCTCGAGCGCGCGCGCGAGCGCGGCGCCGGCGAGGCCCTCCACGATGAGCGCGCGCGCCTCGCGCTCGCCCAGGCCGCGCTGCGCGGCGTAGAACAGCGCCTCCTCGGGCAGCGCGCCCCAGGTCGCGCCGTGCGCGGCCTGCACGCGGTCGTGCAGGATCTCGAGCTGTGGGCGCAGCACGAGCCGCGGCTGGCCGCCGGTGGGGATGGCACCGAGGCGCTGGCGCAGCTCGGCGTCGTCGGCGCCGGCGTCGATGCGGCCGTAGGCGTCGACGACGACGCGCGCACCGCTGCCGCCGAGCGCGAGCGCCTCGACGCCGCTGGCCGTGCGTGCGGCGCCGTGAGTCACGCGCAGCTGCTGCTCGAGCGAGGCCGACGCGCCGGCGAGCAGCGCCGCGCCGGTGCGCGCGCTGGCCTCGGCGCCGCGCAGCGCGAGCACGCTGCGCTGCAGGTGGTAGCCGCTGCCCGACGCGAGCAGCGCCTGGCGGTAGACGGCGCTGCGCTCGAGAGCGGCATGCACGTGATGGGCCACGCGGTCCTGCGCCGCCGGCGTGACGATGCGCAGGTGCTGCAGCTCGGCGCCGCGGCCCAGGTGCAGGTGCACGTGCAGGTTCTGCACGACGGCGCGTCCGCACGCCTGGGCATCATGTTCGTGCGCCTCGACCAGCACGCAGCGCGCGCCGGGCAGCAGGTCGACGACGAGCATCGGCGCCTCGACGTCGCTGCGCGGCTGGTGGCGCAGGTGCAGCCACACGGCGCGCGCGTCGGCGCCCGCATCGGCGCCGCCGATGCGCAGGCGCAGGCCGCGGCGGCACAGCGCGCGGTGCGCCCAGGCGAACGGTGCGGCGTCGTCGCCGGCGGGCGCGGCCACGCCGTCGAACAGCTCGGCGCGCTGCGCGGGATCGTTCGCGTCGAGCCAGCGCGCGTCGACGCGGCCGAGCAGCGTGTCGCCGAGCGGCTGCAGCATCCAGCCGGCGCCGGCCAGCGGCGAGGCCTCGCAGGCCGCAGCGGAGGCGGCGGTGTCGCCCAGCCAGACCTCGGCGGCGGGCGGCGGCAGGTGGCGGAACGACTCGGCGTTGCGCGCGATCCAGTGGTCGACGACGCGGCTGTGCGCGAAGAGGGCGTCGGCGCGGGCGCTGTTCATCGTCAGGCCTCCGCCAGCTCGCGGGCCGGCTGTGATGCGAAGCCGGTGCGCGCGATCTCGCGCGCCAGCTCGAGCCGCCCCGCGTCGGCGATGCAGCCCTGGTCGAGCTTGAGCACGGCGTCGGGCGCGAGGCTCTCGATCAGCTGCAGATAGTGCGAGACGACGACGAAGGCCGTGCCGTCGGCACGCAGGCGCGCGACGAGGTCGACGACGGCGCGCACGCCGTCGACGTCCATGCCCGAGTCGATCTCGTCGAGCACGGCCAGGCGCGGGCGCAGCAGCGCGAGCTGCAGCAGCTCGTTGCGCTTGCGTTCGCCGCCCGAGAAGCCGTCGTTGACGGGGCGCCCGAGCATCGCCTCGGGCAGGCCGACCTGCGCCGCCGCCGCACGCGCGCCGCCGAGGAAATCGAAGGCATCGAGCGCCGCCTCGCCGCGCGCCTCGCGCTGCGCGTTGAGCGCGGTGCGCAGGAACAGGTTGTTCTTGACGCCCGGGATGTCGGGCGGCGCCTGGAACGAGAGGAACAGGCCCGCGCGCGCGCGCTCGTGCGGCGCCATCGCGAGCAGGTCCTGGCCGCCGAAGCGCGCCGTGCCGCCGGCGACGCGATAGCGCGGGTGGCCGGCCAGCGTCAGGCCGAGCGTGCTCTTGCCGCTGCCGTTGGCGCCCATCAGCACGACGACGGCGCCGGCCGCCACGTCGAGCGAGACGGATCGCAGCACGCGGCGCTCGCCGACGTCGACGCGCAGGTCGCGCACGCTGAGCAGGGGTTCGGGAGTGTTCATGTCGGCTCCGGGTCGTGGGGGCGGGGGTGGCGGCGCGTTGGTCGTCCGTTCAGCCGACGGCGCCTTCGAGTGAGACGGCGAGCAGCGCCTTGGCCTCGAGGGCGAACTCCATCGGCAGCTCCTCGAGCACGGACTGGCAGAAGCCGCCGACGATGAGTGCCGTGGCGTCGTCGGCGGCGATTCCGCGCTGCTGGCAATAGAACAGGCGCTCCTCGGAGATGCGCGATGTCGTCGCCTCGTGCTCGACGACGGCGTCGTCGCGCGCCGCGTCGACCGTGGGGAAGGTGTGCGCGCCGCAGTGTCCGCCGATGAGCAGCGAGTCGCACTGCGTGTGGTTGCGCGCACCGGCGGCGGTGGGCGCGACGCGCACCAGGCCGCGGTAGCTGTTGTGCGCGCGACCCGCGCTGATGCCCTTGGAGACGATGCGGCTGCTCGTGTTGCGGCCGAGGTGGATCATCTTGGTGCCGGTGTCGGCCTGCTGGCAGTGGTTCGACACGGCGATCGAGTGGAACTCGCCGCGCGAGTCGTCGCCGCGCAGCACGACGCTCGGGTACTTCCACGTGATCGCCGAGCCGGTCTCGATCTGCGTCCACGCGATGTGCGAACGCGGGCCGGCGCACAGGCCGCGCTTGGTGACGAAGTTGTAGATGCCGCCGCGCCCGTGCTCGTCGCCGGGGTACCAGTTCTGCACCGTCGAATACTTGATGTCGGCGTCGGCGTGCGCGACCAGCTCGACGACGGCGGCGTGCAGCTGGTGCTCGTCGCGCTGCGGCGCGGTGCAGCCCTCGAGGTAGCTGACGCGGCTGCCGGCCTCGGCGATGATCAGCGTGCGCTCGAACTGGCCCGTGTTGCGCGCGTTGATGCGGAAGTACGACGACAGCTCCATCGGGCACTGCACGCCCTCGGGCACGTAGACGAACGAGCCGTCGGAGAACACGGCCGAATTGAGCGCGGCGTAGAAGTTGTCGCCCGGCGGCACCACGCTGCCGAGGTAGCGCTCGATCAGCGCGGGGTGGTGCTGCACGGCGTGCGAGAACGAGCAGAAGATCACGCCGGCGGCAGCGAGCTGCTCGCGAAACGTCGTGCCCACCGAGACGGAGTCGAACACCGCGTCGACGGCCACGCCGGCGAGGCGCGCGCGCTCGTGCAGCGGCACGTTGAGCTTTTCGTAGGTCTCGAGCAGCTTGGGGTCGACGTCGGCCAGGCTCTTGGGGCCGTCCTTCAGCGACTTGGGCGCCGAGTAGTACGACAGCGCCTGGAAGTCGATCGGATCGATGTGCAGCCGCCCCCACTCGGGCGGTGACATCGAGAACCAGCGCTCGAGCGCAGCCAGGCGCCAGTCCAGCAGGAAGCGCGGCTCGCGCTTGCGACGCGAGATGGCGCGCACCGTGGCCTCGTCGAGCCCCGGTGGCAGCGAGTCCGACTCGACATCGGTGACGAAGCCGTGGCGATACGGCTGCTTGAGCGTCTGCGTCAGCGCGCTGGCGTGCTCGAGCGTCGGCATCGTGTCTCCTTTCGTGGATGAGCCCAAGGCGGCTCTATAGGTGCACAGAATATGCACCTTTAGGCGCGGCGGCAACCCCTCGCATTTGTCCCTGTCGCGCGGCGGGGAACAGCGCCGCCCGTGCCCGATGCCGGATCGGGCGCGCGCGCAAGTTCAAGACCAGGCGGCATCGCGCCGTGCGGCCGGCGCGTCGCGTCGCGCCACGACTGCGGCGTGAGGCCGTGGCGCCGCACGAATGCGCGCTGCAGCGCATCGACCGAGCCGAAGCCGCTGCGCGCGGCGATCCGGTCCTGCGTCCAGCGCGTCTGGCGCAGCAGCCTCGCCGCGGCATCGATGCGCATCGACTCGACGTAGCGCGCCGGCGTGCAGCCCGTCTCGGCGGAGAAGGCACGCGCGAAGTGGCGTGCGCTCATCTGCGCGCGAGCGGCCAGCGCCCCGACCGAAAGATCGGCCTGCAGGTGCGTGCCGATCCATGCCACCAGCTCGCGCAGCCGATGACTGGCGGTGCGCTGCAGCTCGAGCGCCGGGCTCAGCTGCGGCTGCTCGGCACCGCGAAGCATCGGCAGCGCCAACGTGCGCGCGATCTCCATCGCCACCGGCTGGCCGAGATCGTCCTCGACGAGCGCCAGCGCCAGCTCGATGCCGGTGGTGACGCCGGCCGACGTCCACACCGGCCCGTCGCGCACCCAGAGCCGTTCGCGCCGCACGCGGACCTGCGGTCGCGTCGCCTGCAGCTGGTCGCACACGCTCCAGTGCGTCGTCGCCTCGCGCCCATCGAGCAGGCCTGCAGCGGCCAGCGCGAACGCACCGCTACACACGCTCGCGACGCGGCGCGTGCGCGGCGCGGCGTCGACCAGCCAGGCGGCAACGCCGCCGTCGACGATGGCCGCGCGCACAGCGGGCTCGTCGCCGCCGGCGAGGATCAGCGTGTCGATCGTCGCCGGCAGCTCGCGCAGCGCGCGCGTGCCGGCCAGGAGCGGGCCGGCGCTGGTCGGCACCGTGCCGCCGCGCGGAGAGGCGACGTGCACGCGATAGCTGCCGGGGCGCAGCGACTCGGCCCTGCCGAACACGCTGGCCGGTCCGGCGATGTCGAGCACTTCGACGCCGTCGAACGCCACCAGCGCGACATCGATGGCAGGAAGCGCGGCTTCTTCGTCCTTGCGGGCAGCGGTGCCCGCTCCTAGGCTGGAATCGTCGACGTCACGGAGGTGCGCCATGTCGATCGGATCTCTCGTTCGCGCGGTTGCCGCGTCCAGTATTGCAGCGCTCGCATGGGCGGGCTGGGATGCGGGGCTCTCCTCGTCGTCGGCCGCGGCACCCGCGGTCGGCAGGGTCGACGCCGTCGCGCAGGACCATCAGGCCTTCGTCGAAGCGATGCGGCCGCGGCGCGGCGAAGGGCGGCCCGTCGTCGTCGTGCTGGCGCTCAACGAGGCCACGGAAACGACCGACCTGCTGCTCACGCATGCCGTGCTGCAACGGTCGGGAGTTGCCGAGGTGCGGGTCGTGGCGCCGCGGCGCGGACCGGTGCGGCTGTATCCGGCGCTGCAGGTCGAGGCCGAGCTCGATCTCGCGGGGTTCGAGCGTGCGCATCCGGACGGCGCCGACTACGTCGTCGTGCCCGCGATGGAGCCCGACGACGATCCCGAGGTGACTGCCTGGCTGCGTCGCCAGGCGGCCGGCGGGTCGCGCGTCGTCGGCGTGTGCGCCGGCGCGCTCGTCGTTGGCAACGCCGGCCTGCTCGAGGGCCGCCGCTTCGCGACGCACTGGTACTACCGCGATCGCGTGCTCGAACGCCATCCCGGCGCCGCCTGGGTACGCGATCGCCGCTATGTCGTCGACGGCGGCGTCGCGACGACGACCGGCATCACGGCATCCGTGCCGGCGATGCTGGCGCTGGTCGAGGCGCTCGGCGGGCGCGAGCGCGCGCGAACGCTGGCCGACGAGCTCGGCGTCGACGCCTGGTCGCCGGCGCACGACAGTGCCGGCTTCGGTCTCACGGCGGCGCGGCGCTGGGGCTACATCGTCGACACGCTCGCGTTCTGGCGGCGCGAGCAGCGCTTCGTCGACGTGCGGGACGGCAGCGACGACATCGCGCTCGCGCTCGCGACCGACGCCTGGTCGCGCAGCGCCGTGGTCGAGGTCGAGGCCGCGGCGGCCGGGCCCTCGGTGCGACTGCGCAGCGGCCTCGTTCTCGCCGCGCGCAGTGGCGTCGCGCCCGATGCGCCGCGCGTGCCGCTGGACACGGGCGTCGCGCCCGTTCGCCAGCTCGAGCGCACGCTGTGCGACATCGAGCGGCGGTATGGCGCGCAGCGCCGCGACCGCGTCGAGCAGGAGATGGAGTTTCCGCGACGCGGCGATGCCTGCGCGAGGGCGGCGTAGAGCCGGCGCCCTCGCGAGGCTGTCAGCGCGTCAGAACTTCCAGCTCCAGGCCGCGCCGAAGGCGAGCTGCCGCATGCTGATCGTCTCGTTGCCGGCGGCGCCGCCCATCATGCCGTTGAACAGCGATGCGCCGGTCACGCTCTTGCGCGGCGCGTACATCAATGCGCCGGTGAGCTCGTTGTCCTTGCCCATCGCGCGCGTGAAGCCGAGGGTGAAGTGGTCCTTCATCACGCCGGGGGCGAGGATGTTGAACGTGACGTCGGCGGCCGTGATCGGGTTGCCGCCGCGGTTGTAGCCGGCGCGAAGCGTCCAGTCCTGCGACATGCGCCACTGCGCGCCGAGCTTGACGACGGTGATGTCGCGCCAGCCGAACCCGGGGCCGTTGGCGGCGCCCAGCGGCGCGACGGGCATGCTGGCGTTGCCGACCGACGGCACGTCGCTGTAGGCGATGCGGCCGACGTCGAGCGCGATCGTCCAGTCGCGCACCGGCGTGACGGCGATGCCGACGCTGTAGTTCGCGGGGATGTCGAAGTCGCCGGCGCCGGCGAACAGGCCGCGGTACTTGTCGAAGGCGCTCATGCGCACCTTCGTCGACCAGCTCGCGCCGACCGACAGCATGTCGCTGAGGCGGCCGAAGTAGCCGATGCGCAGGCCGGCACCGGTGGACGTGTCGGCGCCGACGTTGGTCACGGCACCCGGCGCGCCGGTGAAGGGCGGAAAGCCCGGCGCGTTGTCGAAGGCCTGCAACCCCTCGGCCTTGAAGCGCTGCCAGCCCAGCAGCAGCGATGCGCCGACGGCGTGCTGCTCGTTGAGCTTGTAGGCCACCGTCGGCGCGATGATCAGCTGCATCAGGTCGACGCCCAGCGGCCCGCCGCCGCACAGCATGTTGGACGGTCCGGCGCCGCAGTCGAACGTGCCCTGCGGATAGCTCGTGTTCATGCCGCCGTTGCCGTAGACGGTGAGGCCGAGCGCGAGGTTCGGATTGATCATGCGGTTGTAGCCGAACTCGGGGATGAGAAAGGCCTTGCGCCCGCTCTCGACCGTGCCGTTGAGCGTCGGGATGCCGGCGCCCGAGCGCGTGGCCTCGCGGTCGGGCATGAAGACGCTGGCGCCGAGGTCGAGTCGCGAGCCGGCGAACGCCATGCTCGCCGGGTTGTTGGCGCCGCCGAAGGCGTCTTGTGCCATTGCGGTGCTGGCGCCGCCCATGCCCAGCGCCTTCATGCCGTAGCCGTGCGGAAAGTAGCCGTTGGTCGCGAAGACGGCCGGCGCGGCGGCGGCCAGTGCGGCGGCCAGCGGGGCCAGCCGCAGCGTGCAGCGGATGTGCTTCGTACTGCTCATGGTGTGTCTCCTCTCGATGCTGTGGTTATGGAACGGGAACACGGGGCGGCCGAGGGAGGCGTCGCCTCACCAGCGCGCCATCAATCGGCCGCCCTCGACCTTGCTCGGCCAGCGGCGCAGCGGGCTGTCGCCCTTGTCGATGCACGCGCCGCTGCGGATGTCGAACTTCCACTCGTGCTTGGGGCAGGTGAGCGTCGTGCCCTGCAGCGCGAGGTGCGGGATGTCGGTCGTCTGGTGCGGGCAGCGGCTGTCCCAGACGCGCCAGTCGTCGCCGGCGCGGTGCACGAAGACGCTGCGGCCGTCGCAGTCGACGCGCGCCGTCCGGCCATCGGCGAGGGCCGCCGCGTCCATCACGTCGTGCCAGTCGCCTTCGCCTTCGGCACCCGTCACGGCGGCGAGCGCGTCGAGCCTGAAGCCCGGCAGGTCCATCGCGAGAATGATGTCGACGGCCCACACGATCTTGGCCAGCCCGAGCGCCGGGAAGGCCATCAGCAGCGCGTCGAGGATCTCCACCGGCGTGCAGCCCTCGCGCAGCGCGCGGCCGAGATACTGGCGAAACCCGCGCTCCGTCTGCGCGTGCACCTTGGTGATGACGGAGATCAGGTTGCGCGTCTTCGGGTCGAGGTGCTTGCCGCACTCCTTGAGAAACTTGAAGTAGTGGCCGACGGCATCGGGCCGCGCCTTGGCGAGGTAGGCGAGGGCGTCGCTCATGGCAGCTCCTTGCCCGACGGGTACGCCGGCCGGCTTGGGGCGGCCCGGCGCTCGGCCCGCGGTGCGTGAACTGGCGCAAGGCATGTCATGAGTTCGCTCCTTTCGTCGTCGGGACGGCCACCAGCACCGGCCGGTCGGCCAGCCCGATGACTTTCTGCGCCACGCCGCCGAGCCATGCGCGCGCCAGGGACTCCGTGCCGCGGCGGCCGATCACGATCAGGTCGGCGCCGCCTTGCTGCGCGGCGGAGACGATCTGTTCGTGCGGCCGGCCGATGCGCACCGCGGCATCGACCGCGACGGCGCGGCCGCGCGCCGCGGACCACGCGCGCTGCAGCGTCGCCTCGGCGCGCTGCATCGCGTCGGCGGCGGGCTCGCTGACGCACACGATCGTCAGCGGCAGCGCGCATTCGGCGGCGATCGCGGCGGCCGTCTCGACCGGCGCGAGGTCGGCGGCCTGCGGGTCGATCGCGACGAGCACGCGCTGCGCCCACATGGAGGCGGCGCGCGGCGCGACGAGCACGCCGCACGGCGCATGCGACACGACGTTGCGCACCATCTCGCCGACCAGCAGGTTGGCGAGCAGCCCGCGCCGGCCGCGCCGCCGGATCACGAGCAGGTCGGCGCCGCGCTCGCGCGCCTCGTCGACGATCTCCGCATACGGCTCGGGGCCGCGACGCGCGCGCACGTCGACGGCGATGCCCGCCGCGGCGGCGTCGGCCGTCAGCCCCCGCAGGCGCTCGGCGGCCTGCGCCTCGGCGCGTGCTGCGACCTGCGGCGCCAGGGCCTCGTACTCCGGGTTGCTGACGATCGGCAGCACGACGGCCAGCGGCAGGCCGCAGCGGCGCGCCAGCGCGAAGGCGAGCGCCTCGGCGCCGCTGTCCTGATCCGTGTGCTCGGTGGCCAGCAGCGGCCGCATGTAGACCTGCGCCATGGCGTCGGTGTCCTCGTGCTTCGCTCAGTGGCCGGACGTGAGCATGCCCGACGCCGCGAGCACCAGCACGGCGATCTCGGCGATGCCGATCCAGACGAGGGCACGGTCGCCGCGCCGGGCGTACAACGGCAGCACCGCCAGCACCGCGAGCAGCGAGCAGCCGGTCAGCATCGCGATGCCGACGAGATTGGCGACGTCGGCGCGGTGCGCCTGCGCCAGCCAGTGCCAGCCGATCGGCACTCCCGTTTCGGCGACGTAACGCTCGACCGGCAGCGTCCACAGCGCCGGCAGCCGGTCGTGCGAGACCAGCGGCTCGACGATGCCGGCGCCATAGACGGCGAACAGCATCACGAGCACCGCCAGCCCGACGCGCGCGCCCCAGTCGATCCAGCGCGCGTACAGCAGCTGCTCGATCGGCTGCAGATCGGGCGACTTCATGGCCAAACCCCCAGTCCCTTGAGCAGCGCGCGCAGGCCGGCGAAGAGCAGCACGCCGATCACCAAGCGGCGCACGACCGCGCCCTTGAGCACCGTCAGCAGCCGCGCGCCGATCTTGGCGCCGAGCATCATGCCGACGACCGACGGCACGGCGATCATCGGCAGCACGGCGCCCTTGTTGACGTAGACCCAGGCAGCCGACGAGTCGACCAGCGACAGGATCAGCCCCGACGTGCCCGCCGACACCTTCAGCGGAGCGCCCATCAGCAAGTTGAGCGCCGGCACGTTGGCCCAGCCGGCGCCGATGCCGAACATGCCGGCGAGCACGCCGATGCCGAGGAACGTGGCCAGCCCCTGCGGCGTGCGGTGGATCTGCCAGTCGATGCGCCTGCCGGTCGCGCCGTCGACGAAGACGCCGTGCAGCGACAGCGCGCGCGACAGCGCGTCGGGCGCGGCGACGTGCGGGAACTCCGACTTCTTCGACACGAACATCAGCACGACGATCGCCAGCACGATGACGCCGAGCGCCGTCTGCACCGCCGCCACCGGCAACGCCAGGCCGAGCAGCGCGCCGCCGATCGAGCTGGCCGACGCCACCAGCGACAGCGGCAGCGCGAGCCGCAGGTTGGCCAGACCGCTGCGCAGCAGCATCGGCGCGGCCGCCAGCGCACTGGCCAGCGCGACGAGCAGGCCGGCACCGCGCACGAAGTCGAGATGGAAGGGAAAGAAGCCGCCGACGATCGGTACGAACAGCGTACCGCCGCCGATGCCCGCCGGCACCGCGACGATGCCCATCACGAAGCAGGCCACGAACAGCGCCAGCGGCCAGAACCACCATGGCATCGACGAGCCCGTCGCCGTCGCGACGGCGTCGGCTGCGTGCGCCGGCACTGCGAGCGTGCAGGCGACGAGCGCAAGCGCGCCGAGCGAGGCGAGCGCGACGGAGCGATGCCGCGTGGCGAAGGAAGACGTGCGCGAAGACTGCAGGCGACGCATCTCAGGATATGGCTTGGTAGTACAGGTTCTGCGGGTGGTTCGCCTGCGCGAAGAAGAACCAGCGCTCGGCGATGAGGCCGCTGTACTGCACGGCAAAGGCGGCGGCGAGCCAGGCGGCGCTTGCAGGCGCGGCGGCAAGCATCGCCGCCGGCAGCGCGAACGCCGCGGCGACGAAGTACCACTTGACGCCGCGCAGCAGCGGCGCGCCCTTGCCGTGGAAGAACTCGCGCGTGTTGAACGAGCCGCCCATGAAGCCCTGCGAGCGCTGCACCACCACCGGATGCTTGACGCCGATCGCCGACTGCAGCGTCGAGCGCGGCTTGAGCCGCGCATTGCGCCACAGCGACGCGATGCGCCCGGCGGCGGCCACCAGCGTCAGCACCACCGCCCAGCCGGCCAGAAAGCGCGCATGCGCCGGCGACGCCAGCGCGGCCCACGCGGCGGCCAGCGTGAAGCCCGACGCGCCGCCCATCAGCACGTAGTTCAGCGGCGTCAGCGGCGTGTGCCACTCGGCGAGAAAGCGCAGGCACGCATAGATCATCCCGGTGCACACGTAGAGCGCGAAGGCGAGCAGCGTCGCCGCGACGCCGACGACGAGCGTCAGGTCCACGGCCGTGCCCTGCGGCAGCGTCGCGAGCACGGGCGACCAGCCGAGCGCGTGCAGCGCGCCCCACAGCGCGAGCGCGGCCATGAAGGCCGGCAGCGCGATCACTTCGCGCGACAGCCACGAGGTGCGCCACTGCGCCGCCGAGCGCCACGCGCGCTCGGGCCGCCCGAGGTGGAAGAACGACGCCAGCAGGCCGCCGCCGGTCAGCGCCAGCGCGAGCGCCGCGCCGCCGGCGTAGAAGGCGCGGCCGTCGACGCCCGGCAGCAGGCCGACGACGGCATAGCTCTGCACCGTGAACAGGCCGAGGAACAGCCCCTGGCCGGCGCCGATCAGCGTGGTCAGGAAGATGACGGAGAAGGCGGAATTCATCGTGGCGGTGCCTTCGTCACCAGCTCGCGTCGTCGAGCGTCGCGGTGCCTGCCGCCGGCTTGGGCGGATGGCCCTCGACGCGCAGCGGGTTGTCGGCGCGCACCAGCTCGTCGGCGTGGATGCGCATGCGCGTCTTGCGCCGCGGCAGGTAGTGGTTGGCCGGCTGCGTGCCCCACTCGGGCATCAGCGCATAGCCGCCGTTCTCGCGGATCGCGCGCGCCGCGTCGGAGTGCGGATCGTGGATGTCGCCGAAGATGCGCGCCGACGTCGGGCAGGCCTTGACGCACGAGGGCTTGCGGTCGATCTCGGCGAGCGTCGTGTCGTAGATGCGGTCGACGCAGAGGGTGCACTTCTTCATCACCTTCTGCTCGGCATCGAGCTCGCGCGCGCCGTAGGGGCAGGCCCAGCTGCAGTACTTGCAGCCGATGCACTTGTCGTAGTCGACGAGGACGATGCCGTCCTCCTCGCGCTTGTACGACGCGCCCGTCGGGCACACCGGCACGCACGGCGGCTCCTCGCAGTGCAGGCACGACTTGGGGAAGTGCACCGTCTCGGTGTGCGGAAACTCGCCGATCTCGAAGGTCTGCACGCGGTTGAAGAAGGTGCCGCTCGGGTCGGCGCCGTAGGGGCTCTGGTCCGTCATCGGGCCGGCGGCGCCGGCGCCGTTCCATTCCTTGCAGCTCGTCACGCAGGCGTGGCAGCCGACGCAGACGTTGAGGTCGATCACCAACGCGAGCTGCTTCCTGCTCACGTCGTCTTCTCCCCGGGCGCGGCGACCAGCTCGGCCGGGCGCTCGGCCATGCCCGGATAGCGGCGCAGCGGCGCGAACTGCGGCTCGGTGCGAGCCGGCTCGTCGGTGGCGGCCTTGACGACGCGCACCCGCACGTCGTACCAGGCGGCCTGGCCGGTGATCGGGTCGGAGTTCGAGACGCGCACGTCGCTGCCGCGCACCGGCAGCTCTTCCGAGATGACGTGGTTGAGCAAGAAGCCGTCGCGCGACTCGTTCGCGTCGGGCGCCAGGTTCCACGCGCCCGCCGCCTTGCCGATGGCGTTCCAGGTCCACACGGTGCCGGGCTCGACGGCCTGCGAGTGCGCCGCCTTGCAGCGCACGCGGCCCCACTGCGACTCGACCCAGACCCAGTCGCCGTCGTCGATGCCGGCGGCGCGCGCCGTCTGCGTGTTGACGTACAGCACGTTCCAGGTGTGGATCTGGCGCAGCCACGCGTTCTGCGAGTCCCACGAGTGGTACATCGCCATCGGCCGCTGCGTCACGGCCGCCAGCGGGTACTTGTGCTTGTCGGTGACGTGCGACTCGAGCGGCTCGTAGAAGAAGGGCAGCGGGTCGAAGTAGGTGTCGACGCGCTTGGCCTGCGCCGCCGGCGGCTTGCGCGTCAGCCCCTTGCCCTGCGCGGCGGCGCGAAAGCGCTGCAGCACCTCGGAATAGAGGTGGATCAGGATCGGCTCGGCGTAGCGCGTGATGCGGTTGGCGCGCGACCACTCGAGGTAGCCCTGGTTCCAGTTGCGCATGTACTGGTAACTGCGCGGCAGCACGTGGTGGTAGACGCAGTCGTGCTGCTCGTACATCTCCCACTGGCGCGGATTGGGCTCGCCGACCAGGAACTTCTCGCCGCCCTTGCCGCGCCACCCGGCGAGAAAGCCGATGCCCGAGCCGGGCTCCGTCTCCCAGTTGACGATGAAGTCGGGGTAGTCGCGGTACTTGCGCTGGCCCTGCGGCGTCACGAAGGCAGGCAGCTTCAGGCGCGTGCCCAGCTCGATCAGCACCTCCTGGAACGGCTTGCAGTCGCCGGTCGGCGGCACGACGGGGATGCGCACGGCGTCGACCGGGCCGTCGAACTCGGAGATCGGCCGGTCGAGCATCGACATCACGTCGTGGCGCTCGAGGTAGGTCGTGTCGGGCAGGATCAGATCGGCGTACGCCGTCATCTCGGAATGGAAGGCGTCGGCGACGACGAGGAACGGGATCTTGTACTGGCCGTCCTCGTCCTTGTCGTTGAGCATGCGGCGGACTTCCGACGTGTTCATCGTCGAGTTCCACGACATGTTGGCCATGAAGATCAGCAGCGTGTCGATGCGGTACGGGTCGCCGCGCCAGGCATTCGTCACGACGTTGTGCATCAGGCCGTGCACCGCCAGCGGGTACTCCCACGAGAACGCCTTGTCGATGCGCACCGGCGAGCCGTCGTCGTTGACGAACAGGTCGTCGGGGTCCGACGGCCAGCCCAGCGGCATGCCGTCGAGCGGGTGGTCGGGCTTGACGGCGCGCGGGTCGTTGGGCGTGCGCGCGCACGGCGGGATCGGCCGCGGGAACGGCGCCTTGTGGCGAAAGCCGCCGGGGCGGTCGATCGTGCCGAGCAGCGACATCAGGATGCCCAGCGCGCGGATCGTGTGAAAGCCGTTGGAGTGCGCGGCCAGCCCGCGCATCGCGTGGAAGGCCACCGGGTTGCCGGTGACGGTGTCGTGCTCGTTGCCCCACGAGTCGGTCCACGCGATCGGCAGCTCGATGCGCTGGTCGCGCGCTGTCACGCCCATCTCGTGCGCGAGGCGGCGGATCGTCTCGGCCGGGATGCCCGTGATCTGCGCCGCCCACTCGGGCGTGTAGTCCTTGACGCGCTCCTGCAGCAGCTGGAACGCCGGCTTCACCGGCGTGCCGTCGGCGAGCCTGAACTCGCCGAGCAGGAACGGGTCGGCGCCCGGCGTGTGCGTGACGACGGCCTGGTTCGTGTGCCGGTCCCACCACAGCTTGTTCTGCGGGTCGTAGCAGGCCTCCTCCTCGGGCACCTCGGTGCGCACGAAGAAGCCGAACTCGTCGCATGTCTCGTCGACGTTGACCAGCTCGCCGGCGTTGGTGTACTGCACCGTGAACTCGCGGTCGTACAGGCCAAGCCGCAGGATCTCGTGGATCACGGCGAGCAGGAAGGCGCCGTCGGTGCCGGGGCGGATCGGCACCCACTCGTCGGCGATCGCCGAGTAGCCGGTGCGCACCGGGTTGACCGACACGAACCGCCCGCCGTCGCGCTTGAACTTGGCCAGCGCGATCTTCATCGGGTTGGAGTGGTGGTCCTCGGCGGTGCCGAGCATCACGAACAGCTTGGCGCGGTCGAGGTCGGGGCCGCCGAACTCCCAGAACGAGCCGCCGATCGTGTAGATCAGGCCGGCGGCCATGTTGACGGAGCAGAAGCCGCCGTGCGCCGCATAGTTGGGCGTGCCGAACTGGCGCGCGAACAGGCCCGTCAGCGCCTGCATCTGGTCGCGCCCGGTGTAGAGCGCGAACTGCTTCGGGTCGGTGGCGCGGATCCTGGCCAGCCGCTCGGCGAGCGTCGCGAACGCCTCCTCCCACTCGATCTCGACGAAGTCTCCGTCGCCGCGCTCGGCGCCCTCGCGGCGCTTGAGCGGCTTGGTCAGCCGCGCCGGCGAGTACTGCTTCATGATGCCCGACGAGCCCTTGGCGCAGATCACGCCCTGGTTCAGCGGGTGATTCGGGTTGCCGTCGATGTAGCGGACCTTGCCGTCGCGCAGGTGCACGCGGATGCCGCAGCGGCAGGCGCACATGTAGCACGTGGTGTTGCGCGTCTCGTGGGCCGCGTCGGCGTGTGGATCGGCCGTCGGGTCGTGCAGCGGTCGGTGAGCCATTGTCTCGATGTAGTAGTGCGATGGCCGGGCGCGCGCGGACGGCGCGGTGAGGCCTCTCCTCCCAGGCTCGAACCGCGATTAGGCGAGGGGGTGCCCGGAGCGTCTACTACCGCGATGGAGTACGGTCGATTACCCGGAAGGGTAATTCGCCCGGCGGCGCGGCTGTGGTCAAGTGCGGCAGGCACCGCAGGGCCGGTGCGAGGCCAGACCACGCACGAGCCGCGGTGAGAATCTGCATCGTTTCCGACAGCCATGACCGCGCCGATCCGCTGCTCGAAGCTGCCCGTGCGGCGCGCGCCGAGGACGCCTTGGCCGTCATCCATTGCGGCGACGTCATCGGCGCGCACACGCTGCGCCCGCTCGTCGCGCTCGGCCTGCCGGTGCACGTGGTGCACGGCAACAACGTCGGCGACCCGATCGCGCTGGCGCGCCTCGCGGCCGCATCGAGCGGCCTGGTCGACTATCACGGCGGCGACGCCGACCTGCCGCTCGGCGGGCGTCGCGTCTACGTCACGCACCATCCGCACATTGCGCGCGGCATGGCCTGCACCGGCGACTACGACCTGGTCTGCTGCGGCCACACGCACGCCGCGAGCACGGTGCAGCAACAGAACATCCGAGGAGGCAGTACATGGATGGTCAATCCTGGAAGCGTCGCCGGCATCGGCGGCCCGGCCGGCTGGGTGCTGGGCGATCTGGAGCGCATGACGTTCGAGTGGCGGGCGCTGTAGGAGGCTCGTCATGACGGCCCTCCTCGTGGTCGGCGGCGGCATCGCCGGCATGACGGCGGCGCTCGAGGCTGCCGAGTGCGGGCGCGACGTGATCCTCGTCGAGCGCGGTCCGTCGCTCGGCGGGCGCACGGCGGCGCTGTACCGCTACTTCCCGAAGATGTGCCACCCGACCTGCGGGCTGGAGGTCAACCTGCGCCGGCTGCGCGCCAACCGCAACGTGCGCGTGCTGACGATGTCGGAAGTGACGGCCGTCGAAGGCGCGGCCGGCGACTACCGCGTGACGCTCAAGCAGCACCCGCGCTACGTCACCGAGGCCTGCACCGCCTGCGGCGACTGCGCCAAGGCCGTCGACGCGCGCATCCCCAACCCCTACAACTACGGCCTCGACACGATGCCGGCGGCCTACATGCCGCATGCGCTGGCCCATCCGCCGCGCTACGTGATCGACCCGTCGATCGTCGGCACGCCCGATGGCGAGAAGGCCAAGGCCGCGTGCAAGGTCGGCGCCGTCGACCTCGCGATGCAGGAGCGCACGCTGACGCTCAACGTCGCCGCCGTCGTCTGGGCCACCGGCTGGAAGCCCTACGACGCCGCGCGCATCCAGCCCTACGGCTACGGGCGCTTCGAGAACGTCGTGACGAGCCTCGAGTTCGAGCGCCTGGCCGACCCGGCCGGCCCGACCGGCGGGCGTCTGCTGCGCCCGTCGGACGGCCAGCCGGCGAAGAGCATCGCCTTCATCCAGTGCGCCGGCTCGCGCGACGAGAACCACCTGCGTCACTGCTCGCGCATCTGCTGCATGGCCACGCTCAAGCAGACGCGCTACGTCAAGGAGGCCTACCCCGAAGGCGGCGCGACGTCGACCGTCTACTACATCGACATCCGCGCGATCGACCGGCTCGAGGACTTCAACGCCATGGTGCAGGCCGATCCCGATGTGCGCTTCGTCAAGAGCAAGGTGGCGCGCATCGCGCTCGACGAGGCCACGGGCAACCCGGTGCTGCACGGCGTCGACACCGAGGGTTACCACCGCTACGCGACGCCGCACGACCTCGTCGTGCTGGCCGTGGGCATGCAGCCCGAGACGGACGGCGTCGTGCTGCCCGAAGACATCGTGCGCGACTCGAGCGGCTTCATCGAGGGCAGCGCGAGCGGCGGCCAGTTCGCCGCCGGCGCGGCGTCGGGGCCGCTCGACGTGAATCGCGCCGTGCAGAGCGCCACCGCGGCGGCGCTGCGCGGCATCCAGGTCATCCATCGCGCGGCGGCGCCGGAGGCGGCGAAATGAGCGGGGAAATGAAGACGGCCGCCTACGTGTGCACCGGCTGCGGCATCGGCGACAAGCTCGACGCGAAGCAGCTCGCCAAGGTCGCGCAGCGCGAAGGCAAGATGGCGCTGGTGCGAGAGCACGCCTTCCTGTGCAGCGACGACGGCGTCGCGACGATCCGCAACGACATCGCCGGCGAGGGCGTCACGCACGTCATGATCGCCGCCTGCTCGCGGCGCATGAAGACGGAGGCGTTCCAGTTCCCCGAGGCGGCCGTGGCGCGCGCCAACCTGCGCGAAGGCGTGCTGTGGATCGTCGCCGAGGGCGAGGCCCACGACGAGGTGCGCCAGGAGATGGCCGACGACTACGTGCGCATGGGCTGCGCCGAGTTGAAGAAGCTCAAGATCCCGGCCGGCAACCCGGCGCGCCAGGGTGCGCGGCGCGTGCTCGTCGTCGGCGGCGGCGTCTCCGGCATGACGGCGGCGCTCGCCGCCGCCGACGCCGGCTACGACGTGCTGCTCGTCGAGCGCGAGGCCGAGCTGGGCGGTTGGGCCGGCAAGCTGTGGAAACGCACGCCCGACAAGGCGCCGCACGCCGAGCCGCAGCCGACCGGCATCGCCGAGCTGGCGGCGAAGGTGACGGCGCATCCGCGCATCGACCTGCGCCTGGGCTCGACGGTGGCGTCGACGCAGGGCGCGCCCGGGCGCTTCACGGTGAGCGTCGCGACGCCGGCCGGCGCCCCGATCGACGAGACGGTCGGCGCCATCGTGCAGGCCAGCGGCTTTGCGACCTACGACATCGCGAAGCTGCCCGAACTCGGCGGCGGCCGCGTGCCGCACGTCGTCGATCAGGCCGGGCTCGAGCTGCTGGCGCGCGCCGCCGCCGGAGGGCCGATCGTGCGCGCCGACGGCCAGCCGGTGAAGAGCGTCGTCTTCGTGCAGTGCGCCGGCCAGCGCGACACGACGGGCAAGCACCTGCCGTACTGCTCGGGCCACTGCTGCGCGACGAGCATCAAGCAGGCGATGTACTTCAAGGACGCCGACCCCGACGTCAGCACGACGGTGCTCTACACCGACCTGCGCGTGCCCGGCATGGGCGAGGACTTCTATCGCAGCGCGCAGGACAAGGGCGTGACCTTCACCAAGGGCCGCGTGGCCGGCGTCGAGCCGAGCGCGCGCGGAGCGCGCGTCAAGTTCCGCGACCTGATCCTCGACGAGGACGCCGCCGCCGACGCCGACCTCGTCGTGCTCGCGACGGGGCAGGTCGCCAACGCCGGCGTCGACCTCGACGAGTGGACGGCCACCGTCACCGAGGCCGAGTCGGGCTCGGCGCCGGCGATCGAGAAGAAGGCGGCGCTGCAGAAGATCTCGGTGCTCAACCTGACGTATCGGCAGGGCCCCGACCTGCCGCAGCTCAAGCACGGCTTCGCCGACTCGCACTTCATCTGCTTCCCCTACGAGACGCGGCGCACCGGCATCTATGCCGCCGGGCCGACGCGCCGGCCGATGGACATCGCGCAGTCGATCGAGGACGCGACGGGCGCGGCGCTCAAGGCGATCCAGGCGCTCGAGAACGCGGCGCTCGGCCGCGCCGCGCATCCGCGATCGGGCGACCTGTCGTACCCGATCGTGCGGCTCGAGGGCTGCACGCAGTGCAAGCGCTGCACGGTGGAATGCCCGTTCGGCGCGATCGACGAGGACGAGCGGCGCTTCCCCGTCTTCAACGAGAGCCGCTGCCGGCGCTGCGGCACCTGCATGGGCGCCTGCCCGGTGCGCGTCATCTCGTTCGAGAACTACTCCGTCGATTCGGTGGGCGCGCAGATCAAGGCCGTCGACATGCCCGACGAGTTCTCGGAGAAGCCGCGCATCCTGCTGCTCGCCTGCGAGAACGACGCCTACCCGGCGCTCGACATGGCGGCGCTGCAGCGGCGCACGTATTCGGCCTTCGTGCGCGTGATCCCGGTGCGCTGCCTCGGCTCCGTCAACACGATCTGGATCACCGACGCGCTCAACGGCGGCTGGGACGGCGTGATGATGATGGGCTGCAAGAAGGGCGACGACTATCAGTGCCACTTCGTCAAGGGCAGCGAGATGGCGCACTACCGCATGAGCAAGGTCGACGACACCTTGAAGCAGCTCGGCCTCGAGACGGAGCGCGTCGTCAGCTTCGAGGTGGCGATCACCGACGTCGAGCGGCTGCCCAAGCTGATCGACGACTACGCCGCCAAGATCAAGGAAATCGGCATGAGCCCGATGAAGGGCTTTGCCTGAGGAGCCGGCGATGAACAAGCCCTACGAGATCGACTTCCTCAAGGAGGTCGAGCGCGAAGTCGAAGGCGGCGAGATGGTCAGGATGTGCATGCAGTGCGGCGTGTGCGCGGGCTCGTGCCCGTTCGGCCCGCACTGGGAGCACACGCCGCAGAAGATCTTCATGATGATCCGCGCCGGCAAGCGCGACGAGGTCTTGACGTCCGACGCGATGTGGATGTGCACCAGCTGCTACAACTGCGTCGTGCGCTGTCCGCGCAAGCTGCCGATCACGACGATCATGCACGGCCTGGCGCAGTACTCGCACCGCCTGGGCCTGGCGCCCAAGATGCAGCCCACGCGCGCTTTCTCGCTGCGCTTCTTCGACAACTTCAAGCGCACCGGCCGCGTCAACGAGTTGAAGCTCACGCTGGGCCTGTACTTCAAGGACGGCTTCGTCGCGGGGCTGAAGAAGGGCTGGGAGATGCGCCACGTCGGCCTCGGGCTGCTCAAGGCCGGGCGGCTCAATCCGTTCGAGCTGCTGGGCGGCCACAAGTGCCAGGACCAGAAGGGCATCGCCGCGATGCTCGCGAAGGCGCAGGAGATCGAGCAGCGCAACCGCCAAGGCTAGGAGACGAGCGATGGCCAAGAAGGAATATGCGTTCTACCCGGGCTGCTCGTCGCAGCTCAAGGCGTCGGCGGCGAACTACCTGGTGTCGACCAACGCGATGTGCAAGACGCTCGACGTCAAGCTCACCGAAATCCCCGACTGGAACTGCTGCGGCGCGTCGATCAGCTACAGCGGCGCCGGCGAGCTGACGCGCCACGTGCTCAATGCGCGCAACTTCGCGCTCGCCGAGAAGCACCTGCCGGGACAGGACGTCGTCGCCACCTGCGCGGCGTGCTGGCTCAATGCGCGCGAGAGCAAGGAGAAGCTCGACGTCGACCGCCAGTTCCTCGCCAACGCCAACGAGGCGCTGAAGGAGGCCGGGCTGCAGTATCAGGGCAAGGCCCAGGTCAAGCACATGGTCGAGGTGCTGATCGAGGACTTCGGCTACGAGCAGCTCGGCAAGCCGGTGGTCAAGCCGCTGGCGGGGCTCAAGTTCGCCGGCTACGTCGGCTGCCAGACCAACCGGCCGTTCGGCATCGCCGGCGAGTCGTTCGAGAACCCGATGTACCTCGACAAGCTGGTCGAGACGGTGGGCGCCGAGCCGCTGAAGGACTACGACCAGAAGGTCACCTGCTGCGGCGGCGCACTGGCGTTCTCGGAGCCCGAGAAGAGCCAGAAGCAGATCCGCGACATCGTCGAGTCGGCCTACGACCACGGCGCCGACATGATCGTGACGCCGTGCCCGCTGTGCCAGGCCAACGTCGAGGTCTATCAAAGCGAGATCAACCGCAAGCAGGGTACCAAGTTCGCGATGCCCGTCACCTACTACAGCCAGCTGATGACGGTGGCCTACGGCGGCAGCCTGAAGGAGGCCGGTCTCGACGGCCACCTGATCCAGCCCACCAAGCTGCAGGAGCTCGCGCAGAAGAAGAGCTGAACGAGACCCACCACCCCGAGGAGCAGTAGCGATGAGGAGACGGCAACGACAGGAATCCGGCGACGCGTCTTACCTCGGCCAGCCCGGCCGGCGTGCGCTGTTCAAGGCGGGAGCCGGCTCGCTGGCGATGATGGCCGCCGGCGGCCTGTTCGGCGGCCGCGTGGCCGTGGCGAAGACGCTCGATTCGCCGGCCGCCGTGCCGGTGGTCGACCGGCTCGCCGTGCGCGTCGTCACCGACTCGTACCACCACGCCTTCGAGCCGCCGCGCGGCGTCGGCGGCGTGCAGGTGCAGCGCCTGGGGTTCGCCGTCGCGCCGCGCACGCCGCCGCAGCGCACGCTGCAGAACGAATGGGGCTTGGCGCTGCACCTCGAGTCGGCGCGCGGCAGCGAGACGCGGCGCGTGCTCGTCGACTTTGCCTACACGTCGCCGACGCTGCTCAACAACCTCTTCCTCGCGGGCATCGACGCCGCCCAGCTCGACGCGCTGGCGCTCAGCCACGGGCACTACGATCACTTCGGCGGCATGGTCGGCTTCCTGCAGCACAACAAGGGCCGGCTCAAGCCCGGCCTGCCGTTCTACCTCGGCAGCGAAGAGTGCTTCTGCTCGCGCGAGCTCAACGTGCCGGGCGAGGCCGGCAGCTTCGGCGCGCTCGACCGCCAGGCGATCCAGGACGCGGGGCTGACGGTGACCTTCGCCGAGAAGGCGTCGATCCTCGCCGACCACGGCTTCACGACGGGCATGATCCCGCGCACCACGTTCGAGCGCGTGCTCGCGCCCACGCGCATGGCTGCCGGCGTCGCGGCGGGCCTCGGCTGCGAGCCGGCGCGCATGCCGGAGAGCAAGCGCAGCATGACGATGGTGCCCGACGACTTCGAGCACGAGCAGGCGACGGCCTACCACGTCAAGGGACGCGGCCTCGTCGTGATGACGTCGTGCGGCCACCGCGGCATCGTCAACTCGGTGCGCGCGGCGATGAAGGTCTCGGGCATCGACAAGGTGCACGCCGTGCTCGGCGGATTTCACCTCGCACCGCACACGCTCGACTACCAGCGCCAGACGCTGGCCGAGCTGAAGGCGCTCGCGCCCGACGTGCTGATCCCGATGCACTGCTCGGGCGAGACGTTCGTCTCGCTGGTGCAGCAGGAGATGCCCGACAAGTTCATCCGTTCCTCGACGGGGACGCGGTTCGTGTTCGGGACGGGTTGACGTAAAGGCGCGCGCGGCCGTATCACGCCGCGCGCGCGATGTCTCACTGCGCGCGGCGCCGGCCGACAATGCGGCAGCGTGCGAACCGCACCGCAACCGCACCCGGCAGGAGGGCACCGTGCGCAACCTCGATCCCCGCACCCTCACCGAGGCCGTGCTGGCGCGCCATGCCGGCACGGCGAACCCGCGCCTGAGGCGCATCATGGACAGCCTCGTGCGGCACCTGCACGACTTCGCGCGCGACGTGGAGCTGACGGAGGCCGAGTGGTACGCCGGCGTCGAGTTCCTCGCGCGCTGCGGCCGCGTCAGCGACGACAAGCGCCAGGAGTTCATCCTGCTGTCCGACGTGCTGGGTCTGTCGATGCTGACCGTGACGCAGAACCACACCAGACCCGCCGGCTGCACCGAGGCGACCGTCTTCGGGCCCTTTCACGTCGACGGTGCTCCGCACTACGAACTCGGCGCCGACATCGCCAACGGCGCGCGCGGCGTGCCGTGCCTCGTGCGCGGAACGGTGCGCGGCCTCGACGGCGAACCGGTCGCGCATGCGCGCCTGGACGTCTGGCAGTCCGACGCCGACGGCCTCTACGACGTGCAGCGTGCCGGCCTCGATCACGCGCAGGCGCGCGGCGTGCTGGAGGCCGACGAACAGGGGCGCTACCACTTCCGCTCGGTCCTCGCGGTGCCCTATGCGATCCCGCACGATGGACCGGTGGGGGATCTGCTCGAGGCCACCGGCCGCCATCCCTGGCGCCCGGCGCACCTGCACTTCATGATCGAGGCGCCGGGCTTCGAGACGCTGATCACGCACGTGTTCCGCAGCGACGATCCGTACCTCGACTCCGATGCCGTGTTCGGCGTGCGCCAGTCGCTGATCGCCGACTGGCAGCCGCAGGCCGACGGAAGCTATCTCGTCGAGTACGACTTCGTGCTGAGTCGCATCGCGCCACGGGGCTGACCGCCCGGGGCCCGTGCATGCGGGCCGCCCGCGCGTGCACGTCGGGCGGCGCGAGCTTGCTGCAAGTCAATGCGAATCATTCGCAGTTGGTGCATCATACGGGGCCCGACCGCAATCGCCTGTCCGAACCATGACCATGCACCGTCCTCTCGCCGAACGCCGCCACTTCCTGCGCCAGTTCTGCGCCGCCCTGGGAGCGGCGTCGCTCCATCCGGCCCTCCACGCGAACACCGCACCGGCGACGCGCGTCGCCGGCGGCTGGCTGATGAAGGACGCCGGCCATCACGTCGGCGCGGTGCGCGTCGATTGGCAGCGCGCCGAGATCAAGGTCGAGTCCGCGGTGCGGGTGCCGACGCGCCCGCACGCCGTCGTGCCCGAGCCGGGCGGCGGCTTCCTCGCCGTCGCGGCGCGGCCCGGGACTTGGCTGCTGCGCGTCGATGCGGCAGGCCGTGTCGTGAACCGCCAGACGATGGCCGACGAGGGCGATGCGCGCACGCACGACGGCCACGTGATCGCCAGCCTCGACGGCCAGTGGCTCTACACCGGCGAGACCGATCGCCGCACCGGCGACGGCTGGGTCAGCGTGCGCGACGTGCGCACGCTGCGCAAGGTGGCCGAGCACCGCGCGCACGGCATCGACCCGCACCAGATCCTCGTCGACGATGCCGGCAAGCTGATCGTCGCCAACGGCGGCATCCCGCGCACGCCCGACGGCAGCAAGCGCAACCTCGAGCGCATGAATCCTGCGCTGGTGCGCCTCGACGCCGAGACGGGCGCGCTGCTCGGCAGCTGGAAGCTCGACGACCCGCGGCTGAGCCCGCACCACATCGCGTGGAACCGGCCGCTGGCCGGTCAGCCGCGCCTGCTCGGCCTCGGCCTGCAGGCCGAACACGACCAGCCGGCGCAGCGCCGCGAGGCGCCGCTGCTGGCCGTGTGGGATGGTCATGCGTTGACGATACCCAGTCGCGTGATGGCCGAAGGCTATGCCGGCGACGTCGCCGCAGGCCCGAACGGCGGCTTCGTGCTCACCGCGCAGCACGCCAACCGCATCGTGCTGTGGCAGCCGCACAAGCCCGCCGACCTGCTGACCGTCGGCCGGGTGCAGAACCCCTGCGGCCTGTGGCCGGAGGACGGTCCCGGCGTCGCGATCGGGGGCGGGCTCGGGCTGGCGCGCTGGCACGCCACGCAATCGCCCGCGATGCTGCCCTGGCCGGCCGGGCTGTCGGCCGACAATCACTGGGCGCTGCTGGGCTGAACATCGCAGCCCGCGGCGCCGCGGCGCATCGTCAGTCGGTGATGTTGTAGCGCTTGACCTTGCGCCAGAGCGTCGACTTGTCGATGCCGAGGATCTCGGCCGTGCGCGAGCGGTCGCCGCTGGTCTTGCGCAGCGTCTTGCGGATCACGTAGGCCTCGACTTCCTCGAGGCTCTGCGGCTGCAGGTAGTCGATCGGCCGCGTGTCGACGTGCTCGCGCGTCGGCGCCAGGTGCGCCGGCAGCGTGTCGACGTCGATGCAGTCGTCGGGCGAGAGGATCAGCATGCGCTGGACCAGGTTCTCGAGCTCGCGCACGTTGCCGGGCCAGTCGTGCTGTGTCAGCGCGGCCAGCACGCCCGGCGTGATGCCGCTGGCGGGCTTGCCGAGGCGGCGCGAGTGCCGGTCGAGGAAGTGCATCGCCAGCACCGGGATGTCGTCGCGCCGCTCGCGCAGCGGCGGGATGTCGATCTCCATCACCGACAGTCGGTAGTAGAGGTCCTTGCGGAACTCGCCCTTGTCGACCAGCGACGGCAGCGGCACGTTGGTCGCCGCGATGACGCGCACGTCGACGCGCACCGGCTCCGTCGCGCCGGCCGGATAGAACTGGCCGTCCTGCAGCACGCGCAGCAGCTTGGCCTGCAGCGCCATCGGCGCGTTGTTGATCTCGTCGAGGAACAGCGTGCCGCCGTCAGCGGCTTCGAACAGCCCCGTCTTGTTCCGGTCGGCGCCCGTGAAGGCGCCGCGCCGGTAGCCGAACAGCTCGCTCTCGATCAGCGTGTCGGGGATCGCCGCGCAGTTGATCGCGACGAAGGGCTGCTCGCGACGCGCGCCGAGCTGGTGGATGCGCCGCACCACGAGCTCCTTGCCGCAGCCGCTCTCGCCGGTGACGAGCACGCCGGCGTCGTAGGCGGCGGCCGCGTCGATCATGCGCTGCACGCGCGAGAGCGCCGCCGAGCGGCCGATCAGCTCGCTGGTCGCGTCGGCCATGCCGGGGCCGACCGAGCGCCGCAGCCGCGCCGACTCGGCCAGCGCCTGGTGGTACTGCAGCGCCGCCTCGGCCAGCGTGCGCAGCCGATCGGTGTCGAAGGGCTTCTGCACGTAGTCGAAGGCACCGTCCTTGAGCGCCGCGACGGCCGACTCCACCGTGGCGAAGCCCGTCACCAGCAGCACCTGGCACAGCCGCTGGCGCGCCTTGACGAAGCGCAGCAGGTCGAGCCCGTCGGCGCCCGGCATGCACAGGTCGGTGACGACGAGCGCGACATCGCGGTCCTCGAGGAAGTCCATCGCCGCGACGGCGCTCTCCACTGCCACCAGCTCGAAGCGCATCGACGAGCCGCCGAGCACGAGGCCGATCAGGTCGCGCATGTGGCGATCGTCCTCGGCGACGAGCACGACGGGCAGGGCGCCAGTGCCGGCGGCTGCGCTGCCGGGCGGCGCGATCGGCTCGTCGGTCGCGGCGGCGTTCACGCGCGCTCCGGCGCGACGCGCGCGCGGTCGATCGAAGGCAGGCGGATCACGAAGCGCGCACCCGGCCGGTGGCTCTCGTCGAGGTCGATGCTGCCGCCGCGCCGCGCCACCATCGCCTGGCTGATGAACAGACCCAGCCCGACGCCCTGGCCGATCTCCTTCGTCGTGAAGAAGGGGTCGAACAGGCGCGCGCGCGCCTGCGGCGCGACGCCGGGGCCGTTGTCGGCGATGGCGATCGCGGCATAGCCCGGCTCGGCCCACGTCGTCACCTCGATGCGCGGCTCGGGCGTGTCCGACAGCGCCTGGATCGCGTTGGACAGCACGTTCGTCAGCACGATGTCGATCTCGCCGCAGCCGCCTTCGGCCAGCGGCTCGTCGGCGCCCAGTTCGAGGTCGATCGCGATGCCGTAGCGGCGCAGCCGGCAGTGGATGAAGCCGTCGATCAGCTCGCGCACCATCGCGTTGACGTCGCAGGTCTCGCCGCTGCACTGGTCGCGGCGCGCGTACGACAGCAGGTCCTGCACGACGCGCGAGCAGCGCTGCGATTCATTGGCGATGACTTCGGCATAGCCGCGCAGCGCGGGATGCTCGGCAGCGCCGGCGCGCAGCAGCTGCGCATAGCCGAGGATGTTGCCCAGCGGCGTGTTCATCTCGTGCGCCACGCCGGCCGCGAGCTGCCCCATCGCGACGAGCTTCTCGCGCATCGCCACCGTCTGGATCAGCTGGCGGCGTTCCGTCACGTCCTGCAGGATCATCACGCCGCCGATGTCGTCCTGCTCGTCGGTATAGAAGGCGAGATTGACGCCGAAGTGGCGCGGCTGCTCGCCGAGCGCGAGCACGACTTCCTGGTCGTGCACCTCCTGCTTGTAGAGGAAGGCGTCGCGCAGCAGGTTGCGGCCCTGCGGGTTCAGCGGCAGCAGGTCGAACAGGCCGCGCCCGGCCAGCGCGCCGGGCGCCGCGCCGAACAGCGTCTCGGCGTGGCGGTTGGCGATCGAGACCTGCAACTCGTCGGTGATGCCGAGCAGCGCGCCCGGCACGCTCTGCAGGATGGCGTTGATGCGATTGCGCTCGTCGATGAAGCGCGTCTGGCATTCCTCGACGGTGCGGAACATCGACGCGAGGGCGGCCACCGTCGTGTTGTGCTCCGGGATCAGGCGGCCGACGGTGGTCCACTCGAGGCCGTCGACCGGCGACGGCTCGAGCAGGCCTTCGCGCGCGTGGTGGATGCCCTGCTCGAGGCGCCGCAGCGCGGCGAACTCGGCGCCCACGCGCAGCACGAACCAGCCGAAGGCGCCGGCGACCAGGCCGCTGGCCAGTCGCGCGGTGTCGTCGGTGTGCCAGGCGTGGCCGAGGGCGATGTAGGCGACGGCGATGCCGAGCGCGCCGAGCGGCGGCAGCCAGGGCCCGTACCACGCGCTGCGCACCGCCGGCGCTGCGTTCGCGCCGACGCTGCCGTGCTCGAGGCTCAAGGGCTGATGGCTCAACTCGGAACTGCCTTTGCGTCGGGCCGCCATCGTCGTCGGGGCGACCCGGCGTTGCGGGCCGCGCGCGACGATCAGAAGATGAACTGCGCGCCGATTGTAGCCTGCCGATAGTCGCGCAACGCCTGGTTGACGGGGTGCGGCGTGCCGAAGCGGATCTGCGCGAACTCGGCGCTCAGCTTGATGCGCTGGCCGTCGATGTAGTAGTGCGCGCCGATGCTGTTCCAGGTGTTGTCGTAGTACTCGGCCGTGCCCGTCGTGACGCCGTAGTCGAGCTTCTCGTGGCGCGCGAAGAACTGCAGCCGGCCCGGGCCCACCTTGCCCGGCAGCATGTAGCCGGCCTTGACGTACCAGCCCTTGAGGTCGGAGTTGGCGCTCAGCTCGGGATCGGGCGACTGTGCGAACGCGCCGCCGGTGTCGTACTTGAACACGGCGCCCGACAGCGTGTAGACGCCGGTGGCGTGCGGCAGCTCCATGAAGGCGTCGACCGTCGTCGCCTTGTAGTTCCTGATGTCGGCGCGCGACAGGTAGTTCGCGAAGGCGGCGTCGTTCTGCGTGTCGTAGGCCGCGCCGATCGTCAGCACCTTCTGCGTGCCGAGGTAGGTGCCGAGGTAGCCGTAGTTGAACTCGGGGTCCCACAGGCTCACGTGCACGCGCGCCGTGACGCGCGGCCGGTCCTTCGGTGCAAAGGCGCTGTCGCGGCCTTCGGCGAGCATCACGCGGTACTGCAGCTTGGCGCCGAGCAGGTTGCCCCACATCGCGACGCCGGTGTCGCGCGTGCCGGCGAACGGCGTGTAGGCGAGCACCTCGGCGCGGTCCATCGTCAGCGGCTCGAGGCAGGCCTCGAGGTTCTCGCGCGAGAAGGTGTTCTTGAAGCGCCCGCCGATGAAGCGCAGCTCGTCGCTGTAGTCGAAGGTGACGTAGGCGTCGCGGAAGTAGACGCTGCTGTCGCCGCCGTTGCGGCCGATGCCGCCCTCGAGCTGTGCGTAGTAGCCGAGGTAGTCGTTGTGCTGGCCGGCGAAGGTCAGCCGGTTGCGGCGCAGGTAGGCGTCCCACGAGCGCGCGCCGTCGGTCGGCGAGGTGTAGCCGCGGCCCTGCACCCAGCCCTGCACCGAGTACGAGATGTTGAGCGTGCTGCCCGAGCCGTACTCGATCGTCGGCCCGGCCGCCGCGCCCGTCGGCAGCGCGGCCGCGCAGGCGAGGGCGGCCAGCCAGCCGGTGCGGCGCAGCGTGATGCGTGTGGTCTTCATGTCACTTCCCTCCGGTGTAGGCGGCCTGGACCTTGGCGAGGTCGGACGTGTGGCAGGTGGAGCAGGAGCCCCCGGAGTCGTCGCGCGGCTTGGCCAGCATCTTGGCGTGGGCGACGTCCTCCTTCATCACGCGCGGGTTGCCCTTGTGGCAGCCGGCGCACGAGTTGTTGACCTTGGCGTGATGCGCGTGCCACGGCGCCTTGGCCGGGTCCGACGCGGGCAGCGCCGCGCGCTTGCCGTTGTGGCACTTGAAGCAGCTCGACGCGCCGAGGCCGCAGGCGTTGGCGGGCGCCATCGGCAGCCAGTGCAGCGGCGTCTCGGCCTGCGCCTGCGCCGACTCGGCGCCCCAGCCCGCGGCCGCGGCGCGCGTCTCGGGATCGCGGCGGTCGAAGTCGACGGTCCACAGCAGCAGTGCGAGCACCGTGCTGGCTGCGGCTGCGAACAGGCGGCCGAGGCGTCGCCGGCGCGGCGCGGGCCGGCCGGGCGATGTTTCGCTCGAGGGAGGTGCTTCGTGGCGGTTCATCGGCGCTGCTCCTGGGAGGGCTGGGGTGGACGGGATGGCGGCGGTAGGACGACGGCCGACGCGCCGGACGCGGGCGCGGCAGCGCGGGGGCCGAGGCGGGCGGAGAGGCCGCGCGCGATCGCCTGCTCGTCGAGCTCGGACGTGCAGGCGCACACGGGGCCCTTGGCGCGGAACTTGAGGCGCGGGCCCGGCGCGCCGTCGGCTGCCGCGGCCGGGCCGGGCAGGCCGATCGCGAGCGCGAGCAGCACGCTCGACACGCCGATCGAACGAGGTCGAACGACCTCGACCGGGCCAGCGCCGTGCAGCTTCATGGCAGCACGCGCCGCTCGGCGGCGCCGTCGAGCGGGCGCGTCGAGGCGCGCCCGCGGCGGTTCAGTTCGCGGCCGCGCCGGGCGGGCGCCCGCTCAGGCGCATCAACTCGTACTCGGCGGCCTGGACGCGCTGCAGCGCCTCGCGCAGCAGCGGCCGCGCGGCCGGCGGCAACTGCTCGACGCGGCTCAGACTGTCGCGGAAGGTGCGCTCGTAGTGCTCGCCCGGGCGCACGTGCAGCGTCAGCTCGACGCTCCAGCCGTCGCCGGCCGGCGCGTCGAAGGGCTGCACGAAGCGGCGCGACTCGCCGGCCGGGATGCGCGTGTCCTCGATCTCGCGCGTGATCGCCGTGTCGACCGTCCAGCCGATCGACTGGCGGCCGAGCTCGCTGCGGCGCCCGTGGCGGTCGAGGCGCGCGAAGCGCAGCTCCACCTTGGGCACCATGTAGGTCGGGAAGTGATGGCCCGCGCCGATGTTGCGCACCGTCGCCTGCGCCTCGTAGCGCCGCGTCCCCACCGGCACGACGGCGAGTTGCACGTCGATCGCGCGCCGCGTCGTCTCCGGGTCGTGGATGCCGCGCCACAGGTGACGCCGGTCGGGCATGTGGCAGGACTGGCAGCTCTGCGTGGCGGCCAGCCCGCTCGCCTGCCATTGCGCGACGGTGTCCTCGTGCAGCTTGCCCGCGGTGCGCGGGCCGTCGGGCGGGAACTGATGGCAGTGCGCGCAGAAGCGGCTGTCGCCGAAGGCCTCGGCCGTGACGAAGCCGCCGTGCACCGACGTGCTGCCGTCCGAACTTGCACGCGGCGAGGGCCCGTAGCGCGCGTGTCCGCGCACGTGACAGGCTGCGCATACCAGTCCCTGGTGCGCGAGTGTCGGCTCCACCCAGGCGGGCGGCGGCCCCGACGCCTGCGCCGGCCAGCCGTGCTCGGCAGCCATCAGCGCCTTCTGCTCGGCCAGCGGCGCATGGCAGCGCAGGCAGCGGTTGGCGCGGCCCTGGTCGAACAGGTGCAGCTGCCAGCGCAGCCCCGGCCCCATGCTGCGGCTGTGCAGGCTGGTCTGCCAGTCCTGCCACTGCGCCGGGTGGCACTGGCCGCAGGCCTGCGGCGACAGCGACGCCTCGAGCGCGCTGAACGAGGCGGGCGGCGCGCCCTGCGGCGGCAACGGCTCGGCCCAGTGCGACGCGAGGAAGCGCTCGACGTCGGGCGGCGTCGGTGGCGTGCGCTCGCAGCCCGCGAGCAGCGCGATCGCCGCGAGCAGCGCGAGCCAAGCGAAGCGCATCGTCGTCATGCGGCGCTCGCTCTGCGCCGCGGGCCGGGCGCGCCGGGCGCGCGCTGCCCGGCGCGCCCGCGAGGGCGTGCAGCATCGTCATGGCGAGGCTCAGCCGCCGCAGGGGTTGGACGGCATGCCGCCGCCGCCGGCGCCGCCGGAGCCCACGGTCTCACCCGTCTTGTAGGTCTTGTCGGCATCGACGATGGCCCGCATCGAGCGGGCATAGGGGTCGACGATCGTGCGCGTCGCGACATCGGCCGTCGCCATTGCAGGGCGGAAGTAGGACTTGAGCTCGGTGCGCCACGGCGAGTTGACGGGCAGGATGGCATTGCCGGTGTTGTCGGCGATGTAGGACAGCGAGTTCCACTCGACCATCGCGCCGTCGTAGAAGCGCGTCGGCTTGCCGAGGATCACGGCGCTGGCGATGCCGGTGATCATCGCGCGGAACGTCGTCTCGCAATAGACGTAGATCGTGTCGCCTTCCTGGTAGGCGTTGCCCGCGCCGACCGGCACATAGTTGGCGTCGACGAAGCCGATGCCGTTGGCGTCGGTCGCTCCGGTCAGGTAGGAGGCGATCACCGACTTGGGCCGGTAGGCGTAGCCCTTGGTCGGGTCGAGCAGGTGCGTGTACTGCAACTGCAGCGTGCCCCACGGATGACCCTGGCGCGAGCCTCCGTTCTGGAACGTCCACTTGTAGTTGGCGGTGTTGGTCGGCGTGCAATAGGCCGTCGCGCAGGCCTGCGAGCCGGCGGTGTCGGGGTTGGTGTCCTCGGCTCGCTCGACCATCATGCCGGCGCTGTACTGGCTCAGGCTGCGCGCGTCCCAGACCAGCACGCCGTCGTTGCGCACATTGGAGTCGCTGCCGGGCAGCGCGGCCAGCAGGTCCTGCGCCGTGGCCTGCAACTGCGTGTTGTCGACCATCAGGCTCATGACGCTGGCGGTGCCGCTGTTGGGCGCCGTCGACGGCGCGGCCTGGAAGTCGCCTGCCGCCAGCCCGTTGCCGTTGAGCCACTGGTTGCCGCCGTTGAGCACGGCCAGGTGCGCACGATCGACGCCCCAGTAGCGCAGCGCGTACCAGATGCGGCCCTGTGCCATCGCGTTCGGATTGCTGCCGGTGCCCATCGCCGCGACGATCATGTCGCGCGCAGGGTCGATGTTGTACTTCTTGAGCAGCGCGTCCATCGCCGCACCGTCGGGCACCATGCTCTGCGTCTCGATCACGCCGTTGCGGCGCGTCTGGATCCACTCGCTGCTCGGCGACAGGTAGGTGAAGACGTTGACGCCGTCGGGCTTGATGTACTCGGCGCCGGCCGGGCCGATCGTCGATTGGAAGACGACGAGCTTGCCGGTGATGCCCGTCGGGCGGTTCTGCGCCCAGTTCGACATCCAGCGCTTGAGCGTCGCGCCGGTGATCACGCCGTCGACGTTGTCGTCGTAGTTGTCGGCCGACACCTGCGCGATCTGCGCCGGCGAGTTGACGGCCATGCGGCTGGCGAGCGAGCCGCCGTCCGAGCCGCCACCGCCGCCGCAACCGTGCAGCGCGAGCGCGAGCACGGCGCTGCCTGCGAGCACCAGGCGGGTCCGGATCGTGTGGTTCATGTCTGTCTCCTCGTGTCGTTTGGATGGCGGCGGCGCTCTGTGGCGCCGTGCGTCAGCGGCGTGTCATTCGGGCGGGTCGCCGGGCGGCTTGCAGGCTACCGGCAGCCAGCCGGCTTCGATCGCGTCGAGCAGCGCGTCGTAGGGCGCGGCCAGCGGCAGCTCGCGCACCGAGGCGCCGAGCGCGCGCAGCGCCTCGGCCAGCGGGTGCGGCGCGGCGCCGTCGCGTGACGTCGTGTGGACGAGAACGACTTGCGCGGGCGTGTTCATGCGCGGCTCACACGCAATAGACGATGTCGCTGTCGACGATGCGCCGGGCCAGTTCGGTCCAGCGCGCGCCGTCGTCGGCCGTCAGCGCGTCGATCGGCACCTCGGCGAACTCGAGGGCCTCGAGCTGCACCTGCGCGTCGTCGCCGCCGGGCACCGGCCCCCAGGTCGCGACGCGCAGCGTCGCGTCGGCGAGCGTCAGGCCGGTGGCGATGCGCAGTGCCTCCACCGGCTTGTGCATCGCCGCCACCAGGATCCGCTTGGTTGCCATCGCGTACTGCTCCTGCGAGGGTCTCAGAGCACCAGCACGGCGTCGGCCGCCTGCGCCAGCCTGGCGCCCTGGAACTGGCCGCCGATGACGACGGCATCGGCGACGCACGCCGTGTCGAAGTCGGGCGCCAGGTGATCGAGGCTGTGCTTGCAGGCCGCCACTGTCCTGGGCCGCGCGCGCGCCTGCGTCATGAAGCCGTCGTCGTGCAGCGCCAGCACGCCCGAGTCGGTGAGGAAGCACCGCGCATCCCAGCCGCGCGCGGCGGCGGCGGCGAGCAGGCCGGCCGCGTGGGCCGCGTGGCGCTGGTCGGTGACGATGACGCCGAACTGCATGGCGGCGTGCTCAGGCCTTGCGGATCGTCCAGACGTACTGGCCGCCGCTGTCGCCGCGCTCGACGATGTCGTTGCCCTCGGCCTCGCACATCGCGAGGATCGACTCGCCCGACGACGGGTTGTCGAACACGACGGTCAGCGTGTCGCCGCTGGCGAGCTTCTGCATCGCCTTCTTGGTGTACATCTGCGGATGCGGGCACGAGTAGCCGCAGACGTCCAGCTTCCACTGGCCGGCACCGGTCTGGTTGAAGGACACCGTCACGTCGTTGCTCCTGTCGTCGTGTTGTCGTGCTCGTCGTGGCTGCGGCGCGGCGTCACGACAGCGAGAACTCGTCGCCGCGGCGCGCCGCCTGCCAGTCGACCCACCCGGCGAAGACCTTCACGCCCAGCCAGGCACCCGCCGCCATGCCGGCGAGGAACAGCCAGCCGCTCGGGTCGCCGTTGGTCACGGTGGCGAAGAAGGCGCCGATGTTGCAGCCCATCGCGATGCGCGCGCCGATGCCCATCAGCACGCCGCCCGCGATCGCGAAGACGGCCGTCTCGAGCGAGGGGCGCTTCCACTTGAACTCGCGCCGCGCCAGCGCCATCAGCGCGGCGCCGAGGATGATGCCCACCGACATGAAGCCGGGCGCGTTGAGCAGCGGGTTCGGCAGACCGTTGTCGAGGCCGAAGTAGAGGTTGTCGCGCATCTGCATGCCGAGCCGCTCGAGCAGCCAGCCGCCCCACTGCGCCTCCTGCGTCGTGATGTACCAGTAGCCCGGATCGAACACCGTGTCCTGGATCGACAGCCCGTCGCGCCGGTTCATCGCCGCGAGCAGTTCGCCGAAGTTCTCGACGCCGAAGCGCTCGCGTATCGCGCCGGTGGCCCACATGTGCGCGCCGGCGAGCACGCCGAGCCCGACGCCCGCCAGCGACGTGTTTCGCGACGACGTGGCCATCGCCCACATGCCGGCCAGGTGCTGGCTCAGCGTCGGCGAGGTGATGCCGGCGCGGCGCATGTAGCCGGGGCGGAAGTACACCGCGTAGAGCGCGATCAGGAGAATCGCCACCGGCAGCAGCGCCACGAGCAGCAGGTTGGCGGCGGTGGCGAGCAGCGGCGAATCGGCGAGACCGAGCGCGTCGCCGGCGGTCGTGGCCTTCAGGTCCCAGACGTAGCCGGCGGTGAAGACATCGAACCAGCCCTGCGTGACGGCGAGTTCGGCCGGCATGTCCTTGGCTTCGGCCGATGCGACCCAGGCGGCAGGCGCCAGCGCTTCGCTCCCGCCGCCGGCCGTCACCACCAGCGCCTGCGAGAACGAGATGGCGACGATGACGAGCATCGAGCCGACGTTGCCTTCGCCGGCCTTGTACAGCGACCCCGACGCGCAGCCGCCGGTGAAGACGATCCCGAAGCCGAAGATGGCGGCGCCCAGCGGAATGTGCCAGCCCAGCGCGTTGGGGTGGAAGGTGCTCAGCCCGGCCAGCCCGACGCCGGCGGCGACCAGCGCATACAACGCGACGGCGATCATCATCGCCACTGCCATGCGCGGCACGCGCACCGCGAACAGATCGCGCACCGCCGAGGCCATGCAGAAGCGCCCGTACTGCAGCAGCAGGCCGTAGCCGACGCCGAACCAGGCGTAGACGAGGATGTAGGCGTAGCGCAGGTCGGCGGCCAGCGCCCAGGCCGACAGCGCGAGCATCGCGGCGAGCAACGCGGCCGGGCGGCCGAGTGCCGGCGCGACGGCGGCAGCGGCGAGGGGTGCGGTGCGTGTGGGCATCGCTGCAGGCGTCGCGGCCTACTGGCCCTTGCGCAGATAGACGCGCCACCCCTCGGCGTCGCGGATCGTCGCCAGGTGCGTGCTGCTCAGCGACAGCGCGAGCGCGGGGAATCCCTCGACGGCCGGCGCGCTGTCACAGCGCACCTCGATCACTTCTCCGGTCTGCATCTTGCCGAGCACCTTCATCGTCAACAGTTGCGGGCGCGGGCACATGGCGCCGAGGCAATCGACGGATTGCGCGATCGGCGTCGGGCCCAGACCCGGCAGCTCCACCGCGGGACATCGCGCAGCAGGTTGTTCGACCGACCGGCCCTTGCGCCAGCGCGACCACCAACCCGGGCTGCCCATCGTCACCTCGGTTTCCTTGCAGTCACCGTGAAAGCAGCTTGTGTGCCACGACGCTGCCCCGTGCAACCGCGCGTGAACGCGATGAAAAATGCAATCGGCGTCGCGATGCGCCGTTCGGCCGTCGTCTTTTGCAATGCGGCTGCCATGCCGACGCCGCACCGAGCGGCGCAACTAGCGCCAGAGCTCGACCGGCCGCCCCGCCTCGCGCAGGCGCTCGGCCTTGGCGCGGATGTAGCGCTGGAACTCGGGCTCGCGGCGCCAGTCGCGGCCGGCGACGTATTCGAGCGAGGTCGCGAGGTGGAACGGCCGCAGGTAGCCGTCGATGCGGAACACTTCGCGGCCGGCGTCGAAGAAGACCCAGGTCGGCGTGTAGACGACGCCGAGTTCGCGCGCCCAGGCGGCGGCGCTGCGCCGCTCGCCCGTCGGCGTGACGACGGGTGTCGCGTCGCCGAGCGCGAAGCGCGCGATGTCGAGCCGCGGAAGCTGCTTGCGCACCTCGGCGCGCGTCAGGCCCTCGCGGTGCATCTCGTCGCAGGGCAGGCACGAGCGCGTCTCGAAGATCACGGCCAGCGGCCTGGCGCCGGCGGAGCGCTTCGAAAAATCGAACGGCGCCTTCATGAACGCCGCATGCTCGTTGAGCGAGGCGCGCGCCGGGTCGGCCGGCAGGGCGTCGAGGTGCGCGGCCAGCGTCGTGCGCGTCTCCATCTTGCCGGCGACGAAGTCGAGTGCCGCCGACAGACGCTGCGGCGGGTGGTAGCCGTTGAGCCGCGCGACGATGCGCGCGTCGGCGTCGAGGAACAGCAGCGTCGGCGTGAACTGCACCTTGAGCATGCGCGCGAACGCTTTCTCGCTCATGCGGCGACCGTCGACCCAGGTCACCTCGCGGTCGCCCCACAGGTTGAGCGCGATCGCGACGAAGTGCTTGCGCGTCTTCTCGACCAGCGCCGGCTGGCTGAAGTTGTTGACCATCAGCTCGCGGCAGTAGGGGCAGCCGTCCTGGCCGAAGTAGACGAGCAGCCGCTTGCCCTCGCGCGCCGCCGCAGCCGCCTCGTCCTTGAAGTCGAGGAAGCTCTCGGTGAACCACGGCGGGATGTCGATGGCGTGCGGCGAGGCGTTCTGCGCGCGCGCCGGCAGCGCGCCGAGCAGCGCCACGCCGAGGCCGAGCAGGCCGATGTCGCGTCGCGTCGGAGTGCGTGTCATGGCGACATTGTGCGGATGCCGGCTCGCGAAGGCGAGCCTTGCGTCAGCGGCGCAGCCGCGGCACGTAGGCGCTGGCGCCCGGCTGGCCGCGGAAGTGGGTGTGGCAGGCGACGCAGCCGGACGTCATGACGCCGTAGTAATGCGCGGCGCCGACCATGTCGCCCTTGTCGGCCGCGTCGGCGAGCTTCGTCGCGCTGCCTTCGACGGCGACTTCCATCGCCGGCAGCACGCCGAGGCCCTCGTTCGTCACCTTGTCGAGCGGCAGGTAGGGCAGCATGCCGCCGCGCGGCAGGCGGTGCAGCGCGATGCGGCGCGCCGCGTCGGCCGCCATCGGGCCGTTGTCCATCGCGATCGCGGCGCCGGCGGCCTGGTAGTCGGCGAGGATCTCCTGCATCACCTGCGCCAGCGTCAGCGTGTCGCTGCGCCGCTCGTGGCGCAGCGCGACGTGCATCAGGAACTTCTGGATCTCGGGCGACAGCGCCCGCGCGCGCTCGACGAGCTCGGGCGTCATCAGCGCCATCTGCTCGCGCATCAGCGCGGCGCCGCGCTGCGCGTCGTCGGGCGACGGTTCGGCCGCCTGCACCGCGCCCTGAGCGAGCACGGCGGCGAGCGCGACGGCGGCGGCGACGCGGCGCACCATCACTGCGCCTTGCGGATCGTCATCGCGCCGCGGATCTGGCCGAGCGTGTATCCCGTGCCGCGGTCGGCGGGATAGAGCGCCTGCAGCCGCTCCTTGACGGCGGGCTTCAACTCATCGGTCGGGCCGTGGCACTGGATGCACTGCTGCTGCACCGGCAGCGCGCGCATGTAGCGCTGCACCGGCCGGCCGTCGATCGTGACGAGCTCGGCCTTCTCGAGCGTGGCCGGCTGCTCGCCGGCGGCTGCGCGGCGGTCGAAGTCTTCCAGCGCCGCGCGCTCCCAGGCGTCGGGCACGGCCTTGGGGTTGCGCTCGCGCAGGCTGACGCGGCGGATCTGCCAGCCCGTCTCGGCGGACGCCGCCTTCGCCATCTCGGGCGCCTTGTCGCGGCACACGCCGATCGCCGACTCGGGGCCGCCGCGCGCGATTTCGTCGGTCAGCACCGTCAGCAGCTTCGGCGGCACCGAACTCGCGACGCGGCGCGCCTCGTCGATCCACGCGGGCGGGCTGCTCTGCGCAAGAGCGGGCGCCGCGGCGAGCGCGGCGAACAGGGTGCAGGTCAGGCGGCGAATCATCGATGCGTACTCCTGGATTCGATGAACGGTGACGTGCGTGATCGGCCGCGGGGTCAGGGATCGACCCAGCCGCCGTCCTGCTCTTCCTCCTCGCGCGCCATGCGCTCGGCGGCCTCGCGCTCGAGGCGCGCACGCTGCTCGGCGACGCGCGTGCGGCGCTCCTCGACGTTGCCGGCGTGCTGCGCGATCGACATCTCGCCGAACAGCACCTGGCGCAGGAAGCGGTAGCCGAACTGCAGCAGTTGCAGGTCGTCCTCGAGCACCGCGCGCAGTTCGTCGGGCGGCACGTCGTAGATCTGCGAGAAAGCGTCGCTCGCGACGAAGGCGCGGAAGCGGTCGACGTCGTAGCACGTCATGAAGAAGAGTTCGAGGCTGCGCTTGCTCGGCTTGCCGATCGTCGGGCCCGAGCTCTTCTTCTTCAGGATGAGCTGGCGCCAGCCGCGCGCCGCGTCGTCGTACTCGACCACGCCCTGCTCGGCGCGGTAGTCGTCGATCGAGCGCGTGCACGGCTCGGCGTGGCCGAGGCAGTGGTCCTCGCGCACGATGGCGTAGGACTGGCGGTCGACGCTCTCGTCCTGCTTGCGCATCGACAGCAGCGCCACCGGGTAGTAGCGGCAGGCCGTCGGCCGGTCTTCGTAGACGCTGCAGCCTTCGGGCGTCATCCAGCGGCAGGCCGTGCCGCCGTCGACGGGCCGGATCTTGACGCCCGCGATGCCGTCCTTCTCCATCTCGTACGGCACGGTGTGCTGCGCGAGGAACTCGTGCGACGACAGGCCGAGCCGCTGTTTCAGCCGCACGATGTCGACCGGCGTCAGCGCGATGTCGATGTTGCTGCAGCAGGCGTTCCAGCAGGCGATGCCCTTGCGGCAGCGGAACTGCAGCGGCGCGCTGCCGTCCAGCGCCTGCGGCATGACGGGGCTGCTCGGGAAGGGGGACTCGTTCATGATGCCGATGCTAGCCCTTCGAGCAGCCACCGCGGATCCCGCTCTGCCGGTCCGCTGGTGGGCCTTGCACGCCGCATGGCCGCGAGACGCGGCCATTCCTCGGTCCGTCCGAGCCGACGCAGGTCGGCTCGGAGCCGTGGACCTCGGCCCCCTCGAGGGGGAGCGGCCGGAGGCCGCTCCGGGGGTGGGCCATTCAATGCGCTGCCGGCTTGAACAGCTTGGACTTGTCGACCAGGTCGACGTGCTTGCGCTTGAAGCAGGTCCACTTCTTCGCGTTCTTGTCGTAGACCGAGTTCACGAACACGTGCCAGTTCTGCTCGTCGACGAAGTTCTTGTCGGTGCGGTAGTAGAAGCCGGGGTAGCGGCTTTCCTCGCGGAACTGGATGTGCTTCATGTGCGCTTCGGCGGTCAGCACGCGGTGGTAGTTCTCCCAGGCGCGCAGCAGCTCGTGCAGGTCCTTCGCGCGCATCTTGGCGGCGTCTTCCTTGAGCAGCTCGAGCTTCTCCTCGGCGACCTTGAGCATCACGTCGTTCGTGTTGTAGTAGGTCGCGACGCCCGCCACGTACTCGTCCATGATCTTCTGCAGGCGGAACTGCAGCATCTTGGGCGAGATGTAGTGCGGGTTGATGTCGATCGCCGTCGTGTAGTCCTTGTGCTCGAGGAAGGTGCGCACCGGCTTCCAGATCTGGTCGGCCAGCTCTTTCGCGTCGGTGTCGAGCTCGGGCTTCCAGTCCTTGTTGTCGAGCGCGAAGCGCACCATCGCCTTGGCGGCGAGGCGGCCTTCGGCGTGCGAGCCCGAGCTGAACTTGTGGCCCGAGGCGCCGACGCCGTCGCCGGCGGTGAACAGGCCCTTGACCGTCGTCATCGAGCGGTAGCCCCAGCTCCAGCCGCGCGGCAGGTGCGACGGCACGCCGTCGATCTCGCCGTCGGCAGCGGTCGGCGCGCCGACGTCGGTCGGGCCCGAGACCCAGATGCCGCAGCAGCCCGAGTGCGAGCCGAGCAGGTAGGGCTCGGTGGGCATCAGCTCCGACATCTTCTTCTCGGGCTCGATGTTCTCGCCGACCCAGATGCCGCACTGGCCGATGCACATGTCGAGGAAGTCTTCCCAGGCCTCGGCCTCGAGGTGCTTCACTTCCTTGGGCGACAGCGTCTCGCGCAGCTTGCCGAGTGCCGTGACGGTGTCCATGTAGATCGGGCCGCGGCCTTCCTTCATCTCCTTGAGCATCAGGTGGTTGCGCAGGCACGACGCCGGCACGGCCGCCTGGCCGTAGGGCGGGTACTGGTCGAGCAGCTCCTTGTTGCGGACCATGTAGTCCTCGCCGTAGGCGTTGACGGCCTTGGCCTTGAACAGCAGGAACCACGCGCCGACCGGGCCGTAGCCGTCCTTGAAGCGCGCCGGCACGAAGCGGTTCTCCATCATCGTGAGCTCGGCGCCGGCCTCGGCGGCCATCGCGTAGGTGGAGCCCGCGTTCCACACCGGGTACCAGGCGCGGCCCGTGCCTTCGCCCACCGAGCGCGGGCGGAACAGGTTGACGCAGCCGCCGGCGGCCAGCAGCACGGCCTTGGCCTTGTAGACGTAGATCTTGTTCTCGCGCACCGAGAAGCCGACCGCGCCGGCGACGCGCGACGGGTCGTTCTTGTCGTTGACGAGCTTGACGATGAAGACGCGCTCCTGGATGCGATCCAGCCCCAGCGCCTTCTTGGCGGCCTCGGCGACGATCCACTTGTAGGACTCGCCGTTGATCATGATCTGCCACTTGCCCGAGCGCACCGGCTTGCCGCCGTCCTTGAGCGCGGGCAGGCCTTCCTTCTGGCTCTCGGCGCCATCGTGGCGCACGCCGTCGGCGTCGGTCTTCCAGATCGGCAGGCCCCACTCCTCGAACAGGTGCACCGACTCGTCGACGTGGCGGCCGAGGTCGTAGGCGAGGTCGTCGCGCGTGATGCCCATCAGGTCGTTGCTGACCATGCGCGCATAGTCGGCAGGGTCCTGCTCGGGGCCGATGTAGGTGTTGATCGCCGACAGGCCCTGCGCCACCGCGCCCGAGCGGTCCATCGCGGCCTTGTCGACGAGCTTGATCTTCAGCTCCTGCCCGGTCTCGGCCTTGACGGCCTCGGCCCAGCGCATCATTTCGTAGGCCGCGCCGCAGCACGCCATGCCGCCGCCGATCAGCAGGATGTCCAGTTCTTCCTGGACGACTTCGGGATTCTCGAAACTAGCCATTTGATTACTTCCTCGGTCTGTTCTGTCGCTGCCGTTACTTCACGCGGAGCAGTTCGCCGTCGCGGCCTTTCCTGTAGCCGCCGCTCTCGGTGAAGTAGCCCGGCTTGTCGAGGTCGGCCAGCTTGGGCATCGTCTTGCCGCCGTAGGGGTTGATCGAACCCTCTTCCGTCGTGCGCGTCGGGAACTTGAAGCGCTTCAGCGTGCCGTTGCGGAACTTGATCGTCCACATGATGGAGTCGGAGCCGCGCAGCGGCTGCACCGAGCCGCCCAGCGGCACGATGTCGGCGTAGTGGCGCACCTCGATGGCGTTCTGCGGGCAGATCTTGACGCAGGAGTAGCACTCCCAGCACTGCTCGGGCTCCTGGTTGTAGGCCCGCATCGGATGACCGGTCGCCGAGCCGTCCTTGTCGAGCATCATCAGGTCGTGCGGGCAGATGTACATGCAGGCCGTCTTGTCCTGGCCCTTGCATCCATCGCACTTGTCGGTTCTCACATAGGTCGGCATCGCTCGTTCTCCTGGGGGGTCGTCTGGCTGTCGGTCGGTGAAAGAGAGGGTCAAGTCGTCGTCGCCGCGGGCTGCCTGGGCCTTTGCTCGACGCTGGCGTAGTACTCGCGCAGGATCTCGACGACGGCCGGGCGGCTGAACTCGGGCGGCACGTCGGCGCCTTCGGAGAGCCACTTGCGCAGCTGCGTGCCGCTGACCTGCAGGCGCTGGCTGTCGTCGTGCGGGCAGGTGCGCCCCGACGCCATGCCGTTGCAGGCATGGCACCAGAACGAGACGTCGATGCGCAGCGGCTGCGTCTCGAGCGCATTCCTGGGGATCTCGTCGAAGATGCGGTGCGCGTCGAACGGGCCGTAGTAGCTGCCCACGCCGGCGTGGTCGCGCCCGACGATCAGGTGCGAGCAGCCGTAGTTCTGGCGGAAGAGAGCGTGCAGCAGCGCCTCGCGGGGCCCCGCGTAGCGCATGTCGAGCGGATAGCCCGCCTGCACGATCGTCGACGGCACGAAGTAGCCGGCGACGAGCGCCGAGATCGCCTTCGTGCGCACCTCGGCCGGTATGTCGCCCGGCTTGAGCGCGCCGAGCAGCGAGTGGACCAGCACGCCGTCGCAGACCTCGATCGCCACCTTGGCGAGGTATTCGTGCGAGCGGTGCATCGGGTTGCGCGTCTGGAACGCCGCGATGCGCGACCAGCCGAGCTGCGCGAAGAGGGCGCGCGTCTGCGTCGGCGTCATGTACAGCGCGCCGTACTTCTCGGGGAATCCGCCCTGCGACAGCACCTTCACCGGCCCGGCGAGGTTGACCTCGGGCTGCTCCATCACCATCTTGACGCCCGGGTGCGCCGGGTCGGTGGTGCGGAAGACGCTGGCGCATTCGTGCGCCTTGTCGATCGCGTACTTCTCGGTCACGCGCATCGTGGCCAGCGGCGATCCGTCGTCGGGATCGACGAGGGCGATCTCGTCGCCCGTCTTGAACCCGGAGGCCGTGGCGGCGTCGGTCGACAGCGTGATCGGGATCGGCCAGAACAGGCCCGAGGCGGTGTGCATGCCGTCGCACACGCCGCGCCAGTCGGCCTGCGTCATGAAGCCGGCCAGCGGCGTGAAACCGCCGATGCCCAGCATCAGGATGTCGCCGCGCTCGCGCGAGCTGACGCGCACCTGCGGCAGCGTCTTCGCGCGCCGCAACTCGGACGCCAGTCCGCTGCCCTCGAGCAGCAGCGGTTTCAGTTCCGCGCCCCCGTGCGGGCGAACCAGATTGCTCATGCTCGCTCCTGCGGTGCGCCGAAACTGCCGTGGGCACCGCCTCCTCCCGGGGGATGCTACGCATCGGCCCTCAAAAGAAAAAGCGGACAATAGCGGTCACGATGTCCCGAAATTCCGATCATGGCGCGAGCCGGTTGCGCGTCTCGCTGCGCCAGCTCGAAGTCTTCGTCGCGACGGCGCGAGCCGGCTCGACGCGCGCCGCCGCCGACCACGTCGCGCGCTCGCAATCGGCGGCCAGCGCCGCGCTCGCCGATCTCGAGGCCTCCCTCGGCGTCCAGCTGTTCGACCGCGTCGGCCGCCGCCTCGAGCTCAACGAGAACGGCCGCGCGCTGCTGCCCAAGGCGGCGTCGCTGCTCGACCAGGCGATGGAGCTCGAGCACCTGTTCAGCGGCGAGCACGCGGCGGTGCTGCGCATCGCCGCCAGCCTGACGGTGGGCGAGTACCTGCTGCCCGAGGTGCTCGCGCGCTGGAAGCGCGAGCACCCGGCCAGCCCGGTGCAACTGATGATCGGCAACACCAGCGAAGTGATCGCCGCCGTGGCCGCCTACGAGGTCGACGTCGGCTTCATCGAGGGCCCGCAGAAGCACCCCGACCTGATCGTGCGGCCGTGGCGCAGCGACGAGCTCGTCGTCGTCGCGGCGCCGTCGCATCCGCTGGCCGGCCGCGTCGCCGGCCGCCAGCAGCTGCGCGACGCCGTGTGGGCGCTGCGCGAGCCGGGCTCGGGCACGCGCGAGGCCGTCGACCGCTGGCTCGTCGAGCGCGTCGGCCTGCTGCACGTCGACTTCGAGCTGGGCAGCCCCGAGGCGATCAAGCGCCTGGTGGCGGCCGGTGCGGCGCTCGGCTGCATGCCGCGCGAAGTCGTTGCCCGCGAGCTCGAGCAGGGCACGCTGGCCGAGGTGGCGACGCGCCTGCCGCGCGCGACGCGCCGGCTTTCGATGGTGCTGCACCGCGACAAGCACCTCGGCCGCGGCACCGAGGACTTCGTGCGCCACTGCGCCGACTTCGCGACGGCCTCGTCCGCGGCGTCATCGCGCAGCTGACGGCGACGGGTACGGCGGTTGCCCCGAACACCGAACGGGGCTGCGGGTCGCCGCCCGGCGGCTTGCGCTCCCGGCAAACAGGAGAACCCCATGAGAGTGCACGAAGCGATGAGCAACGACGTGTGCCTGGCACACCCCGAGACGACGATCCGCGAGGCGGCGCGGATGATGGGAGAGCACGACATCGGCGTGCTGCCGGTCGCCGACGGCGACCGCCTGGTCGGCATGGTCACCGATCGCGACATCGCCGTGCGCGCCGTCGGCCAGGGCCGCGGCCCCGACTGCACGGTACGCGACGTGATGACGCACGAGGTCAAGTACTGCTTCGACGACGAAGACATGGAGGTCGTGGCGCAGAACATGGGCGACATCCAGGTGCACCGCCTGCCGGTGGTCAACCGCGACAAGAGGCTCGTCGGCATCCTGTCGACGGGCGATCTGGCGCGCAGCGAAGACGAGCAGGCCGGCCATGCGCTGGCCGGCATCTCGCGGCCGGGCGGTGCGCATTCGCAGACCGCCCACTAGCGGCAGCCGCAGAGGAGAACGTCATGGCCCGCTGCGATGTCTGCGGCAATGATTACGACCGCGCGTTCCAGGTGACGATGGACGGCAGCACGCGCACCTTCGACAGCTTCGAGTGCGCGATCCACGCCTGCGCGCCGACCTGCGCCCATTGCGGCTGCAAGATCGTCGGCCACGGCTCGCAGGTCGGCTCGCGCCTCTACTGCTGCGCGCACTGCGCCAAGGAGCAGGGCAACGACCAGGGGCTGCGCGACCGGGCCTGAGGTCGCGGCGCGCCGCAGCAACTCGCCGCCGTCGTTACCTGCCGCTCACACCCGGTCGCAGCGCGGCGCCCGAGAATCGGCGCATGCAGCGATCCACGAGCCGCGGCGCGACCGCCGTTGCCTTCGACCGTCGGCGCGTCGTGCTCGGCGCGCTGGCCGCGGCCAGCGTCGTGGGATGCGGCGGAGGCGGTGCGGCCGGCGCGGGGTCGGCAGCCGACACCGGCACCGGCAGCGGCAGCGGCAGCGGCAGCGGCGCTTCGATCGATCCGCCGGCCGCGCCCGCCGGCGCGTCGACCACCGACTTCAGCGTCGCCTCGCTCGGCGCCGGAGCGGCGCTCAACGGTGCACGGCCGTTCCCGGCCGACAATGCGTGGAACACCGACATCTCCGCCGCGCCCGTCGACCCGGCATCGGCGACGCTGATCGCGAGCATCGGCCTCGACACGGGCCTGCATCCCGACTTCGGCGCCGGCCTCTACGGCGGCGGGCCGATCGGCATTCCGTACGTCGTCGTCGCCGGCTCGCAGGCGCGCGTCACGATCCACTGGACCGCCTACGGCGACGAGAGCGACGCCGGGCCGTATCCGGTGCCGGCCGACGCGCCGGTCGAAGGCGGCGCGGCGAGCACGGGCGACCGCCACGTCATCGTGATCGACCGCGACAACGACCGCCTGTACGAGCTCGCGCGCGCCTTCCGCAACGCCGACGGCTCGTGGAGTGCCGACTGCGGAGCCGTCTTCCACCTCGACAGCAACACCGTGCGCCCCGGCGGCCAACCCGGCTGGACCAGCGCCGACGCCGCCGGCCTGCCCATCTTTCCCGGCCTTGCGCGCTACGACGAGGCGGCGCTCGGGCCCGGCGGCATCCGCCATGCGCTGCGCTTCACCGCGGCGCGCACGCGCCGCGCTTACGTGCCGCCGGCCACGCACTGGGCGAGCAGCGACACCAGCGCCACGCGCCCGCCGATGGGCCTGCGCGTGCGGCTGAAGGCGAGCTTCGTCATCCCCGCGAACTTCTCGAGCGAGACGCGCGCGCTGCTGCAGGCGATGAAGACCTACGGCCTGATCCTCGCCGACAATGGCAGCAACTGGTACGTCAGCGGCACGCCCGACGAACGCTGGAACAACGACGCGCTGACGAGCGAGCTGCGCCAGGTGCGCGGCCGCGACTTCGAAGTCGTGCGCATGGACGGGCTGGTCGCCGGCTGACGCGGGTCGGCCTGCGCCGGCGCGCGCGCCGCTCGCAGCGCTACGACGCGACGGGCCGCTGCTTGACGAGCGCGAGCACGTCGCGAAAGCGCGGGTGCTCGCAGCTGTGCAGCCACTCGAAGGCGAGCATCTCGGCGCCGACCAGCGCGACGCCTTCGGCCGCCAGGCGCTGCATCGCCAGCACCTTGTCGGCGGCGCGTCGGCTGCCGCAGGCCTCGGGCACGACGGCAACGTCGAGCCCGGCGCGGCGCAGCCCGAGCGCGGTCTGCAGCAGGCACACGTGCGCCTCGCAGCCGGCGACGACGACTTGCGCCACATCGGGTCGCTGCGCGCGCAGCGCGTCGACCAGCCCATCGGCCGTGCCGTCGAAATGGCGCTTGGCGAGGGTGGCGTCGCAGGCGGCGCGCACCCGCTCGTCGTTGGGGCCGAGTCCGGCCGGGTTCTGCTCGGTGCCGATCACCGGCACGCCGAGCGCACGCGCGACGCCGGCGAGGAACAGCGCGTCGCGCAGCACCGCCTCGGCGCCGTCGATGGCCGGCAGCAGGCGTTGCTGGTAGTCGACCAGCACGAGGGCGCTGCGCGCGGTGTGGAATCGGCTTGCCATTGCTCCAGTGTATGAGCGTCGCCGTGCCGCTCGGCGCGATCGAGGCGGTGGGGCGCGCCGGGCTTCGTGCCGTTCAGGTCCGCAGTGTCAGCAGCCCCCACGCCATCAGCACCAGCACGCACAGCGCGTCGAGCGCCAGGCCGGCGCGGATCATCTGCCGCTGCGGCACCCGCCCGGTGCCATAGACCATGGCGTTGGGCGGCGTGGCCACCGGCAGCGCGAAGCCGCACGACGCGGCCAGCGCCACCAGCACGACCAGCGTTTCGGTCGGCAGGCCCATCTGCGCGGCCACGGCGGCGAACACCGGCACCAGCAGCGCGGCGGCGGCCGTGTTGCTCGCGAACTCGCTGAGCACCACCATGAAGGCGGCGATCGCGGCCAGCACGAGCCACGGCGGCGCCCCCTGCAGCACCTGCGCCAGCTGCTGCCCCAGCACGAGCGACGCGCCCGAGCGCCCGAGCACGTCGCCCAGCGCCAGGCCGCCGCCGAACAGCAGCAGCACGCCCCAGTCGGTGTGCTGCCGCACCTGCTCCCAGCTCGCGAGCCCGAGGCCGACCACGGCGATGGCGGCCAGCACCGCGACGACGCTGTCGGGGCTCTGGATGCCGATCGCGCGCAGCGGCGCGCCGCCGAAGACCCAGCCCAGCGCCGTGAGCGCGAAGACGAGCAGCGTCAGGCGGCGCGGCCTGTTCCACGGCACGGTCTGCATCTCGATGCGCACGCGCCGGTACAGCGTCGGCCGCAGCAGCAGCCACAGCAGCGCCCACATCAGCGGCACCAGCACCAGCATCAGCGGGATGCCGATGCCCAGCCAGCCGGCGAAGTCGATCCCCGCGGCGCGCGCCGCGATCGCGTTGGGCGGCGAGCCGACCAGCGTGCCGATGCCGCCCAGGCTCGCCGTGTAGGCGACGCCGAGCATCACGAAGACGCGCGTGCGTCGCTCGCCCTGCGCGTCGCCCAGCGCGCCCAGCAGGCCGAGCGCGAGCGGCAGCATGATCGCCGCCGTCGCCGTGTTGCTGATGCCCAGCGACAGCAGGTTGGTCGCCGCGAACAGCAGCAGCACCGTGGCGCCGAGATGGCCGCGCGCCAGCGCGAGCAGCGTCACGGCCATCTTGCGGTCGAGCTGCTGCACGCGCAGCGCGGTGGCCAGCGCGAAGCCGCCGAAGAACAGGAAGATGATCGGGTCGGCGAACGGCGCGAAGGCCTGCGTCGTCGTCAGGCCCTCGAAGCCGAGCGCCAGCGCGGCGACGGGAACGAGCAGCGCCGTCACGGCCAGGTGCAGCGCCTCGGTCAGCCACAGCGCGCCGATGAAGCACAGCAGCGCCAGCGCCTTGTTGACCGGCGGCTCGAAGGGCAGCACGGCGTGCAGCCCCGCCGCCGCGGCGAGCGCGCCGACGACGACGATCGCGCGGCGCCCGGCCGGCGGCGGCGCCGCACCGGGGTCCGGCACCGCCGTCGCGTGGTCGGCGCCCGGCATCAGGGCTGCGGCTGGCCGAGGAAGTGCGCGACGCCGACGACCTTGTCGACCGGCAGCACGAAGGCGATGCCGCGCCCGACGTCGTTCAGGTCGGCGGCGCGCACGATGGCGTCGAGGATGACGTCGACGCGCTGCGACGGCACGAGCGTGAACACGATCTCCTTCTCGGGCTCGATCGACATGCCGAAGATCTTCTCCTTCTCGTTGATGCCGGCGCCGCGGCCGCCGAGCACGGTGCCGCCGCGCGCGCCGGCCTCGACCGAGGCGTCGAGCACGGTGCTGCCCCAGCCCTTGCGCACGATGGTGACGATGAGCGACGTGTTCATGGTGCAGCTCGCTTTCCGGTGGGTGTCGGTCGCGTCCGCCGGCGGACGACGAGGCCGAGCGTCATGACGGAGAGTATCGGCGCCAGCGTGATGAGCGACACCAGTCCGAGGCCGCGCAGCAGCAGGTCCGGCCCCTCCATCGCCGACGCGGCGCCCAGCGCCAGCGACAGCAGGAAGCTGTTGGCCAGCGGTCCCGCCGCGACGCCGCCCGCGTCGGCCGCGATCGCGACGAAGGCCTTGTCGCTCGAGCGCATGATCGCCAGCGCGAGCGCATAGCCGGCCACCAGGATCCAGCCGACGGGGATGTCGTAGGCGATGCACAGCAGCCCGACGCCGACGGAGACGGCGACGCCCACGCACACCGTCACGACGACCATCGAGCGGCGGATCGAGCCGCCCGACGCCTCCTCCACCTGGTCGGCGAGGATGCGCACGGCCGGCTCGCCCCAGGTGGTGACGAAGCCGAGGACGAGCCCGATGGCCAGCAACAGCGCGGGGTGCGGCAGCGCCGCGATCGCCCGGCCGATCAGCGCGCCGAACGGCAGGAAGGCCAGGCTCACGCCGGTCAGGAACAGCAGCAGCCCCGCGGCGGCCAGCAGCGTGCCGCCGAGGATGCGGGCGACCTCGCGGGTCGGCAGCTTCAGCAGCAGCGCCTGGAAGACGAGGAACAGCACGACCAGCGGCGCCACGGCGCCGGCGACGCTGCGCGCCGTGCCGGCGAGCAGCTCGAGAAAGGTGGGCTCGATCACCGCAGCCACCCGACGAGCAGCACCACGATGACGGGTCCGGTCGAGGCCAGGCCGAGCAGGCCGAAGCCGTCGAGCGTGCCCGCGTGGCGCGCGAACACGGCGCTCAGCCCGAGCCCGAGCGCCAGCAGAACCGGACCCGAGAGCACGCCGGTCGTCACGCTGCCGGCGTCGTAGGCCAGCGGCACGAACTGCGGCGGCGCCACCAGCGACAGCGCGGCCATCAGTGCGAACGCGGCGGCCAGCAGCAGCGTCAGCGGGCGGCCGTGGGCGATGCGCGCCAGCGCGGCGGCGGTGAACAGGCCCACGCCGGCGGCGATCAGGTAGACGAGGGCGGCGCCGGCGACTTCGCTGCCCGCGATGCCCTCGACCTGCGTCGCCAGGATGAGGACGTCGGGCTCGGCGACCGTCGTGGCGAAGCCCATCGCCGCGGCGACGGCGACGATCCAGCCGATCGAGCCCTTGCGGGGCAGCTCGGCGCCGATGTAGCGCCCCATCGGCAAGATGCCGTGCTCGATGCCCGCGAACAGCATCAGCAGCCCGACGACGGCGAACAGCGACCCGCCGAGGAACTGCAGGAACTGCGGCAGCGGTGCGTGGACGAGCGTCACCTGCAGGACGCAGACCGAGCCCACCAGCGGCGCGATGGCGCGCAGGATCCCGGGCAGCTTGGTCCGCACGGAGTGGAGCATCGGTCGGATCCCTTCGGAGCGGCCGGGATCTAGTGCCGCTCGCCGAGCGACGGCGGCAGCGCGTCGCCGGCTTGGCGGCGGCGAAACAGCGCCGCGCGCGCCAGCATGATCGTCGTGACCGGCGCCGTGATCGACAGCACGATGATGATCAGCCAGGCATGCAGCGACAGCGCGCCCTCGTGCGCCGTGAAGTGCACGATCGATGCCAGCGTGACGGTCCACGCCCCCAGGGTCGACGCCAGCGACGGCGCGTGCATGCGCAGGAAGAAGTCGGGCAGCCTTGCAAGGCCGAGCGCCGCCGTCAGCACCAGGCCGCCGCTGGCCAGCAGCAGCACCGCGACGACGACTTCGCTCCACTCGATCGGCGTCATTCGATCACCTCGCCGCGCAGCAGGAACTTGGCCAGCGCCACCGAGCCCACGAAGCCGAACAGCACCATCAGCAGCGCGCCCTCGAAGTACATGCGGCTGTCGTAGCGGATCGCCAGCACCAGCATCACGAGCATGCCGACGACGTACATGAAGTCCATCGCCAGCACGCGGTCCTGCGCTGTCGGCCCGCGCATCAGGCGCACGAACGCGATGCCCATCGCCGCGGCATACAGCGCCAGCGTGACTGCGATCGCCGTCGACAGCAGCGGGCTCATCGCGCCCCCTTGTCCCTGGGGAGCCAGCACCTTCGGAGCGGCCGTGCGGTGCTCACTCGAAGATCTCCTTGAGCGGCCGTTCGTAGTCGTTCCTGAAGTGCTCGAGGAAGCGCGCCTCGTCGTCGAGGTCGAACACGTGCAGCAGCAGCGCGCTGCGGTCGGGCGCCAGCTCGGCCCACACCGTGCCCGGCACGACGGTGACGATCATCGCCAGCGCGGCCAGCGCATGCGCGTCGCGCAGCTCCAGCGGCACGACGACGAAGCTGCCGCGCGGCGGGTGCTTGTGCGAGCGCAGCACGCCGCCGGCGACGTCGAGCGCAGAGACGACGACGTCACGGCCGACGCGCAGGATCAGCCGCGCGAGCACGCCCCAGTGCCGCAGTGGCCCGGGCGCCGGGCGCAGCGGCGCCATTGCCAGCGGCATCGCGACGGCCAGCAGCGCGGCCAGCAGCAGGTGCCCCGCGCCGAGGCTGCGCACGAGCAGCAGCCAGCCGCCGAAGATGCCGAGCGACAGCCAGGGCGAGGGCAGCAGCCGTTTCATTCTTCCGCCTCCGCCGCGCGGCCGACGGTGCGTGCGCCGAACACCGCCTCGATGTAGCCGCTGGGCTCGTGCAGCGCGTCGGCGGTCGCGCGCGCATAGCGCAGCGCGCGGTCGCCGTGCGCGACCAGCAGCAGCGCGGCAGCCAGCAGCAGCCCGATCGGCAGCGTCTCGATCACGCGCAGGCGCGGCGCCGGGCGGTTCTGCGTGGTCCAGAAGTGGCGGATGCCCACGCGCACCAGCGCCAGCGCGGCGAGCAGGCCCGAGACGACGAGCAGCGCGAACAGCGTCCACGCTGCACGGCCGCCGACGTCGACCAGCGCCGTCATCATCGCCACCTTGCCGACGAAGCCCGACAGCGGCGGCAGCCCGGCGACGACGAGCGCGCAGACGGCGAACGCCACGCCGAGGAAGGCCAGCGACGCCGGAATCGCGCGGCCGATCAGCGCCTGCTCGTCGTCGTCGAGGTTGGCGCCGGGCGCCGGCTCGGCGTCGGCGAAGGCCGGCAGCGCGTCGGAGCCGTCGTCGATCTGCTGGGGCCCCAGCTCGACGTCGCGCGCGCGCTCGAGCAGCTCGACGAGCAGGAACAGCGCGCAGCCGGCCAGCGTCGAGCTTGCGAGGTAGAACAGCGCGCCGCCGCTGAGCGCCGGCGCGTCGAAGCCGATCGCCGCGATCAGCGTGCCCGACGACGCGACGATGGCATAGCCCGCCAGCCGCGCCAGCTGCTGCGACGCGAACATGCCGATCGAGCCGAACGCCAGCGTCGCCATGCCGCCCCACACCAGCGCGTCGGCGCCGAACTGCGCCGACGCGCCCGCCGTCGCGGGGAAGCACAGCGTCCACAGCCGCAGGATCGCGTAGACGCCGACCTTGGTGAGGACGGCGAACAGCGCCGCCGCCGGCGCGCTGGCGGCGGCGTAGGCGGGCGGCAGCCAGAAGTTCAGCGGCCACAGCGCCGCCTTGGCGAGGAAGGCGACGGCCAGCAGCGCCGCGCCGGCGTGCAGCAGGCCGCGGTCGCTCGCCGGTACCGCAGGCAGCTTGTTCGCGATGTCGGCCATGTTGAGCGTGCCCGTCACGCCGTAGAGCACGGCCACGCCGATCAGGAACAGCAGCGACGCCACCAGGTTGATCGCGATGTAGTGCAGCCCCGCGCGCACGCGCGCCGCGCCGCCGCCGTGCAGCAGCAGGCCGTAGCTGGCCGCCAGCATCACCTCGAAGAACACGAACAGGTTGAACAGGTCGGCGGTCAGGAACGCCCCGTACAGGCCCATCAGCTGCAGCTGGAACAGCACGTGGAAGTAGGCGCCGGCGTGCTGCCAGCGTGCCGTCGCGTAGAGCAGCGCGGCCAGGCCGACGGTGCCCGCGAGCACCGCCATCAGCGTCGACAGCCGGTCGGCGACGAGCACGATGCCGAACGGCACCGGCCAGTTGCCCGGCAGGTAGATGCCGAACGCTGCCGGTGCCTCGCGTGCGTCGACCCAGGCCCACAGCGCGACGGCCAGCGCGAGGCCGGCGGCCGTCGACGCGAGGTTGACGATCGCCTTCGCCGGGCGACGGCTTTCGCCGAGCAGCAGCATCAGCGTCGCAGTGGCCAGCGGCAGCAGCACCGGCGCAACGACGAGGTGGTGCGGCGTCACTTCCATCAAGGGGCTTCCTCCTGCCCGTCGACATGGTCGCCGCCGCTCAGGCCGCGCAGCGCGAGCAGCACGACGAGGAACAGCGCCGTCGTCGCGAAGCCGATCACGATCGCCGTCAGCACCAGCGACTGCGGCAGCGGGTCGGTGTAGTTCGCGAGGTCGGCGGCCAGCCCCGGCACGACGATCGGCTCCTTGTCGATCGCGAGGCTTCCGACGCTGAAGATGAACAGGTTGACGGCGTACGACAGCAGCGACAGGCCGATCAGCACCTGGAACGTTCGAGGGCGCAGCACGAGCCAGGTGCCCGCGCCGCCCATCACGCCGACCGCCAGCGAGACGACGATCTCCATCAGTGCGCTCCCTCGCCGTCGTCGGCGCCCGAAGGCCGCCGGCTCGCGCGCAGCGACTGGTGCGCGATGGCGGTCAGCAGCAACAGCGTTGCGCCGACGACGACGGCGAACACGCCGAGGTCGAACAGCGCCGCACTCGGCAGATGGACCTCGCCGATCCACGGCAGCGTGACGTGCGCCGTGTGTGTCGTGAGGAAAGGATGGCCGAAGACGAGCGAGCCCAGGCCCGTCGCCAGCGCCAGCGCCAGCCCGCCGGCGATCCAGCGCGGCGGCACCAGCCTCATGCGCGCCTCGACCCAGCGCGTGCCGCCGACCATGTACTGCGCGATGAAGGCGATCGCAACGACCAGCCCGGCGACGAAGCCGCCGCCCGGCTCGTTGTGGCCGCGCAGGAAGAGATGGAACGCGAACACGCCCGCCACCGGCAGCAGCAGCCGCACCAGCACGGCCGGCACGTCGAGGTAGCGCTGCGCGGCGCCGCGGCGCGCGAGCAGGTCGCTGTCGGCATCGTCGGGCACGGCGTTCTGCTGCGCCGGCGTGTCGATCGATTCGCTCGGCGGCCGGAAGCGCCGCAGCAGCGCGTAGACCGTGATGCCGACGATGCCCAGCACCGTGATCTCGCCCAGCGTGTCGAAGGCGCGGAAGTCGACCAGCATCACGTTGACGACATTGGTGCCGCCGCCGTCGGGCAGCGCGCGCTCGAGGAAGAATGGCGAGATGGAGAGCGGCGCATGGCGCGTCAGCAGCGCGTACGACAGCGCCGCGAGGCCGGCGCCGACGGCGACGGCGAGCACCAGGTCGCGGCGGCGCCGCCACCACGCCCGCGTGGCGGTGCGGGGGTCGTCCTGCTCGACGCGCTTGGGCATCCAGCGCAGGCCGAGCAGGAACAGCACCAGCGTGACGACCTCGACGGCGAGCTGCGTCAGCGCGAGGTCGGGCGCCGAGAACCAGGCGAAGGTGATGCACAGCACCAGGCCGACGATGCCCAGCATCGTCAGCGCGACGAGGCGGTGGAACTTGGCCTGCCAGGCCGCGCCGATCGCCGCCGCGCCGGCGACCACCCACAGCAGCACGAACTCGGGCGTCGCCGGCACGCGCGCACGGTCGCCCCACTCCAGCGGCACGATCAGCGCCGAGCCGAGCCCGGCGAGCCCCGCGATGACGACGATCGACAGCAGCTGGGGCTGCAGCCGCCGCGTGCCCAGCAGCCGCAGGCCGCGGCGCGCCGTCGCCGTCGCCAGCGCGAGCGCGTCGACGAACAGGCGCTGGCCGTCGAGCGTGCCCGGCGCGACGCGCGAGCGGCGCTGCTTGAAGCGCGCCGCGAACAGCAGGTAGACGAGGGCGCCGCCGGCCAGCGCGACCGCGCTCATCAGCAGCGGCGTCGTCCAGCCGTGCCACACGGCGAGGCTGTACGCGGGCAGCGTGCCGCCGACGACGGGGCGCGCCGCCGCCGCCAGCATCGGCCCGACCGCCCACGCCGGCGCCATGCCGACGACGATGCACGCGAGCACGAGCAGCTCGACCGGCACGCGCATCCAGTGCACCGGCTCGTGCGGGCGGCGCGGCAGGTCGCGCGCCGCCGGGCCGAAGAAGACGTCGTGGCCGAAGCGCAGCGAATACACCACCGCGAACAGGCCGGCCAGTGTCGCGGCCAGTGGCAGCGCCGCCTCGACCCACGGGTTGCCGCTGACGAACACCGTCTCGGCGAAGAACATCTCCTTGCTCAGGAAGCCGTTGAGCAGCGGCACGCCGGCCATCGCTGCGCAGGCGACGATGGCCAGCGTGCCGGTGATCGGCATGTGGCGGTACAGGCCATCGAGGCGGCGCATGTCGCGCGTGCCCGTCTCGTGGTCGATGATGCCCACCGACATGAACAGCGACGCCTTGAACGTCGCGTGGTTCATCATGTGGAAGACGGCGGCGACGGCGGCCAGCGGGCTGTTCAGCCCGAGCAGCAGCGTGACCAGCCCGAGGTGACTGATCGTCGAGTAGGCGAGCAGGCCCTTCAGGTCGTTCTGGAACATCGCCGCATAGGCGCCCAGCAGCAGCGTCGCGAGGCCGGCGCCGCCGACGATCCAGAACCAGGCGTCGGTGCCGGCGAGCACCGGCCACAGCCGCGCGAGCAGGAACACGCCCGCCTTGACCATCGTCGCCGAGTGCAGGTAGGCCGACACCGGCGTCGGCGCCGCCATCGCATGCGGCAGCCAGAAGTGGAACGGGAACTGCGCGCTCTTGGTCAGCGCGCCGGCCAGCAGCAGCGCCAGCGCCGGCACGTAGAGCGCGTGATCGCGCACGCGATCGCCGGCGGCGAGCACGGCGTCGAGGTCGTGGCTGCCGGCGATGTGGCCGAGCAGCAGCACGCCGGCCAGCAGCGCCAGCCCGCCGGCGGCCGTGACGGTGAACGCCATGCGCGCGCCGCGGCGCGCGTCTTCGCGGTGCGTCCAGTAGCCGATCAGCAGGAACGAGAACACGCTCGTCAGCTCCCAGAACACGACGAGCTGCACCAGGTTGCCCGAGACGACGACGCCGAGCATCGCGCCCATGAAGCCCAGCAGCAGCGAATAGAAGCGCGCCGCCGGGTCCTCGGGCGACAGGTAGTAGCGCGCGTAGACGATGACGAGCAGCCCCATCCCGCTGACCAGCATCGCGAACATCCACGCGAAGCCGTCGATGCGCACGACGATGTCGATGCCCAGGCTCGGCAGCCAGGCCAGTCGCTGCTCGACCACGCCGCCGGCGGCGACCTCGGGCCACAGCAGCGCCAGCGGCACCGCGACGGCGAGCGCGACGGCGGCGGCCCACGACGACTCGAGGTTGCGCGCATTGGTGGGCAACAGCGCGGCAATGGCGCTGCCGACGAACGGCAGCGCGAGGATCAGCAGCAGCGGCATGACCGCGAGTCTATGGGCTGGCGCCGCCGTGCATTACGCTCGGGTCTCGCCGCGCCGGCGATGCGCCGCCGCCGCCGCCTCGAACCGGAGTCCTTGCATGACCGCTCTCGGCCCTGTCCTCGTCGCCACCGACTTCTCGCCGCATGCGCGGCATGCCGCCGAGCGCGCCGCGCGCGTCGCGCACGAGGCGTCGTCGCCGCTCACCGTGATGCACGTGCTGGCCGGCGACGCGCTGACTCAGCTGCGCGGCTGGCTCGGCGCGGGCAGCGGGGCCGAGCAGCAGATGCGCGACGACGCAGGGAGACGCCTGCGCGAGCTCGCGGACGAGCTGCGCGTCGCGCGCCGCCTCGCCGCAGTCGACGCGGTCGACACCGCGGGCTCGGTGACCGACGAGATCCTGCGCGAGGCCGACGCGCGCAGCGCCGGCCTGATCGTGACCGGCGCGCGCGGCGAGGGCTTCCTGCGCCGCATGCTGCTGGGCACGACGTCGGAGCGGCTGATGCGCCACACGACGCGGCCGCTGCTCGTCGTGCGCCAGATGCCGCACGAACCCTACCGCCGCGTGCTCGTGCCGGTCGACTTCTCGCCGTGGTCGGGCGCCGCGCTGGCGATCGCGCGGCGCGTCGTGCCGAACGCGCAGCTCGTCGTGATGTCGGCATTCGCCGTGCCGTTCGAAAGCAAGCTGCGCTTTGCAGGCGTCGAGCCGGCGACGATCGAGCGCTATCGCGAGAGCGCGCGCGTCGAGGCCACGCAGCGCGTGCATGCGCTGGCCGCGGAGGCCGGGCTGAAGCCGGGGCACTGGCAGCCGTGCATCGTCGAGGGCGACGCGTCGCTGCGCATCGTCGAGAAGGAGCAGGAGCTGGACTGCGATCTCGTCGTGATGGGCAAGCACGGCCAGTCGGCGACGGTCGACCTGCTGCTCGGCAGCACGACGAAGCACGTGCTCGCCGAAGGCAGCGCCGACGTCCTCGTGTCGACCGGGCGCGACGCCTGACGCGTCCGGGCTAGCGGCGCGCGGCGAGCCGGCTGCGCAACGCTTCCTCCTGGTCGGCGAGCTCGAGCTGCTCGCCGACCGACTCGAGCGCACCCTCGACCTCGGGCAGCAGCACGTTCTCGAGGGCGCGCGCGCGGCGCTCGGTGCGGCGGTATTCGGCGGCCAGGCGCTCGAGGTTGCCGTTCGCCGCGGCGAGCCGCGCCAGCGGCGCTGCGGGCGTCGTCGTCGTGGGCGCGGCGCATCGCGTCAGTCGACGAGGTTGTCGGCCACCAGCTCGAGCAGGCTCTCGGGCTGCTTGTTCCAGCCCGCGTGCTTCGCGCCCTGCTCGAGCGTGATGCGGCACTGGCCGCAGCTCGTCACGAAGTGCTCGGCGCCGGTGGCCTCGACCTGCTGCTGCTTGAAGGCGAACACCTTGTGGCGCAGCGGCGCGGCGCGCTGGTTCGACACGACCCCGCCTCCGCCGCCGCAGCAGTAGCCGGCGATGCCGTGGTCGGCGAGCTCGCGCAGCTCGAAGCCCAGCGCCGCGAGCACGCGCCGCGCCGCCGCCTCGAGGCCGCCGCGGCGCACGATTTGGCACGGGTCGTGGAAGGTCGCCGACGCGCCGATGTTCCTCACGCGGATGCGGCCGCTGGCCAGCATCTCGTCGAGGAACTCCGTCATGTGGATGACGCGCAGCGGCAGCTCGGCGCCGTACCACTTCGCGGCCTCCCAGCGTGCGGCGCCGTAGGCGTGGCCGCACTCGGGCAGCAGCACCGTCTTGGCGCCGATGCGCAGCGCCGTGTCGACGATGGCGCGCGTCAGCCGCTCCTGCAACTCGAGGTCGCCGTTGTTGAAGCCCACGTTCGACGCGTCGAAGCCGGCGCTGTGCATCGTCCAGCTCCGGCCGCTGCGGTGCAGGATCTTCGCCGCGTCGGCGAGCGCCTTGGTGTGCTCGCCGAGCTCGGCCGGCGCGGCCGTCACCAGGATGTCGGCGTGCTCGAGGTCGCACGGGATCGCGACGCCGTGCTGCTCGGACACCTCGGCCAGGATGTCGGCCAGGTCGTCGCCGGGCGTCGCCGTGCTGCCCCACTGGCGCGCCGTGCGGTCCATCAGCGCCAGCCGCTCGGGCATCAGCCCGGCCTTGAACATGCCGTGGCGTGCCGCGCGCACCAGCTCGGCGATGTCGATGCCCATCGGGCAGGCGAGCGTGCAGCGGCCGCACATCGTGCAGGCGTCGTAGAGCAGCTCCTGCCACTGGTGCAGGTCGTCGATCGTAGGCGCCTTCACCAGGCCAAGCGCGCGGCGCAGTGCGCCGAACGGCGCGACGTCACGCAGGTAGGCGCGGCGGAACGGCTCGAGCTTGTGGATCGGCGTGTACTTCGGGTCGCGCGTCGTGACGTGGAAGTGGCAGGCCTCGGCGCACACGCCGCAGCGCACGCACGACTCCATGTGCAGCGCCGCGGTGACGCCGAACTCGGCGGCGAAGCTCTTCATCGCGGCCTCGACGCGCTGCGCGTCGGTCAGCGTGCCCTGCTGGTCGAAGGCCGCCGGTGTGGCGGCGGCGGCAACGCCGGTGTTCATACGTTGACCCCCCGGTGCGCGAAGCGGATGCCGGTGGCGCCGCGCGAGAAGGCGAACAGCACGGCGTGCATCAGTTTGCCGAACGGGAACCACACGAGCAGCAGCTCGAGCGACAGCAGGTGCACGGCGAGCGGCCCGCGGTAGAGCACGTGGTCGCGCGCCAGCAGCGCGGCCGACGGATCGGTCGCCACCGCCATGCCGGTGACGAAGGGCAGGAAGGTGACGGTCCAGCTGATCCAGTCGTCGGGGCCCGAGATCCTGCGCAGCACCGGGTCGCTGACGCGCAGCACGGCGGCCATCACGAGCGACACGATCGTCACGCTGGCGGCCAGGTACATCACGGGATCGGGCAGCGCCGGCCACGACAGGCCGGTGAGCCGCCGTACGAAGTCGATGTGCGGTGCATAGCCGAAGAAGACGAGCGCCAGACCGACGTGAAAGACGTAGCCGTTGATCGCCGCCGGCCGCGTCGCCGGTGCGAAGCCGCGGCGCTGCACCAGGCCCGACAGCACGCCGCGCACGGCGGCGAGCGCGACGCCGGGCGCGCCTTCGCGCGGCGGCGAGCGGTCGGGGCGCTGCGGCAGGCGCAGCACGCCCATCAGGCGCCACGACGTGCCGAACACGAACACGGCCAGCGCGAACCACAGCGCCGGGCCGCGTGCCACATCGAGCAGGTCCATCGCGGTCTCTCCCTCGTCTTGCCGCCGCCGGCGGGATGCGGACACCTTACGGCGCGGCGCGTGCACGAGGTTGACCCGCGTCAAGGAAAGCGAGACCGCCACATCGCACCATGAAGGCGCGGCGAGAGCCGCACTGTTATATAAGCATAAGGTAAAGTCCGGATGGTGCGACCCTGCTGCGACCGCTCCAATCGACTGCACCGCGCCGCCGACGGCGTACCATTCCTGCGCACACCGGGCCGAGGCCGATGACCCCGAATCCAGCGACGACGACGTCAGTCCCACGGCTCTCCGCCGTGCCGCCGAACGTCGCGCCGCCGCCGGCCGATGCCGGCCTGCTGACCGAACTCGCCGCCGACCTCGCCGCCGGCGGCGACCTGCGCGAACTGCTCAACCGCTTTCTCGATCCCGTCGTGCGCCTGGCCGGCGCCCAGGCCGGCGCGGTGCGCGTGCTCAGCGACGCCGACGAGCGGCTGCGCATCGTCAGCGATGTCGGCCTGCCCGGCCACGTCTGCGGCGCCGAGGAATCGGTCGACCGCCACTGCGGCCACTGCGGCGAGGCGGCCGACGCGCGGCGCGTCGTCTGGGCTTCGGATCTGAGCCGCTGTTCGGCGCAGTCGCACGACGCCTGGTTCGGCCGCCGGCACATGCTCGTCGTGCCGCTGCAGCACCGCGGCCGCGTGCTCGGCGTCTACAACCTGTTCTTCGACGACAGCGCCGTCGCCGAGCCGGCGCCGCAGGTCGCGGTGCTGCTCAAGTCGGTGGGCGAGCTGCTCGGGCTGGCGCTGCACAACGCGCGCCTCGAGGCCGAGAACCTGCGTGCCACCGTGATGCACGAGCGCCAGGCGATGGCCGCCGAGGTGCACGACTCGCTCGCGCAGACGCTGACCTACGTCAAGATGCGCCTGCCGCTGCTGAAGGACGCCGTCGTCGCGCGCGACGAGGCGCGCGCGCTGCAGTATGCCGACGACGTGCGCGACGCCGTCGGCGAGGCGCACGCCCATCTGCGCGAGATCGTCACGCACTACCGCACGCGCATCGACCCGCGCGGCCTGGCACCGGCGCTCGACGCGCTGGCGGCGCGCTTTCCGGCGCGCAGCGGCATCGCGCTGACGTTCGCCAACCGCGCGCCCGGGCTCAGGCTCGCAGCGCAGCACGAGAGCGAGGTCTTCCACATCGCGCAGGAGGCGCTGGCCAACGTCGAGCGCCACTCGGGCGCGCGTCAGGCCTGGCTGAGCGTGGAGCCCACGGCGGCGGGCATCGAGCTGCTCGTCGAGGACGACGGCCGCGGCCCCGAGGCGCCCGACGACGGCGCGGGCCACTACGGCATCGGCATCATGAGCGAGCGCGCGCGGCGCCTGGGCGGCGAGCTCAGCGTCGCGCCGCGGCCGGGCGGCGGCACGCGCGTGCGGCTGGCGTTTCCGGCCGGAACGGCGGGGTAGGGCGATGGACGACGTGACGGAACCGGCGCCGCTCAAGGTCGTCCTCGTCGACGACCACTCGCTGTGCCGCAACGGCCTGACCGATCTGCTGCAGCAGCGCGGCAACATGCAGGTCTGCGCCGCCACCGGCGACCCGACCAAGGTCGTCGGCCTGCTGCGCGAGCACGCGCCCGACCTCGTCGTGCTCGACCTGCGCATGCCCACGACGGACGGCCTGACGCTGCTGCGCCACCTGCGCGCCGAGAGCATCGACACGCCGGCGCTGATCCTCACGATGAGCGACTCGCAGGACGACCTCGCCGCCGCGCTGCGCGCCGGCGTCAAGGGCTACCTGCTCAAGGACATGGAGCCCGACGACGTCATCGCGGCCATCGGCCGCGCCGCGCGCGGCGAGCTCGCCGTCGCGCCGGCGCTCACGCTCAAGCTCGCACAGATGCTGCAGTCGGGCACCGGCGGCCCCGAGCGCCGCGACCTGCTGGGCACGCTGACGGAGCGCGAGCGCGAGATCCTGTCGCACCTGGCGCGCGGCGAGAGCAACAAGACGATCGCGCGCGCGCTCGACATCAGCCACGACACCGTCAAGCTGCACGTGCGCCACATCCTCAACAAGCTCAACCTCAGCTCGCGCGTCGAGGCGGCGGTGTTCGCCGTCGAGCAGCGCAGCGCCGCGGCGCGCTGACGCCGCGGCCGCCTCAGGGGCAGGCGCCCCAGTCGCCCGGCACCTTGCCCACGAGCAGCAGGAAGCTCTCGAACGGGCCCATGTTGCCCATCGCTTCCATCTTGGGGCCCTCGAAGTTGAGGCGGCCGAACATCATGGCGCGCATCGGGCCGTAGTCGCCCGCGCCCATCTCGCGCCAGCGCGCCGTGTCGGCCCACATCAGGTAGTCGGCGCCGCGGTCGAGCTTGCCCGCGCCCGCCGGGCCGCCGGCGACGCACTGCGCCTTGTCGCCCTGCAGCGCGATGCGCATCTCGATGCGCGCGCTGCTCGCGCAGTCGGCGCGATAGATCTGCATCGTCTTGTGGCCGCGGCCGGCGTCGTTGCGGATCCAGCCCGACTCGACGAGCTTGTCGGTCAGCACCGCCTCGGCGTTCCAGGCCGCGCACATCGCCTGCGCCCATTGCGGCGACATCGCCGTCGGCGCGGGCGATTGCTGTGGTTGCTGGGCGAGCGCGGGCAAAGCGGCGGCCAGCCCTGCGAGCAGGGCGAGAGTGCGAAGTGGCATCGGTCAGTCTCCGGTGACGATGGCGGGATGCGGTTCGTGCACCGATGCTTCGTCGTGCGCATCGAACCAGGCGAGGCGGTCGCGCAGGCGCACGACCTCGCCGACGATCGTGAGGCAGGGCGAGCGCAGGCCGGCGGCCTCGACGCGCGCCGCCAGGTCGGCCAGCGTGCCGGTGACGACGCGCTGCTCGCGCGTCGTGCCCTGCTGCACGACGGCGGCGGGCCACTCGGGCGGCAGGCCGTGTTCGACGAGGCGCTCGCAGATCGACGCCAGCCCCGACAGCCCCATGTAGACGACGACGGTCTGGCGCGGCCGCGCCAGCGCCGGCCAGTCGAGCTCGGCCGAGCCGTCCTTCAGGTGGCCGGTGACGAAGGTGCACGACTGCGCATGGTCGCGGTGCGTCAGCGGGATGCCGGCATAGGCCGAGACGCCGCAGCCCGCCGTGATGCCGGGCACGACGTCGAACGGCACGCCGGCGGCGGCGAGCTGCTCGATCTCCTCGCCGCCGCGGCCGAACACGAACGGGTCGCCGCCCTTGAGGCGCACCACCGTCTTGCCCTGGCGCGCCAGCGCGACGAGCAGGTCATTGATCTCGTCCTGCTGCAGCGTGTGGTGGTTGCGCTGCTTGCCGACGTAGATGCGCTGCGCGCCCTCGCCGATCAGCGCGAGCACGCCGTCGGAGACGAGATGGTCGTGCACGACGACGTCGGCCGACCGCAGCACGCGCAGCGCCTTGAGCGTGAGCAGTTCGGGGTCGCCCGGGCCGGCGCCCACCAGCACGACGCGCCCGCGGCTGCGCGGCAGCGCCGCTCTTGCCACCGCGGGGGGAAGATCGACGAAGGCGTTCATGACCGGTCCTCGCTGCCTGATCGTTGTCGTCAACGCGCCGAGCCGCAGCCGCCCCCGCTGCTGCTGCCGCCGCCGCAACCGCCGCAGCCGCCGCCACTGCGGCGCGCCGCGCTGCTGCGGCCGGTGCCGCTGCTGTCGCAGGACGCCGCCGCCGACGGCGGGATGAAGATGAAGCTGAACTCGCCCGGCTCGAGCTCGACGAAATCAAGAACCGTGCCTTCGAGCAGCGGCCGGCTCGGCGGCGCGATCAGCACCGTCACGCCGTCCATCGTCAGCGCCGGCTCCTCGCCCTCCTGCGCGTCGTCGAAGCCCATGCCGTAGGCGACCGAGCCGTCGCTCTCCTGGCGCGCCGCGACGCGCAGCGCCATGCCGGCGGCGTCGGCGTCGATCGCGGCCTGGCGGATCTGCACGGCGGCGTTGATCGTCATCTTGAACATGTCGGAGGGCTCCTCGCGTGTCGTCGTCGTGCGGCCTGCGGCGGTGCGTCAGTGCTCGCCCTTGGTGCGCAGCAGGCCGGCGAGGCGGTTGCCCTGCTTCTGCGGCCCGCCGCGCGGGAACATCTCGTGCAGGTGATGGTTGCTGCCGCGCTCGGCGCCCCACACCTGCGTGAAGTGCTTGATCATCACGCGCACCTGCGGCTGCACGCGGTGCTCGGCCCACCAGGCGCGCAGGAAGTGGATCACTTCCCAGTGCGCGGGCGTGAGCTGCAGGCCCTCGCGCTCGGCCAGCGCGCGCGCGAAGTCCTCCGACCAGTCGCCGAGGTTGCGCAGGTAGCCCTCGGAATCGACGGCGATCGGTCGGCCGTGCACCATCACGCTGTGCTGCAGCGGCGGCTTCGTCATCGTGCTCGTCATGTGGCGCTCCTCCTGCGCGGTGCGGGTCGGACGGGGCGGCGCTCGCGCGGCGCGGGCGTCGTCGTCGTGGTGGCGATCGCGCCGGCTGTCGGCAGTCCGGCGCGCCACGCGCGCACGAACTCGACGAAGCGACGCGGCCAGTCGTTGCCCCCGGTGTGGCGCAAGTGGGCGTACGAGGCCAGCACGTTGTGCACGACGGCGCCGTCGTGCGTGCCGTCGACGCCGTGGCCGCGCCGCACCGCATAGGCCCAGCGCACGGCGCCGGGCTCGACGTTCTCGAGACTCGAGTGATGGAACTCGTGCGCCAGCACGTCGCCGCCCGCCGCCGTGTGCGGCCACGGGAAGTCGGCCGTCTCGGCCAGCCGCACGTAGCCGCGGCCGACGGGTCTGGCGTGCATCACGACGTCGCCCGGGATGGCGCCCACCATCTGCGCGCTGCGGCCGTTCCAGTTGAGCGTGCGCGCCAGGTACATCAGGCCGCCGCATTCGGCGTAGACGGGCAGGCCGTCGACGATCGCGCGGTGCAGTCCGGTGCGCAGTGCCACGTTGGCCTCGAGCTCGCTCATGAAGAGCTCGGGGAAGCCGCCGCCGATGAAGACGCCGTCGACGGCCGGCAGCCGCGTGTCGGCGAGCGTGTCGAAGGGCACCAGCTCGGCGCCGGCGTCTTCGAGCGCAGCGAGGTCGTCCGGGTAGTAGAAGCCGAAGGCCTTGTCGCGCGCGACGCCGATGCGCACGCGCGGCGCGGCGTCCTCGGCGGCGGCCGGCAGCGTCGCGCCGTGCGGCACGGCCAGCGCCGGCTTCGCCGAGAGCGGCAGCGCCGTCGCGCTCTCGGCCAGCGCGAGCACGCGACCGAGGTCGACCTGCGCCGCCACGCGCTCGCCGATCGTGCGCACGCGAGCGGCGGCGTCGTCGAACTCGCGGTCGGGCATCAGGCCGAGATGGCGCTCGACGAGCGCGAGGCACGCGTCGTCGTGCACCGCGCCGAGCACCGGCACGTCGGTGTAGTGCTCGATGACGGCGCGCAGCTTGGCCTCGTGGCGCGTGCCGCCGACGCGGTTGAGGATCACGCCGCCGATGCGCAGATCGCGATCGAAGGCCTGGTAGCCGAGGATCAGCGGCGCGATGCCGCGCGTCATGCCGCGCGCGTCGATGACGAGCAGCACCGGCAGGCCGAGGCGGTGCGCCAGCGCGGCGTTGCTGTTGCTGCCGTCGAGCGCGAGGCCGTCGTAGAGGCCCTTGTTGCCCTCGACCAGCGCGAGGCCGGCGCCCGCCAGGTGGCGCGCGAACACGGCGTCGATCTCGCCGGCGTGCATCAGCAGCGGATCGAGGTTGATGCAGGGCCGCCCGGCGGCGAGGCCGAGCCACATCGGGTCGATGTAGTCGGGGCCCTTCTTGTAGGGCTGCACGACCGTGCCGCGCGCGGCGAACGCGGCGGCCAGGCCGAGCGTGAGCGTCGTCTTGCCCGACGACTTGTGCGCCGCGCTCACCAGCAGGCGGGGCAGGGTGCGGCCGCTCATCGCGTCACGCCTTGGCGGTCGCCGCCGCGTCGTCGTCGCGCGGCAGGAAGTCGAGCACGTGCACGCCGATCGTCGTCAGCACGAAGGCCGCGCCGACGCCGCCCAGGCCCAGCAGCAGCTCGGGCCAGCTCGGGCGGTAGGCCTCGATCGCGCCGTCGGCGAAGCTGCTCGTCACCTCGTAGCCCGGGAAGATGTCGAGCGGGAATGCCTGCCCGCCGATGATGAAGACATAGAGCAGCGCGAAGGCGCCGGCGACGACGAGCAGCGACGCCGCCATCACGCAGCGCGGCCGGCCCAGCCGCGGATGGAACACGAGCAGCATCGGCAGCACGCCGCCGGCCAGCACGTAGCCGGCCCAGAACAGCCATGGATAGACGCCGCCGTCGCGCAGGATGAACGCCTCGAACGCGTGCTGGCGCGCGAAGTAGAGGTTGGTCATGTGGTAGACGGCGACGAAGTACAGCCCCGCGCCGACGAACACGCCGAGCAGCCGCGCCAGCCGCCGGCGCACGGCCTCGGGCAGCGCGACGCCGTTCCACGCATGCATCGCCCACTGCGCGACGAGGAAGACGGCCAGCCCCCAGGCGAACGACAGCACGATGAACATCGGCGCCAGCAGCGCCGACTGGTAGGCCTGGCGCGCGACGAGAAAACCGAAGATCGAGCCCGTGCCCGTCGTCAGCACGAAGCGCCACACCAGCGCGGCGATGCCGACCGCCTTCGTGTGCTCGTAGTAGCGGCGCTCGAACATCGTCCACAGGTACAGCGCGACGATGGCGAACATGCCCGAGTAGAGGAACACGTTCCACGCGAACACCGACTTGAAGTTGTAGTGCGTCGCCGCGACGATGACGCGCTCCGGGCGCCCCAGGTCGAGCATCAGCACCATCAGGCCGCCGGCCAGCAGCGCCAGGCACAGCAGCGCCGACAGCCGCGCGCGCGGCTTGTAGACCGGGTCGCCGAACACGGAGCCGATCGACGCCACGTTGAGCACGCCCGACGCGGCGACGATCAGGAAGATGGCGAACACGTGCGGCAGGCCCCACACGATCTGGTTCGTCATGCCCGTGATCGCGTGGCCGTGTTCTTCCATCAGGTGCGCGGCGCCGAGGCCGACCAGCGTGACGGCGCCGCCGAGCGCGAGCAGCAGGTAGTAGAGATGGGTGCGGTTCATCGTTCACAACCCCGCATAGCGCACGCCCGGATCGACGTCGAGATCGGCGCGAAGCTGCTTCGTCGCGACTTGCTTCACACGCTGCGAGATCTCGCTGCCGGCGTCGTTGAGGTCGCCGAACAGCATCGCGTGATGCCCCGCCTTCGCGCAGGCTTCGACGCAGGCCGGCTGGCCGCCGCGGTCGACGCGGTGCACGCACAGCGTGCAGCTCTCGACGCAGCCCTTGCCGCGCGGCACGTCGGGCTTCTGCTGGGTGAGCGGCTCGTGCACGAAGGAGCGCGCCTTGTACGGGCAGGCCATCATGCAGTAGCGGCAGCCGATGCAGATGTGGCGGTCGACGAGCACGATGCCGTCGGCACGCTTGAACGACGCTCCCGTCGGGCAGACGTCGACGCAGGGCGGCTCGGCGCAGTGCTGGCACATCACGGGCAGCGAGGCCTGGCGGCCCGTCTTGATCTCCTTGATCTCGACCTTGCGGATCCACTGCGGATCGGTGCGGCTGGTGCCGGTGCCCAGGCCGTTCTCGGTCTGGCAGGCGCTCACGCAGTCGGTGCAGCCGGCGGCGCACTTCGTCGTGTCGATCAGGAGGCCCCAGCGCGCCTTGGCGTTGGCGCCCTTGTCGGCGCCGGCGGGCGCGGCGGCGTGCGCCACTTCCATCAGGTGGATGCCCGGCGCGATCAGGGCGCCGCCGGCGCCCGCCGCGGCGATGCCGAGGAAGGCGCGGCGGCCGGCCAGCGCGTCGCGCGCGCCGCTGGCCCCGTCGTTGCGCTCGGTGTTCATCGCGCGATCGCCATCGTCTTGGCCGCCGGCTTGCTGGCGTGGCACTCGAAGCAGTCGACCTTGACGGCCGCATAGCCGTGGCACGAGACGCAGAAGTCCGTCTTGGCGGCGGCGACGCTGCCTGTCTCGGCGCTGGCGTGGCAGTCGATGCAGCCCTTGAGGCTGGAGCGCGGGTCGCGCACGCCGCGATGCACCGTCTCGTCGCGCTGGTGCTTGAGCAGGTCCATGTGGTTGCGGCGCATGAACGCCGGGTCGGCGACGCACTGCTCGCCGCGCGCCGCACCGATCGCCGGCTTGGGCACGCGGTCGGCGGCCCAGCCCGCACTGCTGCAGGCGAGCGCGAACAGCAGCGCCGCCAGCGTCGTCTTCATTCGCCCAGCCCCATCTGGATGTAGCCCGTCGGGCAGACGTCGTGGCAGATGTGGCAGCCGATGCACTTGGTGTAGTCGGTGTCGACGTAGCGGCCCGTCGTCGACTGCGACTTCTTGACCTTGAAGACGGCCGTCTGCGGGCAGTAGACGACGCAGTTGTCGCACTCGAAGCACAGGCCGCAGCTCATGCAGCGCTTGGCCTCGGCGACGGCCTCGGCCTCGGTCAGCGCCACGACGCGCTCCTCGAAGTTGTCGAGCGCCTGCTCGGCGGTCAGCGTGACGACCTTGCGCTTGTGGCGCGCCGTGTACGGGAAGTGGCCGAGGAACAGCTCCTCGTGCGGGATCACGTAGCGGTCGGAGCGGTTGTCGAAGTTGTGGATCGCGACGTTGGCGCTGTCGGTGCCGCGGATGGGCTCGTGCACCTCGCCGATCGTCAGCCCCTTCTCGACCAGCTTGCGCTGGATGTCCCAGGTATGGACGTCGATCTTGGGCCGCTTGTCGAGCGGCTCGCCGGCGAGATGGCGGTCGATGCCGTCGGCAGCGATGGCGCCGTGGCCGATGGCGGTGGTCAGCAGGTGCGGGCGCACCACGTCGCCGCCGACGAAGAGGCCCGGCTGGCCCTGCACCTGGTAGTTCTTGTCGGCCGCGATGGCGCCCTTGCCGTTGTTCAGCGACTCGAGGCCGGTGAAGTCGACCGCCTGGCCGACCGCCGAGACGATCAGGTCGGCGGGAATGTCCTCCTCGGTGCCCGCAATCTGCTTGATCTCGAGCTTGCCGCCGGCGATCTTCGCTTCGCAGCGGATCACCTTGAGCGCGACGGCGCGGCCGCCGGCGTCGCGCACAACGGCGACGGGCGCCATGCCGCCGCGGATCACGATGCCCTCGGCGAGGGCGTGCTCGACCTCGTGCTTGCTCGCCTGCATCTTGTCGACGGCGAAGATCGACGTGAGCGTCACGTCGGCGCCCTGGCGCGCCGACACCGACGCGACGTCGTGCGCCACGTAGCCGGCGATCGCCTGCTCGGGCCGGTCGCTCTCGCGCACCTGCTCGATGTGGCCCAGGCGCCGCGCGACGGTGGCGACGTCGATCGACGTGTCGCCGCCGCCGACGACGACGACGCGCTTGCCGACGTGGCGCATGCGACCGTCGTTGAAGGCCTTGAGGAAGGCCGTCGCCGTGACGACGTTGGGCGCGTCGGCGCCGTCGCAGGGCAGCGGCCGGCCGCTCTGCGCTCCGAGGCCGAGGAACACGGCGTCGAAGTCGGCGCGGATCTGCTCCATCGTCACGTCGGTGCCGATGCGCGTGTTCATGCGCGCCGTGACGCCGAGGTCGAGGATGCGCTGGATCTCGGCGTCGAGCACGGTGCGCGGCGTGCGGAACCCGGGGATGCCGTAGCGCATCATGCCGCCGAGTTCGGCGCGCTCGTCGAAGATCGTGACGGCGTGGCCCTTGCGCGCGAGCTGGTAGGCGGCCGACAGGCCGGCCGGGCCGCCGCCGATCACGGCGACCTTCTTGCCCGACTGCTTCTCGGGCTTGGGGAAGGCGAGCTTGTTGGCGATGGCGTACTCGCCCAGGAAGTGCTCGACGGAGTTGATGCCGACGAAGTCCTCGACCTCGTTGCGGTTGCAGCCCGACTCGCAGGGCGCCGGGCACACGCGGCCCATCACGCTGGGCAGCGGGTTGGCTTCCGTCAGGCGGCGCCAGGCGTATTCCTGCCACGGCATGCCCGCGGGCGGCTTCTCGATGCCGCGCACGATGTTGAGGTAGCCGCGGATGTCCTCGCCCGACGGGCACGAGCCCTGGCAGGGCGGCGTGCTCTGGATGTAGGTCGGGCACTTGTGCGAGTGGTCGGCGTCGAAGATCTCTTGCTGCCACGCACGCGGCTTGTGGTCGCCGTCCTTGTAGCGGCGGAAGGTCAGCGGCTTGGCCGTGGCCAGATCGGAAGCGCCGGACATGCTGTGTCTCCTAAATGTCGTTGCTGTTGCGCAGGGCGATCGAGGATCGGCACGGATCCGGCTTTGCCGGTCCGTCGCCACAGCCCCCTCCGGGGGCAGCGAGCGCGAGCGAGCGTGGGGGCTTCATTTCTCGAGCCGGATGGCCTTGCTGACGAGCTGGTGCACGCCGCCGACCATGCTCATGTCGAAGCCGTAGTACGGCAGCACCTTGGTGAACTGCGCCTTGCAGATGGCGCAGATCGTCGCCATGAAGTTGACGCCGTGCCGGTCGACGACGTTCTTGAGCGCCTCCATGCGCGGCAGCGCGCCCTTGACGCGCAGCTCGATCAGGTCGTCGGTGAGCAGGCCGCCGCCGCCGCCGCAGCAGAACGTCGATTCGTGGATCGTCTCGGGCGCCATGTCGTGGAAGCGGTTGGCGACCGCCTTGACGATTTCGCGCGGGATCACGAACTGGCCGCCGGGCATCGGGCCCATGCGCGACGCGCGCGCCACGTTGCACGAGTCGTGGAACGTGATGATGCGGTCGTCGTTCTTTTCCTTGTCGAACTGCAGCGCGCCGCGTTGAATGAGATCCCAGGTGAACTCGCAGATGTGCTGCGGCACCGGGTAGCGCGGGTCGAGCCAGTCGAACGGGCCGATCAGCGTGTTCCAGTAGCTGTAGGCGACGCGCCAGGCGTGGCCGCACTCGCCGACGACGATGCGCTTGACGCGCAGCCGCTCGGCGGCCTCGCGCACGCGCAGAGAGATGTTGCGCATCTGCTCGTAGTTGCCGATGAACAGGCCGAAGTTGCCGGCCTCCGACGCGTGCGACGACAGCGTCCAGCTGATCCCCGCGGCATGGAACACCTTGGCGTAGCCGATGAGGCTCTCGACGTGCGGCTCCGAGAAGAAGTCGGCGCTCGGCGTGACGAGCAGCACCTCGGCGCCCTCCTGGTCGAGCGGGAAGCGCACGTCGACGCCGGTCTCTTCCTTCGTGTCTTCTTCGAGCCCGAGCAGCGTGTCCTCGAGCGCCGGCCCCGGGATGCCGAGGTTGTTGCCGATGCGGTGGACCTTGCCGATGATCTCGTTGGCGTACTTCTGGCCCAGGCCGATCGAGTCCATGATCTCGCGCGCGGCCATCGTCACCTCGGCGGTGTCGATGCCGTAGGGGCAGAACACGCTGCAGCGCCGGCACTCGGAGCACTGGTTGTAGTAGCTCCACCACTGGTCGAGCACGTCCTTGGTCAGGTCGGTCGCGCCGACGAGTTTCGGGAAGTGCTTGCCGGCGAACGTGAAGTAGCGGCGGTAGACGCCGCGCATCAGGTCCTGGCGCGCCACCGGCATGTTCTTCGGGTCGCCGGTGCCGAGGAAGTAGTGGCACTTGTCGCTGCAGGCGCCGCAGTGCACGCAGGCGTCCATGTAGACGCGCAAGGAGCGGTACTTGTCGAGCAGCTCGCCCATCTTGGCGAGGGCGCGCTGCTCCCAGCCCTCGGTCAGCTCGCCCGGGAAGCCGATTGCCTCCTGGATCTTGGCCGGCGCGACGAACGGCTTGCTGTGGCCCATCGCCCCTTCGGCGACGAGCGGGATCACCGGATACGGCTTGAGCTTGGGGGTCTCGAAGGCGGCGGTGGCCATGGCGCTCTACTTCTTGGCGGGCAGTGCCGCCGCCCACGCAGCGAGGTGGCGCGCCTCGCGGGCGTTGTCGGCCTGGTTGCGCGTCGGGCTGAAGAACAGCCCCGGCGCGTGCATCAGCTTGCTGATCGGGAACACGATCATCAGCAGCGCGACCAGCGTCAGGTGGATCAGCAGCGCCGGGTCGGCCGGCAGCGGCTGCCAGTCGAAGCGCATCAGCCCGAGCATGAAGGCCTTGAGCGCCACGATGTCGGTGTGCGCGACGAAGCGCATGCCCAGGCCCGAGACGCCGATCGCCACCAGCAGCGCGAGGTGCAGGTGGTCCGACGGCGTCGAGATCCAGCGCACGCGGTCGACGAGGAAGCGCCGCGCCCACAGGCCGAGCAGCCCGGCGACCATCGCGAAGCCGGCATAGGTGCCGAAGGGCTGCACGAAGACGATCACGTCCCAGACCGGCTGCTGGAAGTAGCGCACGTGGCGCAGCAGCACCAGCGCGAGCGCGGCGTGGAAGGTCCAGCCGAGCAGCCAGGTCCACTTGTTCGAGCGGAACAGGCTCTCGAACAGCACGATCTCGCGCGCCATGCGCAGTGCGACGCCCGACGACGTGGTCGGCGCCGGCGTCGTCGGGATCTTCAGCGGCGCCGGCGTGCGCAGGTAACCGCCGATCTTGACGACGAGCCCGACGACGAGCATCGCGGTCGCCGCGTAGAACAGCAGGGCGTAGGCGATGGTCAAGCCTGACATGGGGCTGGCACCGGGGTGAGTTCGATCATCGCGCGCCGTGAGATGCGACGCGCGTTGTCGTTGCTGCGCGCGGCCTCAGACGCAGCCGGTCGGCTTAGGCAGGCCGGCGATCTTGCAGGCCTGCTTGGCCGGGCCGTACGGGAACAGCTCGTAGAGGTACTTGCTGTTGCCCTTGTCCGGGCCGAGCTGCTTGCCGATCGCCTTGGTCAGCACGCGCACCGCCGGCGCGATCTGGTACTCGTTGTAGTACTCGCGCAGGAAGTTGACGACTTCCCAGTGGTTGGGCGTCATCTCGACGTTCTCCGTCTTGGCGATGACATTGGCGATGTCCTCGTTCCAGTCGGCGAGGTTGACCAGGTAGCCCTCCTCGTCGGTGTCGTAGGTCTGGCCGTTCACTTCGATGCCCATGCGTCTCTCCTGGTGCGGGGTGGTTCCTGCGATGCCGGGCTCAAAGCCAGGACTGGCAGTTGGAATGCTCGGCGACGAGATCGACGAAGCCGCCGTAGTCGACGGCCGTCACGCCGTCGATGCGCTGCGCGGCGACGCCGCGCGCCTCGAGATCGGGCTGTAGCACGTAGACCTTCAGCCGCGCGAGCGCATCGGCCATGCCGGCCGATGCGGCGCCGCCTTTCGTGGCGGCATAGACGGCGTCCTCGGTCAGCAGCAGCGCGTGGCCGTCCTGCGCAAAACGCAGGCAACTCTGCAAACTCGTGCTCTGGCGGTGCGATTTGTTGACGATATGCAGCATGGCTGATGCGACCTCAGTGGCGCCCGGCCGCCCGAAGCCACTGAGCGCCCCCACGGGGGGCGGCGAGCGACAGCGAGCGTGGGGGCTGATTCATCTCAGAAGCTCAGGACGACGTCCTGCTCGGCCATCAGCGCGGCCATCTCGGCCGTCGACAGCACTTCGACGTCGACGATGAGGTCGGCCTCGGTCAGGCCGCGCGCCTCGAGCGACTCGCGCTCCACGTAGAGCTTCTCGACGTCGTAGCCGTCGAGCGCGCGATACGTCTTGGAGTGGTTCTTGATGCCGATGCCCTGCGTGTCCTGGCCCTTGGCGAGCTCGTAGACGCCGTCGTCGACGAAGACGAGGCTCACGTCCTGGTCGAAGGTGGCGGCGATCAGCACGACCTCGAGGCTCTCGAGCGCATAGATCGTGCCGTAGGGCGCCTTGCGGTTGACGAACATGAACTTCTTCATGGCTTCATGTTCTCCCCGTCAGTCGCCGAACGTGACCAGGCGGTCGCACTTGATGCCGCTGTCGACGAGCTGCCCCAGGCCCGAGATGCGGAACCCGGGCGCGAGCACCTCGTCCTTGATGCCGCGGCGCAGCGCCGCGGCGACGCACACGACGAGGTCGACGCCGTGCTGCTCCTTCAGCGCCGACCAGCGGTTGACGATGTGGCGGTCGTCCTGCGGCGGCTCGGTGAGCCTGGTCGCGTTGTAGACGCCGTCGTGATAGAAGAAGACGCGCTGCACCTCGTGCCCCTTGGCGAGCGCGGCGGCGCAGAACTGGTACGCCGTGTCGCTCGCCTGGTGGGTGTACGGGCCTTCGCTCACGAGAATGCCGAACTTCATGGCGCGCCGTCGTCAGAAGCGGATGTGCGTCGACGCATTGAGGTTGGCCCGCGAGCCGCGCCAGTCGTCGATCAGGTACTTGGTGAAGGGCAGGTCGCACTTCTCGAAGAAGCGCGGCCAGCCGATGCGCTCGACCCAGTCCGACAGCCGCTCCCACGAGCGCGCGTCGGCCTTGTAGGTGTAGAGGATCTTCTTGACGATCTCCGACACCTCGGGCCAGCGCGGCGGATTGTTCGGGATGCCCGACGCCACCATCTTCATGAAGGTGGGCTTGCCGCGCGCATTCGAGTTCTTGCCGCCGACCCAGATCGCGAACTTGGAGTGCTCGGGATCGTTGATCTGCATCGGCGGGCACGGCGGGTAGCAGGCGCCGCAGCAGATGCACTTCTTCTCGTCGACCTCGAGCGAGGGCTTGCCGTTGACGAGCGCGGGGCGGATCGCCGCCACCGGGCAGCGCGCGACGACGGCCGGGCGTTCGCAGACGTTGGCCACCAAGTCGTGGTTGATCTTCGGCGGCTTGGTGTGCTGGATGACGATGGCGATGTCGGCCTGGCCGCCGCAGTTGATCTCGCAGCAGCTCGTCGACATGTGCACCCGGTTGGGCATGTCTTCCTTGATGAACTCCTCGTAGAGCTCGTCCATCAGCGCCTTCACCGCGCCCGAGGCGTCGGTGCCCGGGATGTCGCAGTGCAGCCACCCCTGCGTGTGCGAGATCATCGACACCGAGTTGCCGGTGCCGCCGACCGGGAAGCCGCTTTCCTGCAACGCGTGGATCAGCGGGTCGACCTTGGTCGCGTCGCTGACCATGAACTCGATGTTGCTGCGGATCGTGAAGCGCACGTGCCCCTCGGCATACGTGTCGGCGATGTCGCACAGCTTGCGGATCGTGTGCACGTCCATCTGCCGCTGCGTGCCGGCGCGCACCGTCCAGACCTCGTCGCCGGTGTGCGACACGTGGTGCAGCACACCCGGTCGCGGGCGGTCGTGGTACTTCCAGTTGCCGTAGTTCTTGAGCAGCGTCGGGTGCAGGTAGGGCTTGTTGTCCGGCACGCCGCTTTCGATCGGTTGACGCATCGCCATGTCTCGTTGGCTCCTGTGTTGCTGCTGCGGGGGCCGGCTCAGGCCGCGGCCTTCTTGGCGGCGATGCGGGCGACTTCGTCGTCCCAGCCGTCGGTGCGCACATAGGGGTTGGTGCGTGGCGTGGCGACCATGTTCGGGTCGATGTCGACGCCGATCCCCTCGAGGAAGTTGACCAGGCCGATGCGCTCGATCATCTCGCCGGTGCGCTCGTGCTCGAGCGCGTTCTCGGCAAAGAAGTCGATCACCTTCTGGCCCAGCTCGACCAGCGCCTCGTAGTCCTCTTCCGTCTTCAGCGGCATGAACGGCACGACGACGGTGCCCATCAGGTCGCCGATCTTGAGCGTGCGCTTGCCGCCGACGAGGATCGTCGCGCCGGTGTCGGTGCCGTGCGCCAGCGCGCCCGTCATCACGTTGATGCAGTGCATGCAGCGCACGCAGTTGCTGTTGTCGATCTCGAGCGCGTGCGTGTCACTGACCTTGACGCTCGAGATCGTCGGGCCGGTGGCGACGTCCTTGACCTCCTTGAGCATGATCGTCTTGGTCGGGCAGCGCGTCACGACGTTGTTGACCAGCTCGTTCATGCCGTGCTTGTCGAACCACTTGCGCGCCAGTGCCTCGTCGGTGCGCATGTTGTCGCGCCAGGTGCCGATGACGGCCATGTCGGAGCGCTGGATCGAGTTCATGCAGTCGTTCGAGCAGCCGCTGAACTTGAACTTGAACTTGTAGGGCAGCGCCGGGCGGTGGATGTCGTCGAGGAAGGTGTTGATCACCTGGCGGTGCGCCTTGCCCTCGTCGTAGCAGCTCTGCTCGCAGCGCGCCGCGCCGACGCAGCTCATCGAGGTGCGCACCGCGGGGCCGGCGCCGCCGAGGTCGAAGCCGAGCTCGTTGAGCTCGTCGAACGCGTCCTGCACCTTGGCGCTGGTCGCGCCCTGGAACATGATGTCGCCCGACTGGCCGTGGAAGGCGATCAGACCCGAGCCGTGCTTCTCCCAGATGTCGCACATCTTGCGCAGCACGTCGGTGTTGTAGTGCATGCCCGCGGGCGGCTGCACGCGCAGCGTGTGGAACTCGGCGGCGTCGGGGAACACGGGCTTGTCGTGCTCGTCCTTCAGTTCGGTGAAGCGCGGGATCACGCCGCCGCCGTAGCCGAACACGCCCACCGTGCCGCCCTTCCAGTAGCCCTTGCGCGTGCGGTACGAGGTCTCCAGCTGACCCATCAGGTCGACCATGTAGTCCTTGTCCTTGGCGAGGCGCTTGAGCCCGGTGACGAAGCTCGGCCACGGTCCGCTCTCGAGCTGGTCGAGCATGGGGGTGTCGTGCATCTTCTTGGCCATGGCCATGTCTCCTTGTGTGGGGGCAGATGCTAGGCGCGCGAGGCAGGGCCGCGCCATCACTCCGGTTGGGTATCGAAGATAGACCCGATCGGGAGGCCGGGCATTACCCAAAGGGAGTATCCGGGGCTTACCCGTCGCGGTGATAGACGCTCCAGGGCGGCGCCGCGCTCAATAGCGCCGCAATCGCAAGGGGCTGCCATGACGACGCGCGTCACACCGCTGGACAGGCTGCGCGTGCCGCTGGGCGGACAGGAGATCGAGCTGCAGCAGATCGACTACGAGGCCGGCGGCATGCCGATGCTGCGCACGCGCATCCGCGAGAAGAGCCGCTTCACCGTGTTCGAGATCGATGCACAGACCGCCGAGGCCTGGGGGCAGGCGCTGCTGCGCTGGGCGCAGACGCAGCAGGAAGGCGGCCGCTGATGGACGCGCTGGCTGCATCGTCGGTCGTCGACATGGCGTTCGCGCTGCGCGGCGCGCACCTGGCGCGAGACCATCGGCTCGCGCTCGCCGACGCGCTGGCCGCGGCGCTGCCGTGGCTCGCGAGCGAGCCGCGGGCGGCGGTGCACGCCGTCAAGCTGGTGCACGGCGCCGGCGACCCGGCGCTGCTGTCGGCGCGATCGCGGCTCGTCGTGCGCGTGCCGCGCGAGCGCGCCGACGCGATGGCGGGCGCGCTGGCCGGGCGCACGCTGACGGTGGCCGGCGAGTCGGTCGAGCTCGGTGCGGCGACGCTGCGCGAGCTGCTGCCGCACTCGACGCTGTACGCGCCCTTCGTCGACGCCGGCAGCGCCGACGAGGCGGCCTTCCTCGAAGCCGTCGGCGCCGAGCTGGCGGCGCTCGGCGTCGCCTGCCACCGCGTCTGCGGGCGCGAGCAGCAGCTGCGCGGGCCGCAGCGGCTGCTGCACGGCTACAGCCTGCTGCTGCACGGGCTGGGCGCGGCGGCGTCGCTGCGCGTGCTCGAGCAGGGGCTGGGCGAGCACCGGCTGATGGGCTGCGGCGTGTTCGTGCCGCACAAGACGGCGGCGGCCGTCGGCGAATGAGATCGAGGCAAACAAGGAGACACCACCCCATGGGCTACATCGTCAACGGCGTCGAGCTCGAGACCGACGAGCAGGGCTACCTGATCGAACCCGACTTCGGCGACGACATCGTGCGCGTGATCGCCGCGGCCGAGAACATCGAGCTGACCGACGACCACTGGAAGGTCGTCGCCTGGCTGCGCGACGAGTACCGCGAGCACGGCCACACTCCCAACTTCCGCAACATGCTCAAGGGCCTGGGCGACGTGCTGCCGGGCTGCGACAGCAAGGCGCTCTACGACCTGTTCCCCGTCGGCCCGGCCAAGCAGGGCCCGAAGGTCGCCGGACTGCCGCAGCCGTACGGCAAGGGCGGCTATTGAAGCGGCGCTGGCACGACGATGAAGACTCCTGCCGCTCCTCCGTCGCCGCGCCTGAAGACGCACTGGTTCAAGGTCGAGACGCCCAAGAGCGCCGACCAGACGGCCAGTGCGGTGGCGTTCGTGGCGTGGCGCGCGGCGCGCCACCTGATCGACCGCATGCGCGCCGCCGGCTTCGACGTCGATCCCGGCGCGCCGTACTTCGGCTTCGTGCGCGAGACGCTGCTGTTCCTGCTCGCCTGCGCCGACCGCATGGCCTACGCGAAGCTGGGCGCCGACGCGCGCGTACCGTTCACGACCGCGCTGGTGCACCACGTGGCGCGCCAGCTGCACGACAACGAGACCGACCTGCTCGGCGCCGAACACGACTGGGGCGGCCTGTTCGTCGAGCAGTTCAATGCCGTGTCGCAGCACTATGCCGAGTTCGGCTGGTCCGAGGCCGACGGCCCCGACTTCGGCTTCGTGCGCTACTTCGGCCGCCGTCTCGAGCCCTTCGTGCCCGAGCACGACCGGCGCTGGGTGCTCGACCAGGTGATGGCGGTCGAGGCGCCCGCGGCGCTCGAGCTGCTGCGCCGCTCGATGGAAGGCGCGCATTCGAGCGAGCCGCGCGCGCGCCGCCGCGAAGGCATGAGCGGGGAGTGACGAGCATGGCGGCGACCCCCGTATCGGCCACGCCCCGGCGCGCCGGCGCGCCGCGCGGCAACCCGTTCGACCTCGCCGAGGACGCGGCCTACCGCGCCTGGCGCGACGCCCGGCTCGCCGACGCGCCGCGCCGCGCGGCCGACCTCGTCGTCGAGGTGCGCGACCCGGCGGCGCTCGCGCCGGCCGAACGCGCCGCGCTCGTCGAGCGCTGCGCGCGCTGGAACATGGCGCTGTATCGCAGCGGCCGCGTCGACGCCGACACCGACATTCCGCGCGCGCTCGGCCGCCAGCTCGGCCTCGAGCGGCTCGACGCCAACTGGCTGGCCGACGACGACGGCATCTCGCCGATCACGGTGCGCGCCGGCGCGGGGCCGGCGGCCGGCTTCATCCCCTACACCAACCGCGCGATCAAGTGGCACACCGACGGCTACTACCAGCCGCCCGAGCGCGCCATCCGCGGCATGGTGCTGCACTGCGTGCGGCCGGCTGCCAGCGGTGGCGCCAACCGCCTGCTCGACCACGAGCTCGCCTACATCGCGCTGCGCGACGCCGACCCGGCGCACGTCCGCGCGCTCGCGGCGCCCGACGCGATGACGATCCCCGCGCGCACCGACGACGACGGCGTCGCCCGGCCCGCGCAGGCCGGCCCGGTGTTCGCCGTCGACGATTCGGGCTGCCTGCTGATGCGCTACACGGCGCGCACGCGCAGCATCGAGTGGAAGGCCGACGCCGCGACGCGCGCCGCCGTCGCCGCGCTCGAGGCGCTGCTCGCCGGCGAGGCGCTGGCCGGCGGCGCGCCGCTGCCCCAGCTGCGCCTGCGCATGGAGGCCGGCATGGGGCTGGTGTGCAACAACGTGCTGCACGACCGCGAAGCCTTCATCGACGATCCGGCGCGCCCGCGGCTGCTGTATCGCGCGCGCTATCTCGATCGCGTGGCCGGGGGCTGAGCGCGTGGCACAGTGGGTCACCGTCTGGCGCGCCGCCCACCTGGTGGGCGTGCCGCGCAGCGCGCTGCAGCAGCGCGTGCGCGCCGGCGAGCTGGCGCTGTCGGACGCCGGGCTGGTGTCGACGGCGGCGCTGGCCAGGCTCTATCCGCAGGCCCACTTCGAGGACGACGGCGGCCTGCTCGAGCAGGTGGCGCGCATCAAGGACGAGGCCTTCGGACGCCGCGTGCGCGAGCGCACGCTGCCCAGCCAGGAGGTGCTGGCGCAGCGGCTGTTTCGCCAGAGCGTCGAGCTGGCCGACCTGCGCCGCCACCTGCAGCGCTACCACGAGCTCGTCGTCGAGCTGCGCGACGCGATCCGCGCGCAGGCCGACGCCGCGCCCGACGACGCGGCACTGCGCCGCCTCGCGCAGCAGGCCTCGACGGGGCTGGCGCGCGCGCTGGCCACCGAATCCGTCGACATGCTGGACGCGATGGACGACATGCTCAAGCTGATGGGCGCGCAGGTCACGGTGCGCCCGAGCGGCCACCAGTTCACGGTGGAGGGCCGCGACACGCTGCTGCAGGCGGGCCTGCGCGCCGGCCTCAAGCTCAACTACGGCTGCGGCAACGGCACCTGCGGCATGTGCAAGGTGCGCGTGATCGAGGGCGAGGTCGCGCGCGTGCAGCCCTTCGACTATCCGCTGTCGGAAGCCGAGAAGGCGCAGGGCTACACGCTGCTGTGCGCGCACACGGCGGCCAGCAGCGAGCTCACGCTCGAGACGCTCGAGGCAGGCGGCCCGGCCGACATCGCGCCGCAGCAGATCGTCGCCACGGTGCGCCAGGTCAAGGAGCTGGCGCCCGACACGCGCCTCGTGCACCTGCAGACGCCGCGCAGCCACCGGCTGCGCTTTCTCGCCGGCCAGTCGGCGACGCTGGGCCTCGGCGGCGGCGCTGCGGGCGGCGACGACCTGCACGCCACGCTGCCGATCGCGAGCTGCCCCTGCGACGACCGCAACCTGCACTTTGTCGTCGCGCGCTCGGCCGACGACGCCTTCGCGCGCCGCGTGTTCGACGGCACGCTGGCGCCCGGCTCGGCGGTCGACGTGTGGGGGCCGCTCGGCGAGTTCGTGCTCGTCGAGAGCGACCGGCCGCTCGTCTTCGCGGCCTGCGACCTCGGTTTCGCGCCGGTCAAGAGCCTGATCGAGCACGCGCTGGCGCGCGACGAGGCGCCTTCGCTCACGCTGTTCTGGCTCGCCACGCGGCCCGACGGCCACTTCATGGCGAACCAGTGCCGCGCCTGGTCGGAGGCACTCGACACCTTCGAGCACACGCTCGCCGTGCACAGCAACGCCGCGGCCGGCGCGCGCCAGCTCGCGCAGGCGATGCGCGCCGACCTGTTCGACGTGGCCTGCGACTTCTACGTCGCCGGCCCCGAGGCCTTCGTCGCCGCGCTCGAGACCGAGCTGCGCCACGCCGGCGTGCCGGGCAGCCAGATCCGCGCGGAGGTGGTGTGACGGGCGATGACGCGGGTTGCAGCGGCGGCGAGGTCTTCGCGCTGCGCGTGCTCGGCGACAGCATGGCGCCCGAGTTCGTCGAGGGCGAGATCATCGTCGTCGAGCCCGACGGCCTGGCGCGCGACGGCTCCTATGTGCTGGCCTTTCACGCCGACGAGTGGATCTTCCGCCAGCTCGCGCAAGACGCCGCGGGCGGCTGGCAGCTGCGCGCGCTCAACGGCGCCTATCCCGCAATCCCATTGCGCGATCTCGCCGCGGTGCGCGGTGTCATCATCCAGAAAGCCGTGCCGGGCCGCCGGCGGCTGACCAAGCGCTACGTCTGAGCAGAGCGCGTCGACAAGGGAAGGGAGACACATCGCGATGCCGTACTACATCTTTCGCGTCAAGCCGTTCGCCCAGCTCGAGAAGCTCGAAGAGCATCGCGTCTTTCGCGACGCATCGCTGCGCGCCAAGGCGCTGCGCGCCGACCAGGGGCGCGACGCGCCGCCGATCAAGGTGATCTACGCCGAGACGCAGCAGCAGGCCGAAGACCTGCTGTGCCAGGTGCGCGACCCGGCACCCCTGGGAGACGACTGAACTGCGCTCGCAATGCAGCACGACAGCCCTTCCGGCAGCCCGTCGTGCTGCGACAGCGCGACGCCGTGCGTGTTCGCGCGCGCGCTGCTCGCCCATGCGGCGGTGTGCGAGCTGGTCGAGCGGCGCAGCGCCGGCGAGCGCGACGTGCTCGAGTGCCCTTCGCACGTGGCGCGCACCAACTGCCGCACGCTCGCCGAACTGCTGCACGAGCGCGCGCGCTTCGCGCTGCGCCTGCCGCGGCCGGGCACGCCGCTGATCCATGCGCAGGCGCTGCGGCTGCACTGCGGCGGCTTGGCCGGCCTGCAGCGCACGCTCGGCGCCGCGCGCGCCGACGTGCACCGCATGGTCGGCACCGCGCACGAGCGCCACGGCAGCCTCACCGGCCTGCCGTGGGAGGCCATCGTCGAGAGCGTCGTGCAATGGGAGCCGCGGCGCCGCCATCGCCGGCCGGCGCCGGAGTCGCCGCGGTGAAGTCGCCGTCGCCTGCGTCGATCGACATCGGCCCGCTCGCGCGTGCCGTGCAGACCAACTGCCACATCGCCGACGCGCGCCACGCCGCCGACCTGACGCTGTGCATCTACCTGCTGCAGATGCGCGAGTTCTACCGCTGGGAGCAGGGCTTGCCGCTCGACGCACCGCTGCGCCACCAGGACGTCGGCGCCTGGCTCGACGCGCGCGAGGCGCTGTGGGACGGACTCGCCGAGGCGCCCTATGCGCCGCTGCCGCTCGCCGACGGCGAGCCGCCGCTCGACGCCTTCGACGCGGCGGCCGTCAATGCGCGGCTGGTGCCGCAGGGCTGGGTCTACGGCGCCGGCCGCATCGCCGGCGGCCGGCCGGTGTTCTTTCTCGGCGAGCTGCACGACGCGCGGCGCCGCGACGGGCTCGACGTGCTGACCGGCGCGCGCGAGCTGGCGCGCGGCCTGGCCGCGCCGCCGGCGGCGCTGTCGGGCCGCACCGTGCTGCTGCGTCGCGAGTCGCTGCTGCGCTGGCTGTGGGAGAAGTTCGAGACCTGGGGCCTGAAGCAGCGCGACGGCGCGTTCCGCAGCGCACTCGCGGCCTACGGCTGGCCGGGCGAGGGCGACGCCGCGCCCGCGCTGCATGCGATGGCCGACGAGCAGATGGAGACGCTGCTGCTGCACGAGATCGGCGAATACCGCGCCGGCGAGCAGCTCGGCGCCGCCGCCTGGAGCGAACTGCGCACGGCCGTCGCCGCGGCCGGCGATGCGCGTGCCGACGCGCTGTTGCGCGCGGTGCGCGACCACCTGGCCGATTGCCTCGTCACGCTGCCCACGCTGCTCGAGCGTGACGCGGCGGCGTCGATCCACTTCTGGTTCGCCAACTTCGAAGGCCTGCGCGCCGAGCTGTTCCCGTCGCTGTTCGCCGCCTATCGCGCCTGGTGCAGCGGCGCCGGCCGCACGCCGCTCGACGCCGCGCTGGCCGACGGCGCAGCGCATTGGCTGGCGATCGGCGAGCGCGCGCTGGCGCTGCAGCGCGAGCGCGGGCCGGACGCGGCGGCCGAGCTGTCGGCGTGGCTGATGTCGGAGGCGGTAAGGCGTTGAGGCGCCCTCGAAGGCAGGCACTGGCCGGCCGGAGGGGCTAGGATGGCCTCACGGGGGATCGCCATGACCGAGGACATCAGCAACCTGATCCTTGAGCATTCGAGGGCGTTGCGCAACGAGATCGCCAGCCTGCGCGGCGACATGCAGAGCGAGTTCAAGGACGTGAAGCAGGCGCCTTCACGGCTTGGATGCGAGCGTGTTGACGCTGCGCCGCGAAAACCTGCTGGAGAAGAAGAGGCCGTCCGCCAGCAGGCGAGCATCGACCGGCTCGCCGAGCGCATCGATCGCATCGAAAAGCGTCTCGACCTGAGTTGATGATCGGCCGTGCAGGCCGCTGGGTTGCTGCCGTTCGATCAGCTAAGTGATGTAGCGCTGGCGTCGCCGCGCGGTTATCTCCGGGCGCCCGTCGCGCGTGCAAGGCGTCATGCCGCGCCGACCCTGCCATGGGCTGCTGCCCATGCGAGCCAATCAACCGTCTCGCTGCTCACGACGGCGATCGCCGCATCATCGGCCAGGCGTTCGGTGAACAGCATCAGGTTGTCGCAAGGCCAGCGCGCCGACGGTGCGATCAGTCCGTCGCAGCCCAGGTGCGCGACGGCAGCGCCGATCGCTTGCGTCGCGGGCAGGTTGATGCCGGTGTATTCGGCTTCGGCGACGCCGAGTGCGGCAACATCCATGCGCAACAGCCGCAGCGTGCGGCGCGCCGCGACGTGCAGACGATGGACCTGCACCGGCTTCGTCGGCCGCGGCGTGAGCTGCGACCAGTGGAACGCGATCTCGGCCAGCGCGCCGTCGCGCTCGAGGCTGGTGTAGAGCACGGCCGCTGCATCGCGGACCATCCAGCGCCCGCCGTTATACGAGGCGGCGCGGGGGTCGAGCTGCGGCCGCGTCGCGCGGAAGGTGTCGCCGTCGAAGCGCTGCTTCGGCAAGGCGTCGAGCCGTTCGAGCAACCGCGGATCGTGTTGGATCACGCGCGGCGCTCGTCAGAGATGCACTGCGTCCAACAACTGATTGACGGCAGCGAGCACGTCGTCGATGCGGCCGTGGCGGATCAACTCGGCCGGCGCACGATCGCCCAGCAGACGCTGGCGGGAGAACAGCCACAGGCGCGCGTCGGCCGGCTCGTAGAGGTCGGCCAGCTTGTCGACGATGAACTCGAGGTCGAGCAACTGCCGCTCGGTACTCGCGTGGGGAAGCGACTTGCCGCTGTTCCAGCGCGAGACCGTTTCGGGCCGCACGTCGAGCATCGCGGCGACGTCGGCCGAGCGCATGGCTGCCTTGGTCTGGATCGACTCGAGGCGGCGGGCGATGGCGCTGCGGCTCATGACGCCATCATAGCGACATCGCTACGTTTTTGAACTGCGTTCGGATTGACATTTCGACCGCGCTCGTCGGCGGCCGCAGGGTCACTCCCGCTCCGCCCGCCAGGTGATATAGCGCAGCGTCGCCGCCGACCCGCCGACGATGCCGGCCAGTGCGAGCAGCGAGCCGATGGCCAGCGTCGAGACGCCCGAGATGCCCTGGCCGACGGTGCAGCCCAGCGCCGTGACGCCGCCGAAGCCCATCAGCACGCCGCCGGCGAGCTGGTTGCGCAGGTCGGCGATCGACGCGAAGCCCTCCCAGCGGAAGGTCTTCGACGCCAGCGCATAGGCCGCCGAGCCGAGCACGATGCCGAGCACGGTGGCGACGCCGAAGCTGGCGTGCAGCGACTTGTCGGTCCACAGCATCAGCAGCTCGAGCGTGTAGGCCAGCGGCGCGACGAAGCTCAGCGACTCGAGCGTGCGCGTGTTGGTGGCGAAGTACACCGTCTCGAGCGTCTCGGGGTTCTCGCCGTGGCCGAGGTGGCCCGTGAGATACCACGCCAGCACGACGAGCACGCCCAGCGCGAGCGAGCCCGCCACCTGCATGCCGTTGCGGCGGAAGCGCTTGTCCTTGAAGACGAAGAACAGCAGCAGCGCGGCGACCAGCGCCGCCGTCGCGATGAGTGCCGCGTCGGGCGTCATGCCGGTGGCGCGGGCGACGATCGTCGCCAGGCTCTGGTCGCGCAGGCCGAAGGCGCCGAGGTCGAGCGACACCGGATCGAGCACGCTGGCGCGCCACTGGCCGAACAGGCCCTTGAGCGTCATGTAGGCCGAGATGGCGACGAACACGAGCACGACGAACGAGCGCATGCTGCCGCCGCCCAGGCGCACCAGGTTCTTGTTGGCGCAGCCGCCGGCCAGGCTCATGCCGATGCCGAACAGCGTGCCGCCGACGAGCAGCGACAGCCACGGCAGGCTGGGGCGCTGGTAGATCGTCTTGCCCAGGTCGACCAGGCCTGCCAGGTGCAGCGCATTGGCGCCGACGACGGCCACCGCGATCGCCAGCACCCACATGCGCACGCGGCTCCAGTGCCCCATGTTGACGACGTCGGAGACGGCGCCCATGGTGCAGAAGTTCGTCTTGTTGGCGATCGCGCCGAACACGAACGCGATCGCGAAGCCGCCCCAGACGACGAGCAGGGCGGGGCTGGCGGCGCCGTCGGCCATCGGTGCGGTCACTCCCCGTCGGAACCCCGAAGCAAAGGCGGCGGCTTCGTCAGATGAACAGGCAGACGTCGGTCTCGCCGGCGAACTTGAGGAAGGTCGCCGCGCCGCCGTACTCGATGCCGTCGATGAAGTCGTCCTTGCTGAACTCGAACAGGTCGACCGTCATCTGGCAGGCGATCATCTTGACCTCGGCTTCCTTGCACAGGTCGCGCAACTCGGTGAGCGAGGCGACGCCCTTCTTCTTCATCTTGGCCTTCATCATCGAGGTGGCCATCGCCTGCATGCCCGGCAGCACCGAGACGACCACCGGCATCGGCACCGGCATCGGCATCGCCGGGTTGGCCAGCGGGCTGATCTGGATGCCGCTCAGGTCCTTGCGCAGCAGCTGCAGGCCGTAGAAGGTGAAGAAGACCTGCACCTCCCAGCCGAGCGCCGCCGCCGTCGATGCGAGGATCAGCGGCGGGTACGCCATGTCCAGCGCGCCCTTGGTGGCGATGATCGCCATCTTCTTGGCGGCCATGGCTCAGGCCTTCTTGATCATGAAGACGTACTTGTTGTTCTCCGTCTTCGATTCGAGCAGCTTGTGGCCCGTCTGCTCGGCGAAGGCCTCCATGTCGCACACCGAGCCGGGATCGGTGGCGACGACCCGCAGCACCTGGCCCGAGGCCATGTCGGCGAGCGACTTCTTCGTCTTGACGATGGGCAGCGGGCACGAAAGGCCCGAGGCGTCGAATTCCTTGTCGAACTGCATGAGGCGTGTCTCCAGGGTGCGGCGCGTGGCGCGCCGTCGAAGGGGTGTGCGAAAGCGGCAGCATATCGCCCCGCAGGCTGCGGCTATTACCGGCGATGGCGCCGGGGGGCGTCTACTACCAAGAGGGGTAATGGGCGATAGCCCATCCGGGTAGTGCGGTTGTTCAGGGGGCGGGCGGCAGCAGCCTGAACCTGCCCTTGGGCAGCAGGCGTTTGAAGTCGCTGTCGAAGCTGGTCACTTGTTCGCCCTGGTGAATCGCCGCGGCGGCGAGCCAGGCGTCGGGGATGTCGTTGGCCGTCAGCGCATGTTCGAGGCACAGCTTGCGCAGCGCGGGCCACTCGGCGCCGAGGTCGGGGCGGGTCACGCCCGGCGCGGCGAGCAGGGCGTCGATGAAGCGCAGTGCTTCGGAAACCGGCGTGGGCTCGACGAAGACCCTCGGGTTCGTCACCAGTCGTAGAAAGCTCGCGATCACCATCGGTTGCAGCGCCAGCGAGCTGCCTTGGCCTGCATCCGCCAGCGCCTGTTCCAGCCAGCCGCGGGCGGCGGCGTGATGCGGATGATCGCTGCGCGACGCTGCGACCAGCACGTTGACGTCGGGCGTCATGCGTCCTGGTCGACGGCGTCCAGCATGGCCTTGTTGCTGAGGCCACTGAGGCCGGGCACCAGCCCTCCCTTGCCGCGATAGACCGGCAGCCGCACTGCCTTGCCGGGCGCGATGCGCTGTGCCCGCAGGCGCAACTGCAGCCCCTCCTCGATGAGGCGGGTCAGGCTCGTGCGCTGTTGCGCTGCAAGCGACTTCGCCTGCGTCAGCAACGCATCGTTCAAGTCGAGGGTGGTTTTCATGGAGGCGCGACGAGAGTACAGATTTCTGTACCGAAGTTTACCTCCAGGTCAATCCCCCCGCGGCTCGCGGTGCGGATCGGCCACGCGCTCCACCGCCGCGCGCGAGCGGCGAAACGGCACCGCCAGCCGCTCGCGCACCTGCCGGCCGGCCGGCAGCGCCACGTCGAAGACCCACGCGCCGCACAGGATGCCGATGGCGTCGGCGCCGAGATCGCCCCACTCGGCCGAGCGGCCGGGCACGTAGTACTGCACCGCCTCGATGAGCGCGCCGTAGGCCAGCACGCCGGCGAGCACGCGCCAGCGAGCGACGCCGGGGCCCCTGGCGCAGCCGCGCGCCCAGCCGCAGCAGCCGGCGGCGGCCAGCGCGGCGAAGGCGAGCACGTGATTGAGCTTGTCCCAGCCGGTGCCGACGGTGGGCAGCGTGGTCGGCACCAGCGCCAGGTAGCCGACGACGACCGCCACCACCGCGAACAGCCAGCGCGCCGCCACGGGCACCGGCGGGGCGCTCTCCGCCACCGGCGATGCCCATGCCGATGCCGCGCAGGGCGGCAGCGTGTCGGCGAAGGCCGAGCTCGGCGGATGCGAGTCGAAGGAGGTCGGGGGCACGGGAGCGACGGCGGGGGGAGGCCAGCGACACCCGAGTGTCCGCGCCCGTGCGCCGCCGGACAACCGGCGGGACAGGGGTTCCCGTTCAAACAGGGGGACGGGTGGCTCAGATACCACGCGCGAGTCTGAAGAGGAAATCGGCCTGCAGGCAGGCGCCGCGCCGAGTCAGGGTCAAGTTGAATACGCCGACGAGCCGGAATCCTCGCGTCCGCAACCAGTCGATGACATCTGCGGCGTATGCCTGCCCTTCATACAGCTCGACAAAAGAGGCTTCGCAGTACACGAAATCGAAACAGTCAATCAAGGATTCGCAGCCTTGGAGTGCCTGCAGCTCGAAACCCTGGACGTCAATCTTGAGTAGCGCAGGTCGTGCAAGTGTGCTGCGATCGACCAAGTCAGGCAGCGGACGGACCGAAACCTCGGCGATGCCCGTCTCCGCCGTGCCGGGGAAATTCTGCACTTGCGCTGAGCCGATTGGCAACAGCGACGACGAATCGAGTGCCGCCGAGAGGTGCATGGTGGCCTGTTGGCGGCCCGGCCCGATGGCGCACTCGTGCAGCGTGACGCGGCCGTCCGCGGCGAACACGCCGCGGAAGGTCGCGGCGGGTGCGGGCAGCGGCTCGAACGAAACAATCCTCGCTTGAGGGAACAATCGACGCGCGAGCAGCGCGAACTGACCGACGTTGGCACCGATGTCCACGACGGTCTCAAACGCGAGGCTCGAGAGTGAGGCCAGGTGCTCGGCGCTCGCTGCGACGCGATGGGTCAGAAACGCCTTTCGCCACGCTCGATGTCCAAGCACACGAACCAGCTTGCCCAGTCGATTCATTCGTTCACCTGCGGGGCTGCTGTCCGGTCGCCGACCGGCGCTCTTGCGCCAGGCGAATCGCCGTTTCGTACTCGTCCTGCATTCGCTCGGCGATCCGTGGCCAGCTGTAAAGATCTCGGCAGGCTGCGCGGCCCGCAAGCCCCATTGCCTCGCGCCGGGCACGGTCGGCGAGCAAGGACTGAATCGCCGCCGCGACGGCTGTTGCGTCGCACGGCGTCACGAGCCCGGCACCTGACGCCGATACCTCTCGATGGATGTTGACCTGATCCGATATCACGACGGGGGTGCCGCAGGCCATGGCCTCGACCACAGTCATTCCGAAGTTCTCGGTATAGGACGGAAGAGCGAATACGTCAGCATCGACGTAAGCCTCGAGCACGGCGCGACCGTAGACGGGGCTTAGCAACCGAACTGATTCATCAAGACCAGCTTCGCTGATCCAACGGCGAACCTGGATGCCAAAACCTTCGTTGTCAGGTCCCACGATCGCAAGGATGCTGTTTGGATGGTGCTTCCGAACCTCGGAGAACGCCGGGATCAGCAGATCAAGCCCCTTCTTGAAGTTCACGCGCCCAAGGAACAGGACCAGCGGGGCATCGCCAATGCCGTGCAGATCTCTGAACGCCCCTCGCGGCGGAAGGATCTCGAACTGCTCCCAGTCCAGGCCATTCGCGCCGACGAACGCCGGAGCCCCGAGTTCGAGGAACGCGACCCGGTCTCTCTCGTCGTCGGTCGTGTAGTGCACGCCACTCGCGGCACGCAAATTCGGGAGATCGAACAGGCGTTCCCAGAGCCGCTTGAGCGGAAGACTGACTGAACTCCGTCGAAAGAGGAACGGGTCCAAGGCGCCATGAGGACGGATGATGTAGGGCACGCCAAGCCGTCTCGCGCAGTACGCCGAGTAGGTGGGCGGGAAGCGATACAGCCCATGGACGTCGAGGATGTCGTGGCTGGCGAGATTGCGATGCAGCCAGCGCGCCATTCCGCCGGAGAACAGCAGCGGACGGACATCAACCGGAAACCGGTGCACCTTTACGCCCCTGTCCTCCAGCGAGCGGACCACGTCGCGTGCCGCAGCGGGGTCGTCGCCTTTGCGCATCGAATCCGTGGTGCAGATGCTGACGTCCAGACCTGCGACGCTTTGCTGTCCCGCCAACCCGACCAGCACCGTTGTCGGGCCGCCCGAGCCCGGACTGAGGTCGTTGACCACATGGACGATCTTCATCAGGGTACGGTCGGTCCTAGGAGGCTTTGCAGTTCAAGCGCGGCAGACACGCTCGCCGCTCGGCTTGATCGAGCGAGAACACGCTTGCAGTTTGTTGTGTGGGTACTCGGCGAATGCTCGTTCAGTGCCCGAGCGTGCATGGTCCTCGTCGCCGAGCATCGCTTGAGTCGGTGAGCGGCGTTCCACTCATCGGTCGATGTCGGCTCGCAATGATCCTAGAGGAGCCTTTCGGGCGTCAAGATCGGCAGCGTGCCGGGTCGATGCGCGTGTGCAAGCTCCCCTGATCGCAGGCTCGCTCGATCCATCGTCGAGAGTGTAGGATTCCTGCAAGTGCCCCTTTCCCCGATGAATCGCGTACTGAGCCCTCCGCCGTACTTGTCCCAGCCGCGAGAATCAGATCTCGTTGGAGGGACGTTGCTCTTCGTTTTGCTCGCACTTGGGATGCTGCGCGTTCAACTGGTCGGCACGCTGCCACTGTTCGAGATCGCGCTGCTGCCGTTGCTGATCGTTCTTGTGGCGGCCCGAGATGTCGGTATCGCTCGCAACCCCCTCGCAGGCGCAGTCCTCTTTGCCGGTTGCGTTTGGCTGTTCGCCCAGGGCTTCTCGGACTGGATCAACGAGACCGCACCATTCGACAGCGTTCGCGGTCTGGCCAACATCGCAGTCTTCCTCGTAACGTTGGCGTTCTGGTGCGTGGTGCTCCACACGGTACATCGCGCGCTACTGTTCGCTGGGCTAGGACTGTTTGTTGGCACGTTGCTGCAGATCACCCTCCAGCCCGACGTCTACCAGCAAGCAGAGCCGTGGAAGTTCGGTATTGGTCATGTGGTGACGTTCGCGGTCGCCCTTGTGGTCGGATACAGCCGACTGCGATCACGAGTATTCTCGTTCCCAATCTTCCTGGCTTTGGCTGCGACGCACTTCGCGATGGGTTCGCGGTCCCTGGCTGGCCTCAGCTTGCTCACAGCGGCGGCAATCGCGGTGGTCGGCGGCGTGCCCGTGACGCGCCGTGCGAATCTGCTGACGGTAGTGACGATGACGCTTGGCGCCCTCTTGGCTGTTGCAGGGCTGCGTCTCGGCTACGACTGGGCCATCTCCTCGGGCTGGGCGCCCGAGGAGATGCGCGCCAAGTTCGAGAGCCAAGGAACGTCCGACCTCGGCTTCATCCTCAGCGGCCGATCCGAGGTATTGGTCAGTACACGTGCGATCGCCGAGCGGCCGTGGATAGGCTACGGTTCATGGGCGCGAGACGAAGGTTTCGCGAACGAACTGATGCTGGCTCGGCTGGCCTCGGGCCACTCCATGGCCACCGCCTACGTCGAGGACGACTACATCCCGTCGCACTCGCATCTGCTCGGTGCCTGGGTCCAGGGGGGCATCGTCGGCGCGGCCTTCTGGTTCGGCGTGCTCGCGCTCCTCGCAGTCCGGATCGTGAGTCACGCGCCGCTGGCGACACCCGAGGGCATCGCGGTCTCCTATCTGCTGTTCTCGTTGGCGTGGGATATCCCGTTCAGTCCGCTGGCCCTTGGATCTCGCACCTGGTCGGCGCTCGCCGTGGCGGTGCTCGTCTCGTATGCGTGGCTCTCACAGCGGCCGGCCAGCCGGCTGCCCGGCCGATTGGGCGCCCATGCAATCGGATGATGCGATGAAGAGTCTCGATCCGCCGGACGTGTCGATCGTCACGATCTCGTTCAATCAAGGTCCGTTCCTCGCCGAAGCGATCGAGTCGGTCCTGTCGCAGCGCGGCGTGCGGCTCGACTACATCGTCGTTGATCCGGGATCGACCGATGGCAGCCGGGAAATCATCGAAGCTTACCGTCCGCAACTGTCCGCAGTGGTCCTTGAGCCGGACACCGGCCCGGCCGATGGGCTCAACAAGGGGTTCTCGCGGGCCCGCGCCGAGGTGCTCGGCTACCTCAATGCCGACGACTTGCTGCTGCCCGGCGCGCTCGAGTACGCGATCCAGTATTTCCGTTCGCATCCCGACGTGGACGTCATCACAGGCCACGGGAACGTGATCGACGCGGACGGCCGACATTTGCGCCGTAACTACTCCGACCGGTTCTCGCTTCGCGCAGTGGCCTACGACGCGTGCGTGTCGGTGCAGCCGTCGACATTCTTCCGGCGGTCTGCTTACCTTCGGACCTTCGGATTCAACGAGTCGAATCGATCCAACTGGGACGGCGAATTGCTGGTCGACATGGCGCGCGCGGGTGCGCGATTCGCGCTGGCCGACCGGTTGATGAGTTGTCATCGGATGCACCCGACCAGCATCAGCGGGTCGCGCAAGCTGGCTGAAGCGTATTTCGCGTACCGGCGACGCATGTTCGAGACTATTGTCGGTCGGCCGCCGCGGCGCGCCGACGCGCTGATCGGCGGGGCTTTCCGACTCCTCAAGCATCTGAGCCATCCGCGCGCAACGGCCGAGCGCATGCTGCGCGGCCCGATCGTAGGCGCGCCTCCGGAGAGCGCATGACGAGCCCGTTACGAGCGTTGATTGCGCTGCTAGCGACTGTGCTTCCGTGGCCGGCGAAGCGATTCCTCTTCGTGCACCTGCTGGGCGCACGGATCGACGCCAGCGCGCGGATCGGGCTGTCGATTGTGATCGCGCGCCGTCTCGAACTCGGTGCGGGCGCGCGAATCGGTCACCTGAACGTGATCCGCGGTATGTCCATACTGTCGCTTGGAGAAGGCGCGCTCATCGGGAACCTGAACTGGATCACAGCGTTGCCCGAGGGGCACGGGGTGCACTTCATCGATGCGCGCGATCGTCGCCCTCATCTCGTGCTTGAAGAGCACGGGACGATTACCAATCGGCACCTTGTGGAGTGCAGCGACCTCGTGCATATCGGGCGATTCGGGGGGCTCAGCGGATTCCGCTCACAGATCCTGACGCACTCAGTCGATCTTTATCGGGGTCGGCAAGGAGTGAAGCCCGTTCATATTGGCGAGTACTCATTCGTCGGCACGGGATGCATCCTCCTGCCTGGATCGCAACTTCCGTCCCGGTCGATCTTGGGGGCTGGATCGGTGCTGACGGCGGTGCACAAGGACGAGAGCGCCCTTTATCGTGGTAATCCTGCGGTCAAGGTCAGGCGGATACTCACCGACCGCGGATTCTTCATTCGCACGAAGGGCTTCATCGAGTGATCCGTCCAGCTCTGACTGGGGCTGCATTCCCGCTCGCAGAGGGCAGCCGAAGGTAGGTGCCACGCGGCGGCCGCTGGCCCACCCCGGGTTGACTGCTGTCACAGACCCCCAGCAGGAACATTTTCCGGACGCGAGCGAGTTGTGTGGCGCTTGGCCGGCCGGGATAGTCACCGGCGCGCAGTGGCCTGAGACGGCACTTTAGTATGTCGTTCTCGAACGGCAATCCGGCCACGATCCGCGGGCCCGACGCAAGCGGATATGCGAGGTTGCAGCGGGCGCGGGGATCGGAACTGAGGGGTTCGACGATGCGGCGCTGGCCCTGGAGCCAGCATGTGTCGACGGCGTCGGTCGGCTTGTTGCGTACGATGCGCTCGATGCCGTCCGCTCTCCTGTCGGCCGCGATCGCGTCCAGCCAACGTGAGATCAGGTCGAAGGCGATGGGTTCGATGTCGATCCCGCTTGCTGCGCCGGTCGTCAGGGCGACGTGATTGTCGTGGCGGCCGGTCGCGCGCAGTAGTCGCGCCCGCAGTATCAGGTCCTGCAGCCGATCGTGGATGTCGTTCGGCATTCCGCCGTTGTTGCGGTAGGTGACGATCGGCATCGAGCCCAAGCCTCCACCGAATGAATTGACCAGCCCTCCCAAGTAAGCCGCTTCGACCGCCTCGGCGTCGGCCTCAGTGCGCATCGGCCGCGGCTCGCCGTCGTTGTCGTATCCCCCAACGCGCTCGTTCAGGACCAAGAAATCCTCGAAGTCGATGACACCCGCCTGCAACGCCTTCAACCCGTACTGCAAGCCGACGTTGTCGTAGGGGCGGCGCGCGAATCCGGTGCGTGGGTCCCGGCCGAGCGCATTGACGTTGGTATCGAAGATTGAACAGCGCGCGCCTTGCGGACGGCGGACCGGGTCGTAGGTCGCCGACGCGTCGCGCAACCCGCAGCCGAACGGTGATCCGCGCGCCCGATCGTCGGCAACCATCAGGGCAGTCGCGAAGACGTCGTCCCACATTGTGCACACCCCGGGCGGGAAGCCTTCGACCGCCTCGCGCTTTCGCTCGGTCCAGCGGGAAGGCTCTGCGTCGAATACACGCCGCAGCAGCCGACAGTCGGCAATCGCCGGCATGATCGTCTCGGGGAACACCAGCCCGGCTTGAATCCCGTCGAGCAATCCGGGAAACAACTGCCCGATCAGCAGTTGCTGGATCGCTCCCCCCGAGAACCCGAATCCGAGCGTCCAGTCGGGGAGGCCGAAGCGCTCAATGAAGTGCTCCTTGAGCATCATCAGCGTCTCGCCTTGCAGATGAGGATTCGCCTGTTGGTTGTTGATCAACCCGGACGACACGGCGACTGCATAGCCGAGCGATAACTCCCGCTCGCGGAGCACCCACGTGGCGATGCCGTCGCCCCCGGGCTCGATCTGGACGACGCCCTGGTTGTACTGCGCAGACCCGCAGCAGCCGAACCAAACGACCAAGCGGCGGTTCCACCTCGTTGGCGCGGCGGCAACCGGCGCATCGGGATCGGCGAGCATCGCAATCCGGTATACAGAGCGGTTGATCGTGCCCGATTCGATCCGCACGACGTAAGGCACCGAGCGGCCGTCGCGCAGCACCGTCGCGGCGATGTCGACAGGCAGAGTTCCGCGCGGATCAGCCCAGAGCCGGAATCCGCCGCGGGTCGAACGGTAGTACCAGTCGACGCGCGGGCGGGCCGAGCAGTTCGCATCCAGAGGCGCGCCCAGGCCGTTCTCGACCGTGCGGCACTCGTATGGCGTCAAATGAGCTCCGGACAAGATCGGTCCGGTCAATGAATGGTTGCGCAGCGCGACTTCCGTGAACTCGTTGCCGACCACCACCCTAAGGTGGACGTCACCGAGAGGCAGTCCTCCGACCAGGAATCGACGACCCCGTGCGCCTCGGACGTCGTCTTGGCGGGTCGCTGCCAGCGGTGAGCCCGCCACCGCGAAACGCGGCTCAAGCGATGCGTTAAAGGCCTCGACCTCGACCAGCACGTCGCCGCCGGTCACGTGTTCGGGTCGCGAAGACAAGACGGTCACGCGCGGAGGTGCGGCGATTGCAGCCGCACAGGCCGCCATCATGACCGCGCCCAGCATGGCGCGCACAAGCGTCACGGGGTCCGCTCCGGTTCTGCGACACGAAGCGCCGGTTCGGTGGCCGCGGGCAGACATCGTCGCCGCAGCACCGTGAGCAAGGGCAACTCCGTCGAAAGCAGATGGGCAAGCAACAGCGCGATCGGCACGCCCGCCACACCGAACGGCCCGATGGCGACCGTCATAACGATCACCGAGAGCGGCACGAACGCGCATGCCATCGCGATCTGTGGGCGCAGGAGATCTCGCCCGTTCAGGAGCATGGCGACGGCGTACCCAACCGATTCGATCACCACCCAAGTCGCGTACGCGATCACGAGCGCCATGGGCGGCGCCAGGTGCCCAGCCGAGAAGAAGTGAACGAACTGAGGGAAGTAAAGCTGGATCGTCGTCACGCCAACCAGAGCGGCGACGAGGGTGACGGTCAGCGATCCTCCGAAAGCCTTGCGGATGAAGTGCGTGTCGCCACGTGCGTGTGCGTCGGCATAAGCGGGCCAGAGTGAGGCGTGGACGAGCTGAAGCGGCTGCGATACGAGAGAGAAGATTCGCTGCACGAGAGCGAGATCGGCGACGTGCGCCGGACCGAGTCGCGCCGCTACCACCAGCCCTCCAGCAGCGTAGCCGACCACCCCGCTGATCTGAAGCGGCACGAACAGGCGACCGCGGGCCAGCAGATCCGTGTGGGCGATGATCGCGCGCGGCGACCGGATCGGCCAAGGCCGACCCTTCGACTTCGCCACGGCGCCGATTGCGAGCAGAAGCCCAGGCAACTGCTGCATGCCGAAGGTGGCCAGCAGATAGGTCGGCGTGTCGGCGTCTCGAGCCGGCAGGCATAAGACCACTCCTATCGATGCGAGGGAGCACAGGGCCGCCAATCCATGTGCAATCCAGCCGAGCTGCACGCCCTCGAACAGACGCATCGCGCCCTGTGCCGGCAGAACGACCGCGAGCAGCATCGCGAGCACGAGCACGCACCGGCGTGTTTCGCCGCGCGTCACGTCCGTCGCGTTGCGCATGAACATCTCGAGCGGAACGACATGAACGAGCGCCGCGATCAGCAGTCCGGCGGCGAGGCCCATGCAGGCAAGCAGCACGATCGTGTCGGCTGCGATCGTCCGCACGGCATGAGGTCCGTGTCGAGCGTTCGCTTCGGCGACCGCACCGATCGAGCCAGCTGCAACGCCCAGGTCGCAGAGCGTGAGCAGCATCGCGAGACTCGTGACCATCATCCACGCGCCGAATCGCTCCTCGCCGAGGTGCGGCAAGCCCACTCGGAACGCGACGATCGTCGCAATCATCGCGAGCGCTCGCGCCGCGACGCTGGCAAGCAGTGCGTATCCGGCGCCGCGATAGCGCCGCGCCGTGACGTCGTCCGTGCGCTGCGCGCTCACGCCCGGCTCTCCGCAAGTGCCGGCTGCAGGACGCAAAAACGGGCGGCGCCGCCGAAGCGATGCATCGGCTGGTGCCTGCAGTGACCACGGCTGGGACGGAGATCGAGATCGCGACGTGGCGGCCGGCGCAGACGTGCTTCGAGTACCGCTTCAGCGGCGACAGCGCGCACAGTGTGTTGTCCGTCGCGCTGCGCGAGTCGATCCGGACGCTGACGCCCGCTCACCGCCTCGTGGACCTATATCCACCGCTCGCGTATGCGCCGTACTCGCTGAAACCGGAGTAATCGCCGTAGTATCGCGCGGACTTCTTGAAGTCGAACTGGTTGAGCACCACGCCGATGACGTGGACGCCGGCGGCACCGATCCGCCTTAGGCCGAGCTGCGCGAGCGGCACCGAAGTGTCGCCTGCCTTCACCACGTAGACCATGCCGGTCGCTTGCACGCCGAGCACCAGCGCATCGGAGACAAGCTGCATCGGGGGCGTGTTGACCACGACGATGTCGTAGGCGGACTTCAACTCGCCGAACACTTCCTTCAAGCGCGGGGAGAGAAGAAGCTCCAGCGGGTTCGGCGGTGCCTGCCCGCAGACCATCAGGTGCAGGTTCGTTCGCCCGCTGGTCATGATGCTCTCTTCGAGCGTAGCCGTCCCGGCCAGCAGTTCCGCCAGGCCCTTCTGCTCTGCAGGCGCCGCGAGGGCGCCCGGAATCGACGGGCGCCGCATGTCTGCCTCTACGAGCAGCACTTTGCGCGAGCGTGCCAGCCACAGCGCGCAGTTCGTCGCGAAAGTCGACTTTCCCTCGCCAGGGAGCGAAGAGGTGACCACTACGACGCGCTTCGATCCACCCGCAGTGTCGAGCATCAGCGCCGTACCTGCAGTGCGGATCGCCTCCGCGAAAGCGCTGTCCGGATCATTGAGCATCACCGTGGCGAGCGCTGCACGATCGAGGTCGCGGACGACGCGTGCCCACACTGGTCGTGTCCGGCGTGCTGCGGTGGCGAGCGCTGCGCGATCGAGGTCGCCGACGGCAGGCACGGCCGCCAGCAACCGCTGGTGCAGGCGTGCCTCGACATCGTGGGTGGTGTTCACGCCATTTTCCATCCGCTTGCGCACGATCGCGAACAGCAGACCTATGCCGAGTCCGAGCACGGCGCCCCCGCCCGACGCCGGCGCGATGCGGGGGCGCGCCGCCTGCAGTGCGGGCACTGCTGGCTCGACGACGCGTGCGTTCGCGACCGGCAGGTCGTTGGCCGCCGAGGTTTCTCGAAGTCGGGCCAGGAACGTCTGGTGGAGCTGGCGATTGGTAGCCGCTTCGCGCTCGAGCATCGTCAGCTGAATTTCCTTGCGGTTGGTCGACTGTATTTGCCCGCGTGTCTGGGCTACGGCGCTCTCCAGCTGTCGCTCGGTCGCGAGCGCCGCGTTGTACTCCTTCCCGAGGCTTGTGACGATGTTCTGCTTCAAGCGGCGGGTGCTGGCGCGCGCGGCCGCGAGCTCCGCCTCGGCGATCGCGTACTTCGGATGCGCAGGCCCGGCCCGTTCGGCGATCCCGGCGAGTGCACGTTCCGCCTCGGTTTCGACCTCGCGCGCGCGCTGTACTTCTGTACTACGCACGATCGCTGGCACCGAATCCATGTTGTCGCCCGCACCGCGTACAACGTTGTAGGCCTCCTCTGCCTCGGCGCGGCGCGCGCGAGCCTCGACCAGTCGCTGTATCAGTTCCTCGAGTCGCCGTGCCGAACCCCCGAGCGGCGTCGTCTTGCCATCGACCAGACCTTCGCGATCGCGATAGGCCTGAAGCGCCGCCTCTGACGCGTCCAACCTGCTCTTCAGGTCCGCCAGCCGGTCGTTGATCGCACGATTCGCGCCTAGCGTCGCGTCGCGCCGTGCGTCGAGATCTGCCTGGATGTAGGCCATGGCGATGGCGTTCGCAACCGCGGCCGCGACCGACGGATCGGACGCCTCGAATCCAATGCGCAGCAATTGAGACAGCCTGATCGGCTCCACCCACAGCCGTTCCGACATGCTCTGCACCACGAGAGCCTCGTCCGAGGCCTCGGACATGGCCATCTCAGCCCCTGGCAGCAGGGCCGCGAATGACGGAAGGCTCGAATCCAGCCATGCGCGCCAAGCTCGCTTTGGTCGCAGCCGAGGGTTGAACTCCGCCCGCCTTGCAAGGCCCGTCGCGATGCTGGCGCGAGCCAGGATGTCGGCTGACTTGACGCGCTCCGCCTGCGTCTGGAAATACTCCCGACTTGGGTTCGGACCGCTCAGCACGCTTTCGATCGAGACAACTCTGGCCGCGCTCGGTTCGATCAGCACTGTCGTCGTCGACCGGTACATCGGCGTGATCCGCCACGCGGCGAGTGCCGCCACGAGTGCACCGGCCACCGTGAGCGCCAGAATCACCCATTTGTACTGAAGGATCGCGCGCCCGTAAGCGACGAGATCCGGCGAACGGACGGGGTCAGCCGTGTTCGGGTAGTCGGCCGCGTACTCGCGCCGTTCGATGCGGGGCGACGGCATCCTGCGGACGAGAGCGTCGGTCATCAGGTTCATTCGCGCCATTCAATGGTCTCCGGACGCAGTCCCCACCCGGGAGTCGAAGAATACGCCGTCGCAGGCGACGGCTCCCGGACGTTCCGGACGAACCCGTTCATCTCGGGGGCGAGGAACGCCGCCGGTGTGCCAGTCGGAATGCCCGGTGGTCGCCGGGGCGTCGCCGAGCCGATCCCCGTCGCGATGCCCGACCGCCCAACGTGCGATCCGCGCATAGTCGCGGCCGAACGCCGCGAAGCGGTCAGGCAGCTCGGCCGCCGCAGAATGCTGTGCCCGTTGTTCCTCGGCCTCGGTCCAGTGTCGCTGCGTCTCTTCGATCAGGTCTGCCAGTCGCTGTGGATCGTCGGGATCGAAGTAGCGTGCACGCGGCGGAGCCTGTTCGCGGTGGACGGGAATGTCGGACAACAGCAGTTGCTTGCCGATCGACTTGCACTCCTCGACCGTCGTGCTCCAACCCTCGAATCGCGACGGGTTGATGACCGCGATTGCGCCCCGCATCAGCGCAACGACATCGGCGTACGGCACCACACCGACCATCGTGAACTGGGCGCTCACGCCGAGGCGGTCGATCCGCGCGCGCAGCGCGTCGAAGTGATCGGGCCGTCGTGGGTCTGCGGTGTGGCCGGTGCACACCACGCGCGCGTGCCGTCCGCTGCTGCGCAGCGCCGCGAGTGCGTCGACGACCACGGCGTGGTTCTTGTGTACCCAGAACTGGTTCGGCAGGTGGAAGTACGGTTCGTCGACCCCGAGACGACGGGCGACGCTCGCAGGGTCGTCCCCGCTGTCGCCGGCGGCCGCGAGGCCCGACACGAAATGAAGCACGCGACAGCGCGGCGCGATGTGCGGCTGAAACCGCAGCAGATCCTCCCGCACGTCGCAACTGCTGACGACGACGCCGGTCGAACGCTCGCAGATGCGGGCGAATGTGCCGTCCAGGTGGCGCAGCGCCGCAGGCGAATACAGGTCGGGCAGGCGCAGATGCTGGAAGTCGGGGATCCACGCGAGTGACGGCACGCGCGACGCTGTGCCGAGCCAGCCGGAGTGCGACAGCAGCGCGATGCGCGCCCCGATCAGCAGTCGCTCCATCAGCGGATCACGCGCGACGAGCCGACCGAGCCCCTTGCGCAGCACATGCACCGGGCGGCGATCGTCGACCAAGTTCGTGCGGACGGTCTCGATCGATGGAATGCGCGCAAGCAGTTCCATTGGCGCGTCCGGCGATGCAATCAGCACGGGCTCGATGCCAGACTCGGGCACCGCGAGGATCGCTCGGATCAGGTTGGACAGGTAGTTGAGCCCGCCCATCCAGCCCTGGTCGCGGTGCGCCATCACGAAGGCGACGCGCAATTGGCCTCCACGTCTCGAAACCACTGGGCGTACGCCCGGAACCCGTCACGCCATGCGACCGCGGGAGTCCATCCCCACGTCGACGCTGCACCGACATCGGCCAGCAGTGTGACCGGATCGCCCGGCCTTGCGGTGCCCGAGAATCGCGGCCGGACGGGTCGGCCCCAGCAAGACGCCAGATGCTCGAGCGCTTCGGCGTTGGGCGTTGCGATGCCCGTGCCGCCATCGACTGTCGGGCACTGGGGATCCGCCCGCGTGGTCGCCGCGACGAGCAGGGATGCTGCATCCTCGACGTGCAGCCAGTCCCGTCTCTCGGTGCCATCACCGCCGAAGATCGCTCGCTCCTCGGCGAACTTGCGGCACGCATCCCAAAGCAGCTGCTTGCGCAACCCGGGACCGTAGACCGAGAAAAGCCGAACGATCGCAGACGACACGCCATACTGCCCACCGTACGACGCACACAGCTCCTCGGCGATCCGCTTGTGCCAGCCGTATGGCGATAGCGGAAGCAGCCGACCTGCCCCGCCGCGCGACAGCGTACTTGAGGCGCCGTACACGGCTGCGCTCGACGCAAGCACGACTTTCGCGCCGTCTCGGTGCATGCGGACGTACTCGAGCACCGCGAGCGTCGTCGCGACGGTGCGCTCGTAGTCCTGCACCGGGTGCGCGACCGAGAACGCCACCGAACCGCCGCCGGCGCAGTGCACGATTGTGTCGGGTTCGCCGCCGTAAGTGACCAGCGTCTCGAGCGTCAGGTCGCACGCATGCCAGTTGGCGATGCCCCAGTGCTCCCACTCGCGGCGCCCCCAGGCGCCGTGCCCGAGCGCGAGAACACGATGGCCGTGTCGCGCGAGCGCACGGGCGACGTGCCGTCCGACGAACCCGAACGCACCGGTGACGAGTACTACCGAGGTCAAGCGGTATGCCTCCGGCCCGAGCGTGCGACACGGCCCTGAAGTCTGGGTGGCAGCAGACTCGTGACCATCGGTTGAAGTGTCGTGACCGTGCCCATGTATTCCCGGCATGCGCACACGTTAGGGGGTGCCGCTCTGCACGCCATCGGTTGCTACCGCTTCAGCAGCGCTTGGCTCGATTGGAGAATCAAAAGGTTCGGCTGCGTCCCTCTCGACTGCGGGCTCGATCCCTTCGATGTGCGGTGGGAGCAAGAGGTCGTCACTAATCGGCGAACCCGTTGCCGCGGCTCGCTTGGACGCGAGCCTCAACTTGAACAGGTTCGCCGAGAAGTGGGACAGCACCTCGTCGACGTCGAGATGGTCACGCGCATGCCGTAGACCGGCTTCGCCCAGTTGCCGACGCTGTTCTGGTTCGGCTGCCAGTTTCACGAGTGCATGGGCCGTCGCCTCCGCACTGCCTGGAGGCACAACGACGCCGCACCTGCCGACTATCGATGCGAGCGACGAGCCAGCCTTTGCGGTCGCTACCACCGGCCGCCCGCTGGCCAGCATCCCGGTGAGCTTGGAGGGCATCACCAAGTCGGCCGCCTCCGCCCGCTGCGGTAGCAGGTGGATGTCGGCCATCTGCAGGAGCGCGCCCAAGTGCTCGATGGGCTGCAGGTGCATGAACCGCACGTTGGGCAGGCCTTCGCAGCGCCGCTCAAGCCTGTCGCGCACGCCGCCGTCGCCGCAGAAGACGAAGACGATGTCTTCGCGGTGCTTCAGCAGGGCAGCGGCGTCGGCCAGCACTTCGATGCCCTGCTTGCCACCCATGTTGCCAGAGTAGAGGGCAACCACGGCCTCCCGCGGAATCCCGAGGCCTTGACGGAAGTCGATGCCGTGCCGGCCCTGAGCGATGGAATCAACGTCGGCCCAGTTCGGGAAGTACACGATGCGCGACGGCTCGGTGCCCTTGTCGTGCAGTCGCTGCATCATTCGCTCGGAGATCGACGAGACGACGTCGAAGCGGCGCATCAGCCAGCGCTCGACCGCCTCGGCGGCACGGCGCATCCAGCGGCCGTTGAGCAGGCCGAGATCGAAGGCGGCGTCGACCTCGAAGTCCTGCACGTGCAGCCACGACTTGGCGCCGCTGAGGCGCGCAGTGAGCAGCGCGGCCGGCGCACACATCAGCGCCGGCTCGACCGTCCACACCACGTCTGGCTTCCAGAAGATGTGACGCATCATCATCGGGAAACTGCTCAGCGCGAAGCTCGCGAGGTGAAGAATTCGCGTGATGGCGTTCAGCTTTTTTGGCACCCAGAGTGGGCAGCGCCACACGTGCACGCTGTTCCATGGGTCGCGCGCGTACAGCCTCGGGTGATAACCATCGAAGACGGACCAGGCGGGGTAATACGGCGGCGAAGTGACGACGCGCACCGTATGCCCGCGCTCGGCGAGCCATGCCGCCATCTCGCCGGTGTACTTGCCGATACCGGTGAGTTCGGGTGCGAAGTTGAGACCGTAGATCAGTATGCGCAGCGAGTGCGTCGGGTAGACACCGGCAAGAGCGCCATCCTTGAGCGCCGCCGCGCTCATGCTTTGTTCTTCCTTCGCTTGGAAGACGCCCCGAAGATACTCCGGCGCACATCGGAGTGGACCGCATCGGTCCCGCACTTGGCGGGACTCAGCAGAAACGCGCCTGCGCAGGCGATACCGGAATCACCGAACCTCATGGCCGCTCCGTAAGCGAGACGGCGATCAGGTAGTGCCGCATGCTGGCGCTTCCCTCTCCCAGTTAGTCTTCTTGCCGCGCCAGTCGCTCTGACAGCGGTTCGCACGAGTGTCGCCGACGCCTTCGAAGTTATCCCCGACAGCGCGAGCCGCTCTCGTACGCGAGAATCGTATCAACAGGAAGGAGTCACAGGCCATCCCGCGACTTGTGGGTCGCGCGCCCCCGTAGCGATAGGCCGGCTGCGTCTTTTGCGTCGCGAGTCGCGCGAAGCGCGGCGGAGCAACCGACGCAGATGCGCGGCTACTCGCTCGCGGATGACGCAACGCGCTCGAGCGACACGATGAGCTGCCTGCTCCCGAAGCTTTCGAATCCGTGATGACGGTAGAACGCCTCGGCAGCGTCGTCCTTGGCGTCGACCACCAGGGCGAACACGGCCACTTCCGAGCGAATGCCCGCATGGCTGCGTCGGCCAGCAGGGCTGCACCGAGCTTGTGCCCTTGGAATGACTGTTCGACGGCCAGGCGGCCGATCCGGGCGACCGGTGCGGAGGGGTAGCGCGGCAACCGCTTGACGAGCGCCGCGGGCAGGTCGGTCACGGCTGGCCGCGAGCGTGTAGGCCGGCGAGCTTGCCGCTGCCGATCTCCACTGCGACATAACAGCAGGCGGCGACGTGACGCCTGACGTCCTGAATGGCTTGGCGGGCGAGGTAGTGATCGAGCGCCTCGACTCCGCAGCAGAAGTCGTTGCGGACATGGCCGGGGTCCAGCACCTCGACCCGGAAGGGCGCCGTCACTTCGTGCCGGCGATCAAGCGCTTGAGCGCCTTGGGCGCGCGTTTCATGGCGGGCGCGAGCGGCGGCGGGTTCAGCAACGGATGATCTGTGCGTCCTCGATCGTCCGGTGCGCTCCTTCAGTGCCGCGGCCACCAGGAAGTCGCTGACGCTGCGCCCTTGGAGCTCGGCGGCGTGCCGGACGAGGGCCAAGGCATCGGGCGCGATGCGCGCTTCGACGCGGGCGGTGCGGGCGGTGGTTTCCTGGCTGACATGGGTGCGGCGCTTGCTCTCAATCGAGGTTCCCCAACGTCTTTTCGCCGTACACGGGCAACCGGCCCTTCTCCCATTCGTACTCCGTGGCCGAGTCCTCGCCGGCGTAGAGGTTGAGGGCGCTGTGCATATGCTCCCCGGCAGCAGCCGACCGGAGGTCGCGATGAACGAAGCAACGGCAAACGCGCAGGGCCCCGACCTGAAGCAGGGCGTACCGGTCGAGACGCTCGCCGACGGGCAGATGCTCGCCGGCCACGTCGACGGCGAGGCCGTGCTGCTGGCGCGGCGCGGCGACGAGTTCTTCGCCGTCGACGCGGCGTGCACGCACTACCACGGTCCGTTGGCCGAGGGCCTGATGGTCGGCGACACGGTGCGCTGCCCGTGGCACCACGCCTGCTTCAGCCTGCGCACCGGCGCGGCGCTGCGCGCGCCCGCGCTCGCGCCGCTGGCGTGTTGGGCAACGCGGGTCGCCGACGGCAAGGTCGTCGTGCTGCACCGGGCCGCCGCACCCGTCGCACCCGCCGCAGCGGTCGCGCCCGCCACACCGGTCGCACCCGCCGCATCGGCAACAGCAGCCGCGCCGCGCCCGGCGGGTGCGGCGTCGCCGTCGCCCGAGCCGCGTCGCATCGTGATCGTCGGCGGCGGCGCGGCCGGCCTGGCCGCGGCGGACCGGCTGCGCAGCCTCGGCTATGCGGGCGCGCTGACGATGCTCAGCGACGACGACGCGCCGCCCGTCGACCGGCCCAACCTGTCGAAGGACTACCTCGCCGGCAGCGCGCCGGAGGAGTGGCTGCCGCTGCGCGAGCCCGAGTGGTATGCCGGGCAGGGCATCGAGCTGCGGCTGAAGACGCGTGTCGAACGCATCGAGGTCGCAGCGCGCGAGGTGCTGCTGGCCGGCGGCGAGCGAGTGTCGTGGGACGGCCTGCTGCTGGCCACCGGCGCCGAGCCGGTGCGGCTGCCGACGCCCGGCATGGACCTGCCGCACGTGCACACGCTGCGCACGCTGGCCGACTGCCGCGCCATCGTCGCGCGCGCCGGCGGCGGCGCGCGGCGCGCCGTCGTGATCGGCGCGAGCTTCATCGGCCTCGAGGTCGCCGCATCGCTGCGCACGCGCGGGCTCGAGGTGCATGTCGTCGCGCCCGAGCCGCGGCCGATGGAGCGCGTGCTCGGGCCGCAGCTCGGCGACTTCGTGCGGCGGCTGCACGAGGCGCACGGCGTCGTCTTCCACCTCGGCACGACGGTGGCGGCGATCGACGGCGAGCGCGTGTCGCTCGCCGACGGCGGCAGGCTCGGCGCGGGGCTCGTCGTCGCCGGCGTCGGCGTGCGCCCGCGCGTGGCGCTGGCCGAGCAGGCCGGCCTGGCGGTCGACCGCGGCGTCGTCGTCGATGCGACGCTGCGAACGAGTGCGCCCGGCATCTACGCCGCCGGCGACATCGCGCGCTGGCCCGACCGGCACAGCGGCGATGCGATCCGCGTCGAGCACTGGGTCGTCGCGCAGCGCCAGGGCCAGGTCGCGGCGCACAACCTGCTCGGCGCCGGCGAGGCCTTCGACGCCGCGCCCTTCTTCTGGAGCCAGCACTACGACGTGCCGATCAGCTACGTCGGCCACGCCGAGCGCTGGGACGACATCGTCGTCGAGGGCGACATCGACGCGCGCGACTGCACGCTGCGCTACCGCAGCGGCGGCCGCGTGCTCGCGGTGGCGTCGATCCACCGCGACGTGGAGAACCTGCAGGCCGAGGTGGCGATGGAGCGCGCCGCGGCGGCGTAGTGCGCCGGGCGGCGCCCCGGTCACGCGTGAGCAGCGTCTTCCAGCACCTCGGTCGCCCACTGATTCAGGCTCTTGCCGGCAGCCTGGGCCGCGACGATCGCGGCGCCGTGCACCTCCGGCGGCACGCGCAGCAGGATCTTGCCGGAGGCGGGTTTTTCGGGGCGGATACCCTGCTCCTTGCAGTCTTTGAGGAACTCGTCTACGGCGATCTCGAACTGCTTGCGCAGCTGCTTCACGGTCTCGCCGTGAAAGCTGATCACGGTGCGCAGGCCGAGCACGCGCCCGACGAAGATGCTGTCGCGTTCATCGAACTCGATCCTTGCCGTGTAACCCTTGTGGATCATGGTGTTCATGGCTTCACTCCTGCACGCTCGAGCAACTCGCGCGCCTCTTCGACCTGGTAGCGCTTGGCCTCCTTGCCCGGATGCGGGCGATGGCAGTGCCACTGCTCATCGCGAAGCACGATCTTCACCCGCGACCCTTCGCGCTCGGTGACGGAGCCGCCCAGCGCGAGGAAAAGCGACTCGATGTCGGAGAAGACGATGTTCGGCGCTGTCGGGCGCGTGAAGATCGCCGCAAGGGTCTTGCGATGCTTCGCGTTCACGCGTGGATGCTAGCTCCGAGTGCTAGCTGAATGCAAGCGGTTTGCGCTAGCCGCGCATGGCGGAACGTCGGTGCCGAGCGAGCGGCAACAGGGCCGTGCGGTGGGCAGCCTCCCGGCTGCGCGTTGCACGCGACGATCGCGGCACCGGTCGCCGCGATCGTCGGGCCGAGGTCGGGGCCCGCTACTGCGCGCCGCTGCCGGCCGCGCCCTGCGTGTAGCCCTCGACGCTCCAACGCCCTCCCTGGCCCGTCGTCACCCTGGTGATCCACTTGCCGGCGAGCAGCGAGCCGTCTTCGAACGCCCCCAGCACGGGCACGTTCGGCCAGGAGCCCGCGGCGAGGCCGAGGTTGGTCTCGTCGTTGCCGACCGAGCCGACCTCGAAGAAGTCGATGCCGTCCAGGCCCATCAGCGCGCCGCGCACGATGGTGTTGTAGACGGTGGTCGCGTCGACGCCGCCGCCGGCCCAGAAGCCGTGCTCGCCGTCGCGCACCTTCTTGTCGGCGCCGCACTTCGCGGCCACCTTCTGCTGCATCGTCGGCAGCGCCGTGCTCGTCGTGGTGTGCAGGGTCGCGGCGGCCGAGCCGTAGCCGTGCGCGCTGAACGAGTCGAACTCGCAGGTGCGCGGGTAGGTGTCGAGCAGGTCGTTGAACAACCCGTTGACGTGCGCGGCGTAGCCCGGGACGCTGGGCGCCTGGATGCGGATATCGGGGCGATGCGCCTTGCGCCAGTCGAGCACCCAGTCCATCAGCGTGCGCAGGTTGGCGTTGGTGTCGCCCCAGTAGTCGCGCGAGGGGTTGGAGCCGGCGTGGTTGTCGGCCGTCCAGACCTCGTTGGCGACCTCGATCTGCTTGATCTCGGGCGCGTAGGTCGTCACCGCCGACAGCCAGCCCCAGACGGCCTCCTTCGAATTCGGCAGCTGCATCGACCACTGGCCGACTTCGGTCTCGCTGCGCGTGCGATAGAAGCTCGGCACGCCGTGCAGGTTGAGCGTCACGAACCGGATGCCGTTGTCGGCCCAGTACTTGCGCGCCTTGGCCCACTCGGTGAAGTCGAACACGCCGGGCGAGGTTTCCGTCTTGTTCCAGTAGAGGTTGTAGGTGCCGAACACGCGGAACGCGTTGACGCGGAAATGCTGGTCCAGCCTGGGCCCGTGCTGCGGGCCGCCGTACGAGCTCGTGAACTGCGTCCAGTGGATGCCCACGAGCTGCGGCGAGACCTGGATCGGCGGGCCTTCGTAGATGACGGTGGAGCTCGGCGCCACGCCGTTGCTCCACGCCAGCTTCGGCTGCGCGAGCGGCACTTCCGGGGCGGCGATGGTCGGGGTCTGGCTCGTCGAGGTCGTGGCGGTGGTCGCGGTGGTGGCGGTCGATGCGCCGGCCGCGGCGTTCGGGGTCTCGGTCTGGCCCGATCCGCCGCAGGCGCTGAGCAGCGCGCCCGCCAGCAGGAGCGTGATTCCCTGTTCGAGATTGAAGGTGCGATTCATCGAGTCGATGCCTTGTCGAGGTTGCAAGGGCACGGATCCGGCGCGCATGGGCGCGCCCGGCCGCAAAGGGGAGCGAAAAGAACGGCGGTTGTTGTTGGTGCCGGCTCCACGCGCGCGGGAGACCGCTCGGTCTCGTGCCGCGATTCGCGAGGCAGCGGGCCCGGGCGGGCCGCCGTGCTGCATCGCTGGCGGGAGCTATTGCGTTTCGAGCGGATGCTGCGGGATACGCGCCCAGGCCGGGTAAGCGATCTGCCGCTTGCGTAACCTTTCGAACCGGCGGATGCCGCCGCCCTGGGGGTGCACCGGCGCTGCCGGTAACGACTTCACACGAAGGCGATGGGAGATCGATCCAGATGCACGCCGTCGCGTCGGCGTCGCCGCGGCTTCGTTTCGATCCGGCCGGCGCGTCGCCGCGGCGCCGGCGCCCGCGGTGCCGTTCAGCGCGCGTCGCCGATCTGCTCGGCCGCCGCGGGCAGCGCGATGCGAGCCCGCCGCCGCAGCCCCCACAGTGCCGCGCCCGCCAGCAGCATGAAGGCCATCATCACGAGGGCGGTCTGCAGCGGCCCGTCGTGCGACACCCAGCCCACCGCGTAGCTGCCGAGCGCGCCGGTGAACTGCTGCACCAGGCCGCCCAGCGCGGCGGCCGAGCCGGCGAGGGCCGGCATCACGCCGACGCTGGCGGCGAGCGCGGGCGGGATCAGGAAGCCGTGGCCGATGCCCAGCAGCACCAGCGGCAACGCGAAGGCCAGCGGCGTGGGCAGCCAGCCGGCCAGCGCGATCACGATGGCGATGCTGGCCAGGCTCAGCGCCTCGCCGATCGCCATCAGGCGCTGGTCGCCGATGCGGTGCACGAGCCGGCTCGCCAGGAAGTTGCCGACGATGTACGACAGCGGCGAAATCATCATGTACCAGCCCACGCCGTCCGGGCCGACGCCGTAGCTGTGCAGCACCAGCGGCGCGGCGCCGAGAAAGGCATAGAACGCCGCTGCCGCCGTCGAGATGATCACCGTGGGCAGCACGAAGGCCGGCTCGCGCAGCAGCCGGCCGTAGGCGCCGCCCATCGTGCGCAGCCAGTGCGCGCCGGCACCGTCGTGCGCGTCGGACGCACGCCGCGCCGCGGCCGGCCGCGCCGGCAGGCGCCACGCCATCGCCATGAGCAGCAGCGCCAGCCCGGCCAGCAGCACGAAGTTGGCCTGCCAGCCGAGCCGCACGTGCAGCTGCCCGCCGATCACGGTGGCCAGCGGCGGCACCACGCCCATCGCCATGCCGACGTAGGCCATCACGCGCGTGCGCTCGGCGCCGTCGAAGAAGTCCTGCACCGACGCGCGGCCCACGACCATGCACGCCGCGCAGCCGGCGCCCTGCACGATGCGCGCGGCGACCAGCTCGGCCAGCGTGTCGGCGAACACGGCCGCCAGCGAGGCCGCGCCGCCGAGCGCCAGCCCGGCCACGAGCACCTGCCGCCGCCCGTGCCGGTCGGACAGCGGGCCGTGGATCAGCTGCAGGCCGCCGTAGGCGACGACGTAGCCGCCGAAGGTGAGCTGCACGCTCGCCGCGTCGGCGCCGAACAGCGGGCCCCATTCGGGCATCGACGGCAGCGTGATCGTCATCGCCAGCAGGCCGTAGGCCATCTGGGCGACGAGGTTGAGGATCAGCAGCGCGTCGGAGGGCCGCTGCCGGCCGGCCGCGGATCGGTCGGTGGCGTCGCTGGCGTCGTTGTTGTTCATCGGTCGGCACGGCATCCGCGGCATGCGGGTGCGCGGCCGACCGTATCACACGGGAGTCGTGGGCCGTGTCATCGCTGCGGGCGACACGCGGCGCATCAGGTGTGCAGCCGGTGCTCGCGCGCGACGGCCGGCGCCGGCTCGGGCGGCGCCTCGACGGCGACGCCGTGCACGTGGACCATCTTGCCGCCGAGCCAGCCCGAGACGGCCAGCATGCCGATGGCCAGCACCGACAGCGCCAGCGTCGTCGGCGTCGTGGCCGGCGGCGCCTCGGCCCCGCCGCCCGCCGTGCGCAGCCACGCGTTGACGACGTACAGCGCGACGACCGTCAGGTTGATCGCCATGTGCGTCAGCGCGATGCGCCGCAGCCCGCCGCGCAGCGCCAGCATGTCGACGAAGCCGGGCACCGCGGCCACCAGCGCGCCGACGACGCCGCCGACCATCGTGTAGAGCGCCACGACGGCCCAGGCGGGGTTGCCGCCGCCACCGGCGGCGACCAGGTCGCAGACCAGCGACATGATCCACAGGCCGATCGGCACGCCGACGAGCATCGGGTGGATCGGGTGCTTGGCGATGGTCGCAGGGGTTCTCATGAGGCATCCTCCGTGACGATGGATGCCCCGCTCGCGGCAACTCGCGTGCCGGCGCGGCGCCGGCCCGGCCCCCGGGCGCGCTAGAACGGCAGGCCGACGTAGTTCTCGGCCAGCGAGCTTTGCGCAGCCTGCGACGAGAACAGGTATTCGAGGTCGGTCTGCTGCAGCTTCTTGTCGTAGTCGATGCTGTCGGGGAAGGTGTGCAGCAGCGTCGTCATCCACCACGAGAAGCGCTGCGCCTTCCACACGCGCGCCAGCGCCTTGGCCGAGTAGCCGTCGAGCCCCGAGCTGTCGCCACGCTCGTAGTGCGCGAGCATCGCGTGGTAGAGGTAGTAGATGTCGGAGGCCGCGCTGTTCAAGCCGCGCGCACCGGTCGGCGGCACGATGTGCGCCGCGTCGCCGGCGAGGAACAGGTTGCCGTGGCGCATCGGTTCGGCGACGAAGGAGCGCAGCGGCGCGATCGACTTCTCGATCGAGGGGCCGGTGATCATGCGCGCCGCCACGTCGGCGGGCAGGCGGCGCTGGAGCTCGGCCCAGAACGCGTCGTCGGACCAGTCCTCGACGCGGTCGGACAGCGGCACCTGGATGTAGTAGCGCGAGAGCACCTGCGAGCGCAGCGAGCACAGCGCGAAGCCGCGCTCGTGGCGCGCGTAGATCAGCTCGGGCGAGACCGGCTTGGTGCGCGACAGCACGCCGAGCCAGCCGAACGGATAGACCTTCTCGTACTCGCGCAGCACCGTCTTCGGGATCGACTTGCGGCTCACGCCGTGGAAGCCGTCGGCGCCGATCACGAAGTCGCAGTCCACGCGCACGATCTCGTCGCCGGCGCGGTAGGTGACCCAGGGCCTGGCGCTCGTCAGGTCGTGCAGCGCCACGTCCTCGGCGTTGTGGATCACGGTGCCCTTCAGGCGGTCGCGCGCATCGTAGAGGTCGCGCGTCAGCTCGGTCTGGCCGTAGACGACGACGGAGGAGCCGCCGCTGTACTTGTGCAGGTCGACGCGGTTCAGCTTGCCTTCGTTGGCGATGTAGAAGCCTTCGTGGATCTCGCCCTCGCGGTCCATGCGCTCGCCGCACTGCGCCTCGCGCATCAGCTCGGCGAAGCCGTGCTCGAGCACGCCGGCGCGGATGCGCGCGAGCACGTAGTCGCGGCTGTGCTTCTCGAGCACGACGTTGTCGATGCCCTTCAGGTGCAGCAACTGGGACAGCAGCAGCCCCGACGGGCCGCCGCCGACGATGCAGACGCGGGTTTGCATGAGTGGTCTCCTCGAGGGGCTGGACGCGATGGACGCAGCGTAGTCCCGCTCTGCAGGCGGAGGAATGGCTGGATTCGATCCGAACTTGTACGATTCGGACATGCCCGAACCGCGCCGCCGCGTCGCCTCGTACAGCCTGTTCGGCGAGTCGTCGGGGCTGCCCGACGTGATGCACTGCGAGACGATCGCCGAGCGCTCCGTGCTGCACGACTGGGAGTTCGAGCCGCACCGCCACGCGCGGCTGCACCAGGTGCTGCTCGTCGAGACGGGCGGCGGCCAGGCGCGGCTCGAGGAGGGCGGCGTCGCGCTCGGGCCGCTGTCGCTCGTCAACGTGCCGCCGGGCGACGTGCACGGCTTCTCGTTCCGGCCCGGCACGCAGGGCTTCGTCGCCACGCTGGCCGAGGAGATGCGCAACGAGCTGCTGGCGCAGGCCGCCGACGTGCAGCGCGCGCTGTCGCGCTCGCGCGTGCTGCAGGCCGACGAGGCGATCGTCGCGACGCTGCGCCAGATCTGGCGCGAGTTCACGGGCCATGCGCCGGCGCGCGCGCTGGTGCTGCGCGGGCTGGCCGCCAGCCTGCTCGGCCGGACGGCGCGCGCCGCCGCCGACGCCGACCCGCCCGGCGAGCCGGCCGCCGGCTCCGATCTGCTGCGCCGCTTCGAGGCGCTGGTGGAGGCGCACTACGTCGACCACTGGCGCGTCGCCGACTATGCGCGCGCGCTCGCCGTGACGCCCACGCACCTGAGCCGCGCCGTGCGCGCCGCCACCGGCCAGCCGGCGTCGCACCTGATCGACGCGCGCCTGATGCGCGAGGCGCGCCGCCACCTCGCCTACACCAACATGAGCGTGACGACGATCGCCTACACGCTCGGCTTCGCCGACCCGGCGTACTTCAGCCGCGTCTTCACGCGCGTGCTCGGCGTGTCGCCGCGCGCCTTCCGTGCCCGCGTGGCGAGCTGAGGCGGCGTCACCCGCGCGACTGCCGGGGTGGCCGCATCTTGTGCATCATGCGGTCAGCCGGCCCGCCCGAGGCTGTGCGTCAACGACGAAGGAGACAAACGCCATGATCCGCTGCCTTACCCGCCGCGCCGCCGTCGTCGCCTGCGCGGCCGCCACTGCCGCGTTGCTGGCGCCGCTCGGCGCCGCTGCCCAGGCGCAGACGAGCGCCTTCCCCGAAAAGCCCGTCACGCTGCTCGTGCCGTGGCCCGCCGGCGGCTCGACCGACCGCCACCTGCGCACGCTGGCCGAGATCGCGAGCAAGCACCTCGGCCAGAGCATCCTGGTCGAGAACAAGCCCGGCGCCGGCGGCACGCTGGCGCCGAGCACGATGGCGCTCAACGCCAGGCCCGACGGCTACACGATCGCGCAGTACCCGCTGGGCATGCTGCGCTATCCGCACATGCAGAAGACGAACTGGCACCCGATCGACGACTTCACGTTCATCGTCGGCGTGTCGGGCTACACCTTCGGCTTCGTCGTGCGCGCCGATTCGCCGTACAAGACGTTCAACGACTACATCGAGGCGGCGCGCAAGGCGCCCGGCAAGATCGACTTCGGCTCGACGGGCGTGGGCACCAGCCCGCACCTGCTGATCGAGGAGATCGCGCAGGCGGCCAAGGTGCAGCTCAACCACATCCCGTACAAGGGCAACGCCGACCAGATGCAGGCGCTGATCGGCGGCCACGTGATGGCCGCCAGCGACGCCACCGGCTGGGACAAGTTCGTCGACGCCGGCCAGATGCGCCTGCTCGCCACCTTCGGTGAGCAGCGCACGAAGCGCTGGCCCGACGTGCCGACGGCCAAGGACCTGGGCTACGGCGTCGTGTCGACGTCGCCCTACGGCCTGGTCGGCCCCAAGGGCATGGACCCGGCCGTCGTCAGGAAGCTGCACGACGCCTTCCGCAAGGCGATCGACGACCCGAAGCACCTGGAGCTGCTCGCGCAGCTCAACCAGGAGCCGTGGTACCGCAGCTCGGAGGAGTATCGCAAGTGGGCCGCCGAGACCTTCGTGAAGGAGCGCGCGACGATCGAGCGGCTCGGGCTGCTCGCGAAGTGACGCAGTCCGCGCCCGTGGCGGTGCCGCTGACGAGCGACGACTTCCGGCCGATCGGCGAGCTGGTGCGCGAACACGCGCGCGCACGGCCCGCCGCGCCGGCGCTGGTGCAGGGCGCATCGGTGCTCTCCTGGGGCGCGCTCGACGCGCTGATGGACCGCATCGCCGCCGCGCTGCAGCGCGACGGCGTCGCGCCCGGCACGGCGGTCGCGCTGGCCGGCGCGCCGACGCCGCTGCAGGCGGCGCTGTGCCTCGGCGCGCTGCGCGCCGGTGTCGTCGTCGCGCCGCTGGCGCCGTCGGTCGCGCCGCGCGACTTCGCGGCGATGCTGGCCGACGCCGGCGCGCGGCTCGTCTTCGCCGACGCGGCGGCTGCGGCGCTGGTGCCGGCCGACGCGCACGCGCGCTGCGTCGCGCTCGACGCCGCGTCGCCGGGGCGTGCTCTCGACGACTGGCTGGCGCCTGCCGGCGCGGTGCCTCAGCCGGTGGCGATCGCGCGCGACGCGCCGTTCAACATCATCTATTCGTCGGGCACGACGGGCACGCCCAAGGGCATCGTGCAGCCGCACGGCATGCGCTGGAACCACATCGTGCGTTCGGCGCGATACGGCTACGGCCCCGATGCCGTCACGCTGCTGGCGACGCCGCTGTACTCGAACACGACGCTCGTCGTGTTCTTCCCGGCGATCGCGTTCGGCGGTTGCGTCGTGCTGATGGCGAAGTTCGACGCCGGCGACTACCTCGCGCTCGCCGCGCGCCACCGTGCGACGCACACGATGCTCGTGCCGGTGCAGTACCAGCGCCTGATGGCACGGCCCGACTTCGGGGCCTGCGACCTGAGCGCCTTTCGGTGCAAGTTCTGCACCAGCGCGCCGTTCTCCGCGGCGCTCAAGGCCGACGTGCTCGCGCGCTGGCCGGGCGGGCTGGTCGAGTTCTACGGCATGACGGAAGGCGGCGGCAGCTGCATCCTGGAGGCGCACGAGCACCCCGACAAGCTGCACACCGTCGGCCGGCCCGCCGAGGGCCACGACATCCGCCTGATCGACGACGCCGGCCGCGAAGTCGCGACGCCCGGCGCGGCCGGCGAAGTCGTCGGCCGCTCGCCCGCGATGATGACGGGCTACCACGGCCGGCCCGAGCAGACGCGCGAGGCCGAGTGGTACGCCCCCGACGGCGCGCGCTTCATCCGCACCGGCGACATCGGCCGCTACGACGCCGACGGCTTCCTCACGCTGATCGATCGCAAGAAGGACGTCGTCATCTCGGGCGGCTTCAACATCTATCCGAGCGACCTCGAGGCCGCGCTGCGCGAGCATCCGGCGGTGGCCGAGGCGGCGGTGGTCGGCGTGCCGAGCGCCGAGTGGGGCGAGACGCCGGTGGCGTTCGTCGTGCGCCGCGCGGGCGACGCGACGCCGGCCGCCGCGCTGCGCGAGTGGCTCGATGCGCGCGTCGGCCGGACGCAGCGCGTCGCCGACCTGCGCTGCGTCGACGAGCTGCCGCGCAGCGCGATCGGCAAGGTGCTCAAGCGCGAGCTGCGCGAGCGTTGGCTGGCGGCGGCAGCGGCAGGCAATCGCTCCTGACGACTCGGCGCCGGCTCACGACGTGCGGGGCGCTTGCGCCGGCCGCCGCCGCACCGCCGCCGCGAAGTGCCACGCCAGCAGCGGCAGCGCCAGCGCCGACACGGCGAACACGGGCACGGCGGAGTGGCGGTCGACGACGACGGCGGCGGCAGCCACGCCCAGCGAGTGGCCGAGGAACAGCGACGACGAGAACATCGTCACCGCCGTGCCGCGCACCGGCGGCGCCATCTGCGTCGCGTGCGTCTGCAGCGTGTTGTGCAGCATGTAGAAGCCCAGCCCGCCGGCCAGGCAGGCGGCGAGCGCCCACGGCCACGCCGGCAGCACGGCGAGCAGCACGAAGTACAGGCCCATCAAGGTGCCGCCCAGCCGTGCGAGGCCGGCCTCGCCGGCGCGCCGCAGCAGCGTGCCCGCGTGGCGGCTGTAGAGCAGGCCGCCCGCGGCGTAGAGCGCGAGCACGCCGCCGGCCGCGCCCATCGGCAGGCCGAAGGCCTGGTGCAGATGCGTCGGCAGGAAGGCGAGCCCGCCGAACACGAACACGCCCTCGACGAAGGCATACAGCAGCACGCGCCGCGGCCACGCGCCGCCGAGCACGCTGCGCAGCGCGCCGACGCTCGACGGCGCCGCCGGCGCCGCGGCCGCGGCGCCCGCATCGCCGCCACGCCGCAGCTCGATCGACATGCGCACGCCGACCACGGCGAAGAGCAGCGCCAGCAGCACGAAGGCGCTGCGCCAGCCGACGGTGTCGGCGAGCACGCCGCCCAGCGTCTGGGCCGCGATCATGCCCAGCGTCGTCGCGCCGATCAGTCGTGCGAGCACGGCCTGGCGGCGCTCGTAGGGCACGCTGTCGCCGATCCAGGCCATCGCCAGCGGCGTCACGCCGGCGGCGGCCGCGCCCGACAGCGCGCGTGCCGCGACGAGCGTCTCGATCGACGGTGCGACGGCGCAGAGCAGAGCGCCCGCCGCGCAGGCGAGCGTCGTCGCCGTGACGACGGTGAACTTGCCGATGCGGTCGGCCAGCGGCCCCCAGCCGAGCAGCGCGACGCCGTAGGCGAGCGCGAACGCCGACACGGTGTGCCCGGCGCGCCCGCTGCCGACGCCGAACTCGCCGGCCAGCCGCGGCAGCATCGGGTCGCAAACGCGCAGCGCCGCCATCGTCGCGAACGACGCGGCGCCGGCCAGCGCCAGCCGGCGCTCGATCATTCCATGCGGATCGCCGCGGCGCGCACCACGTCCTTCCAGCGCGTCATCTCGGCACGCTGGAACTCGCGGAACTCGGCCGGCTTGCTGCCCACCGCCACGGCGCCGAGTTCGGCGAAGCGCTTGCGCACGTCGGGCTGCTGCACGATGGCGGCGACCTCGGTCTGCAGCTTGGCGATGACGGGTGCGGGTGTGCGCGCCGGCGCGAACAGGCCGTACCAGGCCGCTGCGGTGTAGCCCGGCACGCCGGCCTCGGCGACGGTCGGCACGTCGGGCAGCGTCGGGCTGCGCCGCGCGTCGCCGACGGCCAGCGCCTTCAGGCTGCCGCTGTGCACGTGGCTCACGACGAGCGGCAGGTCGGCGAACATGATCGGCACGCGCCCGGCGAGCAGGTCGTTGAGCGCGCCGGCGCTGCCCTTGTACGGCACGTGCGCCATGCGCGTCTTCGTCATGTACTTGAACAGCTCGCCGGCCAGGTGCTGCGACGCGCCGATGCCGCCCGACGCGTAGTCGTAGCGGCCGGGCTCCTTCTCGAGCATCGCGATCAGCTCGCGAACGGAGTTGACCTTGAGCGACGGGTGCACGACGAGCACGAGCGTGACGGCGGCGACCTGCGTCACCGGCTCGAAGTCCTTGAGCGTGTCGTACGGCATCTGCGGATAGATGAGGCTGTTCGTCGCGTGCGTGCCGATCGAGCCCATCACGAGCGTGTGGCCGTCGGGCGGCGCCTTGGCGACGAGGTCGGCGCCGACGTTGCCGCCCGCGCCGGCCTTGTTCTCGACCAAGACCTGCTGCTGCAGCCGCGACGTGAGCCCCTCGGCGACGATGCGCGCCGTCACGTCGGTCGAGCCGCCGGGGGCGAACGGCACGACGATCTTCATCGGCCGCGCAGGGAAATCCTGAGCCTGTGCCGCCACCATCGCGGCGGCCGCCAGCGCGGCCGTCGCCAGTCTTCCGAACAGCTTGAATCGCATGTCTCTATCTCCTACTGAACAACCCGATGCGAACGAACGATGCGGCGGGGCGCGGCCCGGCTGCGCCCCGCGCGGCCTCAGTGCACGCCGTCGATCACGGCGCCGTTGGCCGCGAGCCGCTGCTGCAGATCCCGCACGGCGAGCTGGCGCACCTCGGTGTGGCCGCGCTCGGCGCACATCGCCGCGGCCGTGCCCGTCGCCTCGCCCATCGCCATGCACGGGCCCATCGTGCGCGCCGTGCCCATGCCCTCGCGCGTGGCCGACAGGCAGCGCCCGGCGACCATCACGTTCTTCAGCCCGAGTGGCAGCAGGCAGCCGAACGGGATGTCGTACGAGCCGCCGTTGGCGATCGGGATGCGGATCTGCGTCGTGCCCGACTGGTGGATGTCGACGTGCTGCGCGCCCTTGGCGACGGCGCTGTCGGGGAACTTGCGGCCGCTCACCACGTCGTCCTTCGTGAGCAGGTAGTCGCCCATGACGCGACGCGTCTCGCGCACGCCGACGCGCGGCGCGAGGCCGGCGAAGGCGGCTTGCTCGAAGCCGGGCAGGTGCTTCTTCAGGAACACGGCCGTCTTCCACACCTGCTCCATCAGCGTGCCGACGGTGGCGCTGACGGCCGCCGTGTCGGTGCCGTCGATGTTGCCGCCGACGCGCGTGGCGTTGACGCAGACCTCGCGCCGCGCCTTCGACGTCGGCTGGATCATGATCAGTGCGGTGGGCGCGAGATCGCCGCGGCGGATCGCGTCGCCGAGGAACGGGCCCTCGCTCTTGAAGAACACCGACGGCTCGCCCTGCTCGACGAGCTTGTCGACGAGTTGGCGGTCGCTGAGCGTGCCGCGGATGTAGTCGCTCTCGCCGACGGCCAGCGACTCGACGTTGGCCTGCGCGAAGCGCAGCAGCGCCGCCGAGTCGACGTTGCTCATGCGGAACATCAGCGACAGCGGCTGCAGGTCGCCGCTCGCGTCGCTCATCTCGTAGGGCGCGCCGGCGCGCACGGCGAGGTCGCCGTCGCCCGAGCAGTCGATGAACCAGTCGGCGCTGACGAGCGTGCGCCCGCTCTTGTTGACGACGACGAGGCCGCTGACGACGCCGTCGCGCACGACGACGTCCTCGGCGAAGGTCTGCAGCCACGGCGTGACGCCGTGGCGCTCGAGCACGCGCATGACGGCGATCTTCATCACCTCGGGATCGACGCAGACGTAGCAGATCAGCCGGTGGTCGTGGATCGGGCCGATGAAGCCGTCCATCTCGCGGCATTCGGCGAACAGCTCGTCGGAGATGCCGCCGACGACGTACTCGCCGCGCGCGTTGAGCACGCCGTCGAGCGACATGCCGCTGAGCAGCTCGCCGCCGAGCATCGTGCCCGACTCGACGATCAGCGTCTTGCGGCCGTTCTTCGCCGCCGCCGCGGCCGCCGCGACGCCGGAGGCGCCGCCGCCGAGCACGACGACGTCGAAGTGCGCATGGTTGAGGCTCTGTGCCATCTGAACTATCTCCTTCGCGGGGTGATCGCCTGGCCGCGACGCGTCTTCCACAATGTAGACTGGCGTCGCGGATGCAGGCTGTGAAGTCACTGTATTGAGCAGAGGAAAACCCTGTCAATCGAGCTCCACAATATGGAAACACGAACGACCACCGTCCCCGGCACGCAGAGCATCGACCGCGCCGTGCAGCTGCTCGAGCTCGTGGCGGCGCACAACTCGGCCGGCCTCACGCTGGCGCAGGCGGCGCGCGAGAGCGGCCTGAAGACGCCGACGGCGCACCGCATCCTTTCGTCGCTGTGCGAGCACGGGTTGCTGGCGCAGCACGGCGCGCAGAAGCAGTACTTTCTGGGCCGTCTCGTCTACGAGCTGGGCCTGGCCGCCAACACGCACTTCGACCTGCGGCGGCTGTGCCACCCGGTGCTCGTGCGGCTGGCGCGCGCCACCGAGGACACCGTCTTCCTGACCACGCGCAGCGACCGCGACAGCGTCGTCATCGAACGCAAGGAGGGCAGCTACCCGATCAAGGTGCTGACGCAGATGGTCGGCGAGCGCCGCCCGCTGGGCAGCACGGTGGCCGGCGTCGCGCTGCTCGCCGCGCTGCCCGACGACGAGGCCGACGACGTGATCGCCAAGAACCGGCCGCGACTGGGCCGCTACGGCAAGCTCTCCGAGAAGGTGCTGCGCGACATGATCGGGCGCGCGCGGCACCTCGGCTATGCGCTCAACGACGGCGACCTGATCCCGGGCGTCACCGGCGTCGGCGTCGCGATCCCGACGCGCCTGGGCACGCCCTATGCGGCACTGAGCGTCGTCGCCGTCAGCCCGCGCCTGGGCGGGGCGCGGCGCGACGAGGTGGCGGCGCTGCTGCGCGGCGAGGCGCGGCGGCTCGGCGAGACACTGGCAGGGCGGTGAGCGGGGCCGTGTCGTCGACGACGACAGCCGCGCCGATCTCGTCGCCACGGCAGCATGCCTGCGCCGCAGCGCCGATGCGACGCGCTGCCGCGGTGGATCAGGACGTGATCCGGGTCGCGTTCGGTGCCTGGGCGTGCGGGGTGAACGGGATGCCGGGCCGAGCCCGGCGACGCGCGACGCCGATGCCCAGCAGGCGGTAGACCGGGCACACCCAGGTCGCCCCGCTGACCATCAGCGCGACGCCGCACAGGTAGCCCCAGACGCCGATCGTGCCGTCGGCGGCCAGCGCGACGAGCGCGACGCCGCCGGCGATGCGCAACAGGCATTCGGCGACGCCCAGGTTGGGCGCGGCGGCGAAGCCGTCCTCGAGGCGCTCGAGCAGGGTCGTCGCCATCGTCACAGCCCCGATTCACGCATGCGGCGCAACAGGTCGTCGCTCAGCGGCACTTCGTCGATGCCCGTGCGGCAGGTCATGGCACGTCTCCTCATCGATCTCGCGATGACGTGCAGGCTAGGCCGCGATTGCGAACCGGCAGCGAACGGCGCGCGTCGCTGTGTAACGCCGGGTGAACGGCGCGTGACGGCGCGCCGCTCAGGCCGGCGACGTGCCGCCCTTCAGGTGGTGCGCCGCACGGTGCAGGTGGGCGAGGAAGTGGCGCACGCTCGGCTTGAGCGCGGCGTCGCTGCGCGCCAGCGCGCCCAGCGTCAGCTCGAGCGGCCCTTCGGCGATGGGCACGATGTCGAGGTGCTGCCGCGCGAAGGGGTGCATCGCGATCTGGTGGGGCATCAGGCCGACGCAGTTGCCGCTGGCGACGATCGACAGCAGGCCGAGCGTCGAATTGACCAGCGCGCCGGCGGGCGGCGGCTTCAGGCCGTGGTGCTCGTAGAGCGTCCTCGCGTAGCCCGCGTCGGGCGTCGCGCCGGTGTAGACCCACGGCGCGTCGGCCAGATCGCCCAGGCGGCGCGCCCGCACCAGCGGGTTGCCCTTGCGCACGACGACGACCATCGCGATCGGCATCAGCGGCTCGACGACGAACTCGCCGGTGGGCAGCGGCTCGGGCAGCGGCCCGAGCGCGATGTCGACCTCCCCCTTGCGCAGCCGCGTCAGCTGCGCGATGTAGAGCTCCTCGCTGACGCGCAGCTGAATCTCGGGGAACGCGGCGCCGAAGGTGCGCAGCGCCTCGGGGATCAGCAGCATCACGGCCAGCGGCACGGCGCCGATCGTGAGCGTGCCCGTCATGCGCCCGCCGAGCTGGCCGATCTCCTCGACGGCGTGCGCCAGCTCGCGCTCGGCCGCCACGGCGCGCTCGTACAGCACCATGCCCTGCGCAGTGGCGACGACGCCCGTCGTCGAGCGCTGCAGCAGCGTCGTCGACAGCTCGCGCTCGATCTCGCGGATCACTTTCGTCAGCGCCGGCTGCGACAGGCCGAGGCGCCGCGCCGCCGAGCGCAGGCTGCCCTCTTCGACGGCGGCGATCAGCGCGCGCAGGCTCGCCAGCTTCATGGCGGGGCATGATAACAACGCGTTATCGCGGGCTCCGATCCGTCATCTCGACGGGGTGGGGCGCCGTTCCCTAGACTGCGCGCCACTTAGAATAGTCGCTCGTCAAGAATGCGGCGACAGCGACCCTCCGGGCGCGGCCAACAAGGGAGGAGACTGAACATGGACGAGACAACGGCGCCCCACGGCGCCGAGGACGGCTTGCGCTGGCTCGAGCGCCTGTGCGACACCAGTGCGGCGATCGGCGCGCTGGTACTCATCGCGATCGCCTGCATGACGACGGTCAGCGTCATCGGCCGCGCCTTCTTCGCGCACCCGATCCTGGGCGACGTCGAGCTGGTGCAGCTCGGCGGCGCGGTCGTCGTGGCGTCGTTCCTGCCGTACACGCAGTTCCGGCGCGCCAACATCATCGTCGACTTCTTCACCACGGGCGCGACCGAGCGCACGCAGCGGCGCCTCGACGCCTTCGGCACGCTGCTCTACACCGTCGTGCTGGCGCTGGTGACCTGGCGTGTTGCCGCCGGCAGCATCGCCATCCACGACGCCGGCGAGCGCTCGATGCTGATGGGCCTGCCGTTGTGGATCGCCTACGCGCTGATGCTGCCCGGGCTGGCGCTGTGCCTGCTGATCGGCGCGGTGCAGTTCGTGCGCATGCTGCGTGAGCCGCAAGCGGAGGGTGCGCGATGAGCACGCTCCAGATCGGACTGCTGTTGTTCGTCGGCATGCTGGTGCTGATGGCGGTGCGCGTGCCCATCGCGATCGCCATGTTCGTGCCCGGCGCGGTCGGCTATATCGTGCTGTCGGGCTGGTCGCCGCTGCTGTCGCACCTCAAGGGCGCGGTCTACGGCCGCGTCTCGGTCTACGACCTGTCGGTCATACCGCTGTTCATGCTGATGGGCGCGATCGCCGTGCAGGGCGGCCTGTCGAAGGCGCTGTTCGACTTCGCCAACGCCGTGCTCGGGCGCTTCCGCGGCGGCATGGCGATGGCCGGCGTGCTCGCCTGCGCCGCCTTCGGCTCGATCTCGGGATCGACGGTGGCGACCACGGCGACGATCGCGCAGGTCGCCTATCCGCAGATGCGGCGCATCGGCTATTCGGGCCGGCTGGCGACGGCGGCGCTGGCCACCGGCGGCACGATGGGCGTGCTGCTGCCGCCGTCGGTGACGCTGATGGTCTACGCCATCCTGACCGAGCAGAACATCACCAAGATGTTCCTCGCGGCCTACATCCCGGCGCTGCTGGCGGCGCTCGGCTACATCGCCGCGATCGCCGTCATCGTGCGCATCCACCCCGACCACGCGCCGGCGGCCGGCGCCGCCACGCGCAGCGAGCTGCTGCACGCCGCGGGCCGCGTGTGGCCGATCCTGGCGATCTTCCTGGTCGTGTTCGGCGGCATCTACGGCGGGCTGTTCACCGCCACCGAGGGCGCCGCCTTCGGCAGCATCATGGTGTTCGTCATCACGGTGCTGCGCCGCGAGCTGACCTGGGCCAAGTTCGTCGCCGCCGTGCGCACGACGGCGCAGACCAGCGGCATGATCTTCCTGATCTTCATCGGCGCCGACATGATCAATGCCTCGCTGGCGCTGTCGCAGCTGCCGTCGCAGCTGGCCGACGTCGTCGGCCACATGCAGATCCCGCCGCTGCTCGTGATGGCGCTGATCATGGTCTTCTACATCGCGCTGGGCTGCGTGATGGACGAGATGAGCATGATCCTGCTGACCGTGCCGACGCTGTTCCCGGTGATCCTGGGCATGGACTTCTTCGGCCTGAACGTCACCGACAAGGCGCTGTGGTTCGGCATCCTGATCCTCACGGTGTGCGAGATCGGCATGATCTTCCCGCCGGTGGGGCTGAACGTCTACATCATGAACGGCCTGGCGCGCGACGTGCCGATGATCGAGACGTACAAGGGCGTGGTGCCGTTCCTCGTCTGGGACTTCATCCGCCTGGCGCTGCTGATCACCTTCCCCGTGCTGGCCTTGTGGCTCGTGCATCGATTGACCTGACCACCCCGGGGCGCTCAGTCCCGACAACCCCGAAGGAGACGCTGTCCATGAAGCTTCGTTCCGCACTCGCCGTCGTCGGCCTGGTCGCAGCCGCCGTCGCGGCCCCGGCGCAGGCCCAGGAGGTCACGCTCAAGGTGCATCACTTCCTGCCCGCGAGTTCGTTCGCGCACACGCTGTTCATCCAGCCGTGGTGCGACAAGGTCGCCAAGGAGTCGAACAACCGCATCAAGTGCCAGATGTACACGACGATGCAGCTCGGCGGCACGCCGCCGCAGCTGTTCGACCAGGTGCGCGACGGCGTCGCCGACATCGTGTGGACGCTGCCCGGATACACGGCCGGCCGCTTCCCCAGCATGGAGGCGTTCGAGCTGCCGTTCATGATGCAGAACCCCGAGGCGACCAGCAAGGCGCTGTGGGAGTACACGCAGATCCACGGCCAGAACGAGTTCAAGGACGTCAAGCTGCTCGTCACGCACGTGCACGGCGACGGCGTGTTCCACATGACGAACAAGCCGGTGAAGACGATGGCCGACCTGCGCGGCCTCAAGCTGCGCGCGCCCACGCGCATGACCAACAAGTTCATCGCCATGCTCGGCGCCACGCCGGTGGGCATGCCCGTGCCGCAGGTCGGCGACGCGCTGTCCAAGGGCGTGATCGACGGCGCCGTCGTGCCCTACGAGGTGGTGCCCGCGGTCAAGATCCAGGAACTGGTCAAGTACCACTCCGAGACCGACCCCTCGGAGCCGGCGTTCTACACCTCGACCTTCATCTGGGCGATGAACAAGGCCAAGTACGAGTCGCTGCCCGCCGACCTCAAGAAGGTGATCGACGCCAACAGCGGCATCGCGGCGTCGGCGATGGCCGGCAAGGCGTTCCTGCAGGGCGACACCGAGGGCAAGAAGCTCACGACCAAGAACACGACGAACGTGATTCCGGCGTCGGAGATCGCAACGTGGAAGAAGCTGGGCGACAAGCTCGCCGCCGACTGGGCCAAGGAGATGGAAGGCAAGGGCCTGAACGGCGCCAAGATGGTCCAGGACGCCAAGGCGCTGATCGCCAAGCACGCCACCAGCAAGTAAGGCGCGAGTCCCGCGCGGCGGCCGCACGACGGCCGCCGCCGGGCGCGTGGGTCCGGCCCGCGTGCCGCCGCCGCGCGCCCTCGGCGTGCGCGCGGCGCCGCCATCTCACGAGGACGGTCCCGACATGGCCACGATCGTCGGCGGCATCGCCGCCTCGCACACGCCCACCATCGGCTTCGCCGTCGACCGCGACAAGCGCGACGACCCGGTGTGGGCGCCCATCTTCGAAGGCTTCGCGCCGGTGCAGCAGTGGATCGCCGACCGGCGGCCCGACGTGCTGCTGATGATCTACAACGATCACGTCACGTCGTTCTTCTTCGATCACTACTCGGCCTTCGCGCTGGGCGTCGGCGAGCGCTGGGAGGTCGCCGACGAGGGCGGCGGCGCGCGCGACCTGCCGCCGGTCGCCGGCCACCCGGCGCTGGCCGCGCACATCGGCCGCTCGCTGATGGCCGACGAGTTCGACCTGTCGTTCTTCCAGGACAAGCCGCTCGACCACGGCTGCTTCTCGCCGCTGTCGGTGATGTGCCCGCACGACGCCGCCGTGGCGGCGCCGGCGGCGGCCGACGGCGCGGCGTGGCCGCTGCGGCTCGTGCCGCTGCAGGTCGGCGTGTTGCAGTTTCCGATCCCGACGGCGCGCCGCTGCTACAGGCTCGGCCAGGCGCTGCGCCGCGCGATCGAGAGCTGGCCCGAGGAGACGAAGGTCGCCATCGTCGCCACCGGCGGGCTGTCGCACCAGGTGCACGGCGAGCGCGCCGGCTTCAACAATCCCGAGTGGGACCGGCAGTTCCTCGATCTCTTCGAGCGCGACCCCGAACAGCTCGCCGGCATGACACACGCCGAATACGCGACGCTCGGCGGCCTCGAGGGCGCCGAGGTCATCATGTGGCTGGTGATGCGCGGCGCGCTGGCCGCGCAGGTGAAGTGCCTGCACCGCAGCTACTACCTGCCGTCGATGACGGGCATCGCGACGGCGATCTACGAGCCGCTCGATCAGCCGCAGTCGGTGCCGGCGTCGCAGGCCGCGCGTCAGCGCGCGCACGTCGGCGAGCAGCTCGCCGGCGCCGAGGCGCTGGCCGGCACCTATCCGTTCACGCTCGAGCGCAGCGTCGGGGCCTACCGGCTCAACCGCTTCCTGCACGGGCTGATCGTGCCGCTGCAGCGCCGGCGCTTTCTCGACGACGAGGCGGCGTGCATGCGCGAGGCCGGCCTCAGCGACACCGAGCGCGATCTGGTGCGGCGCCGCGACTGGCGAGGGCTGATCCACTACGGCGTCATCTTCTTCATGCTCGAGAAGCTCGGCGCCGTGATCGGCGTGTCGAACCTCCACATCTACGCCGCGATGCGCGGCGAGTCGCTCGAAGCGTTCCAGAAGACGCGCAATGCGCCGAATGCGCTGTACTCGGTGGCCGGCAAGGAGGCCGGTGTGCCGGCCTGGGACGCGGCGCCGAAGGGCTGACCCAGCGGCCGGCCTACTGCCAGTCGCCCAGCACGCCGCTCGCGTCGTCGGCGTAGCGCGCGCGCGGCGCGCGCGTGGGCGTGCCGGCGACGATCCAGGCCAGCAGCGTCTCGCCGGGCGCGCAGAACGCGCGCTGCAGCCCGCGGTCGTGGATCGACGTGCCGCTGAGCGTCTTGGCGCCGTAGCCCATGAGGTGCAGCGCGTTGAGAAAGTTCATCAAGGCGGCGCCCGTGCTCAGCAGCTGCTCGACGGCGGGCACGTCGTCGTGGCCGGCGCGGATGCGTGCGACGAGCGCGACGAGCGCCGGCCCGTTCCACGCACGGCAGCGCGCGCGCTCGACGGCGTCGGCGTCGCCGATGCAGCGCGCCGCGTGCGCGGCGAACAGCTCGCCCAGCCGCTCGCGCTGCGCGTCGCCGACGACGACGAAGCGAAACGGCCGCAGCCCGCCGTGGTCGGGCGCGCGCAGCGCCAGCGCGGCCGCCTGCAGCAGCTGCGCGCGCGTCGGCGCCGGATGCGCGAGGTGCTTCGGCCCGAGCGAATAGCGCTGCGCCAGGTGCTCGAGCACGGCGTCGCTCAACGCGAGAGCACCATCGTCGACGGGCGCCGGGGCGGCGCGCGTCGCCTGCGCGGGGTGGGCCGCATCGGCGGCGCAACCGGCCTGCACCGCGAGGGGAGCGAGCGACGAGTCCGCCACGGACATGGCGGCGAGAGTCATGGCAGCGAGAGACATGGCGGCGGGAAGGCGTGGCGGGCGACGGGCGCGGCGCCGCGGTGGCACGTCGGCGCGGGATCAGTCGAGACGCAGGCCGGCCTTGCGGATCAAGTCGGCCCAGCTGGTCGTCTCGCGCGCGATGACTTGCGCATAGGCCTCGGTCGCGACGTCGAACTGGTTGTAGCCCCAGTCGCGATAGCGCTCGGCGGCCAGGGGCGTGGCGAGCACGCTCGAGATGTCGGCCGCGATGCGGTTGCGCAGCGCCAGCGGCGTGCCGCGCGGCGCGAACAGGCCCGTCCACGCGCTCACGTCGTAGGCCTTGCTGGCTGCGTTCTCGGCCACCGACGGCACCTGCGGATAGGTCTCGAGGCGCTGCGGCCCGGTGAAGGCGAGAAAGCGCAGCCGCCCGGCCTTGACCAGCGGACCGGCGCTGCCAGCGCTGCCGAGCGCCCAGTCGACCTCGCGCGCGGCGACGGCGGCGTAGAGCTGCGTCATCTCCTTGTAGGGCACGTGCGTCATCTCGATGCCGCGCTGCGATTGCAGCACCAGCGCGCCGAGGTGACCCGGGCTGCCGACGAACCACGAGCCGTAGTTGAGCTTGCCGGGCGCCTTCCTGGCGGCGGCCACCAGGTCCTCGAGCGTCTGGTACGGGCTCGCCGACGACACGGCGACGAAGAAGTAGTTGCGCAGCAGCGCGCGCACCGGCTCGAGGTCGCGCTGCGGGTCGTAGGGCAGCTTGGCGTAGGTGTGGGGGTGCGTCGTCAGGTGGTTGCTGTCGAGCTGCAGCAGTGTGTGGCCGTCGGGTGCGCCCTGGCGGAAGGCGTCGATCGCGATGAAGCCGGCGCCGCCGGGCTTGTTGTCGACGAGGACCTGCTGCTTCCACAGCTTGCCGAGCCCGTCGGCGACCAGCCGCAGCGCGGCGTCGGGGCCGCTGCCCGGCGGGAAGGCGGTGATCAGGCGCACCGGCTTGGACGGGAAGTCGGACTGCGCACGGCCGGCGAGGGGGGACAACAGGGCGAGCGACGCCGCGGCGCCACGCTTGAGCACGGCACGCCGGCTCGACGAAATCGAAGTCATGGGGGAACAGTCTCCTGAGAAGTCGGCGCACGAATGCCGACGCACACTACTGGCACATCGATGATAGGAAGAGGGCATCGCCGCGTGCGATGCCTTTCGCGCATCTCGCGATCGTGTTCATGCATCGATGCGCGCGAGGGCGCTGGGCGCGTCAGCTTTCGGACGGCCTCATCAGCTGGTTCGCGGCGCGGTGCAGGTGCGCGATGAAGTGGCGCGTCGCCGGCTTGAGCATGGCGTCGGGCTTGGCCATCGCGGCGATCGTCGCCTCGAGCGGGCCTTCGCGGTTGGGCACGATGCTCAGGAACGAAGCCGCCGCCGGGTGCGCCGCGATCGGCTGCGGCAGCAGGCCGACGAAGTCGCCGCTGGCGACGATCGACACCAGGCCGAGCGTCGAGTTGACGAGCGCGCCGGTGCGCGGCGCGGGCAGGCCGTGGCGCTCAAACAGCTTGCGCGCATAGCCGGCGTCGGAGGCGGCGCCGGTGAACACCCAGCGCGCCTCCTTCAGGTCGGCGAGCGAGCGCGCGCGCTCGAGCGGGTGGCCGCGGCGCACGACGATCGCCATCGACACCGGCATCAGCGGCTCGATGGCGACGTCGCCGTGCGGCAGGTTCTCGGGCAGCGGCCCGATCGCCACGTCGACCTCGCCCTTGCGCAGGCGGCTGAGCTGCTCGATGTAGAGCTCCTCGCTGATGCGCAACTGGATCTCGGGGAACTCGCGCCCGAAGGTGCGCAGCGCCTCCGGGATCAGCAGCATCACGACGAGCGGCACGGCGGCGACGTTGAGCTCGCCGACCATGCGCCCGCCGAGCTGGCGGATCTGGTCGACGGCGCGTTCGAGCTCGCGCTGCGTCGAGCAGGCGCTTTCGTAGAGCACCTTGCCCTGCGCCGTGGCGACGACACCCGTCGTCGAGCGCGCGAGCAGCGAGGTCGCCAGCTCGCGCTCGAGCTCGCGCACCGTCTTCGTCAGCGCCGGCTGCGACATGTTCAGCCGCCGCGCCGCCGCGCGCAGGCTGCCCTCGTCGATGGCGACGACGAATGCCTTGAGCGCGGACAGCTTCATCGGGGCGAGGGCGGCTTCGGCGGGGAGCGAATGATAACGAGCGGGTATCGCCTGTGCGAAGCCGACATCTCCAAGCGCGCGCCCGCCGTTCCTAGACTGCCGCGCAACACCCGAACAACCATCACGGGCCCCGGGGCGATCGGTGTCGCGCGCGCTGCTGCGACGCGACGACGCTCCCGACGCGCGAACTGCCAGGAGACGCACGATGACCGAAGACGCACGCAGCGACGCGCCCTCGTCGCGCAGGACGGGACGCGCCGTGCGCGTGGAGGCGCCCGCTGCCGACGCGGCGCGGCTCGCGCCGGCCGTCGTGCCGCAGGCACCGCCGCGCGCGCGTGCCGGCGAGGCCGTCATCGAGGTGCGTGCCGCCGGCGTCAACCCGAGCGATGCCAAGGCGGCGCTCGGCGCGATGCCGCACGCCGTGTGGCCGCGCACGCCGGGGCGCGACTATGCCGGCATCGTCGTCGACGGACCCGAGTCGCTGCGCGGGCGCCGCGTCTGGGGCTGCGGCGGCGATCTCGGCATCCGCCGCGACGGCTCGCACGCCGGCTGGCTCGTCGTGCCGGCGGCCAGCGTGCGCGAACTGCCGCCGGGGCTGTCGCTGTGCGAGGCAAGCGCCGTCGGCGTGCCGTTCGTGACCGCCTGGGAGGGGCTGCGCCGCGCCGGCCTGCCGGGGCCGGGCGACACGGTCGTGGTGTGCGGTGCCAACGGTGCCGTCGGCCAGGCCGCGGCGCAGATCGCGCGCCACCGCGGCGCCGCCGTGATCGCCGTCGTGCGCAGCGCCGAGGCGGCCGGGGAGGTGCCGGCGCGGCTCGCCGCGGTCATCGACGCAAGCTGCGAGGACGTGGCCCAGCGCGTGCGCGCGCTCACCGACGGGCGCGGCGCCGACATCGTGTTCAACACGGTGGGCAGCCCCTACTTCGACGCCGCCAACAAGTCGCTGGCGCTGCGCGGGCGGCAGGTGTTCATCGCCACGCTCGAGCGCGCCGTGCCGTTCGACATCTTCGCCTTCTACCGCGGCCAGCACAGCTATCACGGCATCGACTCACTGGCGCTCGACTGCACGGCGTGCGCCGGCATCCTCGAGCAGCTGGCGCCCGGCTTCAGCAGCGGCGGCCTGCGCGCGTTCGAGGTCGAGCCCGAGTCGGTGCATGCCATCGGCGACGCCGCTGCGGCCTACCGCCGCGTGCTCGCCGGCGCGCGCCAGCGCCTGGTGATCGCCCCCTGGGGCACCGAGGCCTCGACGATCGAGGCCGGAGTTCGGTGATGCCGCAAAGCGATCGCCCTGCCCCGACTCGGCATCACCGCGCTGCGGCGTCGATCCCTACAGTGCCCTTCACCCGCGCCGCCGGCGCCGCCCGGCGTGCGTGCGTCCCGACGACCCGCCACCCTGCACGGGAGCAGCAGTGATCTCCGCCGAAACACGCTTCGCCATCGTTCTCTATGGTCTCGCGCAGACGCTGCGCTTCATGGCGAAACGCCATCCGAGCTTCGCGCGCCGCCTTGCCGAGCGCGATCTGCGCGCCCAGGTGCGCACCGCCGACGACAAGGTCGGGCGCCTGTACGTGCTGCAGGGCGGGCGCATCGAGTCGCATCGCGGCGTGCACGCCCGGCGCGACATCACGGTCACGGTGCAGAACGCCGCCGTCGGCCTGAACCTCTTCAAGCTCAAGGTCGATCACCTCGAGCGCATCGAGGCGATCAAGAACTTCCAGCTGCTCGCCGACGGCCCCGACGAGCTGATGGTGTGGTTCATGCAGACGCTCGGCCAGGTGTTCACGCTCGGCTGGGAGTTCGGCACCGACGTCGGCAACGGCGTGCGCCGCTACACGAGCAACACCAATGGCGGGCCGATGTTCGTCTACGTCAAGGACGACAAGATCCTGCGCGTCACGCCGATCGAATTCGGCCCCGACGACGCGCCGACGTGGTCGATCAAGGCGCGCGGCAAGACGTACACGCCGCCGCGCCAGACCAGCCTCGCGCCGCACTCGATGTGCTCGAAGTCGACGGTCTACTCGCCGTCGCGCCTGCTCTATCCGATGAAGCGCGTCGACTTCGACCCGGACGGCGAGCGCAACTGCCAGAACCGCGGCATCTCGGGCTACGAGCGCATCACCTGGGACGAAGCGCTCGACATCGTGGCCAAGGAGATCCAGCGCGTGAAGCGCGACTTCGGCCCCGGCGCGATCATGTGCAACCACGGCTCGCACCACACCTGGGGCAACGTCGGCTACTACATCAGCGCGGCCTACAAGTTCTTCAACGCCATCGGCACGACGAAGGTCATGCACAACCCCGACAGCTGGGAAGGCTGGTACTGGGGCGCGATGCACCACTTCGGCCACAGCATGCGGCTGGGCCAGACCGAGACCTACGGCCTCGTCGAGGACCTGATGAAGGAGGCCGAGATGGTCGTCTTCTGGTCTGCCGACCCTGAGGCGACGAGCGGCTCCTACTCGGCCTACGAGGGCACGCCGCGGCGCCTGTGGCTCAAGGAGCTGGGCATCGAGGTCGTGCACATCGATCCGTACTTCAACCACAGCGCTGCGCTGCTCGGCGGCAAGTGGTTCGCGCCCAAGCCCGGCACCGATGCCGCAATGGCGATGGCGATCGCCTACCAGTGGATCGTCGACGACACCTACGACAAGCACTTCGTCGAGAACCGCAGCGTCGGCTTCTCGCCGTGGCGCGATTACCTGCTCGGCAAGGAGGACGGCATCCCCAAGACGCCCGAATGGCAGGAGGCCGAGACGGGCGTGCCGGCGCGCGACGTGCGCGCGCTCGCGCGGCGCTGGGCGTCGAAGAAGACGTACCTGGGCGCCGGCGGCTGGGGCAACGGCCACGGCGGCGCCTGCCGCTCGGCCACCGGCATCCAGTGGGCGCGCGCGCTCGCCTGCCTGATGGCGATGCAGGGCATGGGCAAGCCAGGCGTCAACTACGGCCTGATGCAGTGGGGCACGCCGATCGACCTGTCGTTCTCGTTCCCGGGATATGCCGACGGCGGCATGTCGGGCGACATCGAGGGCACCGGTCTGGCGATCAGCTACTACCAGCGCATGCCGCAGCTGCCGTCGTTCAACACGCCGACGCAGAAGGTGCCGCGCCTGCGCATCCCCGAGGCCATCCTCGAGGGCAAGACGGAGGGCTACCCCTGGGACGGCAAGACGATCGAGGGCCAGTTCCAGAAGTTCACGTACCCGAAGACGGGCCACGCGACGGTGCAGATGCTCTACAAGTACGGCGGTGCGTCGATCGGCACGATGAACGACAGCAACCGCTACGTGAAGGCGTACCGCACCGACAAGCTGCCGTTCGTCGTCAACCAGTCGATCTGGCTCGAGGGCGAGGCCAAGTTCGCCGACATCCTGCTGCCCGCGTGCTCGAGCTTCGAGCGCTGGGACATCAGCGAGTTCGGCGGCACCGGCGGCTACGCGCTGCACGGCCAGACGCAGATGAACCACCGCGTCGTGCTGATGCAGCACAAGTGCATCGAGCCGCTCGGCGAGTCGAAGGCCGACTACCAGATCTTCACCGAGCTCGCCGCGCGCCTCGGCCTGGGCACCTACTTCTCGGAGGGCATGACGGACCTCGACTGGGTCAAGCGCATGTTCGACGCGTCGGACCTGCCCAAGCACATCTCGTGGACGGAGTTCATCAAGAAGGGCTACTTCGTCGTGCCGCCCCCGCCCGAAGAGCGCCGCGACCCGCCGTCGCTGCGCTGGTTCTACGAGGGCCGCAAGAAGGACGTGCCCGAGCCGCATCCGCTGCCGGCCGAGTACACCGAGCGCTTCGGCGAGGGCCTGCAGACGCAGTCGGGCAAGTTCGAGTTCGAGTGCTCGAGCCTGAAGCGCTTCGACCCCGACGATCCCGAGCGCCCGCCGATCGTCAAGTACCTGCCGTCGTGGGAAGGCCCGCGCTCGGAGGACTACGCGCGCTATCCGCTGCAGCTGATCTCGCCGCACTCGCGCTTCTCGTACCACACGATGTGCGACGGCAAGGACAGCTCGGTCAACGACATCGAGGAGCACCGCGTCCTCGTCGACGGCTACTACTACTGGGTGCTGCGCATGAACGCCGACGACGCCGCGGCGCGCGGCCTGGCGCTGCACGACCTGGTGCGCGTCTACAACGACCGCGGCGCCGTCGTCTGCGCGGTGCGGCCGACGCAGCGCCTGCCGCACGGCGTGGTGCACGCCTACGAGTCGTCGGCCGTCTACGACCCGATCGGCGAGCCGGGCTACTCGGTCGACCGCGGCGGCTGCGTCAACCAGCTCACGCCCAAGCGCTCGATCGCCGCCAAGGTGACGGGCACGGCGGCCAACTCGTGTCTGGTGCAGGTCGAGCGCTGGGACGGATCGGGCGAACTGCGGCCGGTCCCGGCTGCGGCGAGGAAGGAAGAGGCGACGGCATGAAGAAGTGGAACCTGGTGATCGACGTCGACAAGTGCTTCAACTGCAACAACTGCACGTTGTCGTGCCACGACGAGTACCACGGCAACGAGTTTGCGGGCATCGCCCACGGCATGCCCAAGCACGGCGGCAACTGGATCAAGGTCGAGCAGCGCGAGACCGGCACCGTGCCGATGGTCGAGGTGAGCTATCTGCCGACGACGTGCATGCACTGCGACAAGCCGCGCTGCATGGAGGTGGCGCGTGACGGCGCCGTCGTCAAGCGCGCCGACGGCATCGTCGTCATCGTGCCCGAGAAGGCGCGCGGCCAGAAGCAGATCGTCGACGCCTGCCCCTACGGCGCGGTGCACTGGAACGAGGAGCGCCAGCTGCCGCAGGCCTGGCCGTTCGACGCGCACCTGATCGACGCCGGCTGGACGCGCACGCGCGGCGCCCAGTCCTGCCCGACGAACGCGATGCAGGCGATCTGCGTCGAGGACGACGAGATGCGCCGCAGGGTCGAGGAGCAGGGCCTCGAGGTGCTCCACCCCGAGTACGGCACGCAGCCGCGCGTCTACTACCGCAACCTGGCGCGCTGGCGCACCGTGTTCATCGGTGGCAGCGTCGCCGCGACGCGCCGCGGCGTGCAGGACTGCGTCGAAGGTGCCCGCGTCGAGCTGAAGCAGGGCGGCAAGACGCTCGCCACGCTCGTCACCGACGCCTACGGCGACTTCAAGTTCGCGCGCCTCGCCGTCGACAGCGGCCCCTACAGCGTCGTCGTCACGAAGGACGGCCACGAGAGTGCGTCGCGCCAGGTCGAACTCGAGCGCGACAGCGTCTACCTCGGCGCGATCGAGCTCGCGCTGCGCGCCGCCGCCCCCGCATCACCGAAGTCCGCCGACCGCCCGGCGAACGATCCCCTGCCCGTCCACTGAGCACGAAAGGAGCCCCCGTGGCCTACATCTTCCACGAGAACGAGTTGCCCAAGCTCGTGTCGACCGTCCCCGGTCGCGAGCGCGTCTTCTTCGTCAGCAAGGAGCTGAGCGACATCAACCACATGCTCGCGGGCATCATGCGCTACGCCAAGGGCGCGTCGTCGCCGTACCACTTCCACAAGAACTGCGAGCACTTCTACTTCTTCATGGAAGGCGAGGCCACCGTCGAGACGCCCGACGGCATCCGCGACGTCGGTCCCGGCGACATGGTGTTCATCCCGGCCGAGGAGAAGCACCGCCTGCGCTCGAAGACGCCGCTCTTCTACTTCGAGTTCCAGGCGCCCAACCGCTTCCAGACCACGATCCTCGACGGCACGCCCGAAGACCTGCTGTGGGAGAAGGTCGACGGAAAGATCTGGGTCCAGAGCTGAGACCCGCCCCCCGACACGTCAAACGCGAGGAGAAGACACCATGTCCTGCACCTTCATCAAGACGGGCGAACTGCCGCGCGTGCGCGCCGCCGGTCGCGGCGAATCCGCCGAAGTCCTCAACCCCGCGCTGTGCGGCGCGCAGAACGTGCTCGCCACGCTGCACTGGCTCAAGGCCGGCGACAGCCTCGACGCCGCGCCCAAGGCCAAGACGCACGAGCTGCTCTATCTCATGGAAGGCCGTGGCGTGATCTCGCTCAACGGCAAGAGCTATCCGGTCGGCAAGGGCGCCGGCGTCTACGTCGGCCCGAACGAGCAGGCCGGCATCGCGCCCGAGGCCGGCAGCGAGCTCAAGCTGTTCCACCTCGTCGTGCCCGAAGTGGCCGACCAGGCCTGAAGACCGCGACCGCGTCGCGCCACGCCGAGCGTCTCGCCATGAAGATCGGATTCGTCGGTCTGGGTCGCATGGGCCAGCCGATCGCGGCCCGCCTGCTGCAGGCAGGGCACGCGCTGGCCCTCTACAACCGCACGCCGAACAAGGCGGCCGAGCTGGTGAGCGCCGGCGCCGCGCGCGCCTGGAGCGTCGCCGACGCCTGCGCCGGCGCCGACGCGGTGCTGACGATGCTGGCCGACGACGACGCGCTGCGCGCCACGGCGCTCGGCGCGGGCGGCATCGTCGCCCACCTCGCGCCGGGTGCGGTGCACGTGGCGATGGGCACGCACGGCGTCGACGCGATCCGCGAGCTGGCCGCCGCGCATGCCGAGCGCGGCCAGGCGCTCGTCGCCGCGCCGGTGCTCGGGCGGCCGGAGGCCGCCGCGGCGGGCCAGCTCGGCATCGTCGCCGCCGGGCCCGCCGAGGCGCTCGAGCGCTGCCGGCCGCTGTTCGCGGCGATCGGCCGGCGCACCTTCGAGGCCGGCGACGACCCGGCCGGCGCGAGCGCGCTCAAGCTGGCCAACAACTTCGTGCTCGGCTGCGCCATCGAGGCGATGGCCGAGGCCTATGCGCTGGTGCGCAAGAACGGCGTCGAGCCCGGCGTGCTGCACGACGTGCTGACCGACGGCCTGTTCGCCTGTCCGGCCTACAAGACGTATGCGCGGCTGATCGCCGACGAGGCCTGGGACCAGGCCGGCTTCACGGCGCGCCTCGCGCTCAAGGACGTGCGCCTCGCGCTGGCCGCCGGCGACGCCGCCAACGTGCCGCTGCCCGGCGCCAGCCTGCTGCGCGACCGCCTGCTCGGCGCGCTGGCGCACGGCGACGGCGAGCGCGACTGGAGCGTGCTCGCGCTCGAACAGGCGCGCGCGAGCGGACTCGCGCGCTGACCTCACTCACGACCACCCGATCGACGACGGAGAACCCGCCATGAAATACAACCGCCGCCACGCCACCGCCGCCTGGGGCACGATGGCCAAGGACTGGGAAGCCGGCATCGACTACCAGCGCATGGTGCGCGAGCGCTTCGAGCGCGCGCAGGCCTCGGTGCGCGCCTCGGGGCTCGGCGGCGTGCTGTGCTTCAACGTCGACAACGTGCGCTACGTCACCGGCACGCACATCGGCGAGTGGGTGCGCGACAAGTTCGACCGTTACGCGCTGTGCCCGCGCGAGGGCGAGGCCTACCTGTGGGATCCGGCGCCGCCGGCCAAGCGCATCTCGTCGCCCTGGATCGCCGAGCGCGTCGGCGCGCCGATCAGCAACATGCAGGGCGCGTTGCCGCCGTGGATCGGCGCGCAGAAGGACTTCGCGCGCCAGATCAAGAAGATGCTGGTGCACTACGGCATCGACAAGATGCCGATCGGCATCGACCTGCTCGAGCTGCCGATGCTGCGCGCGCTCGAGGCCGAGGGCATCGAAGTCGTCGACGGCCAGCAGGCCATGCTCGACGCGCGCGAAGTCAAGACGCGCGACGAGATCGAGTGCCTGAAGGTCGCCGCCGCGATGGTCGACGCCACCTACTACGACATCTGCAAGGCGATCCGCCCCGGCGTGCGCGAGAACGAGCTGGTGGCGATCGCCAACGACCGGCTGTTCCGCCTCGGCTCCGAGCGTGTCGAGTGCGTCAACTCGGTGGCCGGGCCGCGCGGCACGCCGCACTCGCACACCTTCTCGGACCGCATGGTGCAGCCGGGCGACATGATCTACCTGGACATCATGCATTCGTTCAACGGCTACCGCACCTGCTACTACCGCACCTTCGTGTGCGGCGAGCCCAACAAGCACCAGATCGAAGCCTACGAGCTGGCGTCCAAGTGGATCAGCGCGTCGATCGACGCGATCCGCCCCGGCGCGACGATCAGCGAGGTCGCCTCGGTGTGGCCGGCCGCCGGCGAATTCGGCTACGACAACGAGGACGAGGCGTTCCTGCTGCAGTACGGCCACGGCATCGGCCTCAGCCTGTGGGAGCGTCCGATCATCAGCCGCCGCTTCTCCGGCAACGACAGCGTGCTCAAGGAGGGCATGGTGTTCGCGGTCGAGACGTGGAAGGGCGCGGCCGACGGCTCGGGCGCGGCGCGCATCGAGGAGGAAGTCGTCGTCACGAAGGACGGCTGCGAGGTCATCACCAACTTCCCGTCGGACCGCCTGATCTCGTGCGGCCTGCCCGGCTGCGACGTGTTCTGACGCGAGGCGGTCCGCCATGACGATCAAGCTGAAGGACCCGACGCTGCTGCGCGAGGCCTGCTGCATCGACGGCGAGTGGCTGGCCGCCGACAACGGCGAACGCATCACCGTCACCAACCCCGCCGACGGCCAGACGCTCGGCACGGTGCCGAGGATGGGCGCCGCCGAGACGCGGCGTGCCATCGCCGCCGCCGACGCCGCCTGGCCGGCGTGGCGCGCGCGCCCGGCCAAGGAGCGCTCGAACCTGCTGCGCAAGTGGTTCGAGCTGATGATGGCGCACCAGGACGACCTCGCCGCGATCATGACGGCCGAACAGGGCAAGCCGCTGGCCGAGGCGCGCGGCGAGGTGGCCTACGGCGCGTCGTTCATCGAGTGGTTCGCCGAGGAAGCCAAGCGCATCTACGGCGACACGATCCCCGCGCCGGCGACCGACCGCCGCATCGTCGCGATCAAGCAGCCGGTGGGCGTGGTCGCGGCGATCACGCCGTGGAACTTCCCCAACGCGATGATCACGCGCAAGGTCGGCCCGGCGCTGGCCGCGGGCTGCACCGTCGTCGTCAAGCCGGCGAGCCAGACGCCCTTCTCGGCGCTGGCGCTGGCCGAGCTGGCACTGCGCGCGGGCATTCCGAAGGGCGTCGTCAACGTCGTCACCGGCTCGGCCGCGGCCATCGGCGGCGAGCTGACCGCCAACCCGACGGTGCGCAAGCTCTCGTTCACCGGCTCGACGGAGATCGGCCGCGAGCTGATGGCGCAGTGCGCGCCGACGATCAAGAAGCTCTCGCTCGAACTCGGCGGCAACGCGCCCTTCATCGTGTTCGACGACGCCGACCTCGACGCCGCCGTCAAGGGCGCCATCGCGTCGAAGTACCGCAACACGGGCCAGACCTGCGTGTGCGTCAACCGCGTGCTGGTGCAGGCGAGCGTCTACGACGCCTTCGCCGCCAAGCTCGTCGCGGCCGTGTCGAAGCTCAAGGTCGCCGACGGCTTCACCGAAGGCGCGCAGCAGGGCCCGCTGATCGACCGCGCGGCGCTCGAGAAGGTCGAGGCGCACGTCGCCGACGCCACGGCCAAGGGCGCGCGCGTGCTGCTCGGCGGCAAGCGCCATGCGCTCGGCGGCAGCTTCTACGAGCCGACGGTGCTCGCCGACGTGACGCCCGCGATGGCCGTGGCGCGCGAAGAGACCTTCGGCCCGGTGGCGCCGCTGTTCCGCTTCGCGGACGAGGCCGAGGCGATCCGCATGGCCAACGACACCGAGTTCGGCCTCGCGTCGTACTTCTATGCGCGCGATGTCGGCCGCATCGTGCGCGTCGCCGAGGCGCTCGAGTACGGCATGGTCGGCATCAACGAGGGGCTGATCTCCAACGAGGTGGCGCCGTTCGGCGGCGTCAAGCAGTCGGGGCTCGGCCGCGAGGGCTCGAAGTACGGCATCGACGAGTACCTCGAGATCAAGTACCTGTGCGTCGGCGGCGTCGAGCCGGCGCAAGCCTGAAGCCGCCCGCCGTGCGCCACTGACCTTCGCCGCGGCCGGCCCCGCGCCGCGCCGCAGCCGCAAGACGACCGATCGAACGACCGAACTTTCCGACCAAGCCGCCATGCCCGAGATCGTCAAGCTGGAACCCGTGCCCGCGTGGCTCGAAGTGCGCTCCACGGCCGCCGACTGGGACGCGCTGGGCGCCGACGCGCTGCGCGACATGCTGGGCATTGCGCACGTCGTGCGTGCCTTCGAGGAGACCGTGCTCGCGCTCGAGGGCGAGGGGCTGGTGCACGGCCCGGCGCACTCGAGCATCGGCCAGGAGGGCGGCGCCGTCGGCGCGCTCGCCGAGGCGCGCTCCAGCGACATGATCACGGGCTCGCACCGCGGCCACCACCAGTTCCTCGTCAAGGGTCTGCGCCACCTGCGCCCCGTGGGCTTCGACCTGCGCCGCGACGCCGATGCGCCCGATGTGCGCCATTTCCTGCGCCGCGCGCTGGCCGAGATCATGGGCCTGGCAGAGGGCTTCTGTCGCGGGCGCGGCGGCTCGATGCACCTGCGCTGGGCCGAGGCCGGCGCGATGGGCACCAACGCCATCGTCGGCGGCGGCGTGCCGATCGCCGCGGGCCTGGCCTGGGCCAAGCGCCGCCAGGGCCGCGGCGACGCCGTGTTCACCTTCTTCGGCGATGGCGCGATGAACATCGGCGCCGTCTGCGAGACGCTCAATCTCGCCGCGCTGTGGCAGCTGCCGCTCGTCTTCTTCGTCGAGAACAACGGCTACGCCGTGTCGACGACGCTTTCCGAGGAGACGCGCGAGACGCGGCTGTCGTCGCGCGGCACGGCCTACGGCATGCCGGCGTACCGCGTCGACGGCATGGACCCGCTGGCCGTGCGCCTGGCCGTGCGCATGGCGCTCGAGGCCATGCGCCAGGGCGGCGGCCCGGCGCTGATCGAGGCCGAGCTCTACCGCTACCTGCACCACAGCGGCAGCCTGCCCGGCAGCGCCTTCGGCTACCGCACGAAGGAGGAAGAGGAGCGCTGGCGCCAGCGCGACCCGCTGGGCCGCATGACCGCCGAGGCCCGGCAGCGCGGCTGGCTCGCCGACGGCGAGGATGCCGAGCTGCGACGGCGCGCCGTCGAGGCGATGCAGCCGATCGCCGCCGCGCTCACCGAGCCGGCCGAGGGCGGCAAGCGCCGCATCGTGCCCGCGCTGTGGCCGCGCCCCGAGTCGCGCGACGAGGGCCTGCGCGGCGACCTGTCTGAGTTCGCCGGCGTGCGCTTCGAGGAGCTCGAGACGGCCACCGGGCGCACCGGCGACGTGCGCTTCGTCGACGCCGTCGCGGCCGTGATGGGCCGGCGCATGGAGACCGACGAGCGCATCTTCGTGATGGGCGAGGACGTGCACCGCCTCAAGGGCGGCACGAACGGCGCCACCAAGGGCCTGGCGGCGCGCTTCCCCGACCGCATCGTGCCGGCGCCGATCGCCGAGCAGGGCTTCCTCGGGCTGGCCGGCGGCGTCGCCGTCGAGGGCACCTATCGGCCCGTCGTCGAGCTGATGTACGCCGACTTCTCGCTCGTCGCCGCCGACCAGGCGTTCAACCAGATCGCCAAGGCTCGCCACATGTTCGGCGGCGATGCCGACGTGCCGCTGGTGCTGCGCACCAAGTGCGCCATCGGCACCGGCTACGGCTCGCAGCACTCGATGGACCCGGCCGGCCTCTATGCGATGTGGCCGGGCTGGCGCATCGTCGCGCCGTCGACGCCGTTCGACTACGTCGGCCTGATGAACAGCGCGCTGCGCTGCGAGGATCCGGTGCTCGTCATCGAGCACGTGGCGCTCTACAACACCACGGGCACGGGCCCGCTCGACGACCACGACTATCACATCCCGCTCGGCAAGGCCAAGGTGGTGCGCCGCGGCACGGCGTTCACGGTGCTGACCTATCTCGCGATGGTGCCGCTGGCGGTGCAGGCCGCCGAGGCGATGGGCATCGACGTCGAGGTCATCGACCTGCGCTCGCTCGACCGCGCCGGCATCGACTGGGAGACGATCGGCGCGAGCGTGCGCAAGACGCACAACGTCGTCGTGCTGGAGCAGAGCCCGCTCACGGTGTCGTACGGCGCGATGCTCGCCGACGAGGTCCAGCGGCGCTGCTTCGACGATCTCGACCAGCCCGTCGCGCGCATCCACGGCGGCGAATCGGCGCCCTGCGTGTCGAAGGTGCTCGAGCGCGCCGCCGTCGTCGGCATCGAGGAGATCAAGGCCGGCTTCGCGCGCGTGATGGCCGACAGCGGGAGGGCCGTCGCATGAGCGGGCTGCCCGGATTGAGGGGCACCGACCACATCGGCTTCACCGTGCCGAACCTCGACGAGGCCGTCGCCTTCTTCGTCGACGTGATCGGCTGCGAGGCGTTCTACGAGCTGGGCCCGTTCGCCTCCGACGGCGACTGGATGACCACGCACCTGAACGTGCATCCGCGCGCCGTGATGAAGAAGCTGCGCTTCCTGCGCTGCCGCCACGGCTCCAACTTCGAGATCTTCGAGTACGAGGCGCCCGACCAGAACCGCACGCCGCCGCGCAACAGCGATGTCGGCGGCCACCACCTGGCGTTCTACGTCGACGACATGGACGCCGCGCTGGCGCACCTGCGGGCGCACGGCGTGACGATCCTCGGCGAGCCGACGGTGCGCACCACGGGCGCGAGCGCCGGCCAGACCTGGGTCTACTTCCTCGCGCCGTGGGGCATGCAGCTCGAGCTGGTGAGTTATCCGCAGGGCAAGGGCTACGAGCGCACGACGACGGCGCGCCTGTGGCATCCCGCGCATCCCGAGCAATGACGAAGACGACGACGCAGAACGAGGAGACCGCAGCGTGCCGATCGACATCCTGATGCCCTCCGCGGGGGGCGACGCCGGCGACGCCACCGTCGCGCGCTGGTCGCGCCGTGCCGGCGATGCCGTGCGTCGCGGCGACGTGCTGCTCGAAGTCGAGACCGACAAGGCGATCGTCGAGGTCGAGTCGCCCGGCGACGGCGTGCTCGCGCGCATCGTCGTCGACGACGGCGCGCGCGCTGCGGCCGGCGCCGTGATCGGCGTGATCGCCGTCGGCGGCGAGGACGCCAAGGCCGTCGCCGCGGCGGCGCCGGCATCGGGCGTCGCGCCGGCGGCCGCATCGGCCGCCGCGCCGACATCCGCGCCGGCACCCGCAGCCGCCGCGCCGGCACCGGCGGCGGCGCCGCAACGCGTCGCCGCCAGCCCGCTGGCGCGCCGGCTCGCGCAGCAGGGCGGCATCGACCTCGCCGCGCTGCGCGGCTCGGGGCCGAACGGGCGCATCGTCAAGGTCGACGTCGAGCGCGCGCTCGCCGCGCCGGCGCCGCGCCCCGCGGCCCCGCTGCCGGCCGCTGCCGCGCCGGCTGCCGTCGACGTGCCGCACAGCGCGATGCGCCGCGTCATCGCGCAGCGCCTGTCGGAAGCCAAGCGCAACATCCCGCACTTCTATCTGCGCATCGACTGCGATGTCGACGCGCTGCTCGAGCTGCGCCGCCAGCTCGACGCGCAGGCGGGCGTCAAGCCGTCGGTCAACGACTTCGTCGTCAAGGCGGTGGCGCTGGCGCTCCGGCGCATGCCGGCCGTCAACGCGTCGTGGGGCGACGACGCGATGCGTCGCCACGGCAGCGTCGACGTGAGCGTCGCCGTCGCCACGCCGGGCGGCCTCATGACGCCGATCGTGCGCGACGCCGACGCCAAGCGCGTCGCCGAGATCGGCGCCGAGATCGCGGAGCTCGCGGCGCGCGCCAAGGAAGGCCGCCTCAAGCCCGAGGAGTACCAGGGCGGCGGCTTCACGGTGTCGAACCTCGGCATGTACGGCATCCCCGAGTTCTATGCCATCGTCAATCCGCCGCAGGCGGCGATCCTCGCCGTCGGCGCCTGCGAGCAGCGGCCCGTCGTGCGCGACGGCGCGCTGGCCGTGGGCACGCGCATGACGTGCACGCTGTCGGCCGACCACCGCGTCATCGACGGCGCGCTCGGCGCCGAGTTCCTCGCCATGCTGCGCGGCCTGATCGAGGCGCCGCTGGCGCTGCTCGTCTGAGGGACCGATGGCATCCAACCACGACCTGATCGTCGTCGGCGGCGGCCCCGGCGGCTACGTCGCCGCGATCCGCGCCGCGCAGCTCGGCATGAAGGTCGCGCTCGTCGAGCGCGAGCACCTCGGCGGCGTGTGCCTCAACTGGGGCTGCATCCCGACCAAGGCGCTGCTGCGCAGCGCCGAAGTGCTGCAGACGGTGCGCGACGAGGCCGCGGCGCACGGCGTCACGGTGCAGGGCGGCGTCGGCGTCGACCTGAAGGCGATGGTGGCGCGCTCGCGAGCCGCCGCCGCGCAGCTGCAGGGCGGCGTGCGCGGCCTGCTGCGCAGGAACGGCGTCGTCGTCGTCGAGGGGCGCGGGCGACTCGCCGGCCCGGGAACGGTGGCCGTCGAGGCCACCGGCGGCGGCGCCACGAGCGAGCTGCGCGCGAAACACATCGTGCTCGCCACCGGCGCGCGGCAGCGCGTGCTGCCGGGGCTCGAACCCGACGGCGACCGCATCTGGTCGGTGCGCGACGCGATGACGCCGCGCGAGCTGCCGCGCTCGCTGCTCGTCGTCGGCGCCGGCGCGATCGGCATCGAGTTCGCCTGCTTCTATCGCGCGCTCGGCGTCGACGTCACCGTCGTCGAGGCCGCGCCGCGCATCCTGCCGGTCGAGGACCACGAGATCGCCTCGCTCGCGCAGCGCGCCTTCGAGCGCCAGGGCATGCGCATCCACGTCGCGACCACGGTGCGCTCGCTCGACAAGCGCGCCGACGGCGTCGCCGTCGTGCTCGGCGGCGAAGGCGGCGAACGCGCTCTCACGGTCGAGCGCGTGCTGCCGGCCGTCGGCATCTCGGCCAACAGCGCTCGCCTCGGCCTCGAGGGCACGCGCGTCGCGCTCGACGAGCGCGGCCACGTCGTCGTCGACGCATGGTCGGCCACCGGCGAGCCGGGCGTCTACGCGATCGGCGATCTTGCGGGGCCACCGTGGCTGGCGCACAAGGCCAGCCACGAAGGCGTGATCTGCGTCGAGCGCATCGCCGGCGTCGAGCACGTCGCGCCGCTCGTGCGCGAGCGCATCCCGGGCTGCACCTACGGCCGCCCGCAGGTCGCGAGCTTCGGCCTGACGGAGCAGCAGGCGCAGGCCGCGGGCCGCGCCGTGCGTGTCGGCCGCTTTCCGTTCACGGCCAGCGGCAAGGCGATCGCCGTCGGCGACACGCACGGCCTCGTCAAGACGATCTTCGACGCCGCCAGCGGCGAACTGCTCGGCGCGCACCTCGTCGGCCCGGAGGTGACGGAGCTGATCCACAGCCTGGTCGCCGCCGCGTCGATGGAAGCCACCGAGGCCGAACTGATCCATACCGTGTTCGCCCACCCGACGCTCTCCGAGGCCGTGCACGAGTCGGTGCTCGCGGCGTGGGGGCGCGCGCTGCACGTCTGAAACCACACAACACCGAGACATACCATGAGCACCTACGAAGCCGCGCTCGATGCCCCGACGCCCGCTGCCGCCCCGACCGAAGCGCCGGTCGAGATCATCAAGAGCGTGTGCCGCAGCTGCCACGGCGGCTGCGGCGTCAACCTGCACGTGCAGGACGGCAAGCTGATCAAGGTCGAGGGCGACCGCGCGTCGCCGCTCAACCATGGGCGCCTGTGCCCGATCGGCACGTCGACGCTCGACCTCGTCTACCACCCCGATCGCCTGAAGTACCCGATGCGCCGCACCGGGCCGCGCGGCAGCGGCCAGTGGGAGCGCATCAGCTGGGACGAGGCGCTCGACGAGATCGCCGCCAAGCTGCAGAAGATCAAGGACGAGCACGGCGCCGAGTCGATCGCGATGGGCACCGGCACCGGCCGCCACCACATCCGCTGGGTGTCGCGCTTCGGCCATGCGCTGGGCACGCCCAACTGGTGCGAGCCGGGCTTCGCGCAGTGCTTCCATCCGCGCATCAACACGATGCTGCTGACGTTCGGCGAGTTCGCCGTCAACGACTTCACCAGCGGCACCAAGCCCGAGTGCATCCTCTACTGGGGCCACAACCCGCTGAACTCGGGCCCCGACGGCGAGACCCGCTTCGTCGTGCGCGAGTCGCTCGAGGGCAAGCCCAGGACGATCGTCGTCGACCCGCGCCGCACGCAGCTCGCCGCCGAGGCCGACATCTGGCTGCAGCTGCGCCCCGGCACCGACGACGCGCTCGCGCTGGCGATGCTCAACGTGGTCATCGAGGAGAAGCTCTACGACGCCGACTTCGTGCGCGAGTGGACGCACGGCTTCGATCAGCTCGCCGAGCGCGTGCGCCCGCACACGCCCGAGTGGGCCGAGCCGATCACCTGGGTGCCTGCGGCCAAGATCCGCGAGGCGGCGCGCCTGTATGCCGCGACGAAGCCGTCGATGATGGAGTGGGGCTGCGCGATCGAGCACACGCCCAACTGCATCCAGACGATCCGCGCGATCTCGATGCTGCCCGCGCTGACGGCCAACGTCGACGTGCCCGGCGGCTGGGTGTTCGGCATGAAGGGGCTGGGCCGCTTCCCGAGCCTGATCGAGAACCTGGCGCCCGAGATGAACGCCAAGCGCCTGGGCGCGGACCGCTTCAAGATGCTCTCGGGCGAGGGCGCCGACCTGCCGGCGGCGCACATCCCGACGCTGCTGCAGGCGATGCGCACCGGCGTGCCGTATCCCGTCAAGGCGTTCATGGTGTTCGGCAACAACACGCTGACGACCTTCGGCAACGCCAAGGAGGCGCACGAGGCGCTGATGAAGCTCGACCTGCTGGTCGTGGCCGACCTGTTCATGACGCCGACCTGCGAGCTCGCCGACATCGTGCTGCCCGCCGCGTCGTGGCCCGAGCTCGACCAGCTCGCCGGGCTGCCGACGATCGCCGGCAACGTCGTGCTGGCGCAGCGCAGGTCGGTGCGCGTGCACGAGTGCCGCTCCGACGAGGAGATCTTCGTCGACCTGGCGCGGCGCATGAAGCTGCCGGTGGGCACCGAGGACGTCGACACCGTGCTGCAGGACCTGCTCACGCGCGGCTGCGGCATCGATCTCGAGACGCTGCGCAAGCAGGGCTTCCACTCGATGCCGATGCGCTTTCACAAATACAGGGACAAGGGCTTCAAGACGCCGACCGGCAAGATCGAGCTCTATTCGACGCGCCTCGAGGAGATGGGCTACGACCCGCTGCCCTACTACGAGGAGCCGCCCGAGAGCCCGCTCGCCACGCCCGATGTCGCCGAGGACTTCCCGCTCGTGCTCACGTCGGGCGCGCGCATCCCGTTCTTCTTCAACTCGGAGCACCGGCAGATCCGCGCGCTGCGCCGCGCGCATCCGAACCCGCTCGTCGAGCTGCACCCCGACACCGCCAAGGCGCACGGCATCGCGCACGGCGACTGGGTGTGGATCGAGACGCTGCGCGGGCGCATCCAGCAAAAGGCCAAGGTCACCGCGGGCATCGATCCGCGCGTGATCCACGTCGAGCACGCCTGGTGGTTCCCCGAGGACAAGAACACCGACCACGGCGTGTGGCGCTCCAACGCCAATGTGCTCACGCGCAACGGGCCGCCGTACGATCCGGCGATGGGCACCTACCATCTGCGCGGCCTGCTGTGCCGCATCGCGCGGGTGGAGCCGCAGCCCGCCTGACGGGCGCGGCGCACCACGAGGAGGACGCGACATGACGGCACCGTTGAAGCTGAGCCAGTTGCGCCACCTCGTCGCCGTCACCGACGCCGGCAGCCTGCGCCAGGCGGCGCGGCAGCTGTTCCTGTCGCAGTCGTCGATCACCAAGAGCATCCAGCAGCTCGAGCAGTCGGTCGGCGTCGAGCTGCTGCAGCGCACCGCGCAGGGCGTCGTGCCGACGAGCGCCGGGCGCGCGCTGATCGCGCGCGCCAAGACGATCGAGAACGAGCTGCGCGAGGCGCGCAACGACATCGACGACCTGCTCGGCCTGGGTTGCGGCGAGGTGCGCGTCGCCGCGTCGCCCACCGTCGCCACGTCGCTGCTGCCGCGCGCCGTCGTCGAGTTCAAGAAGCTGCGGCCCAAGGCCACGCTGCAGCTGCACGAGGCCGTCTATCCCGAGGTGTTGCTGAAGGTGCGCAAGGGCGACATCGATCTCGCCGTATGCCTCGTCGCCGACTGGGTCGAGGACGAGACGGTGTCGTTCGAGATCCTCGTCAAGGATCGCGTCGTGCCGGCGGTGCGCGCCGGCCATCCGCTCGAGCGCAAGCGCATGACGCTGGCCGAGCTGCTGTCGGCCGACTGGGTGATCTATCGGCGCGGGCACAGCGGACGCGACGTGTTCGAGCAGACCTTCGTCTCCGCCGGCCTCGAGCCGCCGCGCAGCACGATCGAGTGCTCGTCGTTCACCTGCCTGCGCTCGCTGATCGAGCGCGGCGACTACGTCACGCTGCTGCCGTACCAGCTGCTGCTCGACCCGACGCTGAGGCGCTGCCTGTCGCCGATCGACCTGCAGTCCGACATGCCGTCGTGGAACGTCGCCATCGTCTACCGTGCGCGCCAGGAGCTGCCGCCGCTGTGCCAGACCTTCCTCGAGGCGCTGCGCGGCGTGGCGGTCCGCAGCGCCACGGCGGTGCCGGGCAACGGCAACGGGCGCGCGTGACGGCGAAATAAGAGAGATGCGTCAGGGCGCCCGAGCCGGCGTACCGCCCTCCGCCAGCGCCACCCACTGCCGCAGCGCCTCGGCCACGCTCCACGCCTGCGCGATGCAGCCGCGCGGCGCGTACGGCGGCTCGGCGTCGAAGATTTCGGCGATCGAGCCCAGGCCGTAGTCGCCGAGATGGGCCGTCAGCGGCTCGAGCGCGGCGCGCGCGCCGGCCGTGTCGTCGGGGTGGCGCTTGCGCCAGGCGTCGAGCCACGGGCCGATCAGCCAGCCCCACACCGTGCCCTGGTGGTAGGCGGCGTCGCGCTCGCGCAGCGCGCCGAAATAGCGCGGCGCATAGTGCGCGCTGCCCGGCGCCAGCGAGCGCAGGCCGACCGGCGTGAGCAGCCGCCGGCGCACGACGTCGAGCACGGCGTCCCAGTGCGCCTCGTCGAGCACGGCGTGCGGCAGCGCGATCGCGAAGATCTGGTTCGGCCGGCATTCGGCGCTGTCGCCGTCGGGGCCGTCGACGACGTCGAGCAGATGGCCGAGCGCCGCATCCCAGAAGCGCCGGTTGAACGAGGTGCGCACGCGCGCCGCCTCGGCCGCCCACGACTCGGCCGCCGCCGCCTGGCCGCAGTGGCGCAGCCAGCCGGCGAGCACCGCGAGCGCGTTGAACCACAGCGCATTGATCTCGACCGCCTTGCCGCGCCGCGGCGTGACGACCCAGCCGTCGCACTTGGCGTCCATCCACGTCAGCTGGTAGCCGTCGGCGCCCTGGCGCAGCAGGCCGTCGGCGGGGTCGACGCCGATGCCGTAGCGCGTGCCGTGGCGGTGGCGGTCGGCGATGTCGAGCATCGTCGGCAGCAGCCGCGCGAGCAGCGCGTCGTCGCCCGTCGCGCGGTGGTAGCGGTCGAGCGCGTGGAAGAACCACAGCGTCGCGTCGGCCGTGTGGTAGAGACCTTCGTTGCTGCCGTCGGGGAACATGTTGGGCAAGAGGCCGTCGCGCACGTACTGCGCGAAGGTGCGCAGGATGCTCGCCGCCTCGCGCGCGCGGCCCGTCGCCAGCGTGAGCCCCTCGAGCGCGATCATCGTGTCGCGGCCCCAGTCGGTGAACCAGTGGTAGCCGGCGATCACGCTGCGGATCTCGTCGCCCTCGGCGACGGCGCGCGCGGCGTCGCGGCGGCGACCCGCCGGCGTGACGACGAAGGCGTCGGCGGCGAGCACCAGCTCGGCGGCGGCCCCCGTGCGCGCCGCCGGCGGCGCCATGCGCAACAGGCGCGAGCGGCGCTCGAGCTCGGCGGCGAGCGCCTCGTCGGGGGCGAGTGCCGTCATCGTCTCGACGCATTCGGTCGATGCGACGAGTGCCACCGTCGCGCCCGGCGCCAGTGTCGTCGTCAGCACGCCGGGGCTCCACAGGCGCCCCTCGTGGCGATAGCCGCGCTCGGCCTCGACGCGATAGTGCAGCTCGGCGAGCTCGTCGGGCTGCTGCGCGAACGCCCCGTCGGGGCCGACGAGCTGCAGCCGCAGCGTCGCCGGCGCACCGTCGCAGCCGAGCTCGTGAACCTCGCCGCCGACGCTGTAGCGGTAGTTGGGCTGCAGCACCGGCGTCAGCTCGTCCTCGTGGTGGCGCAGGTGCAGCGCCGGGCGCAGCGTCAGCTGCAGCGGCGCGCGGCCGTCGACGAGGCGGTACAGCAGCAGCGTCGTGTTCTGGCGGTGCGGCATCACGACGCGCTTCTCGATGCGCCGGCCGGCCACGTCGTAGGTCCACACCGGCAGCCCCGCCTCGAGGCGGAACTCGCGCAGGTGCGCGATGCCGGGCAGCGCGAGGCGCTGGCCGGTGCGCTCCTCGCCGCTCAGCCGCACGGCGTGGCCTCCGCGCTCGACGACGGCCTCGACGAGGTGGTTGAGCATCACGGTGCGCCCGTGCGGGTTGGGCAGCGCGGCGACGAGCAGGCCGTGGTACTTGCGCGTCGCCAGCCCGGCGATGCTCGCCGACGCATAGCCGCCCAGGCCGTTGGCGACGAGCCACTCGCGCGCGAGCGTGGCCGGCGCGTCGCGCGGGTCGAGCGCGATGCGGCGCACGACGGCGGCCGACGTCGCCACGTCGATCACGCCGTGGCACCCCCTGCGGCGTCGTAGGCCGGCGCGAGCAGCATCGCCGACTCGCCCTGCAGCCGCCAGTTGTCGAACGGGCGTGGCAGATCGCGCCCGGGGATGCGGCGGTCGGCCTCGGCGGCGTCGGGTTCGAGCGTGCCGATGCCGCCATAGCGCGCATCCTGGCTCGACCACGCGAGCCGCCAGCGCGCCGCGCCCTCGGGCGGCGCGAGCAGCGGCTCGGGGGCGGGGTCGAGGTGCAGCGTGCGGCCGAGGTTGACGACGAGCAGGCGGTCGTCGCCGTCGCGCTCGCCGAAGCAGCGCAGCACGAAGGCCTCGTCGCCGAGCACAGCGCCGTCGGTGGCAGCGCGCAGGCGCTGCGCGCGGCGCAGCGCGGCGTCGCCGCGGCGCAGGGCGAGCAGGTCGCGGTGCATGGCCCAGGCCTCGCGGTGGCCGGGGAGGGTGCGCTCCGCGTGGTCGACGCGGCAGCGCTCGAAGCTCGCGGCGTCGTGCGGCGTCGGCAGGCGGCGCGCCATCGCCGGCTGCGCGAGCTGCGCGAACTGCGCCGTGAAGTCGAGGCGTCCGCGCTGCACGTCGCGCGCCAGCGCGGGCTCGTGGTCGGCGAAGAAGACGAACGGCGCCGTGGCCGCGAACTCCTGGCCCTGGAACAGCATCGGCGTCTGCGGGCCGAGCAGCAGCAGCGCCGTCAGCGCGCGCCAGCGCGCCGCGCTCGCCAGGCGGTGCACGCGCTCGCCGGCGTGGTGGGCGTTGGCGACCTGGTCGTGGTTCTCGAGAAAGTGCACGAAGCGTGCCGGCTCGACGTCGAACGCCGGCGCGCCGCGGCGCTGCGCCTGCCAGCGGTACCACTGGCCCTGGTAGAGGAAGCCGTGCTTCGCGGCCGACACGAACTCCTGCGGCCGGCCGCGGTAGTCGGTGCAGTAGGCCTCGTCCTGCGCCGTCGCCGCGACCAGCGCGGCGTGGTGCCAGTCGTCGTTCCAGATCATGTCGAGGCCCCAGCCGCCGCGCTCGGGCGCGCGCACCAGCCGCGCGTGCTGCGGTTCGTTCTCGGCAACGACGAGCGTGGCGCGCCCGCGCGCCGCGGCGCGCACGCGCTCGCCGATCTGCAGGGCGATGTGCGGGTGGGAGTCGTCGACGATGCTCTGCGTGGCGTCGAGGCGCAGTCCGTCGAGATGGAACTCGTCGATCCAGTAGGCCGCATTGGCGAGCACGAACTCGCGCACCGGCGCGCTCGCGTCGCCGTCGAAGTTGGGCGAGTCGCCCCATTCGCTCTTGTGGCGCGTGCTGACCCAGGCCGACGCGAACTCGCGCAGCGTGCAGCCGGCCGGCCCGTAGTGGTTGTAGACGACGTCGAGCAGCACGCCGATGCCCAGCGCGTGCGCGCCGTCGACGAAGCGGCGCATGTCGTCGGGCGAGCCGTACAGCCGCGTCGGCGCGAACCAGGCGACGCCGTCGTAGCCCCAGCCCCAGCGGCCGGGGAAATCGGCCACCGGCATCAGCTCGATCGCCGTGATGCCGAGCTCGGCCAGTGCAGGCAGCTCGAGCAGCGCCGCCGCCCACGTGCCCTCGCGCGTGAAGGTGCCGACGTGCAGCTCGTAGATCACCTGGCCTTCGAGCGCGAGGCCGCGCCAGCCGGCGTCGCGCCACGCGTGAGCTGCGGGGTCGACGACGAGCGACGCGCCGTGCGGCCCGTCGGGCTGGAAGCGCGACGCCGGGTCGGCGCACTGCGCGGCGCCGTCGAGGCGGTAGCGGTAGCGCGCGCCGGTGCCGACGCCGGTCGCCACGCCGGCGAAATAGCCGCCGGCCTCGCGCGCGAGTGCGACGCCTGCGCCGCCTTCGACGACGACGTCGACGCGCCGGCGCTGCGGCGCCCAGACCCGAAAGTGCACGCCCTCGCCGCCGGGCAGCAGTTCGGCGCCGACCGGCAAGCGGCGCGGCGCGACGATGGCGGCGGCAGCCGCGGGCACGTCCATCATGGTCGCCGAGCGAGCAGGAACGGTGCCCGCGCGGCGCAGCCATGCCCATGGCGGCGCCGCGGCCGGTCGCTTGCTGCCGGCGCGCGCGCGGCCTACGCTCGTCGCGGAGCGCGCGTCGATGCCGCGCGCTCCGCTGCACGCAAAGAAGGAGGTTGCCCCATGACCCAACGCACGCTGCACATGCTGGAATCGTTCACGGCGCAGGGCTCCGACGGCGCGCACTACAAGGTGTGCGCCTACGAGCAGATGGTGCGCGCCGACACGCTGCCGACCGACGGCCGCGAGCACTGGGAGCCGACCGGCATCGCCGAATACCGGCTCGACGACGGCCGTCTCGTCGAGATGGGCCGCGACGGTGCATTGCGCGTCGCCGCCACCGGCGTCGCGCTGCAGCCGCGCGACCGCGGGTGACGCCATGCCCCGCCGCGGCAAGAACGACAAGGCCGGCGTCGACGTGCGCGGCACGACGCGCGACGCGCTCTACGAGCGGGCGCGCGCGCTCGGCATCGCCGGGCGCTCGGCCATGAACAAGGAAGAACTGGCGCGGGCGGTCGCGAAGAAGCGATAGCGGCGCGGCCCGCGCGTCGGCGTTGCACCGTGCTCGAGCCGGCGGGTGCGCGCGCGGCCCTGCGCGCGTGCGCCTCAGCAGCTCCCGCCGTCCTCCGGCGGCCCGGCGCAGCCTGTCGTGCCGTCGCGCCGCGGCGTCTGCCACAGCGGCAGCAATCTCCACAGCACGAGCGCGAAGGCCGTGCTCCAGGCGAGCGCCGCCAGCGCCAGCGTCGCGCCCGGCGCCACGCCGCGCGCCGCCAGCGCGCGCAGCACGGCGGCGGCGACGAGCAGCGCCGCGCCCAGCGGCAGCCAGCGCCGCTCGTCGAGAGGCAGGCCGATGTGCGTGCGCCCGGCGATCGCGAACACGGCATAGATGCCGACGCCGAACGCCGTCGCGGCGAGCGCGTGGCGGCCGGCACTTGCCCACGCCAGGTCGCCGACGAGCTGCCCGGCGCCGATCGCCGCATAGCCCGCGGCCATCGCGGCGTAGACACAGGCGAGCATCGCCGGCCAGCGGCGCAGCAGCGCGCGGCCGACGTGCCAGTCGCCCAGCAGGTTGAGCATCGCTGCCGCCGCCGCCAGCGCCAGCCATGCGCCGGCGCGATGCTGCGGCCAGGCCCATTGCACGACGGCGTGCGCGGCGATCAGCGCGATCGCCAGGTTGCGCCGCGGCGGCCGCGCGAGATAGGGCTCGGTGTGTCGCGTGCGGCCGCTGTTGCGCGCCTCGTCGATCGCGTCGTTGACGATGCGCATCGAGATGCGGCTCATCGCCAGCACCATCAGCGCCATGTAGGCGGCGAGCAGCGCGTCGAGCCAGCGGCCGGCCGGCATGCCGCGCAGCACGTCGACGTGCCAGCCTGCGATGCAGATGCCGAGCGCACCGAGCGCCCAGGCGAAGGCGAGGTGCTTGCGCTCGGGGTCGCGCCACAGGCGCGGCCCGATCGTCGCCAGCAGCGCGCCGACGAAGCCGAGCCACGCGACGCCGGCGATCGCCAGCGACCATCGCTGCGCCGCCGCCGACGCGACGACGCCGGCGAGCCAGCACGCTGCCAGCGCGCGCACGCGGCGCGCGCCGAACGGCGGCGTCGACGTGAACTCGGGGATCGCCGTCAGCACGAAGCCGGCGGCGGCCGCCAGCCCCATCGGCACGAGCTGCATCTGCGCATGCCACTGCGTCGTCGGCAGCACGCCGCCGCCCGGCGGCAGCGGCGCGCCGAAGGCGAAGAAGGCGAGCCACGGCAGCATCGCGAGCACCGCCGTCACGGCGGCGGCGCTGAAGAAGGGCCGCAGTCCGCACTGCCACTGCGGATGGTCGATGCGCCAGGGAGGCGGGCGGGGCGCGGCCGTCGTCATGCCAGCGCCGGCAGGTCGAAGCTCGCGCGCACCGCGCGCGTGCCGAGCAGCGTCGCCGCGGCGGCGTGCACGGCGACGTCGTCGCGCGCCATGGCCGCGCCGGGCACGGCGGTCTCGTGCACCACGCGCCCCGGAGCGGCCGCCATCACGATCACGCGGTCGGCCAGGCGCACCGCCTCCATCACGTCGTGCGTGATCATCAGCACGGCCGTGCCGTGGCACGCGCAGTGATCGAGCAGCAGGCGGTGCAGTTGCGCCTTGAGCCCGATGTCGAGCGCCGCGAACGGCTCGTCGATCAGCAGCAGCGCGGGCTCGAGCACGAGGGCGCGCGCCAGCGCTGCACGGCTTTGCATGCCGCCCGAGAGCTGGTGCGGATAGGCGGCGAGCGCCTCGTCGTCGAGGCCGAGCGCATGGCCCATCGCGGCGGCGCGCGCCATCGCCTCCGGGCGTGCGACGCGTGCCGCGCGCAGACCCAGCGCGATGTTGTCGAGCGTGCGCTGCCAGGGCAGCAGGCGCGGCTGCTGGAACATGACGGCGCGGCGCGCACCGGCGGCGACGCCGACGCGACCGTCCTGCGGCACGAGCAGTCCCGCCGCAAGGTGCAGCAGCGTCGTCTTGCCGCAGCCCGAGGGGCCGAGCAGCGCGAGCACCTCGCCGGCGTGCAGGCGCAGGTCCACGTCGTGCAGCACCTCGGTCGGCCCGTAGGCGTGGTGCAGACGGTCGATCTCCAGAACCGGCGTCATGGCATCAACTCGTGCTCTGCCGCCAGCGTTCGAGCTCGCGCTTGACCGGCTCGAGCACGCCGTACTCGACGGCCAGCAGGCTGACGACGATCGAGCCGATCCACGCCATCGTCGCCGCGGTGTCGAGCTGCGAGCGCGTCACGGCGAGCGCCGCGCCGACGCCGTCGGCAGTGGCCAGCAGCTCCGCCATCACGACGACCTTCCACGCGCTGCCGAGCGCCGTGATCCACGCCGGGAAGACGTACGACAGCACGTGCGGCCCGTAGACCTCGAGCAGCGTCATCCTTCGCGGCAGGCCGAAGGCGTGCGCCATGTCGCGCAGCTGCGCGTCGAGCGTGCGCGTGCCCTGCAGCGCGGCGCCGAACACGATCGGCAGGCAGGCGACGAAGACGGTGAACACGGGCGTGCCGTCGCCGGCGCCGAACCACAGCAGCGCCAGCACCAGCCAGGCGATCGGCGGCGTGCCCAGCAGCACGGTGACGAGCGGGCGCGAAGCCACCGCCGCCGTCACCGACAGCCCGGCGACGAGGCCGAGCACGGTGCCCACGCCGATCGCCAGCGCCAGGCCGAGCAGCGCGCGGCGCGCCGTCGCGGCGAGCTGCGGCCACAGGCTGCCGCGCTCGACGAGGCGCCACAACGCGTCGAGCGCCTCCAGCGGTGCCGGCAGCGCGATCGGGCCGACGACGGCTGCCACCGCCTCCCACGCGGCGAGCAGCGCGAGCAGGCTGGCCGCCGGCCCCCAGCCGCTCCACAGATACGCCGGCGCGGCGCGCAGCGCGCGGCCGATCACGTCGACGGCCCGTAGAAGGCTTCGGCCGGCAGGCGTCCGCCGACGAGGCCGGCGTCGCGCGCGCGCAGCTGCTCGAAGAAGAACTCGAGCTCGGGCCGCGCATCGCGCGCCGACACCATGCGGTCGTTGGCAGCGCGGATCGCGTCGGCGACGCCCTGCGCGTCGAGCATCTCGATGCGCTGCGCGACGGCGCGCCCGCAGGCGTCGGCGTCGGCGGTGCACCAGGCGAGCGCGTCGGCATAGGCGCGGCGGAAGCGCGCGACGAGCGCTGCATCGCCGAGCGCCGCGCCGGCGGCGCACACGCCGGCCTGCGGAATGCGCGGCGGGCGGTTCAGGACGCGGCCCCATTCGCGCTGCAGGTCGACGCTGCGATGCAGCTGGGGCGCCACGACGCCGAGCGGGAACGAGCGCGTCTTGCGCAGCGCTGTCGAGACGGCGGGCTCGGCGAGCAGCGCATGTTCGCCGCGGCGCATCACGAGCAGCTGCATCGCTTCGAGCGGCGACGCCACGTAGCGCAGGCGGAAGTCGCGCTGTGCGTCGAGGCCCTGCTTCGACGCGAGCAGCTGGAACACGATGTCGGGCATGTCGCCGCGAAACGGCATCAGCACCTCCTGGCCCTTGAAGTCGGCCAGCGTCGTGAGCCCGGGCGTGCGCGACACCATCCACAGCACGCCCCACGTCGTCACGTCGAGCAGCTGCAGCTTGACGCCGCGGTTGTGCAGGTTGGCCGCCACGTTGGTCGGCATCGCGACGAAGTCGGCGCGGCCGTCGAGCGCGAGCAGGCGCAGCTGGTCGGGATCCTTCCAGGCGACGAACTCGACGTTGTCGGCGGCGTCGCGCAGCGCGCCCGTCTCGGCGATGCGCATCAGCGGGTTCGACACCGACGCCAGCGGGCCGGCGAGCACGAGGCGCGCGCGGCGCTGCGGCTGCGCGCGCACCGTGGGCGGCACGCCGATGCAGGAGGCGCAGGCGAGCGCCTGCACGAATCGGCGCCGCTGCAGCGGTCGGGTCGTGTCCATCGTCAGAATCTTCCTTCCCAGGTGACGAGCAGGCTGCGTCCGGGCGCGGGGACCTCCTGTCCCGACAGCCCTTCGGCGAGGTGTTCGTGATACGCCTTGTCGGCGACGTTCTTCAGCGCGACGCGCAGCTTGTGCCCGGGCTTGAAGCGCCAGGTCGCGCCGAGGTCGGCAGTGGCGAATCCGGGCGTGGCGTCCTCGCTGCCGAGCGAGAACGCGGTGGCGACGCGCTCCTGGCGGCGCACCAGGCGCAGTGTCGTGTCGAGTGTCCAGCCGGGCGCGATCGCGCCGTCCCAGCCGAGCGTGAGCTCGTCGGCGGGCATCTGGAACAGCGGCTCGTTCAGGTCCTTGTTCTCGCCGCGCAGCACCGACACGCCGGCGCGCAGCCAGTGGCCGCGCCATGCCTGCCAGCGCGCCTGCGCCTCCACGCCGTCGATGACGACGCGGCCCAGGTTGACCGTCGCCTTGACAGGCAGGCCGTTCTGCGTCGCGCCCGTCGGGCGGCCCGTGATGTAGTCGGCGATGCGGCTGCGGTAGACGGCGGCCGACCATTCGAGCTCGGTGTTCGCGCCCTTGATGCCCAGCTCGAGCTGCGTCGCCTTCTCGGGCGCGATCTGCGGGTTGCCGAGGTAGAAATAGCCGTCGCCGCGCGGCGAGGCCTCGTAGCGCTCGCGCATCTCGCCGGCGCGGAACGCGCGCGACAGGTTGGCGTAGGGGCGCAGCAGCGGCGCCGCCTCGTAGATCAGGCCCAGGCTGCCCGACGCCGCACTGTCGGCGCGCGCCAGGCCCGTCGTGACGGCGCCGTTGCTCATCGACGCCGCGCTGCCCTCGACGCGATCGGCACGCAGGCCGGCGAGCACGCCGAGGCGGCCGAAGCGCATGTCGTCCTGCACGAAGGCGCCGATCGACTCGATGCGCCCGTCGGCGAACGGATCGTTGCGCACCAGCGGCGACATCGGCGTCGGGCTGGCGAGCAGGCGTTGCGGCGACGCCGCCATGCGCCAGGCGTTGACGCCGAACGACAGCAGGTGCTCGGGCGCGAGCGCCCAGTCGGCGCGCGCGTCGATGCCGTCGGTGACGAACGACACATCGGTCTGCGCGATGTCGCGCGCGAGCTGGTTGGCGCGCGACCAGACCAGGCGTTCGACCTGCTGGCGGTACAGGCGCACGTCGGTGGAAAGCGGCAGAGCGCCGATGCCTTTGGTGGACCAGCCCAGCTCGGCGAGCTCGCGCTGCTGGCGTGGCGAGTGCACCGTCGTCGTGCCGAGCGCCGGATTGGGCATCGGGCGCGTCGAGCCGGGGTACCAGACGTCGTCGTCGCGATGGCGTTGCAGCGACACGCGCAGTTGCTGGCGCGCATCCAGGCGCAGACGGTACTGGCCGATCAGGCTGTGGCTGTCGTAGCCGGTGCGCGGCACGTGGCCGCCGGGCGCCTCGTAGTCGTGCAGCTGCAGTCCGGCGGCGCCGAGCATCAGGGCATGGTCGTCGCTGCCCCACTGCAGCACGCCGGAGCCGCGCAGCGACTCGTTGCCGCTCTCGGCGCCGAGCGAGGCGTGCAGCGCGAGCGGCTGGCCGAAGCGCGCCTGCGGCAGCAGCACGTTGACGACGCCGCCGAGCGCGCCCGTGCCGTAGAGCACCGACGCCGGCCCCTTGACGACCTCGACGCGCTGCGCGAGGCCGAGCGACATGAACGACGCCACCGCGCCCGCCGGCTGCGCCGAATTGAGCCGCATGCCGTCGACGAGCAGCACGACGCTCTCCTTCTTGAGCCCGCGGACCACCGGGTTCTGGCCCTGCGCGCCGTCGCTCGCCACGGCGAGACCGGGCTCGCCGCGCAGCGCCTGGCCGACGACGGCCGCGCCCTTGTCGACGAGCGCGTCACGGTCGAGCACCGTCGTCGCGGCGGGCGTGTCGAGGGTGTCGGCGGCGTAGCCCTTGGCCGTGACGAGCGTCGTCGGCAGCGGGGCGGGCTCGGCGCCGCCCTGTTGTGCGCGCAGTGGCATCGCCGCCCCGAGTCCCGCTGCCGCGCCGCTCAGCGCGAGCAGGCGCAACGCGGCCGCCGCGCCTGCGGCGCGCTCTCCCTTGCCCCTCATGTCATCTCCAGTAAATAAGAATCAGTCGCAATTGTCGCGACAACGACGGGAGCGCGTTCTGATCGAGATCAAGGTCCGTGTGCAGGGAAAGCGGCGCTGCACGGCTCGGCGCACGAAAAAGCGCATCGCGATGCCTGTATTCACCCTTCAGGCCGGCGGCGAAGTGCCGACACTCGAAGGCGCCCGCGGGTTCGTTCGCCGCGCGCCTCGGCACGCGCCGGGCCCACGCAGTCGTTCAATGGAAGCAGTTCAACATGAAGCTGGAAGACGTCTCGCTGTCGAAGAAACTCTGGGGATCGATCGGCGCGCTGCTGATCGCGATGGCCGTCGTCGGGCTGTGGATGCAGCGCAGCGTCGACCGCGCCCACGTCCAGGCGCAGCAGCGCACGGCGCGCGCCGAGGAGCTGATCACGCTGACCACGCAGTGGATCGCGATGAGCCAGACCAACACCGACCGCACGCTGGGCTCGATGATGAGCGGCGAGCCGCAGGTGGCGCAATTCTTCGGCGATCGCCTGAAGGCCGGCATCGGCGCGAGCAGCGCCACGCAGAAGCGCATCCAGGCGCTGGCCACGACCGACGCCGACAAGCAGGCGTTCGAAGCCATCGCCGCCGCGCGCACCGTCGTGCTCGGCTTCGTCAAGCAGGGGCAGGAGATGAAGAAGGCGGGCGACCAGGCCGCCGTGATGGCCTTCCTCGACAAGGAGTTCCTGCCCGCCGTCGCGCGCTACGAGGCGACGCAGGTCGCGCTCGTCGAGCTGCAGGTGAAGCAGCGCGACGACATCGCGCGCGCATCGCGTGCCGACATCGACGGCACGATCGCGCTCGGCATGGCGGCGCTGGGCCTGGTGTTCGCGCTCGGCATCGGCTGGGCGGCGATCCTGCTGCGCTCGATCCACCGTCCGCTGCATGCCGCTGTGGCGCTGGCCGAGTCGGTCGCCGCCGGCGACCTGAGTCACGAGACGACGGTCGCGCGCCGCGACGAGCTCGGCCGCCTGATGCGCGGCCTCGCGCAGATGACGCTGCGCCTGCGCGGCCTCGTCGCCGAGGTGCGCGAGGGCGTCGGCTCGGTGTCGGTGGCGTCGACGCAGATCGCCAGCGGCAACCAGGATCTGTCGATGCGCACCGAGAAGACGGCCTCCAACCTGCAGGAGACGGCGTCCAGCCTCGAGGAGCTGACGGGCACGGTGACGCAGTCGGCCGACGTCGCGCGCCAGGCCAGCCAGCTCGCCGAGTCGGCCGCCGGCGCCGCCAGCCGCGGCGGCGACATCGTCGGCAAGGTCGTCGAGAGCATGGACCGCATCGCCGGCTCGTCGACGAAGATCGCCGACATCATCGGCGTCATCGACGGCATCGCGTTCCAGACCAACATCCTCGCGCTCAATGCCGCCGTCGAGGCCGCGCGTGCCGGCGAGCAGGGCCGCGGCTTCGCCGTCGTGGCGGCCGAAGTGCGCACGCTGGCGCAGCGCTCGGCCGACGCCGCCAAGCAGATCAAGTCGCTGATCGACGGCTCGGTCGACGCCGTCGACGCCGGCGCCGCGCAGGTCGCGCAGGCGCGCGACGCGATGCGGCAGATCGTCGACGGCGTGCGCCAGGTCTCGACGCTGATCGGCGAGCTGGCCCACGCCTCCGTCGAGCAGCGCGACGGCATCCGCGTCGTCAACCAGGCGATGGCGACGATCGATCAGATGACGCAGCAGAACGCCGCGCTGGTCGAGGAGTCGTCGGCCGCCGCGGCGTCGCTGCAGCAGCAGGCGCAGCGGCTCACGGATCAGGTGGCGGTGTTCAGGACGGGCGCGCCGGCAGCGGCCTGACGCCGCCCCGGGAGCGTTCGGTTCAGCCGCTCTTCGGCGGCGCCGGCATCAGGTACTTCCAGGGCGACACCTCGGCCGCGCGGTCGACGGGCACGTGGATCAGCACCGGCCGGTCGAGCTCGATCGCCCTCTTGGTCAGCGCGCCGAGCTCGGCCGCCGAGTGCGCGCGCCAGCCCGTCATGCCGAAGCTCTCGGCGAGCTTGACGAAGTCGGGGTTGCGCAGCTCGGAGCCGATGACGCGCCCGCCGAAGCGCTGCTCCTGGTCGCGCATCACGTTGCCGAAGGCGCCGTTGTCGAACACGATCGAGACCACGTTGATGCCGTACTGCACCGCGGTCGCCAGCTCCTGCACGCCGAACATGAAGCCGCCGTCGCCGGCGATCGACACGACGGCCTTGTCGGGGTTGGCGACCTTCACGCCCAGCGCCGTCGGGTAGCCGAAGCCGAGCGTGCCCTGGTAGCCGCAGGTCACGAAGCTGCGCGGCTCGTAGACCGGGAAGCCGAAGTAGGAGCTGAAGCCCGTCTGGCAGATCTCCTCGACGAAGAAGCCGTCGCGCGGCAGCGCGGCGCGGATCGCGCCGAGGTAGCCGAGGTGCGGGCGGATGTCCTGCGTCGTCTCGGCCATGCGGCGCTTGAGCGCCTCGAACTCGTCGTGGCGCGACGCTGAGCGGTGGCCGCGCCGCTGCAACTCGGCCACGAGCGCCGCGGCGGCGTCGCGCGCGTCGGCGACGATGCCCACCTGCGGGCGCAGCCGCGCCAGCTGCGCCGGGTCGATGTCGATCAGCACGAGCCGCGGCAGGCCGCGCGCCGGCGCCGGCCAGCGCGACCACTGCAGCTCCAGGCGCGAGCCGATGCCGACGACGACGTCCGTCTCGGCCCAGCGCTGGAAGCCCGACGCGCAGGTCAGGCCCAGCGGCGTGTCCTCGGCGACGACGCCGCGCCCGCCGCGCCACGGCACGGCCGGCGCCTGCAGCAGCTCGGCCAGCGCGCGCACCTCGGCGGCGGCGTGCTGCGCGCCGCTGCCCGTCATGATCATCGGATTGCGCGCCCCGGCCAGCAGCTCGGCGGCGCGCGCGATCGCTTCGGCGTCGGGTGCGGGCTTCGGGTACGCGGCAGGCGGGTCGATCGGCTGCACCGGCGCGGGCTGCGAGAACACCTCCCACGGCATCTCGAGCGCGACGGGCTGCGGGCGGCCGGTGCGCATCTGGGCAAAGGCGTCGGCGACGAGGCGCGGTGCCTCGGCCGGGTGCGCGATGCGCGCCGCCCACTTGACGATCGTGCGCAGCGTGCCGAGCTGGTCGGGCAGCTCGTGCAGGTGGCCCAGGCCCCGGCCGATGAACTCCGACGGCACCTGGCCCGTGACGCACAGCACCGGCGCGCTCGCGCCGTAGGCCGAGCACAGCGCGGCGGCGGTGTTGAGCACGCCCGGGCCCGGCACGACTGAATACACGCCTTCGCGCCCCGACGACTTGGCGTAGCCGAAGGCCATGTAGGCGGCGGTCTGCTCGTGGCGCGCGCCGATCGTGCGGATGCGATCGCCCGCGCGCTGCAACGCGTCGAACAGGCCGTAGGTCTGCACCCCGGGGATGCCGAACACGTGCCGCACACCGTGGCGCTGCAGGGCGTCGACGATGGCTTCGCCGCCGGTGAGTCTTTGCGTCATCGTGTCTCCAATGCTGCGGGGCGGAGGCGCTTCACAGAACGGCGCCGCCGTCGACATGGTACGTCTGGCCGGTGATGAAGGCGGCGTCGTCGGAGCACAGGAACGACAGCGCGCCCACCAGATCGCGCGGCTCGCCGCTGCGTGGAATGAGCTGCTGCTCGCGCACGCGCTCCCAGATCCAGTCCGGCACGTCGGCCGCGGCGGCGTCGGTGCGCGTCAGCCCCGGCGCGATCGCGTTGACCGTGATGCCGTGCTCGCCGAGCTCTCGCGCCAGCGCGCGCGTCAAGCCGACGTTGGCCATCTTCGTCGTGATGTAGCCCGCGAAGGCGGGCGGCGGCGACCACGCCGAGCTCGACGCCAGGTTGACGATGCGACCCCAGCCGCGTTCGACCATGCCGTGCGCGAAGGCCTGTGCAAGCAGGAACGAGGCTTCCGTGTTGACGGCGAGCATGCGACGCAGCGTCGCCGCGTCGAGCCGGTCCCACGGCACCGGCGGCTGGTAGGCGGCGTTGTTGACGAGGATGTCGACGCCGCCTTCGCGCGAGAGCACGTCGCGCACGAGCGCCTCGATCTGCCGTGGCTCGGCGAGGTCGCAGACGATGCTGCGCCCGACCACGCCGGCGCGCCGCACCAGCGCCAGCGTCTCGGCGCAGTCGAGCAGATCGACGAGCACGAGGCGGCAGCCGTCCTGCGCCAGCCGCTCGGCGAAGGCCTGGCCGAGGCCGCGCGCGGCGCCCGTCACCAGTGCGATGCGGTGTCCGGCGTCATCGATCATGGCTGCGGCCTTTCGTTGGATGCGGCGGCGCCGTCGGCGTCGCGCTTCGTGCGCCGGAACGGCAGGCTGGCGAGGAAGGCCAGCTTGGCGAGGCCGAGCATCTTCAGCCCGGCGCGTGCCGACGCGGCGTCGAGCCGCGCATGCATCGGCATCGTGCCGAAGCTGCGGCCCTTGATGACGAGCTCGTCGCCGTCGCGCTCGAGCGCGTCGACGCGCATCAGCTCCTCGTCGGCCGGGCCGCGCAGCACGAGGCCGTCGTCGCGCGCGGCCACGGCAGAGGCCGCCGCCGCCTTCGTCGCCGGCACGCCGAGATCCTGACGCACGCCGCCGGTGACGGACGCGAAGTCCATGCCGAGCTGGTCGAACATCTTCATCGCCGTCGCACGGCCGGCGCCGTAGACGCCGCCGCCGGGGTGCTGGAACGGCCCCGCGAGATACAGCCGCTCGACGCCCGGCACCGTGTACTGGCCGAGGTCGGGCGTCGGCCGGTGGCCGGCGCTCTGGTAGAAGTAGGGCGCCACGCCGTGCAGGTCGCCGCGCACCATGCTGTTCGGGCTGTTGCGCTCGTGGTCGAGCGGGCTGACGATCGATCGCGCGACGATGTTGTCGGCCGTGAGATTGGAGACGAACCTGCGGTAGTGCGCCAGCGACAGGTCGCCGATCTCCTCCTTGATGTCGTCCCAGCCGCGGCCGGCCCAGCGCGGGTCCTTCACGTCGTAGGGCGCGAAGGTGATGCCGTGGAACATGCCCTTGCCCGGCGGCACGCGCGACGGGTCGCCGATGCTCTCGTCGCCGCCGGCGCACAGGCGCCGCTCCGTGATCAGGCCGCGCTTCAAGTCGTCGAAGTCGGCCAGCATCTCGTCGAGCCGGTCGGTGGCCATGAACTCGAGCATCGTCGCGTAGCCGACTTCCTCGCCGGCGTGGTAGCGGCAGTTCTCCTTCAGGTCGTAGTGGCTGACCATGATCGAGAACGGCGCCAGCGTGGCGCGCTCGGCGCGCTGCAGTACCGGCTCGGGCACGCCCGCGACGAACCTGCGCACGACGTGCGGGTGGATCGCGCCGATCACGCCGTCGCGCGCGAGGATGCGCTCGCCGTCCGAGAGCTCGACGCCCGTGGCGCGCCCGTCCTGCACGACGATGCGCGCGACCTCGGCGTTGCAGCGCAGCTGGCCGCCGTGCGACGCGAGGCAGCGCACCAGCGCGTCGGTGAGCTTGCCGCTGCCGCCCACCGGCTGCGACACGCCGTAGGTGTGGATGATGCCGGGCATCAGCAGCACGCCCATGCCGGTGCCCAGCTCGCTGGGCGCCTGCAGGTTCTCGCTGACCAGGCGCAGCAGGTGGATCTTGATCTTGTCGTGCTCGTACAGCCGGTTCACCAGGTCGAGGCAGTCGCGGTTCATGTAGTCGAGCATGAGCCGGCCCTCGTCGCTGCGGTCGAGCATGGCGACGAGCTCGCCCAGCGGCGGCGGCGGGGCATAGAGGCCCGGCATGAACACCTGCAGCATCTGCTGGCTGGTGCGCACGAAGCTGCGGTAGGTTTCGGCGTCGCGCGGCGAAACGCGCGCGAAGGACTCGCAGGTCTTGTCGATGTCCTTGTAGGTGTAGAGCACCGACTGGTCGGGAAAGATCGTCGCGTGCGGCACCGGCGAGTAGTGGTACTCGAGCCCGTGGCGCGACAGCAGCCCGAGCTCGTCGGCGCGCAGCATCGGGTTGCCCTGGATCATGATGTGCACGCTCGAGTGCTCGTCGTGCCGGTAGCCCGGCGTGTTGAGCTCGCGCGTCACGACGCCGCCGCCGGGGTAGGACTTGCGCTCGAGCACGAGCACCTTCTTGCCGGCCTTGGCGAGGTAGGCCGCGGCGACCAGGCCGTTGTGGCCGGCGCCCATGACGACGATGTCGTAGTCGGTGGTGGCCATGTCGTCGGATGTCTCCTCGTTGCCCGCAGCCGTCAGTGCGGGATGCCCAGCTGCAGCACGCGCCCGTCGGCGTCGCTGCGCGTGAAGCTGTTGTACGCGACGCGGATCTCGGCGAAGCGCTCGCGCTCGATGCGATACATCACGACGCCGCGGAAGTCGAAGCGGTCGCCGCTGCGTACGGCGCCGAAAGTCGACGCGGCGTCGTCGCGCCGCGCGCTGAAGTGCGTCCACATCTGCACGGCCAGGCTGTGCTCGTCCGAGACGAAGCGTTCGACATGGACGACTTCGAAGAAGGTCGACCAGATCTTCGCGTAGTGCGCCTTCATCGCGTCGACGCCCGCGAGCAACAGCCCGCCGTTGAGCACGCGCACGTCGGGCGCGAGGTACTCGTCGAAGGCGCTCGGGTCCTCGGCGTTGAAGCGGCGGATGTAATCGTCGAAGCGGTCGCGGTCCATGGGTCGTGGTGCAAGTTGGCCGGGCAGGTTAGCCAGCGTGCGGGTCGAGATGAAATCGTTTGTAGCGATGTCTCGCATCGCGTCGCGCAATGTCATGTCGGATCGCGAGTGTCGTCGCAACGGCGGTGGCGTGCTCGACTCCGTCAGAACACCCGCCGCTCGCCGTCGCGCATCAGGTCGTGGTCCCAGTGCTCGAGCAGGAAGGTCGAGACGAACTCGCGGCCCGGCGCCAGGAACGGATACGTCGCCGTCGGCGCGGCCCACGGCGGCGGCGTGTAGCGCGGCGGGTTCGCCAGCACGGAGTCGACCCAGCCGGCGTCGTTGGCGTACCAGAGCTCGCTCAGACGATGCCAGCGCCGGCCGAACAGCGGCGGCACGCGCGTCATGAACGGGCGCTGCGCCGACGACATCGGGATCGGCGCCGCGGCTTGCGGCGGCAGCGCCTTGTGGCTGAAGTAGCGGATCAGCCCGGGCTGGCGGCAGGTTTCGGGCGCGTGCACTCGCAGATACCAGTCGTCGGCCTCGTCTTCGGGCACGCCGTCGGGCCAGCTCAGCACGACGAGCCAGCGCAGGATCGTGCTGTCGTCGGGGCGCAGCTCGGCGCCCTTGAAGTCGTCGGTCGGCTCGGCAGGCACGTTCAGCAGCACGACGTCCATGTCGCCGGGCTGCGGCGTCATCGACAGCAGCCCCTTCACGCCGCGCCGCTCGTCGGCCGCGCGCACCCAGTTCTCGTGCACGCGGTAGTTGTAGATGCCGTACGCCTCGGCGCCCGGCGGCGCGGGCTGCGCGCGATACATCACGTAGCGCGTCATCCACGGCGCCTGCGCCAGCACCTCGGGGCAGTGCTGGCGGCGGAACCAGCGTTCGAGCGCGGGCCGGTCGTTGTTGTCGGGAAGGTGGTGCAGCACGACCAGCTTGGTCATCGTCGTCATGGGCGCCTCCGGCGCGCGAGCCTAGCGGCGCGCTGCGCAGCGGACGAATCGGTTGTCGCGATGGACCGCATCGGAATTTCCCATTCGCCGGCGCGCGCCGGCGTTCCTACGATGGCGGCGCTTTCCGCATACGACAAACCTACGAGGAGACAGGAATGCAGCAGACCGATCCGCGCCGGCGGGCAGCCGTCGCCGCGGCCGCGCTGGCGATCATCGCCGCGCCGGCGGTGGCGTTCGAGGTGCAGACCGCCAACCCCGACCTGAAGGTGCTTTGGGACACGACGCTGAAGTACAGCAATGCGTTCCGCGTCAAGGACAGGTCGCCCGCGATCGTCTCAGGGCCGAACTACGACACCACGTCGCCGGGCTACTTCCCGAACACCGACGACGGCAGCCGCAACTTCAGCCGCGGCCTGATCTCGAACCGCTTCGACGTGCTGAGCGAGCTCGACGTCGCCTACAAGGAGTTCGGCGTGCGCGTGTCGGCCACCGGCTGGTTCGACAGCGTCTACCGGCGCGACCACAACGCCAACGACTCGCCCGGCACGTCGAACCCCGTCTCGGTGCCGTACAACGCGTTCACCGACGCCACGCGCAAGCTGCACGGCGGCGACGCCGAGATCCTCGACGCCTTCGTGTTCGGCCGCTTCAGGCCGGGCGGCATGCCGACGACGCTGCGCCTGGGCAAGCACACGCTGCTCTACGGCGAGAGCTTCATGCTCGGCGCCAACGGCATCGCCGCGGCGCAGGCGCCGATCGACGTCGTCAAGGCCGCCACCGTGCCGAACTCGCAGTTCAAGGAGTTCATGCGGCCGGTCAACCAGATCTCGGGGCAGATCCAGCTCACGCCCGACGTGATGTTCGGCGCCTACTACAAGCTCGACTGGCAGGGCGACCGGCTTCCGGGCTCGGGCAGCTATTTTTCGATGATGGACTCGATCGCCGCCGGCGGCGAACGCCTGATCGTCGGCCACGCCCCGCCGGGCAACGTCTACTTCGGCCGCACGGCCGACTGGGAGGCCAAGAAGAGCGGGCAGGGCGGCGTGCAACTGCGCTTTCATCATGGCGACGTCGATTACGGCGTCTATGCGGTGCAGTGGAACGACCACGGACCGCAGCTCTACCTGCGGCCGTTCGCCGGCGCGCCGATCGTCGGGCCCAACGGCATGCAGGTCGGCGACTACCAGTGGGTGTTCCACGAGGGCATCCGCGCCTTCGGCGCGAGCTTCAGCACGACGGTGGGCAGCGTCAACCTCGCCGGCGAGGCGTCGATCCGCACCAACACGCCGTTCGACAGCGACGCGCAGGTTTTCGTGCCCGGCGCCGACAACAGCGGCAATCCGCTGTACGCGGTGGGCAAGTCGGCGCACGCGCAGGTGTCGTGGATCGCGAGTCTGGGGCCGAACTGGCTCGCCCGCGAGATCGACTTCGTCGGCGAGATCGCGTGGAACCGGCGGCTGTCGATCGACAAGAACCCCGGCGCGATGAATCCGAACGCGACGCGCGACGCGACCAACATCCGCATGGTGTTCGAGCCCAAGTACCGCCAGGTCATGCCGGGCGTCGACCTGTCGGTGCCGATCGGCCTGGGCTGGGGCCTCGACGGCAACTCGTCGGTGGTCGGCCCCTTTCTCGGCAAGGGCACGGGCGACCTGAGCATCGGGCTCAACGGCTCGTACCTCGACGTCTGGCGCTTCGGCCTGAACTACACGCACTTCCTCGGCGAAGCGGGCCCGTTCATCGAAGGCGGCCACCGCTCGTTCAAGCAGGCGCTGGCCGACCGCAACTACGTGTCGTTCGTGCTGCGCCGCACGTTCTGAGTTCGACCCACGGAGACAAGACTCATGCAACCCAATCACCTCTTGCCCGTGGCGGCGCTGTGCGCCGCGCTGGCTGCGACGGCGGGCGCGCACGCCGCCGTGTCGGCCGACGAGGCGGCCCGGCTCAAGACGGAGCTGACGCCCTTCGGCGCCGAGCGCGCCGGCAACAAGGACGGCACGATCCCCGCGTGGAGCGGCGGCTACACGACGCCGATCCCCGGCTTCAGGAACGGCGGCAAGCGCCCCGATCCGTTCGCCGCCGACAAGCCGCTGTACAGCGTGACGGCGAAGAACATGGACCAGCACGCCGACAAGCTGAGCGACGGCGTGAAGGCGATGCTGAAGAAGTATGCCGACACCTTCCGCGTCGACGTCTACCCGACGCGGCGCACCGCGGCGGCGCCGCAATGGGTCTACGACAACACGGCGAAGAATGCCGTGAAGGCCAGGCTCAACGGCGCTCTGATCGAGGGCGCCTACGGCGGCATTCCGTTCCCGATCCCGAAGAACGGCATGGAGGCGATGTGGAACCACGTGCTGCGCTGGCGCGGCGAGGCGTGGCAGGTCGCGATCAGGGGCGTGCAGGGCACGGCCGACGGCAAGCACGTCGTGACGGCGGTGGCGCAGGGCAGCTTCCAGATGCCCTACTACTTCAAGGACGGCAACCCCGACAAGTTCGATGGCCAGTTCTGGTCGATCCGCATGCTGACCTCGGGGCCGGCGCTGCGCGCCGGCGAGGGCATCGTCGGGCGCGAGCACATCGACGGCGACAAGACGCAGGTCTGGGTCTACATCCCCGGTCAGCGCCGCGTGCGCAAGGTGCCCAACGCCTGCTGCGACACGCCGACGCCGGCCAGCGCCGGCATCTCGCTGTTCGACCAGACCGACGTCTTCAACGGCCGGCTCGACCGCTTCGACTGGAAGATCGTCGGCAAGAAGGAGATGCTGATCCCCTACAACGGCAACAAGCTGCTGGCGACACCGGAAGCCGACACGTTGAGCAAGCACCACCTCAACCCGTCGGCGATGCGCTGGGAGCTGCACCGCGTGTGGGTGATCGAGGCCAACGTCGCCGCCGGCAAGCGCCACCTCGCGCCCAAGCGCCGCTACTACCTCGACGAGGACACCTGGATCGCCGTGCTCGCCGACCACTGGGATGCCAACGGCCAGCTCTGGCAGATGGGCTTCTCCAACCCCGTCGTGATGCCCGACCTGCCGGGCACGACGTCGCCGCAGCAGTTCGGCTTCTACGACCTCGTCTCGGGCGCGTGGTACTTCGACTCGTCGCTCGGCGACGCGACCGAGCAGTACAAGATCATGCCGCGCTACCCCGACGAGACCTTCACGCCCGAGGCGATGACGGGCGTGTCGGTGCGCTGAGGCCGGCTCGGCAGTCGCATGTCGAAGTCGTCGAGCTCGCCGCCGCGCCGAGCGGCGCGGCGCGAGTGGGTCAGGGGTCTCCTGGGGGCGGGGGTCGCGGCCGCCCTCGGCCTGCCGGCGCGGCGGCTCGCCGCCGCGCCGGCGGCCGGGCCGCTGGCACGCCCCGCGGTGGCGGTGCGCCGGCCCGAGCGCGGCGTGCTGCTCGGCCTGGCGCGCGCCGGCCGGCGCCTCGTCGCCGTCGGCGAACGCGGCGTCGTGCTGCTGTCCGACGACGAGGGCGCGAGCTGGCGGCAGGCTCGGCACGTTCCGGTCAGCGCCACGCTGACGGCGGTGCAGTTCGTCGACGCGCGCAACGGCTGGGCCGTCGGCCACTACGGCGTCGTGCTGTACAGCGACGACGCCGGCGAGCGCTGGACGCGCCGGCTCGACGGCGTCGCGGCGGCCGCGCACGTGCTCGAAGCCGCCGAGCGGCGCGCGGCCCGCGAGGGCGGCGCGGCCTCCGATGCCGCGCTCGCCGAGGCACGACGCCTGGTGCAGGAGGGCGCCGACAAGCCGCTGTTCGCGCTGCACTTCGACGCCGACGCACGCCGCGGCTGGGTCGCCGGCGCCTACAACCTGATGCTCGCCACCGACGACGGCGGCGCGAGCTGGGCGCCGCTCGGCGATCGCCTCGACAACCCGCGCGCCTCGCACCTCTATGCGATCGACAAGCGCGGCGAGCAGATGCTCGTCGCCGGCGAGCAGGGCCTGCTGCTGCATTCCGACGACGGCGGGCGCAGCTTCCGGCGTGTCGCCACGCCATATGCGGGCAGCTGGTTCACCGCCGCCGTGCTCGCCGACGGCTCCTGGCTCGTCGCCGGGCTGCGCGGCAACGCGCTGCTGAGCGCCGACGCCGGCCGGCACTGGCGCCGCATCGACAGCCCGGCACCCGTCGGCCTCACGGCGCTGGCGCGCGACGCGGCCGGCACGCCCTGGCTCGCCAACCAGGCCGGGCAGCTGTGGACGCTCGATGCCGCCGCCGGCGCGCTGCGCTTGCATGCGGCGAGCGCCGCGATGCAGCCCGGCGCACTGCTGCGCCTGGCCGACGGCGGCTGGCTGCTCGCCGGCTGGAACGGCCTGACCCGCGTCGATGCGGCGCGCCGATGACGAACGCCTCGCGATGACGGACTTCGACCCCCGCTCGGGCAACTGGCTCGAACGTGCGCTGTTCAACCACCGCGGCTGGGTGCTGGCCGTTTGCGCCGTCGTCACGCTGCTGCTGGGCTGGCAGGCGACGCGGCTGCAGCTCAACGCCAGCTACGAGAAGACGATCCCGACGAGCCACCCCTACATCGCCAACTACCTCGCGCACCAGTCCGACCTGAAGGGACTGGGCAACGCGGTGCGCATCGCCGTCGCCAATCCGCACGGCGACATCTACGACGCGCGCTACCTCGACACGCTGCGCCGCCTCAACGACAAGGTGTTCCTGCTGCCCGGCGTCGACCGCACGGCGATGAAATCGCTGTGGACGCCGACGATGCGCTGGACCGGCGTCACCGAGGAGGGGCTCGAGGGCGGACCCGTGATCCCCGACGGCTACGACGGCGGCGCCGCCAGCCTCGGGCAGCTGCGCGCCAACGTGCAGCGCTCGGGCGAGATCGGCCAGATCGTCGCGCTCGACGCTCGCTCGAGCGTCGTTTTCGTGCCGCTGCTGGCGCGCGACGCGCAGGGCCGCGCGCTCGACTACGTGCGCCTGTCGGAGAACCTGGAAGCGCTGCGCGCCGAGTTCGAGTCCGAAGGCGTCACGGTCCACGTCACCGGCTTCGCCAAGATCGTCGGCGACCTGATCGCTGGACTGCGCGAGGTGCTCGTCTTCTTCGCCGTGGCGATCGTCATCGCGGCGGCGATGGTGTACTGGTACACGCGCTGCTGGCGATCGACGGCGCTCGTCGTCGCCAGTTCGCTGATCGCCGTGGTGTGGCAGCTCGGCCTGCTGCCGACGCTCGGCCTGGAGCTAGATCCGTATTCGATGCTCGTGCCCTTCCTCGTGTTCGCCATCGGCATGAGCCACGGCGCGCAGAAGATGAACGGCATCATGCAGGACATCGGCCGCGGCGTGCCCAAGTGGATCGCCGCGCGCTACACGTTCCGGCGCCTGTTCCTCGCCGGGCTGACGGCGCTGCTGGCCGATGCGGTGGGCTTCGCCGTGCTGCTGGCGATCGACATCCGCGTGATCCAGGAGCTGGCCGTCGCCGCCAGCGTCGGCGTCGCGGCGCTGATCTTCACCAACCTGATCGTGCTGCCGATCCTGCTGAGCTACACCGGCGTCGGCGCGAAGGCGGCGGCGCGCAGCCTGCGCGGCGAGGAGGCGATGTCGGTGGCCGGCCACCGCGACGGCTGGACGCTGCTGGTGCGCTTCACCGAGCGGCGCTGGGCGATCGGCGCCGTCGTCGCCGCGCTCGCGCTGGGCGCGCTCGGCGTCGCGCTGAGCCAGCGCCTGGCGATCGGCGACCTCGACCCCGGCGCGCCCGAGCTGCGCCCCGACAGCCGCTACAACCGCGACGTCGCCTTCGTCAATGCGCACTACGGCGCGAGCAGCGACGTGTTCGCCGTGATGGTGCGCACGCCCGACGGCGGCTGCGCCGACTACGACACGCTGATGCGCGTCGACGCGCTCGAGTGGCAGCTGCGCCAGCTGCCCGGCGTCGAGTCGACGCAGTCGCTGGCTCAGCTCAACCGCCTGGTGCTGACGGGTCTCAACGAGGGCCAGCCCAAGTGGTACGAGCTGATCCACAACCAGGGCATGCTCAATAGCGTGACGGCGGGCGCGCCGCGCGGGCTCTACAACGACACCTGCAACCTGCTGGTGCTGAGCGCCTTCCTGCAGGACCACAAGGCGGCGACGCTGACGTCGGTGGTCGACGCCGTGTCGGCGTTCGCGCACGACAACGACAGCGCCAACGCGAAGTTCCTGCTCGCCGCCGGCAGCGCCGGCGTCGAGGCCGCCACCAACATCGTCGTGCGCGACGCCTGGTGGCGCATGCTCGGCTGGGTCTATGCGGCCGTCGTCGCGCTGGCCTTCATCACCTTCCGTTCGTGGCGCGCCGTCGTCGTCGCCGTGCTGCCGCTGGCGCTGACCTCGGTGCTGGCCGAGGCGTTGATGGTGCTGCTGGGCATCGGCGTGAAGGTGGCGACGCTGCCGGTGATCGCGCTCGGCGTGGGCATCGGCGTCGACTATGCGCTCTACATCCTGAGCGTGATGCTCGCCGAGCTGCGCGCCGGCCGGCCGTTGAAGCATGCCTACCGTTCGGCGCTGCACTTCACCGGCCGCGTCGTGCTGCTGACCGGGCTGACGCTGGCCGTCGGCGTCACGACGTGGGTCTTCTCGCCGATCAAGTTCCAGGCCGACATGGGCCTGCTGCTGGGCTTCATGTTCCTGTGGAACATGCTCGGCGCGCTGCTGCTGCTGCCGGCGCTGGCGCACTGGCTGCTGCGCCCGCGCGCCGCGCAGCCTGCGCCGGGCGCCGCCGGGCCGGCCCCGACTCCCCGATCCACCACGACGACCCGAGAGTCGCAGCACCATCATGATCAACTTCATCATCGCGGCGCGCCGCAAGCGTGAAGACACGCAGGAACGCTACTTCTACGAGTGGGGCATCATCCACGTGGCGTTGATGATCAGCACGCCGCAGGTGATGCAGCTGTTTCGCCGCTACGTGCAGCACTATTCGGTGAGCGACATCGCGCCCGACATGCTGCGCCACCCGTTGTCGCCGATGGAATGGGACAACATGGCCGAGCACATCATCGACTCGTTCGACGACTTCGTCGCGAGCACGCGCGTCCCCGACTACGTGACGCGCATGCAGCCGCACAAGTTCGGCGACTCCAACTTCGTGCTCGTGCTGTCGCGGCCGCAGCTGGTGTTCGAGAAGCCGGGCTTCGAGCGCGGACAGGGCGGCGTGAAGCTGGTGCACTTTCTCAGGCGCCGCGCCGGCACGACGCAGGCGCAGTTCGACGCCGCGTGGAGCGATCGGCACGCGCGCACCGTCGAGACGCTCGACCGCGACCGCGGCGGCCTCGTGCTGCGCTATGCGCAGAACCGCAAGCTCGACGTGCCGGCCGGCAACTTCGGCGGCACGCTGTTCGCCGCCGGCGACACCGACGGCTATGCCGGCGTCGAGGAGTACTGGTTCCGCAGCGTCGACGACATGGCCAGGCTGGCGCGCGATCCGGCCTGGCGCGACGCGCTCGACAACAGCGAGTCGGCCTTCGTCGACGCCGCGGGCAGCTTCTCGATGGTGACGACGGAGCGCGTCGTCTACGACTACACGCGCGGCGGCGAACGCAACAGCCCGCGCGCCGCCGTGCTCGAGCCCGCCACGCTCGAAGGGCAGGTCTATGCCCAGGGCCTGAGCGGCTGGAACATCCCGAAGCCGCTGGCCTGAACGAGGACGACATGGACATCACGATCGAACACGACGCGCTCGGCACGCACTTCGACTGGGAGCTCGACGGCGTGACGCCGCGCATGATCGACTGGTTCTGGTCGAACATGGAAAAGGGCTTCATCCTCTGGCACCCCGAGCAGCACGAGCCGCTCGAGTGGCCGGTGCCGCCGCGCCACGGCGATCCGCTCGGTGCGATCCACAACGCGCCGCAGACCTGGAACGACGGGCGCCGGCAGAACCTCTACATCCGCTTCGAGAGCCTCGACGACGTGCCGCCCGACGTGCGCGACACCATCGTGCACAGCCACGTGATGATCGTCGCGGGGCTGGGCCTCACCGAGGAGGAGATGCACGCGGGCGACCCGATGGGCTACCGCGTGCACCAGTGGTCGCCCAGCGACCGCGGCGTCGTCGGGCGCAGTTCGGCGATCGGGCGGCGCAAGAAGGAAGACGCCGCCGCCGGCAAGGTGTGGGCCGCGCACGCCGCGCAGGAGATCGGCAACTGGGAGCGCTTCCTGCCGACGCTCTACAAGCTCTACCAGGTCGTCACCGACACGCGGCGCAATCCGTTCGCCGACTTGAGCGTCGAGGGCCGCGGGCGCGATGCGCGCTACGTGCACATCGGCTGAGTCGGCGCTTGCTGCGTGCGCGTCGACGCCGCAGCAGTTGCGCATCGGCGATGCGGTTCTCGGCGCGCACGGTGATCGTGCCGTCGGGCTTCACCGGCCGGACCCGCTCGGTGCGGTGCTGGGCATGCCGCGTCCCACCTATCGGCCGCGCCGATAGCTCGTCTTCCGACAAACCATTTTCCAAGCCCATCGGCGGTCGGTACAAACCGGGCGGTCGGGCCGCTGCCCGGCCGTGCACACGCCAACTCGGAGACGATCGATGGGCTACAGGATTTCAGTGGACAGCGGCGGGACCTTCACCGACGGCGTCCTGACCGACGAGCGCGGCACCGCGCTGATGCGCAAGGCGCACACCACGCCGCACGACCCGACGATCGGCACGCTCGACTGCATCGGCAGGCTCGCCGAGGCGCGCGGCCTGGCGGTCGAGCAGCTGCTCGCGCAGACGCAGTCGATCGTGCTCGGCACGACGATGGCGACCAACGTCGTCGCCACGCTGTCGGGCCCGCGCATGGGCACGATCGCGACGCGCGGCTACCGCCTGCGCATGGCGTTCCCGCAGGTCTCCAAGGTGGAGTGGCGCGAAGGCCCGCAGGACATGTACGACTTCCGCGCCGAGCCGCCGCAGCCGCTGACGCCGTACCACTTGATGACGGAGGTGACCGAGCGCGTCGACTTCCGCGGCGAGGTGCTGACGCCGCTCGACGAGGCCGACGTGCGCCGCGCCGTGCGCGAGCTCGTCGCGCAGGACGTGAGCACGGTGGGCGTGATGCTGCTGCACTCGCACGTCAACCCGGCGCACGAGCGGCGCGTCGCCGAGATCGTGGCCGAGGAGGCGCCGCAGATGCAGGTGACGCTGTCGTCGTCGGTGCTGCCGGTGGCCGGCGAGACGGAGCGCTGGGGCACGGCGATGTTCTGCGCCTACGTGGCGCCGGTGGTGCGCGCCTTCGTCGCCAGGATCGGCGGCCTGCTCGAGAAGAACGGCTTCCGCGGCCAGCTGCTCTTCATCCAGAGCAACGGCGGCATCGCGACGCCCGAGATCGTGGCCGAGAACCCTGCCGTGCTGCTGCTGTCGGGCCCGGCCGCCGGCCCGTCGCTCGGGCGCGCACTCGGCGCCGAGCACGGCTACTCGAACGTGCTGTCGGTCGACATGGGCGGCACCAGCTTCGACATCGGCGTCGTGCACGACGGCACGGTCGACACCGTCAAGCAGAAGGTGATCGACGGCAAGAAGTTCGCGCTGCCCTGTGTCGACGTCACGGCCATCGGCGCCGGCGGCGGCAGCATCGCCTACGTCGACCAGGCCGGCCGCCTGCAGGTCGGCCCCAAGAGTGCCGGCGCCAACCCCGGCCCCGCCTGCTACGGCAAGGGCGGCGACCAGCCCACCGTCACCGACGCCAACGTCGTGCTCGGCTACATCGACCCCGACTTCTTCCTCGGCGGCGCGACGAAGCTGCGCAAGGATCTGGCCGAGAAGGTGATCCGCGAGCGCATCGCCGAGCCGCTCGGCCTTACGGTGCCCGAGGCGGCGGCGGCGATCTACGAAGTGATCAATTCCAACATGGCCAGCGGCACCGACGTGGCCTTCGCCAAGCGCGGCTACGACCCGCGCGACTTCGCCCTCGTCGCCGCCGGCGGCGCCGCCGCGGTGCACGCCGTGCGCATCATGCAGGAGCTGCGCATCCGCAAACTGATCGTGCCCAAGGTCGCACCGACCTACTGCGCCTACGGCATGCAGTACTGCGACCTGCGCCATGACTACCAGCGCAGCTTTCATGCCGAGACGGCGAATGCCGACCTCGAGCGCATCGACGCGCTGCTCGCCGAGATGGAGCGCGAGGCGCGCGACACGCTGCGCCGCGAAGGCGTCGCCGAGGCCGACATGGCGATCCGGCGCTCGATCGAGATGCGCTACTACGGCCAGTTCCGCGAACGCGCCGCGCCGCTCGCCGACGGGCCCGTCACGGCGGCGTCGCTGCAGGCGGCGCTGCAGGCCTTCCACCGCGTGCACGAGCAGACGGTGGGCTACTCCGATGCCGCCTATCCGACCGAGATCGTGCGCCTGCACGTCTCGGGCGGCACGGCGACGCGGCCGCCGAGCCTGCAGCCGGTGCCCGCGTCCACCGGCACGGAGGCGGCGCGCAAGGGCCGGCGGCCGGCCTGGTTCGGCGGCGCCGGCTTCGTCGACACGCCGGTCTACGACGGCGACAAGCTCGGTGCCGGCTCGATCGTCGAGGGCCCGGCCATCGTCGAAGAGACCTTCACCACCTTCGTGCTGCCGCCGGGCGCACGCGCCGAGGTCGACCGCCACGGTCATTTCGTCACCACCGCGCAGGAGGCCTGAAGCCATGGCAGCGAACAAAGCAACGGCGGCGCGCGCCGACATCGACCCGATCACCTTCTCGGTGGTCTGGAACAAGCTTCAGTATCTGGCCGAGCAGGTCGGCGAGAAGGTGCTGTACTCGACGCAGTCCTTCGTCACGGCGCTGGCGCGCGACCTCGGCCAGAGCATCCTCGATCCGCGCGGCAAGATCGTCGTCGCCGCGAGCAGCGCGCCGATCCACGCCATGGTGGCCGAGGAGGCGATCAAGGGTCTCGAATCGAAGTTCCACGGCGACTACCAGCCCGGCGACTTCATCGTCGCCAACGATCCCTACATCGTCAGGGGCGGCCATCTGCCCGACTGGAACTTCATCCGGCCGCTGTTCTTCGAGGGCGAGCTGCTCGGCTTCTTCCAGGCCAAGACGCACGTCAGCGACACGGGCGGCTTCCTGCCCGGCGGCTACGGCGCCGGCGCCTACGACATCATCGCCGAGGGCCTGAACATCCCGCCCATGAAGCTGATCAAGCAGGGCGTGGTGCAGCAGGACGTGTGGGACCTCGTGCTGCGCAATGTGCGCATGCCCACCGAGCTCGACATGGACACGCGGCTGATCAACGGCTGCATGGCGCACGCCGAGGAGCAGCTGCAGCACCTGTGCCGCAAGTACGGCGTGGCCACCGTCAAGGCCTGCATGACCGAGATCGTCGCCGCCGGCGAGCGTGCGATGCGCGCCGAGATCGCCAAGATTCCCGACGGCGTCTACGAGGCCGAGTCGGCCTGCGACTGGGACGGCCATGACGACCGCCAGATCTGGGTGCGTGTCAAGGCCGTCGTCGACGGCGACTCGCTCACCTTCGACTTCAGCGGCAGCGACAAGCAGGCGACCTTCGTCAACTGCCCGGTGGGTGTCACGATCTGCAGCGCGATGGTCGGGCTGTTCTACCTCGTCGACGCCAGCGTGCCCAAGAACGGCGGTGCGCTGAATCCGGTGAAGTTCGTGATGCCCGAGGGCAGCGTCGTCAACCCGCGCTACCCGGCCACCGTCGGCGCGTCGCAGATCTCGGCGGGCACGCAGATCGTCGAGGCCTGCATGCTCGCCATCGGCAAGGCGCTGCCCGAGCGCGCGATGGCGGCGTGGTCCAAGCACCTGTGCCCGATCAACATCGGCACCATGCCCGACGTGATCGACCCGCGCACGCAGCACGCACGCAACTACTTCACCGAGACCTTCGGCAGCGACGGCGGCAGCGGCGCGGTCAAGCACCACGACGGCTGGCTCGGCGCCGGTTTCCAGAGCGCCTGCGCCAACCTCGTGCGGCCCAACGTCGAGTTCTTCGAATCATCGTCGCCGTACGTCGTGACGCACTACGAGGTGCTGCAGGACTGGGAGGGCGCGGGCGAGTTCCGCGGCGCGCCGGGCAGCTACGTGCGCTTCGTCGCGCGCACGCAGCCGGGCGCGATGTCGCTGCTGATGACGGGCAACAGCGACGGCCAGCGCAGCGCGCCCGCCGGCGTGGCGGGCGGCGGCAGCGGCCCGTGCGCCGAGATGGAGATCATCGCGGCCGACGGCCGGCAGCGGCGCGTGCTGCGCACCTTCGAGACCAAGCCCATCTTCCCCGGCGAGGCCTGCGAGACGCGCAACAGCGGCGGCGGCGGCTGGGGCGACCCGCTGGCGCGCGACGCGCAGAAGGTGCGCGCCGACGTGCAGTCGGGCTTCGTCTCGGCGGCGCGTGCGCGCGACGTCTACGGCGTCGTGTTCGACGCGAGCGGCCTGGCCGTCGATGCCGACGCGACCCGGCGGCAGCGCGATGCGCTGCGCGGCAAGCGTGGCGAAGTGGCCGCCGTGGGAGCGGCACGATGAGCGGCGCCGCCGGAGCGGACGCCGTCGCCGCCGAGATCGCCGCGCTGCGCGCCGAGGTGGCGGCGCTGCGCGGCCGCGTGCAGCGGCTCGATGACGTCGAGGCGATCAAGAAGCTGCAGCGCATCTACGGCTACTACGTCGACAAGGCACTCTGGAGCGAGGTGATCGCGCTGTTCTCGACCGACTGCGAGATCGAGATCTCGGGCCGCGGCGTCTATCTCGGCACGGCCGGCGCGACGACGGTGTTCAAGCACCTGGTCGGCCAGCTCATCGGCCAGCCCGACGCCAGCGATGGCCTGCTGCACGGGCGCCTGCACAACCACCTGCAGCTGCAGGGCGTGGTGGACGTGGCGCCCGACGGCCGCACGGCCAAGGGCCGCTGGCGCGCGCTGATCCAGGTCGCCGTGCACGGCGAGATGGGCCACTGGGCCGAGGGACCGTACGAGAACGAATACGTCAGGCGCGACGACGGCGTGTGGATGATCCGCGTGATGCGCTGGTTCCCGACCTTCTACACGCCGTACGAGGAAGGTTGGGGCCGCACCGGGCTGCCGATGCCGCGCGTGTCCGCCGAGTTTCCGCCCGACCGCCTGCCCACGCACCAGTACGAGACCTACCCGAGCGTGTTCGTGCCGCCGTACCACTACCGCAACCCCTGCAAGCCGGGCGGCAGCGACGGGGCCTGAGATGCCCAGCGCCCACTGATCACGCGATGGCCGTCAGCGATTTCCTCGAGCGCGGCGCCCTCGTCGATCCCGACGGCGTCTGCATGGTGCAGGGCGAGCGGCAGTTCCGCTACCGCGAGGTGAGGGCGCTCGCCCGGCGCGTCGCCAACGCGCTGCTGCGCGACGCGGGCGGCGCCGCTGCGCGGCATGCGGCGATCCTGTGCGGCAACGACGGTGTCGGCTTCGCCTGCAGCTTCGGCATCATGCGCGCCGGCTGGGCCTACGTGCCGATGGACTTCCGCAACTCGGCCGACGACAACGCGAGGATCCTCGACTTCGGCGACGTCGACCGGCTGTTCTTCCAGGCCGAGTACGCCGAGCAGGTGCGCACGCTGCGCGCGCGCCTGCCGCGGCTGCGCGACTGCATCTGCCTCGACGCCGAGCTGCCCGGCTTTGTCAGCCTCGCGCAGTGGCTCGCCGACGCGCCCGACACCGAGCCGCCGCTCGAGATCGACCTCGGCGCCACCGCGTGGCTGCAGACCGGCTCCGGCACCAGCGGCGACTTCCGCATGGCGATGCAGCCGCATCGCGCGTACCACGCCTTCGTCGCCTACAGCCTGCTGTGGCTGCCCGACCCGGCGCCGGTGATGCTGGTGGCCGCGCCGATCACGCACGCCGCCGGCGGGCTGGCCTATCCGGTGCTGGCGCGCGGCGGGCGACTCGTGCTGCTGGAGCGGCCCGACCCCGGCGCGATGCTCGAGGCGATCGAGCGCCACCGCGTCACGCAGCTCTTCCTGCCGCCGACCGTGATCTACCGGCTGATGGCGCATCCGGACGTGCGGCGTTTCGATCTGTCGAGCCTGCGCTACCTCGCCTTCTCGGCGGCGCCGATGGCGGTGGCCAAGCTGCGCGAGGCGGTCGCGCTGTTCGGGCCGATCGTCGCGCAGGGCTACGGCCAGACCGAGGCGCTGGGCATCACGTGCATGCGGCCCGACGAACTGCTCGGCCCCGACGGCGCGATCGCGCCCGACGGCCGGCTCGCCGCCTGCGGGCGCCCGGCACTGCCGTTCGGTCGCGTCGTCGTGAGGGCCGACGACGGCCGGGTCCTGCCGGCGGGCGAGGCGGGCGAGATCTGCGTGCGCGGCGACCAGGTGATGACGGGCTACTACAAGAACGACGCCGCCACGCGCGCGACGATCGTCGACGGCTGGCTGCACACCGGCGACATCGGCCGCTTCGACGACGCCGGCTACCTGCACATCGTCGACCGCAAGAAGGACATGATCGTCAGCGGCGGCTTCAACGTCTACCCGGCCGAGGTCGAACAGGCGCTCGCCGAGCATCCGGCGGTGCACGAGGCGGCCGTGATCGGCGTGCCCGACGACGACTGGGGCGAGGCCGTGCGCGCCGTCGTCGTGCTGCGGCCCGGGCAGGGTGCGAGCGCGGCCGAGCTGATCGCGCACTGCAAGCGCCGGCTCGGCTCGGTGAAGGCGCCCAAGGCGGTCGACTTCGTCGCCGACCTGCCGCGCAGCCAGCGCGGCAAGGTTCTCAAGCGCGCGCTGCGCGAGCCGCACTGGGCCGGCCGCGAGCGCCGGGTGTAGCAGCGCCATGTCCTGCGTCGAATACGCCAAGCGCGACCACCTCGTGACGATCACGCTCGATCGCCCCGATCGGCTCAACGCGATCGACGCCGCAATGCAGGACGAGCTGGCCGCCGCCTGGCGGCGCTACGACGCCGACGACGACGCCTGGCTCGCCATCGTCACCGGTCGCGGCCGCGCGTTCTGCGCCGGTGCCGACGCGAGCTGGTTCGAGGGCATGCAGCGCGGCGAGGACAGCCTCGGGCGTTTTCTCGAAGGCATCGACCGCGACCCTTACTGGTCGGGCGCGATCGACAAGCCCAGCATCGCCGCGATCGATGGCGCGGCGGTCGGCGCCGGCGTCGACCTCGCGCTGCGCGCCGACCTGCGCGTGGCCGGCGAGGGCGCGAGCCTGCGCCTGCCCGAGGTCGACCTCGGCGGCTTCGTGCTGCTGTGGGAGAACCTGCCCTACGCGCTGGCCGCCGAGATGCTGAGCGGCGCGACGATCGACGCGCGGCGCGCGCACCAGGTCGGGCTCGTCAACCGCCTGGCGCCGCCCGGCGGCGCCCTCGACGCGGCGACGGCCTGGGCCGACGAGCTGCTCGCCAAGCCGCCGCTCGCGTTGAGCGCCGCGCTGAAGGCGTTGCGCGAGCTCCGCCGGGCCAATGCGGTGCCGTCGGCCGCCGCGCTGCGCGCGCAATCGACCGCGCAGTCGCGCCGCCTCGCGGCGAGCGACGATGCCCGCGAGGCGGTGGCGGCGTGGTTGCAGCGCCGCAAGGCCGCGTACCGACGCCGCTAGGTGGTGCGCGGTGAACGATCCGCGGTACGTGGTCCGGTCCGTCGAGCGAGGTCTGCCATGCGCTTCAAGAATCTCGATCTGAACCTCCTGGTGGCGCTCGACGCCATGCTCGAGCTGCGCAGCATCAGCCGCGCGGCCGAACGGCTGCACCTGAGCCAGTCGGCGACGAGCAGCGCGCTTGCGCGTCTGCGCGACTACTTCGGCGACGCGCTGCTGGTCCAGATCGGGCGCTGCATGGAACTCACGCCGCGCGCCGAGGCGCTCAAGGATGCGGTGCGCGACCTGCTGTTGCGCGTCGACACCACGATCGCGGCGCAGCCGCAGTTCGATCCCGCCCGCTCGCCTCGCGAGTTCCGCATCCTGCTGTCCGACTTCACGCTGATGGTGCTGATGCCGCACCTGCTGCGCCTCGCGCAGCGGCATGCGCGGTCGGTGCGCTTCCAGTTCGAGACCCTGGCCGACGACTGGAAGCACGAGCTCGAGCGCGGCGATGCCGACCTGCTGATCATCCCGAGCGACTACTGCTCGCTCGACCATCCCGTGGAGCCGCTGTTCGACGAAGGCTTCTGCTGCGTCGTGTGGAGCGGCAGCCGGCTGGCGCGCCGGCCGCTCGGTGTCGAGGCCTATCTCGCGGCAGGCCACGTCGCGATGCGGCCGCCGGGTGTGGCGGGCGATACGCTCGACGCGCTGTACTCGCGCACGACAGGCGTCGCGCGGCGCATCGACGTCACGACCTTCAACTTCGCCACCGTGCCGTACCTGCTGCTGGGCACCGACCGCATCGCGACGATGCACGGGCGCCTGGCGCGGCATCTGGCGCAGGCGTTGCCGCTGACCGTGTTGCGGTCGCCGTTCCCGGTCGAGCCGATACGGCAGTCGGCACAATGGCACCGGTGCCGCAGCGAGGATCCGGGGCTCTTGTGGCTGCGCGGCATGCTGCGGCAGGCCGTGGCGTCGATGGACGACGACGTGGTGCCCGCGCCTGCCACCGCACCCGAGCGCGCCTGCGCCGTCGCGCTCGAATAGGGCGGTGCTTCCGCAGACGAGTCGGTTCAGGCGTTTTCGCCGTCGGCCCACCGCTGCACGAGGCCGCGGAAATGCCCGAGCGCCGCATCCAGCGGCACGGCGTGCATCGGCAGGTCCGGCGTGGCCTGGATGGCCAGGTACTGGGCCGTGATCATGTCGCGATCCTCCTCGAAGGCCCGCAGCAGCGTGTCGTACATCCGATCCACCGTCTGCGGCGCACGTTCGTAGTCGCACCGCTGGCACGACTGCTGGAAGAAGTAGTGCGTCGTCGTCTCCGTCTCGGGCGTCAGCGTCTGGCAGCTGTGCAGCCGCACGGTGCGGGCCTCGTCGTCCGGTGCGTCGACCGGGCGCCCGCCGGAGCTCATCAGCAGCGTGCCGGGCAGCACGAAGTCGTAGACGAACCAGCGTTCGTAGTTGCCTTCGAGACCGTCGCGAAAGCTCTTCCAGTACGGCGAAGCCGGAACGTCGGAGATGATGCGCGAGACCTTCACGCCGACCTGCCGGCCGTCGCCGAGCATCACGCGCTCGATGACGGGGCGCGCGCGCGCGATCGCCGGCGATCCGCCGAGCGTGTTCGCGTGCACGTAGCTCAGGTGCGAGAAGTCCAGCAGGTTGTCGCAGATGAGCAGGTAGGGGACGTCGTAGTGCATGTAGCCGGGCTTGTTGCACCACTGCGGATCGGCGTTCGAGGCGTTGTCGGGCAACAAGGCTTCGTCGGCCTTGGCCGGATCGCCCATCCACACGAAGACCCAGCGATTGCGCTCGACCACCGGGTAGCTTCGCACCTTCAGGTACGCCGGCGCGCGCGCCATGCCGGGCACCTCGACGCACTGCCCGCTGCAGTCGAACTTCACCCCGTGATAGCCGCAGCGCACGTCGTCGCCCTCGCGCAGACCCTTGGACAGCGGCGCGAGGCGGTGCGCGCAGCGATCGAGCAGCGCGACCAGGCTGCCGTCCGCCTTGCGGTAGACGAGGATCGGCTCGCCGAGCACCGTACGGGAGAACAGCCCGTCGGCAGCGATCTCGTGGTCCCAGGCGATGACGTACCAGCAGTTGCGGATGAACATGGCGGCCCTCGTGTCGGCTCGATGCCGGTCAGGCTGCACTCTAGGGAAGCGCCCCGAGCCCTGTGAGTCCCTCGCGCATGGGACGGGCGAACCCGCAGCCTCAGCGCAGCAGCCAGACGAGCGCCATGCGGCTGTGGATGTCGAGCTTGGTGTACAGGCGCTTGCGCAGCGTGTGCACGGTCGACGGCGAGATGCCGAGGTCGGCCGCGATGCCGTCGTTGCTCATGCCGCAGGCGATGCGCACGCCGACCTCGGCCTCGCGCGGAGCCAGGCCGGGGGCCCGCTCGGCCAGGCGCTCGTGCAGCCGCTCGAGCCGCATGACGCCGGAGTCGGTGCGCGCCGCTTCGAGGCGCGGGCGCAGCGTCGCCCGCAGCAGCGGGGCGGCGCGGCGCAGGGTGCCGACTTCGTCGTCGTCGAACTCGCCCCGGGCCAGGTCGCGGTACAGGTTCAGTGCGTACACGCGATCGCCATGGCCGCAGAACATCAGCGTCAGGCGGCCGGCCAGCCGCTCGCGCACGAAGATCTCTTCGCGCCAGGCCGGCTCGGGGATGTCGCGCTGGCCATAGTGCAGCACCTCCACGCGCGCAGCCTCGGGGTCGGCGGCATGCAGCTCGGCCGCGAGCGCCGTGGCCTCGTCGTGCCAGTAGAAGCGGCTGCGATACAGCGCGAAGCAGCGCAGCGTCGTCTGGCGCTGGTGCCAGGCGGCGGCCTGCGCCTCGATCTGGCGCGGCAGTCCGTCGGCCGCATAGCCGACGAGCGACAGGTAGTCGACGGCCACCGCCTTCGACAGGAAGCGCAGCGCGGCGCTCCCGGGCGATCGGTGCTCCAGGTCCTGCAGCAGGTCGACCATGGCGGCGGCGGACACCTGAACGTCCGACGCAACGCCTTGCTGAGTCCAATGCCCGGCCATCGGGCCATCCTACGCTGCGAACCGGTTGAGCGGCTGCGACGGGTCGCAGGCCGCCGCCGGATCCGGGCTGATGCCCCGTGCCAGCAGCTTGCGCGCCGCCATGTGGTCGAGCGGCGCGTTGACGCTCTCGACGCAGGCGAGCCGGTCGCCGGCGTAGTGCAGCAGCGAGAAGCTCGCCGCATTCGCGCCGGGGCGGCGATGGCGCGTGCCCTGCGTCGCCATCAGCCCGGCCATCTGCAGGCGCATCGATTCCTGCTCGGACCAGAACCACGGCAGCGCGCGATACGGATCGGCCGCGCCGCTCAGCGTCGCGAGCGCGGTGCGCGCCTGGTCGTTGGCGTTCTGCACCGATTCGAGCCGCAGGCGGCGGCCGCTGCCGTGCTCGGGGAAGGACGCGCAATCGCCGATCGCGAGGATGCGCGGGTCCGCGCTGCGCAGGCAGGCGTCGACGACGATGCCGTTGTCGCAGGCGAGGCCGGCGGCCTCGGCGAGCCGCGTCTCGGGTACGGCGCCGATGCCCATCACGAGCAGATCGATGCTCGCGCGCTCGCCGTCGACCGTCAGCGCGGCGAGCCGATCGCCGACGACCTCGAATCCGCCGACCTGCGCGCCGAGTTGCACGTCGATGCCCGCCGCGCGGTGCGTCGCAAGCACGTGAGCCGCCAGTTCGGGCGACACCGAGCGCTGCAGCAGGCGCGGCGCGGCTTCGAGCACGCGCACCCGCTTGCCCGCGGCGCGCGCCGTGGCGGCGATCTCCAGGCCGATGAAGCCGCCGCCGAGCACGGTGACGCTCTGCGCTGCGCCGAGCAGCTCGCGCAGCCGCCGCGCGTCGGCCGCGTTGCGCAGCACGGCGACGTTGGACAGCGTCGGCGGCAGGCCGGGCAGCGTGCGCGCCGATGCGCCGGTGGCGAGCACGAGTTGCGCATACGGCAGCGTCGCGCCCGAGCGCAGCGCGACGGTCCGCGCGGTGCGGTCGATCGCGACGGCGGCGTCGTTTCGATGCAGCGCGATGCCCGACTGCGCATACCACTCTTCGTTGCGGTGCGGCTGCAGCGCCTCGGCCGGATCCTTCAGGTAGGCCTTCGACAGCGGCGGGCGCTGATAGGGCAGCTCGGCTTCGTCGCACACGAGGTGCACCTGCGCGCCGAGGCCCGCTGCGGCGAGCGCACCGCACAGCGCGGCACCGGCGTGGCCGCCGCCGACGATGACGATCGGCCCTGGCGCGCTGCTCATCGTCGTGCGCCGGCTACTGCTGGCGGTCGGGGATGCGCACGACCAGCCCCTGCAGCTCGGCCGTGAGCTTGATCTGGCACGACAGCCGACTCGTCGGCCGCCGCTCGGCGGCCGTGCACTCGAGCATCTCCAGTTCGTTGGCCAGCGGTGCCGGCAGCTTGCCGGCCCAGGCCTCGTCGACATAGACGTGGCAGGTGGCGCACATCGCCGAGCCGCCGCATTCGGCGACGATGCCGGGCACACCGGCGCCGCTGGCGGCGGCCATCAGGCTCGCACCGTCGGGGGCCGCGAGGCGGCGCTCGGTGCCTTCGGCGAGGATCAGGGTGATGTCGGGCATGGCAGGCTCACGGGGGTCAGGCGGGAATCAGTATGAGCGGCAGCGTCTCGAGCGCGCGCAGCGTGTTGTTGAGCCGGCGCGTGTGCGGGCCGGCGACTTCGATGCGCCGGACGCGCCGCGCCAGCGCCGTGAGCACGACCTCGCCTTCGAGCCGCGCGATCGCCTGGCCGACGCAGCCGTGGATGCCCGAGCCGAAGGCCACGTGGCCGCTCGGCCGGCGCTCGATGTCGTAGCGGTCGGGGTCGGGCCACTTGCGCGGGTCGCGGTTGGCGGCGGCGAGCATGCACAGCACCTTGGTGTCGGCGGCCACCGGCACGCCGGCGATCTCGCAGTCGCGCGCCGCCGTGCGATAGAAGGTCTGCGCCGTCGACTCCCAGCGGAGCGCCTCCTCGAAGGCCGGCCGCGCCAGCGCGGGGTCGGCGTGCAGGCGGGCGTACTGCTCGGGATGGTGGGCCAGCGCATAGAGGGCATTGCCCAGGCCGTTGATCGTCGTGTCGACGCCCGCCGAGAGGAACGAGCGCACCAGCAGCGGCGCCTGTTCGTGCGTGATCTCGCCGGCATCGGCGGCCTGCCAGATCTGGTCGCCGAAGCCGCCGGGGCGCAGGTGCTCGCGCCGGCAGTGCGCCATGATCCACTCCGTCACGGGGCCGACGCGTTCGGCCGATCGGGCCAGCAGCTCGTTGCGCGGACCCATCGAGTTGAAGATCAGGTCGCCGTAGAGCAGCAGGTTCTCGCGGCCGTCGTCCTCGAGGCCCACGGCGTCGGGGAACACCTTGAGCGGATAGAGCTGCGCGAGATCGTGGATGCCGCAGATCCGGCCTTTGGCGACGCAGCGCTCGACCATCGCTTCGGCCACCTCGGTGAAGGTGGCGCGCACCTGCATCACGGCCTTGGGGCTGAGGATGCGCGAGAGAACGGCGCGCGTGCGCGTGTGCAGCGGCGGGTCGGCCTCGAGGATCAGGCTGCGCGGGCGGAACGGCGTTTCGCGGTTGAAATTCGCCAGGCCGACGCCGGCGCCCGAGACGAAGGTCGCGTGGTCGTTGAGCACGGCGTGGACCTGCTCGTGGCGCGCGCAGGCGACGAGCGTCGGATACGGCCGCAGCCGGACCACCGGCCCGGCCTCGCGGATCGCCTCGTGCATCGGATACGGGTCGAGCAGGTTGGCCGGCGCGTAGGGATCGAAGTCGAGTTCGGGGATCGTGGCGGCGCTCGTGTTCATGGCGGATCCTTCGGCGGTAGCGAAGCGTCGGCGAAGCGGCGTCCGAAGACGGGCTGTCGTCGCATGCGTCCACGATAGCGGGATCTAGTTGGCATATCAACTATATGGCGACGCAACCGAGGAGTGGTTTTCCCTGAGCGGGGCGACGAGCGCCGCGCGGTCAGTCGTCGGCGGCGGCCGACACGCCGCGGCGGCTGCGCGCGGCCCGCGCCGGATAGTGCTTGCCGACGTAGCGCGCGGTCGCCGTCTCGACGGCGGGCAGGTTCTCGTGCAGCCGCTTGAGCAGTCGGATCAGCGTGTCGCGCTCGTCGTCGTCGAGCACCGACAGGAACGCGCGTTCGCGCTCGAGCGCGACGCCGCGGATGCGGTCGTGCAGCGCCCGGCCCTTCTTCGTCAGCGTCGCGATGCGCAGCCGGCCGTCGCCCGCGTCGAGCCCGACCGTGATCAGCCCGCGCGCCTGCATGCTCTTGAAGCAGCGGCTCACGCTGGCCTTGTCCATGCCGATGATGCGCGACACCTGCTGCGCCGAGATCGAGCCCTCGATCGCCAGCAGCACGAGGCAGCGCCAGGTCTCGATGCCGACGTCGAAGGTGGCGAGATAGTGCTGCGATGCGCCGCGCGACAGCTTGTTGGCGATCCAGGTCAGGAAGGCTGGCACGTAGCGGTCGAGATCGATCACGGGCGGCTCGTCGTCGTCCGGACGGCGGGCGGCGGGCGGCGGGGAGCGGCGGCGGGTGATCACGTCGGCCATTGTCGTCTAGAGGTGGGATGGTTGTCGCGCGGCTCAGTGGACGGCCATGCCGACCAGCCGCTCGAGCGTCGCATCGTCGTCGCGCAGCGCGCCGGCCGCGGCCTCGTGGACGACGGCGCCGCGCGCCATCACGAGCGCGCGTTCGGCATAGCCCAGCGCCTCGTGCACCTGCTGCTCGACGATCACGACGGTCAGGCCGCTCGCGTCCGACATCTTGGCGAAAGCCGCCAGCAGTTCCTGGCGCAGCATCGGCGCCAGGCCCTCGAGCGGCTCGTCCATCATCAGCAGCCGCGGCCGGCCGAGCAGGGCACGCGCCACGGCGAGCATCTGCTGCTCGCCGCCCGAGAGCTGCGCGCCGCCGTTGCCGCGGCGCTCCTTCAGGCGCGGAAACAGATCGTAGGCCTCGTCGAGGCAGCGGCGCGGCCGGCGCTTGCAGCCGGCGAGCAGGTTCTCCTCGACGGTGAGGCTCGGAAACACGTCGCGCGTCTGCGGCACCAGGCCGATGCCGCGTTGCGCGCGCTCGTGCGGGCCGAGGCCAGCGAGATCCTCGCCGTCGAACACGATACGGCCGCGCCGCAGCTGCGCCAGCCCCATCACGGCGCGCAGCGCCGTCGTCTTGCCGACGCCGTTGCGGCCGATCACGGCCAGCCGCTCGCGCGGCGCGACGCCGAACGTCAGGCCGTTGAGCACCGTGATCGGGCCGTAGCCGGCGACGACGTCGTGCAGTTCGAGCAGCGGGCGATTCATGTCGTGCGTGTCGTTCAGTGGCCGAGATAGGCCTCGCGCACGCGCGCATCGCGGCGGATCGCTTCGGGTTCGCCGTCGGCGAGCACGGCGCCTTCGGCCAGCACGACGATGCGCCGCGCGAAGCGGAACACGAGGTCCATGTCGTGCTCGATGATCACGACGGCGAGTTCGGCCGGCAGCGCATCGAGCGCCGCCAGCAGCCGATCGCCTTCGCCCTGCGGCACGCCGGCCATCGGTTCATCGAGCAGCAGCACGCGCGGCTCGAGTGCCAGCGCGAGCGCGATCTCGACCAGCCGCTGCTCGCCGTAGGCAAGCCGCTCGGTGGCTCGGCCGGCATGCTCGGCCAGGCCCAGCCGCGCGAGCAGTTCGCGCGCCTCGGCGGCGATCGCCGGATAGGCGTCGATCGAGCGCCACGCGCGTCCCGTCAGCCCCTCGCGCTCGAACAGCGCGAGCTCGACCTGCCGCTGCACGGGCAGGTGCGGGGCCAGCGTCGTGATCTGGAAGGTGCGCGCCAGCCCGCTGCGCACGCGCCAGGCCTGCGAACGACGCGTCACGTCGGCACCGTCGAGCAGGACCTGGCCCGAGCTCGGCGCGAGCACCCCGCTCAGCTGGTGCACCAGCGTCGTCTTGCCCGCGCCGTTGGGACCGATCAGCGCGACGCGCTCGCCGGCCTGCAGCGCGAGCGAGACCTCGCGCGTCACGTGCAGACCGCCGAAGCGCTTGTCGAGCGCGCGTGTTTCGAGCACCGGGACGCTCATGTTCTGCCCCCGAGCCGCTGCCGCAGCCAGGCCCAGGCGCGTTCCGGCGGCACGACGACGACGACCATGAGCACGCCGCCGACGACGAACAGCCAGTGGTACGGATTGATCGACGCCGCCGTGTGGTGCAGCAGCGTGAACACGGCGGCGCCGACGAGGGCGCCGTAGAGGCGCCCCGCGCCGCCGAGGATCAGCATCACCAGGGCCTCGGCCGACAGCGCGAACGACAGGCTGTCGAGGCCGACGATGGCATTCGTCTGCGCGCTCAGCGCGCCTGCCGCGCCGGCCAGCGCGCCGGCCAGCGTGTACATCGTGACGAGCCGGCGTCGCACCGGCGTGCCGAGCGCCGCCATGCGCGCGCGGTTCTCGTGGATGCCGCGCACCGCCAGGCCGAACGGCGAATCGGCGACACGGCGCGCGACGTAGAGCCCCACGGCGAGCGCCGCGACGGCATACAGCGCGGCGGTGCGGCCCTCCAGGTCGAACGCGAACCGTCCGAGCAGCGGCTGCATCGTGAAGCCCGTCAGCCCGTCGTCGCCGCCGGTCCAGTCGCGCGCCTTCTGCGCGAGGCTGGCGACGATCTGCGCGACCGCGACGGTGAGCATCAGGAACGTGAAGCCCTGGTAGCGCAGCAGGAACAGCCCCGACAGCGCGGCGAGCGCAGCGCCGGCGCCGACGCCGACGGCCAGCCCCAGCAACGGGTCGGCGTGCACGCGCAGCGCGAAGATCGCCGCGGCATAGGCGCCGGCGCCGAACAGCGCCGCATGACCGAGCGTCGGCAACCCGGCGATGCCGACGACGAGGTCGAGCGACAGCACGAACAGCGCCGTCGTGGCGATGCGCGTCAGCAAGCCGAGCTGCTCGGGCAGCGACCACCAGGCAGCGGCGCCGATCGCCAGCACGACGAGCGCCGAGCGCCACGGCGGCACCATCTTCGGCGCCGCGGCGTCGGCAGACGACGGCGGCGCGACCGCCTCCCGTGGGCGCGCCGGCGCGGGTGCGCTAGTCGTCGTCGTACGGGCCTCGCTCATCGCCGCAGCAGTCCGTTCGGGCGCCACGCGAGCAGCAAGGCCATGGCGAGGAAGAAGAACAGGCTGCCCCAGTCGGACGCCAGGTACTTGCTGGCGGTCTCGACGGTGCCCAGCGCCAGCGCGGCGACGAGCGAGCCGACCAGGCTGCCCATGCCGCCGACGGCGACGACGACGAGCACCAGTACCAGGTACTTGAGCGCGTAGTACGGCTCGAGCGGCATCAGTTCGGCGCCGAGCACCCCGCCCAGCCCGGCGAGCGCCGCGCCGACGGCGAAGCTGGCGCACTGCACGGTGCGGATCGGAATACCGAGCGTGGCCGCCGTGTCGGGATGGTCGACGGCGGCGCGCAGCCAGATGCCGAAGCGCGTGCGCGCCAGGGTCCAGGCCGCGGCCGCGGCGACGACGATGCCCGCGCCGATGACGAGCAGGCGTTGCGCCGGCAGCGTGCGAAAGCCCAGGTCGACCGGCTGCGCGAGCAGCGGCGGCAGCACGATCAGCTGCACCTGCGGCCCGGCCAGCGCGTTGGTGGCGGCGATCAGGAAGAACGCCAGCCCGATCGTGAACAGCACCTGCTCGAGCTCGCTGCGCCGATACAGGTGGCGCAGCACGACGGCCTCGAGCAGCGCGCCGAGCGCCGCGGTGGCGGCGAGCGCCACCGGCAGCGCGAGCCAGAAGCTCCACTGCGCCTCGCGCGTGAGCAGCGCCGCGGCATAGCCGCCGATCATCGCGAAGGCGCCATGCGCCAGGTTGACGAAGCGCATCAGTCCCAGCGTGACGGTCAGGCCGACGGCGATGATGAACAGCACCATGCCGTAGGCCACGCCGTCGATCAGCACGTTCGCCAGCAACGTCGGCACCGCGTCGGCCTCGCCGTTTCGCCTGGATCGCCCGCGGCCGCTCGGCGGCTACTTGTCCAGGCCGTGGTCGGCCTGCGGGCCGAAGCTCTGCAACTCCTTGTTGACGAGCTGTCCGCCGGCTCTCTCGACCTTGCGCAGGTAGACGTTCTGCATGATGTGGCGCGTCTTCGGATCGATGCGCACCGGGCCGCGCGGGCTCTCCCACTGCAGCGCGCGCGCGGCGGCGATCGCCTTCGGGCCGTCCTTGCGGCCGCCCGTGGCCTCGATCATCTTGTGGATGACGTGCATGCCGTCCCAGGCGCCGACCGACGCGTAGTTCGCGATGGCGGCGGCGTCCTTCTTCTTGAGGGCCTCGATGAACTGCCGGTTGGCCGGCGAATCGTGCGCCGCCGAATAGTGGAAGGCAGTCGTCAGGCCGAGCGCGGCGTCGCCGAACTTCTGCAGGTCGAACTCGTCCATCTCGGCGGTGCCCAGGAACTGGATGCCCGCCTTGGCGAGCCCGTTCTCGTTGTAGGCCTTCACGAAACCGAGGTTGGGCGGGCCGCCGGGCAGAAAGGTGTAGACCGCCTGCGCGCCGCTGGCCTTGATGCGCTGCACGAAGGGCGAGAAGTCGGTCGTCGCCATCGGCATGCGGATGCTCTCGACGACGGTGCCGCCCTGCCTGGCGAACTCGCTCTTCCATGCCGCCTCGGCGTCGATGCCCGGGCCGTAGTCGGTGACGGCGGTCACCACCTTCTTGATGTCGTTCTTCGCGGCCCACTGCGCCAGCGGCACCGTCACCTGCCACAGCGTGTAGCTGGTGCGAACGAAGAACTCGCTCTTGTCGGTGATCGCCGAGGTGGCCGCGTTGAAGATCACCGTCGGCGTCTGGCTCTGCTGGATCAACGGCGCCACCGCGAAGGCGTTGGGCGTGAAGATGAAGCCGCCGAGGTAGTCGACCTTGTCCTTGACGATCAGCTCCTGCACCAGCGTCTTGGTCTGCCCGGGGTTGGGGCCGCCGGTGTCGCGGTAGATCAGCTCGACGTCCTTGCCGGCGAGCTTGCCGCCCTGCGAGGCGATGTAGGCCTCGGCGCCGTTCTTGAACAGCGTGCCGTAGTGGGCGAACGGGCCCGAGAACGGCCCGAGGATGCCGACCTTCACGGTCTGCGCCGCAGCCGGGAGGCTGCCTGCCGCGGCCGCACACGCCATTGCCAGGGTGAGCGTACGCCGTGCCTTGTTGAACGCCATGGTTGCCGTCTCCTTTGAGCGTCGCAGCGCCGTGCGACCGTCTTCGAACAGATTCGAAGATATGCCCAACTAGTTGATATAGCAACAAAGTGACGTGACAACTTGATCGGGACTTTCCCTGACGGCGGCGCGGCCGTGACGCTTCACGCCCCGGCCGCGCTGCGGTGCTCGGCCGCGGCACGCGCCCTCTCGGGGAACGCCGTGCGGATCACGTCGGCGAGCACGTCTTCGTTGCGGTGTCCCATGACGTGCACGCCGGCGACGCCCTCGGTGCCTCGCAGCGCATCGATCGTCTCGAGGCAGACCTGCCGGCACTCGCGCCGCTGGTCGCTTGCGCCGGCGATGCGTTCGAGCACGTGGGCGGGCACGTGCACCCCGGGAACATGCGCGGCCATCCAGGCCAGCGCCTTGGCGCTGGCCAGCGTGCCGACGCCGACGATCAGGTGCGCGCGCTCGTGCAGGCCGCGCCGCCGCACCTCGGCCATGAAGTCGTCGAACATCGCGACGTCGAAGCAGAACTGTGTCTGGATGAAGCGCGCGCCGGCGAGGATCTTCTTCTCGAGGTTGGCGACGCGGTCGACGTAGGGCGGCACGAAGGGGTTGGCCGTCGCGCCGATGAACAGGTCGGGCGGCGTCTGCAGCCTGCGGCCCGACGCGTACGTGCCCTGGTCGCACATGCCGCGCGCGATGTGCAGCAGCGAGACGGCGTCGAGGTCGAACACCGGCTTGGCCTGCGGGTGGTCGCCCTGGCTCACGTCGTCGCCCGTCAGGCACAGCACGTTGCGCACGCCGAGCGCCGCCGCGCCGAGCAGGTCGCCCTGGATCGCGATGCGGTTGCGGTCGCGGCAGGCGATCTGGTAGACCGCCTCGAAGCCGTGCGCGGCGAGCAGGGCCGACGCCGCCGCGCTCGACATGTGGCAGTTGCCGCCCGCGCCGTCGGTGACGTTCATCGCGTCGACCAGGCCGGCGAAGACGGCCGCGCGCTCGAGCAGCGGCGCCGGGTCGGCCGAGTCGGGCGGCGCGATCTCGGCGGTGACGACGAACTCGCCGGCGCGGCATGCGCGCTCGAGCGCCGACTGGCGCGACGCGGGCGTCGTGCGTTCGCCCACGGGCGGCTGGAACGCCGGATCGCGCCGGCCCTCGACGACCTCGATCCACGTCGAGCGGCCGGCGCGGCGCGCGTCGATCGCCGGCAGCAGCGGCGTCGGCCGCGCGCGCTCGACGCCGTCGATGCGCTTCGTGCCTTCCGTCGCCTCGACCCACACGCAGCGCATGTCGGGGCGCACTTCGCAGCGGCCGTCGGCGCGCACGCCGCCGCAGGGCCCGTTGCGCATCGTCTTCGGGCAGTTCATCGGGCAGGCCATGCCGGTGGCCGACAGCACGCACTGGCCGCATTCGCGGCAGTCGAACAGCAGGCGCTTGGCGCGGCGCTCGATCGGATGCAGCAGCGCCTCGGCGCGCCGCCGGCCGAGCAGGCGCAGCGCCGGCGCGAACGCGGGCGCCAGCCGCGCGAAGCCGTCGTAGACGCGGCCGAGCGCGCGCGCGTGGCGCACGGCCCAGTGGCGAAGCGCGAGCATCGCGAGCGCTTCAGGTGCCGAGCGCCGCGCGGCTCTCGGCGGCGTCGAGCGTGTTGGCGAGCAGCATCGCGATCGTCATCGGGCCGACGCCGCCCGGCACCGGCGAGATCAGCGACGCGACCTCGCGGCACGCGTCGAAGTCGACGTCGCCGCACAGCGAGCCGTCGGGCTGGCGGTGGATGCCGACGTCGATGACGACGGCGCCCGGCTTGACCATGGCGGCGCCGACCAGCTTCGGCCGGCCGGCAGCGACGACGAGCACGTCGGCGCGCCGCGTGTGCGCCGCCAGGTCGACGGTGCGCGAGTGGCACAGCGTGACCGTGGCGTCGCGCGCCGTCAGCAGCTGCGCCATCGGCTTGCCGACGATGTCGGATCGGCCGACGACGACGGCCTCCTTGCCGCGCAGTTCCACCCCGGCGTGATCGAGCATCGCAGCGACGCCGCGCGGCGTGCACGGCACGAAGCACGGCCGGCCCTGCGACAGCGCACCGACGTTCTCGCTGCGGAATCCGTCGACGTCCTTGTGCGCGGCGATCGCCTCGACGACGCCGAACTCGTCGATCTGCGCCGGCAGCGGCAGCTGCACGAGGATGCCGTCGATGCCGGCGTCGGCGTTCAGCGCGGCGATGCGCTCCAGCACCTGCGGCTGCGTCGCGTCGGCGGGCAGCAGATGGGCGTCGGAGCGCATGCCGATCGATTCGCAGGCCTGTACCTTGTTGCGCACGTAGACGCGCGACGCCGGGTCGTCGCCGACCAGCACGACAGCGAGTTCCGGCCGGACGCCTTGCGCCACGAGGCGCTCGACGCGCGCCGCGAAGCCGGCGCGCAGCTCGCGGGCGATCGCCGTGCCGTCGAGGCGCTGCGCCGTCATGCGAGGGCCTCCTCGAGCTGCGGGGCCGGCCAGACGCGCACGGGGTGCCGCAGGGTGCGCAGATCGCGCGCCGGATCGGCGTCGAGCAGCACGGCCTCGAACGGCGCGCCGGGCACGAGGCGCGGGTGTGCGTCGCCGAAGTGCGCCCGCGCCGCGCCCGTCGCCGCGCGCAGCGCCGCGTCGACGGGCAGCCCGGCCTCGACGAAGCGCTGCATCTCGTCGGCCACGGCGAGGCCGTGTTCGACGCCCATGCTGCCGGCGTCGGTGCCGACGAGCAGCCGCACGCCGAGCGTGTGCGCGACGCGCAGCATCTCGCCGTGCCCGTCGAGGATGCGGCGCAGGTTGCCCACCGTGTTCGGCGACCAGCCGGCGGCCGCCGGCTCGGCCCACTGGAAGTGCACCGGGCAGAACGTCGGCGTCCACGCGAGGTCGGCGTCGCGCATGCGTGCGAGCGTCGTGCGGTCCATGAAGAAGCCGTGCTCGATCGAGTCGATGCCGGCGGCGACGGCGACGGCCAGGCCCTTGGCGCCGCTGCAGTGCGCCATCACGCGGCGGCCGCAGGCGTGCGCCGTGCTCACGACGAGGCGCGCCTCGTCGGCCGTGAACTGCGGCTCGTCGGTCACGGCGCCGGCGTCGAAGTCGATGATGCCGGTGAGGATCAGCTTGATCTCGTCGTTGTCGGCGGCCAGCTCGCGCACCGACTGCACGATGCTGTCGTCGTCGCCGACGTCGGCGGCCATGAAGGCGCCGTAGCGCTTGGCGCGCTTGACGCCCAGGCCCGCCGAGCGCACCTGCGCGAGGCCGCTGCCTGCTGCGCGCGCCTCGTCGCGCACGCGATGGTTGAGGCCGTGCCGGTCGCCGGCGTCGCGCACGCGCGTGACGCCGCAGCGCAGCGCTTGGCGCGCGCTCGCGCGCGCCGTGTCGGCCAGCGCGTCGACCGGGCGCTTCAGGTGCTCGGAGCGCTGCTTCGCGTCGGTCGGCGCGCCGTCGAGGAACAGGTGCACGTGGGCGTCGATCAGGCCGGGCACCAGGAACGCGCTGCGCTCGACCGGCCAGCCGAGCGCCGCCAGCTCGGCGCCGTGGTCGCCGGGCGTCACGCCGACGAGGCGCCCGTCGACGACCTTCAGCGTCGTCGGGCCGGCGTGACGTGACTCGCCGTCGAACCAGCCGCCGACGACGAGCGCGAAGCGAGGGAGGGGGCGCACGGCATCAGGCCTTGTAGAACTTGCGCACCGCGCGCAGCGCATTGCTGCCGCTCTGCTCGAGGAAGTGGCGGTAGGTCTTCAGCACGTGATGGTCGTCGGCCAGCGGCTCGTAGTGGCGCCACGGCGTGCCGAGCACGGTGTCGAAGCCCAGCGGCACGGCCAGCGTGAGGAAGGCGCATTCGAGGGCGTGCTTGAGGTCCGAGCCGTCGACCGCCTTGGGCGGCAACTGCTGGCCGATGTTGGACACGCCGCCCATCATGTGCACGCCCCGCAGCTCGGGGTCGGCGCCGATGCGCCCGATGGCGTCGAGGGTCGCGCGGTTCAGCCCCTCGGTGTCGGCGATGATGGCGCTGACCGACATGTCGATGAAGATGTCGTCGGCCGCCAGGCCGTGCTCGTGCATCAGGCGCAGCGAGGCGCGGCGCGCCGTGGCGTGGATCTCCTCGGCCGTCTTGTTGCCCAGGGCCTTGCCGTCCTCGACGCGCTCGCTGGCCATCAGGATGACCTTGAAGCGGAACTCGCCGTAGAGGTCCATCAGGTCCCAGCGGTGCTCGGTGATCGAGTTGACGATCGGCAGCCGACCGCCCGCCTTGGCGGTGTCGTAGCTCTGGAGGCACACGCGCTGCACCTTCTGGCTCGGGAAGTCGAACGACAGCGGAACGTCGGTCACGTCCTGGATGGCGCGGATGACGGTCGCCATCCACTCGGGCTCGGTCATCGCGCGCGCGCCGATGTTGACGTTGAGCCAGCTCGCGCCGGCGTCGGCCTGCTTGACGGCCAGCGCCTGGATGCCGGCGATGTCCTGGTTGTCGAAGAGGGCCTTCGTGCTCTTGAAGCCCGGGTTGATGCGCTCGCCGATGATGCGAATGGGGAAGCTCATGCGGGGAATCCGATCTGCCGGAGGAAGGTCTTCTGGAAGTCGCCTCGCGAGCTGAGCTCGACGTAGCGGCACTGGCGGGCGATCTCGGCGGCGCGGGCGCGGCGTTCGCGCGAGGCCAGCATCTGCTGCACGCCCAGGCCCGCGGCATTGCCGACCTGCTGGAAGCGCTCGCGCGGCAGCGGCGGCAGCAGGCCGATCGCGATGCAGCTCTCGATGCCGATGTAGGCGCCGAACGCACCGGCGATGACGAAGCGGTCGATCTGCAGCTCGTCCATCCCGGCCTCGGCCGCGAGCATCTTCACGCCGGTGCGGATCGCCGACTTGGCGAGCTGCACCGCGCGCACGTCGTGCTGGTCGAAGCGCACGGCCGGGATATGGCGGCGGCGCTCCTCGGCCTCGTCGGCCAGCGTGATGCGGCGCGCGCCGTCGGCGTCGTCGATCGCTGCATGGCGGCCGGCCGCGATGCGCCCGCGCGCGTCGATCCAGCCGGCCTGCACGAAAGCTGCAAGAGCGTCCAGCACGCCCGAGCCGCACAGGCCCACCGGCCGGCCGCCGCCGATCACCTGCAGCTGCAGTTCGTCGCCGTCGATGCGCACGCGCTCGATCGCGCCTTCGGCGGCGCGCATGCCGCTGCGGATGTGGCCGCCTTCGAGCGCCGGCCCCGACGGGCACGACGCGGAGGCGATGGCGATGCGGTCGCCGGCATGGCACACGAGGCTGATCTCCGTGTTGGTGCCGATGTCCATCACGAGCGTCACGCCGGGCTGCAGCCAGTGCGGCTCGGTCGCCAGCATCGTCGCGACATGGTCGCCGCCGACGAAGCCGCCGATGGCCGGCGCCAGGTGCAGCTTCGCGCCGGCGTCGGCCTTCAACCCGAGGCGCGCCGCATGCACGTCGAGCGCCTCGTTGTCGGCGGCCACGAAGGGGGCTCGGCCGAGCTGCGCCACCGGCCAGCCGGCCAGCAGGTGCTGCATCGCCGTGTTGCCGGCCACCACCACGTCGGCGATGTCGTCGACCGACGCGTCGACCGCCCGCGTCAGGTCGTGCGCCAGCGCGTTGATCGCCTCGACGGCGGCGCGGCGCAGTTGTTCGCCCGCATCCGCCACGGTGATCGCGTGGTTGATGCGGCTGATGAGGTCCGCGCCCCAGGCGACCTGCGGGTTCTCGATGCCGAGGCTCGCGAGTCGCCGCCCGCTGGCGAGGTCGATGAGGAACGCGGCGGCGTTGGTCGTGCCCAGGTCCACCGCCAGTCCGAGCAGCGGCGCGCCGGGCCGCGCGAAGCCGCCGACGACGGGGCGCTGCCCGGCCGGTGCACGCTGCAGCCGGGCCTGCACGCGCCAGTCGTGCCGGCGCAGCAGGCCGGGCAGCTCGGAGACGGCCGCGCCGTCGATGCAGGGCGGCGCCGAGATCGAGGGCAGGGCGGCCAACGCGGCGCGCACCCGATCGCCGTCGCTCGCCAGGTCCTGCAGCGTGGCGGGCGGCACGGCCAGCTCGATCGCGACGACGCCGGGATCGAGCGCCAGCGCCTCGCTCCCGCCGCCCGTGGCGACATCGGCGCGCACGACGGGCGCCAGCGAGCGCGGTGCCAGTTCCACCGCGAGGTCGGAGCGCGGCTGCACGCAGCAGGCGCGCAGCCACTTCTTGTGGCTGCCTTCGCCTTCGCGGTGCACGCGGCCCTCGATCACGCGCACCATGCACGAGCCGCAGTGGCCGCGCCCCCCGCAGGCGCCGACGATGCGCAGGCCGCCGCGGCGCGCCGCGGCGAACAGCGTCTCGTCGTCGCGGCACTCGATGCTGCGATCGAGCGCCGGCACGTCGACGCGATGCGTCGCGACGCTGCGCTCGTGCTCGTATTCGACGGTGGCGTCCGTCATGTCGTCGCCTCCTGCGGCGCGGCAGCGTCGGCGCCGCGCCGGTACGCCGGATCCTGGATCAGCGCGCAGCGCTCGCGCGAGCGGCAGCCGTCGCAGCGTGACCAGGCCTGGCGCGGCAGATCGCGCCCCACGCCCTGCACGATGGAGGTCGACTTGGTCGGATTCATCATCAGCGTCGAGGTCAGGCTCACGTCGATCGCCGAGGCGCCGGCCAGCTCGAGCACCACGGGGTGGGCGTCGAGATCGAGGCCGGGATCGCCGGCTCGCAGCTCGCCGGCCACGCTCAGGCCCTGTCGGGCCAGCGTCGCGGCCATGCGGTCCTGCACGCGGCGCGACAGCGCGAAGAGCAGCTCGTTGGCCACCCCGTCCAGCGCCATCGCGAGCGAGGCCTGGCGCGCCGCGAACAGCGCGTCGATGCGCTGCGTGATGGCGGCGCCGAGGGTCAGCACGGCGCACGCCACGCCGGTGAGCCGGCCGCTCGTCGGCACGAGCCAGGGCGCACGCAGGCGACCGCCGTCGAGTTCGAGCCAGCCGGACGCATCGGGCTCGCGGCGCAGCGCGGCGACGCGCCAGCAGGCGCGCGCAGCGAGCAGACCGTCGTCGCGCACGATCGACAGGGCGCGCTGTCGCAGCGCGACCAGCTTGTCGCGCCGCGCCGCAGAGGCCGGCACGCGGCTGCGCTCGACGTCGCCGAGGACGTCGATGCAACGGATGACTTGCACGGCCGCGCGCGTCAGGCCGTGACGCCCATCCAGCCGCGGCACAGCCCCACGGCCTCGACGGCGTTGACGCCGAACGCGTCGGCGCCGGTGTAGGCGCGCACCGTCTCGTCGATCTGGCCGCCGCCGATCATCACCTTGAAGCGCTCGCGGATGCCGCGCTCGTCGAAGGCGGCGATCGTCTCCTTCATCGAGTCGAAGGCCAGCGTGAGGAAGCCCGACAGGCCCACCACGTCGGGCTGGAAGGCCTCGATCTCGTCGATGAACTTCGCGACCGGCACGTCGACGCCGATGTCCTTCACTTCGAAGCCGTTGATGTCGAGCATGAAGGTCACGATGTTCTTGCCGATGTCGTGCAGGTCGCCGTGCACCGTGCCGATCAGCACGCGGCCGTGCGTCGCCGTGGCGCCGCCGCCGGCCTGCTTGATGAGCGGCTTGGCGACGGCGCCGATCGTGTCGAGCATCTCGCCGGCGAGCACCAGCTCGGGCAGGAAATACTCGCCCTCCTCGAAGCGCTTGCCGACGATGTCCATCGCGGCGCGGCACAGCTCGAGCACGCGCATCGGATCGACCTTGTCTTCGAGCAGCATGCGGTTGGCGAGCGCCAGTGCATCCTCCTCGTTCATGTCGGCCAGCCAGTCGACGAGCTGGCGCTCCATCGGTGCATACGTCTCCATCGCCCAGTCTCCTTTCCGTCAAACAGGTCCAGTTTAGTTGCAATATCAACCAGATGGCATTGCAACCGTATTGATCCAGATCAAGCCCCGGCTCCTCCGAGGCATCGGCTCAAGCCGCCCGTCTACGCATACTTGCGCGCCGCGCGGTACATCGCCCGCGCGTTGTCGACCGGCGTCTCGTCCGGGATGCCGAAGGCGGTGTCGAGGATCAGCTTGCCGCCCTTGTTCCACACCTTGTCGACGAGGTGCTTCACGGCCGCATCGACGTCGTCGGGCGTGCCCATCGTCATGACGGACGGGTGCATGCCGCCGCGCAGCGCGACCACGTCGCCGAGCACTTCGTGCGCCTTGACCATGTCGGTGCGCTCGAACCAGTAGATGCACTTGCCGGGCGGCACGTCGCGGATGGTCTCGAGGCGCTTGGTGCAGTCGGCCTCCCACAGCGGCATCGGGATCAGGCCCAGGTCGATGACGCCGAGCAACAGCTCGCGGAACGACGGCCACCAGAAGCGCTCGAACTGCTTCTGCGACATGAAGGCGTCGGGCGCCCAGTGCACGGGGATGAACACGATCGGGCTGCCCATCATCGGCTTTTGCATCGCGAGGCGGCGCAGCGTCAGCGTCTTCATCTTGTCGAGCACCTCGAGCACCTTGTCCGGCCGCCGGTACAGGTCCTTCATCATCGCGGTGGCGCCGCGGAAGTAGTCGGCGAGGTTGTCGTACGGGCCCATGGCGAACCCGCCGATGCCCGAGGGATAGCCCATGGCGGCGAGCTGGCCCATCAGCCTGCCGGTGCAGGCGAAGAGCTTGCCCGCCTCGCGGCCCGCGCCGGCCAGCCGGGCCATCGAGGCCTGCAACGCGGGGTTCGCGAAGGCGGCCGAGTTGTAGATGACGTCGAAGTAGCTCGCGCCGGCGATCGACGCGATGCCTTCGCTGCCTTCGAAGGCCTCGGCGACGCGCGGCAGGTACTTCGCGTAGTAGAAACCGGTCGGGTCGAACAGGAAGTCGTCGTACTCGTCGGCCGTCATGTATTCCCGATCGAGGTACTGGAACGGCCGGTCGTCGGCGACGCCGTGCCCCGGCCATTCGATCTGGCGGTAGCCGGTCGCGTCGAGCAGGCTGCCGAAGCCGGTGATGAGCGGGCTGGGCGAGCACAGGTCGGGATCGAGGTCGCGCGTGAGCGCGAGCGTGATCTCGCACAGCTTGTCCTGGTCGTACATCTGCTGGCGAAAGCTGATGCCGCCGTACTTGGCGGGCCAGAACATCATGAACAGCGCCGTCGGCATGCGGTCGGGCTGCTTCAGGTTCACGCAGTCCATCACGCGCTGCCAGCGTGCCTGGTACAGCGGGTTGGGCGGCGGCGCGGCCGGCGGGCCGGCGTGGTGCTGCGGCTGCGCGCCTGTCGCCGCGGGTTGCTGCGCCTCGATCGATATCGTCATCGTGTCGCTCCGTTGTGGTTCGAACCGGGTCTCACGTCCCGTATCTGCGCACCGCGTCGAACATCGCGCGTACGTTGCGCACCGGCGTCTCGTCGGGGATGCCGAAGCCGCTGTCGAAGATCAGCTTGCCGCCCTTGTGGAAGACGTTGTGCGCGAGATGGCGCACCGCCGCGTCGATCTCGTCGGGCGATCCGGTGGTGAGCAGCGACGAGTTCAGCCCGCCGCGCAGCGCCGCGACATCGCCCAGCACCTCGAAGGCGCGTACGAGGTCCGTCTTCTCGAACCAGTGGATGCACTTGCCCGCCGGCAGCTCGCGCAGCGTCTCCAGGCGCCGGGTGCAATCCGATTCCCACAGCGGCATCGGGACCAGCCCGCCCTCGATGAACGCCAGCACCATCTTCCTGAACGAGGGCCACCAGCAGGTCTCGAACTGCTGCGGCGACATGAAGGGGTCGGGCGCCCAGTGGACCGGAATGAAGACGAGCGGATTGCGCACGAACTTCGCCTGCGCCAGCGTGCGCCGCACGATCAGCGTCGCCATCTTGTCCAGCGCCTCGAGCACCTTGTCGCGGCGCCGGTACAGGTCTTTCATCATGCCGGTCGCGCCGCGGAAGAAGTCGGCTATCGCGTCGTACGGCGCGCTGGCGATGAGCCCGAAGCCCAGCGGCGTGCCGAGCGCGGCCATGCGCCGGCCGAACTCGATCTCGTTGCCGATGAAGTCGCGCACCACGCGGCTGGCGCCCTCCAGCGTGTCGAAGGCCTGCCGCAGCCGCGGGTCGCCGAACGCCATCGTCGCGAAACCGACGCCGAGGTAGGCGCTGCCGGCGAGAGTCGCCAGCGGCTCGAGCCCGGCGTAGGCGCCGGCGACGCGCGGCAAGTACTTGCCCAGGTAGAAGCCGGTGGGATCGAACAGGAAGTCGTCGTACTCGTCGGCCGTCATGTACTCGCGGTCGAGGTACTGGTAGGGCCGGTCGTCGCGCACGCCGTGGCCCGGCCATTCGAGCTGCCGGAAATCGATGGCGTCGAGCATCGGCCCGAACGTCGTCATCAGGTACGGCGAGGTGAAGAAGTCGGGCTCGAACTCGCGGCACAGCGCTTCGGCGATCTCGGCGACCTTGGCGTAGTCGTACATCTGCCGGCGGTTGCTGATGCCGCCGTAGGCCGCCAGCCAGAAGTTCATCATCAGGCCGACGGGCATGCGGTCGGGCGTTCGCAGGCCGACGCAATCCATGACGCGCTGCCAGCGCAGCGCGTAGTCGGCCTCGGCGCGTGAGACGGCGGTGTCCATCTGCCAGCCGAGCGATCAGCGCGCCGTCCACCCGGGCACTGTGGCCGCCGCGGGCTGCGCGGAGAGCTCCGCCGCATCGACCTTGTAGACGCGGCACAGCAGCGCGCGCAGGTGATACGTGCCCATCGCGGGGTCGTAGGGCGGTTCGTTGCTGGTGAGCAGGTTGATGTTCGAGGTCCACACGCCGTACTCCGGCGCCGCGTCCTCCGGGTACCACCAGCCGTGCTCGGCCGCCACCACGCGCGGATCGAGCCCCGGCGCGTACTTCGCGCGCTGGCGCACGCGGCCGCGCTGGTTCTCGATCCACATCCAGTCGCCGTCGGCGATTCCGTAGCGCGCCGCCGTGTCGGGGTGGATCTCCGCCTGCGGATAGGGCTTGGCGCGCCGCAGCTTCGGGATCTGGCGATGTTCGGAGTTGAAGAAGAACGGGATGCGCTGGCCGGTGGTCAGGACCAGCGGGTAGCGCTGCGCGAGTTCGGGCGCGCTGTAGGGGCTCTCGGGCGCCTCTTCGAACGTCGGCAGCGGGGCGTAGCCCATGTGCTCCAGGATCGTCGAGTGCAGCTCGATCTTGCCGGTCGGCGTGCGAAAGCCCCGGCTCTCGTACTTGCGGAACTGCATCGGCACCGTGACGAAGCCCTTGTCCTTCATCTGCTCGAAGTTGAGCCCCGTCCGGCCGCCGGCCAGCACCGAATCGAGCACCTCCTCGACCGGCTCGGTGCCGTGCGGCAGCTTCATGCGGCGGATCAACTCGGTGACGATCTCCTCGTCGGACCGGCACTCGCCGACCTGGATCGCCTTCTGCAGGATGCCGACGCCGTTGTTGGCCAGCGACGGATAGCCCATCACCATGTCGACCTCCGGCCAGAGCGCGGCCGGCAGCACGATGTCGGCGAGTTCGGCGGTCGGCGTCATGAACAGATCGGCGGCCACCATGAAGTCCAGCTTCGTCAGGGATTCATGGACCTGCCGGCTGTTCGCATAGGTCGTGAGCGCGTTGTTGCCGAACGCGAGGAAGGCCTTGACCGGGTAGGGCGTGCCTTCGCGCATCGCCTGCAGCACGCTCGGGATGTGGGCGCCGGGGAAGCCGCGTTCGTTGGTCAGCACCTTGAAGCGATCGGCCCCCAGACGCTTGGCCGCCGCCTCGGGCGGCAGCTTGTCCAGCAGCGTCGGAAAGAGCCCCAGGCCCTCGTTGCCGAAGACCCATCCGCCCGGGACGTCGATGTTGCCCGTGATCGCCGGCAGCAGCGCCAGCGCGCGCACGGTCTGAAAGCACTTGGGCGTGTGCTCGATCGCGCAGCCCCACTTGAGCATCGCCGGCTTGGTGCGGGCGAACAGCCGCGCCGCGGCGCGGATCTTGTCGGCCGGCACCCAGGTGACCGGCTCGGCCCATTCGGGCGTGTACTGGCGCACGTGCGCCGCCAGGGCGTCGAACCCGTGCGTCCATTGCTCGACGAAGGGCCGATCGATCAGATCCTCGGTGACGATCACGTGGAGCATGGCCAGCGCCAGCGCGTCGTCGGCGCCCGGCCGCACGCGCAGCCAGAGGTCGGCGCGCCGGGCCAGTTCGGTCTCGCGCGGATCGACGACGATCGTCTTCGGCTGGTGGGACAGCGCCTCGTGCGCGCAGAAGCGCGGTTCGCCGCCGGGGCCGGTGACGGTCGAGTTCTGGCCCCAGAACATCATGCAGCCGGGCGGCGTGCCGCTGGTGAAATCGCTGACCGGGAAGTCGCCGTAGGTCATGAAGCCGGCGTTGACGCGCGGAAAGAAGCACTGCGCGAACCCGGGCTCGACCCAGTTGGGCGTGCCCAGCGCATAGGCCAGCCGCGGCATCCAGATGATCAGGTGCCGGCCGGTGCCGGTGCCCACCGCGACCGACTCCGGGCCGAACTTCGCGCGGATGCCGTGCAGCCGTTCGGCGATGGTGTCCAGCGCCTCGTCCCACGAGATGCGCTCCCATTTCCCCGAGCCGCGCGGGCCGACGCGGCGCTGTGGGTAGAGCAGGCGGTTCGGGTGGTAGACGATGTCGGGCGTGACCGTGCCGATGGGGCACAGGCGCCCGCGGTTCAGCGGCCCCTCGGGGTCGCCCTCGACGCCGACGAGCCGGCCGCCCTCGACGTGCAGCAGCACGCTGCAGCCGCCGTGGCAGCTGTGGCAGGTGCTCTTGAACGTGGTCCGGGTCGGGGCGTCCATGTTCACGTTCCTTGCATCGATTCGACAGGTGCCATCGCGCGGGGCGTGTCCGGCAGCGGCGCTGCCGCTGGCGAGGTCGTCGCAGCGTCGTCTTCCTCGGTGCTGCGCACCGAGGGCTTCAACAGGAAGCACGCCAGCGCCGGCACCAGCACGAGCGCGCCGAGCATGTTCCACAGGAACATGAAGGCCAACAGCAGCCCCATGTCGGCCTGGAACTTGATCGGGCTGGCCACCCAGGTGATCACGCCGATGGCCAGGGTCAGGCCGGTGAGCATCACGACCTTGCCGGTGAACAGCAGCGCCCGGTAGTAGGCCTGCGAGAGGCTCTGTCCCTCGCGCATGTGCGCCAGCGTCACCGACAGGATGTACAGCGCATAGTCGACGCCGATGCCCACGCCCAGCGCGATGACCGGCAGCGTGGCCACCTTGACGCCCATGCCGAGGCCGACCATGAGCGCCTCGGCGAGCACCGAGGTCAGCATCAGCGGCAGCACGGCGACGACGACGGCGCGCCACGAGCGGAACGTGACGAAGCACAGCAGCACGACCGCGCCGTAGACGAGGAACAGCATCTGCGTCCAGGCGCTCTTGACGACGATGTTGGTCGCCGCCTCGATGCCCGCCGAGCCGGCGGCGAGCAGGAACTTGACGTCGTCGGTGTCGTTCGCCGCTGCGAACGCCGTCACGTGGTCGACGACGCGCGTCAGCGTCTCGGCCTTGTGGTCGCGCAGGTAGGCGTAGACCGTCAGCAGGCTGCACGAGTCGTTGTACAGGCCGCGCGGCGCGCCGGCCGTGACGGTGTTGAGCATCGCCTGGTTGGGCAGGAACTCGTACCACTTCGGGCTGCCTTCGTTCAGGCCGGCGAGCACGCGGCGGTTGAGCAGCGCCAGCGTGTTCGTGCTCTCCACGCCTTCGATCTGGCGCAGCTGCCATTCGAGCGCGTCGATCTTGTTCAGGGTGTCGTACTGCGAGCACTGGCCCGCGGGCGTCCTGACCATCACGGCGAGCACGTCGCTCGATGCGCCGTACGCGGCGTTGACGAAGGCGACGTCGCGGTTGTAGCGGCTGTCGGGGCGCAGCTCGGGGGCGCCGGGGTCGAGGTCGCCGATCGCCAGGCGCGTGCTCACCGTCAGCCCGGCGATGCCGAGCGCGAGCCCGGCCGCGATGGCGATCGTCGCGTCGCGCCGCCGCGTGTAGCGGTCGAGCCAGGCCCACAGCCGGTGCTTCTTCGCGCCGACGGCATCGGCGGCCTCGGCGCGCAGGCTGCGCGCGGCAGCCTTCGCGCTGACGCCGACATAGCTCAGCAGGATCGGCAGCAGGATGAGATTGGTGAAGATCAGCACCGCGACGCCGAGCGACGCCGCGATCGCCAGCTCGCGGATGACCTGGATGTCGATGACCAGCAGCACCGCGAAGCCCACGGCGTCGGCCAGCAGGGCGGTGAGGCCGGCGAGGAAGAGGCGTCGGAACGTGAAGCGCGCGGCGATCAGCTTGTGCAGCCCGCGGCCCACGTCCTGCATGATGCCGTTCATCTTCTGCGCGCCGTGGCTCATGCCGATCGCGAACACGAGGAACGGCACGAGGATGGAGTAGGGGTCGAGCGCGTAACCAAGCGTCGGCAGCAGGCCGATCTGCCAGACCACCGCGACCAGCGACGCGGCGACGACGAGCACCGTCGAGCGGACGCAGCGCGTGTACCAGAGCACCATCGCGGCGGCGATCACGACGGCGAAGGCGAAGAAGACGAGCACTTCGCGCACGCCGTCGATCAGGTCGCCCACGATCTGCGCGAAGCCCGTGACGTGGATGTCGACGCCCATCGGCTCGTACTTCGCGCGCAGCTCGTCGATGCGCTGCGCGAACTTCGCGTAGTCGAGCGGCCGGCCCTCGCCATCCTCGGCCAGCAGCGGCACGTAGATCACGCTCGATCGGGCGTCGAGCGCGACGAGCTGGCCGACCTCGCCCGAGCGCGCGATGTTCGCCGCGAGCTGCTGCAGGCTCTGCGGCGAGCCGTCGTAGCCGTCGGGAATCACGGGGCCGCCCTCGAGGCCGTCTTCCGTCACGCCGACCCAGCGCGTCGTCGGCGTCCACAATGACTTCATCTGGGTGCGCGCGACGCCGGGCACGAGGAACACCTCGTCGCTCAACTGGCGCAGCGTCTCGAGATAGGCCGCGTCGTAGATCGACCCCTTGGGGTTGGCCACGGCGATCCGCACTGCGTTGCCCAGACCGGTCAGCTGGTTCTGGTGCGCGAGGAAGTTCTGGACGAACGGGTGCCGGGCCGGAATCGTCTTCTCGAAACTGGCGTTGAGCTGCAGCTTCGTCGCCTGCCAGCCGAGAACCGCCGTGACGAGCAGGCACAGCGCGACGACGATCGCGCGGTGGTTGAACAGGGCGCGTTCGATCAGCGAGCCCGAGCGCGGATCGAACGGCGCGCCGGCCGGAAGTGCCTTGCAGGAATGGGCGTTCATTTAGGCGACAGCCGTGGGGCATGCGAAGGCGCTCCCGTCGCGCCGAGAAGCCGTGCACCGTGGATCGACACGGTGAGCAGCGACCCGTCGGACAGCACGGCCACGCCGTTGAGCGGCGGCAGCGGACCGGCAGGCAACGGTTGCAGCGCGCCTTGCTTCAGCTCGAGCACCATGCCGGCCTGGTTGACGAGGACCAGCGAGCCGTCGGCGCGCTGCGCCGAACCGGTGATCGAGACGGGCGCGGGGGAGGGGACCTGCTTCCAGGTGGCGCCGCCGTCGCCGGATCTCCAGACGTTGCCGCGCAGACCGGCGACGACGATCTCGCCGTCGGCCGGCAGCTCGACGGTGAAGAAGCTGCCCGGGTACGGCAGCGCGAGCCGCCTGAACGTCCTGCCGGCATCGGTGGAGACGCGCAGCAGACCCTGCTCGCCGGCCACCGCGATCGTGTCGCCGCGCCGACGCACGGCATAGAGGTGCAGTTCCTTGGGGTTGTCCAGCCGGGAACGCCAGTTCGACCACGTCGCGCCGCCGTCTTCGGTGGCCAGCGCGAGGCCATAGGCGCCGACGACGACGGCGCGCTGCGCGTCGAGCACGAGCAGGTCGAGCAGCGGCTTGTCCGGGCCGTCGGCCACCAGCCGCTCGGCCGATCTCAGCGTCGCCGGGTCGCTGCCGGCTCGGGCGGCTGCGAGTTCCAGCTGCGCGATCTTTCGGCCGTCGAGCTTGCTCGTCCAGGTCCGCCCGCCGTCCGCGGTGGCGAGCACGGTGCCGCCGTGCCCGACCAGGTAACCGCGCGTCGCATCGGCGAAGCGCAGCGCCGTCAGGCTCACGCTGACCGGGACTCGTGACTGGCTCCAGGTGCGCGCCGCGTCGTCGGACGTGAGCACGATGCCGCGCTCGCCGGCCGCGACCAGCCGCGTGCCTGCCTGTGCGGCAGTCAGCAGCACGGCATGGGCCGCGTCGCGGGCGCCGACAGCCGGCCGGTCGAGTGCATCGACGACCGCGGTCGCCGACAGCGCCGGTGCCGTGCCGATCGCCAGCGCCGCGATCAGCGCCGCCGGAAAAGCGCGGGCCGATCGCATCTCGAGTTCCGTCACCGATGGCCTGCCGCCGCTGCTCAGCGCACGCCTTCGCCGGCGAGTGCGTCGGGCGTGAACACGCTGGCCGGGATGCGCGGGACGATCGCGTACTGCGACGACTTCGCGTTGTAGAGGTTGCCGGCGAATCCCAGCCCCGACAGCAGATCGTTGAAGCCGAACGCGCCGATCGGTGTGCCGGGCAGATCCGGCGCGACGAAGGTCTGCGCCCACAGCGTCTTCCACAGCTGGCCGTTGCCGTCCCATCGGTCGCCGAGCACGCAGATCCAGGTGTCCTCGTCGCAGTAGTAGCGCGCCTTGGCTGCCTGATGGCGCTGGCCCTGCCGCAGCGTCGCGTCGACGACCCAGACGCGGTGCAGTTCCCAGCGCACGTGGTCGGGGTTGAGGTGATTCTTCGTGATCACCTCGGCGTCCGTCTTGGGCTGCAGAAGCTTGTTGCCGTTGTACGGAATGAACAGCTCCTTCTTGCCGGCGAGCTTCCAGTCGAAGCGGTCGAGCCGCCCGGTCCAGACCTCGATCTCGTCGAAGCTCATGACGCCCGCTGTTGCCGGCGTCGGCGTGTCGCAGCACGGGTTCGGCAGCTTGCGCACGCGCCGCTGGCCCGTGAGGTAGACCCACGCCTGGTCCTTGCTGCCGTCGATGTTGGTGCCGCCGGTGACGGCCTCGCCGGCGCGGATCGGCGGGCCGGCGTTGACCAGGCGGATCTGCCAGTACAGATTCGACTTGGCGAACTGCTCCGGGCTGCCGTCCGGGAAGTAGTACTGCATCTGCTGCTCGGCGCGGCCGTCGGTCGTCAGCACCATCTGGCCGTCGGCGGTGAGCTGGTACTGGTTGACGTTGAACTCCCACGACGTCCCGCGCCAGCGCAGCATGTGGTTCCACATCACCTCGGCGCCCGTCTTGGCGATCGGGAACGGGATGCCACCGTAGGCGCCTTCGACGAGGTCGCCGACGAGCCTGGCGCGCGTGGCGTTCTTGTACGTGTTGTCGTAGACCCACTGCGGCGCCGCCGCGGTGCGGCGCGTCGGGTAGACGTCGATGCGGTAGGTGGCGGGGTACTTCTTCAGCATCGCCTTCTGCCCGTCGCTGAGCTTGTCGGCGTACTGGTCCGCGTTCTTCGCGTGGATCGAGAACAGCGGCTTGTCGTCCTTGAACGGGTCGCCGCGGCGGCCGCCCGGCTTGTCGCCCGGGATCGGCGTCGTGTAGCCGCCGCTCCACGCGGGAATCGTGCCGTCCTTGTTGCCGGCTTTCTCGGCGCCGAACGGCGTCAGCTCGGACTTGAGCTTCGCTGCTTCGTCGGCCGACACGGCCGCCGTCGCGGGGCCGAACGCGACCGCCAGCACGGCGGCCATGGAGATTCGGGTAAGCGTCATCGCGGGCTCCTCGATCAGAACGTGCGGCGCAGCGACAGCGCCAGGTAGTTGCGGTCGGCCAGCGGATTGCCGAGGCCGAAGATGGCGTGGCCGCCGGTGAGCAGCGGCGCGTAGTCGACGAAGGGGACCGCCTTGCCGATGTAGTGCGTGTAGTTCAGCGCGAACTGCCAGACGCCGAGGTAGCTGCCCTCGATGCCGATGTTGGCGCTGCCCGTGCCCTTGGCGCCCCAGCCTGCGCCGGTGACGCTGGAGTTGCCGTCGACCACGTAGCGCAGCCCGATCGGCACGCCGAGATCGACACCCGGAAGCAGCTGGCGATAGCTCGGCGTGAAGATGAACTGCAGCGCCGTCGCGTCGCGCGTGCGGCCTTCGTCGAGCGTGTGGTCGGGGTCGTCCTTCGAGAGCACGCGGTTCCAGGCGAGCTCGGCGACGAGGCTCGACTCGCGCGCGACGAAGCTCGGCCCGAAGGTCGCCAGCGTCGACAGGTTCAGGTGCGCCGTGCGCCCCAGCGCCGGGCGCGGCTGCGGTGCGCCGAAGCCGCCGGGGTAGAGCATGTTCGTGCTCCACAGCGGCACGTCGTCGCGCACCGACGCCTCGGCGGCGACGTTGAAGTCGCCGAACGAACGCGACGCGCTGACGCCGGCCGTCTTGACGTTCTCGGGGAACTTGTAGAACCAGCTGCCCGGCAGTGCACCTGTGGGGCCGGGCGCACCCACGGGATTCAGGTTGCCGTAGAGCTGACCCGACTTGTCGTGGTAGCGAGCGAAGTAGAAGCCGAGATCCGTCTCGTCGAGGCGCCACTTCAGCTGCAGGCCGAACTGGCCCGAGTTCTTCGCCTCCTGGTCGGCGCCGGGCGTGAGCGCGTAGCTGCCCGAGATCGGCGTGCCTGCGGGGATGTTGACGAACTCCGGCTGGCGCGAGCCCCAGGGAATGTTGGCCGTGGAGAAGTAGCTGCCCGCCGGCGCCAGCCGGTCGGCCTCCCAGCGGAACTGGACGTAGCCGCCGACCGACACCTCCGGCGAGATCTGCAGCTGCGCCGACAGTTGCGGCACCGGGCGGATGATCTCCTTGAACTGCGCGTTGGGCGACGCCAGCAGCTTGTCGATGTCGATCGGGCCCTGCGCGCGCGCGATGCCGTTGTCGCCGAAGAACAGGCTCTCGCCATATTGCAGCGCGTGGCGGCCGAGGCGCGTCGTCAGCTTCATGCCGTTGGCGAAGCGCCAGCCGCCGAACACGAAGGCGTCGAGCAGCTCGGCCTTCTCGCCGGCGAGCTTGCGCGTGCGGCTCGGAAACTCGTGGTAGGGCATCTGGCCGATCGTCGGATCGTTGTCGGCCTTGGTCGTGCGGTGCAGCTTGTCGTCGTACCAGGCAGCGGCGCTGAGCCGCAGGCCGAAGTCGCGGCGCCAGATCGCATCGAACTCCGACAGCAGGTCGGCGCGCGCCGACACGAGGCCGCGGTCCTGGAAGTTCTGGTCGCCGGCGTTGAAGTTCAGCGCCTGCGGGAACGGAAAGCTGGCCGGTGCGGGCGGCGGCGCGCCGGTGGGCACGAGGCGAAACGAGTCCTTCAGCGCCGGGTCGGCCGACTCGGTGCGCAACTTGGTGCTCAGGCGCACGTTGTTGTCCCAGCGCACCGACCAGTCGGGATTGCCGGTGTCGAGCTGAAAAGCCTGTGCGCCGCCGGCTGCCAGCAGCGCTGCGACGGCGAACGCCGTCAGCCTCGGCTTGTCGATGTGTTGCATGGTGGTTCGTCTCCTCGAGGTTGTTTTCGAATGCCGGGCGCGAGTTCACCCTCCGCCTGGCACCGAGCCATTCGTCGTCTCTTGTCTCTGTGGGAATCGGGCAGGCGCGAGATTAGGAAATCTCGACGCTCCCGAAAAATGACTTCGATGGATGCCACGATTCGACGGCGTCGAATCGTCGAGGGTTAACCCCCGTCGGGCGGCGCAGGATCAGCCCGCGTACTTCCTCGCGGCGGCGAACATCGCGCGCACGTTGTCGACCGGCGTCTCGTCGGGGATGCCGAACGCCGTGTCGAGGATCAGGCTGCCGCCGCGGTTCCACACCTTGTCGACGAGGTGTCTGACCGCGGCATCGACGTCGGCCGGCGTGCCCGTGGTCATCATCGAAGGCGACAGGTTGCCGCGCAGCGCGACGGTGTCGCCGAGCACCTCGTAAGCGCGGACCATGTCGGTACGCTCGAACCAGTAGATGCACTTGCCCTTGGGCACGTCGGCGATGATCTCGAGCCGCTTCGTGCAGTCCGACTCCCACAGCGGCATCGGAATCAGGCCGGCGTCGATCATCCCGATCATCATCTGGCGGAACGAAGGCCACCAGAACTCGCGGAACTGCTTTTCGGACATGAAGGCGTCGGGCGCCCAGTGGATCGGGATGAAGACGATCGGGTGCCCGGCCGCCTTCGCCGACGCGATCGTCTGCGCGAGCAGGAAGCGCGTCGCCTTGTCGAGCAGCTCGTGCAGGCGGTCCTTGTGGCGGTACATGTCCTTCATCATTCCGGTCGCGCCGCGGAAGTAGTCCGCGATGACGTCGTACGGCGCGGCCGACGTGCTGCCGTTGATCAGCGGATAGCCGTGGTTCTCTGCGTAGCGCACGAACGTCATGTGCGCCTGGACGAAGCGCTCGGCCTCCTCGGCGGCCTTGACGATGCGCTCGAACGACGCGCGCACCTCGGGCCGCGCGAACGGCCGCACGCCCGCGATCAGCCGGAAGTAGTGCAGCCCCGGGAACGACGGCAGCTGGTCGAAGCCCTCGAAGACGCCGGCCACGCGCGGCAGGTAGGTCTTGAGGTAGTAGCCCGTCGGATCGAAGGTGAACGCGTCGTACTCGTCGGCCTTCATGTACTCGCGATCGAGGTACTGGTAGGGCTGGTTGTCGCCGACGCCGTGCCCCGGCCACTGCACCTGCTTGAACTCGAGCGCCTCGAGCGCGCGGCCCATCGCCGTCGTCATCACCAGCGGGCCGGTGACGTCGGGGTCGAAGTCGAGCAGCGCGCGCTGGCAGACCTCGAGGTTGCGGTCGTAGTCGTGCATCAGCTCGCGGTAGCTGAGGCCGCCGTAGCGGGCGAGCCAGAACATGCTGTAGAGCACGACGGGCATGCGGTCGGGCTGCTTCAACGCCACGCAGTCGAGGATGCGCTGCCAGCGCGCGTCGTAGGCGGCGCGCGCGGCATCGGCGCCGGCCTGCGCCTCGTTCGCCGGCCGATTCAGGTCGTTCTCCGCCCACTCGCTCATCGCGCTCGCTCCTGCTCGCGGCCGCCGCGCCGACGGGCGCGGCGCATCGCCGTGCGCGCAGATTAGGCAGCGATGATTGGTATGTCAACCACTTGGCATGGCAACCATGGACGACCACCCCGTGCCGGCGCTTTCGCGCCGCAGGTGTTTGACGAAGGTCAAGTGGCCGCCACGCCGGCGTCCATGCGCTGCACGGCCTGGCGCAGCAGGGCGCGCAGCCAGGCCAGGCCCGGGTCCTGGGTGCGGTACTTGTGCCACTGCATGGCCTGCTCCATGCGCTCGATCGGCAGCGGCGGCGGCTTGATCGCCAGCGGCCAGGCGGCGGCGAACGCGCGTGCCAGTCGGGCGTGCATCGTCGCGACGTGGTCGGTGCCGCACACCAGCGCGGCCAGCGTCGCGAAGCCGTAGGTCGTGACGGCGACGCGGCGCGCCACGCCGTAGCGCCTGACGAACCAGGTCTCGAACGCCTCGCTGGTGCCGTCGGCCGGCTGCATGACGACATGGCCGGCCGTGAGGTAGCGCTCGAACGTCAGCTCGCCCTGCGCGAGCGCGCTGCCGCGCCAGACGACGCAGACGAAGTCCTCCTCGTAGAGGACTTCCTCCGGATGGTCCGGCGACAGGAAGCCGCGCGGAATGATCATCAGGTCGGCCTCGCCGCGCTCGAGGCTGCGCTGCGGGTTCGTGACCTGCGGCAGGAACTCGAAGGACGCGGTGCAGCCCTGCTGCGTCACCAGCGCGAGCAGGTGCGGCGCCAGCACGAACTGCGAGTAGTCCGACAGGAAGATGCGGAACGTGCGGTCCGATGTCGCGGGGTCGAACAGCGGCTGGGCCGCAATCGTGCTGTCGATGCGCACGAGCACGTCGCGCACGGCGTCGTGCAGGCCTTCGGCGCGGGGTGTCGGTTCCATGCGGCGGCCGACCTGGACCAGCAACTCGTCGTCGAAGTATTCGCGCAGGCGTGCCAGCGCGCTGCTCACGGCCGACGGCGTCAGGTTCAGGCGCTCGGCGGCGCGCGTGATGCTGCGCTCGCGCAGCAGCGCGTCGAGCGCGATCAGCAGGTTGAGGTCGAGGCGGTTGAAGCGCATGGGCGTGGGACGGGGTTAACCCTCGACGATTCGATGCCGTCGAATCGTGGGTTCCATCGAAGTCGATTTTCGGGATCGTCGAGATTTCCTACCCTCTCGCTTACCCCATTCCAACGAGCACAGAGGAGACGACGGATGGCTTCGCGCCAGCAGGGTGAACTCGCACCGGGTTCCCAGCGGATGGGCTGCGGCCCGCACGTGTGAACGTGGCGCGCGCGAGTCACCTGGGCATCGTCGGCGCCGGCCTGGCCGGGCTGGCCACGGCCGTGGCGGCGGCGACGGCCGGCGCGCGCGTCGAGGTCTTCGAGGCCGATGCCGGCATCGCATCGCCGCCGTCGCACATCGACATCGTGCCCAACCTGGTGCGCGACCTGGCGACGCTCGGGCTGGCCGAGGCCTGCGTGCGCCGCGGCTTTGCCTACAACGGCGTGTCGGTCGTCGACGCCGACGGCCGCGCGCACTTCGAGATCGCGACGCCGTCGCTCGGCGGGGTGCGCCTGCCGGCGGCGATCGGCATGCCCTACGCGGAGCTGATGCGCGTGCTGCACGACGCGGCCCTGGCGCGCGGCGCCGCCGTCCACTGGCGCTGCGCCGTGCGCGCGATCGAGTCGCACGGCGCGCAGCCGTGCGTCTGGCTGGCCGACGGTCGCCGTCTCGGCTTCGACCTCGTCGTGCTGGCGGGTGCCGTCGGCGTCGCCGGCATCGAGTTGCCGCTGCCCGCACTCGCCGAACGCCTGCTGCAGCGCTGGGACTACGTGCTGCTGCCGCGGCCGCAAGGCCTCGAGCGGCTGACGTGGGTCGTCGGGCCGGGCCGCAGCAAGGCGTTCGTCCTGCCCGTCAATGTGCGCCAGGCGGGCCTGGCCCTGCTGCGCGACGAGCGACCGGCCGGTGTGCCGGCAGCCGGCTCGCCGGCGCCCCTGCGCACCGCGCTCGCCGCCGACGGCGCGCTGCTCGGCCGGCTTGGAGCGGCGCTGCGCGACGACGCGAAGGTCGTCGGCCGGCCGGTGCGCAGCGGCGTGCTGGCAGGTGCATGGCACGACGGCGGCGCGTTGCGCGTGGGCAGCAACGCTCACGTGCTGCCGCCGCAGTTCGGTCAGGCGGCCGCGCAGTCGGTCGAGGACGCGACGGTGCTCGGCGAGCTGCTGCGCGCGGGCCTCGATCGCAACGATCTGCTGGTGCGCTTCGCCGCGCGCCGTGTCGACCGCGCCGCACGCGTGCACGCGATCGCTTCGCAGGCCGCGCGCTGGGACCTCGACCCCGAGCCCGCGACCGACATCGCGGCGCTCGCGCGCCGACTCGCGCCGATCGTCGAGCGCACGGCCTGAACGCCCCGAGGAGTCTTCGAACCCGTGTTCCGCTACTTCCCCACCAACTACGTCTGGAACCTGTCGGTCGATCTCGCGATCGAGATGGGCGCGCGCATCGGCGAGATCGAAACCATGTGCGCGCCGCTGCAGGAGGCCGCCAGGGCGCCCGACGCCGCCGGCACCCGGGCCTTTCGCGAGACCTGGGTGCGCATGGCCGACCGCCTCTGCGAGCTGGCAGGCGAGGACGAGCAGCGCGGGCGGCGGCTGTCGGCCGGCGAGAAGCTGCGCCGCGCGTCGAGCTACCTGATCACCGCCGAGCGGCTGCAGGCGCACGACGCGCCCGGGCGCCTCGATCTCTACCGGCGCGGGCTCGAGCTGTTCATGAAGGGCTCGCGCATGATGGGCGAGCGCGTCGAGCGGGTCGAGATTCCCTACGAACCCGGCCCCCAGGCCGATGCCGGGCATCGGCCACCCCCCGAGGGGGCTGCGCCGGTTTCGGGCGGCCGTGCACCGGCGCGCCGACACCTGTCGGCGCTGTACCGACCGGCCGACGGGCTGCGCCCCGGCGAGCGCGCGCCGATCCTGGTGCAGCTCAACGGACTCGATTCGACCAAGGAGATGAAGGTCCTCGTCGGCCTGCCGGCCTGGCTCGCCAGGCGCGGCGTGTCGTCGCTCGTCGTCGACCAGCCGGGCACGGGCGAGGCGCTGCGCCTGCACGGCATGACGGCCCGCCACGACGCCGAGCACTGGGCGAGCCGCATCGTCGACTGGCTCGAGACGCGCGCCGACGTCGATGTCCGGCGCATCGGCTGCGAGGGCGTCTCGCTCGGCGGCTACTACTGCCCGCGCGCCGTCGCCTTCGAGCCGCGCTTCGCCGCCGGTGTGTGCTGGGGCGCCAACCACGACTGGCGCGACGTGCAGAAGCGCCGCCTCGAGAAGGAGGGCGACTTCCCGGTGCCGCACTACTGGGCGCACGTGTGCTGGGTCTGGGGCGCGAAGGACATCGACGACTTCATGCGCATCGCCGACAACGTGCACCTCGACGGTGTCGTCGAGAAGATCCGCGTGCCCTTCCTCGTTACGCACGGCGAGAAGGACTCGCAGATTCCGCTGAAGTGGGCGCAGCGCACCTACGAGCAGCTCGTCAACAGCCCGAAGCGCGAGCTGAAGGTTTTCACCGACCGCGAGGGCGGCGTGCAGCACGCGAGCTTCGACAACTCGATCAACGCCGGCCACTACATCGCCGACTGGGTCGCCGAGACGCTCGGCGGGCGCGTCGCGGCCTGATCCCTTCCGAAGGAGAGAGCTTCCAATGAACATCGTCGGACTCGACACGCTGGTGTTCGGCATCGGCGACCGCGCCGGCGCCGCGCAGTACCTTCGCGACTACGGCCTCGTCGACGCCGGCGGCGGCCGCTTCGAGGCGCTCGACGGGACCTCCGTCGTGATCGCAGAGGAATCCGACGCCGCGCTGCCCAGGGCGCCGGTGCCGGGCTGCAGCCTGCGCAAGACGCTGTTCGGCGTCGCCGACGCCGCGACGCTCGACGCGATCGCCGAGGAGCTCGGCCGCGATCGCCCGGTGCGTCGCCTGGCCGACGGCTCGCTCGAGTCGCACGACGACGACGGCTTCGTGCTCGGCTTCCAGCGCACCGTGCGCCGGCCGGTGGCGCAGCTCGGCGAGCTGTCGAACGCGCCCGGCTCGCCGATCCAGCGGGCGGCCAACACGCTCGGCGTGAATGCCGCCGCGCCGCAGATCCGCCCGCGCACGCTGTCGCACATCGTCTACTTCGTGCCCGACGTGGCGAAGTCGGAAGCGTTCTACGTGCAGCGGCTCGGCTTTCGCTGCACCGACCGCTTCACCGGCGTCGGCCCGTTCCTGCAGCCGGCCGGCACGCTCGACCACCACACGCACTTCCTGATCGGAGCGCCGCCGCACATGCAGGGCGTCGAGCACTTCACCTTCCACTTCGGCGGGCCGACCGAGGTGCTGCAGAACGGCTCGCGCTTCATCGAGAAGGGCTATCAGGGCTTCTGGGGGCCGGGGCGGCACCAGTTCGGCTCGAACTGGTTCTGGTACTTCAACAGCCCGTTCGGCTGCCACGTCGAGATGGACGCCGACATGGACCTGCACGACGCCGCGTGGCAGCCGCGCGAGGCCGCGCTCGGTGCCGACGCGTCGCAGGCCTTCCTGCTGCGCTACCGCAGGAAGTGGGCGCCCGGGCCGGGCACGCCGAACGACGGCGACTACGCGTGAGCGGCGAGGCGCGCGACGTGAGACACCTGTGCCACGAGGCCAGCATCGGCGAGGGTCGCGCACGCGGCTTCGACCCCTATGACACCGGCTGCGACACGGTGTTCGTCGCACGCCATGACGGGCGGCTGCGCGCGTGGCGCAACGCCTGCCCGCACATCGCCGGCGCGCCGATGGCCTGGCGCCGCGACGAGTACCTCGATGCGGGCGGCCGGCTGATCGCCTGCCATGCGCACGGCGCGCGCTTCGACCCCGGCACGGGGCGGTGCATCCGCGGCCCCTGCGTCGGCCTGACGTTGCAGCCGCTGGCGCTCGAGATCGACGCACACGGCGAGGTATTCGTGCAGGAGCACGCACACGAAGAGCGGCAGCAGGAGGAGCAGCCATGGCAGCGGTGAACAAGGTCCTCGTCGTCGGCGGAGGGTTCTCGGGCATGGCGGCAGCGATCCGGATGCGCCGTGCCGGCATGGCGGTGGACCTGGTCGAGATCGATCCCGCCTGGTGTCCGCTCGGCGCCGGCATCTCGATCAGCGGCCCGACGCTGCGGGCGCTGGCGACGCTGGGCCTGTACGACGAGTTCGCCGACAAGGGCTGGGTGTGCGACGGCGTCGAACTGCACACCGCGGGCGGGCACAGGATCGCTGAGATGCCCACGCCCCGGCCGGTCGGTGCCGACGTGGCGGGCGGCGGCGCCATCATGCGGCCCGAACTCGCCGCGATGCTCTCCCGAACGACGCGCGCGGCAGGGGTCGAGGTGCGGCTCGGCTGCACCTGGTGCGATCTCGAGCAGGATGCGAGCGGCGTCAGCGTCGGATTCACCGACGGCACGACGCGGCGCTACGACCTCGTCGTCGGCGCCGACGGCGTGCACTCGAAGCTGCGCGGGCGCCTGTTTCCCGAGGTCGAGCCGCCGGCCTACATCGGCCAGGGCGTGTGGCGCGCCGTGCTGCCGCGGCCGGCCGAGATCGTGCGGCTGCGCCTCTGGTACGGCGGGCACATCAAGGTCGGCGTCAATCCGGTGTCGCGCGCGCAGGCGTACATGTTCGTCACCGAGGACCGGCCGACGAAGGAGCACATCGACGAGGCGACGTTCCCGGCCGTGCTCGCCGGCCTGCTGCGGCCTTTCGCCGACCCGCTGCTGCAGTCGCTGATCCCGCACGTGCTCGAGCCCGCGGCCGCCATCGACTACCGGCCGCTGGCGAACCTGCTGGTGCCCGCGCCGTGGAACCGCGGCCGCGTCGTGATGATCGGCGACACGGTCCATGCGACGACGCCGCACCTGGCGTCGGGTGCCGGCATCGGCATCGAGAGCGGCATCGTGCTCGCCGACGAACTGGCGCGCGCCGACGCGCTGCAGGACGCGCTCGACCGCTTCCATGCGCGGCGCTGGGAGCGCTGCCGCATGGTGATCCAGAACTCCGAGCGGCTGTGCCGCATCGAGATCGACGGCGGCAGCAAGGCCGAGCACGCGCAGATCATGCGCGACTCGCTGATGGCGCTGGCGCAGCCGATCTGAGGCGTCGACGAGGGCCCGGTCAGTTCAACCGTTTCATCGAGGAGGTGTCATGACAGCAAGGATCGGTCGGATGGGTGTGGCGGCGCTGATGGTTTCGCATTGCGCCGGCATGGTGGACCTGGTGGCGCTGCCGGTCTGGGTCGGCACGCTGATGCAGCACCGCAAGCTCGACCCGCAGCAGGCAGGCGGGCTGGTGACGCTCTTTCTCGTCGGCGCCGTCGTCGCGAGCATCGTGCTGGCGCCGCGGCTGGCGCGCCTGCCGGTGCGCGGCCTGGCGGCGAGCGGCTTCGCGCTGGCCGCGGCGTGTTTCGCGATGCTGATCAACGAGCTCTCCTACGGCGCGATGGCGCTGCTGCACGGCGTCGCCGGCCTGGCGGCCGGCGCGAGCCTGAGCGTCACGCACGGCACGATCGCGCGCAGCGCGAACCCGCACCGCCTGTTCGCGATCGTCGGCATGGCGCTCGGCGTGTTCGCCGTCGTCTTCCTCGGCGCCGCGTCCAAGCTGGTCCAGACGACGGGCGGCAGCCAGGTCATGTTCGGCATGTTCACCGGCGTGATGGCGGTCGCCGCCGTCGTGGCCATGGCGGCCTTCCCGCGGCCGGACGGCGCGGCCGGGCCGGAATCTGCGCCCGTGCTCGGCCGCATCGCGCGCGCCGTGTGGTACGGCATCGCCGGCATCAGCGCGATGGCGCTCGTGCAGTCGATGACGTTCAGCTTCCTCGAGCGCGTGGGCCGCACGCGCGGCTTCGAGGCGGATGCCATCACGGCGGTGCTGGTGGTGCTGGGGCTGGTCAACCTGCTGCCCGCGGTGCTCGCCGCGCTGCTCGAGAAGCGCTGGCCGGCGCATCGCGTGCTGCTCGCCGGGCCCGCGCTGCAGGCGCTGCTGTGCATCACGATCATGAGCTCGGCCGCCTTCGGCCCCTATGCCGCGGCCGCCTCCGTGTTCGCGGCGGTGATGATCTTCACGCACACCTTCGCGTTCGGCCTGCTGGCGCGCCTGGACCCGAGCGGCCGCGCGCTCGCCGCCACGCCGGCGATGCTGATGGCCGGCGCGGCCATCGGGCCGATCCTCGGCGGCACGCTGGTCAAGGCCCTGGGCTACGAGGCCATCGGCGGCGCCGCCGCGCTGATCGCCGCCGCCGCGGTGCTGTGCTTCCTGCAGCTGCGGCCGAAAACAGCCACGGCTGCCGCTGCGGGGGTGCGCGCATGAGGGCCGGGCGCCGCACTCGGCGCTTCGTCGACCTGTCGATCTGGCTCGAGAACGACGTGCTCTCCGATCCGCCGCCGCTGGCGCCGAGGATCACCTACCAGAAGCACGCCGACACGCTGCCCGAGTTCATGGCGATGCTGCCCGGCACGAAGCGCGAGGACTATCCCGACGGCGAGGCCGCCGCCGCCGAGTGGGTGACGCTGACGACGCACAACGGCACGCACCTCGATGCGCCCTGGCATTTCCATTCGACGCAGGACGCGAAGAACGGCGGCAGCCGGCCGTCGATCACGATCGACGAGGTGCCGCTGGAGTGGTGCTTCCAGCCGGGCGTGAAGCTCGACTTCCGTCACTTTCCGGACGGCTACGTCGCCACGGCCGCCGATGTCGAGGCGGAGCTCGCGCGCATCGGTCACGAGCTGCAGCCGCTCGAGATCGTCGTCGTCAACACGCGCGCCGGCTCGCGCTACGGCAACAACGACTACGTCAGCGCCGGCTGCGGCATGGGCTACGAGGCGACGATGTATCTGCTCGAACGCGGCGTGCGCCTCACGGGCACCGACGCCTGGAGCTGGGACGCGCCGTTCTCCTACACGGCCAGGAAGGTCGCCGCGACGGGCAACAAGGCGCTGATCTGGGAAGGCCACAAGGCCGGGCGCGACATCGGCTACTGCCACCTCGAGAAGCTGCACAACCTCGAGGCGCTGCCGCCGCACGGTTTCACGATCAGCTGCTTCCCGCACAAGATCCGCGGCGCGTCGGCGGGCTGGACGCGCGCCGTCGCGATCTTCGAGGCATGAGCGCCTCGGTGGCTGTCGCCGACGCGCCGGCGCGGTAACGACGACGAGAACGACCATGAAACTCGCAACCCTCGCCGACGGCACGCCCGACGGACGCCTCGTCGTCGTCTCGGCCGACGCCACGCGCTGCGTCGCCGTCGGCGCGCCGGCGCCGACGATGCAAAGCGCGCTCGACCGCTGGGCCGAGGTCGAGCCGGCGCTGCACGAGCTGCAGCGCGCGCTCGACGCCGGCCGCGCCGAGCGGGCGCAGCCCTTCGATGCCGCGGCGGCCTGCGCGCCGCTGCCGCGTGCCTGGCAGTGGCTCGACGGCTCGGCCTACCCGTCGCACGGCGACCTGATGTCGACCGTGTTCGGCCTCGACAAGCTGCCCTACGACGAACGGCCGCTGATGTACCAGGGTGTCTCGGACCGCTTCCTCGCGCCGACGGCCGACGTGCCGCTGCCGTCGGCCGACGACGGCATCGATTTCGAGGGCGAGTTCGGCGTGATCACCGACGCGGTGCCGATGGGCGCGTCGCGCGCCGAGGCGCTGCGCCACATCCGCCTCGTCGTGCTGATCAACGACTGGTCGCTGCGGCGCATCGCGCCGATCGAGATGAAGACCGGCTTCGGCTGGATCCAGGCCAAGCCGCCGAGCAGCATGGCGCCGATCGCCGTGACGCCCGACGAGCTCGGCGCCGCCTGGCGCGATGCGCGCGTGCAGATGCGGCTCGAGGTCGACTGGAACGGCCGGCGCTTCGGCGCCGCCCACGGCGGGCCGATGGCCTTCGGCTTCGACCAGCTCGTCGCGCATGCGGCCTACAGCCGCGAGCTCGTCGCCGGCACCGTCGTCGGCTCGGGCACGGTGTCCAACGACGACTACCGAACCGTCGGCTCGTCGTGCATCGCCGAGCGCCGCGCCATCGAGATGCTCGACGAAGGCGCGCCGCGCACGCCCTACATGGCGTTCGGCGACAGCGTGCGCCTGCAGGCGCGCCACGACGACGGCCGCGACGGCCCGTTCGGCACGATCGCGCAGCGCGTCGTGCGCGCGGGATGAAGGCGGTGCGAAGGGCGTCGTCAGTCCTTCTGCAAAGGTGACGCGCCGCCCTCGCGCGGTGCGGGCGGCGGCGGCAGACGGCGCTTCTCGCCGGGCGACGGCTCGCCGGGGTCGCCGGGAATCGGGCGGCCGGGCCGCGCCGGCCCGGTGACGACCGGCGCGCGTTTGCGCGCGCATCGCAGCGCCTGCAGCCGGGCCTCGATGTCGGCCTCGCTGCAGCCGGCGGCGACGAGCGCCTGCCGCGCGCGCCGCGCCTCGTCGGCGGCCGAGTACTGCGGTGGCTCGACCTCGGCGTTGCCGTCGGCCGGCGGCGGCGCGATGCGCTCGCGCTGCTTGCGCGCCAGCCGCTGCAGGATGTTCCACGCCTTCTTGTGCTCCTGGATCGGCCACACCTCGACGCGGCCGCTAGCCTCGAACTCGCGCCACAGCGCGACACCGCGTTCGGTGCGCAGCACGACGACGGTGGCGCGGTCGGTGCCGACGCCGCCGCAGGCGATGTCGGCCAGCTCGGCCGAGAAGTCGCCGCAGTGCCGGCACTCGGGGCGCTGGTAGTCGCGCGCGGCTTCGTCGAGCGGGATCGTGGCGAGGCTGCCGTCCTTGCCGTGGATCAGCACCTCGCCCTTGATGTTGACCTTGGCGATGCCGTCGAGCGCGATGCCCATCTGCTGCGCGACGCGCTCGGTCATCAGCTCGGGCCGGAACACCTCGGAGCAGAACAGGCCCACGTTGACGGCGACGCGCTCGGCCGGCCCGCGCAGGCAGTCGCGCTGGCGCGCGTGCACGTTGGGCGACTTGGTGGCGCCGAGCAGGCGCGACGCATCGATGCGCTCCATCTTGCGCAGCGCCGTGACCTGGCACGGCACGCCGACGAAGGCCGCGCGTTCGATGCCGGCCTTCGGGAGCTGCTTCAGCGCCAGCGTGTTCGGGCTGTACGTGTACCAGCTGCCGGCGCTGGCGCGGATCTGCTCGGGCGTCCTCGCCAGCTTCGGCACCGGGAAGCACGGCGCGTCGCCGTCGCCGACCGCCGCGACGACGGCGCCGTCGATCGCGCCCGTCTCGCGCGCCCAGGCCAGAAGCGCCGTGACGACGCCGCCGTCCTGGCCGCGCGCGAGGGCCTCGGGGTCGCGCGCACGCGCCACGAAGACGTGGCGGTAGACGCCGAAGATGCCTTCGTAGCCGCGGTCGCCGTCGAAGGCGGCGTCGCGCAGCGCGGTCTCGCGCGGCCACAGCCGCGGGCACACGGCGGCGCAGGCGTCGCAGCCGATGCCGACGCTGACGCCGCAGTGATCGTGCGCGCCTTCCGAGCCGGGCCGCTTGGCGGGCTTGCGGTCGCGCATCTCGATGATGCGGTGCGGGCACACGACGACGCAGCTGCCGCATTCGCTGCAGGCGCCGGCGTCGACGACGCCGTTGATCATGTGCTTGAAGGTCGGGCGCGCGGGGGCGCAGCGAGTCGTGTCGCTCATGGGTGTCGGTGGGCTCAGGCCGCGGCGGTGGCGCGGGCGCGGGCGATCGGTGAGGAAGAGGAGGAGGCCGCGTCGCGATAGAGCGTGTCGCGCTGCCGCGGCACGCGGCCGCAGGCGGCGATGGCGCGCTCGATCTCGGCCGGCGTCAGCGCCGTGCCGTGCACGCCGCCGGCCGCGCTCGAGATGCGCTCGTCGGTCAAGGTGCCGCCGTAGTCGTTGACGCCGGCGTCGAGGCAGCGCTGCATGCCTTCGGCGCCCAGCTTGACCCACGAGGCCTGCACGTTGCGCACCAGCGGATGCAGCACCAGCCGGCCGACGGCGTGCATCAGCAGCGTCTCGCGCCAGGTGGGGCCGGCGCGCGAGCCGCCGTCGACGTGGATCGGCGCCTGCGCCGCGACGAAGGGCAGCGGCACGAACTCCGTGATGCCGCCTGTGCGCGCCTGCAGCCGGCGCAGCTGCAGCAGGTGCGTCGCCCAGTGCTGCGGGCGCTCGACGTGGCCGAACATGATCGTCGCCGTCGAGGGGATGCCCAGCGCATGCGCCGTCTCGACGACGCCGAGCCAGTCGGCGCTCGACAGCTTGTCGGGGCAGATGCGGCGCCGCACCTCGTCGTCGAGGATCTCGGCCGCCGTGCCGGGCAGGCTGCCCAGCCCGGCTTCGCGCAGCGCCTGCAGGAACTCGCGCACGTCGAGCCCCAGGCTGCGCGCGCCCTGCGTGATCTCGAGCGGCGAGAAGGCATGGACGTGGATCGCCGGCGCTGCCGCCTTCACGGCGCGCACGATGTCGAGGTAGTGCGCGGCGTCGTAGCGCGCGCGGATGCCGCCCTGGATGCACACCTCGGTGGCGCCCGCGGCCCAGGCCTCGGCGGCGCGGCGCGCGATCTCGGCCACGTCGAGCTCGTAGCGCTCGCCGCGCAGCCCTTCGTGGCCGCGCCCGCGCGCGAAGGCGCAGAAGCCGCAGCGGTGGCGGCACACGTTGGTGTAGGTGATGTTGCGGTTGACGACGTAGCCGACGCGCTCGCCGTTCACGTCGCGGCGCAGCTCGTCGGCGGCGCGGCACACGCGCTCGAGCGCGGCGCCGCGCGCGCCGAACAGCGTGACGATGTCGTCGGCAGCCGGCTCGCCGCCGCGCGCGATGCGGCGCAGCGCGGCCTGCACCGGATCGTCGAGGTGCAGCGCGGGCGCCGCGGGCGAGGGGCGCGGCACGGCGATGCCGCTGCCCGCCGTCCAGCCGTCGGCGCGTGCCCAGCCGTCGGCATCGCCGTGGCGCAGCACGTGGGGGCGCAGCGCGGCGTCGAACCAGCGCTCGGGCGCGAGCACGTGGCGCGGATGCGCGGCGAGCCGCTCGACGAGCAGGTGGCCGGCATCGGCCGTCTGCCGCGCCAGCGCGTCCAGTTCCGGCCAGGCGCACTCGGGGTTGACGTGATCGGGCGTGACGGGCGACACGCCGCCCCAGTCGTCGAGGCCGGCGTCGATCAGCTCCTGCGGCGCGCCGGCGGCCAGGTTGGGCGGCGCCTGCACGGCGAGCGTCGTGCCGAACACGAGGCGCGCGACGGCGATGGTCCAGCGGTGCTCGTCGTGGTCGCAGGCGGGCACGTCGCGCATCGGCGTGTCGCGCTTGGGCCGCAGGTTCTGCACGATCACTTCCTGCAGGTGGCCGTGGCGCTCGTGTGCCGCGCGCAGCGCGAGGAGCGCCTCGATGCGCTCGCGGCGCGTCTCGCCGATGCCGACCAGGATGCCCGACGTGAACGGCACGGCCGCGGCGCCGGCGGCCTCGATCGTCGCCAGCCGCGCGGCGGGGCGCTTGTCGGGCGCGCCGGCGTGCGGGCCGCCGCGCTCGCACAACCGCTCGGCCGTCGATTCGAGCATCAGACCCATCGATGCCGCCACGGGGCGCAGCGCGTCGATGTCGGCGCGCGTCATCACGCCGCCGTTCAGGTGCGGCAGCAGCCCGGTCTCGTCGAGCACGAGGCGCGCCATCGCGCCGAGATAGCCGAGCGTCGTCGCATGGCCGAGGCGCGCGAGCTCGGCGCGCACCGGCGCGTGGCGCAGCTCGGGCTTGTCGCCGAGCGTGAACAGCGCCTCGCGGCAGCCGGCGGCGCGGCCGGCGCGCGCCACGGCGAGCACTTCGTCGGGCGTCATCAGCGCGCGCCGGCCGGCGCGCGGCGATTCGACGAAGCTGCAGTAGCCGCAGCGGTTGCGGCAGGCGTGCGTGAGCGGGATGAAGACCTTGCGCGAATACGTGATGCGCCGGCCGAAGCGGGCGTCGCGCAGCGCGCGCGCCACGGCCGTCAGCGCCGCGAGGTCGTCGCAGCCGGCGAGCGCGAGGCACTGCGCGTCGGACAGGCGCGCGCCCGCAGCAGCTTGCTCGAGCGGCACGCAGGGCGGCGATGAATCGGTGCTGGAAAGCGTCATGGCGAGATCGTTTCGAGAACCGGCCGCGGCCGGGATCGATGCGCCGGCGCGGCGAAGTCGGCCTCGGCGAGCAGGTGCCAGGTGCGCGTGTGCGACGGCATGCGCGCGTAGCGCATCAGATCGCGCGGATGGTCGAGGTCGAGGCCGAGGCCGGGCAATTCGAGGACGTGCGGCGACAGCCCGGCAGCGCGCGCGCCGAGCAGGTGGCGGCGGAAGCTGTCGGCGCCGAACGCCGGCGGCATCGCGTCGGGCGGGTCGAGCAGCAGCGCATTGGTACCGCCGAAGTCGTGCGACGGCGCGAGCGTCACGCCGCGGCGCGTGCCGCGGCTGCCGACGAGGCGCTCGATCTCGGCCGGCGTGACGCCGGGCGCATCCGCCGGGACGACGAGCATCGCACCGCAGTCCGCGTCGAGCAGCCGTTGCGCGGCCGCGCCCACCGCGGCATTGAGGCCGTCGGGCTGCGGTTCGTCGAGCACGTCCATGCCGCGCAGGCGCGCCAGCAGCGCGGCCTCGGCGTCGCCGGTGACGACGAGCACGCCGCCCAGGCCGCGCGCCGCGGCGAGCGCGTCCAGCACGTCTTCGAGCATCGCGCGCGCGAGCACGCGGCGCTGCGCGGCATCGCAGCAGCCCGCCAGACGCTGCTTGGCCTGCTCGAAGCGCTTGACGGGTACGACGGCGCAGGGCTTCATGCCGCGCCTTCGGGGGCTGTCGCGCCGTGGCGCAACGTCATGCGATCGGCCGCCGCGCGGCGGCCGCGGGCGGTGCGGTCGGCTGCGCTCAGCACGACGCGGGCCAGCCGCTCGCGGTCGGCGAGGCTCGTCATCAGCGTCGGCGCGACGACGATGTCGACGCCATCGCCGCAGGATTCGCGCAGGCCGGGCTCGTCGGCATCGACGACGAGCGCGTCGACGAGGCCGGCGTAGTGGCGCGCCACGGCGGCGTGGCCGACTTGCAGCCCGAGCTCGCGCATCAGCTTGGCGGTGGGCCCCTTGACGGCGTCGCCGGCGACGATCGGCGACACGGCGACGACCGGCACCGGGCAGGCGGCGAGCGCCGCGCGCACGCCGGGCAGCGCGAGGATCGGGTCGATGCTCAGGTACGGGTTCGACGGGCACAGCACGACGGCGCGCAGCGGCGCGTCGTCGCCGTCGCGCGCCGCCAGCCGGCGCAGCGGCTCGCAGGGGCGTGCGGCGGCAGCGCCGTCTAACGCCAGCTCGCGCACGACGGGTGCGCAGCGCAGGCGCACGAAGTAGTCCTGGAAGTCGAGCCAGCCGTCGTCGCTGCGCACGCGCGTGCGCACGCGCTCGTTGCACATCGGCACGACGCGCGTCGCGATCCCGAGCGCACGGGCGACGTCGGCCGTGATCGCGTCGAGCGCGTCGCCTTGCGCCAGGCGCAGGCTGCGCTGCACGTGCAGCGCGAGGTCGGCGTCGCCGAGCGCGAACCAGACGGGGCCGCCGAGCTGCTCGAGCGCCGCCATGAAGTGCCAGCTCTCTTCTCGCCGGCCCCAGCCGCGTACGGGATCGGCCAGCCCCGACAGCGTGTAGAGCAGCGTGTCGATGTCGGGCGAGATCGCCAGCCCGAGGTGGCTGAAGTCGTCGCCCGTGTTGGCGACGACGGTCAGCGCGCCGGGCTCGACTACACGCGCCAGGCCGAGCGCGAGTTTGGCGCCGCCGACGCCGCCCGAGAGGGCGAGCACGCCGCCGCTCATCGGAACAGGTCCTCGCTCGCCGGCCGCACCAGCGCCGCCGCCGGCGTCGCGGGCTGCGAGAACGCCAGCCCGCGCACGACGACCACGGGCAGCCCTTCGTCGGACTGGCCCATCAGCAGCGATGCGGCGGCGGCGACTTCGTCGGCGATGCCGACCTCGGTGACGCGCAGCGTGCGGCCGTGCAGATCGGGCCGGCCGCGCAGGTCGTGCAGCGCTGCCATGCCGGCGCAGCCGATCGCCGTGCCGACGGCGCCGCGCCGCCACGGCCGGCCGAAGCTGTCGTTGATGACGACCGCGACATCGACGCCCGACCGTGCGCCGAACGCGGCGCGCAGCCGCGCCGCGCTGGCGTCGGGGTCGGCGGGCAGCAGCAGCGCCCATTCGCCATCGCCGGCGTCGGCGACGTTGGACTGGTCGACGCCAGCGTTGGCCATCACGAAGCCGAGGCGGTGGCGCACGATGAGCACGTCGGGCGCCTCGCGCACGACGGCGCTCGACTCGCCGAGGATCAGCTCGACCAGCCGCGCGTCCTTGCGCACGCGCGCGGCGATCTCGCGCGCGCGCGCCGACGGCACGACCGTGGCGAGATCGACGGCGCGGCCTTCGGCCTTCGACACGACCTTCTGCGCGACGACGACGACGTCGCCGTCGCGCAGCCCGATGCCGGCGCCCTGCGCGTGCGCGGCGACGAGCGCCGCCAGGTCGTCGCCGGCGCGCACGCGCGGCAGGCCGGGCACGGCCAGCAGTTCGACGCGACGCGCGGCAGTCACGGCGCGGCGGCTCGCCTGGGGCGATGCGAAGGCCGGGTCGTCAGGCCGCCACCGGCGTGCGGCCCCAGCGCGCGATCTCGGGCATCACGTGGCGCGCGAAGCTGCGCATCGAGCGCATCACGTGCTCGGACTTCATGCCGGGCGCCTGGAACTGCAGCGCGAGCTGGTCGAGCGGTTCGTCGCGGTAGATGGAGAGCGCCTGCAGCACGTCGTCGGGCGTGCCGACGGCGAACGGCACGCCGTAGATGCCGGCGTTCGGCGTGCGGCGCATCTCGCCCACCGGCGGGTTGGGCATCGGCACGCCGCGCCGGCGGTAGAACTCGACGCCCCAGTGCAGCGCCTCCTCGGCCTCGTCCCAGGCCTGCTCGCGCGTGTCGGCAACGTGCACGCACAGCGGCCCCGAGACGATGCGGTGGTCCTCGCGGCGGCGGCCGTTCTTCTCCAGTTCGCCGGGATACGTCCTCCACACCGGCGAGTGCAGCGCCGACGCGAGGTGGTAGCCCTCCTTCGCGCTGCGCGCGATGCTTTGCGGGCCCATCGCCGCCATCCAGATGGGCGGATGCGGGCGTTGCACCGGGCGCGGGCGCAGGCGCACGTTGCGGTAGGTGTAGTACTTGCCTTCGTGCGTCACCTCGTCCTCGGTGAAGCAGCGGCGCATGAAGGCCAGCGCCTCGTAGGTGCGCGCGAAGGTCTCCGACTTCTCGACGCCGAACACGTCGCACTCCTGCTGCATCGGGCCGGCGCCGATCGCGAGATCGAGGCGGCCGTTGCTGAGGATGTCGACCGTCACCGCCTCCTCGGCGATCGCCAGCGGGTCGTGCAGCGCGAGCAGCAGCACGTAGGTGCCCAGGCGGATGCGCTGGGTGCGGTCGGCCGCGGCGGCCAGCACGACGAGCGGGCGCGTGTTCCAGTCGTCCTCGGCAAAGTGGTGCTCCGACAGCCAGACATGCGCGAAGCCCAGCTCCTCGGCGAGCACCGCCTGGTCGAGGAAGTCGCGGTAGGCGCCGTGCAGCGGCTGCTCCTTGCCGGGCAGGTTGCGAATGCCTGCGGCCAGTCCGATCTCCATCGATGCGTCTCCTCGTGCTGTTGTGACGGGGAGAATAGGCAGGCCAGACACATCCGTAAAATGGATCTTTCCGATTCGACGCATCGGTTCGACCGATCCGTTCCCTATGCGCTTCAACGGCCTGGACCTGAACCTGCTCGTCGCGTTGGACACGCTGCTCGCCGAGGGCAGCGTCGTTCGCGCCGCCGAGCGCATGCACCTGAGCCAGTCGGCGATGAGCGGCGCGCTGGCGCGGCTGCGCGAGCACTTCGGCGACGAACTGTTCGTGCTGGTGGGCCGCAAGCTGGTGCGCACGCCGCAGGCCGAAGCGCTCGCCGGCCCGGTGCGCGACATCCTGATGCGCATCGACGCGACGATGGCGCAGCGGCCCGTCTTCGATCCCGCGACGTCGACGCGGCGCTTCGTGATCGCGGCATCGGACTATGTCATCGCGGCGCTGCTCGAGCGGCTGCAGGCACATGCCTGGCAGCTGGCGCCGGGTGTCGGCTTCGAGCTGCTGCCCGTCGACGCGGGCCTCGAGATGCTCGAGCGCGGCGAGATCGACCTGCTGATGCTGCCGCGCCAGTTCGCGCCGGTCGATCATCCGTCGGAGGATGCCTTCAGCGACAGCTACACCTGCGTCGTGTGGGACGGCAACCGCGCGGTCGGATCGACCCTGAGCCTGAAGCAGTACCTCGCCGCAGGCCACGTGGCCGCCTACCTCGGGCCGGGCCGCCCGCCGACCTTCGAGGCCTGGGCCATGAAGCGCTTCGGCATCGAACGGCGCATCGAGGTGCTCACCTACAACCTGGCGTCGTGCGCGCGGCTGGTCGTCGGCACCGGGCGCATCGCCACCGTGCAGACCCGGCTCGCGCGCAGGCTTGCCGCCGCGAACCCGCTGCGGCTGGTGCAGCCGCCGCTCGCCATCCCGGAGGTCGAGATGGTGATGCAGTGGCACCGCCACAAGACGCTCGACCCAGGCCTGGCGTGGCTGCGCAGGCTGGTGCACGAGACGGCGGTGGAGTCGCAGTGAGTCTGCGGCAGGTCGTGTGCGTCGGTGGCGGCCTTCAGCGGGCCTCCGCCCGCATCGCCTCGGCCATCAACCCGCGCAGCCAGCCGATGCCCTGGTCGGCCTCGCGCAGGCGGTGCCAGACGGCGGTCTCGACGACGGACGGCACGTCGACGGGCAGCGGGTGCGCCTTCAGCGGCAGCAGCCGCTCGTAGTAGCGCGCCAGGCGCGTGTGCATCGTCGCGATGCGCGTCGTGCCGACGATGGTGTGCGCCAGGGCGTTGAAGTCGTTGACGATCAGCTCGATGCGCCGGCGCTGGCCGGTGCCGGCGAAGAACGACTCGTCGAAGGTGGGCACGCGCTGGTTGCCGAAGCGCGCGACGACGTGGCCCGCGGCGAAGTAGTCGTCGCGCGTCGGCGGCGACGCCGCGCCCTCGCGGCCGGACCACACGACGCAGCGGTAGTCGTCGTCGAACAGCGCCTCGCTCGGGTGCGCCGTGTGCAGATAGTGCGCCGGAATGACGAGCAGGTCGATGTCGCCGCGGTCGAGCGACTCCCACGGCGCGTCGTTGTACGGCAGCAGCTCGAGCACGATGCCGGGCCCGGCGCGCTGCAGGCGCGGCAGCAGGCCCGACATCAGTACCGTCTCGACGTAGTCCGACATCAGCAGCCGAAAGCGCCGGTCGCTCGTTGCCGGGTCGAAGTCGGGGCGCCGATGGATCGTCGCCTCGACGCGCAGCACGATGTCGCGCACCGGCTCGACGAGCGATTCGGCCAACGGCGTGCGCACCAGGCGGCGGCCGACCTGCACCAGCAGGTCGTCGTCGAAGTACTCGCGCAGCCGGTTCAGCGCGCCGCTCATCGTCGACTGCGTGACGTGCATGCGCTCGGCGGCGCGCGTCGTGTTGCACTCGTCGAGCAGGCGGTCGAGCGCGACGAGCAGGTTCAGGTCGAGTCCGTGGAAGTGCAAGCGCCGCCTCCGTTGGCCGTCGTCTTCTTCGCTGCGTTGCGCGGGCGGCCGGCATCACCGCGCCGCGCGCTTGGCTGCCGTCACCCCGGCATCGACAGCCGCTTCACCGCAGTGACGAAGCGCTGCAGCGTGGGCGACAGCGTACCGCGTTCGAGCCGCACGTCGACGAGCTGGAAGCGCCCGCGCGTGGCATGTGCGCGCGCCAGCGCGGCGGCCAGCCCGGCACGCGTCGACACGGCGTGGCCGTCGCCGCCCATGCCGGCGGCCATCGCGGCGAAGTCCCAGCGGTCGAGGTCGTTGAAGCGCGAGCGCGCGTCGAAGGCGCGCAGCATCTCCCAGCTCGCGTTGTTGAACACGACGACGATCGGGTCGCAGCCCAGGCGATGCGCGTTGCCGAGCTCCCAGCCCGTCATCTCGAACGCGCCGTCGCCGACGAGGATGATCGGCCGGCGCCCCGTCGCGACCTGCAGCCCCAGCCCGGCCGGCACGCCATAGCCCATGCCGGCGTAGTAGCCCGGCGCGATCAGCGCGGTGCGGCGGATCTCGAGCGCGGTGAACAGGCAGTCGCCGACGTCGCAGGCCAGCGGCATCGCGCCGTGCGCGTCCATCAGCGCGTTGATCGCGACGGCGATGTCGCCGGGCACGACGGATCCCGCGTCGTCGCCGGCGGCGGAGCGCGCCGCGGCGCCAGCCGGCGAAGGCGCGAAGGGCGAAGGCGTGCCGCCGGCCGCAGCCGCCTGCGGCAGCCGCGCGAGCAGCGCCTCGATCAGCGCCGCCAGCGGTAGCCGGTGGTAGACGTGGTGGCCCATCGCGACGTCGCCGTCGAACACGTGGATCGCGTGGCGGATGTCGATGCGTTTGGCCGAGACCGCGAAATCGGTGTCGGAGACGATCACGCCCAGCAGCAGCAGGCCGTCGGAGTGCTCGACCAGCTCGCCGACGCGCGGGTCGCCGGCCAGGCCGAGATAGGTGCCGGCCATCGGCACGTCTTCCTCGGCGAGCAGTCCCTGGCCCATGATGTTGGTGACGACGGGGATCGCGAGCCGGCGCGCCAGCTCGGCCACCTGCGCCTCGAGCGCATAGCGCCGCACCTCGACGCCGACCATCAGCACCGGCCGCGCGGCGCCGCGCAGCCGCGCGAGCAGCTCGTCGGCGCAGGCGGCGAGGCGCTCGGCGTCGATCGCGGGCTGCGTGCGCGGCGCGACGGCCTCGGCGCACGCCACGGCCGGCATGTCGCGCGGGATCTCGAGGTAGACCGGCCGCGAGTGCGCGAGCGCTGCATCGAGCACGCGCGCGATCTGCGCCGGCGCGCGCGCGGCATCGTCGAGCCGCGCGCGATCGACGGTCAGCTCCTCGAACACGCGCCACTGCGAGTCGAGCGTCTTGACCTGGTGGTGCAGCAGGTAGCCGCTGGCCGCCTCGTGCGCCGCCGGCGCGCCCGACAGCACGACGAGCGGCACGCGCTCCGCATAGGCGGCGGCAACGGCGTTGACGAGGTTGAAGGCGCCCGCGCCGTAGGTGACGGCGGCCACGCCGAGCCCGCCGCGCGAGCGCGCCGCGGCGTCGGCCGCGAAGCCGACCGCCGGCTCGTGCGACAGCGTGTGCACCGGCAGCGTCGCCGCGCGCTCGAACTCGCGGAACAGCGGCAGCGCGAAGTCGCCCGGGATGCCGAAGATCTCGGTCGCGCCGCGCGCGGCCAGCGCGTCGAGCAGGCGCTGCGTCAGTGTGGGGGTCGGCGAGGTGGCGACGGATCTCGCGAAGGCAGAGGTAGCGTGCGTGTTCATCGCGCCAGTCTCGCTGCGCCGCCGCCGCCCCGGCCATGGCGCAGATCAAGAACGGCGAGAACGAGACGGCGACCAGCGTCGCTGACTCAGGGTCAACCCTCATGTCGCCACGCGATGCGAGCCATCCGCACAACCGATTGGTGCGCCGGCGCCGAGTTGGCTAGCCTTGCCGGGGCATTGCACCATCAAAACGAGGAGACGACGTGTCGTACCCATCGACCGCCACCGCCGGCGCGCTGCCGTCCATCGCAGCGCGCGAGCCGCGCCTGATCCACGCCTGCATCCTGCTCGTGACCAGCGGCCTGACGGTGCTCGTCACGGCCATCCTCGGCCCGAGCATGCCGGCGATGCAGAAGCACTTCGCCGGCGTGCCCGGGGCCGACTATCTCGTGCCGCTGACGATGACGGCGCCGATGCTGATGATGGCCTTCCTGAGCGTGTTCGCCGGCGAGCTGGCCGACCGGCTCGGCCGCAAGCGGCTGCTCGTCGGCGCGACGGCGCTGTACGCCGTGATCGGCACCGCGCCGCTGTACCTCGACTCGCTGGTGGCGATCATCGCCAGCCGCTTCGCGCTGGGCGTGATGGAGGCCGTGCTGATGACGATCAGCACGACGATGATCGGCGACTACTACAGCGGCGCGCGGCGCGAACGCTACATGTCGCTGCAGACCACGGTCGCCGCCATGTCGGCGTTCCTGCTCAACGGGCTCGGCGGGGCGATCGCCGAGCACGGCTGGCGCGCGCCGTATGCGGCGTTCGCCGTCAGCCTGCTGCTCGCGCCGCTGATGGCGATCTACCTCTGGGAGCCGCCGTCGCGCGCCACGATGTCGGCGGCCGAGGCGGCGAGCGACGGCCGCGCGCTGCGGCGCGGGCTGCTGGCCTTCATCTGCGCGCTGGCCCTCGTGCTGGGCATCGTGTTCATGATCCTGCCGGTGCACTTCGGCTACCTGTTCGGCGCGATCGGCGAGTCGTCGCCGGCGCGCATCGGCATGGCCTACGCGGTCAACAGCCTCGGCGTGATCTCGGGCACCTTCATCTTCGGCTGGCTGCTCGGGCCGCGCTGGCGCGTGGCTTGGCAGCTCGCCGCCGGCGCGGCGATCACGGCCGCCGGCTTCGTGCTGATGCGCTCGGCCGGCGACTACGACGCGCTGACGGCCGCCGGCTTCGTCAACGGCCTGGGCTGCGGCATCCTGCTGCCGACGATGGTGACCTGGAACGTGCGCGAGCTGCCCTTGTCCAAGCGCGGCTTCGGCATCGGCGCCTACCAGTCGTGCTTCTTCCTTGGCTTCTTCCTCAGCCCGCTGATCGTCGTCGGCCTGGAGAAGCAGCTCGCCGCGCCGCGCGCCGCGGCGGTCGGCACGATCGGCATGGTGCTGCTGGCGCTGGCGGTGGTCGCGGCCGTCGTCGGCACGTCGCGACGCGAGCGCCAGCAGTGAGCGGCGCTGCGCGGCCAGCCTTGCCGGGGCGGCCCGGCGACCGGCTCGCGGGCAAGGTCGCGCTCGTCACCGGCATCGGCGCGGGCATCGGGCGCGGCATCGCGACGATGTTCGCGTTGCAGGGCGCGAGCGTCGTCGGCTGCGACATCGACGCCGCTGCGGCGCAGGACTGCGTCGAGGCGGCGGCCACGCAGGGGCTCGCGATCGACAGCCTGCATCCGATCGACCTGACGCATCCCGGCGCGGCCGCGTGCTGCGTCGAGCATGCGGTGCAGCGCCACGGCGGCATCGACGTGCTCGTCAACGCGGCGGCGTTCGGCGCCTTCGAGTGGCTCGAGGACATGGACTACGAGCGCCACTGGCGCCGCACGCTCGCCGGCGAGGTCGACGTCGTCTTCCTCGCCTGCCAGGCCGCCTGGCCGCACCTGAAGGCGCGCGGCGGGGGCTCGGTGATCAACTTCGCGTCGGCCAACGCGCGCATGGCGCTGGCGTCGTCGCCGGCGCTGGCGCACTGCGCCGGCAAGGGGGCCGTGCTCGCGATGAGCCGCCAGCTCGCGATGGAAGGCGCGCCGCACGGCATTCGCGTCAACACGATCTCGCCCGCGCTGGTCGAGACGGCGGCGACGCGCGGCCCGCTGCGCGACGTGCCGGGGTTCCGCGAGCGGGTGATGGCCAAGCTGATGCTCGAGCGCCTCGGCCAGCCCGAGGACATCGGCTGGCTCGCGGTTTACCTCGCGTCGGACGAATCGAGCTGGGTCACGGCGGCCGACTTCGCCGTCGACGGCGGCGCGACCGCATGGTGAGTCGCCGCCGGGTCGACTAGACTCGCTCGGGCACCGCCGGTGCATGTATGCGCTACCAACGCCTCGACCTCAACCTGCTGACGGCGCTGCGCGCGCTGCTCACCGAGCGCAACGTGACGCGCGCGGCCGACAGCCTCTACCTCAGCCAGTCGGCGATGAGCGGCATCCTGGCGCGGCTGCGCGAATACTTCGACGACCCGCTGATCGTGCCCGTGGCGCGCCGCATGGAGCTGACGCCGCTCGGCGAGAGCCTGATCGACAAGGTCAACGACCTGCTGCTGCAGATCGACGCGACGCTCGGCACCAAGCCCGGCTTCGAGCCGGCGAAGTCGGGGCGCCGCTTCGTCATCGTCGCCTCCGACTACGCCATCGCCGTGCTGCTGCTCGACGCGCTGCGCGAGCTGCACGCCAGCGCGCCCGGCGTCACGTTCGAGTTCCGCCAGCCGACGCGGCTGACCTACCAGGAGCTCGAGAGCGGCGAGGTCGATTTCATCATCGCGCCCGAGTGGCACCAGACCAAGGGCTTCTCGTCGTGCGCGCTGTGGGAGGACACCTACTGCGCCGTCGTCGACCGCGACAACGCCGAGTTCGGCGACACGGTGAGCCTCGAGCAGTACAAGACGGCGCGCCACGTCTCGACCGAGAACCGCGGGCCGCCGATGTTCGAGTCCTGGTTCGACAAGCGCTACGCCGGCGAGCGCCGCGTCGAGGTGCGGGTGCCCAACTTCACGTTGCTGCCGCTGCTCGTGGTCGGCACGACGCGGCTGGCGACGATGCACACGCGGCTTGCGCTGCAGGCCTGCGGGCAGTGGCCGGTGCGCTGCGCGCGCCTGGGCTTCGAGGTGCCGCCGTTCGTCGAGATGCTGCAGTGGCACAGCTACCGCGACCACGACCCCGGCATGGTCTGGGTGCGCGAGCAGTTGCAGGAGCGCGCCCGGGCGTTGCCGGCACTGGCGGATCAGGGGGCGCGCGCGACTCAGCCGCCCCGCAGCGACCGCAGCAGCACCAGCGCGCGCTCGTAGTCGTAGGCACGCAGCGCTGACTGCAGCGCGGCGACGCCGGCGTCGCCGTGCCGGTGGCGCAGCGCCGCGGCGCGGCGGCGGAACTCGGCCATCGAGCGGTAGTCGGCGTCGGCGACGAGGCGCTCCAGGCGGGCGAAGGCGTCGGACCCCGGGGGCGTGTCGATTTCATCGTCGAGTGCGGCAGGCAGCGTGTCTGCCTGCTGCAGCCGCTCGCCGATGCGCGCGACGAGCAGCGCGACTTCGCGCTGCAATGCCGCCGCGGCGGCGTCGAGCTCGACGCGCGGGCGCTCGCGCTCGAGCGCGCGTTCGAGTGCCTCGGCCAGCGCCGGTGCATGCGTCGCGCCGATCGTTGCCGAGGCGCCCTTGACGGAGTGGGCGGCGGCGCGCGCTGCCGCCGTGTCGCCGGCCGCGACGCGCAGCGGCAGGTCGGCCAGGGCGTCGGCGTAGTGCAGAGCGAACTGGCGCAGCACGCGGCGCAGGATGTCGGCGCGCCCGCCGACGTAGCGCAGCGCGATGCGCGGGTCGATGCCCTCGATCGGCGGCAGCGCGTTGTCGTCGTGCCCGGGCGGCGGCGCGGCGCCGGGGCCGAGGCACGGCAGGGCATCGGCGGGCAGCGCACCGAGTCGCGATCCGCCCGCGGTCTGCGCCGCCGCGGCGTCGTCGGCATCGCTGCCGCGCACCGCCGCGCCGCCCGCCCGAGGCGGTAGCCAGCGAAGCAGCGCTGCATAGAGCTGGCCCGGATCGACGGGCTTGGCGACGTGATCGTTCATGCCGGCGGCGAGGCAGGCCTCGCGGTCCTCGCCGAAAGCGTTGGCCGTCATCGCGACGATCGGCAGCTCGGCGCGGCCGGGCAGGGCGCGGATGCGCCGTGTCGCCTCGAGGCCGTCGAGCATCGGCATCTGCATGTCCATCAGCACGAGGTCGTAGTCGCGCTCGCCGACGCGCCGCACGGCCTCGGCGCCGTCGGCGGCGACGTCGACGCGCAGGCCGGCCGAGCGCAGGATCTCGCAGGCGACGTCCTGGTTGACCGGGTTGTCCTCGGCGAGCAGCAGCAGCGCGCCGGCCGAGCGCGCGCGCAGCGCGGCCTCGGCGTCGGCATCGGTGGGCGGCGGCGGCAGCGGCGCCGCTTCGGCGGCGCCCGGCGCACCGAGCGCGAGCTCGGCCGTGAACCAGAACTCGCTGCCGACGCCGGGCTCGCTCGTCACGCCGACCTGCCCGCCCATCATCGCCGCCAGACGCTGCGTGATCGTGAGGCCCAGGCCGGTGCCGCCGAAGCGCCGTGTCGTCGACGTGTCGCCCTGCGAGAAGGCCTCGAACAGCCGCTCCAGCGTGTCGGGCGCGATGCCGATGCCGGTGTCGCGCACGCGAAAGCGTGCGCGCACGCGGCGTTCGTCGTGCTCGACCGGCTCGACCGGTTCGACGCGCAGCGCCACGCCGCCGTGCTCGGTGAACTTGACGGCGTTGCTCATCAGGTTGAGCAACGCCTGCAGCAGCCGCGTCGGGTCGCCGCGCAGCGCGTCGGGCACGCCCGGCTCGACATCGACGTCGAGCGAGAGGCCCTTGGCGGCAGCGCGGTCGGCGACGAGCGCGCGGCAGCGCGCCAGCACCGCCGTCAGCGAGAAGTCGGTGTGCTCGAGCTCGAAGCGGCCGGCCTCGATCTTCGACAGGTCGAGGATGTCGTTGAGCACCTGCAGCAGGTGATTCGCGCCTTCCGTCAGCTTGTCCAGGCGCTCGGCGGCCAACGGCTCGACGGCGTCGCGGCGCAGCAGCCAGGCCAGCCCGACGATGGCGTTCATCGGCGTGCGGATCTCGTGGCTCATGTTGGCGAGGAAGGCGCTCTTGGCGCGGTTGGCGGCCTCGGCGCGGTCGCGCGACAGCAGCAGCTCGGCATTCGCCTGCTGCAGCCGTTCCTCGCTCGCGACGAGCTGGCGCGTGCGTTCGGCCACCAGCTCCTGCAGCCGGTGGCGGTGGCGGTCGAGCTCCTCGCCGATGCGCTTGTGCTGCGTGATGTCCTCGCGAATCGTCAGGCGGTGCGTGATGCGCCCGTCGCTCTGGCGGATCGGCGCGGCGTGCACGAACTCGTCGTAGCGTTCGCCGCTGCGGCGCGTGTTGGTGAACTCGCCGCTCCATGTCTCGCCGCGCTCGAGCGCCGCGTGCATCTGCGCGATGCGCCCGGGGGGGCCGCGCTCGGGCTCGAGCCTGTCGCGCAGCGCGCCGACCGACTCGCCGCGCGACCAGCCGCTGATGTGGGTGTAGGCCTCGTTGACGTATTCGATGCGCCCGTCGGTGCCCTCGACGACGATGCCGATCGGGCTCTGCTCGACGGCCAGCGACAGCTTGCGCAACTGGGTCTCGGCGGCGTAGCGGTCCGTGATGTCGCTGAACGAGGCGACGACGGCCGTCACCACGCCGTCGGTGCCGCCGTCGCGCACCGGCTCGACGTTGACCGACAGCCAGCGCAGCCCGCGGCGCGGCGTCGTCACGCCGATCAGCTCGTCGCGCACCGGCTCGCCGTCGCGCAGCGTGCGCATGAAGGGCAGCTCGGCGCGCTCGAGCGGCCTGCCGTCGGCGCCCACCGGTTGCCAGCGCTGCAGCACGTCGGCCTGCTGCAGCGCGTGCAGGTCGGCGCCGAGGAAGCGCTCGGCCTGCGCGTTCGCCGCCTGCACGCCGCCGTCGGGGCCGAAGACGAGGATGCCCTCGTCGAGCGCCGTGATCATCGAGCGATAGTGCGCCTCGCGCTCGCGCAGCGCGTCCTCGGCGAGGTGGCGCTGTGTCACGTCGGCGTGCACGACGACGGCGCCGCCGGCGTCGGTGCGCAGCGGCGTCAGGTGCATCAGATACCAGTGCTGTTCGCCGCCGCGGTGGCAGGGGTACTCGTGGCGGTAGTAGTCGAGTCGGCCCTGCAGCACGGCCCCGAGGGCGTCGGCGACCTCGGCCGCACCCTCGCTGTCGGGCCCGCGCGCGTTGCGGCAGACCGCGATGTAGTCCGCGCCGATGCCGGTGGCCAGCGCGGCCGGCCCGCTGTCGGCGCCGTTGTCGTCGGCGTAGCGGCGCCACGCGGCGTTGACGGCGACGATGACGCCGCGCGCATCGAGCACGGCCATGTGGTAGTGCAGCGAGTCGGCGACCGCCTGCACCATCTGCGAGGCGTCGCGCAGCGCCTGCTCGTCGTGCTTGCGCTGCGTGATGTCGCGCGAAATGCCGTACACGCCGGCGATCTCGCCGCGCTCGTCGACCAGCGGCCCCTTCGTCGTCAGCAGCGTCAGCGTGCCGTCGGCCGTCGACAGCACGTCCTCGTGGACGTTGCCGCGGCGCTCGGCGACGACGCGCGCATCGTCCGAACGCAGCGTCGCCGCCTGCGCGGGCGGGAACAGCTCGTCGTCCGTCGCGCCGAGCACGTCGTCGACGCTGCGCCCGAGCAGTCGCGCCGCCTCGCGGTTGCACATCACGTAGCGCCCGTCGAGATCCTTGGCGAAGATGGCGTCGGCCGAGCTCTCGGCGACGGCGGCGGTGAGGCCGCTGGCGCGCAGCCGTTCGTCGAGCACGGCCTGCTCGGCGCGCGCCGCTGCCAGCGCACGCCGCTCGCGCGACAGCACGGCCGCCACGGCGGTGGCCAGCAGCGCCAGCGCGCCGCCGCCGGCGATCCACACGGCGTTGGTCAGCGCCTGGCCCTGCACTTCGGCGAAGTCGACCTTGGCGACGAGGAACAGATCGCTGCCGGCGATCGGCCGCACGGCGCCGAGCACCTTCCGCGCGCGAAAGTCGCGTCCGACGACGGCGCGGCCGAACGCCGTCTCGCCGCGGATCGCCGAGGCGGCAAGCACGTCGGCCGTGGCCAGCGGCAGCGGCTTGCGCCCCCAGTGGCCGACGAGGTCGTCGCCCCTGCGCTGCACCAGCAGCATCGACGCCCCGTTCAACGGCACGGGCCAGTTCTGCAGCGCGGGCAGCAGGAAGTCGTGCGCGTCGATGCGCAGAACGACGACGGCACGTGCCGGCGCCTCGCGCGCCGGGAGCGGCGCGACGATGTCGATCCATGGGCCGCCCGTCGGCTCGTCGCCGTACAGGCCGGTCTGCCGGATCAGGCCGCCGTGCAGCGCGCTGCGCACCGCATCGCGCAGCGGTGCAAGCAAGGGGCCGGCGTCGGCGCCGTCGACGGCGACGATGCGCTCGCCGTCGGAGACGACCATCGCCGACGCATAGCCGAAGCTGCGCCGCAGGGAGCCGACGCGCGACATCAGCTGCGCCAGCGCGTCGGCGTCGCCGTCGACGTGGCGATCGTAGAGCGACGCCCACAGCGGGCTCGTGCTGACGAAGCGTGCCGACGCGTGGCGGTCGGCGAGCCAGCTCTCGATCTGCGTCGCGCGCAGAGCGCCGATCGACTCGACCTGCACCGCCTGCCCGGCGTAGCGTTCGACGTAGTCGTAGCGCAGCGCGGCGGCCGTCACGAGCACGATCGCGCCGCTGCCGATCCACCAGGCGGCGCGCTGCCAGCGAGGCTCGGGCGCCGCGACGGGCGCCGCGCGCCGCGCGCCCAGCGCGCGCACGGCGATGTACAGCAGCACGGCGGTGGCGGCGACGAAGAGCCAGCCCTTGACGGCGCTGGCGCGCACCAGCCACACCGGGTCCTGCACGAGCTGCGCGAGCAGCCAGTCCGAGCCGAGGATCCACAGCGCGCCGGTCAGCGCGTAGACGAGCGCGACGCGTCGCGCCAGCACGGCAGTGCGAACACGGTAGACCGGGGAAGCGACCACGCGCGGCGCTCCTGCGGTCAGCCCGCGGCGGCGCCGACGATGGCGGCGTCGCCGCCCGCGCCGTCGTCGGGATGGCGGCGCGCGATGTCGCAGAACTCGTCGTAGTGCGCGAGAAAGACATCGAGCATGTCGGGGTCGAACTGGCGCGCGCGCCCGGCCGCCATCACGCCGCGGACTTCGTCGAACGACATCGGCGCCTTGTAGACGCGGCGCGAGATCAGCGCGTCGAACACATCGGCCAGCGCCATGATGCGCGCGGCCAGCGGGATGGCGTCGCCGCACAGGCCGTCCGGATAGCCGGAGCCGTCCCAGCGCTCGTGGTGGTGGCGCGCGATCTGCTTGGCGTAGGAGAGGAAGGGCACGTGTTCGTGCGCATCGGCCTCGGCGCGGCCGATCGCATCGGCACCGATGGCGGCGTGCGTCTTCATCACGCGCCACTCGTCGGGCGTCAGCTTGCCCGGCTTGAGCAGGATGTGGTCGGGGATGCCGACCTTGCCGATGTCGTGCAGCGGCGCCGACTTCGCCATCAGCGAGATGGCGTGCTCGTCGAGCTCGACCGCATAGCGCGCATGGTGCGCGAGCCGGCGCGCCAGCGTCTCGACGTAGCGCTGGGTGCGCAGGATGTGGTCGCCGGTCTCGTTGTCGCGCGTCTCGGCCAGCCGCGCCAGCGCGCGGATCGTCACCTCCTGGATGACCTGCGTCTCGTGCACGCGCTGCGCGACCTCGGCCTCGAGCGCGTCGTTGTCGCGGCGCAGACGGTCGCGCGCGCGCTTGAGCTCGAGGTGGGTGCGCACGCGCGCCAGCACGATCGCCGGGCGCAGCGGCTTGGTGATGTAGTCGACGGCACCGAGCACCAGGCCGCGGTGCTCGTCGTCGGTGGCTGACATCGCCGTCGTGAAGATGACGGGGATGTCGCGCGTGGCGGGCGCGTCGCGCAGCCGCTCGAGCACCTCGTAGCCGTTCATCGCCGGCATCATCACGTCGAGCAGGATCATGTCGGGCGGCGGGTCCTGCGCTGCCAGCTGCAGCGCGCGCGGGCCCGAGGCGGCGGCGCGCACGCGATAGTGCTGTGCCAGCAGCTCGCCGAGCACCGTCAGGTTCTCGGGACTGTCGTCGACGATCAGGATGGTTTGCCGATGCAGCACCGCGCTGTCTCTCCTTGGCCGGGCGGCCCCAACTTCTGCCACGGTCACGCTCCGTCCGGGAAAGACTCTCTCGCGGTGCAACACGAAAAACTCTAAGCGCAGCGCCGGCACGTTCCGTTCCCAATGCTGCCGCGGCTGCGAACTCCATCACGCCGCCGGGGGCGTTGGCCGCGCGAGCGCTATGCTGCGCCGGCGGGAGGCTGGTCACTTGGACAAGAAGCACACCTGGAATGCCGGTTATTGGCTGATCGCGCTGCTTGCGCTGCTGTTCGTGCAGGACGCCTGGCGCAGCGCGACGACGCTCGAGGCCGTGCCGTACAGCGAGTTCGAGCGCGCGCTCGCCGACGGCCGCATCGCCGAGGTGACGGTGTCGGACCAGCGCATCACCGGCCGGCTGAAGACGCCCGAGGGCCGCAAGACGACGCTGGTGGCCACGCGCGTCGAGCCCGATCTCGCCGAGCGGCTCGGCCGCTACGACGTGCCGTACGCGCGTGTCGTCGAGAGCACCTGGCTGCGCGACGTGCTGTCGTGGGTGCTGCCGGCGCTCGTCTTCTTCGGCGTGTGGTTCTTCCTCGTGCGCCGCTTCGCCGAGAAGCAGGGCGGCCTGGGCGGCATGGGCGGCTTCATGTCGATCGGCAAGAGCCGCGCCAAGGTCTACGTCGAGCGCGACACCGGCGTCACCTTCGCCGACGTGGCCGGCGTCGACGAGGCCAAGCAGGAGCTGGCCGAAGTCGTCGACTTCCTCAAGCACCCGCAGGAGTACGGGCGGCTGGGCGCGCGCATCCCCAAGGGCGTGCTGCTCGTCGGGCCGCCGGGCACCGGCAAGACGCTGCTGGCGCGCGCCGTCGCCGGCGAGGCCGGCGTGCCGTTCCACTCGATCTCGGGCAGCGAGTTCGTCGAGATGTTCGTCGGCGTCGGCGCGGCGCGCGTGCGCGACCTGTTCGAGCAGGCGCGTGCCAAGGCGCCGGCCATCATCTTCATCGACGAACTCGACGCGCTCGGCCGCGCACGCGGCGCCTTCCCCGGCCTGGGTGGCCACGACGAGAAGGAACAGACGCTCAACCAGCTGCTCGCCGAGATGGACGGCTTCGACCCCTCGGTCGGCCTGATCATCCTCGCCGCGACGAACCGCCCCGAGATCCTCGACGCCGCGCTGCTGCGCGCCGGCCGCTTCGACCGCCAGGTGCTCGTCGACCGGCCCGACCGCAAGGGCCGCGCCGACATCCTGCGCGTGCACGTGCGCCGCATCACGCTCGACCCCGCCGTCGACCTCGACGCCGTGGCCGCGATGACGCCCGGCTTCAGCGGTGCCGACCTCGCCAACCTGGTCAACGAGGCGGCGCTCGCGGCGACGCGGCGCCAGGCCGAGCGCGTCGCAATGGCCGACTTCACGGCGGCGCTCGAGCGCATCGTCGCCGGCCTCGAGCGGCGCAACCGCGTGCTCAACCCGAAGGAGCGCGAGGCAGTGGCTTACCACGAGATGGGCCACGCGCTGGTGGCGCTCGCGACGCCGGGCGCCGACGCGGTGCACAAGGTGTCGATCATTCCGCGCGGCATCGGCGCACTCGGCTACACGCTGCAGCGTCCGACCGAGGACCGCTACCTGATGACGCGCGGCGAGCTCGAGCGCAAGGTCGCCGTGCTGCTGGCCGGGCGCGCCGCCGAGAAGCTCGTGTTCGGCGAGCTGTCGACCGGTGCCGTCGACGACCTGGCGCGCGCCACCGACATCGCGCGCGACATGGTCACGCGCTACGGCATGGACGAGTCGCTCGGCGACGTGGCCTGGGAGCCGAGGCGCCAGCAACTGCTCGACGCGCCGCCCGGCTATGCGGCGCCCGGCGCGCCGGCGTTGTCGCAGGAAACGCTGCAGCGCATCGACGCCGCGATCCGCGCCGTCGTGGCGGCCGGCCTCGCGCGCGCGACGGCGACACTGGCCGCCAACCGCGACGTGCTCGAGCGCGGCGCTCGCGCGTTGCTCGAGAAGGAGACGCTGGAGGAGCCGGCACTGCGCGAGCTGGCGGCGGCGCTGCGCCGCGAGTGACGCGCGCCGAGGCGCGGCGTCAACTCACGCGGAAGTTGCTGAACTGCCAGGGATCGGCGGCGTCGACGTCCTCGTCGTAGGGCCAGCCGCGGCCGACCAGCGGCGTCCAGTCCGTCCACACGCCGATCAGCTCGCCGAGGTAGGGGCGCGCCAGGCGCAGCAGCTCGTCCCACGGCAGGTCGTCGGGCTCGACGACGTCGCGCTGCGGGTTCTTCATCGCCCACACGACGCCGGCCATCACGGCGGCGGCGACCTGCAGGCTGGTCGCGCTGTTGTGCGGCGCGCGCACGCGCGCCTCGTCGATCGACAGCCGCGAGCCGTACCAGTAGGCACCGCGCGCCGGGCCCATCAGCAGCACGCCCAGCTCGTCGATGCCGGCGACGATCTCGTCCTTGAGCACGCGCCCGCGCGGCGGCTGGCGCCACTGGCGGCCGGCCAGTTCGTGCAGCGACAGCACGGCATCGTCGCAGGGGTGATAGGCGTAGTGCACCGTCGGGCGGTAGTCGGGCGCCGCCGGGTCGCCGAGGGTGAGCTGGTCGGCGATCGAGATCGACTCCGAGTGCGTGATCAGCCAGCCGACCTGCGGGCCGGCCAGCGGCGTCCACGAGCGCACGCGCGTCGATGCGCCGGGGCGCGCCAGCCAGATCGCGGCGCGCGAGCCGTCGGCGTGGCGCCGGCCGTCGGGCGGGAAGTGGCGCTCGTGGCTGCCCCAACCCAGCTCGGCCGGCTGCAGGCCCTCGTCGACGAAGGCGTCGACCGACCAGGTGTTGACGAACTCGCCCGGCGCCTTGCGCCGCGCCGCGACCTGTGTGTCGCGCTCGGCGACGTGGATCACGCGCACGCCGACCTGCTGCGCCAGCCGCGCCCAGCCGGCGCGCGTGTCGGGCGCGCCGTCGCCGACGCCGATGGCGGCGGCGACGTCGAGCAGCGCCTGCTTGACGAAGTGCGACACCAATCCCGGGTTGGCGCCGTGCGCCACGACGGCCGTCGGCGCGTCGCGCGCCGGCGTGCGCAGCGCCAGCGCCGCCTCGCGCAGCGCATGGTTGGTGCGCGCTGCCGGCGGCAGCGCGTCGTCGAGGTAGCCGCCGGCCCAGGGCTCGATGCAGGTGTCGAGGTAGAGCGCGCCGCGGTTGCGAGCCAGCGCGATCAGCGCCGTGCTCGATACGTCGACCGACACGTTGAGCAGGAAGTCGCCCGGGCCGAGCCGGGCGCCGAGCAACTCGTGCAGGTTGTCGGCCGTGACGCGCGCGCGCAGCAGCGTCACGCCGTGCTCGCGCGCGATCGCGGCGCCGTCGTCCTCGGGCGTGACGATGGTGACGCGGTCGGGGGACAGCTCGAGATGGCGCAGCAGCAGCGGCAGCGTGCCCTGGCCGATGCAGCCGAAGCCGACCATCAGGAGCCGGCCGTCGAAGCGGTGGTGCCGGTCGTGGAGGGGCATGGACTTTGGTCTTGTCTAGCGTTCGAAGTGCGTGATTGTGGCAAAGCGGCCGGGCGCGCCGCGGTACGCCGATCGGCGGGCGCGGCGAACGCTCTTTCGCGGGCCACCGAGGAGGGATAGCACGAGCGGTGCGGATGTGACCACGCTATGCGCTTCTGGAGGAGAAAGGCATGAGTGTGAAAGGTGTCGGCGGCATCAGCGGTACTGCGTGGCCCGCATGTACTGGCCGAAATCGATCTTGTCATCGAAGGGTTGCGCCGTGTCAGTGGCTCCGAGGTGGCAGTCAGCACGCTGAGCCGGGACGTGATGCCGCCTGCTTCCGGCGACTTGTCTGGTCACCGCTGGGTCGACACCTATCTCGACCCGCAGCGCCGAGCACGTGGAGACATCAGGCAACTCATCGTTCAGGCGATGGACGCCTTGTGATGCCTGTCCGCCGACTCCATGACGACTTCCATTCAATCCGGGATCCACACCATGTTTGACGAGACTGAGTCCAAGGTGATCGTGCGCGTGCTGTCGATTTCGTCGATCGTCGCAGCCATGTGCTTCGGGCTTGCCGCCTGCGGTGGCGAAGGCGATCGCACTTCCGGTGCGAACGCCATCGAGCAGACGGCCTCAAACGCCGAACTTCAGGTTGGCGTCGGTGATCGGATCGATGCACGGGAGCAGCGAGCAGTGCCTTCGTCAGTCACCGCGTCAGCGGGCGGCACGACGGACGGTGTGCGCTCCGATGTCGCGACTTTCATCGTCTCACTCGCTGTTGCGGACACGCAGCGCGCCGTGCTCCATCAGGCCGCCCGCGCGTTGCAGGCCACACTGACGGTAGAGCTGACCCGTCGCGTCGACCTGCAGGCCGTCGTGAACACGTTGGTGCAAGCGAAGGCATGCTTGCTCGTCCACTTCACCGACGGCGAGGCTGCTTGGGGCGCACTCCAGGCGCGTACCTACGATACTCTGCTGCGTCGCGCGCGGTACGTCGCCTTTCTCGTAGCGAGCCGACTTCTCGCTCAGCGGCCCGCTGCTTCGACCTGCAGCAGCGCGCCACCTCCACCTCCCCCGCCGCCGTCACCGCCTTCCGATCCGCCTCCGTCTCCGCCGAGCGCCGGTCAGCAGTTGGGCGCCGAAATCGCCCGACTCGAGCAGCAAGGCGTCTTGCCGACGCTCGACCGCGGGACCGACATCCGCGGGCCGGATGCGAACGCCAATGGCGTACGCGACGATGTCGAGGCCTATATCGCCGGGCTGTCGCTCACCGATGCGCAGCGCAAAGCTGCCCTGCAGACGGCGCGCAATCAGCAGGCCAAGCTGTTGGTCGATCCGACGGACCCGGAGGCGGTCGCTGCGCTGAGCAGGCAGAGCATCGCCGCGACCAAGTGCATGGGCGACGTGTTCGAACCCGAGCGGCGCCGTTCGTACGAATTTTCCGAAAGGATCGAAGCTCTGGTCGCCAACACGCCGGAACGCGCGAAGCGCTACCTGCGGTACATGACGGCACTGTCGGGCACCTCCGTGGCGTACCCGGTCGGCCCGACGTGCGAAGACTGATCGCCGAGCCATCGGCGCTCGAGTCGACCCGCTCGTGGACGAGGCCGATCTCGCCGGACTCGTTGACGACGACGGCGGGGCGCGCGAGCGCGGGCTCCTTCAGCGCGCGGTCAAGCAGCGTCGTCTTGCCGTTGCCGAGGAAGCAGGTCAGGAGGGTGACGGGAGTGCGGTGACCATCAGCCCGCCAGCGGCACGTACATGTAGCCCGCGTTGCGCACCGTGCGGATGCAGCGCGGCTCGCCGCTCGGCTCGGGCTCGATCTTGCGGCGCAGGCGGCCGATGCGGATGTCGATCGAGCGGTCGAACGGCTCCCACTCGCGGTTGCGCGTGCGCTGCAGGAGCTGGTCGCGCGACAGCACGCGGTTCGGGTTGGCGAGGAAGACCTTCAGCAGGTCGTACTCCATCGCCGTCATCGCGAGCTCGCTGCCGTCGGCGTCGAACAGGCGCCGCGCTTCGAGGTCGATCTCGCAGCGCCCGACGCTCGTGCGCGCCGCGGCGGCGGGCAGTGCGGCGCCACCTTCGGCCGCCGCCGCGTCGGCCGGCGGGCGCGCCTGCTGCCGGCGCAGCACGCTGCGCACGCGCGCGAGCAGCTCGCGCGGGTCGAAGGGCTTGGCCAGGTAGTCGTCGGCGCCGACCTCGAGTCCGACGACGCGGTCGATCACGTCGCCCGATGCCGTCACCATGATGATGCCGACGTCGTAGCGCTCGCGCAGGAAGCGCGCCAGCGTCAGCCCGTCCTCGCCGGGCAGGCGCACGTCGAGCAGGATGACGTCGGGCAGGTCGCGCTCGATCTCGGCGCGCATTGCCTCGCCGTCGGCGACGGCGCGCACCTCGTAGCGGTGGCCGCCGAGGTACTCGACGAGCATCGCGCGCACGCTCGCGTCGTCGTCGACGACCAGCAATCGGCCGGTGGTGTCCATGGCGGCCGCATTGTGTGACGCCGGGCCGCGCGCCGCAACCGCCCGGATACACACCGACGACAAAGCGCGCCGCACGCGAAGCGGCGCAGATACGGCCGCTGCCGAGACTGCCGCTCCATGTCCTGCGGCGCGGTGCCGCGGGGCACCTTCAACCCCGAGGAGTCCTCCATGCAAGCCATCACCCCCGTCGCCGCTGCCCCGGCCAGCCGCTATGCCCGCGTCATCGAGACCTCGCGCCGCGTGCGCTGGGAGATCGAGCGCGACGTCATCCGCGGCCGCCGCTTCGACTACGCGAAGACCTTCCTGCCGGCCGGCCTGTCGCTGGTCGACGAACTGAGCTTCCTCGACGCCGACGATCGCCGCCTGCTCGGCCAGGTTCAGGGCCGCACCTATGCCGTCATCTTCGGTCTGGCCGAGCGCTTCATCGGCGCCAAGGTGCTCGAGATCAGCCGCGACCACTGGCTCGGCGACCAGGTCGCGCTCGAGGCGCTGGTGCGCATGACGGACGAGGAGCTCAAGCACCAGGAGATGTTCCGCCGCATCGAGCGGATGATCGCCGCCGACATGCCGCCCGGCTACGTCGACACGACGGAGCCGAACGCCGTCGCGCGCGCCGTGCTCGGCAAGAGCACCTGGGCCGTGCTGGCGCTGACGCTGGACATCGAGCTGTTCACGCAGGCGCACTACCGCGCCAGCATCGAGCCGCAGGACGACCTGTCGCCGCTGTGGAAGGACGTGTTCCTGTTCCACTGGAAGGAGGAGTCGCAGCACGCCGTGCTCGACGAGCTCGAGCTGCTGCGCGAAGACGCGCGGCTGACGCCGGCCGAGCGTGACGCCGCCGTCGACGACCTGATCGCGCTGGTCGGCGCCGTCGACGGCATCCTGCAGGCGCAGGCGACGGCCGACGCGCGCTACTTCAGTGCGATCGCCGGCCGCGCGTTCAGCGACGCGCAGCTCGAGGCGATCCACGACACGGTGCTCAAGGCCTACCGCTGGCAGTACATCGTGTCGGGCGTGATGGAGCCGCGCTTCCAGAAGGTGCTGTTCTCGCTCGTCGACGCCGCGCAGCGCGCGCGCATCGAGGCCGCGCTGGCGCCCCTGGCCTACGCCGTGCCGGCGGATCCGGCGGCTCGGCTGCCGCTGGCGGCCTGAGCGCGCGCCGCACGGCGCGAGGAGCACGGCCATGCACGCCCTGCGAACCTTCGCAACGCTGCTCGGCAGCCTCGCCGACGAACTCGGCGGCGCCTGGCGCCTCGCGCTGGCGCGCCGCGAGTTCGACGCCGTGGTCGACGCGGCGACGCTGCGCGACCTCGGCATGAGCCGCAGCGAACACGGCTCGTACTGGGCCGAGTCCGAGGCGCGCGTCGAGCCGACGCGCCTGCGCGTGCTGCTCCGCCTGCGCGCACACGGAGGCCCGCGATGAGCGCCGCCGCCTGCGTGGTGCACGGCGGCGACGGCGCCGCGAGCGCGAGCCTGCGCTGGCGCGCCGCGGTGCCGGCCGACCTCGACCGTCTGAACCGGTTCGTCGGCGCGCTGTCCCTCACGTCGCGCGTACAGCGCTTCTTCGTGCCGCTGCGCGCGCTGCCGACCGAGCTGGCGCGCGCGCTGCAGCAAGGCGACCGCGCGCACCGCTTCGTGGTCGCCGAGAGCGGCGCCGAGATCGTCGCGCTCGGCCAGTACTACATCGAGCCCGACGCCCGGCGCTGCGAGATGGCGCTGGTCGTCGCCGACGACTGGCAGCGCCGCGGACTGGGCAGCGAACTGATGGCGCGGCTGCTGGAGCAGGCCACGGCGGCCGGCCTGCGCGAAGCCGTCGTCGTGATGCTCGCCGCCAACCGCGGCATGCGCGCGCTGGCGCGATGCTTCGGCTTCGCGCTGGCGGCCGATGCGGGCGACTATGAGCTGCTGCGCGGCGTGCTGGCCCTGGGGTCGCGCCGCCCCGGGGCTGCGACGCCGGCATTCGGGTCGATGTGACGCCGGGAGCCTGCAGGCATCGCTCGGACGCGCCCTCGAGCCGCGCGATCGTGCCGTGGCCGATCGCAATCGGCCGGTGCGGCTGCGCCGGCGCGGCTCAGCGGCCGGCGCGCCGCGACGCCAGCGCGTCGGCGATCGCGGCGCGCAGCCGCGCTGCGTCGAGCGGCTTGGCGAGCGCGGCGTGCACGCCGCAGCGCGCCAGCGCCGCCGGATCGAAGGGCTCGGCGTTGCCGCTGACCAGCACGACGGGCAGCGCCGGGCGGCGCACGCGCGCGCGTTCGGCGAGCTGCAGCCCCGTCAACCGCGGCATCGTGTGGTCGGTGACGAGCAGCGCGACGTCGCGTGCGGCGTCGGCGTCGAGCCAGGCCAGCGCGGCCTGCGGATCGCGATGCAGCACGACGCTCCAGCCCCAGGCCTGCAGCCGCTCGGCGAGGTAGTCGCCGACCATCGCGTCATCCTCGACGACGAGCACGCAGCCGCGCGGCGCAACGGCCGCCTCCGCGGGCGCGCCGGCGGAGGCGGCGGGCGCGCTCGGCGCGTCCGCCGCCCCGCCCGCCGCCGCCGGCAGCATCACGCGCAACGTCGTGCCGCGGCCGACCTGCGTGTCGACGCGCACGTGGCCGCCGTGCTCGTGCACGATGCCGTGCACCATCGCCAGCCCCATGCCGGAGCCCTGGCCGACCGCCTTGGTCGAATAGAAGGGCTCGAACATGCGCGCCATCACGTCGGGCGCGACGCCCGAGCCGCTGTCGGCGACCGACAGCTCGACCCAGCGCGCCGGCGCGGCGCGCGCGCCGCACGACGCGCAGCGCCAGCCGCTGCCGGGCGCCTCGTGCAGGCCGATGCGGATGCGGCCGCTTCCGGCCATTGCGTCGCGCGCGTTGATGCACAGGTTGAACAGCACCTGCTCGAGCTGCACCGCGTCGGCCTCGACCGGGGGCGTGGCCTCCTCGACGTCGGCGTCGACGTCGAGCGCGTCGAGCACGATCGACGACGGCAGCGTCGCGCGCAGCAGCCCGAGCGACTGGCGCACCAGCGGCGCGAGCGCGAGCACGCGCCGCGCGCCGCGCTGGCGCCGCGCGAAGGCGAGCATCTGCGCGATCAGGTCGCGTGCGCGCTGCGCCGCAAGGTGCGCCTGCCCGAGCTGGCGCACCAGCGTGGCGTCGCCGATGGCCTCGGCGCGCTCTTCGCCGAGCACGAGGTAGCCGATCACGCTGGTCAGGATGTTGTTGAAGTCGTGCGCGATGCCGCCGGTGAGCTGGCCGATCGCCTCCATCTTCTGCGCCTGGCGCAGCTGCGTCTCGAGCTCGACGCGCTGCGCCTGTGCGGCCAGCCGCGCCGTGATGTCGCGCCCGATCGCCAGCGCGTAGGGTTCGCCGCCGAAGCGCACCGGTACGTAGCGCAGCTCGATGTGGAAGGCGCTGCCGTCATTGCGCCACGATTGCGTCTCGATTTCGCCCTCGCGGCCCTCGATCGCGCCGCGGATCAGCGCCAGCCGCTCGTCGACGTGGCCGCCGCGGATCGGCGACGCGTCGAAGGCGCGCCCGACGACCTCTTCGCGCGCGAAGCCGGTCAGCCGCGTGAACGAGCGGTTCGCGTCCACGATGCGCAGCTCGCGGTTCCACAGCACCATCGTGTCGGCGCTGCTGTCGAAGATGGCGCGGTGCTGCTCCTCGCTGGCGCGCAGCTGCGCGACGGCCGTCTTGCGCTCCGTGATGTCGCGCGCGATCGCCAGCACGTGCGGCTCGCCGCGATGCCGGAACGGGATCACGTGGACCTCGGTCAGGATGCGCTCGCCGTTCTTGCGCAGCGCCTCGAGCTCGGCACTGCACGCCTCGCCGGCCAGCGCGCGGCGCACCAGCTCGGCGCGCGGCTTCGCGTAGTCGTCGCCGAACGGCAGGTGCTCGTAGCGCCGACCGACGACCTCGTCGCGCGCCCAGCCGTAGATTCGCTCGTAGGCCGGGTTCACGTCGACGCGCCGGAAGTGCTGGTCCCACAGGATCAGCGCATCGGTCGACGCGTTGAAGATCTCGCGGTACTGCGCCTCGCTCGCGCGCAGCGCCTCGAGCGCCAGCTTCTGCGCCGTGATCTCGCGCGTGAAGGCGAGCTGCAGAGCCTCCTCGGCGCGACCGCGCTCGAGCTCTGCGGCCATGCGGCCGGCGAAGATCTTCAGCAGCGCCTCGGCGAGCGCGCCGTCGACGATCGGTGCGCGATTCATCGCCACCAGCAGGCCGAGCGGGCGCGCGGCGCTGTCGTGCATCGGATAGGCGGCGTAGGCGTCCATGCCTTCGGCGGCGAACAGGGCACCGGGCGGAAACTCGGCGGCGACGCCGCGCGGCACGTGGCGAAAGCCGGCGCCGACCACGCGTTCGCACGGCGAGCCGGCCAGCGGATAGTCGAACGGTTCCATGCGCCGCCCGTCGAGCACCGCGGCCACCGAGCGCAGCCGCGAGCGCGCGTCGTCGGCGAACACGGCGACGAACACCGTCGCCACGTCGAGCGTGTCGGCCAGCGCGCGCACCAGGTCGTCGAACAGCGCCGGCCCGCCGGGGTGCGCGACCGCCTCGGCGGCGCGGCGCATCGCTTGCGCTGCGGCATCCCAGGCGCGGTCCGCGGGCCGGTCTTCGCGAGGCAGGGGCGCGTCCATGGCGCGCAGTCTAGGCGCGGCTGGCGGCGCTGGCGCGGGTTTTGCGTGCGCGATACGGCGCCGATACACGCGCAATACGTGCGCCCGCTTGGCGTGTCGCGCCGACGACCGGATCGCTACCAAGCGGTGCAGCAGCGAAACGGCGGCGATACCGGCGCGGCCGATGCTGTCCCATCAGCGGACCGCATCGGACCGCCGCACGAGGAGAAGCCGCCATGTCGACCCTGTATTCCCTGCTGCGCCCGGCCGCACGTGGCCGCGAGCGCGTGTTGTGCCTGCACTCGAGCGCCGGCAGCCCGCGCCACTGGGACCCTTATCTCGCGGTCCTCGCGCCGCGGCACGACGTCGTCGTGCCCGAGCTGATCGGCTATGCCGGCGACGCGCCCTGGCCCAAGGGCGCGCCGGCCTCGCTCGACGCCGAGGCGCAGCGCCTCGCGCCGCTGCTGCACGCGCAGCCGGTGCACGTCGTCGGCCATTCCTACGGCGCGGCCGTCGCGCTGCAACTCGCGCTGCGCTGGCCCGAGCGCGTCGCCAGCCTGACGCTGTACGAGCCGGTCCGCTTCGCCCTGCTGCGGGGCGCCGCCGACGCCGCCAGCGTCGCGCTCGGCGAATCGGTCGTCGGCGTCGGACGGCGCATCGGCATGGAGGTGCTGTCGGGCAACCTGCACGCGGCAGGGCAGCGCTTCGTCGACTACTGGTCGGGCGAAGGCGCCTGGGCTGCGCTTGCGCCGCGCCAGCGCGACGCCGTCGCCGCGCGCATGACGAAGGTGCAGGCCGAATTCGAGGCGCTGTTCGCCGATCGCATGCCGGCCGCCGCCTATGCGCGCCTGGCCATGCCGGTGCGCCTGATCTCGGGCACACGCTCCCCGCGGCCGGCGCAGCGCGTGTGCGAACTGCTCGCGGCGCGCATCGCGCACGCCGAGCACGTCGTCGTGCCGGGGCTGGCGCACATGGCGCCCGTCACCGATCCGGATCGCGTCGCCGACCACCTGCCGTCGTGGCTGCAGGCGCGGCATGCGCCGCTGGCGGCGGCGGCCTGACCGCTAGAAGCTCGCCTTGTCGCCCGGCTGCAGCACCATGACCCGCGTCGACGTCGTGCCCAGCGCCTCGAGGTACTCCTGCGGCGTGCCCTTGAGCTGCGGGATCGTGCCGTAGTGGATCGGGATCGCGACCTTCGGCTTGAGCCACTCCTTCGTGACCATCGCCGCGTCCTTCGGGTCGAGCACGAAGTGGCCGCCGATCGGGATCAGGATCAGGTCGGGCTTGTAGCGCTCGCCGATGAACTTGAGGTCGCCGAACGGGCCGGTGTCGCCCATGTGGTAGATCCTGAAGCCGTTCTCCATCTCGATGATGAAGCCGACCGGCTCGCCGCCGACGTGCACTTCGTCCTTGCCGGTGGCGGGGTTCTTCCATCCGTATTCGGACGAATGCTCGGCGTGCGTCGCCGTGATCTTGACGCCCGCCGGCCCCCACGGCGCGATCGTGCCGCCCTTGCCGAAGCGCGGCGACAGCTCGGTCGGCAGCACGCCCAGCGTGGACAGCGTCTGGTTCAACCCGGCCGGCCCCCACACCGGGGCCTTGTGCTTGAGCGCGAGCGCCGGTGCGTCGGCGACGTGGTCGAAGTGGCCGTGCGTGACGAGGATCAGGTCGACCTTGGGACCGAGCGCGTCGAGGTTCTTGTACTGCGCCGGCGTCTTGGGGTTGGTCGTGATCCACGGATCGACGACGATCACCTTGCCGCCCGGCGTCGTGATGCGCACCGCCGCCTGGCCGAGCCACCAGAGCTCCGTCTTGCCTGCAGGCGCGGGGGTCGGCGCGGGCGGCCTGGCGGGGCCGGCGCAGGCCGCGACGAGCAGCGCGGCGGCGATCGAGAAAAGCAGTCGCTTCACGGTTGTCTCCTTGGCCGGTCGATCGTTGAGGCGCGGATGATCGGGGACGCGCCGTTGCGTCGCAACTAGGGTCAATGCCGGGCCGCCGCACCGGCCTTGCGCGCGTAGAACTCGGCCACCTCGTCGATCTCGCGCGCCGTCATCGGTCGCGCCACGTTGCGCATCTGGGCATGCGCGTCGTTGGCGCGCTCGCCGCGCGCGAAAGCGCGCAGCTGGCCGACGAGGTAGTCGCGCGGCATGCCCTCCAGCCAGGGTGCGCCGAGCTTCTGGTCGACGCCGCCGTGGCACGAGATGCAGGGCGCGATGTTGCGCAGCGGATCGCCCACGCGCACCAGCGCGGGCAGCGTCTCGTCGTAGGTGGTCGGCGCGGTGCGCGCCTTGGGCAGCTGCGCGTAGTAGGCGGCGAGGTCGTCGATGTCGCGCTCGCCGAGGCCGTCCGCCAGCGCCTGCATCACGGCGCTGGCGCGCTTGCCCGCGCGGTAGTCGTGCATCTGCTTGACGATGACCTCGCGATACTGGCCCGCGAGGTTGGGCGCATTCGACGCGCTCTGGCCCTGCGCGCCGTGGCACATCGTGCACTGCGCCAGCGCCAGCGTCGCGCCGCGGCCGACGGCCTCGGCGCTGCCGGCGCGCGCCATCGTGCGCTCGAGCACGACGTCGGTCGGCGTCGTCGCGCGGCGCGCCGCGGCGGCTGCGCGCCCGCTGCCCGGCCAGTCGGCCGGCACGCCGGCGGCGCGGCAGATGCTGTCCCACAGCCCCTCGGCCGTGAAGTCGGCGTGCACCGACGGCAGCCACACGAAGCCGACCGCCATCGATGCCAGCGTCAGCGCCACCAGCGCCACGACGCTGCGCAGGGTCGGGGACTTGCGGCGCGGCTGCCGCGGATCCGGCGCTGCCGGTCCGCTGGCAGCGCCCCCTCGAGGGTGCGCGCCGAAGGCGCTGCGCGGGCGGGTCATTCATGGGCTCCCGACCGGCACGACGGGCACGCGCGCGTGCTCCAGCCCGGCGAGCTGCACGATCGGCCAGCCGTAGTTGACGACGGTCAGCGCGATCATCATCGCGACCCACAGCGCGAAGCCGTTGAGCGCGCTCGGCACGTGGGCGACGGCGTGCACCGGCCGCGCGAAGGTGTAGGGCGCGATGCGCGCCGTGCCGCGCCGCGCGCGCGCGAGGATGGCGACGAACAGCAGCGCCGACACGACGAGGATCGCGCCGCCGATCGTCGACGCGACGACGGTCCAGGCCTGCGGCGCGATCGCCTCGTGCGAGTAGTCGTAGTACGCCATGCGCCGCGGCATGCCGAGCAGCCCGACCCAGTGCCACGGCATCGCCAGCACGAGCATGCCGACGAACCACAGCGTGAGCTGCCAGCGCATCGCGCGCCGCGGCAGCGGCGCGCAGCGCGTGAGCTGCGGCCACAGGTCGTAGGCGACGACGAAGTACATGATGACGATCGCGCCGCCGAAGATGAGGTGGAAGTGGCCCGTGACCCACTGCGTGTTGTGCACCGTCTCGTTGAGCTGATAACTCATGTTCACGAGCCCGCCGGCGCCGCCGAAGCCGAGCATCACGAAGGCATAGGCCACGGCGAGCATCACCGGCTCGTCCCAGGGCAGCGCGCGCAGCCAGCCGAAGGCGCCGCGCCCGCCGCGCAGGCGGCCTGCGATTTCGACCGACGCGACGATCGTGAACACCGTCAGCAGCGTCGGCACGGCGACCATCGCCGTCATCGCGGCGTGCACGAACTTGAAGCCGGCACCGACCTGCGGGTCGGCGAACAGGTGGTGGATGCCGATCGGCATCGAGAACACGAGGAACAGGGCGAACGCCACGCGGCCCATCGTGTCGCTGTAGAGCCGCCCGCCGATGGCGCGCGGCACGATGGTGTAGAAGGCGATGTAGGCCGGCATCAGCCAGAAGTAGACGATGGCGTGCAGCGTCCACGAGAACAGCACGCGCGCCAGGCCGGCGTTGATCGTGTCGGTGAGGCCGAGCGAGGCCGGCAGGATCAGCGCCAGCACCTCGATCGCCGCGCCGAGCGAGGTCCACGCCCACAGGTAGGCGCCGGCGACGTTGCCGTACATCGCCAGCGGCACCATCTCGCCCGGATGCTGGCGCTTCCAGGCGCTCAGGTTGATCGACATCAGCGCGACCCAGATCCACGAGCCGACGACGACGAGCACGACGCCGATGTAGTAGAGCGGGTGCCCGACCATCGGCGGATAGAAGGTGTAGAGCACCGACGCGCGGCCGGCCGCCATCGTCGCCGCCGCGAGCAGCGTGCCGGCGACGACGAGCCAGAAGCCCGCCCAGGCCCAGCGCAGGCCGCGCAGCGCGCGGCCGAGCGACAGCTCGACGAGCGCATAGCCGTAGCCCATCGCGACCAGCGTCGGCAGCACGTAGGCCATCACGGTGCCGTGCGCCGTGACGGAGCGGTAGTAGTGCTCGGGGTTGTTGACCCAGGCCGACAGCGGGCTGCGCACGTACATCTGCCATTCGCCGAGCACGATGGCGGCGGCGAAGGCGGCGAACGCCACCCACAGGTGGGCGAGCACGAGGCGCCTAGCGAGAAACACAGTCCGTCCTTTCGCCGGCGGCGCCGCGCGCCAGCGCCAGCGTCTCGAACTCGGCGCGCGGCAGCACGCGCAGGCGCGCCCACATCGCCTCGTGGCCGATGCCGCAGTATTCGTGGCAGGGCATCAGATGCTCGCCGGGCTCGCGGAACGTCGTCGTGAAGGTGGCGACGAAGCCCGGCACGAGCATCGTGTTGGCGTTCGTCGTGCCGACGACGAAGCCGTGGATCGCGTCGCTCGCCGTGCCGCGGAACGTGACCGGCAAGCCCATCGGCACGACGATGCACGGCGGCTGGAACGAGTACTGCTGCGCGACCAGGCGCACCGTGACGCGGCCGTCGGCGGCAAGCTCGGTGCCCAGGTTGGCCTCGACGAATTCGCCCGCGAGGTGCAGGCGCCGCACGTCGACCGTCTCGACGCGCGACGGCGGCATCGCCGCCCAGTGCAGGCCGGTGGCGATCATCAGCGCGACGAGCAGCGCGACGACGCCGAGCACGATCCAGGCCCAGCGGCGCTCGGCGGCATCTGCAACGGCGTGAGCAGCGGCGCCGTTCACTGCACCGCCCCCCGCGGAAGATAGGCGAAGACGTACAACGCGACATAGATCGCGACGACGATCGCTGTCGCGATACCGGCCACGGCCCAGGCGCCGCGCGGGCCGTGCGCCACGATGTCGTCGACGCGCGCGTCGTCGGCGCGCCGCGCGTCGGTATCGAACGGGTCGTTGTCGTGCATCGCCATGCTCATTCGGGCAGCAGCTTGCGCAGCTCGCTCACGTCGGACGGCTGCGCCGATACGCCGTTGTTGCCCCACGCCACGCGCACGTAGGTGACGACGGCGGCGACCGCGCGGTCGTCGAGCACGTGGGCGAACGGCGGCATGCCGTGCGGCCGCGGGTTGCGCCGCGTGCCGGGCGGGTAACCGCCGTTGAGCACCATGCGGATCGCATTGACGGGCGAGGCCATCGTGATCGACGGGTTGTCGGCCAGCGGCGGGTACGCCGGCGGATGACCCTTGCCCTCGCCGCCGTGACACATGGCGCACTGGCGCTCGTAGGTGCGGCGGCCGAGCTCCATCACGTCGGGGTCGACGCGGCGCTGCTCGGCGCTCGGCAGCGGGTCGGGGTCGCGCTCGGGCAGCGACTTGAGGTAGACCGCCATCGCGCGCACGTCGTCGTCGCTCAGGTACTGCAGGCTGTTGTAGACAACCTCCGCCATCGGGCCGTAGACGGTGCCGCGTTTCGACACGCCGGCCTGCAGCAGATCGACGATGTCGTCGAGACTCCAGTCGCCCAGCCCCGCCTCGCGGTTGGAGGTGAGCGACGGCGCGTACCAGTTCTGGTTGGGGATCATGCCGCCTTCGAAGGCGCGCGACTCCCGCGTGCCGCCGAGCCGCGTGACCGCCGTGTGGCACATCGAGCAGTGACCGAGCCCCTGCACCAGGTAGGCGCCGCGGTTCCACTGCGCCGACTGCGCGGGGTCGGGCCGGTACTCCCCCTCGCGGAAGTAGAGCGCGCGCCAGCCGATCAGCAGCTCGCGCTGGTTGTAGGGAAAGCGCAGCTCGTGCGGGCGGTTCTTCTCGTAGATCGGCGGCACCGACATCAGGTAGGCGTAGATGGCGTCGCTGTCGTCGCGCGTCACGCGCGTGTACGACGCGAACGGCATCGCCGGGTAGAGCAGCTCGCCGTCGCGCGAGATGCCGTCGTGCATCGTGCGGTAGAACTCGTCGGCGCTCCACAGGCCGATGCCGGTGTCGTCGTCGGGCGTGATGTTGGGCACGTAGAGGTTGCCGAACGGTGTGGGCATCGCGCGCCCGCCGGCGAACTCGCGCCCGCCGGCACGCGTGTGGCAGGCCACGCAGTCGCCGGCGCGCGCCAGGTATTCGCCGCGGCGGATGAGCTGCGTCGTCGGGCTCGCCGTGGTCGCCGCATCGGTGTCGGGCGGCAGCATGCCGGGCTCGAGCAGGTACAGCGCCGCGGCGCCCAGCGCCACCAGCACGGCGGCGCCCGAGACGGCGACGAACACGGCGCGCATCGAGTCGTCCTCAGCGCTGGCTGCCGCAGGCCAGCGGCATGCGCACCAGGTCGGGCTTCTCGGGCGCGGCGTCGCGCGGCGCCGGCTGGCGCCCGAGCCATGCGGCGACGGCGGCGATGTCAGCCTCGGGCATGCGCGACGCGATGCGGCGCATGCAGTCGGGCTCGGCGGCGTGGCGTTCGCCGACGCGCCAGCGCGTCAGCTGCGCGGCGATGTAGGTCGGGCGCAGCCCGACGAGGCCGGGAATGCCCGGCTCCATGCCGGTGAGCGCGCCGCCGTGGCAGGCCACGCAGGCCGGCACGCCGCGCTCGCGGTCGCCCTGAGTGGCGATGCGGCGCCCTCGCTCGAGCACGGCGGCGTCGGCCGGCGGCGGCTCGAACGGCGCGAATGGCGGGCGCTGCTGCGCATAGTGTTCGGCAATCTCGCGCAGGTAGGCGTCGGGCAGGTAGGCGACGAGATAGTTCATCGGCGCATAGCGCCGCGTGCCGTCGCGAAACGCGACGAGCTGGTGATAGAGGTAGGCCGCGGGCTTGCCGGCGATGCGCGGGAAGTAGCCGCTGCGCGTGCCCTCGCCGCTGCGGCCGTGGCAGGTGGTGCAACCCTGCACGCGCGCCTGCATCGAGTCGACGCTGTCGAAGGTGGGGATCGCCACGTCGTCGGGCTGCGCTTGCACGAGGCCGCACGCCGCCGCAGCGAGCGAGGCGAGGGCGGCGGTGCTGCTGCGCAGCGTCGGGAACCGTGTGGCCACGTCGGGGTTGCCCCTGTCGGAATGCTCCGACGCAAGGGCAAACCTCGTTCCCAGCGCGACCGTTGGCGGGTGCGGCCCCTCAGCCGGCCTGCGAGCGCACGCCGCCGAGCGACTGCTGCAGCCGCTCGCAGTGCGCGCGCAGCAGCGATTCGATGTGGGCGCGCGAGCCGGCGTAGCGCGGCGTCGGCACCGGCACCGAGACGGCGGCGAGTTCGCCGTTGGGGAGCGCCAGGGCCACCGACAGCGCGCAGATGCCGACCGAGTTCTCTTCCTCGTCGGTGCCGACGCCGCTGCGCCGCACCGCCGCCAGCGCCTGCTCGAGCACGCTCCACGAGGTGATCGTGTGGCGCGTGTGGCGCGTCAGCTTGAGGCGCGGGCGCAGGTTGCCGAGCGTGGCGTCGTCCATCGCGGCGAGCATCGCCTTGCCCGGCGCCGTCGAGTGCAACGGGAACGACACGCCGATCGCCGACTCGGCGCGCAGCCGGTGCACGCCCGCGACCTGGTCGACGAAGACGAGCTTGTCGCCGTCGAGCAGCGACAGGTCGACCGTCTCGCCGCACTGGCGCGAGATCTCCTGCATCGTCGGCCGCGCGATCTCGGCGATCTCGAAGCGCGTCGCCGCGGCGAGCGCGAGCAGCGCCGGGCCGAGGCGCACGCCGCGCGTCGGCGACGCGGCGATCACGAGGTTCTCGGCGTCGAGCGCGTCGACGATGCGCTGCACCGTCGAGCGCGCCAGGCCGAGCAGCTTGGCCAGCTCGCCCAGGCTCAGCCCGGCCGGGTTGTCCTGCAGCGCGCGCAGCACGGCGGCGGCGCGCGCGATCACCTGCACGCCCGACTTGGCGGCATTGGATTTGGCGGCCGTGGGGGCCGGCGCGCGGCGCGGTTCGGCAGTCATTGGCGGGTCCGGCTCGGGCGCCAGTGTGCCAGCGGTGAGTCTAGGGTTTCTACTCATGGTGACGGCGGCGTGCTTCGCCGAAAGTTGCGGCCAATGAACCGGATAGCGATACAAATGTACCGGATAGCGGTTCAGTAAGCCAGCGACGGGCGATCACAGGAGCAACACGCATGACCATCACGATCCGGGGCGTTCCCTTCCAGGAGAACCTCAACAACGACATGGGGCTCGAGTTCTACGACCTGAGCCATCCCTGGGGCCTCGGCCAGCCGTGCTGGCCCTACTTCGAGGACGTGAAGATCGAGCGCCTGCACAACATGGCCAAGTCGGGCGTGCTGACGCAGCGCATCACGACGGTGATGCACTCGGGCACGCACATCGACGCGCCGGCGCACGTCGTCGAGGGCACGCCGTTCATGGACGAAGTGCCGCTGCCGCACTTCTTCGGTACCGGCGTCGTGGTGTCGATCCCGAAGAAGAAGTGGGAGGTGATCACGGCCGCCGACCTCGAGGCCGCGAGCCCGCAGATCCGCGAGGGCGACATCGTCATCGTCAACACCGGCTGGCACAAGTACTACGACGACAGCCGCATGTACTACGCCTACTCGCCCGGCTTCTACAAGGAAGCGGGCGAGTGGTTCGCGAACAAGAAGGTCAAGATGATCGGCACCGACACGCAGGCGCTCGACCATCCGCTGGGCACCGCGATCGGCCCGCACGGCCCGGGCTGGCCCAACGGCCTGCTGCCGCAGGTCAACATGGAGTACGAGCGCGAGACCGGCCGCAAGGTGATCGAGGACTTCCCGGAGTGGGAGCCCTGCCACCAGGCGATCCTCAAGCACGGCATCTGCGGCCTCGAGAACGTCGGCGGCGAGATCGACAAGGTCACCGGCAAGCGCGTCACCTTCGCAGCCTTCCCGTGGCGCTGGATCAAGGGCGACGGCTGCATCGTGCGGCTGGTGGCGATCGTCGACAAGCGCGGCACGTATCGCTTCGAGAACGGCCAGGGCTGAGCGGAGCCGCCATGAAAGTCACCCGCTTCGGCGAGGCGCAGCCGTACGAGGCGCCCAATCACCGCGACGTGAAGTCGCTGCGCCTGCAGGGCTTCGTGCCTGGCGGACCCGAGGGCTTCTGGGTCGGGCTGTCGCACTACCTGCCCGGCGGCGGCGCCGGGCCCGACAGCTCGCCGCTCGAGAAGGTCTACGTCGTGCTGGCCGGCGCCATCACGGTCAAGACGCCGGGCTCGGAAGTCGTGCTCGGCCCGCTCGACAGCTGCACGATCCCGTCCAACGAGTCGCGCGAAGTCATCAACCACGGCAACGAAGTCGCGACGATCCTCGTCGTGATGCCGTACCCGCCGAGCGCGCGCTGAACCGGCCGACAGAGCCGGTCGGGCGCGAGCGACGAGTCCATGAAGAGGGGCATTTCCCGATGATCAACCGTCGAGAGTTCGCGGCCGCGCTGGCCGCACTGTCCGCCGCCGGCACGCTGCCGGCGGCGCGCGCCAACGGCTGGCCCGAGCGGCCGGTGAAATGGGTGCTGTCGCAGCCGCCGGGATCGGGCCCGGACAACGTGGCGCGCATCCTGTCGGACCGGCTCGCCGCGGGCTGGGGTCAGGCCATCGTGATCGACAACAAGCCGGGCGGGCAGAACACGATCGGCGCGCAGGCGGCGGCGCGCTCGCCGGCCGACGGCTACACGTTCTACTTCGCGACGACGGCGGCGCTGGTCACCAACCCGCTGTTGTTCAAGCAGCTGCCCTACGACCCGCAGAAGGACTTCGTGCCGGTGGCGTTCGTCGCACGCAGCCCGTTCGGCGTGCTCGTCACCGGCGACTCGCCGGTCAAGACGATCGATGACCTGGTCGCGCGCTCCAAGGCGCAGTCCGGCAAGACCACGCTCGGCAACGAAGGCCCGCGCACCTTCAGCGGCATGATCGCGCGCCTGTTCAATGCACGCACGCAGGCCGGCGCCAACCTCGTGCCCTACGCCAACGTCGGCGTCGGCACGCAGAACCTGATGGGCGGCCACGTCGACGCGATGGTGGCCGACCTCGCGTCCACCGCCGGCCTGGTGCGCCAGGGCAAGCTGCGCGTGCTGGCGACGACCGCGGGCAAGCGCGTCGCCGGCTGGGAGGAGGTGCCGGCGCTGGCCGAGAAGCTGCCCGGCTTCGACATGGTCGGCTGGTTCGCCATCGTTGCGCCGACCGGCACGCCGGCGGCGGCCATCGCGCGCGCCAACCGCGACGTCAATGCGTTGCTCAACGACAAGGACGTCGCTGCGCGCATCGCGACGATCGGGCCGATCGTCGACGGCAGCATGAGCACCGACGCGGTCGGCGCCTTCCTGCGCAGCGAGCACGCGCGCTGGGCCGGGATCGCAAAGGAGATCGGCGTTCTGCCGGAGTAGGGATGTCTCCCCGCGTGCTCTACATCGGCGCGCCGGAAGCCCCGGCCGCCGAGTTCGCGGCGCTGGCGCTCGGCACGCTGGCCGCGCCCGATCTGGCCTGCGTCGACGGGCGCGTCGCGGCGCTCGCGCTGGCGGCGCGCGAAGGGGCATCGATCGAGGCGATGATCGGCCACCACTTCCAGTTCGACGACGAGTTGCTCGCGTGTGCGCCGAAGCTGCGCTGGATCCAGTCGCTCACCACCGGCACCGACCAGATCGTCAAGCTGCGCGCGCTCTCCGACGACGTCGTCGTCACGTCGACGCGCGGCATGCACGGACCCCAGATGTCCGAGCTCGTCTTCCTGCACCTGCTGGCGCTGGCGCGCGACTTCCCGCGCATGCAGCGCAACCAGGCCGCGGCGACGTGGGAGCGCTGGCCGCAGCCGCTCTTGTGGGGCAAGACGATCACGATCGTCGGCGTCGGCGCGATCGCCGAGGCGCTGGCGCCGCGCTGCAAGGCCTTCGGCATGACGGTGGTCGGCGTGTCGGGTACGCCGCGCGCGATTCCCCACTTCGACCGCGTGCTCGCGCGCAGCGAGCTGGCGAGCGCCGTGGCGCAGGCCGACTTCGTCGTGCTGATCGTGCCGCTGGCCCCCGACACGGAGAACCTGGTCGACGCGCGCGTCATCGGTGCGATGAAGCCGGGCGCCTACCTGATCAACGCCGCGCGCGGCGGCGTGCTCGACGAGGCCGCGCTGCTCGCCGCGCTGCGCGAGCGCCGCGTCGCGGGCGCCGGACTCGACGTGTTTCGCCAGCAGCCGCTGCCGCCCGATTCGCCGTGGTGGCGCGAGCCCAACGTGATCGTGACGCCGCTGGTCGGCGGCATGAGCGACATCTATCTGCAGCAGGCGTTTCCGATCGTCGACGCCAACCTGCGGCTGTTCCTCGAAGGGCGGCTCGGCGAGCTGCACAACACGGTGGCGCGGGTGGCCCGCGCATCGAAGGCATGAGCGTGAATCCGCGCGTCTGCAACGCGCTTTCCGCGACGGAGATGCAGCGCCGCTGGGCCGCCGTGCGCGCCGTGATGCGCGCGCAGGGCGTCGACGCCCTCGTCGTGCAGAACTCGAGCGACTGGGTCGGCGGCCACATCCGCTGGTTCACCAACCAGCCGGCGACCAACGGCTATCCGACCTCCGCCGTGTTCGCTGTCGACGGCGGCATCTCGCTGATCGAGCAGGGGCCGTTCGGCCTCGTGCGCGAAACGCCGAGCGCGGCCGACGGCATCGGGCGGCGCCTCACGACCCCGAGCTATCCGTCGGTGGCCTATACCGCCGCCTACGACGCCGAGCTCGCGCTCGGCGAACTGAAGCGCCTCGGCGCGCGTCGCGTCGGCACCGTCGCGCCGGCCGGCTGGTACCACGGCTTCGGCGTCGCGCTGCGCGACGGGCTGGCGCGCGACGGCGTGGCCGTCGTCGACTTCAGCGACACCGTCGATCGCATCAAGGCGATCAAGAGCGACGAGGAGCGCGCACTGATCCGCGAAGTGGCGACGATGCAGGACGAGGTGATGCGGCGCGTCGCCACCTTCATCCGCCCCGGGCTGCGCGACTTCGAGATCGCTGCCTACGCGCAATACCAGGGGCAACTGCTCGGTAGCGAGCAGGGCATCTTCCTCAACTCGTCGGCGCCGCCTGGCCAGGCGGCGAGCTTCCGGCCGCGCTCGATGCAGGGCCGCACGTTGCAGGCCGGCGACGTCTTTTCGCTGCTGATCGAGAACAACGGCGCCGGCGGCTTCTACACCGAGCTGTCGCGCGTCTTCGTGCTCGGCCGCGCGAGCGACGAGCTGCGCGAGGGGCACGCGCGCGTGCTCGAGGCGCAGCGCGCGGCGCTGGCGATGCTGAAGCCGGGTACGCCGTGCCGCGACATCTATGCCCGCCACAACGCCTGGCTGCGCGACCACGGCCTGGCCGAGGAACGGCGTCTGTCGATCCACGGCATGGGCCACGACATGGTCGAGCGCCCGCTGGTGCGCGACGACGAGACGATGACGATCGAGCCGCACATGGCGATCGTCGTCCACCCCGGCGTGCTCGACGAGCGCATGTTCGTCCACAACACCGACATCTACCTGATCGAGGCGAACGGGCCGGGCGAATGCCTGCACTGCACGCCGAAAGAGATCTTCGAGATCACCTGAGCGAGAACCTCACATCATGAGCAAGACCCCCGATTGGCTGGCGAATCCGTTGTCGCTGTTCGACGTGCGCGGCAAGGTGGCGGTCGTCACCGGCGCGTCGGGCGCCTTCGGCAGCCTGGCGGCCAAGGTGCTGGCCGGCGCCGGCGCGCGCCTCGTGCTCGCGGCGAGCAACGAAAAGGCGATGGCCGAGACCGCCGACGCCTGCCGCGCGCTCGGCGCCGAAGTCACGACGGTCGCGCGCCGCCCGTCGACCGAGGCCGACTGCGACGCCATCATGGACGCTGCGCTCGCGGCCTACGACGCGCTCGACATCCTCGTCGTCGGTTCGGGCCTCAACGACCCGTGCCCGATCACGGAGCAATCGCTCGAGCGCTTCGAGAACGTGATGGACGGCAACCTGACGAGCGCGTGGCTGCTGTGCCGCGCGTTCGGTGCGCGCGTCATTCCGCGTGCTACCCGCGCCAAGGTCGTGCTGATGTCGTCGGCGCGCGGCAAGCTCGGCCACCCGGCGGGCTACACCGCCTACTGTGCGAGCAAGGCCGCCACCGACGGCCTGACGCGCGCGCTCGGCTGCGAGTGGGGCAAGCACGGCATCACGGTCAACGCCATCGCGCCGACGGTGTTTCGCTCGCCGCTCACGGCATGGATGTTCGAGGACAACGAGAAGGCCAACGCGGTGCGCGCCGGCTTCCTCGCGCGCGTGCCGATCGGGCGCCTGGGCGAGCCGGAGGATCTGGCGGGGCCGCTGCTCTTCCTGTGCTCGCGCGCGAGCGACTTCCACACCGGCCACACGGTGTACGCCGATGGCGGCTACACGGCAGGCTGACGTGGAGAAGGTTGCCGTCATCGGCGCCGGCCTGATGGGCCACGGCATCGCGCAGGTCTTCGCGCTGGCCGGTCACACGGTGCGCGTGCACGACGTGTCGGCCGATGCGCTGGCCAGCCTGCGTGAGCGCATCGCGCGCAACCTCACCGACCTCGGCCTCGATGCCGGCGCCGCCGAACGCGTGCAGCCATGCGCCGACCTCGCCGACGCGGTGCGCGACGCCGACGTCGTGTTCGAGGCCGGCCCCGAGAACCTGGCCTGGAAGCGCGAGCTGTTCGCGCGCCTCGAGACGCTGGCGCCGGCGCAGTGCACGCTGGCGAGCAACACTTCGGTGATCCCGATCACCGACATCATGGCGGGGCTGAAGACGGGCGCGCGCGCGCTCGGCACGCACTGGTGGAACCCGCCGTATCTCGTGCCGCTGGTCGAGGTGATCAAGACGGAAGACACCGACGCCGCCGTCGCCGATCGCATGTTCGGGCTGCTCGCGCGCGTCGGCAAGACGCCGGCGATGGTCGAGAAGGACGTGCCCGGCTTCATCGGCAACCGGCTGCAGCACGCGCTGTGGCGCGAGGCGATCGCGCTTGTCGCCGAAGGTGTGTGCGACGCCGAGACCGTCGACACCGTCGTCAAGGCGAGCTTCGGCCGGCGCCTGCCGGTGCTGGGGCCGCTCGAGAACGCCGACCTCGTCGGCACCGACCTCACGCTCGCGATCCACCGCACCGTGCTGCCGGCGATCGACAGCCGCCCCGGGCCCTCGCCCTATCTCGAGCAGCTCGTCGCGCAAGGGCGGCTGGGCATGAAGAGCGGCGAGGGCTTCCGGCGCTGGACGCCCGAAGAGCAGGCCGCGCTGCGCGCGCGCGTGCTCGCGCACCTCAAGGCAATGAACGCGGCCGATGCCGCCTGACGAAGGACCGAGGACTCACGACATGGCCAAGCGAGCCGACAAGGTGATCATCACCTGCGCCGTCACCGGCGCGATCCACACGCCCACGATGAGCGAGCACCTGCCGCTCACGCCGGCGCAGATCGCCGAGCAGGCGATCGATGCCGCCAGGGCCGGCGCGGCGATCCTGCACCTGCACGCGCGCAACCCGGCCGACGGCCGGCCGAGCGCCGACCCCGACGTGTTCGCCGAGTTCCTCGGCCCGATCAAGGCGGCGACCGACGCCGTCATCAACATCACGTCGGGCGGCTCGACCAAGATGACGCTCGAGGAGCGCCTCGCGCCGCCGCTGCGCTTCAAGCCCGAGATGGCGTCGCTCAACATGGGCTCGATGAATTTCTCGATCCACCCGGTGGCCGAGAAGATCAAGAGCTGGAAGTACGACTGGGAGAAGCCCTACGTCGAGGGCACGGAAGACATCATCTTCCGCAACACCTTCCGCGACATCCGCCACATCCTGAAGGACCTGGGCGAAGGCTGCGGCACGCGCTTCGAGTTCGAGTGCTACGACGTCGGCCACCTCTACAACCTGGCGCACTTCGTCGACGCGGGGCTCGTGAAGCCGCCGTTCTTCATCCAGACCATCTTCGGCATCCTCGGCGGCATCGGCCCCGATCCGCAGTGCGTCACCTTCATGCGCGACACGGCCAATCGCCTGTTCGGCGACAGCTACCGCTGGTCGGTGCTCGCCGCCGGGCGCCACCAGATGCCGCTCTTGACGCACGCCGCCGTGATGGGCGCCAACGTGCGCGTCGGCCTCGAAGACAGCGTCTACCTCGGCCGCGGCCAGCTCGCGCCGAGCAACGCGTCGCAGGTGCAGAAGATCCGCCGCATCCTCGAGGAGCTGGGTCTCGAGGTGGCGACGCCCACCGAAGCGCGCGAGATGCTCGCGCTCAAGGGCGCGGCCAACGTGGCCTTCTGACCTCGCGTCCCCCCCCAACGACACAAGGAGACTGGACATGCGCTTCGCACTCCCGCCGCTGCGCGCCGCCGCGCTGCTCGCTGCAAGCTTCGCCGTCGCCGGCGCGGCGATCGCCGCCGACGAGATCGTCATCGGCGCGTCGCTGCCGCTGTCGGGCCCGCTGGCCGGCTTCGGCAACTACCAGAAATGGGGCTACGAGACGGCCGTCGCCGACCTCAACAAGGCCGGCGGCATCAAGGTCGGCGGCAAGGCGATGAAGGTCAGGCTCGTCGTGCGCGACGACAAGACCGACCCCAACGCCGCGGCGAGCAACACGGAGACGCTGATCTCGCGCGACAAGGCCGTCGCGATGCTCGGCTCATGCACGCCGGCGCTCGTCAACGCCGGTGCCCTCGTTGCCGAACGGCGCAAGGTGCCGATCGTGGCGGGATGCGACCCGCTCGGCGCGTTCAAGTCGGTGCGCAAGTGGAACTACGCCTGGGTGCTGTTCTTCGACGAAGGCGATCTCGCCACCGCGCCGTTCCGCATGATGGCCGACTACGGACTCGCGACGAACAAGAAGGTCGCCATCCTCGCCGACAACGGACCCGACGGGCAGGTCGTCGGCGGCCAGATCTGGCCGGCCACCGCCAAGGCGGGCGCCTACGAGGTCGTGCACGCGAGCTCGTTCCCGGTCGACGCGCAGCAGTTCACGTCCATGATCGGCCAGGCCAAGGGTGCCGGCGCCGACATCGCGCTCGTCGACGCGATCCCGCCGCAGGCGATCGCGATCCGCAAGCAGATGGCGTCGGCCGGCTACCACCCCAAGCTGCTCGTGATGGAGAAGGGCGCCGAGCCCGAGCAGTTCGCGCAGGCGCTCGGCAAGCTCGCCGACGGCGTGCTCGTCGGTGGCTACTGGGACCCGAGCTTCCCGTACCCCGGCGCGGCCGAGCTCGGCAAGCGCTTCGAGACCGAGACGAAGCAGACGCAGAGCCAGCACATCGCCGACTCGCACGCCGCCGCGCAGGTGCTGCTCGACGCCATTGCCGCGGCCGGCAGCACCGACCGCGAGAAGATCAACGCCGCCATCGCGAGGACGAACAAGAGCTACGTCGTCGGCCCGGTCAAGTTCGACGCCGACCACACGTCGCGCATCCCGATCACGATGATGCAGTGGCAGTCGGGCAAGGCCGTCGTCGTGTGGCCGAAGGACCGCGCGACGGGCAAGCTGCTGTTCCCGATGCCGGCGGCGAACTGACGCCGCCGCGCATGTCGCAGTAGAAGCCGCCGATCGCGACGACGATGCCGTTCGCCGTGCCTGACGCCGTCGTCGTCGCCAGCAGCCTGGCCTCGGGCCTGCTGCTCGGCGGCATGCTGGCGCTGACGGCGCTCGGTCTGTCGATCGCGCTCGGCGTGATGCGGCTCGTGAACCTCGCGCACGGCGAACTGCTCGTCGGCGGCGCCTATCTCGGCTGGTTCGCGCTGCAGCAGTTCGGCATCGACCCGATCGCCGGGCTGTTGCTCGTCGGGCTGGCGATGGCGGCGCTCGCGCTGCCGCTGCAGCGCCTCTTGATCGCGCCGCTGGCCGGCAAGGGCATGGAGGCGCCGATGATGACGATGTTCGGCGTCTCGATCATTCTGCAGAACGCCTACCTGCTGGCGTTTCGCGCCGACACGCGCGCCATCGAGGCGCCGTACGCGGCGCGCCCGCTGCACCTCGGGCCGGTGACGGTGGCCGAGATCTACGTCATCGGCTTCGCCGTCTCGGTGGCGCTCGTCGTCGCCGTGCACTGGCTGGTGTCGCGCACGGCGTTCGGCCGCGACCTGCGCGCCAGCTCGGCCGACCCGGTGGCGGCCGCCGCGATGGGCGTCGACGTGCAGCGCGTGCACGCACTGACCTTCGCGCTCGGCGCGGCTTGCGCCGCGATGGGCGGCGTGCTGATCGGCACGGCGTTCGCGTTCACGCCGAGCGCGGGCGCGACGTGGCTGCTGATCAGCTTCGCCGTCGTCGTGCTCGGCGGCATCGGCAACATCTTCGGCACGCTCGTCGCGGGCCTGGTGCTCGGCGTGCTGCAGAGCCTGGGCGGCGTGCTGCTCGGCGACGGCTGGCGCGACTTCGTCGGGCTGGCGCTGTTCCTCGCGGTGCTGGCGCTGCGCCCGCAGGGCATCGTCGCGGCCAAGGTGCGCTGATGTCGGCCGTGATGGAGCGAGCCTCGGCCTCCTTGTCCGCTCCGGCGGCGCCGCGAGGCGCGCCGTGGTGGCGCGACGCCGAGTTCGTCGTCGTGGCGGTGCTGTGCGGCGTCGCCGTGCTGTTCGGCATCGCCGGCGACGACTACGCACTCGAGATCGGCTTTCGGCTGCTGCTGCTCGTCGCGCTGGCCGAGGCGTGGAACCTGATGGCCGGCTACGGCGGGCTGGTGTCGCTCGGCACGGCGTCGTTCTTCGGCGTCGGCGCCTACGTGCTGACGGGCCTCGTCAACCGCGCCGACGCGCCGCTCGCGGTGGCGCTCGTCGCCGCGGGAGCGGCCGCCGCGCTGATGGCCGTGCTCGTGTCGCGCGCCGTGTTCCGGCTGCGCGGCCTGTACTTCACCGTCGGCACGCTGGCGCTGGCCGAGGCGCTGCGGCTGTTCATGATCAACTACAACGGCTTCGGCGGCGCGACGGGCCTGTTCCTCGCGCAGGACCCGCCGGGTCTGCGCGGGCTCTACGGCATCGCGCTCGCGCTGCTCGCCGCGACGACCGTCGTGATGACGCTGGCGACGCGCTCGCGCTACTCGATCCTGCTGCGCGCCGTGCGCGACGACGAGGACGCGGCGGCACAGATCGGCGTGCGCGCGTTTCGCGTCAAGCTCGCGGCTTTCGTCGTCGCGTCGTTCCTGACCGGCGTCGCCGGCGCGCTGCAGGGCTTGAAGCTCGGCGCGATCGAGCCCTACGGCACCTTCGGCGTGCAGTGGACCGTCACCGTGCTGTCGATCGTCGTGATCGGCGGCCAGGGGCTGCGCGCCGGGCCGCTCGTCGGCGCCGTGTTCGTCGTCGGTCTCGGCGAACTGCTCGCCGACTGGCCGGCGCTGCACCTGGCGATCACCGGCGTGATCCTGATCGTCGTCATCCGCTATGCGCCGCAGGGGCTGGTCGGGCTCGGGCAGCGCTTGTGGGCGAGGGCGCGATGACTGACGACCCCTCGTCCGACGAGTACGTCGGCCGATCCCCCGAGGGGATCGCGGGCCGGCTTGGGGCGGCCCGGCGCTCGGCCCGCACTGCGCTGCTCGAGGCCAAGGGCCTGGTCAAGCGCTACGGCGGCGTCGTCGCTACCGACGACGTGTCGCTGTCGCTCGCGCGCGGCGAGGTGCTCGGCATCATCGGCCCCAACGGCGCCGGCAAGTCGACACTGGTCGGCCTGCTCGGCGGCGCCATCGCAGCCGACGCGGGCACGATCCGCTACGACGGCGCCGACATCGGGCGCCTGGCCGCGCCCGAGCGTGCGCGTCGCGGCATCGGCCGCACCTGGCAGATCCCGCGGCCCTTTCTCGACATGACGGTGCGCGACAACCTGCTCGCCGCGCGCTACTCGCTGCACCCGCTGGCGCGCCGCGCCGACGCGGAAGGCGCCTGCGCGCGCATCCTCGAGCGCTGCGGCCTGGCCGACGCCATCGACCTGCCGGCGCGCGCGCTGCCGCTGCTGCGCCGCAAGCGCCTCGAGGTGGCACGCGCGCTCGCGCTCGACCCCAGGCTGCTGCTGCTCGACGAGGTCGGCGCCGGCCTCGTCGACGCCGAGGTGAGCGAGCTGATCGGGTTGATCCGCTCGCTGCGCAGCGAGGTGCAGGGCATCGTCATCATCGAGCACGTGCTGCGCATCGTGCGCGAGTGCTGCGACCGCCTGGTCGTCATCAATTTCGGCCGTGCGTTCGCCGAGGGCCCGACGGCCGAAGTGCTGGCCAGCGACGAAGTCGCCGCCGTCTACCTCGGCACGGCGCACGCCGGCGCGGCCCAGGGCGAGGGCGCCGCGACATGCGCTGCTGCATCCGCCGCGGCGGCGACAGCCGCGGCATCGGCCGCCGCGGCGTCGGCCGCGAAGCTCGCCGCCGTGCTCGTCGCGCGCGCCGCCGTGCCCTACGAGGCCAAGGCGCCGCTGCTCGAACTGCGCGGCGTGCACGCCGGCTACGGTCAGGCGCGCGTGCTCGAAGGCATCGACCTGCGCGTCGAGCGCGGCTGCGCCGTCGCCATCCTCGGCACCAACGGCGCCGGCAAGACGACGCTCGCCAACGTGATCGCCGGCACGCTGCGGCCGACGGCGGGCGAGGTGCGCGTCGACGACCGCGTCGTCACCGGCAGCGCGCCGCACGTCGTCTCGTCGCTCGGCATCGCGCAGTGCATGGAAGGGCGGCGCATCTTCGCGCCGCTGTCGGTCGAGGAGAACCTGCTGCTCGCGGCGCGCCGCGCCGGCGCCGCCGAGCGCGCCGCGCGGCTGGCCGAGGTCTACGAACTGTTCCCCGACCTGAAGGCGCGCCGCGCCAGCGCCGGCACGTCGATGTCGGGCGGACAGCAGCAGATGCTCGCGATCGGCCGCGCGCTGATGGGCCGCCCGCGCCTCGTCGTCTTCGACGAGATCAGCCTCGGCCTCGCGCCCGTCGTGATGGACCGGCTCTACGACGCGCTCGCCGCGTTGAAGCGCGCGGGCCTGACGATGCTGATCGTCGAGCAGGACGTCGAGCGCGCGCTCGCGCTCGCCGATGAGGTGCACGTGATGGAGCACGGCCGCTTCGCGCTCAGCGGCCCGGCCAGCGCCGTGCGCGACGACCCGCGGCTGCGCCACCTCTACATCGGCACCGCCGATTGAGCAGGTGCCGATGAGCGCCCCCGGCATCACGCCCTGCACGCTGCCCGCCGACGTGACGGCGCGTCTGCGCGAACTGGGCCCGGGCTTCAACCTGCCCGAGGTGCAGGCGCTGTTCGAGCCGCTGCTCGCCGCCCAGCCGCGCGACGGCGTGCGGCTCGCGGCCGACCTGGCCTACGGCCCGCACGAGCGGCACCGGCTCGACGTCTATGCGCCGGCCGCGCCGGGCACGCATCCGGTGCTCGCGTGGTGGCACGGCGGCGGCTTCATCCGCGGCAGCAAGGCGCAGCGCGCCAACGTCGGCTGGTGGGGCGCGCGCCAGGGCTTCCTCACCGTGCTGCCGAACTACCGCCTCGCGCCCGAGAGCCGCTGGCCGAGCGGACCCGAAGACGTCGTCGCCGTGTGGCGCTGGCTGCAGGATCACGCCGCGGGCTTCGGTGGCGACGCGGCGCGCATCGTGCTGGCCGGCGAGTCGGCCGGCGCCGCGCACGTCGCCGCGGCCGTGCTGATGCGGCGCTTCCAGCCGCCGGCCTGGCGCATCGCCGGCGCGGCGCTGTGCTCGGGGCCCTACGACGCGCGGCTCGAGGGCCTCGCGTGCGAAGCCTTCGGCATCGCGACACCCGACCCGCGCAACGACGCCTACTTCGGCGCCGACCCGAGCGCGTGGGACGCCGCCAGCATCGTCGACCACGTCGACGCGGCGCCGTTCCCGCTGTGGATCAGCTTCGCCGAGCGCGACCTGCTGCAGATGCAGGTGCAGGCCGGCGAGCTCTTCGCGCGCCTGGTGTCGCGCCACGGCTTCGCGCCCGAGCTGCGGCTGCTGCGCGAGCACAACCACTTTTCCGCCGGCTACGGACTCGGCACCGCCGACACCGGCTTCGGCGACGCACTGTCCGCCTTCGTGCGGCGCTGCTGCGGCGTCACGAACAAGAACGAGGAGACCCGAGCATGACCACCGCCATCGTGATCACCGACGTGCGCATCTTCGACGGCAGCGGCGCGCCAAGGGTCGCCGGCGAAGTGCGCATCGAAGGCAACCGCATCGCCTACGTCGGCCGCGACGGCCGCGCCGTGGCGCGTGACGGCGCGCGCGTCGTCGACGGCCGCGGCGCCACGCTGATGCCCGGCCTGATCGATGCGCACGCCCACCTCGCGCTCGGCTCGACGGTCGAGATGATCTCCAAGCCCGGCGACCGCAGCGATGCCGAGACGGCGCTGCTCGTCGCGCACTGCGGCCGCGTGACGCTCGACCACGGCTACACCGCCGTCTACTCTGGCGGGTCGGCGTCGATGCCTGCCGAAGTGGCCGCGAAGCAGGCGTTCGACGCCGGCTGGGTGCCGGGGCCGCGGCTGCGCACCTCGTCGTTCGAGCGCGTGCCCGGCGGTCCGATGGGGCTGCAGGTGCGCTTTCCCGGGCGCGCCGTGCGCGCCAGCGACCCGGCCGCCGTTGCCGCCTTCGTGCACGAGGCGGCCGACGCCGGCGTCGACGCCGTCAAGTTCCTGCTCAACGGCGTCAGCGCCTTCGACGCCGGCTCCAACCAGGGCGAGCAGTTCTACGCCGAGGAGATCCGCGCCGCGGGCGACGCCGCGCGCGCGCGCGGCGTGTGGCTGACGGCGCACTGCTACACGAGCGAGTCGATCCTGCTCGCGCTCGAGTGCGGCTTTCGCATGCTCTACCACTGCACCCATGCCGACGACGCGGCGCTCGACGCGATCGAGGCGGCGAAGGACCGCGTCTTCGTCGGCCCGGCGCCCGGCATCGTCGAGGCCGACCTGCTGCGCGGCCCGCGCTTCGGCATCATGGCCAGCGAGGCCGACCGCCGCGAGCAGGCCGACGCCGCCGAGCGCATCCGCCACGTCGGCCGCGAGCTGCGCCGCCGCGGCGTGCGCAGCGTGCCGGGCGGCGACTACGGCTTCCCGTGGAACCCGATCGGCACGAATGCGCGCGACATCGAGCTCTTCGTCGAATGGTTCGGCTACACGCCGGCCGAGGCGCTACACGCCGCGACGGCGCTCGGCGGCCAGGTGATGGACCTGCCCGACGTCGGCCGCATCGAGGCCGGTTGCCTGGCCGACCTGCTGCTCGTCGACGGCGACCCGACCGCCGACGTGAGCCTGCTGCGCGACACGGCGCGGCTGAAGCTGATCATGAAGGACGGCCGCCTGCACAAGGACGCGGCCTGAACGCACGACGCGCGAACGAGGAGACACCGCCATGCCCCCCGCCATGCAGTTGACCGATGCCGACCGCCTGCTCGATCCCGCCCCGCTGCCGCTCGAGACGGGCTACGAGCGCCTGCCCGACGGCGTGCTGCACGTCGCCTGCCGCACCGACCTGCACGGCTGCACGGGCGAGATGTTCGAGTGGTGGTTCCGCTTTCGCCCCGACACGCAGCAGTACGTCTGGTGGCACCCCGTCGACCACACGTTCAGCGACTGGATCGGTGGCGACGGCAGCACGCACGTGGGCTCGATCCACAAGGTCGAGGAGTACTTTACCGGCATGCCGGCCGAGAAGCTGTTGATCCAGTTTCGTGACGCGACGGAGTTCTTCGACGCCGGCGCCTATCGCGAGGCGCGCGCCGAGCGGCGCCTCACGGCGGCGGTGTGCGGCCGCGTCGGCTTCGGCTGGGACGCGTCGCGCCTGCCCGACGGCCGCATCCTCGGCGGGCGCCTGCTGCACATCGGCCGCGACACGCCGTGGGGCTGCGCGCTGCGCAGCCACTTCTTCATCGGCCAGGACCTGCCGGCCGCGGGCAAGTCGCCCGACGAGGTGCGCGAGATGGTGCCCGACGCCTTCGCGCCGGCGCTGCTGCAGCACTGCTACAACGAGTTCACCTTCCTGTCGCGCTTCCTGCCCTCGCTCTACATCGCCGAGAACCGCGCCAGCCGTCCCGTCGCGCTGCCGTGGTGACGGGCCGTCGCGCTCTGCGAGAGGTCGCCTCGAGGGCGTCGTCGAGGTGAGCGCATCGGCGGCGACGCGCGGCGCGCCATACTCGCCGCCAATGCCGAACGCTACTTCGGACTCGGAATCCGCGCCGAAGCCGGCGGCTGACGCCGGCATGCGCGACGCGACCGCTGCGGCTGCCACGGCGGCGGCGGGGCGCCGTCGTCGTCGCGCCGCCCTCGCGGCGCTGTGGCTCGTGCCGGCCGTCTGGTCGTCGAACTACCTGATCGCGCGCAGCGCCGGGCCGCACGTGCCGCCGCACGTGCTCGCCAGCGGCCGCTGGGGCATCGTGTTCCTGCTGCTGCTCGCCGTGAGCGCGCGCACGATCGCCGCCGACCCGGGGCGCGTCGCCGCCGAGTGGCGGCGCTCGCTCGTGCTGGGCGCGCTGGGCATGTGGATCTGCGGCGCCTGGGTCTACCTCGGCGGTCACACGACGACGGCGACCAACATCGCGCTGATCTATGCGGCGGCGCCGGTGGGCATCGCGCTCGGCGGCGCGCGCCTGCTCGGCGAGCGGCTGACGACGGCGCAGCGCATCGCGATGCCGGCAGCGCTGGCCGGCGTGCTGTTCGTCGTCGCGCGCGGCGACCCGGCGTCGCTGCTCGCGGTGCGCTTCACCGCCGGCGACTTGTGGATCGTCGCCGCGACGCTGTCGTGGATCGCCTATTCGCTGCTGCTGCAGCACTGGAAGTCGCGCCTGAGCGCGACGGAGCGCCTGTGTTGCATGGCCGCCGGCGGCCTCGTCGTGATGGCGCCGTTCGCGGCCTGGGAACTGGCGACGCTCGAACGCCCGCTCGACGCGCGCGCCGCACAGCTGATCGCGCTGGCCGCACTGCTGCCCGGGCTCGTGTCGTACCTTGTCTATGGCTTCCTGCAGCGCGAGCTCGGCGTCGCGCGCGCCGGCCTCGTGCTCTATCTCGCCCCGGTCTACGGCGCCGGACTCGCCTGGTGGCTGCTCGGCGAGCCGCCGCAGTGGTACCACGGCGTCGGCGCACTGCTCATCCTGCCGAGCATCCATTTCGCGACGCGGCGGTGAGCGGCGCGGACGACGACTGCGAGTCGATCCACGTCGACCTCGGGGGCTGCGCCCCGCGCTCGCTCAGCGTGTCCGCGCGCGCGCCGCGCCGTCGAGCGCACCGATGCGCAGGATGCGCTTGAGCGGCTCGGGCTGCTGGACCAGGTCGGCCAGCGTGTAGCGGTCGAGCACGCCGTGGAAGGCGGCGAGCGCCTCGCCGAGCACGCCGCGCAGGCGGCACACGCGCACGATGGAGCAGGTCGTCGTCTTCTCGGCGAAGCACTCGGCCGGCACGTCGGCGCCCTCGGCGGCGCGCACCACCTCACCGACCACGATGCGTTCGGGCGGCAGCGCGAGCTGCATGCCGCCGCCCTTGCCGCGCACGTTGGCGAGCCAGCCCTGCACGCCGAGGAAGTGCACCACCTTCGTCAGGTGATGCTCCGACACGTCGAAGGCGGTCGCCACTTCGGCGATCGTCGCGCGCCGGCCGGGCTCGGTCGCCAGGTAGATCAGCACGCGCAGGCTGTAGTCGGTGAAGGTGTTGAGTTTCATCAGGTCCGCGCCGTGGCGGTCGTCCTCGCTGTCGTCGTCGTCGATGCTTCGCGGCGCTGCGCGGCCACCGCTTCGGGGCGACGCAGCAGACGCCAAGCATACGCCGCCAGCAGCGCCGCGCCCGCGGCGAACACGATGTCGCCCGGCACGCGCAGCCACACCAGCGTCTCCATCAGCGCCGAGTGGATCACCTCCGGCGAGCGCGCATACCACATGCCGTGCTCGATGCTGGCCCAGGCCTGATAGATGCCGGCCGGCAGCAGCGACATGAAGACCATCATCGCCAGGCCGATGTTCAGGCTCCAGTAGGCCGGCGCGAGCAGCCGGTCGGTGTGCAGCGCGCGCGCATACAGGCCGCGCAGGCAGAACAGCATCAGCCCGATGCCCAGCATGCCGTAGACGCCGAACAGCGCCGCGTGGCCGTGGGCCGCCGTCATGTTCAGGCCCTGCACGTAGTACAGCGAAGCCGGCGGATTGATCGCGAAGCCGAGCACGCCCGCGCCCACCGTGTTCCAGAAGCCGACGGCGACGAAGCACAGGATCGGCCACTTGTAGGCGGCCAGCCAGGGCTCGGCCTGAGAGCGGCGGTAGGTCTGCAGCGCCTCCAGCCCGATCACGGCCAGCGGGACGACTTCGAGCGCCGAGAACACGGCGCCGACGGCGATCACCGAGGTCGGCGTGCCGGTGAAGTACAGGTGGTGCAGCGTGCCGAGGATGCCGCCGAACAGAAACACGATCGTCTCGGCGACGATGGCGCGGTTGGCGCTCGTCGGTTGCACCAGGCCCAGGCGCGTGAAGATCAGCGCGATGACGGCGGTGGCGAACACTTCGAAGAAGCCCTCGACCCACAGGTGCACCAGCCACCAGCGCCAGTACTCGATCATCGAGTAGTGCGTGTGCTGGCCCCAGACGAGCGAGGTCGAGTAGAAGCCGCCGATGCAGGTGGCCGACAGGAACACCATGGCGATCAGCCCGCGCGTCTGCGACGGCGCCTTCAACGCCGGCCAGAGCGCGCGGCCGAGCAGCACGAGCCAGAACAGCAGGCCGACGAACAGCAGGATCTGCCACACGCGACCCATGCTCGTGAATTCGAGCCCCTGGTTGCCGAGCCAGAACGAGTAGTCGACGCCCTGGCGCTGCAGCGTTCCCAGCCAGCCGGTTGCCGTGGATCCGACGACGATGGCGATCAGCGCCCAGAACAGCACGTCGACGCCGAGCTTCTGCCACTTCGGCTCGCGGCCCGACAGCAGCGGCGCGATGTACAGCCCCGTGGCCAGCCACGCCGTGGCGATCCAGAAGATGCCGACCTGCGTGTGCACGGTGCGGCTCACGACGTAGGGCAGCAGCTCGGCCAGCGGAATGCCGAACAGCGAGCGGCCCTCGACGGCGTAGTGCGCCGTCACGATGCCCATGCCGATCTGCAGCAGGATCAGGCCGACGACGGCGAAGAAGTACTTGCGCGTCGCCTTCATCGACGGCGTTGCCGTGACGTTGAAGAACGGATCGGCCTTGGGCGGCGCGACCGCCGGCTCGTGCGGGCGGCTGCCGTGGAACCACAGCATCGCGCCGATGCCGGCGATCAGCAGCACGATCGAGACCATCGACCAGATCGCGGCAGAGCCCGTCATCGTGTTGCCGACCAGCGGCTCGTGCGGCCAGTTGCTGGTGTACGAGACGCCGGGCTCGCCGGGGCGGTCCGTCGCCGCGGCCCACGAGGTCCAGAAGAAGAACGCCGTCAGCGCCTGGCGGTCGGCGGCCTCGGGCAGCACGCCGTCGTTCATCGCGTACTGCTCGCGCAGCGGCTCGAGCGAGGCGTCGTTGCCGAACAGGGCGTCGTAGTGCGCCGCCGTCTTGCGGATCGCCTGCGCACGCTCGGTCGAGACGACGACGACGTCGCGCTCGGCGTCGTGCGTGTTGCGGCGCATCTCGGCCTGCAGCGTGGCGTCGATGGCGGCGCGGTCGGTATCGGTCAGGCTCGGCTGCGCGCGCTGGTGCGCCTCGGTGCGGATGTCCTTGAGCGCCGTCGCCTCGCGGTGCAGCCAGTCGGCCGACCAGTCGGGCGCGACGTAGCTGCCGTGGCCCCAGACGGTGCCCAGCTGCTGGCCGCCGGTCGACATCCACACCTGCTGGCCGTTGCGGATCTGGTCGCCGGTGTAGAGCACGTCGCCGTCGGCGGTGACGACGGCCTTGGGAATGGGCGGCGCGCTCAGGTGGATCTGGTATCCGAGGAAGCCGAGCGCACCGAACGACAGCACGAAGATGAGGCCGAGCCAGCGCCACAGCCTGAGGTTGGTGTTCATGGTGCGAAGCGAATCGAGGAGAAGGTCATGCGGTTGCGAAAGACGCAGGCCGGCCCGTCGCACCGCGGCGAGCGCTGCGGTGCGATCGAGGCGCCGGCGAGGCGCCGGGGCGTCAGGAAAGGGAAAGGGGCGCGGTCAGCTGCCGCCGCACGAGCCGCAGCAGTGGCCGTCGGACTGCGGCTTCTTGCGGATCGCGACACGCCACGTCTCGGGGCCGGACTCGAGATACGTCCACTCGAAGCGTCCGGGCAGCTCGGCTTCGAACTGGTAGAAGAGCGGCTTCGGGTCGTGATCGTTGACGAGCTGCATCGCCTGGCCGGCGACGAGGCCGGAGAAGGTCGAGAAGATCAGCGGATGGCGATCGCGCGGCACGATGCTGCGCACGTCGACGGTGGCCGAGAAGTCGAGGGCGTCGGTCGTCACGGGGGCTCCTGTTTGAAGGTGCATAACGAATGCAGCTAATGTAGCGGAGCCGGCTGCTCCCGGGACTTGATCCAGGTCAAGTCGGTCGACGAAGCGATCGCCACTACGCGCGGCGCCCCGCCTGGCGCCGCGCCAGCACGGCGTCGACGACGACGACGAGGCGGTTCACATCGAGTGGCTTGGTCAGGTAGTCGGCGAAGCCGGCCGCCTTGCCGCGCTCGATGTCGGCCGGCGTCGCGTTGGCGGTGACGGCGACGACGGGGATGTCGCGCGTCGTCTCGTGCTCGCGCAGGCAGCGCATCACGGCCCAGCCGTCCATGTCGGGCAGGTTGATGTCGAGCAGGACGAGCGCCGGGCGGCGCTCGCGCGCCAGCTCGAGCCCGAGTCCGGGCGCGATGGCGGTGAGCAGGCGCACGTCGGCGCGCTGCGCGAACACGCTCTCGACGAGCCGCAGGTTGGCCGGGTTGTCCTCGATGCACAGCACCTCGTGGCGCAACGTTGTGTCGGCGTCGGGGCGCGGCGCGGCGGACGGCGCCGCCGTCGCACCCGCCGATGCGGGGGCCGGCGCCGCTGCCGGCGCAGGGTCCGACAGCGGAAGGCGGACCCAGAACGTGCTGCCCGTGCCCGGCACGCTGTCGACGCCGATCTCGCCGCCCATCATCTCGACCAGGCGCTTGGACAGCGCCAGCCCGATGCCCGTGCCCTCGATGCGGCGCTCGTCGGCGTCGAGGCGCTCGAACGGCGTGAACAGCCGCGCGCGCTGCTCGGGCGTCAGCCCGGGGCCGTCGTCGCGCACGCCGATGCGCAGCCAGCGCGGCCCGTCGCCGTTCTCGACGGTGCACACGATGTCGACGCCGCCGTCGCGGCGGTTGTACTTGACGGCGTTGCTCAGCAGGTTGAGCAGCACCTGCTTGAGCCGCGTGCGGTCGGCGCGCACCTGCACGTCGTCGCAGGCGGGCACGCCCGCGGGCAGAACCACCGCCTGCGTCATCGCCTGCGGGCGCAGCAGCGCCAGGCAGTCGAGCAACATCGGCTGGAGCGCCACCGGTTCGGGGCTCACCGTCAGCGCGCCCGATTCGACGCGCGCCAGGTCGAGCACTTCGTTGATCAGGTCGAGCAGGTGGCGGCCGGCGTGGAGGATCTCGCGCACCTGCACCGCCGTGCGCGTCTCGCTGCCGCGCGACTCGAGCGCGATCAGCTGGCCGAAGCCGAGGATGGCGTTCAGCGGCGTGCGCAGCTCGTGGCTCATGCGCGACAGGAACTCGCTCTTGGCGTGGTTGGCGCGCTCGGCCTCCGTCTTGGCCGCCAGCAGCTCGGCCGTGCGCTGCTGCACGCGCTGTTCGAGCTCCTCGTTCTCGCGCACGAGCTGCTTCTCGGCCTGCTTGCGCTGCGTGATGTCGCGCGAGAAGCCGATCGTGTAGTCCTCGCCGTCGAAGTGGATCAGGTTGCTCGACACCTCGACCGGATAGATGCTGCCGTCCTTGCGACGGTGGCGGCTCTCGAACAGCGCCCAGCCGTCTCGCATCAGCTTCGCGCGCAGCTCGGCCACCTGCGGCAGGCCGAAGTCGGGATCGAAATCCCAGACGTGGCTGGCGAGCAGCTCCTCGTGCGTCATGCCCAGGCTCGCGCACAACTGCTTGTTGGCGCCCATCACGCGGCCGGAGTTGTCGAGCGAGACGAACTCGTCGCGCGTGTTGTCGACGGCGAACTGCAGCAGGCGCAGCGCTCGGTCGGCGCGCTTGCGCTCCGTGACGTCGACCGACGAGCCGACCATGCGCATCGGCGTCTCGCCCGGCGCGCTGACGCGCTCGCCCTGCATGAAGATCCAGCCGATCGTGCCGTCCTTGCGGCGCACCGTGTGTTCGACGGCGTAGTGGTCGCTGCGCCCGTCGACGATGTCCTGCAGCGCCTCGGCGACGCGCGGCCGGTCCGCATGGGGCACGAGGCGGAACCAGTCGTCGAGGTTCTCCGACAGCTCCTGTTCGCCGTAGCCGATCAGCCACGGCAGGTTCGCGTCGAAGTAGATGCGCCGCTCGACGGGCCGGATCTCCCACGCCGCCGAGCGGCCGATGCGCGCCGCCAGCGCATACCGCGTCTGCACGGTGTCGAGCGCCTGCTGCGCGCGCTTGCGCTCGGTGATGTCTTCGATCGTGCACTGCAGCAGCTGCCGGCCCTCGGACTCGAAGCGCATCATGTGCACTTGGCCGTCCCAGATCTCGCCGTCGGGCCGCCGGTGCCGCCATTCGAAGACGGCCGAGCCCTCGGCGAGCGCGCGCGCCGTGTGCGCGGCCTGCGTCGATGGCGTGCCGTCGGCCTGCACCGGCGCCGAGACGTCGAGGCCGCGCCGGCCGATCAGCGCCGCCGGGCCGTCCCAGCCATAGAGCGCGGCGGCCGCCGGGTTGCAGTCGATGAAGCGCGCGCGCTCGTCGACGACGGCAATGGCGACGTGCGAGCTCTCGAACAGGCGCTGGCGGAACGCCTGGCTCGCCGCCGTGACGCGCTGCTCGCGCGCCAGGCGCAGCAGCAGCAGCGCGATGCCGATGCCGAACAGCGCGAGCAGCGCCGCGAAGGCGGCGCCGAACACGCGGTCGCGCGCCGGCGCGTCGTCGAGCGGCGCGAGCACCGAGGCTTCCGTGATGCCGATGGCCGCGATCACGCCGCTGCCCGGCAGGCGCCGCCAGGCGTAGAGGCGGACGATGCCGTCGACGCCGCTGGGGGCGCGGTAGCTGCCGTAGTCGGCGCCGCGATCGGCGAGAAAGGGCCGGTCGGCGGGCAGGGTCTGCCCGATCGACTGCGTCGGGTCGGTGCTGCGCGCGATGATGCGGCCGTCGGCGTCGAGCAGCGCGACGATGTCGCGGCCCGAGCCGCGCAGCGCGGCGAGCCGGTCGGCGAGATACGCCACCGACACCGACGCCGCGATCGCGCCGGCATGGCGGCCGTCGCGCAGCAGCGGACGCGTCAGCACCACCGTCCAGGTGTGCGCCAGGCGCGACTGCACCGGCGGGCCGATCACGAGGCGGTCGCCGCCCGACTGGTGAGCGACGATGTGCGGCCGGTCGCCGACATAGATGCGCTCGGCGAGGCCGAGCGAGTTGTAGGCGGTGTAGCCGCCGGCGTCGACGACGGTGACGTGAGTGACGGCGCCGGCGGGCAGCGTCGCCAGCTCGGCGCGCACGTGCGCGTCGAAGCGCGCGGCGTCGCCGTGCCAGTCGCTGCGCAGGTGCAGCAGGCCGACATCGATGTGCGCGAGCAGGCTCTCGATCTGGCCCGCCATTGCGTCGACGAGTTGCAGGCTGCGCTGCTCGGCCTGCGCGAGCACCTGTTCGCGCATCACGGTGCGCGAGCGCTGGCCCTGCCATGCCGACAGCGCGATCGCCGCCAGCGTCAGCACGCCGACGAGGATGGCCAGGCCGCTGGCGCGCAGCTTCACCGCTGCACCTCGCCGGCCGGGTCCCGCGCTGCTCCGCGTGCCTGCATTGCCAACTGCTCTCCCGGGCGCCGGCTCTGGCGGCGGCGCCTCTTGCAGCCGCGATCATCGCTCGCTGATGTGCGGGCGAAACGGCGTCACAGGCCGGGATTTACCCGGCATTTGCAGGCTCGGCGCGATGTCAGTCGTCGTCCGATGCGTGGGCCGTGACCTGCGCGCTCGAGGGCAGCAGCCCCTGCGGCGATTCGCTCCACTGCCAGGCGCCCAGGCCGATCACCGACGCCAGCAGCACGCCGGCGAGCCAGGTCCGCTGCGACGGCACCAGATCCGGCCCGGCTCCCGACACGCGGCCGGTGAGCATCGGCAGCGCCAGGTTGTGGCGGCGCAGCGCGCTCAGCAGGGCGATGAGCCCGAGGTGGGCGACGACGATCGTCAGCATCGCGTCGGCGAACGCCTCGTGCACGTCCTCCAGCCAGTCGCCGCCCCACTCGGCGTAGGTCGCATGGCCGCTGAGCGCGAGCGGCAGCACACCCGCCAGCAGCGCGACCACGATCGCGGCCATCAGCAGGTTCTGGCCCTGGCGCCACGGCATGGCGCCGCATCGCAGCACCGCCGCCGTCGCGGCGCGCCACCCGGCCGCCGCGCCCGAGACGCGCGCCGCCAGCGACGACCAGCGCGCCGGTCTCGGCCCGACGAAGCCGTAGACGATACGGAACAGGAGCAGCCCGACCATCGTGTAGCCCGCCGTGACGTGCAGCGCGCGCCAGTGCTCCGAGTCGCCGCTCGCCCAGGCGAGCGCGAAGCTCAGTGCGAACAGCGCGTGGAAGGTGCGCGTCGGTGCGTCCGTCACGCGGCGGCGCGCCGCGGGGCGCGGCGTCGCCGCGGCGCGGGCTGCACGTGGCTCGGCGCGAAGATCAGGGGCGGTCTGCATGGCGAGGTGGCTCCGTGTGTGTTCAGTCGCGCCGAACGCGCGTCAGCTTCGAGTCGAGGCCTGGCGGCGTGCGCAGTTCGTCGTCGTCGAAGACGCCGTGCTCGGCGCGCGGATGGCACGCCGCGCAGTTCGCCGCGCTCTTCACGCCGGGATGCGTCCACGCGGCGCCATCGACGTGGCGGTGTTCGCGCACGAACCAGTCGGTGCGCGTGATGCGATCCTGCGGCGGCTCGGCGCGCCGCTTGCGGGAGTCGGCGGCATGGGCCCGCAGCCACTGCGACAACTGCTGCGTCGTGGCCGCGTCCAGCGCGGCATCGCTGCCGAAGTGCGTGTCCAGCCCCGCCATCAGGCGCTGCCACGACGTCGCGGGCAGCAGCCGCGGCGGGTAGGCGACGTGGCACGAGCCGCATTCCTGCGCGTAGGCCGCGGGCACCGCCGCGGGTCGGCGCGCGCGTTCGTCGGCACGCGCCGGTGAGGCCGACAGCAGCGTCGCGGCGAGCGCCGTCGCGGCGAGCAGGGGGAGGCAGGGGTGCGTCGTGGTCGTCATCGTCCTTCCAGTCAGGAGGGTTCAGCGGGGAAGGGCGAGCAGGTAGGCCAGCACGTCGGCCTTCTCGGCGGCCGAGCACTCGCGCTGCAGCACGTCCTTGCAGTTGCGGCGGAACCACTTGTCGATCCGGGCCATGTCGGTGAACGCGCCGGCGTTGGCGCTCGGCGCCAGCGGGTCGATCGACTTGCCGGTGCTCGCGTGGCTGCCGGCGCGCGTCGGCGGATCGCCGTGGCACGATGCGCACGACCAGCGGCCGGCGTGGCGGGTCGCGAAGAAGCGGCGGCCGCGCTCGGGCTGGCCGGGCGCGCCGGCCTCGGCGGCGAAGCGTTCGAGCTGCCGGGCCGGGCTCGTGTCGCCGGCGCTCGCGGCCGTGGGCGCGGCGAGCAGCGCGGCGGCGAGGCCGGCCGCCAGCGCCGCGGCGGCGGCAGGTGCCAGGGAAGGGGGGTGCGAAGGCATGGCAGGCATGGAGGCGAGAGCGGATGCGATGGCTGCATTCTTCGAGGCTGCCGTTGAAGCTGGCGTGAACCGGGCGTTCATCGGGCGTTCAGCTTGGTGCAGGCAAGCTCGCGCCATGACGCCGACGACCCCACCTGCGCTGCGCCTCGCGCGACGATCGGCCGCTGCCGCCATCGCCGCGATGCTGGTCGCCGCTGGCCTCTCCGTCGCCAGGGCGGGCGACGACGAGAAGGACCATGAGCGCGTGCGCGCGGCGGTCCGTGCCGGCCAGGTGAAGCCGTTCGAGGTGCTGCGCGAACGCCTGGCGAAGAGCCACCCCGGCGAGCTGCTCGACCTGGAACTCGAGCGCGAGCACGGCCACTGGATCTACGAGGTCAAGCTGCTGCAGCCCGACGGGCGCATCGTCAAGCTCGAAGTCGATGCGCGCAGCGGCGAGGTGCTGAAAGAGCGCCGCGGCGAACGCCGGCGCTGACCGGCCCCTGTCGACGCCCTTGCGATGCGCGTGCTGCTGGTCGAGGACGAACCGACGCTCAGGGCGCAGCTGCGCGGGGCGCTGCACGGCGCCGGCTATGCCGTCGACGAGGCCGCCGACGGCCGCGACGCCCAGCACCTCGGGCAGACCGAGCCGTTCGACGCGGTGGTGCTGGATCTCGGGTTGCCGCATCTCGACGGCCTGAGCGTGCTGCAGCGCTGGCGTGCCGCCGGCCTGGCGATGCCGGTGCTGATCCTCACCGCCCGCGACAGCTGGACCGACAAGGTTGCCGGCATCGACGCCGGCGCCGACGACTACCTCGCCAAGCCGTTCCACGTCGAGGAACTGCTGGCGCGGCTGCGCGCGCTGATCCGCCGCGCGCAGGGCATCGCCTCGCCCGTCCTGCGCTGCGGCGCCATCGAGCTCGACACGCGCAGCGGGCGCGTGAGCGTGGACGGCCGGCCCGTCGCGCTGACGGCGCACGAGTACCGGCTTCTGGCTTACCTGATGCACCGGCCGGGCCGCGTCGTGTCTCGAACCGAGCTCACCGAGCACCTCTATGCGCAGGACTTCGATCGCGACTCCAACACGATCGAGGTCTTCGTCGGGCGGCTGCGCCGCAAGCTGCCCGCCGCGGCCATCGAAACGGTGCGCGGGCTGGGCTACCGGCTCGACTGCCACGCATGATGAGTGCGTCGCAGGCGGATCCGGCGAGCCGCCCGGCGCGCACGCCGCTGTCGCTGCGCTGGCGGCTGCTGCTCGCCACCGCGGCGGCGGTGGCGCTGGCGATCGTGGCCGCGGGCTGGACGCTCGCGGCGCTGTTTCGCGATCACGTCGAGCGCCAGTTCGCCGGCTCGCTGATCGCGCAGCTCGATCAGGTCACGACGCGCTTCGAAGTCGACGCGACGGGTCGGCCTGCGGTGGACACGGCGGCGCTGAGCGATCCGCGATGGAGCCGCCCCTATTCGGGCCTGTACTGGCAGCTCGACCGGCTCGGCCCCGAAGGCGAGCGCCAGGCGGTGCTGCGCTCGCGCTCGCTGTGGGACGCCGAGCTTGCGGTGCCGCGCGATGCGCTGGCCGACGGCCAGGTGCACGTGCACACGATCGCGGGTCCGGGCGCAGCGACGCTGCTCGCCGTCGAGCGCGGTGTCGGGCTCGGCAGCGATGCGGCCGTGGCGTGGCGAGTGCTCGTCGCCGGCGACATGGCCGACATGCGCAGCGCCGGCCACGACTTCGATCGCGTGCTCGCGCTGTCGCTGGTCGGGCTGGCGCTGCTGCTGACGGCGGCGGCGGTGGCGCAGGTCGCGATCGGGCTGGCGCCGCTGCGCGCGCTGTCGGCGTCGCTGCAGCATCTGCATGCCGGCCGCAGCACGCGGCTCGAAGGGCGCTTCCCGGCCGAGGTGCAGCCGCTCGTCGACGGATTCAATGCCGTGTTGCAGCGACGGGAAGAGGTGGTCGAGCGATCGCGCACGCAGGCGGGCAACCTCGCACATGCCGTGAGGACGCCGCTGGCCGTGATGTCGCAGGCGGCGCAGGCCGCCGAGGCCGACGGCCACGGCGGCCTCGCACTGGCGCGCACCGTCGCCGAGCAGGTCGAGCTGGCGCGCCGCCAGGTCGACCGGCACCTCGCCCGCGCGCGCGCGGCCGGTGCGCTGGGCACGCCCGGCCTGCGCTGCGAGATCGGCCCGCTCGCCGACGGGCTGGTCAAGGCGATGCAGCGGCTGCACGTCGCGCGCGGGTTGCGCATCGAAGCGCGCATCCCGGCGGCGCTGGCGGTGGGCTGCGACGCGCAGGACGTGCAGGAGATGATCGGCAACCTGCTCGACAACGCCTGCAAGTGGGCGCGCAGCGAGGTCCGCGTGTCGGCCGCGCTGCGCGACGGCGACGCGCGGCGTTCGGTGGCGATCGTCGTCGACGACGACGGGCCGGGCATCGATGCGCCGTCGCGCGAGCGTGCGGTCGAGCGCGGTGCGCGCCTCGACGAATCGGTGCCCGGCAGCGGGCTCGGCCTGGCGATCGTGCGCGACCTCGCGGCGCTCTACGAGGGCTCGCTGGCCCTCGAAATCTCGCCGCTGACGGGGCTGCGCGCCACGCTCGTGTTACCGCACGGCGGCGGCGACGGCTGACGCCGGGGTGGGCCGTCAGCCCGGCCGACCGTCGATGCGCGGGCGCGTCAGGATCGGCGCGTAGCGCACGGCGTAGAGCGCGAAGCCGGCCGACCACAAAGTTGCCGAGATGACGATCGACGGCACGTAGGCGCCGGGCGCGACGAGCGGCACGAACACGCGCACGACGGCCGCCAGCAGCACGGCACCGTAGCACGCGACTTCGATGCCGTCGGCGCGCAGCGGCAGGCCGGTGTGGCCGCGCGCCGTGCGCGTCATCATGCCGATCGTCAGGCCGCCGATGGCGCCGATCGTCAGCGCGTGCGTCGCCAGGTGTGTCGGCGCGGCGCCGATCTCGGCGAGCGCGCGCATCACGAGGTGGACGACGATCCAGAGGTAGGCCGCGTGCAGGATCCACACCAGCGGCGCGCGCAGCGTCGTCCACGGCTGCCACAGCGCCCAGCGTACGAGCTGCGAGACGGCGCACACCGCCAGCAGCAGTGCGAGCAGCGGACCCTGCAGCTGCAGCGCGTCGGCCGCCAGCAGCGCGAGCACGCTGCCCAGCGCCGCCTTCTCGACGCGCGGGTCGCGCGTCGCCGCCGCCCCGGGCACGCCGTTGTTGGTGAACATCGGGATCACGCGCCCGCCCATCACAGCCATGATGAACAGCACGACGTCGAGCCCGACGCGCAGCCCCAGCCCCGCCGGCAGCGCGAGCCGGCCGGTCAGCGCGAGGTGCACGCCGAACTGCGCCACGCCCAGCAGCACGAGCAAGGGCACGAAGAAGTAGTTGCGCTTGTTCTTCGCGCGCGCCAGCGGCACGGCGAACGCCGCCGCCGCGGCGAGCGGGAACGCGGCATTGACGATCGCCGACGGCCAGAACCACGGCGTGAGCACGAGCAGGCGGCCGGCCAGCCACAGCGCGACCATGGCCTGCAGCGCGCGGCCGGTGGGCGTGGGCTCGCCCGTCCAGTTGCGCCCGGCGGTGAACAGGAAGCCGACGATGACGGCCGCCGTGTAGCCGAACAGCATCTCGTGCGCATGCCAGGCCGACGCGTCGAGGTACGAGCGGCCGAGCCAGCCCGAGACCTGCGCCGCCCACAGCGCGATCGACAGCGCCGCGAAGATGCTCGCGGCGAGATAGAACGGACGGAACCCGAGCGCCCACAGCGCCCAGCCGCGGCCCGTGGGCCGCGGCGCTTCTTCGATCTGCGTCAACATGGTCGGTCGTCGTTTGCGAGACTGCCGATGCTACGCGAGGCCGCAAGGCCCTAGGCCGCGCGGTGCCCCGATCGGCGCGCGTCGCGCTATTGCACGAGCGGCGTGTCGGCGGCGACCAGGTCGACGCCTTCGAGCGCCGTCGCACCGGCGAGCAGCTTGAGGTACTGGCGCAGCGCATTGACCCACGACTGCTGGCGCAGCGCGAGTGCCACGGCGCCTTGCACCTGCTCGTAGGGCAGGGCCTCGCCGGCGGCGCGCGCGCACACCTCGACGACGTGCAGGCCGTGGCGGCTGTGCACCAGGCGCGGCAGCACGCCGATCTCGGCGCTGCCGCCGAATACTTCGCGCGCGAACTCGGGCGCGACGTCGCCGCGCTCGAGCCAGCCGAGCTCGCCGCCTGCGGCGCCGCTCGGGCAGTTGGACCACTGGCGCGCCGCGTCGGCGAAGGCGCTGCCGGCCGGATCGGCGCAGCGCAGCTCGAGCAGCAGCGCCTCGGCGCGCCGGCGCAGCGCCTGCACCTCGACGCCCGGCGTGACGGCGAACAGCACGTGGCGCAGCAGCACGCGCTCGCCGCGCGAATAGAGCGCCGCATGCGCCGCATGGTGGCGCCGGCAGGCATCGTCCGACGGCTCGGGCACCGCCAGCTCGCGCTCGAGCAGCGCCTCGATCGCCCGCGACGCGCCGGCGCTCGTCGTGCCGTCGGTCGCCGGCGCGTCGTCGGCGGCGAGCAGGCCGGCGCGCTGCGCCGCCTGGCGCAGCAGCTCGGTGCAGGCGCGCTGGCGCAGCGTCTCGTCGTCGGGGCGCTCGCCCGGCGCGTGCAGCGCCACGCCGCCGACCGTCGCGACGGGCCGCTCGTCGCGCGCGAACGCGAGCTCCTCGGGGCATTCGAAGCCCGTCGCGCGCAGCTCGGGCGTCATCTTCTTGCCGCCGCAGCCGCAGCCGCCGCTTCCGCATCCGCTCATGTCGTTCTCCTTCGCATCAGACCAGGCGCTGCGGCTGCTGATGGCCATCGGGCAGGTTGAGCCGGCGCGTGCGCACGACCTGGTACGGTCGAACGACGTAGGCCAGCGTTCCGAAGCCGCTCCACACGTGCACCAGCCGCGTGAACGGGAACACGACGAACAGCGACATGCCGAGGAACATGTGCGCCTTGAAGACCCAGCTCGTGTCGGCCAGCAGCTCGGCCGGGATCGGGCGGAAGGTGACGATGCGCTGCGCCCAGTCGGCGAGCTTGAGCATCGTCGATCCGTCGAGATGGTTGAGCGACAGCGGGATCGTCGCCAGGCCGAGCACGACCTGCAGCCACAGCAGCAGCAGCACGGCGACGTCGCTGGTGCGCGAGGTGGCGCGGATGCGCGCGTCGAACAGGCGCCGATGCAGCAGCAGCGTCAGGCCGACGAAGACGGCCGCGCCGGCCAGCCCGCCGGTCACGATGGCCAGCAGCTGCTTCGGGCCCGCCTCGATGAACGGGCTGTACAGCGCGTGCGGCGTCAGCATGCCGAAGGTGTGGCCGAACAGCAGGAACAGGATGCCGACGTGGAACAGGATGCTGCCCCAGCGCAGGCTGCCCGCGCGCAGCAGCTGCGACGAGTCGCTCTTCCATGTGTACTGGTCGCGGTCGAAGCGCACCAGGCTGCCGACGATGAAGACGACGAGCGCGATGTAGGGGTAGTAGGCGAACAGGAAGGTTTCGAGCCAGGCGTTCATGCGCGGACTCCTTGCGCGGAGGGCTTGCGGACGATGGTGATCGGTTGCGGCGCGTCGGGGCGTGACTGGCCGCGCGTGCTGCAGCCGTCGAAGGCAGGCGGTTCGGCCCAGGCCTCGTCGAGCGGCGCGTCGGCCGCCACCGGCACGGCCTGCACGCGCTCGCCGGCCAGCTCGAGCACGGCGGCGACGACGCAGGCGTAGGGGCTGCCGCGCTCGCGCAGCGCGCTGAACACGGCGACGAGGATGTGCGCCATCTCGCCGAGGAAGGCGCGCGCCAGCTTGGGCGGCTGCGTCGACGCGAACTCGAGCACGACGGTGAGGTGGTCGGGCAGCTCGGCGGCCGTGAGGTAAAGGCCGGCGCGCTCGTAGGTCTGCTGCAGGTCGACGAGCGCCGGTCCGCGCTCGCGCGAGTCGCCGTGCACGTGCTCGAACAGGTGCAGGCTGGTCGCGCGGCCGCGGTCGAAGGTCTCGACGTAGCGCGCTTCGGCGTCGTAGGCGTCCATCGCGGCGAGCTGCTGCACCAGCGCGTGCAACTCGGCGACGCGCGCGCGCGGCAGCGTCGTGTCGGCGGCCAGCGCGTCGGCCAGCTCGGGCAGCGCGGCGCGCAGCTCGGCGCCCGGGTAACCGAGCAGCGCGGCGAGCAGGCGCAGCGTGCGCCGGTGCGTCAGGTCGGTGGCGGGGGCAGGGGTCTTGGCGAACATCGTCGTCGTCCTTTTCACACCGTGGCCTTGATGGGGATCGTGCGCTTCTTCGGCGTGCCGAACAGGCTGGCCTCGGTGGCGCCGTCGGAACAGGCGTTGCCGAACGAGAAGCCGCAGCCACCGCGCAGGTCGAAGGCGTTCTCGGCGTACTCGCGGTGCGTCGTCGGGATGACGAAGCGGTCCTCGTAATTGGCGATCGCCATCACGCGGTACATGTCCTCGACCTCGGCGACGGTCAGGCCCGCCTGCTCGAGCACGGCGAGGTTCTCGCGCTGCTCGACGTGCTTGTCGCGCTGGTACGCGCGCATCGCCAGCATGCGCACGAGCGCGCGCTCGACGGGCGCCGTGTCGCCGGCGGTCAGCAAGTTGGCGAGGTACTGCACGGGGATGCGCAGCTGCGCCACGTCGGGGATCTCGCCGTGGCTGCCGAGGTGGCCGGCGTTGGCCGCCGACGCGATCGGCGACAGCGGCGGCACGTACCACACCATCGGCAGCGTGCGGTACTCGGGGTGCAGCGGCAGCGCGATCTTCCACTCCATCGCCATCTTCCACACCGGGCTGGAGCGCGCGGCGACCAGCCACGCCTCGGGGATGCCGTCGGCGCGCGCCTGCGCGATCACCTTCGGGTCGTTCGGGTCGAGGAAGATGTCGAGCTGCGCCTGGTACAGGTCGCGGTCGCGCTCGACGCTGGCGGCCTCGGCGATGCGGTCGGCGTCGTAGAGCACGACGCCGAGATAACGGATGCGCCCGACGCAGGTCTCGGAGCACACCGTCGGCTGGCCGGCCTCGATGCGCGGGTAGCAGAAGATGCACTTCTCGGCCTTGCCGCTCTCCCAGTTGTAGTAGATCTTCTTGTACGGGCAGCCCGAGACGCACATGCGCCAGCCGCGGCACTTGTCCTGATCGATCAGCACGATGCCGTCTTCCTCGCGCTTGTAGATCGAGCCCGACGGGCACGACGCGACGCACGCCGGGTTCAGGCAGTGCTCGCACAGCCGCGGCAGGTACATCATGAAGGTGTTCTCGAACTGACCGTAGATGTCCTTCTGCACATCGTCGAAGTTCTTGTCCTTCGAGCGCTTGGAGAATTCGCCGCCGAGGATCTCTTCCCAGTTCGGGCCCCACTCGATCTTCTGCATGCGCTCGCCGGTGATCAGGCTGCGCGGACGCGCCGTCGGCGCGGCCCGGGTCTCGGGCGCCGACTGCAGGTGGTCGTAGTCGAAGGTGAACGGTTCGTAGTAGTCGTCGATCTGCGGCAGGTTCGGGTTGGCGAAGATGCGCATCAGCAGGCGCCACTTGCCGCCCTGGCGCGGCTCGATCGAGCCGTCGGGGTTGCGCACCCAGCCGCCCTTCCACTTGTCCTGGTTCTCCCACTCCTTGGGATAGCCGATGCCGGGCTTGGTCTCGACGTTGTTGAACCAGGCGTACTCGACGCCGGGCCGGTTGGTCCAGACGTTCTTGCAGGTGACCGAACAGGTGTGGCAGCCGATGCACTTGTCCAGGTTCAACACCATGCCGATTTGCGCGCGTACCTTCATGCCTGTGCTCCTTGCGGGCCTTCACCGTCCATCCAGTCGACCTTGGCCATCTTGCGCACGAGCACGAACTCGTCGCGGTTGGTGCCGATCGTTCCGTAGTAGTTGAAGCCGTAGCTGTACTGCGCGTAGCCGCCGATCATGTGCGTGGGCTTCAAGACGACGCGCGTCACCGAGTTGTGGATGCCGCCGCGCGTGCCGGTGATCTCGGAGCCCGGCGTGTTGATGATCTTCTCCTGCGCGTGGTACATCAGCACCATGCCGGGGTTGACGCGCTGGCTCACCACCGCGCGCGCCGCGATGGCGCCGTTCGCGTTGAACAGCTCGACCCAGTCGTTGTCGACGATGCCGCCGCGTCTTGCGTCGTCCTCGCTCAGCCAGATGACGGGCCCGCCGCGGTTGAGCGTGAGCATCATCAGGTTGTCGCTGTAGGTCGAGTGGATGCCCCACTTCTGGTGCGGCGTGATGAAGTTCAGCGCGATCTCGGGGTGGCCGTTGGGCTTGCGGCCCTCGACCTCGGGCAGCGTCTTCAGGTCGACCGGCGGGCGGTAGCTGACGAAGCCCTCGCCGAAGTCGATCATCCAGCGGTGGTCCTGGTAGAACTGCTGGCGCCCGGTGAGCGTGCGCCACGGGATCAGCTCGTGCACGTTGGTGTAGCCGGCGTTGTACGAGACCTTCTCGCTCTCGAGGCCGCTCCACGTCGGAGAGCTGATGATCTTGCGCGGCTGCGCCTGCACGTCGCGATAGCGGATCTTCTCGTCCTCGCGGTGCAGCGCCAGGTGCGCGTGCTCGCGGCCGGTGGCCTTGGACAGCGCCTCCCAGGCCTTGACGGCGACGTGGCCGTTGGTCTCGGGCGCGAGCTGCAGGATCACTTCGCAGGCGTCGATGTCGGTCTCGATCCTCGGCATGCCCTGGGTCACGCCGTCGGTGTGCACCTTGCCGTTGAGCTCGGCGAGCTGACGCACCTCCTCGGCCGTGTTCCACGCGATGCCCTTGCCGCCGTTGCCGGCCTTCTCCATCAAGGGGCCGAGGGCCGTGAAGCGCTTGTGGACGTTGGGGTAGTCGCGCTCGACGACGGCGATCTGCGGCGCCGTCTTGCCGGGGAGCAGGTCGACCTCGCCCTTCTTCCAGTCCTTCACGTCGAGGGCCTGGGCCAGCTCGGCCGGCGTGTCGTGCATCAGCGGCGTCAGCACGACCTCCTTCTCGACGCCGAGGTGGCCGACGCAGACCTCGCTGAAGGCCTTGGCGAAGCCCTTGTAGATCTCCCAGTCGCTGCGCGCCTGCCACGCCGGGTCGACGGCCGTCGACAGCGGGTGGATGAAGGGATGCATGTCGCTCGTGTTGAGGTCGTTCTTCTCGTACCAGGTCGCCGTCGGCAGCACGATGTCGGAATACAGGCAGGTCGTGCTCATGCGGAAGTCGAGCGTGACCAGCAGGTCGAGCTTGCCTTCGGGCGCCTCGGCATGCCACTCGACCTCGCTCGGCTTCGCGTCGTGCGGACCGAGGTCCTTGCCCTGCACGCCGTGCGTCGTGCCCAGCAGGTGCTTGAGGAAGTACTCGTGGCCCTTGCCCGACGAGCCCAGAAGGTTGGAGCGCCAGACGAAAAGGTTGCGCGGCCAGTTGTCGGGGTGGTCGGGGTCTTCGCAGCTCATGCGCAGCGAGCCGTTCTTCAGCCCCTGGACGACGTAGTCCTTGGCATCGACGCCGGCGGCCTGCGCGTCGCGCACGAGCTGCAGCGGATTGGTCTGCAGCTGCGGCGCGCTCGGCAGCCAGCCCATGCGCTCGGCGCGCACGTTGTAATCGATCATCGAGCCGCGGTACGCCGCCTTGTCCGCCAGCGGCGACAGGATCTCCTCCATGCCGAGCTTCTCGTAGCGCCACTGGTCGGTGTGGGCGTAGAAGAAGCTGGTCGAGTTCATCTGCCGCGGCGGGCGGATCCAGTCGAGCGCGAAGGCCAGCGCCGTCCAGCCGGTCTGCGGGCGCAGCTTTTCCTGGCCGACGTAGTGCGCCCAGCCACCGCCCGTCTGCCCGATGCAGCCGCACAGCATCAACATGTTGATGATGCCGCGGTAGTTCATGTCGCAGTGGTACCAGTGGTTCATCGCCGCGCCGATGATCACCATCGACTTGCCGCGCGTCTTGTCGGCGTTGGCGGCGAACTGGCGCGCCACGGCGATCGCCTGCTCGCGCGGCACGCCGGTGATGCGCTGCTGCCAGGTCGGCGTGTACGGCACGTTGTCGTCGTAGCTCACCGGCGACTCGCCGGTCAGGCCGCGCGTCACGCCGTAGTTGGCGGCGAGGAGGTCGAACACGGTGGCGACGAGGGCCTCGCCCTGCGCGCCGCCGAGCGCGACGCGCGCGGCGGGCACGCGGCGCACCAGCACGTCGCCGCCTTGCTTGTTGGCGTTGAAGTGCGGCGTGTCGTTGCCGCCGAAGTAGGGGAAGGCGACGTCGACGACGTCGTGCGGCTGCGCGCCGTCTTCGAGCACCGAGAGCTTGAGCTTGACGGTGTTGCCTTCGCGCGCCTCCTTGTCCTCGAGGTTCCATTTGCCGGCGTCGGGCCGGCCGTCGGGACCCCAGCGAAAGCCGATCGAACCGTTGGGCAGCACGACGTTGCCGTCGGGGCCGAAGGCGACCGTCTTCCACTCCGGATTGTTGGCCTGATCGAGCTTGCCGTCGAAGTCGCTCGCGCGCAGATAGCGGTCGGGCACGAGCGTCCTGCGGCCGTCGGCGAGCGTCTGCTCCTTCAACTGCACGAGCAGCGGCAGGTCGGTGTAGCGTCGCGCGTAGTCGTCGAAGTACGACGAGCGCTTGTCGAAGTAGAACTCCTTGAGGATCACGTGGCCCATCGCCATCGCGAGCGCCGCATCCGTGCCCTGCTTGGGGTGCATCCACAGGTCGGCGAGTTTGCTGACCTCGGCGTAGTCGGGCGTGACGGCGACGACCTTGGCACCCTTGTAGCGCACCTCGGTGAAGAAGTGCGCGTCGGGCGTGCGCGTCTGCGGCACGTTGGAGCCCCACGCGATCAGGTAGGTCGAGTTGTACCAGTCGGCCGATTCGGGCACGTCGGTCTGCTCGCCCCAGGTCTGCGGGCTCGACGGCGGCAGGTCGCAGTACCAGTCGTAGAAGCTCATGCACACGCCGCCGATCAGGCTGAGGTAGCGGCTGCCGGCGGCGTAGGACACCATCGACATCGCAGGGATCGGCGAGAAGCCGATGACGCGGTCGGGGCCGTGCCGCTTGATCGTGTAGACGTTGGCCGCGGCGACGATCTCGTTGACCTCGTCCCAGCTCGCGCGCACGAAGCCGCCGAGGCCGCGCTGGCGCTGCCAGTCGCGGCGCTGCGCGTCGTTCTCGACGATCGAGGCCCAGGCGTCGACGGCGCTCCTGGCCACCGTGCGCGCGGCGCGCCAGTGCTTGAGCAGCCGCCCGCGCACCAGCGGGTACTTGACGCGGTTGGCGCTGTAGAGGTACCAGCTGTAGCTCGCGCCGCGCGCGCAGCCGCGCGGCTCGTGGTTGGGCAGGTCGGGGCGGGTGCGCGGATAGTCGGTCTGCTGAGTCTCCCAGGTGACGATGCCGCCCTTGACGTAGATCTTCCAGCTGCACGAGCCGGTGCAGTTGGTGCCGTGCGTCGAGCGCACGATCTTGTCGTGCTGCCAGCGCGCGCGGTAGGCGTCCTCCCAGGTGCGGTCCTCGCCGGTGGCAACGCCGTGGCCCTCGGCGAACTCCTCGCGCGGCTGCGAGAAGTGCGTCAGGCGGTCGAGGAAGTGACTCATGAGCAGGACTCCTTGTTCTCTTGCGTGTTCAGCAGGGCATCGGCGCGTTCTTGCGCGCGTAGTGCCACCAGGTGATCGCGATGCAGACGGCGTAGAAGACGACGAAGGTGTAGAGCGCCGCCTCGGGCCCGCCCGTCAACGAGATCGACGTGCCGTAGCTCTTGGGGATGAAGAAGCCGCCGTAGGCCGCGAAGGCGCCGGTGAAGCCGAGCGTGGCGGCGCCCAGCGTGTTGCCTTCCTTCGTGGCGCGCGCGACGGCGGCCTCGTCGTTGCGGTCGACGCCGCGCAGCGCCTCCTCGAGGAAGATGACGGGGATCATGCGGAACGTCGAGCCGTTGCCGATGCCCGTGGTGAGGAACAGCACGAGGAACATCAGGAAGAAGCCGGTGAAGCTGCCGCCCGACGGGCCGCTGGGCAGGAACCACAGCACGCCGCACACCGCCAGCGCCATCACGATGAAGTTCCAGAACGTGACGCTGGCGCCGCCGGCCTTGTCGGCCAGCCAGCCGCCGAACGGCCGGATCACGGCGCCGACCAGCGGGCCGAGCCAGGCGTAGGCGAGCGGATTGACGCTCGGGAACTGGCTCTTGATCAAGAGCGGGAAGCCCGCCGCATAGCCGATGAAGCTGCCGAAGGTGCCGAGGTAGAGCAGGCACATCAGCCAGTTGTGCTTGCGCCGGAAGATCGCCGCCTGCGCCGCGAACGAGGCCTTGGCGTCGGCCAGGTCGTGCATGCCGAACCACGCGACGATCGACGCCAGCGCGATCCACGGCACCCAGATGAACGCCGCGTTCTGCGTCCACACCTGCAGCGTCTGGTTGTTCCTGACGATGGTCTGCGCCTCGCCGCCGAAGATGCCGAAGATGCCGGCCGTGACGACGAGCGGGCTGAGGAACTGCACGACGGAGACGCCGAGGTTGCCCAGCCCCGCGTTGACGCCCAGCGCCGAACCCTTGCGCTCCTTCGGGAAGAAGAAGGAGATGTTGGCCATGCTCGAGCTGAAGTTGCCGCCGCCCAGGCCGCACAGCAGCGCGAGGACGAGCATCGTCGGGTAGCTCGTCGTGCTGTCCTGCACCGCGAAGCCGATGCCGACGGCGGGGATCAGCAGCGTCGCCGTCGAGATCGCCGTCCAGCGCCGGCCGCCGACCAGCGGCACCATGAACGAATAGAAGATGCGCAGCGTCGCGCCCGACAGCGCCGGCGCCGCGGCGAGCCAGAACAGCTGGTTGGTCGAGAACTTGAAGCCCAGCGCCGGCAGGCCGACGGCGACGACGCTCCACACCTGCCACACCGCGAAGGCGAGGAACAGCGCCGGCACCGAGATCCACAGGTTGAGCTTGGCGATGGCCTCGCCCTCGCGCTCCCAGAACGCCTTGTCTTCGGGCGTCCAGACGTGCAGGACGCGGCCCGCGCGCTGCAGGGGCTTGTCGGCCAGCGTGGTGTTCATGCGCGTTTCTCCGGGGCTCGAGTCAGGCGTTGCTCGCGAGCGGCGAGCGCGGGGCGTGTGCGCCCATCACTTCGGTGCGGCGCACCTCGGTCCAGTACATCCAGATCAGCGAGACCCAGACGACGCCGTACATCAGCATGAAGGCGCTGGAGCGCACGCCGGTCAGATCCATCAACGCGCCGAACAGGATCGGCAGCACGAAGCCGCCGAGGCCGCCGGCCAGGCCGACGATGCCGCTGATCGCACCGATGTTGGCGCCGTAGTCGTCGCTGATGTACTTGAAGACGCTGGCCTTGCCGAAGGCCCACGCGATGCCGAGGATGAACATCAGCACGGTGAAGGCGTAGACGTTGAGGCCGAGGTGGAAGGTCTTCGGGCCGTTGACCGTGAGGACGGTGAAGTCGGTCTGCGGATACGACAGCAGGAACAGGCAGATCCAGCTCACCCACATCACCCACCAGGTGACGCTGTGCGCGCCGTACCTGTCCGACAGCACGCCGCCGATCGCGCGCAGCACGCCGCCGGGCAGCGAGAAGCAGGCCGCCAGCAGCGCGGCGACGCGGATGTCGAGGCCGTACTCGCCGACGTAGTACTGCACCATCCACAGCGACAGCGCGACGTAGCCGCCGAACACGATGCTGTAGTACTGGCAGTACTTGAGCACCTTCGGATCCTTCAGCGCCTTGAGCTGGTCGCGAAAGCGCACGTGGCTGGGCACCAGGTGCGAGGCGTCGTGGTGGCTCAGCAGCCAGAACAGCACGACGGTGCCGAGCATGATGGCGGCGTAGACCTGCGGCACCATCGTCCAGCCGAAGGCGACGACGAGCACCGGCGCGAGGAACTTGTTGACCGCCGCGCCCGAGTTGCCCGCGCCGTAGACGCCCATCGCCATGCCCTGGCGGTTCTTGGGGAACCAGCGCGCGACGTAGGGCGTGCCCACCGAGAACGAGCCACCGGCCAGTCCGACGAACAGGCCGATGACGAGGAAGTGCCAATACTGCGTGGCCCAGGCCATCGCCCAGATCGCCGGCACGGTGGCGGCCATCAGCAACGTCATCACGATGCGGCCGCCGTACCTGTCCGTCCAGATGCCCAGCGGCACGCGGATCAGCGAGCCGGTGAGCACGGGCGTGGCGGTGAGCAGCCCGAACTCGGTGGCGTTGAGGTCGAGTGCCTTCCTGATCGGGATGCCGATCACGCCGAACATCATCCAGACCATGAAGCACACCGTGAAGCCCAGCGTGCTCACCGCCAGCACCGACCAGCCCTTGCGGCGGTACTCCAGCATGTCGCGGGCGACAGGTGCGGCGGCGGCGCGGGCCATTGCGATGCTCCTCGAGGGCTCTTGGGGTTGCCTCGATGATCGGCACGCGTGTCGTCGCGGACCATCCTTCCGCCGGGCTGCGCAGGGGCTGCGAAAGAACGATGGCGCCGCTGCGGCCATCGTTCGAAAGGAGTAGTCACCGGCCCGGCTTGCGCCGGATCAAGCCGCGCCGCCGCGGGCCGTGGTTGCTGCGCGCCGCCCTGCGGCGCATGGCGGTGCTGGGCGCACGCCGAGCGGGGGGCGCGGGTCGTCGGACTGACTGGAGCCTCCCTCCGGGGGGAGGCTGGAGGGGGCGGTCGAACGAGCCGGAGCTCCCTCGCGGAGGGGGCTCGGGGGAGCCGTGCGTTAAAGCCGCAGGCTAGGAGGCTGGGCGGCTTCTGCCGCGCAGACTCCTAGCCGATTCCGCGTTCGCTCGCGTACACCGCCGCCTGCACGCGCGACGCGAAGCCGAGCTTGCGCAGGATGTGCTGCACGTGGATCTTGACCGTCGTCTCGGCGATGTCGAGCGAGCGGCCGATCTCCTTGTTGCTTGCGCCGCGCGCGATGTGCGCCAGGATCTCGCGCTCGCGCGGCGAAAGGGTGTCGATCGGGTCGGCCGGCGGCGGCGCGGCGGCGGGCGGCGCGCTCGCGGCGCCGCCGTTGGCCTGGAAGGCGGCGACGAGCTTGCCCGTCATCTCGGGGCTGACCACCGACTCGCCGCGCATCGTGCGCACGATCGACTGCGCGAGCGCGTCGCCGTCGACCGTCTTGAGCAGGTAGCCGCGCGCGCCGGCGCGCAGCGCGGCGGCGAGGTCGGCCTCGTCCTCGCTCATCGTCAGCATCAGCGTGCGCGCCTGCGGCGCCGCCTCGCGCAGCCCGGGCAGCGCGTCGACGCCGGCGACGCCGGGCAGGTGGTTGTCGAGCAGGATCACGTCGGGCTGCAGCGCCTGCGCGCGGCGTTGCGCCTCGCCGGCGTCGCCGGCCTCGCCGACGACCTCGAACCGCGCGTCGGCCGCCAGCAGCGCGACCAGGCCGCGCCGGAACAGCGTGTGATCGTCGACGACGAGCAGGCGGATCGGCGCTGCGGCGGTTTCAGGCATGGGCGGCGGCGGCTTGCTGCGGCGGTGTCGCGGTCGGCGGCACCGTCAGAACCACGCAGGTGCCGGCGCCCGGCACGGCGTCGACCTCGACCTGCGCGCCGATGCGCGCGGCGCGCTCGCGCATGATGCGCAGGCCGACGTGCATCTCGTCGGGGGCGTCGGCGGCGGCGTCGAAGCCGCGGCCGTCGTCGCGCACCTCGAAGCGCCACTGCGGCGCGCGCTGCACCTCGAGCCAGACTTCGCGTGCGCCGGCATGCTTGCGCACGTTGGACAGCGCCTCCTGCACGACGTGCAGCACCTGCACCTGCACGTCGGGCGCCAGCGGCAGGCCGTGGCCTTCGACCTGCAGGTGCGTCCTGAGCCCGGTCTGGTGCTCGAACTTCTGCAGCGTCGTGCGCAGCGCGGGTTCGATGTCTTCGCTGTTGGTGCGCGTGCGGAAGTGGACCAGCAGCTCGCGCACGTCGCCCGAGCTCTCGCGCAGGCCGGCCTCGAGCTCGGTGATCGCGAGCGCGACGGCGGCGTCGTCGCGGCGCCCGAGCGCATCGCGCAGCAGCTGCAGCTGGATCCTCAGGAAGGCGAGCGACTGCGCGATCGAGTCGTGCAGCTCGCGCGCGAGCAGGCTGCGCTCCTCGGCCACGGCGCCTTCGCGCTCGAGCGCGCCGGCGCGCAGCCCCTCCATCGAGCCGGCGAGGTGGTTGGCGAGCGTGTCGAGCAGGTCGCGCTCGTCGGCATCCGGCGCGACCGCCGTGCGGAAGAAGAGATCGATCTCGCCGAGGATGCGGTCGTGCAGCATCACCGGCACCGACACCAGCGTCGCGAAGCCGGACTTCGCGCAGTGGGCCAGCGGCGGCGGCGCGGCGAAACGGATCGGGATCACGCGCGTGCCGGCGGTGGCGCGCGACTGGCCGCACAGGCAGCGCTCGGTGAGCAGGCAGGTCTCGTTGCTCGCCATCGCGTCGGGCAGCCCGTCGCCCGCGAGCAGCAGGTAGCGTTCGTTGGCCTCGTCGGACCAGCGGATCGCCACGGCGTCGGCGCGCGCGATGCGCCGCACCTGCACCGCGAAGCCGCGCGCCAGCTCGTCGAGCGTGCCTGCCTTGGCGACGAAGGCGCTGACCTCGTACAGCGCGGCCAGCCGCTCGTTCTGCACTTCGAGCGCCGCCGTCTTCTCGCGAACCTTGTCCTCGAGGCTGTCGTAGAGCCGGCGCAGGTGCTCGGCCATGTGGTTGAAGCCGGCAGTCAGCTCGCCGAACTCGTCGTTCGACGCGACGTCGATGCGCGCCGCGAAATCGCCCTGCTCGACGCTGCGCAGGCCCTCGCGCAGCCGCGTCATCGGGTCGAGCACGAACAGGTAGCCCGCATACATCATCACGACGGCGCTGGCGATCGCCAGCGCCAGCCAGGCAAGCTGGAAGGCGTTGAGGATCGCGGTCCAGCGTGCGAGTTCGTGCTCGACCGAGGTGACGAAGGCGTCGACGGCGACGACGAAGGCGTCGGCCTGGCGCGCCAGCTCGGCGCGCTCGGGCGGGCGCACCTGCAGCCAGTCGTCACGCAGCGTGCGCCACTGGCGCTGCAGCGCGTCGAAGCTCGCGCGCGACTCGTCGTTCCACGGCACGATCAGCGGGCGCGACGGGTCGCCCGACGCGAGCAGCGCGAGGCCGGCGTCGAAGCGCGCGACGCGGCGCAGCGTCTCGTCGCGCGAGTCGTCGTGCAGCGTCGCGACGAGGCGCCAGGTCTGCATGCGCAGCCGCCCTGCCTCGTTGACGGCGGCGGCACCGCCCTCGAGCTGCCACGTCACCCACAGCGTCAGGCCGATCGCCGCCAGCGCCAGCACGAGCAGCGTGCCGGCGCCGAGCGCGAACTTGGTGGCGAGGCTGCGCGGCGGGTTCACGGGCATGTGCGCACTGTATGGGAATCGGCGCGATGCCGCCGCGGCGGCCGCGACGGGCGTATAAGAATCGGGCCCTGACGACGGACGACACGAGGATGAGCAAGGCCTTCACGCGCGAGAGCGAGCCCGGCGACGACAGCAGCGACGACGACGACGGCGCCGGCGCGCCGCCGCTGCCCGCGGGCACGCGCAACTACATGACGCCCGAAGGCTGGCGGCGGCTGCGCGCCGAGCTGATGAATCTGCTCGACGTCGAGCGGCCGAAAGTCGTCGAGACGGTGTCGTGGGCGGCCAAGAACGGCGACCGCTCCGAGAACGGCGACTACCTGTACGGCAAGAAGCGGCTGCGCGAGATCGACCGCCGCATCCGCTTCCTGACGAAGAGGCTCGACATCGCCGAGGTGGCCGATCCGTCGGCGCACCATGGCAGCGATCAGGTCTTCTTCGGTGCGACGGTGACCTACGAGAACCAGCGCGGCGAGCAGCGCACGATCACGATCAAGGGCATCGACGAGGCCGACAGCCTGGCCGGCGAGGTGAGCTGGATCTCGCCGATCGCGCGCGCGCTGCTCAAGGCGCGCGAGGGCGACGAGGTGCAGCTCGCGACGCCGGGCGGCGTCGAGCGCATCGAAGTGATCGAGGTGCGCTATCCGGCGCCGAACTGAAGTTCGCTCGCCGCATTCGGCGAGCGGGGTGTCGGCTACACCCGGTGGCCGAGGCCGCCGGTGGCGTGGCGCAGCTTCTCGATCAGACGCGGCGCGATCTCGGCGAGCGGCAGGATCTCGTGCACCGCGCCGGCGGCGATCGCCTCGCGCGGCATGCCGAAGACGACGCAGCTCGCCTCGTCCTGCGCGATGTTGTGGCTGCCGGCGTCGCGCATCTCCTTCATCGCCTTCGCGCCGTCGGCGCCCATGCCGGTGAGCATGATGGCCAGCGCGTTGGGGCCGACGACACGCGCCGCCGACTGGAACAGCACTTCGACCGACGGCTTGTGGCGGTTGACCGGCTCGCCGTCGCGCACGCGCGCGATGTAGTTGGCGCCCGAGCGCTCGACCGACAGGTGCAGGCCGCCCGGCGCGATGTAGGCGTGGCCGGGCAGCACGCGCTCGCCGTCCTGCGCCTCCTTGACGGAGATGCGGCACAGGCCGTCCAGGCGGGCGGCGTAGCTCTTCGTGAAGCCCGGCGGCATGTGCTGCGTGATCATGACGGCCGGCGAATCGGCCGGCAGTTGCACGAGCACCTCCTTGGTCGCCTCGGTGCCGCCGGTCGACGCGCCGATGAAGAGGATCTTCTCCGTCGACAGGCGGCCGATCGGCGCTGTCGACGCGGCGGCCGGGGGCGGCGCGGCGGCCGTGCCCGAGGCGGCGCCCGCGCCGCCGGCTTGCGGCGGTGACGCCGTGCGGTGCACGCGTGCGCGCGCCGCGATGCGGATCTTTTCGGTGATGTCGTGCGCCAGCGCGTGCAGACCGTCGGCGATGCCGATCTTGGGCTTGGCGACGAAGTCGATCGCGCCCAGCTCGAGCGCGCGCAGCGTGACCTCGGCGCCGCGTTCGGTCAGCGTCGACACCATCACGACGGGCATCGGGCGCAGCCGCATCAGGCGCGACAGGAAGTCGAGGCCGTCCATGCGCGGCATCTCGACGTCGAGCGTGATGACGTCGGGGTCGAGGTTGCGGATCGTCTCGCGCGCGACGAGCGGGTCGCTCGCCGTGCCGACGCACTGCATGTCGGGCTGGCGGTTGATGATCTCGGCGAGCAGGCTGCGCACCAGAGCCGAATCGTCCACCACCACCACGCGCGTCTTGGCCATGTCCGTCGACTCCGAATGCTCAGAACAGGTCGATCGAGCCGCCGGCCGATGCCGCCGGGGCGGCGCGCTGCGCTGCCGCGCGCTCCTGCGCGACGACGCCGGCGGCGTTGGTCGGCGCCAGCCGCTTGACCATCGCCTTGCCGCTGGCCGGCAGGAAGCACACCTTGCGCGGATAGACGTCCATCACGTCCTTCGACACGACGGTGATGTGCTCCGTCTTCAGATAGTCGAGGACGAACTGCGTGTTGCGCTCGCCGACGTTCATCGTGTTCATGCCGCTGATGACCTGGCCGCCGCCGAACACCTTGGCCTCGAGCGCACCGCGCGACGCGCCGCGCTTCATCAGCTCGTTGATCAGCAGTTCCATCGCGTAGGAGCCGTAGCGCCCGCCGTCGCCCTCGGGCAGCATGAAGTGGTTCATGCCGCCCACCTTGGCGTGGCGGTCCCACAGGCAGGCGGCGATGCACGAACCCAGCGTCGTCATGATCAGCAGGTCCTCGTGGTGCACGAAGTATTCGCCCGGCAGGATCTTGACGGCGTCGTTGCGGAAGTGCGCGTCGTAATAGAAGAACGACGCCTCGCCGGGCTTGCGCGCCTCGGCCTTCAGGCGTTCGAGGCGCGAACCGGCGCCGCCGCCGAAGGCGGGAGCCGGGGCGGCCTGGCGGGGGCTCGGGGCGTTGGTCGTCAGCATGGGCAGGTACTTCTCGGGTCAGCTCAGCCGCGTTCGTAGACGGTCTTGCCGCGCAGACGGAACAGGTCGCGCGACTCGGTGAAGTTCTCGGAGTGGCCGACGAACAGCAAGCCCGCGGGCTTCATCACGGCATGGATGCGCTCGAGCACCTTGCGCTGCGTCGGCGCATCGAAATAGATCATCACGTTGCGGCAGAACACGATGTCGAACGGCGCGCCGAGCGCGTACTGGGCGGACATCAGGTTCAGGCTGCGGAACGCGATCCAGCGCGCCAGTTCGGGCTTGACGCGGATCGAGCCGGCATTGGCGCCCTTGCCGCGCAGGAAGTGCGTGCGCAGGCGCTGCGCGCTCAGACCGCGCGAGTCGGCGGGGTAGACGCCGCGGCCGGCCGTGGCGAGCACGCGGGTGTCGATGTCGCTGGCGACGATCTCGACGGATGCGCCGGCGCCCAGCGCCTCGTGCACCGTCATCGCGATCGAGTAGGGCTCCTCGCCGGTCGACGCGGCATTGCACCAGATGCGCAGCGGCCGCGCGGGCGGGCGCGTCTTCAGCTCGGCGGCGAGCAGCTCGAAGTGGTGCTCCTCGCGGAAGAACGCCGTCAGGTTGGTCGTCAGGCAGTTGACGAACTCCTGCCACTCGCGCTCGGCGGCGTCGCCGGCGAGCTGCTCGATCCAGCGCAGGTAGTCGGTGAACGAGGCGTGACCCGTCTCGCGCAGCCGGCGCGACAGCCGGCTGTAGACCATTGCCTGCTTGCCGGCGTGCAGGTGGATGCCGGCGCGCCGATAGATCAGCGCGCGCACGCGCTCGAAGTCGGACGCGCCGAAGCTGAACTCGGTGTTGGCGGCGGCAGCGGGGACGGTGGGGGCGAGGAGCGCAGCTTCCATGGAGCGACTTCGTGCCGGGGCGACCCGGCCGACGACCGGATATCGGCTTGCAGTCTGGCGTTCTTGAGGCGGCGGGGAGGGGCCGAACTGGCCCCGAACCACCCCGCTGTTTCGCCCCGGCGCGGCCGGTGCGCGCTGTAGACTGGCCCGAACCGCCACCCGCATGGACCGCCCGCCCGCCCACGCACCCGTCGACGTGCAGCATCTCGAGCTGGACGCCGCGCTGCAGTTGCTGGCGCACGCCGGCCACCGGCTGCCCGACGCAGCCGCCGGATCGTCGGCCTGGCTGCAATCGCTGATCGACGGCCTGTGCGAGCTGTCGAGCCGCGATCCGCTCACCGGGCTGGCCAACCGGCGCACCTTCGAGCTCGCGCTCGGCCGCGAGGTCGATCGCGTCGCGCGCGCCGGCGAGCCCGCGCTGGTGCTGGCGCTGGACATCGATCACTTCAAGCGCGTCAACGACACCTGGGGCCATGCCGCCGGCGACCGCGTGCTGCGCGCCGTGGCGGGCGCGCTGCAGGACACGGTGCGCCCGATGGACACGGTGGCGCGCATCGGCGGCGAGGAGTTCGCCATCGTGCTGCCCAACTGCCCCCCGACCTTCGGCCAGACGGTCGCCGAGCGCGTGCTGCGCCGCCTCGAGCGCACGCGCATCGAGGTGGCGCCCGAGCAGGATCTGCAAGTGACCGTCAGCATCGGCGGCGCCTTCGCGCCGCAGTGGGTGCGCTCGTCGGCCACGCTGTGGCTGGCGCGCGCCGACGAGCAGCTCTACCGCGCCAAGGCGAGCGGGCGCAACCGCGCCTGCCTCGAACAGCCGCCGATCTCGCAAGTCAGTGCCGAGGAGAAGAGCATGCTGTTCGGCGCCTCCCAATTCCAGGCCCTCGAATGAGCCACCTCGTGTCAACCCACGCACCGCGGGCCGAGCGCCGGGCCGCCCCAAGCCGGCCCGCGATCCCCTTGGGGGATCGGCCGGCGTACTCGTCGGCCGAGGGGCAGTCATGACCACGCGCGTGCTCGCCGTCACCAGCGGCAAGGGCGGCGTCGGCAAGACCTTCCTGGCGGCCAACCTCGCCGCTGCGCTGGCGCGCCGAGGTGAGCGCGTGATCGTGCTCGACGCCGACCTCGGCCTGGCCAACCTCGACGTCGTGCTCAACCTGCAGCCCAAGGTGACGCTGCACGACGTGTTCACCGGCAAGGCCGCTCTCGACGACGCCATCGTCACGGCGCCGGGCGGATTCTCCGTGCTGCTCGCCGGCTCGGGGCTGGTCGAGTACTCGCGGCTGACGCCCGAGCTGCGCGACAAGCTGCTCGAGGTGATCGAGACGCTGCGCCCGCGCTACGACCACGTGCTGCTCGACACCGGCGCCGGCATCTCTGAAGTCGTTCTCTACACCGTGTCGCTGGCCGACGACGTGCTCGTCGTCGCGACGCCCGAGCCGACCTCGCTGACGGATGCCTACGCCATCATCAAGGTGCTGGCGGTGCAGCAGCAGCGGCGCAGTCTGCACCTCGTCGTCAACCAGACGACGCTGCTCGGCGAGGGGCGCACGATCCGCGGCCAGCTGCAGCAGGTCGTCGACCGCTACGTCACGCCGCCCGGCGGCGACGCGCCGGCGCTGAAGCTGCAGTTCGTCGGCGACGTGCGCGCCGACCCGGCGGTGCGCCAGGCCGTGCAGCGCCGGCGTCTGCTGCTCGAGTTGTCGCCCGGCTCGGAGGCGGCGCTGGGCGTGACGGCGCTGGCGGCCAGGCTGACGGAGTGAGCGGCGGCCCGCCGACGACGGCCTCGCCGTTCGTCAGGTCGCGCCCGGGCGCAGCAGCACGACGAGGGCGCCGTGGCCGCCGTCGGCGGCGCGCGCCTGCACGAAGGCCAGCACGGCGGCCGTCTGCACCAGCCAGCCGCGCACCTTGAGCTTGAGCACCGGCGCGCGCCCCGGCGAGCCGTGCCCCTTGCCGTGCACGACGCGCACGCAGCGCAGCCCGCGCTGCGCCGCCTCGCGCAGGAAGGCGGCGAGGCGCTCGCGCGCCTCGTCGCGGCGCAGGCCGTGCAGGTCGACCTCGGCCTGGATCGCCCACTCGCCGCGGCGCAGGCGGCGCACGACGTCGGCGCCGATGTCGGGGCGGCGGTACGACAGCGACTCGTCGGTGTCGAGCAGCGTCTCGACGTCGATCTCGTCGGACAGCGACTCGCGCAGCACGGCCTGCTCGTCGAGGCGGCGCTGGCGCGGCAGCGCGGCCGGCCGCGGCGCGTCGGCGCCGCCGCGCCTGGCATGTGTCGATGGCAGCGGCGCGACCGCGCCGATGCTGCGCGCGAACAGCGTGCGCTCGTGCTCGCGGCGCTCGGCCTCGGCGCGCTCGTGCGCGGTGCGCTCGGCAGCGGCGCGCGCCTGCTCGGCGAGCGCGTCGCGCAGCGCGGCGAGGTCGGCGAGCGAGCGGGGCCTGGGCGGCTTCACGCCGCGAGCCTACAGCAGCCCGCGTTCGGCGAACGAGACGACGTCGCCCGCGCCGACGACGAGGTGGTCGAGCACGCGCACGTCGACCAGCTGCAGCGCCGATTTCAGCGTCTGCGTCAGGTACTCGTCGGCGCGTGACGGCTCGGCGACGCCCGACGGATGGTTGTGCGCGAGGATCACCGCCGACGCGTGGCAGGCCAGCGCCTGCTTGACGACCTCGCGCGGATAGACGCTGGTCTGCGTCAGCGTGCCGCGAAACAGCTCCTCGAAGCGCAACATGCGGTGCTGCGCGTCGAGGTAGAGCACGCCGAACACCTCGTGGCCGAGCTGACCGAGGTGCAGGCGCAGGAAGTCCTTGACGCGCAGCGGCGAGTCGAACACCGGCTGCTCGCGCAGCTGCTGGGCGAGCGAGCGCCGGGCCAGCTCGAGCACGGCCGCAAGCTCGGCGCGCTTGGCGGGCCCGAGGCCGCGCATGCGCTGCAGCTCGGCAGCGCCGGCATGCAGCAGCCCGGGCAGACCGTCGAACTCGGCGAGCAGCCGCTCGGCCAGCTGCAGCACGCCCAGGCCCGGCAGGCCGGTGCGCAGCAGCAGCGCGAGCAGTTCGGCATCGGCCAGCGCCGCGGGGCCGAGCGCGAGCAGCTTCTCGCGCGGGCGCAGTGCGGCGGGCAGGTCTTTCAGCGGCATCGTCGGCTCCCGAGCGCCTAAAATCGCGGGCGAGTCTATGACGCAGGCCGCGCGCGGCCGATCCCACGTTTTGAACCACGTCCAATCGGGGTCCTTCCTGACCCTGCACTACCGGCTGGCGGCCCCCGACGGCGCCGATCTCGTCAACACCTTCGGCGACAAGCCTGCCACGCTGTCGCTCGGCACGGGCGAGCTCGCGCCGGCGCTCGAGGCGCGGCTGATCGGGCTGGCCGAGGGCGCGCGCGCCGCGTTCGAGCTGGCACCCGGCGAGGCCTTCGGCGAGCGCAACCCCGAGCTGCTGCAGCGCGTGTCGCTGGCGATGCTGCGCCGCCACGGCGATGCGCGCGCCGACTACGCCGTCGGCGACCTGGTGCACCTGCCGGCGCCGGCCGGCGCGCCGGCGGCGCTGGCGGGCGTCGTCTGCGAGGCGGGCGACGGCTGGCGGCGCGTCGACTTCAACCATCCGCTGGCCGGGCGGCCGGTGCGCTTCGAAGTGCAGCTGATCGGGGTGCTGTGATGACGGCGCTGCAGGAAGTGGTGCTCGCCGAGCCGCGCGGATTCTGCGCCGGCGTCGACCGAGCGATCGAGATCGTGGAGCGCGCGCTGAGGAAGTTCGGCGCGCCGATCTACGTGCGCCACGAGATCGTGCACAACACCTACGTCGTCGCCGACCTCAAGGCCAAGGGCGCGATCTTCATCGAGGATCTGGCCGACGTGCCGCCCGGCGCGACGCTCGTGTTCAGCGCGCACGGCGTGAGCCAGGCCGTGCGGCGCGAAGCCGAGCGGCGCGGGTTTCGCATCTTCGACGCGACCTGTCCGCTGGTGACGAAGGTGCACGTCGAGGTCGCCAAGCTCGCCAAGGAGGGCTATGAGTTCGTCATGATCGGCCACAAGGGCCACCCCGAGGTCGAGGGCACGATGGGCCAGCTGTCCGAGGGCATCCACCTCGTCGAGACGGTGGCCGACGTCGAGCGGGTCGCGGTGCGCGATGCGGCGCGGCTGGCCGTCGTGACGCAGACGACGCTGTCGGTGGACGACGCGGCGGAGATCCTCGCCGCGGTGAAGCGGCGCTTCCCGCTCGTGCGCGAGCCCAAGCAGCAAGACATCTGCTATGCGACGCAGAACCGCCAGGATGCGGTCAAGCTGCTCGCGCCGAAGGTCGAGGTCGTCGTCGTCGTCGGCAGCCCCACCAGCTCGAACAGCAACCGCCTGCGCGAGCTCGCCGAGCGACTGGGCGCGCACGCCTACATGGTGGACCAGGCCGACGACCTGAAGGCCGAATGGTTCGACGGAAGGACGCGTGTCGGCGTGACGGCCGGTGCATCGGCGCCCGAGATCCTGGTGCAGCAGGTGATCACGCGCCTGCGCGCGCTCGGCGCGGTGTCGGTGCGGCGCCTGGAGGGCGTCGCCGAGACGGTGCACTTCCCGCTGCCCAAGGGGCTGGGCGACAAGGCGATGGCCGAGCTGCCCGCGGCGCGCGACTGAACAACGAAAACGATCCGCCATGCTCGACATCAATCTGCTGCGCAAGGATCTCGCCGGCGTCGTCGCGCGGCTCGAGACGCGCAAGTCGCCACAGCCGTTTCTCGACGTTGCGCGCTACGCGGCGCTCGAGGCCGAGCGCAAGACGATCCAGACTCGCACCGAGGAGCTGCAGGCGCGGCGCAACCAGCTGTCGAAGCAGATCGGCCAGGCCAAGGGCCGCGGCGACGACGCGTCGGCGGCGATGGTCGAGGTGGGAGGCATCGGCGACGAGCTCAAGGGCTCGGCGCTGCGGCTCGAGGCGATCCAGTCCGAGCTCGCCGGCATGCTGATGTCCGTGCCCAACCTGCCGCAAGCGAGCGTGCCGGTCGGCGCCGACGAGACGGCCAACGTCGAGGTGAGGCGCTGGAGTCCGGGCGGCGAGGGGCCGCGGCGCTTCGAGTTCGCGCCGCGCGACCATGTCGACGTCGGCGCGGCGCTCGGGCTGGACTTCGAGACCGGTGCCAAGCTCTCGGGCGCGCGCTTCACCTTCATGCGCGGGCCGGCGGCGCGGCTGCACCGGGCACTCGCCGCCTTCATGCTCGACGTGCAGACGATGGAGCACGGCTACACCGAGTGCTACACGCCGTACATCGTCAACCGCGAGGTGCTCGAGGGCACGGGCCAGCTGCCCAAGTTCCGCGACGACATGTTCTGGGTCAGCCGCGGCGGCAGCGAAGAGCAGCCCGAGCAGTACCTGATCTCGACGTCGGAGATCTCGCTGACCAACAGCGTGCGCGAGCAGGTGCTCGCCGAGAGCGCGCTGCCGATTCGGCTGACGGCGCACAGCCCGTGTTTTCGCTCCGAGGCGGGCAGCGCGGGGCGCGACACGCGCGGCATGATCCGCCAGCACCAGTTCGACAAGGTCGAGATGGTGCAGATCGTGCGCCCCGAGCGCAGCGACGCCGCGCTCGAGGAGATGACGGGCCACGCCGAGAACATCCTGCGCAAGCTCGGCCTGCCGTACCGGGTGATGCTGCTGTCGACCGGCGACATGGGCTTCGGCGCGGCGAAGACCTACGACCTCGAGGTCTGGCTGCCGGCGCAGAACGCCTATCGCGAGATCAGCTCGTGCTCCAACTGCGAGGCGTTTCAGGCGCGGCGCATGCAGACGCGCTACAAGACGGCGCAAGGCCGCAACGAGTTCGTGCACACGCTCAACGGCTCGGGCCTGGCCGTCGGCCGCACGCTGGTGGCCGTGCTCGAGAACTACCAGCGCGCCGACGGCGGCGTCGACGTGCCCGAGGTGCTGCGGCCGTATCTGGGCGGGCTCGACCGGCTCGCGCCTCGAGCGTAGGCGCCCGCCGCGATCGCCGTCTCGCCTCTGCGCGCGGTCGGTGCCGACGACGCATGCAGTAGAATGCGCGACTCGTTCGACACGCCCAGCGCGATCCCGGAAAGGTGGCAGAGTGGTCGAATGCGCCGGACTCGAAATCCGGTATACGGTATCTCCGTATCGAGGGTTCGAATCCCTCCCTTTCCGCCAACCCTCCGAAAGCCGCGACGCCCGCTCAACGCGGCTGCGACAGCAACTCGGCAAGACGTGTCCGGTCGCGCCGCACGAAGGCCCTCGCGACCCCGATCACCGTGTGCAACGTCGCCGGCGCCAGCAGCCGCAGCGCCAGCGCATAGGCTGCGACGCCGACGCCTGCGGCGGCGATCACGACGATCGCGGCGTGCCACGCTGCGGCGTTGAGCAGATGACAGACGGCCGCCGTGACGAGCGCCATCGTCGCTGCTGCGGCCAGCACCGGCATGCTGCCCTCGAACTGACGGCGCACCGTCAAACCGGTGGCGCGCGACACGAGCAGCGCCGCGAGAGCCCAGTTGCCGTAGTGGCGCCCCAGCATCGCGAGGGCCGCTCCCGCGATGCCCCACGGCGCGAGCGAGGGAAACAGGACGGCATGCAGCAGACAACCGGCAGCGAACAGCAGCGCCGTCCAGTGCGGTTTCCCGACGCCGAACAGGATGGCAGCGTTGTACGCAGTGTGTGCCCGCGGCACGCCGCCGAGCATCAGGATCTGGATCGCGATCACTGCAGGTTGCCACTTGGGACCGAAGATCCAGGGCACGAGCGTGGGTGCGAGCGCCGCCATGCCGAGATAGGCCGGAAAGACGAGCAGGCGCGACGTGGCGTACAGGCCCTTCACGATGCGCTGCAGCTCGTCGTGCGACTGCTGGACGCGCGCGCAGGCCGCCATCGACACGCCGTGCAGCGGATCGGTCAATAGTTGCGACAGTTCCGTCGATACGCGCATGGCCAGCATGAACAGGCCGAGCGCCTGCGTGCCCAGCAGGTGCGAGACGAGCAGCCGCGGCAGCAGCAGATCGGCGTAGCCGACGGCGTACGTGGCGAACGTGCCGGCGTTGAAGCGCGACAGCTCGCGCAGATGTGCCCAGCGGCCGCGGCGCGCCGGTCGCCACGTCACGGCGACGAAGGCGCCGACGGCATTCACGGCCGAGCGCACGCCTTCCATCGCGACCAGAGTCCACACGCCGGTGCCGTGCAGCGCCAGCGCGATGCCGGTGGCGCAACTCAGGATCGACGCCAGCGCACCGATCTGCGAGCTACTGCGAAAGCGCAGGTCGCGCGCCAGCAAGGCCATCGGCACGCGCGACGCGACCGTCAGCGGCAGTATGCAGGCCAGTACCGTCAGCACGTCGGCTGCGTCGGCGTTGCCGGCCATTCGCGCCAGGGGGTCGGCCAGCGCGGCGATCAGCGCGCCGGCGCCGACCGAAGCGCCGATCGTCAGCCAGAAGGTGGCGTCGACGTGGCCGTCGTGCAGGTCCTTGCGCTGGATGATCGACTCGGTGAACGCCGCGCCGACGGCCATCTCGGCGATCGAGATCACGATCATCGCGACACCGAAGACGCCATAGGCCTGCGGGCCGAGTTCGCGCGCCACCACTGCCAGCGCGACGACGTTGAGCAAGGCTTGCAGCAGGCTGCGTGCGGCCGACCACAGGGCACCCTCGAAGAACTGGAGCGCGACGGGAGGGGACGACGACGTGTCAGCCATGGCCGCGGAGATTGTCGTCGTCGCTGCGCCAGACCACGCAGCCGACGTGGTCGCCGTCCGGCGCGAAGTCGTGGAACCGCCAGCCGTGCTCGCCGGGTTGCGCGCCGAGGTCGCGCCGAAGCCTCGGGCTGCCTGACGCGTCGGTGTCGATCTCGATGCCTCGCGGAGGTCGGCTCAGGCCTTCGCCGACAGCCTTGACGTAGGCTTCCTTGCGCACCCACTGCACGGCGACAGCGCGCGCGCGCTGAGTCGAGGCGACGGCGCGCAGCCGGTCGAGTTCCGGCTCGGTGAACACCAGGAGCAGCGTGTCGACGTCTGCGAGGTCGTCGCGCACGCACTCGATGTCGATGCCCACCGGCGCAGCGTCGTCGATGGCATGCGCGATCCAGTTGCCTGCGTGGCTCGTGTTGAAGTGCAGACGGTGCGGCGACGCCTGGAGCTCAGGCTTGCCCCAGGCGTTGGTGGCGAAGCCGATCTCGGCGGCCGCCATGCCCACGCGCTCGCCGAGCAGGCCGCGCAGGCTGCCGCGCGCGATGACGAAGCGCAACCGGTCGACATCGCGTCGAAAGCGCGATGCACGTCGGCGCTCGCTCTCGTCGAGGCAACGCCAGTGCTCGTCGAAGCGGGACGCCTCGGCGTCGAGTCGCAAGAAGCACAGCCACGGCCGGCGCGCGGGTGCTGCGTCTGCGCCCGTCATCGGCGGCTCGCACTGCGCGCCATCGCGGCGTCGAGCAGCGCCGCCAGCGCAGGTGCGTGCCGCGCGTCGAGCATGTCTTCGTGACGTGCCTCGGTCAGACTGACGATCTCGACGCCCTGGCCGATCAGGCGGCTCCAGCCCATCGAGCGGTCGTCGGCGACGACGCCGGGCATGTAGTCGCGCACCTCGGCGCGGATCAGCAGCAGGCGGCCTGCATAGGGGCCAGGCTCGTAGGCGCGCCAGGCTTCGTACAGCGACTGTGCGCGCGCCTCGATGCTGCGCACGATCGTCGTCGGATCCACCGGTTGGTGGCTCTTGAAGACCGTCGGCTGCACACGCTCGGCGAGGCCGAAGTACTTCTTCAGCCGACGCACGCGCTCGAGAAGATACGCAGCGGCGTCGCGCGGATCGCGCCGCAGTGCATGCTGTACGTGCAACAGCACGCGGACCGGGAACGATCGCAGGCGCTCGGCGCCCGGCGCCATGCAGTCGAGCAACGCCAGCAGGCCGACCTCCTCTCCGGCACGCTGCAGTTGCTGCGCCATCTCGTAGACGATCTTGCCGCCGAGCGAGAAGCCTGCGAGGTGGTAGGGACCGTGCGGCTGCACTCGACGCAGGTCGCGGATCATGCCCGCTGCCACCGATTCGAGCTTGACGGGGCCGGCGTCGAGTCCGTCGATGGAGTTCACGTCGAGCACGTACAGCGGCTGCTCTGCGTCGAGCTCCTTGGCCAGCGCGTGGAACGGCAGGATCGCGCCGCCGTATCCGGAGACGAAGAACAGCGGCGGCCGGCGACCCTCCGCGCGCACGGCGACGGCGCAATGGCCGGGCGCTTGCACGCCTTCGCGCAGCAAATCGGCTTGCGCGCCGAGCGTCGGCGCCTGGAACATCGTCGCCAGACCGAGCGCGCGGCCGAACTGCCTGTCCACGCGGTCGAGCAGCTTGATCGCCAGCAGCGAATGCCCGCCGAGCTCGAAGAAGTCGTCGTGCGAGCGGATCGGCCGGACGTCGAGCACGTCTTCCCAGATCGCGCGCAACCGCTGTACGAGGTCGTCGCCGGCCGTGGCGTCCTCCTCTTCGGTGTCTGCGCCGCTGCCGTGCACCGGCGCGGGCAGCGCGGTGCGGTCGACCTTGCCGTTGGGCGTCAGCGGCAGCGCGTCGAGCACGACGACGGACGACGGCACCATGTACGCCGGCAGGCGGGCCTCGAGGCGGTGGCACAGTTGCTTCGGCGATGGCGCGACGGCGGCGTCGGGGGCAACGACATAGGCGACCAGGCGCCGGTCGCCGGGGCGGTCCTCCCGCACGACGACGGTGCACTGCGTGACGCCCGGCTCGCCCGCGATGGCCGCTTCGACCTCGCCGAGCTCGATGCGGAAGCCGCGCAGCTTGATCTGACGGTCGATGCGTCCGACGTAGTCGATGCTGCCGTCGGCGCGGTAGCGCGCCAGGTCGCCGGTGCGGTACAGCCGTTCGCCCGGGCGCAAGGGGTCCGGGACGAAGCGCTCCGCCGTCAGTTCGGGACGATGCAGGTAGCCGCGCGCCAGTCCGGGGCCGCCGATGTAGAGCTCGCCGATCGCGCCGACGGGCACCGGCTCGAGCGCGGCGTCGAGGATGCTGCAGTACGTGTTGGCGATCGGCTTGCCGATCGGCACGGAGCGCAGGTCGACGTCGCCGCGCGGCACGACTTCGTGCCAGGTGGCGAAGGTCGTCGTTTCGGTCGGTCCGTAGACGTGCAGCAGGCGTCGCGGCGGCGCGCTTTCGACGACGCGCCGCACGGCATGGGGATCGACGGCCTCGCCGCCGAACAGCAGCGTGCGCAGTGCGCCGAAGGTCGCAGGCGCGCTGGCCGCGTGTTCGTTGAACAGCGCCGTCGTGACGAACATCGTCGTGATGCGCCGGGCGTCGATCGCGCGGGCCAGCGCGGCGGACGACAGCAACGTGTCCGTCGCCACGAAGACGAGGCGTGCGCCGTTGAGCAGCGCGCCCCAGATCTCGAACGTGGCTGCGTCGAACGAGCTGTTGGAGGCCTGCGCGATGCCGTCGTCCGGACCGAGCTGCACATAGTCGGTCTCGAGCACGAGGCGTGTGACGGCGCGCTGAGGGACGGCGACGCCCTTGGGGGTACCGGTGGAGCCGGAGGTGTAGATGACGTAGGCGAGGTGATCGGGGCCGGCGGTGGCGGTGGGGTTGTCGTGGGGCAGGTGATCCAGGCGCAGGTCGGCGCCGTCGAGGCACAGCACCTGGGCGGTGGAGCGAGGCAGCCGCCCGTGCAGCGCCTGCTCGGTGAGCACGACGGGAGCGGCGATGTCCTCGAGCATGAAGGCCAGGCGCTCGGCGGGGTACTCGGGGTCCAGCGGCACGTAGGCGCCGCCGGCCTTGAGGACGGCCAGCAGCGCGACGACCATCGCGGGGCTGCGCTGCATGCACACGCCCACCAGCACGTCGGGCCCCACGCCCAGCGAGCGCAGATGGTGCGCGAGGCGGTTGGCGCGGCGGTTGAGTTCGTCGTAGCTGAGCTGCTCGGCGTCGAGGACGACAGCGCTGGCCCGTGGGCTGCGCAGCACCTGTGCCTCGAACAGCTGGTGCAGGTTCTGCAGCGGATAGTCGCGCGCGGTGTCGTTCCAGCCGTGCACGATGAGCTCGAGCTCGGCGGGCTCCATCAGCGCCAGCCGGTCGATCGACTGCTCGGGGTGCTCGACGATGGCGCGCAGCAGCTGCCGGAAGTGGCGCGCCATGCGCGCTGCGGTGTCGGCGTCGAACAGCTGCGTGCTGTATTCGAGTGCGCCGGCCAGCGCGGCGCCGTCCTCGCTGAGCGACAGCGCCAGATCGAACTTGGCGCTGGCCGTATCCAGCGGCAGCTGCTCGACCTGCAGGCCGTCCAGGGCGAGCGCGCTGGAGGGCATGTTCTGCAGTGTGAACAACACCTGGTACAGCGGATTGCGGCTCAGGTCACGCTGCGGGGCGAGCTCGGCGACCAGGCGGTCGAAGGGCAGCTCCTGGTGCGCGTAGGCGTCCAGGCAGGTGCGGCGCACGCGTGCGAGCGCCTCGACGAAACCGGGCTGGCCCGACAGGTCGCTGCGCAGCACGAGCGTGTTGACGAAGTAGCCGATCAGGCCCTCGAGCTCGGTGCGGTTGCGCCCGGCCACGGGCGAGCCCACGACGACGTCGCGCTGGCCCGAGTAGCGCATCAGCAGCACCTGGAAGGCCGCCAGCAGCAGCATGAACAGCGTCGCGTTCTCGCGCCGCGCCAGCGCCTTGAGCTCGGCCAGAAGCGTCGGCTCGATCGCGAAGCGCTCGCGCGCACCGTGGTGATCGGCGCGCGCCGGGCGGGGCCGATCGGTGGGCAGCTGCAGCGGCGGCAGCGCGGCGAGCTGCTCGCGCCAGTAGGCCAGCTCGCGCTCGAGCGCGGGGCCGGCCAGGCGCTGGCGCTGCCACAGCGCGTAGTCGCCGAACTGGATCGGCAGCGGTGCCAGCGCCGCCGGCTGGCCTGCGCGGGCGGCGTCGTACAGCGCCCCGAGCTCGCGCGCGAGCACGTCCATCGACCAGCCGTCGGCGACGATGTGGTGCACCAGCAGCAGCAGCACGTGCTCGTGCTCGCCCAGACGCAGCAGCCGGGCGCGCAGCAGCGGCGCGCACTGCAGATCGAACGGCTGCGCCGCCGCCTCGCCCAGCCAGCCCTCCAGCGTCGCCCCCGGCGACAGCGACTCCACCTGCACCTCCACCTGCACCTCGGCCTGCACCAGCTGCATCGCGGCGCCTTCCTGGGCCTCGAAGCGCGTGCGAAGCGCGCTGTGGCGGTGCACCAGGGCCTGCATCGCGTGTTCGAGCGCGCCGACGTCGAGTTCGCCGTGCAACCGCAATGCCTGCGGGATGTTGTACGAGCCGCTGGGGCCGAGCAACCGGTCGAGGAACCACAGGCCCTCCTGGGCCGCCGACAATGGCACCGGGCCTGTCGCGTCGGTCATCGCGCGGCCGATCGGCGCGTCGTCTGGCGACGGCGCAGCAGCATGCCCGGCCTCGACGACGGCCGCCAGCTCGGCGATGGTGGGCGTCTCGAACACGGCGCGCAGCGGTACTTCGTGGCCGCCTTCGCGGCGCAGCCTCGCCAGCATCCGGGTCGCGAGCAGCGAGTAGCCGCCCAGTTCGAAGAAGCTGTCGTGCACGCCGACGCGCTCGACGCCGAGCAGCTCGCTCCAGATGCGCGCCAGCGCGTGCTCCAGCGGCGATCGGGGCGCGACGAAGGCGTCGGTGGTCGGTGCCTCGTGCTCGGGCGCCGGCAGGGCGGCGCGGTCCAGCTTGCCGTTGATCGTCAACGGCAGCTGCGCGAGCGCCACGTAGGCCGCCGGCAGCATGTACGCCGGCAGCGCGGCGCGCAGCCGCTGCGTCCACACAGCGGCATCGACCCCGCTGCCTTCGCCGACGACGACGTAGGCCACGAGTCGCGGGTCGCCTGCGCGGTCCTCGCGCACGACGACAGCGCACTGCAGCACGCCGCTGCAGGCGCGCAGCGCGGCTTCGATCTCGCCGAGCTCGATGCGTTGCCCGCGCAGCTTGACCTGACCGTCGACGCGCCCGACGAACTCGATCAGACCGTCGGCACGATAGCGCGCCAGGTCGCCGGTGCGGTACAGCCGCTCGCCGGGGCGCTGCGGGTCTGCGACGAATCGTTCGGCAGTGAGCTCCGGGCGGTTCAGATAGCCGCGCGCCAGACCGGCGCCGCCGACGTAGAGCTCGCCGATCACGCCCAAGGGCACCGGCTCGAGCGATGTGTCGAGCACATGACAGCGCGCGTTGGCGATCGGTGTGCCGATCGGCAGTGTGTCGCGGTCGCCGGCGTCGGCGTCGGTCACCTCGAAACAGGTGCTGTCGACGCAGGCCTCGGTCGGCCCGTAGCAGTTGGCCAGCGCCGCGCCGGGCAGCCGTTGCAGGCAGCGGCGCGCCAGCGCGGGGTCGAGCGCTTCGCCGCCGCAGACCAGATAGCGCAGGCTCGAGCAACGCGCGAACGCCGGCTCGTCCAGCAGCACGGCCAGCTCCGAAGGCACGCTCTGCATGACCGTGACGCCGTGGTCGCGCACCAGCCGCGCGATGAGCGGCGCATCGCCTCCGGCGTCGGCCGGGGCGAGCACGAGCGTCGCGCCGGCGGTCAGCGGCGCGAACAGCTCGCACACCGACGCGTCGAAGCCGATCGACGTCTTGTGCAGCAGCCGATCGCCGGGCACGAGCCCGAGCTGCTGCGTGAACCAGTGCGCGTGGTTGCACACGGCGCGCTGAGGCACGGCGACGCCCTTGGGGGTGCCGGTGGATCCGGAGGTGTAGATGACGTAGGCGAGGTGTTCCGGGGAGGCGAGGGGAAGGGGGTCGGTGTCCGGGGCGAGCTCGAAGAGGTGGCGCTCGGCGTCCAGGCACAGCGTGGTGCGATGGACGGGCGAGTCGGGCAGGCGCTGGCGCAACGCCTGCTCGGTGAGCACGACGGGAGCGGCGGTGTCCTCGAGCATGAAGGCCAGGCGCTCGGCGGGGTACTGCGGGTCCAGCGGCACGTAGGCGCCGCCGGCCTTGAGGATGGCCAGCAGCGCGACGACCATCGCGGGGCTGCGCTGCATGCACACGCCCACCAGCACGTCGGGCCCCACGCCCAGCGAGCGCAGATGGTGCGCGAGGCGGTTGGCGCGGCGGTTCAGTTCGTCGTAGCCGAGCACCTGCTCTTCGAACACGAGGGCCGGCGCCTCGGGGCTGCGGCGCACCTGGGCCTCGAACAGGCGGTGCAGGTTGTCGTGCCGGGGATAGTCGCGCGCCGTGTCGTTCCAGGCGTGCACGATGAGCTCGAGCTCGGCGGGCTCCATCATCGGCAGGCGGTCGATCGACTGCGAGGGCTGCGCGACGATCGAGCGCAGCAGCTGCACGTAATGGCGCGCCATGCGCGCGGCGGTGCCGGCGTCGAACAGCTCGGTGCTGTACTCGAGCGTGCCGGCCAGCGCCGCGCCGCGCTCGGCCATCGTGGCCGACAGGTCGAACTTGGCGGTGCCGGTGTGCAGCGCGATGCGCTCGCTGCGCAGCGAGCTTAGCGAGAGCTCGGCCGCGGGCATGTTCTGCAGCGCGAAGGAGACTTGGTACAGCGGATTGCGGCTCAGGTCACGCTGCGGGGCGAGCTCGGCGACCAGGCGGTCGAAGGGCAGCTCCTGGTGCGCGTAGGCGTCCAGGCAGGTGCGGCGCACGCGTGCGAGCGCCTCGACGAAACCGGGCTGGCCCGACAGGTCGCTGCGCAGCACGAGCGTGTTGACGAAGTAGCCGATCAGGCCCTCGAGCTCGGTGCGGTTGCGCCCGGCCACGGGCGAGCCCACGACGACGTCGCGCTGGCCCGAGTAGCGCATCAGCAGCACCTGGAAGGCCGCCAGCAGCAGCATGAACAGCGTCGAGTTCTCGCGCCGTGCCAGCGCCTTGAGTTCGGCGGCGAGCTCCGCGTCCACCGAGAAGTGCAGCAGCGCGCCGCGCAGGCTCGGGCGCGCCGGGCGCGGCCGGTCGGTGGGCAGCTCCAGCGGCGCGAGCTGCGCGAGTTGCTTGCGCCAGTAGGCCAGCTCGCGCTCGAGCGCGGGGCCGGCCAGGCGCTGGCGCTGCCACAGCGCGTAGTCGCCGAACTGGATCGGCAGCGGCGCCAGCGCCGCGGGGGTGCCCGTACGGGCCGCGTCGTACAGCGCGCCGAGTTCGCGCGCGAGCACGTCCATCGACCAGCCGTCGGAGACGATGTGGTGCACCAGCAGCAGCAGCACGTGCTCGTGCTCGTCCAGGCGCAGCAGCCGGGCGCGCAGCAGCGGCGCGCACTGCAGATCGAACGGCTCGGCCGCCCCGGCGTGCAGCCACGACTGGATCAACTGCTCGCGCTGCGCCAACGCATGCGCGGGCGCCGACTCGACCACCAATGGTCGTCGCGGAGCCGCTTGGACCACCTGTACCGCCACACCCTCGCGCGGCTCGAACGCCGTGCGCAGACTCTCGTGACGCGCCAGCAGCGCCTGCAACGCACTTCCGAGCGCTTCCACCTCCAGTGCTCCGCGCAGACGCACGGCCTGAGTGATGTGGTAGGCGCTGCCCGGACCGACGACGCGGTCGATGAACCACAGGCCTTCCTGGGCCGCGGACAGCGGTGCCACGCCATCGCTGGCTGCGCGCGCAATCGGTGCGTCGAGGTCCGGCTGCGCGCATGCGGCGGTGGATTCGATGTGCGCGGCGAGTTCGGCGATCGTCGGCGCCTCGAAGAGCAGGCGCAGCGGGACATCTGCGGTGCAGGTCTGACGCACGCGCGCCATCATGCGTGCCGCCAGTAGCGAGTGACCACCAAGGTCGAAGAAGTTGTCGTGCACACCGATGGCATCGGTGCCGAGCAGATCGCGCCAGACCTGCTGCAAGCTGCTCTCGAGCGGAGTGCGCGGAGCCACGACGCAGTTCGGCGCGAGAGCCTCGGGCGGCGGAAGGGCCGCCCGGTCGAGCTTGCCGTTGATCGTCAGCGGCAGCGCGGCCAGCGGCACGATCGCAGCGGGCATCATGTGTGCCGGCAGTCGCGCGCCGAGCTGACGGGTCAACGACGCCGGATCGACACCGGGATCCGCCACGATATAGGCCACCAGCTTCTTGAGGCCCGGTTGATCCTCGCGCACCGTCACAACGCTCTGGCGGATGCCCGCAGCCGCGACGAGCGCAGCCTCGATCTCGCCAAGCTCGATTCGCATGCCGCGGATCTTGACCTGCTGATCGATGCGACCCATGTACTGCAGCGTGCCGTCCGCCAGGCGACGCACCAGGTCGCCGGTACGGTACAGCCGCTCGCCGTGCCGATTCGGATCGGCGACGAAGCGCTGCGCCGTGAGATCCGGGCGATGGAGGTAGCCGCGCGCCAGTCCGGTGCCGCCGATGAAAAGCTCGCCGACGACACCGATCGGCACCGGCTGCCCCTCGACATCGAACACGTGGCACTGCGCGTTGGCGATCGGGCGGCCGATCGGCACCGTAGCGCTGTCCTCGGGCAACCTCTCGACTTCGAAGCAGGTGGTGCCGATGCTCGCCTCGGTGGGTCCGTAGCAGTTGGCCAGTGTCGCTCCCGGCAGGCGCTCGCCGAAGCGCCGCGCCAGCGCACCCTCGAGCGCCTCGCCGCCGGACACCAGGTAACGCAGGCTGCGGCACTCGGCGAAAGTGGGCTCGTCGAGCCACACACTCAGCTCCGACGGCACCGATTGGGCCACCGTCACGCCGTGCATGCGCATCAGCTGGGCGATGTAGGCGGTGTCCCCACGCGCTCCGTCCCTGGCCACCACCAGCGTCGCGCCGGCAGCCAGCGGCGCGAACACTTCCCAGACCGAGGCGTCGAAGCTGATCGACGTCTTCAGCAGAACTCGGTCTTTTGTGTTGAAGCCGATCTGCTCGGTCAGCCAGTGGTTGTGATTGCAGATCCCTCGGTGCGGGACGGCGACGCCCTTGGGGGTGCCGGTGGAGCCGGAGGTGTAGATGACGTAGGCGAGGTGATCGGGGGTGGCCAGCGGCGCGGGGTCGGTGTCGGGGGCGTGGTCGAAGAGGTGGCGGTCGGCGTCCATGCACAGCGTGGTGCGGGAGCCTGGCGCTGCGGGCAGGCGCTCGCGCAGGGCCTGCTCGGTGAGGACGACGGGCGCGGCGGTGTCCTCGAGCATGAAGGCCAGGCGCTCGGCGGGGTACTCGGGATCCAGCGGCACGTAGGCGCCGCCGGCCTTGAGGACGGCCAGCAGCGCGACGATCATCGCGGGGCTGCGCTGCATGCACACGCCGACCAGCACGTCGGGCCCCACGCCCAGCGAGCGCAGATGGTGCGCGAGGCGGTTGGCGCGGCGGTTCAGTTCGTCGTAGCTGAGCTGCTCGGCGTCGAGGACGACGGCGATGGCGCGTGGGCTGCGCAGCACCTGTGCCTCGAACAGCTGGTGCAGGTTGTGCTGCAGCGGATAGTCGCGCGCCGTGTCGTTCCAGTCGAGCAGCACATGCGCGCGTTCGCGCTCGTCCATCAGCGCCAGCCGGTCGATCGACTGCTCGGGGTGCGCGACGATGGCGCGCAGCAGCTGCCGGAAGTGGCGCGCCATGCGCGCGGCGGTGCCGGCGTCGAACAGCTCGGTGCTGTACTCGAGCGTGCCGGCCAGCGCCTCGCCGTCCTCGCTGAGCGACAGCGCCAGATCGAACCTGGCGCTGGCCTTGTCCACCGGCAGCTGCTCGACCTGCAGGCCGTCCAGGGCGAGCGCGCTGGAGGGCATGTTCTGCAGTGTGAACAACACCTGGTACAGCGGATTGCGGCTCAGGTCACGCTGCGGGGCGAGCTCGGCGACCAGGCGGTCGAAGGGCAGCTCCTGGTGCGCGTAGGCGTCCAGGCAGGTGCGGCGCACGCGTGCGAGCGCCTCGACGAAACCGGGCTGGCCCGACAGGTCGCTGCGCAGCACGAGCGTGTTGACGAAGTAGCCGATCAGGCCCTCGAGCTCGGTGCGGTTGCGCCCGGCCACGGGCGAGCCCACGACGACGTCGCGCTGGCCCGAGTAGCGCATCAGCAGCACCTGGAAGGCCGCCAGCAGCAGCATGAACAGCGTCGAGTTCTCGCGCCGTGCCAGCGCCTTGAGTTCGGCGGCGAGCTCCGCGTCCACCGAGAAGTGCAGCAGCGCGCCGCGCAGGCTCGGGCGCGCCGGGCGCGGCCGGTCGGTGGGCAGCTCCAGCGGCGCGAGCTGCGCGAGTTGCTTGCGCCAGTAGGCCAGCTCGCGCTCGAGCGCGGGGCCGGCCAGGCGCTGGCGCTGCCACAGCGCGTAGTCGCCGAACTGGATCGGCAGCGGCGCCAGCGCCGCGGGGGTGCCCGTACGGGCCGCGTCGTACAGCGCGCCGAGTTCGCGCGCGAGCACGTCCATCGACCAGCCGTCGGAGACGATGTGGTGCACCAGCAGCAGCAGCACGTGCTCGTGCTCGCCCAGGCGCAGCAGCCGGGCGCGCAGCAGCGGCGCGCACTGCAGATCGAACGGCTGCGCCGCCGCCTCGCCCAGCCACTGCCCGAGCGTTGCTCCGGGCGACAGCGACTCCGCGTGCAGAGCCACACTCGCCTCGGTCTGCACCACCTGCAGCGCGGCATCGCCCTCGTGCTGGAACGAAGTGCGCAGGCTCTCGTGACGATCGACGAGCGCGTGCAGCGCAGCCTCGAGCGCCGCGAGGTCGAGATCGCCCGTCAGCCGAAAGGCGCGCGTGATGCCGTAGAGCGCGCTCGGCCCGAACAACCGGTCGAGGAACCACAGGCCTTCCTGGGCGAACGACAGCGGCGCGCGATTCGAGCTTCGGCGCTCGAGCGGGCGCCCATCGATCGGCAACTGCTGCTTGCGCAGACGCAGCTGCCGCAGGCGCTCGCGGGCGTCGGCAACGCCGTCCGGCGTCGCGGCATCATCCTCGCGGGGGCGTCGCAGGGGACCTTCGGTATGGCTCATAGGACGAGGAAAACGGACGTGTGCTCCAAGTCGAAAGCCGACTGCGGATCAAGTGTGGGAGCAGGCTACCTCGCTTGGAAACGGGCAACGACCCCACGTTCCGGTGCGCACGGCTGCTGGACGAGACAAAATTCACCTGAATCGGCGGCAGGCACCCTCGCTGCGTGCCGCCGAGACTCATCGTAACCGGTGCAGTCGGCATGGCCGACGCGCCGTGCAGCAAGAAGGTCGACACGATGCCTGCAACCGTCCTGATCACCGGCGCCAGCGCCGGCTTCGGCCACGCCATCGCCGAGCGCTTCCTGCGCGATGCCGATACTCGCGCGATCGTCTGCGCGCGCCGCGTCGAGCCACTGCAACGCCTGGCCGAGCGGCACGCCGGCCGCGTGCTGGCGCTGCAGCTGGACGTGACGCAGCGCGAAGCCGTCCACGCGATGCTGGGAGCGCTGCCCGATGGCTGGCGCGACATCGGCGTGCTTGTCAACAACGCCGGTCTTGCGCTCGGGCTCGAGCCGGCGCATCGAGCCTCGCTCGACGACTGGGACCGCATGATCGCGACCAACTGCGCCGGCCTGGTCCACATGGCGCGCGCCGTGCTGCCCGGCATGGTAGAGCGCGGGTGCGGCACGGTCGTCAACATCGGCTCGGTGGCGGGCGAGGTGCCGTACCCGGGCGGCAACGTCTACGGTGCGACGAAAGCCTTCGTCCACCAGTTCACGCACAACCTGAACGCCGATCTTGTCGGCACCGGCGTGCGCGCCACCTGCCTCGAGCCGGGCCTGGTCGGCGGCACCGAGTTCTCGAACGTGCGCTTCCACGGCGACGATGCGCGGGCGGCCAAGGTGTACGAGGGGGCGCAGGCACTGACGGCCGACGACATCGCCGAGACGGTGCACTGGATCGCGACGCGCCCGCCGCACGTGACGATCAATGCGCTGACGATGATGCCCAACTGCCAGTCGTTCGGGCCGCTCGCGATCCGCCGGCGCTGAAGCCGCCGCGCTCTCACCGATCGCGGTTGAGCAGCCCGAGCAGCGCAGCGACGAGCACGAAGCTCGCAGCCCATCCGCACAGCATCTGCAACCAGGCGAGCGTGCGCGTCGCCGTCGCCCAGCCGCCGGATGCGCTCGCGTCGTGGCCCGGCGAGCGGCTGGCGAGCGGCGTCCACTCGCGCTGCTGCTGCAGTTCGACGCCGGGCAGCATCACGTCGAGCGAATAGACGAGCGGGCGGAACGCCGGATAGGTGGCCGGCAGATCGGGGCAGCGCGCCCAGTTGCCGGCATCGCCGCGCGGCGCGGCGGCGTCGCTGCGGCAGTGTGCATAGCGCGGATCGTCGAAGACGACGGGATTGGCCGGCACCATCACGCCGCGCTCGGCGGCGCCCCAGTAGGCCGCGCCGCAGCCCAGCCAGAGCATCGCCATCGCGCCGACCAGCCGCCACGGCCGATAGCCGTAGCCGGCGACGGCGCCGAACAGCCAGTGGCCGACGCGTGGCATCCAGCGCAGCGGGCGCGGCGCATCGGCGCCGACGCGACCGATGCGCCGCAGGTGCGATTCGCGCGCGATGGCGACGTCGCGCGCCACGCGCTCGTGACCCGTGCGCCGCAGCACGGCGATCAACTGGCGCCACGGTCCGGGGCGGAAGTCGCGCCCGAGGTGCGTCGATTCCTGGCGTGCCAGCCACGCGAGACGGAACTGCGCGCCGGTGGGCGCACCGTCGGCGAAACGCGAATAGGCGAAGCCGTCGAGCGCGAGCCGGCCGCCCCAGGTCGTGGCGTCGTCGACGAGAGCGCTGACCTTGGCGCCGACGAGCGATGCGCCGAGCAGCGGCCGCTTGAGGTGTGCCAGCACGAGCGAGCCGCCGACCTTGGCGCGGTCGAGCAGCAGCGTGGCGCTGCCGCCCCAGGCGACGTCGCCGAAGACGTCGAACGCCGCCCCGGTGCAGTCGAGATTGCCGTCGATCCGCGCGCCGGTCAGGCGCACGGGACCGGCGGCCATGAAGCCGCGGTCGAGCGACACGTCGCCGGCGACGCGCGCGAGCTCGAGATTGAGCGCCTCGCTGCGCAGCCCCTCGTCGTCGAGGTTGCCGGCGAGCCGTGCGTGATCGACGCGCACGCTGCCGGCGATCTGGGCGCCGACCAGGCGCACGTCGCCGTCGGCCTCGAAGCCGCCGGCGAGCACGACGTCGCCGGCGATGTGCGCGCCGTCGGCACGCAACCGCTGGCGCGGCAGCGCGCGCGCGCGCTCGCTGCTGCGCAGGCGCAGGCGCTCGCAATTGAGATCGCGCCCGATCGTCGCGCCCGACAGGCGCACGTCGCTGCGCACGGTGCAGCCGGCGTTGAGCGCGAGGTCGCCGGCGATCGCGCTGCCTTCGGCGCGCAGCGCGGGCAGCAGGCAGTCGGGAAAGCTGACGCTGCCGTCGACGCGCACGCGCTCGAGGCGCGGCGTGGCGTCGAACACGCAGCGATAGAACCACAGGCTGTCGGAGACGACGGCGTCGCGCAGGTCGACGCGGCCTTCGATCCACGCGCCGACGATCTGCAGGCGCCGCCCGTCGGCGCGATCGGCGCCGCTGCAGACGAGCCGGCGCACGAAGGCGCCGCGCACCGTCACGTCGGCATGCGGCACGACGGGGCGGCGCAGGCCGACGCGCGCGATCTCGGCGTTGCGCCAGGCGTGCAGCAGGATCGCCTCGCCGCGGCGCAGCGGCGCGAAGTCGCGCAGCGCGTCGGCGTCGTCGAGGGGAGGGGTGTCGGCGTCGTGGGCCATCTCGTGTCGTGAAGGCGCGTGGCGGTGGGGCCCGCGTCGGTGCGCGCAGCTTGCCGTCGGTGCCTGCACGTCGCCATCCCGTGATCCGGGGCCGCGGCGCGCGTGTCCCCGCAACCGGTCGTTGCAGGCGTTGCGCCAAGACACGCGGCCTCGCCGCGACAATTCGCGCAACCACAACCCTGACGACGGAGCCTCGATGACGACGCTGCTGTTCGTGTCCGCGGTCGCGCTGCTCGCGCTGGCCGTGTTCGTCGGCGCAGCGCTGATGCAGCGCCGGCGCCGCCGCACCGCCACGCCCGACAAGCCGGTGCGCCGGCGCCCGCTCACGCCGCGCCAGCAGCAGGCGTATCACCGCCTCGTGCAGTGCCTGCCCGAGCACCTCGTGTTCGCGCAGGTCGCGCTGTCGTCGCTGCTGACGGCGCGCGACCGTGCCACGCGCAGCACCTTCAACCGCAAGGTGGCCGACTTCGTCGTGTGTACGCGCTCGTTCGAAGTGCTGGCCGTGATCGCGATCGACGACGGCCGCCAGGGCGGCGTGCGCAGCTTCGACGGCCGGCGCGACGCGCTGCTCGAAGGCGCCGGCTACCGCGTTCTGCGCTACGACGGCGTGCCAGACGTGATGGACGTGCTGCGCGACTTCCAGTCGTTGAGCGCGCCGGCGACGATGCCGCGCGTGCGCGTCGCCGTCTGACGGCGCCGGCGCGTCAGCGCCGGTGCGCCTTCTCGATGCAGGTGTGGGTCGCCTCCTGCACGGCGGCGTCGTCGTGGGGTTGCATCGCATAGCGCAGCGCGATCAGCTGCTCCTGCAGGTCGAGCAGGCGCTCGCCGGCTTCACGCAGCGTCGCGCGCAGTCGCACCAGACCTTCGATGCTCGACGGTTCGGGTTCCATGTCGGCTTGCACTCCGGGGCGGCGTCGCCCCTGGTCTTCGGTCCAGCCATGCTAGGCGCTGCGCGTCGCCGTACCAGCCCGCAACCGCGGGTCGATGCACCTGCGGATGAAGGGGCCGTCCGCGCAGCGCGGCGCGTGGGCGCGATTCACACATCTTTACCCGCTCGCCACCGGCGATTCACGCCGCGCGCCGACGATGCATCGCGTGGGGCAACGGGCCCCGTGTCCACGAGGAGTGAACGATGTCGAATGCAATCCTTTCCATCGCGCCGGCGGGCCGCCGCGCCGGCGGCTGGCGCCTGCTGATCGGCGCTACGGTGCTGGCGCTGTCATCGGCCGTCGCGCTGTCGGCCTCGGCGCATCCGGGCGGCCGCGGCCATGGCGGCATGGGCGGTGAACACGCGCCGTGGATCGCCGACCGCATGCTGCGCGGCATCGACGCCACCGACGACCAGCGCGCGCAGATCCGCCAGATCATGCAGAGCGCAGCGACCGACCTGAAGCAGCAGCGCGAAGCCTCGCGCACGCTGCGCGAGCGCCAGGTGCAGCTGTTCTCGCAGCCGACGGTCGACGCCGCCGCCGTGGAGGCGCTGCGCCAGCAGATGCTGCAGCAGCACGACCAGGCGTCGCGCCGCATGACGCAGGCCATGCTCGATGCCAGCCGCGTGCTGACGCCCGAGCAGCGCGCCAAGCTGGCCGAGCGCATGAAGCAGCGGCGCGAGATGGCCGAGCGCCACCGACGCGAACGCCAGCAGCTCGCGCCCCCGGCGAACTGACGGGACGCCGCGGCCTGCGGGCCGGCACGGCAGGCGCGCGGGCCGCGCGTTTATGCTGTGCCGGCCCGATGCCGACCCCGCACGCGCCATGACCACCGCCCGCCTGCTGCTGATCGACGACGACACGCGCCTGACGACGATGGTCGGCGACTACCTGCGCGGCGCGGGCTATGCCGTCGACGCGGCCGGCTCGCTCGCTGCAGGCCGCGAGCGGCTGCACGCCGCGCGGTACGACGCGCTGCTGCTCGACCTGATGCTGCCCGACGGCGACGGCCTCGATCTCTGCCGCGAGCTCCGCGTCGACGCGCGCACGCGCCAGCTGCCGCTGCTGATGCTGACGGCGCGCGGCGAGCCGCTCGACCGCGTCGTCGGCCTCGAGCTCGGCGCCGACGACTACCTGCCCAAGCCGTTCGAGCCGCGCGAGCTGCTGGCGCGCGTCAAGGCGCTGCTGCGCCGCGCGCAGCCGCAGCCCGCGGGCGACGAGGTGCTGCGCTTCGGCCGCCTCGAGATCGACCTCGGCGCGCGCGTCGCGCGGCTCGACGGCCAGCCCTGCGAGCTGACGAGCCATCAGTTCGACCTGCTCGTCGTGCTGGCACGCAGCCCGGGGCGCGTGTTGTCGCGCGACCAGATCATGGACGCGTTGAAGGGCCACCCGCTCGAAGCCTTCGACCGCAGCATCGACGTCCACATCTCGCGCATCCGCGCCGCCATCGAGGACGACCCGAAGGCGCCGCGCCGCGTGCTGACGGTGCGCGGCGCGGGCTACCTGTTCGCGCGCAAGCAGGACGCCGACGACGCGGCATGAAGAACCTGTACCTGCGCATCTACCTCACCGTCGTCGCGGTGCTGCTGCTGTTCGCGCTCGCCGCGGGCTGGCTGTTCCAGCAGAACGTGGAGCGCGAGCGCGAGACGGTGCATGCCGCGTGGAGCGAGCGCGCCGGCGGCTGGGCCGCGCTGATCGAGAACAGCCTGCCGCCGGCGGCCGCGTCCGACGCCGAGCAGGCGGCGGCGCTGGCCGAGTGGTCGCACCGGCTGCGTCTGCCGCTGGCGCTCGACGACCCACGCGGGCGACGCATCGCGGCGTCGGAGAGCTACGCCCGACGGGAGGCCGACTTCGGCGGACCGCCGCCGCGCGCCGTGCGGCTGCCGCTGTCGGACGGCCGCTCGCTGTGGATCGCGCGCGCCCCCGGCGCGTTGCGCGCCGCCGCGGCCGAGCGCCACGGCGGCCGCGCGCCGCCGCCCCCGCCTCCGTGGTCCGGCGCGCCGCGCTGGATGGTGCCGGGCGGAGGCGTCGGCCTCGTCGTTGCGCTCGTCGTGCTGTTCTTCGCCGTCGCGATCGGCGCCTGGCCCGTGGTACGCCGGCTGACGCGCCGGCTCGAGGCGCTGCAGCGCGGCGTCGAGGCCTTCGGCGCCGGGCAGCTGAGCCACCGGGTCGACGCGAGCGGGCGCGACGAGGTGGCCGCGCTGGCGACGAGCTTCAACCGCGCGGCCGAGCGCATCGAGGCGCTCGTCGCATCGCACCGCAACCTGCTGGCCAATGCATCGCACGAGCTGCGCTCGCCCCTGGCGCGGCTGAAGATGGCACTGTCGCTGCTGGAGACGGCGGGCGCCGAGTCGCGCGAGCGGCTCAAGGCGGAGATCGAGCGCGACATCCGCGAGCTCGACGCGCTGGTCGAAGAGGTGCTGCTCGCCAGCCGCCTCGACGCGCGGCGCGACGCGCCCGATCCGCGCGAGCGCGTCGCGCTGCTGCCGCTGGCGGCCGAGGAGGCATCGCGCTTCAACGCCGTCGTCGGCGGTGACGATGTCGTCGTGCAGGGCGACGAGCGGCTGCTGCGCCGCGCGCTGCGCAACCTGCTCGAGAACGCGCAGCGCTACGGCGGCGCCGAGCCGCCCGAGGTGAGCCTCGCGGCCGGCGCGGGCGACGTGCAACTGCGCGTCGCCGATCGCGGCCCCGGCGTGCCGGAGGGCGAGCGCGAGCGCATCTTCGAGCCGTTCTACCGCCTCGCCGGGCACGCCGAGCACGCCGGCGGCGTCGGGCTCGGGCTGAGCCTGGTGCGCCAGATCGCGCGTGCGCACCGCGGCGAGGTGCGCTGCGAACCGCGCGCCGGCGGCGGCAGCGTGTTCGTGATCACGCTGCCGCGCTGACCGGCGCTGCGTCAGCGCGTGAGCGCCTCGCGGCGCAGCACCCAGGCGAGCAGCGCGGCGAGGCCCGACCCCGCGACGACGAGCCCCGCGGTGGCGGCGGCCCAGAAGCCGCGCGCGCCGTGCAGCGCCGGCCACGACCACGGCAGCAGGTCGAACGCGAGCGCATAGCCGCCCGCCAGGCCGATGCCCCAGATTGCGGCGGCATAGATCACGAGCGGCAGCGTCGCGATGTGGTGTGCGCGCAGCACGAACGACGCCATCGCCTGCGCCGCATCGGCCGTGTGGAACAGCGCCACCCAGGCGACCAGCGGCAGTGCTGCCGCGACGACTGCCGCGTCGCGCGTGTACAGGCCGACGACGCCTTCGCGCGCGAGGAAGACGGCGCTGCCCAGCAGCGCCGCCGCGCCGACGGCGATCGCCATGCCGTGCCAGCCGAGGCGCCGCGCGTCGCGGCGGTCGCCGGCGCCGATGCGTTGCGCGACCAGCGCGCTCGTCGCGTTGGCCAGCGCCAGCGGCATCATGTACAGCAGCGCGACGAGGTTGGAGGCGATCTGGTGGCCGGCGACGGGTGTGTGGCCGAGCCGCGCGATGAAGATCGCCATGAAGCTGAAGCCGGTCACTTCGATCAGGATCGACAGCCCCATCGGCACGCCCAGGCGCAGCTGCTTGCGCAGCGCCGGCGGGTCGGGGCGGTGCAGGCCGCGCCCGGAGAGCGCGAACGGCGCATAGAAGGCATCGCGCCGCAGTACCACGTAGGCGGCGAGCGCCTGCGTCCACATCACGATGCATGTCGCGATCCCGCAGCCGACGACGCCCAGCGCCGGCAGCCGCCACTCGCCGAACGGCGTGGGCAGCGCGACGCCGAACACGAGCAGCGCCGACAGCGGCACCTTGAGCGCGAGCCCGCCGAGCTGCAGTGCCATCACGGCCTTGGGCCGCGCCAGCGCCGTGTTGAAGCCGCGGTAGACGGAGAACAGCAGCGCCGCCGGCAGCGAGAACGCCAGCGCGAGCAGGTAGCCGCGCACGCGCGGCGCGACCTCGGGGCCGGCGCGCGCGAGCGTGAGGAAGGGGTAGGGGAAGGCGAGCAGCAGCCCGCCCGCGAGCGCCAGCCCGAGCGCGACCCACACGGCCTGATGGACCTGGCGGCCTGCGTCGGCATGGCGCTGCGCGCCGTAGAGCTGGCCGACGATCGGTCCGACGGCGAGCACGACGCCCATGAAGCCGATGAAGACGGTGATGTAGGCCGCCGCGCCGACGGCCAGCGCGGCAAGGTCGAGCGACGAATGGCGCGCGACGAGCAGCGTGTCGACGGTGCTGAAGGCGAGCACCGCGACCTGGCCGACGAACACCGGCCAGGCCAGCGGCACGATGCGCCGCGCGCTCGCCCACACGCCCGCTGCGTCGGGCGCGCCGGCAGCGGCTGCACTCAAGCGCCGCCCTCGGCGCCGGCGCGTTCGGCGTAGCGGTTGAAGCGCAGCGCCGTGCCCTCGAGCGTGATGCGGCGCCAGGTGGCGCGCTTCTCGGCCGGCGTCATGGCCGGCCAGCATTGCACCTCGTCGAAGGTGCGGCCGCAGCCCTTGCAGACCTCGTCGCCCTGGCTGGTCGAGCAGATCGCGATGCACGGCGCGTCGGGCGTCGTCGCGTACCAGGCGAGCCAGGCGTCGCGGGCCGCGGAGGGCAGGGCGCGCTCGTCGAGCTCGGCCTCGTGCGCATAGACGAGCCGCGCATAGACCTCGGCGAGCGCGCGCACCTCGGCGCAGGCCGCGACGCCGTCGGGCGACGGCGAACGCTCGCGCCACCAGTTGATCGCGGCCTCGATGTCGGTGATGTGGACGCCGGCCATCGGCGGGCTCAGAGATTGGCTGCCACCAGTTCCGTCAGCGCGGCCTCGACGGTCGCGCGGTCGGCGCTCTCGCCCCACGCGATCGGCGCGCCGTCGAGCGCGGCGGCGCCTTCCGTCTTCAGCCGCTTGACCCAGCGGCCGGCCTCGCGCGGATCGGCCAGCGCCGTGCTCTGCAGCAGCAGCTTGTTCTGCGGCGTCGACAGCTTGAACAGGAACAGGCCGTTCTCCTGGTACTGCTTGAACACCGGGGCGGCCGACTTGTCGATGCCGCGCTGCGCCTTGGCGCTGGCGGGCGCGCCGGCGACCATCGGCCGCAGCCCCACGGCGTGGCGCAGTTCGGCGAGGAAGGGCCTGGCGACGGCGCGCGCCTTGCGCGCGCCTTCCTGCAGCACCTCCTCGATACGCTCGGGATGCGCGATCAGTCCGGCGTAGCGCTCGCGCATCGGCGCGAGCTGCGACTCGATCAGCGCCACGAGGCGCTGCTTGGCCTCGCCCCAGCCGAGGCCTTCGCGCAGGTCGGCGCGGAAGGCCTCGCGCGCGGCGGCGTCGGCGAAGGCGTCGTGGATCGTCACGAGGTGCGAGCCGTCGACGTCCTTGGGCTCGCCCGGCAGGCGCGAGTCGGTGACGATGCGCGCGACGGCCTCCTTCAGCGCCTTGGTGCCGCCCTCGAACAGCGGGATCGTGTTGTCGTAGCTCTTCGACATCTTGCGCCCGTCGAGGCCGGGCAGCATCGCGACACTGTCGTCGACCTCGGCCTGGGGCAGCACGAAGAGATCGCGCCCGGCGCCGAACAGGTGGTTGAAGCGCTGTGCGATGTCGCGTGCCATCTCGATGTGCTGCACCTGGTCGCGGCCGACCGGCACGCGGTGCGCATTGAACAGCAGGATGTCAGCGGCCATCAGGATCGGATAGCTGAACAGGCCCATGCTCACGCCGGCGTCGAGCTCGTCGCCGGCCTCGGCGTTGACGTCGGTCGCCGCCTTGTAGGCGTGGGCGCGGTTCATGAGCCCCTTGGGCGTGATGCAGGTCAGCAGCCACGTCAGCTCGGGCGTCTCCGGGATGTCGCTCTGGCGGTAGAAGACGACGCGCTCGGGGTCGAGCCCGGCGGCCAGCCAGGTCGCGGCAATCTCGAGGCGCGAGCGGCCGATGCGCGCCGGGTCGTCGCACTTGATCAGCGCGTGGTAGTCGGCGAGGAACAGGAAGCTCTCGACGCCGGGCTGGCGGCTCGCCACCACCGCCGGGCGGATCGCGCCGACGTAGTTGCCGAGGTGGGGCGTGCCGGTGGTCGTGATGCCGGTGAGGACGCGTTCGGTCATGGCGGATGCAGGCGCTCGGGAAGGCGCGCATTGTAGGAGGCGGGCGATGAGCGCACCGGGCCGCCCCCACGCGCTCATCCCGGAGCGTGCAGTGCGGAGGGTACCGAGTGTCCCCGCCGCTACACTGCGCGTCCGATGAAGCGCATTGTCCTCCTCATCTCGGGCCGCGGCAGCAACATGGAGGCCATCGTGCGCGCCTGCGCCACCGAGCGCTGGAACGCGCGCGTCGCCGCCGTGATCAGCAACCGCGCCGACGCCGCCGGGCTCGCGTTTGCCGCGGCGCACGGCATCGCCACGGCGGTCGTCGACCATCGCGCCTACGACGAACGCAGCCGCTTCGACGCGGCGCTGGCCGACGCGATCGACGCCCACGAACCCGACGCCGTGGCGCTGGCCGGGTTCATGCGCATCCTCGGCGACGCCTGCGTGGCGCGCTACGCCGGGCGCATCTTCAATATCCATCCGTCGCTGCTGCCGCTGTTCCCCGGTCTGCACACGCACCGGCGCGCCCTCGAGGCCGGCTGCAAGCTCGCCGGCGCGACGGTGCACCTGGTGACGCCGCAGCTCGACCACGGGCCGATCGTCGCGCAGGCCGTCGTGCCGGTGCTGCCGGGCGACACCGAGGACACGCTCGCGGCGCGCGTGCTCGCGCGCGAGCACGTCATCTATCCGCGCGCGCTGCGCTGGTTCGTCGACGGCGAGCTGGAGTTCGCCGGCGGCATCGTGGCGCACCGCCGCGGCGAGTCGCAGCTGCTGCTGCCCGAATCGGCCTGACCACGCCGTCGCATTCCCGCCTTCCGATGCTCCCGGGCCCGGCCCGACGACCTCCGCCGCCATGCATCCCCACGCGCTGCTCGACCTCGCCACCGATCTGCTGCGCCGCGTGCTCAGGCTGCAGCAACCGGCCGACAGCGTCGTCTCCGAGTTCTTCCGCCAGCACCGCGCGCTGGGGCCCCGCGAGCGCCACACGCTGGCCGAAACGACGTATGCCGTGCTGCGCCGGCGCCTGCTGCTGCAGCACCTGGCGCAGTCGGGCAGCGGCCCGCTCGAGCGGCGCTTGGCCATCCTCGGCTGGCGGGGCAATGCCGCCTTCCTGCGCGCCGCGCTCGACGACGCCGAGCAGCAGTGGCTGGCGCGCGTGCAGGCCGTCGACCGTGCGACGCTGCCGGACAAGCTGCGCCACAACCTGCCCGACTGGCTCGCCGATCGGCTGCGCGCCGCGCTGGGCGACACCGACTTCTGGCCGCTCGTCGAGAGCCTGAACGAGCCGGCGCCGCTCGACCTGCGCGTGAACACGCTGAAGGCCAGGCGCGACGAAGTGCGCGCCACGCTGCAGGCGGCCGGCGTCGCGGCCGAGCCGACTCCGTGGTCGCCGTGGGGCTTGCGCGTCGACGGCAAACCGGCGATCAACAAGCTGGAGCCGTTCGTGCGCGGCGAGGTCGAGGTGCAGGACGAGGGCAGCCAGCTGCTCGCGCTGGCCGTCGACGCCAAGCGTGGCGAGATGGTCGTCGACTTCTGCGCCGGCGCCGGCGGCAAGACGCTGGCGCTCGGCGCGGCGATGCGCAACACGGGGCGGCTCTATGCCTTCGACACCTCGGGCCATCGCCTGGCTGCGCTCAAGCCGCGGCTGGCGCGCAGTGGGCTGTCGAACGTCTATCCGGCGCAGATCGCCGGCGAGCGCGACGAGCGCGTCAAGCGCCTGGCCGGCAAGATCGACCGCGTGCTCGTCGATGCGCCGTGCACCGGCCTGGGCACGCTGCGCCGCAACCCCGACCTCAAGTGGCGCCAGACGCCGCAGTCGCTCGACGAACTGTGCGCGCGCCAGCTGGCGATCCTGGCCGGCGCCGCGCGCCTGGTGAAGGCGGGCGGGCGCCTCGTCTACGCCACCTGCAGCCTGCTGCGCGACGAGAACGAAGACATCGCGCGCGCCTTCGGCGACGCGCACCGCGACTTCGAGCCGCTCGACATGGCCGACGTGCTCGCGCGCGCCCACGTCGAGCGCGCGGGTGAACTCGTGTCGGAAGGCAACCTGCGCCTGTGGCCGCACCGGCACGGCACCGACGCCTTCTTCGCGGCCGGCTGGCAGCGGCAGTGACGCGGCAAACCGCCCGCGATTTCACGGGGTATCCCGAGCGCCGTGCATGGGCAGACGGCCCCTCACCTACAATTCGCGCTGCCGCACCACGACATGACGGGCCCCCGGCCGGCACACGACACACCATGACCGAACTGATCCTTGTGCGCGATGCGCTCGTCAACTGGCTGAGCGACGGGCTGCTCCGCGCCGCGTGGTGGCAGATGATGCTGGCGGCGCTCGCGATGACGCACGTGACGATCGCGTCGGTGACGATCTTCCTGCACCGCGCGCAGGCGCACCGCGCTCTCGACCTGCATGCGATCCCGTCGCACTTCTTTCGCGCCTGGCTGTGGCTGACGACGGGCATGGTGACCAAGGAATGGGTCGCCATCCACCGCAAGCACCACGCCAAGTGCGAGACGCCCGACGATCCGCACAGCCCACAGACGCGCGGCCTCAAGACGGTGCTGCTGACCGGCTCGGAGCTGTATCGCGCCGAAGCCAAGGTCGACGAGACGCTGAAGAAGTACGGCCACAACACGCCCGACGACTGGCTCGAGCGCAACCTCTACAGCCGCTACAGCTGGCAGGGCGTGGGCCTGATGCTGATCGTCGACCTGTTGCTGTTCGGCGCTGCCGGCGCCGCCGTGTGGGCGGTGCAGATGGCGTGGATCCCCGTCACCGCGGCGGGCATCATCAACGGCCTCGGCCACTGGTGGGGCTACCGCAACTTCGAGGCGCCCGACGCGTCGACCAACATCTCGCCGTGGGGCCTGGTCATCGGCGGCGAGGAGCTGCACAACAACCACCACACGTATCCGACCTCGGCCAAGCTGTCGGTCAAGAAGTACGAGTTCGACATCGGCTGGGGCTACATCCGCGCGCTCGAGCTGCTCGGCCTGGCCAAGGTGCGCAAGACGCCGCCGATGCTCAAGCTCGGCGCCGTCAAGCCGGTCGCCGACTCCAAGACGCTCGAGGCCGTCATCGCCAACCGCTACGAAGTGATGGCCAAGTACGGCCGCGAGCTGCGCCGCGCCTGCGCTGCCGAGCTGCGTCGCCTCAAGGCCGAGGGGGCGCAGAACACGGCGCGCTGGGCCGAGTTGCATCTCGCACGCCGCTGGCTGCACCGCGACGCCGACCGCATCCCGCAGGGTGTCCAGGCGCAGCTCGCGCGGGCCTGCGAGGCGAGCCCCGGTCTGGCCAAGCTGGTCGCGATGCGCGAAGAGCTGCGCCAGCTGTGGACGCGCACCAACGTGTCGGCCGAGCAACTCGTCGGCGACCTGCAGGCATGGTGCAAGAAGGCCGAGGACAGCGGCATCGCCGCGCTGGCCGAGTTCTCGTTCAAGCTGCGCGCGGCGCGGGCCTGAAGCCGCACGGCTTTCCGGCCAGGTCGACGAGGCGGCCGCTCCGCACCGCATGCCCTCGCTCGAAACCACCACCGGCTTCTTCACCGTCGCGGTCCTGCTCGGCTTCACGCCCGGTCCCGACAACCTTTTCGTGCTGATGCAGTCCGTCTCGCGCGGACGGCGCGCCGGCCTGCTGGTGCTGCTCGGGTTGTGCGCCGGCCTGTGCGTCCACACGGCCGCCGTCGCGCTCGGCCTCGCAGCGGTCTTCGCCGCGTCGCCGGCGGCCTTCGTCGTCCTCAAGGTCGTCGGTGCGGCCTATCTGCTGTATTTGGCTTGGCAGGCGTTTCGCGCACCGGCGAGTGCACCGGGCGGCGGCGACGTCGCGCCGACTTCCGCCCGGGCGCTGTTCGGCCGGGGCGTCGTCATGAACCTCACCAATCCGAAGGTGCTGCTGTTCTTCCTCGCCTTCCTGCCGCAGTTCGTCGACGCCGACGCCGGCGCCGTCGCGCCGCAGGTGGTGTGGCTCGGCCTGTGGTTCATCGCCGCCACGCTGCTGGCCTTCGGGACCATCGCCTGGCTGGCCGGCGCCATCGGCGAGCGCCTGCGCCGCTCGCCGCGCTGGCAGCGGTGGCTCAACCGCATCGCGGCGACGGTATTCGCGGGCTTGGCCGTGCGCCTCCTCGCAGTGCCTCGCTGAGGGCGCCCCGAAAACGCGAAGGCCCGCCGAAGCGGGCCCGTTGCGTGTAGCGCCGCTGCAGCGGCGGCGTCACTTCAGCTTGGTCTCCTTGTACAGGACGTGCTTGCGCGCCTTGGGGTCGAACTTCATCAGTTCGATCTTCTCCGGCGTCGTCTTCTTGTTCTTGTTCGTCGTGTAGAAGTGGCCGGTGCCGGCCGTCGATTCCAGCTTGATCTTCTCGCGTGCGCCCTTGGCCATGTCGTGCTCCTAGCTCAGAGTTCGCCCTTGGCACGCAGGTCGGCGACGACCCGTTCGATGCCCACTTTGTCGATCAGTCGCAGCGCGGCGTTCGTGACGCGCAGACGCACCCAGCGGTTCTCGCTCTCGAGCCAGAAGCGGCGGTACTGCAGGTTGGGCAGGAAGCGGCGCTTGGTTTTGTTGTTGGCGTGGGAGACGTGGTTCCCGACCATCGGGCCCTTGCCCGTGACCTGACAGACGCGTGCCATGACGCTACTCCGATCGAACTCTGGTGTTGGCGGATGCCTCGTGCAGGCAGCGGGCTCAGCCGCTGCTGCCGGCGAAGTCGCGCATTATAGCCGAGCACGGGCGGTGGCCCGAGAGGGAGGCTCAGCTTGCGGCCTGCTCCAGGTAGCGCTGGGCGTCGAGCGCCGCCATGCAACCGGTGCCCGCGCTCGTGACCGCCTGGCGATAGACGTGATCCTGCACGTCGCCGGCGGCGAACACGCCCGGCACGCTGGTCATCGTCGCGAAGCCTTCCGAGCCGCCCTTGGTGAGGATGTAGCCGTCCTTCATCTCGAGCTGGCCCTTGAAGATGTCGGTGTTGGGCTGGTGGCCGATCGCGATGAAGCAGCCCTGCAGCGCGATCTCCTTGGTGCTGCCGTCCAGCGTGTTCTCGAGCCGCACGCCCGTCACGCCCGACGCGTCGCCGAGCACCTCGTCGAGCGTGTGCCACAGGTGCAGCTCGATCTTGCCGGCGGCGACCTTGTCCATCAGCTTGTCGACCATGATCGGCTCGGCGCGGAACCTGTCGCGGCGGTGGATCAGGTGCACCTTCGACGCGATGTTGGCCAGGTACAGCGCCTCCTCGACGGCCGTGTTGCCGCCGCCGACGACGCACACCGTCTGGTCGCGATAGAAGAAGCCGTCGCAGGTCGCGCAGCCGCTGACGCCGCGGCCCATGAAGGCCTGTTCCGACGGCAGGCCGAGGTACTTGGCGCTCGCGCCGGTGGCGACGATCAGCGCGCGGCAGGTGTAGCTGCCGCTGTCGCCGGTGAGGCGAAACGGCCGCGCCGACAGATCGACGGCGTTGATGTGGTCGAACACGATCTCGGTGGCGAAGCGCTCGGCGTGCTTCTGGAAGCGCTGCATCAGGTCGGGGCCGAGCACGCCATCGACGTCGGCCGGCCAGTTGTCGACTTCCGTCGTCGTCATCAGCTGGCCGCCCTGCGCGAGGCCCGTGACCAGCACCGGCTTGAGATTGGCCCGCGCGGCGTAGACGGCGGCGGTGTAGCCGGCCGGCCCGGAGCCGAGGATGAGGAGGTCGACGTGGCGGGCGGGAGCGTTCATGGCTTGAGTTAGATTGCGGGGCGGCGCAGGTTCGGACATGGGGGCCGGCACGGATGACGCCGCGCGACCCGGTCGGCACAATGGTTACATTGTAGGGAAGGGAGGCGCGGTGAACGCGCGAAGCAACCCTGGGCAAAGGAGAACCCGATGGCGATGCTTTCGAATCTTGACCTGATCCGGCGCGTGCCGCTGTTTTCGCTGCTGACCAACGACCAGGCGCAGTCGATCGCCGACAGCGTCGTCAAGCGGCGCTACCGGCGCGGCGAGATCATCGTCGAGCACGGCCGCAAGTCGAACGCGCTGTACATCCTGCTCACCGGCCGAGCGCGCGTGCTGACCTCCGACTCGCGCGGCCGCGAAGTCATCCTCGCCGTGCTGCAGCCGGGCGACTACGTCGGCGAGATGAGCCTGATCGACAACGAGCCGCACTCGGCCACGGTACGCGCCGAGGTGCAGACCGACATGCTCGTGCTCGGCCGTGCCGAGTTCGCGCGCTGCCTGCCCGAGAACTCGAGCCTGAGCTACGCCATCCTGCGCGGCCTGGTTCAGCGCCTGCGCAATGCCGACCGCCAGATCGAGTCGCTCGCGCTGCTCGACGTCTACGGCCGCGTCGCGCGCTCGCTGCTCGACATGGCCGAGCAGGAGGGGGACACGCTGCTGATCCGCAACAAGGTGTCGCGCCAGGACATGGCCAAGATCGTCGGAGCCTCGCGCGAGATGGTCAGCCGCGTGATGAAGGATCTCGAGGAGCGCGGCGTGATCCACACGCAGGAGAACGGCTCCGTGATCATCAAGGAGCGCATCGCGACGGACTGAGCCCGCGCCCGTCTTGGGCACAATGTCGCCCATGACATTTCCGCTCGGCTCCCTGCGCACCGAGGCGGGGGCCGGCGAGTCCGGCGCCCCCGCTGCCCGCAGCGCACGCAAGCGCAAGACCGTCGATGCGTCGGCATCGACGACAGCGCCGCGCTGGCGCGTCCAGTTCGCCATCGCCATCGGCGGCATCGCGTGGTTGCTCGCGTTGCTCGCGCTGGCATCGCACAACGCGGCCGACCCGGCGTGGTCGACCAGCGGCAGCCAGGCAGCGACGCGCAACTGGGTCGGCACACTCGGCGCGCGCTTCTCCGACCTCGCGTTCTTTCTCTTCGGTTATTCGGCGTGGTGGCTGCTGCTCGTCGCGCTGCGCGGTTGGCTGGGCGGCCTGGCGCGCCTGCTGCGCGGCGACGCCGCCGTCGCGGCGCCGCCGCCGGGCACGGCCGAGCCGCTGCCGAAGTGGATGTTCTGGTTCGGCCTGGCGCTGCTGATGGCGGCGAGTTGCGCACTCGAGTTCACGCGGCTCTACCAGTGGGAGCCGCGCCTGCCTGGCCACGGCGGCGGCGTGCTCGGCTACCTGCTCGGCCCGGCGAGCACGCGGCTGCTCGGCTTCGCCGGCTCGGGCGTGCTGTGGATCGCGGCGCTCGTCGCCGGTCTCGCGCTGGCGTTCCGCTTCTCGTGGCTGCGCGTGGCCGAGCGCATCGGCGCCACGATCGAGGGCCTGCGCGAGCAGCGCAAGGGCCGCCTCGAGCAGGCCGAGGATCGCCGCCTCGGCGAGCAGGCGCTGCGCGAGCGCGAACACGTGTTCGAGGTCGAACGCCAGATCGCCGCCGACCAGACTCCGCTGCTGATCGAGCCGACGATCGCCGAGATCCCCGAGTCGAAGCGCGTCGTCAAGGAGCGCCAGAAGCTGCTGTTCAGCGAGCTGAGCGACACCAAGCTGCCGCAGGTCGACCTGCTCGATGCCGCGCCGGCCAAGGTCGAGACGGTGACGACCGAATCGCTCGAGATGACGTCGCGCCTGATCGAGAAGAAGCTCAAGGACTTCGGCGTCGAGGTGCGCGTCGTCGCGGCGTCGCCCGGCCCCGTGATCACGCGCTACGAGATCGAGCCCGCGACGGGCGTCAAGGGCTCGCAGGTCGTCAACCTGGCCAAGGATCTGGCGCGCTCGCTCAGCCTGGTGTCGATCCGCGTCGTCGAGACGATCCCCGGCAAGACGACGATGGCGCTCGAGCTGCCCAACGCCAAGCGCCAGGTGATCCGGCTCGCCGAGATCCTCGGCTCGCAGGTCTACAACGACGCGGCGTCGCAGCTGACGATCGGCCTGGGCAAGGACATCGTCGGCGGCGCCGTCGTCGCCGACCTCGCGCGGATGCCGCACTGCCTCGTCGCCGGCACGACGGGCGCCGGCAAGTCGGTCGGCATCAACGCGATGATCCTGAGCCTGCTCTACAAGGCCGAGGCGCGCGACGTGCGGCTGATCCTGATCGACCCGAAGATGCTCGAAATGAGCGTTTACGAAGGCATCCCGCACCTGCTCGCTCCGGTCGTCACCGACATGAAACAGGCCGCCAATGCGCTGAACTGGTGCGTCGGCGAGATGGAGCGGCGCTACAAGCTGATGAGCAAGCTCGGCGTGCGTAACCTGTCGGGCTACAACAAGAAGCTCGCCGACGCCGTCGAACGCGGCGAGACGCTGCCCAACCCGTTCAGCCTCACGCCCGACGCGCCCGAGCCGCTCGAGCGCCTCCCATACATCGTCGTCGTGATCGACGAGCTGGCCGATCTGATGATGGTCGTCGGCAAGAAGATCGAGGAGCTGATCGCACGCCTGGCGCAGAAGGCGCGCGCGTCGGGCATCCACCTGATCCTCGCGACGCAGCGGCCGTCGGTCGACGTCATCACGGGCCTGATCAAGGCCAACATTCCGACGCGCCTGTCGTTCCAGGTGTCGAGCAAGATCGACAGCCGCACCATCCTCGACCAGATGGGCGCCGAGGCGCTGCTCGGCCAGGGCGACATGCTCTACCTCCCGCCCGGCACCGGCCTGCCGGTGCGCGTGCACGGCGCCTTCGTCAGCGACGAAGAAGTGCACCGCGTCGTCGACTACCTCAAGAGCCAGGGCGAGCCCAACTACATCGAAGGCATCCTCGAAGGCGGCACGCTCGACGGCGACGGCGATGTCTCCACCGCCGACATGCCGGGGGGCGGTGGCGGCGAGAGCGACCCGATGTACGACCAGGCCGTCGCCATCGTGCTGCAGCACAAGCGCGCGTCGATCTCGCTGGTGCAGCGCCACCTGCGCATCGGCTACAACCGCGCCGCGCGGCTGCTGGAACAAATGGAGAAGTCGGGACTCGTATCGTCGATGGCGACGAACGGCAACCGGGACATCCTCGTTCCGGCGCGCAGCGAATGACGCTGCTGCGCTCCGGTCTCGCGGCGTGCCTGCTCACGCTGGCGGCGGGCGCGGCGCAGGCCGATGCCGTCGACACGCTGCGCAGCTTCGTGCGCGACGTGAAGACGGGCCGCGCCGACTTCACGCAGACCGTCACGTCGCCCGACGGCGCGAAGAAGAAGACGTCGACCGGCCGCTTCGAGTTCGCGCGGCCGAACCGCTTTCGCTTCGAGTACGTCAAGCCGTTCGAGCAGCTGATCGTCGGCGACGGCCGCAAGGTGTGGATCCACGATCCCGACCTGCAGCAGGCGAGTTCGCGCCGCCTCGATCTGGCGCTCGGCGCGACGCCGGCAGCGCTGCTGGCCGGTGGCTCGCTCGAGCGCGACTTCGACCTCGCCGCACTGCCCGAGCGCGACGGCCTGGCCTGGGCGGAGGCGCGGCCGAAGGCGAAGGAGGGCGCCTTCCAGTCGTTGCGCGTGGGCTTTCGCGGCACGGCGCTGGCGGCGGTCGAAGTCGTCGACGGCTTCGGCCAGAAGTCGCTGCTGCAGTTCAGCGGCTGGCAGGCCAATGCGCGCGTCGATCCGGCCGCCTTCGTCTTCACGCCGCCGCCCGGCACCGACGTCGTCGAGCAGTAGCGGTGGCGCGCTGGCGGCGCCGATGCGCATGCCGGCCCTGCCACAATCGCCCGCATGAAGCCGACGCAGCAGCGCCTCCTCGACGACGACGCGGCCGACGCGCCGCTCGCCGAGCGCCTGCGCCCGCACACGATCGACGACGTGATCGGCCAGCCGCAGCTGCTCGGCGCCGGCAAGCCGCTGCGCACGGCGTTCGAGTCGGGCCGGCTGCACTCGATGATCCTGTGGGGCCCGCCCGGCGTCGGCAAGACGACACTGGCGCGCCTGATGGCCGACGCCTTCGACGCCCAGTTCATCGCCATCTCGGCCGTGCTCGGCGGCGTCAAGGACATCCGCGAGGCCGTCGAGCGCGCCCACGCGGCGCGTGCCGCCGGCCGGCGCACCGTCGTCTTCGTCGACGAGGTGCACCGCTTCAACAAGGCGCAGCAGGATGCCTTCCTGCCGCATGTCGAGTCGGGGCTGTTCACCTTCATCGGCGCGACGACGGAGAACCCGTCGTTCGAGGTCAACTCGGCGCTGCTGTCGCGCGCGACGGTGCATGTGCTGCAGCCGCTGGCCGATGCCGACCTGCAGGCGTTGCTCGGTCGGGCGCAGGCGCTGCTCGGCGCGCCGCCGCTGGCTGACGCGGCGCGCGAGCGCCTCGTCGGGTATGCCGACGGCGACGCGCGCCGCCTGCTCAACGCCTACGAGAACCTGGTGCGCATGGCCGGTGCCGTCGCCGAGATCGACGAGGCCACGCTCGAGCGCAGCCTGGGCGAGCAGCTGCGCCGCTACGACAAGGGCGGCGAGCAGTTCTACGACACGATCTCGGCGCTGCACAAGGCGGTGCGCGGCTCCGACCCCGACGCCGCGCTGTACTGGTTCGTGCGCATGATCGACGGCGGGGTCGATCCGCGCTATGCGGCGCGCCGCATGGTGCGCATGGCCAGCGAGGACATCGGCCTGGCCGACCCGCGCGCGCTGCGCCTGGCGCTCGACGCCAGCGAGACCTACGAGCGCCTCGGCACGCCCGAGGGAGAGCTCGCGCTGGCGCAGGCCGTCGTCTACCTCGCGATGGCGCCCAAGTCGAACGCCGTCTACATGGCGTACAAGGCGGCGCGCGCCCATGTCGCCGCCGACACCACGCGGCCGGTGCCGCTGCACCTGCGCAATGCGCCGACGAAGCTGATGAAGTCGCTCGACTACGGCCGCGGCTATCGCTACGCGCACGACGAAGAGGGCGGCTTCGCCGCCGGCGAGAGCTACTGGCCCGAGGGCCTGGCGCCGCAGCGCTGGTACGAGCCGGTGCCGCGCGGCCTCGAGATCCGCATCGGCGAGCGCCTCGAGGAGCTGCGCCGCCTCAACGCCGAGGCGGCGACGCGGCGGCGCTGAGCCGCCGGGCGGCGCACCTACAATCCGCCGCGGAACGCCGCCCATGGAAGTCCTCGTCCAGCAGATCGTCAACGGCCTGGTGCTCGGCAGCGTCTATGCGCTGGTCGCGCTCGGCTACACGATGGTCTACGGCATCATCAACCTGATCAACTTCGCCCACGGCGAGGTGCTGATGGTGGGCGCGCTGACGAGCTGGACCGTCGTCGTCGCGCTGCAGGACTCGGGGCTGCCCGGCTGGCTCGTGATGCTGATCTCGCTGGCGGCGGCGATCGTCGTCTGCGCGGCGCTCAACTTCGTCATCGAGAAGGTCGCCTACCGGCCGCTGCGCAATGCGCCGAGGCTGGCGCCGCTGATCACGGCGATGGGCGTCAGCCTGCTGCTGCAGACGCTGGCGATGATCATCTGGAAGCCGAGCTACAAGCCCTATCCGCTGCTGCTGCCCGACGACGCCTTCGAGGTCTTCGGCGCCGTCGTCAACACGACGCAGATCCTGATCATCGTCGTGACGGCGGCCGCGCTGGCCGCGCTGATGCTGCTCGTCAACCGCACCAAGCTCGGCCGCGCGATGCGCGCCACCGCCGAGAACCCGCGCGTCGCCGCGCTGATGGGAGTGCGGCCCGACCTGGTGATCTCGGCCACCTTCATCATCGGCGCGGCGCTGGCCGCGCTGGCCGGCGTGATGTACGCCGCCAACTACGGCTCGGTGCACCACACGATGGGCTTCCTGCCGGGGATCAAGGCGTTCACGGCGGCCGTCTTCGGCGGCATCGGCAATCTGGCCGGCGCGATGCTCGGGGGCGTGCTTCTCGGGCTGATCGAGTCGCTGGGCGCCGGCTACATCGGCGCGCTGACGGGCGGCGTGCTCGGCAGCCACTACCAGGACATCTTCGCCTTCATCGTGCTGATACTCGTACTGACGCTGCGCCCGCAGGGGCTGCTCGGCGAGCGCGTCGCCGATCGAGCATGACCCACCCCCGTAGCGCCTTCGGCGCTCCCCCTCAAGGGGGCGCTGCCAGCGGACCGGCGAAGCCGGATCCGCGGCAGCCGCTCGAGTGGGCCGGATGCGTGCACGACATTCGGCGGAGCCATTGATGCGCAAGCGCCTCGCCGTCTTCCTCGTCGCAGCCGTGCTGCTGCTCGCGCTGCCGCTGGTCGCGCAGCAGTTCGGCAACTCGTGGGTGCGCATCATCGACATGGCGCTGCTCTACGTGCTGCTGGCGCTGGGGCTCAACATCGTGGTCGGCTACGCCGGGCTGCTCGACCTCGGCTACGTGGCCTTCTATGCCGTCGGCGCCTATTTCTTCGGGTTGCTGGCGTCGCCGCACCTGACCGAAACCTTCGCGTGGATGAAGGCGATGTTCCCCAACGGCATGCACACGCCGTGGTGGCTCGTCATCCCGATCGGCGCCGGCGTGGCCGGCATCTTCGGCGTGTTGCTCGGCGCGCCGACGCTCAAGCTGCGCGGCGACTATCTGGCCATCGTCACGCTCGGCTTCGGCGAGATCATCCGCGTCTTCCTCAACAACCTCGACGCGCCGGTCAACATCACCAACGGCCCCAAGGGCGTACAGCAGATCGACTCACTGCGCGTGTTCGGCCTCAACCTCGGGCGCACGACGGAGCTGTGGGGCTTCGAGCTTCCGTCGGTGACGCTGTACTACTACTTCTTCCTTGCGCTCGTCGTCTTCAGCGTCGTGCTGTGCTACCGGCTCGAGCGCTCGCGCATCGGCCGCGCGTGGATGGCGATCCGCGAGGACGAGGTCGCCGCCAAGGCGATGGGCATCAATACGCGCAACATGAAGCTGCTCGCCTTCGGCATGGGCGCCACGTTCGGCGGCGTATCGGGCGTGTTGTTCGCGTCGTTCCAGGGCTTCATCTCGCCCGAGTCGTTCGTGCTGCACGAGTCGATCATGATCGTCGCGATGGTCGTGCTGGGCGGCCTGGGCCACATCCCGGGCGTGATCGTCGGCGCGCTGCTGCTGGCCGCGCTGCCCGAGGTGCTGCGCCACGTCGCCGGCGACCTGCAGCGCATCAGCGACGGCCGGCTCGATGCCGCCATCCTGCGCCAGCTGCTGATCGCCGTCGCGATGATCGCCATCATGCTGGCGCGCCCGCGCGGCCTGTGGCCGGTGCCCGAGCACGGCAAGGCGGCGCCGCAGCCTGTGTCGCCGCCGCCGGAGGGGCCGGCGTGAGCGCGCGGGCCGAGCGCCGGGCCGCCCCAAGCCGGCCCGCGGCTTGCCGCGAGACGCGGCAAGCGCTCGTGGCGTCCAAGCCCGCGCAGGCGGGCTTGGAGCCGCGCCACTCTCTCCCCGCGGGGGATCGACCGACGTACTCGTCGGGCGAGGGGTCGTCATGACTGTCGTGCTGCAGGTGACGGGCGCATCCAAGCGCTTCGGCGGCGTGCAGGCGCTCTCGGACGTCGGCGTCACGATCCGGCGCGGCCAGGTCTACGGCCTGATCGGCCCCAACGGCGCCGGCAAGACGACGTTCTTCAACGTGATCACGGGGCTGTACACGCCCGACGCCGGCCGCTTCGAGCTAGCGGGCCGGCCCTACGAGCCGAGTGCCGTGCACGAAGTCGCCCGCGCCGGCATCGCGCGCACCTTCCAGAACATCCGCCTCTTTCCCGACATGACGGCGCTCGAGAACGTGATGGTCGGGCGCCACGTGCGCACGCGCTCGGGCCTCGTCGGCGCGATGTTCCGCACCGCCGGCTTCAAGGCCGAGGAGGCGGCGATCGCCGCGCGCGCGCGCGAACTGCTCGACTACGTGGGCGTCGCGCGCTACGCCGAATACCGCGCGCGCACGCTCAGCTACGGCGACCAGCGCCGCCTCGAGATCGCGCGCGCGCTCGCCACCGATCCGCAGCTCGTCGCGCTCGACGAGCCGGCCGCCGGCATGAACGCGACGGAGAAGGTCGTGCTGCGCGAGCTGATCGACCGCATCCGCAACGACGGGCGCACCATCCTGCTCATCGAGCACGACGTCAAGCTCGTGATGGGGCTGTGCGACCGCGTCACCGTGCTCGACTACGGCAAGTCGATCGCCGAAGGCACGCCCGCCGAGGTGCAGCGCGATCCCAAGGTGATCGAGGCCTATCTCGGCGCCAGCGCGGCGGCGGCGCATTGACGACGTGGTGGCGATGGCCGACGTCCTGCTCGAGGTCAGCAACCTGAAGGTCGCCTACGGCGGCATCCAGGCCGTCAAGGGCATCTCGTTCGACGTGCGCGCTGGCGAGCTCGTCAGCCTGATCGGCGCCAACGGCGCCGGCAAGACGACGACGCTCAAGGCGCTGACCGGCGTGCAGCCGGCGGCCGACGGTGACATCGAGTACCTCGGTCGCAGCATCCGCGGCCAGGGCGCATGGGATCTTGTGCGCCAGGGCCTGGTGATGGTGCCCGAGGGGCGCGGCACCTTCACGCGCATGACGATCACCGAGAACCTGCTGATGGGTGCCTTCGTGCGCAGCGACGCGCGCGAGATCGCCGACGACATCGATCGCGTGTTCACGCTGTTCCCGCGCCTGAAGGAGCGCCGCCACCAGCTCGCCGGCACGATGAGCGGCGGCGAGCAGCAGATGCTCGCCATGGGCCGCGGCCTGATGGCGCGGCCCAAGGTGCTGCTGATGGACGAGCCGTCGATGGGCCTGTCGCCGATCATGGTCGACAAGGTGTTCGAAGTCGTCCACGACATCCACCGTCGCGGCACGACGGTGCTGCTCGTCGAGCAGAACGCGAGCCGCGCGCTCGGCCTGGCGACGCGCGGCTACGTGATGGACTCGGGCGAGATCACGATGAGCGGCGAGGCGCACGCGCTGCTCGCCGACCCGCGCGTGCGCGCGGCCTACCTCGGCGAGTAGGCGCCTCGCCGATGCGTGCCGGCATCGCGCTCGCCCTCGTGTGCGCCTGCGCCGCGGCGCGCGCCGCCGACGGCGGGACGGCGCCGCGCAAGCCGCTGTGGGAGCTGGGCTTGGGCGTCGCCGCGCTGCACGCGCCCGACTATCGCGGTGCCGACGAGTCGAGCGCCTGGCTGCTGCCGCTGCCCTACGTCGTCTACCGCGGGCGCCGGCTGCGCGCCGACCGCGACGGCGCGCGCGCGATGCTCCTCGACAGCGACCGCGTCGAGATCGACGTCAGCCTCTACGGCGCCGTTCCGGTGCGCAACGGCAACGCGGCGCGCGCCGGCATGCCCGAGCTGCCGCCGACCGTCGAGCTCGGGCCGGCGGTACGCATCGCGCTGTGGCGCTCGGCCGATGCGCGCTCGCGTCTCGAGCTGCGCGCGCCGCTGCGCAGTGCCGTCGCCGTCGAGCGCTCGCCGCGCAGCGTCGGTGCGACCTTCACGCCGCACCTGCAATGGGGGCGCGACGGCGTCGCCGGCGGCTGGAGCCTCGGCCTGCAGGTCGGCCCGGTGTGGGGCAGCCGGCGCTATCACGAGCATTACTACGGCGTCGACGCGGGCCATGCGACGGGGCAGCGCCCGGCCTATGCGGCGCCTGGCGGCTATGGCGGCTGGCATGCGATGGCGACGGCGTCGCGCCGTTTCGAGCGCACGTGGGTCGGCGCCTTCGTGCGCCACGACAGCCTGCGCGGTGCCGTCTTCGAGTCGAGCCCGCTGGTGCGCCGCGACGGCGGCTGGATGGCGGGCCTCGGCTTCGCCTGGGTGCTCGGCACGTCGTCGCGGACGGTCGACGCGAGCGACTGACGACCGCCATGGAGTCGGTCGACTGCACGCTCCGTGCGCACGCGGCGGACACGCTGCCGCTCGGCCACGCAGCTCGCGCGAACAGCTCGGGCGATCGCCCTAGCGTTCGCGAGTCGTCGCCGCCAGCGGTGCCGTCCGCTCGACCAGCCAGTCGAGCGCTGCCCCGTCGACGAGCGGGGCGAGCCGCGCGCGCACCTCGGCGTGGTAGGCATCGAGCCAGGCCGCTTCGTCGTCGCGCAGCAGGCCGCGCTCGATGCAGCGCGTGTCGATGGGGCACAGGCTGAGCGTCTCGAACTCGAGGAACTCGCCGAACTCGCCGTCGGCCGTCGCGGCGCCCGCCGGCACGGCGAGCACCAGGTTCTCGATGCGGATGCCCCAGCGCCCGGGCCGGTACAGCCCCGGCTCGACCGACGTGATCATGCCGGGTTGCATCGCCATCGTGGCGTCGGGCACGGCCTTGCTGATGCTCTGCGGCCCTTCGTGCACGTTGAGGAAGTAGCCGACGCCGTGGCCCGTGCCGTGACCGTAGTCGAGGCCCTCGGCCCACAGCGGCGCGCGCGCCAGCGCGTCGAGCATGGGCGCCAGCGTGCCGCGCGGAAAGCGCGCGCGGCTGAGCGCCAGCGTGCCCTTGAGCACCAGCGTGTAGTCACGCTTCATCGCTGCGCTCGGCGTGCCGATCGGCCACACGCGCGTGATGTCCGTCGTGCCGCCGAGGTATTGCGCGCCCGAGTCGATCAAGAGCAGCCCGTCGCCTTCGATGCGCGCGTGCGAGGCCGGCGTCGCGCGGTAGTGCGGCATCGCGCCGTTGGCGGCAAAGCCGGCGATCGTCGGGAAGCTCAGGCCGACGAAGCCGGGCCGCCGCGCGCGCGCCGCACTCAGGCGCTCGTCGACGTTCAGCTCGGTCAGCGGCTCGCCGGCAGCGAGCGAACGCTCGAACGCCGCGTAGAACTCGCACATCGCCGCGCCGTCGTGCTCCATCGCGCGGCGCACGTGCTCGGCCTCGGCGTCCGTCTTGCGGCTCTTGGCGAGCGTCGTCGGATTGATGGCCTCGACGACACGCAGGCCGGCCGGCACGCGCTCGCGCAGGCCCCAGGTGATGCGCTTGGGGTCGACGAGCAGCACGCTGCCTTCGGGCAGCGCGGCCAGCGCCGCTGCGGCGTCGGCATAGGCGGCGACGCGCACGCCGTCGGCGGCCAGGTGCGTCGCCACGTCGGCAGGCAGCTTGCCGGGCGCGACGTAGAGCGTCGCGCCGCCCTGCGCATCGATCAGCGCATGGGCGAGGAAGACGGGGTTGTAGTCGACGTCGGCGCCGCGCAGGTTGAACAGCCAGGCGATGTCGTCGAGCGTCGACACGAAGTGGTGCGTCGCGCCGTGCGCCGCCATCGCGGCGCGCAGCTGGGCCAGCTTGTTGCCGCGCGGCGTGCCGGCGTGCGGCGCCAAGTGCTCGTAGACGGCCGCGGCGGGCAGGGCCGGCCGCGCGGGCCAGACCTCGTCGACCAGGTCGATGTCGCTGCGCAGCGCGACGCCGGCGCGCTCGAGCGCGGCGTGCAGCGACTGCGCGGCGGCCAGACCGAGCACCTGGCCGTCGACGGCGACCGTCGCTCCGCACGGCAGCTCGCGCGCCAGCCAGTCGATGTGGTGCGCGGCGGCGCCGGTCGGCACCTTCACCAGCTCGATGCCGCTGCCGGCGAGCTCGGCCTCGGCCTGCACCCAGTATCGGCTGTCGGCGAACAAGGCAGCCTTGTCGCGCGTGACGACGAGCGTACCCATCGAGCCGCTGAAGCCCGACAGCCACTGCCGCGCCTGCCAGCGCTCGGGCAGGTACTCCGACAGGTGCGGGTCGCTCGACGGCACGAGCAGCGCGTCGACGCCGTGGCGCTGCAGCGCGTCGCGCACGCGCTCGATGCGCAGGCGGGTCTCCGAAGTGCGCGTGTCCATCGCTTCTTGTACCACGGTCATGACGGCCCCTCGCGGCCCTCGAGGGGCGGCGTCGCGACGACGCGCGCATGGCGGTCGAAGGTGACATAGGCCGACGCCCAGTCGAGCAGCACGACGAGGCGGTTGCGAAAGCCGATCAGGAAGTAGATGTGGATGAACAGCCAGAACAGCCACGCCGCCAACCCGGAAAAACGCAGCTGCCCGAACGGTGGCACGGGCACGTCGACGACGGCGGCGCTGCGGCCGATCGTCGCGAGGTTGCCGTAGTCGATGTAGCGGAACGGCCGCGTGGCCTCGCCGCGCAGGCGCCGCAGCACGTTGGCCGCAGCCGTGCGGCCCATCTGCTTGGCCGCCGGGCTGACGCCCGGCACCGGCGTCGGCGCATCGCGGCCGCGATGGCTGAGCGCCGCCGCCAGGTCGCCGATCACGTTGATCTCGGCATGCCCGTCGAGCGAGAGGTCGGGCTCGACGACGACGCGCCCCGCACGATCGAGCGTTGCGCCGGTGCCGCGTGCCAGCGCGCGCCCGAGCGGCGACGCCGCGACGCCTGCCGCCCAGACGATGGTGCGCGCATCCAATCGTTCGGTGCGGCCGTCCGCCGCTTGCCAGCTCACGCCGTCGGCGTCGATGCCGATGACGCGGCAGCCGGTGCGCACCTCGACGCCGAGTTGCGACAGCTGCTCGCGCGCGCGCTGCGAGAGGCGCGGCACGAAGGCGCCCAGCACGCGCTCGGCCCCTTCGACCAGCACGACGCGCGCCGAGCGCGGGTCGATGCGCCGGTACTCGCCGTGCAACGTGTGGCGCGCGATCTCGGCCAGCGTGCCGGCCATCTCGACGCCCGTCGGTCCGCCGCCGATCACGGCGAAGGTCAGCCACGGCACGCGCGCCTCGGCGTCGCCGCAGCGCTCGGCATGCTCGAAGGCGCCGATGACGCGGGCGCGGATCTCGAAGGCGTCGGCCAGCGTCTTGAGCCCCGGCGCATGGGCCGCCCAATCGTCGTGGCCGAAGTAGCTGTGCGTCGCCCCCGCGGCGACGATCAGGTGGTCGTAGGTGATGCGCTCGCCGCCGTCGAGCACCACGCAGCGCGCGGCGGCGTCGATGTCGGTGACCACGGCTTGCAGCACGGTGAGGCGGCCCGTCGCCATCTGCCGGCGCAGCACGTGGCGGATCGGCCCCGAGACGGCCGGCGCCGTCAGCCCGGCCGTGGCCACCTGATAGAGCAGCGGCTGGAACAGGTGGTGGTTGGTGCGGTCGACGAGCACGATCTCGACGTCGGCGCGCGCCAGGCGCCGCACGGCCTCGAGGCCGCCGAAGCCGCAACCGACGACGACGCGGGCAAGATGTCTCACTGGACCATCCCTCGCACTGCGGGCTCGGCTGCCTGCAGCCGCCGCCGCACGAGCTGGATGTGGCTGCGCAGCGCATACAGCTCGTCGGCATACGACAGCGGCACGCTGACGTGCTCGACACGCTGTTCGATGTCGGCCAGCTCGCGCAGCAGCGCGTCGGCGTCGCGCCGGCCCTGCGCCTCCTCGACGGCGCGCAGCCGGCCGTACCAGCGGAAGATCCGCGAGCGCACGCGCAGCTCGTACAGCGGCGGCACGACGCGCGACAGCGGGATCAGGATGGCGACGATGGACAGCAGCACGACCCACATGCGATCGATCAGGTTGGCGAGCCAGAACGGCAGGTATTGCTGCAGCAGCGGCGGGCCGCTCTCGTAGTAACGCTGCGCCTCGGCGGCGAGCGGGCGCTCCGCATGGCGCGAGTTCGGGAACTCGCCGCGGCGCTGGAACCAGCCGGCCGGCCCGTGGATGCGGTCGGCGGCCTGCACGAACAGCCGCGCCAGCGCCGGATGCAGCGTCTCGCGCACCACCAGCGTCGCCGTCGGCGCGACGAGGCGCACGTCGGCCGCCGGCAGGTCGCCGGCCAGGTCGACGATGCCGCGCGGCAGCACGACGGGGCTCATGAACGGAAAGCGCCGTGCATAGGCCTCGGCCTGCGCGAAGTCGAACAGCGCGATGCCCGGCGTCTGCAGCAGCATCTGCACCATCAGCGATTCGGGCGCCGAGGCCAGCACGAGTGCATCGCTGCGGCCTTCGAGCAGCTCGACCACGGCCGGCGTCTGCGGCCGACGCAGCAGCGTGATCGTCGACGCGTCGATGCGGTTGGCGTCGAGCAGCCGCTCGACGAGCACCGGCACGCCGCTGCCCGGCGCGCCGATTTCGAGCCGCCAGCCGGCGAGCTGCGACAAGCTCGTCAGGCGCGGCGCCTTCAGCCGCCGGCGCGCCGCATCCTCGCGATAGAACAGCCACACCGGCTCGTAGAACACGCTGCCGAGCGAGCGCAGCTCGGCGTCGGGATCGGCCTCGTCGGTGCGCGGCGGCGCGGCGTCGGCGCCGCCCTGCACGAAGGCGAGGTCGACGCCCGACGCCGGATCGCGCAGCAGCGCCAGGTTCTCGGCCGCGCCCTGCGTCGTGCGCAGCTCGACCGTGATGCCGTGCGTCTTCAACTGCTCGGCATAGCGCTTGCCGAACTCGGCGTAGGCGCCCTGCGGCGCACCGGTGGCGAGCACGACGCGGCGCGGCGGCGTCGGGTCGAGCACCCAGTAGGCGGCGACGAGCAGCACGACGGCCAGCAGCACGAAGGGCCCGGCGGTGGCGAGCAGGTCGCGCGCCGACAGCAAGGTGTGGCGCAGCGTGGCGGGCATCGGCGGTCGCTTCGGCGGTGGCATGGCGGCAGTGTCGGCACGATACCCCGGCGGCGCTGCCGCTATGCTGCGCGGCTGTCGTTTCCTGCATCGGAGTGCGTCGTCGATGAAGCTGCTGCCAGCATTGGCCCTCATGGCCCCCGTGATCGCCGCCGCCCAGGGGGCGGGCCCGGCGGCCGGCGACGGGCAGCGGCGCATCCCCACCGAGCTGCGCCTCAACCTCGAGCGGGTCGAGCTGCCGGCGGCCGAGTCGCTGGGACTGCTCGGCGCGAGCTACCTGTTCGAGGCGGCGCCCGGCTGGTGGGTCGGCCCGGCGCTGTACGGCGCCGTCAGCGGGCGGCGCGGCGGATTGTTCGTGTTCGGTGTCGAGGGGGCGTGGCGACGCGCCGTCGCCGGCCCGCTGGAGCTGCAGCTCGGCCTGTACGCCGGCGGCGGCGGCGGGGGCAGCGCGCCCGTCGGCGGCGGACTGATGTGGCGGCCGCACGCCGACCTGCTGTGGAACTTCGGCGGCTGGCGCGCCGGACTGACGGCGTCGCAGGTGCGCTTCTCCAACGGCGACATCGGCAGCCGCCAGCTCGGCCTGGTCGCGAGCTTCGACGCGGACTTTGCCCACCTGCCGCTCGACGGCGGCGCAGCCGTGCCGGCGCGCATCGTGTCGCGCTCGGGGCTGGGCTTCGACCGCGTGCTGGCGGTGGCCGGCGCCTACCGGCCGCGCAGCGGCACGCTCGGCGTCAGCGGCCGGCCGCTGAAATCGACGCTCGGCACCGTCGGCGCGCGCGCCGAGCAGCGCGTCGACGGCGCGCCGTGGACCTGGGGCGTCGAGGCGGCCGGCGCGGGCAGCGGCGGCGTCGCCGGCTATGCCGAGTTTCTCGCGAGCTTCGGCGCCGAGACCGCGGTGTCGCAGGGCTTGACGCTGGGCGCGCGCGCCGCGCTCGGCATGGGCGGCGGCGGCGACGTGCCCACCGGCGGCGGCCTGCTGCTCAAGGCAGCGCTGCTCGGCAACCTGCGGCTGTCGCGCGCCACCAGCCTCACCGCCGAGGCGGGCTGGGCGCGCGCGCCGCAGGGCGAGTTCAGCGCGCCGTTCGCCGCGCTGTCGCTGAACTGGGATCTCGACGCGCGCGGCGGCGCGGCCAGCGCCGCCGGGCCGACGCGCCACGAGGGCGTCGTCGGCATGCAGACCTATCGCGACGCAGCGCGCCGCGCCGGGCCGCCGCGCCACCTGCAGGCCGTCGTCTTCAAGTTCAACCGCTTCCTCGGCGACTCGGTCTACCTCAGCGGCCAGGCGCACAGCGCCTGGGGCGGCGGCGCGGGCGGCTACTCGGTCGGCCTGATCGGCGCGGGCTGGCAGTGGCGGTCCGAGGCCGCGCCGTGGCAGCTCGGCGCCGAACTGCTCGCTGGCGTGGCCGGCGGCGGCGGCGTCGACAGCGGCAGCGGCGCCGTCGTGCAGCCGATGATTCATGCCGGCTGGCGCATCGCGCCGGCGATCACGGCGCGCGTCGGCGCGGGGCGCGTGCGCGCCACGCAGGGCGCGCTGTCCAGCACGGTGGTCGACGTAGGCCTCGCGTTCACGTTCGGCGCCGGCCATCGGCACTGACGGAGCCGCCGCGAACGCACGCGCCGCGACGCCTCTCAGGCGTCAGCGGCCCCGGTCCTCGAGCACCTCGGACAGCAGCGCGAAGTCGACCGGCTTGACGAGGTGCGTGTCGAAGCCGGCGTCGACGGCCGAGCGCTTGTCGCTCTCCTGCCCGTAGCCGGTGATTGCAATCAGGCGCGTCGCCTCCAGCCCGGGCATCGCGCGCAGCCGGCGCGCCACCTCGTAGCCGTTCATGCCGGGCAGGCCGATGTCGAGCAGCACGACGTCGGGCACGTCGACCGTGACCTGGTGCAGCGCCTCGTCGCCGCTGTGCGCCATGCTCGTCGCATGGCCCGAGATCTCGAGCAGCGCCGACAGGCTGCTCGCCGCGTCGACGTTGTCGTCGACGACGAGGATGCGGCGCGGCGTCGCCGGCGGCGGCGGCGCGCGCAGCCGGCGCAGCATCGCGACGTTGTTCTCGACCGCCGGCAGCGAGACGGTGAACTCGCTGCCCTGGCCGGGGCCGGCGCTCGCCGCCGAGATCGCGCCGCCGTGCAGCTCGACGATGCGTCTGACGAGCGTGAGCCCCATGCCGAGGCCGCCCTCGGGGCGGTCGAGCGTGCGCTCGCCCTGCACGAAGAGGTCGAACGCGCTGTCGAGCAGCTCGGGCGTCATGCCGATGCCGTTGTCGCGCACGCGCACGTAGGCGCAGCCGCCGCGCTGCTCGAGCGTGACCTCGATGCGACCGCCGTTGGGCGTGTACTTGCCGGCGTTGTGCACGAGGTTGACGATGACCTGCGACAGCCGCGTCGGGTCGCCGATGATCTGCACCTCGTGGTCGGGCAGCGTCGCCTCGAGCGTGTGCTCGTACGCGGCGACCGCCGAGCGCGTCGAATCGACGGCCGCGCTGACCAGCGCGTTCAGGCCGACGAGCTCCTTCTCGAGCTGGATCTTGCCGCTGGTGATGCGGCTCACGTCGAGCAGATCGTCGACGAAGCGCGCCAGATGGCCGACCTGACGCGAGATGACGTCCCTGCACCACATCATCTCGGGCGTCGTCGCCTTCTTCTCCATGATGCCGACGGCGTTGCGGATCGGCGCCAGCGGATTGCGCAGCTCGTGGCCGAGCATCGCGATGAACTCGTTCATGCGCTTGCCCTCGGACTCGAGCGCCTCGACGCGGCGGCGCTCGGTGAGGTCACGCATGACGACGGCGAAGCCGCGCGGCGAGCCGTCCTCGTGGCGCAGCGCGCTCATCGTGATGTCGGCCCAGAAGCGCGTGCCGTCCTGCTTGACGCGCCAGCCCTCGGCGTAGGCCGCACCGGCCGCGGCGGCGACGTCGAGGTCGTGCTGCGGCTTGTTCTCGGCCACGTCCTCGGGTGGGTAGAGCATGGCGTGCGGATGCGCCAGCGCCTGCCCTTCCGGGTAGCCCAGCACGCGGGCCGCGCCGGCGTTCCAGCCGACGATCGTGCCGTCGCAGTCGAGCAGGAAGATGGCGTGGTCGCGCGTGCTCTCGACGAGCAGGCGCAGTGTCTCCTCGCTGTGGCGCAGCGCGACCTCCTGCGCGCGGCGCTCGGTGAGGTCGCGCGTGATCTTGGAGTAGCCGAGCAGACGGCCCGACGGCGCGCGCAGTGCCGTGATGACGACGTTGGCCCAGAAGCGCGTGCCGTCCTTGCGCAGGCGCCAGCCTTCCTCCTCGTAGCGGCCGATCTCGGCGGCGCGGCGCAGCTCCTGGGCCGGCCAGTCGATGGCCAGCGCCTCGGGCGTGTAGAAGCGCCGGAAGTTCGAGCCGATGATCTCGTCGGCCGTCCAGCCCTTGATGCGCTGCGCGCCCGGATTCCACGACGAGATGACGCCGTCGGGGCTGAGCATGAAGATGGCGTACTCCGTCGCGCCATCGACGAGCATGCGAAACAGCTCGGCGTCCGGCTGCCCATTTTCCGGATGGATGACCTGCTCGGGCTGCCGGAACGATTCGGCCATGCGCAAACTCCCTCGAGTCTGTCGTTGTCAGCCATGCGGAGCAAACGGCGCTCCCGCGCCGCGCCGGGGCGACCCGGTCTTACCCGATGCGCCCGATCAGCAGGTATTCCATCAGCGCCTTCTGCACGTGCATGCGGTTCTCGGCCTCGTCCCAGACGACGGACTGCGGGCCGTCGATGACGGCGGTTTCGACTTCCTCGCCGCGGTGCGCCGGCAGGCAGTGCATGAAGAGGGCGTCCGGGCGCGCGGCTGCCATCATCTCGGTGTCGACGCACCAGTCGGCGAAGGCCTTCTTGCGCGCCTCGTTTTCGGCCTCGTAGCCCATGCTGGTCCAGACGTCGGTCGTCACCAGGTGGGCACCGCGGCAGGCGTCGAGCGGGTTCCTGAAGGTCCTGATGCAGTCGGCGCGCGCGACACCGGCGACCGCCGGGTCGATCTCGTAGCCGGTCGGCGTGCTGACGTGCAGCGTGAAGCCGAGGACGTCGGCCGCCTGCAACCAGGTGTTGGCCATGTTGTTGCCGTCGCCGACCCAGGCCACCACCTTGCCGGCGATCGAGCCGCGGTGCTCGATGAAGGTGAACACGTCGGCCAGGATCTGGCACGGGTGGTACTCGTTGGTCAGGCCGTTGATCACCGGCACGCGCGAGTGCGCCGCGAAGCGCTCGAGCTTGGCCTGTTCGTAGGTGCGGATCATCACCAGGTCGACCATGCGGCTGATGACGCGCGCGCTGTCCTCGATCGGCTCGGCGCGGCCGAGCTGGCTGTCGCCCGTCGTCAGGTGCACGACGGAGCCGCCCATCTGGTACATGCCGGCCTCGAAGCTCACGCGCGTGCGCGTGCTGGCCTTCTCGAAGATCATCGCCAGCGTGCGGTCGACGAGCGGCGTGTACTTCTCGTAGTTCTTGAAGCGCGTCTTGATGATCGCCGCGCGCTCGAACAGGTAGGCGTATTCCTCGGCGCGCAGGTCCTTGAACTGCAGGTAGTGCTTGAGCAGGCGCATGCCGGGCTTCATGGCTTGGGCGCTTCGGCCAGGAAGGCCTTGATCAGCGGGCACAGGATGGCGACGATCTGCATCGCCTCGGCCTCGGTGAGGATCAGCGCCGGCACGAGGCGGATCACGCGGTCGGCCGTCACGCTGAGCAGCAGCCCGGCTTCGGCGCTGCGGCCGAGCAACTCGCCGCATGGGCGGTCGAGCTCGATGCCGAGCATCAGGCCCTGGCCGCGCACCTCGACGACGCCGGCCACGCCGGCCAGCTCGCGCTCGAGCGCTGCCTTCAGCGCCGCGCCGACGGTGGCCGCGTTCTCGAGCAGGCGCTCCTCTTCCATGATGCGCAGCGTCTCGATGCCCGCGCGCATCGCCAGCGGGTTGCCGCCGAACGTCGTGCCGTGGTTGCCGGGGCCGAACACGCCGGCCGCCTTGGGGCCGCAGACCACGGCGCCGATCGGCACGCCCGAGCCCAGACCCTTGGCCAGCGGCATCACGTCGGGGTGGATGCCGGCCCATTGGTGCGCGAACCACTTGCCGGTGCGGCCCATGCCGCACTGCACCTCGTCGAGCATCAGCAGCCAGCCGTGCTCGTAGCACAGGCGGCGCGCCGTGCGCAGGTAGTCGATCGTCGTCGGATTGATGCCGCCTTCGCCCTGGATCACCTCGAGGAACACGGCGCACACGTTCGGCCGCGTGCGTGCCACCTCCTCGAGGGCGGCCTCGTCGTTGAGCGGCACGCGCACGAAGCCTTCGACCAGCGGGCCGAAGCCGGCCTGCACCTTGGCATTGCCGGTGGCCGACAGCGTCGCGATCGAGCGGCCGTGGAAGGCCTTCTCGTAGACGACGATCTCGGGGCGCTCGATGCCCTTGTCGTGGCCGTACTTGCGCGCGATCTTCAGCGCCGCCTCGTTGGCCTCGAGCCCCGTGCTGCAGAAGAAGACGTTGGTCAGCCCCGACAGCTCGACCAGCCTGGCGGCGAGCTGTTCCTGTCCCGGCACGAGGTAGTAGTTCGACGAGTGGATCAGCCGGCCGATCTGCTCCTGCAGCGCCGGCACCAGCTTCGGATGCGCGTGGCCGAGCGTGTTGACGGCGATGCCGGCGAGCGCGTCGAGGTACTCGCGGCCGTTGGTGTCCCAGACCTTGCAGCCGCGTCCGTGCGACAGCGCGATCGGCAGCCGCGTGTACGTCTTCATCACGTGCGGTTCGGCGGCGGCGGCGTTCGGCGGGGCAGCGGTCATTGCGGGCAGTCGATCGGGAAGGGCGCTTCGATTCTAAGCGGCACCCCCAAAGACGAAGGGCCTGCGCGAGCAGGCCCTGTCGGTGGCGGCGCAGGCCGCGTCAGGCGGCGAGCGACTTGATCTTGGCCGACAGGCGGCTCTTGTGGCGCGCGGCCTTGTTCTTGTGGTAGAGGCCCTTGTCGGCCACGGAGTCGATGACTTTCTGCGCCGACTGGAACAGCTCCGTCGCCTTGACCTTGTCGCCCGTCAGCACGGCCTTCAGCACGTTCTTGACGGCGGTGCGGAACTTGGAGCGCAGGGCCGTGTTCGCCGCGTTGAGCTTGACGTCCTGGCGTGCGCGCTTGCGCCCCGAGGCGATGCGGACGGTCTTCTTCTTGGCTTTGGACGAGGTGGCCATGTGGAAAGTACGTGCGGTGGAGCGAAAGCGGCGAAGTATATCACCAGGCGAAGACCGCTTCCTATAATCCGCCTCTCGATGAACCTGCTGCGGGCCGCGTCCACCGTCTCCCTGCTCACGCTGGCCTCGCGCATCACCGGGCTGGTGCGCGACCTGCTGATCGCCGCTGCCTTCGGCGTCAGCGCCTGGACCGACGCCTTCAACGTCGCGTTCCGCATCCCCAACCTGATGCGCCGGCTGTTCGCCGAGGGCGCGTTCTCGCAGGCCTTCGTGCCGATCCTCGGCGAGACGCGCGTCAAGCACGGCGAGGAGGCAACGCACCGCCTCGTCGACGCCGTCGCCACCGTGCTGTTCTGGACGCTGCTCGTCGTTTGCGCGGTCGGCGTCGTCGCCGCGCCGCTGCTCGTGTGGGCGATCGGCGCGGGCCTCGAGGCCTTCGACGCGGCCGTGCTGATGACGCGCTGGATGGTGCCTTACATCGGCTTCATGTCGCTTGTCGCGCTGGCCGGCGGCATCCTCAACACCTGGAGGCGCTTCGCCGTGCCGGCGTCGACGCCGGTGCTGCTGAACGTCGCGATGATCGGCGCCACCTGGGCGCTCGCGCCGCAGTTCGGCCGCTGGGGGATCGAGCCGATCTATGCGCTGGCCGCCGGCGTGATGGCGGGCGGCGTGCTGCAACTCGCGGTGCAGGTGCCGGCGCTGCGTCGCATCGGCTGCCTGCCGCGCATCGGGCTCGCGCCGGCGGCGCTGGCCGCGGCGTGGCGCCACGCCGGCGTGCGGCGCGTGCTGCGGCAGATGGCGCCGGCGCTGCTCGGCGTGTCGGTGGCCCAGCTGTCGCTGCTGATCAATACCCAGATCGCGTCGCATGTCGGCGTCGGCGCCGTCACGTGGCTGTTCTACGCCGACCGGCTGATGGAGTTCCCGACGGCGCTGCTCGGCGTCGCGCTCGGCGTGATCCTGCTGCCGCAGCTGTCGGCGCTGCAGGCGCGCGACGACGGCGCCGGCTACTCCGACCTGCTCGACTGGGGGCTGCGCCTCGTCGTTGCGCTGGCGCTGCCGTGCGCCGTCGCGCTCGTCGTCTTTCCCGAGCCGCTGGTCGCGACGCTGTTCCACCACGGCGCCTTCACGGCGGCCGACGTGCGCCAGACCGTCGTTGCGCTGATGGGCTACGGCGTCGGTCTGATGGGGTTGGTCGCCGTCAAGGTGCTCGCGCCGGGTTTCTATGCGCGCCAGAACATCCGCACGCCGGTGAAGATCGCCGTCATCGTGCTCGTCGCGACGCAGGCGCTGAACGCCGTGTTCGTGCCGTGGCTCGGCCATGCCGGGCTGGCGCTGTCGATCGGGCTTGGCGCGCTGCTCAATGCGGGCTGGCTGCTCGTCGGCCTGCGCCGCCGCGCGATCTACCGGCCGGCGCCCGGCTGGGGTGCGTTCGCGCTGCGCGTCGCCGTCGCGACGGCGCTGATGGGCGGCGGGCTGGCGTGGGCGGCGCGTGCCGTCGACTGGATCGGGCTCGGCGCGCAGTCCGGCGCGGCGCGCGCCGGCGTGCTGGCCGGCGTGCTGGCCGTTGCGGCGCTGGTCTACTTCGGCGCGTTGGCGGCGTCGGGGCTGCGGCCGGCGCAGTTCGTGCGACGCGGCTGACGCGGTTTTTCGTTGCACTACACTCGCCGCATCATGGCGGGCGAGTTGCAGTTCCATGCACCGACGGCGTTGGAGTACTTCGCTGCACTGGTCGCCGACGACGCGCACCTGCCGCTGCTCGAAGCCGCCATCTCGATCGCCCACGACGAATACCCGCTGCTCGATCCGCAAGGCGTGCTCGCCGAGGTCGATGCGCTGGCCGAGCGGCTCAAGCGCCGTGTGCCGAGCGACGCCGCGGCGATGCAGCGGCTGCGCTGGCTCAATCGCTACTTCTTCCAGGAGCTCGGCTTCGCCGGCAACGCCAACGACTACTACGACCCGCGCAACAGCTACGTGCACGAGGTGCTGAGCACGCGGCGCGGCATCCCGATCACGCTGGCCGTGCTCTACATCGAGCTGGCCGGGCAGATCGGCCTGACGGCTCGCGGCGTCTCGTTCCCGGGGCACTTCCTCGTCAAGCTCAAGATGGCGCAGGGCGAGGTCGTGATCGACCCGATGTCGGGCCAGTCGCTGTCGCGCGAGGAGCTCGACGAGATGCTCGTTCCGTACCGCCGCCGCCAGGGCCTGGCGGGAGACTTCGAGGTGCCGCTGGGGCTGTTCCTGCAGGCCGCGCCGCCGCGCGACGTGCTCGCACGCATGCTGCGCAACCTCAAGGAGATCTTCCGCGGCGGTCACGACTGGTCGCGCCTGCTGGCGGTTCAGCAGCGCCTTGTCATCCTGCTGCCACAGTCCCCCGAGGAACGGCGCGACCGCGGGCTGACCTACGCCGAGCTCGGCTTCGCCGACTCGGCCGCCGACGACCTCGCGCACTACCTCGACCAGGCGCCGCAGGCCGGCGACCGCGGCGTCGTCGGCGAGCGGCTGCGCGCCCTGCGCCGGCTCGGGCGACCGCGGCTGCACTGATGCGGCCGCGGTGCGCGCGGCCCGCTTCCTTAGAATCCCCGGCTGGCGGCGCGCCGCAGGCGCGCCCGAGGCTGCATGACACCCACGCCCACTCCACGACCACGTCACCGCGCAACCGGCGGCAGGCCGCTCAGCGCATGAAGCAGATTCCGCTGGCCATCGGTACCGCGGCGACGCACACGTTCGAAACCTACCTCGGCGGCGTGAATGCCGCGGCCGTCGCGCATCTGCGTGCGCTGAACGCAGGCGCGCCGCCGGTCTACCTGTGGGGGCCGCCGGGCAGCGGCAAGACGCACCTGCTGCACGCCGTCGTGCAACGCTGGATCGCGCAGGGCGGGCGCGCCGCCGCCTTCGGCGCCGACGTCGCCGCGCCGTGGGCCGCCGACGACGCCGCGACGCTGCTGGCGCTCGACGACTGCGACGCCTACGACGAGGCGCAGCAGCGCGCCGCCTTCGCAGTCTTCATCGACGCGGCGGTGCGCGGCGCCGTCGTCGTCGCCGCCGGAAACGCGCCGCCGGTCGACCTGCCGCTGCGCGACGACTTGCGCAGCCGCCTCGGCTGGGGGCCGGTGTTCGCGCTGCAGCCGCTCGGCGAAGCCGAGTCGCGCGCCGCGCTGCGCCGCGAGGCCGACCGGCGCGGCGTGCTGCTGTCCGACGACGTGCTCGACTACCTGCTGACGCGCTTCGCGCGCGACCTCGGCCACCTGATGTCGCAGCTCGATCGGCTCGACACCTACTCGCTGGCCGAGAAGCGCGCCATCACGGTGCCGCTGCTGCGCCGCATGCTGGCAGAGGAGGGCGCCGCGTGAGACAAACATGCGCGCCGCGGGCCGAGCGCCGGGCCGCCCCAAGCCGGCCCGCGGCCTGCCGCGAGACGCGGCAGGCGCTCGTGGCGTCCAAGCCCGCGCAGGCGGGCTTGGAGCCGCGCCACTCTCTCCCCTCGGGGGATCGGTCGACGGTTCCGTCGACCGAGGGGCAGTCATTGTGCCTGTTCGATCTCGACGAGACGCTGCTGCCGCTCGATTCCGACCACGCCTGGGGCGAGTTCATGGTGCGCACCGGATGGGTCGACGAGGCCGAGTTCCGCCGCCGCAACGACGCCTTCTACGAGACTACAAGGCCGGCCGCCTCGACATCCACGCCCACCATCGCCTCGCCACCGAGCCGCTGCCAGGCGATGGCCGGCCGATGCGGCGGCGGCGCGGGCGCGCTTCATCGCGAAGTCATCGAGCGGCGCTGCGGCGGCGCTCGATCTGCGCGGCCATCGCGAGCGCGGCGGCCTCGTCGCGCTCGTGACGGCGACCAACGACTTCGTCACGGCGCCGATCGCGTTGCCTTCGACATCGCGCACCTGATCGCCGTGCGCCTCGAGCGTGACGCCGCGGGCTCGATCACCGGCCGCATCGACGGCACGCCGAGCTATCAGCGAGGGCAAAGTGACGAGCGTTGCACTCTGGCGCGTGACTTCCCTGCGCGCATACTTCGCGCCACAGCGACTCGCTCAACGACCTGGCGCTGCTCGAGCGCGCCAGCGATCCGGTGGCGACCAACCCGTCGGTGCCGCTCGAGGCGCTGGCGCGCCAGCGCGGCTGGCGCATCCTGAAACTCTTCGCATGATCAAGAAGCTCATCGATCGACTGCTCGGCAAGCCCGACTCGGCCGCGCCGCGCACGCGGCACGGCAAGCGCGTCGAAGTGCCGGCCGACGAGCACGGCATCGACCCCGCGCTCGTCGACGAGCGCGCCGTCAAGGTCGTCAACACGCTGGTCGACGCCGGCCACGAGGCCTACATCGTCGGCGGCGCGGTGCGCGACCTGCTGCTCGGCCTGCGGCCGAAGGACTTCGACGTCGCCACCGACGCCACGCCCGAGCAGGTCAAGGCGCTGTTCCGGCGCGCCTTCATCATCGGGCGGCGCTTTCGCATCGTGCACGTCGTGTTCGGCCGCGGGCGCGACCACGAGGTGATCGAGGTCTCGACGTTCCGCGCCAACGTCGCGGCGGCCGAGTCGCAGCAGGTCGTGGGCGACGAGCGCAACACGCGCGACGCGCTGGCCGGCCACACGCATGCCGTCGACGCCAGCGGGCGCGTGCTGCGCGACAACGTCTGGGGCACGCAGGTCGAGGACGCGGCGCGACGCGACTTCACCGTCAACGCTCTGTACTACGACCCGCTGCGCCAGGTCGTCGTCGACTATCACGGCGGCATCAAGGACGCCAAGAAGAAGCTCCTGCGCATGATCGGCGACGCGGCCACGCGCTACCGCGAGGATCCGGTGCGCATCATCCGCGTCGTGCGCTTCGCCGCCAAGCTCGGCTTCGAGATCGAGGCGAAGACGCGTGCCCCGATCCGCGAGATGGCGGCGCTGCTCGACAACGTGCCGCCGTCGCGCACCTTCGACGAGATGATCAAGCTGCTGCAGACCGGCCACGCGCTGGCCAGCATCGAGGAGCTGCGCAAGCAGGGCCTGCACCGCGGCGTGTTCCCGGTGCTCGACGTCGCGCTCGACGAGGCGCACCGCCACGACGGCCGCGAGAAGTTCGTGCAGCTCGCGCTGGCCGACACCGACCGCCGCGTCGGCGAAGGCAAGCCCGTCGCTCCGAGCTTCATGCTCGCGTCGATGCTGTGGCACGACGTACAGGACCGCTGGCTGAAGAACAAGGCCGCCGGCGAGGCGCCTTTCCCGGCGCTGCAGCAGGCGATCGACGCGGCGTTCGACGCGCGCATCGGCGACATCTCGGGCCGCGGCAAGCTCGCCGCCGACATGCGCGAGATCTGGATGATGCAGCCGCGCTTCGAGCGGCGCGTCGGTAACGGGCCGCTGACGCTCGTCGAGCAGCCGCGCTTTCGCGCCGGCTTCGACTTCCTGCGCCTGCGCGCCGACGCCGGCGAGGTCGATGCGGCGCTCGCCGTGTGGTGGGAAGAGTTCTCGCAGGCCGGCGACGAGGTGCGTCGCGACATGCTCGCCGCGTTGCGCGACGAGCACGGCCGCCGCCGCGCGACTGCCGGCAGCGACGCCGAGGCGCCCGGCGCATCGGCGGAGGCCGGCTCGGCCGCCGCGCCGCGCCGCCGCCGCCGGCGCCGCCGTCCGTCGGGCGGCACGCCGTCGGGCTCGGCACCGGCCGGCGAGTAGGCCGCGCCATGGCCGCGTCGGTGCGCGCCTGGATCGGCCTCGGCTCCAACCTCGGCGACGCACGCGCGACACTCGACGCGGCGTTCGACGCGCTGGCCGTGCTGCCGGATTGCCGGCTGGCCGTGCGCTCGCAGCTGTATCGCAGCGCGCCGGTCGATGCGAGCGGGCCGGACTTCGTCAATGCCATCGCCGGCCTCGACACCACGCTGCCGCCGCTGCAGTTGCTCGCGCAGCTGCAGGCGATCGAGCAGCGCCACGGCCGCCTGCGCAGCACGCGCAACGCGCCGCGCACGCTCGACCTCGACCTGCTGCTCTACGGCGACGCCGTCGTCGACGTGCCGGGGCTGACGCTGCCGCATCCGCGCGCCCACGAACGCGCCTTCGTGCTGCGCCCGCTCGCCGACGTGGCACCGCGGCTCGTGATCCCCGGTCGCGGTGCGGTGCGCGAGCTGCTCGAGGGCGTCGCCGACCAGGACGTCGAACGGTTGCGCCGATGAAGGCGCCGCCTGCGCAGCCGGCAGTCCGCGGGCTTCGGCGCGGCAGGAGCGCTTCGCGCTGCGCTTACACTCGCGGCCAGATTCCTGTGGAGAGACCATGCTGTTTGGCAAGCTGCTGCCGCGAGAAGGCAACTTCTTCGAACTGTTCAATCAGCACGGTGATCACATGGTCGAGGCAGCGCGCGCCTTCATGTCGATGGTGCGCAACTATGCCGACGTGGCGCAGCGCGAGCAGAACGCCGAGGAGGTCGGCCGCGCCGAGCGCAATGCCGACAAGGTGACGGCCGAGGTCAACCGGCTGCTGCACAAGACCTTCATCACGCCGATCGACCGCGAGCAGATCCACCGCCTGATCAATGCGATGGACGACATCGTCGACCTGCTGCAGGACGCCTCGGAGACGATGTCGCTGTACGACGTGCACTCGATGACGGAGGAGGTGCTGCGCCTGGGCGACATCAGCGCCAAGTGCTGCGAGCGCGTGCAGCACGCCGTCTCGCTGCTGCCCAAGCTGAGCGTCGCGCAGACGGCCGACGCCGCGATCAAGACCTGCGAGGAGATCGACCGCCTCGAGTCCGACGCCGACCGCGTGATGCGCGCGGCGATGTCCAAGCTGTTCCGCGAAGAGAACGACGTGCGCGAGCTGATCAAGCTCAAGACGATCTACGAGCAGCTCGAGTCGATTTCCGACCGCTGCGAGGACGTCGCCAACATGATCGAGGGCATCGTCCTCGAGAACTCCTGAGCCGGGGCGCACCCCATGCACTCGGTCGAGGTGGCCTTCTGGGTCGTGGCGCTGCTCGTCGTGCTGGCGCTGTTGTTCGACTTCATGAACGGCTTTCACGACGCGGCCAACTCGATCGCCACCGTCGTGTCGACCGGCGTGCTCAAGCCGCACCACGCGGTGGCGTTCGCCGCCTTCTTCAACGTGGTGGCGATCGGCGTGTTCCAGCTGCAGGTCGCAGCGACCGTCGGCAAGGGCATCGTGATGCCCGGCATCGTCGATCACCACGTCGTGTTCGGCGCGCTGATCGGCGCGATCGCGTGGAATGTGATCACGTGGTGGTACGGCATCCCGTCGAGCTCGTCCCATGCGCTGATCGGCGGCATCGTCGGCTCGACGATCGCCAAGACGGGGCCCGGCGCGCTGATCGCCGGCGGCGTCGGCAAGACGGTCGCGTTCATCTTCGTATCGCCGCTGCTCGGCTTCGTGCTGGCCTCGCTGCTGATGGTGGGCGTGTCGTGGCTGTTCCGGCGCGTCTCGCCGCTGTACGTCGACAACTGGTTCCGGCGCGCACAGCTCGTGTCGGCGGGCCTGTACAGCCTCGGCCACGGCGGCAACGACGCGCAGAAGACGATCGGCATCATCTGGATGCTGCTGATCGGTACCGGCTACGTCGCGGTGTCCGACAAGCTGCCACCGGCCTGGGTGATCTGGTCGTGCTACATCGCGATCGGCCTGGGCACGATGTTCGGCGGCTGGCGCATCGTCAAGACGATGGGCCAGCGCATCACCAAGCTCAAGCCGGTGGGCGGCTTCTGCGCCGAGACGGGCGGCGCGCTGACGCTGTTCCTCGCGTCGGCGCTCGGCATCCCGGTGTCGACGACGCACACGATCACCGGCGCCATCGTCGGCGTCGGCTCGGTGCGCCGCGCGTCGGCGGTGCGCTGGGGCGTCGCCGGCAACATCGTGTGGGCCTGGGTGCTGACGATTCCGGCGTCGGCGCTGATCGCCGGCGCCTTTTACTTCGTCGCGCTCTGGGCGTTCAACTGAGCGGGCTCGCCGTGACGAGGAAGTAGCGCTCGGCGGCGAAGGCGATCGTCGCCAGCAGCGCGCCGGCACCCGCCATCAGCGCGACGACGACGCCGAGCACGGCGAGCCAGCCGCTGCGGCGCGGTGCGCAGCCGGCGTTCCAGCGCGCATTCCAGCGCTCGTCGGACGTCAGGCCGTGCACGATGGCCGCGAGCATCGTGGCGGCGACCATCAGGCCGAGCAGCGGGATCAGCAGCCAGGCCAGCACGTCGTCCTGCCCGAGCGCGCGCATGCGCTGCACGCCGACCAGGCCGGCCAACGTCGGCCAGGGGTGCAGCCAGGCCAGGCCGTCGCGCCAGCCGCGCAGGTAGAAGCGGTGCAGCCCGAGCGTGCCGCCGAGCACGGCGAGCCACGTCGCCACCGTCTTGGAACGCGGGCGTGTCGTCATGTCGCCGCGGCGTCGCGCGGCTCGCCGGCCGCGCCTTCGCCCAGTGCGCGCTGCATCATCACGACGTCGAGCCAGCGGCCGAGCTTCCAGCCGCAGGCCTCGAGCACGCCGGCGGGTACGAAGCCGCAGGCGCGGTGGACGCCGATCGACGCCGCGTTGGCCGAGTCGCCGATCACGGCGATCATGCGCCGCGCCCCGAGGGCGGTGCAACGCGCCACCAGCTCGGCCAGCAGCAGGCGGCCGACGCCCAGGCCGCGCGTGTCGGCCTCGAGGTAGATCGAATCCTCGACGCACCAGCGATAGGCGCGCCGCGGGCGGAACGGCGCCGCATAGGCGAAGCCGACGATGCGGCCGGCGCGCTCGGCGACGAGCCACGGCCAGCCCGACGCGAGCACGGCGTCGCGGCGGCGCGCCATCTCGGCGTCGTCGGGCGCGTCGAGCTCGAAGGTGCCGGTGCCGCGGCGCACGCTGTCGGCGTAGATCGCCGCCAGGCGCGGCACGTCGTCGGCGGTGCTCGGGCGGATCAGCAGCAGGGGCGGGGCATCCATCGGGGCAACGGTCTGTCGCGGCGCGCGCAAGTTTATAATCGCGCCCTCTGGCGGCGGCCGGTCGGAAGACCGGCGTATCTACGACGCCAAGTTTGCCGGCCGGCGCGCCTTCGGGGTCGCCGGCCGTTTTCGGTCCATCCCGCCTGCGTGTCTCCTGGTGCGGTAGATCGTTTCGGATTCCAAGGACAGATCATGGTCGTGATTCGACTGGCACGCGGCGGCGCCAAGAAGCGCCCGTTCTTCAACATCGTCGTCGCCGACTCGCGCAACCGCCGCGACGGCCGCTTCATCGAGCGCGTCGGCTTCTACAACCCGGTCGCCTCGGGCGGCGAGCAGCCGCTGCGCATCGCGCTCGACCGCGTCACCTACTGGGCGGGCACCGGCGCCCAGCTGTCGCCGACCGTTGCCCGCCTCGTCGACCAGGCGAAGGCCGCGAGCTGACACCGCATCGGGCCATGGCTGCCGCCGCCGACGCGGCCGATGTGGCCTGGCCCGACGATGCCGTCGAAGTCGGCCGCATCGTCGACGCCTGGGGCGTCAAGGGCTGGTTCAAGGTCCAGCCCTGGTCGAACGATCCGCAGGCGCTGTTCTCGTCGCGCCGCTGGTTCCTGTTGCCGCCCGACGAGCCGCGCGCGCAGGCGGCGCGCACCATCCCGCGGCTGCTCAAGATCACGGCGGCGCGCGAGCACGGCGACGCCGTCGTCGCTACCGCGCAGGAGATCGCCGACCGCGACGCCGCCGAGGCGCTGCGCGGCGCGCGCGTGCACGTTTCGCGCGGCAGCTTCCCGACCGCCGATCCCGACGAGTACTACTGGGTCGACCTGATCGGCATGGCGGTCGTCAACCGCGAGGGCCAGGCGCTGGGCACCGTCGACGACCTGCTCGACACCGGCCCGCACTGCGTGCTCCGCGTCGTGGCGCCCGGCGCCGAGGAACGCCTGATCCCGTTCGTATCGGCCTATGTCGACGGCGTCGACACGGCGCAGCGGCGCATCACGGTCGACTGGGGCCTCGACTACTGAAGCTGCCGTCCTCATGCGCTTCGACGTCGTCACGCTGTTTCCCGAGCTGTTCGCGCCGCACTTCGAGCACGGTGTGACGCGCCGCGCCTACGAGCGGCGCGACGGCGCGCTGCCGGCCGTCGACGTGCGGCTGTGGCCGCTGCGCGACTTCGCCGACGATGCCTACCGTCGCGTCGACGACCGGCCCTACGGCGGTGGCCCGGGCATGGTGCTGCTGGCCGAGCCGCTGCAGCGTGCGCTGGCCGCCGTGCAGGCGCAACGCGGCGACGCGGCGCCCGTCGTGCTGTTCTCGCCGGCCGGCGAGCGCATCGACCAGCGTCGCGTCGAGCGGCTCGCCGCCGGGTCGGGCGCCGTGCTGCTGTGCGGCCGCTACGAGGGCGTCGACCAGCGCTTCATCGACCGCCACGTCGATCTCGAGCTGAGCCTGGGCGACTTCGTGCTGTCGGGTGGCGAGCTGGCGGCGCTGGCCGTGCTCGATGCCGTCGCGCGGCTGCAGCCCGGCGTGCTGGGCGATGCCGCGTCGCACCAGCAGGACAGCTTCTCGGACGGCCTGCTCGACTGCCCGCACTACAGCCGGCCCGAGGCGCTGGACGCGCCCGACGGCCCGCTCGCCGTGCCGGCGGTGCTGCTGTCGGGCCACCATGCGGCGATCGCGCGCTGGCGGCGCGAGCAGTCGCTCGCGCTGACGGCGCGGCGCCGCCCCGACCTCATCGCAGCGGCGCGCGCCGCCGGCCTGCTGACGCCGGCCGACGAGCGCTACCTCGCATCGCTTGGCCTATAATCCACGGCTTTTCGATCCTCTGCCAGGCGAGGGCGCACCGCGACACCCTCATCCGAATTCCTCGACGCGCTGGCACGATCACAAGGAGAATCCCGTGGACCTGATCCGCACGCTCGAGCAGGAAGAGATCGCTCGACTCGACAAGAAGATCCCCGCCTTCGCGCCCGGCGACACCGTCATCGTCAGCGTCAACGTCGTCGAAGGCAACCGCAAGCGCGCCCAGGCCTACGAGGGCGTCGTCATCGCCAAGCGCAACCGCGGGCTCAACTCGAGCTTCATCGTGCGCAAGATCTCCAGCGGCGAGGGCGTCGAGCGCACGTTCCAGCTCTACAGCCCGCTGATCGCGTCGATCGAGGTCAAGCGCCGCGGCGATGTGCGCCGCGCCAAGCTGTACTACCTGCGCGAGCGCTCGGGCAAGTCGGCGCGCATCAAAGAAAAGCTTGCTTGACGAAGTCAACGCCGCGCAGCGGCGAGGCACGTAGTGCCGGCAAGCTTTCGGCGCAGCCAAGAGCTGGCCTGACGAACGGTCGCACTTCGCGGCCGGGGCTGCCGCTGCCCCGGTTCGATCCTCAGATCGTGCCGGTCGTCGCGATCGACGACCATCTGCCTGCGGTGGCCGCGCCGGCGTTGCGTCCCGACGCGCTGCGCGGCCGCTTCGCGGCGCCGCCGGTCTGGACGCCCGAGTTCCAGCACGACCGCCTGTTTCGGCCGCGCGAGCCGTCGGCGGCCAGCGTGCTGGTGCCCATCGTTGCGCGCGACGAGCCCACGCTGCTGCTGACGCGGCGCACCGAGCACCTGACCGACCACCCGGGGCAGATCAGTTTTCCGGGCGGCCGCGCCGAGCCCGGCGATGCCGATGCCGTCGCGACGGCGCTGCGCGAGGCGCGCGAGGAGGTCGGCCTCGACCCGACCGATGTCGAGGTACTGGGCGCGTTGCCGACCTACACGACGATCACGGCCTTCGTCGTGACGCCCGTCGTCGCGCTGCTGCGTCCCGGCTTCGTCACGCAGCCCGATCCACACGAAGTGGCCGAGGTGTTCGAGGTGCCGCTCGCCTTCGTCATGGATCCGGCACACCATCGCCGCCACGCGATCGACGACGGCACGGGCTCGCGCCAGTTCCTGTCGATGCCGTGGGAGGGCTCCGACCCGAGCGGCGCGATGCGCCGCTACTTCATCTGGGGCGCCACGGCGGCAATGCTGCGCAACTTCTACCGCTTCCTCGCGGCCTGACGGGGCGTGCGCGCACCGCCGGTATGATGCCGGCGCATGAGTTTCTTTGCCGTCCTGCTGGCACTGGTCATCGAGCAACTCAAGCCGCTGCCGCGGCACAACCGGGTGCACGACGCGCTGATCGGCTGGGCTCGCTGGACGGGCCGCAACTTCGACGCCGGCCGACCGCACCACGCCTGGGTCGTATGGTGCATCACGGTGCTGCTGCCGGCGCTCGTCGCGATGGCCGTGTACCTCGCGCTGGTGCGCGTCAACCTGCTGCTCGGGCTGGCGTGGAACGTCGTCGTGCTGTACCTGACGCTCGGCTTTCGCCAGTTCAGCCACCACTTCACCGACATCCGTGACGCCCTCGAGCGTGGCGACGAGCTGGCGGCGCGCCAGCTGCTGGCCGAATGGCGTCATCTCGACGCCAGCGAGCTGCCGCGCACCGAGCTGCTGCGCCACGTCATCGAGCACTCCCTGCTGGCGGCGCACCGCCACGTGTTCGGCGCCTTCTTCTGGTTCGTCGTGCTGTCGACGTTCGGTCTCGGGCCGGCGGGCGCCGTGTTCTACCGCATGGCCGAGTTCACCAGCCGCTACTGGGCTTTCAAGAGCCGCACGCTCGGCGTGCCGCTCAACGAGCGCCTGATGCGCCTGTCGCTGCAGCTGTTCCGCTGGATCGACCATGTGCCGGCGCGCCTGACGGCGTTCGGCTTCGCCGTCGTCGGCAACTTCGAGGAAGCCGTCGCCTGCTGGCGCCGCGATGCGCGGCTGTGGATGCATCCGAACGAGGGCATCATCCTCGCCGCCGCGGCCGGCGCCGCCGGCGTGCAGCTCGGCGGCAGCGCGGCGCCCGGCATCACGCCCGACCGCTCGAAGACCTTCGCCACCGGCGTCGGCGAGCTCGACGGCACGGCGACGGAGGGCGGCTCGACGCCCGGCCTGCCGCCGCAGCTCGGCCACCTGCACAGCATCGTCGGCCTGGTGTGGCGCTCCGTCATCCTGTGGATGCTGCTGCTGGCGCTGCTGTCGCTGGCCAACCTGGTCGGCTGATCCGGCTTCAGTCGAGCTCGGCGCGGATCTCGGCGTAGATGCGGTGGCGCGACGCGGCGATCTCGCCGCGCTCGACGGCGGCGCGCACGCCGCAGCCCGGCTCGTGCAGGTGCGTGCAGTTGTAGTAGCGGCAGTCGTGCGCATGCGCGCGCAGGTCGGGCATCAGCGCGGCCAGGTCCTGCGCCGCCACGTGGCGCAGGCCGAACTCCTGGAAGCCCGGCGAGTCGATCAGCGCGCCGCCGCGCGCGGCATCGAGCCAGTACCACTGCGTCGTCGTCGTCGTGTGGCGACCCGAGTTGAGCGCCTGCGAGATCTCGCCGACCTGCGCGCGCGCATCGGGCACGAGCAGGTTGATCAGCGTGCTCTTGCCGGCGCCGCTGGGCCCCAGCACCAGCGTCGCGCGGCCGGCGAGCCGCTCACGCAGCGCATCGCGCGACGCCTCGGGCGCAGCCTTCAGCGCGACCTCGACCACCTCGGCGCCCATCGCGCGGTAGGGCGCCAGCCGCACGCGCGCCGCGTCGGCGTCGGGCAGGTCGGTCTTGTTCAGCACGATGCGCGCCGGGATGCCGGCGCTCTCGGCGGCGATCAGCGCGCGCGCGAGCTGCGACTCACTGAACGCCGGCGCGACGGCCACGAGCACGAGCAGCTGGTCGATGTTGGCGGCGAACGACTTCGTCTTCCACTCGTCGCGGCGCATCAGCAGGTTGCGCCGCGGCTCGACGTGCTCGATCACGCCGGCGCGGCCGGCCGCGTCGGTGACCATCCAGCGCACGCGGTCGCCGACGACGCACTCGCTCTTCTTGCCGCGCGGCACGCATTCGACGCGCCTTCCCTCGGGCGGCTCGACGATGTAGTGGCGGCCGTGGCCGGCGACGACCAGGCCCTCGTCGAGTTCGACGCCGCGCGTCATCGGCGCGCGCGGCGGCGAGCGTCAGGCCGCACGACCGAGCAGGGCGTCGGCGCGCGCGGCGCAGACGAAGTCGTTGATCGACACGCCGCCCACCGAATGCGTGCTCCAGCGCACGACGCAGCGGTTGTAGCCGACGAGCAGCTCGGGATGGTGATCCTCGCGGTGCGCGATCCAGGCCAGCGCGTTCACGAACGCCATCGTCTCGTGGTAGTCGGCGAAGCGGAACGCCTTCTCGATCGCCCCGTCGACGGCGAGCCAGCCGTCGACGTCGGACAGTCGCTGCGCGATCTCGCCGGCCGTCATCGCCACGCCGTGCTGCGGCGCGCAGTGCATCGTCGCCAGGTCGTCGCTCATGGCGCGGCGGCCCCGTGGCGCGCGCGCAGCGCGGCGAGGCGCTCGGTGGCCGGCGGGTGCGAATAGTAGTAGCGCACGTACAGCGGATCGGGCGTCAGCGTCGACGCATTGTCCTCGTGCAGCTTGAGCAGCGCGGCGGCGAGGTCGCGGCCGTCGGCCTGCGTGCAGGCGTAGGCGTCGGCCTCGAACTCGTGGCGGCGCGACCAGCGCGCGAACAGCGGCGCGACGAAGAAGGCGAACACCGGCACGGCGAGCGCGAACAGCAGCAGCGCCAGCGCGTCGTTCGGCGCGTCGAGGTTGGGCCGCACGCCCAGGCCGATGTAGAACCAGGCCTGGCTCGACAGCCAGCCGAGCAGCGCGAAGCCGGCCAGGCTGGCGCCGAACATCGCCGCCATGCGCTTGACGATGTGGCGGCGGCGGAAGTGGCCGAGCTCGTGCGCGAGCACGGCCTCGACTTCGCCGGCGTTCAGCCGCGCCAGCAGCGTGTCGAAGAAGACGACGCGCTTGGCGCTGCCCAGCCCGGTGAAATAGGCGTTGGCGTGCGCCGAGCGTCGGCTGCCGTCCATCACGAACAGCCCCTTGGCGGCGAAGCCGCAGCGCGCCATCAGCGCCTGCACGCGCTGGCGCAGCGCGTCGTCTGCCAGCGGCTCGAACTTGTTGAACAGCGGTGCGATCAGCGTCGGCCACACGACGAGCAGTAGCAGATTGAACGCGACCCAGGCGCCCCAGGCCCACAGCCACCACAGCGTGCCGGCGGCGCCCATCAGCCACAGGATCAGCGCGGCGATCGGCAGGCCGATCACGGCGGCGACGGCCAGCCCCTTGGCGAGGTCGGCGATGAACAGCCGCGGCGTCGTGCGATTGAAGCCGTGGCGCTGCTCGATGCGGAACGTGCTCCACAGGTCGAGCGGCAACTCGAGCGCGCCGCCGATCAGCGCGAAGGCCGCCAGCAGCCCAAGCTGGTAGGCCATGTCGCCGTAGCGCGGCTGCAGCGCATCGCGCAGCGCGCCGTTGAGCGCGTCGAGGCCGCCGAGCAGCGTCCAGCCGAGCAGTACGGCCGCCGCGACAGCTGTCGCGAGCAGGCCGAAGCGGCCCTTGGCGAGCGTGTAGTCGGCGGCGCGCTGGTGCGCCGCCAGCGGGATCGTCGCGTCGAACGGCGCCGGCACGGCGTCGCGATGGCGCGCCACGTGGCGCATCTGGCGCGTCGCCAGCCAGAACTTGAGCGCCAGCGACGCCACCAGCGCGGCGGCGAACAGCAGGGTCAGCGTGGCGGACATCATGGGCGCGAGTGTAGGCCTGCCAGAATGGCGGCGCCGGCCGCGACGGCCGATGACCCGACTCCAACCGCAGACTAGGAATAGCCCCCATGCCCGACGCCAGCGCGCTCGCCCCGAGCGACCAGAACCTGGTCTGGATCGACCTCGAGATGACCGGACTGTCGCCCGAGCGCGACCGCATCATCGAGATCGCCGTCGTCGTCACCGATGCCCAGCTCGCGGTGCGCGTCGAAGGCCCCGTCATCGCGGTCCACCAGAGCGACGCCACGCTCGACACGATGGACGCCTGGAACAAGGGCACGCACGGCAAGAGCGGGCTCGTCGACCGCGTCAAGGCGTCGACCATCGCCGAGGCCGAGGCCGAGGCGCAGGTGCTCGCCTTCCTGCAGCGTCACGTGCCGAAGAATGCGTCGCCGATGTGCGGCAACAGCATCTGCCAAGACCGGCGCTTCCTCGCCAACCACATGCCGACGCTGGAGGCGTACTTCCACTATCGCAACCTCGACGTGAGCACGCTCAAGGAGCTGGCGCGGCGCTGGAAGCCGGCCATCCTCGGCGGCTTCAAGAAGGCGCAGTCGCACACGGCGCTGGCCGACATCCACGAGTCGATCGACGAGCTGGTCTACTACCGGGCGCAGATGCTCAAGCTCGACTGAGGGTGTCCCCGCGCGGCGCACGATCGGCGCCGCTGCACTACAATCGCGCCTTCTGCGCTGCGGCTCGGCCATTGCGCAGTCCGTTCATCTCCCTGACCCCCTGCGGGGTACGAGCAGCCAACAGCGGCGGCTCACGGTCGGCGGCGATGCCGTCGCTCGATCGACTCTCCCGGCCCGGTTGCCACCCGCGCAGCCGTCGGCAGCTTCTCCCGGCGACCTTGTACCCCAGCGGCCCCACGCGGTCCGCCGGCGGCGTTCGTGCTGCGCAGTGTCGGCGCGGCGGCGCTGCCGCTTGCGAAAGACAGTGATGAGTTTCGATTCCAAGTTTTCCTCCCTCGGCCTGCACGACGCCGTGTCGCGCGCACTGGCCGACGCCGGCTACACCGACGCCACCGAAGTGCAGGCGCGCGCCGTGCCGCCCGCGCTCGCCGGGCGCGACGTCATGGTGTCGTCGTCGACCGGCAGCGGCAAGACGGCGTCGTTCGTGATCCCGGCGCTCGAGCGGGTGCTCGCGGCGCGCGCCGATGCGACACAGCGGCGAGAGAAGGGCAAGGTCTACGGGCCGCGCATCCTCGTGCTGACGCCGACGCGCGAGCTCGCGCTGCAGGTGGCCAAGGCGGCCGCCGCCTACGGGCGCCACGTGCAGGGCCTGCGTGTCGCCACCGTGGTCGGCGGCGTGCCGTATCCGCTGCAGATCAAGCAGCTGCGTGGCCCGCTCGACATCCTGATCGCGACGCCCGGCCGCCTGCTCGACCACCTGCAGACCGGCAAGGCAGTGCTCGACCACGTGCAGATGCTGGTGCTCGACGAGGCCGATCGCATGCTCGACATGGGCTTCATCGACGACATCCGAACCATCGCCGAGCACACGCCGGAGCAGCGCCAGACGCTGATGTACAGCGCCACCTTCGCCGGCCACGTCGGCCGCCTCGCGCAGCAATTGCTGCGGGATGCCGAGCGCATCGACGTCGCCGGCCACACCGACACGCACGCGAACATCGAGCAGCGCCTGCACTGGGCCGACGACGGCGCGCACAAGAACGCGCTGCTCGATCACATCCTGACGGAGCGCGAGGTCGAGCAGGCGATCGTGTTCACCAGCACGCAGCGCGACGCCGACCGGCTCGCCGACCGGCTCGCCGACATGGGCCACAAGGTGGCTTCACTGCACGGCGCGATGCCGCAGGGCCGGCGCAACCGCACGCTGACGGCGCTGCGCCGCGGCGATCTGCGCGTGCTCGTCGCCACCGACGTCGCAGCGCGCGGCATCGACGTGCCGACGATCAGCCACGTCATCAATTACGGCCTGCCGATGAAGGCCGAGGACTACGTGCACCGCATCGGCCGCACCGGCCGCGCCGGCCGCAACGGGCTGGCCGTGACGCTGGCCGAGCGCATGGACAGCGGCATGGTGCGCCGCATCCAGCACTTCACGACGCAGGACATCCCGGTATCGACGATCGCCGGCCTGGAGCCCAGCCGGCCGGCGCCGCGACTGCATGCGCCGCGTCCCGATTTGCGCCCGCACGGCCGCCATGGCGGGCACGGCCACGGCGCCCGGCCGCACGGCCAGCCGTTCCAGCGCCGCTCGGCCGACGGCCCCGGCGCGCGCGAGCATGCGCCGTTCGAGCGCGGCTCGGGCGGCCGACCCGCGCCGCGCAAGCCGGGCGGCGGCGGCTTCAAGTCGCAGCGCCCGCGCCAGGGCGGCTACGGGCGCTGAGTCAGGCCCCGAGCAGTTCCACTTCGAACAGCAGCGTGGCGTTCGGCGGAATCACGCCGCCGGCGCCGCGCGCGCCGTAGCCGAGCTGCGGCGGGATGACGAGGCGGCGCGTGCCGCCGACCTTCATGCCCTGCACGCCTTCGTCCCAGCCGCGGATGACCATGCCGGCGCCGAGCGAGAACTCGAAGGGGTCGTTGCGGTCCTTGCTCGAGTCGAACTTGCGTCCGGCGGCGCCGTTCTCGTAGAGCCAGCCGGTGTAGTGGACGGTGACGTCCTGGCCGGCCTTCGCTTCGGCGCCAGAGCCGGTCACCGTGTCTTCGTACTGCAGGCCGGAGGGAGTGGTTTGCATGCGGGATTCCTTCGTGGGCTGGCGCCGGCGATCGCCGTCGCGGGGCAGCATCATGCCACCGGCCACCTCGCGCCCCACTGCGCGACCGCGCTCGCGAGGAGGTCGGCCAGCGACGCGGCGTCGGCCTGCAGCGCGAGCGCACCGAGCGCCGCCGCCACGGCGTCGCGCCCCGGCACGACGGCCTCGGCGCCGTGGCCCTTCGACAGCTTCTCGCCGTCGCTCGCGCGCACCAACGGCGTGTGCAGATAGAGCGGCGTCGCCGCGCCGAGCAGGCGCTGCAGATGGATCTGGCGCGGCGTGTTGTCGGCCAGGTCCTCGCCGCGCACGACGTGCGTGATGCCCTGCTCGGCATCGTCGACGACGACGGCGAGCTGATAGGCCCACAGCCCGTCGGCGCGTCGCAGCACGAAGTCGCCGACCTCGCGCGTCACGTTCTGGCGTTGCGCGCCGAGGCGCCGGTCGGTCCAGTCGATCACGGTGTCGCTGCCGTCGGACTGCAGCGTGCGCAGCCGCATCGCGCGTGCCGGCTTGCCGTGCAGGCCGTGGCGGCAGGTGCCGGGGTAGACGCGCTCGGCGTGGCGCTCGCGCGGCGCGCCGGCGGCATCGAGCGCGTCGTCGATCTCGCGGCGCGTGCAACCGCAGGGATAGGCCCAGGCGGCGTCGACCAGCCGCTGCAGCGCCGCGGCGTACAGCGTGCCGCGCTGCGACTGCTCGAGCGGCGCCGCGTCGGCGACGAGGCCGCAGCCGGCGAGCTGGCGCACGATCGTCTCGGCCGCGCCGGCGACGCAGCGCGGCGTGTCGACGTCCTCGATGCGCACCAGCCAGCGCCCACGCGCAGCACGCGCGTCGAGCCAGCTCGCCAGCGCGGCGACGAGCGAGCCGGCGTGCAGCGGCCCGGTGGGCGACGGCGCGAAGCGGCCGACGTAGCGCATCGGCGCGCGAGTCTTCAGTCGAGCGGCCCGGCGTGGCGCTCGACGAGGGCGCGCCGCGTCACGGCGCTTTCGAGCTGCTGCAGCCACCACTGCAGCGCGCGGCCGAGCCCGGCCGCGCTGCGCTCGGCGCGCCAGGCATAGGTCAGGTGCACGCTTTGCGGCCCGGCGGCCGTGGTCCGTGTCACCAGATGCCCGGCATCGAAATGCGGCCGCGCCAGCGGCTCGGGCAGGTAGGCACAACCGAGGCCGCGCAGCAGGGCCTCGAGCTTGTGGCGCGTCGTCGGCACCGTCAGCACGTCCTGCCCCGGCAGCAGGTTCACCGTGACCGGCGCGAGGTGCTGCGCCGTGTCGGCGACGGCGACGGCGCGGTGCCGCACCAGCTCGGCGTCGTCGATCGGCTCGCTGCCCTTGGCCAGCGCATGGTGCGGTGCGACGGCGAAGACGAAGCGCACGTCGCCGAGCGGCCGCGACTCGATGCCGCCCGGGTTCGCGAAGTCGCCGGCCACGCCGATGGCAAGATCGGCGCGGCCCGAGACCAGTGCCTCCCAAGTCCCGGCGAGCACTTCGCTGTGCAGGCGCAGCCGGGTGCCCGGGCCGATGCTGCCGGGCTCGGCGTCGTCGGGCCGCAGTGCGCAGAAGGCTTCGACGAGCTCGAAGACGGTCGGTCTCGACAGGATGTCGTCGACGACGATCGCGAGCTGCGTTTCCCAGCCGCAGGCGACGCGCCGCACGCGGTTGGCGACGGCGGCCGTCGCCTGCAGCAGGCGGCGCCCTTCGTGCAGCAGCTCCTCGCCGGCTGCGGTGAAGCGCGCCTGGCGCGAGCTGCGGTCGAACAGCAGCACGTCGAGCGCCTCCTCGAGCTGGCGGACGCTGTAGGTCAGCGCCGACGGCACCTTGCCGAGCTCGCGCGCCGCCGCCGCGAAGCTGCCGGTCCGCGCGATCGTGTCGATCATCAGCAGCGCCTCGGGCGTCAGGACGGTGCGGCGGTCGGGCATGGCGGTGCGTTCAGGTGCGTTGAATGATGCCATCAAGCGCATGCAGTCCCGGCGTGCCCCCCGCTGCATAGAGTGGCTGCATCGTCACCTCCTCCAGGAGCACGCCATGATGACTTTGCGTCGTGACGCGGTCGGGATCGACCGTGAATCCGAGCTGACGCTCTCGGGCGGCAGCGGCGCCGAGGTGCTGGTCTTCGATCTCGCCTGAACATTCTTCACCCTGAACGGAGACATCCATGAGTCCTTCGCTGCAGAACCCCCTGACCCTCGTCGCTCGCGTGTTGCTCGCTCTCATGTTCCTGCTCGGAGGCTACGGAAAGCTCGGTGCCGGCTTCGCCGGTACCGTCGGCTACATCGGCTCCGTCGGGCTGCCGGCGGCGTCCGTGCTCGCGGCGCTCGCGGCGGCCGTCGAGCTCGTGGGTGCCGTCCTGCTGATCATCGGCTACCAGACACGCTGGGCGGCGCTCGCGCTGGCGCTGTTCACGCTGGCGGCGAACGTGTTCTTCCACAACTACTGGGCGATGCCGGCGGACAAGCAGATGATCAACCAGTTGATGTTCCTGAAGAACCTCGCGGTGGCCGGCGGCATGCTCGCCCTGGTGGCGTGGGGTGCGGGTGCCTGGAGCCTCGACGCGAAGCGCCGCGCCGGCTGAGCGCCGATCCGCTGCATGGCGCGGCGTTACAGTCGCGGCCATGCAGGGGTTGCGCAATGCGTTCGGATTGCTGCCGTGGACGGACTGGGTCGCACTGGCCTGGTTCGTCGGCGCCTGGGTCGTCTACGCCCAGTTCGCGCGTCGCCGCGCCGAGCGCAGCGCGTCGGTCCTCGCGGCCACCAACCGCATCCGCCGCGAGTGGATGCTGCAGACGACGTATCGCGACGTGCGCGTCGTCGACGGCGTCGTCGTGCAGAACCTGTCGGCCAGTCCGTCGTTCTTCGCGTCGACGACGATCCTCATCATCGGCGGCCTGCTCGCCGTGCTCGGCACGACGGAGAAGACGACGGAGCTCGTGCGCGAGATTCCGTTCGTCGCGCGCACCTCGATGCTGGTGTTCGACCTGAAGATCGGCTTGTTGCTGCTGATCTTCATCTATGCCTTCTTCCGCTTCACGTGGAGCCTGCGCCAGTACACCTTCGGCGCGCTGCTCGTCGGCTCGGCTCCGGCACCCGAGGTGTTCGACGCCGACGACGCCGCGCGCCAGCGCTTCGCCGACCGCGCCGGCGGCGTGATGGGGCTGGCCGCCGAGACCTTCAACGCGGGCTTGCGCGCCTACTACATGGCGTTCGCGGCGATCGGCTGGTTCGTCTCGCCGCTGGTGTTCGCGCTGGCGACGGCCGGCGTCGTCGCCATCCTCTACCTGCGCGAGTTCAACTCAGACGTGCTGGTGCTGCTGCGCGGCGATGCGCCGCGTTGAACCCGCGATTCAGCGCAGGTCGCGCGCCAGCCGCAGCCCACTGAACTGCCACTGCGCCTGCGGCGGGAAGAAGTTGCGGTAGCTCGCGCGTGTGTGGCCGGCCGGCGTGGCGCACGAGCCACCGCGCAGCACGAGCTGGCCGCACATGAACTTGCCGTTGTATTCGCCGACCGCGCCCGCGGCCGGGCGGTAGCCGGGGTAGGGGTCGTAGCTCGAGCGCGTCCACTCCCAGACGTCGCCGTACATCTGCTGCGGCGCGTCGCCCGCCGGCTGCGCCGCGGGGAGCGGGTGAAACACGCGGCGATCGGCCCAGTGGCCGTGCTCGGGCGCGTCGGCGGGCAGGCTGCGCGCGGCGCGCTCCCATTCGGCCTCGGTCGGCAGCCGTGCGCCGGCCCAGCGCGCATAGGCCTCGGCCTCGAAGAAGCTCAGGTGGCACACCGGTGTGCGCTCGTCGATCTCGACCGTGCCTTGCAGCGTGTGGTTGAACCACGCGCCGTCTCGCCGCTGCCAGTAGAACGGCGCGTTGCGCTGCGCCTCGCGCACCCAGTCCCAGCCCATCGACAGCCACAGCTCGGGCCGGCGGTAGCCGTCTTCGTCGATGAAGGCGAGGTATTCGCCGTAGGTCACGGGCCGCGACGCGATCTCGAAGGCGTCGAGCCAGACGCGATGACGCGGCCCCTCGTTGTCGAAGCAGAATGCGCCGTCGAGCGCCGCGTCGTGGCCGAGCTCGCACAGGCCGGCGTCGAAGGCGAACCAGCGCAGCGGCTGCGGCTGCACTGCGGCGATCGGCCAGTGCCGCGCATAGGCCGGCTGCAGCGGATTGCGCGACAGCAGGTGCTTGAGGTCGGTGAGGATCAGCTCCTGGTGCTGCTGCTCGTGGTGCAGGCCGAGCGTGACCAGCGCTTCGAACGCCGGCGGCACGGGGCGCGCCAGCATCGCCTGCATGCGCTCGTCGACCCGGGCGCGGTAGCGCAGCACGTCGGCCAGCGAGGGCCGCGTGACGAGGCCGCGTTCGGGTCGCGCATGCATCGCGCCGATGCCGTGGTAGTAGCTGTTGTAGAGCACGCGAAAGTGCGCGTCGAACGGCGCGAAGCCGGGCTCGTGCGCCTCGAGCACGAAGGTCTCGAAGAACCACGTCGTGTGCGCGAGGTGCCACTTGACGGGGCTGGCGTCGGGCATCGACTGCGCCTGGCAGTCCTCGGGCGACAGCGGCTCGGCCAGCCGCACGCTGGCGTTGCGCACGCGCGTGTAGTGCGCGGCCAGGGCTTCGATCTGCGCGGCAGTGCAAGCGGTCACGGCGGCTCCCTTCGTCGCGGCGCAGCGGCCGCATGCAACGATGCCCGGCAATCGCGGTGCCGGCACGGAGGGACGGTCGGGGACGCGGCGCATTCCTACAATGCAGGCCATGCCGTTCGTCCACCTGCGCGCCCACACCGAATTCTCCGTCGTCGACGGCACGTTGCGCATCGGCGACGCCGTCGCGGCGGCGCGCGCCGACGGCCAGGTGGCGATGGCGATCACCGACCTGAACAACCTGTTCGGCGCGATCAAGTTCTACGGCGCGGCGCGCGCCAAGGGCGTCAAGCCGATCGTCGGCGTCGACGTCTGGATGGAGCCGCTCGACGGCGCGCAGGGCGGCGGCGACCGCCAGCCGAGCCGCTTGCTGCTGCTGATCCAGGACCGCCAGGGCTATCTCGACGCCTGTGAACTGCTCGCCCGCGCGTGGACGAGGAATGCGCAGCGCACCCAGGCCTGGCTGCGCTGGGAATGGCTCGAGTCGCTGGCCGGTGGGCTGATCTGCCTGTCGGGCGGCGACGCCGGCGTCGTCGGCCGCGCGCTGCTCGCCGGCGACGCGCGCCGCGCCGCCGAGCTGGCTCAGCGGCTGGCGGCGTTGTTCCCGGGGCGCTTCTATCTCGAGCTGCAGCGCGCCGGCCTGCCGGCGCACGAGGCGCATGTGCGCGCCGCCGTGCCGCTGGCCGCCGAGCTGCGGCTGCCGGTGGTGGCGACGCATCCGGTGCAGTTCGCGACGCCCGACGACTACGTCGCGCACGAGGCGCGCGTCTGCGTCGCCGAGGGCGAGACGCTGGGCAACCCGCGACGCGTCAGGCGCTTCACCGCCGAGCAGTACCTCAAGACGCAGGCGCAGATGGAGGCGCTGTTCGCCGACATCCCGTCGGCGATCGCCAACACGGTCGAGATCGCCCGACGCTGCAACCTCCAGCTCGTGCTCGGCAAGCCGCAGCTGCCCGACTTTCCGACGCCCGTGGCCGACGCGGCGAGCGGCGCGCGCGTGCCGATCGCCGACTACTTCCGCGAGCAGTGCGAGATCGGCCTCGACGCGCGTCTGGCGATGCTCTACCCCGACGCCGCCGAGCGCGCGCGCCAGAAGCCGCGCTACGTCGAGCGGCTCGAGTTCGAGATCGGCACGATCCTGAAGATGGGCTTCCCGGGCTACTTCCTGATCGTGTCGGACTTCATCACCTGGGCCAAGCAGCACGGCTGCCCGGTCGGTCCGGGGCGCGGTTCGGGCGCCGGCTCGCTCGTCGCCTATGCGCTGAAGATCACCGACCTCGACCCGTTGCAGTACAAGCTGCTGTTCGAGCGCTTCCTGAACCCCGACCGCGTCTCGATGCCCGACTTCGACGTCGACTTCTGCCAGGCCAACCGCGACCGGGTGATCGACTACGTCAAGGACAAGTACGGCCGCGACGCCGTCAGCCAGATCGCCACCTTCGGCACGATGGCGGCGAAGGCGGCGTTGCGCGACGTCGGCCGCGTGCTCGGCATGGGCTACGGCCACGTCGACTCGATCGCCAAGCTGATCCCGGCGCCGCCGGGAAAGACCGTCACGCTGGCGCGCGTGCCCGAGCAGCCCGACGGCGGCGTCATCTATGCGCGCAAGGAGGCGCCCGAGCTCGAGCAGCGCGAGCAGGCGGAAGAAGAGGTCGCCGAGCTGCTCGCGCTGGCGATGCGCCTCGAGGGCGTGACGCGCAACGTCGGCATGCATGCCGGCGGCGTGCTGATCGCGCCGGGCAAGATCACCGACTTCTGCCCGCTGTACCAGCAGCCGGGCAGCGACAGCGCCGTCAGCCAGTACGACAAGGACGACGTCGAGGCGATCGGGCTGGTCAAGTTCGACTTCCTCGGCCTCGCGACGCTGACGATCCTCGAGCTGGCGCGCGAGTTCATCGTGGCGCGCCATCCGGCGAAGGCCGACTTCTCCTACGAGACGCTGCCGCTCGACGACGCGGCGGTCTACAAGCTGTTTTCCGACGGCCTGACGGAAGCCGTGTTCCAGTTCGAATCGCGCGGCATGCAGGGCATGCTGCGCGACGCGCGGCCGAGTCGGCTCGAGGACCTGATCGCGCTGAACGCGCTCTACCGCCCCGGGCCGATGGACCTGATCCCGAGCTTCGTCGCGCGCAAGCACGGCCGCGAGGAGGTCGTCTATCCGCACCCGCTGGTCGAGCCCGTGCTCGCCGAGACCTACGGCATCATGGTCTACCAGGAGCAGGTGATGCAGGTCGCGCAGGTGCTGGGCGGTTACTCGCTCGGCGGCGCCGACCTGCTGCGCCGCGCGATGGGCAAGAAGAAGGCCGACGAGATGGCCAAGCACCGCGAGACATTCCGCGCCGGTGCTGCGGGCAACGGCATCTCGGCCGACCGCGCCGACGAGATCTTCGACCTGATGGAGAAGTTCGCCGGCTACGGCTTCAACAAGTCGCACGCCGCCGCCTACTCGCTGCTCGCCTATCACACGGCGTGGCTCAAGGTGCACCACCCGGCCGAGTTCTACGCGGCCAACATGACGATCGAGCTCGACAACACCGACAAGCTGCGCGTGTTGATCGACGACGCCAAGCGCTTCCGCATCGCGTTCGATGCGCCCGACATCAATGCCGGCACCTACCGCTTCGAGCCGATCGACGACAAGCGTGTGCGCTACGGTCTCGGTGCGATCAAGGGCACGGGGCAGAGCGCGATCGAGGCCATCGTCGCGGCGCGCGGCGAGGGCGGGCCGTTCCGCTCGCTGTTCGACTTCTGCGCGCGCGTCGACCGCACGCGCATCAATAAGCGCACCGTCGAGGCGCTCGTCAAGGCCGGCGCTTTCGACGCGCTGAATCCGCATCGCGCGTCGCTCGTGGCGAGCATCGGGCTCGCGTTCGAGTTCGCCGAAACGCAGGCCGCGCACGCCGACCAGGGCGGGCTGTTCGACTTCGCCGACTCGCACGCCGCGTCGACGCAGGAGCCGCCGCTGGTCGACGCGCCGGCCTGGGACGTGAAGGAGCGCCTGACGCACGAGAAGACGGCGCTCGGCTTCTACTTCTCGGGCCACCTGTTCGACCAGGTCGAGGCCGAGGTCCGCCAGTTCGCGCGGCGCCGCATCGCCGACCTGATCGACAGCCGCGAGCCGCAGCTGCTTGCCGGCATCGTGACCGACCTGCGCGTCGTCAACGGCCAGCGCGGCCGCGTCGCCATCTTCAAGCTCGACGACAACAGCGAGCCGATCGAGGCCGTCGCGAGCGAGGAGCTGCTCGACGCGAACAAGGAGCTGCTCAAGGACGACGAAGTGCTCGTTGTGCAGGGCAAGGCCAAGCCCGACCGCTTTTCCGGCGGCCTGCGGCTCGACGTGCAGCAGGTCTGGGACCTGGCGAGCGCGCGCTGCCGCTTCGGCCGCTACCTGCGCGTCGCCGTCAACGGCGTCACGCCGCCGCTCGCGGAGCTGCTGCGCGACTTCCCGCCGCGGCGTGTCGAGACGGAGCACGGCGAGCTGGTGCAGGGTCTGGGCATCCGGCTCGTGCTGCAGCGCCCGCAGGCACAGGGCGAGATCGACCTCGGCGACGACGCGCGCTTCTACCCGAGCGACAACGCGCTGGCGCGCTGGCGCCATGCGACGCACGGCGAGGCCGTCGTCGTCTATCCCACGGATCGCGGCTGAGGTCCCGGGACGATCCCGAGGCGCTGCCGCAGGATCCCGCACGACACTCACGCGCATGGCGGCGCGGCACGACAGGACGACGGGACTGATCCTTACCGGTGGCGGCGCCCGCGCGGCCTATCAGGTCGGCGTGCTCGAGGCGCTGGCGCGCATCCGCCGCTGCTGCGGCATCGTTGCCGGCGCGCCGTTCCCGGTGATCGCGGGCACGTCGGCCGGCGCGATCAACGCCGCGGCTGTCGCCTGCCGCGCCGACGACTTCGACCATGCCGTCGGCGTGTTGGGCGAGGTGTGGCGCAGCTTCCGCGCCGAGCAGGTCTATCGCGCCGACTCGCTGGGCATGATCCGCAGCGGCGCCGGCTGGCTGACGATGATGTCGATCGGCTGGATCCTCGCGCGCTGGCGCCGCGCGCGCCCGCGCTCGCTGCTCGACAACACGCCGCTCGAGACGCTGCTGCGCGAACTGGTGCCGATCGACCGCCTGCCCGGCATGCTCGACGCCGGCCACCTGCAGGCGCTGGCCGTCACGGCGTCGAGCTACGGCTCGGGGCTGCACGTCACCTTCTACCAGTCGAGGCGCGACATCGAGCCGTGGACGCGCTCGCAGCGGCTCGCGGTGCGCACGTCGATCGGCTGCGAGCATCTGCTCGCGTCGTCGGCGATCCCGTTCCTCTTTCCGGCCGTGCCGCTCGAGATCGAGGGCGGCAGGGAGTACTGCGGCGACGGCTCGATGCGCCAGTCGGCGCCGATCTCGCCGGCAGTGCACCTGGGCGCCGAGCGCATTCTTGTGATCGGCGCCGGGCGCATGCACGAGCCGCCGGGGCGGCGCGCCGGCGCGAGCGAGTATCCGTCGATGGCTCAGATCGCCGGCCATGCGCTGTCGAACATCTTCCTGGACGCGCTGGCCGTCGACGTCGAGCGGCTGCGCCGCATCAACAACACGCTGTCGCTGCTGCCGCCCGAGCGCCGCGCGGCGTCGGGCCTGCGGCCGATCGACGTGCTCGTCATCGCGCCGAGCCAGCGCCTCGACGACCTGGCGGCGCAGCACCAGCGCAGCCTGCCCAAGCCGGTGCGTGCGCTGCTGCGCGGCGTCGGTGTCACGGGCGAGGGCAGCGACGCGCGCGGCGCGGCGCTGTCGAGCTACCTGCTGTTCGAAGCCGAGTACACGCGCGCGCTGATCGAGCTCGGCATCGCCGACACGCTGGCGCGGCACGGCGAGGTCGTGCGCTTCTTCGGCTGGGACGATCCGGCGGCGCTCGATCCGGGCGCTCAGCGCGTGGCGGCGGCACCGGTGGCATAGGGCCGCCCGCCGACGCGCAGGCCTTGCGCCGACAGGCGCGTGGCGAGCTTCGGGCCGAAGCCCGGCACGCGCGCCGCGACGTCGGCCCAGTCGGCGAACGGGCGGCGCCGGCGCTCGTCGAGCAGGCGCTGCGACAGCTCGACGCCGATGCCGCGCAGCGACTCGAGCTCCGCCTGCGTGGCCGCGTTGACGTCGACATCGCTCGCCTGCGCAGCCATCGCGACCACGGCGAGCAGCGCGGCGGCGGCGCTGCGCCTCATGCCGGCTTGGTCGCCTCCATGTTGAGGCTGATCAGCGTGCCGTGCTCCTTGTCCATGTGCGGCAGGTAGGCCTGCGAGAAGTCGTCGATGCCGGCGTGCTCGGTCTTGCGCCAATCGTAGCGCCGCGGCTCGACGTAGCCGCATTCGAGCAGCAGCCGCGACAGGCTGCGCTCGTCGAACACGTTGTAGTGGATGTTGTAGAGATAGTCCTGACGGCCGAAGATCGAGCCGATGACGAGATCGATGTCGCCGCTGCGTTGGTAGACCTCGCACAGCCTGGCGAAGTCGGGCACGGCGATGCGCATCGTGCCGCCCGGCTTGAGCACGCGGTGCCATTCGCGCAGCACGCGGTCGACGTCCTTGCGGCGGAAGTGCTCGAGCACGTGGCAGGTGTAGATCAGGTCGACCGTGCCGTCGGCGATGAAGCCGAGGTTGTCGATCGTGGCGACGTGGTCGACGTGCGGATACTCGACGGCGTCGATGTGCACGAAGCCGGGAATGTGGCGCTTGCCGCAGCCGAGGTGGAGTTTCATGGCGTGGGGGTCGGTTCGCAGAGGGGGTGCATCGCGGCGGCCCGGCTCAGGCCCTGGTCGCGCGCGATCTCGTCGACGAGCGTACGTGAAAAGTGCTCGTTGGTGTAGCGCTGCGCCGCCGGGCTGGCCAGAAAGCCGGTGATCGCGCGCTGCATCTCGGCGTGGCGTTCGGGGGTGATCGAACGCAGGTGTGCGACGAGCGCGGCATCGTCGGCGAAGCCGTCGGCGTCGATGTAGCAGTCGCGCGGGATCGGTGCCGTCGAGCCGGGCGTGCCGAGGTAGACCGGAACGCAGCCCCAGACGAAGCAGTCGAAGATCTTCTCCGTGATGTAGCCGCGGCTACCGCGCACGTTCTCGAACGCGATCGCGAAGCGCGCGCGGCGCAGCACCTCGCCCTTGGCTTGCAGCGGGCCGCGCCAGCTCGGGAATGCCGGCGGCAGCGCCACGAAGCGGCCGCGCCAGTGGCGCAGGCGCTTGAGCGCGCGGCCCCAGACGCCGGGCGGCACCTCGGGCTGGTCCCAGCCGCGACCATAGAGCGTGAACAGCTCGGGCGCCGCGGCCTCGAAGTGGCGCGCGATGCGCACGCGCCGCGCATGCAGGTTGCGCACGTCGGGGCGCAGCAGCGCCTTGTTCGACGCGATCAGCACGCAGAACAGATCACGCTCGCTCCACGGCGCCGACGATCGCGGCGTCAGGTCGTTCGGGATGTCGAGCTTGACGACGTGCGTGCCGTCGACGATCTCGTCGTTCCAGGTGAACAGCTTGCGGTAGCCGCGCAGCTGGCCGAGGTCGGCATTGCGCGGGCGCACCAGCGGATCCTCGTACAGGTAGGCATAGGCCGGTCGGCCTGACAGGCGACGCTGCGCGTTGACGTGCAGCTCGAAGGACACATCGCGCCCCTGCGTGCGGTCGATCGTGTGCAGTTCGACGCCCCACTCGGCGAAGCGGTCGCGCAGCGCGCGATACGGCAGGTAGAAGGCGCCGCCCTGCGGGCCGGCGCCGTCGACGAACACCTCGTCGTCGCGGTGCGGTCCGGCGACGAGCGCCGCCAGCCGCGTCACGCGGCGCGCGCCGACGGCTTGCGCAGCACGGCGTACAGGCTGTCGCTGAGCGGGAAGCGGTCGAGCCAGTTCATGCGCTCGACGTCGAGCCCCGCGGCGTGCGCGATCGCCGCCAGCGTGTCGGGAGTGAAGTAGTTGACGTGGTCCGGCCAGCGGTAGCCGCACCAGCGCGCACCGCGCATCGAGCGGTTCCAGCTGGCGTAGTTGGGCACCTTGACGACGACGCGGCCTCCCGCGCGCAGGCAGCGCGCGCTCTCGCGCAGCAGCGGCAGCGGCTGGATCTCGTGCTCGAGGAACGACGCCATCACCGTCAGGTCGAGGCTGCCGGTGTCGAACTGGCGCAGGCCGTCGAGCGCGGCGGCGTGCACGCAGCGCCCGCCGTAGGGCGCGAGCGCGGCGGCCGACTGGCGCGCGAGTTCGTTCGAGATCTCGACGCCGTGCGGCACGCAGCGCGCGCGCACGTCGGCCGGCAGGCGGTCCATCACGGTGCCCAGCAGCCGGCCTTCGCCGCAGCCGAGGTCGAGCAGATGGATCTGCGGCGAGTCGCAGCTGCGCACGATCGCGGTCGCCAGGTCGGCCACCTTGTTGCGCTTCATCACCTCGCGGCGGAACGTCTTGGCCGCCGTGCTCATCGCATAGACGGCGGGCTCGGCGGCGGCGCGCGCCTGCGCCTCGCGCCGGGACGTGACCTCCCAGGCGAGCTCGGACTTCAGGCTGTCGTAGCCGGGCGGGTTCTCGAGATAGACGAGGCCCGTCTCGGCGCACTGGCGCACGACCCACGGCTGCGGCGCGACGTCGATCGCGACCGTCTTCGTCTCGCGTTCGAGCAGGGGGCAGACACGCTTCATCGTGCGTTGCAGTGTAGCGACGGCCTCAGGCCGTCCAGTGCTCGGCCACCCACGGCGCCGGCCGCATGCTGCGCAGCGCGCGGTTGCGCCGTCCGGCGATGGCATCGGGCGGATTGACCTCGCCGTGGAACACGACGATGCGCGCGCCCGGCGGCACCGACGGCGCGCGCCACAGGTTGGCGGGCCACGGCGGAATGCAGTGGTACTTGAAGCTGCAGCACCAGTCGGCTGGCCAGTAGGCGAGCCTGCCCTGTCGGTGCAGCACGTCCGACAGGAAGGCCTGCTCGTGACGGAAGTTGCGCCGCACGTCGGCCTGGTCGCCACGGAACGCCTCGAGCACGTCGGCGTGCGCGCCGATGCGGAACCGGTAGACCGACGAGTTGCCCGTGACGCGGCGCGGCCGCTTCCAGTCGTGGATGATGAGGAACTCGCCCGCGTGCTCGAAGAACGGCGCGATGTCGTCGACGATCACGACGTCGAGGTCGAGGAACAGCGCCGTGCCGTGCAATCCGTGCAGGTCGGCGGCGAACGTCGTCAGCTTGCGCCAGCCGCGCTCGGGGATGCCGGCCGGCAATTCGAGCGACGGAATCGGCAGGCACTCGACCTCAGGCCGCACGCCGACCGCGCTGTCGGTCAGGCAGACGAAGCGGAAGTCGCCGCGCAGATGCCGGCGCGCCATCCCATAGAGGCGGTTCACGTACTCGGGCCCGTACTTCGTGCCCCAGCGCATGCACAGCACGATGCGTGCGCCGTCGTTCGATGCGGCGCTCACAGCTCTTCGACCCGCAGTGGCGGATAGGTGTCCCAGTTGAGACAGCCCGGGCATTGCCAGAAGTGCTGCTGCGCCTCGAATCCGCAGGCTGCGCAGCGGTAGCGCTGCAACGGCCGGGCGGCGCGCGAGATCGCCTGCTCGACGCCGGCAAGTTCGCCGGCGTCCAGCGGCGCCGCGCCGCCGTCGTGGTGGCGCAGCAGTTCCTGCGCCGCCGATAGCGTCGGCTGCAACTTCAGGTGCTCGAGGGCGCGCGCGCGCTGCGCCGCGACGTCGGCGTCGAGCAGCGTCGCCGCGCGCAGCAGGTCGGTCGACGGCGCGCGGCGGTACAGCGCGAGCAGTTGCTGCAGCGCGCGCTCGCGCTCGCCGCCGGCCAGCGCGCAACGCGCATAGTCGGCGGCGACGAGGTTGAAGGCCTGCGGCTGCGCCGCGATCAGGCGCTCACCCCACAGCTCGAGCACCTCGCGGTGGCGGCCCTGACGCGCCAGGCGCTGGCCGGCCAGCACGATCGGCCGCGCGGCCTGCGGCGCGGCGACGCGTGCGCGCTCGAGCGCCGCTTCGGCATCGGCGTCCTTCTGGCGCGCCTCTGCCTCGAGCGCGATCTCGCACCAGTAGTGCGCGATGCGCGACGCGAACGAGCCGGTGCCGCTCTTCTCGAGGCGCTGCGCCACCTCGGCCGCAGCACGCCAGTCGCGCGAGCGCTCGTAGAGGCCGAGCAGCGCGAGCCGGGCCTCGGTGTCGTAGGCCGTGCCTTCCAGCGCCCGGAATGCCGCCTCGGCGCGATCGAGCAGGCCGGCTTTGAGGAAGTCCTGCGCCAGCGCGTGCTGGGCGCGGTCGCGCTCGGCGCGCGGCAGGTCGCCGCGGCCGAGCAGGTGCTGATGCACGCGCACGGCGCGCTCGTACTCGCCGCGGCGGCGGAACAGGTTGCCGAGCGCGAAGTGCAGGTCGGAGCTGTCGGGGTCGTGCTGCACGGCCTCGATGAAGGCGTCGATCGCCTTGTCCTGCTGCTCGTTGAGCAGCAGGTTCAGGCCCTTGAAATAGGCCTTCGGCGACTCGCGCTGCTCGCGCTTCCACTGGCGCGTGTCGAAGCGCGACGCCAGCCAGCCGAGCGCGAAGGCGACCGGCAGGCCGAGCAGCAGCCACTGCAGGTCAAAGTCCATCGCGCGGCGGATGCTCGAGGGCCGATTCGCCGATCGGCGGCGCGGCCGGCGCGGCGGCGGCCGGCGCGGCGTCGGCGCCGCGCGGCGCGCTGCGGCGGCGCTGCCACCAGCGCGGCATCATCGCCAGTACGCCGAAGACGCAGCCGATCGCGAACGCCGCGAGCACGACGATGACGAGCGGTGCGCGCCACTCCCAGCCGAAGAACCAGTGCACCGTCACGTCGTGCCGGTTGTTCAATGCGAACGCGAACAGCACGAAGAAGACCAGGGCCCGCCAGGCCCAGTGAAGGATTTGCATCGCGACTCCCGGCGCGATTCTAGGGCGCCAAAGAGTGTCAGCCCCTCGGCCGACGCGCGAGCCGGGGCGTCACAGAGCGTCGACCGGCAGTTGCGCGTCGACGCCTTCGCGCAGCGCCTTGCCCGGCTTGAAGTGCGGCACGAACTTCTCGGGGATGCCGACCTTCTCGCCCGAGCGCGGATTGCGCCCCATGCGCGGCGGCCGGCGGTTGATCGAGAAGCTGCCGAAGCCGCGGATCTCGATGCGGTGGCCGCGCGCGAGCGCGTCGGACATCGCATCGAGGATCGTTTTCACCGCGAACTCGGTGTCGCGGTGCGTCAGCTGGCCGAAGCGCTCGGCCAGCTGCGCCACGAGGTCGGATCGCGTCACGACGAAGGCCGCGTCAGGAGTTGCCGTCCTTCTGCGTGTCGAGCTTGGCGCGCAGCAGCGCGCCCAGGCTCGTCGTGCCGGCGGTCTCGCGCTCGTTGCTCTGCGCGAGGCGCTGCATCGCCTCCTGCTGGTCGGCGCTGTCCTTGGCCTTGATCGACAGCTGGATCGAGCGCGTCTTGCGGTCGACGTTGACGATCATCGCCGAGACTTCGTCGCCTTCCTTGAGCACGTTGCGCGCGTCCTCGACGCGGTCGCGGCTGATCTCGGAGGCGCGCAGGTAGCCGGTGACGTCGGCATTGAGCTGGATCTCGGCGCCGCGCACGTCGACCGACTTGACCTTGCCGCTCACCACCGAGCCGCGGTCATTGACGGCCGTGAAGCTGGTGAACGGATCGGAATCGAGCTGCTTGATGCCCAGCGAGATGCGCTCGCGCTCGACGTCGATGCCGAGCACGATGGCCTCGACCTCCTGGCCCTTCTTGAAGTTGCGCACGGCCGACTCGCCGGGCTCGTTCCACGAGAGGTCGGACAGGTGCACCAGGCCGTCGATGCCGGCGGCCAGGCCGACGAACACGCCGAAGTCGGTGATCGACTTGACGGGGCCCTTGACGCGGTCGCCGCGCTTGACGGTCTCGGAGAACTCTTCCCAGGGGTTGGCCTTGCACTGCTTCATGCCGAGGCTGATGCGGCGCTTGTCCTCGTCGATCTCGAGGACCATGACTTCGACTTCCTCGCCGAGCGTCACCATCTTGCTGGGCGCCACGTTCTTGTTGGTCCAGTCCATCTCGGAGACGTGGACCAGGCCCTCGATGCCCGGCTCGATCTCGACGAAGGCGCCGTACTCGGCGATGTTGGTGACGCGGCCGAACAGGCGCGTGCCCGTCGGGTAGCGGCGCGACACGCCGTGCCACGGGTCGTCGCCGAGCTGCTTGAGGCCGAGCGACACGCGGTTCTTCTCGGCGTCGAACTTGAGCACCTTGGCGTCGAGCTCCTGGCCGACCTGGACCACCTCGCTCGGGTGGCGCACGCGGCGCCACGCCATGTCGGTGATGTGCAGCAGGCCGTCGATGCCGCCGAGGTCGACGAAGGCGCCGTACTCGGTGATGTTCTTGACCACGCCGTGGACGATCGCGCCCTCGCGCAGCGTCTCCATCAGCTTGGCCCGCTCCTCGCCCATCGAGGCCTCGACGACGGCGCGGCGCGACAGCACGACGTTGTTGCGCTTGCGGTCGAGCTTGATGACCTTGAACTCCATCGTCTTGCCCTCGAACGGCGTCATGTCCTTGACGGGACGCGTGTCGAGCAGCGAGCCGGGCAGGAAGGCGCGGATGCCGTTGACGAGGACGGTGAGGCCGCCCTTGACCTTGCCGTTGACGGTGCCGGTGACGAAGTCGCCCGACTCGAGCGCCGTCTCGAGCGCCATCCACGACGCGAGGCGCTTGGCCTTGTCGCGCGACAGGATGGTGTCGCCGTAGCCGTTCTCGATGGCGTCGATCGCGACGGAGACGAAGTCGCCGACCTGGACTTCGAGCTCGCCCTTGTCGTTCTTGAATTCGTCGATCGGGACGTAGGCTTCCGACTTGAGGCCGGCGTTCACCACCACGAAGTTGTAGTCGACGCGGACCACCTCGGCGGTGATCACTTCGCCGGCGCGCATGTCGGAGCGCTTGAGCGATTCTTCGAACAGGGCGGCGAACGAGTCCGGCCCTTGGGTGGTGGCGGTCTGGGTTTGAGGCATTGGGGGTTTCCTGGGATGCCGGCTGGCGCGCGAGAGCGGGGTCAGCGGCGGTGGGTGCAGCGGGCGCTGCGGTTCGGGTTGCAGACACCGCTGCCTCGACGTGCCTTGCGGCACTGCGGGGAGGCGGCGGACCGGGGTGCCGTGGGCGGGGGCGACGGATCGCGACTCAGCCGAACGGCCTGCGCCGCTGCCACCAGCCGAGCACGACATCGACCGAGGCTTCGATCGAGAGTGCAGAGTTGTCGAGCAGCACCGCATCTGCGGCCGGCTTCAGCGGCGACGTGCTGCGCGATCGATCGCGCTCGTCTCGCGCCTCCAAGGCTGACCGAAGGTCGGCAATTCTAGTCGAAATCCCCTGCTGCATCAATTGCTTATGACGGCGCGCCGCGCGTTCCTCGGCACTCGCGACGAGGAACACCTTGAGCGCCGCGTCTGGGAAGACGACGCTGCCCATGTCGCGGCCGTCGGCCACCAGCCCGGGCGCGCGGCGGAACGACAGCTGCAGCGCGTGCAGCGCGGCGCGCACCTCGGGCCAGGCCGAGACGCGCGAAGCGAGCGCGCCGACGGCCTCGTCGCGCAGCGCAGCCGTGACGTCCTCGCCGGCGAGCAGCGCGCACCCGCTTTCGAAGCGCAGGTCGAGGCCGGCGGCCAGCGCGGCGAGCGCTGCCGGATCGTCGGGCGACGCGCCTTCACGCAGCGCGCGCAGCGCCGTCGCGCGATAGAGCGCGCCGGAGTCGAGGTGGCTGTAGCCGAGCGCGCGCGCAAGCTCGGCGGCGAGCGTGCCCTTGCCCGAGGCCGTCGGCCCGTCGACGGCGATCACCGGCACCTCGGCGGGCTCGGCGCGCACCAGCGCGAACAGGTCCTCGAAGTAGTCGGGATACGTCTTGCCGACGCAGCGAGGGTCGCGGATGCGCAGCGGCACGGCGGGCAGGGCGCCGGCCAGCGGGTTGAACGCGGCGAGCGAGAAGCACATCGCCATGCGGTGGTCGTCGTAGGTGTCGATCGCGGCGGCGCGCCAGGCCGTGGGCGGTGCGATCTCGATCGCGTCGGCATGCTCGGTCACCGCGGCGCCGAGCTTGCGCAGCTCGGCGGCCATCGCGGTGATGCGGTCGGTCTCCTTGACGCGCCAGCTCGCGATGTTGCGCAGGCGCGTGGTCCCGTCGGCATAGAGCGCCATCACGGCCAGCGTCATCGCCGCATCGGGGATGTGGTTGCAGTCGAGGTCGATGGCGCGCAACGGCCAGGCACCACGGCGCACCGTCAGGCCGGCATCGTCGGCCACGACGTCGGCGCCCATCGTGCGCACCGCGTCGACGAAGCGGATGTCGCCCTGGATCGAATGCTGCCCGACGCCCTCGATGCGGATCGCATCGCCGTCCGTCGCCGCGATCGCGCCGAGCGCGACGAAGTACGACGCCGACGACGCGTCGCCTTCGACGTGCACGGCGCCCGGCGAGCGGTAGGCGGCGCCGGCCGGCACCGTGAAGCGCTGCCAGCCGTCGCGCGCGACGGCGACGCCGAAGCGCGCCAGCAGGTTGAGCGTGATCTCGACGTAGGGCTTGGAGATCAGCTCGCCGACGACCTCGACGGTGATCGCGCGCTGCTGGGCGACGAGCGGCAGCGCGAGCAGCAGCGCCGTGAGGAACTGGCTCGATACGTCACCGCGCACGTGGATCGGGGCGTCGCCCGCGGCTGCGACACCACTGCCGGGGCCGTGCACGCGCAGCGGCGGATAGCCTTCGGCGCCGAGGTAGTCGACGCCGCAGCCGAGCGCGCGCAGCGCGTCGACCAGGTCGCCGATCGGCCGCTCGTGCATGCGCGCGACGCCGGCCAGCTCGTAGTCGCCGCCGTCGCGCGCCGCCAGCAGCGCCAGGGCGGCGGCGAGCGGGCGCATCGCCGTGCCGGCGTTGCCGAGGAAGAGCCGGGCCTGCCGCACGGCGAGCCGGCCTCCGAGGCCGCCGACGTGCACCGTCGTGCCGTCGCACTTCAGCGCGCAGCCGAGCGCCGACAGCGCGCCGAGCATGACGCGGGTGTCGTCGGAGTCGAGTACGTCGTGCACCACCGTCGCGCCCTCGGCCAGGCCGGCCAGCAACAGCACGCGGTTGGAGATGCTTTTCGAGCCGGGCAGGCGCACGCGGCCGGCGGCGCCGCGCAGCGGCGGCAGATCGAGGAAGGGGATGGAGAACATGGCGACGACTAAACGCAAGCGGGCCGGCCGATGCGCCGCACGCTCAGCGGTACGAATTCGGCTTGGTCGCGTTCATCTGCCAGCCGGCGCGGCCCTTCGATGCCTCGCGGATCAGGTCCTCGAGCGCATCGACGTTGCCCGACAGCATGACGTGCTCGAGCGCGTCGAGCGCATGGCGAAAGCGCATCGACTGCTTGAGCACCTCTTCGCGGTTGGCCATCAGGACGTCGCGCCACACGCCCGGGTCGCTGGCGGCGATGCGCGTGAAGTCGCGGAATCCGGGGCCGGCGAGCGTCAGGAAGTCGCGTCCGGCGGGCTGCTTCGACACGGCGCTGAAGTAGGCGAAGGCGAGAAGATGCGGCAGGTGGCTGACGGCGGCGAACGCGGCGTCGTGGTTCTCCGGCGTCATCTTCAGCACCTGCGAGCCGACCGCGGCCCAGGTGTCGGTGGCCTGCTGCACCAGCGCCGCGTCGGTCTGCGGCAGCGGCGTCAGGATGACCTGGCGTCCGGCGTAGAGCGACGGGTCGGCGTGCGTGATGCCGGCGACCTCCTTGCCGGCGATCGGATGCGCCGGCACGAAGCAGCCGATGCGCTCCTTGAGCACGCGGCGCGCCGCGTCGACGACGTCGCGCTTGGTGCTGCCGACGTCCATCACGAGCATGCCGGGCTCGAGCAGGTGGCGAATCGCCTTGAACGTCGTCTCGGTGGCCGCCACAGGCACGGCGAGCAGCACGAGGTCGGAGCCCGAGACGGCGAGCAGCGCCGACTCGGCGGCGACGTCGATCACGCCCATGCGCTTGGCCAGCTCCGTCGTCGACGGCGACTTGCTGTAACCGACGACGCGCTTGACCAGCCCGGCGCGCTTGGCGGCGAGCGCGAACGAGCCGCCCATCAGGCCGCATCCGATCAGTCCGAGCTGGCTGTACATGCGGGGCGCGCGTGTCGGTCAGTGCACGTCGACGGGGTACGTGCCGAGCAGCTTGAAGAAGGCGCACACGCCGCGCAGCTCGGCGAGCGCGGCGGCGACCGCGGGCTCCTGCGGATGGCCTTGCACGTCGATGTAGAAGTAGTACTCCCACTGACCCGAGCGCGCCGGCCGCGACTCGAAGCGCGACATCGACACGCCGTGGCGCTTGAGCGGCACGAGCATGTCGTGCACCGCGCCTGGTCGGTTGGCGACCGAGACGACGAGGCTGGTGCAGTCGTGTCCCGAGGCCTGCGGCTGCGGGTGGCGATCGGGGTGCGTGACGATGGCGAAGCGCGTGCGGTTGTGCGGATCGTCCTGGATCGCCGGCGCGACGACGTGCAGGCCGAACTCGCTGGCCGCGCGCTCGCTGGCGATGCCGGCCAGCGACGCGTCGAGGCCCGCCAGCCGCGCGCCCTCGGCATTGCTCGACACCGGCCGCCGCTCGACGTTGGGCAGGTGGTTCGAAAGCCAGCCGTGGCACTGCGCGAGCGCCTGCGGGTGCGCGCACACCGCCGCGATGCCGTCGAGCGAGTCCGTCTTGCGCAGCAGGTTGTGGCGCACGAACAGGCTGGTCTCGCCGATGATGAACAGCGGCGTCGTGAGAAACAGGTCGAGCGAGCGCGCGACGACGCCTTCCGTCGAGTTCTCGACCGGCACGACGCCGAAGTCGGCCGCGCCGGCAGTGGTGGTGCGGAACACTTCGTCGATGCTCGCGCACGGCACGCGCACGATCGACGAGCCGAAGAAGCCGAGCGCCGCCAGCTCGCTGAACGTGCCCGCCGGTCCGAGGTAGGCGATGCGCGTCGGCGTCTCGAGCGAGCGGCAGGCCGACATGATCTCGCGCCAGATCGGCGCGATGCTGTCGGTGCGCAGCGGGCCGGCGTTCGCGGCCTTCAGCCCGTCGATCACCTGTGCCTCGCGCTCGGGGCGGAAGACGACCGAGCCCTCGCGCTTCTTGATCTCGCCGACCTCCTGCGCCAGCGCGGCGCGCCGGTTCAGCAGCGCGAGCAGCTCGCGGTCGACGGCATCGATGCGGTGGCGCAGCGCGTGCAGTTCGGGATCGGGCAGGGCGGGGGTGTCGGCCATGGCTGCGGCGCATTCTCGCATCCGCCGCCGGGCGGCGGATGCGAGAGGCTCAGTTGCCCTCGGGTTCGCCGCCGTCGCCGACGGCGTCGGCCTCGCCGCCGTTGGCGTCGTTCTCGACGATGCGCTGCAGGCCCGACAGCTGCGCCCCGTCGTCGAGCGCGATCAGCGTCACGCCCTGCGTCGCGCGGCCGAGCTCGCGGATCTCGGCGACGCGCGTGCGCACGAGCACGCCGCGGTCGGTGATCAGCATGATCTCGTCCTCGGCGCGCACCAGCGTCGCGGCGACGACCTTGCCGTTGCGTTCGCTCTGCTGGATCGCGATCATGCCCTTGGTGCCGCGGCCGTGTCGCGTGTACTCGCCGATCGGCGTGCGCTTGCCGTAGCCGTTCTGCGTCGCCGTCAGCACGCTCTGAGTCTCGTCCTCGGCGACGAGCATCGCGATGACGCGCTGGCCGTCGTCGAGCGCCATGCCGCGCACGCCGCGCGCCTGGCGGCCCATCGCTCGCACGTCGTTCTCGTCGAAGCGCACCGCCTTGCCGCCGTCGGAGAACAGCATCACGTCGTGGTGGCCGTCGGTCAGCGCCGCGCCGATCAGGTAGTCGCCGTCGTCGAGGTCGACGGCGATGATGCCGGCCTTGCGCGGGTTGGCGAACTCGTCGAGCGCCGTCTTCTTGACCGTGCCCTGCGCCGTGGCCATGAAGACGCAGTGATCGGCCGGGAAGGTGCGGAACTCGCCCGTCAGCGGCAGCACGACGTTGATCTTCTCGTCGCGCTGCAGCGGGAACATGTTGACGATCGGCCGCCCGCGCGAGTTGCGCGTGCCCTGCGGCACCTCCCAGACCTTGAGCCAGTAGACGCGGCCGCGGTTCGAGAAGCACAGGATGTAGTCGTGCGTATTGGCGATGAAGAGCTGGTCGATCCAGTCGTCTTCTTTCGTCACGGTGGCCTGCTTGCCCCGGCCGCCGCGCCGCTGCGCGCGGTACTCGCCCAGCGGCTGGCTCTTGATGTAGCCGCCGTGGCTGAGCGTGACGACCATGTCGGCCGGCGCGATCAGGTCCTCGGTGTCGAGCTCCTGCGCGTTGTGCTCGATGTGGCTGCGCCGCGCGCCCAGCCGGGTCTGGCCGAACTCCTGCCGCAGCGCCGTCAGCTCGTCGCCGATGATCGTCGTGACGCGCGCCGGCTTGGCCAGGATGTCGAGCAGGTCGGCGATCTCGGCCATCACGTCCTTGTACTCGCCGATGATCTTGTCCTGCTCCAGACCCGTCAGCCTCTGCAGGCGCATCTGCAGGATCTCGCCGGCCTGGTCGTCGGACAGGCGGTAGAGGCCGTCGGGCTGCAGCCCGTAGTGGGCGGGCAGGCCTTCGGGGCGGAAGGCACCGCGGCCGCCCGGCGTGTCGTGCTCGGCGCGCGCGAGCATCTCGCGCACCAGCGAGGAGTCCCAGCTCTTGCCCATCAGCGCCGTCTTGGCGACCGGCGGCGTCGGCGAGTTCTTGATCGTTTCGATGAACTCGTCGATATTGGCCAGCGCCACCGCCAGGCCCTCGAGCACATGGCCGCGTTCGCGCGCCTTGCGCAGCTCGTAGACGGTGCGCCGCGTGACGACCTCGCGCCGGTGCTCGATGAAGACCTCGACCAGGTCCTTCAAGTTGCACAACTGCGGCTGACCGTCGATCAGCGCGACCATGTTGATGCCGAACGTGTCCTGCAGCTGCGTCTGCTTGTACAGGTTGTTGAGCACCACCTCGGGCAGCTCGCCGCGGCGCAGCTCGATGACGACGCGCATGCCCGATTTGTCGGACTCGTCCTGGATGTGGCTGATGCCCTCGAGCTTCTTCTCGTTGACGAGTTCGGCGATCCGCTCCAGCAGGTTCTTCTTGTTCACCTGGTAAGGGATCTCGTCGACGATGATGGCTTGGCGCTGGCCGCGGTCAATGTCCTCGAAGTGGCACTTCGCGCGCATCACGACCTTGCCGCGCCCGGTGCGGTAACCCTCGCGCACACCGGCCAGGCCGTAGATGATGCCGGCCGTCGGGAAGTCGGGCGCCGGCACGATCTCCATCAGTTCGTCGATCGTCGCGGCGGGGTTCTTCAGCAGGTGCAGGCAGGCGTCGACGACCTCGTTGAGGTTGTGCGGCGGGATGTTGGTCGCCATGCCCACGGCGATGCCGCCCGAGCCGTTGACCAGCAGGTTGGGCAGCCGCGTCGGCAGCACCAGCGGCTCCTTTTCCGAGCCGTCGTAGTTGGGGCCGAAGTCGACCGTCTCCTTGTCGATGTCGGCCAGCATCTCGTGCGCGATCTTGGCCAGCCGGATCTCCGTGTAGCGCATCGCCGCCGGGTTGTCGCCGTCGATCGATCCGAAGTTGCCCTGGCCGTCGACGAGCATGTGGCGCATCGAGAACGGCTGCGCCATGCGAACGATGGTGTCGTAGATCGACGCGTCGCCGTGCGGGTGGTACTTGCCCATCACGTCGCCGACGATGCGCGCCGACTTCTTGTACGGTCGGTTCCAGTCGTTGTTCTGCTCGTGCATCGCATAGAGCGAGCGCCGGTGCACCGGTTTCAGTCCGTCGCGCGCGTCGGGCAGGGCGCGCCCGACGATGACGCTCATCGCGTAGTCGAGGTACGAACGCCGCATCTCCTCTTCGAGGCTGATCGGCAGGGTTTCCTTGGCGAACTGGGTCATGCGGCAGGGCGCAGCGGCCGGGGCAACGAGGAAGGGCAGCGCGGACGCGCACGCGAGGCGGGAATTCTAATTGCTGGGCTCTGTGGCGATCGAGCAACAGGCGGGCGCAGCAGGCGGCACGGGCCTGCCAAATAAGTGGGCCTCGGAGTCGCTATGGCACAATTTGCCGTCGGTTGTGAACCCTGACTCATCCGGGGTTCGCGGTTGTTCCCCCGATTTCGAATCCGGTGTTTGGACGTAACGCAGCACCCAACTGCGGCTTTCCTCGAGAGGAGAATCATGAAGAAATTGAACAAGGTAGCGTCGCTCTTCGCGACTGCCGCCCTCTGCGCGACGGCGAGCGGTGCCTTCGCCCAGACGGCGGTGGACAACTGGCGCGCGAACGACGGGACCGTCTGGAAGAACGGCACCAACGAGTACTGCTGGCGCGATGCCGGCTGGACCCCGGCCACCGGCGTGCAGGGCTGCGATGGCGTGCCGCCGCCGCCCGCGCCGCGTGCTGCCATGCCGCCGCCCCCGCCGCCCCCGCCGCCCCCGCCGGCCGCTGCTCCGCGTCCCGCTCCCGCTCCGGCGCCCGCCGCGCCGACCAGCGAGAAGGTGACGTTCGCCGCCGATGCCTTCTTCGATTTCGACAAGGCTGTGCTCAAGCCGGAAGGCCGCGCCAAGCTCGACGACGTGGTCGAGAAGATCAAGGGCGTCAACCTCGAGGTGATCATCGCCGTCGGGCACACCGACGCGGTCGGCACCGATGCCTACAATCAGCGCCTGTCGGTGCGCCGCTCCGAGGCCGTCAAGGCGTACCTGACGAGCAAGGGCGTCGAGAAGAACCGCGTCTACACCGAAGGCAAGGGCGAGAAGCAGCCCGTCGCCGACAACAAGACGCGCGAAGGCCGCGCCAAGAACCGGCGCGTCGAGATCGAGGTCGTCGGCACGCGCACGCGCCGCTGATCGAGTCTCGCGACCGTTCGAGGAACCCCGCTGCGGCGGGGTTTTTCTTTTGGCGGGGCGCTACGATCGCGTCATGACGACGACGACGCAAGACCTCAACGCCGATCCGCAGGAGCTCGCCAAGTTCAGCGAACTGGCCCACCGCTGGTGGGACCCCGACAGCGAGTTCAAGCCGCTGCACCAGATCAATCCGCTGCGCCTGGACTGGATCGCGTCGCGCGCGCCGCTGGCCGGGGCGCGCGTCGTCGACGTCGGCTGCGGCGGCGGCATCTTGTCGGATGCGATGGCGCGCCGCGGCGCCGACGTGCTCGGCATCGACCTTGCCGACAAGCCGCTGAAGGTGGCGCAACTGCATGCGCTGGAGGCGCAGACGCCAACGGTCGCGTACCGGCTGGTGTCGGTCGAGGCGCTGGCCGACGAGCAGCCGGCGCGGTACGACGTCGTCACCTGCATGGAGATGCTCGAGCACGTGCCCGACCCGCAGTCCGTCGTCGGCGCGTGCGCTCGGCTGCTGAGACCGGGCGGCGCGCTGTTCCTGTCGACGCTCAGCCGCAACCTGAAGTCGTTCCTGTTCGCCATCGTCGGCGCCGAATACGTGCTCGGGCTGCTGCCCAAGGGCACGCACGAATATGCGCGCTTCATCAAACCGAGCGAGTTGGCGCAGTGCTGCCGCCAGGCCGGTCTCGATGTCGAGGAATCGTGCGGCCTCGAATACAACCCGCTGACGCGGCGCTATGCATTGAGCGGCGACACCAGCGTCAACTACATGCTGCATTGCAGGAAGCCGGCATGACGGCCGCCGGGCCGCGGCCGCTGACGCTGCTGCTGTTCGACCTCGACGGCACGCTGGTCGACAGTGCGCCCGACCTCGCCGGCACGGCCAACGACCTGCGTGTCGCGCGCGGCCTGAAGCCGCTGGCGTATGCGCAGCTGCGGCCGATGGTCGGCGCCGGCGCGCGCGGCATGGTCGGCCGCGCCTTCGGCGTCGCGCCGGGCGACGACGGCTTCGAGGCGCTGCGCGAAGCGTTTCTCGCCCATTACGCAACGCGGCTGCTGCGCGAGACGCGCGTCTTCGAGGCCGTCGACGCGCTGCTCGACGCCGTCGAGGCGCGCGGCCTGCCCTGGGGCATCGTGACCAACAAGGCCGAGCGATTCACTCGGCCCGTCGTCGAGGGGCTGGGCCTGCAGCGGCGCGCCGCCGTCGTGATCGCCGGCGACACGACGCCCCACGCCAAGCCGCACCCCGAGCCGCTGCTCGAGGCGGCGCGCCGCGTCGGCGTCGCTGCAGCCGGCTGCCTCTACGTCGGCGACGACCTGCGTGACGTGCAGGCCGGCCGTGCCGCCGGCATGCGCACCGCCGTCGCCGCGTGGGGATATCTCGGCGAGGGGGAACCGATGCACGCTTGGGGCGCCGACCACGTCGTCGAGCAACCCCGCGAGATCTTGAAACTCGCGGGTCTGGCCTAAAATCTCGCGCATGGGGCCGACTTGGCTTCGACGCGGGTTCGGAGTGAGGTCAGGGCATGCCGAGCACCAGTACGCTCGTAAATCCACTGGAAGCAAGTAACTGCGAACGACGAACGTTTCGCCCTCGCCGCTTAACACCGGCGAGCCTCGCAACAGCTCTCCGATGGGCTGGGCCTGAAGTCGCAAGACCCAACGGCTGCGAGGTCACTCACATCGGATCGCTGCACGCCGGGTCACTCGGTGCGCGGCTAAATCAAGTGACTCGGGGTGGGGGTAGCGTGCTGCTGCGCGACCTTCGTCCCTAAATCCAAACCAGACAGCTACGCATGTAGAACTGCCTGACGAAGGCTTGCGGACGCGGGTTCGATTCCCGCCGGCTCCACCAGTCGCAAGGGGCCCGGATGAAATCCGGGCCCCTGCTCTTTTTCCGCGGTCGCCATGGAGCGCGGCGTGGTCGAGTGCCGGCACGGTGGTCTGCTTCGTGTCCGCCGGCTTCAGCGGCCTCCTGCGAGCCCCCGAACTGCGGCCGGCAACCGTTACATGCCGAGTTTCCCAGGACAGAGAACGCGCCCGGGGTCGATCGCCGCCTTGATGCTGCGCAGCAGCCTCAGCCCTTCGACCCCGAACTGCCGTTCCATGTAGGGCGCGAGTCGCAGGCCGACCCCGTGGTGGTCGTTCATCACCCCGCCCGCTTCCAGCGCTGCAACGGTCGCCGCACGAACGATCGAATCGTGCAGCTCGAGGGCCTTGTCGAGATCATCCGGCCCTTTCGGGATGCCGAAGCGCGGATAGATCATCGAGCCCCAGTCGTACCAGTGCGACAAGTGCGTCTTCAGGGTCATCCCCCAGGCCGGGTCGACCGCCTCGTGCATCGCCTTCGTGACCGCGTCGTACACGCCCTCGATGTGCGCGAAGTCGGCGACAGCGTCCATCGTGCACCAGATCTGCGGCAGCTGCGGTGCGTGCGGCGGGTGATAGAAGACGTAGCGCTTGTCCCACCACCTTTGCCCCACCTCCGAGCCGATGTCTCGCCCACCCTGTTCCCGGCAGAGATCGCGGCAGACTCCGACTTCGGCCTCGACGAGGGCAGCGTGATCCCCGTCGACCATCAACACCATCGTCACGTTGTCGAGACCCGCCTGCACCGCGCGATCCAGGCTGTGAACGGCCGCTTCTCGGTCGTAGAGCCTCATCACCGCCGGCCGTGCGCCGGTCGTCATGATGCGTCGTCCGGCCTCGATGCCCGCCGCCAGGTCGTCGAAGCGGAAGGCGGCGAACTTGCGGTGCGCCGGCAGATTGCGCAACCTGACGGTCACGGCGGTGATCACGCCGAGCGTCCCTTCGCTGCCGATGAAGAGTTGCGTCAATTCGGGGCCGACGCCGTGACGCGGCACGGCGGGCAGCTGAACGACGTCGCCGCCGGGGAGAACGAGCTCGGCGCTCAGCACGTGATCCTGGATCGTGCCGTACTTCGTCGACAGCACGCCGGAGCCCCGGGCGCCAACGCAACCTCCGATGCTTGCCCACTCCGCCGAGGCCGGATAGTGGGTGAAGCTCAGTCCTTGCGAGTTGAGCTGCTCCTCGAAGGCCTTGACGTTCATGCCCGGCTCGACGACACAGGTGAGCGACTTGCCGTCGAGCCGTCGCACCTGGTTCATCGCGCTCAAGTCGAGCAGGATGCCCCCGCAGGTCGCGTTTGCCGCACCCTGCACGCCCGACGCGCCGCCGACCGGCGTCACCGGCACGTCCAGTCGCGACGCGAGCTTCATGATCGCAGCCACTTCCTGAGTCGACACTGGCGTCGCGACGACGTCGTGTCGCGCCAGTGGCTGTCCGTGGTGGGCATGAATGTAGGTCAGCCAGCTCATGTCGCCGGCATGGCGTCGCCTCGCCTCCGGCCCGACGAGAACGCGATCGGCACCGACGATCGCGCCGAGCTCCGCGGCGAGCGCGCGCGAATCGAAATCCGAGCGCGATCCCGTGACCGGATAGCGCGCGAGCCGGTCACCGCTCACGACACACCTCCCATCGTCTTGCCCGCGGTCCAGTCGATGTCGTGCATGTGGAGCTTGACCTTCTCGAGTTCGTGCACCGCGTCGATGAGGTGATTGGCGAAGCGGTTGAACGCGATCTCGCCCTTGTAGGCCGCCGCGCGCATCGGGTTGCCCATGACGCCGGATTCGGTGAACTCTTCGTGTTCGAAGGGCATGTTGAAGTAGCTGTAGCCCTGAAACTCGATGTCGGGCATGCCGTCCTTCTTGGTCCAGGCCTTGCCGAGCCACTTGGGCGTGTGTGCCTGGTCGGATACCGCACGATCCATGCGGACGAGCCGCGGGTCGTGGCACAGGCATTGCGACGTCTCGAGCTCACCCGCATGCCAGCCGGGGGTCTCCTCCACCGGGCCTTCGAGCACGTCGGCGAGCATGCCGAGATAGCGTTCCGCGTAGGGCTTGTAGTAGCTGATCAACGCGCCGGTCTCGTTGCGGAGCTTGCGCAACACCGGGTCGACCACCTTGATGTTCGAGCCGTGGCCGTTGACGAAGATCAGCCGCCTGAAGCCGTGGTGGATCAGCGAACGTCCGACGTCGTAGAGCAGGTTGAGATAGGTCTCGACCCGCAGGGTGATCGTGCCGGTGCCTTGCCCTGGTGCCTTCAGGTGTTGCGGGCTGTAGCCCATCCACAGCGTCGGCGTGTAGAGGATGCCGGCCTTGCGGCCGGCGCGCTTGGCGACTTCGTTGGCCGTGATGCTGTCGCAGAACAGCGGCAGGTGCGCGCCGTGCTGCTCCAGGGACGCCTTTGGGATGAGGATGGTGTCGCTGTAGCGCAGATAGGCCTTCACGTCCGAGGCGCTGAGGTCGCCGAGGCACCACGACGGGAAATCGAGATCGAGCGTTTTGCGCCGCGGGGCGTGCGCTTCATCCTGCATGCTCGGCTTCACGTGCGCGGCGGCGCCGCTCGCGAGGCTCCAGGGTTCGACCCCCGGGTCGGCGTTCGAGCAATAGGCGCCGGTCAGTGCGGATCGGGGTCTGGCGGGGGCAGCGGGGGTCTTCTTGGCACGGGGCGGCACGGCAGTTTCCTCTTGGAGTCAGACGTTGAACACAGCCCGCGCGGTGTCGAACACCTCGCTGGCGAAACTCTCGTCGTTGATGTGCGCATCGACCTCGCGGTAGTCGATGCGGGCGTCCAGGCCGCGCCGCAGCACGTCGCGGAAGTCGGCGTCGAGCGGTGGGTTCCAGAACGCGCCGGGTGCTCCCAGCTGGTCGACTTCGCAGTTCGGAACCGACAAACCGCGCGTCGGTACCAGCACGACGACCGGGCCGCGCGCGGCGTTGAGCTTGCGCGCGATATCGCGTGCGGCCTGCAACTGCTCGTCTTCCGAGGCGCGGACCAGCGTGAACTCGGGGTTGTGGCAGTAGCTCGGGCGGCCTCGCCAGTGCGCCGGCACTTCGCTTCGCGGCCCGCAGACCATGAAGTCCACGCAACCCGGCACCACCACCTGCGGCAGGCCGAGGCGACCTGCCGCTTCGAGCCGGTGCGCCCCTGCGTCGTGAAAGCCCCCCGCAACGTGACCGACGATCTCGCTGAGCGTGAAGTCGATGACGCCGTCGAGGTGGCCTGCGGCCGCCTGCTGCTCGAGTGCCGCGCCGCCGACGCCGTTTGCGTGGAAGACGACGAGGTCGCCGCATCCGGGCTCGAAGCGGCGCCGGATCCACATGATCGGCGCGGTGGTGTTGCCGAGCATCGTGGTGCCAATCTGCTTCTTGTCCGGGCGCGCATCGCCGTCGGTCATTGAGTTCTCGAAGGCCTTGGCCGCACCCGCCACGCTCGCCGCGGCCGAGTCGAAGACGCGCCGCGCGATGGTGTTCAGGCCGAGGATGTCGACGACCGAATGCCACATGGAGATGTCCGACGTGCCAATGAAGGGCGCGAAGATGCGTCGCCCCGATGCGATCGGGGACACGATCGTCTTGGGCATCCCGAGCGGCATCTCCTGCATCACGGCAGCGGCGAGCACGGCGCCCTCGGCGCCGCCGAGCGAAACGGCGCCGTGCACCTGCCCGAGTTCGGCCAGCGATTTCGCGATCCTTCGGGCGCCGATCCGCATGCCCTCGACGGCCCTGCCGCGGCTGCCCGCGCTTCGCAGCGCATCGATCGTCGTCCCGGCCGCCACGGCCACCTGGCGCCGATCGATGTCACAGAAGATCTCCTCCGCCTCGCCCAGGATGCCGACGTCCATGACGGTCACGTCGCAGCCGTGCGCGCGGATGCGCTGCGCGAGATACGCCGACTCGCGGCCCTTTGTGTCCATGGTGCCGATGACGAGGACGCGCGCCATGCTTCAGTACCCGAAGAACCGCCGCGGCAGCTCGGTCGCCATCTGGGGCATCAGCCAGACCGCCGCCAGCACCAGCAGTTGCAGGGCGACGAAGGGCGCGATGCCGCGGTAGATCTGGCCGGTCGCGACCTCCGGCGGTGCGACGCTGCGCAGGTAGAACAGGGAGAAGCCGAACGGCGGTGTCAGGAAGCTCGTCTGCAGGTTCAAGGCGATCAGCACACCGAGCCACAGCGGATCGGCACCGAGTGTGATCAGCACCGGGCCGGCGATCGGGATGATGATGAACATGATCTCGAACGGATCGAGGAAGAACCCGAGCAGGAACACGATCGTCATGACGACCGCGAGCGCGCCGTGCAGGCCGCCCGGGAGCGACGTGAGCAGCCCTTCGACGAGGACGTCTCCGCCGAGCCCTCTGAACACGAGGATGTAGAGCGACGCGCCCAGCAGCAGCAGGAAGGCCATCGCCGTGAGACGCGCCGTCGTGCGCGACACCCCTGCAAGCACGTCGCGGTCGAGTCGTCCCCGCATCGCCGCGAGCGCCATAGCTCCGACGGCGCCCACCGAAGCGGACTCGGTCGGCGTGGCCACACCGACGAGGATCGAGCCCAGTACGGCGATGACGAGCACGAGAGGGGGCACCATGGCCCACAACACGCGTCGCACCAAGTGCGGGGCCGCGGTTTCCGCAGCCGGCATGGCCGGGCAGGCCAGCGGCCGCGCGATCGAGACGACGACGACCCACAGGACATAGAGCACGGCAAGCCCGAGACCTGGCACGAGCGCGCCGAAGAACAGGTCGCCGACCGACACCGGGTCCGGCGCCATGTTGCCCCGCGCGAGCTGCGCCTGGCTGTTGGCCGCCTGCAGCATGTCGCCCAGAAAGACGAGGACGGTCGCCGGCGGGATGATCTGAGCGAGCGTCGCCGATGCGGTGATCGTTCCGGTGGCCAGACGCGCGTCGTAGCCGATGCGCAGCATCAGAGGCAGGCTGATCAAGCCCATGGTGACCACGGCAGCGCCGACGATGCCTGTCGACGCGGCGAACAGCACTCCGATAAGCACGACAGAGATCGCGATGCCGCCGCGCACGCGGCCGAACAGCCGTCCTGCAGCTTCGAGCAGCTCCTCGGCGATGCCAGCGCGCTCGAGCACCGTGCCCATGAAGATGAACAGCGGCACGGCGACGAGCACCTCGTTCTGCATGATCGCGTACAGGCGTGCCGGAAGTGCGTGCAGGAGCCGGAATTCGAACGCACCGAAGACAGCACCGACGCCTGCGAACACGATGCCGATCGAAGCAAGCGAGAAAGCGACGCCGAATCCGAGCATCAGGATCGCGAGCGACGACGCGAGCAGCAGCACGCTCAGTAGTTCGCCGATGGCAAGGGGGCTCATCGTTTCAGCGCCGGCGCAGCGCGTGAACCGAGCGGGCCGCGAGCGCAAGAGCCTGCAGCGAGAGCAGCACGGCCATCACGAGCAACATCGCCTTCAGCAGGTACACCGCGGGGATGCCGCCCGGCATGCCGGAACCCTCGCCCATGGACCAAGAGTCGGCGATCCAGGGCACGACGAGCCAGCTCAGGACGACCATCCACGGCAGCACCATCAACGTGGCGCCGACGAGATCCACCCATGCCCGGCCGCGCACCGACATGCGTGAGTAGAAGATGTCCACTCGCACGTGCACGTCGTGCTTGAGGGCGTACGCCGCGCAGCCGGTGAAGACGATCGCATGCAGCCAGACGTAGGACTCCTGCATCCAGATGAAGCCGACGTTGAACGCATAGCGCAGCACGACGACGCCGAAACACAGCAGCACGCAGGCGAGCGTCAGCCACGACAACGCTCGCCCGACACGCTCACCGAAGCGGTCGAGCGCATCGGCGAGTGGTCCTCCGCTCCCGCCGGTGCCTTCGGTGCCGACGCTCATGTGAGCTGACGCATGCGCCACACGGCACCCGGCATCAGCAGGCCGCGCCTGAGCAGGTTCTTCTGGAAGCTCGAGTACGACTCGTAGATCTTCCTGGTGGTCGGATCGTCGGCCACTGCGGCTGGGATGATCTCCGTGGCGGCCTTCTGCATGGCACGCAGGACGTCGTCCGGGAACGTCTTCAAGGACACCCCGAACTTGCCCGTCAACTGATCGAGTGCGGCGGAGTCGTTGGCGATCACCTCGGCCTCGGATTGCAGAACCTGCGCGTGCGCCGCGAGCCGGATCGTTTCCTGGTCGGCCGCGTTCAGGCCGTCCCAGACCTTCTTGTTGAACATCAGCTCGAGCGTGTGGCTGGGTTCGTGGAATCCCGGGCTGTAGTAGTACTTCGCGACCTTGTAGAGGCCGAATCCCATGTCGAACCACGGGGTCGCGAGTTCGGCGGCGTCGAGCGCGCCGGACTGCATGGCCGGAAACACCTCGCCCAGCGGCATCAGCACCGGGGTCGCTCCGAGCGCCTTCATGATTTCGCCACCGAATCCGGGATAGCGGACTTTCAGTCCCTTCATGTCGCCGAGGCCGGCGACCTCCTTGCGATACCAGCCGCCCATCTGCGCGCCGGTCTGGTTGACCGGCAGGCACTTCAGGTCGTGCGGTGCGTTGAGTTCGTCCCAGAGCTGCTGGCCGCCGCCATAGGTCAGCCAGGCGAAGTGCTCCATCGGCAGCATGCCGAACGGCACCGTGGAGAAGAAGTTGTAGGCCTTCGACTTCCCGGTCCAGTAGTAGGCGGTCGAGTGGGCGACGTCGACCGCACCCTTGGAGACGGCATCGAACATGCCGAGCGGCGGCACGAGCTCGTTCGCACCGTAGATGCGAAACGTGATGCGACCGTCGGTAGCGTGCGCGACGTTCTTCGCGAAGCGCTCGACGCTCGTGCCGTTGCCGGGAGCGTTGCGCGGCCAACCCAGCACCATCTTGAACTCGCGCTTGCCTTGCGCGATCGCAGGTGCAGCGCAAGCAGCCGCGGCAACCGCGACACCGGAGGTCAGCAGGTTACGACGCCGTTTATCCATTTCGTGCTCCTCGTCCTCGAGTGGGTGAGCCGCGAAACCGGCGGCTTCGGTGTGAAACCCGGTCGCCTCAATCGCGGCCGGCCGGCCTGCGCCGAGTCGATGCGGACGCGTGCCAGTCGTGCCAGTAGTGATCCGCCACCTGCAGGTGCTCCGCCATCAGCTCGCGCGCGCGTGAGACCTGCCCACGCGCGATTGCGTCACGCAGCGCCTGGTGATCGCGTATCGAGCGCCGGCACACTTCGATGTCGTCGAACACCTGCTCGCGCCATGCGCGCGTCGCGAGGTAGAACGAATTGGCGGTGCGCAACAGAAACTGGTTGTGCGTCGCGGCGATCACGGCGAGGTGGAATTCCGCGCTCGGTTGCGCGATCGACTCATTGCGCTCGAGCCGTTCCTGACACTGGCGGTTGCACTCGTCCATGCGCTCGATGTCGCGAGGCGTGTGGCGCTTGCAGGCGAGCACGACCGCCTGAGCTTCGAGCAAGGTCCGAAACTCGCTGAGTTGCTCGAGCTCGTCGTCGTCGGAGGGCAGACCGAGATCGGCCTTGACGACGATCATGTCCAGACTCGCGACGCTGGCCTCGGCGCGCAGGTAGACGCCCGAGCGCGGCCTGCGCTCGACGATGCGCAGGCAATCGAGCACCGCGAGCGCTTCGCGAACGACTGGGCGCGTCGTGCCGAAACGCTCGACCAGGAGACGTTCGGACGGCAGTCGATCCCGGGGTTGGAGCCGATGCTCGCGCACGAAGGCCAGCATCTGGCCGATCAGTGCGACCGCTTCGCTGCGTTCAGGTTGCGACTTTGTGTTCCGAGGCTTCGGCATCGCTCGACAGGGGCTGTGGCGCGCCGGTGCGGCACGACGATCTGCATGAACTGGCCTGACCAATCTACATAGACCAGATCGTGCCGACTTTGCGCTGAGTCAAACGTGCGCGGATCTGCAGGCGTCGTTCGGGGTTGTCCCTTACGGGCCGCGCTTGGCTTGGCGAGGTCGGTCGACCGCGCCCGAACGGCGGCTGCGAAGCCGGCGTCAGTCGTTCGCTCAGGCGGCCCGTTGCGCCGCGGCGCGCGCCATCAGCGCGCGGCAGGCGGCCCAGGCGTCATCGAGGCGCGACTCGACGAAGGCGTTCTGCGCCACTGCGGCCAGCGCCGACAACTCGGCCCAGCCGTAGGGGCGAGCCGTGCCCTTGATATCGTGGACGAGGCGCAGCGCGCCTGCGGCATCGTTCGACCGCAATGCTGCGCCGAGCAGGTCGAGCTTGGCGTGCAACTCGTCCGCATAGCCGGCTGCCAGGGCCGCGAACTCGGGGTCGGCGCGCAGCATTGCCTCGTCGGCGGCGCGCTCGGCGTGGCGGCGCAGCGCTAGACGGCGCAGGCGGCGCGGCGCGGCCAGAGGCACGCAGGCGCCGGCATAGCCGCAGGCCCCGAGCAGGCGCGGCAGCGCGCCGCCGTCGGCCGCTTCGAGTTCCGGGGCGAGCACGACCAGCAGGTAGTCGCGCTCCAGGCTTGCCTCGGCTGCGGCGTCGGCGTGATCGGCGACGCTCACGCGCAGGCCGGCGCGGCGCAGCCGCGCGCGCGCCGTGCGGCGTGCGCGACCCGGCGGCGCGGCGAGCAGCACCCAGCCATGAGTCGTCTCGGGTCGTCGGGCGCAGGCCATGCGGCTTTTTCGGCCGCCCTGCGATCGACTTGAGGTCGCCGTCAGGCGATCTGCGCGGCTCCGTCGACTCGTCGGATGTCGCCGTCGCCGGCGTCGAGGTGCCGCGCGCAACCGCAGGCGGCCGGCGTGCCGGCGAGGCGCTTCAGGTCGACGATGCGGACCTGGCGGAAGCCGACCTCGATCGCGCCGTCGTCGTCGAGCTTGCGCAGCAGCGCGTTCAGCGTCTGGCGCGACAAGCCGAGCATGCGCGCGAGTTCGGCCTGCGACACGCCCAGCGTCGGGGTCGCGCCGTCGGATGGCCGGTCGCTCAAGCGCAACTGCGCCATGCGCAGCAGGCGCCGGCGCAGCCGCTGTTCGGGCGCGAGTTCGCTCAGCTCGAGGCAAGCCCGCAGCATCCAGCCGTAGCGATCGAGCGCGAGGCGTGTGAACTCGCGATAGGCCTGCGGCTGCTCGACGACGATGCGGTCGAAGCTCGCCTTCGGCAGCACGAGCACGCGCGCCGCCGTGTGGGCCACGGCGCTCATCAACGTCGGCCGGCCGGTCAGTGCGCTGTACTCGCCGAACCAGTACCCCGGCTCGCCGACGTGCAGCAGGCCGCCGTCGACGACGCCGAGGCCGAGACCGTCGCCGTCGGCGGCGACACGGCCGACGAAATGCACGCTGCCTTGCAGCAGCACGAGCAGCCCGCGCGCCGGGGCGTCCTCGCGCAGGATGACGTCGTGGCGGCGGAATTCGCGTTGTACCGAGCCGGCGAGGATCGCGTCCTGCAGCGCCGCGGGCAGGCTGCCGAACCAGGCGCCGTCGCGCAGAAAGCGGCGCGTCTGCTGCACGGGCCAGGAGATCGTCGTCTCGTTGTTCGCTCTCATCGGATCTCCGACTAACCCGGCGAGCGTGCCGCAGGAGGCGCGCACCGCCGTTGACATTTCGCAAAGCTCCGTGAGGGAGGGGGCACGTCGCCTGCTGCACACGGCACGCCGGCCATCGCTGCGGTTGGCAACAGCTATTAGAAAAAGAAGCGCAATGCGAATAACCTAACTGCCATCCCTGCTGACCAGGCGCAACGATGAAGTCCCAGCCCCCTTCCGAGTCGCCCGCCGTCGCCGTCGACGGCCGGCAGGCCGCTGCCGCGCGCTCGTGGCAGGCTGCAGCGATCGCGACGGCGCTGTTGCTGCTGCTCCTCGGGGGCGGCATCGAGGCGTGGCGCTGGCTCGCGCCGCGCGACGCCGGTGTGGCCGGCGCGCTGCTCGGCGGCTCGATGGCGTTCGCCGCGACGGCGCTCGGCACGCTGCCGGTGCTGTTGTCGCAGCAGTTCTCGCAGCGCGCCAACGACACGATGCTCGGCTTCGGCGCCGGCGTGATGCTCGCGGCGAGCGCCTTCTCGCTCGTGCTGCCGGCGCTCGAGGCGGCCGGCGCGCAAGGCGCGGGGCCGTGGGGCGCGGGCCTGACGGTCGCGGCCGGCCTGCTCGCCGGCGCGCTGCTGCTGCTGGCGATCGACCGCGCCGTGCCGCACGAGCACTTTGTCAAGGGCGCCGAAGGGCCGCAGGCGGTGGCTCTCAAGCGCACCTGGCTGTTCGTGTTCGCGATCGCGTTGCACAACCTGCCCGAGGGGCTGGCGATCGGCGTCGCCTTCGCCGGCAGCGACGTCGTCGGCGCGCAGGCGCTCGCCACAGGCATCTCGATCCAGGACGTGCCCGAGGGCCTCGTCGTCGCGCTGGCGCTGCGCTGCATCGGCTATGGGCGCTGGGTCTCGGCGGGCCTGGGCGCCGCCTCCGGCATCGTCGAGCCGCTGGCGGCCGTCGCCGGCGCGGCGCTGATCGGTCTATCGGCCTCGCTGCTGCCGTGGGGCCTGGCGATGGCGGCCGGCGCGATGCTGTTCGTCATCAGCCACGAAGTCATTCCCGAGTCGCACCGCCGCGGACACGAGTCGTGGGCGACGGGCGGCCTGATGTTCGGCTTCGTGCTGATGATGCTGCTCGACACGGCGCTCGGCTGACTCCTGCTTTCGGTACGATGGCGCCCGCGTTGAAACGAGAGGCGGGAGCAGCAGACATGGCCATGGACGTCGTCGACTATCACATCGTCGGCAGCGAGATGCAGTTCGTCGAGGTCGAACTCGACCCGGGCGAGGCGGCGATCGGCGAGGCCGGCAGCATGATGTACATGGACGCCGGCATCGGCATGGACACCGTGTTCGGCGACGGCTCGGCGTCGCAGGGCGGCCTGCTCGGCAAGCTGCTCGGCGCGGGCAAGCGGCTGATCACGGGCGAGTCGCTGTTCACCACGGTCTATACCAACCACGCGCAGGCCAAGCAGCGTGTCGCGTTCGCGGCGCCTTACCCCGGCAAGATCCTGCCGATGGACCTGCGCGCGCTCGGCGGTGGCCTGATCTGCCAGAAGGACGCCTTCCTCTGCGCGGCGCGCGGCGTGTCGCTGGGTATCGCGCTGCAGCAGAAGCTCTCGGTCGGCTTCTTCGGCGGCGAGGGCTTCATCATGCAGCGCCTCGACGGCGACGGCCTCGCGTTCGTTCACGCCGGCGGCACCGTCGTCAAGCGCGAGCTGCAGCCCGCGCAGACGCTGCTGATCGACACCGGCTGCGTCGTCGCCTACACGCCCAGCGTGCAGTTCGAGATCCAGTACGTCGGCAAGATCAAGACGGCGCTGTTCGGCGGCGAAGGCCTGTTCTTCGCCAAGGTCACGGGCCCGGGCACGGTGTGGCTGCAGAGCCTGCCGTTCTCGCGCCTGGCGTCGCGCGTGTTCGCGGCGGCGCCGCAGCGCGGCGGCTCGCGAGAAGAGGGCTCGGTGCTCGGCGGCTTCGGCGCCGGCGGCCTGCTCGGCAGCGTGCTCGGCGGCGACGACGAATAGCGCCGCTTCGCCCTTTGTCATGACCATGACCCGGGAGACTGCATGCGCGAACTGATCGACGCCTTCTGGCGCGCCGCGATGTACTGCGTCTATCCGCGCGTCATCGTGCTGTCGCTGCTGCCGCTGGTGCTCTCGGCAGGGCTCGCCGTCGCGCTGAGCCTGCTGTACTGGGACGCGGCGGTGGGCGCGGTGCGCGCCGCGCTCGACGGCTGGAGCTACCTCACGGCGGCGTTCGACTGGTTCGCGTCGATCGGCGCGCCGGGCGTGCGCGACGCGCTCGCGCCGGTGCTCGTCGTCGCCGTCGCGGTGCCTGCGATCGTCGTCGTCTCGCTGCTGCTGGTCGCCGTGCTGATGACGCCGGCGCTGGTCAACCTCGTCGCGAAGCGGCGTTTCCCGGCGCTCGAGCGCAAGCGCGGCGCTTCGCTGCTGCACAGCGTGGCCTGGTCGCTCGGCTGCACCCTCCTTGCGATGGTGCTGCTTGTGGCGAGCGTGCCACTGTGGCTGGTGCCGCCCTTCGTGCTCGTGCTGCCGCCGCTGATCTGGGGCTGGCTGACGTATCGCGTGATGGCCTTCGACTCGCTGGCGGAGCACGCCAGCGCCGAAGAGCGGCGCGCGCTGCTGCGCGAGCACCGCATGCCGCTGCTGGGCATGGGCATCTTCGCGGGCTACATGGGCGCCGCGCCTTCGCTGCTGTGGGCGGCCGGCGCCGTCATGCTCGTGCTGGCGCCCGTCGTCATCGTCGTCGCGGTGTGGCTCTACACCATCGTGTTCGCGTTCTCGGCGCTCTGGTTCGCGCACTACACGCTGGCCGCGCTCGAGCGACTGCGCGTCGCGCGTGCGGTACCGCCGCCGCCCCCGGCGCCGGCGCTGCCCGATCCGATGGCGCCATCGCTGCCGGGCCGCGTGCCGGGAGAGAGCGTGTGAGCTTCGGCGCCCTAGTCGTCGGCGACGAGATTCTGTCGGGCAAGCGCGCCGACAAGCACTTGGCCAAGCTGATCGAGCTGCTCGCCGCGCGTGGCGAGCACCTCGCGTGGGCGCGCTTCGTCGGCGACGAGCCCGAGCGCATCACGGCCGACCTCCGCGACGCCTTCGCCAGCGGCGACACGGTGTTCTCGTTCGGCGGCATCGGGGCAACGCCGGACGACCACACGCGCCAGTGCGCGGCGCTTGCGCTCGGCGTACCGCTGGCGCTGCATGCGCGCGCGCGCGACCTGATCGTCGAGCGCATGCGCGACGTCGCCGCCGAGCAGGGCACGGTCTGGGATCCGGACCGGCCCGACAACGTGCACCGGCTCAACATGGGCGTGTTCCCCGAGGGCGCCGACATCATCCCGAACCCGTACAACAAGATCCCGGGCTTCACGGTGCGCAACGTCCACTTCGTGCCCGGCTTTCCCGTGATGGCCTGGCCGATGGTCGAATGGGTGCTCGACGAGCGGCTGGGCCTGCGCCCCCGTGAGCGCGACTGGGTCGAAAAGTCGGTGCTCGTGTTCGGCACGATGGAGGCGACGCTGACGCCGCTGATGCAGCAGATCGAGGCACGCCACACCGGCATCAGGGTGTTCAGCCTGCCAAGCGTCGACGACCCGAAGTGGGGTCGCCACATCGAACTCGGCGTCAAGGGCGGCCATGCAGCCGTCGAGGTCGCCTACGCCGATCTGCTGGCCGGGCTGGGGAGCTTGGGCGCAAAGTTGGGCACTGAATTGGTGCGTTGACGCACTCGAATGGGAGCCTTGGACTGCACCCGTTTGGGGCGATGGCGGCGTGCCGGCTAGTCCCGGCGAGATGCCGGCTACTGCTCTCAACGTGCCGCCGTATGCCGTCTACGAGCGCTGTATCGTGACCCTGAACCGGGCATAGTTTCTGCTACATTCCTGTGCGCATTTCCAGACCCCCGCGGGCTGCGAATCGCGGTCTGATTCCCGAACCCGTCCCCCAACAACCGACGCCCCCCGCTAGGAGTTCTTGATGGCAAAGACTGTCGCCGACGTGATGAAGATGGTGAAGGAGAACGAAGTCAAGTTCGTCGACTTCCGCTTCACCGACACCCGCGGCAAGGAGCAGCACGTCACTGTGCCGATCTCGCATTTCGACGAAGACAAGTTCACGTCGGGCCACGCCTTCGACGGCTCGTCGATCGCCGGCTGGAAGGGCATCGAGGCGTCCGACATGCTGCTGATGCCGGATGCGAACACGGCCAACGTCGACCCGTTCTTCGAAGAGCCGACGCTGCTGCTGACCTGCGACGTCATCGAACCGGGCGACGGCAAGCCCTACGAGCGCGATCCGCGCTCGCTGGCCAAGCGCGCCGAGGCCTACCTCAAGTCGTCGGGCATCGGCGACCAGGCCTTCTTCGGCCCCGAGCCCGAGTTCTTCGTCTTCGACAGCGTGCGCTGGAACGTCGACATGTCGGGCTCGTTCTCGAAGATCGAGTCGGAAGAGGCGGCCTGGAACTCCGGCAAGGAGTACGAGCACGGCAACTCGGGCTACCGCCCGGGCGTCAAGGGCGGCTACTTCCCGGTGCCGCCGGTCGACTCGTTCCAGGATCTGCGCTCCGAGATGTGCCTGATCCTCGAGTCGCTCGGTGTGCCGGTCGAGGTCCACCACCACGAGGTCGCCAATGCCGGCCAGATGGAGATCGGCACCCGGTTCAGTACGCTGGTGCAGCGCGCCGACTGGCTGCAGCTGCAGAAATACGTCATCACCAACGTCGCGCACGCCTACGGCAAGACGGCGACGTTCATGCCCAAGCCGATCGTCGGCGACAACGGCAGCGGCATGCACGTGCACCAGTCGGTGTGGAAGGACGGCAAGAACCTGTTCGCCGGCGACGGCTACGCCGGCCTGTCGGAATTCGCGCTGTACTACATCGGCGGCATCATCAAGCACGCGCGCGCGCTCAATGCGATCACCAACCCGGGCACCAACAGCTACAAGCGCCTGGTGCCGGGCTTCGAGGCGCCGGTCAAGCTGGCCTACAGCTCGCGCAACCGCTCGGCGTCGATCCGCATTCCGTATGTTGCGAACCCGAAGGGCCGTCGCATCGAGGCGCGCTTCCCCGATCCGCTGTGCAATCCCTACCTCGGCTTCAGCGCGATGCTGATGGCGGGCCTCGACGGCGTCGAGAACAAGATCCACCCGGGCGAGGCGGCGAGCAAGGATCTGTACCACCTGCCGCCCGAGGAAGACGCGAAGATCCCGACCGTCTGCCACAGCCTCGACCAGGCGCTCGACTACCTCGACAAGGACCGCGCCTTCCTGACCAAGGGCGGCGTGTTCACCGAGGCCTACATCGACGCCTACATCGAGCTGAAGATGCAGGAAGTGACGCGCTTTCGCATGACGACACACCCGGTCGAGTTCGACATGTACTACGCGGCCTGAGCGCCGCGGGTGCCGCAGTGCACGCACGAAAGGGACGGCGGCTGCCGTCCCTTTTCGCTTGCGATGCGTGATGGGCGCCGCCGTCTCGGCGCGTGCGCGGCGCAGCGCTTGCGCGACAATGGGCCGATCGAGGCGAGAGTGGAGGATGCGGATGTCGACCCGAAGCCGTCGGAACCCGGGCTGGCAGGCCCTCGTCGTGGCGGCGGGCCTGCTCGGCGGTGCGGCCGGCAGCGCCTGGGCCCAGGCCGCATCAGGCACCGTCTACCGCTGCCCGGGCAATCCGGTGCTCTACACCGACGCGTTGACGCCGAAGGAGGCGCAGGAGCGCGGCTGCCGCACGATCGAAGGCGCGCCCGTGACCGTGATGCAGACGGTGCGGCCGCGCGCGCCGGCGCCCGCGGCGAGCGCGCCGCGGCCGGCCGACAGCCGCGTCTCGCCGGCCGACCAGCGCGCGCGCGACAGCGAGGCGCGCGCCATCCTGCAGGCCGAGCTGCGCCGCGAGGAGGAGCGCCTGGCCGCACTGAAGAAGGAATACAACAACGGCGAGCCCGAGCGGCGCGGCGACGAGCGCAACTACCAGAAGTATCTCGACCGCGTCGCCGAACTCAAGGCGGGCATCGCGCGCAAGGAGGCCGACATCGCCTCGATCCGCCGCGAGCTCGACAAGCTGCCGCAGTGAACGGGGCCGTCGCGTCGCCGGCTCCGACAGCCTGGGACACGTTCGACCTGCTGGCCTCGATGGTGGCGGTGGTCGATCGGGACGGCGGTTGCCGCTTCGTCAACGCGGCGTTCGAGCAGGTGCTCGGGCTGCCGCGGCGCAGCATGCTGCGCGGCTCGCTGTACGACTGGTTCGTCGACGCGACGCTGCTGCGCGAGACCATCGGCGCCGTCTCGGACAACGCCTATGCGACGAGCCGCTTCGAGGCGCTGTTGCGCGCGTTGCCGCCGGCGCGCACCGAGCCGTTGCCGGTGCACGTCATCGTCAACCAGATCGAGCCCGGCGGCAACGTGCTCGTCGAGCTGTTCGAGGTGGAGCAGCAGACGCGCCAGGAGCGCGAGGAGCGCGCCCTCGGCCAGGCGCAGGCCAACAAGGAGCTGATCCGCAACCTGGCGCACGAAATCAAGAACCCACTCGGCGGCATCCGCGGCGCGGCGCAGCTGCTGCAGATGGAGGTCGAGTCGCGCGGCCTGACGGAGTACACGCAGGTCATCATCCACGAGGCCGACCGCCTGCAGGCGCTGGTCGACAGGCTGCTCGCGCCGCACCGCAAGCCCCACGTCGTGGGTGACGTCAACATCCACGAGGTCTGCGAGCGCGTGCGCTCGCTGATCCTCGCCGAGTTCCCGCGCGGGCTGCGCGTCGAGCGCGACTACGACACCTCGATCCCCGAGTTCCGCGGCGACCGCGAGCAGCTGATCCAGGCCGTGCTCAACATCGCGCACAACGCCGCGCGGGCGCTGGCCGATCGCATCGAGGCGGGCGACGCGCGCATCATGCTGCGCACGCGCGTCGCGCGCCAGGTCACGCTGGCCAAGCGCCGCTGGCGACTGGCACTGGACTTGCATATCGAGGACAACGGCCCCGGCATCCCGGAGTCGATCCGCGATCGCGTGTTCTACCCGCTGGTGTCGGGGCGCGACGGCGGATCGGGTCTGGGGCTGACGCTGGCGCAGACCTTCGTGCAGCAGCACCACGGCACGATCACCTGCGAGAGCGTCCCGGGTCGCACGACCTTCATGATCCAAATCCCGCTGCCCTGATGCGCCCGGCATGAAACCCATCTGGATCGTCGACGACGACCAATCGATCCGCTTCGTGCTCGAGAAGGCCCTCGCGCGCGAGGATCTCGCCGTGCGCAGCTTCGCCAATGCGCGCGACGTGCTGGCTGCGCTCGCCGACGACGCGCCGCAGGTGCTGGTGTCCGACATCCGCATGCCGGGCGGCTCGGGCATCGAGCTGCTGGCCAAGGTCAAGGAGCGGCTGCCGGCGCTGCCCGTCATCGTGATGACGGCCTACTCCGATCTCGACAGCGCCGTCTCGGCGTTCCAGGGCGGCGCCTTCGAGTACCTGCCCAAGCCATTCGACGTCACCAAGGCCGTCGAGCTGATCCGCCGCGCCGTCGAAGAAAGCGTGCGCGAGGAGGTGCGCGACGTCGCGCACTCGCAGCTGCCCGAGATGATCGGACAGGCGCCGGCGATGCAGGACGTGTTCCGCGCCATCGGTCGGCTGAGTCAGAGCAACGTCACCGTGCTGATCACGGGCGAGAGCGGCAGCGGCAAGGAGCTTGTCGCCCACGCGCTGCACAAGCACAGCCCGCGCGGCGACGCCGGTACGAAGGGCCCGTTCGTCGCCATCAACACGGCGGCGATCCCCAAGGACCTGCTCGAGAGCGAGCTGTTCGGCCACGAGCGCGGCGCCTTCACCGGCGCGCAGACGATGCGCCGCGGCCGCTTCGAGCAGGCCGACGGCGGCACGCTGTTCCTCGACGAGATCGGCGACATGCCGTTCGACCTGCAGACGCGTCTGCTGCGAGTGCTCTCCGACGGCCAGTTCTACCGCGTCGGAGGCCACCAGCCGCTCAAGGCCAACGTGCGCGTCATCGCGGCCACGCACCAGAACCTCGAGGAACGCGTGCGCCAGGGCACGTTCCGCGAAGACCTGTTCCACCGCCTCAACGTGATCCGCCTGCGCCTGCCGGCGCTGCGCGAGCGGCGCGAGGACATCCCGGTGCTGACGCGATTCTTTCTGCAGAAGAGCGCCAAGGAGCTCGGCGTCGAGCCCAAGCGCATCACCGATGCGGCGCTCGCGCGCATGGCCGAGTTCGACTTTCCCGGCAACGTGCGTCAGCTCGAGAACGTCTGCCACTGGCTGACCGTGATGGCGCCGGCGCAGCTGATCGAGGCGAAGGACTTGCCACCCGAACTGCTCGGCGTGCCGGCGCGCGCGGCCGCCGTGCCGCTGGCCGGCAGCGACGGTGCTGCGCCGCCGGCCGCGCCACTGCTGGCGCCGCAGGAGCGCGCCGCGCCGGCCGTGTCCGCGCTGGCTGCGCCCTCGGTCGGCTGGCTCGACGACCTCGAGCGCGAGGCTCGCGCCATGCTCGCCGGCGGCGTTGCCGATGTGTGGGATGCGCTGACGCGTCAGTTCGAGGCGCGGCTGATCCACGCCGCGCTCGACGTGACGCGCGGTCGCCGCATCGAGGCGGCGCACAAGCTCGGCATCGGCCGCAACACGATCACGCGCAAGATCCAGGAACTCGGCCTGGACGATTGAGCGCGCGCCGCGTCAGCGCTTGCGCGCGTGCTGCGGCCTGCCGGCGGCCGGCGTGGCAGAGGCCGGGCGCGGCTTGCGCGCCGCGCGCACCGGCACGGCGTGCAGTTCCGTCGTCTTGACGATGCGCGGCTCGGTCGGCTCGGGCGGCGCGACGACGCCCGCCGGCGGCCACGGCATCGTCGGCAGGTGTGCGAGGTACATCGTCCACCACGAGCGGTGCGCGTCGAGCCAGCGTTCCCACAGGCTGGTCTGCAGCGCGATCAGGTCGTCGTAGCCGCGCTCGTCGGTGCGCGCCGTCGGCGGCGACCACCAGGAGTTCCAGTGCAACATGAGCATCTCCAGGTCGGGCCCGCCGGGGCGCGGCCCATGGGTTCAATCTAGCGCGTCGTCGCCGCGAAGGCCAGCGCGCCGGATCAAGCGCGCCGCAGCGCGATGCGCAGCGCCGCGGCGCCGACCAGCAGATACAGCGCCAGGCTCCAGAACTCGAACGGCACGTGGAACATCGACACCGCGGCGTCGGCGCACGACGCCGTCACCTGGAACAGCGCCGGCGCGATCGACTCCAGACGCAGCGCCGTGATGACGCGGTCGGCCGCCGTCAGGTCGCACGAGAACTGCCGCGAGGCGACGACGTTCTGGTAGATCGCCGAGCCGATGCCCGCCGCCGCCAGCAGCGCGACGAGAGCGCCTGCCGGCCGCTGCAGCGGGCGCGTCAGCGCGCCGACGAAGGCCACGGCGGCGATCACGACGTAGATGAAGCGCTGCAGGATGCACCACGGGCATGGCCGCATGTCGAAGCGGTACTGCGCGACGATCGCGGCCGCGACGCCGAGGATGCACGCGGCGGCGATGCCGAGCAGCCAGCGCCGGCGCAGCGCGGCGGCGTCGCTCGCGTTCACGGCTGCAACTGCGCGACGAGCTCGATCTCGACGCAGGCGCCCAGCGGGATCTGCGCCACGCCGAAGGCGCTGCGCGCGTGCGCGCCGCGCTCGCCGAACACGGCACCGAGCAGTTCGGAGCAGCCGTTGGTGACGAGGTGCTGCTCGGTGTACGTGGGCGTGCTGTTGACCAGGCTCATCACCTTGAGGACGCGCGCGACGCGGTTCAGGTCGCCGCCGGCGGCGGCATTCAGCGTGCCCAGCAGGTCGATCGCGACGGCGCGCGCCGCCGCCTTGCCCGTCTCGGTGTCGAGGTCGCGGCCGAGCTGGCCGACCCAGGGCTTGCCGTCGCGCCTCGCGATATGGCCCGACAGGAACACGAGGTCGCCGCTGCGCACCCACGGCACGTAGGCGGCGGCGGGCGTGGCGACGGGCGGCAGATCGATGCCGAGTTCGCGCAGGCGCTGGTGGACGTCGGGTGTGGTCATCGCTCGGACCTCCATGGCACGCGCGTCGTCGACGCGCGATCGATAGGCGGGGCGCGCGACCGGGCGCGCGAAAGGCGGCCATCCTACACTGCGCCCCCATGCAGGCGACCGACCCGCGCGGCGATGTCGGCTTGCGCCTGGCTGGCGCGGCGGCAGCGTGGCTCGGCGGTATCGCGCTGCAACTCGGCCAGCCGGTGCTGTGGCCGCTCGAGGCCTATGCCGGCGTCGCGGTCGTCGGCGCGTGCCTGCTGCTCGTCGCGGCGGCGACCGCGCCGCGCCGGCGCGCGTGGCGCGCGGCGCTGGCATTGCCCGGGCTACTGCTGATCGCCCATGCGCTGACCGGCGCGCGCGCCATCGAGCGTCTCGCGCCGACGCTGCCCGCCGCGCTCGAGGGTCGCGACGTCGTCGTCACCGGCGTCGTCGCCAGCCTGCCGCAGGTCGGGCCGTCGGGCGTGCGCTTTCTCTTCGACGTCGAGACCGCGCACGCCGCCGCCGGCGTGCCGCCGCGCCTCGCGCTCGGCTGGTATCGGCCGTGGCACGACGACGGCGCCGCCTTCGCGCCGGCCGACGAGCTGCGCGCCGGCGACCGATGGCGCTTCACGCTGCGCCTGCGCCGGCCGCACGGTCACGTCAATCCGCACGGCCACGACCACGAGTTGTGGCTGTTCGAGCGCGGCGTGCGCGCGACCGGCCACGTGCGCACCGTGCGCGACGCGGCGCCGCCGCAGCGCCTCGCGCGCGCGGTCGGCCATCCGGTCGAGCAGCTGCGCCAGCGCGTGCGCGACGCCATCGAGGCGCGCGTCGCCGACCGGCGCGCCGCCGGCGTGCTCGCCGCGCTGGCCGTCGGCGACCAGGGCGCCATCGAGCGCGACGACTGGGACCTGTTCCGCGACACCGGCGTCGCACACCTGATGAGCATCAGCGGCCTGCACGTCACGATGTTCGCCTGGCTCGCCGGCCTGGCGATCGGCGCGGCGTGGCGGCGCAGCGCGCGGCTGCCGCTGGCCGTGCCGGCGCCGCTGGCGGCGCGCGTCGGCGGCCTGGCGGCAGCCGTCGCCTATGCCGTCGTCGCCGGCTGGGGCGTGCCGGCGCAGCGCACGGTGTGGATGCTGGCGACGGCGAGCCTGCTGCCGCTCGCCGGCGCGCGCTGGCCGTGGCCGCTGCTGCTGCTGGCGGCGGCCGTCGTCGTCTCGGCGCTCGATCCGTGGGCGCTGCTGCAGCCCGGGTTCTGGCTGTCGTTCGTCGCCGTCGCGCTGCTGATGGCGTCGGACGCCGGCGCGTCGCCTCAGGCGACGCCGCGGCAGGACCGCCTCGCGGCCGCGCTCGGCGGCGTGCGCCGAGGCCTGCGCACGCAGCTCGTCGCCACCCTCGGCCTGGCGCCGCTGACGCTCGTCTTCTTCCGGCAGGTGTCGCTGGTCGGCTTCGTCGCCAACCTGGCGGCGATCCCCGTCGTCACGCTGCTCGTCACGCCGCTGGCGCTGCTGGGCACGCTCGCGCCGCCGCTGTGGAGCGTGGGCGCGTGGCTGTCGGCCGGGCTGTCCGACGCGCTGGGCTGGCTCGCCGCGCTGCCCGGAGCCGTGTGGTTCGCGGCGGCGGCGCCGCCCTGGGCGCAGGCGGCCGGCCTCGTCGGCGGCGCGCTCGCCGTCGCGCCGCTGCCGCGCTGGCTGCGCCTGCTGGCGCTGCCGCTCTTGCTGCCACTGGCGTGGCCGGCGGCGTCGCGGCCCGAGCCCGGGCGCTACGAGCTGATCGCCGTCGACGTGGGGCAGGGCACGGCCGTGGTCGTGCGCACGCACCGCCATACGCTGGTCTACGACGCCGGCCCGCGCTATGCGCCGGGCAGCGGCGACGCCGGCGAGCGCATCGTGCTGCCGCTGCTGCGCGCGCTCGGTGAGCGCGCGATCGATCGCCTCGTGCTCAGCCATCGCGACGCCGACCACACGGGCGGCGCGGCGGCACTGCTGCGCGCGCTGCCGGTGCGCGCCGTCGCGTCGTCGTTCGACGATGCGCCGGTGCCTGCGCCCGCTCCGGGCAGCGGCGAGCGCTGCGCCGACGGCCAGCGCTGGGAGTGGGACGGTGTGCGCTTCGAGCTGCTGCATCCACCGCCGGGCGAGGGCGGCGCGAGGCCGAACGCGCTGTCGTGCGTGCTGCGCGTCGACGACGGCCGGCACCGCGCGCTGCTCGCCGGCGACATCGAGCGCGAGCAGGAGGCGCGGCTCGTCGCCGAGCACGGCGCCGCGCTGCGCGCCGACTGGCTGCTCGTGCCGCACCACGGCAGCCGCACGTCGTCGACGCCGGCCTTCCTCGACGCCGTGCAGCCGCGCGTCGCCGTCGTGCAGGCGGGCTACCGCAACCGCTTCGGTCATCCGGCGCCGGACGTCGTGGCGCGTTATCGCGAGCGCGGCATCGACGTGCGCGACAGCGCCGCCTGCGGCGCCTACGTGTGGGCCGACGGCGTCGGCCACTGCGAGCGCGCACGCGTGCCGCGCTACTGGCGCGCGCCGGCGCAGTGATCGGCGGCGCGGCAGGCGATGCGCGAACCGGACGCCGCGCGATCGGGCGGTGCGAGCCCGCGTGTAACGCAAGGTAACGCCACCTCGCACAGCCCTCGGTGAACGCGAGCGGGCCGCCGATTCGTGGGATAGTTCACGCCGTGGCCCCGGGGAAACAATCCCGTCGGAGTCGGATCCTTGCAGGAGCAGGCGATGAGGATGTCGTTCACGTCCCGCCCGCGCGATCTTCGCGGTCGCGCCGTGCGGCGCACCGTCGAGTCGGTCGAGCCGGCGGCCGGCATGGCTGCGGCCGCGGTGCCGGTGGAAGCCGCCGCCGTCGACGAGCATGTCGACGAAGACACGACGCGCCCGCCCACGGCGCGCGGCTGGTATGCCTCGTCACTCGACCTGCGGCACGGCCTCGAAGTCTCCGACGTGCCGCTCGACACGCTGCCCGACGACCTGATCAGCGGCTTCACCAAGTGGTGACAGCGCTGGCGTTGCGCCACCGAGGCTGACCCCGACTAGCGCCGCCTCGCGCGCCACTGCGGCGCCGAGTTCGATGACGGCCATCGCGTAATAGCTCGACCAGTTGTAGCGCGTGATCGCGTAGAAGTTCTGCGTGCCCGCGACGTAGCTCGGCGGCGCCGCGCCGTTCTGCAGCTCGACGAGCGCCAGCTTGCCGGTGTGAGCCTCGGCCTCGGGCGTGAGGCGTGCGCCGCGGCGCGCGAACTCGGCGGCGTCGAAGCTCGGCAGGATGTCGGGCGCGAGCAGCGCGGCGCGCTCGGCCGCGTCGGCGGGCGGCTCGACGGCATAGTGCGTCGGCTCGCCCGGCACCCAGCCGAACTGCGCGAGGTAGTGCGCCACCGAGCCGATCACGTCGGCGGCGTTGCGGTGCAGGTCGATCGCGCCGTCGTGGTCGAAGTCGATCGCGAAGCGCAGCCAGCTGCTCGGCATGAACTGCGGCATGCCCATCGCGCCGGCGTACGAGCCCTTCAGCGCGAGCGGGTCGCGGTCCTCGAGGTGGCACAGCAGCAGCAGCTGCTCGAGCTCGTCGCGAAAGAACGCGCTCCGGTCCGAACGCCCGCTCGGGAAGTCGAACGCCAGCGTGGCCAGCGCGTCGACGACGCGAAAGCTGCCCATCTGCTGGCCGTAGATCGTCTCGACGCCGACGATGCCGACGACGATCTCGGGCGGCACGCCGTACAACGCCCGCGCCTTGGCCAGCCAGGCGACGTTGTCGCGCCAGAACGCGAGGCCGGCGCGCACGCGCGCCGCGTCGATGAAGCGGCTGCGATAGAGCGCCCAGTTCTTCGCGACGCCGGCGGGCGGCGGCATGATGGCGCGCGCGACGGCCGGCACCTGGCGCGCGTCGGCGATCACGTCGCGCACCCATTGCGCATCGAGCCCGTAGAGCACCGCCACCTCGTCGGCGAAGCGCTGCGCGTCGGCTCGCTCGGCATAGCGCGGGCCCTCGGCCGGCGGCGCCTTGCGGCCGGCGGCGCACGCCGTGCCCAGCGCGCACGCCAGCACCGTCGCCGCCACTGCCTCGCACCACCGCCTGCGCATGGGCTCGATTATCGAGGCGCGCGGCGCACCGCTGCGTCGCGCAGCGCGGCGCGAAAGCCCGGCCACCAGTCGCGCGGCGGACGGCGCGCGGCCGCGGGGCCGTAGCGCAGGCGATCGAGCGCGTCGAGCCGCGCCGCCGGCGCATGGGCCGCGCCGCCGTGCACGTCGCGCAGCCGTGCCGCCAGCGTGCGCAGCGCCTCGTGCGGCGCGGCGTCGACGCCGCAGCGGCGCAGCTCGCGCTGCACGCGCGCGCGCAGGCGTGACCAAGGATCCTGGCGGTGGCGGTCCCACGCCGCCCAGGCCGCGCCGGCGAGCGCCAGCGCGACCAGCGACCCGATCAGCAGCAGCGCCAGGTCCTCCCAGCCGGGATGGCGCAGGCCGAACTCGCGCAGCAGGTCGAGCTGCCGGCCGCGCGAATAGTCGAGCACCCACTGGCTCCAGCGATGGTTGACGAGCTCCCAGCCGCTGCGCAGGCGGGCGAGCAGGCCGGGCGCGATCGCCGCGATCGCGCCGGCGACGGCGCCCGGCGGCGCGGCGAGCGAGCGGCTCACGCCGATGCGATCGGGCGCGGCGGCCGCCGTGGGGTCGGCGCGCAGCCAGCCTGCGCCCGGCTGCCAGTACTCCGCCCAGGCGTGGGCATAGCTGTTGCGCACGACGAGCCAGCCGTCCTGCAGCGTGGAGTCGGCGCCCTGGTAGCCGGTGACGATGCGCGCCGGCACGCCCATCGCGCGCATCGCGACGACGAAGGCGGCGGCGTAGTGCTCGCAGAAGCCGAGCTTGCGGTCGAACCAGAACTCGTCGATCGCGTGGCGGCCGTAGACGCCGGGCTCGAGCGTGTAGACATAGCCGCCGCGCTCGAGGTGCTCGACGACGGCCCGAGCCAGCGCGCGCGCATCGGCGCCGGGCCGTGCCGCGCGCAGCTGCGCAGCCCACGCCAGCATGCGCGGGTTGTAGCCCTCGGGCAGCGCGACGAACTCGCGCAGCGACGCGTCGTCGGCGCGCGGCCCGTGCTCGAAGGCGAGGTGCGCGTCCGTCGTGAAGCGCAGCCGCTGCGTGATCGGCCGGTCGGCGATCCATTGGCCGTCTGCACGGCGGCGCAGTGCGAGGCCTTCGATCGGCGGCATCGCCGGCGTCATCTCGAGCAGCGGCAGCGACGCCAGGCGCAGCGGCTCGAGCGTCATCTCGTAGCGCAGCGCCGGTCCGTCGACGCGCAGCTCGCCGGCGCGCGCCGTCATGGCGCTGCGCTCGCTGCGCCGCCACTCGCGGCCGTCGAAGGCGCCAAGCACCGGGCCGCGCAGGTAGAGCGCCGGACGCGGCGGCGGCGCGCCGTCGAAGCGCAGCCGCAGCGCCACGCTGTCGTCGAGCGCGAGCTCGGCCACGTCGCCGAGCGCGATGCGCTCGCCCAGGCCCGTCGTCGCCGCCGTGTCCTGCGGCACGCCCCACAGCGGCCCGATGCGCGGGAACAGCAGGAACAGCAGCGCCATCACGGGCGCACCGAGCAGCGCCGTGCGCGCGGCGAGCCGGCCGGCCTGCGCGATCGCCGGCCGGCCGGCCGGCATGTGCGCGAGCACGAGCGCCGTCATGAGGCCCCACACCGAGACGAGCATTGCCGCGGCGACGGCGATCGACTGCGACTGCAGGAACTGCGTCAGCACGACGAAGAAGCCGAGGAAGAAGACGACGAAGGCGTCGCGCCGCGCGCGCAGCTCGAGCGTCTTGAGCGCCATCATCGCGACGACGAGCGTCACGCCGGCGTCGCGACCGAGGAGAGTGCGGTGCGACAGCAGCGTCAGCACGCCGACGGCGACGAGCAGCACGACGACGAGCCAGCGCGGCGGCAGCGGCGCGTTGCGCAGCGCCAGCAGCGCGCGCCACGCCAGCATCGCGCCCGTCATCAGCGAGCACCACCACGGCAGCCGCGGCACGTGCGGCACGACGGTCCAGGCGATGACGCCGAGCAGGAACAGCGTGTCGCGCGTCTCGCGCGGCAGGTGGCGCCAGCCCGGCCACGCCGGCCGCTGCGGCGCGGTCGCGACACTCATCGAGGGCACCCCACGGCCCTGCGGGCGGGCGCCCCCGAGGGGGAGCGAGCGCGTTCGGGCGGCCGTGCGGCACTCACCGCCACAGTGCCAACGCCTCCAGGCAGCGGCGGCGGTGCGCGTCGCCGTGCGACGGCGCGAGCTCGACGCCGGGCAGGCGCAGCCCGTGGTCGACGCCGGCGCGCTCGGCGGCGAGCACCCAGGCCGCAAGCCGCGACAGCCGCGACTCGGCGTCGCGCGCGCCGCAGTGCGCGTAGTCGAGCCACAGCTCGTGCTGCAGCGTGCTGCCGGTGTCGCGGCTGACGAGCTCGCCGCTGCGCGCCGCCTTCTTCCACAGCACGCGGCGCAGCGGATCGCCGCGCCGGTAGGGCCGCACGCCGTCGGCGTCGCCGCCTTCGGCGCGGCGTGCGACGCCGCTCGCCGCGGCGGCCACCGGCGCGGCCGGCAGCGGCGCCGCCGGCTGCTCGGCGCGCGGCCACACGAGGACCTGCGCCGCCGGCCGCCACACGCTCCAGGCGCGGAACAGGCCGAGCGGGAAGCGCGTCTCGACGACGAGCGGCGGCACGTCGTGGCGGCCGCGCGCCGCCGGCACGAAGCTCACGCGCGCCGCGGCCTGCGCGCCCGCCGGCACGTCGATCCAGCTCGTCGCGGCGCGCTCGTCGTCGCTCGCCTCGAGGCGCAGGCCGACGCCGTGGCGCGCGCGCGCGTCGGCCGTCAGCACGATGTCGAGCAGCGCGGCGTCGCCGGCGTGCACCGGCTGCGGCGCGCGCAGGTGCAGCGTCAGGCCGCGCAGCGTGCCGTGCGTCAGGTGCATCGACACCGTGCCGCTGCCGGCGAGCAGGAAGGTGAGCACGTAGCCCAGGCTCAGCTGGTAGTTGATCGACGCCAGCAGCAGCACGACGAGCGTGGCCGCGAACAGCAGCCCGGCGCGCGTCGGCAGGATGTAGACGTTGCGCTGCGTCAGCGACTGCGTGTCGCTGCACGGCAGGCGTGCCTGCCACCAGCGGCGCAGGCGCCGGCGCGTGTCGCGCAGGAAACCGAGCGGCTGCCGCGGATCCGGCTTCGCCGGTCGGCTGGCGGCGCCCCCCTGGGGGGGAGCGCCGAAGGCGCTCCGCGTGGGGGGCATCACACGGGCACGGATTCGAGCATCGCGCGCACCTGCTCGGCGCGGCCGCGGCCGCTGCCCGGCGCCGGCACGAGGCGGTGCGCGATCGTCTGCACGAGGATGGCCTGCACGTCGTCGGGCGCGACGTAGTCGCGCTCGTCGAGCAGCGCGTGGGCGCGCGCCGCGCGCAGCACGGCGATGCCGGCGCGCGGCGACAGGCCGTCGACGAACCAGCGGCCCGAGCGCGTCGCCGCGATCAGCGCCTGCAGGTAGTCGAGCAGCGCGTCCGACGCGTGCACGGCCAGCACGGCCCGCTGCGCGGCGACGAGCTCGTCGGGCGTCATCACGGGTGCCAGCGACGCGATCGCCTCGCGGCGGTCTTGCCCGGCGAGCAGCGCGCGCTCCGACGCGCGGTCGGGATAGCCGAGCGTCAGGCACATCAGGAAGCGGTCGAGCTGCGACTCGGGCAGCGGGTAGGTGCCGAGCTGGTCGCTCGGGTTCTGCGTCGCGATGACGAAGAAGGGCCGCGGCAGCGCGCGCGTCTCGCCCTCGACGCTGACCTGCTGCTCCTCCATCGCCTCGAGCAGCGCGCTCTGCGTCTTCGGGCCGGCGCGGTTGATCTCGTCGGCCAGCAGCACCTGCGCGAACACCGGCCCCGGGTGGAACACGAAGGCCTCGCGCGCGCGCTCGTAGACGCCGACGCCAATCAGGTCCGACGGCATCAGGTCGGCGGTGAACTGCACGCGCGAGAAGCGCAGCCCCAGCGACACGGCCAGCGCATGCGCCAGCGTCGTCTTGCCGACGCCGGGCACGTCTTCGATCAGCAGGTGCCCGCCGGCCAGCATGCAGGCGACGCAGTCGGCGATCTGCGGCCGTTTGCCCACGATGATCGTGCTAATCTGATCGACGAGTCGGGTGAGTTGTTGTGTCAACGGCCTGCGCATGGCCGAGAACTTACCCGAAATGCGCCGAGACAACGCGATGACGACCGTCTACTTCCAGCCGCCCGAGTGCCGTGCCCACGACATGGGCCGGGGCCACCCCGAATGCCCTCAGCGCCTCGACGCGATCGGCGACCATCTGCTGGCCAGCGGCCTCGACGCCGCGCTCCAGCACCGCGACGCACCGCCGGTGGCGCGCAGCGACATCGAGCTGGCGCACACGGCGGGCTACGTCGCCGAGCTGCTCGACTTCCTCGAGCAGGTGCGCATCGGCGGCGAGATGCGCGCGCTCGACCCCGACACCGTCGCCTGCGCCAGCACCTGGGACGCCGTGCAGCGCGCCGCCGGCGCCGCCGTGGCGGCGACCGACGCCGTGATCGACGGCGAGGCGAGCAACGCCTTCTGCGCGATCCGCCCGCCCGGCCACCATGCGACGCGCGAAGCCGCGATGGGCTTCTGCTTCCTCAACAACATCGCCATCGCGGCGCGCCATGCGCTCGACGTGCGCGGCATCGAGCGCGTCGCCGTCGTCGACTTCGACGTGCATCACGGCAACGGCACCGAGGACATCCTCGCCGGCGACGAGCGCGTGCTGATGTGCGGCATCTTCCAGCACCCGTTCTATCCGTACAGCGGCGGCGTGCCGATGGGCACCAACATGGTCAACCTGCCGGTGCCGGCGTACACACGCGGCCCGGCGATCCGCGAGCTGATCGAACAGCACTGGTTGCCGCGGCTCGAGGAGTTCAAGCCGCAGATGATCTTCATCAGCGCCGGCTTCGACGCGCACCGCGAGGACGACCTCGGCCAGCTCGGCCTCGTCGAGGCCGACTACGCCTGGATCACGCAGCAGCTGATGGACGTGGCGCGCCGCCATGCCAACGGGCGCATCGTGTCGTGCCTCGAGGGCGGCTACAACCTGAGCGCGCTGGCGCGCAGCGTCGGGGCGCACCTGCGCGTGCTCGCCGGCCTCGCCTGAGCGGGTCGTGGCGCGCGCGCTGACCTACGACGAGCTGGTCGCGCTCGCTGCCTCGCTGTTCGAGCGCGAGGCGGCGGTCCAGGCGGCCGTGCTCGTCGGCTGCCTCGGCGTGGCCTGGGTCGTCGTGCGCCTGCTGCGCGGCACGCCGCGGCCGCAGTCGGTGTGGTTCGGCAAGCGCGTCGTCGACGGACTGCTGTTCCCCGTCGTCGCCTTGCTGCTCGCCGTGGGGGCGCGCCAGTTCTGGCCGGCGAGCGCGCCGACCAGCGTGTTCCGCATCGTGCTGCCGATCCTCACCTCGCTCGTCGTGATCCGGCTGCTGGTGCGCGTGCTGCGCCGCGCCTTCCCGGAGTCGCGCGTGATGCGCACCGTCGAGCGCAGCGTGTCGTGGATCGCATGGCTGGCCGTCGTGCTGTGGATCATGGGCGTGCTGCCGCGCCTGCTCGACGAGATGGACGACCTGCGCTGGCAGGTCGGCGCGACGCAGTTGTCGCTGCTCAACCTGCTGCAGGGCGCGCTGTCGGCCGTCGCCGTGCTGGTGGTGGCGCTGTGGATCTCGGCGGCGATCGAGGGGCGGTTGCTCAAGGGTTCCGTGGGGCAGGACCTGTCGGTGCGCAAGATCGCCGCCAACGCGCTGCGCGCCGTGCTGCTGTTCGTCGCGCTGCTGATCGCGCTGTCGGCCGCCGGCATCGACCTGACGGCGCTCGGCGTGCTCGGCGGCGCCGTCGGCGTGGGCATCGGCTTCGGGCTGCAGAAGCTCGCGAGCAACTATGTCAGCGGCTTCGTCGTGCTGGCCGAGCGTGGTGTGCGCATCGGCGACATGATCAAGGTCGACAACTTCGAGGGCCGCATCACCGACATCAAGACCCGCTACACCGTGGTGCGCGCGCTCAACGGCCGCGAGTCGATCGTGCCCAACGAGATGTTCATCACGCAGCGCGTCGAGAACTCGTCGCTCGCCGACACGAAGACGGGGCTGGTCAGCGTCGTCGTCGTGCCCTACGGCACCGACCTCGACGTGCTGGGCCCGAAGCTGCTCGCCGCGGTGCGCGAGGTGCCGCGCGTGCTCGCCGAGCCGTCGCCCGAGGTGCAGCTGCAGTCGTTCGCGCCGCAGGGGCTCGAGCTCGCCGTGGCGTTCACGATCGACGATCCGCTCAAGGGTACGGCCAACGTACGTTCGGCGGTCAACTACGCGATCCTGCGCGCCCTGAGCGCCGCGGGCATCGAGATCCCGTATCCGCAGCAGGTCGTGCGTCAGCTCGCACCCGAGAAGTAGCGGCGCTGGCGGCTGCGCTCCGTGTCGCCGAAATAGCCGCGCCACCAGCGGTCGCTCGTGTCGAGGTGGCGGAACCTGGCGTCCGACGGATGCGGCTGCGCCGCGGCCCATTCGCGGAACGCGTAGTGGTTCCACAGCCGCATGTACTCGCCGACGTAGAGATCGGCGACGCGCGTGTCGCCGCGGATCACGAGCATGTTCTCGTCGTTGGCCGTCGTCGACGCCTCGCTGAAGTTGGCCGAGCCGGTGACGACGAGCGGGTCGCGGCCGAGCGGGTCGACGAGCATGAACTTGGTGTGAACGTAGCGCACGTGGCTGTTGAGGCCCGTCAGCGTCTCGCGCACCCAGCGGTCGAAGCGGTTGGTCGCCAGCAGGTTGCCGACGGCGAAGCGGTTCTGCGGCAGCGCGCGCAGCGCACGCATCTCGGCCTCGGCGGCGGCGCGCTGCTCGCGGCGCACGCCCGAGGCGATCAGCTTGTCGAGCAGCGCATAGCGCAGCGGCGCCCGGCCTTCGCGGTAGACCTGCTTGAACTCGTCGTTCATGCCGAAGGCGAAGGTCATGAACAGCGCGCGCGGCGCCTCGCGCGCGCGTTCGGCGTACCAGCGCAGCGCGTCGAGCGAGCGGCGCGGGCTCAGCAGCACGCCGGTGCCCGGCGGCGGCAGGCCGTCGGGCACGCGGTGGCGCGCTTCGAGCGCGTCGCGCAGCGCGCCGTGCGGCGGGTTGCGCGCGATCTCGTCCCAGCAGTCGAGATAGGCCTGCGCCACGGCCGGATCGTCGACGCAGTGCACGACGTTGGACTGGCCGAACACGCCGCCGAGCGAGAAGTTGGTCGACCCGGTCAGCACGGCGACGGCGCGGCCGTCCTTCGTCAGCACGATGAACTTGTGGTGCGAGATCGGCGGCTGCTTCACGTCGGCGCGCGTCACGCGCTCGCGCGCCAGCCCCTTGATGCGCGCCGCGGCGACGGCGGCGCGGTTCTCGTCGCGTGGGAACACGGTGCCGTCGTCGCCGGGCGGGTTGGCGTTGCCGTCGTAGAGGATCTTCACGTCGGCGCCGCGCAGGTGCGCCTTGCGCAGCTCGTGCGCGAAGGCAGGCAGGCGGAACTCGTAGGCGGCGACGCGCAGGCCCCAGCCGCGGCCGGCGGCGCGGCCGGTGAAGGCGACGATGGCCTCCATCACGTGGCGCGACAGCCAGGCCCAGCGAGGGTCGAGCGGGTTCTTCGGGTCGGGCGGGATGCCCTCGAAGCGGCGCTGGTACTCCTGCGACGCCGCCGCGCCGCGGTTGAAGAAGACGTCGTGGTTGCCGCCGAACTCCGACTCCGTCTGCACCTCGAGGTCGACCTCCTTGTACGGCTCGAGCGCCGCCGGCGTGCCGCGCAGCGCCTGCACGCGGTAGGTGTAGCGGTGGTCGGGTTTGGCGCTGAAGTCCGACCAGGTGAAGCCCTGGATCGGATGGCGGTCCGTCGTGTAGCGCGCTTCGGGGCCGAGGCCGGGGTCGGTGGCCTCGAACGTCTTCATGCCGCAGAGCCAGCCGGCGTTGCCTTCGGTGTGGTCGGTGCGGTGCACCGCGAAGCCGAGGTGGCCGGCGCAGTCGGCCTGCGGCATGTCCATGCCGAGCAGCACGACGTTGGTGCCGGCGACGGCCTGCAGCGCGAGGCCTCGGCGGGTCCTGCGGATGCGCATCGGTGTTCCCCTCCTCGCGCCGCCGCCCGACCCGACGCCGGCGGCGTCAGGCCGCCGCGACGGGGATCGTCTTCGCCGCGCCCGACGCGATGCGCGCCTGCCAGTCGAGCGGGCCGGTCTGGTGCACGCTGCTTCCGGCGGCGTCGACCGCCACCGTGACGGGCATGTCCTTCACGTCGAACTCGTAGATCGCCTCCATGCCGAGGTCGGCGAAGCCGACGACCTCGGCGGCCTTGATCGCCTTGGCCACCAGATAGGCGGCACCGCCGACGGCCATCAGGTACGCGCTGCCGTGCTTGCGGATCGCCTCGATCGCCACCGGCCCGCGCTCGGCCTTGCCGACCATCGAGATCAGGCCGGTCTGCGCCAGCATCATCTCGGTGAACTTGTCCATGCGCGTCGCCGTCGTCGGGCCGGCGGGGCCGACCACTTCGCCCGGCACCGGGTCGACGGGGCCCACGTAGTAGATGACGCGGTTGGTGAAGTCCACCGGCAGCTTCTCGCCCCTGGCGAGCATCTCCTGGATGCGCTGGTGCGCGGCGTCGCGGCCGGTCAGCATCTTGCCCGACAGCAGCAGTGTGTCGCCCGGCTTCCAGCTCGCGACCTGCTCCTTCGTCAGCGTGTTCAGGTCGACCTTCTTCGACTTGTTGTAGTCGGGCGCCCACTGCACGTCGGGCCACAGGTCGAGGGAGGGCGGCTCGAGGTACGCCGGGCCCGAGCCGTCGAGCACGAAGTGGGCGTGGCGCGTCGCCGCGCAGTTGGGGATCATCGCCACCGGCTTGCTCGCGGCGTGCGTCGGGTAGGTCGCGATCTTCACGTCGAGCACCGTCGTCAGGCCGCCCAGGCCCTGCGCGCCGATGCCCAGCGCGTTGACCTTCTCGTAGAGCTCGATGCGCAGCTCTTCCAGCTTGTCCTTCGGGCCGCGCTGCAGCAGCTCGTGCATGTCGATGTCTTCCATCAGCGACTGCTTGGCCAGCAGCATCGCCTTTTCGGCCGTGCCGCCGATGCCGATGCCGAGCATGCCCGGCGGGCACCAGCCTGCGCCCATCGTCGGCACCGTCTTGAGCACCCAGTCCACGAGCGAGTCGCTCGGGTTCATCATGATCATCTTGCTCTTGTTCTCGGAGCCGCCGCCCTTGGCGGCGACCATCACGTCGATCGTGTTGCCGGGCACCAGCTCCATCTCGACGACGGCGGGCGTGTTGTCCTGCGTGTTCTTGCGCGCGAACTGCGGGTCGGCGAGCACCGAGCTGCGCAGCGTGTTCGACGGGTCGAGGTAGGCGCGGCGCACGCCCTCGTTGACGGCATCGGCGACCGAGCCGGGGAAGCCGTCGAAGCGGCAGTCCATGCCGATCTTGAGGAACACGTTGACGATGCCCGTGTCCTGGCAGATCGGGCGGTGGCCTTCGGCGCACATCCTCGAGTTGGTGAGGATCTGCGCGATCGCGTCCTTGGCCGCCGGGCTCTGCTCGCGCTCGTAGGCGCGCGCCAGGGTGGCGATGAAGTCGGCGGGGTGGTAGTAGCTGATGTACTGCAGCGCGGCGGCGATGCTGTCGACGAAGTCGGCGTGACGGATCGGGGTGGCCATGACGGAAAGGCGAAGGCGAGGACTGCGATGGCCGCAAGTGTAGCCAGCGCGTCGCCGGCGACCGGCCGGCGGGGCTGGGCGATACTGGGCCGCAACGACCCGATTGCGCACGTCCCGTGTCCAGCGCGAGCATTCCCCCACCGCGATCCGCCGCCGACGACGCACCGCCGCAGCCTTGGCACGCGCTGGCAGCCGAGGCTGCGTTGCAGGCGGCCGGCGGCGACGCCGCGCGTGGCCTGGCCGACGTGGACGTGCGCCGGCGCTGCGAGCGCCACGGCCCGAACGCACTGCCCGAGCCGCCGCGGCGGCCGGCGTGGCGCGTCTTCGCGCGCCAGTTCCAGAGCCCGCTGATCTACATCCTGCTCGTCGCCGCGGTGCTCGCCGTCGTGCTCGGCGAGCGCGGCGACGCCGTCGTCATCCTCGCCGTCGTCGTCGCCAATGCGCTGATCGGCGCGGCGCAGGAGGGGCGCGCCGAGCGCTCGATGGCGGCGCTGCGCCGCCTCGCGACGCTGCGCGCGCGCGTGCTGCGCGAAGGCGCCGAGCGCGAGATCGCGGCGCGCGAGCTGGTGCCCGGCGACGTGCTGCTGCTGGCCGCGGGCGACGCCGTCGGCGCAGACGCGCGCCTGCTCGACGCCGCGCAGCTGCAGGTGGCCGAGGCCGCGCTCACCGGCGAGTCGGTGCCGGTGGCCAAGCAGGCGGCTGCGGTGCCCGAGGGCACGGGCCTGGCCGACCGGCGCAACATGGTCTATTCGGGCACGCACGTGACGGCGGGGCGCGCGCGCGCCCTCGTCGTCGCCACTGGCGTGCGCACCGAGATCGGCCGCATCGCCGGGCTGACGGCGGTCGCCACCGAGCCGCCGACGCCGCTCGAGCAGCGCATCGAGCGCTTCGGCCGCTGGCTGGCGGCGGCGGCGCTGGTGCTGTTCGCCCTCGTCGTCGCGCTCGGGCTGTGGCGCGAGCTGCCGCTGGGTGACGTGCTGATGGTGGCGATCAGCCAGATGGTCTCCGTCGTGCCCGAGGGCCTGCCGGTGGCGATGACGATCGCGCTGGCGGTGGGCATGCAGCGCATGGCGGCGCGCGGCGCCATCATCCGGCGGCTCGCCGCCGTCGAGACGCTGGGCTCGACGACTGTGATCTGCAGCGACAAGACAGGCACGCTGACGCGCAACGAGATGACGGCGACGGCGCTGTGGCTGCCCGACGGCCGCGAAGTCGCCGTCGGCGGCAGCGGCTATGCGCCGATGGGCGAGCTGCGCATCGCCGGCGACGGGCCGCGCGTCGACGCGGCCGGCGACGCCGCCCTGCGCGCGCTCGTCGAGGCAGCCGCGTTGTGCAACGACGCCGAGCTGCTCGCCCCCGAGGACGGCGTGCGCGAAGGCTGGGCCGTGCTCGGCGACCCGACGGAAGGTGCGCTGCGCGTGCTCGCCGCCAAGGCCGGCGTCGACCTGGCGGCGCTGGCGCGCGCGCAGCCGCGCGACGGCGAGCTGCCGTTCGACTCCGACCGCCAGCTGATGGCCACCCGCCATGCGCCGCCCGGCGCGCCGCGCCACGTCGTCGTCAAGGGCTCGCCCGAGGCCGTGCTGCGCCTGTGCGCCGGCGACGACGCCGCCGTGCTGCGCGCGGCGCGCGGCGCGGCCGAGTCGATGGCGGCGCGCGCGCTGCGCGTGCTGGCTCTGGCGCGTGTCGACGCCGAAGAGGCGCTCGACGGCGGCGCCGGCTTCGACGCGCTCGAGGGCCGCGCGCGCCTGCTCGGCCTGGCCGGCGAGATCGATCCGCCGCGCGACGAGGCGCGCGTCGCCGTCGCCGCCTGCCGCGACGCCGGCATGCGGCCCGTGATGGTCACGGGCGACCACAAGCTCACGGGCCTGGCGATCGCGCGCGAGCTCGGCATCGCGCGCGACGGCGACCGCGCCGTCGACGGCGCCGAGCTCGAGCGCATGGGCGAGGCCGACCTGCGCGACGAGCTGCCGCGCATCGCCGTCTTCGCGCGCGTGCAGCCGGCGCAGAAGCTGCGCATCGTCGAGGCGCTGCAGGCGCGCGGCGACGTCGTCGCGATGACGGGCGACGGCGTCAACGACGCACCGGCGCTGGCGCGCGCCGACGTCGGCGTCGCGATGGGGATCACGGGCACCGAGGTCGCCAAGAGCGCCGCCAAGATCGTCGTCACCGACGACAACTTCGCCACCATCGTCGGCGCCGTCGAGCAGGGGCGCGTCGTCTACGGCAACCTGAAGAAGGTCATCCTCTACCTGTTCGCGACGTCGATCGACGAGGTCGTCGTGCTGCTGCTGGCGCTGCTCGGCGGCTTTGCGCTGCCGCTGGTGGCCGTGCAGATCCTCTGGATCAACATCGTCACCGAGGGCACGTTGACGCTCAACCTCGTGATGGACCCGCCCGACGGCGACGAGATGCGCCGCGCGCCGGTGCCGCGCGACGACGCGCTGATCGACCGCTCGATGCTCGGGCGGCTCGTCGTGATGGTGAGCGCGGCCGTCGTCGTTACCTTCGGCTGGTTCGCGTGGCGCACGGGGCAGGGCGTCGACCTCGCGCAGGCGCGCACCGAGACCTTCACGCTGATGGTGATGTGCCAGTGGTTCAACGTGCTCAACTGCCGCTCGCCGCTGCGCTCGGCGCTGCGCTGGGGCGCGCCGCACAACCGCTGGCTGGCGGGTGGGCTGGCGGCGAGCGTGCTGCTGCAGGCGGCAGTGCTCTACCTGCCCGCGATGAACGCGCTGTTCCACACCGTGCCGCTGCCGCTGGCGAGCCTGCTGCCGCTGGTCGCGCTGGCCAGCGTCGTGCTGTGGGCCGAGGAGGCGCGCAAGGCGCTCGCGCGGCGCCGTCAGAGATAGGGCGACAGCAGCCGCGCCAGGCCGTCGCGTAGCCGCGCGGCCAGCGGCAGCGCGCGCAACTCGGCGGCGTCGACACGCTGTGCGACGGCGATGCGCGCGTCGACCAGCGCGTCGAGGCGGCGCACCAGTTCGTCGTCGTAGCACTCGAGGTTGTATTCGAAGTTCAGCCGCAGGCTGCGCGCGTCCCAGTTGCTCGAGCCGACGAGCGACCAGGCGTCGTCGACGATGAAGATCTTGGTGTGGTCGAACGGCAGCGGCGTCAGCCAGATGCGGCAGCCGGCGTCGATCAGCTCGGGCAGTTGCGGCCGCGTCGCCCAGTCCATCACGCGGATGTTGCTGCGCCCGGGCAGCACGACGTCGACGGCGACGTCGCGCAGCGCCGTCACCTTCAGCGCGGCGAGCAGCACCTCGTCGGGCAGGAAGTAGGGCGTCACGATGCGCACGCGCGACTGTGCGACGGCGAGCGCGCCGATCATCACCTGGCGGATGTGGTCGATGTCGGCGTCGGGGCCGTCGCGCAGGCCGCGCGCCAGCACCGGGCCGCAGTCCTCGGTCGGCGGGGGCGCGAACCAGAGCTCGCCGCGCAGCGCCTCGCCGCTGGCGAACGCCCAGTCGATCGCGAAGGTGCGCTGCAGGTCGGCGACGATCGGGCCGCGCACCTCGAAGTGCAGGCAGTGCACCGGATGCGCCGGGTTCTGCGCGACGCAGTGACCGGCGCGGATGTTCATGCCGCCGGTGAAGCCGATCGTGCCGTCGACCACCATGATCTTGCGGTGGTTGCGCAGGTTGGCGTAGCGCGACAGCAGCGGGTTGCGCGTCGGCAGGAAGGCGGCCGCCAGCAGGCCGGCGCGGCGCAGCCGGCCGATCATGTCGGGGCGGCTGTAGCGCGCGCCCAGGCCGTCGATCAGCACGCGCACCTCGACGCCGCGCGCGCGCGCGCGTTGCAGCGCGTCGGCGAAGGCGCGGCCGGCGCTGTCGTGGTCGAAGATGTAGGTCGCCAACGTGACGGAGCGCTCGGCGCCATCGATCGCCGCCAGCATCGCCGGATAGGCCAGATCGCCGTCGGCCAGCGGCTCGATGCGGTTGCCGCCGGTCAGCGGGTTGCCCGTCACCAGACTCGACAGCCGGTCGAGTCCGGCCAGCCGCCTGTCGCGCAGCGCCGCTGCGCCCGGCGCCGCGTCGCCGGTGGCCGGCGCCTCGCGCTCCCAGGCCTGGCGCAGGCCGAGCGCGACGGCGCTGCGCTGGATGCGGTTGATGCCCAGCAGCAGGTAGAGCAGCGAGCCGACGATCGGCGCCAGCCAGGCCAGACCGACCCAGCCGATGACGGCGCTGACGTGGCGCTTGCGCAGCACGGCGTCGACCGTGACGGCGACGGCGCCGCCGACGTGCGCCGCCGCCGACGTCACGGCCCATACCTCGGTCAGGACTTCCTTCATCGCGCCGCGGATTGTGACGCCGCGGCCCGTCGGCGCGGCGGCGCGCTTCAGTGGTCGTCGTGCGCCGTCGGCGTCATCAGGCGGTCGGTCAGCGCGATCGCCAGCGCCGACAGCAGGAACGTGATGTGGATCAGCGTCTGCCACAGCAGCACCTTGTCGGTGTAGTTGGCGGCGTTGATGAAGGTCTTGAGCAGGTGGATCGAGCTGATGCCGATGATGGCGGTGGCCAGCTTGACCTTGAGCACCGAGGCGTTGACGTGGCTCAGCCACTCGGGCTGGTCGGGGTGGCCCTCGAGGTTGAGGCGCGACACGAAGGTCTCGTAGCCGCCGACGATCACCATGATCAGCAGGTTGGAGATCATGACGACGTCGATCAGCGCGAGCACGACGAGCATGATGATCGTCTCGTTGAGCGCCGTGACGGGGGCGTCGCTCTTGTAGCCGATGCTCGTCACGAGCTGCTCGAGCGCCGCCTTGTTGCCGAAGGCGGCCTCGATCAGGTGCACCAGCTCGACCCAGAAGTGATAGACGTAGACCGCCTGCGCCAGGATCAGCCCGAGGTACAGCGGCAGCTGCAGCCAGCGGCTGGCGAAGATCATGTTGGGCAGCGGGCGCAGCCCGAGGGCCGTGTGGTCGCGCAGGTTGGGCATCGGGGGCAAGGGCTCGGTCAGGGTGGGGCGGATTCTAGGGGCAGGGGGCACCGGCGCGCGCCGGCGGTAGAGTAAGGCACCCGTCAGCCGGGCACGTCACAGTACCGGCTCTTCGAGTCCAGGCAAGGAGACAAAGGCATGAGCGACGAGAACAAGCTGTACCTCCCGTCCGACGCCACCGTGCGCGGCGCGCACGTGTCGGGCATGGCGGCCTACGACAAGCTGGTGGCCGAGGCCGAGGCCGACTACGAGGGCTACTGGGCGCGGCTCGCGCGCGAGTTCGTGGCCTGGAAGAAGCCGTTCACGAAGGTGCTCGACAGCTCGAACGCGCCGTTCTTCAAGTGGTTCGAGGACGGCACGCTCAACGTGTCGTACAACTGCCTGGACCGCCAGGTCGAGGCCGGGCTCGGCGACAAGGTCGCCATCGTGTTCGAGGCCGACGACGGCAACGTGAGCCGCGTCACCTACAAGGAGCTGCTCGCGCGCACCTGCCGCATGGCCAACGCACTGCGCTCGCTGGGCGTCGCCAAGGGCGACCGCGTCGTCGTCTACATGCCGATGTCGGTCGAGGGCGTCGTCGCGATGCAGGCCTGCGCGCGCATCGGCGCGACGCACTCCGTCGTGTTCGGCGGCTTCTCCGCGCAGTCCCTGCGCGACCGCATCGAGGACGCCGGCGCCGTCGCCGTCATCACGGCCGACGAGCAGGCGCGCGGCGGCAAGCAGCTGCCGCTCAAGGCCATCGTCGACGAGGCGCTCGGGCTGGGCGGCTGCGACAGCATCAGGAACGTCATCGTCTACCGCCGCACCGGCGGCTCGATCGCCTTCGACGCGAAGCGCGACAAGTGGATGCACGAGCTGACCGCCGCGCAGCCCGAGACCTGCGAGCCCGAGTGGGTCGGCGCCGAGCACCCGCTGTTCCTGCTCTACACCTCGGGATCGACCGGCAAGCCCAAGGGCGTGCAGCACTCGAGCGGCGGCTACCTGCTGCATGCGGCGCTGACGACGAAGTGGACCTTCGACCTCAAGCCGGACGACTTGTTCTGGTGCACCGCCGACATCGGCTGGGTCACGGGCCACACCTACATCACCTACGGGCCGCTGGCGCTCGGCGCCACCGAGATCGTGTTCGAGGGCGTGCCGACCTATCCCGACGCCGGCCGCTTCTGGAAGATGATCGAGAAGCACAAGGTCACGATCTTCTATACGGCGCCGACGGCGATCCGCTCGCTGATCAAGGCCGCCGAAGGCAACGCCGCAGTTCACCCGCGCAACTTCGATCTGTCGAGCCTGCGCATCCTCGGCACGGTGGGCGAGCCGATCAACCCGGCCGCCTGGGAGTGGTACCACCAGCACATCGGCGGCGGGCGCTGCCCGGTCGTCGACACGTTCTGGCAGACCGAAACGGGCGGCCACATGATCACGCCGCTGCCGGGCGCGACGCCGCTGGTGCCGGGCTCGTGCACGCTGCCGTTCCCCGGCATCGTCGCCGCCGTCGTCGACGAGACGGGCAAGGACGTGCCGCACGGCCAGGGTGGCATCCTCGTCGTCAAGAAGCCGTGGCCGTCGATGATCCGCACGATCTACGGTGACCCCGAGCGCTTCAAGAAGAGCTACTACCCGGCCGACTTCCAGGGCAAGTACTACCTGGCGGGCGACGGCGCGATCCGCGACCCGAAGACGGGATACTTCACGATCACGGGCCGCATCGACGACGTGCTCAACGTCAGCGGCCACCGCATGGGCACGATGGAGATCGAGTCGGCGCTGGTGTCGTGCACCGAGCTCGTCGCCGAGGCGGCGGTGGTCGGCCGCCCGGACGAGACCACGGGCGAGGCGATCTGCGCCTTCGTCGTGTTGAAGCGCCCGCGCCCGACCGGCGAAGAGGCCAGGAAGATCGCCAACGAGCTGCGCAACTGGGTCGGCAAGGAGATCGGCCCGATCGCCAAGCCCAAGGACATCCGCTTCGGCGACAACCTGCCCAAGACGCGCAGCGGCAAGATCATGCGCCGCCTGCTGCGCTCGATCGCCAAGGGCGAGCAGATCACGCAGGACACCTCGACGCTGGAGAACCCGGCGATCCTCGAGCAGTTGGCTCAGACCAACTGATCGGGCGCCCGCACGAGCGGGCCGGCACGAACGAAGGCCCCGCTCGCGGGGCCTTCGTCTTTGGAGCCGGGCGGGCGTCAGCGCCCGCCGGGCATCACTTGATGCTCAGCACCCACTGCACCAGCTGCTTGGCTTCGGCCTCGCTGACCTGCGGGTTGGCGGGCATCGGCACGGCGCCCCAGACGCCCGAGCCGCCCTTCATCACCTTCACCGCGAGCTTGTCGACGGCGTCCTTCTGGCCGGCGTACTTCTTGGCGACATCCTTGTACGACGGACCGACCAGCTTCTTGTCGGTGGCGTGGCAGGCCATGCAGTTCTTCTTCTTGGCCAGGTCCTCGCTGGCGAAGGCCGGCAGCGAGGCGGCGGCGGCGAATGCGGCGACGGTCAGAGAGAGCGACAGCTTCATGATTTCCTTCCGGGAGGTGCTGATAAGGGTGGATTACAGTTGATCCGAACGGAATTGTAAGAGGGCCGGTTGACATGCCGGTCGGCCGCGGCAGGGGAAAGACCCCTCAAGGAGCAACACCATGTATTTCGTCGCGCTGGGCGTGCTGCTGCTGGTGATGAAGATCGCGGAGTTCGGACCCGTCGGCGAATGGGGCTGGCTGGCCGTGCTGTGGCCGTTCGGTCTGGCCGTGCTGTGGTGGGCGTACTCCGACAAGATGGGGCTGACGCAAAGGCGCGCGATGGACCGCATGGAGGAGCGCAAGGCCGAGCGCCGGCGCAAGCACCTCGTCGCGCTGGGCATCGACCCGCGCGATCGCGAGCGCTCCGAGCGCGTCAGGAAGGCGCGCCGCGCCGAGGTCGAGCGCGTCGAGGAGCGCCGCGCCGCCGAGCGCAAGCACAACAAGGACGTGGTGGCGCGCAGCAGCCAGTTCGTCGACAGCTCGCAGCTGTCGCCCGACGACGCCGGCAAGCGTTGACCGATCAGCCCGCGTAGCGGTCGAGCACCGCGCCGCTGCTCGCGCTCGACGCATTGAACGCGAACTTGGCGAGCACGCCGCGCGTGTAGCGCGGCGCCGGGCGCTGCCACGCGGCGCGCCGGCGCGCCAGTTCGGCGGCGTCGACGTGCAGCTCGAGCAGCAGCCGGTGGGCGTCGATCGTGACCGGGTCGCCTTCCTGCACCAGCGCGATCGTGCCGCCTTCATAGGCCTCGGGCGCGACGTGGCCGACGACCATGCCCCAGGTGCCGCCTGAAAAGCGCCCGTCGGTGATCAGCCCGACGCTCTCGCCCAGGCCTTGGCCGATCAGTGCGCCGGTGGGGGCGAGCATCTCGGGCATGCCGGGTCCGCCCTTGGGGCCGAGGTAGCGCAGCACCATCACGTCGCCCGCCCTGATGCGCCCGGCCATGATGGCCTCGAGCGCCGACTGCTCGTCGTCGAAGACGCGCGCCGGGCCCGTGATGACGGGATTCTTCAGGCCCGTGATCTTGGCGACGCAGCCCTCGGGGCTCAGGTTGCCCTTGAGGATGGCGAGGTGGCCCTCGGCGTACATCGGGTCGGCGAGCGGGCGGATCACCGGCTGGCCGGCGCCGCGCAGCGGCACGCCGGCCAGCGTCTCGGCGATCGTCTTGCCGGTGATCGTCATGCAGTGGCCGTGCAGCAGGCCGGCCTGCAGCAGCAGCTTCATCACGGCCGGGATGCCGCCAGCGCGGTGCAGGTCGACGGCGAGGTACTGGCCGCTGGGCTTGAGGTCGCACAGCACCGGCACCTTCTTGCGCACGCGCTCGAAGTCGTCGATCGTCCACTCGACGCCGGCGGCGTGCGCGATCGCGAGAAAGTGCAGCACGGCGTTGGTCGAGCCGCCGATCGCCATGATGACGGCGACGGCGTTCTCGATCGACTCGCGCGTCACGATGTCGCGCGGCTTCAGGTCGCGCTTGACCGCCTCGACGAGCATGCGCGCCGACTCGCGCGTGCTCTCGACCTTCTCCTCGTCGACGTTGGCCTGCGTCGACGAATAGGGCAGGCTCATGCCGAGCGCCTCGAACGCCGAGCTCATCGTGTTGGCGGTGTACATGCCGCCGCACGAGCCGTTGCCGGGGATGGCGCACTTCTCGATGCTGCTGAAGTCCTCCTGCGTCATCCTGCCGGCGCTGAACTGGCCTACGGCCTCGAACACGCTGACGATGTTGAGCGCCTGGCCCTTGTAGTAACCGGGGAGGATGGTGCCGCCGTAGACGTAGATCGACGGCACGTTGGCGCGCAGCATGCCCATCATGCCGCCGGGCATGTTCTTGTCGCAGCCGCCGATGACGAGCACGCCGTCCATCCACTGGCCGCCGACGCAGGTCTCGATGCAATCGGCGATGACTTCGCGCGACACCAGGCTGTACTTCATGCCCTCGGTGCCCATCGCCATGCCGTCGCTGATCGTCGGCGTGCCGAAGAGTTGCGCATTGGCGCCGGCGGCCTCGAGGCCCGCAACCGCCGCATCGGCCAGCCGCTGCAGGCCGGCGTTGCACGGCGTGATCGTCGAGTGGCCGTTGGCGACGCCGATCATCGGCTTCTTGAAGTCGGCCTCCTGGTAGCCCATGCCGTAGTACATCGAGCGGTTGGGCGCACGCGCGATGCCCTCCGTGATGTGGGCGGAACGGCGGTTGATCTTCATCGGCGGGGTGTCGGCCATCGAAGCCCTCCCGGAGGTCGCGGGACTCTCGCCGCATGATTCTAGTGACGCGGCGCTGCTAGCATCTCGGCCCATGCTGACGCATCCGCAATTCGATCCCGTCGCACTGCAGCTCGGCCCGGTGGCGATCCACTGGTACGGGTTGACGTACCTGGCGGCGTTCGGGCTGTTCCTGTGGCTGGCGTCGCTGCGCGTCAAGCGCGCGCCGTTCGCCGACGCGGGCTGGACGCGCCGCGACGTCGAGGACCTGCTGTTCTGGGGCGTGCTCGGCGTCGTGATCGGCGGGCGGCTCGGCTACGCGCTGTTCTACAAGCCGGACTACTACGCCGCGCATCCGCTCGAGGCGTTCGCCGTCTGGAAGGGCGGCATGTCGTTCCACGGCGGGCTGCTCGGCGTGCTCGTCGCGATGCTGGCCTATGCGCGCCGGCGCGGCCGGCGCTTCCTCGAAGTGACCGACCTGATCGCGCCGTGCATCCCCACCGGGCTGGCGGCCGGGCGCATCGGCAACTTCATCAACGGCGAGCTGTGGGGGCGCGCCGCCGACCCGAGCCTGCCGTGGGCGATGGTGTTCCCGCAGTCGGGCTCGGCGCTGCCGCGCCATCCGTCGCAGGTCTATCAGTTCCTGCTCGAAGGGCTGCTGCTGTTCGCGCTGCTGTGGATCTATGCGCGCAAGCCTCGCCGCACCGGGCAGGTATCGGGCGCGTTCCTGTTCGGCTACGGCGTGCTGCGCTTCGTCGCCGAGTGGTTCCGCGAGCCCGACGCCTTCCTCGGCCTGCTCGCGCTGAACATGAGCATGGGCCAGTGGCTGTGCCTGCCGATGATCGCGGGCGGCGCGGCGCTGTGGTGGTGGGCCGGCGCGCGGCAGCAAGAAGGGGCTTGAACCCATGCGACAAATCTTCCTCGACACCGAGACGACGGGCCTGAGCCCCGAGTCGGGCGACCGCATCATCGAGATCGGCTGCATCGAGATGGTGAACCGGCGCCTCACCGGCACGCACCGCCACTTCTACCTGAACCCCGAGCGGCGCAACAGCGAGGACGCGGTGCGCATTCATGGCCTGACCGACGAGTTCCTCGCCGACAAGCCGCTGTTCGCGCAAATCTGCGACGAACTGCTCGCCTTCCTCGCCGGCGCCGAGATCGTGATCCACAACGCCGGCTTCGACGTCGGCTTCCTCAACGAGGAGTTGCGCCGCCTCGGCAAGGCGCCGATCACGGAGTGCGTCGGCCGCATCACCGACAGCCTGACGATGGCGCGCGAGATGTACCCCGGCAAGGCCAACTCGCTCGACGCGCTGTGCAAGCGCCTCGAAGTCGACAACGCCAGCCGCACGGTGCACGGCGCGCTGCTCGACGCCGGGCTGCTCGCCGAGGTCTACATCCGCATGACGCGCGGCCAGAACGCCCTCGTCATCGACGCCGCCGACGCCGCCGCGGGCGACCTGCAGCTCGCGCCGATCGACTTCGCGGCGTTCGACCTCGTCGTGCTCGCCGCCAGCGATGACGAAGCCGCGGCGCACGAGGCGCTGCTCGCCGAGCTCGACAAGGCCTCGGGCGGCAAGACGCTGTGGCGTGCTGCTCTGGCATAATGCGCACCCGCCCTCGCAGCGACCCGCAGCGAGCGGCACCGGCCACACCAGCCGGGCGGTTAACTCAGCGGTAGAGTGCCACCTTCACACGGTGGAAGTCGCAGGTTCGAACCCTGCACCGCCCACCATCCCTTCACCTCGTCAGGCCTTGCGCTTCATCGCGGCAGCCTGCAGCGCCGCGATCCTCGCTTCGGCAAGCGGTGCCTCGGCGGACGGCGACTTCATATCGAATGAGCGACGGCGGCGTACTCGTTCGTGACGACGTCGAGGCAGACTGGTGCTGCGCCGGCGAGTGCGTCGCTGCGGCGCTGCTGCGACGGCCGGCCTTCCCCGCGAGTACGTTGGCGGCGCAGCGCTTCCGCGATCACCTGCGAGCCGGAGCGCCGGACCCTGGCCTGCGCCGTTGCGACAGCAGCCTCCGGCGTTCGGCGGTGAGCGGCGGACTCACGCGAACTCTCCGTCGTCCTCCTGCGCCAGCAGGCGTGCGACCTCCTCGTCCGACAAGTCCTCGATTTCGGCGACCAGCGCCTGCATGCGCGCGTCGAGATCGTTCTTCGCGGCGTGAGTACGTGCGGCAAGCGCCGCCACGGTCGGATGCTCGAACAGCACCGGCACCGGCAGCTCGACGCCGTACTGCGCGTGTATCCGCGAGACGACCTGCGCAGCCTTGAGCGAGTCGCCGCCACAGGCGAAGAAGTTGTCGTGGCGGCCGACGGTTGCCGTGCCGAGCACGTCCGAGAAGATGGCGGCCAGCGAACGCTCGATGGCGTCGGCGGGAGCGGCGTCCTCGCTGCGCGAGTTGGCGAACTCGCGGTGCAGGTTCGTGCGTTGCACCTTGCCCGTCGCTGCCTTCGGAATCGCCGCGACCCGCGTGATCGTGGAGGGAAGCTTGTGGACCGCCAGCCGCTGCGCGAGAAAGGCACGCAGTGCCGCCTCGTCGACGGTCGAGCCGGGCGCCGCGACGACGACGGCGGCGAGGTCTTCACCCAGCGTCGGATGGGGCACGGCGTAGGCGGCGGCCTCGAGGATCCCGGGATGGGCGAGCAACGCATCGTCGATCTCGCGCGGCGCGATCTTCTCGCCGCCGCGGTTGATCATCTCCTTGAGGCGCCCGGTGATCGTCAGGCAGCCGTCGGTGTCGAGACGCCCCTCGTCGCCGGTGCGGAACCAGCCATTGCGGAAGGCGAGCGCATCGGCTTGCGGGTTGTCTTCATAGCCTGCGATCAGGCCGGCACCGCGCGCGACGATCTCGCCGCTATGCCCGGCCGGCAACGGCACGCCCGACGGGTCGACGACGGCGATCTCGGCACCGACGGCAACGCCCACGGTGCCTGCCTTGCGCATCCCCGGCGGCAGCAGATTGCTCGCCAGCTGGTGCGACATCTCCGTCATGCCGTAGGCTTCGATCACCGGAGCGCCGGTCAGCGACTCCAGGGCCTGCAGCGTGCGCATCGGCAGCGACGCCGAGCACGAACGGATGAAGCGGAAGCGGTGGCCCGGCGCCGTGAGCTGGTATTGCGCGCCGTGTTCGACGATGGCGTGGTGCAGCGTCGGCACCGCCGTGTACCAGGTGGGCTGGAAGCGCGCGACGGCGTCGAAGAAGCCGGTGGCATCGAAACCGGACAGGCACACGACGCTGGCGCCGGCGCTCAGGCTGGCGAGCACGGCGCCGACCAGGCCGTGGACGTGGAACAGCGGCATCACGTTCAGGCACCGATCCTGCGGGCGCAGCGCCAGTTGCTGCGCGATCGCCGCGGCCGAAGCGCGCAGATTGGCGTGCGTCAACGGCACGCGTTTCGGAGTGGCCGTCGTGCCCGACGTGTGCAGCACGAGGGCGACATCCGCCGCTTCGGCAAAGTCGATGGAGGCGTGGGCATCGCCGGCATCCAGGCCGGCAGCGCCGGATTCCAACGGCACCGTCGCGAGCCCGAGTTCGCCGGCTGCCGAGACGGTGGCCGGCGACGGCTCCGCATTCGTGATCACCAGCCGAACCCGCGCGTCGCGCATCAGCGACTGAATTTCGGGCGCGGTGCTGGCCGGCGCGATCGGCACCGCGACGGCGCAGCAGGCGACCCCCAGGAAAGCGAGCGCTGCCGCCTCGCCGTTCGGCATCACGATCGCGACACGCTCTCCGCGTGCGATGCCCCTGCCGCGCAGAAGCCGAGCCACGCCCTGAACCTGCGACCAGAGTTGCGCATACGTCGTCGGCTCGCGACCCGGGCTCAGCAGGGCGGGCGCTTCGGGCTGCTGTTGCGCGAACGCCCGCAACAACGCTGCGAGCCCGTCTCCCGAAGCTGCGGGGGCCGTCATGCCTGTCCCTTCCTCTCCAATCGCTCCCTCGACGAGACTAGCCGCTGCGACCGCGCGGCGCGATCCCCGGCTCGTGGTGATACTGCCTCAGAAGGAGGTCGAGCAGCGGCTTCGCTCGTCGGACTGCGCGGCTACTTCGGCCGCGGCCGGCTGAGCTTCGCATCGGGCATCGACAGCCGCCCCGCGCGCAGGTCGGCGACGGCCGTGGCGACGGCGCGCGCGACATTGCGCGCCTCTTCCTGCACGGCGGTGTCGGCGTCGAGCGCGTCGTGGCTCGTGGCGTAGGGCTCGTAGTAGCCGATGAACCGATCGAGCCGCGCCGCCGGGCCGGCGTCGACGAGGCCCATCCAGTCGAGCCAGTCCGACAGCGCGCGGCGCACGCCTTCGGTGCCGGCCACGTCGCCGTGCACGATCAGGCCGTAGACGCGGCCGGCCAAGTGCTTCGGATAGGGCCAGCCCTGCAACTCGAGGTTCTTCGCCTCCTCCGTCTTCTTGCCGTGCGTCGTCGTGATGTCGGGGTTGCCGCCGTCGGCGCAGACCAGGCGGTCGATCATCAGCTTGAGCACGCTCGGCGCCTGATACCAATGCACCGGCGTCGCGATCAGCACGGCGTGCGCCTCGGTCCAGCGCACGTAGATCTCGTTCATCCAGTCGCCCACCTGGCCGAGCGCGTGATTGGGGTAGCACGAGCACGGCCAGTGGCACAGCGGCATCGCCGTCGCGACGCAGCCCTTGCACGGATGGATGCGGCGGCCGTATTCCGAGTTGACGAGGCTGAGGTCGAGCAGGTCGGTCTCGACGCCGGCGCTGCGCAGCGTCTCTTCGGCGATCCGGGCCAGCCGCCATGTCTTCGACATCTCGCCGGGGCAGGTGGCGTCGTTGCGCGGCGAGCCGCAGATCACGAGCGCCCGCGACGCAGTTGCAGCATCGCGCTGGCGGTCGCCGGCGACGGCGAGTCGATCATGCGTCTCGCGCCATTCGGGCGCGAGCGGATGGCTCGGATCGGCATAGCCGGGGCCGGCAGGCGTCGAGCCGGGCGACTTGCGGTTGGCCTGGTGCGCCTGCCAGGCGATCTCCTCGAGCCGGTCGATCGCGCCCTGCTCGGCGCGGAAGGCCGGGTCCAGGAACGCCTGGCGGAAACGTTCGCCGAAGGCGTCGCGCGAGAGCGGCGAGGGCGCTTGTCCGGTGCGCGGCTTCATGCTCCCGCGGCAAGCAAGGCACGTTCCCGTGCCGACGCCGGGCCGCCGCGGCCGCGCCACCCTCGGCAGTGAATAGGCGCTATTCATCGTCCTTGTTGTGACGGACGTTCGCGCGCCCTACAGTGGCCGCAGCGCGCGGTGCCCGGCCGCGGCGACCGACGAGGAGGCGACATGCTGGCAGGGACGACGCCATGGCCGCACGACGATGCGGCGCGCTACCGCCGCACGGGGTTGTGGGTGGGCCGCACGATCGCCGAGGTCGTCGCCGCGACGGCCGAGCGGCAGCCCGCGAAGGTGGCGGTCGTCGACGGCGATCGGCAGACCTCGTACGCGGCGCTGACGGCGCTCGTCGATCGCCTCGCCGCCCGCCTGCGGCGCGACGGCCTCGGTGGGCACGATCGCGTCGTGATGCAGCTGCCGAACGCGCTCGAGTTCGTCGTCGCGTGGCTCGCGCTGACGCGCCTCGGCGCGATCCCCGTGATGGCGCTGCGCGCGCACCGCGAGGCCGAGATCGCGCATTTCGTGCGTGCCTCGGGCGCGACGGCGCTGATGGTTCCCGGCGTCGTGCAGCGTTTCGACCATCGCGCGATGGCGCAGGCGGTGGCGGCGCAGTGCCCGACGCTGAAGACGGTCTACGTGCTCGGCGAGCCGTTGCCCGGGCAGCGCGCGCTCGGCCCGCTGATCGACGAGCCGCTCGATGCGGCCGACGTCGCCGCCACGCTGGCCGACGTGCGGCCCGATGCGGCCGACGTCGCGACGATGCTGCTGTCGGGCGGCACGACGTCGCTGTCCAAGCTGATCCCGCGCACGCACGACGACTACCTGCTCAACGCGCGCGCCTGCGCACGCGTCGCAGGCTTCGACTCCGGCACGGTGTGGCTGGCCGTGCTGCCGCTCGGCCACAACTACAACCTCGCGTCACCCGGAATGCTCGGCGTCTTCTGTCATGGCGGCACCGTCGTCATCGCGCCGGCCATGGACGCCGAAACGGTGTTTCCGCTCGTCGAGCGCCATCGCGTCAGCGTGATCTCGGCGGCGGTGCCGCTGATCACGGCCTGGCTCGCGTCGCCGGTGGCGGCGGCCTGCGACCTGTCGTCGCTGAAAGTGATCCAGAACGGCGGCGCGCGCCTCGCACCCGAACTGCGGCGACGCCTGCGCGAGCACTTCGGCTGCACGCCGCAGGAGGTCTACGGCACGGCCGAGGGCCTGATCAACATGACGCGCCTCGACGACCCCGACGACTTGTTGTTCGAGACCTCGGGCGCGCCCGTGTGCGACGCCGACGAGATCAAGGTCGTCGACGACGACGGCAACGAAGTGCCCGACGGCACGCCCGGCGAGCTGCTCACGCGCGGGCCGTACACGATCCGCGGCTACTACAACGCGCCCGACAAGAACCGCGAGGCCTTCACGCACGACGGCTTCTACCGCATGGGCGACGTGGTGCGCAAGCGCGGCCGCTACGTCTCGACGGAAGGCCGCAAGAACGATCTGATCAACCGCGGCGGCGAGAAGATCTCGTGCGAGGAGGTCGAGAACCTGATCTTCAAGCACCCGGCCGTGCACCACGTTGCGCTCGTCGCGATGCCCGACGAGAGGTTCGGCGAGAAGGCCTGCGCCTACGTCGTGACCAGGCCGGGCGCCACGCTCACCTTCGACGAGCTGGTCGCGTTCCTGAAGGCGCAGCGCATCGCCAGCTTCAAGCTGCCCGAGCGGCTCGAGATCGTCGAGGCGCTGCCGACCAGCCTGGTCGGCAAGGTGCTCAAGCGCCAGCTGCGCGAGGCGATCGCCGCGAAGCTCGCCACCGAGGCCGGCCGATGAAGATCCGCATCGTCGGCGCCGGCCCCGCGGGCCTGTACTTCGCCGCGTTGATGAAGCGCGCGAATCCGGCGTACGACATCGCCCTCGTCGAGCGCAGCCCGCGCGACGCGACCTGGGGCTTCGGCGTCGTGTTCTCGGACCGCGCGCTCGAGTTCCTGCGCGCCGACGACGAGCCGCTGTACCAGTACCTGATGCCGCACTTCGAGAGCTGGCCCGAGATCGCCATCGTCCACAACGACACGCGCGTGCCGGTGGCCGGCAACGGCTTCTCGTCGATCGGCCGGCTCGAGCTGCTGACGCTGCTCTACGCCTGGGTCGAGCGGGCGGGCGTGCCGATCCGCTTCGAGACCGAGGCGACGTCGCTCGACGACTTCTCCGACGCCGACCTCGTCGTCGGCGCCAACGGCGCCTTCTCGTGGATCCGGCAGCAACACGAGGCGGCCTTCGGCACGACGGTCGACTGGCGGCACAACCGCTTCATCTGGTACGGCACGACGAAGGCGTTCGACAGCCTGACGCTCACCTTCCGCGAGACGCAGCACGGCGTGTTCTGCGCGCACCACTACCGCTACCACCCCGACCGCAGCACCTTCCTCGTCGAAGTGACCGACGCGACGTGGCGGCGCGCCGGCTTCGAGCGCATGAGCGAGGCGGAGACGATCGCTGCCTGCGAGCGTGCCTTCGCGAGCGACCTCGAAGGCCATCCCATCCTGTCGAACCGCTCGACGTGGCGCCGGTTCCCCGCCGTCTGGAACGAGCGCTGGAGCATGGGCAACGTTGTGCTGCTCGGAGACGCGCTGCGCACGGCGCACTTCTCGATCGGCTCGGGCACGCGGCTGGCGATGGAGGACGCGATCGCGCTGGCCAAGGCCTTCGCCGCCTGCGGCGGCGACGTGCCCGCCGCGCTGGCGCGCTTCCAGGCCGAGCGGCTGCCGCCGATGAAGAAGATCTGGGATGCCGCCGACGCGAGCCTGCGCTGGTACGAGCGCATGGACGAACTCGTGCCGTCGCTCACGCCCGTCGAACTCGCCTATGGCTACATGACGCGCACCGGCCGCGTCGACCACGCCGAGGTGCGCAGGCGCGACCCGGCCCTGGCGAGTGCCTGGGAGGCGCTGCACCCCGGGCACGCCCGGTGACCGACCGATGGGCCCGAGGTCCGCTTCGACCCGCGTGCGCCGCAGGCGCGTTCGCAGCGCGTGCTCTTCGCGGGGGATGCGCTCAGCCGTCGAGCAGCGACGAGTCGCGCACCGCGCCCTTGTCGGCCGACGTGGCCAGCAGGGCATACGCCTTCAGCGCTGCCGACACCTTGCGCGGCCGCGGCAATGCCGGCTTCCAGCCGACGGCGTCCTGCGCGGCGCGCCGGCGCGCGAGTTCGGCGTCGTCCACCAGCACGTCGATCGAGCGGTTCGGGATGTCGATGCGGATGCGGTCGCCGTTCCTCACGAGCCCGATCGTGCCGCCGGCGGCCGCTTCGGGCGAGCAGTGGCCGATCGACAGCCCCGAGGTGCCGCCGGAGAAGCGCCCGTCGGTCAGCAGCGCGCACGCCTTGCCCAGGCCCTTGGACTTGATGTAGCTCGTGGGGTAGAGCATCTCCTGCATGCCGGGGCCGCCCTTGGGGCCCTCGTAGCGCACGACGACGACGTCGCCCGCCTTGACCTGGTCGCTCAGGATGTGTTCGACGGCCTCGTCCTGGCTCTCGACGACGTGCGCCGGGCCCTCGAAGACGAGCAGGCTGTCGTCGACGCCGGCGGTCTTGACCACGCAGCCGTCGACGGCGAGGTTGCCGCGCAGCACGGCCAGGCCGCCTTCCTTCGAGTACGCGTGCTCGTAGGAGCGGATGCAGCCCTGCGCGCGATCGGTGTCCAGGCTCGGCCAGCGCGTCGACTGGCCGAACGCCACCTGGCTGGGCACGCCGCCGGGGCCCGCGCGGTAGAACGTCTTCACCGCCTCGGCGTCGGTGCGGCGGATGTCCCACTGCGCGAGCGCGTCGCCCAGCGTCGCGGCATGCACCGTCGGCACGCCGGTGTGCAGCAGGCCGGCGCGCTCGAGCTCGCCCAGGATCGCCATGATGCCGCCGGCGCGGTGCACGTCCTCGACGTGGTACTGGCTGGTGTTGGGCGCCACCTTGCACAACTGCGGCACGGTGCGCGACAGGCGGTCGATGTCGGCCATCGTGAAGGAGATGCCCGCTTCCTGCGCGATCGCCAGCAGGTGCAGGATGGTGTTGGTCGAGCCGCCCATCGCGATGTCCAGCGCCATCGCGTTCTCGAACGCCTCGAAGCCGACGGCACGCGGGAGCACGCGCTCGTCGCCGCCCTCGTAGTAGCGCTTTGCCAGCTCGACGATCAGCCGGCCGGCGCGCTTGAACAGCTGCTCGCGATCGGCATGCGTGGCGACCACGGTGCCGTTGCCCGGCAGCGCCAGGCCCAGCGCCTCGGCCAGGCAGTTCATCGAATTGGCGGTGAACATGCCCGAGCACGAGCCGCAGGTCGGGCACGCCGAGCGCTCGATCTCGGCGACGGCGGCGTCGCTCACCGCGCTGTCGGCGGCCATCACCATCGCGTCGATCAGGTCGAGCTTGCGCAGCTCGATCGCGTGCGTCTCGGGGTTCGCCAGCTTCGCCTTGCCGGCCTCCATCGGGCCGCCGGAGACGAACACCACCGGGATGTTCAGCCGCATCGCGGCCATCAGCATCCCGGGCGTGATCTTGTCGCAGTTGGAGATGCACACCAGCGCGTCGGCGCAGTGCGCGTTGACCATGTACTCGACGGAGTCGGCAATGATGTCGCGGCTGGGCAGCGAGTAGAGCATGCCGTCGTGGCCCATCGCGATGCCGTCGTCGACGGCGATCGTGTTGAACTCCTTGGCCACGCCGCCGGCGGCCTCGACCTCGCGCGCCACGAGCTGGCCGAGGTCCTTCAGGTGCACGTGGCCGGGCACGAACTGGGTGAACGAGTTCGCGATGGCGACGATGGGCTTGCTGAAGTCGGCATCCGTCATGCCGGTGGCGCGCCACAGCGAACGGGCGCCCGCCATGTTGCGGCCGGCGGTGGAGGTCTTGGAACGGTAAGCGGGCATGGAATGGGGCTCGAGGTGGTCGGGGGTGCGCAATCCGCGATTGTGCCGCCTGCGCGCCGCCGTGCTCGCCCGCAACACGCCGCCGGCATGAACCGGATCAAGGCGCGGACAGCCTTTTTGCGCTCAAGTGACGCTGCACAACCCGTCGCGCCCGCGACAAGAAGGAGACATTCGACATGACGACCAAGCCCGGCGTGGCCAAGCTGCCGCACCTGTTCCAGCCCGGCCGCTTCGGCCGCTTCGAGGTGAAGAACCGCGTCAAGTACGGCGCCTGCTGCGTGTCGAACTACAACACGCGAGACGGCTACATCACGGAGCGCGAGATCGCGCGCATGAAGGTGATCGCGCGCACCGGCTGCGGCATCATCACCAACCAGGGCGCCTATCCCGATCCGCTCGGCGAAGGCAAGGCCTACTTCCGGCAGGTCGCGATCTTCGACGACAAGTTCCTGCCGCAGTTCGAGCGCATCGCCGCCGACATCAAGGCCAACGGCGCGATGGCGATCCAGCAGATCCTGCACGCCGGGCGCTACGGCGGCATCGACCTCGGCTACTGCATCCAGCCGTCCGACGTGCCGCAGACGCTGCCGCACTTCCGCCCGCCCAAGATCATGACGAAGGACGAGATCCGCGACTGCATCCGCCAGCACGCGGAAGCCGCGCAACGCGCGATCCGCGCCGGCTTCGACGGCACCGAGGTGACGAGCTTCATGGGCTACCTGCTCGCCAACTTCAACTCGCGCTTCACCAACCAGCGCAGCGACGAGTACGGCGGCTCGATCGAGAACCGCGGCCGCTTCATGCGCGAGCTGATCGACGGCATCAAGCAGGCCACGCCCGACCACCCGCTCGTCGTGCGCCTGAACGGCGCCGAGCTGATGGACAAGTGGGGCGGCAACACCGAAGACGAGTGCTTCGAGCTGATGCAGCAGGCGGTCGACACCGGCGTCGACATGATCAGCGTCACCGTCGGCTGGCAGGAGGCACCCGAGTCGTCGATCGGCCGCGACATCCCGCCCGGCTACTGGAACTACCTGTCGGAGCGCGCCAAGAAGCTGTTCCCGAACACGCTGATCACCTTCGGCAACCGCCTGCCCGACCCGCGCATGGCCGACGAGTGCCTGCGCGACGGCATCTTCGACTACTGGGAGGTGTGCCGCCCGCTGCTCGCCGACCCCGAGCTGATCCACAAGGCGGCGGAAGACCGGCTCGACGAGACACGGCGCTGCATCGGCTCGCTGAACTGCCTGTCGCGCCTGTTCCGTGACCTGCCCTACACCTGCACGATGAACCCCGCGCTCGGCCACGAGGTCGAGCCCGAGTACCAGGTGAAGCCCGCGGCCGTGAAGAAGAAGGTGATGGTGATCGGCGCCGGCCCGGCGGGGATGGAATGCGCCATCACGGCGAAGAAGCGCGGCCACGACGTCACCGTGTTCGACAAGGCCGACCGCATCGGCGGCAACCTGCGCGCCTACGCCGTCAACGACCTGGCGCGGCCCGACGACCTGCTGTCGGTGATCTCGCACTACGAGGTCGTCGCCCGCAAGCTCGGCATCGACGTGCGCCTGAACACCGAGGTGCACGCCAAGTTCATGCGCAGCGTGCTGCACCAGTACGACGTCTGCGTCGTCGCCGCCGGCGCGACGATCGACCGCAGCCGCGTCGCGCACATCCCGGGCGCCGAACGCATGATCGACGCGCTGGACGTCGCGCACGGCCGTGCCACGGTCGGCCAGCGCGTCGTCGTCGTCGGCGGCGGCAAGATCGGGCTGACGCTGGCCGAATCGCTGCGCAAGCATCGCGGCTGCGACGTGACGGTGGTCGAGGCCGACAAGCGCATCGCCGGCGACGTGAAGCCGTCGTTCAAGTGGCGCCATGCGTCGTGGGTCGAGGAGCTGGGCATCACCTGCCTCACCTCGAGCACCGTCGTCAAGGTCGACGACGCAGGCGTGACGGTGCGCAACGCCAAGGGCGAGGAGCGTGTCGTCGAGGCCGACAGCGTCGTGCTGGCGTCCGGTGCGGCGCCGGCGCATGCGCTGCTGCACGAGTTCGAGTGGATGGTCGACGAACTGCACGGCGTCGGCGACGCGGTGATTCCGCGCGGCCTCGAGCAGGCGATCCAGGAGGGCTTCCGTCTAGGCGTGCGGCTGTGAGCGGGGCCGCGACCGGCGCGCTGCCCGCCGCGCTTCCCGGCGACCGCGCCTGGGCGGCCGCCGCGGCGCGCCACCACGAGCTGTTCGCGCCGCTCGATGCCGGCGCGCGCATCGCGCTGCTCGCGCGTTCGGCGCCGTCGCACCTGCTCGTGTGGCAGGCCGGCGAGCAGGGCGTCGACGCGCGCGTCGAGCCGTTCGCGGGCGGCTATGCGGCGAGCGGCGCCGACATCGTGCTCGCCGCCGACGACGAGGCGCTCGCCGCCGTGCGCACGGCGGCGGCGCGCGACGACGGCGCGCTGTTCGAGACGCTGCGCGCCGGCATCCGCTCGGGCGCCATCGTCTGCTACATGCTCAGGCGCCGCTGCGTGCTCGAGGAACGCGGCTACGACGAACTGCTCGACGCGCTCGGCTTCGCCTTCATGGGAGCGTGCCGGTGATCTTCACCAACCCGGCGGGCGCGCCCGAACTCGCCTGCGACGACTGCGGCTGCCGCTGGTTCGACCGCATGACGGGGGCCTGCTATGAGTGCGGAGCGCCCGTCTCGCCTGACGCGCAAGCCGAGTACCGACGGGCGCTCGAGACGCATGCCGCAGCGCTTGGCGCAGCGGCTATGGCGTCGCGAAGCGTAGCGTCACCAGATCGCGCAGCCAGCGAATCGCAGGATCCCGATGCGACTTCGCGTGCCAGTACAGGCTGATCTCGATCGGGGGCAGTTCCACCGGGTGCGGCCGGAAGGCGAGCGCGAAGTGGCGCACGCTGCGCCGCGCGAAGGCTTCCGGCACGGTCGCCACCAGATCCGAGGTCTCGAGGACGTCGGCGAGCGCGACGAAGTGCGGCACGCGCAGGCGGATGCGCCGGCGCAGCCCGGCTCGCTCGATCAGCTCGTCGACCCGACCGTGGCCCGTGCCCGCGGAGACGACGACGGCGTGCTCGGCACTCTCGTAGTCGACAAGCGCGGCGTCGGCCCGGTCGAGCGCATGACCCTTGCGAAACAGGCACACGTAGCGCTGCGCGAACAGCGCGCGACGATGGAAGTCGCTCGCGAGGTCGGGCAGGTAGCCCAGCGCCAGATCGACCTTGCCCGTTTCCATCTCGAACCGGAGATTGACGGCGGTGTTGCGCACCGTCGCGATGCTGACCCCCGGCGCCTCCGCAGAGAGAGCCTCCATCAGGCGCGGCAGGAAATGGAACTCGCCGATGTCCGTCATCGCGACGGCGAACTGCCGGCGGCTCGTCGCCGCGTCGAACTGCGGCGTGTTCGCCAGCGCATCGCCGAGATTCGCGAGCGCATGGGCCACGCGCGGCGCAAGTTCGTCGGCCAGCGGCGTCGGCTGCATGCCGCGCGCCGTCGCGACGAAGAGCTTGTCGCCGAGCACCGCGCGCAGCCGATTGAGCGCGCTGCTGACGGCCGGCTGCGAGAGCTCGAGATGCTCGGCGGCCAGCGAGACGCGGCGATCCTGGTAGACCTGCACGAACACGCGCAGCAGGTTCAGGTCGATGGTCTGCGAGAGCTGCGTCATGCGAATCCGGTGAGGCTGTCCTGCGGCCCGGCGGCCGAGCACGCTATTCGTCGGGCCGCGTCCACATCCACGCCGCGACGACGGCCATCGTCGCCGGCACGCCCACGCGCAGCAGCAGCGGGCTGACGAACAGCGCGACGGCGGTGCCGCTGACCGCCATGCTGACGGTGGCCAGCCACTTGGCATAGCGCGGAATGGCGCGCCGCTCGCGCCAGCGCCGCGTCATCGGCCCGTAGACGGGGTGCGCGAGCAGCCAGCGCTCGAGCTGCGGCCAGCCGTGGCCGGCGGCCCAGGCGGCGACGAGGATGAAGGGCACGGTCGGCAGCACCGGCACGACGATGCCGATCACGCCGACGGCGAGCGACGCGATCGCCAGCGCGCGCCACAGCAGGACGACGGTGTGGCGCTGCAGGCTCATCGGACGCAGCGCTGCCCCAACGCCCGCTTCAGCCGCGCAGCGGCGCCGGCACGCGGTAGCCGCCGAGGTGCTGCTGCACGAGCGCCGCGAAGTGCAGCGTCGTGCGGTCCTCGAGCCAGGCACCGATGGCCTGCACGCCGACGGGCGTGCCGTCGACGAGGCGCCCGGTCGGGATCGCCGTCGCCGGCAGGCCGGCGACGGTGACGAGCCCCGGCCACGCCAGGTTGACGAGATAGGGATGCTCGGCGCCGTCGATCGAGATGCGCCGCCCGAGCTGCGCCGTGTGGTCGACGCCCGAAAGGTCGTGCGCGAACGCGGGTGTCGACATCACGGGGCACAGCACGATGTCGTGGCCGGCGAAGAAGCGTTCCCACTGCGCGGCGATCGCGCGGCGCTGCTCGAGGCGCGCGAACCACTGACGCGCGCTCAGCCGCGCGGCGCGGCCGATGCGCGCGGCGAAGCTGCCGTCGTCGGCCGCCGCGTCGGCGCCGAGTGCGGCAAGCGCCGCGTGCACCTCGTCGGGCGCGCCGCCGTCCTGCGCGAACAGCAGCTCGTAGTAGACGTCGAGCGCGTGCCGCGTGTCGACCGGCGGCTGGCGCAGCAGCGTGATGCGCGCGCCGGCGCGCTCGAGGTCGTCGACCCAGTGCTCGAGCGCGGCGCGGTAGGCGCCGTCCAGGGGCGCACCGTCGGCGTCGAGCAGCACCGCGACGCGATGGTCCTCGAGCCGCTCGTGGCGCGGCGGCGGCAGCGCCCAGCGCCGGCCCTTCGCCTCGTGCGGCGGCGGCACGGCGATCACATCCATCGCCAGTTGCAGGTCGCGCGCGTCGCGCGCCAGCGGCCCGGCGACGCCCATCTCGAGCGGATTGCGCGCCGGCGGCAGCGGCGGGATGTGGCCGCCCAGCGGCACGACCGACAGGCTCGCCTTGTGGCCCCACACGCCGTTGAAGTGCGCCGGGCAGCGGATCGAGCCGCCGATGTCGCTGCCGATGTCCAGCGGCGACAGCCCCGCGGCGACGGCCGCCGCGGCACCGCCCGACGAGCCGCCGGCCGTGCGGTCGGCGCGCCATGGGTTGCGCGTCAGGCCGTAGACGGCGTTGTAGGTCTGGTGGTCGCCCGCGCCCTGCGGCACGTTGGTCTTGCCGAAGATCACGGCGCCGGCGCGGCGCAGCGCGGCGACGACGTCGGCGTCGCGCTCGGGCCGATGGTCGCGCAGCGCCTCGAAGCCGCAGGTCGCGGGCAGGCCGACGACTTCGAACGCGTCCTTGATCGTCATCGGCAGGCCGTGCAAGGGCCCCAGCCGGTGGCCGCGCGCCAGCGCGGCGTCGGCGCGCTCGGCCTGCGCCAGCGCGCCCGCCTCGTCGACGGCGACGACGGCGTTGATCGCGCCGCCCGCGTCGTCGCGCACGCGCTCGAGGTGCAGGCGCAGCAGCTCGACGGCGCCGATCCGGCGCGCCTGCAGGCGCGCCAGCATCTCGGTGGCGGACTGGAAGGCCAGCGGTAGCGGCTCGTCGCGCGGCGTCACGGCGCGCGCCACTGGCCGTCGACGAGCAACTCGTGCGGACGGAACTGCGACTTGTAGGCCATCTTGTCGCTGTCGGCGATCCAGTAGCCGAGGTAGACGTGCGGCAGCTTGAGCTGGCGCGTCTGCTCGACCTGCCACAGCACGCTGTACGTGCCGTAGCTGGTGTGCGGCTCGGGCTCGTAGAAGGTGTAGACGGCCGACAGTCCGTCGTTGAGGATGTCGAGGATCGACACCATCTTGAGCGCACCCAGGCCGTCGGCCGACGGCTCGCGGAACTCGACGAGGCGCGAGTTGACGCGGCTTTGCAGCAGGAACTGGGTGTACTGGTCGACGCTGTCGTGGTCCATGCCGCCGCCCGAGTGGCGGCCCGACTGGTAGCGCAGGTAGAGCTGATAGTGCTCGGGCACGAAGCACAGCCGCAGCACGCGCGCCTGCAGGTGGCGGTGCGCCTTCCAGGCGCGGCGCTGGCTGCGCGTGGGCTCGAACGTCTTCACCGGCACGCGCAGCGGCACGCAGGCGCGGCAGCCGTCGCAATAGGGCCGGTAGGTGAACATGCCGCTGCGCCGGAAGCCGTTGGCGACCAGGCCCGAGTAGGCATCGGCGTGGATCAGGTGGCTCGGCGTCGCGACCTGCGAGCGCGCCAGCCGGCCTGCGAGATAGCTGCACGGGTAGGGCGCCGTCGCATAGAACTGCAACGACGACAGGGGGAGCTCTTTCGGATGGGTCACCGCACTGATGTCCGGGGAGCGGGGCGCGGCTCGATGCCGAGCTCGGCCCACAGGCGGGGATGATAGGTCCAATCGTCGACCGGCGCGGCCCCCGAGGCGCGTGCCACGTGGCGCTCGAACTCGGCGCGCGCGATCTCGCGCGCGCCGAGCGACGCGAGGTGGCGCGTGTTCTGCTGGCAGTCGATCAGCTCGATGCCGTGCGCGCGGCAGAAGCACACCAGCGCGGCCAGCGCGATCTTCGACGCGTCGGTGCGCAGCGCGAACATCGACTCGCCGTAGAACATGCGCCCGAGCGCCACGCCGTACAGGCCGCCCGCGAGCTCACCGTCGATCCAGGTCTCGAAGCTGTGCACCGCATGCTGGCGCGCCGCCCATTCGACATAGGCGTCGATCATCTCGGGCACGATCCAGGTGCCGCGCTGGCCGTCGCGCGGCACGGCGGCGCACAGGCGCATCACGCGGCGCAACGCGGCGTCGATGCGGATCTCGCAGCCCGGCGTCGCCGCGAAGCGCTGCAGCGTCTTGCGCAGCGAGCGCGAGACGCGGAACTCGGCCACCGGCAGCACCATGCGCGGGTCGGGCGACCACCACAGCAGCGGCTGGCCCTCGCTGTACCACGGGAAGACGCCGCGTGCATAGGCGGCGCGCAACCGCTCGGGGCTCAGGTCGCCGCCCACGGCGAGCAGCCCCGGCGCCTCGGAGTCGTGCGGCAGCGCCGTCGAAGTCGGCGGAAAGCGCGTCGCGACATCGTCGAGCCAGGTGATCACGGTGACCGGGGGGGCAACAGCGGTGCACGATGATCGCACGCACCGCATCGCCCCGCCCGATCACTGGGATGCGAGCTCGGTGACCGTCTTCGTCGGATCGTCCGTCTTCACGACGAGCACCCTGATTGCGCTCGACACGACGCTGTCGGGCACGGTGACGAGCAGCAAGTCGGCGTTGTCGGGCAGCGTGACCGTCGCGTTGAACAGCACCGTCTTCGTGCCCGCGGTCGTGACGCGCAGCTGGTAGTCGCCGCCATCGAACTCGACCGAATCGCCGCCGCTGGCCGGCACGGCCGACTTGTAGGCTGCCCCGGCCATGTTGGGCGTCGCCGTGCCGAGGTCGGCCCCGGGGGCCGTCAGGTACACATCGACGCGGGGGGCGTTGGCCGACGCGTTGAGCGTTCGCACGCGTGCGTGATCCGTCGTCAGCCGCTTGTTGTAGGGATCGTCGATCAGCACGACGTCGCCGGTCAGGCCGTCGGTCACGGCGACCAGCGTATAGAGGTTGCCGCGCTGGGTGTCGATCGGCAGCGTCGCGACGTCGACGTCGCCGGTCGAAGTCTGCACGGCCCAACTCGCCGTGCCGCCGGGCACGTCGAAATAGGGCGACGCGAACTTGTAGCCGACGTCGGTGGCGTCGACCTGCGCGACGCCCTCGCGATAGAGCGTCAGGTCCGGGCCGACGGGATTGGCATGCACGAAGCGGATCTTCGGATCGGCGACGTCGAGGCGGTCGTCGAGGTCGTCACCGCCGCCGCACGCGGCGAGCATCAGGGTCGGCGCGATCGCGGCCATCAACAGTTGGGCGAGCTTCATGGGAGTGCAGAAGTGGAGTCGAAGTGCGGCCGACTCTAGGATCTGCTTCGAGTTGCCGCTGCCGGCCGACGCCGATAGCGCTGTCGGCGTTCGCCCAGTCCGCGCGTCGGTGGGGTCTTCGCGCTGCCGGACGCGACGCGCTGCGACAATGCACGGCGTGAAGTCCGCTCATGAGCCCATCGCGCGTGGCGTCGCCGCCGCGCTGTGCGCCCTTGCTGCCGCGGCCGCCGGCGCCCAGACGGCGCGCGCGCCGGCGACCGCCGATGCCGAGCAGCTCGAGGCGGCGCGCACCGTCTACTACGGCGCCTATCGCTGCGAGCTGTCGCAGGAGATCCGCGTCGACGCCAGCGCCGACCACCCCGGCTACGTCGAACTGCAGCACGGCCGCAAGCGCACACTGATGAAGCCGGTGCGCAGCGCCACCGGCGCATTGCGCCTGGAGGACGTGCAGGGCCGCACCTTCGTCGTGCAGATCGCGAGCAAGTCGATGCTGATGGACGCGCGCGCCGGCCGTCGCCTCGTCGACGGCTGCGTCAGCGAGCAGCAGCGCGCTCAGGCCGAGGCCGCGCCGGAGGCCGACGCGGGCAGCGCGCTCGGCGTCGCGGCCCTGCCGTCGGAGTAGCGCCGCCGGCACGGCGATTGCCGGTCGAGCGCAGATCGACGACGATCGCGCCGTGAGTCGCAAGCCCGCATCGCCCGCCACACGCCCCCCATCGCCCGCGCCGCGCCGTCGACGCGACGCGCCGCGGCCGGATGCGCCGGCGCGCCAGCCCGACGCCGGTTCGCCGCCGCCGCCGGAAGACATCGGCGGCATCGGCTCCGACCTCGGTCCCGATCTCGGCCCCGGCCTCGGTGGCGAATTCGGGCGGAGCTACGAGGCGCGCGCGCGCCGGCTGCCAGGCCCCCGCCCGGTGCGCCACCGTGTCGGCCGCGCGCCCGTCGTCGCCGCGGCTCGCGGTGTGCGCGTCGCGCTCGCCGGCATGGCGGTGCTCGTCGTCGCCGCCTGCGCGTCGACGACGCGCATCGACACGCAGTGGAGCGACCCCGAATTCGCCGGCCGCTCGCTGCAGGGCCGGCGCGTGCTCGTCGCCTGCGACGCGAGCGACGTGGCAATCCGCCGCGCCTGCCAGCAGCGGCTCGAGGCCGAGGTGACGGCGCAGGGCGCGAGCGTTGTCGCCGGTCCCGAGATGGCGCATCCGAGCCCCGGCCGTCAGGCCGCGGCGACGCACCTGCTGCCCGCGGCGCGCGAGGCGCGCGCCGATGCCGTGCTGGCGGCCAGCGTCGTGCCCGACAGCTTCGTCGTCGATCCCGGTCCGTCGGTCGGCATCGGCGTCGGCGGCTTCGGCGGCGGACGCGTCGGCTGGGGCGGCGGCGTCGGCGTGTCGGTGCCGATCGGCGAGCCGCAGCGCCGCACCGGCTACGCCGCCAACGCCACGCTGACCGACACCGCGAGCGGCCGCCTGATGTGGAGCGCCAAGGCGAGCGCGCCGGCGTCGAGCGACGCCGACGAGCAGGCGGGCGAGCTGGTGAAGGCTGTCATCAAGTCAGCGCGCGGCGCCGGCCTGTTCTGACGCGCGCGCCGCGGCGTCGTCAGCGCGCGGGCGGCTCGCCGTAGTAGTGGCTGGCGACGAGGCGCGGCAGCAGCTGGTTCCAGGCGTCGACGAGCGCCGCCGCCACCGGCTTGGCCTGCGGCGTGTCGAGCCAGCCGCCCTGGATCGCGACCAGGCCGCCGCCGAGGATGATGCTGCCCAGCCCCGACGACTCCTGCGTGCCGCGGCCGAACGAGCCGGCGACGATCTCGCTGGTGCGCGCATCGATCGCGCTCATCACGACCAGCGCTTCGCGCTGCTTGGACTCGCCGCCGATGCCGCCGATCACGTTGCCCCACAGGCCGCCGATGCCGCCCTTGCTGCCGCCGGTCTGCTCGACGAACACGATCTCGGCGCGTACGACATAGTCGGCCGCCGTCATGTGCGCCATCTGGTCGGCGCGGCCCAGGCCCTGCTGCTCGCGGATGCGCACTTCGTTCTCGAGCGCGGCGAAGCCCGCGCCGCGCTCGACGACGACGAAGCAGTTGGTCTGCATCAAGAGCTGGCGCACCAGCGGCGCCATCGAGCGCGGCAGGCCGGCCGAACTGAGCGCCTGCGCATTGGTGTCGGACTCCGTGATCGCGGCGGCGCCGAGGCGGTCGCCGCAGCGCGACAGCGGGCCCCGGTCGGCGTTGGCGATGTGGACGTCGGACTTGCCGCCGCTCGTCGTCTTGGTGCTGCCGCAGCCGGCGGCGAGGCCGACGGCGGCGGCCGCGAGAGCGGCGGCGCGGGCGGCGCGCAGGAAACGTGGATTCATGACCGGGCTAGATTACACCGTCCGCGCGAGCGGGCCGCGATACCGTTGCGGCGCGCGGCTGTCGTTCGTGGCAGGCGGCGCGGATCAGCGCTGCAGCCGCCGGTAGGCGCTGTAGTGGCGCAGCGCGAGTTGCGCATGACCGAGCTGCTCGTGCAGCCGCGCGGCGTTGTAGTGGGCGTCGGCGAGGCCGGCGTCGAGCATGAGCGCCGCTTCGTAGGCGGCGAGCGCCGAAGGCGCGTCGCCGCCGTCCTCGAGCGCGACGCCGAGGTTGTAGTGCAGCAGCGGCGAGGGCTCGCAGCGCGCGAGGGCGTCGCGGTACAGCGTCGCCGCCTCGGCCGAGCGGCCCGTCTCGCACAGCATCGCCCCGAGGTTGAGCCAGGCGTCGACGAGGCCGGGCGCGAGCGCCAGCGCGTCGCGATAGCTGCGCTCGGCGGCCTCCGGATCGCTCGCCTCGAGCGCGGCGCCGCGCTCGAACAGCGTGCGCGCGTCGTCGCCGCCGCGTGCGCGGCGCGGCCGCGGCAGCAGCGCCACGCCGCCGGCGACGGCCGGCGCGACGTCGAAGTCGAACAGCAGCTGGCCGGTGTCGGGCTCCCAGCGCGCGTCGCGCTCGCGCACGGCGATGGCACCGCCGACCGCCGTGATGCGCAGCCCGGACAGCGGCAGCTCGCGCGGCAGCGCCGCGCGCAGCCGGGCCAGCGAGCGCACGATGCGCCGTGGCGGCACCTGCGCGGCGCGCAGCGCATGCGCCGTGCGCAGCAGCACGACGTCCTGGAACGAGAAGCGGTATTCGTTGTGCGGCCCGCGCTCCGGCGTGACGAACCCCGCCGCGACCAGCCCGGCGACGATGCCGCGCGACAGCCCGAGCGACTGCTGCAGCTCGCGCAGCGTCCACGCCGCGCCGGGCGCGCGCGGCAGCGTCACCGTCGGGCTTGCTTGCGCGCCGGCGCCGCCGGCGCCTCGGCCGGCGCCGCGCGGCGCGCGCTCTTGCGCGCCTTGGGCGCCGCGGCGGCGCTCGCCTTCTTCGCCGGCGCGGGTGCGGGCGCCGTGGCGGCCGCCAGCGCGGCCGACTTGCGCCCGCCCAGGCTGGCGCGCAGGGCGTCCATCAGGTCGATGACCTGGGCGCCGGCAGCGGGCTCGACGGCGGCCGGCGCGACGACGCGCTTGCCGGCGATCTTTTCGTCGATCGCGGCGAGGATGCGCTTCTTCTCGTCGTCCTCGAACTGCGTCGGGTCGTAGGTGTCGGCGGCGATCTGATCGATCAGTTGCAGCGCGAGCTTGAGTTCGGCGTCGGCGATCTTCGTCTTCTCGATGTCGAGGTCGGCGAGCGAGCGCACCTCGTCGGCGTAGAGCAGTTGCTGCAGCACCAGGCCGTCGTCGGCCGGGCGCACCTGCACCACGTACTGCTTGCCTTTCCAGGCCCAGCGCGCCAGCGCGCAGCGCCCACTCTCGCGCATCGCGGCGAGCAGCAGGTTGTAGGGTTTGGCGCCGCGCTTGTCGGGCGCGAGGAAGTAGGCCTTGTCGTAGTAGATCGGGTCGACGGCGCCGTCGGGGACGAAGGCGACGATGTCGATCGTCTGGCTCGGGCTTTCCTGCAGCGTCTTCAGCTCGTCGGGCGTGAAGGTGACGTAGCGGTCCTTCTCGAACTCGTAGCCCTTGACCATCTCGCTGCGCTCGACGACGCGGCCGTCGGCGGCCGACACGTACTGCTGCTTGACGCGCTCGCCGTCCCGGGTGAGGAGGTTGAAGCTGACGGCGGACGCGCTCTCCGTCGCCGAATACAGCCTGACCGGGATCGACACCAGGCCGAACGAGAGCGACAGCGAGGCGATCGAGCGGGCAGCCATGCCCGGCGCCGAGCAAGGGGCGTTCCCGAAGCGGTCGTTCAGCGGCGCCGACGCGGCGGCGCCGCCTGCGACGGCGCCGCGACGCCGAGGGCGTCGAATGCCGCGGCGCCCAGCGTCTGGCGCTGCGTCCAGTAGCCGGCCCAGGGGTCGGCGCCGCGCAGCGACACGCGGTCGCGCGCCGTCGCCACGTTCCACGGCGCAGCGCTCGGCAGCGTGGCGAGCTCCTCCCAGTCGATCGGCATCGAGACGCCGAGCCCGGGGCGCGCGCGCGCCGAATAGGCAGCGACCGTGGTCTGGCCGAGGCCGTTGCGCAGGTAGTCGACGAAGATGCGGCCGACGCGGTTCGCCGCGCCCGAGCGCGCGACGAAGCGGTCCGGAATCGCGCGCGCCAGGTGCTGCACGACGGCCTGCGACCAGCGCTTCACGTCGGCGTAACCGAGCTCGGGCACGAGCGGCACGACGACGTGCAGGCCCTTGCCGCCGCTCGTCTTGAGCCAGCCGGCGAGCTGCAGCTCGTCGAGCAGCGTGCGCAGCAGCAGCGCCGCCTCGCGCACGCGCGGCCAGCCGACGCCTTCGCCCGGATCGAGGTCGAAGACGACGCGGTCGGGGCGGGCGATGTCGTGCACCGTCGAGTTCCAGGTGTGGAACTCGATCACGTTCATCTGCGCTGCCGAGGCCAGCGCGTGCGCGCTGTCGACGGCCATCAGCGGCGCGTGGCCGGGCCACAGCGCGGCATCGAGCGTCGTCAGCCCGGGCATGCGCGTCTCGGGATGCTTCTGGAAGAAGTGCGCACCGGCCACGCCGTCGGGTGCGCGCACCAGCGACACCGGGCGATCGCGCAGGTGCGGCAGCATCCACTCGGCGATGCTCTCGTAGTAGCGCACGAGGGCGAGCTTGGTCGTGCCGCCGGCCGCGTCGACGACGCGCTCGCCGTGCGTCACCTTGACGGCGGGCGCGGCCGCTGCGCCGCGTGCCGGTGCGGCGGGCGGTGGCGCGACCGCCGCCTCACGGCGGATCGCGGCGGCCGGCTTGTCGCTGCGCAGGCCGACGAACGAGGCATGGCGGATCACGCCGTCGGGCGTCCACTGAGCGAACGACACTTCGGCGACGAGCTCGGGCCGCACCCAGCGCCCGCTGCCGGCGGCACGGCGCGACCAGCGGCCCGGCCTGGCGGCCTCGATCGCCGGCCGGTCGGTGGTCAAGGCCGAGAGTTTCGCGTGCAGCTCGCGACCCGTCTGCGCATTCCAGCCGGTGCCGACGCTGCCGGCGCTGCGCAGCCGGCCGGCGTCGTCGTGAACGGCGAGCATCAGTGCGCCCACTTCGCCGGGTGCATCGCGGCGCTCGGTGTAGCCGACGACGACGAACTCCTGGCGCTGCATGCACTTGAGCTTGAGCCAGGCGTCGCCGCGCGTCGAGAGGTAGGGTGCGTCGGCGCGCTTGACGATGACGCCTTCCATGCCGATGGCGCAAGCCGCCTGCAGCACCTGCGCCGGCGAGCCGGCGATCTCTTCGCTGTAGCGCACGCGCTCGCCGCTCGCGCCGGCCAGGCGCGCACGCAGTGCGGCGCGCCGCGTGCGCAGCGGCAGCCGGCGCAGGTCGCGGCCATCGAGGAAGGGCGCGTCGAAGGCGAACCACACGATGTCGGCGTTGCGCGCACCGTCGATCGCGTTCTGCAGCAGGTTGAAGTCGGGCAGGCCGCCGGCGTCGAGCACGACGATCTCGCCGTCGAGCCAGGCCGAGCGCAGGCCGAGCGCGGCGATCGCCTGCGCGAGCGGCTGCAGGCGGTCGGTCCAGTCGTTGCCGTTGCGCGTCATCAGGCGCACGCCGCCGCGCGCGTCGATGCGCGCGAGCAGCCGGTAGCCGTCGAACTTGGTCTCGACGACCCAGTCGCGGCCTTCGGGCGGCTCGCTCGCGAGCAGCGCCAGCTGCGGCGCGAGCGTCCGGGGCAGCGCGGCCTTCGGCGCATCGTCGATGGGCGGCGGCGCCGCGTCGGCCCGGGGCGCCGCCGCGTCGCCGCGCGGCTCGCGCTCCTCGACCGGCCCGAGCGGATGGTCCACGACGCTGTCGGGCAGCGCGCTCAGCACGTCGTACTCCGCGGCCGGCCGCGCCCAGGCGTCGCGCTTCTTGAACAGCATCCAGCGCGGCTGCTTCTCGCCCGGCTTGGCGATGCGCACCAGCTCCCACAGGCCGGCCAGCTTCTCGCCGTGCAGCGCGAACACGAGCTTGCCGCGCGCGAGGCCGTCGTCGACGTCGCCCACCGGCTGCCACGAGCCGCGGTCCCACACGATGACGTTGCCGGCGCCGTAGTGGCCCTGGGGGATCGTGCCCTCGAAGCCGCCGTAGGCCAGCGGATGGTCCTCGACCTGCACCGCCATGCGCTTGTCGGCCGGGTCGAAGCTCGGCCCCTTGGGCACGGCCCACGACAGCAGCACGCCGTTCCACTCGAGACGAAAGTCGTAGTGCAGGCGCGAGGCCCAGTGCTTCTGGATCACGTAGGCCAGCCTGCGCGCGCGCCGGCGCGCTGCCCCCTGGCGCCCCGCCGGCTCCGGCGTGGCGTCGAAGCGGCGCTTCGCCTGGTAGCGCGCCAGCGGCGCGTCGTCTCGGGCGGCGGGGCTCGGCATGTCCGGGCGCGGGCAGCCTGCGTGCCCGCGCATCGGCGCCGTCAGCGCCGCTCGATGCGCAGCGGCAGCACCGCCCAGCCGCCGGCCGGATAGCGCGCGCGCAGCGCCGGCTTGCCGGCCGGCAAGGCGAGGCGCGTGTGCGCCAGCAGCGCCCGCAGCACGGTGCGCAGCTCCAGGCGCGCGAGCGGCGCGCCGGGGCAGACGTGGATGCCGGCGCCCCACAGCAGGTTGAGCGCCGGGTCGCGGTCGAGGCGGAACGCGTCGGCGTCGCCGAACACGGCTTCGTCGCGGTTGGCCGAGGCCCAGATCAGCGACACGCGCGCGCCCGCCGGCAGCGTGCGGCCGCCGACCTCGACCTCGCGCGTCGTGACGCGGCGGTTGGCGACGAGCGGCGCGTCGATGCGCAGCATCTCCTCGATCGCCGCGGGCTGCAGCGCCGGCTGCTCGTGCAACTGCTGCTGCAGCGCCGGGTCGCGGGCAAGGTGGTGCGCGAGGATGCCGAGGCAGGCCGCCATCGTCGACAGCTCGCCGACCGTCCAGTTGCGCACGATGCTGACGATCTCGTCGTCGGCGAGCGCGCGGCCGTCGATGCGCTCGCGCAGCAGGCGTGTCGTCGCGTCGTCGGGCGCGGCGGCGCCGGCGGCGCGGCGCGCGTCGAGCTGGCCGCGGATGTGGCCGTCGAAGTCGAGCGCGATCGCCGCCATCGCATCGCGGTCGCCGGCCAGCGTGGCTGCCTGGTTGCGCCGCGTCCAGTCGCGCAGCGGCTCGTGCAGCGTCGCCGGCCAGCCCATGAAGGCGCAGTGCATGCGCAGCACGCAGTCGTGCGCGAAGTCGCCCATCCACTCGAGCTCGCCGGCCGCGGGCAGCGCGTCGACCATGTCGCCGGCGATGCGCCGGCACGTCGGCTCGTAGGCCGCCATCGCGGCGGCGTCGAAATAGCGCTCGACGATGCGCCGGTAGGGTGTGTGAAGCGGCGGGTCCATGCCGTTGGGCACCGACAGATGCGTCGACACGGCATTGGAGTACGTCGCCGGATCGAGCAGCGCGCGCATCACGTCGGCATGACGCAGCAGCGACCAGTGCAGGTATTCGCTGCGCGCGACGGGACAGCGCCGGCGCAGCTCGTCGTAGGCCCGGATCTGGTCGTCGAGCACCGGCTGGGCCCGGGCGTCCCAGTCGTAGGGCGGGTGCACGCTCATCTTGTCGACTCCTGGACTGCGGCGGCGGCCGCCGCTGCGCGGCGCGGCTCGCCGCCTGCTGTGGCGATTGTGCCTCGCGCTAAGCTGGCGGCTCCGGGAGGCCTGATGAAATCGGATCCGACAAGGGTGACGGCGATGAGCACCGTCTCCGCCGACCTGCTCGCGCTGCTCGAACGGCTCACCGCCGAGGCCGGGCCGCTGCCGCGCGTCGCCGCGCTACACCTGCCGCCGCCGGCGGCCGACGGCACGCGCGACGGCGAGTTCTGCGCCGTCGAACTCGACGACGGCTCGCTCGGCCTGAGCTTCGTGCTGCTGGGCGACACGCTGGCCGCGCTGCGCGCTCCGGCCGGTCGCGACGGCTTGGCCGGCACTGCGGCGATCGAGCTTGCGCGGCGCTACGCCGAAGGGCACGGCGCCGAGCGCGCGCTCGGCTTCGCGGCCGTCAACGCGCTGACGCGTCACCTCTACGACCGCGCCGGCTATGCGCCGCCGCCGGCCGGCGGCTCGATCGGCGATCTCGACCTGCGGCCCGACGACCGCGTCGGCATGGTCGGCCTGTTCCCGCCGCTCGTGCCGCAGGTGCTGGCGACGGGCGCGCGGCTTACCGTCGTCGAGCTGCGGCCCGATCTGGCGGGGCGGCGCGACGGCTGGCACGTCACGCTCGACGCCGGCGAGCTGGCCGGCTGCAACAAGATCCTGTCGACGAGCACCGTGCTGCTCAACGACACGCTCGACGACGTGCTCGCACAGTGCCGCAACGCCGAGCGCGTGGCGCTGATCGGCCCGGGCGCCGGCTGCCTGCCCGATCCGCTGTTCGCGCGCGGCGTGACGCAGTTCGGCGGCAGCTGGGTCGTCGACGCGGCGGCGTTCAAGGCGGCGCTGGCCGAAGGCCGGCCGTGGGGCGGCGCGACGCGCAAGTTCGTCGTCACGCCCGACGCCTATCCGGGCTTCGACGCGCTGTTGGCGGCGGCGCTGCGCACTGCGTAGTGCGCGCGTAGGGCGCCGCGCAGGTCACTCGCGGAAGTTGCCGCAGTGCGCGAGGCGCACCTGCTCGCGCGCCGGGTCGCGCTCGACGCCGACCGGGTCGCCGCCGGCGGCGACGATGTCGATCTGCCGGCGCAGCAGACGGCGCAGCAGCGCGATGCCGCGGTCGCTGGTGCGCAGGTGCTCGGCCGAATGCGAAGCGATCGCGCCCTGGCTCACCTGCGCCTCGTAGTCGCCGGGAAAGCGGCGGTGCTCCTCATCGGTGAGCTCCCACCAGAACTTGCCGTTCATCTTCGAGCGCATGCGGCCGATGTCGCCGACCTGCGTGACGCGGCCGGCGACGTAGATGCGAAAGTGCGTGTCGTCGATCGGCAGCACCCAGCCGATCGATTCGACGCGGCCGAAGCGGCCCAGCCGCGGGCTGGGCACGATGCGCAGCGTCGGCAGCAGCGCCTCGGTGACGCGGCGCAGGCCGCTGCCGTCGTCGAGCGTGCGCCACGATTCGGCGCGCACGCCGCGATCGAGCGCCGTCCACTGCACGCGCGGCATCTGTGCCATCGCGGGCACGAACTGCGTGCCCGAGAACGCGCCGTGCAGGATCGGCACGTGGAAGCTGTCGACGACGTTCTCGTAGTGCTGCAGCCAGTTGCACGGGATGACGGGCGGCCCGCCGCCGCCGAGGCTCGAGTCGTCGGCCTCGATGAATTCGCCGGGATCGAGCTCGTCGAGCACGTCGTAGCGCGGCAGCAGCGGTTTGCGCTCGGGCGGGCCGAGGTAGGCGAACACGAGGCCGTAGCGCTCCTGCACGGCATACCAGGGCTGGCGCACGTTGTCGCGCAGCGCGGCGCCGCCCTCGGGCTCGCAGGGCTGGTCGACGCAGCGGCCTTGCACGTCGAACATCCAGCCGTGGTAGCAGCAGCGCAGGCCGTCGGGCTCGACGCGGCCGTAGGCGAGCGACGCGCCGCGGTGCGCGCAGCGCGGGTGCAGCAGGCCGGGCCGGCCGCGGCCGTCGCGAAACAGGATCAGGTCTTCGCCGAGCACGCGCACCGACCGCGGCGCGGCGCCCGCGTCCGACGACAGGCCGACCGGATGCCAGTAGCGCCGCATCAGCTCGCCCATCGGCGTGCCGGCGCCGACCTCCGTCAGCGCAGCGTCGTGCGTGGCCGGCGCGAGGCCGTAGGCCGTGCCTTCATCGATGGAGGGCCTGGTCATCGCGGCCTCGCTCTGCACGCAGGCTCGGGCGCCTATTGCGGGGTGGCGCCCGAGGCGCGGATCAGCGCGATCCAGCGCGGCGCGGCGGCGGCGAACGCCGCGGCGAACTCCTCGGGCGTGTTGCCCAGCGGCGTCTGGCCCTGCTCGATCAGCTTGGGCTGCACGTCGGGCAGGCGGATCACGGCGGCGATCTCGCGCTGCAGCCGCGCGACGATCGGCGCCGGCGTGCCGGCCGGCGCATAGGCCGCCACCCACACCGGCAGGTCGATGCCCTTGAAGCCCTGCTCGTCGAAGGTGGGCACGTCGGGCATCGCGGCCGAGCGCTGCGGGCCCGTCATGCCCAGCGCCTTGATCCTGCCGCCGGCGACCTGCGGCTTGGCACCCACCGGGCTGGCGAAGGTGACGTCGAGCGTGCCGCCGATCACGTCGGTGATCGCCGGCACCTCGCCCTTGTACGGCACGTGGTTGAGGTTCACGCCGTGGTCGCGTGCGAGCAGGCTGCCGTAGATGTGGGCCGACGAGCCGATGCCCCAGCTGCCGTAGGAGATCGGCCGGTTCTGCTGGTGGGCCCACGCGACGAAGCCCTTCAGGTCGCTGTACGGCGCATTGGCCGGCGCGACGAGCAGCACGCTGCCGAGCGAGACCTGCGTGATCGGCGTGAAGTCCTTGACGGGGTCGAACGGCAGCTTGGAGAACAGCACGGTGTTGTTCACGTGCGTCGACATCGTCGTGATCATGAAGGTGTAGCCATCGCTCGGCGCGTGCGCGACGGCGTCGGCGCCCTTGACGGTGTTGGCGCCGGGCATGGCCTCGACGATGACCTGCTGGCCCAGGCGCACGGCGAGCTTCTCGGCGATCAGGCGGTTGAGCACGTCGATCGCGCCGCCCGGGTTGAACGGCGAGACGAGGCGGATCGGCTTCGCGGCGGGCCACGCCGGCTGCTGGGCGATGGCCGGCGCATGGGCGGCCAGCGCCAGCGCGCCCAGCAGCAGGGCGCGTCGTGCGCGGGAGCGGGCGATGGGGCGCGAGACGGTCATCGGGATCCTCCTTCGTCGGTGAGGGGAACGGCGTGAAGAGGCGCCGGCCGGCGCTTCAGGCGGTGACGCCCATCGCCGCGAGGTTGGCGGCGTGGCGCGGCCGGTAGGACGACTCGAAGTCGCCCCAGAAGGCGATCGGCCGGTCGCTCGTCTCGACGGCGTCGGCGCCGCGGCGGCGCAGCACGAGCCACTTGTGCCATTCGGGCGGGTCCATCTGCGGATGGTCGAGCCGCTCGAAGTGCAGGAAGGCGCTCGATGCCTTGCGCGCCTGGCAGGCGGCAACGATCATGCGCGCGCAGGTGAGGATGTCCTGCACCTCGAGCACGCGCATCAGCTGGTGCGGATCCGAAGCGCCGACGCGCGGCGCCTCGTTGGCCTCGAGGTCCTGCAGCCAGGTCTCGGCCAGCGTCAGCAGCTCGGCGTTCTTGGGCTCGCTGCAATAGTTCTGCATCACGCGCGCGATGCCGGCGTTGAGCTCTTTCCAGTCGGGACCGTCGCTGCCGGCGGCCAGCGGCGCGTAGGCGCGCGCCTTCTCGCGCGCGAGTTGCTGCGCGTCGATCGCGGGCGCCGTGCGCTCGCGCGCATGCAGCGCGGCGCGCGCGCCGGCGTAGCGGCCGGAGGCGGCGGCATGCGAGTGATCCTGCCCGCCGAACAGCAGGTCGCCCGCGCCGAACAGCCCCGGCAGGTTGGACTGCAGGTCCCAGTCGACGAGCAGGCCGCCGCACACGCCCTGGTCGCCGAAGGTGCGCTCCTGCGGCAGCACCGGCTCGCGCATGCCGTGGCCGCGCAGGAAGTCGTAGGACTGCAGCATGTCGCGGTCGGGATCGAAGCCGGCCGCCTCGTAGGCCTGCTTGACGGGGATGCGCGTCTTGCCCTCGTTGCCCACCATCACGCCCCAGATCGCGCGGCGCTCCAGCTCGGGCATGCCGGCCAGGTCGGCATAGAAGGGCGGTGTGAACTCGCCGGCGCGCATGCGCGCCTCGAGGTCGGGGATCGGGCGCGGTCCGAGGTACTGCGGCAGGCCGGGGTGCGGGTGCGAGCTCGAGCCGCCGCCCATGATGAAGAACTTCTGCCCTTCGACCGGGCGGCAGCGCTCGGCCAGCGTGGCGAGCGGCCGGCCCCAGGCGTCGACCCACGGCACCTCGCGGCCCTTGGCGTCGACGATGGTGCACGGATACCAGGTGTTGATGGCGTTGCCGCTGCCGTAGGGCGGCAGCGAATAGCCGCTGCCGAACGGCGAGCGCATCGACTTCTCCATCATCGTGAAGTCGGCGCCGGCGCGCCACGCGATCGCGTAGCCGGTGCCCGAGCACGACGGCGGGCGGAAGGTCGAGATGCCGCGCAGCTCCGACGAGAAGGTCCAGATGCGCTGCGGCCGGTTGGTGGCGAGCACGGTGGCCTTGGCGCGCACGACGACGAAGGCGCCACTGCGCGCATGCACGCCGGCCGCGCCGACGACGGCCGCGCCTTCGCGGCCGCCCTCGGTGAGCAGCGTCGTGACGGCGACGCGGTCGAACACGCGCACGCCGAGGCGGCGGCACTCCTCGCGCAGCAGCGGCTTGTAGTCGTGGCCCCAGACACGCAGCACGGTGCGGTTGACGTAGTCGTAGGCGAACAGCAGCTTCGTCGCCGGGTCGCGGAAGTCGGCGCCGGCGAACTCGTCGTCGGTGTCGCGCACCTTGCCGCCGCAGCGCTCCATGTCGAGCAGCGTCTCATAGGCCGACGCGCACTGGATGTAGGTCGAGATGCCGCTGCGGTAGCCGCCCTGGTTGTCGACCAGCGCCTGCGCGAACTCCTCCGGCGTGATGCGCGAGGCCGGGTTGTCGGCCGCCCACTGCCAGTGGTCGACGCCGGCGCCGCCGGCGCCGCTGCGCTCGGTGGCGGCCTTCTCGAGGATGACGACGCGCGCGCCGCAGCGCGCCGCCGAGATCGCCGCCCACACGCCGGCGATGCCGCCGCCGATGACGAGCACGTCGCAGTCGACGCTGCGCTCGCTGCCGTAGCGCACCGCGTAGGGCCAGCGCAGCGCGGCGCCGTCGCGCAGGGTGTCCATCGTCGCTTGCATGCGGGCGGCCCTCTCGTTGCTAGACGCGGAAGTGCTCGCCGCTGTCCTTGCGCTTGAAGCGCACGCGCTGCTGCAGCGGATGGTTGAGCCGGATCGCGCCGGGGCGCGGGCAGTCGTCGACGCAGGGGCCGCAGTACCAGCACTCGTCGGGGTGCAGCACGAGCGGCGGCTTGCCCTTCACGGGGTTGGGCACGAAGACGTCCTCGAGGCAGACCGTCAGGCAGCGGTTGCAGCCGTCGCAGATGGCGGCGTCGAAGAGCACGGGGCGGCCCGGCGTGATGCGGTTGGGCAGGGCGTAGACGGCGGGCTGGTCGGACATCGCGCGCGCTCTCCGGTCGGGCGGGTGCGCACAGCATCGCGCATCGGCGGCGCGACGTCTGTCCCCTGCGACCGGGACAGCAGCGGCGCGGGTGCGCGCCAGGTCAGGCTAGAGGCACAGCGCGAACAGCTCGGCCTGGCTGGTCACGCCGAGCCGCGCATAGCCGCGCTTGCGGTAGGTGAGCACCGAGCTCAGCGCGATGCCGAGGTCGAGTGCGATGCCTTCGGAGGTCATGCCGGCGAGCACGCGCGCGAGCACGTCGCGCTCGCGCGGCGTGAGGCGGCCGCTGATCGCGTGCAGCCGCGCGCCGAGCGCGTCGATGCGGTCGCCGCGCTCACGCGAGCGCAGCCGCATGCCGAGCATCGCCACGTGCTTGAGCGCGAGCGACGCCAGCAGCGGCGCGAGGGCGTCGAGCGTGCTGCACTCGCGCGCGCGAAACGGGCCGCTGGCGGCGAGGCGGTAGAGGTTCAGCGCGACCAGCGGACCGGTCGACTCGGTGGCCACAGTGAGGCGCTCGCGCAGGCCGGCGAGCCGGTAGGTCGCGCGGCAGGCTTCGTCGGCGGCGCCGTCGCAGCGCAGCAGGCGCACCGCGATGCCGGCGCCGCAGCGCAGCGCGAGATTGGGATCGTGGCGCCACAACCCGGCCAGATAGGCCTGCTGCACCTCGCCGACGTGCTCGCCGCCGCGCCAGCTCGCCGACTCGAGCACCGGCGGGCGGCTGCGGTCGACGAAGCGCATCAGGCAGACGTGGTCGACCGGCACGCTGCGGTTGAGTGCCGCGACGAGCTCGCCGGCGAAGCACACGTCGCCGAGCGCCGCGACGACGGGCGCATAGTCGGTGGCGGCAACGGCCGCGATGGGAGGCGGCATGCGCGCGGGCAAGCGCGGCGTCCGGGCCGCGGACCGCGGCTACTGCTGGAACGCGCAGCTGCCCGGGCCGCCCGGGTGGCCGCAGCCGCCGCAGGGCGAGGGCATGGCCGGCGCCGCTGCGGGCGTCGCGGCTGCCGTCGCGAAGACGGACAGCTGCTTGTCGAGCTGCGTCGAATGGCATTGCGGGCACTCGGGCACGGTGTCGGAACGCACCAGTGCCTCGAACTCGCGACCGCAGTCGCGGCAGGCGTACTCGTAGATCGGCATGACGGGGACTCCTCCTGACGGCGATTCTCGCGCAACATGGACACGCCGATGTCGAAAGACAAGGCGCTCGCCGGCGGGCAGAGCGCCTCGACGTTGTATGCTCTTGTCAAGAAAACGCAGCGAAGACGATCATGTCACTCGACCCCAACTTGCCTGTCGGTGCCTGCAAGGAGTCCGGCATCGGTCGCGAGGATGGCCGCGCGATGATCGACGCCAGCACCGAGGCGTAGTCGGTGTGCGTGGCGTACTGACGGGCGAGCGGCGCTGCGTGCGTGGCCGGGTGCCGCCCGCGCGGCGCAGCGCGCGCAGGCTGGGCATCGCGTTCGCAGCGGGTCTGGGCTTGTGCGCGGCGGCCGGCGCGGCGCTCGCCGGCGGGCAGAGCGCCACCACGTTGTACGTGCTGAACTGCATGGGTTGTCATCCATCGCCGACGGACCGGCAGCGTGATGTCGGGCCGTTGCGAGGCGAGTTCTTCCATTCGGACAAGGGTCGCAACTTCTTCGTGCGCATGCCGGCGCCAGGCCGCCCGCACAGCGCGACGGCCGACGCTCGCCTGCTCGAGGAGATCCTCACCTGGAGGCGCAGTTGCGCGGCCACCATTCAGGACGCCCCGCCGTTCGAGTATCGCGACGATCGCTCCTTGCGATGAAGCACCGCATCCTTCGACGCCGCGCGCGAGCCGCCGTGTCGTGGCTGTTGCTTTCGCTGCTGGGGCTTGTCGCGGCGCCGAGCGCAGCGGCGCCCGACTCGAACATGCCGCACCTCGAGGCGGTGCGGCGCGCGGCCCCGCTCGAGCGGGCGCGCCTCGAGCTGGGCCGCCAGCTGTTTCATGAGTCCCGACTCTCGGGGGACGGCAGTCGCAGCTGCGCGAGCTGCCACGCGCCGGCGCACGCCTTTGCCGACGGCGACGCGCTCTCGCGCGGCTACAACCACGTGGGGCATTTCCGCAATACGCCGAGTCTCGTGGGGCTGCGGTTGAAATCGCGCCTGATGTGGGACGGCCGCTACGAGGCTGCCGACCTGAAGAAGGTGGTCGCGGAGATGCTGTTCTCGCCGGTCACCATGAACGGCGATCCGGGCATCGTCGTGGAGCGGGTGCGCCAGCTGCCGGTGCTCATGGCTGCATGGCGGCGGCTGCATGGCGCGAGCGCCGCGCCGACGATCGAAGGCATCGTTCAGGCGATCGCGGACTATGCCGTCGCGCACGAGGGCGGCGATACGCCGGTCGATGCGGCGCTGCGCGGCGACATCTCGAAGCTCTCGCCCCAAGCCGTCGACGGGATGCGTCTGTTCAACGGCAAGGCGGCCTGCGTGCGTTGCCATTCGGGCCCCGCGCTGTCCGACGGTCGCGCCCATCGGCTCGGCGTTCCGGAGAACGCGCAGGTGCTGCGCGATCCCGAGCGCACGACGGCGCTGCTGCAGCATCACGCGAACCTCGGCTCGCCTGATCCGATGGCCGAACGCGGCGACACGGGCCGCCACGCGATCACTCGGCGCGCGTCCGATCGCGGGCGCTTCGCGACGCCTTCGCTGCGCGGTGTCGCACGCACCGCACCGTACATGCACAACGGCGTGCTGCCCACGTTGTCGTCGGTCGTCGAGTTCCACGATCGCGGCGGCGGCGCAGGCTCCGAGTTGCGACCTCTCGGGCTCGACGCTCGCGAGCGTGCCGCGCTGGTCGCCTTTCTCGAAGCGTTGTCGCCCACTGCCGCTGCCGAGGGAGCTCCCGCCCCGCACGACTACGGCACGGCTGCAGGCGCCGGACGATGATCGGCCGACCCGCCCTGCGTGACGCGCCGCGCACCGACCGGTGCCTGGCGCGACGTCTCGCCATGGCCGTGCTCTCGATGTCGCTCGTGGCCGGCGCCGTGGTTTCCGCGGGTGGCCTCGTCGATCTGCTGGCGCCCGCTGACGCAGTGGCGGGGCCTGCGCCGCTCGCCGCGCTGCCTGCGGTGCGGATCCCGGCCGACAACCCGATGTCGGCCGCAAAGGTGGAGCTGGGAAGGATGCTCTTCTTCGACGCCCGCCTGTCGGGAAATGCGTCGACCTCGTGCGCCTCGTGCCACGTGCCCCAGATGGGCTGGACGCACCACGATGCCCTCGCGCCCGGCTACCCCGGGCACCGACTCTGGCGCAACAACCCCACGGTGCTGAACGCTGCGCATTTCAGCCGCCTCATGTGGGATGGCACGCTCGATCGCCTCGAGGTGCAGGCGAGGTCGGCGATGCAGGCGCCCGTCGAAGGCAACGGCAAGGCCGGCATCGTCGAGATGCGCCTGCGGCTCGTTCCGGAGTACGTCGATCGGTTCCACGACGTGTTCGGCACCGAGTGGCCGCGCATGGAAGACGCCTGGCTCGCGATCGCGGCGTTCGAGCGCACGATCGTTTCGGACCCGGCTCGCGTGCCGTTCGACCGCTTTCTCGCGGGCGACACACGATCGCTCTCCGAAGCCGCCAGGCGCGGCCATGAGCTGTTCAACGGCAAGGCCCGCTGCATCGCCTGCCACGGCGGGCCGCTCGCGAGCGACGAGCAGTATCACGCGCTGGGCGTCCCACGCCAGCTGCTGTTCGATTCCAGTCCTCTCGTGCAGGTGGCCGTGCGCTGGCAGAACGCGCAGCGCGAGGCGCCTCGGGTGCTGTACCGTGGCGCCGACGAGGATCTCGGTCGCTGGTACCGCACGCGCGACCCGGCCGACATCGGCAAGTTCCGCACGCCTTCGCTGCGCGAGCTGCGCTACACGGGTCCCTATATGCACAACGGCGTCTTCACGACGCTGCACGAGGTGGTGGAGTTCTTCGATCGCGGCGGCGGCGATGCGCCGAACAAGTCGCCGCTGCTGCAGCCGCTCGGCCTCGACGCCGCCGAGAAGGCCGACCTCGTCGCCTTCCTTGAGTCGCTGAGCATGGACACGCCCCTGATCGTCGAAGCGCCCGAATTGCCCCCGATGCGCCCGCTCGTCGAGACGGCTGCGGCGCAGTGCGGGCCGGACGAGCGATGACGACGACTGCAGGTCGGCTCTGGAACAGAGCCGTGATGGACCGGCGCAGCTGGTGGATGCCGCTGCTGCTTGTGCTGGCGGTCGGCATCGCGAGCATGCTGTACATGGGGACTCGCACCTATGTCGACGCTCCGCCGGTGCCCAGCTTCGTGAACGAGCGCGGAGAAACGGTGGTCGACGCGGAGGCGATCACGCGCGGCCAGGGCGTCTTCCTGAAGTACGGGCTGATGAACTACGGCAGCTTCTTCGGTGACGGCGCCGGACGCGGCCCCGACTTCACGGCCGATGCCTTGCACCGCATGGCCGTCGCGATGCGTGACCATCACGCATCGCGCGACGGTGTCGACCCCGACTCCGCGCTGGCGATCGCACAGCGCGAGATCCGCCGCAACCGGCACGAGGTTGCGACGAACACGGTCACGATCGGCGACGCGCAGGCCTACGCGGCGCGCGAGGTGCAGCGCGCGACCGTGGCGCACTTCCTCGGCGAGGGCAGCGCGCCTTTCCATCCGGCCGGCTACATGCGCGACGAAGCCGAGTTGCGCGACCTTGGCGCGTTCTTCTTCTGGGGCGCCTGGGTCTGCGGCGTCGAGCGCCCCGGCAAGGACTACACCTACACGCACAACTGGCCCTACGACGAGCTCGCGGGCAACCGGCCGAGCGCTCAAGTGCTGATCTGGAGCGTCGCCGCGGTGCTGGCGCTCGTCGCGGCGCTCGGTGCCGTGCTCTTCCTGTATGGGCGCTATTCGACGATCGCCGGATGGCGCCCGCCGACGCGCGCCGGCCATCCCGCGCCGGCTGGCGCGGCGGACGAGTTCCCGGGCGCCGCATCGGTGCGAGCGCCGATGGAAAGCAGCCCATCAACGCTGCAACGGGCCACTTACCGCTTCTTCGTGGCGGCCGCCTTGCTCTTCGTGCTGCAGATGATCGCGGGCGTGCTCACGGTCCACGACTTCCTCGGTGTCACGCACATCTTCGGCATCGACCTGGCGCGCCTGTTGCCCATTCCGGTCGTGCGCGGCTGGCACTTGCAGCTCGCGCTTCTGTGGATCACCGCCTGCTGGATCGGCGCTTCCATCTTCGTGATCTCCACCGCTGCGCCACGTGCGCCCGCCGGGCAGCTGCGCCTCGTCGAGTGGCTGTTCGCGTTGCTGCTGGTGACGACCGCCGGCGGACTGGCCGGCGTCGCGCTCGGGCCGCACGGCCTGCTCGGCGACCACTGGAATCTGCTCGGCAGCCAGGGCTGGGAGTTCGTCGAACAGGGTCGACTCTGGCAGGCGCTGCTGTTCGGCGTCATCGCGCTGTGGGCGGTCGTGCTCGTGCGCGCGGTCGCTCCGGTCTGGCGCAGCGGCGACGCGTGGACGCTGCCGAAGTGGCTCGTCTGGTGCGTCGTCTGCGTGCTGCTGCTGTTCGTCTCGGGTTTCGTAGCCACGCCGCAGACGAACTTCGTCGTCGCGGATTTCTGGCGCTGGGCCGTGATCCACATGTGGGTCGAAGCCTTCTTCGAGGTGTTCACGACCGCCGTGCTCGCGTACTTCATGGTGCTGATGGGGCTCGTGAGCCATGCGGCGGCATCACGCATCGTCTATCTCGCCACGCTGCTGTTCCTCGGCTCGGGCCTGCTCGGGATCTCGCACAACTTCTACTGGAACGCGAAACCGGTGGAGACGCTTGCCATCGGCAGCGTCTTCTCGACGCTGCAGGTCGTGCCCTTGATCCTGTTGACACTCGAAGCTTGGCAGTTCCGCAATGCGCCGCAGCGCCTGCAGGCGCTGGGCGGCGCCTTCGTGCAGAGCGAGGCGTTCCGCTTCCTGCTCGCCGTGAATTTCTGGAACTTCTTCGGCGCGGGGATGTTCGGCTTTCTGATCAATCTGCCCATCGTCAACTACTACGAGCACGGCACGTATCTCACGGTGAACCACGGCCATGCGGCGCTGATGGGCGTCTATGGCAACCTTGCGATCGCGATGATCGTCTTCTGCGCGCGTTGCCTCGTGGCGCCCGAGCGATGGAACGCGGCGCTGCTGCGGCGCGTGTTCTGGTCGTTGAACGTGGGCTTGCTGCTGATGGTGGCGATGGATCTGTTGCCCGTCGGCATCGCGCAACTGCTCGATGTCCTCGAGCATGGCTTCTGGCATGCGCGCTCACAGGCGTTCGTGCAAGGCGAGCTGTTTCAGGTGCTGACCTGGGCGCGAATCGCCGGCGGCGCGCTGTTCGTCCTCGGCGGCGTCGTACCCCTGGCGTGGTTCGTCGTGACCCGGGCGGCGTTCCTGAAGGCGCCGAGCGATGCCTGAGCATGGCCACGCACGCGGTGCCGCGCATCGCGTCGGAACCGCTGCGCAGCGCGGCCACCGGCTCCACGGGGAGCCAATCACCTACGGATTAGCCCCGCTCAGATTCCACGCTACTCCAGAATGCACCACTTCGTTTGTGGGCGCGGGTGCTCATGTGCAACGGACTTGCTCTTCGGTCACGCGTCGAGCAGGAGACCATTGAGGTGACCGGACGGAACGAACTGTGCCCTTGCGGTAGCGGTCGGAAGTTCAGGAGATGCCACGGCAAGTTCGAGTCGGCCGTCGATGTGTCGGACGCCGACGCGGATCTTGAAGAGGCGGAGCGTGGTGGAACTGTCAGTCCTGACCAGCTCCGACGTTGGATACCCGCGCGTTGGATGGACCTTGCGAGAACCGGCCGTCGCATCCGGGTCGTGTGCCACAGAATCATCAAGGCAGACTTGAGCCGGCTTCGCGAGCCGCTCATCATCGATCTCGGGGAAGCAGTTGTAGTCTTTTTCAGAGGATCGATGAGATACATCACCGCGACTCTTGCGGCATGGACCAGCGCCACTTCGGAGTTGGGGCTCAAAGCCAAAGTGGGCCCGATACAGCAGCCATGGACTCCAGACACGACGCTGTCGTTGGTACTTGTACTCGCGGATGAGACGCAGGAAGAGGAGACCGAGGGCCTCGCGGCGTCTCGCCTCGATATGTACGTGTCCCTCGTCAATGTCGTTATGGGGAGCAATGCGGTACATGAGCACCTGTTCGAGAACTCGATCGACGTAGTTCGCTCGGAACCTAGCGCCACAACAAAGCCCATCTCAGTTTCTGCGGCCCTGCGCCAGCAACTAGAGATGAGCGATTTCGAGTTCGGCGAGCTCGCCGAAGCTCAAGCGGAGATCGCTCGTTGCAGCGAAGCGCAGAAGCGACGGATATACCTGTCGCTGCATTGGTTCAATCGAGCTTCCAGGACGGAAGGAGTTGACTGCCTGCTGCAATACTGGATCGCTCTCGAGGCCATTGCCTATGACGGTCGGGAGATTCAGCAAGTGGTAGTGCGCGTGATGGGCCGAATCTACTCGCTCAGCCAGCGGGAGGTGCGGTACCACTTTGGCGTCGGGCCGCTTCACGGCTTTCGATCACGAATCGTGCATGCCGGCGAGCGTCTGCGGGTTCCCGTTCCGCTTACGGACTACATGCGTGCTCTAGTGCTGGACGTCTTGCGAGATGCATTGCGCCTCCGCCCCAAGAAGAGCGCGGGACAACTGCTCGCGCAGGGCCTCAACCTCGAAGAGCTGCTCAACGTTGAATACAAGTCGGGCTTCGGGCCGCCATTGATTCCGCCCATCGCGATTTGAACTGGCTCGGCTCTTTGTATCGTCGGCGCAAGTACAGCGAGGGGATCATCGGGTTTCTGCTGGCGGCGCCCACCGTCAACGAAGTCTGGAGCATGGACTTAGTCAGCGACAGCCTGGCCAACGGGCGGCGCGCGTGCGTCCACACAGCAGTACGGTTGCATCCCGCCCGCGTACTTCGCCGAGCAGCACCGCCGGCATGCGGGCGGTGCTGCCGATCAAACCTTAGTCACCAGTGAAGTTGCGTAGCCTTCAACGGGGACTTCTTCCGAAACACTGGTACGGCGGAAGGGGCAGGTCAAGCGAGTAGTCCGTTTGGCGCATTGACGCGGGCTCAGGTCTGCAAATAGCCTGCGGGCGTTGCCCTGGAAGAGACGTATGAAGCCATTTGCCTTTCGAGTCAAGCATCTGGCCGCCGCACTGACGCTGCTCGCGGCAACCGCGTCGGCGCAGCCGCTATACAGCGTGACGGACCTGGGCACGCTGGGCGGCAGCTACAGCTATGGCTACGACATCAACAACAGCGGGCAGGTGACCGGCTACTCACATACGAGCGGCGCGCAGCACGCCTTCCGCTACGACGGCGGTTCGATGCAGGACCTCGGCACGCTAGGCGGCAGCCATAGCTATGGCTACGGCATCAACGGCAGCGGGCTGGTGACCGGATACTCGTACACCAGCGGCGGCGCGCAGCACGCCTTCCGCTACGACGGCGGTTCGATGCAGGACCTGGGCACGCTGGGCGGCAGCTACAGCTATGGCTACGACATCAACAACAGCGGGCAGGTGACCGGGTACTCGCACACGAGCGGCGGCCAGAATCACGCGTTCCTCTACGACGACATTTCGATGCAGGGCCTGGGTACGCTGGGCGGCAGCGAAAGCTCAGGCTGGGGCATCAACAACACTGGGCAGGTGACCGGGGCCTCGACCACGAGCGGCGGCCAGACTCACGCCTTCCTCTACAGCGGCGGTTCGATGCAGGACCTCGGCACGCTGGGCGGCAGCGAGAGCTTTGGCCAGGGCATCAACGACAGCGGGCAGGTGACTGGGTCCTCGCTCACGAACGGCGGCCAGACTCACGCCTTCCTCTACGACGGCATTTCGATGCAGGACCTGGGCACGCTGGGCGGTGGCTACAGCCGTGGCTACGGCATCAACAACAGCGGGCAGGTGGTCGGGCTGTCGAACGGGCACGCCTTCCTCTACAACGGCAGTTCAATGCTGGACCTCAACAGCTTGCTCGATTCCACTGGAGCGGGCTGGACGCTTCGCGATGCGCATGACATCAACGACGCCGGCCAGATTGTCGGCACTGGCTGGCACAACGGCTTGTCGCATGCGTTCGTCCTGACGCCCGTGCCAGAGCCTGAGGCATACGCGCTTGCGATGGCGGGACTGCTCACGGTAGTGGCCACGGCGCGGCGCAGGCGCGCCGCCAAGGAGGCAGTGGCGCTGGCGGCGTAGTTTGCCGCTGGAACGCCGACCGCGCTTGGCGCGTCAGGCGAGCACGCGCCACCATCTTCCTGGACGAAAGTGCCGCACAGTGAGTCGGAAGGATCGGTCAACTCGTATCGCTGCTCCCGAGAAGTCGACGCCAGAGTGTGGCACTTGCGGCCACGCTGTCTCGCGTCGAACTGCAGGGCAAGACCTGCTTGCAGGTCCACGGGGCGGTGGCGAGAGCCGGACGGCTCGTGAAGCGAGTCCGAGCGAACTCATGCGCACCGCTGTCGCCGGCGTGACCATCGGTGCTCAGCTATCACCTTGGCTTTCACGCCCCCTTCTCGGGACCCGAAAACGACAAAGGCCTTCCGAAGAAGGCCTTTGCTTTCAACCACTTATCTGTGGCTCCCCGACCTGGGCTCGAACCAGGGACCTACGGATTAACAGTCCGGCGCTCTACCGACTGAGCTATCGAGGAACAGCGCGCATTATATCGGCTTGCGCGTACGCTGCTGCAGTGCGGCAGGTCTGCGGCGTTCGGGCATCGGGATTGCCGCGAGTCGTGGAGGCGCGCCGGCGGTGGCGCGATCGGAGCAAGGAGGCGCGACGATGGACCCGACCTGGGTGGTGCTGGCCGACGAAGGCCGCGCGCGCATTCTCGAGTTGCGCGAACGCGGTGCCGATCTCGAGGAGATCGACGAGATGACGCATGCATCGGCGCATGCGCGCAGCCGCGACTTGAACTACGACCAGCACGGCCGGCGCTCGGGCGGCGGCGGCCTCGCCGCCGGCAACGCGACAGTGTCTGCCGGGGAGAGCGATCGCGACAAGGAGGCCGAGCTCTTCGCGCGCCGGCTGTCGCAGCACCTGAGCGACGCGCGGCGCAGGAACCGATATGCGCAGTTGCGCATCGTCGCGGCGCCGCGCTTTCTCGGGCGCCTGCGCAAGGCGCTCGACGCCGACGTCGTCGCGGCGCTCGTCGACGAGCAGGCCAAGGATCTGCTGCAGCTCGACCGGCGCACGCTGACGCAGCAGCTGTTCGGCACGGCGGGCCGTCCGGCGCCGTGAGGCGGTGCCGGGCGGCCGCCATGCGGCCGACGTGTGCCGGTCAGAAGTCCGCCTGCAGCGACACGCGCCAGGTGCGTGGCGCCATCGGGTACAGGTAGATGTGCTCGAACTGGTACGGCGACTCGCGCCACGCGCGCTCGTCGGTCGCGTTCTCGACGCCGGCGCGCCAGGTGAGCGTCGTGCCGTCGACGCTGTGGCGGTGCACCAAGCCGAGGTCGAGGCGCGTCCACGCCGGGATGCGCAGCGCGCCGCCGTTGGGCAGCAGCGTGCGGTCGCCTTCATGCACGAGGCCGGCGAGCAGGCGCAGGCCGGGCAGCGCCGCCACGCGGTAGTCGGCGTGCAGCCTCAGCGTGCGCTCGGGCACGTTGGGCGGGCGCTGGCCGTTGACGGCCGGGTCGGCGCTGCCGCGGCGTTCGGCGTCGAGCCACATCGCCGCGGCGCCGAGCGTCCACGCGCCGGCGTGCCAGTTCGCGCTGGCCTCGAGCCCCTGATGCAGCGCGCTGCCGTCAGCCTGCTGCGTGCAGCTGCCCGGCGTCGAGTCGTCGGCGCAGTTGACGCCGACGCCGGCGCTCGCCGGCCGATCGATGCGGAACCACGCGAGCTGCCAGTCGATCGACTGCGTCGCGCCCTTGACGCCGAACTCGACCTGCCGACTCTCGAGCGCCGGCAGCGCCTGGCCCGCGTTGCTGTAGCGCGCCCGGTTGGGCGCGACTTCCGACTCGATGCCCCGGCCCCAGCTGGCGTAGGCGAGATGGCGCGGCAGGAACTCGTAGCCGAGCGCGAGCCAGGGCGTGGTGACGGACTGGCTGTAGTCGGTGGCACGCGAGCCGTCGGTGCGCACGCTGGCGCGCTCCAGGCGGGTGTGACGCAGGCCGAGCCACGCGTTCCATCGCTCGCCGAAGCGCACGACGTCGCGCACGTAGAACTCCGTCGAGCGCTCGGTGCGATTGGTGTTGGGCACCATGCCGAGCGCCGGCAGCGCGGCGATGACGGCGCTGCCGTCCACGTGGCCTTCGCCGACGGCGGTGCCGTCGTCGACGCGCGGCTGCAGGCGGCTCGCGTAGCGCGACAGCAGCACGCCCGTGGTCAATGCGTGCTGCAGCGTGCCGGTGGCGAACTTGCCGTCGACGGCGAGGTCGAGCGCGTCGGCGCGGCGGCGCTCGTCGTCGCTCTGGAAGGCGTAGTAATCGAATGTGCCGTCGCTGCAGTAGCGATCGAAATTGAGCTCCTTGACGCAGCCGAATGGGAACGCCAGCCGGTCGTCGGTGCGCAGCCGCTGCGTCGCGCCGTGCGCGACGAAGCGCCAGTCGCGGCCGAGGCGCTGCTGCAGCCGCAGCGACGCCGTGTTCGCGTCCATCACGTTGGGCAGCGACCAGGGTTGGTTGTTGAGGTTGATGCGCGGATCGGTCGGCGCGGGGACGCTGGCGCCGAGCGCACTGAAGGCCGGCTGGCTCGGCTGCGAGCGGCGGCTCGTCTCGAACTCGGCCTCGAGCAGCGTGTCGGGCGCGAGGCGCCAGTCGGCGGCGACGGCGAGCAGGCGGCGGTGGCCCTCGGCGTTGCGCAGCTCGGGGTCGAGGTGCTCGTAGGCAGCGTTGATGCGCAGGCCGAACGCCTGCTCGGCGCCGAAGCGCGTGCCGATGTCGGCCGCGGCGAGGCGGCTGTCGCTGCCCTGCCAGCCGAGCACGACGGAGCGCACTTCGCCCGTCGGCCGCTTGACGATGAAGTCGGCCAGCCCGCCGGGCGAGCTGGTGCCGGCCTGGATGCCGCTCGTGCCCTTGAGGATCTCGATGCGCGACTTGTTGTCGAGCGGGATCGAGGTCTCGGCGCTGATCGGCAGGCCGTCGCGGCGGTAGTTGTAGCGCAGGTCGAGCGTGTAGCCGCGCACCGAGAGGTAGTCCCAGTAGCCCACCGAGTTGTAGGCGTCGGAGACGGCGGCGTCGGTGCGTGTCACGTCGGCCAGGCGCTGCACGCCGCGGTCCTTGAGCTCGCGCTCGGCGACGACGCGCGCCGACAGCGGCGCGCGCTCAAGCGGCTCTTCGCCGAAGCCGGCGACGCCGGCGGTCTCGGGCAGGTTGGCCGTGATCGTGACGGTGGGCAGGCGCGTCGCGGCGTCCTGTGCCGCGGCGACGAGCGGCGTGAGGGTCAGCGCGATGCAGGCGGCAGCGACGGGTGTGCGCAGCAAGGGAACGGGGTGGCGGGATCGGTGGTGTGCCATCGTGTTGCTCTCGGTCGATGGCAGGTCGGCGGCCGCGCTCCGCCGCTGCGGAGCTTCGGCTTGCTTCCCTGCGCGAGGATTACCTCAATCAGGTTCAAAGGGACTTTCTCAGTCGGGCCGCGACTTGATTGCGGACCAACACCCCTAGCGAAGACCGTGCGGCGTCACCGCACGGCAACGCAATTATGGCAGCACAAAGAGAAGGGCCCGCGTATGCGGGCCCGCTGCTCGTGTCGGCCGAAGGCGCTCTAATCGAACACCGGCGTCTCGACGCCCAGCACCTTGTGCAGCTTCGGACTCGTCGTCGTGTACTGCAGCAGGATGCGCTTCTCGGGGAAGACATAGGGCGCCGCGCCGAAGGCGGCGAGCGCCGCTTCGTGGAAGCCCGAGAGGATCAGCTTCTTCTTGCCCGGATAGGTGTTGATGTCGCCGACGGCGAAGATGCCGGGCACATTGGTCTCGAACTTCTCGGTGTCGACGACGAGCTGCTTGCGTTCGATCGCGAGGCCCCAGTCGGCGATGGGGCCCAGCTTGGGCGACAGGCCGAAGAAGACGAGCAGCATGTCCAGCGGGATGACGCGCGTGACGCCGTCGCCGCCCGTCACCTTGAGCTGCGTGAGGCGGCCGCCGGCCTCCTCGAAGCCCGTGACCTGGCCGACCACGAACTGCATCTCGTAGGCGTCGCAGAGCTCCTTCATGCGCGCGACCGACGCCGGCGCGGCCTTGAAGCCGTCGCGCCGGTGCACGAGGATGACGCTCTCGGCCTTGTTCGGGCCGTCCTGCACGAAGTTGAGTGTCCAGTCGAGCGCCGAGTCGCCGCCGCCGACGATGACGAGGTTCTTGCCGGCGAACTGCGCCGGATTCTTGACGCGGTAGAAGAGCTGGGTGCCGTCGAACTTCTCGAGGCCATCGACCTTGAGCGTGCGCGGCTGGAACGAGCCCACGCCGCCGGCGATGAAGATCGTGCGCGAGAGAAAGCGCGTGCCCTTGCTCGTCTCGACGTAGAAGCGGCCGTCGGCCTCCTTGCGCACGATGCTGACTTCCTGCCCGAGGTGGAACGTGGCGCCGAACGGCTCGATCTGCTTGAGCAGGTTGTCGGTCAGCTCCTTGCCGGTGCACATCGGCACGGCCGGGATGTCGTAGATCGGCTTGTCGGGATAGAGCTCGATGCACTGGCCGCCGGGGTAGCCGAGCGAGTCGATGATGTGCGCCTTGATCTCGAGCAGGCCGAGTTCGAACACCTGGAACAGGCCCACCGGGCCGGCGCCGACGATGACGGCGTCGGTCTCGATCGGCCCGTCGTGGCTGCCGGCCGTCTTGCTGATCTCTGCGTTCAGTTGGGGTTCCATCGCGTCGTCGTCACTTGATCAACTGATCGAGCTTGCCGGTCTTGTCCTTCCACTCGTCGGCGTCGGGCAGCGCGGCCTTGCGCTTGGTGATGCTCGGCCACTTCTTCGAGAGATCGGCGTTGAGCTTGATGAACGCCTGCTGGTTGCCGGGCACGTCCTCCTCGGGGACGATGGCATTGACGGGGCATTCCGGGATGCAGACCGCGCAGTCGATGCACTCGTCCGGGTCGATGGCGAGGAAGTTGGGGCCTTCGCGGAAGCAGTCGACGGGGCAGACGTCCACGCAGTCGGTGTACTTGCAGCGGATGCACGATTCGAGAACGACGTGGGTCATGGCGGCTGGGGGTCGGTTGCAGGTCGTGCAGCGGCGCCTCGCGGCGTGAGGCTGCAGAGCGGCGGATTTTACGGCTTCGCGACGGTCGACACGGTTGCGCGGTCGGTCGACGCCGGGGCCGCTTGATGGATCGCAAGAGGGCGCGCGCCGGCGCCCACCATGACGACAGTGGGGCGTCCGGCGTGCAGCTCGGCCGCGGCGCCGAGCCGGGCGAGCGCGTGGTCGCTGACCTGCTCGTCGGGCCAGCCGGCGCGCGAGACGACGCACGCCGGCGCGTCGTCCGGCCAGCCGGCGTCGAGCAGCCGGCGCGACAGCGTGTCGAGCTGGCGACCGGCCATGTAGAACACTTCGGTGTCGGCGCGCTCGCGCGGCGCGGCGTCGGGCGGCAGGGCGCCGCTGCGCGTCATCGCCGTCGCCAGCGCGACGCTGCGGCCGCTGCCGCGGCGCGTGAGTGGGCGGCGCGCCGTCGCCGCGGCGGCGAGCGCCGCCGTGACGCCCGGCACGACGCGGCACTCGATGCCGGCCGTGGCCAGCGCCTCGAGCTCCTCGTCGAGACGGCCGAACACACTCGGGTCGCCGCCCTTGAGCCGCACGACGACGGCCGCGGCGCGCGCGTGCTGCACCAGCAGCGCATTGATCGCCGTCTGACGGGTGCTGTCGTCTCGATAGCCGCGCTTGCCGACGCCGATCCAGCGCGCCTGCGGCGCCAGCTCGCGCAGCGCCGGGTCGGTGAGCGCGTCGTGCAGCACGACATCGGCCTGCGCGAGCAGGCGCGCGCCGCGCAGCGTGATCAGGTCGGCCGCGCCGGGGCCCGCGCCGACGAAGTGGACGACGCCTGCCGTCATGCGCAGCCGCTGCGCACGAGCAGCGCGCCGCTCGTGCGGTGGCTGGCCGCGTCGACGACGATCAGCGCGCCGCCGACGCGGTTGTCGGCATAGGGCGCCAGCGGCAGCGGCGCCTGCGCCTCGATGCGCACCTGGCCGATCTCGTTGACGCCGAGCTCTTGCGCATCGGTGTCGGCGAGCGTGTGGATGTCGAGCCGGCTCGCGATGGCCGTGATGCGCGCCTGCACCCAGCGGTGGCCGTGGCGCAGCCAGTAGCGGCGGCCGACGACGGCGGGCTCGCTGTCGAGCCAGGCGAGCGTGGCGTCGAAGCGCTGGGCGCCTTCGACCGACGCGGGCGTGACGAGCCAGTCGCCGCGTGACACGTCGAGCTGGCGGTCGAGCACGAGGCCGACCGACTGGCCGGCCTCGCCGACGTCGACGGCCTCGCCGGCGTGGCGCACCTGCACCACGGTGGCCGTCTGGCCGCTCGGGAACACCTGCACCACGCCGCCGGCCTTGACCGCCCCTTGCGCGACGCGGCCCCAGAAGGTGCGCGGCTGGTGGCCGGTGCCGTCACCCTCGCGCGCGACGTACTGCACCGGCAGGCGCAGCGCGCCGACGTGGCGCTCGTCGCTGGCCGGAAGCGACTCGAGCAGCTCGAGCAGCGTCGGGCCGGCGTACCAGTCCCAGTGTGCCGAGCGCCGCACCACGTTGTCGCCGCGCAGCGCCGACACCGGCACGATGCCGGCGGCGTCGATACCGGCCTGCTCGGCAAAGGCGGAGAGCGACGCGCGCACCGCCTCGAACGCGTCGCGCGCGTCGGCCACGGCGTCGAGCTTGTTGACGGCGAACACGATCGTCGGCACGCGCAGCAGTTGCGCGAGCAGGCTGTGGCGGCGCGTCTGCGGCAGCAGCGCGACGGGCGCGGCGGTGGTGTCGAGCTTGGTGATGTCGACCAGCACCACGGCGGCATCGCTGCCGGCCGCGGCCGTCACCATGTTGCGCGTGTACTGCTCGTGGCCGGGCGCGTCGGCGATGATGAACTTGCGCCGCAGCGTCGTGAAATAGCGGTAGGCGACGTCGATCGTGATGCCTTGTTCGCGCTCGGCCTCGAGGCCGTCGGTCAAGAGCGAGAGATCGATCGGCGCGCCGGCGGCGCGCTGCTCGAGCGCGTGCAACTGGTCGGCGAGGATGGCGCGGCTGTCGTAGAGCAGGCGGCCGATCAGCGTGGACTTGCCGTCGTCGACGCTGCCGGCCGTGAGAAAGCGCAGCGCCTTGTGCGCCAGTTCGTCGGCGGCGTCGTGGTGGTGCAGCACGGGAGCCGCTTCGATCTCGCGGGGCAGGGCGGACATCAGAAATAGCCTTCCTTCTTGCGTCGCTCCATCGAGGCGTCGGAGGTGCGGTCGTCCATGCGCGTGGCGCCGCGCTCGCTGACCGTGACGGTCAGCGTCTCGGCGACGATGTCGGCGGGCGTCGCGGCGTCGCTCTCGACGGGGCAGGTGCAGGTCATGTCGCCGACGGTGCGGAATCGCACGCGCGCCGTCTCGACCGCTTCGCCCGCCTGCGGAGGGGTCACTTCGGTCAGCGGCACGAGCAGGCCCTTGCGGCGGATGACTTCGCGCTCGTGCGCGTAGTACAGGCCGGGCAGCGGAATGTTCTCGCGCGCGATGTAGAGCCAGACGTCGAGCTCGGTCCAGTTGCTGATCGGGAAGGCTCGCATGTGCTCGCCGGGGCGGATGCGCGTGTTGAACAGCGTCCACAGCTCGGGGCGCTGCTCCTTGGGCTGCCACTGGCCGAACGCATCGCGGTGGCTGAAGATGCGCTCCTTGGCGCGCGCCTTCTCTTCGTCGCGCCGCGCACCGCCGATCAGCACGTCGTAGCGATGCTCGTCGATCGCCTCGAGCAGCGTCACCGTCTGGTGGCCGTTGCGCGATTCGAGCGGATGCGCCAGGCGCACCGTGCCGCGCGCGATCGAGTCCTCGAGCCGGCCGACGACGAGGCGGTCGCCCATCTCGGCGACGCGGCGGTCGCGGAACTCGATCACCTCGGGGAAATTGTGGCCGGTGTCGACGTGCAGCAGCGGGAAGGGCAGGCGCCCGTCGTAGACGCCGCCGCCGCGGTGCGCCTTGAACGCCTTCTCGGCCAGGCGCAGCACGATGCACGAATCCTTGCCGCCGGAGAACAGCAGCGCCGGGCGCTCGAAGGCGCCGGCGACTTCGCGCAGGATGTAGATCGCCTCTTCTTCGAGTGCGTCGAGATGGCGGTCGTCGACCGACGGGCGCAGGCGGTCGAAGTTCAGCGGGGCGTTCATCGTTCGGCTCCGGCGGTGGCGGGGACGTCCGCGGGGTGGACGTGCAGGCCGCATTCCTTGAGCGACTCGTCCTCCCACCACCAGCGGCCGGCGCGAAAGTCCTCGCCGACGGCGATCGCGCGCGTGCAGGGCGCGCAGCCGATGCTCGGATAGTGGCGGTCGTGCAGCGCGTTGTAGGGCACGTTGTGGCGCTCGATGTGGTGCCAGACGTCGCCCCAGGTCCAGTCGGCGAGCGGATTGAGCTTGAGGCGGCCGTCGGCGTCGCGGTCGTGCACCGGCACCTCGACGCGGGCGTTCGACTGTTCGCGTCGCAGGCCGGTGACCCAGGCCGAACGGCCGGCGAGCATGCGGGCGAGCGGTTCGAGCTTGCGCACGGCGCAGCAGGCCTTGCGCAGCTCGACGCTGCGATACATCGCGTCGGCGCCGTGGCTGCGCACGAACTGCACGACGGCCTGCTGCGCAGGCCGGAACACCTCGACCGCCAGGCCCCAGTGCTGCTCGATGCGCGCGATCAGCGCCAGCGTCTCGTCGTGCAGCGCGCCCGTCTCGAGCGTGGCGACGGCGATCGGCAGGCGGTGTCGCGCGATCAGGTCGGTGACGACCATGTCCTCGGCGCCCAGGCTGGTCGCCTGCACGATGCGGCCGGCATGGCCGGCGGCCGCCGCGCGCAGCGCGGCGACGCTGCGCTCGAGCCGCGCGCCGAAGTCGGCGCTCGGGCGGGCATACAACTCGACGGCGCTCACGTCGTGGCCTCCGCGCGACCGCGCAGGAACAGCGGCAGCGGCTGCGCCGCGTCGCCCTGATAGTGGCCGGCGAAGAAGTCGAGCGCGCGACGCGCGTGCGCCGGGTTCTGATCGGCGCGCAGTTCGGCAGCGTCGAAGCCGGTGCGCGCGAGCAGCGGCAGCATGTCGACGAGCACTTCGCCGCGCGCGCGCAGTTCGCCGCGGTAGCCCAGCCGGCTGCGCAGCAACCGCGCCTGGCTGTAGGCGCGCCCGTCGGTCCACTTGGGGAACTGCAGCACGACGAGCGCGAGCCGCGGCACGTCGGCGGCGAGGGCTTCGACGTCGGCGTCGTTGGGCACGGCGACGCCGACGGGCAGCGCGACCGGCCAGGCGCCGCGCAGCGACTGCCACTGCTCGAGCGTCGCCAGCCGATGCGGAGCGGGGGCCGCGTCGGCCACCCAGGGCTGCCAGCGATCGCCGGCGGGATCGATGAACCTCATGGCATTCAGGCGGGCTGCAGCGCCGTGCTGCGGCGCGCCGCCTGCGCGGCCCCCTTGAACGGCTCGATGCCGACGCGGCGCACCGTCTCGATGAAGCGCTCGCCGTGGCGGCGCACGTCGCGATAGGTGTCGATCAAGGCCTCGACGACGTCGGGCACCTCGTCGGCGGCGAACGACGGCCCGATGACGCGGCCGGCGGCGGCCGGGCCCGACAGGGTCGAGCCGTCGGAGCCGCCGAGCGTGACCTGGTACCACTCGCTGCCGTCCTTGTCGACGCCGAGGATGCCGATGTGGCCGCTGTGATGGTGGCCGCACGAATTGATGCAGCCGCTCATGTGCAGGTCGATGTCGCCGATGTCGTAGAGCTCGTCGAGATCCTGCCAGCGGTCCGTCAGCGCGGCGGCGATCGGGATCGAGCGCGCGTTGGCGAGCGCGCAGTAGTCGCCGCCGGGGCAGGCGATCATGTCGCTGAGCAGGCCGATGTTGGGCGTGGTGAAGCCCGCCTCGCGCGCCGCCTGCCACAGCGCGTAGAGCTCGAACTCGGGCACCCAGGGCAACAGCAGGTTCTGGTCGTGCGTGACTCGCGCCTCGCCGCTCGAATAGCGGTCGGCGAGCGCCGCCACCTGCTCGAGCTGCGCGTCGGTGACGTCGCCCGGCGCCTGGCCGGCGCGCTTGAGCGACAGCGTGACGGCGCGGTAGCCGGGCACCTTGTGGCCGTGCACGTTGCGCTCGAGCCAGCGGCGGAACGCCACCGGTGCGCCGGCGGGCGCGCCGGTGCCGCCGGCGCCAATGGCGCGCACGCCGCCGGGCAGCGTGAAGTGGCGGGCGACGCGGTCGAACTCGGCCTGCGGGATGAGGTGGGCGGCGCCGTCGGTGTCGCGCTCGAGGATGGCGGCGAACTCGTCGTTGACGGCCTGCACGAAGCGCTCGCCCTCGGCCTTGACGAGGATCTTGATGCGCGACTTGTAGAGGTTGTCGCGCCGGCCGTAGCGGTTGTAGACGCGCACGATCGCCTCGATGTAGACGAGGATCTGCTGCCACGGCAGGAACTCGCGCACCACGGTGCCGATGACCGGCGTGCGGCCCATGCCGCCGCCGACCAGCACCCGAAAGCCCACGCGCCCTTCGGGATCGCGGCGCAGCTGCAGGCCGATGTCGTGCCAGCCGGTGGCGGCGCGATCCTCGACGGCGCCGCTCACGGCGATCTTGAACTTGCGCGGCAGGAAGGCGAACTCGGGGTGCAGCGTCGACCACTGGCGCAGGATCTCGCAGTAGGGCCGCGGGTCGACGATCTCGTCGGGCGCGATGCCGGCCAGCGCGTCGCTCGTGATGTTGCGGATGCAGTTGCCGCTGGTCTGGATGCCGTGCATGTCGACCTCGGCCAGCAGGTCCATCACGTCGGCCGCCCGAGCCAGCGGAATCCAGTTGAACTGCAGGTTCTGGCGCGTCGTGAAGTGGCCCCAGCCGCGGTCGAACTCGCGCGCGATGCGCGCGAGCATGCGCAGCTGACGCGAAGACAGCTCGCCGTAGGGGACGGCGATGCGCGCCATCGGCGCGTGGCGCTGGATATACCAGCCGTTCTGCAGCCGCAGCGCGCGGAACTCGTCGTCGCCGAGCTCGCCGGCGAGATGGCGCTCGAGTTGGTCGCGGAACTGCGCCGCGCGCTGGCGCACGAAACGGCGGTCGAAATCGGTGTACTGGTACATCGTGTCGGCTGCGAAAGGGACACGACGACTCTATGCAGCGCGCTGCCGGATGCGAACTACATCTTTGTTGGTTGCATATTCCGGCGCTGCAAAGAAAAAAGCCCGGTCGGGGGACCGGGCTCGAAGGTACCTGCGGGAGGTACCGAGGAGACAACCTTCCAGGGAGAGATTCGTCGCCGCAGGTGCCGCGACGAACCTCTCAGAGGCTTACCGCGAAGAAAAAGTTCATTCGCGGCTCGCGCATCGTTGCAGTTCAGGCGGCGCGCTTGGCCTTGGGGGCGGCGGTCTGCGTGGCCTTGACGGCGGTGTTCGTCATCGCCGTGATGTTCGCCTCGGCGACGTCGGCAGCCTGCTTGGCGGCCTTTTGCACGCTCTCGAACGCATTGTTGGCCGCGGCGATCGCCGACTTGACCAGCGCAACGGCGTTTTCGCTGCCGGCCGGCGCATTCTTCAGCGAGGCGTCGACGGCGCCCAGGAACTTGCTCTGCGCCTCGGCGAACTGCGCCTCGGCGACCTTGGTCACTTCGGCGTTGGTGCCGGCGGCGATGTCGTAGACGTAGCGCGTGTACGACGCGGCCTTCTCGGCGGCCGGTTGCAGCAGGCCGGCTTGCAGGGCCAGCAGCTCCTGCGCGTCCTTGACCGACAGCGCGGCGGTGGTCGTCTGCGCGGCCTCGCCGATCGCGGCCCGGGCGACCTGCAGGTTCAGCTCGACGAGCTTCTCGACGCCTTCGAAGGCCTTCGAGGTGAGGCCGAAGAGGGTTTCGACGTTGGACTTCTGGGCGGCGAGGACTTGTTCGGCGGTCAGCATGGCGTTCTCCGGTGGCGTGGTGGATCGGGGGCAGCGTTTGCTGCGGTGCAACAAGATGGAGTATACGGGTCCTCCGGCCGATTTCAAGCACTTTTTGCTGCGATGCAGCAATCTAGAGTGCCGCGCCTATAGGCCCGGCGCGAATGGAACAATTGGCGCCATGAAGCCGACCGACACGACGCCCGAGTCCGCCACTCCGCCCCGCGTGCAGCCCGTGCCGCGAGAGGCCTTCCGCCACTACGCGTCGCTGCCCACGCGCTGGATGGACAACGACGTCTACGGCCACGTCAACAACGTCGTCTACTACAGCTACTTCGACACCGTCGTCAACGGTTACCTGATCGAGGCCGGCGCGCTCGACATCGAGCGCGGCAGCGTGATCGGCCTGGTCGTCGAGACGCAGTGCAACTACTTCGCGCCGCTCGCCTTCCCGCAGACGATCGACGCCGGGCTGCGCGTCGCCCACGTCGGCTCGTCGAGCGTGCGCTACGAGATCGGCCTGTTCGCGCGCGGCGTCGCGCTCAGCGCGGCGCGCGGCCACTTCGTGCACGTCTACGTCGACCGCGCGACGCAGCGCCCGACCGCGCTGCCCGACGCGCTGCTGCGGGCGCTCGAGCGGCTGCGCTGATGCCGGCCGCGCGCGGGGCCTTGCATAGAATCTCGCGCACTCTCGAAGCAAAGCAATACCGAGGAGATCGATCGTGAATCTGCGCAATGCCGCGGCGGCCGTCGTGATGTCCCTGGCCGCGGCGCCTGTGTGGGCCGCCGATGCCGCCGCCGGCTTTGCCGGGCCGGCACTGGGCTCGGTGCCCGTCGAGTTCATCCTGTTCGGCCTGGTGCTCGCCGGCGTCGCGCTGTTCCACCATCACACGCTGCCGATCGCGCTCGGCGGTGCGATCGTGATCGCGGTCTACAAGATCGCGCTGTCGCCGTTCGCCACCGGCACGGGTTTCGGCGGGCTGCTGCGCCACCTGAACCACGAGTGGGTCATCCTCGTGAACCTGCTGCTGCTGCTGCTCGGCTTCGCGCTGCTGGCCAAGCACTTCGAGGAGAGCGAGGTCCCCGCCGTGCTGCCGCGCTGGCTGCCCGACGACTGGAAGGGCTGCTTCGCGCTGCTCGCGCTCGTATTCGTGCTGTCGGGCTTTCTCGACAACATCGCGGCGGCGATGATCGGCGGCGCGATCGCGCACACCGTGTTCCGCGGCAAGGTGCACATCGGCTACCTGGCGGCGATCGTCGCGGCGTCCAACGGCGGCGGCGCCGGCAGCGTGGTCGGCGACACGACGACGACGATGATGTGGATCGCCGGCGTCTCGCCGTTCGAGGTGATCGAGGCCTACATCGCGGCGGCCGTCGCGCTGCTCGTGTTCGGCATCCCGGCGGCCCGCCGGCAGCAGGCCTTCTCGCCGATCCAGAAGGACTCGGCGGCCGGCACGCACGTCGACTGGACGCGCGTCGGCGTGGTCGCGTTCATCCTGGTGGCTGCGGTCGCCGTCAACGTGGTCGTCAACACGCGCTTCAACGAGGTGTCGGACGCCTTCCCGTTCCTCGGCGCGGCGGTGTGGGCCGCCGTGCTGCTGACGGCCGGGCTGCGCCGCCCCGACTGGTCGCTGCTGCCTGGCGCGTTCAAGGGCTCCGTGTTCCTGCTGTCGCTCGTGATGTGCGCGTCGATGATGCCGGTCGAGAAGCTGCCCCTCGCGTCGTGGCCGACGGCGCTCGGCCTCGGCTTCCTGTCGGCCGTGTTCGACAACATCCCGCTGACGGCGCTGGCGATCAAGCAGGGGGGCTACGACTGGGGCTTCCTCGCCTATGCCGTCGGCTTCGGCGGCTCGATGATCTGGTTCGGCTCGTCGGCCGGCGTCGCGCTGTCGAACATGTACCCCGAGGCGCGCTCCGTCGGCCAGTGGCTGCGCCACGGCTGGTTCGTGGCCGTCGCCTACGTCATCGGTTTCTTCGTCATGCTGGCGCTGATCGGCTTTCACCCCGGCAGTACGCCGCGCGGCAACGCGCCGGCGGCCGCCCCCGTCCCCGTTTCCACCGGAGTTCCGTCGCAATGAAGCACAAGGTCCTCGTCGCGCGTACCGTCTTTCCCGAGGTGATCGAGCGGCTGGCGCAGCACTTCGACGTCGACGTCAACGGCGACGATGGCATCTTCACGAAGGCCGAGCTGGCGGCGCGCCTGCACGGCAAGTCGGGAGCCTTCGTCACCGGCAGCGAGCGCGTCGACGCCGAGGTGCTCGACGCCAACCCGCAGCTGCGTGCCGTCTGCAACATGGCGGTCGGCTACAACAACATCGACGTCGCCGCCTGCACGGCGCGCCGCGTCGTCGTGACCAACACGCCCGACGTGCTGACCGAGACGACGGCCGACTTCGGCTTCGCGCTGATGATGGCGGCGGCGCGCCGCATGGCCGAGTCCGAGCACTTCCTGCGCCGCGGCGAGTGGACCAAGTGGTCCTACGACATGTTCGCCGGCAGCGACGTGCACGGCGCGACGCTCGGCATCCTCGGCATGGGCCGCATCGGCCAGGCGATCGCGCGGCGCGGCGTGCTCGGCTTTCGCATGAGGCTGATCTATCACAACCGCTCGCGGCTCGACGCCACCGTCGAGGCCGGGCTGGGCGCGCGCTACGTCGACAAGGAGACGCTGCTGCGCGAGGCCGACCACCTGGTGCTCGTGCTGCCGTACTCGGCAGCGTCGCACCACGCGATCGGCGCGGCCGAGCTGGCACTGATGAAGCCGACGGCGACGCTGACCAACGTGGCGCGCGGCGGCATCGTCGACGACGCCGCGCTCGCCACGGCGCTGCGCGAGCGGCGCATTGCGGCGGCCGGCCTCGACGTCTACGAGGGCGAGCCCGTCGTCCATCCCGACCTGCTGACCGTGCCCAACGTCGTGCTGACGCCGCACATCGCCAGCGCCACCGTCGCGACGCGGCGTGCGATGGCCGACCTGGCGGCCGACAACCTGATCGCGGCGCTGGGCTGCGGGCCGAGCGCCGGCCGGCCGCCGACGCCGATCAACCCCGAAGTGCTGGCCGGCGCGTGACGGACACATCGATGGTCTGGACCACCTGGGCGACGCTCGTAGCGCTGGCGCTCGTCGTCGTGCTGCTGGCGGCGCTGCTGCTGCGGCGCCCGCGCGACGAGGCGGCCGAGGCGTTGCGCCGCGACCTCGTGGCGGCGAGCGAGCGGCTCGAGCGCGAGCTGCGCGACGAGGTGGGGCGCAGCGCGGTGTCGACGCGCCAGGAGCTCGCCGGTTCGCTCGCCACGTTTCAGCAGATGCTGCTGGTGCAGCAGGGCGACGTCGCGCGCACGCAGAACGAGCAGATCGACAGCTTCCGCGTGCAGCTCGGTGCGCTGCAGCAGTCGATCGGCCAGTCGCTCACGACGGCGACGCAGGCGCAGGCGACGCAGGCGCTCGGCGCGCGCGAGGCGCAGGACGCGGCGCTGCGCCGCTTCTCGCAGACGCTGACCGAGCAGTTGCAGGCGCTGTCGCAGGCCAACGACCAGCGCATGGCCGAGGTGCGCGCGGCCGTCGAGGGCAAGCTCGGCGCGATCCAGGCCGACAACGAGAAGAAGCTCGAGCAGATGCGCGCCACCGTCGACGAGAAGCTGCACGCGACGCTCGAGGCGCGGCTCGGCGAGAGCTTCCGCCAGGTGGCCGAGCGGCTCGACCAGGTGCACAAGGGGCTGGGCGAGATGCAGTCGCTGGCGCGCGACGTCGGCTCGCTCAACCGCGTGCTGACCAACGTCAAGTCGCGCGGCGTGTTCGGCGAGGTCCAGCTCGCCGCGCTGCTCGAGCAGGTGTTCACGCCCGAGCAGTACGCGACGAACGTCGAGACGCTGCCCGGCAGCGGCGCGCGCGTCGAGTTCGCGATCCGCCTGCCCGGGCGGCGCGACGACGGCGCGCCGCTATGGCTGCCGATCGACTGCAAGTTCCCGCGCGACGACTACGAGCGCCTGGTCGAGGCCCAGGAGCGCGCCGACCCGGTGGCCGCCGATGCGGCGGCGCGCGCCATCGAGCTGCGGCTGCGCAGCGAGGCGAAGACGATCCGCGACAAGTACGTGGCGCCGCCGCACACGACCGACTTCGGCATCATGTTCGTGCCCACCGAGGGCCTGTACGCCGAGGCGCTGCGCCGCCCCGGGCTGGTCGACGCGCTGCAGCGCGACCACAAGGTGATGCTCGCCGGCCCGACCACGCTGCTGGCCACGCTCAGCAGCCTGCAGATGGGCTTTCGCACGCTGGTGCTCGAGAAGCGCTCGGCCGAGGTGTGGGAGGTGCTCGGCGCCGTCAAGACGGAGTTCGCCCGCTTCGGCGACGTGCTCGCCAAGACCAAGCGCAAGCTCGAGGAGGCCAGCAGCACGATCGACGCGGCCGAGGTGCGCACGCGCGCGATGCAGCGCCGGCTCAAGGGCGTCGAGGCGCTGCCCGAGGCGCGCGCCGCGCAGCTGTTGCCGGGCCTCGCCGATGCGGCCGATGATGCCGCCGATGCCCCCCGGACCTGACTCCCCGGCCCGCGCGGCGACCGCGCCGCTGCTCGCGCTGATCGTCGGCCAGGTCGGTCTGCACGCCTGCATGGCGGGCGTGCGCATGGCCGCGCCGCTGCTCGCGTTGCGCGACGGCCAGTCGGCGCTCGCCGTCGGCGTACTGCTGGCGCTGTTCGCCGCGGCGCCGTTCGCGCTGGCGCTGCCGGCCGGGCGATTCGCCGATCGCCACGGCTACCACCGGCCGATGCGCTGGGCCGTCGGTTTCACCGTGGCCGGCGCGGCGCTGGCGCTGACGGCGGCGCTGCTGCCGGGCGTGCCGTTCGCGCTGCTTTGCGCCTCGGCCGTGCTGTCGGGCGCCGGCGCCAACATCGGCCTGATCGCGATCCAGCGCACCGCCGGGCGCGGCGCCGCCGACCCCGCGCAGCGCGTGCGCATTTTCAGTTGGCTGGGGCTGGCGCCGTCGGTGTCGAACCTGATCGGCCCGGTGCTCGCCGGCGTGGCGATCGACGCCTCGGGCTTCGTCGCGGCGTTCGGCGTGCTGTCGCTGCTGCCGCTGCTGGCGTGGTGGTCGGCGCGCCGCGTGCCTCACGAGGTGCCGCAGCGCGGCGGGCGCTCGACGACGCGCGCGACCTGGGCGCTGCTGCGCGCGCCGGCGCTGCGCCGGCTGCTGTTCGTGAGCTGGCTGGTGTCGGCGAGCTGGGACCTGCACACCTTCGTCGTGCCGGTGCTCGGCCACGAACTGGGGCTGAGCGCGTCGGCGATCGGCGGCGTGCTCGGCGCCTTCGCCGTCGCCGTCACGGCGGTGCGGCTCGTCATCCCGCTGCTGGCGCATCGCGTCAGCGAGACGCGCGTGCTGGTCGGCGCGATGCTCTGGGTGGGTGCCGTCTTCGTCGCCTATCCGTTCGCGCGCGACGCGGCGTCGATGGGCGCGTGTGCCGTGCTCGTCGGGCTGGCGCTGGGCGCGGTGCAGCCGATGGTGATGTCGATGCTGCACCACATCACGCCGGCCGAGCGCCACGGCGAGGCGATCGCGCTGCGCTCGATGACGATCAATCTGTCGGGCGCGGCGATGCCGCTCGTGTTCGGCGCCGTCGGCGCCGTGGTCGGCGCGTCGGCGCTGTTCTGGACGCTGGCCGCGCTGCTGGCCGGCGGCACGCTGCCGGCGCGGCGTGTCGTCGTCAGAACTTGAAGCCGCCCGGGTCGACCGGCGGCGGCGCGGCCGGCGCGGCGGCGGGCGCGGCCGTCGTCGCGGCGGGCTGCGACGGGCTCACGACGAGCGGCGCGGCGGCCGGATGCCGATAGTTCGGCGGCAACTGCGGCGTGCGCGGATAGCCCGCGGCGTCGAGATACGTCGTCCACTCGTCGCGCGACAGCCCGCGCAACAGCTGGCTGCCGATGGCCAGCGTCGGCAGGTCGGACGTGCCGGTGAGCCGGGTGTAGGCGGCGATGTCCTCGTTGCTCGACACCGTCTTCTCGGCGAACGGGATGCCGCGCTCGCGCAGCCACTGGCGCGCGCCGTCGCAGGGCGCGCAGCCGGCGCCGGTGTAGAGCGTGACCGGATAGCGCGACGTCGCCTGGCGCAGCTCGTAGGGCAGGCTGACGCCCCCGCCGTTGCCCGCCGCGGCCGGCACGGGGGCAACACGTGCGCGTTGGTCTGCCGGTGGCGTGTCGGAGTAGGTGACGCGGCCGTCGGGTCCGACGATCTTGTACAGCGCGTGCGCCGGCACGGCGAGCAGGGCGCAGGTCAGCGGCAGCAGCCAGCGCGTCGGTGTCGTCGTCATGGTGAAGAGCCTCCCCGGTGATCCTGCACGCAATCTAACGCCAAACCCGCGCGCACGGACGCGCCGCGCCGCTATGCGATGCCCTGGTGTCGCAGCAAGGCGTCGATCTTCGGCTCGCGGCCGCGGAAGGCCTTGAAGCTCTCCATCGCCGGGCGTCCGCCGCCGGCCTCGAGGATGGCCTCGCGATAGCGCCGGCCGGTCGCCGCGTCGAGCACGCCCGACTCCTCGAACGCGCTCCAGGCGTCGGCCGACAGCACCTCGGCCCACTTGTAGCTGTAGTAGCCCGCGGCGTAGCCGCCGGCGAAGATGTGCGAGAAGCTGTGCTGGAAGCGGTTGAACGGCGGCGGCTGCAGCACCGACACCTCGTCGCGCACCTCGTCGAGCAGCGGCTGCACGCGATCGTCGGCGCCGGCCTCGTCGTGCACGCGCATGTCGAACAGCGAGAACTCGATCTGGCGCAGCATCTGCAGCCCGCTCTGGAAGTTCTTGGCCGCGACCATCTTGCGGAACAGCGCGTGCGGCAGCGGCTCGCCGGTCTCGACGTGCGACGTCAGGCCCTTGATGACGTCCCACTCCCAGCAGAAGTTCTCCATGAACTGGCTCGGCAGCTCGACGGCGTCCCACTCGACGCCCGAGATGCCCGAGACCGCCAGCTCGTCGACCTGCGTGAGCATGTGATGCAGGCCGTGGCCGAACTCATGGAAGAGGGTGATCAGGTCGTCGTGCGTCAGCAGCGCCGGCCGGTCGCCGACCGGCGGCGCGAAGTTGCACACCATGTGCGCCACCGGCGTCTGCAGCCGGCCGTCGGGGCGGCGCCAGCGGCCGCGCACGTCGTCCATCCAGGCGCCGGGGCGCTTGCCGGGCCGCGCGTACGGATCGAGATAGAACTGGCCGACGAGCTGGCCGCCGCGCTCGATGCGATAGAAGCGCACGCTCGGGTGCCAGACCGGCGCGCTGTCGGGCGCGATCTGCACGTCGAACAGCGTCTCGACGATGCGAAACAGGCCGGGCAGCACGGTGGGTTCGGTCAGGTATTGCTTGACCTCCTGGTCGCTGAAGGCGTAGCGCGCTTCCTTCAGTCGCTCGCTCGCATAGGCCAGGTCCCAGGCCTGCAGGTCGGGCAGGCCGAGCTCGGCGGCGGCGAACTCGCGCACCTCGTGCAGGTCGCGCTCGGCGCTCGGGCGGGCGCGGATCGCCAGCTCGCGCAGGAACTCGACCACCTGGCGCGGCGTGTCGGCCATCTTGGGCACGAGTGACAGCTCGGCATAGCTGCGATAGCCCAGCAGCGCGGCTTCCTCGTGGCGCAGCGCGAGCAACTCGCGCATCAGCGGGCCGTTGTCGCGCTCGGGCGGGCCGAGCTCGCTGGCGCGTGTGACGTAGGCGCGGTAGAGCGCCTCGCGCAGCGCGCGGTGGCGCGCGTACTGCATCACCGGGCCGTAGCTCGGGAAGTGCAGCGTGATCTTGAACTCGCCTTCGCGGCCGTCGGCGGCAGCGGCCGCGGCGGAAGCCTGCTGCACGTCGGCCGGCACGCCGTCGAGCTCGTCGGCACGCGCGTAGTGGGCGTAGCCGTCGGTCGCGTCGAGCACGTGCTCGGAGAACTTCTGCTGCAACTCGGCGCTGCGCTCCTGGATCGCCGCGAAGCGCGCCTTGGCGTCGCCCTGCAGCTCGGCACCCGAGAGCACGAAGTCGCGCAGCGCGTTGTCGAGTGCCTTGCGGCGCGCCGCGTCGAGCCGCGCATGCCCCGCGCCCGAGCGCACCGCCTTGTACTTGGCATAGAGCCGCTCGTCGGCGCCCATGCGCGTGTGGAACTCGGTGACCTTGGGCAGGTTCTCGTTGTAGGCCGCGCGCAGCTCGGGGCTGTCGGCGACCGCCTTCAGGTGGCCGACGGCGCCCCAGGCGCGCCCGAGCCGCTCGACGGCGACGTCGAGCACGGCCGACAGCGCGTCGTAGTCGGCCGCCACGTCGGGGCCGACGGCGCGTTCGAGCGCCGCATCCGCGCCGGCGAGCAGTTCGTCGATCGCCGGTGTGACGTGTTCGGGGCGGATCGCGTCGAAGGCCGGCAGGCCCTCGGTCTGCAGCAGCGGGTTGCTCATGGCGGACTCGGTCAGAGGGTGAGCGCGTCGCGCGATTCGTCGACCTGGGCCGCGCGTTCGGCGGCTTCGAGCGTGTTGACCAGCAGCATCGCCCGCGTCATCGGGCCGACGCCGCCGGGCACCGGCGTGATCCAGCCGGCGACCTCGCGCACGCCGGCGAAGTCTACGTCGCCGCACAGCTTGCCGGCATCGTCGCGGTTCATGCCCACGTCGACGACGACGGCACCCGGCTTGACCATCGGCGCCGTCAGCACGTTGCGCCGCCCGACCGCGGCGACGACGACGTCGGCCTCGCGCGTGTGCGCCGCCAGGTCGGCCGTCGCGCTGTGGCAGATCGTCACGGTGGCGTTGGCCTGCAGCAGCAGCAGCGCCATCGGCTTGCCGACGGTGTTGCTGCGCCCGATCACGACGGCGTGCTTGCCGCGCAGCGCGACACCCGTCGTCTCGATCAGCTTCATGCAGCCGTAGGGCGTGCAGGGGCGGAACCCCGGCAGCCCCGTCATCAGGTCGCCGGCGCTGCGCACCGAGTAGCCGTCGACGTCCTTGGCGGTGGCGATCGTCTCGATCACCTTGTGAGGATCGATGTGCTTGGGCAGCGGCATCTGCACCAGGATGCCGTGCACGGCGGGATCGGCGTTGAGCGCCTCGATGCGCCCGAGCAGCGCCGATTCGGCGAGCGTCGCGTCGTACTTCTCGAACACGGAGCGCAGGCCGGCGGCCTCGCAGTCCTTGACCTTGTGGTGCACGTAGACCTGCGAGGCCGGGTCGTCGCCGACCAGGATCACGGCCAGCCCCGGCTGGCGCCCGCGCGCCGTGAGCGCGGCGGCGCGGGTGGCGACGTCGGAGCGGATGCGGGCGGCGAGGGCGTTGCCGTCGATGAGTCGTGCAGTCATGGGGCGGGTCCTTGCAGAAACGACGAAGGCCGCCGACGGCGGCCTTGCAGGGGCGGGAGGGTTCAGGTCTTGGCTTGCGCGCCGAGCGCGATCTTGAGCAGGTCGGCGACGGTGTTGGCGTTGAGCTTTTCCATGATGTTGGCGCGATGCGCCTCCACCGTCTTGATGCTGATGCCGAGGTCGTCGGCGATCTGCTTGTTGAGCCGGCCGGCGACGATGCGCTCGAGCACCTGGCTCTCGCGCGTGGTCAGGCGCGACAGCAGCGCGTCGCGGCTGGCGGCCTCCTGGTGCTGCGAGAACGCCGAGCGCGCCTGATCGAGCATGCGCTCGACGAGCACGACGAGCTCCTCTTCCTTGAAAGGCTTCTCGATGAAGTCCATCGCGCCCTTCTTCATCGTCGTGACGGCCATCGGCACGTCGCCGTGGCCGGTGATGAAGACGATGGGCAGCGGCGAGCGGCGTTCGCGCAGGCGGTCCTGCAGCTCGAGGCCGCTCATGCCCTCCATGCGGATGTCGGCGATCAGGCAGGCGACTTCGCGCGGGTCGAAGCGGCTGAGGAACGACTCGGCCGAATCGAAGCACTTGACGCGGTAGTCCTTGCCCTCGAGCAGCCACTGCAGCGAGTCGCGCACGCCTTCGTCGTCGTCGACCACGTAGACGGTGCCCTTCTTCGGAATCAGGCTCATTGGAGGATCGCGGAGTTGGGAGAGGGCGCGGGTTCGGTGCGCGTCGTCTCGACCGGCAGCGTGAAGCTGAAACGGCAGCCGACGACGACCGGGCCATTGTATAAGTTCTGCGCCTTCATCCGGCCGCGGTGCGACTCGACGATCGTGCGGCACAGCGAAAGGCCGATGCCCAGGCCGTCGGGCTTGGTCGAGAAGAACGCCTCGTACAGCCGCCCGATCACTTCCTCCTTCAGCCCCGGGCCCATGTCGGTGACGCTGAACTCGACGACGGCGCCTTCCTCGGCCGTGTGGCGCGGCACGACGCGCAGCTCGATGTTGCGGCGCGCCGGCGGCAGGCGCGCGTTGTCGATCGCCTCGGCCGAGTTCTTCAGCAGGTTGAGCACGACCTGCTCGATCAGGATCGGGTCGACCATCAGCGTCGGCAGGCGCTGCGCGACGTAGGTGTGGATCGCGACGTTGCGCCGGCGCAGCTCGATGCCGGCGAGCTCGACGGCGTCCTCGACGATGGTGCGTGCCTGCGCGGGCTGGCGCTGCGGCTCGCTGCGCTTCACGAAGGCGCGGATGCGGTGGATGATCTGGCCGGCGCGCTCGGCCTGACGCGCCGTCTTCTGCAGCGCCTCGACCAGGTCGACCTTGGCGATGGCATCGGCGCGCACGCGCGACACCATGCCGTTGCAGTAGTTCGTGATCGCCGTCAGCGGCTGGTTCAGCTCGTGCGCGACCGACGACGCCATCTCGCCCATCGTGACGAGGCGGCTCGTCACCTGCGCCTTCTCGGCCTGCTGCGCCGCCTGCTGCTCGGCCTGGTGGCGCGCCGTCACGTCGGTGGCGATCAGCATCTGCGCGAGCCGGCCGTCGGTCCACTGCAGGTAGCGCGCGCGCACGTCGAACCACTTCTGCAGCGGCTCGACGTAGACCTCGCGCGGCTCGGCGCCGGCCTGCGTCAGCTCGCTCGTCGGCAGGCCGCCGAAGGCGTCGACGGAATCGTCGGCGTCGGGCACGCGGGCCAGCGACGGCTCCTCGCCCGCGAGCAGCCCGTGGCCGCGCGCGTCGGCGCCGAACCACAGGCGGTACGAGCGGTTGGCGAACAGCAGCTCGCCCTGCTGCACCGACAGCACCGAGACGGCGGCGTCGAGGCCTTCGAGCACCGTCGTGAAGCGCTCGTGCGACGCCGACAGCTGATCGCGGATGCGCTTGGCCTCCGTGATGTTGGTGACCGAGGTCATCCAGCCCGTCTGCACGCCGTGCGCGTCGATCAGCGGCGAGACGTACATGCGCGCGTCGAACAGCGAGCCGTCCTTGCGCATCATCTTGACCTCGATGCCGCCGGCCGGGCTGCGGCCCTGCAGCTCCTGCTGCAGCACGCGGTTGTTCTCCTCCTGGCGATCGGGCGGCCAGTGCGGGAAGGGCGGCAGGCGCCCGATCAGCTCGCTCTCGGCGAGGCCGGTCATCGCGCAGAACGCCGGATTGACGTAGGTGATGCGGCCCTCGAGGTCCATCGCGCGCATGCCGGTGAGCATCGAGTTCTCCATCGCGCGGCGGAAGTTGGTCTCCGACACCAGCGTCGCCTGCATCTGCATGCGGCGGCGCATGTGGCGCCAGGTGCCGATCAGCATCCACACCGTCAGCACCGACAGCGCGGCGACCATCCAGAACAGCGTGCTGCTGATCAGGCCCACCGACGTGCGGTAGCCCGACGCGCGGATCACCAGGCCGTTGCCCGCCGGCGCCACCGGCAGCTCGTAGACGATCGACGGCCGGTTGCGCGCCTGGCCGGGCATCGGCGTCACCGTGCTGGCGAGCACCGCGTCGCGGCCGTCGAGGATCGAGATGGCGTGGCGCGTCGCCACCTCGCCCGGGATGAAATAGCGCACCAGGCTCTCGACGGAGTACTCGGCGACCAGCGTGCCGGCGAACTGGCCGCGATCGAGCAGTGGCACGTGCACCTGGAACACGGAGGCGCGCAGCGCGTCGGCGAAGGCGCCCGAGTAGACCGGCTGGCGCAGCACTTGCGCCGTGCTGAAGGCCGTCTCGGGCTCGCTGGCGCGGCCCTGCACCGGCAGCGACGGGGTCGACGCAGCGCCGTCGGTGCCGGCGTCGACGCTGAAGGCGCGCGTCGAGTAGTGCGCGCGCGGCTTGCGCTTCGCGTCGAGCCACATCAGGCCCGGCACCTCGGGGCGCTCGCGAGCGAACGTCGCCGCCTGCTCGAGGAAAGCCTCCGGATCGACGCCGCGACTGGCGATCTCGCGCGCCATGCGCACCAGGTGCTCCTGGTTCTCGATCAGGCGCAGGCGGATCTGCTGCTGGGCGATCTCGGCGTCGCGCTTGACGGACTCCTGCGCGCGCTCGAATTCCTCGTTGCGCAGGTACCAGAACGCCGAGATGATCGCGGCGAGGAACAGCAGCACCGAGATCAGCGGGCCGAGCGTCGCGAACCGGTCCTGGCGCGCCGGCGTCTGGCGGCGCCACCAGCCGGCGACGACGCGCAGGGCGCGCGCTGCCATCGGGCGTTTCGACGGCCGCGGGTCCGGGGGTTGCTGCATGGCGAGATTATCGGGGGCGACCCCGAGCCGACTCAGGGAGAAGGGTGCGCAGGTGTGTTCCGCATAATGAAAACGAACTGCGCTATTTGGAATTTCGCTCGAGCTGTGGGACACTCGCGTCCGCCGTCGAGAACGAACCCTGGAGAGCCTTCATGTCAGCAGTCCCCGAATCCCTGCCCGGCGTCGCGGCCAACGATGCCGATACCCAGGAAACCCGTGAGTGGCTCGACGCGCTGTCGGCCGTCATCGGTGCCGAAGGCTCGGATCGTGCGCACTACCTGCTCGAACAACTGATCGATCACGCGCGCCAAGCCGGCATCGACGTGCCGTTCTCGGCCAACACGGCCTACGTCAACACGATCCCGACCGACCAGGAGGAGCGCTGCCCCGGCAACATCGAGATCGAGGAGCGGCTGCGCGCCATCATGCGCTGGAACGCGATGGCGATGGTCGTCAAGGCCAATCGCCTGCACCCCGAGGACGGCGGCGACCTCGGCGGCCACATCTCGTCGTTCGCCTCGGTGGCGACGATGTTCGGCGCGGGCTTCAACCACTTCTGGCATGCCGATAGCGAGGGCCACGGCGGCGACCTGCTCTACATCCAGGGCCACTCGGCGCCCGGCATCTATGCGCGTGCCTTCCTCGAGGGACGCATCAGCGAGGAGCAGTTGCTCAACTTCCGCCGCGAAGTCGACGGCAAGGGCATCTCGAGCTATCCGCATCCCAAGCTGATGCCCGAGTTCTGGCAGTTCCCCACCGTCTCGATGGGGCTGGGGCCGCTGATGGCGATCTACCAGGCGCGCTTTCTCAAGTACCTGCATGCGCGCGGCATCGCCGACACGGCCAACCGCAAGGTGTGGGTGTTCTGCGGCGATGGCGAGATGGACGAGCCCGAGTCGCTCGGCGCGATCGGTCTGGCGGCGCGCGAGAAGCTCGACAACCTGATCTTCGTCGTCAACTGCAACCTGCAGCGCCTCGACGGCCCGGTGCGCGGCAACGGCAAGATCATCCAGGAGCTCGAGAGCGAGTTCCGCGGCGCCGGCTGGAACGTCATCAAGCTGATCTGGGGCAGCTACTGGGATCCGCTGCTCGCGCGCGACCGCGACGGCATCCTGCGCAAGGTGATGATGGACACCGTCGACGGCGACTACCAGGCCTTCAAGGCCAACGACGGCGCCTTCGTACGCAAGCACTTCTTCGGCCGTCATCCCAAGCTGCTCGAGATGGTCGCCAAGATGAGCGACGAGGACATCTGGCGCCTCAACCGCGGCGGCCACGACCCGCACAAGGTCTACGCGGCCTACCATCGCGCCGTCAACCACAAGGGCCAGCCGACGGTGCTGCTGGTCAAGACGGTCAAAGGCTTCGGCATGGGCAAGAGCGGCGAAGGCAAGAACACCGCTCACCAGACCAAGAAGCTGCTCGACGAGGACGTGCGCACCTTCCGCGACCGCTTCGCGATCCCGATCCCCGACGACCGCCTCGCCGACATCCCGTTCTACAAGCCGGCCGACGATACCGTCGAGATGCGCTACCTGCACGAACGGCGCCAGGCGCTCGGCGGCTACCTGCCCAAGCGCCGCACGCGCGCAGACGAGCGGCTCGAGGTGCCGCCGCTCGAGACCTTCAAGGCCGTGCTCGAGCCGACGGCCGAGGGCCGCGAGATCTCGACGACGCAGGCCTACGTGCGCTTCCTGACGCAGCTGCTGCGCGACAAGGCGCTGGGGCCGCGCGCCGTGCCGATCCTCGTCGACGAGGCGCGCACCTTCGGCATGGAGGGCCTGTTCCGCCAGATCGGCATCTACAACCCCGCGGGGCAGCAGTACACGCCGGTCGACAAGGACCAGGTCATGTACTACAAGGAAGACAAGGCCGGCCAGATCCTGCAGGAGGGCATCAACGAGGCGGGCGGCATGTCGAGCTGGATCGCCGCGGCGACGTCGTATTCGACGAACAACCGCATCATGGTGCCGTTCTACGTCTACTACTCGATGTTCGGCTTCCAGCGCGTCGGCGATCTGGCCTGGGCGGCCGGCGACATGCAGGCGCGCGGCTTCCTGCTCGGCGGCACGTCGGGGCGTACGACGCTCAACGGCGAGGGCCTGCAGCACGAGGACGGCCACAGCCACATCCTGGCCGGCACGATCCCCAACTGCATCACCTACGACCCGACCTTCGCGCACGAGGTCTGCGTGATCCTGCACCATGGCCTCGAGCGCATGGTCGCGAAGCAGGACAACGTCTTCTACTACCTGACGCTGCTCAACGAGAACTATGCGATGCCGGGCCTGCAGCCGGGCACCGAGGAGCAGATCATCAAGGGCATGTATCTGCTGCAGCCGGCCGCCGTGGGCAAGAAGAAGGACGCGCCGCGTGTCAACCTGCTGGGCAGCGGAACGATCCTGCGCGAGTCGATCGCGGCGAAGGAGCTGCTCGAGAAGGATTGGGGTGTCGGCGCCGCGGTGTGGAGCTGCCCGAGCTTCAACGAGCTGGCGCGCGACGGCCAGGACGCCGAGCGCTGGAACTTGCTGCACCCGACCGAGACGCCGCGCGTGCCCTTCGTCGCGCAGCAGCTCGCAGCGCACGCCGGCCCCGTCGTCGCGTCGACCGATTACATGAAGAGCTACGCCGAGCAGATCCGGCCGTTCCTGCCGTCCGGCCGGCGTTATCGCGTGCTCGGCACCGACGGCTTCGGGCGCAGCGACTTCCGCAGCCGGCTGCGCGAGCACTTCGAGGTCAATCGCCACTACATCGTCGTCGCGGCGCTCAAGGCGCTGGCCGACGACGGCGCGCTGCCGGCGGCGAAGGCCGCCGAGGCGATCGCCAAATACGCAATCAACGCCGACAAGATCAACCCGCTGTACGCCTGACCGGCCGACCGCGAGCGCAGGAGACAAGAACATGGCAACGGTCGAGGTCAAGGTGCCCGACATCGGCGACTTCAAGGACGTCGAGGTCATCGAACTGCTCGTCAAGCCGGGCGACACTGTGAAGGCCGAGCAGTCGCTCGTCACCGTCGAGAGCGACAAGGCGTCGATGGAGATCCCGTCGTCGCACGCCGGTGTGGTGCGCGAGTTGAAGGTCGGGCTCGGCAGCAAGGTGAGCGAGGGCGCGTCGCTGCTGCTGCTCGACACCGAGGCCGCCGGCGCGGCGGCCCCGGCGCCGGCCGAAGCGGCGCCTGCGCCGGCAGCACCGGCAGCCGCGCCGGCGCCCGCACCGGCCGTAGCGCCGGTCGCCAGCCCGCCGGCCGAGCGCGTGCCGCCGACGGCCGCGCTGCCGGCGCACGAGCCGGCGGCGCCGAGCGGCGCGCTGCCGCATGCGTCGCCGTCGATCCGCAAACTCGCGCGCGAGCTCGGCGTGCCGCTCGATGAAGTGCAGGGCAGCGGGCCCAAGGGCCGCATCACGCAGGACGACGTGCATGGCTTCGTCAAGGGCGTCATGGCCGGCCGCGCGCAGACGGCCGCGCAGAAGGCCGCGGCGCCGGGCGCCGCCGCCGGAGGCGCCTTCCCGGGGCTGCTGCCGTGGCCGCAAGTCGACTACGCGAAGTTCGGCCCCGTCGAGCGCAAGGATCTTTCGCGCATCAAGAAGATCAGCGGCGCCAACCTGCACCGCAACTGGGTCGTGATCCCGCACGTCACCAACCACGACGATGCCGACATCACCGATCTCGAGGCGTTGCGCCTGCAGCTCAACAAGGAGCACGAGAAGGCCGGCATCAAGGTCACGATGCTCGCCTTCCTGATCAAGGCGAGCGTCGCCGCGCTGAAGAAGTTCCCCGAGTTCAACGCGTCGCTCGACGGCGAGCAGATCGTACTCAAGCAGTACTTCCACATCGGCTTCGCCGCCGACACGCCCAACGGGCTGGTCGTGCCCGTGATCAAGGACGTCGACAAGAAGGGCATCCTGCAGATCAGCCAGGAGATGAGCGAGCTGGCGAAGAAGGCGCGCGACGGCAAGCTCTCGCCGGCCGAGATGACGGGCGGCTGCTTCTCGATCTCGTCGCTCGGCGGCATCGGCGGGCGCTACTTCACGCCGATCATCAACGCGCCCGAGGTGGCGATCCTCGGCGTGTGCCGCAGCAGCACCGAGCCGCGCTGGGACGGCCGGCAGTTCGCGCCGCGCCTCGTCCTGCCGCTGTCGCTGTCGTGGGACCACCGCGTCGTCGACGGCGCGGCGGCGGCGCGCTTCAACGCCTACCTGGTGCAGATCCTGGCCGACTTCCGGCGCGTGCTGCTGTAGCGAGTCGGCCATGACGACCGTGGTGGTGGTCCGCAAGGCGGGCCAGGTGACGATCGCGACGGACAGCCTCGTGACTTTCGGCGACACGCGCCTGGCGCACGGCTACGAGGACAACGACAAGCTGTTTCGCGTCGGCGATTCGTGGATCGGCATGGCCGGCACGACGGCGCACTTCCCGGTGCTGCGGCGCGCGCTGTCGGAGCTGCCGCGCGACGAGCTGCGGCTGGACTCGCGCGACCACGTGTTCGATACCTTCCTCAGGCTGCATCCGAAGCTGAAGGAGACCTTCTTCCTCAACCCCAAGGAAGAGGACGCCGACCCGTACGAGAGCTCGCAGTTCACGGCGCTGATCGCCAACCCGAGCGGCATCTACGGCGTCTACTCGTACCGCGAGGTGTTCGAGTTCGATCGCTTCTGGGCCATCGGCTCGGGCCGCGCGTTCGCGCTCGGCGCGATGTATGCGCAGTTCGACCGCGCCCGCACGGCGCGCGAGCTGGCCGAACTCGGCGTGCGCGCAGGCTGCGAGTTCGACAAGAACTCGTCGGGGCCGATCAAGGCGCAGACCCTCAAACTCAAGACGAAAGATTGACGCCATGGCCGCGATCGAGATCCGGGTGCCCGACATCGGCGACTTCAAGGACGTGGCCGTCATCGAGGTGCTGGTCGCGCCGGGTGATCCGGTGCAGGCCGAGCAGTCGCTGATCACCGTCGAGAGCGACAAGGCGTCGATGGAGATCCCGTCGTCGCACGCCGGCGTCGTCAAGTCGCTGTCGATCAAGGTGGGCGACAAGGTCAGCCAGGGCTCGACGATCCTCACGCTCGAGGCGGCGGGCGACGCGCCGACAGCGGCGTCACACCCCGAGCCTGCACCGGCCGCCGCCGCCCCGGTCACGGCGCCGGCGGGGCAGGACGCGCCCGCGGCGTCGAGCTACGTCGGCACCACCGACCTCGAGTGCGACCTGCTCGTGCTCGGCGCTGGCCCGGGCGGCTATTCGGCTGCGTTCCGCGGTGCCGACCTCGGCCTGAAGACGGTGCTCGTCGAGCGCTATCCGACGCTCGGCGGCGTGTGCCTCAACGTCGGCTGCATCCCGTCGAAGGCGCTGCTGCACGTGGCGGCCGTCATCGACGAGGCGCGCCATCTTGCCGACATCGGCGTCGACTTCGGTGCGCCCAAAGTCGATCTTGCGAAGCTGATCGCGCACAAGGACAAGGTCGTCGGCAAGCTGACGGGCGGCCTCGCTTCGATGGCGAAGATGCGCAAGGTGAAGATCGTCACCGGCACGGGCGAGTTCGCCGACCCCCACCACATGCGCGTGACGGCGTCCGACGGCAGGGCGCAGACGATCCGCTTTCGGCACGCGATCGTCGCGGCGGGCTCCGAGGCCGTGAAGCTGCCGTTCCTGCCGAAGGACGATGCGCGCGTCGTCACGTCGACCGGCGCGCTGCAGCTGCGGCAGCGCCCCGAGCGCATGCTCGTCATCGGCGGCGGCATCATCGGCCTGGAGATGGCGACGGTGTACTCGACGCTCGGCGCGCGCATCGACGTCGTCGAGATGCTCGATGGCCTGATGCAGGGTGCCGACCGCGACCTCGTCAAGGTCTGGCAGAAGCTGAACGCTCCGCGCTTCGACCGCGTGATGCTGAAAACGAAGACGGACGGCGCCGAGGCCACTGCCGACGGCATCGTCGTGCGCTTCGAAGGCGAGGGCGCACCCGCCCAGCCTCAGCGCTACGACTTCGTGCTGCAGTCGGTCGGCCGCACTCCCAACGGCCGGCGCATCGGCGCCGAGAACGCGGGGATCGTGGTGAACGAGCGCGGCTACATCCCGGTCGATGTGCAGATGCGCACCAACGTGCCGCATATCTACGCGATCGGCGACATCGTCGGCCAGCCGATGCTGGCGCACAAGGCGGTCCACGAGGCGCACGTCGCGGCCGAAGCGGCCGCGGGCGACGCCAAGGTGCAGTTCGACGCGCGCGTCATTCCGAGCGTGGCCTACACCGACCCCGAGGTCGCCTGGGTCGGGCTGACGGAGGACGATGCCAAGGCGCGCGGCGTGAAGGTCACGAAGGGCCTGTTCCCGTGGACGGCGTCGGGCCGCGCGATCGCCAACAACCGCGACGAGGGCTTCACCAAGCTGCTGTTCGACGCCGGGACGCACCGCATCGTCGGCGGCGGCATCGTCGGTACGCATGCCGGCGACATGATCGGCGAGATCGCGCTTGCCATCGAGATGGGCGCCGACGCCGTCGACATCGGCAAGACCATCCATCCGCACCCGACGCTCGGCGAGAGCATCGGCATGGCGGCCGAGGTCGCCGAGGGCGTCTGCACCGACCTGCCGCCGCCGCGGCGTTGATCGCCGCCGCCGCGGCGGCGCCGAACTCGCTCGGCGCGACCGGCTCAGCGGCGCGGCGTGCCGGCAGGCGCCGCCGCGGGCGGCGCGCTGTTCACCAGACGCTGGGCGCGCGCGTCGAGCTCGCCGCGCGGCGTCGGCGCGACATCGAGCGCGCCGGTGGGGCAGCGCGATGGTGCGTCGCCGTCGGCGCCCCAGCCGGCCGCCTCAGCCAGCGGCTGGTCGGCGTCGATGCGCCGGAGGCCGAGCTGCACGGTCAGCTGCTGCATCGCCGCGTGCGTGCGCACGTAGGCCGCACCGAGGTCGTGCTCGGCGTTGGCGAGCGCGCGCCGCGCCGTGTAGAGCTCGTTCTCGGCGTTGAGCAGGTCGAGCAGGCTGCGCTGGTTGATCTCGAACTGCTGCGCATAGGCGTCGCGCGCTTTCTCGATGGCGATCACGTTGCGGTCGAGCAGCGCGATCTGGTCGGCGAGCTTGCGCGTGTCGTTGTAGGCGATCAGCGCACTCTGGCGCACGTCGCGACAAGCCTTGTCGCGCAGGTCGGCGGCCTGCGCAAGCAGGTTCGCCGCTTGGCGCACGCGCGCGCGGTCGGCACCGCCGTTGAAGAGGTTCCAACTCAGCGTGAGGTCGGCGCTGGTGTCGCGGCGCTGGTCGGCCAGCGCGTCGAAGTTGCGGCCGGCGCCGCTGCGCGCGCGCGCCTCGATGCGCGGCTGGAACACGCTCTCGCGCAGCGTCGCCGCCGAGCGCGCGGCGCGCAGGTTCTCGATGCTCGCGCTGACGGCGGCGCTGCGCGCCACGGCGCCCGCCACGGCTTCGGCCGCGCTGGCCGGCACGCCGGCCTTCAGCGCCGACGGTAGCGGCAGGTTCGCGGGCGGCGCCTCGCCGACGACGCGCTGGTAGCGCGCGACGACATCGTGCAGGTTGGCGACTTCCGTCGCGAGGTTCGATTCGGCCAACGCCAGGCGCGCGCTCGACTGCTCGAGGTCGACGCCGCGGCCGACGCCGGCGCGCACGCGCGACTCGATCTGCGTGTAGGCGACCTTGTGTCGCACGTAGTTGTCCTCGGCCAGCGCGACCAGGCGTCGGTAGCGCAGCACGTCGTAGTAGGCGCGCGCCGCCTCGAGCGCGGCCTGCTCGCTGGCCTCGACGAACTCGAAGTAGCGCGCCAGCCGCTCGTGGCCGAGGCGGTCGACGTCGTGGCGCGTCGCCAGGCCGTCCCACAGCATCTGCGTCACCTGCAAGGCCAGGCCGGTGTGCGTCATGGCGTCGTTGGCCGGCACGCGCGTCGTGATGCGGTCGTCGACGCGGCCGGCCGTGGCGTGCAGGTCGACGCGCGGCAGCCACGCGCCGCGCGCGGCGTCGACGGCGTCGCCGGCGGCGCGCAGCGCGTTGTAGCGCGCCGTGACGTCGGGATGCGACGCCACCGCCTTCTGCGCAGCATCGCGCAGCGGGTCGGCGCTCTGGCCGCGTGCCGCCGCCGAGAGCACGAGGCCGGCGGCGCACGCCAGGAGGGTCGGTTTCAGACGCATCTCTCGATCTTTCGCTGTGTCGGGTTGTTTTCGTGGTTTGCCGGCTCGCAGCCGGCTCGACGGACGCGAGTGTAGGGCTCCCATGTCGCCGCACCGTGCGCAGCCTTCCCCCGAAGCGGTGACGCGAGGTGCGGCGGGCGCTCTTCGCATGAGGTACTTCACGCTCGACGGCGCACCCGCGTGGCGGCGCGGCACGGCGCGTGTCGGGTGGGGAGGTTGCGCGCTCAAGTCGGCCGCGCGGCGGACGAAGAGTCACGATGGGCCCTCACCGCGTGCCGACGTGCCGACTCCGTTGCGATTCTTCCTGCTGCTGCTGACGCTGCTGGCCGTCAGCGCGTCGCCGCACGCCTGGGACGCCGAGCGCATGCAGGGCGCGGCGCGTCGGATCGGGCCACGCGCCGTCGCGGGCGTCGAGTCGCTGCAGGCGGTGTTGGCGGCGGCGCAGGCAGCCGACGGCGCCGAGCGCCTGACGATGGTCAACCAGTTCTTCAACCGCCGCATCCTGTTCCGCGACGATGCCGACGCCTGGGGCCAGGTCGACTACTGGGCCAGCCCGCTCGAGTCGCTCGAGCGCGGCCAAGGCGATTGCGAGGACTTCGCGATCGCCAAGTACTTCAGCTTGCTCGCCGCCGGCGTGCCGGCCGGCCGCATGCGGCTGGTCTACGTGCGCGCGCAGCTCGGCGGACCGGGCGGCCCGACGCAGGCCCACATGGTGCTCGCCCACTACGCCGAGCCGAACGCAGAGCCGCTGATCCTCGACAACCTGATCACCGAAGTGCGCCCGGCCTCGCGGCGGCCCGATCTCGAGCCGGTGTTCAGCTTCAACAGCGAGGGGCTGTGGCAGGGTGTCGGGGCGGCGCCCGCCGCTGGCGATCCGACCATGCGACTGTCGCGCTGGCGCGAGGTGCTCGCGAAGGCGCGGCTGGAGGGCTTCGAATGAACGCCGCACGGAGCTGGCGCCGCCGCAACGTGAACTGCGATGCGGTCGTATTGCACGAACCCGCGACAGTCTTCTCCTGTACGCTGGAGGGCCTATGTCCTTGATCCGCCAGGTCTGGCTGCTGCTCGTCGCGACGGTGCTGCTGGCGCTCATCGGCAGCGTTACCGTCAACGTCGTGTCGACGCGCGAGACGCTCGAAACGCAGCTGCGCATCAAGAACAACGACAACGCGGCGTCGCTCGCGCTGACGCTGTCGCAGCAGAAGGGCGATCGCGAGCTGATGTCGCTGCTGATGGCGGCGCAGTTCGACACCGGCTTCTACCGCCGCATCCAGTTCATCGACGCGATCGGCAACGTGGCGTTCGAGCGCAGCTCCGACGGCGCGCCGCGCCAGGCGCCGACCTGGTTCGTGCGCCTCGTGCCGATCCGCTCCGAGCCCGGCCTGGCCCAGGTGTCCGACGGCTGGCGCGCGCTCGGCAAGGTCACCGTCGTCAGCCATTCGTCGTACGCCTACGACGACCTGTGGCAGGCGACCTTCGAGTCGATCGCGTTGCTGCTGCTGGTGGGCGTGGCCGCCGGCACCGTCGCGGCGCTGGCCGTGCAGCGCATCCGCCGACCGCTCGATTCGACCGTCGATCAGGCGCAGGCGCTGGTCGACGGCCGTTTCGTCACCGTGCCCGAGCCGCGCGTGCCCGAGCTGCAGCGGCTGACGCGCGCGATGAACTCGATGGTCCATCGCGTCAGGAACCTGTTCGAGGCGCAGGCCGCGCAGGTCGAGGCGCTGCGCAAGCAGGCGCACTGCGATCCGCTGACGGGGCTGTCCAACCGCAGCCACTTCATGCGCCAGCTCGAGGCCAGCCTCGAGGGCGAGGAGGGCCGTGTCGAGGGCGGCCTGCTGCTGCTGCGGCTGGCCAACCTGACCGAGATCAACCGCACGCTGGGCCACGAGGTCGCCGATCGCGTGATCCGCGCCGTGTCGCAGGCGCTCGAGGTCTATCCGCGCCGTGTCGCGGGCTGCCTGCTGGGGCGGCTCAACGGCTCCGACTTCGCGCTCAGCGTGCCGGTGGCGCGTGTCGCCGACGAGACGGCGCAGGCGCTGGCCGAGGCGCTGCGCATCACGCTGCCGGCGTTCGGCTCGGGCGTCAACGTGCGCATCGGCGTCGTCGCGCTCGCCGGTGGCCAGACCGCCGCCGATGCGATGAGCGCGGCCGACGTCGCGCTGGCCGGCGCCGAGAGCCGCGAGCCGTTCGCTGTCGAGTCGAGCATCGGTGCGCCGGCCCAGGCGCCGCTGGCGCCGAGAGGTGAGCGCACGTGGCGCGCCCAGATCGAGGCCGCCCTCGCCGAGCGGCGCGCGCGGCTGGTGGAGTTTGCGCTGGTCGACCGCACGGCCGGCATCGTCCATCTCGAATGCCCGCTGCGCCTGCAGCTCGACGCCGACGGAGACTTCGAGCCGGCGGCGCGCTGGCTGCCGCTGGCGCTGCGCAGCCGCCTGACGAGTGCCGTCGATTCGCATGCCATCGCGCTGGCGCTGCAGCAGATCGGCGCCGACGGGCGCGCGCGCTGCGTGAACCTCGCGCCCGCGTCGCTGCTCGACGGCACGTTTGTCGCGTCGCTGCGCGAGCTGCTGCAGGCCGAGCCGCGCGCGGCGCGCCTGCTGTGGCTCGAGGTCGCCGAAGCGGCAGCCGTCGATTCGTTCCGCGTGCTGCAGGCGTTCGGGCGCCAGGTGCGGCCGCTCGGCACGCGCTTCGGCCTCGAGCATGCCGGCGAACGCCTGACGCGGATCGACCTGCTGTTCGAGGCCGGGCTCGATTACGTCAAGCTCGACGCCGCCGTGACGCGCGGTGTCGCCGACGACGAGCATCGTGCCAACTTCGTCAAGAACTCGGTGACGCTGCTGCACGGCCTGTCGCTGCAGGCTTATGCCGAAGGCATCGTCGACGCGGCCGACGCGGAGCGCCTGTGGGAGCTCGGCATCGACGGCATCACGGGCCCGTGGGCGAGCGCCCGCCGCGACACCGGCGCCTGAGCTCCGGCGATCCGCGGCACCGGGTGGTGCCGCGGTCGATCAGCCGTTGTCGACCACCAGCTTGCCGCGGTTGATCAGATCCGCGATCACTGCGTCGTTCGACATCGAGCCGACGAGGTTGACGTTGCTGATCTGAATCACCTGATCAGCCGCGCCTGCCGAAAAGCCGTCGGCGAAGCCGCCGGTGCTGCTGATGGAGAGTGTCGTCGTGCTGCCCGAGCCGGTGAAGTGCAGGTAGTCGGACAGATTGCCTCCATTCTCTCCGACGAGCAGGTCGCGCAGATCGAGTTGGTCGCCGCCGGTGCCGTTGTCGAAGTCGCTGATCGTGTCGGTCGGCGCTGCGCCCGGCGTGCCGCGGTCGGCGAGCGTCCAGGCGAAGACGTCGGCGCCGCTGCCGCCATTGAGCGTGTCGGTGCCCGCGCCGCCGTACAGACGGTCGGCACCCCCTCCACCGTACAACGTGTCGTTGCCGTTGCCGCCATCGAGCACGTCGTTGCCGGCGTTGTTGCCGGTGTCGTTGAGCGTGTCGTTGCCGTCGAGGCCGAGGATGTAGTCGGCGTTGTTCGTGCCGTCGAGCAGGTTGTTGTTGTTGTTGCCGTTGGTTCCGATGATGTGGTTCAGCCCGTCGCCCGGCAGGTCGGCGGAGACGAAGCGCGGCAGCACGTCGATCTCGAGCGTGTCGCTCGTCGAAGCCGCGCCGCCGTTCGAACCTTCGGTGCTGGTCGCCGTGACGCCGATGCTCAGGTGCCCGGTCACGCCGCTGCCGAAGCGCAGCTGCGCCGTCGCCAGCTCGGCGCCGGAGATCGTGATCGAGCCGCCGCTGGCCGCGTAGCCGCCGGGGTTGCCCGCGGTGACGATCGTCGCGCCGGCCGGTACGCCGGAGAAGGCGAGCGTCAGCGCCTCGGAACCGTCGGCGTCGACGAGCGCGGCGGCGACGTAGGTCGCCAGCGCGATGCTCGTCGTCGCGCCCGAATTGCCGGCGACGACGCCCTGCGTCGCAGTGAGTCGCAGGTCGTCGATGAACGCGCCGCGGCCGGCCGAGTTGAACTCGGTCGCGTCGGTGCGGATCATCAGCGTGTGCGTGCCGCCGTCACCCTGGAAAGAGAACTTCAGGTTGTCCCAGTCGATCGAGCCCTGTGGGCTCGTTGCCGCGTACTGCTGGATCAGGACGCCGTCGAGGTAGACGCCGATGCGCGTGTGGTTCGAGTCGAAGCCCGGGCGTCCCGCATAGTCGAGCGACAGTTCGTAGACCATGCCGGCCGCGGTGCTCACGGAGCGGCTGATGCCGATCGTCTGGACGTTGCTCGACGCGTCGTTCAACTCGAGAAAGTCCTGGCCGTTGCCGGGCGACGCGGCGACCGTGTTGTACCCCCCGTTCTCGCGCTGCTGGTCGTCGCCGGCAGTCCAGACTTCGAACCGGTTCGTGCCGCCGCTCAACCCCTCAGGCAAGTTGATGCGCGTCCAGCCTTCGAGGGTGGCGGAGGTGACCGGCTCGCTCGTATCGTCGCTGTTCGCGACCGATTCCCAACTGTTCTGGAACACGACGACCGGTGCCGCGGTGTCGATCGTCGATGCCGGCGCGTCGGCCGCTGCGACGACGGTGACGTTGACCGCGGCCGTCGACGTGCCGCCGTTGCCGTCGCTCACGGTGTAGGTGAACGAGGCCGGGCCGCTGTAGTGGGCGGCGGGCGTGAACACGACATTGGCGCCGACCAGCGCGACGCTGCCGTTGACGGCACCCTGCACCGATGTGATCGTCAGTGCGTTGCCTTCGGGGTCGCTGTCGTTGGCGGTCAGCGTGCTGCGCGGGATCGACAGTGGCGTGTCTTCCGTCGTCGAGGCCGCGTCGGCGACGGCGGTCGGCGCGTCGTTGGTGGCGGTGACGGAGATCGTCGTGATGGCGACGTTGCTGGCCTGTGCGCCGTCGGTCACGCTGACGGTGATCGTGCGCGGCGTCGTCGAGGGCGCGTCGCTGCCGTTGGCGAAAGTGATCGCGCGCAGCGCCGTCTGGTAGGCGGCCGCCGAGGCGGCGCCGGCCAGCGTGACCGTGTTGCCGACCGCCGTGGCCGCGATGCCGACCGGCATCGCGCCGGCTGCGAGCACGTCGCCGGCCTGCGCGTTGGTCAGCGTGACGGTGGCGCCCGTGAGCGTGGCCGAGTCGGTGTCGGACACGGCGACGTCGGTGTCGACGATCTGCACGGCTGCGCCGTTCTCGGTGTACGCCGTCGCGTAGTTGGCGCCGGCAGCGCCGCTCGAGTTGTTGGCGTCGAGGTCGAGCACCGGCGGCGCGTCGTTGTCGACGATCGTGCCGACGGCGCTGCCGTCGGCGATCGTCGCGTTGGTCGCGCCGCTCAGCGTGACGGTGAAGGACTCGCTCGCTTCCGTCGCGGCGTCGTCGAGGATCGGTACCGTGATCGTCTGCGACGTGACGCCGGCCGTGAAGGTCAGCGTTCCCGAAGCGGAGGTGTAGTCGCTTCCCGCGATAGCCGTGCCATTCGAGGTCGCGTAGCCCACGGTGACCTGCTGCCCCGATGCGGCGCTGAGCGTCACCGTGAAGGTGGCGGTGCCCGCGGCCTCGTTGACCATGACGTCGCCGATCGACAGTGTTGGCGTTGCGTCGTCGTCGGTGATCGTCGCCGTGCCGGTCGCGCTGGCGTTGCTCGTCGTGCCGGCGGTGAGCGTCGCGGTGAGGCCGAAGCCTTCGTCGATCTCGTCGAGCGTGTCGCCGACGATCGGCGCGCGCACGAGCACGCTGGTGGCGCCGGCGGCGATCGTCGCGGACGAGGCGGCCGTCCAGGTGGAGCCGCCGTCGGTCGAGACTTCGAGCGCCGCCGAGTAGTCTGTGCCTTCCGTCGCGCTGCCGGCGGCCGTCGACAGCGACACCATCGTGGCGGTCGAACTCGGGTTGGTCAGTCCGACAGTGAAGACGGCGTGGCCACCGCCCTCGGCGACAGTCGGGCTCGAGACTGTCAACGCCGGTGTGTCGTTGCCGGTGATCGTGCCGGTGCCGACAACGGGCATCGCATTGGCCGGTGTCGCGGCCGCGAGCGTGAAGCCCTCGGCGGGCTCGCCGGTCGTGTCTTCGACGGCGGGCACGCGCACGACGAAGTCTGTCGTGCCGGGCGGCACGGAGACGCTCGTGCCGATGACCGGCGTGAACGTAAGACCGCTGTTGAAGGAGACGAGCACGGCGCCCGTGTCCGTGCCGACCGTGGCCGTGCCGGAGGTCAACGTGAGGTCGACCGTGGTCGGCGTCGTGCTCTCGTGGTCGAGCGTGATCGTGAAGTCGAGGTTGCCGCCTTCGGCTGTCGTCGGGCTGCCGACGGCCGCGACCTGCGGCACATCGCTGTCGGTGCCGCCGGTGCCGCTGCCGTCGTCGACGATCGTCGTCGTCGAGGTGGCCGTGCCGAGCGTCGCACCGCCGGGCGCGCTCAGCGTGACGCTGAAGGTCTCGGGCCCTTCGTAGACGGCATCGTCGGCGATCGTGACCGTCACCGTCTGTGAGGTGGTGCCCGGCGCAAAGGTCAGCGTGCCGACGCTGGCGACATAGTCGACGCCTTCCGTAGCGCTGCCGGCGACGGTGGCGTAGTTGACCGACACCGTCGCCGTTGCCGGGTTCGACAGCGTGACGGTGTAGGTGGCCGTGCCGGCGGCCTCGTTGTAGGTGACCGGCCCGCTGATCGAGACGACGGGCGTGTCGTTGTCGAGGATGGTGCCGGTGCCGGCCACGGGTGCGGCGTTGGCGGCGGTGGCTGCCGTGCCGGTGATCGTCTCGGCGGGCTCGCCGAGGGCGTCGTCGAAGGTCGGCAGGCGCACGATGAAGCTCGTGACGCCCGCCGGCACCGAGACGCTCCAGCCGGCGATCGCCGTGAACGTGCTGCCGCCGTCGTACGAAACCTGCGCCGGCGCCGTATCGGTGCCGTAGACCGCGCTGCCCGTCGGCGTGCCGAGCGTGACGACCGTCGGCGTGGTGCTGGCGTTGCTCAACGTGATCGTGAAGTCGAGGTCGCCGCCTTCCACGACGGACGGGCTGGTCGCCGAGGTGACGACGGGCACGTCGCTCGCGTCGGTGATCGTGCCGGTGGCGCTGCCGTCGGCGATCGTGGCGTTGTCGGGAGCGCTGAGCGTGATGGTGAACGCTTCGGAGCCTTCGTAGAGCGCGTCGTTGGTGATCGGGGTCGTGATCGTCTGGCTCGTCACGCCGGGCGCGAAGCTCAGCGTGCCGCTGACGCCCGTGTAGTCGCTGCCGGCCGTCGCACTGCCGTCGGCGCTGGCATAGTCGACGGTCACCGGCAGGCCCGATGCCGCACTCAGCGTGACGGTGAAGGTCGCCGTGCCGGCGGCTTCGTCGACCGTCACATCGCCGATCGAGAGCGTCGGCGTCGTATCGTCATCGGTGATCGTCGCCGTGCCGGTGGCACTGGCGTTGCTCGTCGTGCCGGCGGTGAGCGTCGCGGTGAGGCCGAAGCTCTCGTCGATCTCGTCGAGCGTGTCTCCGACGATCGCTGCGCGCACCAGCACGCTGGTGTCGCCTGCGGCGATGGTCGCCGACGAGGCGGGCGCCCAGGTGGTGCCACCGTCGGTCGAGACTTCGAGCGCTGCCGAGTAGTCCACACCGGTGGTCGCGGTGCCGGCTGTCGTCGACAGCGCCACCGTCGTGGCCTGCGTCGACGCGTTCGACAGACTCACCGTGAAGACGGCATGCCCGCCACCCTCCACGACGACGGGACTCGACACGGACAACGCCGGCGTGTCGTTGTCGGTGATCGTCGCCGTTGCGCCGCCGTCCGCGATCGTCGCATTGACGGGGGCCGACAGCGTGACGACGAAGTTCTCCGTGCCTTCGTAGAGGGCATCGTCGGCGATCGGCACCGTGATCGTCCGGCTCGTCACGCCGGGGGCGAAGCTCAGTGCGCCGCTGACGGCGCCGTAGTCGTCGCCGGCCGTCGCCGAGCCGTTGCTGCTGGCGTAGCTCACGCTCACCGGCTGACCCGAGGGCGCGCTCAGCGTGACGGTGAAGGTGGCGGTGCCGGCGGCTTCGTCGACCGTCACGTCGGCGACCGTCAGTGTCGGCGCGCCGTCGTTGTCGACGATCGTTGCCGTGCCCGACGCGCTGGCATTGGCGGTCGTGCCGGCGGTGCGCGTGGCCGTCAGCGTGACGGTTTCGGCCGCTTCGGACAACACGTCGTTGGCGATCGGCGTGCGCACGAGCACGCTGGTCGCGCCGGCGACGAAGGTGGCGCTGGTCGCGTTGCTCCAGGTCGCGCCGCCGTTGGTCGACACCTGCAAGTTGGTCGCGCCGGCTGCACCGTAGTCGGTGCCGCCGCCGGTGGCCGTGCCGCCGCCGAGCGCGAGGCCGACCGTCGTCGACACCGAACTCGGGTTCGACAGCGAGACGGTGAACACCGCGTAGCCGGCGCCCTCGGCGACGGTCGGCGCCGAGACGGCGAGCGTCGGCGCGTCATTGACAGTGATCGTCGCGACGCCGGTGCCGTCGGCGATCGAGGCATTGCTGGCGCCGGAGAGCACGACGCGAAACGTCTCGGCGGCCTCGTAGGTCGCGTCGTTGACGATCGGCACGCTGACGGTCTGCGACGTCACGCCGGGCGCGAAGCTCAGCGTGCCCGTGGTTGCCGTGTAGTCGCTGCCCGCCCTCGCGCTGTTATTGGCGGTGGCGTAGTTGACGCCGACGGCGCGGCCCGATGCGGCACTCAGCGTGACCGTGAACGTCGCTGTGCCGGCGGCCTCGTCGACCGTCACGTCGTTGATGCGCAGCGACGGCGTCGCGTCGTTGTCGGTGATCGTCGCCGTGCCGGTGGCGCTGGCGTTGCTCGTCGTGCCGGCGGTGCGCGTGGCCGTCAGCGTGAAACGCTCGTTCGCCTCGTCGAGCGCGTCGTTGACGAGCGGCGTGCGCACGAGCACGCGGGTGCTGCCGGCGGGGATCGTCACGCTGGCGGCGTTGCTCCAGGTCGTGCCACCGTTGGTCGAGACCTGCAGGTTGTTCGCGCCGCCCGAGCCGTAGTCGACGCCGCCGCCGATGGCCGTGCCGTTGGCCAGCGCCAGGCTCAGCGTGACCGGCTCCGACGACCGGTTCGACAGCCCGACGGTGAACTGCACGTGGCCGCTGGCGACGCCTTCGTTGACCGTGGGGCTGCTGACGGTGATCGTCGGCGCGGGATCGTTGTCGGTGATCGTCGCCGTGCCGGTGGCGCTGGCGTTGCTGGTCGTGCCGGCGGTGCGCGTGGCCGTCAGCGTGAACGCCTCGCTCGGTTCGTCGATCGTGTCGTTGACGATGCGCGTGCGCACGAGCACGCTCGTGCTGCCGGCGGCGATCGTCGCGCTGGTGGCGTTGGTCCAGGTCGTTCCGCCGTTGGTCGAGACCTGCAGGTTCGTCGCGCCGCCCGATCCGTAGTCGGTGCCGCCGCCGATCGCCGTTCCGTTGGCGAGCGCCAGGCTCACCGTCGTGGGCGTCGAGCTGGGGTTCGACAGCGCGACGGTGAACTGCGCATAGCCGCCGTTCTCGGCGACCGTGGGGCTCGAGACGGTCAGCGTCGGCGTGTCGTTGTCGGTGATCGTGCCCGTCGCGCTGGCGTCGGCGATCGTCGCGTTGACGGGCGCCGACAGGTTGACGACGAAGGTCTCGGGCGCCTCGTAAAGGGCGTCGTCGGTGATCGGCACCGTGATCGTCTGCGAGACGACGCCGGGCGCGAAGGTCAGCGTGCCGGCGACGGCACCGTAGTCGCTGCCGGCGCTGGCCGAGCCGTTCGCGCTGGCATAGCCCACGCTGACCGGCAGGCCCGAGGCGGCGCTCAGCGTGACGGTGAAGCTGGCCCTGCCGGCGGCCTCGTCGACGGTCACGTCGCCGATGGCGAGAGCCGGCGTCGCGTCGTCGTCGGTGATCGTCGCGGTGCCGGTTGCGCTGGCGTTGGACGTCGTGCCCGACGTGCGCGAGGCCGTCAACGCGAAGGTCTCGTCCGGCTCGTCGAGCGTGTCGCCGACGATCGGCGCGCGCACCAGCACGCTGGTGGCGCCGGCCGCTATCGTCGCCGAGGTGGCCGCGTTCCACGTCGCGCCGCCGTCGGTCGAGACCTCGAGCGCAGCGGCGTAGTCGGCACCGGCCGTTGCGCTGCCAGGTGCGGCGGCGAGCGACACTGTCGTCGCCTGCGTCGATGCGTTCGACAGCGCCACGGTGAAGACGGCGTAGCCGCCGCCTTCGGCGACGGTCGGGCTCGAGACGGTCAGCGTCGGCGTGTCGTCGTCGGTGATCGTGGCCGTGGCGCCGGCGTCGGCGATCGTCGCGTTGACGGGGCCCGACAGCGTGACGACGAAACCTTCCGGGCCTTCGTAGACAGCGTCGTCGGCGATCGGCACCGTGATCGTCTGGCTCGTCACGCCGGGGGCGAAGGTCAGCGAGCCGGCCGCCGGCGTGTAGTCGCTGCCCGCCGTCGCCGTGCCGTCGCTCGTGCTCCAGCCGACGGCGACCGTCGCCGTCGTCGCCTGGCTCAACGTGACGGTGAATGTCGCCGTGCCGGCGGCTTCGTCGACGACGACATCGCCGATCGAGATCGCCGGGTCGACGACGGGGCGCACGTCGACCTGCACCGTCGCCGTGCGCGTGCCGCCGTTGCCGTCGCTCACGGTGTAGGTGAACGAGGCCGGGCCGTTGTAGTCGGGCGCCGGCGTGAAGACGACGCTGCCGCCGACGAGCGCGACCGTGCCGTTGACGGCGTCCTGCACGCTGGCGATCGCGAGCGCATCGCCGTCGGCGTCGCCGTCGTTGGCGAGCAGCGCGGCCGGCGTCAGCACGAGCGGCGTGTCCTCGTCGGTGGCCGCCGTATCGTCGCCGGCGACCGGCGCATCGTCGACCGGCATGATCGTGATGCGGAACGGCGCCGGCGCCGACACGCTGCCGGCGTCGTCGGTGACGATGTAGGCGAGCGCCGTCGCGCCGTGGTAGTCGGCGGCGGGCCGGTACAGCAGCGATGCCGCCTGTGCCGGCGTCAGCACCTGGCCCGCGGCGACGGGCGTCACGCCGTCGGCCAGCAGCAACGTGCCGCCGGCCGGCAGTGCCGTGACGGTGACGGATACGACGCTGCCGTCGACGTCGCTGCCGCCCAGGCCGAGTGCCACGGGCAACGCGGCGTCCTCGGCACCGCTGGCTGCGCCGCCCGTGGCGAGCGGCGCGTCGTTGATCGGCGTCAGCGTGATCGTCGTCGTGCCGCTCGTCGTCGCGCCGTTGCTGTCGAGCGTGTAGGCGAAGGAGCCGACCGGCGCGATGCCGTCGTATTCGGCGGGCGGCACGTAGCGCAGCCCGGCCAGGTCCGACGGCGCGATCGTGCTGCCGGCGGTCACCACCGTGCCGTCGGCGCGCACGATCTGCCCGATGGCGGGCACGGCGTCGATCGTCACGCGCGCCGCCGGCGCCGTGTTGGGCGGTGCGGCAAGGCCGAGCGAGACGGCGCCGCCTTCTTCGACGGCCGAGATCGTCGTCGACACGGCCACCGGCGACGGCACGAAGCCGTCGGCCGGATCGCCGCTGACCAGCTGCGCGGCCGTGCGCTCGATGCCCGTCGTCGTGAGCGGTGCGGCGGCCGTCAGCCCTTCGGCGATGCGCTCGACGCGCAGCCCGGGCGTCAGTTCGCCGCCGTCGCCGGCGGCCACGCCGGCGGCCGGCGCGGCGTCCGGATCGTCACCGCGATTCAAGGCTTCGATGACGCGGTCGAGCGCGTTCGGCGCCGCCGCATGCACGACGCGCCGCTCGCCGCCCTCGTTCGTCAGCTGCACGATGCCGTCCTGGGACGTGAGGATCACGTCGCCCTGCTGCACCACGTCGCCCATCTTCAGCGCGCGCATCTTGCCGTCGGCACCGCGGATCAGCGCCGTGCCCCACAGGCCGGTGACGGTGGCGAAGGCGGTTCGGCTCAGGGTCGGCATGGTTGGAGCTCTTGTTCGTTGCAGGGTCGTAACGAGGATAGCGACGCCACCCGTGCTTGCGCGCGGCGTGGCGCGGCGCCGGCGTGAAGTCGATCACCCGATGCGCCGAATCGGCGCGGCGCAAGGCCGCCCGCCCGGCGCGCACGCGCCGCCTTGCCGCCGATCGCGATTTCGGCGGCGGGGCGGCGAGCTTGAGCGCACGCGGCGCTGCGGCGCGCGGCCGGTGCGGCGCGCCGGACCTTCGTCACGGAATTCAACGTTCGCGCAGCGCGTAGGCCTGCGCCTTGAGCACCGGCTTGAGCAGGTACGACAGGACCGACTTGTTGCCGGTGAGGATGTCGACCTCGGCCGTCATCCCCGGGATGATCGGCAGCTTGTCGCTGAAGGCGGCGCGTTTCGTGCGCACGCGCACCAGGTAGTAGGCGTTGCCGCGCTCGTCGACGACGGTGTCGGGGCTGATGTTCTCGACCTCGGCGTCGAGCCCGCCGTAGATCGAGAAGTCGTAGGCGGTGAACTTGATCGTCGCGCTCTGGCCGGGGCGGATGAAGGCGATGTCCTTGGGCAGCACCTTGGCCTCGAGCAGCAGCGCGTCGTCCAGCGGCACGATCTCGACGATGTCCTTGCCCGGCTGCACCACGCCGCCCACGGTGTTGGCGAGCAGGCGCTGCACGCGTCCGCGCACCGGGCTCTTGACCTGCGCCTTGTCGACCTTGTCGGCCAGCGCGACGGCGCCTTCCGTCAGCGCGTTGAGCTTGCCCAGCGTGTCGGCCAGTTCCCTGCGCGCCTCGTTGCGGAACGTCAGCTCGGTCTCCTGCGCCTTGCGCTGCACCTCGCCGATGGCGGCCTGCACACGCGCGATCTGGGCCGCGGCTTGCTCGGCGTCGCCGCGGCTCTTGGCGACATCGCGCTCCAGGCGCAGGATCTCGAGCTCCGAGACGGCCCCGGTGGCCAGCAGCGGGCGCGTCTTGGCCAGCTCCTGCTGGCTGAACTCGAGCGTGCGCTCGGCCGAGTTCTTGCGCGCGCGCATCTCGGCCAGCTCCTGCTGGCGCTGCTGCAGCTGTTGGGCGTTGATCGACAGCATCGTCGCCAGCTCGGCGCGCCGCGATTCGTAGAGCTGGCGCTCCTCGAACAGGATGCGCTTGTCCTCGGGGTCGTCGCGCACCGCCGGCGGCTGGAACGTCGAGCCCTCGGCCAGCGCGCGCAGTCGCGCGATGCGTGCGCGCAGCGCGAAGCTCTGCGCCGCGCTCTCGCGCACGCCCGACGTGGCGCGCGTCTCGTCGATCTTGAGCAGCAACTGCCCACCCTCGACGAGCTGGCCTTCCTGGACCAGGATCTCCGTCACGACGCCGCCGTCGAGAGACTGAACGACCTGCAACTGGCGCGACGGGATCACCTTGCCCTCGCCGCGCGTCACCTCGTCGACGTGCGCGAGCGCCGCCCACACGAGCAGCAGCGCCGCGACGACGACGGCGGCGCGCACGATGCGCTGCGCGCGGCGCGTGTGCTGGCGTGACATCACCTCGTCGGCCTCGGCCTCGAAGCCGCGGAAGCCGGCCTGCTGCGCATCGGCTTCCTGCGCCTTTGCGCCGAGCAGGCGGTCGACGAAGGCGAAAGGGGCGGGGCGCGGGGCTTCGCTCATTCGACAACCCTTCGCGCCGCGCGCTGCGGGATGAGCGCTTCGGAGCGGCCGTGCGCGCTCATGCGGCCCTCGCGATGCGCCCGGACTGCAGCGCTTCCATGATGCGGTCGCGCGGGCCGTCGGCGACGACGCGCCCGCCGTCGATCACGATGACTCGGTCGACGAGCGCCAGCAGCGAGGTGCGGTGCGTGACGAGCACCACCGTCTTGTGCTGCGTGTAGGCGTTCAGCCGTTGCGTGACCTGCGATTCGGTCGAGAAGTCCATCGCACTCGTCGGCTCGTCGAGCAGCAGGATCGGCGCGTTGTGCAGCACGGCGCGCGCGATGCCGACGGCCTGGCGTTGCCCGCCCGACAGCGACTCGCCGCGCTCGCCGACGGGCATGTCGAAGCCGCGCGGATGGCGGTTGACGAACTCGGCCAGGCCGGCCGTCTCGGCCGCGGCGACGACGGCAGAGTCGTCGGCGTACGGCATGCCGAGCGTGACGTTCTCGCGCAGCGTGCCGTAGAACAGCGTCACGTCCTGCGACACGTAGCCCACGTTGGCGCGCACGTCGGCCGTGTCGAGCTGGCGCAGGTCGATGCCGTCGAGCAGCACGGCGCCGTCGGTCGGCTGGTACAGGCCGAGGATCAGCCGCTCGATCGTCGACTTGCCCGAGCCGACGCGGCCGATCAGTGCGACGCGCTCGCCGGGCGCGATGCGAAAGCTCACGCCGTCGAGCGCCGTGTCCTGGCGGTTCGGATAGGCGAAGCGCACGTTGCGGAACTCGATCTCGCCGCGCAGTTCGCGGCGGTGCACGAAGCTGGCATCGACCGGGCGCTCGACGGGCTTGGCCATCAGGCCCTCGAGCGAGGCCATCGCGGTGCGCGCGCCCTGGTACTGCATCAGCAGGCCGACGATCTGGCCGGCCGGCGCGAGCGCGCGCCCGGCGAGCATGCTGGCGGCGATCAGAGCGCCCATCGTCAGCTCGCGCTCGGCGATCAGGTAGACGCCGACGATCACGATGGCGATCGTCACGAGCTGTGTCGTCCACGCCGTACCGTACATCGCCTTGGCAGTCAGCGCGCGCATGCGCACGTGCATGCCGGCGAGGAAGGCGTTGGCGCGCTCCCAGCGCGCCTGGATCACGCCCTCGGCGCCCTGCGACTTGATCGTCTCGATGCCGGTCAGGCTCTCGATCAGCGTGGCGTTGCGCTGCGCGCTCGCCCGGTACGTCGTCTCCGACAGCTCGTGCAGCCGCTGCTGCAGCACCCAGCCGACGCCGGCGATCGCCACGAAGGCGACCACGACGGGCACCGCCAGCAGGGGCGAGATCCAGGCCAGCACGCCGACGAACAGCAGCGCGAACGGCAGGTCGACGAGCGCCGTCACCGTGCCCGACGCGATGAAGTCGCGCACCTGCTCGAAGCCGCGCAGGTTGGCGGCGAACGAGCCGACGGCCTCGGGGCGGTGCTCCAGCCGCATGCCGAGCACTCGCTCCATCAGCGTGGCCGAGATCTGCACGTCGATGCGCGCGCTGGCCTCGTCGACGAAGCGGCCGCGCAGCGTGCGCAGCAACAGGTCGGCGCACAGCACGAGCACGACGCCGATCGCCAGCGCCCACAGCGTCTCGACGGCGTTGTTGGGCACGACGCGGTCGTAGACGTTCATCGAGAACATCGGCAGCGCGAGCGCGAACAGGTTGACGAGCAGCGCCGCCCACAGCACATCGCGGTAGACGAAGCGCTGCGCCAGCAGCGCGCCCCAGAACCAGTGGCCCGCGCGCGGGCGCCGCACGTCGGGCGTGCGCGCGTCGAAACGGAAGCGCGGCCGCACGAACAGCACGATGCCGGCGTGTCGCTGCGCGAGCTCGTCGCGCGACAGCGCGATCTCGCCCTGGCCCGTCTCGGGCAGCAGCAGCCGCGCCGTGTCGCCCTCCCAGCCGAGCAGCACGCAGGCCTGGTCGCCGCGCAGCACGAGGATGGCCGGCAGCGTCGCCGCGTCGATGTCGGCGAGCGCCACGCGCTGCAGCCGCGTCGTCATGCCGGCGCGCGCCGCAGCGCGTTCGGCCAGCTCGAGCGTCAGGCGGCCGTCGACGAGCGGCAGGCCGGCGGCCAGCGCGGCGCGCGACGCGGCCTGACCGTGCAGCCGGCACACCTCGACCAGCGCGTCGAGCAGCGGGTCGGCGTGGATCAGGTCCTCGCGCAGGCGCGGCGGCGCGGCGGTCATCGGCAGCGGGCGAGCGGGGCGGCGCGCGGCATCACGCGATGTCGGCGCAGTGCAGCCCGAAGCGGTCGCGGCGCCGGTCGTCGAACCAGCACTCGAGCGTGCGACGTACCGTGCGGAAGGCGAGGTCGTCCCAGGGGATGTCGCGCTCGTCGAACAGCTGCGCCTCGATCGTCTCGGGGCCCGGCGCGAAGCTCGTGTCGAGCAGCTGTGCCCGGTAGAACAAGTGCAGTTGCGCGACGCGCACCACGTTGAGCATGCTGAACAGCGGCCCCATCTCGACGCGCGCGCCGGCCTCCTCGATCGTCTCGCGCAGCGCGCCGTCGGCCGTCGTCTCGCCGATCTCGAGAAAGCCCGCCGGCAGCGTCCAGTAGCCGCGCCGCGGCTCGATGTTGCGCCGGCACAGCAGCACCTGATCGCGCCACACGGGCAGCGTGCCGACGACGATCAGCGGGTTCTCGTAGTGGATCGTGGCGCATGCAGTGCAGGTCGCGCGCTCGCGGTTGTCGTCGGCCGGCACGCGGTACTCGACCGGCGCGCCGCACGAGCGGCAATGCTTGATCTTGCGCGGCTCGAACATGGCGGGCAGTGTAGCGGCGCGCGCGGGACGTCATCCCTCGGCGTGGCGTTGCGGCACGCGGCGGCCCGGCGCTGCGTGGCATGATGCTCGAAATCGGCGCGGTAGCCGTCGATTCGGCGCTGCGCCGCGTTCCGCCTTTCCGAGCGAGGGTGTTTCCATGAGTTTCGTCGTTCCCGCGCCGGAGCAGGCGGCCGCTGCCGTCGCCGGCGCCGGCGCCGCCGGCAGCCGCTTTCCGATCCGCCGCATCTACTGCGTCGGCCGCAACTACGTCGAGCACGCCCAGGAGATGGGCTACACCGGCCGCGAGCCGCCGTTCTTCTTCCTCAAGCCGGCCGACACCGCCGTGCCGGTGGCCGAAGGCGAGGTCGGCCGCATCCGCTATCCGAGCTTGACGCAAGACCTGCACCACGAGGTCGAGCTCGTCGTCGCGATCGGCAAGGGTGGCCGCGACATCCCCGCGGCGCGCGCGCTCGAGCACGTGTGGGGCTACGCCGTCGGCCTCGACATGACGCGCCGCGACCTGCAGGCCGAGATGAAGAAGCTCGCGCGCCCCTGGTGCATCGGCAAGGCCTTCGACGACGCGGCGCCGATCGGCGCGGTGCGGCCGGCGGCCGAGTGCAGGCTCGGCGCAGACACCGAGATCCGCCTCGACGTCAATGGCGCGACGCGCCAGCGCAGCACGATCGGCAAGCTGATCTGGAGCGTGCCCGAGATCATCGAGCACGTGTCGAAGGCGTGGACGCTCGCGCCCGGCGACCTGATCTACACCGGCACGCCCGAGGGCGTCGCCGCGACGGTGCGCGGCGACCGGCTCGAGGCGAGCATCGCCGGCGTCGGCACGCTGGCGCTCGAGGTCGTCTGAGCCCGGGCGCGCGCGATGCAGCTCTACAGCTACTTCCGCTCGTCGGCGTCGTTTCGCGTGCGCATCGCGCTCGCGCTCAAGGGGCTGCCATACGACTACGTCGGCGTGCACCTGCCCAAGGGCGAGCAGTCGCAACCGGCCTACGCCGGCATGTCGCCGGCGCAGCTCGTGCCGCTGCTGCGCGACGGCGACGCGTCGCTCACGCAGTCGCTGGCGATCATCGAGTACCTCGACGAGACGCATCCCGCGCCGCCGCTGCTGCCGGCCGACGCGCCCGGGCGCGCGCGCGTGCGCGCACTGGCGCTCGACGTCGCCTGCGAGATCCATCCGCTGAACAACCTGCGCGTGCTGCGCTACCTGGTGCGCGAGATGGGCGTCGCCGAAGAGCGCAAGGACGCCTGGTACAAGCATTGGGTCGAGAGCGGGCTGATGGTCGTCGAGCGTCGGCTCGCCGCCGAAGCCGGCACCGGGCGCTACTGCCACGGCGACACGCCGACGCTGGCCGACTGCGTGCTCGTGCCGCAGATCTTCAATGCGCGTCGCTTCGACTGCCGGCTCGACCACGTGCCCACCGTGATGCGCGTGTTCGACGCCTGCATGGCGCTCGACGCCTTCCAGGCCGCCCAGCCGTCGGCCTGCCCCGACGCCGAATGACGACCGATTGGCTCGCCGCGCCGTGGACGGCCGGTGACGCCGCGGCCGTGATGACGACGCGCGCCGGCGGCGCGAGCCGCGCGCCCTGGGACAGCCTCAACCTCGGTGATCACGTCGGCGACGACGCAGCGGCCGTTGCCGCCAACCGCGCGGCCTTTGCGGCGCGCCTGGGCGTCGCGCCGGTCTGGCTGCGTCAGGTGCACGGGGTGCGCGTCGTGCGCGTCGGCGCCGGCGATGCGCGCCCCGGCGCGCCGTTCCACGAGGCCGACGCCAGCGTGACGACGGAACGCGGCGTCGCCTGCACCGTGCTCGTTGCCGACTGCCTGCCGGTGCTGCTGGCCGCGCCGGCCGGCCGCGGCGTCGCTGCGGCGCATGCCGGCTGGCGCGGCTTGACGGCCGGCGTCGTCGACGTTGCTGTCGCCGCGCTGTGCGACGCCGCCGGCTGCGCGCCGGGCGAACTGCGCGCCTGGCTCGGCGCCTCGATCGGGCCGCGGCGCTTCGAGGTCGGCGCCGACGTGCTGCAGGCGTTCGGCGTATCACCCGCCGGTGGCGGCGCGGCCGCATTCAACGCCGCGCCGGATCGTGGCGGGGCGCCGAAGTGGCTGGCCGACCTGCCGGCGCTGGCGCGCGCGCGGTTGCAGGCGCTCGGCGTGCGCGATGTCAGCGGCAGCGACGCCTGCACCGTCGAGGACGGCTCACGGTTCTTTTCGTTCCGCCGCGACGGCGTCTGCGGCCGCATGGCCGCTGCCGTCTGGCTGCGTTGACGGCGGCGGCGGGGTCGTCGCCGCCTCGGTGTCGGCCTCGGCGCGACGCCGTGCCGCGCGGCGCGCCGGCGTCGCCATGATGTAGAGCAGGATCGACAGCGGCAGCACGCCGTACAGCACGAACGTGACGATCGCGCCCAGCACGCTGCCCTGGCTCGACGTCGCCTCGGCGACGGCCATCATCAGCGCGACATAGATCCAGGCCAGAGCGACGATCAGCATCGATAACACCTTCGGCGTGCCATGGGGAAAGCCGCAGCGCGACACTCGGACGTCATGATGCAGTAAGCCGGGCGGGGCCATAGTGCAAGACAACCACGGGTGCGCGCGAGGAGACAGATGAAGGACATGCCGGCCGCTGCGGCGGGACAGGCGGCGGCCGAGGCCGTCGAGGCTTTCGGTTCGGGCGTCGGCGAGGTCTGGAAGGCATTCAGCGGTTTGACGCTGCCGTTGCCTGCCGTCGGCCGCATCCAGCAGGAGTACCTGCAGCAGACGACGGCGCTGTGGAACCAGACCGTCGCCGGCTTGGGCGGCGAGGCGGCCGACAAGTCGCCGCGCGCACCGCTGCCCGACCGCCGCTTCGGCGCGCAGGAGTGGGCCGCCAGCCCGGCGGCCGCCTACACCGCGCAGCTGTACCTGCTCAATGCGCGCGCCCTGCTGCAACTCGCCGACGCGATCGAGGGCGACGAGAAGACGCGCCAGCGCATTCGCTTCGCCGTGCAGCAGTGGATCGACGCGGCGGCGCCGAGCAACTTCCTCGCGCTCAACCCCGAGGCGCAGCGCAAGGCGATCGAGACGCGTGGCCAGAGCATCGCGCAGGGTCTGCAGCAGCTGTGGCACGACCTGCGCCAGGGCCATTTGTCGCAGACCGACGAGAGCGTGTTCGAGGTCGGCCGCAACGTCGCCACCACGCAAGGCAGCGTCGTCTGCGAAACCGAGCTGTTCCAGTTGCTCGAGTACAAGCCGCTGACGCCGCGCGTGCACGAACGTCCGATCCTGTTCGTGCCGCCGTGCATCAACAAGTTCTACATCCTCGACCTGCAGTCCTCGAACTCGCTGATTCGCTACACCGTCGAGCAGGGCCACCGCGTGTTCGTGCTGAGCTGGCGCAACCCCGACGACAGCCTGGCCGCGAAGACCTGGGACGACTACATCGACGAGGGCGTCATCCGCGCGCTGCGCGTCGTGCAGGAGATCTCGGGCGCGCCGACGATCAACACGCTGGGTTTCTGCATCGGCGGCACGCTGCTGGCGACGGCGCTGGCGGTGCTCGCCGCGCGCGGCGAGCACCCGGCCGAGAGCCTGACGCTGCTGACGACGATGCTCGATTTCAGCGACACCGGCGTGCTCGACCTCTTCGTCGACGAGGCCTCGGTGCGCATGCGCGAAATGACGATCGGGGCCGACGCGCCCGGCGGACCCAAGCTGCTCAAGGGCCAGGAACTCGCGACGACGTTCAGCTTCCTGCGCCCCAACGATCTGGTGTGGAACTACGTCGTCGGCAACTATCTCAAGGGCGAGACGCCGCCGCCGTTCGACCTGCTGTACTGGAACAGCGACAGTACCAACCTGCCGGGGCCGATGTACTGCTGGTACCTGCGCAACACCTACCTGGAAGACAAGCTCAAGCTGTCCGGCCGGCTGACGGTGTGCGGCGAGAAGCTCGACCTCGGCGCGATCCGCACGCCCGCCTACGTCTACGCCTCGCGCGAGGACCACATCGTGCCGTGGAAGTCCGCCTACCTGAACACGCGCGTGCTCCAGGGCCGGCGTCGCTTCGTGCTCGGCGCGTCGGGCCACATCGCCGGCGTGATCAACCCGCCAGCGGCCGGCAAGCGCAGTCACTGGATCGGCCCGGCCAGACTGCCTGCGACCGCCGACGACTGGTTCGCCAAGGCGACGGAGCAGGCGGGCAGCTGGTGGCCCGACTGGCGCCAGTGGCTCGAGCCGCACGGCGGCCGGCTCGTCGCGGCGCCGCGCGCGCCGGGTAACCGAAAATACAAGCCGACCGAGCCCGCACCCGGGCGATACGTCAAGGCGCGCGCCTGAGGCGCCGCCGCACCACGCAAGCACAGGAGTCTAGAGATCATGGATATCGTCATCGTCGCCGCCGCCCGCACCGCCGTCGGCAAGTTCGGCGGCACGCTCGCCAAGCTGCCCGCATCGGAACTCGGCGCCACCGTCATCAAGGCGCTGCTCGAGCGCAGCAAGCTCGCCGGCGAGCAGATCAGCGAAGTCGTGCTCGGCCAGGTGCTGCAGGCCGGCTGCGGCCAGAACCCGGCGCGCCAGTCCGTCATCAAGGCCGGCCTGCCGCAGGCCGTGCCGGCGATGACGATCAACAAGGTGTGCGGCTCGGGCCTGAAGGCCGTGATGCTCGCCGCGCAGGCCATCCGTGACGGCGACAGCGAGATCGTCATCGCCGGCGGGCAGGAGAACATGAGCCTGGCGCCGCACGTGCTGCCCGGCTCGCGCGACGGCCAGCGCATGGGCGACTGGAAGCTCGTCGACACGATGATCAGCGACGGCCTGTGGGACGTCTATAACCAGTACCACATGGGCATCACGGCCGAGAACGTGGCCAAGAAGTACGGCGTCACGCGCGAGCAGCAGGACGCGCTCGCGCTCGCCTCGCAGCAGAAGGCCGCCGCCGCGCAGGAGGCCGGGCGCTTCAACGACGAAATCGTGCCGGTGACGATTCCGCAGAAGAAGGGCGACCCCGTCGTCTTTGCCGCCGACGAGTACCTCAACCGCAAGACGAGCGCCGAGGCGCTGGCCGGCCTGCGCCCGGCCTTCGACAAGGCGGGCTCCGTGACGGCCGGCAACGCGTCGGGCATCAACGACGGCGCGGCCGGCGTCGTCGTCATGTCGGCGGCCAAGGCGGCGGCGCTCGGCCTGACGCCGCTGGCGCGCATCGCGTCGTATGCAAGCGCCGCGCTCGACCCGGCCTACATGGGCATGGGGCCGGTGCCGGCGTCGCGTCGCGCGCTCGAGCGCGCCGGCTGGAAGGCGTCCGACCTCGACCTGCTCGAGGTCAACGAGGCCTTCGCCGCGCAGGCCTGCGCCGTGCACCAGGAGATGGGCTGGGACACGAGCAAGGTCAACGTCAACGGCGGCGCGATCGCGATCGGTCACCCGATCGGCGCGTCGGGCTGCCGCATCCTCGTCACGCTGCTGCACGAGATGCAGCGGCGCGGCGCCAAGAAGGGCCTGGCGTCGCTGTGCATCGGCGGCGGCATGGGCGTCGCGCTGACGGTCGAACGCTGATCGGCAGTACAGGCATTTCGACGACAAGGAGAACGTGAATGACTCAGAAACTCGCCTACGTGACGGGCGGCATGGGCGGCATCGGCACCGCCATCTGCCACCGCCTCGCCAGGAGCGGCTTCAAGGTGATCGCCGGCTGCGGCCCGAACCGCGACGCGAAGAAGTGGCTCGACGAGCAGAAGGCGCTGGGCTTCACGTTCCACGCGTCGGTCGGCAACGTCGCCGACTGGGATTCGACGGTAGCCGCCTTCGCCAAGGCCAAGGGCGAGCACGGCCCGATCGACGTGCTCGTCAACAACGCCGGCATCACGCGCGACCGCATGTTCCTGAAGATGACGCCCGAGGACTGGAAGGCCGTCATCGACACCAACCTCAACAGCATGTTCAACGTGACCAAACAGGTCGTGCCCGACATGGTGGAGCGGGGCTGGGGCCGCATCATCCAGATCAGCTCCGTCAACGGCGAGAAGGGCCAGGCCGGCCAGACCAATTATTCGGCCGCCAAGGCGGGCATGCACGGCTTCACGATGGCGCTGGCGCAGGAGCTCGCCGCCAAGGGCGTGACGGTCAACACCGTGAGCCCGGGCTACATCGGCACCGACATGGTCAAGGCGATCAAGCCCGAGATCCTCGAGAAGATCGTCGCGCAGATCCCGGTCAAGCGCCTCGGGGAACCCGAGGAGATCGGCGCCATCGTCGCCTGGCTCGCCGGCGAGGACTCGGGATTCACCACCGGCGCCGACTTCAGCTGCAACGGCGGCCTGCACATGGGGTGAGCCCGGACACGGGACGGTCCCTGCGGACCGGCCCGTGCCTGGCGAACGACTTCGCGCCTGCAAGCGCGAAGGCTGGGGCAAGCCCGGACACGGGACGGTCCCTGCGGACCGGCCCGTGCCTGGCGAACGACTCCGCGCCTGCAAGCGCGAAGGCTGGGGCAAGCCCGGCGGGGTAAAGTCCCCGCTCCGTGACCGAACCCTCCACTGCGGCGCCCGCGCGCGCCACGCCCGCTACTGCTTCGCCCTGGGCGCCGCTGTCGCTGCCCGTGTTCCGCATGCTGTGGGGTGTCTGGCTGACCGCCAACACCTGCATGTGGATGAACGACGTGGCGGCGGCGTGGATGATGACGACGCTGACGCAGTCGCCGACGATGGTGGCGCTGGTGCAGACGGCGGCGACGCTGCCCGTGTTCCTGCTCGGTGTGCCCAGCGGCGCGCTGGCCGACATCCTCGACCGCCGGCGCTACTTCGTCGCCACGCAGTTCTGGGTCGCCGGCGTCGCCGTCGTGCTGTGCGTCGCCTCGCTGCTCGACGCGCTGACGCCGTGGCTGCTGCTCGCGCTGACCTTCGTCAACGGCATCGGCCTGGCGATGCGCTGGCCCGTGTTCGCCGCCGTCGTGCCCGGCATCGTGCCGCGGCCGCAACTGCCGGCGGCGCTGGCGCTCAACGGCCTGGCGATGAACGCGTCGCGCATCGTCGGCCCCGTCGTCGCGGGCATGCTGATCGCCGCGGCGGGCAGCGAATGGGTGTTCGGGCTCAACGCCGCGCTGTCGATCGGCGCGGGCTTCCTGATCCTGCGCTGGAAGAGCGAGCAGAAGGTCAGCGCGCTGCCGGCCGAGCGCTTCTTCGGCGCGATCCGCGTCGGCCTGCAGTACGTGCGCCAGAGCCCGCCGATGCACGTCGTGATGCTGCGCATCGCGCTGTTCTTCCTGCACTCGACGGCGCTGATCGCGCTGCTGCCGCTGGTCGCCAAGCGGCTGCACGGCGGCGGCGCCGGCACGTTCACGCTGTTGCTGTCGGCGATGGGCGTCGGCGCCATCGGCGCCGTGCTGTCGATGCGGCGCCTGCGCGACTGGATGGACAACGACGCGATGGTGCGCAACGGCACGCTGCTGCATGCGCTGGCCACGGTCGCGGCGGCATTCGCGCCGAACGTCGTCGTCGCGCTGCCGGCGATGCTCGTCGCCGGCATGGCCTGGATCTCCGTCGCCAACACGATCACGACGGCTGCGCAGCTCGCGCTGCCCGACTGGGTGCGCGCGCGCGGCATGTCGATCTACCAGACGGCGCTGATGGGCGGCGGCGGCGCCGGCGCGGCGCTGTGGGGCCAGGTCGCCGGCCTGACCGACGTGCGTACCAGCCTGCTGCTGGCGTCGGCGTCGGGGCTGGCGGCGTGGCTGCTGACGCGGCGGCGCCGCCTCGAGGGCGAGGCTCCGGGCGATCTGACGCCGGCGTACGCATGGGAGGAGCCGGTGACCGCGTTCCCGGTGGCACCCGAGCGCGGGCCGGTGCTCGTCACCATCGCCTACGAGATCGATCCGGCGCGCGCCGACGAGTTCGTCGCATTGATGCACGAGAGCCGGGCCAGCCGGCTGCGCCACGGCGTGATCGGCTGGGAGCTGTTCCGCGACACGTCGCGGCCCGGGCGCTACATCGAGTACATCGTCGAGGAATCGTGGGTCGAGCACCTGCGCCGCTTCGAGCGCATGACGGCGGCCGAAGTCGCACTGCGCGAGCGCAAGCTCGCGCTGCACGTCGGCGCCGAGCCGCCCTTCGTGACGCGCTACGTCGCCGAGCCGGTCGATCGGCCCTGACGACACGCGTGGCGCTGCCTCAGTCGGGGCCTGCCGACGCGCCCGCCAGGCGGCGCGCCGCGCCGGCGAGCGAGGCCGGCGATCCGTCGGCGAGCGGCACCAGCTCGGCGCGCTCGAATCCGGCGAAGTTGCGCGCCATCGACCTCAGGTACATCGGGTCGTAGTGCTGCTGCATCAGCGCGCCGTAGACCTCGGCCCAGTGTCCGTCGCGCGCCAGCGCCTGCCAGGCCCGCACCGTCTCGCGGCCGCGCAGCTCGACGAGGCCGTCGAGCAGGCGGCAGAACAGCGCCGGGTCGTCGGCGAAGAAGGCGTAGTCCTCGAGCAGCAACTGCACGCGCGCCGCGTCGGGCATCTCGACGCGCACGCAGGCGGCGTCGCGGCGCATGCGCTCGATCAGCGCCTCGGGCACGCGTAGGCGGCCGATCCGGCGGCTTTCGCTCTCGACCCACACCGGCCGCGCGGGGTCGAAGCGGCGCAGCCGCTGCCACAGCGCCGTCTCGAACGCCTTCTGCGTCGGCTGCTGCCGGCCGGGCAGCAGGCCGAGCACCGAGCCGCGATGGTTGGCGAGGCCTTCGAGGTCGAGCACTTGCGCGCCCGCGCACTCGAGCGCCTGCAGCAGCCGCGTCTTGCCGCTGCCGGTGCGCCCGCACACGACGCGCAGCTCGAGGCGGCGCGGCAGCGCGTCGAGCTGCTCGACCACGGTGCGCCGGAACGCCTTGTAGCCGCCCTCGAGCAGATGCGTGCGAAAGCCGATCTGGTCGAGGAACCACGCCAGCGTGCCCGAGCGCTTGCCGCCGCGCCAGCAATAGACGAGCGGGCGCCAGTCGCGCGGCTTGTCGGCGGCCTCGCGCTCGAGATGAGCGGCGATGTTGCGCGCCACCATCGCGGCGCCGATCTTGCGCGCTTCGAAGTCCGACACCTGCCGGAACTCGGTGCCGACGATGCGGCGCTCGTCGTCGTCGAGCACCGGCCAGTTGACGGCGCCGGGCAGCCGGTCGAGCGCGAACTCGCCGGGGCTGCGCGCGTCGATCACGGCGTCGAAGCCGTCGATCGTCATGACCGCGTCCGCAGCGGTGACGCGGACCAGGCTCATGCCGATGCAGGAGCGAGCACGTCGAGCAGCTCGCTTTCGATCGCCAGCTGCTGTCGGTTGTGCTGCAGCTCGGGGCCGTCGACGAGGAAGGTGTCCTCGACGCGCTCGCCCAGCGTCGTGATCTTGGCCAGCTGCAGGTTGACCCGGTGGCGCGCCAGAACGCGCGCGATGGCGTAGAGCAGGCCGGTGCGGTCGCTCGCCGACACGCTGAGCAGCCAGCGCTGCGCGCGCTCGTCGGGGCGCAGCGTGACGCGCGGCGTGACGGGGAACGACTTGACGCGCCGCGACACCCGGCCGCGGCTCGGCTCGGGCAGCGGCCCCTCGGCGGCGAGTGCGTGCGCCGCCTGGTTCTCGACCAGCGCGATCAGGTCGCGGTAGTTCAGGTCGCGGTAGTGCTCCTCGAGCGCCGGGCTCACGACCTGGAAGGTGTCGAGCGCATAGCCGCTGCGCGTGGTGTGGACCTTGGCGTCGAGGATGTTGAAGCCGGCACCGTCGAAGTAGCCGCAGATGCGCGCGAAGAGGTCCGGCCGGTCGGGCGCATAGACCAGCACCTGCAGGCCCTCGCCGACGGGCGACAGCCGCGCGCGCACGATCGCCTGGCCCGTCTTCACGTGGCGCCGCAGCGAGCGCGCGTGCCAGGCGATGTCGGCCGCCTCGTGGCGCGCGAAGTAGCTCACCTCGAGCGTGTCCCACAGCGCCTGCTCGGTGCCGGGCAGCTGCGACCACAGCGCGAGCAGCTGCCGCGCCTCCTGCTTGCGCGACTCGATCTCGGCGTCGAGGTTGGGGCGCGCGCCGCCGAGCGCACGCAGCGTCAGGCGGTACAGGTCCTCGAGCAGCTTGCCCTTCCAGGCGTTCCACACCTTCGGGCTGGTGCCGCGGATGTCGGCCACCGTCAGCAGGTACAGCGCCGTGAGCCGCCGCTCGTCGCCGACCAGCCGTGCGAACGACTCGATGACGTGCGGATCGGCGAGGTCCTCCTTCTGCGCGATGCGCGACATCGTGAGGTGCCGCTCGACGAGGAACTCGAGGAATTCGGTGTCCTGGGCTTCGACGCCGTGGTCGCGGCAGAAGCGCCGCACCTCACGCTTGCCGAGCTCGGAGTGGTCGCCGCCGCGTCCCTTGGCGACGTCGTGGAACAGCGCCGCCACGTAGAGCAGCCACGGCTCGTCCCACTGCGCGGCGAGCTGCGAGCAGAACGGGTACTCGTGCGCATGCTCGGGGATGAAGAAGCGGCGCACGTTGCGCAGCACCATCAGGATGTGCTGATCGACGGTGTAGACGTGGAACAGGTCGTGCTGCATCTGCCCGACGATGCGGCGGAACACCCACAGGTAGCGGCCGAGCACGCTGGTGTTGTTCATCAGGCGCAGCGCGTGCGTCTGGCCGCTCGGCTGGCGCAGGATCTGCATGAACAGCGCCCGGTTCACCGGGTCGCGGCGGAACGGTCCGTTCATCAGGCCGCGCACGTTGTACAGCGCGCGCAGCGTGCGCGCCGACAGCCCGGCCAGCCCCGGCGTCTGCTGGTAGACGAGGAAGGTCGCGAGGATGGCGTGCGGGTCGCGCGCATAGAGGTCGTCGCTCGCCACCTCGAGCATGCCGCCGCGCTCGAGGAAGCGCTCGTCGAGCGGGCGCATCGGCGCGTCCTGCGAGCCGCTGACGCGCTCCTCGATGTTGAGCAGCAGAATCTGGTTGAGCTGCGCCACCGCCTTGGCCGCCCAGTAGTAGCGGTGCATCAGCACCTCGGAGGCGCGCTGCGTCTTCGTCGCGCGGCAGCCGAAGCTCTCGGCCAGCGCCGTCTGCAGGTCGAACACGAGCCGGTCCTCGCGCCGCCCCGCGACGGCGTGCAGCCGCGCGCGGATCAGCTCGAGCACGCCCTCGTTGCGCTGGAGCTGCCGGACCTCGTAGGGCGTCGCCAGGCCGGCGTGCGCCAGCTCGGACCAGCTGCGGCCGAGCCCCGCGGCGCGCGCCACCCAGAGCAGCACGTGCAGGTCGCGCAGGCCGCCCGGGCTCTCCTTACAGTTGGGCTCGAGCGCGTAGGGCGTGTCCTCGAACTTGGTGTGCCGCTGGCGCATCTCGAGCGTCTTGGCGCGCAGGAAGGCGCGCACATCGAGCGCGCGGTCGCGCGCCTGCACGAAGCGCCGGTACAGCGGCCGCGCGCCGCACAGCCAGCGCGCTTCGATCAACGACGTCTGCACCGTCACGTCGGCGGCGGCCAGCGCGATGCATTCGTCGACGCTGCGCACCGACGAGCCGATCTCCAGGCCGATGTCCCAGCACGCCGCGATGAACCCCGAGACGGCGGCGCGCAGCGCGTCGCTGCCGGGGCCGTCGGGCAGCAGCACGAGCACGTCGACGTCGGAGTGCGGGAACAGTTCGCCGCGGCCGTAGCCGCCGACGGCGACGAGAGCGGCGCCCGGCGGCATCGCCGTGTGCTGCCACAGGTCGGCGAGCGTGGCGTCGACGTGGCGCGTCAGCGCGCGCAGCAGCCGCTGCGCCGCCGACGCGCTCGGGCGCGCCGCCATGAACTCGTCGACGAGCCGCTTCTTGCCGTCGCGGAACTGCGCGCGCAGCGCGCCGAGGCTGCGTTCCTCGGGCGCGGCGGGCAGCGGCTGCGCCAGCGCCGACATCAGGCCGCCGTCGCGGCGGCGGCGGTGCCGGCGACGAACTCGGGCGGCGGCGGGCTGCCGGCCGACAGCGTCAGCACCTCGTAGCCCGTCTCCGTGACGAGCACGGTGTGCTCCCACTGCGCCGACAGCGAGCGGTCCTTGGTGACGATGGTCCAGCCGTCGCCCATCTCGCGGATCTCGCGCCGGCCGGCGTTGACCATCGGCTCGATCGTGAACGTCATGCCGGGCAGCAGCTCGTCGAGCGTGCCGGGCTTGCCGTAGTGCAGCACCTGCGGCTCCTCGTGGAAGCGGCGCCCCAGCCCGTGGCCGCAGAACTCGCGCACCACGGAGTAGCCCTGGCGCTCGGTGAAGGTCTGGATCGCGTGGCCGATGTCGCCCAGCCGCGCGCCCGGGCGCACCTTGACGATGCCGTGCCACATCGCCTCGTACGTCAGCGTGCACAGGCGCCGCGCCGCGATCGAGCCCTCTCCGACGACGAACATGCGGCTGGTGTCGCCGTGCCAGCCGTCCTTGATGACGGTGATGTCGACGTTGACGATGTCGCCGTTCTTCAGCGGGCGCTCGTTCGGGATGCCGTGGCAGACCTGATGGTTGATCGACGTGCAGATCGACTTCGGGTAGGGCCGGTAGCCCGGCGGCGCATAGTTCAGCGGCGCCGGCACCGCCTGCTGCACATCGACGATGTGGCGGTGCGCGATGCGGTCGAGCTCTTCCGTCGTGACGCCGGGCTTGACGTGCGGCGCGAGCACGTCCAGCACCTCGGCGGCGAGGCGTCCGGCGCGGCGCATGCCGTCGATCTCTTCGGCGTTCTTGATGGAAATCGTCATGCGCCGGATTATCCCATCGGCCTCGTAGAATCGCTGCCTGCGCGGGCATCGCCCCACGGGCTGCCGGCCCGGCGCGCCGCCCTCCGTTTCCGCCCCCACCGCCTTCGGGACCGCATGACTTCTCCCATCCCGCACCTGCGCTCCTTCGAGGGCGGCAACGCGCTGTCGGCGTTTCGCGCCCAGGGCCTGCTGCCGCGCCTGCAGGCCGTCGCGCCGCGCATCGCGGCGGTGCACGCCCGCCACGTGCACTGGGTGTGGAGCGAGGAGGCGCTCGACCGCGGCGCGCTCGACAAGCTCGACGCGCTGCTGCGCTACGGCGAGCCCTACGCCGGGCCCGTCGACGGCGCGCTCGTCGTCGTGGCGCCGCGGCTGGGCACGGTATCGCCGTGGGCGTCGAAGGCGACCGACATCGCGCACAACTGCGGCCTGGCCGTGCGCCGCGTCGAGCGCGTCACCGAGTACCGTCTCGTCGTCGAGCGCGGCCTGCTCGGCGCGAAGGCGCTGACGCCGGCCGAGATCGACGCCTGCGCCGCGCTGCTGCACGACCGCATGACGGAGAGCGTGCTGCCGACGCGCGACGCCGCGCGCCGCCTGTTCGACGAACGTCCCGGTCAGCCGATGGAGCACGTCGACGTGCTCGGCGCCGGCCGCGCCGCGCTGGCGCAGGCCAACCTGCGCTTCGGCCTCGCGCTGTCGGACGACGAGATCGACTACCTCGTCGACGCTTTCACGGCGCTCGAGCGCAACCCGACCGACGTCGAGCTGATGATGTTCGCGCAGGCCAACAGCGAGCATTGCCGGCACAAGATCTTCAACGCCCGCTTCACGATCGACGGCGCGGCGCAGGAACACTCGATGTTCCAGATGATCCGTCACACGCACGCCTGCGCGCCTCAGCATACCGTGGTGGCCTACAGCGACAACGCAGCCGTGATGGAAGGCGGCGAGATCGAGCGCTGGCGGCCCGACGGGTACACCAACGCGCCGCCGTACCGCGCGCGCCGCGAGCTGGCGCACGTGCTGATGAAGGTCGAGACGCACAACCACCCGACGGCGATCTCGCCGTTCCCGGGCGCCTCGACGGGCGCCGGCGGCGAGATCCGCGACGAGGGCGCGACCGGCCGCGGCGCCAAGCCCAAGGCCGGGCTGACGGGCTTCTCGGTATCGAACCTGCACCTGCCGGGCACGAGCGAGCCCTGGGAGCGCGAGTCGATCGGCAAACCCGCGCACATCGCGAGCGCCCTGCAGATCATGATCGACGGGCCGCTCGGCGGCGCCGCCTTCAACAACGAGTTCGGCCGACCCAACCTCGGCGGCTATTTCCGCGTCTACGAGCAGCGCGTCGCCGGCGTGCAGCGCGGCTATCACAAGCCGATCATGATCGCCGGCGGCATCGGCACGATTTCGGCGACGCAGACGCACAAGATCGGCTTCCCCGCCGGCACGCTGCTGGTGCAGCTCGGCGGCCCGGGCATGCGCATCGGCATGGGCGGCGGTGCGGCGAGCTCGCTGGCCGCCGGCGTGAATGCCGCCGAGCTCGACTTCGACTCGGTGCAGCGCGGCAACCCCGAGATCCAGCGTCGCGCGCAGGAGGTCGTCGACCACTGCTGGAGTCTGGGCGCCCCCATGCCCCCCGAGGGGGACGGCGCGGCTTCGGAGCGGCCGGGCGCCGCGCCGGCCGACAAGAACCCGATCCTCGCCATCCACGACGTCGGCGCCGGCGGCATCAGCAACGCCTTTCCCGAGCTGGTCGACGGCGCGCAGCGCGGCGCGCGTTTCGATCTGTCGAAGGTGCCGCTCGAGGAGAGCGGCCTCGCGCCGAAAGAGATCTGGTGCAACGAGAGCCAGGAGCGCTACGTGCTCGCGATCGCGCCCGACAGCCTGCCGCTGTTCGACGCGATGGCCGAGCGCGAGCGCTGCCCCTACGCCGTCGTCGGCGTGGCGACCGAGGCGCCGCAGCTCGTGCTCGAGCAGCCCGGCAGCGACGACCGGCCGATCGACATGCCGATGGAAGTGCTGCTCGGCAAGCCGCCGCGCATGCACCGCGACGTGCGCCGCGTCGATCGGCGCGGCGAGCCGCTCGACCTCACCGGCGTCGAGCTGCAGCGCGCCGCCTTCGACGTGCTGCGCCACCCCACGGTGGCCAGCAAACGCTTCCTGATCACGATCGGCGACCGCACCGTCGGCGGCCTGTCGCACCGCGACCCGATGGTCGGGCCCTGGCAGGTGCCGGTGGCCGACTGCGCCGTCACGCTGGCCGACTACGCCGGCGTGCGCGGCGAGGCGATGGCGATGGGCGAGCGCACGCCGCTGGCGGCGCTCGACGCGCCGGCGTCGGGCCGCATGGCAGTGGCCGAGGCCATCACCAACCTGCTGGCGGCGCCGATCGAGCTCGAGCGCGTCAAGCTCAGCTGCAACTGGATGGCGGCCTGCGGCGAGCCCGGCGAGGACGCCGCGCTCTACGACACGGTGCGCGCCGTCGGCCTCGAGCTGTGCCCGGCGCTCGGCATCGGCGTGCCGGTCGGCAAGGACAGCCTGTCGATGCGCACCAAGTGGCGCGACGACGCCGGCGCCGAGCGGCAGGTGACGGCGCCGGTGTCGCTGATCGTCACGGCGTTCGCGACGCTGTCCGACGTGCGCGGCACGCTGACGCCGCGGCTGCGCCGCGACGCCGGCGACACGACGCTGATCCTCGTCGACCTCGGCGGCGGGCGCCGCCGCATGGCGGGCTCGATCCTCGCGCAGGTGCTCGGCGCCAGCGGCGACGCCGTGCCCGACCTCGACGATGCCGCGCGGCTGAAGTCGCTCGTCGCGGCCGTCAACGCGCTGCGTGCCGACGGCCGGCTGCTCGCCTACCACGACCGCAGCGACGGCGGCCTGTGGGCCGCAGTGTGCGAGATGGCCTTCGCCGGCCACTGCGGCGTGTCGCTCGTCGTCGACCTGCTCGTGATGGAGGGCGACGGCATCGCCGACAGCCGCGCCGACCACGGCGACTCCAAGAACTGGGCGGCGCAGGTCGGCGAACGGCGCAACGAGCTGACGCTGCAGGCGTTGTTCAACGAGGAGCTGGGCGTCGTGCTGCAGGTGCCGACGGCCGAGCGGGACGCCGCGCTGCGCACGCTGCGCGAGCACGGCCTGTCGCGCGACAGCCATGTGATCGGCAAGCCCAACGACCGCGGCACCGTCGAGGTGTGGCGCGACGCGAAGTGCGTCTTCGGCGCGCCGCTGCGCGATCTGCACCAGGCCTGGGACGAGGTGAGCTGGCGCATCGCGCGGCTGCGCGACAACCCGGCCTGCGCCGATGCCGAGCATGACAGCGCCGGCGCGAGCGACGACCCGGGCCTGCACCTGCACCTCACGTTCGACCCGGCCGACGACGTCGCCGCGCCGTTCGTCGGCGGCGCCAAGCCCAGGCTCGCCATCCTGCGCGAGCAGGGCGTCAACTCGCAGCTCGAGATGGCCTATGCGCTGGCGGCGGCCGGCTTCGACACCTACGACGTGCACATGAGCGACCTGCAGGCCGGTCGCGCGCGGCTCGACATGTTCCAGGGCTTCGTCGCCTGCGGCGGCTTCAGCTACGGCGACACGCTCGGCGCCGGCGAGGGCTGGGCGCGCTCGATCCTGTTCAACCCGGCGCTGGCCGAGCAGTTCGCCGCCTTCTTCCAGCGCGGCGACAGCCTCGCGCTGGGCGTGTGCAACGGCTGCCAGATGATGGCGGCGCTGGCGCCCCTGATCCCCGGCGCCGACGCCTGGCCGCGCTTCACGCGCAATGCGAGCGAACAGTTCGAGGCGCGGCTTGCGATGGTCGAGGTGCTCGACAGTCCGTCGATCTTCTTCACCGGCATGGCGGGCAGCCGCATGCCGATCGCCGTCGCGCACGGCGAGGGCCGGCCCGACTTCTCGCAGCGCGGCGACGCGGCGCGCGTGCAGCGCGCGCTGCGCTTCGTCGACCACCACGGCCGGCCGACCGACGCCTATCCCTTCAACCCCAACGGCGGCGCGGGCGGGCTGACCGGCGTGACGACGCCCGACGGCCGGTTCACCGCGCTGATGCCGCACCCCGAGCGCGTGTTCCGCAACCTGCAGCTGAGCTGGACGACGGGCGAGCCGGCGGCACCGAGCCCGTGGATGCGCATGTTCCGCAATGCCCGCGCAGGGTTGAAGTGACGTGCTAGTCTGCGGCGACGCCTCGTCACGGGAGTCGTCGCGATGCACAAGACGCCGGTCAAGTATCTCGTCCTGATCGAGTCGGGCGGCTCGATGGTCGCGCGGCTGTTCGATGCGAAGCGTGTCCACGTGTCCGACATCGACGCGTCGTCGGAAGAGGTGGCCGTGATGACGTCCGGCCTGCAGCCGCGCCACAGCGCCGAGGACGGCGCGTGGAGCGAGGCGCTGCGCGGCCACAACGGCGCCGAGCGCCGCGCAGCGCAGGTCTACACGCTCGACGTGTAACGACCGGTTGCCGCTGCCTCTGTGGCGGATGGGGACATCGGGGCATCCCGGGGTGCCCGCGCGCGGCGTTTCACTAGACTTCGCCGGGCCGGCGCGATCCCTGCAGGCGATCGCAGCCGCTCGCGCGTGCCGCCGTCGGCGCGCACGCGACGAAACGACAACGACAACAGCACACCACCGGAGGGATCAGATGACGCCATTCTTCGCCGACCTCGTGGTCCGCACCGACGAGACGCGGCGCGCCTTCGAGACGCACCCGGCGCTGCTCGAGGCCGTGGCCGACGGCATGTCGCTCGAGCGCTATCGCGACTTCCTGCTCGAGCTGTACCACGTCGTGTGGCACTTCAACCCGGTGTGCGCCGCCGCGGCGAGCCGCATCCCCGATCCGCTGCGCCAGGTGCGCTACTACCTCTACGAGCACATGCACGAGGAGTCGGGCCACGAGCAGTGGGTGCTCAACGATCTCGAGGCCGTCGGCGTCGCGCCGGGCGCCGTCGCCGACTACCGGCCGTCGGTGCACGCGCTGTCGCTCAGCGGATACAACTACTGGGCCGCGGACCGGTGCCACCCCTGCTCGGTGCTCGGCATGATGTACACGCTCGAAGTCATCGCCTCGGTGTACGGCGGTCCGTTCTCGACGGCGATCAAGCAGCGCCTGCTGCTCGAAGACGAGCGCGGCGTCTCGTTCGTCGGCTCGCACGCCACGATGGACGCGCAGCACATGGCCGAACTGCGGGTCGTGCTCAACACGATCGACGACGCCGAGGCGCGCGAGGCCGTCGTCGAGTCGGCGACCGTCAACTTCCACCACTTCACGCAGATCCTGGCACAGGGATGAGCACGGCGACGATGCGCATTCCCGACGCCTTCGACCGGCGCTACCGCTACGTGCGGCTGGCCTGGAACGAAGAGCTGCAGATGCTGCGGCTGAGCACTTGCGTCAAGCCCATCCAGTGCTACAGCCTCGCCGCCATGGCCGAGCTGCACCAGGTGTTCTCCGACATCGCAGCGAACCCCGGGCTCGTCAGGCACTACGTGATGACGTCCGACGTGCCCGGCGTGTTCAACTTCGGCGGCGATCTGGCGCTGTTCGTCCTGCTGATCCGCGCCCGCGACATCGAATCGCTGCGCATGTACGGCCGGCGCTGCGTCGATCTGGTGTGGTGGATGGAAACGGCGGCGCAGCGCGGCGTGCACACGACGGTGCTGGTGCAGGGCGACACGCTCGGCGGCGGACTCGAGTCCGTGATGCCGTTCCACAAGGTCATCTTCGAGCGCAGCGCGCAGGCGGGCTTCCCGGAGGTGCTGTTCAACCTGTTCCCGGGCATGGGGGCCTGGAACTTCACGATCCGCAAGGCCGGCTTCGCCGTCGCCAACGACATGATCCTGTCCGGCAGGCTCTACACGGCGGAGCAATTGCATCGCCGCGGCCTCGTCGACATCGTCGTCGACGACGGCGACGGCGAGGCGGCGGTCGAGCACGTCGTGCGCATGGTCCACCCGCGCTTGCGCGGCACGCTGGCCACGCTGCAGGCGCGGCGCATGGCGTCGCCGATCACCTATGAGTCGCTGTCGGCGATCGTCGACCTCTGGACCGAGACGGCGATGTCGCTGACCGACCGCGATCTGCGCCTGATGGAGCGCCTCGCTCGCGCCCAGGTCCGCAAGGCGGGCGGCGACGACGAGGGTGCCGTCGAGGAGATCAAGCGCATCGAGCTCGACACCGCGTGGGGCGAGGAGCGCTCGGGCCACACCGGCTGGGGCGAAGAGAAAACGGGCATCACGGAGTGGGCTTTCCCCGGGTGAAACGGGGTCACCCCGCTCGCCGAGTACGGCGAGCGACCCTCCGGGAGGGTCTCCGGGCCTTGCTTGGGGCGGCCCGGCGCGGCGGCCCGGGGCTCGGCCGCGACCGGCGGCTGCTTCACAGCCAGGTCGTCAGCGTGTCGCGCAACTGGTTGCGCGTGTAGGGCTTGGCGAGGTGGCCGTCCATGCCGGCGGCCAGCGACTGCGCCACGTTCTCGTCGAAGGCGCCGGCCGTCAGCGCGACGATCGGTGTGCGCGGCAGGCCGAGGCGGGCTTCGCGCTCGCGGATGCGCCGCGTCGCGGCATAGCCGTCCATCACGGGCATCTGGCAGTCCATCAGCACGATGTCGATCGGCTGGCGCTCGATGCGGTCGATCGCCTCTGCGCCGTCCTCGGCCTCGATCACGTCGTAGCCGAGCGAGCGCAGCATCTCGCTGCCGATCAGCCGGTTGACGGCGTTGTCCTCGACGAGCAGCACGCTCGAGCGCGGGCGCGGCTCTTCGGCCAGCGCGCCGAGCGCCGAGTCGGGCTGCGCCACCGCCAGCGGCGAGGTATCGATCGCCAGCGCCAGCTCGAAGCGAAAGCGCGTGCCGCGGCCCGGAAGGCTGACGACGTCGATGTGCCCGCCCATCGCCTCGACGATGCGCTGGCTGATCGCCAGCCCCAGGCCGGTGCCGGCGTGGCGGCGCGTGCCGGCGCTGGCGACCTGGCGGAACGGCTCGAACAGCGTCGGCAGCGCCTGCGCGTCGATGCCGATGCCGGTGTCGGCGACTTCGAAGCGCACCGTCGCCACGCCCGCCGCCGCCGGCGCCGCGGTCAGGCGCAGCGTCACCGAGCCGCGCTCGGTGAACTTGACGGCATTGCCGACCAGGTTCATCAGCACCTGCTTGAGGCGCTGCGTGTCGCCGACGACGCGCTCGGGGACGGCGTCGTCGATCTCGAGCTCGAGCGCCAGTCTCTTGCCCTCGGCGACGGCACGGAACAGCGCGACGACGGACGATGCGACGCGGTGCAGCGCCATCGGCGCCTGCGCGAGCTGCAGCGCCCCGGCCTCGATCTTGGAGTGGTCGAGCACGTCGTTGAGGATCGCCATCAGCGACTCGCCCGACGAGGCCGCGGTGCGCGCGAGCAGCCGCTGGTCGTCGTCGAGCCGCGAGCGGCGCAGCAACTCGAGTGCGCCCAGCACGCCGTTCATCGGCGTGCGGATCTCGTGGCTCATCGTGGCGAGGAACTGCGACTTGGCGAGGTTGGCGGCCTCGGCCGCCTCCTTGGCCTGCTGCAGCGACGCGTTCGCCGCGTCGGCCTCGAAGCTGTGGCGCACGGCCCGCGTCGCCGTCGACTTGAACTCGCGCGCGGCTGCGAGCGTCGTCGCGCCGAAGATGACGGTCAGCACGGCCAGCGGGATCGAACGGACCTCGGCGATCGCCAGGCTGACGGTGATCAATGCGCTGAGCTGCATCAGCGAAAGCACGGCGAACGACTTGCCGACCAGCGTCATGAAGAAGGCCGCGACGGTGATCGACCCGAAGATCATCGCGACGTAAGTCGTTGCCAGGCTGTTGCCGAGGTAAGGATAAATGCCGAAGGTGGCCGTGCCCCACATCACGCCGGCCAGCGCGGCGTTGCCTTCGAGCTCGCGTTCGGCGAGGCGGATCTGCCGCTCGCCGAGCGTCTTTCCGTCGCGAAAGCGGTGCGAGATGAGGAAGCGCCAGCCTGCCGTGACGGCGCCGCAGATGACGACGAGCCATGCAGGGGCCGGACGCCCGACGTGAAAACCGATGCCTGCGATGAAAGCGACGGCGATCACCAGCAGCGGCACGCTGCGTCTCGAATTGTGTAGTGCCAGCCGCAGGAGTTCGCGTTGTACGGAGAGCTCTGTGGTCCGCGCTAGAGGCATAGAGCGCAAGCATAGCCCCTGCCGAACGCGCTCTCGCATGCGCTATCGTCGCGCCGTGCCCACGACCGCCACGCCGACAGCCGCGAGCCCGCATGCGCCGCGCTACGACCGCCTCGACGCGCTGCGTGCGATCGCCATGCTGTGGATGGCGGCGTTCCACTTCGCGTTCGACCTGAACTACTTCGGCCTGATCCGCCAGAACTTCTACGTCGATGCGCTGTGGACCGGCCAGCGCACGGCCATCGTGTCGCTGTTCCTGCTGTGCGCCGGCATCGGCCAGGTGGTCGCGATCGAGCAGGGCCAGCCGCTGCCGCGCTTCGCGCGGCGCTGGCTGCAGATCGCCGGCTGCGCCGTGCTGGTGTCGATCGGCTCGGCGCTGATGTTCCCGACGCGCTGGATCTCTTTCGGCGTGCTGCACGGCATCGCCGTGATGCTCGTCGTGCTGCGGTTGACGGGCCGCTGGGGCGCCTGGCTGTGGCCGCTCGGGCTGGCAGCGATCGTGCTGCCGCAGCTCGTGTCGCATGCGTGGTTCGACAGCCGCTGGACGAACTGGATCGGCCTCGTCACGCGCAAGCCCGCCACCGAGGACTACGTGCCGCTGCTGCCGTGGCTGGGCGTGATGTGGTGGGGCCTCGCTGCCGGCCGCTGGCTGCTGCGCCGCCGGCGCGATCTGCTGGCCGGCCCCGTCGCGCCCGCGTGGCGCGGGCTCGCCGCGCTGGGGCGCTGGCCGCTGACCTTCTACATGCTGCACCAGCCGGTGCTGATCGGCCTGGTGATGGCCGCGCTCGCACTGCGCCGCGCGCTGGCCGCCTGACCTGCACACGAGTACGAAGAGAGACACGAACGATGGCAGCCCTGCAGACGCTGTTCGGATTCCATGCCGTCACGGTGCGCCTCAAGACGGCGCCGGCATCGGTGCGCGAGGTGCACGTCGACGCCTCGCGCCGCGACGCGCGCATGCGCCAGTTCGTCGAGCGCGCGCGCGAGGCCGGCGCGCGCATCGTCGACAGCGACGACGCGCGCCTCGCCGGGCTCGCCGGCACGCATCGCCACCAGGGCGTCGTCGCGCGCGTCGAGCCGCTGCAGCGCACGCACTCGCTCGACGACACGCTCGACGCCGTCGACGGGCCACCGCTCGTGCTCGTGCTCGACGGCGTGACCGATCCGCACAACCTCGGCGCCTGCCTGCGCGTGGCCGACGGCGCCGGCGCGCACGCCGTCGTCGCGCCGCGCGACCACGCCGTCGGCATCAATGCCACCGTCGCCAAGGTCGCCAGCGGCGCCGCCGAGACGGTGCCGTACTTCATGGTGACCAACCTGGCGCGCACGCTCGGCGAGATGAAGGAGCGCGACATCGTCGTCGTCGGCACCTCGGACCAGGCGCCGCAGTCGCTCTACGACGCCGACCTGCGCGGCCCGCTCGCGCTGGTGCTCGGCGCCGAAGGGCGCGGCCTGCGACAGCTCACGGCGCGCAGCTGCGACCAGCTCGTGAGCCTGCCGATGCGCGGTGCCGTCGAGAGCCTGAACGTGTCCGTCGCGGCCGGCATCTGCCTGTACGAGGCGGTGCGTCAGCGCAGCCGCTGAGAGGCGGCGGCGCGTCGCCGTCGCGGGGCCAGCTCGGCGACAGGGCATCGGCGCGCGTCGCGTGCGCGTGCCGATGCGGCCGTCACGCCAGCCCGAGCGCGCCGAGCGCCGCGCCGGCACCGATGAACCAGATCGGGCTCAGCCGCGTGCGCGACGCCAGCACGACGGTCGCGGCGACGAGCGCCAGCGCGCCGGGCCGCCCGCGAGACGGCTCGGCGAGCACCCAGCCGGTGGCCAGCAGCAGGCCGAGCGCCAGCGGCGCCATGCCGGCGTGGAAGGCGCGCACGCCGCGCCGCTCGCGATGCACCATGCCCCAGCGCGACGCAGCGATCGCCAGCGTGGTGCTCGGCAGCAGCATGCCGAGCATCGTCGCCGCCGCGCCGGGCAGGCCGCCGATGTTCCAGCCGAGCACGGCGACGAACAGGATATTGGGCCCGGGCGCGGCTTGCGCCAGCGCGACCGAGGCCGTGAACTGCGCGTCGTCGAGCCAGCCACGCTCGCCGACGACGTAGCGGTGCATGTCGGGCGCCGTCGCGATCGCGCCGCCGATGGCGAGCAGCGACAGCACCAGGAAGTGGCCGAACAGCGCCAGCCCGTCGGCCGCCGTCATGGCCGCCCCAGCCGCCACCACGCGACGGCGACGACGGCGCTGCCCAGCCCGCCGACCACCCACACCATCGGCCAGCGCAGCAGGCCGACGGCGACGAAGCCGGCCGCCGCGACGAGCGCGGCGCCGTGGCGGCCGAGCGGGTTGGCGCGCAGCGTCGGCCACAGCTTGAGCGCCGTCGCGATGACGAGGCCGGCGGCGACGGCGCCCATGCCACGCAGGGCGTCGGCGACCCAGGGCACGCGCGCGAACTCGGCATACAGCGCCGCCAGTACCAGCACGAGGATGCCCGGCACCGTCAGCAGCCCGGCCAGCGCCACGAGCGCACCGCGCAAGCCGCGCCAGCGGTCACCGAACATCAGCGCCAGGTTGACGATATTGGGCCCGGGCAGCACCTGCGCCAGCGCCAGCATCTCGACGAACTGCTCGCGCGTCATCCAGTGCTCGCGCTCGACGAGCGCGTGCTGCGCGACCGGCAGCACGCCGCCGAAGCCCTGCAGGCTCATGCGGTTGAAGACGACGAACAGCTCGCGCAGCGTGCGTGGCGCGCGCAGCTCGGGCGGGGGCGGCGGCGCAGCCTCAGGCATCGCCGTCCGGCTGCCGGCGCATGCGTCGCGCCGCCCACACGCTCAGCGCGAGCGCGACCGCCATCCACGCCACGCCGACGAACGACAGCGGCCGGTAGGCGTCGACGCCGTCGCCGCCGGCGGCGACGATCATGCCGCCGCCGGCCGCGCCGACGGCCTGGCCGACGTAGATCGCCGACGTGTTGAGCGCGAGCAGCGCCGGCGCCAGCCGCGGCGCCGCCAGCCCCAGGCGCGCCTGCTGCGCCGAGTTCGATGCGAAGCAGCCCAACCCCCAGGGTACGAGCACGACGGCCAGCGCCAGCGGCGTCGCCGCCAGCGGCCAGGCGAGCAGCGACACGCCCATCAGGACGAGCAGCCAGGCCACCGAGCGCGCCGTGCCGGCGCGGTCGATCCAGCGCGACAGCATCACGTTGCCGACGAGGCCGAAGATGCCGAACCAGGCGAACAGCAGGCTCGTCGCCGCCGCGTCGGCACCGAGCACGCGCCGGCAGTACGGCGCGAAGTACGAGAACAACGTGAACTGGCCTGCGCCCGACAGCGCCGTGACGGCGACGACGGCCATCAGTGCCGGATGCATGAACAGCTCGCCCCAGCCGCGCAGGTCGGGCGACGGCGGGCGCACGCCGTCGGGCAGCGTGCGCCACACGCCGAGCGCCGCCGCTGCCGACAGCACGGCGACGAGCGCGAAGGCCCAGCGCCAGCCGAACGCCTCGCCGACCCAGCTGTGCAGCGGCAGCCCGATCACCGACGCGAGCGACCAGCCGAGGAAGACGAACGTGATCGCGCGTCCGCGCGCCTCGGGCGGCGCGAGGCGGCCGATCGCCGCGGCGGCCTGCGGCGTGAAGACGGCGGCGCCGAGCACGCCGAGCGCGCGCAGCGGCGTCAGCACGCCGTAGCTCGGCGCCAGCGCTGCCGCGGCATGGCCGGCGGCGAACCAGACGAGGGCCAGCGTCAGCAGGCGCCGGCGGTCCCAGCTGCCGACGACGGCCGCCAGCAGCGGCGCGCCGATCGCCAGAGTGGCCGCCGCGATCGTGATCAGCTGGCCGCCGAGCGCCACGCTGACCTGCAGCGAGCGCGTCAGGTCGACGAGCGAGCCGGGCACGACCATCACGCCGCAGCCGATCGCGAAGTTGCCCGCCAGCAGCGACCAGCGCGTCGCCGCGAGGCGGTCGCCGGCCGCGGCGGCGCCAGCGGTCAACGCATCACCTTCAGCGCTTCGGGATTGACGATGTTCGTCGGGTTCTGGTTGACGAAGTTGACGACGTTCTGGAACGCGGCGCCGAAGTAAGTCTCGTAGCTGTCCTGCTCGACGTAGCCGATGTGCGGCGTGCACACGGCGTTCTCGAGCCGCAGCAGCGTCGAGCCGGCGAGGATGGGCTCGCTCTCGTAGACGTCGACAGCGGCCATGCCCGGGCGGCCGCGGTTGAGCGCAGCGACGAGCGAGCCTTCCTCGATCAGCTCGGCGCGCGAGGTGTTGACGATCAGCGCCGTGGGCTTCATGCGCGCCAGGTCGTCGGCCTTGACGACGCCGCGCGTCGCGGTGTCCAGGCGCAGGTGCAGCGTCAGCACGTCGCTCGCCTCGAAGAAGGCCTCGCGCGACGGCGCCGCGACGTGGCCGTCGGCGCGCGCCTTGTCGCGCGACGCCGCGCTGCCCCAGACCGTGACGTGCATGCCGAACGCACGGCCGTAGCCGGCGACGAGCTGGCCGATCTTGCCGTAGCCCCAGATGCCGAGCGTGCGCCCCTTGAGCACCGTGCCGAGGCCGAAGTTGGCCGGCATCGACGCCGCCTTCAGCCCCGATTGCTGCCATGCGCCGTGCTTGAGGCTGGCGATGTACTGCGGCAGGCGGCGCGTCGCCGCCATGATCAGCGCCCACGTCAGTTCGGCCGGCGCGACCGGCGAGCCGACGCCCTCGGCCACCGCGATGCCCAGCCGCGTGCAGGTCTCGACGTCGATGTGCGGGCCGACGCGCCCGGTCTGCGCGATCAGCTTGAGCTTGGGCAGCTTCTCGAGCAGCTGCTTCGGGAACTGCGTGCGCTCGCGGATCGGCACCAGCACCTCGGCGTCGCGCAGCCGTACCGACAGCTGGCCGATGCCCTTGACGGTGTTGGTGAAGACCTTGGCATTGAGGTGCTGCAGCAGCGACGCGCACTTGAGCTTGCGCACCGCGTCCTGGTAGTCGTCGAGGATGATGATGTTCACGGGGCGATCGACCGGGCTGCGCGGGCTCGCTCTGGCCCGCTCTGTTCGGATTCGTGCCTCGGCATTGTGCACGCTGCGCACGGGCGTCGTAGCATGCCGGTTCCGCAACCGAACCGACCGTCCAGGAGTCCCCCCGATGCCGATCTCGATGCACACGATGAGCGTGCCCGTCTACGCCCGTATGCTGCAAAGCCTGTCGGCGTGGCTCGACCGCGCCGCCGCCCATGCCAAGGAAAGGAACTACGACCCGGCGGTGCTGCTCGCGTCGCGCCTGTTCCCCGACATGCTGCCGCTGTCCAAGCAGATCCAGATCGCCTGCGACTCGGCCAAGTTCGGCGTGGCGCGGCTCACCGGCGACGAGGCGCCGAAGTTCGAGGACACGGAGACGACGATCGACGACTTCAAGACGCGCATCGCGAAGACGATCGCCTGGATCGAGAGCGTGCCCGCGTCACGCTTCGAGGGCCGCGAGGAGGCGCCTGTCAGCGTGCCGGTGCGCAACCGCGAGCCGCTGCAGTACACGGGCCTCGGCTACCTGCAGCAGCACGGGTTGCCGAACTTCTTCTTCCACGTGACGACGGCCTACGCGCTGCTGCGCCACAACGGCGTGCCGCTGGGAAAGGCCGACTATCTCGGCCATTGAGCGGGGCCGAGCCGGGGCCGCGCTACAGCGGCACGAAGCCGGTCAGCGTGGCGTCGACGAAGGCTTCGCCCAGCTGGCGGTGCAGGGCGTGGCGCTGCGTGACCGAGTCGGCCTCCAGCGGCGCCAGCGCGTCGAGCAGTTCGGCGTGCACCGCGAGCAGGTCGGCCGGCTCGACGGCCTGGCGAATGCGCCGGCGCAGGCGCGCGCCCGTGCTGCCCTGCAGCGGCGAAGCGGCGTCGAGGTAGACGCGCTTCATCGCGACGAACACGCGGCGCGCCGCGATGCGCATGGCACGCTCCTGCGGCAGCCCGCAATCGAGGTCGTCGCCCAGCGGCGCCACGATGGGCGGGAAGGCGAGGTCGGTGCCGGCGTGCATCAAGTTGTTCATCGTCATCGCGGTCTCCCGCTCGAAGGCATGCCTGGATTGTCGGCAGCGCCTGTGCACGCCTAAAGGGCGAACAGCGGCGCCGCGGCGGTACAGTTGCTCGCCGCTGTTACGCCGAGGCCATGATGAGTGAACGATTCAACACCCGGGCCGGCCGCTGGGCGCGCCGCCTCGGCGCCGCGCTGCTGTTCGCGCTGGCCGCCGCCGCGGTGGCGCTGGCCGTCTATGCGCAGCGCGCGCTGCCGCGCAGCGACGGCGCGATCGAGCTGCCCGGGCCGAAGGCCGAGCTGCGCATTGAGCGCGACGCCCACGGCGTGCCGACGATCCGTGCTGCGACGCTCGACGACGCGCTGTTCGGCCTGGGCTTCGTGCACGCGCAGGACCGGCTGTGGCAGCTCGAGACGCACCGGCGCATCGGCGCCGGCCGGCTGGCCGAGGCCTTCGGCCCCGCGGCGCTCGACAACGACCGCTTTCTGCGTGCGCTCGGCGTGCGCCGCGCTGCGGCTGCGCAATGGAGCCGGCTCGACGCCGACACGCGTCGCGCGCTCGAGGCCTATGCCGCCGGTATCAACGCGTTCCTCGAGCGCGAGCTGCGCGCGCGGCCGCCCGAGTTCGTGATCCTCGGCCTGCAGCCCGAGCGTTGGGATCCGGTCGACAGCCTGGCGTGGGCCGTCATGATGGCCTGGGATCTGGGCGGCAACTGGGGCAGCGAGATGCTGCGGCTGCAGATGGCTAGCCGGCTGCCGATGGCACGCATCAACGAGCTGCTGCCACCGTATCCCGGCGAGCGGCCTCTGGTGACGGCCGACTATGCGGCGCTGCTGCGCGAGTGGCAGGTGGCGCTCTCCGACGCCGGCACGCAGCAGCGGCTGGCCGCGCTCGAACGCGCCGCGCCGCCGTCGGGCGTCGAGGGCGCGGGCTCGAACAACTGGGTCGTCGCCGGCTCGCGCAGCGCGACCGGCGCGCCGCTGCTCGCCAACGACCCGCACCTCAAGCTGAGCGCGCCGGCGCTGTGGTACTACGCTCGCATCGACACGCCCGCGCTGAAGGTCGCCGGCGCCACGCTGCCCGGCCTGCCGGCCGTCGTGCTCGGCCAGAACGAGCACATCGCCTGGGGCTACACGAACACGAATCCCGACGTGCAGGATCTCTATCTCGAGCGCGTCGACCCGGCCGACCCGACGCGCTACCGCACGCCCGACGGCTGGGCGCGATTCGAGAGCTTCGACGAGACGATCCGCGTCAAGGGCCAGCCCGACGTGCGCATGACGGTGCGCCGCACGCGCCACGGGCCCGTGATCTCCGACGCCGGCGTCGGCCGCGGCGTGCTCGGGCCGGGCGCGCCGCTGATCGCGATGCGCTGGACGGCGCTCGACGCCGAGGCGTGGCCGACGCTCGCGGCGGCGCTGGCGATGCAGCGCGCGCGCAGCGTCGACGAGTTCGTCGCCGCGTCGGCCGACCACGTCGCGCCGATGCAGAACATGGTCGTCGCCGACCGCGCCGGGCGCATCGGCTTCGTCGCCGCCGGCCGCGTGCCGCTGCGCCGCGCCGACAACGAGCTCAAGGGGCAGTTGCCGGCGCCCGGCTGGGACGCGCGCTACGACTGGGCGGGTTTCGTCGACGCCGCCGCGACGCCGCGCGAGACGGACCCGGCGCGCGGCTGGATCGCGACGGCCAACCAGCGCATCCACGGCACCGACTATCCGCACTACATGACGAGCGAATGGGCGCCGCCGTACCGCCAGCAGCGCATCGAGCTGCTGCTCGCCGAGCGGCGCACGCTGTCGCTCGACGACTTTGCCGCGATGCAGGCCGACGTGGTGTCGCTGGCGACGCAGCGCCTGCTGCCGCACCTGCGGCGCGCCGCGTCGACGCACCGCCTCGCCGTCGCCGCGCAGCAGCGCCTCGCGTCGTTCGACGGCACGATGGCCGCCGACGACGCGGCGCCGCTCGTCTTCTATGCCTGGGTGCGCCAGCTCGCGCAGGGCGTGTTCGCCGACGAGATGGGCGCCGCGGCCTACGAGCGCTCGCTCGGCTCGCGCAGCCACCGCGAGGCGCTCGAGGGTGTGCTCGAGCGCGACGATGCCTGGTGGTGCGACGACAAGGCCACGGCCGATCGCCGCGAGACCTGCGCCGAGCAGTCGGGCGCTGCGCTGACGCGCGCGCTCGACGAGCTCGCGGCGCGCCACGGCGACGACATCGCGCGCTGGCGCTGGGGCGACGCGCACGTCGCGCGCTCCGAGCACCGGCCGTTCAGCCGCGTCGGCCTCTTGGCGCGCGCCTTCGAGCTGCGCACTCCGGTGGGCGGCGACACCTACACCGTCAACGTGTCGCGCGTGTCGCTGCGCCCCGAGGCGCGCACCGGCGAGCTCTATCTCGACGAGCACGGCCCGTCGCTGCGCGCGCTGTACGACGTGGCCGATCCGGCGAACTCGCGCTACATGCACTCGACGGGGCAGTCGGGGCTGGTGCACTCGCCGCTGTACCGCAGCTTCGTCGAGCGCTGGGCGAAGGTCGAGTACCTGCCGCTGTGGAGCGGCGCAGCGGTCGACACGCTGGTCGTGACGCCGGCGTCGCGTCAGGCGTCGCCGTAGTCGAGGAAGGCGATCTCGTCGTCGCTGAAGCCGGCCGCCGCGCGCGCGGCGCGGTTGAACGGCGGGCGTGGCCGCGGCGCTTCGTGGCGCCGCGTCAGCAGCGTGTAGTGCGCGACCGGGTCGAGCCCCTGCTGCGCGCACAGCCGGCGGTACCAGCGGTTGCCGATCGCGACGTGGCCGATCTCGTCGCGCAGGATCACGTCGAGGATCTCGACGGCGCGCGCGTCACCGGCCTTGCGCAGCTTGGCCTGCAGCGGCGGCGTCGCGTCGAGGCCGCGCGCCTCGAGCGTGCGCGGCACCAGCGCCATGCGTGCCACGATGTCGTGGCGCGTGCGCAGCACCATCGACCACAGGCCGTCGTGTGCGTCGAAGTCGCCGTAGGCGTGGCCGAGTGTGGCCAGGTGATCGGCGAGCAGCGTGTAGTGCAGCGCCTCCTCGGCTGCGACGCGCAGCCAGTCGCGGTAGTAGTCGGCGGGCATGCCGGTGAAGCGCCACACGGCGTCGAGCGCGAGGTTGATCGCGTTGAACTCGATGTGCGCGATCGAGTGCAGCAGCGCGGCGCGGCCTTCGGGCGTGAAAGGTGATCGTCGGGGCACCGCGGTGGCCGGCACGAGGCGCGGGTGCTCGGGGCGGCCGGGGAGGGAGGGCGGTTCGTCGAAGGCCTCGTCGGCGTCGATCGGCGTGTCGGGATCGAGCGATGCGAACAGCTCGCGCGCCGCAGCGGCCTTGGTGGCCGGATCGGCGATGCACAAGACCTCGAGGGCGCGTCGTCGCGGGTTCATCCCTAGAATTCTGCACTCGGGCCCGGCGCGCGCCGGCGCACCGTCGTCTTTCTCCTCCAGCAGCATTCAGCGAGGTTCTTCCCGATGGCGATCTATCAGCTCGGCGAGCATGCGCCGCGACTCGGCCCCGGCGCGTGGGTCGCGCCCACGGCCACCGTGATCGGCCGCGTCGAGCTCGGCGCCGAGGCCAGCGTGTGGTGGGGCAGCGTGATCCGCGCCGACAACGACCCGATCGTGATCGGCGCGCGCTGCAACATCCAGGACGGCGCCGTGCTGCACACCGACGAAGGCGTGCCGATGGTGCTGGGCGAGGGCGTCTCGGTCGGCCACCAGGCGATGCTGCACGGCTGCATCGTCGGCGACGGCGCGCTGATCGGCATCCAGGCCGTCGTGCTCAACGGCGCGAAGATCGGCCGCAACTGCCTCGTCGGCGCCGGAGCCCTCGTCACCGAGGGCAAGGAGTTCCCCGACGGCGCACTGATCGTCGGCTCGCCGGCCAAGGTGGTGCGCATGCTGACGCCCGAACAGATCGAGGGCATCCGCGGCATTTCGAGGGGCTATGTCGAGAACGCACGGCGCTACGCGGCCGGATTGAAGGAGCTGGCGTGAGCTCAGCGGGCCGAGCGCAGGGCCGCCCCAAGCCGGCCCGCATCCACTCGGGGGATCGTCCGAGGTACTCCGCGGACGAGGGGCAGACATGAGCGAGATCCACAAGTTCCTGTTCGACGGCATGCCGGTGCGCGGCATGCTCGTGCGCCTGACCGACAGCTGGCGCGACGTGCTGGCGCGCCGCGCGCAGGCCGACCACACGTATCCGGCGCCGGTGCGCGCGCTGCTCGGGGAGATGTCGGCCGCTGCCGTGCTGATGCAGGCCAACATCAAGTTCAACGGCGCCCTCGTGCTGCAGATCTCGGGCGACGGGCCGGTCAAGCTGGCGGTGGCCGAGGCGCAGCCCGACCTCGGGTTCCGCTCGACGGCCACCGTCGTCGGCGACGTGCCCGCGGCGGCGCGCCTCGAGGCGATGCTCAACGTGCACGGCCAGGGCCGCTGCGCGATCACGCTCGACCCCAAGGACCGCCTGCCGGGCCAGCAGCCGTATCAGGGCATCGTGCCGCTGCACGGCGATCGCCGCGAGCCGCTGCAGGAGCTCTCGCAGGTGCTCGAGCACTACATGCTGCAGTCGGAGCAGCTCGACACGCGCTTCGTGCTGGCGGCCAACGACGACGTCGCCGCGGGGCTGCTGATCCAGCGCCTGCCGGTCGAGGGCGAGGGCAACCTGCGCGACCGGCAGGGCCGCGAGGATGCCATCGGGGTGTCGGAGGACTACCACCGCATCGCGCACCTGGCCGCCACGCTGACGCGCGACGAACTGCTTGGCCTCGACGCCGACACCGTGCTGCGACGGCTGTTCTGGGAGGAGCCGCTGCTGCGGCTGGTGCAGGCCGGCGAGGCGCCGCGCGCCGCCGCGCCGCGCCCGCACTTCGCCTGCACCTGCTCGCGCGAGCGCGTCGCGCGCATGCTCGAAGGGCTGGGCCGTGCCGAGGTCGACGACATCGTCGACGAACAGGGCCGCGTCGAGATCGGCTGCGAGTTCTGCGGGGCGAAGTACCGCTTCGACGCGGTGGACGCGGCGCGGCTGTTCACGCCTGGAAAGGATCAGCCGCCGGGGTCGGAGGCGAGGCACTGAGCTGCTGGCGCGGTCAGGTCTTGCGCCGCGCGTCGCGTCTGCCCGGGACAGCTGCGGCTGGAACTCAGCGGGCCAGCAACAGCCGCCTCTCGCACCCCGCATCGCCGCAGCGCTCGCAGCACCACTGCCAGCGCGTCGGCGTCGGATCGGCGCTCGTCAGGACGCGCCGCACGCTCGCATGCGCCGCCTCGTGCCGCGCTTCGCCGTTGCCCGCGACGACGCCGTGCGCCGCGCCGCTGCGCAGCAGCGCCGCACGCACCAGCGTATCGACAGGCTCGCGCACGTGCGGGCCGTCGCGCTGCATGCCGTCGGCCTGCCACGGCAGGTCGAGCGCCGTCAGCAGCGTGAAGCTCGCGAGCCGCGCGTGTTCGCGCTCGGCGTGTTCGTAGAGGCTGCGGTCGCCGAACACGTAGTCGCTGTAGACGGCGATCATCAGCGCCGTCGTGTCGGCGACGACGACGTCGTGCGACCGTGCCGCTGCTTCGATGCGCCGCGTCTGCTCGGCAGCGATGGCGGCCTGCTCGTCGATGCGCGGCGTGCGGCCGTGGCGGGCGCAGAACTCGCGCAGCACTTCGTCGACGCGCGCGACGCGGCGGCCCTCGGCCGCCAGGCGCTGATGCAGCGCGGCGGCCAGCGTCGTCTTGCCGGTGCTCTCGGCGCCGACGATGGCGATGACGCGACCGCTGGTCATCGCGCCGCCTCCATTGCCGCGCCGTGACCGAGGGCGCGGCGCCGCCACCCCCGCCAGCCGACGAACGACAGCACGAGGAACACGGCATAGAGCAGCGTCGTCGGCCACAGCCCCTTGTAGGCGAACAGCGCGATCGCCACGGCATTGACGGCGACCCACGCCGTCCAGGTCTCGACGTGCTTGCGTGCGAGCAGCCACTGGCCGATGACGCTGCCCGCGGTCGGAAAGGCGTCCCACCAGGGCACGTCGGTGTCGGTCGCGCGGTCGAGGAAGAAGCCGGTCGCGGGCCACAGCAACGCCATCGCGGCGAGCGCCGCGGCGCGGCCGCGCGGCGTCAGGTGGCGCACGGCGAGCGGCGTGCGGCCGTCGTCCTGCGTGCCGCGCAGCCATTGCCACCAGCCCCAGGCGGCGATGGCGATGAAGAGGACTTGCAGCGCGCCGTCGCCGTACAGCTTCGCCTGCCAGAAGACGAGCAGGTAGAGCGCCGAGCTGGCGATCGCCAGCGGCCAGGCGAGCGGGTTGACGCGCATGTTGCACGCCACCATCCACAGCCCGAGCAGCGCGCCCGCCAGCTCGGCGCAGCTGACCGGCGTCGCGCCGAGCGCGAACGCCGGCGCGTTGAGCAGGGCGACGAAGGCGTCCAGTGCGCGGATCAGCGCGCCGCCGGCGCGGGCGGCGGCGGCGACGGCTGTTGTTGCTGCTGCTGCTGGGCCTGCGCCGACGCCGTCGCCGGCGTCACGACCTTCACCAGGATCTCGTCGGCGCGCAGCATGCCGAGCTCGCCGCGCGCCTTCTCCTCGACCATCTCGAGGCCTTCCTTCAGGTCGCGCAGCTCGGCCTGCACCTGCTGGTTGCGCGCGCGCGCGGCGTCGTTGGCGGCGCGCTGCTCGCGCAGCTGGCCGCTCAGCTCGGCGACGTGCGGCACGCCGCTCTTGCCGAACCACAGCTCGATCTGCACCAGCGCGAGCAGCACGGCCAGGGTGACGACGACGGCGCGCATGGCGGGCGGGTCTGCGGGTCGTGCGAGGCGGGAGCGGTGCGGCGGGTGGCCCGGTGGCCGTGCGTCAGCGCAGGTTGTAGAAGGCGCTGCGCCCCGGGTAGCTGGCCACGTCGCCGAGGTCCTCCTCGATGCGCAGCAGCTGGTTGTACTTGGCGACGCGGTCGCTGCGGCTCATCGAGCCCGTCTTGATCTGGCCCGCGTTGGTGCCCACGGCGATGTCGGCGATCGTCGAATCCTCCGTCTCTCCCGAGCGGTGGCTGATCACGGCGGTGTAGCCGGCGCGCTTGGCCATCTCGATCGCGGCGAAGGTCTCGGTCAGCGTGCCGATCTGGTTGATCTTGATCAGGATCGAATTGGCAATGCGCTTGTCGATGCCCTCGCGCAGGATCTTCGTGTTGGTGACGAAGAGGTCGTCGCCGACGAGCTGTACCTTGTTCGCCAGTCGCTCGGTGAGGTGCGCCCAGCCTTCCCAGTCGCCCTCGGCCATGCCGTCCTCGATGCTGAGGATCGGGTACTTGTCGCACCAGGTCGCGAGCATGTCGGTCCACGACTGGGCCGACAGCGACAGCCCCTCTCCCTCGAGCTGGTAGGCGAGCGAGCCGTTGGCGCCCGCCTTGTAGAACTCGCTGGCCGCGCAGTCGAGGCCGAGCGCGATCTGCTCGCCCGCCGTGTAGCCGGCCTTGTCGATCGCGTCGAGCAGCAGCTGGATCGCCGCCTCGTGGTTGGCGACGGTCGGCGCGAAGCCGCCTTCGTCGCCGACGGCAGTGCTCAGGCCCTTGTCGTGGATGATCTTCTTGAGCGCCTGGAACACCTCGGCGCCATAGCGCACCGCCTCGCGGAAGCTCGGCGCGCCCACGGGGATGATCATCAGCTCCTGCAGGTCGAGGTTGTTGTTGGCGTGCGCGCCGCCGTTGATCAGGTTCATCATCGGCACCGGCATCTGCATCGACGCCGAGCCGCCGAAGTAGCGGTACAGCGGCAGCCCCGATTCCTCGGCCGCGGCGCGCGCCACCGCCATGCTGACGGCGAGCGTCGCGTTGGCGCCGAGGCGGCGCTTGTTGTCGGTGCCGTCGAGGTCGATCAGCGTGCGGTCGAGGAAGGCCTGCTCCGACGCGTCGAGGCCGAGCACGGCCTCCGAGATCTCGGTGTTGATGTTCTCCACCGCGCGCAGCACGCCCTTGCCGCCGAAGCGCGCCGTGTCGCCGTCGCGCAGCTCGATCGCCTCGCGCGAGCCGGTCGACGCGCCCGACGGCACGGCGGCGCGGCCCATCGTGCCGCTCTCGAGCAGCACGTCGCACTCGACGGTGGGGTTGCCGCGGCTGTCGAGGATCTCGCGGCCGACGATGTCAACGATGGCACTCATGTCGCTGTTCTTCCTTGGTCGGTGGCGCTTGTTGTCACGCGCCGAAGTCGTTCTCGAGAAAACCGTTCTTCTTCGTCACGCGGTCGAGCTCGACGAGCGTCTCGAGCAGCGCGCGCATGTGCTTCAGGGGCACGGCGTTGGGGCCGTCGGACAGCGCCTTCGCCGGCTCGGGGTGCGTCTCCATGAAGATGCCGGCCACGCCGGTGGCGATGGCCGCGCGCGCCAGCACCGGCACGAACTCGTGCTGGCCGCCCGAGCTCGTGCCCTGGCCGCCGGGCAGCTGCACGGAGTGGGTCGCGTCGAAGACGACGGGCGCGCCCGTCTCGCGCATGATCGCCAGGCTGCGCATGTCGGAGACGAGGTTGTTGTAGCCGAAGCTCACGCCGCGCTCGCAGGCGAGGAAGACGTCGTCGGGCAGGCCCTTCTCGCGAGCCGCCGCGCGCGCCTTGTCGATCACGTTCTTCATGTCGTGCGGCGCGAGGAACTGGCCCTTCTTGATGTTGACGGGCTTGCCGCTCTGCGCCACGGCGCGGATGAAGTCGGTCTGGCGGCAGAGGAAGGCCGGCGTCTGCAGCACGTCGACGACGGCCGCGACGACGGGGACCTCCGCTTCGGTGTGCACGTCGGTCAGCACCGGCACCTTCAGCTCGCGCCGCACCTTGGCCAGGATCTCGAGGCCGCGCTCCATGCCGGGGCCGCGGAACGACGTGCCGCTCGAACGGTTGGCCTTGTCGTAGCTCGACTTGAAGATGAACGGGATGCCGAGCGCGGCCGTGACTTCCTTCAGCCGGCCGGCGACGTCGATCTGCAGCTGCTCCGATTCGACGACGCAGGGACCGGAGATGAGAAAGAACGGCCTGTCCAGCCCGACCTCGAAGCCGCACAGCCTCATGCAGCTTCCTTCTGCGCGCCCTCGCGCTGCGCCCGGCGCGCCAGCGCGGCCTTGACGTAGCTGATGAAGAGGGGATGTCCGTCCCACGGCGTCGACTTGAACTCGGGGTGGAATTGCACGCCGACGAACCACGGGTGAACCGTCTTGGGCAGCTCGACGATCTCGGTCAGCTTCTCGCGCTGCGTGATCGCCGAGACGACGAGCCCCGCTTCCTGCAGCCGATCGAGGTAGTGCTCGTTGGCCTCGTAGCGGTGGCGGTGGCGCTCGGTGACGACGTTGCCGTAGATCTCGTGCGCCAGCGTGCCGGGCTTCACGTCGGAGCTCTGCGCGCCCAGGCGCATCGTGCCGCCGAGGTCGGAGCTGGCGTCGCGCTTCTGGATCGTGCCGTCGCGGTCCTGCCATTCGTCGATCAGCGCGATCACGGGGTGCGGCGTCGCGGCGTCGAACTCGGTGCTGTTGGCGCCGGCGAGCCCCGCCTTGTGGCGCGCATACTCGATCGTCGCGACCTGCATGCCCAGGCAGATGCCGAGGTAGGGGATGCGGTGCTCGCGCGCGTATTGCGCGGCGCAGATCTTGCCCTCGACGCCGCGCGCGCCGAAGCCGCCGGGCACCAGCACGGCGTCGTAGCGCTCGAGCTGGCCGGCCGTCTCGGGCGTCAGCGTCTCGGAGTCGACGTACTCGATGCGCACGCGCGCGTGGTTGTGTATGCCGGCGTGGCGCAGCGCCTCGTTGAGCGACTTGTACGAGTCCGACAGGTCGGTGTACTTGCCGCACATCGCCAGCGTGATCTCGTGCTGCGGGCTCTCGAGCGCGGCGACGAGGCGGTCCCAGCGGCGCAGGTCGGCGGGCTTGGTGAGCAGCTGCAGCTTCATGCAGATCAGCTCGTCGAGCCGTTGCTCGTGCAGCATGCGCGGCACCTTGTAGATCGTGTCGGCGTCCCACATCGAGATGACGCCCGTCTCGGCGACGTTGGTGAACAGCGAGATCTTCTCGCGTTCGTCGTCGGGAATCTGGCGGTCGGCGCGGCACAGCAGCGCGTCGGGCTGGATGCCGATCTCGCGCAGCTTCTGCACCGTGTGCTGGGTCGGCTTGGTCTTGAGCTCGCCGGCGGCGGCGATCCACGGCACATAGGTCAGGTGCACGAAGGCCGTGTTGGTGGGCCCCATGCGCAGGCTCATCTGGCGCACTGCCTCGAGGAAGGGCAGCGATTCGATGTCGCCAACGGTGCCGCCGATCTCGACGATCGCGACCTGCGCCGCCTGCGGAGTGCCGTAGCCGGCGCCGCGCTTGATGAACTCCTGGATCTCGTTGGTGACGTGCGGGATCACCTGCACCGTCTTGCCGAGATAGTCGCCGCGGCGTTCCTTCTCGAGCACGCTCTTGTAGATCTGGCCGGTGGTGAAGTTGTTCGAGCGCGCCATGCGCGTGCTGATGAAGCGCTCGTAGTGTCCGAGGTCGAGGTCCGTCTCTGCGCCGTCGTCTGTGACGTAGACCTCGCCGTGCTGGAACGGCGACATCGTGCCCGGATCGACGTTGAGATAAGGGTCCAGCTTGATCAGTGTGACCTTCAGGCCGCGCGACTCGAGGATCGCGGCCAGCGACGCCGACGCGATGCCCTTGCCCAGGGAGGACACCACGCCGCCGGTGACGAAGACGAACTTGGTCATTGCGCGGGCATTCGCTCGCCACGAATGCCGATCTGGTAAAGCCCGATTCTATCGCCGCTGTCCTGACGGCCCCTCGTCCGACGGGTACTGTCGGCCGATCCCCAAGGGGATCGCGGGCAGGCTTGGGGCGGCCGTGCGCTCGGCCCGCGGCGCGCCTATTTCGCGAGCAGCGTGTCGACCCAGCGCAGCACTTCGCGTGCCGTCTCGACGGGGCGCTCGAAGGGGAACAAGTGGCTGCCCTCGATCCACGAGATGCGCCCGTGCGTCAGGCGCTTCGTCGCGGCGAGGCCGACCTGGCGCAGTTCGACGGAGTGCGTGCCGGCGACGAAGGCGGCGGGCGCCTTCAGCGGGTGGCGGCGCATCAGCTGCGGCATGTGGTGCGGCAGCGTGTCGTAGATGCGCGCCTCGACCTCGCGCCGGAAGCTCAGGCTGCGCCCGCTGGCCGAGGCCTCGGTGCCGTGCTGCACGTAGTCGGCGAGCACGCGCGGATCCCAGCGCGCGAACGCGGCCTTGACCGCGAAATGCGCCTGCACCGCGTCGACGTCGGGCCAGTCGTGGCGCCGGCGCTGCGCCACCTTGGCCGGCGAGATGCGCGAGATCAGGCCGCTCAGCTTGGCCATGTGCAGGCTGTGTGCGCGCCAGCCGGCGACCAGCGGCGAATCGAGCAGCACGACGGCGCGCGCCAGTTCGGGGCATTGGCAGGCCGCGAGCAGGCTCAGGTAGCCACCGAGCGAATGGCCGACGAAGACGACGGGGCCGCCGACCTCGCGCCGCACGAAGTCGGTGAGCTGGTCGCGCAGGTGCGGCCAGTTGCTCGTCACGGGGTACTTCGGGTCGTGGCCGAACTTGTCGAGCGCGTGCACCTGCCAGCCGGCCTTGCGCCAGACCTCGAACAGCACGCGGTAGGTCGACGCGCCGAAGCCGTTGGCGTGCGAGAAGACGATCGTCGCGCCCGGCGGCGGCGCAGCGGCGGCGTTGTCGGCGGCGCGTCGTGTCGCCGTGGCGTGGCGGGCCGGTGTCATTGCGTGCGCAGCGGCGGCTGGGCCGTGTTCGCGTGCGGCGCGCCGGCCGGTGCGTCGAGCAGCTGTTTCAGGCGGTACAGCGCATCGAGCGCCTCGCGCGGCGCGAGCGCGTCGGGGTCGATCGCCGCCAGCGCGCGCTCGACGGCGCTCGCCTCGGCGACGGGCGCCGGCGGCGGCGCGGCGAACAGGTCGACCTGCTGCTCGGCGGCGCGCTGTTGCGTCTCGAGCGCCTCGAGCGTGGCCTGCGCCTGGCGCACCACCGGCGCCGCCATGCCGGCCAGGCGCGCCACCTGCACGCCGTAGCTGCGGCTCGCCGGGCCGGCCTCGATCTCGTGCAGGAACACGATGTCGTGGCCGCTCTCGACGGCGCCGACGTGCACGTTGAGCGCGCGCTCGTGCTTCGAGGGGAACGCCGTCAGCTCGAAGTAGTGCGTCGCGAACAGCGTGAAGGCGCGGCACTTGTCGTGCAGGTGCGCGGCGATCGCGCCGGCCAGCGCCAGGCCGTCGAAGGTCGACGTGCCGCGGCCGATCTCGTCCATCAGCACCAGGCTGCGCTCGGTCGCGCCGTGCACGATGGCGGCGGCCTCCGTCATCTCGACCATGAAGGTCGACTGCGCATTGGCCAGGTCGTCGGCTGCGCCGATGCGCGTGTGGATCGCGTCGATCGGGCCGAGCCGCGCCGACGCCGCCGGCACCCACGAGCCCATCGCCGCCAGCAGCACGATCAGCGCGACCTGGCGCATGTAGGTCGACTTGCCGCCCATGTTGGGCCCGGTGATCACCAGCATGCGGCGCCGCGCGTCGAGCCGGCAGTGGTTGGGCACGAAGGCGCCCGCGCCCGTCTCGGCCAGCCGTGCCTCGACCACCGGGTGGCGGCCGGCCTCGACCTCGATGCACGGATGCGCCACGAACTCGGGCCGGCACCAGCCGAGCGTCGTCGCGCGCTCGGCGAGCGCCGCCAGCGCGTCGATCGTCGCCAGGGCACGCGCCAGCGCGCCGAGCGCGGCGAGCTGCGGCTGCAGCGCGTCGAGCAGTTGCTCCCACAGCCACTTCTCGCGCGCCAGCGCGCGCTCCTGCGCCGACAGCGCCTTGTCCTCGAAGGCCTTCAGCTCGGGCGTGATGTAGCGCTCGGCGTTCTTCATGGTCTGGCGGCGCCGGTAGTCGGCCGGCACCTTGGCGGCCTGGCCCTGCGTCACCTCGATGTAGAAGCCGTGCACGCGGTTGAATTGCACGCGCAGGTTGGCGATGCCCGTGCGCGCGCGCTCGCGCGCCTCGAGCTCGATCAGGAAGGCGTCGCAGTTCTCGCCGATGGCGCGCAGCTCATCGAGCTCCGCGTCGCAGCCGGCGGCGATCACGCCGCCGTCGCGCAGCAGCGCCGCCGGCTCGGCCGCCAGCGTGCGCGCGAGCAGCACCTCGATCTCGGGCGGTGGCTCGAGCGCGAGCGCCTGCTCGGCGAGCAGCGGCGCGTCGGTCGGCAGCGCGGCGCGCAGCCCGGGCAGCGCGGCCAGGGTCGCGCGCAGGCCGGTCAGCTCGCGCGGGCGCACCTGGCGCAGCGCGACGCGCGCCGTGATGCGCTCGACGTCGGCGACGTGGCGCAGCGCGTCGCGCAGCGCGTCGAAGCCGGCGCCGATGAGCGCGTCGATCGCGTCGTGGCGCGCGCTCGCGACGGCGCGCTCGCGCAGCGGGCGCGTCATCCAGTGGCGCAGCGCGCGGCTGCCCATGCCGCTCTTGCAGGTGTCGAGGAGCGACAGCAGCGTCGGCGCGTCTTCGCCGCGCAGCGTGCGCGTGAGCTCGAGGTTGCGGTGTGTCGTCGGCGGCAGCTCGAGCAGCTCGCTGGCACGCTCGACGGCCAGCGTCGTGACGTGCGCGAGCGCCGTGCCCTGCGTGTGCTCGGCATAGCCGAGCAGCGCGGCGGCGGCAGCGTGCGCGACGGGCAGCGCGTCGGCGTTGTAGCCGGCGAGGCTGGCGACGCGCAGCTGCGCGCACAGCTTGCGCGCGCCGAGCGCGGCGTCGAACTGCCACGCCGGGCGCGGCGTCAGCGCGGCGCCGCACCGGCTCACGGCCGCCGGCAGCGTCGCGTTGCCGTCGACGAGGATCTCGGCCGGCACGAGCCGCGCGAGCCAGCCGGCGAGCTCGGGCTCGCCGCATTCGCTGATGCCGAGCTCTGCGCTCGCCACGCCGAGCCACGCCAGTCCCCAGGTCGCGCGCTGGCGCGTCAGCGAGAGCAGCCGCGTGTCGCGCCGCTCGTCGAGCAGCTCGGCGTCGGTGACGGTGCCCGGCGTCACCACGCGCACCACCTTGCGCTCGACCGGCCCCTTGGCAGCGCCGACATCGCCCACCTGCTCGCAGATCGCGACGGCGACGCCGAGCCGCACCAGCCGCGCGAGATAGGTCTCCACCGAGTGCACCGGCACGCCTGCCATCACGACAGGCTGGCCGGCGCTCTGGCCGCGCGTCGTCAGCGTGATGTCGAGCAGCTGGTTGGCGCGCCGCGCGTCGTCGTAGAACAGCTCGTAGAAGTCGCCCATCCGGTAGAAGACGAGCGTGTCGGGATGGTCGGCCTTGATGCGCAGGTACTGCGCCATCATCGGCGTGTGGGCTGAGAGATCCACTTTGTCCATCGAATTCGGTTGTTGGCTCGCATCGTAGCCAAGCCGCGACTCGGGCCTCACTCCGTCGGTGCCGGCCGGCCGGGTCTGCAGCACGCGGGCCCAGTCTCAAGCCGGACAGGTGCAAGCGGTGTATTCTTACCGTACCTGCATCGATATCCAGAGGGTACGACGATGACTGCCACCGCCACGCTGTCCAGCAAGTTCCAGATTTCCATTCCCAAGGCGGTGCGCGAAGAACAGCACTGGCAGGCCGGGCAGGAATTCGTCTTCATCCCGAAGGGCAAGGGCGTGCTGGTGATGCCCGTGCCCGAGCTGGAACAGCTCGCCGGCATGGCCAAGGGCGCGCGCAAGGACGGCTATCGAGACCGCAAGGATCGCTACTGATGGCAGCCGTGCGCGTGGTCGATACCTCGGCCTGGATCGAATGGCTCACTGGGAGCGCTCTGGGCGGGACGTTGCGCAAGCAGTTCCCGGACAAGGCGCAGTGCATCGTCCCCACCATCGTGCAGCTCGAACTGTCGAAGTGGCTGGTGCGAGAGCTCGGCGAGGAGCAGGCCGATCTGGTGATCGCCTACACGCAAAAGTGTGTCGTCGTTCCGCTGGACACCGCCATCGCCCTGCGCGCGGCAGACCTGCATCGCGAGCACAAGCTGGCCACCGCCGATGCCGTCGTCTACGCAACGGCGCGACACGTCGGCGCGGACCTGCTGACCTGCGACGCGCACTTCGAGAACCTGTCGGACGTGGCGCTGTTCCCGAAGCCGGGATGAGGCAAGAGCCCCCGATCGCGCGGCTCCGATCGCTCGGCGAAGGGCGCGTCACTGCGTGACTTCCCGATGTCGGAACGGGGAAGTCGATGCTCAAATGGGATCCCGTTGCATCACCGACAGGAGCACCCCCATGACGCTGACACGACGCCATCTCCTTGCCGCCGCCGGCGGTCTCGCTGCTGCCACCGGCGTGCCCGGCCTGACGCTGGCCCAGGCCGGCGCCGCCGCCAACTGGCCGAGCCGGCCGGTCAGGATCATCGTGCCCAACGTACCGGGCGGCGCGCTCGACATCCTGGCGCGGCTGCTCGAGAGCCAGCTCGGCCCGATGTGGAAGCAGCCGGTGATCGTGGAGTTCAAGCCGGGCGCCGGCACGCTCACCGGCACCGACCTCGTGGCGAAGTCATCGCCCGACGGCTACACGTTGGGCATCCTCGCGATCGGCGTGCTCGGGATCCAGCCGGCCCTGCGCAAGGACATGCCCTTCGACACGTTGCGCGACCTCTCGGGCACGATGCTCGTCGTCGGCAACATCGTGATGACGGCGTCGCCGAAGGCGCCGTTCTCGACGCTCGCCGAGCTCGTCGCCCACGGCAAGGCCCACAAGGGCAAGCTGACCTATGCAACGGCGGGCGCCGGCAGCTCGATGCACCTGGCGGGCGAGCAGCTCAACCTGCTGACGGGCATCGAGATGCAGCACATCCCGTACAAGGGCGCGGGCGGCGCCTACCCCGACGTGATCGAAGGCCGCGTCGACCTGCTGATCGATCCGCTGTTCAGCTCGATGCCGCACGTCAACACGGGCCGCCTCAAGCCGATCGCCGTGATGGGCCTGAAGCGCGATCCCGCGGCGCCGAACATCCCCGCGGCCGGCGAGATGTTCCCCACCTTCGACTTCGCGTCCAACCTCGGCATCGGCCTGCCGCGTGCGACGCCGCCGGAGATCATCGCCAAGATCAATGCCGACGTGAACAAGGCGATCCGCGCCGATGCGCTGGCGCCGCGCCTCAAGGAGATGGGGTTGACCGTCACCGGCTCGACGCCCGAGCAGTTCGACGACCACATGCGGCGCTCGCTGAAGACGTTCGCCGACATCGTCGCCAAGGCCAGGATCACGCTGTGACCTCGGCGCGCTCGGCGCGCGACGGCCGACCGGCCGCTCAGCCGGCGTCGCCCTTGCGGATGCGCACCGCCTTGCGTGCAGGCGCCGCGGGCGGCGCCGACGGTTCTCCGGCCGCCGCGACGAAGACGTCGGTCGCGCTCGGCGGCGCCGCCGGCGTTGCCGGCGTTGCGGTGGACGCCGCGCCCGCCTCGTCGATCACGCGCGTGTAGCGCGACAGAATCTGCACCAGCTGCGCATAGACCTTCGGATTGCCGGCGACCAGCTCGCGCTGGTAGAGATAGTCGGCCTCGCCCGTGAAGTTGCCGATCAGGCCGCCGGCCTCCGTGATGATCAGCGAGCCGGCGGCGATGTCCCAGGGGTTGAGCCCGGTCTCGAAGAAGCCGTCGTACCAGCCGGCGGCGACGTAGCACAGGTCGAGCGCCGCGGCGCCGGGGCGCCGCAGGCCGGCGCACTGGTGCATCACGTCCTCGAACATCTTGACGTAGCGCTTGAAGTTGTCGCCCTTGCGGAACGGGAAGCCCGTACCGATCAGCGACTCGGCCAGCCGCGTGCGGCGCGACACGCGCAGCCGCCGGTCGTTGCGGAAGGCGCCGCGGCCCTTCGATGCATAGAACAGGTCGTCGCGCGACGGATCGTAGACGACGGCCTGCTGCACCTGACCCTTGACCGCGAGCGCGATCGACACGGCGTAGACGGGAAAGCCGTGGATGAAGTTCGTCGTGCCGTCGAGCGGATCGATGATCCAGACATGGTCGCTGTCGCGCGCGCCGTGGGTGCGGCCCGACTCCTCGGCGAGGATGCCGTGGCCGGGATAGGCATCGAGCAGCGTCTCGATGATGGCCCGCTCGGCGGCCTGGTCGACCTCGGTGACGAAGTCGTTCGGGGACTTGGTGTCGACCTTGAGCAGGTCGACGTCGAGCGACGCCCGGTTGATGATCGCCGCCGCGGAACGGGCCGCCTTGATGGCGACGTTGAGCATCGGGTGCAGCGCTTGCGACATGAAGAAGGCTCGGAGGGAAGGGACGGGTGGAGCGGACGGCACGGGCAGCGCGCACGAGGCAGACGCAGATTTTAGCCGTCGCGCCGGTAGACGATGTCGTAGCAGCTGCCGATGTCCGGGCGCGTGGCGAAGCGGTAGCGCGAGTGCTCGACGAAGCCGTGCGCGGCGAGAAACGCGCTCAACTCGGGCAGCTGCACGCCGCCGGCGTAGAGCTCGAAATCCGCCACTTCGGTCTTGATGTAGCGAAAGCGCGGCAGCAGCGGCTCGGCGCCGCGCAGGACCAGCAGCTCGGAACCCTGCGTGTCGAGCGTCAGGAAGTCGTAGTCGGCGATCAGGAGTCCGTGACGCTGCAGAAGCGACGGCAGCGAGTCGCTCTCGAGGGCGATCTTGCGCTCGTAGCGCACTTCGGGCCACATGTCGGTGTGGCGCTCGAGCGGCAGGATCGACGACGAGCCGCCCTTGTTGCTGGCCACGTTGAGTTCGTGGCGTTCCCCCGGCCGCTCGGTGATCAGCGCGCGCAGGGCGCGCTGCTTCGGATACGGCGCGATGTTGCGCTCGAGCTGCTCGAAGACCTCGGGGATCGGCTCGATCCACACCACCGGCAGGTCGCGCTTCGCATAGATCTTGCGCTCCTGCCCGAGGTTGGCGCCGACGTGGATCACGCCGCGGACGTCGTCGAGGTAGGCGTCGTGATCGATCCAGAACGGACGGTCGATCAGCGAGCGGCGCAAGGTCTTGAGCAGTCCCATGCGGCGACTGTACCGTTCGCGCTCAGCGCCGCTGCCCGACCAGCCACGCGAGCTCGGGCGCGAGCCAGCCGGCGAGGGCGCGCGACATCGATGCCGTCAGATGCGAGCGGTCGGTGTAGGCGATCGTCCCGTCGATCACGGGGCCGCAGCGGCCGTCGCGGCACAGGGGCACGGCCGGATCGACGACGCGCACGCCGGCGAACTCGGCGGCGACGGCGCGGATCGCAGCGTCGACGTCGGCGCTGCGCAGCCGGTGTTCGGCGTCGCTCGAGCTGCAGCGGTCCTCGCGCCGCAGGTAGACGCAGGCCGGCGCCACATTGCGCAGCACCGGCGACTGCAGCACGACGACGGCGCGCAGGCCGTGCGCCTCGATCGCGCGCAATGTCGTGCGCAGCCCGGTCTGCAATGCGGCGATCGACGCAGCGCGAGTCGCCGCGCCGACGTCGAACGTGTGGTAGTCCTCGCCGTTCATCGTTGGCTTGAGCGCCTCGGGTGGCGCCCGATGCCACCAGTTCGATGCAACGACGACGCCCGAGCCCGGCGCGGCACGCGCCGCCGCCAGCCGCGCGGCGATCAGCGCGTTGAACTCGCGGCAGGCATCGTAGGGACGCGGCACGTGCGCATAGTTGAGTGAGGGCGTCAGACCGAGCAGCGGCGGGCAGCCGTTCTTGGTCAGCCGTTCGACGGCAAGGCTGTCGCCCGCCGCGGCCCGCCACGCGTCGAGCGCGGGAGCCCAGTGGTCGGCGAACGAGTCGCCCCACAGCAGCAGGCGCGGCACGCCAGGCGGCGCCAGGCAGGCCTCGACGAGGCGCGCACGGCTGCCCACCGTCTGCGAGCAGGACTCGTGATCGGCCGGCCGGTCGACGCTGGCGCGCGCGACCACGGCAGACAGACCCTCCTTGGCGCCATGGCGCGTCCATGCGTAGACGCCGGCGGCGGTGGCGACGACGGCGGCGATCAACGCAGCGCCGGCGCCGAACACGGCCGGGCGGCGCGCCGCAACGCTGCGCATGCCGTAGCGAAACGGGTTCTCGACGAACCGGTAGGTCACCGCCGACAGAGCGAGTGCGACGGCGGCCAGCACGGCATCGGCCACGGCGTCGCGTTCACCGAGGCGCCAGGCGCGCCCGATCGCCAGCAGCGGCCAGTGCCACAGGTACCAGCCATACGACAGCTTGCCGATCGCCACCATCGGCTTGCTGGCCAGCCAGCGCGCGCCCGGCGCGCGTGGCGCGACGGCGTGAGCCCACAGCACGGCGGCGCTGCCCGCGGCGACGGGCACGGCAGCCCAGCCGGGAAACGGCGTTGCCGGCCCGATCAGAACGATGGAGGCTGCGATCGCGACGAGGCCCGCTGCGCCGAGTGCGCCGGCAGCGGTCGCGCCGCATCGTGCCGGCACCGGAGCGAGCGCGACGAGTGCGCCCAGCGCCAGCTCCCATGCGCGCGACGGCAGGACGTAGAAGCCGGCGATCGGCCGTACAGCGACCAGCCACACGCTGATGGCGAGACTGACCAGCGCACCTGCGATGAGGCCACGGCGAATCCACGTGAGTCGGTGCGCTGCTGGAAGCCGTGCCGCCCATGCCAGCGCGAGCGGATAGAGGAGGTAGAACTGCTCCTCGACGGACAGGCTCCACAGGTGCAGGAGCGGCAACGTCTCCGACGCCTCGTCGAAGTAGCCGCCCAGGTTGTTCACGAAGTAGTGGTTGGCGACGAAGAACGCCGCCGCGACGGCCGAGTAGGCCGTCGATTCGACGGTGCGCAGCGGCGGCAGCAGCGCGGCGCTGGCCAGCAGTGTGGCGACGACGACGAGCGCGAGCAGAGGCAGCAGTCGCCGGATGCGGCGCACGTAGAAGCCGGCGATCGAGACCCGGCCGTCGCGCTGCAGCTCGCGCGCCAGAATCAGCGTGATCAGGTAGCCCGAGATGACGAAGAAGACATCGACGCCAACGAAGCCGCCGGAGACGCCGGGCAGTCCGACGTGATAGGCGACGACGGCAAGGATCGCGACGGCTCGCAGGCCGTCGACGTCGGGACGGTAGCGAGTTTCTGCGGCGTGAGCCGCGATGACGGGCGAGTCAGCGCCATGCATGAGTGTGGATCTGTCGGTCGGGGGCCCGCCGGCAGGCGGCGGGCGCGACCACGCCGCAACGACGATGAAAATGCGTGACTGTACCCGCGCCGCGAGGAGTGCCATGTCATCCGCCGACCCGACCCGCTTCGTCCTGATGCACACCAGCCACGCCGGCAACGTCGGCGCGGCGGCGCGCGCGATCAAGGTGATGGGCTTTCGCGAGCTGGTGCTCGTCGCGCCGCGCCGCGCCGACGTGGCGACGAGCGACGAGGCGCGCGCGATGGCCAGCGGCGCCACTGACGTGCTCGACGCCGCGCGCGTCGTGCCGACGCTGGCCGACGCGCTCGACGGCGCGACCTACGCCTGCGCGACGGCGATGACGCCGCGCGACTTCGGCCCGCCGACGCACGCGCCGCGCGAGCTGTTCGCGACGCTGGCGCCGGCCGGGCGGCGCGTCGCCTTCGTGTTCGGCGGCGAGCGCTTCGGCCTCGCCAACGACGACGTCTACCGCTGTCACGCCGTGCTCAGCATCCCCACGCATCCCGACTACGGCTCGCTCAACCTGGCGCAGGCGGTGCAGCTCGTCGCCTACGACTGGCGCCAGGCGCTCGGCGGCTACGCCGTCGCGCCGCGCACCGCCGATGCGGCGCGGGCCGACGGCGCCGCGGTGCAGGCGCTGCTCGAGCACTGGCGCGACGCGCTGGTGCACGTCGGCTTCCTCGACCCGCGCGCGCCGAAGAAGCTGCTGCCGCGGCTGAACCGGCTCGTCAACCGCGCGCAGCCGACGCGCGAGGAGGTCGACATCCTGCGCGGCATCGCGCGCGCCATGCTCAAGACGACGCGGCCACCCGGCGGGCGGTGAGTCCTTGGGGCGCGGTCTACACTGCGGCTCACTGCCGCGACGAGCCGCTTTGTTGTCCATGTTCCAACGACTTCGAGAAGACATCGCCTGCATCCGCGAGCGCGACCCCGCGGCGCGCTCGTCGTGGGAGGTGCTGACCTGCTACCCCGGGCTGCATGCGCTCGTGATGCACCGCTGGGCGCACGCCTGCTGGCGCGCCGGCTTCAAGTGGCTGGGCCGCTTCATCTCGCAGATCGCGCGCTGGCTGACGGGCATCGAGATCCACCCCGGCGCCGTCGTCGGCCGGCGCGTCTTCATCGACCACGGCATGGGCGTCGTGATCGGCGAGACGGCCGAGGTCGGCGACGACTGCACGATCTACCAGGGTGTGACGCTCGGCGGCACGTCGCTCACCAAAGGCGCCAAGCGGCACCCGACGCTCGGGCGCGGCGTCATCGTGTCGGCCGGTGCCAAGGTGCTGGGCGGCTTCACCGTCGGCGATGGCGCGCGCGTCGGCAGCAATGCCGTGCTGCTGCAGCCGGTGCCGCCGGGCGCCACGGCGGTCGGCATCCCGGCGCGCATCGTCGAGAAGTCGGCCATCCAGCGCGAGATGGCAGCGGCGCGGATGGGCTTCTCTGCCTACGGCGTGACGCAGGGCGACGATCCGGTGGCGCAGGCGATGAAGGGGCTGATCGACAGCGCCGCCGGCCACGAGCACCAGATCGCGCTGCTCTGGGCGGCGATCGAGAAGCTGTCGCAGGGCCACGTCGCCGACGCCGTGCCGAGCGACGCGCACACGCGCGAGAGCTTCGACGCGGCGACGCTGAACCGGCTCGTCAAGTAGCCGCTGCGCCGCCGCGCGGCGCGCGCTGCGCCGACTTCGGCCGGAACGCGGCACACACGGCCGGGTCGGTCTCGATCCAGGGGCCGCCGATCAGGTCGATGCAGTAGGGCACGGCGGCGAAGATGCCGGGTACGGGCGGCGTCGCGGTCTTCAGGCCCTCGAGCGTCTCGGCGATCGACTTCGGCTGGCCGGGCAGGTTGACGATGAGCGCGCGGTCGCGGATCACGGCGACCTGGCGCGACAGGATCGCCGTCGGCACGAAGCGCAGGCTGATCTGGCGCATCTGTTCGCCGAAGCCGGGCATCGTCTTCGTCGCGACGGCCAGCGTCGCCTCGGGCGTCACGTCGCGCGGCGCCGGGCCGGTGCCGCCGGTGGTCAGCACGAGATCGCAGCGCGCCGTATCGACGAGCTCGATCAGCGCGGCCGAGATCGTCTCGCGGTCGTCGGGCACGAGGCGCTCCTCGAAGACGACGGGATTGCGCACGGCGCGCGCGAGCCAGTCGCGCAGGCTGGGGATGCCCTGGTCGGCGTAGACGCCGGCCGAGGCGCGGTCGCTGGCCGACAGCAGGCCGATGCGCACGGGGTCCAGAGGGTCGTCACTCATGGGGGTCGTGATCGCGGATGAACTGGAACAGCTCGCGCCAGGCGCGGCCCTTGCGCGGCGCGGCGCCGGGGGCCTCGGACGGCGCGGCGGCCGCGGCGTCCTTGCGCGCGGCGCGGATCAGCGTGCGCAGCTGCTGCACGTCGGTGTCGGGATGGCGCGCGACCCAGGCCGTCACGGCGCCGTCGTCGGCGACGAGCTCGCTGCGCCACTGTTCGGCGCGGTGCAGCGCGAGCGCGTCGCGCGCGGGGCCGAGGCGCGTCGCGGCGATCGCCTCGCGGATCGGTTCGGTGTCGGCATGGCGCATCAGCTTGCCGATGTATTGCATCTGGCGGCGCCGCCCCTCGTGCGAGCGTGTGCGGCGGTATTCGCGCACCGCGTCGGCGAGCGCCTCGGGCAGCGCCAGCGCGGCGATGCGATCGTCGGGCAGCGCGGCGAGCCCCTCGCCGAGCGCCTGCAGCTCGTGCATCGCCTTCTTGAGCTGCGTCTTGCTCGGGCGCGCGTCGGCAGAGGAGTCGTCGGCAGGCGCGCTGTCGTCGAGGCGAGGAGAGGGCGGGGAACGCATGGAGCCGGGAGCGCGGAAACCGCTGGTTATCATAGCCGCGGCCCCATCGACGGGGCGCCTTGCGAGTCGCGATGCCATCCTCTCCCACCGCTGCCGCCGCGCAGCGCAGCAGCACCGACGACGCCGGCTTCGCCTGGCGGCGCGACCAGTTCCGGCAGATCGTCGACGACGCGCTCGCCTGCGCGCGGCGCCTCGGCGCGAGCGACGCCGCGGCCGAGGTGTCGGAAGGCGCCGGCCTGTCGGTGTCGGTGCGCCAGGGCGAGGTCGAGAACGTCGAGCGCAACCGCGACAAGTCGCTCGGCGTGACGGTCTACCTCGGCCAGCGCCGCGGTAACGCCAACACGTCGGACTTCTCGCGCGCCGCGCTCGAGCAGACGGTGCGCGCCGCCTACGACATCGCGCGCTTCACCGCCGAGGATCCCGCCGCCGGCCTGCCCGACGAGGGCGACCTCGCCGGCGCGCAGGACGCGGGCCGCGACCTCGATCTCTTCCACCCGTGGGCGATCGACGCCGCCGGCGCGGTCGAGATCGCGCGCCGCTGCGAGGCGGCGGCGTTCGGCGTCGACCGGCGCATCACCAACTCGGAGGGCGCCGGCGTGTCGGCGCAGCAGTCGCACTTCTGGGCCGGCAACACGCGCGGCTTCCGGGGCGGCTATGCGAGCTCGCGCCACTCGATGTCGGTGGCGCCGATCGCCGGGCGCGGCGCGCAGATGCAGCGCGACGCCTGGTACAGCTCGATGCGCGACCCCGCCGAGTTGGCTGCGCCCGAGGCCGTCGGCCGCTACGCCGCCGAACGCGCGCTGTCGCGGCTGCACTCGCGCAAGATCGCGACCTGCGAAGCCCCTGTGCTGTTCGAGTCGACGCTCGCCGCCGGGCTGCTCGGCGCCTACGTGCAGGCGACGAGCGGCGGCGCGCTGTACCGCAAGTCGTCGTTCCTGCAGGACAGCCTGCACACGCGCGCGATGAGCGAGCACCTCGACCTGCGCGAGGATCCGCATCTGCGCAAGGGCAAGGGCAGCGCGCCGTTCGACGACGAGGGTGTCGCGACGCGTGCGCGCGACGTGGTGCGCGGCGGCGTGGTGCAGGGCTACTTCCTGTCGAGCTATTCGGCGCGCAAGCTCGGCCTGCGCACGACGGGTCACGCCGGCGGCTCGCAGAATCTGGTGTGGACGAGCCGGCTGACGCAGCCCGGCGACGACCTCGACGCCATGTTGCGCAAACTGCACCGCGGCCTGTTCGTCATCGAGCTGATGGGCCAGGGGATCAACTACGTGACGGGCGACTACTCGCGCGGTGCGGCGGGCTTCTGGGTCGAGGGCGGGCGCATCGCGCATCCGGTGCACGAAGTGACGATCGCCGGCAACCTGAAGCAGATGCTGCAGCAGATCGTCGCCATCGGCGCCGATGCCTACTCGTCGGGCAGCAAGACGGTCGGTTCGGTGCTCGTCGAGCGGATGAAGATCGCGGGGTCATGACGACACCCCGCTCGCCGAATACGGCGAGCAGCCCTCCGAGAGGGCGCGGGCTTGGCTTGGGGCGGCCCGGCGCGGCGGCCCGCCTCCGCTCAGGGCTGCAATTGCGTGACGGCGCGATACAGCCGCGCGCTGCGCGCGCCGCTGCGGCAGAACACGAGCACCGGCTTGGGCAGCGTCTGCAGCAGCTCGGCGAAGCGCGCGATCTCGTCGGGCGTCTGCATCATCGACTGCACGGGCAGCCAGGCGTAGTGCAGCCCGGCCTCGCGCGCCGCCTCCTCGAGCGCGGCGCTGGTCGGCTGGTCGGGGCCGGCCTCGAAGTCGGGGCGGTTGTTGATGACGCTCTTGAAGCCGGCCTCGGCGGCGGCCTGCATCGATTCGGGGTGCAGCTGCGGCGCCGTGCAGACGTCGTGGCTCAGCGGGGTCAGCGGGATGGAATGCATGGGCGAAATCCTCGTCACGACGACAGGCGCTGCCTGACCGCCGCCGACACGGTCGACATGTCGGCCCGGCCGGCGAGGCGCGCCTTGGCAGCGCCCATCACCTTGCCCATGTCGCCCGGGCCGGCGGCGCCGAGCTCGGCGACAAGGGCCGCGACCTCGGCAGCGATCTCGTCGGCGCCCAGGCGCTGCGGCAGGTAGGCCTCGAGCACCTTCAGCTCGGCGCTCTCCTTGTCGACCAGGTCGGTGCGGCCGGCGGCGGCGAACTGGGCGATCGAATCCTTGCGCTGCTTGATCAGCTTGTCGACGATACCCACGACGGCAGCGTCGTCGAGCACGATGCGCTCGTCGACCTCGCGCTGCTTGAGCGCGGCCAGCAGCAGGCGGATCGTCGAAAGCCGCGGCGCGTCCTTGGCGCGCATCGCGGCCTTCATGTCGTCGGTGATGCGGTCCTTCAGGCTCATCGTCGAATCGTCCTGTCGAAGGGGGTGCCGGAAACGGCGAAGCCCGCGTGGCGTGCCAGCGCGGGCTTCGCGGGCGCGCTCGAAGCGCGGGGAGATCAGTACAGCTTCTTGGGCAGCTGCATGCTGCGCACGCGCTTGAAGTGGCGCTTCACGGCGGCCGCCTTCTTGCGCTTGCGCTCGGCGGTGGGCTTCTCGTAGAACTCGCGCGCCCGCAGCTCGGTCAGCAGCCCGAGCTTCTCGATCGTGCGCTTGAAGCGACGCAGCGCAACGTCGAATGGTTCGTTTTCCTTGACGCGGATCGTAGTCATGTGGGCGGTGAGTCCTGGGTTCGCTGGGGTCGGTCTTCGAGCGGCAACATGCCTGCCGCGCGGCAAAGGCGTGGATTGTAGCCCAATTCGCAGTGGCGGCAGCGGCGCCCGCCCGGGCCGCTGCCGAGCCGATGCGGGCGTCGTGCCCTTCAGCCGGCGCCCAACGCCCGGCCGCAGGCCACGGCGCTGGCCCACGCCCACTGGAAGTTGTAGCCGCCGAGCCAGCCGGTCACATCGACGACTTCGCCGATGAAGTGCAGGCCGGGGCAGCGCCGGCTTTCCATCGATTGCGAACTCAGCTCGCGCGTGTCGACGCCGCCGGCCGTCACCTCGGCCTTGCGCCAGCCTTCGCTGCCCGTCGGCACCAGCGTCCAGCGCTGCAGCGCGGCGGCCACGTGCTGCAGTTCGCGGTCGGCCAGCTCGGGCAAGGGCCGCTGCGCCAGCGCCGCGGTGTCGCCGCGCTCCAGCCAGGCCTGCGCCAGGCGCGCCGGCAGCCAGCCGGCGAGCGTACCGGCGAGCTGGCGGCGCGTGGTCCGCTTGGCCTGCAACAGCTCGGTGGCCGCGTCGCGGCCGGGCAGCAGGTCGATCGCCAGCGTGTCGCCCGGACGCCAGTAGAGCGAGATCTGCAGGATCGCCGGGCCGCTCAGCCCGCGGTGCGTGAACAGCAGGTCCTCGACGAAGGCGCCGTCGCGGCAGGCGACACCGGCCGCGAGCGACACGCCGGCCAACGGCGCATAGGGCGCCCACGCGGCAGCGTCGAAGGTCAGCGGCACGAGCGCCGGCCGCGGCTCGACGACGGCATGGCCGAAGCGGCGCGCCAGCCGGTAGCCGAAGTCCGTCGCGCCGAGCTTGGGGATCGACAGCCCGCCCGTCGCGACGACGACGCGCGCGGCGCGCACGCTGCCGCGCGCCGTGTCGAGCTCGAAGGCGTCGCCGGCGCGCCGCACGTCGTGCACCGTGCACGGCTGCCAGCGCTCGACGCTGCCGGCCGCGCATTCGGCGAGCAGCAGGTCGACGATGCGCCGGCTCGAGTCGTCGCAGAACAGCTGGCCGCGGTGTTTCTCGTGCCAGGCGACGCCGTGGCGCGCCAGCAGCGCGAGGAAGTCCTGCGGCGTGTAGCGCGCCAGCGCCGAGCGGCAGAAGTGCGGATTGGCCGAGACGAAGTTGGCCGGCCCGGCGTCGCGGTTGGTGAAGTTGCAGCGCCCGCCGCCCGAGATGCGGATCTTCTCGGCGACGCGCTCGGCGTGGTCGACGACAAGCACGCGCCGCCCGGCCTGGCCCGCCGTCGCGGCGCACATCAACCCGGCAGCGCCGGCGCCGATGACGACAACGTCGTAGCTGTGCATCGGCGCCGATTATCGGTGCCGTGGCGGCGGCGGGCGCCGGCTCAGGCGCGCTGCAGCGCCCGTCGTCGGCCAGGACCCGCGCGGGGGCGCCGGCAGTTTCCGTTCAGGCGGCGACGCCGGCGCGCTGCGCGACGCGTCGGCGCAGCTCGGGCACGCAGCTGCCGCAGTTCGTGCCGCAGAGCAGGCGCCGCTGCAACTGCGCCAGTTGCTCGTCGGCGCTGCCGCTGCATTGCGCGAGCGCGGTGTCGATCTCGGGTTCGGCAGTGCCGAAACAGCTGCACACCTCGCGCCCGCGTGGCTGCACGGCGACCGGCGCGCGCGCCCCAGGCGACAGCAGCAGCCGGCCGTAGGACTGCGTCGGGCGTTCGTCGACGAGCAGCGCCTTGATCCACGCCTCGGCGCTCGTGTCGCCTGCCAGCGCGAAGGCCTCGAGTCGCGTCGCCTCGCCCGTGCCGGCCAGGCGCATGCTGCGGCGCTGGCCGCGCCGCCGGTCGGCGTAGCGCAGCACGTCGGCGCCATGCAGGCCGAGCAGCGCTTCGATGCGCGCCAGCACGTCGTCGGGCGGCGCTTCGAGGGCCGCGGCGCGCAGCAGCACGCCGTCGCGTCGGCGGCCGAACGGCACGCAGCTCGCGTAGGCGAACGACGCCTGCAGCGGCTTGAGCGCCTCGCGCGTCGCGAGCGCCGACGTCGCCGGCAGCCAGGCCGCGGCGACGAGGCGCCACGGCAGCTCGGCGCGCACGATCTTGACCGCTGCGTGCTTGAGCTCGGGCTGCTGCGACTGCGGGCAGCGCGCCGGCGTCGTCAGCGCATTGATGCCCGTGCTGCGCTGGCCGCTGCTGCTGTGGCCGCCGACGAACTCCTCGCCCCAGTGCATCGCGACGAAGGCGTGGGTGGGCGACTGCTGCTCGCTGGCGCGCGCCGGCAGCACGAGCGTGGCGCGGCGCGACGTGACGTGGACCAGGTCGCCGTCGGCCAGGCCGAGCCGCGCGAGGTCGCGTCGGTGGAGGTCGATCGACGGCTCGGGCGCGTGGCCGAACAGCCGGCCGAGCGTGCCGGTGCGGCTCATGCCGTGCCACTGGTCGCGCAAGCGGCCGGTGTTGAGCGCGAACGGAAAGCGCGCGTCGCGCGGCTCGGCGGGCGGGCGGAATGCCACGTCGGCGAAGCGCGCGCGGCCGTCGGCGGTGGGGTAACGGCCATCTTCGTAGAGGCGCGCGCGGCCCGTCGTCGCGTGTGCGGGGCAGGGCCACTGCTGCGGCGCGGCGTCGAGCAGTGCATAGCTCAGGCCCGTGATGTCGAGGTCGCGCCCGCGCGTCGATTCGCGGTGCTCGTTCCACACGGCTTCGGCGTCGGCGTACGGGAACAGCGTCGGCCGGCCGGGGCGCAGGCGCGCCTCGAGGCGGCGCGCGAAGTCGACGGCAATCGCCCAGTCGGCGCGCGCCGCGCCGGGCGGCGTGACGGCCGGGCGCACGCGGCTGATGCGGCGCTCGCTGTTCGTCACGGTGCCGTCCTTCTCGCCCCAGGTCGCGGCGGGCAGCAGCAGGTCGGCGTGGGCGCAGGTCGCCGTCGTCGCGAACGCCTCCTGCACGACGACGAATTCGGCGCGCTGCAGCGCGCGTCGCACCGTCGCCTGATCGGGCAGCGACTGCGCCGGGTTGGTGCAAGCGATCCACAGTGCCTTGAGCGCACCGTCGGCGGCGGCCTCGAACATCTCGACGGCCGTCCTGCCGGGCGCGGCCGGCACGTCGTCGACGCCCCACAGCCGCGCCACTTCGGCGCGGTGCGCCGGGTCGGCGAGATCGCGGTGCGCCGACAGCAGGTTGGCCAGCCCGCCGACTTCGCGCCCGCCCATCGCATTCGGCTGGCCGGTGAGCGAGAACGGCCCCGCGCCCGGCCGGCCGATCTGGCCGGTGGCGAGGTGCAGGTTGATCAGCGCGGCGTTCTTGGCCGTGCCGCTCGAGCTCTGGTTCAGACCCTGGCAATAGAGCGACAGCGTCGCACCGCCCGGCTGCGCGAACCAGCGCGCGGCCTGCAGCAGCGCCGCCTCGCCGATGCCGCACAGCCCCGCGACCTCCTTGGGCGCGTAGTCGCGCACGCGCGCCTTGAGCGCGTCGAAGCCCGTCGTGTGCGACTCGATGTAGCGCGCGTCGACCAGCCCTTCCCACAGCATCGCGTGCAGCATCGCGTGGAACAGCGCGACGTCGGTGCCGGGCTCGATGCGCAGGTGCAGGTCGGCGAATTCGGCGGTCTCGGTGCGCCGCGGATCGACGACGACGACTTTCATCGACGGCCGCGCGCGGCGCGCGTCCTCGAGGCGGCGCATCAGGATCGGATGCGCATACGCCAGGTTCGAGCCGGCGATGAAGACGCAGTCGGCGTGGTCGAGGTCGTCGTAGCAGGCCGGCGGCGCGTCGGCGCCGAGCGTCGCCTTGTAGCCGGCGACGGCGCTGCTCATGCACAGGCGCGAATTGGTGTCGATGTTGTTGGTGCCGATCAGCCCCTTGGCGAGTTTGTTGAAGACGTAGTAGTCCTCCGTCAGCAGCTGGCCAGAGACGTAGAAGCCGACGGCGTCGCGGCCGTGCTCGGCGATCGTGCGCGCGAAGCGCGCTGCGGCGTCGTCGAGCGCATCGTCCCAGCCGATCTCGACCGGCTCCTTGCCGCGCGCCGCGCGCCGCTGCGGCCGCAGCAGCCGCGCCTGCAGCGTGATGGGCCTGGCCGCCGTCAGATGCAGCGTGCTGCCCTTGCTGCAAAGCCGGCCGAAGTTGGCCGGGTGATCCGGATCGCCGCGCACGCCGGTGATCTGCGCGCCGTCGCTCTCGATGACGACGCCGCAGCCGACACCGCAGTAGGGGCAGGTCGATCGCGTCTCAGGCATCGGCGCGAACCGAGGCGTCGTCGACCGCCAGCGTCGCCAGCTCGTCGGCGTCGAGCGAGACGAAGCCGTCGTCATCGACGTGCACCGTGAATCGTTGCGCGCAGCCCGCGTCGGGCGCCTTGGCGCAGCCGTCGTCCAGGCCGATCGTCCAGTTGTGCAGCGGGCAGGCGACGCTGTCGCCGAACACGATGCCCTGCGACAGCGGGCCGCCCTTGTGCGGGCAGCGGTCGAGCAGCGCGAAGACGCGGCCCTCGGCGTTGCGGAACACGGCGAGGTCGCCGCCGCGCGCGCGCGCGACGCGGCGCGCGCCGAGCAGCGGGATGTCGTCGACGCGGCAGACGCGCTTGAACCGGCTCATCACAGGGCTCCCACGGGGGTGAACTGGCGCGCATCGACGCCCGCCTTGTCGAACTCGAACCACGGATCGGGCTCGCCGTCGAGGCTCCACTGCAGGCGCTCCCACAGCGCCTTGCGGCCGGCAGCGTCTTCGAGCACGCGCGCCTTGACGTGGTCGAGCCCGACGCGCGCGACCCAGTGGCAGGTGCGCTCCAGATACCAGCCCTCGTCGCGATAGAGCTGCAGGAAGGCGCCGGCGTACTCCAGCACTTCGGTGGCCGTCTTCACCTTGACGAGGAACTGCGCCACTTCCGTCTTGATGCCGCCGTTGCCCGCGACGTAGATCTCCCAGCCCGAGTCGACGCCGATCACGCCGACGTCCTTGATGCCGGCCTCGGCGCAGTTGCGCGGGCAGCCGCTGACGGCGAGCTTGACCTTGTGCGGCGCATGCATGCGCCACAGCGCGCGTTCGAGGTCCTTGCCCATCTGCGTCGAGTCCTGCGTGCCGAAGCGGCACCACTCGCTGCCGACGCAGGTCTTCACGGTGCGCAGCGCCTTGGCATAAGCGTGGCCGCTGGGCATGCCGATGTCGCGCCACACGCCGGGCAGGTCTTCCTTCTTCACGCCGAGCAGGTCGATGCGCTGGCCGCCCGTGACCTTGACGGTCGGGATCCTGTACTTGTCGACGACGTCGGCGATGCGCCGCAGCTCGTCGGCCGTCGTCTCGCCGCCCCACATGCGCGGCACGACGGAGTAGGTGCCGTCCTTCTGGATGTTGGCGTGGCTGCGTTCGTTGACGAAGCGGCTCTGCGGATCGTCCTTCGCCTCCTTCGGCCAGGTGCTGATCAGGTAGTAGTTGAGCGCCGGGCGGCACGACGCGCAGCCGTTGGGCGTGCGCCATTCGAGCCGACGGTAGACCGCATCGATCGTCAGCAGGTGCTCGGCGCGGATCGCATCGCGCACGTCCTGGTGGCTGGCGTCGGTGCAGCCGCACAGCGCCTTCTTCGTCGGCGGCTTCGAGTAGTCGCCGCCGGCGGTGAACATGAGCAACTGCTCGACCAGGCCGGTGCACGAGCCGCACGACGCGCTCGCCTTGGTGTGCCGGCGCACCTCTTCGAGCGTGAACAGCCCCTTGTCCTTGATCGCCTTGCAGATCGCGCCCTTGGTGACGCCGTTGCAGCCGCAGACCTCGTCGCTGTCGGCCATCGCCGCGGCCTTGTCGTGGCCCTGGTGGCCGACGTCGCCGATGTTCGATTCGCCGAACATCAGCTTGTCGCGGATGTCGCCGACCTTGCGCCCCTCGCGCAGCAGCTTGAAGTACCAGCTGCCGTCGACGGTATCGCCGTAGAGGCAGGCGCCGACGAGCCGGTCGCCCTTGAGCACGAGCTTCTTGTAGACGCCGCCGGCGGGATCGCTCATCACGATCTCTTCGCAGTCGTCGCCGCCCATGAAGTTGCCGGCCGAGAACAGGTCGATGCCCGTCACCTTCAGCTTGGTCGACAGCGCCGAGCCGGTGTAGCGGCCGATGCCGAACTGCGCCAGGTGCGTCGCGCACACGCGCCCCTGCTCGAACAGCGGCGCGACCAGGCCGTAAGCCACGCCGCGGTGGGCCGCGCACTCGCCGACCGAATAGATGCGCGGGTCGGTCACCGTCTGCATCGTGTCGCTGACGACGACGCCGCGATCGACGTGCAGTCCGATCCTGCTCGCCAGCTCCGTGTTGGGACGGATGCCGGCGGCCATCACGACGAGATCGGCCGGCGTCTCGCTTCCGTCGTTGAATCGCACCGTCTGCACGCGGCCGTCGGCGCCGCCGACCAGCGCCTCGGTCTGCGCGCCGATCAGGAACCTGAGGCCGCGCTCCTCGAGCGACTTGCGCAGCAGCTCGCCGGCCACGTCGTCGAGCTGGCGCTCCATCAGCCACGGCATCAGGTGCACGATGGTCACGTCCATGCCGCGCAGCATCAGGCCGTTGGCGGCCTCGAGCCCGAGCAGGCCGCCGCCGATCACGACGGCGTGGCGGTACTTCGACGCCGCGTCGATCATGGCCTGCGTGTCGGCGATGTCGCGATAGGCGATCACGCCCGTGAGGTCGTGGCCTGGTACCGGCAGGATGAAGGGCCTGGAGCCGGTGGCCAGCAGCAGGCGATCGTATTCGGCCTCGGTCCCGTCGTCGGCCTTGACGATGCGCCGCTTGCGGTCGATGTCGACGACGGTGCGCCCGAGATGCAGCGTGATGCCGTGCTCCTCGTACCACGAGGTCGGGTTGAGCACGATCTGCTCGAGCGTCTGCTCGCCGGCGAGCACGGGGCTGAGCAGGATGCGGTTGTAGTTGGGGTGCGGCTCGGCGCCGAACACCGTGATGTCGTACAGGTGGGGCGCGATCTTCAGCAGCTCTTCGAGCGTGCGCACGCCGGCCATGCCGTTGCCGACCATCACCAGCTTCATCTTCTTCATGACATCGACTCCATGCGGATCGCAATGCAAGAGGGGTGCCAGTGGCGGCGCGGTGCACCGGCGAGAATCGCGCGATGAGCTTCGACGTCGACACGGGCCACGCGAGCCGCCGTGCTGCTCGCGACGTCAATGAGGACTGCGCCGGTGTATGCCGCTCGGCCGACGGCGATGCGGTGCACAGCGTGATCGCGGCGATCGCCGACGGCGTGAGCCGCGGCGGGCGCGGCCGCGAGGCGGCGCAGACGGCGGTGTTCGGGCTGCTGGCCGACTGGTTCGCGACGCCGCCGACCTGGGAGACGACGGTCGCGCTCGATCGCCTGATCGGCGCGCACAACGCCTGGCTCGTCGCGCACAACCGCCGGCACGAGGTCACGGGCGGCGACACGACGGCGCTGACGACGCTCAGCGCGCTGGTGCTGCAAGGCCAGGGCTGGACCGTTGCGCACGTCGGCGACACGCGCGTCTGGCGCATCGCCGGCGGCGAGATCCAGCTGCTGACGCACGATCACGCGTGGACGCACCCCGACCAGCGCAGCCGGTTGACGCGCGCGCTCGGCCTCGACGACGGCGTGCGCGTCGACTATCTGCAGGGCGATGCGGCGATCGGCGACGTCTACCTGCTGACGAGCGACGGCGTGCACGGCACGCTGCGGCCCCGGCGGCTGACCGAGCTTGCGACGCAGGGCGACAGCGCGCAGCAGGCGAGCGACGCCATCGTCGATGCGGCGCTGGCCGCCGGCGCGCGCGACAACGCGAGCGCCGTCGTGGTGCGCGTGCGCGGGCTCGATGCGGCGCGTCTCGGCGACGCGACGGCGCGCGCGCGTGCGCTGCCGGCCCTGCCGCGCCTGCGGCCCGGCGACGTCGTCGATCGCTACACCGTGACGACCCAGCTGGCCGACACCGGCGTGCACCGCGTCTACCAGGCGCGCGACGGTGCGTCGCAGGCGCTCGTCGTGCTGAAGACGCTGCACGAGTCGCGTGCCGCCGATGTGGAGGAGCGCGCGATGCTGGTGCACGAGGCCTGGCTTGCGCAGCGCGTGACGGAGCGCGACGGCCGCGGCTTCGTCCGTGCGCACGAGACGGCGGGCGCGACGGCGCTCTACACCGTCTACGACTGGCACGCCGGGCGCACGCTCGAGCAGTGGCTCGAGGGCGGTCGCCGCTTCGAGGTCGGCGAGATCGTCGCTGCGGCCGTCGCCATCGGCCGCGCGCTGGCGCGACTGCACCGCCAGGGTGTGATCCATCGCGACGTCAAGCCGGCGCACCTGCACCTCGGCGACGACGGCCAGTGGCGGCTGCTCGACCTCGGCGTCGCGCTGTCGGGGCGCGAGGGCGCGGCAGCGCGCGAGCTGCACGCCGGCACGCCGAGCTACATCAATCCAGAGCAGTGGCGCGGTTCGCCGGCCGACGCGGCGAGTGACCTGTACGCGCTCGGCGTCACGCTGTACCGCGCGCTGACCGGCCGCCTGCCGTACGGCGACATCGAGCCCTACCAGCTCGCGCGCTACCGCCGCGACCCGCAGCCGCCGTCGCGCGTGCGACCCGACGTGCCGATCTGGCTCGACCACCTCGTGCTCAAGGCCGTCGCGCTCGACACACGCCAGCGCTTCGAGACCGCCGAGGAGCTGCTGCTGGCACTCGAGCGCGGTGCGTCGCGCCCGGTCGGCGTGCCGGCGCCGACGCCGCTCGTCGCGCGCGATCCGCTCGTGCTGTGGAAGATCGCCGCCGGTCTGTCGCTGCTGCTCAACGCGTTGCTCGTCTACTGGCTGCTGTTCTTGCCGCGATAGACCGCGCGGCTCCACGACGTCATTCATGCTGGAGCCCCCTCCCGGAGGGGGTGCGGGGAAGCCGTGTGTACGGCCGGCTCGGGACTCCGGGCCCAGCGGGCCCGGAGTCCCGAGCGCGGCCCCCGCGCTCTGCCCACGTGCGCGTCCAGCGGATCTGCATCACGCGCATCACCCCGAGCATCACGAGGGCCAGCGCGGCGAACAGCACGAAGCCCCAGGCGTAGGTGCCGGCGTGCTGCTTCGACAGCCCCATCGTCGTCGGCACGATGCCGCCGCCGAGTGCGCCGACTTCGCCGATCATCGAGCCGGCGACGGCTGTCGCGGTGGGCCAGCGCAGCGGCACGAGCTGGAACAGCGCGCCATTGCCGGCGCCCATCGCGGCGAAGCACACGATCAGCAGCAGCGTCGTCAGCGCCAGCGAGCCCTGCGCGAAGCCGACGGCGCCGAGGCTCACGGCGGCGACGACGAGCACCAGCGTGAGCGTGTTGACGCCGCCCCAGCGGTCGGCGATCCAGCCGCCGCCGATGCGCACGGCCGCGGCCATGAAGGCCGCCAGCATCGTCAGCTGCCCGGCCTCGACCTTGCTCACGCCGAACTGGTCGTGGTAGTAGGTGGGCAGGAACGTCGTCAGTCCGATGAAGCCGCCGAACGTGACGCCGTAGATCAGGCTGAACGCCCAGCCGTCCTTCTCGAAGAGGCAGGCGACGTGCTCGCGCAGCGTGGCATGCGCATCGACGTCGTCGGGCTCGCGCGCGAAGACGATCATCACGAGCATCGGCAGCGCGATCGCGCCGGCCGCCACGCCGTACACCGCCTGCCAGCCGAGCCATTGCGCCAGCGGCGGCGCGACGAGCACCGAGACGGCGGTGCCGACGTTGCCCGCGCCCACCAGGCCCATCGCCAGCCCCTTGTGCTGCGGCGGGAACGACCCCGAGCCGAGCGACAGCGCGACGCCGAAGCTGGCGCCGGCGATGCCCAGCAGCACGCCCATCGCGAGCACGTCGTCGAAGTCGTCGACGAAGAAGAAGCCGTAGCCCATGGCGACGGCGATCAGCGCCATCTCGACCAGCGTCGCGTTCTTGCGCCCGATGTACTGCGCCAGAACGCCGAGCGGAAAGCGCATCAGCGCGCCGGCGAAGATGGGGATCGACAGCATCAGGCCCTTCTGCGCCGCAGTGAGCTGCAGCGACTCGCTGATGAACGGCGCCATCGCGCCGTTGAGCACCCAGATGCAGCACGAGAACGCGAAGTACAGGAAGGCGCTGCCCAGCGTGGGCCAGTGGCCGCTGTGATGGAACGGCAGCGCATCGGTGCGGGCAGGGCTGGGCATGGTGGTGCGTGCAAGTCGAAGGAACCCCTCGCGTGCTGCGGGGGCGGGCAGGCGGCTCGTCGCGTCGCGCACGGCGTCGTGCGCGCGACCTCGCGCTCGCGGCGAGGACCGGGTGCGTCGTCGCACCCGCGGCGATCGTTCGCAAGCGCCGTGCCAGTGCTGCGGTCTCGATGCGCGCCGTGCGCCGCGGCGAGTCCGGCGTGCCACATTGGTGCGACGCACCACGATGGAACGCGCGCAGCCGGCTCGCGCGTGGCGCGGTGGTTGCTTGCGTCGCCGGCCGATGACTGCCGTACTTCTCATCGTCGCGCCCGGCGCGCCCGATCTTGCCGTCGATCTCGCCGCGGCCGGCATCCATGTCGCTGCCACCACCGGCGCGCAGCGCATCGTGCGCGACGCGGCGAGCCTGCGTGCCGACCTCCTCGTCGCGTGGGAGCCGCGTCCGGCCGATGCGCTGCTGCCCGCGCTGGCCGACCTGCAGCGCCACGCACCGCTGCCGGTGCTGCTGTTCACGAGCGATGCGTCGGCCGAGACGGCCGATGCGGCGCTCGTCAGCGGCGTGCACGCCCACGTCGTCAACGGCTATGCGCCGGCGCGGCTGCGCGCGCTGGTGCAGCTGGCGCGGGTGCGCTTCGCGCGCGAGCACGCGCTGCGCCGGGAGTTCGAGGCACTGCAGCGCCGCTACGACGAGCGCAAGCTCGTCGACCGCGCCAAGGGCATCCTGATGCGCACGCGCCAGGTCGGCGAGGACGAGGCGTTTCGCCTGCTGCGCGACGCGTCGATGCGCCGCCACGAACGCGTCGGCGCGCTGTCGCAGCGGCTGATCGACGCGGCGCACGACGCCGAGCTCGTCGACCGCGCCGGGCGGCTGCGCATGCTGTCGCAGCAGCTCGTCAAGCTGCATGCGCTGCGCTGCGCCGCGCCCGATGCGTCGGCGTGGCGCGAGGCGGCAGCGCGCGCGCGGCCGCGCGTCGCCGAGGCGGTCGGCGCGCTCGGCCACGCCCTGTCGCGGCCGACCTGGGGCGACCTGCTCGGCGCCGTCGAGCAGGCGTGGCGCGAGCTCGAGCCGCGGCTCGACGCCGCGCCGCGCATCGCCGACGTCGACGCGATCGACGCCGGCGCCGAGGCGCTGCTGAAGGCCGCCGAGCGGCTGACCGCGGTGCTGCAGGCGAGCAGCCCGCTGGCTGCGATGCTGGCCATCGTCGACCTCGCCGCGCGCCAGCGCATGCTGTCGCAGCGCCTGGCCAAGCAGGCGCTGCTCGCGCGCCTGCTCGACGGCGACGCCGCCGCGCGCGCGGCAGCCGGCGCGGCGGCGACGATCGCCGAGCTGCAGACGGCGCAGCGGCGGCTGCGCGACGCACCGCAGGGCTCGCCGGCGATCCGCGACGAGCTCGACGCGGCGCAGCGCCTGATCGAGCGCCAGCTCGCCGCGCTGCGCGCGGCGTCGGACGCCGACGCCGCGGCGCTCGGCGACGACAGCGAGGCGCTGCTCGCCGTCTTCGAGCGCCTCGCCGGCCGCTGCGCGCAGGGCGTGCCGGGGCTGTTCATCGCCGCCGACTGACGCGCGCGGCGACCTCCGCAATCCGGGGATGGCGCTGCGCCTCTTGCGTCGCGGCGCTTGCCAAGCGGGCCGCGGCATCGAACACTAGGCGGCCCGCGCGTGGCGCCGGGCAGGACCGACGATGACGCAATCCGATTCGAAGCCCGCCGAGCCGATGCAACTGCTGCGCGACGCCCTGCGCGTCGACGGCGACGGCGCCGCCGCCGCGCTGCTCGGCGTGTGCGAGCGCCTGGGTCTCGCGCTCGCCGTCAAGGATGCTGCGAGCGGCCGCTACCTGCATGCCAACGCCGCGATGGCGCTCCTCGTCGGCGCCGACGTCGTCGGCCAAACGACGCCGCCGAGCTGTTCGGCGCGACGCAGGCGCCGGCGCTGCCCAGCGCCGACCAGGCGGCCGTCGCCGCGGGCGGCGCGCAGGCCGGCACCGGCTCGAGCGCGACGGCGCGCGGCGCGAGTTCGGCGCGTCGCGCGTGCCGGCGCGCCGGCGGCGGGGCGGCGCCACAGGCTCCTGCTGCTGACGGGCCTGGCAGGATCTCGGCGCGGCGCGCCAGCGCGAGGCCCAGTTGCGCATGGCGCTCGAGCAGCTCGAGGCGCAGCAGCGCGCCAACGAGGCGTTGCGCCGCGAGCTGCACGACAGCGAGCTGCGCGACCGCACGACGGGCCTGTACAGCCACGCCCACTTCGAGGACCAGCTGCGCCGCGAAGTCGACCTGTCGTCGCGCGAGCACCGCCAGTTCGCGCTGGTGTCGATCGCGCTCGACCCGCCGGACGACGCCGCGCGCGCCGCCGGCGAAGAGGGCCGCACGCGCATTCTCGAGGCGCTGGGCCGCCAGCTGCGCGACAACACGCGCGCGATGGACGCGTCGTGCCGCCTCGACGACGACCAGTTCGCCGTGCTGCTGTCGGGCGTCGGGCTCGCCACGGCGCACTCGCGCATGGAAGGGCTGCGCCGCCAGTGCGCGACGCAGATCGTCGCGCACGCCGGGCGCGACCTGTCGTTCACCGTGTCGATGGGCGTGGCCAGCTTCCCGCACACGGCGCCGACGCAGCACGAGCTGGTGCAGGCGTCTCAGGCGGCGCTCGCCGAAGCGCGGCGGCGCGGCGGCAACCACGTCGCGCTCGCCAGCATCCGCTTCCAGCCCGCGGAGTGACGGGCCGGCGGCTCAGCCGCGCCAGGCCCGATAGAGCATGTAGCTCGCCAGCCCGTAGAGCAGCACGGCGAAGGCGCGCTGCAGCGGGCGCACGTCGAGGCGGTGCGCCGTGCGCGCGCCGCGCGGCGCGGCGATCACGCTGGCCACCGACACGACGGCCAGCGCAGGCAGGTAGACGTAGCCGAGCGCGCCCGGCAGCCCGAGCGACCAGCCGTTGACGACATAGCCGATCGTTCCCGCGACGGCGACCGGAAAGCCGAGCGCCGCCGACGTCGCTACGGCGTTGTGGATCGGCACGTTGCACGCCACCATGAAGGGCACCGAGACGAAGGCACCGCCCGCGCCCGTCATGCCCGCCGCGACGCCGATCGCCGTACCGGCCGTCGCCATGCCGGCCGTGCCGGGCAGCTGGCGCGTCGGCCTGGGCCTTCTGCCGCGCAGCATCTGCGTCGCCGACCAGCCGACGAAGAGGGCGAACAAGCCGGCGAGCAGGCGGCCGTCGATGCGCGTCGCCAGCCCGGCGCCGAGATACGACGCGAGCAGGATGGCCGGCGCGAGGCGGCGCCAGATGTCCCAGCGCACGGCGCCGTGGCGGTGGTGCGCCGCCACCGACGAGACCGACGTGAAGCAGATCGTCGCCAGCGCCGTGCCGATCGCCATCTTGACGACGTGCTCGGCGGCGAATCCCTGGTGGTCGAGCAGCATCGTCATGAACGGCACCATCATCATGCCGCCGCCGACGCCGAGCAGCCCGGCGAGGAAGCCGGCCACCGATCCGAGCAGCAGCAGCTCGGCGACGAGCACCCACTCGAATGTCACGACGACGCGTCGAGCAGGCGCAGCACGCTGCGCCATTCGTCGGGCGTGACGGGTGTGATCGACAGCCGGTTGCCGCGCTGCAGGACGCGCATCGACGCCAGCGCCGGCGTCGCGCGCAGCTCGGCCAGCGGCAGCAGGCGCGTCTTGCGCACGAGGCGCACATCGACGAGCATCCAGCGCGGTGCGTCGGGGTCCGACTTGGCATCGTGGTAGGGGCTCGACGCGTCGAACTGCGTCGCGTCAGGATAGGGAGACGACGCCACCTCGGCGATGCCGACGATGCCCGGGTCGGCGCACGACGAGTGATAGAACAGCACGCCGTCGCCGACGCGCATCGCGTCGCGCATGAAGTTGCGCGCCTGGTAGTTGCGCACGCCGAACCACGGCACGGTGCGCCGCGGCATGCGCTCGACGTCGTCGACCGAGACCTCGTCGGGCTCGCTCTTCATGAGCCAGTACTGGGTCATCGGCGCAGGAGGAGGTGTCCGCCGCGAGCCGTGAGCCGCATTCCTGAACCCAGGGGATTCAGGTGGGCGAGGTCAGCATGGGCCTCGGGTTCGTCTGACGCGAGACGATCGCACCAGCCCGGCAATGTTCCAAGCCCTGGCTCGACGAGCATCGGTTCAAGGAAATATAGGACTCACGCGAACGCGACGGACGAGATCATTCTACGCCCGGTGCGTCGCGCGCGATGCAGGCAAGGTCTTCTTCGCGCCGCGCGTCACAGCAGGCGGCCGTCGTCGCCGAGCGCCGCGTCGACGCGGCGCACGAGGGCGTCGATGTCGACGCTGCCGTCGGCCGGCGCCGTGCCGTTGGCGCGCGGCGCGGCCGGCCGCTGCGCGAGCGCAAAGGCGAGGTTCAGCGCGGCGAGCACGGCGATGCGCTCGCGCGCCTTGACCTTGCCGTTGTCGCGGATCGCGCACATCTCGCGGTCGACGGCGTCGACGGCCTCGAGCAACGCCGTCTCGCCGCCTTCGGGGCAGCCTAGGATGTAGCTCTGGCCCATGATCGTGACTTCGATCTGCTTCACGGCGTGCCTCCGGCGGCGGCGCCGCTGGGCGACTCGTCGGGCAGGCGCGCGAGCAGCGCGTCGATGCGCGTGCGCGCGGCGGCGAGGCGCGCGCGCGCGCTGTCGCGCTCGTGCGCCACGGTGTCGAGCTGGCGCTCGAGCAACTCGACGGTGCGCTTGAGCTCGTCGTGGCGCAGCAGCAGCCGCTCGACGCGCTCGGCAGATCTTGCAGTGTCGACATGGCGCGCTGGTGCCTCCTCCGCGGACGATTGTAGGCCGCGCTGCTGATACATCGCGCCCGTTGGTGCACGTGCCGGCGTTCGTCGGCGCGGTTGAACGGGAAGCAGGAGGAACGCTCGCGTTCCCGGCCTGCGCTGCCCCCGCAACGGTCAGCGGACGAAGCCCCTTTCGGGGCTCGGTCCTTGCGCACAAGCCACTGGCGTCGCCCGACGCTGGGAAGGTCGCAAGGGCGCGATCCGCCAGCCCGGATACCGGCCAACGGGAGGCGCCGCCGCGAGGCCGCGCCGCATCGTCGGAGCCTGCGGGGAAGCAGGCGACGGCAACAGCCAGTCTTGTTCTCACCATGCATCTGCCCTTTTCGCTGCGCGCGCTGGCCGCCGCCTGTGCCGCCGCGTCCGTGCCCGCGGCGCTGCTCGCCGCACCCGCCGAACCGCATCCCCTCAAGCCCGTGATCGTCACGGCCAGTTCGTCGCCGATCACGCTCGGTCAGGAAGTCGCCGCCACCAGCGTGCTGACGCGCCGCGACCTCGAGCGCGCCGGCGTGCGCGACGTCGTCGGGGCGCTCGAACTGCTCGGCACCGCGTCGGTCGAGCAGCAGGGCGGCCCGGGCACGGCGGCCGTCGTGCGGCTGCGCGGCGCCGACTCGCGCGACACGCTGGTGCTCGTCGACGGCGTGCCGCTGACCGACGTGACGTCGGGCCAGGCCTCGCTGTCGCAGATCCCCGTCGAGTGGATCGAGCGCATCGAAGTCGTGCGCGGCAACCTCGCCGCGCTGCACGGCGGCAGCGCCACGGGCGGCGTGATCCAGATCTTCACGCGGCGCGGCGCGCAGGGATTCGCGGCGCAGACCTCGGTCGGCGCGGGCAGCCGCGGCATGCGCACGGCGCAGGCGAGCGTCGCCGGCGGCAGCGAGGCGATGCGCGCGCGGCTGACGTTCGGCGGCGAGCGCAGCGACGGCTTCAGCGCCGCCGACCCGGTGGCCGTGCCGACGGCCAACCCGGACGCCGACGGCAACCGCCGCCACAGCATTGCGCTGGCGCTCGACGGCCGGCCGGCGGCGGGCCATGAGCTGGCGCTCGACCTGCGCTCGGTGCACGGCCGCGTCGAATACGACAGCGTGTTCCCGACCGACGCGCCGACCGACACGCACCTGGCGCGCATCGACCAGCGCGCGCTCGCGCTGCGCGGGCGCCATGCCGTCGCGGCGCAGTGGGCCGTCGCATGGCGAGTGGGCGCGAGCGACGAGGAGCGCCGCGACGACACGACGACCGCCTTCGGGTCGGTGAGCTTCGCCAACACGCTGCACAACCGGCTCGCCGGCGTCGATCTCGACGGCACGCTCGGCGGCGGCTGGACGCTGCAGGCCGGCGTCGAGCGGCTCGAGCAGTCGACCGACAACCTGACCTACCTGCGCCAGGACCGCCGCACCGACAGCCTGCGCCTGGGCACCGTGCTCGACGCCGCCTGGGGCAGCGTGCAGGCCAACCTGCGCCGCGGCGACACGAGCGACTTCGGCGCGTCGACCGACGCGCTGCTCGGCGGCACGTGGAAGCTGGGCGGCGGGCTGAAGGCGATCGCCAGCGCGTCGACGAGCCACACGCCGCCGACGCTCGACTTCCTGTTCTTCGACTGCGCGCCGTTCGGCTTCGTCTGCAACAACCCGAACCTGCGGCCCGAGCGCGCGCGCAACGTCGACGTCGGCCTGCAATGGGAGAACGACGACGTGCTGCTGCGCGCCACCGCGTTCGCCGCGCGCTACCGCGACAAGATCGCCGGCGATGCGATGTTCGTGCCGCAGAACATTGCGCGCGCGCGCAACGAGGGCATCGAGCTGGCAGCGCGCGCCCGCTGGGGCGCCTGGCGCGTCGCCGGCGAGGCGACGCTGCAGGATCCGGTCGACGCCGCCACGGGCGCGCAACTGCTGCGCCGCCCGCGCCGCCAGGCCGCGCTGCGCGTCGACCACGACGCCGGCGCCTGGTCGGCCGGCGCTGCGCTGCGCCACGTCGGCGCGCGCGACGACACCGGCGGCATCCGGCTGCCGTCATACAGCGTCGTCGACGCCGTGGCGCGCTGGGCGTTCGCGACGCAGTGGTCGCTGCAGGCGCGCGTCAACAACGTGTTCGGCCGCCGCTATGCGCCGACCGCGGGCTACAACGGCAAGCCGCGCGGCGCGTTCGTCGCGCTCAGCTGGCAGACCGCGCCTTGACGGGGGCGGGCGTCTTCGGCGCGTAGTCGCACTCGGGCGCGACGCTGCAGCGCCAGCACTGCGGCTGGCGCGCCAGGCAGACGTAGCGCCCGTGCAGGATCAGCCAGTGGTGCGCGTTCGCGCGATAGGCGGGCGGTACGCGCTCGAGCAGCCGTCGCTCGACCTCGAGCGGGTTGCGCCCCGGCGCGATGCCGGTGCGGTTGGCGACGCGAAAGACGTGCGTGTCGACCGCCATCGTCGGCTCGCCGAAGGCGACGTTGAGCACGACGTTGGCCGTCTTGCGGCCGACGCCGGGTAGCGCCTCGAGTTCCTCGCGCGTCGCCGGTACCTCGCCGCCGTGGCGCTCGACGAGCGCGCGGCAGGTCTGGATGAGGTGGCGCGCCTTCGTGCGGTACAGGCCGATCGTGCGAATGTGCTCGGCCAGGCCCTCATCGCCGAGCGCCAGCATCCTGCGCGGCGTGCCGGCGATCGCGAACAGCCGGCGCGTCGCCTTGTTGACGCCGGCATCGGTGGCCTGCGCCGACAGCAGCACGGCGGCGAGCAGCTCGAACACGCTGGTGTAGACGAGCTCAGAGGCCGGCTGCGGATTGGCCGCCGCGAGCTTGGCGAACAGGCGCTCGACGCGCTCGTCCGTCATCACGAGCCCTCGCGCTGCCGCTGCCGCTCGCGCGCGCGTGCCAGCACGGCGTCGAGCGTGGTGCGCTTGCGCTCGGCCTGCGCATCGTCGTCGTCGGCCGCCTCGAGCGCGTCGAACTCGCCGCGCGCCGCGCGTGCGCGGTGCCGCGCGTAGCGCTCGCGCGAGCGCTCGGCCTGTGCGGCGCTCCACGCCGCCCATCCGGTGCGGCCGTTACTCGCTTCGATGAGCGCGATGCAGTCCACGGGGCACGCCGCCACGCAAAGCTCGCAGCCGGTGCACAGCGGCTCGATCACGGTGTGCATCGCCTTGGCAGCGCCGACGATGCAGTCGACGGGGCAGGCGCGCAGGCACAGCGTGCAGCCGATGCACCAGGCCTCGTCGATGACGGCGAGGCGGCGCGGGCCCTCGACGCCGCAGGCTGCATCGAGCGGCAGCGGCGGGCGGCCGGTCAGGCGCGCCAGCCGCGCGATGCCTTCGGCGCCGCCCGGCGGGCAGCGGTCGATCGGCGCGTCGGCGGCGGCGATCGCCTCGGCATAGGCTCGGCAGTCGGGGTAACCGCAGCGCGTGCACTGCGTCTGCGGCAGCGCCGCGTCGATCGCGTCGGCGAGGCGGTCCACCGCGTACGTCAGCGGCGGCGCCCGCGCGACGGTGGCGGGGCCGCCGGCGAGCGGCGCGCGGGGCGCTTGTTGTGGTCTGCGATGAAGTCGCGCACCACGGGATAGACCTTCTCGCGCCAGCGCCGACCCGAGAAGATGCCGTAGTGGCCGGCGCCCTCGGCGTCGTAGTGGAACTGGCGCGACGCCGGGATGCCGGCGCAGAGTTGGTGAGCGGCGCGCGTCTGGCCGGCACCCGAGATGTCGTCGAGTTCGCCCTCGATCGTCAGCAGCGCCGGATCGCGGATGTCCTGCGGCCGCACGCGCCGGCCGCGCACCTCCCAGGTGCCGTTGATGAGCGCGAAGTCCTGAAACACGGTCTTGATCGTGTCGAGGTAGTACTCGGCCGGCAGGTCGAGCACGGCGTTGTACTCGTCGTAGAAGGAGCGGTGCGCGTCGGCGCTGTCGTCGTCACCGCGCACCAGGTCGAGGAAGTAGTCGTAGTGCGAGGTGACGTGGCGGTCCGGGTTCATCGCGATGAAGCCCGAGTGCTGCAGGAAGCCCGGGTACACGCGGCGGCCGGCGCCCGGATAGTTCGACGGCACGCGATAGATCACGTTGCTCTCGAACCACTCGAAGCTCTTGTTCATCGCCAGGTTGTTGACGGCGGTCGGGCTGCGGCGCGCGTCGATCGGGCCGCCCATCATCGTCATCGTCAGCGGCTGCACCTCGCCGCGCGTGGCCATCAGCGAAATAGCAGCGAGCACCGGCACCGTCGGCTGGCACACCGAGATGACGTGCACGTCGGGACCGATGTGGCGGATGAACTCCTCGATGTACTCGACGTAGTCGTCGAGGTGGAACGGGCCGGCGTCGGCTTGCACCATGCGCGCGTCGGTCCAGTCGGTGATGAAGACCTTGTGATGCTGCAGCAGCGCGCGCACCGTGTCGCGCAGCAGCGTGGCGTGGTGGCCCGACAGCGGCGCGACGACGAGCACCGTCGGCTGCGACTTCATCGCCTCGAGCTGCGGCGCCGAGTCGGTGAAGCGCTTGAAGCGCAGCAGACGGCAGAACGGCTTGTCGATGACGACGCGCTCCTGCACCGCGACGTCGACGCCGTCGACCTGCACCTTGGTGATGTCGAACTGCGGCTTCTCGTACTCCTTGGCCAGCCGGTGCATCAGGTCGAAGCCGGCCGACACGCGCTGCGACATCGGCGCATGCGTGAACGGCGACAGCGGGTGGCTGTACAGCTTGGCGGTGGCGCTGGCGAACTCGGAGAACGGGCTCAGCAGCGCGCGCTGGGTTTCGTAGAGCTGATACAGCATGGGTCGGCCTCGCGATGGTGCGGCATGCGCCGGGCGGCGCTTGTGCTGTGCAGCATTCTAGGGAAACGGCGCGCGTCGCGTCGGTCGCAGGGACTGTCGCGAGGCTGTGATGAGCGCCGGCGAGGGCGCTCATTTCCGCGGTTCGAACGCCGGCGCGGGCGTCAGCGCACGACGGCGGCGATGGCGCGCGCCACGGCGTCGATGTTGCGGCTGTTGAGCGCCGCGACGCAAATGCGTCCCGAGTCGACGCCGTAGACGCCGAACTCGCTGCGCAGGCGCTGCATCTGCTCCTTGGTCAGCCCCGAGTAGCTGAACATGCCGCGCTGGCGCGTGATGAAGCCCATGTCGGCCGCGACGCCGGCCTCGCGCAGCTTGTCGACGAGCGCCTGGCGCATCTGCTTGATGCGCTGACGCATGCCGGCGAGCTCCTCTTCCCACATCGCGCGCAGCGCCGGAGTCGTCAGCACCCGGGCGACGACCTGGGCGCCGTGCGTCGGCGGGTTCGAGTAGTTGGTGCGGATCACGATCTTGAGCTGGCTGAGCACGCGCTGCGCCTCGTCCTTGCCCGCGCACACGACGCTCAACGCGCCGACGCGCTCGCCGTACAGCGAGAAGCTCTTCGAGAACGACGTCGAGACGAAGAAGTCGAGCCCCGACGCGACGAACAGCCCGACGACGGCGCCATCCTCGGCGATGCCGTCGCCGAAGCCCTGGTACGCCATGTCGAGGAAGGGCACGAGGCCGCGCGCCTTGGCGGCGTCGACCACCTGCCGCCACTGCTCGGGCGTGAGGTCGTAGCCGGTCGGGTTGTGGCAGCAGGCGTGCAGCACGACGACGGTGCCCGGCGCGGCGGCGTTCAGCGCGCCGAGCATGCCGGCGAAGTCGACACCGCGGCGTGCCGCGTCGTAGTAGGGATAGCTGCCGACTTCGAAGCCGGCGTTGGTGAACAGCGCGCGGTGGTTCTCCCAACTCGGGTCGCTGATCAGGATGCGGGCGGCCGGGTTCAGCTTGCGCAGGAAATCGGCGCCGACCTTCAGGCCGCCGGTGCCGCCGAGCGCTTGCACCGTGGCGACGCGGCCGTCGCGCACGACGGCGCTGTCGGCGCCGAACACCAGGCCCTGCACCGCCTGGTCGTAGGCGGCGATGCCGTCGATCGGCAGGTAGCCGCGCGGCGCCGGCGCCTCCATCAGCTGGCGCTCGGCCTCGGCCACGCAGCGCAGCAGCGGCAGCTTGCCGTCGTCGTCGTAGTAGACGCCGACGCCGAGGTTGACCTTGGCCGGGTTCGGGTCGGTGGCGAACTGCTCGTTGAGGCCCAGGATCGGATCGCGCGGCGCCAGTTCGACGGCTTGGAACAGGGACATGGGGACTTCCGTGAGTGCGGTACGCTGGCGATTTTAGGTGTTTCCACCAAGGGGACCGGATGTCCGACGTGCTGCTCGACGCGAGCGCCGCACCCGCCGCATCGCCGGCCGGCGAGTTCATGACGTTCCCGGGCTCGCCGTTCCAGCTCTACATGCCGTACCCGCCGGCGGGCGACCAGCCCGAGGCGATCGCGCGCCTGGTCGAGGGCATCGGCGACGGGCTGAGCTTCCAGACGCTGCTCGGCGTCACCGGCTCGGGCAAGACGTTCACGATGGCCAACGTGATCGCGCGCATCGGCCGGCCGGCGATCGTGTTCGCGCCGAACAAGACGCTGGCGGCGCAGCTGTACGCCGAGTTCCGCGAGTTCTTCCCGAAGAACGCCGTGGAGTACTTCGTCAGCTACTACGACTATTACCAGCCCGAGGCCTACGTGCCGCAGCGCGACCTGTTCATCGAGAAGGACAGCGCGATCAACGAGCACATCGAGCAGATGCGGCTGTCGGCGACCAAGAGCGTGCTGGAGCGCCGCGACACCGTCATCGTCGCCAGCGTCAGCGCGATCTACGGCATCGGCAAGCCCGAGGACTACACGCAGATGCGCATGATCGTGCGCAACGGCGACAAGCTCGGCCAGCGCGATGCCATCGCGCAGCTGATCCGCATGCAGTACACGCGCAACGAGACCGAGTTCTCGCGCGGCACGTTCCGCGTGCGCGGCGACACGATCGACGTCTTTCCGGCCGAGCACTCCGAGCTGGCGGTGCGCATCGAGCTGTTCGACGACGAGGTCGAGTCGCTGCAGCTGTTCGATCCGTTGACCGGGCGCATCCGCCAGAAGGTGCCGCGCTTCACGATCTATCCGTCGAGCCACTACGTGACGCCGCGCGAGCGCGTGCTCGCGGCGATCGACGGCATCAAGGCCGAGCTGCGCGAGCGCGTGGCCGAGTTCGTCGCCGCCGGCAAGCTGGTCGAGGCACAGCGCCTGGAGCAGCGCACGCGCTTCGACCTCGAGATGCTGCAGGAGGTCGGCCACTGCAAGGGCATCGAGAACTACACGCGCCACCTGTCGGGCGCGGCGCCCGGCGAGCCGCCGCCGACGCTGGTCGACTACCTGCCGCCCGACGCGCTGATGTTCCTCGACGAGAGCCACGTGATGATCGGCCAGCTCGGCGGCATGTACAACGGCGACCGCGCGCGCAAGGAGGTGCTCGTCGAATACGGCTTCCGGCTGCCGAGCGCGCTCGACAACCGGCCGCTCAAGTTCGCCGAGTTCGAACGCAAGATGCGCCAGGCCGTCTTCGTCTCGGCGACGCCGGCCGACTACGAGCAGCGCACCGCCGGCCAGGTCGTCGAGCAGGTCGTGCGGCCGACGGGCCTCGTCGATCCGCAGGTCGAGGTGAGGCCGGCAGCGACGCAGGTCGACGACGTGCTGCAGGAGATCCGCGAGCGCGTCGACGCCGGCGACCGCGTGCTGATCACGACGCTGACCAAGCGCATGGCCGAGCAGCTCACCGACTACCTGGCCGACAACGGCGTCAAGGTGCGCTACCTGCACAGCGACATCGACACGGTCGAACGCGTCGAGATCCTGCGCGACCTGCGGCTCGGCAGCTTCGACGTGCTGGTCGGCATCAACCTGCTGCGCGAAGGGCTCGACATTCCCGAGGTGTCGCTCGTCGCCATCCTCGACGCCGACAAGGAGGGCTTCCTGCGCGCCGAGCGCAGCCTGATCCAGACGATCGGGCGCGCGGCGCGCAACGTCAACGGCAAGGCCATCCTCTACGCCGACAGGGTGACGGAGTCGATGCGCAAGGCCATCGGCGAAACCGAGCGCCGGCGCGCCAAGCAGATCGCCTACAACGAGGCCCACGACATCACGCCGCAGACGATCCGCAAGCACGTCAAGGAGCTGATCGACGGCGTCTACAGCGCGCAGGACGACGCGAAGAAGCTGACGCCCGAGGCGGTCGCCGTCGAGGTGCTGTCGGAGAAGGACCTCGGCAAGCGCATCAAGCAGCTCGAGCGCCAGATGCTCGAGCACGCGCGCAACCTCGAGTTCGAGCAGGCGGCGCGTGTACGTGACCAGCTCGCCGCGCTGCGCGAGCAGGCGTTCGGGGCGGCGGTGCACGACAGCGTCGGTGGCGACGCGAAACAGCCCGGCTGAGGGCTCCGCGACAACCCCACTGCGAGCGGGGAACTTCTGTGCGCAATGCCGACCAAATCAGTCGGCTTCAGGCATAATCGACTGAAACGCTCGGGTTAGCGACTGCTAACAAGGGTGGGGTTTCCGGCCGCAAGGCCGTTTCAGGCTCGTGCATTGCCCTCGAAGTGCCGTCGCGGCTTGAGCTTGAAGGAGTAACACCATGCGTCTGACCACCAAAGGTCGTTTTGCCGTCACCGCCATGATCGACTTGGCGCTTCGGGAGCATTCGGGCCCGGTTGCGCTGGCCGCCATCAGTGCGCGGCAACAGATCTCGCTGTCGTACCTGGAGCAGTTGTTCGGCAAGCTGCGTCGCCACGAGCTCGTCGAGAGCACGCGCGGGCCGGGCGGCGGCTATTCGCTCGGCCGCAAGGCCGAGGACATCACGGTCGCCGATATCATCGTTGCCGTCGATGAGCCCATCGACGCCACCGGATGCGGCGGCAAAGAGAACTGCATGGGCGAGGACACGGGCCGCTGCATGACGCACGACCTTTGGGCGAGCCTCAATTCGAAGATGATCGAGTACCTCGATTCGATTACGTTGCGCAAGCTGGTCGAAGAGCAGATCGCCAAGGGCGTGTCGGTCGAGGAGCAGCCCGTCAAGCGCGCCATTTCGTCGCAGCCGGTCGTCAAGCCGATCAAGGTGAACGCGCCGAACTCGGTGTTCGCGCTCGGCGGCGCCTTCACGAAGTAGCGTCGAAGGGCGGCTCGACAGGACCCGGCAGTACAGGCAGTAGCGACACACGGGGCCGCGTCGCGCGGTCCCGCCGAACAAGATGGACACGACTCCGCACTTCCCGATCTACATGGACTACGGCGCGACGACGCCGGTCGATCCGCGCGTCGTCGACGCCATGATCCCCTGGCTGCGCGAGCACTTCGGCAATCCGGCGTCGCGCAGCCATGCCTGGGGCTGGGAGGCCGAGGCGGCGGTCGAGAAGGCACGCGGGCAGGTGGCCGAACTGATCGGCGCCGACCCGCGCGAGATCGTCTGGACCTCGGGCGCGACGGAGTCCAACAACCTCGCCATCAAGGGCGCGGCGCACTTCTACCAGACGCGCGGCAAGCATCTGATCACGGTCAAGACGGAGCACAAGGCGGTGCTCGACCCGATGCGCGAGCTCGAGCGCCAGGGCTTCGAGGTCACCTACCTCGATGTGCAGCCCGACGGGCTGGTCGATCTCGAGCGCTTCAAGAACGCGCTCCGCAAGGACACGATCCTGGTCTCGGTGATGCTCGTCAACAATGAGATCGGCGTGATACAGGACATCCCGGCGATAGGCGCGCTGTGTCGCGAGGGCGGCATCGTGTTCCACGTCGACGCGGCGCAGGCCACCGGCAAGGTGGCGATCGACCTCAGGACGCTGCCGGTCGACCTGATGAGCCTGGCGTCGCACAAGACGTACGGGCCCAAGGGCATCGGTGCGCTCTACGTGCGGCGCAAGCCGCGCGTGCGCATCGAGGCGCAGATGCACGGCGGCGGCCACGAGCGCGGCATGCGCTCGGGCACGCTGCCGACGCACCAGATCGTCGGCATGGGCGAGGCGTTCCGCATCGCGCGCGAGGAGATGGGCGCCGAGATCGAGCGCATCCGCATGCTGCAGCAGCGCCTGATCGCGGGGCTGGCCGACGTCGAGCAGACGTTCCTCAACGGGCATGCCGACAAGCGGATCCCGCACAACGTCAACATGAGCTTCAACTACGTCGAGGGCGAGTCGCTGATCATGGGGATCAAGGGCATTGCCGTGTCGTCGGGGTCGGCCTGCACGTCGGCGAGCCTCGAGCCCAGCTACGTGCTGCGCGCCCTCGGCCGCAGCGACGAACTGGCGCATTCGAGCCTGCGCATGACGATCGGCCGCTTCACGACGACCGACGAGATCGACTACGCCGTCTCGACGATCCGCCACAACGTCGCCAAGCTGCGCGAGCTGTCGCCGCTGTGGGAGATGTACCAGGATGGCGTCGACCTGAGCACGATCCAGTGGGCCGCGCATTGAGGGCAAAGCAGTAACGGAGACAGGCTATGGCATACAGCGACAAGGTCGTAGACCACTACGAGAATCCCCGCAACGTCGGCTCGTTCGCCAAGGGCGACGAGACGGTGGGCACCGGCATGGTCGGCGCGCCGGCCTGCGGCGACGTGATGAAGCTGCAGATCAAGGTCAACCCGGCCACCGGCCTGATCGAGGACGCCAAGTTCAAGACCTACGGCTGCGGCTCGGCGATCGCGTCGAGCTCGCTCGTGACGGAATGGGTCAAGGGCAAGTCGCTCGACGAGGCGCTGACGATCAAGAACACGCAGATCGCCGAGGAGCTGGCGCTGCCGCCGGTCAAGATCCACTGCTCGATCCTGGCGGAGGACGCGATCAAGGCCGCCGTCAGTGACTACAAGGCCAAGACGGGCGGCGAGGCGCAGCCGGCGGCCGCGCAGGCGACGCACTGAAGCCATGGCCGTCACGCTGACCGAAGCCGCGGCTCGGCACGTCCAGCGCTACCTCGCCAAGCGTGGCAAGGGCGTCGGAGTGCGACTGGGCGTCAAGACGACGGGCTGCTCCGGCATGGCCTACAAGCTCGAATACGCCGACGAGATCGCGCCCGAGGACATCGTCTTCGAGGGCCATGGCGCCAAGATCCTCATCGATCCGAAGAGCCTGCCCTACCTCGACGGCACCGAGCTCGACTTCGTGCGCGAAGGCCTGAACGAGGGCTTCAAGTTCCACAACCCGCGCGAGAAAGACCGCTGCGGCTGCGGCGAGTCGTTCCGCGTCTGAGCTCGGGCGTGCCGCGGTGGCGGCGCCGAGGGGCCGTCCCGCTGCCATGAAGCTCGACAGCGACGATTTCGAACTGTTCGGCCTGCCGCGCCGCCAGGCGCTCGGCGCCGCCGAGCTCGAGTCGCGCTGGAAGGCGCTGCAGACCGAGGTGCATCCCGACCGCTATGCGCGCGACGGCGCGGCGGCGCAGCGCGTCGCGATGCAGTGGGCGGTGCGTGTCAACGAGGCCTACCGGCGCCTGCGCGATCCGCTGCAGCGCGCGGCCTACCTGTGCGAGTTGCAGGGAGCGCCGATCGAGGCGCAGAGCAACACGGCGATGCCGGCGGCCTTCCTCGTGCAGCAGATGGCGTGGCGCGAGGCGCTCGACGAGGCCGACGACGCGGCGGCCGTGCGGGCGCTCGACGACGAGGTGGCCGACGCCGAGCGCGCCCTGCACGAGGAACTGCGCACGCTGCTCGACGAGCGCGGCGACGCGGCGACTGCGGCCGCGCGCGTCCGGGCCCTGATGTTCGTGACGCGTTTTCGCGAGGACATCGATCATCGGCTCGAGGCGCTGGGACAATGACGGCCCACGACTGACGACGCCATGGCACTGCTGCAGATCTCCGAACCGGGACAGGCGCCCGACCCGCACCAGCGACGGCTGGCCATCGGCATCGACCTGGGCACCACGCATTCGCTCGTCGCGGCGATGCGCCACAGCGTCGCCGAATGCCTGGCCGACGACCAGGGCCACGTCTTGCTGCCCTCCGTCGTGCGTTACCTGGCCGATGGCGGCCGGCGCATCGGCCACGCCGCGCTGGCCGATGCCGCCGACGATCCGCAGAACACGATCGTCTCGGCCAAGCGCTTCATGGGCCGCGGCCTCACCGACATCGCGCACCGCGAGAAGCTGCCGTATCGCTTCGTCGACGCACCGGGCATGGTGCAGCTCGAAACGGTGGCCGGGCCGAAGTCGCCCGTCGAGGTGTCGGCCGAGATCCTCGCCGTGCTGCGCCAGCGCGCCGAGGACAGCTACGGCCAGGACGTGTTCGGCGCCGTGATCACGGTGCCGGCGTATTTCGACGACGCCCAGCGCCAGGCGACGAAGGATGCCGCGCGGCTCGCCGGCCTCGACGTGCTGCGCCTGATCAACGAACCCACCGCCGCCGCCATCGCCTACGGCCTCGAGCGCGGTGCCGAGGGACTGTACGCCGTTTACGACCTCGGCGGCGGCACGTTCGACATCTCGCTGCTGCGGCTCACGCACGGCGTGTTCGAGGTGATCGCCACCGGCGGCGACTCGGCGCTCGGCGGCGACGACTTCGATCGCACGCTGGCCGACTGGGCGCTCGATCGCGCCGGCCTGCAGGCGCGCACGCCGCACGACAAGGCCGCCGTCGCGTCCGCGGCGCGCCGCGCCAAAGAGGCTCTGTCGCAGGCCGAGCGCGTGACGCTGCGCTGCGAACTGGCCGACGGGCGGCTCGAACTCGACATCACGCACGCCGAGCTCGACCGCGTCACGGCGCACCTCGTCGAGCGCACGCTCGGCGCGGTGCGCAAGGCGCTGCGCGACGCGCGCGTCGGCCGCGACGACGTGCACGGCGTCGTGATGGTGGGCGGCTCGACGCGCATGCCGGCGGTGCGCGCCGCCGTTGGCGCCTTCTTCGGCCGCGAGCCGCTGACCGACCTCGACCCCGACCAGGTCGTCGCGCTCGGCGCGGCGATCCAGGCCGATCAGCTCGCCGGCAACGCGGGCGCCGAGCAGTTGCTGCTGCTCGATGTGATCCCGCTGTCGCTCGGCCTCGAGACGATGGGCGGGCTGGTCGAGCGCATCATTCCGCGCAACTCGACGATCCCGACGGCGCGCGCCCAGGAGTTCACCACCTTCAAGGACGGCCAGACGGCGATGGCGCTGCACGTCGTGCAGGGCGAGCGCGAGCTCGTCGCCGACTGTCGATCGCTCGCACGCTTCGAGCTGCGCGGCATCCCGCCGATGGTGGCGGGCGCGGCGCGCATCCACGTCGTGTTCCAGGTCGACGCCGACGGCCTGCTGTCGGTGACCGCGCGCGAAGAGAGTTCGGGCGTCGAGGCGTCGATCGCCGTCAAGCCGAGCTACGGCCTGTCGGACGAGCAGATCGCCGCCATGCTGCAGTCGGGCTTCGTGTCGGCCGAGGAGGACATGCGCGCGCGCGCGCTGCGCGAGTCGCGCGTCGAGGCCGAGCGCATGCTGCTGGCGACGCGCTCGGCGCTGGCGGCCGACGGCGACCTGCTCGGCGCCGACGAGCGCGCCGCGATCGACGCGCTGATGGCCGGTGTGCAGCGCGCCGCCGAGGGCAGCGACCACCATGCGATCGACGCCGCCATCGAGGCGCTGGCGCGCGGCACGGAGGCCTTTGCCGCCGAGCGCATGAACCGCGGCATCCGGCAGGCGCTGTCGGGCCGCAACATCGAGGAAGTCTGATGCCGGTCATCCGCATCCTGCCGCACCCCGAGTACTGCCCCGAGGGCGCCGAGGTGAAGGCGCCGGCCGGCACGTCGATCTGCGAGGCGCTGCTCGAGAACGGCATCGAGATCGAGCACGCCTGCGAGATGGCCTGCGCCTGCACGACCTGCCACGTCGTCGTGCGCCAGGGCTTCGAGTCGCTCGGCGAGATGGACGAGAGCGAGGAGGATCTGCTCGACCGTGCCTGGGGCCTCGAGCCCACGTCGCGCCTGTCGTGCCAGGCCATCCTCGCGCAGCAGGACGTGACGATCGAGATTCCCAAGTACTCGATCAACTACGCCAAAGAAAAACACTGAAAGTGTTTTCGGTGGAGGCTCATGTCGCGCAGCGACGTGATGCCGGAGCCAAAAACACTGAAAGTGTTCTCGGTGGAGGCTCATGTCGCGCAGCGACGTGATGCCGGAGCCAAAAGCACTGAAGGCGTTCCCGGCGCCGGCTCACGTCACCGCGGCCTCCACGTGCCCGTGCCGCGTGTAGAGAAAGTCGAGCACCTCCTTGCGGTAGTGCACGTAGCGTGCGTCCTCGGCCAGCGCGACCCGGTCGCGCGGCCGCTCGAGTGCGACCGTCACGATCTCGCCGATCGTCGCCGCCGGGCCGTTGGTCATCATCACGATGCGGTCCGACAGCAGCACGGCCTCGTCGACGTCGTGCGTCACCATCAAGACGGTGCTGCGCGTGCGCGCGACGATGCGCAGCAGCTCGTCCTGCAGCCGCGCGCGCGTCAGCGCGTCGAGCGCGCCGAACGGCTCGTCCATCAGCAGCACCTTGGGCTCCATCGCGAGCGCCCGCGCGATGCCCACGCGCTGCTTCATGCCGCCGGAGATCTCGTGCGGCCGCTTGGCGGCGGCGTGGCCCATGCCGACGAGTTCGAGCGCCTGCTGCGTGCGCTGCCGGCGCCGGGCCTTCGATTCCGCCGTGCCGAACACGCGTTCGACGGCCAGCGCCACGTTGTCGAAGCAGCTCAGCCACGGCAGCAGCGAGTGGTTCTGGAACACGACGGCGCGCTCCGGGCCGGGCGCGGCGATCTCGCGGTTGTCGCACAGCAGCACGCCCGCGCTCGGTGCCAGCAGCCCGGCGACGAGGTTGAGCAGCGTCGACTTGCCGCAGCCCGAATGGCCGATCAGCGTGACGAACTCGCCCGGGGCGACCGTCAGGTGGATGTCGTGCAGCGCGTGGAAGCGCCCCTTGCGCGTCGCGAACACCATCTCGACGCCTTCGATGCGGATGAAGGCCTTCATGAGGGTCTCCTTCACTCGGCGAACGAGAAGCGGCGCGCGATGGCGACGAGCGCCGTCTCGAGCAGCAGGCCGACGATGCCGATCACGAAGATGGCGACGAGGATGTGCTGCACGTTCAGGTTGTTCCACTCGTCCCACACCCAGAACCCGATGCCGACGCCGCCGGTCAGCATCTCGGCGGCGACGATGACGAGCCAGGCCGTGCCCACCGACAGCCGCACGCCCGTCAGCATGTAGGGCAGCACGGCGGGCAGCAGGATCTTCGTGACGACCTTCCACTCCGAAAGGTCGAGCACGCGCGCCACGTTGAGATAGTCCTGCGGCACGCGCTGCACGCCGACGGCGGTGTTGACGATCATCGGCCAGATCGAGCAGATGAAGATCGTCCAGATCGCCGCCGGATTCGCCGCCTTGAAGACGAGCAACCCGATCGGCAGCCAGGCCAGCGGCGACACCGGCCGCAGCAGGCTGATCAGCGGCGACGCCATGCGGTCGAGAAAGGCGAAGCGGCCGATCGTGAAGCCCAGCGGGATGCCGACGAGCGCCGCCAGCCCGAAGCCCAGGCCGACGCGCTGCAGCGAGAACAGTACGTTCCATCCGATGCCCTGGTCGTTGGGGCCGTTGCTGTAGAACGGATCGGCGAACAGCTTCAAGGCGGCATCGAAAGTCGCGCCGGGCGTCGGGAAGCTGCCGCCGTTGATCGTCAGCAGCGCCCACGCGGCCACGACGAGGCCGACACCGGCGCAGGGCGGCAGCACGGCGAGCCAGAATGCGCGCCAGTCGATCGGCGCGCGGGTGCGGCGCGGCGGCTGCGGCGACGTCGCCGCGGCGGGCGAGGCCGCCGCAGCGGCTGGGGCCGCGGGCTGCGCCGCCGTGCGCTCCTGGGCGGCGGGAGAGGGGAAGACTGCACTGACCATGTCGGACTCCCAGCGGGCTCAGGCGGCCCGCAGCTTGAAGCTGTCGGCGTAGCGCGCCGGATCCTTGCCGTCCCAGACGACGCCGTCGATCAGCTTGCTCGAGCGCATCGGCTCCTTGGGCACGCTGATCTTCATCGCGCTGGCGACCTGTCTGTACAAATCGATCCGGTTGACCTGCTTGGCGACGGCGAGGTAGTCCGGGTGCTCCTTGAGCAGGCCCCAGCGCTTGTGCTGCGTGAGGAACCACATGCCGTCCGACAGGTAGGGGAAGTTCACCGCGCCGTCGGCGAAGAACTTCATGTGGTTCGCATCGTCCCAGGTGCGGCCCATGCCGTTCTGATAGCGCCCGAGGATGCGCTGGTTGATCGCGTCGACGCTGGTGTTGACGTAGGCCTTGTCGGCCACCGTCTCGGCCATCTTCAGCTTGTTCTGCAGGCTGGCGTCGATCCAGCGCCCGGCTTCGAGCACGGCCATCATCACGGCGCGACAGGTGTTCGGATGCCTGCGCACGAAGTCGGCGGTGGTGCCGAGCGTCTTCTCGGGGTGGTCCTTCCAGATGTCCTGCGTCGTATTCGCCGTGACGCCGATGCCGTCCATGATGGCGCGGTGGTTCCACGGCTCGCCGACGCAGAAGCCGTCCATGTTGCCGACGCGCATGTTGGCCACCATCTGCGGCGGCGGCACGGTGATCAGCTTGGCGCCACGGACCGGATCGATGCCGGCCGCCGCGAGCCAGTAGTGCATCCACATCGCGTGCGTGCCCGTGGGGAAGGTGCCGGCGAAGGTGTACTCGCGCTGGTCGGCGGCCATCGCCTTGGCCAGACTCGGCCCGTCGACGGCGCCCTTGTCGGCGAGCTTCTTCGAAAGCGTGATCGCCTGGCCGTTGTGGTTCAGCGCCATCAGCACGGCCATGTCCTTCTTGGGGCCCGCGATGCCGAGGTGCACGCCATAGACGAGGCCGTAGAGCACGTGCGCCATGTCGAGCTCGCCATTGACGAGCTTGTCTCGCACGCCGGCCCACGAGGCCTCCTTGGTCGGCACGATCCTGACGCCGTACTTCTTGTCGAAGCCGAGCACCGAAGCCATCACGACGGAGGCGCAGTCGGTCAGCGGGATGAAGCCGATGCGCACCTCCTCCTTCTCGGGCCTGTCCGAGCCCTGCGCATGGACGGCGCTGCGCAGCCCCGGCACCAGGCCGAGCGCGCCGGCGGCCGTGGCCTGCGCGATCTTGCGGCGGCCCATGTTGATCCTTGCTTCGACGTGATGGCTCATCGCGGTCCTCGAGCGAGCGGTCCCTGAAACGATGAAAGCGTCCGCTCGCGGCGCAGCACGGATGCTGCGGTCGCGGGCGGACGCCTTCGTCCTGGTGCGTGCGGCGTCGCCGTTGACGCTGCACGCAGGTGTTTACGCAACGTCCGTGCCAAGCCCGATGGCGAGCGACGTGCGCCGCAGTGCACCAAACGCGCGACCGCAGCGCCCGCTGCCGGCGTGGACGCCCGGAGTTGGTGCCGGTTCAGCCGAGCAGGTCGGCGACGTCGAGGATGCGCTGTGCCACGTTGGCCAGCTTCAGACCCTTGTCCATCGCCGTCTTGCGCAGCCGCTCGTAGGCGGCCTGCTCACCGATGCCGTGGCGCTGCATCAGCACGCCCTTGGCGCGCTCGATCGCCTTGCGCTGCGTGAGCTCGTTGCGCGCGTCGGCAAGCTCGCGGCGCAGCGCCTCTTCGTGCCGAAAGCGCGCCAGCGCGACGTCGAGCACGGGCCTGACGCGCTCGGCGCCCAGCCCGGCGACGACATAGGCCGTCACGCCGGCGGCGATGGCATCGCCGACGTGCGTCGTGTCGTCGTCCTCCGTGAACAGCACGATCGGCCGGCGCGCGTCGCGCGTCGCGAGCACGACGTGCTCGAGCGTGTCGCGCGCCTGGCTCTCGGCGTCGACGATGATCATGTCGGGCTGGATCTGCGCCAGCCGCTCGGGCAGGAAGACGTCCGCCGGCAGCACGGCGACGATGTTGCAGCCGTTCTCCAGCAGCCCGATGCGCAGCGCGCGCGAGCGCTCGGCGATGCGCCAGCCTTGCGCGTCGTGAGCCTCGGGCTGCAGGCTCTCGGGGGCGACGATGACGATGCGCAGCGCGGCGGCGGACTTCATGCCGTCATGGACAGCAACATCCGCGCCAGACGCGGGCACAAAAAGGCCCGCTCGCGGCGGGCCGAAGAAGGAGGAGGAGACTTTCGCAGGAAACCGGGCGCGCTTCAGGCGTTGGCGGTGAGCGCGCGACGCAGCCAGCCGCCGAGCGGACGCAGCGTGTCGAAGATGGAGTCGGGGGCGTGGCGGTCGCGCTCGATGACGGCGTCGCGGCTGTCGAGCATGTCGACGAATTGGCGCACCTCGAAGCGGCTCAGGCCGCTGCGCTCGGCCAGCTCGGCCAGGGCCACGTAGCGGTGCGACATGTCGCTGAGCATGCGGCGATAAGCGGTGCGCTGGAAGGCAGGCGGCAGATCAGGCCAGTTGGCGAGCTTGAATTCTTTCATGACCCACGACGTTCCTGGTGTGCCCGGTCAGGGCTGTGCGGGCCATTCTGCGCGTTCGCGCCGCGGCAGGTGTGTCAAGTTGCAAGGTGGCTGTAGCAAATGGTGAGAGGCGCGTCGCCGATACACTGGGCGCCGCGATGAGAGTTCTTGGCATCGAATCCTCGTGCGACGAAACCGGCGTCGCGCTCGTCGAGATCGACGCGCTCGGCGTGCCGCGGCTGCGCGGTGACGCGCTGCACAGCCAGGCCGAGATGCATCGCGACTACGGTGGCGTCGTGCCCGAACTGGCGTCGCGCGACCACATCCGCCGCGTCGTGCCGCTGCTGCGCGACGTGATGGCGCAGGCAGGTTGCGCGCCGTCCGACGTCGACGTCGTTGCCTACACGCAGGGGCCGGGGCTGGCCGGCGCCCTGCTCGTCGGCGCCGGCGTCGCCACGGCGCTGGCCGCCGCGCTGCAGCGCCCGACGCTGGGCGTGCACCACCTCGAGGGCCACCTGCTGTCGCCGTTTCTCTCGGCCGATCCGCCCGAGCTGCCGTTCGTCGCGCTGCTCGTGTCGGGCGGCCACACGCAGCTGATGCGTGTCGACGCCGTCGGCCGCTACGTGCTGCTCGGCGAGACGATCGACGACGCCGCCGGCGAGGCCTTCGACAAGACGGCCAAGATGATGGGCCTGGGCTACCCCGGCGGGCCGGCGCTGGCGCGGCTGGCCGAGTTCGGCGACGCGACGGCGTTCGCGCTGCCGCGGCCGCTGCTGCACGGCGCGACGCTCGACTTCTCGTTCGCCGGCTTGAAGACGGCGGTGGCGACGCAGCTGCGGCGCATGAGCAACGTCTGCGAACAGGACCGGGCGAACCTCGCCGCGGCGACGCAGGCCGCGATCGTCGACGTGCTGGTGGCCAAGTCGCTGCGCGCGCTGCGCGAGACGAAGCTGGACCGGCTGGTCGTCGCCGGCGGCGTCGGCGCGAATGCCGAGCTGCGCCGCCGGCTCGGCGACGCCGTGCGCGGCGAGGGCGCCCGCGTGCACTATCCCGAATTGCGGCTGTGCACCGACAACGGCGCGATGATCGCGTTGGCCGCGGCGCTGCGCCTGCGCGCCGGCTGCGCCACGCCGCGTCGCGCACCCGTCTTCGAAGTGCGCCCGCGTTGGCCGCTGGCCGAGGTCTGACGCGCCGGCGGCTATAATTCCGCGGTTTCCGATCGTCGTTGCGCATGCGCGGCGGCATCGGGCACAGCACGGCGCGGGTCGGTTTCACCCGCGTTCGCAAGTCGCCAACCCGAGACCGTCTGCGCCTGTCCGAGGCGCCGGCCGTGTCTCATTGCAGGAACGGATTCCATGGCAATCGACAAGGCCGAGATCATCAAGGCCAACGCCCGCGGCACCGCCGACACCGGCTCTCCCGAAGTCCAGGTCGCGCTGCTCACCGCTCGCATCAATGAGCTCACCCCCCACTTCAAGACGCACGCGAAGGACCATCACGGCCGCCGCGGCCTGCTGAAGATGGTCAACCAGCGCAAGAGCCTCCTGGCCTACCTCAAGGACAAGGACGCCGACCGCTACACCGCGCTGATCCAGAAGCTGGGTCTTCGCAAGTAACCCCCCGACGAGACGCGCGCCGGCCGGCCTGCCCGGCGGGTGCGCGTCTCGGAGCCCCATGACCCCGGCAATTGCTGTGTCATTCCAGCGCCCCGCGGCGCACGCCGCGGCGCGCTGGAATGGCATTGTTGCTGCGGTGACGAGGGCTCCGGGCCGCCGAGGCGCCGCCCATCGATCGCGCCCGTCACGCAGGAGAGACCTCCCATGAGCATGTTCAACAAAGTCAGCAAGTCCTTCCAGTGGGGCCAGCACATCGTCACGATGGAGACGGGCGAAATCGCCCGCCAGGCCTCGGGCGCCGTCCTCGTCAGCATCGAGGACACCGTCGTGCTGGCCACCGTCGTCGCCGCCAAGAATGCCAAGCCCGGCCAGGACTTCTTCCCGCTGACCGTCGACTACATCGAGAAGACGTATGCCGCCGGCAAGATCCCGGGCTCGTTCTTCAAGCGCGAAGGTCGCCCGAGCGAACTCGAGACGCTGACCTCGCGCCTGATCGACCGTCCGCTGCGCCCGCTGTTCCCGGACGGCTTCTTCAACGAGGTGCAGGTGGTCGTGCACGTGCTGTCGCTGAACCCCGAGGTGCAGGCCGACATCCCGGCGATGATCGGCGCGAGCGCCGCGCTGGCGATCTCGGGCATTCCGTTCAACGGCCCGATCGGCGCCGCGCGCGTCGGCTACGTCGACGGCGAGTACGTGCTCAACCCGGGCCAGACGCGCCTGGCGCAGTCCAAGCTCGACCTCGTCGTCGCCGGCACCGAGGCCGCCGTGCTGATGGTCGAGTCGGAAGCCGACCAGCTCAGCGAGGAAGTGATGCTCGGCGGCGTCGTCTTCGGCCACCAGCAGTGCAAGCTGGCGATCGACGCGATCCACGACCTGGTGCGCGACGCCGGCAAGCCGGCCTGGAACTGGAGCGCGCCGCCCAAGGACGAGGCCTTCATCGCGCGCCTGACGGCGCTGGCCGAGGGGAAGCTGCGCGCCGCCTACCAGATCCGCTCGAAGCAGGCGCGCACGCAGGCCGTGCGCGAAGCCTATGCGTCGACGCTCGGCCAGCTGGTGGAGGAGGGCGTGACGTTCGACACCGTCAAGGCCGAGGGCCTGCTGTTCGACATCGAGGCGCGCATCGTGCGCAGCCAGATCCTCGCCGGCGAGCCGCGCATCGACGGCCGCGACACGCGCACCGTGCGCCCGATCGAGATCCGCTCGGGCGTGCTGCCGCGCGTCCACGGCTCGGCGCTGTTCACGCGCGGCGAGACGCAGGCCGTGGTCGCCGCGACGCTGGGCACCGAGCGCGACGCGCAGCGCATCGACGCGCTGGCCGGCGAGTTCACCGAGCGCTTCATGCTCCACTACAACATGCCGCCGTTCGCCACCGGCGAGACGGGCCGCGTCGGCTCGCCCAAGCGCCGCGAGATCGGCCACGGGCGCCTCGCCAAGCGCGCGCTCGTCGCCGCGCTGCCGAGCAAGGAAGACTTCCCGTACTCGATCCGCGTCGTCTCCGAGATCACGGAGAGCAACGGCTCGTCGTCGATGGCCTCGGTGTGCGGCGGCTGCCTCGCGCTGATGGACGCCGGCGTGCCGATGAAGGCGCACGTCGCCGGCATCGCGATGGGCCTGATCAAGGACGCCAACCGCTTCGCCGTGCTGACCGACATCCTCGGCGACGAGGATCACCTCGGCGACATGGACTTCAAGGTCGCCGGCACGACGGCCGGCGTGACGGCGCTGCAGATGGACATCAAGATCCAGGGCATCACGAAGGAGATCATGCAGGTCGCGCTGGCGCAGGCCAAGGAAGCCCGCTTGCACATCCTCGGCAAGATGGTCGAGGCGATGGGCGGCGCCAAGGCCGAGGTGTCGCAGTTCGCGCCGCGCCTGTACACGATGAAGATCAACCCCGAGAAGATCCGCGACGTGATCGGCAAGGGCGGCGCGACGATCCGCGCGCTGACCGAGGAGACCGGCACGCAGATCGACATCGCCGAGGACGGCACGATCACGATCGCCTCGACGGACGGCGCGCGCGCCGAGGCTGCGAAGAAGCGCATCGAGGAGATCACGGCCGAGGTCGAAGTCGGCAAGATCTACGAGGGCCCGGTGACGAAGATCCTCGACTTCGGCGCGCTCGTGAACCTGCTGCCCGGCAAGGACGGCCTGCTGCACATCAGCCAGATCGCGCACCAGCGCGTCGAGAAGGTGACCGACTTCCTCAAGGAAGGCCAGGTCGTGCGCGTGAAGGTGCTCGAGACCGACGAGAAGGGCCGCGTCAAGCTGTCGATGAAGGCGCTGCTCGAGCGCGAACAGCAGCCCGCGCAGCACGAGTGACGGCGCCGCGATGAAGGCCATCGAGATCACGGCGCCCGGCAAGCCCGAGGTGCTGCGCGTCGCCGAGCGCCCGGCGCCGCAGGTCGGCGCGGGCGAGCTGCTGATCCAGGTCGCGGCGGCCGGCGTCAACCGGCCCGACGTGCTGCAGCGCAAGGGCCTCTATCCGGTACCGCCGGGTGCGTCCGACATCCCGGGGCTCGAAGTCGCCGGCACGATCGTCGAAGGTGACAAGGCCGCCATGGCGGCGGCCGGCTTCGCGATCGGCGACCGCGTCTGCGCGCTCGTCGCCGGCGGCGGCTATGCCGAGCTGTGCTCGGCGCCGGTCGAGCAGTGCCTGCCGGTGCCCGAGGGCCTGAGCGACGTCGAGGCGGCGAGCCTGCCCGAGACCTTCTTCACCGTGTGGTCGAACGTGTTCGAGCGCGGCTGCCTGCAGCCGGGCGAGACGCTGCTCGTGCACGGCGGCACGAGCGGCATCGGCGTCACGGCGATCCAGCTCGGCAAGGCGTTCGGCGCGACGGTGATCGCCACCGCCGGCAGCGATGACAAGTGCGCCGCATGCCTGAAGCTCGGCGCCGACCACGCGGTCAACTACAAGACGCAGGACTTCGTCGCCGAGGTGCAGCGGCTGACGAATCAGCGCGGCGCCGACGTGATCCTCGACATGGTCGCCGGCGACTACATCGCGCGTGACCTGCAGTGCCTGGCCGACGACGGCCGCGTCGTCATCATCGCGGTGCAGGGCGGCACCAGGTCGCAGATCGATGCCGGCGCTGTGCTGCGCCGCCGGCTGACGATCACCGGCTCGACGCTGCGCCCGCGGCCGGTCGCCTTCAAGGCGGCGATCGCGCGTGCGCTGCGCGCGCAGGTGTGGCCCAAGCTCGCCGCGGGTCAGGTGCGCACCGTGATCCATCAGGTGTTCCCGGCGGCCGAGGCGGCGCAAGCGCACGCGATGATGGAATCGAGCGCCCACGTCGGCAAGCTGGTGCTGACCTGGTGAACGCGAAGGACGAAGGAGGCATGCCCATGCGACGCAAACTCGTGGTCGGCAACTGGAAGATGCACGGCAGCCACGCCGCCAACGCCGAGCTGCTCGCCGGCGTGCTGGCGGCGCGGCCGTTCATGACCGACGCCGCCGTCTGCGTGCCGTTCCCCTACCTGTCGGAAGTCGCCGTCACGCTGGCGTCGACCGGTATCGCCTGGGGCGCGCAGGACTGCTCGGCGCACGAGCAGGGCGCCTACACCGGCGAGGTATCGGCACCGATGCTCGCCGAGTTCGGCTGCCGCTACGTCATCGTCGGCCACTCGGAGCGCCGCGCCTACCACGGCGAGAGCGACCAGCTCGTCGCCGACAAGGCCAAGGCGGCGCTCGCGCGCGGCGTGACGCCGATCGTGTGCGTCGGCGAGACGCTCGCGCAGCGCGAAGCCGGCGAGACCGACGCCGTCGTCAAGCGCCAGCTCTCGGCCGTGATCCACACGCTGACGCATTGCATCGGCGAGATCGTCGTCGCCTACGAGCCGGTGTGGGCGATCGGCACCGGGCGCACCGCGACGCCCGAGCAGGCGCAGCAGGTGCACGCGCTTCTGCGCTCGCTGCTGCACGCCGCGACGCCGCACTCCGACCGCATGCGCCTGCTCTACGGCGGCAGCGTCAAGCCCGACAACGCGGCGACGCTGTTCGCGCAACCCGACATCGACGGCGGCCTCATCGGCGGCGCGTCGCTCAAAGCACCCGAGTTCGCCGCGATCTGTCGCGCGGCGGGCTGACGAGACCTCGCTGGAGACTTCGACGATGCAGTGGCTACTCAACCTGGTGCTGGCGGTCCAGCTGCTGTCGGCGCTGGTCATGATCGGCCTCGTGCTGATCCAGCACGGCAAGGGGGCCGACATGGGCGCGTCGTTCGGCAGCGGCGCGTCGGGCAGCCTTTTCGGCGCAACCGGCAGCGCGAACTTCCTGTCGCGCTCGACGGCGGTCTGCGCGGCGCTGTTCTTCGTGGCGACGCTGACGCTGGCCTACTACTCCAACGAGCGCCCGCCCGCCGGCGCCGGCGAGAGCGTGCTCGATCGTGGCGCCGCGCCCGCGGCGAGCGCGCCGGCGAGCGGACCCGCGCAGATTCCGGCGGGCGTCGCGCCGGTCGTGCCGCCGGCGGCTGCGGCAAGCGCCGAGCCTGCGACATCGGCGCCCGCGACGATCCCCACGCGCTGACGCGCGAGCTTGATCCGCGTCATGCGTGTCGCGTTGCGCGCGGCCCGCAAAGCATCGGCAGCGATGCCTTTTGGCGATAGAATTGCTGGCTGCGCCGACGTGGTGAAATTGGTAGACACGCTATCTTGAGGGGGTAGTGGCGAAAGCTGTGCGAGTTCGAGTCTCGCCGTCGGCACCAGATCAAGCGGGCATGCGTTCGAAACGTGCGCATGTCGGTCGTCACGGACGCAGCGTCGGCGCAGAAGCGCCGCGCCACGCGCAAGGATTCAACAGCCGATCATGTTCCTCGAGCAGTACCTGAGCGTCATCCTGTTCATCCTGGTCGGCGTGGCGGTCGGTGTGGCACCCCAAGTGCTCGGCTTCGTGTTCGGCCCCAATCGCCCCGACGCCGAAAAGAACAGCCCCTACGAGTGCGGCTTCGAGGCCTTCGAGGACGCGCGCATGAAGTTCGACGTGCGCTACTACCTCGTCGCGATCCTGTTCATCCTGTTCGACCTCGAGATCGCCTTCCTCTTCCCGTGGGCCGTCGCGCTCAAGGAGATCGGGCCCGCCGGCTTCTGGGCCATGATGGTCTTCCTCGGCATCCTCGTCGTCGGCTTCGTCTACGAATGGAAGAAGGGCGCCCTCGACTGGGAGTGACCAGCGCGAGGCGTTTGCATCATGGGCATTGAAGGCGTACTCAAGGAAGGCTTCACGACGACGAGCCTCGACACGGTGATCAATTGGTCGAAGACCGGATCGCTGTGGCCGATGACGTTCGGGCTCGCGTGCTGCGCGGTCGAGATGATGCACGCCGGCGCGGCGCGCTACGACATCGACCGCTTCGGGATGCTGTTCCGACCCAGCCCGCGCCAGAGCGACCTGATGATCGTCGCCGGCACGCTGTGCAACAAGATGGCGCCGGCGCTGCGCAAGGTCTACGACCAGATGGCCGAGCCGCGCTGGGTGCTCAGCATGGGCTCGTGCGCCAACGGCGGCGGCTACTACCACTACAGCTACTCCGTCGTGCGCGGCTGCGACCGCATCGTGCCCGTCGACGTCTACGTCCCCGGCTGCCCGCCGACGGCCGAGGCGCTGCTGTACGGCATCCTGCAGCTGCAGGCCAAGATCCGCCGCGAGAACACGATCGCTCGCTGAACAACGGTCCGACATGAGTTCACTCGACACCTTGCAGGCGGCGCTCGAGTCCGCCTTCGGCGACCGCGTGCGGCGCATCGTGCGCGACCGCGGCGAGCTGACGCTGACCGTCGGCCACGAGCACTACGCCGACGTCGCTCGCACGCTGCGCGACGATCCGGCGCTGCGCTTCGAGCAGCTGATCGACCTGTGCGGCATGGACTGGTCGGCGTGGAAGGACGAGCCGCACGACGGTCCGCGCTTCGGCGTCGTCGTGCACCTGCTGTCGCTCACGCACAACCGGCGCCTGCGCGTCAAGGTGTACTGCCCCGACGACGAGCTGCCGATGGTCGCCACGCTGACCGACGTCTGGACTTCGGCCAACTGGTTCGAGCGCGAGGCGTTCGACCTCTACGGCATCGTGTTCGACGGCCACGTCGACCTGCGGCGCATCCTCACCGACTACGGCTTCATCGGCCACCCGTTCCGCAAGGACTTCCCGGTCTCGGGCCACGTCGAGATGCGCTACGACCCCGAGCGCAAGCGCGTCATCTACCAGCCGGTGACGATCGAGCCGCGCGAGATCACGCCGCGCATCGTGCGCGAAGACAACTACGGCGGCATGAAATGACCCACCCCCGTAGCGCCTTCGGCGCTCCCCCTCGAGGGGGCGCCGCCAGCGGACCGGCAACGCCGGATCCGCGGCGGCTGCTCGACGCACGTGTACTCGCCTACTCTGCTGCGAGCGAGTGATATGGCCGACATCAAGAATTACACGCTGAACTTCGGGCCGCAGCACCCCGCCGCGCACGGCGTGCTGCGCCTGGTGCTCGAGCTCGACGGCGAGGTGATCCAGCGCGCCGATCCGCACATCGGCCTTCTGCACCGCGCGACGGAGAAGCTCGCCGAGAGCAAGACGTTCATCCAGTCGCTGCCGTACATGGACCGTCTCGACTACGTGTCGATGATGTGCAACGAGCACGCGTACTGCCTGGCGATCGAGAAACTGCTCGGCATCGAGGTGCCGCTGCGCGCGCAGTACATCCGCGTCATGTTCTCCGAGATCACGCGGCTGCTGAACCACCTGCTGTGGCTCGGCGCGCACGGCCTCGACTGCGGCGCAATGAACATCCTCATCTACTGCTTCCGCGAGCGGGAGGACCTGTTCGACATGTACGAGGCGGTGTCGGGCGCACGCATGCACGCCGCCTACTTCCGCCCGGGCGGCGTCTACCGCGACCTGCCCGACTCGATGCCGCAGTACCAGGTCTCGAAGATCCGCAACGCCAAGGCGCTGGCGGCGCTCAACGAGAACCGCCGGGGTTCGCTGCTCGACTTCATCGACGACTTCTGCGCGCGCTTCCCGAAGAACGTCGACGACTACGAAACGCTGCTGACCGACAACCGCATCTGGAAGCAGCGCACCGTCGGCATCGGCGTCGTCAGCCCCGAGCGCGCGATGAACCTCGGCTTCACCGGCCCGATGCTGCGCGGCTCCGGCGTCGAGTGGGACCTGCGCAAGAAGCAGCCCTACGACGTCTACGACCGCATGGACTTCGACTTGGCCGTAGGCACCAACGGCGACACCTACGACCGCTACCTCGTGCGCATCGAGGAGATGCGCCAGGCCAACCGCATCATCCGGCAGTGTTCGCAATGGCTGCGCGCCAACCCCGGCCCGGTGATCACCGACAACCACAAGGTGGCCCCGCCGGCGCGAGTCGACATGAAGTCGAACATGGAAGAGCTGATCCACCACTTCAAGCTCTTCACCGAAGGCATGCACGTGCCCGAGGGCGAGGTCTACGCTGCCGTCGAGCATCCGAAGGGCGAGTTCGGCATCTACCTCGTCAGCGACGGCGCGAACAAGCCCTACCGGCTGAAGATCCGCGCGCCCGGCTTCGCCCACCTGGCCGCGCTCGACGAGATGTCGCGCGGACACATGATCGCCGACGCCGTGGCGCTGATCGGCACGATGGACATCGTTTTCGGCGAGATCGACCGATGATTTCCGAATCCACCCGAGAGCGCTTCGCGCGCGAAGTTGCCAAGTACCCGCCCGACCAGAAACAGTCGGCCGTGATGGCCTGCCTGGCCATCGTGCAGCAGGAGCAGGGCTGGGTCTCGCCCGAGTCCGAGCGCGAGATCGCCGAAGTCCTCGGCATGGCGCCGATCGCCGTGCACGAGGTGACGACGTTCTACAACATGTACAACCAACAGCCGGTGGGCAAGTTCAAGCTCAACGTCTGCACCAACCTGCCGTGCCAGCTGCGCGACGGCCAGAAGGCGCTCGAGCACGTGTGCGAGGCGCTCGGCATCGAGGAGGGCGGCACGACGGCCGACCGCATGTTCACGGTGCAGAAGTGCGAGTGCCTCGGCGCCTGCGCCGACGCGCCGGTGATGCTCGTCAATGATCGCCAGATGTGCAGCTACATGAGCACGGAGCGGCTCGACGCGCTGCTCGCGACGCTCAAGGCCTGCGGCGCGTGACGGAAGGGCGAGCCATGCATCTCGATCTTTCGCTCTTCCAGTCCACCGGCGCCGAGACCTGCTTCCACGGCCGCCACATCCAGCCGCAGATCTACGCCGGCCTCGACGGTCGCAACTGGTCGCTCGAGGACTACGAGGCGCGCGGCGGCTACCAGGCGCTGCGCCGCATCCTCGCAGGCGTTGGCGGCGACAGGATGACGCCCGAGCAGGTGGTCGCCGAGGTCAAGGCGTCGGCGCTGCGCGGGCGCGGCGGTGCGGGCTTCCCGACGGGTCTGAAGTGGAGCTTCATGCCGCGCCAGTTCGCCGGCCAGAAGTACCTTGTCTGCAACTCCGATGAAGGCGAGCCCGGCACCTGCAAGGACCGCGACATCCTGATGCACAACCCGCACATCGTCATCGAAGGCATGGCGATCGCTGCGTATGCGATGGGCATCGGCGTCGGCTACAACTACATCCACGGCGAGATCTTCGAGGTCTACGAACGTTTCGAGCGCGCGCTCGACGAGGCGCGCGCGGCCGGCTACCTGGGTGATCGCATCCTCGGCAGCGACTACTCGTTCCAGCTGCACGCGCACCACGGCTTCGGCGCCTACATCTGCGGCGAGGAGACGGCGCTGCTCGAATCGCTCGAAGGCAAGAAGGGCCAGCCGCGCTACAAGCCGCCGTTCCCGGCGAGCTTCGGCCTGTACGGCAAGCCGACGACGATCAACAACACCGAGACCTTCGCCGCCGTGCCGTGGATCATCCGCAACGGCGCGCAGGCCTACCTCGAGCTCGGCAAGCCCAACAACGGCGGCACCAAGATCTTCTCCGTCGTCGGCGACGTGCAGCGCCCCGGCAACTACGAGATCCCGCTCGGCACTCCGTTCGCGACGCTGCTCGAGCTCGCCGGCGGCGTGCGCGGCGGCGCGCTCAAGGCCGTCATCCCCGGCGGCTCGTCGTCGCCGGTGCTGCCGGCGAAGATCATGATGGACTGCACGATGGACTACGACGCCATCGCCAAGGCCGGCTCGATGCTCGGCTCGGGCGCCGTCATCGTGATGAACGACACCCGCTGCATGGTGCGCAGCCTGCTGCGCCTGTCCTATTTCTACCAGCACGAATCGTGCGGCCAGTGCACGCCGTGCCGCGAAGGCACGGGCTGGCTCTGGCGCATGGTCGACCGCATCGAGCACGGCCGCGGCCGCCCCGAAGACATCGACCTGCTGAACTCGGTCGCCGACAACATCCAGGGCCGCACGATCTGCGCGCTCGGCGATGCCGCGGCGATGCCGGTGCGCGCCATGATCAAGCACTTCCGCGACGAGTTCGTGCACCACATCGAGCACAAGGCCTGCACGGTCGGTGCCTCAGCGAAGGCCGAGACGGCATGATCGAAATCGAACTCGACGGCAAGAAGGTGGAGGTTGCCGAGGGCAGCATGGTGATGCATGCCGCCGAGAAGGCCGGCACCTACATCCCGCACTTCTGCTACCACAAGAAGCTCTCGATCGCGGCCAACTGCCGCATGTGCCTGGTCGACGTCGAGAAGGCGCCCAAGCCGATGCCGGCCTGCGCGACGCCCGTCACGCAGGGCATGGTCGTGCGCACCAAGAGCGACAAGGCCGTCGCCGCCCAGAAGGGCGTGATGGAGTTCCTGCTCATCAACCACCCGCTCGACTGCCCGATCTGCGACCAGGGCGGCGAGTGCCAGCTACAGGACCTCGCCGTCGGCTACGGTGCCTCGGAATCGCGCTACGCCGAGGAGAAGCGCGTCGTCTTCCACAAGGACGTCGGCCCGCTGATCTCGATGGAGGAGATGACGCGCTGCATCCACTGCACGCGCTGCGTCCGCTTCGGCCAGGAGATCGCCGGCGTGATGGAGCTCGGCATGATCAACCGCGGCGAGCATTCCGAGATCGTCACCTTCGTCGGCCACACGGTCGACTCCGAGCTGTCGGGCAACATGATCGACCTGTGCCCGGTCGGCGCGCTCACGAGCAAGCCCTTCCGCTACAGCGCGCGCACCTGGGAGCTCTCGCGCCGCAAGAGCGTCAGCCCGCACGACAGCGTGGGCTCGAACCTGATCGTGCAGGTCAAGAACCAGCGCGTGATGCGCGTGCTGCCGCTCGAGAACGAGGCCGTCAACGAATGCTGGATCGCCGACCGCGACCGCTTCTCGTACGAGGCGCTGCACGGCGAGCAGCGGCTGACCGCGCCGATGATCAAGCAGGGCGGCCAGTGGCAGGCGGTCGACTGGAACACGGCGCTCGACTACGTGGCGCGCGGCCTCGGCCAGATCCGCGCCGACCACGGCGGCGCGTCGATCGGCGCGCTCGCCGCGCCGTACGCCACCGTCGAGGAGTTGCACCTGCTCGGCCGCCTCGTGCGCGGCCTGGGCAGCGAAAACATCGACCACCGCCTGCGCCACGCCGACTTCGCCAACGTCGACGGCACCAACGCGCGCTGGCTCGGCATGCCGATCGCCGCGCTGTCGACGCTCGAGCGCGCGCTCGTCGTCGGCTCGTTCCTGCGCAAGGACCATCCGCTGTTCGCGCAGCGCATCCGCCAGGCCGCGCGCAAGGGCGCGCAGGTGCATGCCATCCATGCCGGCGGCGACGACTGGCTGCTGCCGGTCGCCACGCGCATCGCGGCGGGGCCGAGCGGCTGGCTGCCGGCTCTGGCCGACGTCGCCGCCGCCGTCGCCGCCGCCAAGGGCGCCGCATCGCCGTGGCCCGGCCAGCCCGGCGACGAGGCGAAGGCGATCGCTGCCTCGCTGCTGTCGGGCGAACGCAAGGCCGTGCTGCTCGGCAACGCCGCCGCGCAGCATCCGCAGGCCGGCGCGCTGCTCGCCGTGGCGAACTGGATCGGCGAGCAGACCGGCGCCTCGGTCGGCTACCTCACGGAAGGCGCCAACTCGGTGGGCGCGCAGCTCGTCGGCGCGCTGCCGGGCGAGGGCGGCCTCGATGCCGGCGCGATGCTGGCCCAGCCGCTGCAGGCCTATGTGCTGCTGCACACCGAGCTGGTGCTCGACGCCGCCAACCCCGCCGCTACCTCCGACGCGCTGCGCGGCGCCGGCATGATCGTCGCGCTGACCTCGTTCCGCGACGCCGTCGCCGACGTCGCCGACGTGATGCTGCCGGTGTCGCCGTTCACCGAGACGGCCGGCACCTGGGTCAATGCCGAGGGCCGCGTGCAGAGCTTCAACGGCGTCGTCAAGCCCCTGGGCGACACGCGCCCGGCATGGAAGGTGCTGCGCGTGCTCGGCAACCTGCTCGGCCTGCCCGGCTTCGCGCAGGAGAGCGCCGAGGAAGTGCGCGCCGAAGCGCTCGGTGATCCTGCCGCGCTGCCGGCGCGCCTGAGCAACCGCTCGAACGCCAAGGTCGAGATCGCGTCGCCGCCTGCCGGCCTCGAGCGCCTGGCCGACGTGCGCATCTATGCCGTCGATCCGATCGTGCGCCGCGCCGCGTCGCTGCAGCTGACGGCCGACGCGATGCTGCCCTTCGTCGGCATCTCGAGCGCCGTCTGGGAGCGTCTCGCGCTGCGCCCGGCGCAACGCGTGCGGCTGCGCCAGGGGACGCGCGAAGTCGCGTTGCCGGTGCGCCTGGAAGCCGAGCTGCCCGCCAACGTCGTGCGCGTCAGCGCCGGCCAAGGCGACACCGCCGGCCTCGGGCCGATGTTCGGCCCCATCGACGTCGAGGTAGCCTGACCATGTTGGAGACCGTGCACACCCACGGCGCGGCGCTGCTCGGCGGGCTGTGGCCCGTCGTGTGGACGCTCACCAAGATCGTCGCGCTGGTGTTGCCGCTGATGATCTGTGTCGCCTACCTCACGCTGTGGGAGCGCAAGGGCATCGGCTGGACGCAGATCCGACCGGGGCCCAATCGCGTCGGTCCGTACGGCCTGCTCACGCCGATCGCCGACGCCGTCAAGCTGATCTTCAAGGAGATCATCGTCCCGACGGCGGCCAACAAGGGGCTGTTCTTCCTCGCGCCGGTGATGACGATCATGCCGGCGCTCGTCGCCTGGGTCGTCGTGCCGTTCGGGCCCGAGGTCGCGCTCGCCAACATCGACGCCGGCCTGCTGTTCCTGCTGGCCGTCACGTCGCTCGAGGTCTACGGCGTCATCATCGCCGGCTGGGCGTCGAACTCGAAGTACGCCTTCCTCGGCGCGCTGCGCGCCGCGGCACAGATGGTCTCGTACGAGATCGCGATGGGCTTCGCCCTCGTCGTCGTGCTGATGGTGTCGGCCAGCCTGAACATGACGGACATCGTGATGGGGCAGGGCCGCGGCTGGTTCGCCGACAAGGGGCTGACCTTCCTGTCGTGGAACTGGCTGCCGCTGCTGCCGATCTTCTTCGTCTACTTCATCTCGGGGCTGGCCGAGACCAACCGCCACCCCTTCGACGTCGTCGAGGGCGAGTCGGAGATCGTCGCCGGCCACATGATCGAGTACTCGGGCATGGCGTTCGCGATGTTCTTCCTCGCCGAATACGCCAACATGATCCTGGTCTCGACGCTGACCGTCGTGCTCTTCCTCGGCGGCTGGCTGCCGCCGATCGACAGTGCGCTGTTCAACTGGATCCCCGGCTGGATCTGGCTCGCGATCAAGGTCTTCGTCGTCGTCACGATGTTCCTGTGGGTGCGCGCCACGTTCCCGCGCTTCCGCTACGACCAGATCATGCGCCTGGGCTGGAAGATCTTCATCCCCGTCACGCTGGTCTGGCTCGTCGTCGTGGGCCTCTGGATTCAATCTCCCTGGAACATCTGGAAATGAGCGCCGTCGCCTCCGTGAAGGACTTCCTGTCGAGCTTCATGCTCGCGGAGCTGTTCAAGGGCCTGGCCCTGACCGGCCGGCACTTCCTGTCGCCGCACATCACGATCCAGTTCCCCGAGGAGAAGACGCCGCTGTCCCCGCGCTTTCGCGGCCTGCACGCGCTGCGCCGCTACGACAACGGCGAGGAGCGCTGCATCGCCTGCAAGCTGTGCGAGGCGATCTGCCCGGCGCTGGCGATCACGATCGAATCCGACGTGCGCGCCGACGGCTCGCGCCGCACGACGCGCTACGACATCGACCTGACCAAGTGCATCTTCTGCGGCTTCTGCGAGGAGAGCTGCCCCGTCGACTCGATCGTCGAGACGCACGTCCTCGAGTACCACGGCGAGAAGCGCGGCGACCTCTACTTCACGAAAGACATGCTGCTGGCCGTCGGCGACCGCTACGAGAAGGAGATCGCGGCCAACCGCGCAGCCGACGCGCGCTACCGCTAGAGCATCGGCGCGCCCGGCCAGGAACAACCATGCAGACCTTCCTCTTCTATCTCTTCGCGGCGGTGCTGCTGTTCGCTTCGTTTCGCGTCATCACGGCGCGCAGCACGGTGCACGCGGCGCTGTTCCTCGTGCTGGCGTTCTTCAACGCCGCGTGCGTCTGGATGCTGCTGCGCGCCGAGTTCCTCGCCATCGCGCTGGTGCTGGTCTACGTCGGCGCCGTGATGGTGCTGTTCCTGTTCGTCGTGATGATGCTCGACGTCAACGTCGACGCGCTGCGGGCCGGCTTCTGGAAGCACTTTCCGCTGGCCGGCATGATCGGCGCCGTGATCGCGCTCGAGATGGCCTTCGTGCTGATGCGCGGCTTCAACCTCGCCACCGTGCCGCCGGCCGATCCGGCGCTCGCCAAGCTCGGCAACAGCAAGCTGCTGGGCGTCGAGATCTACACCGCCTACCTGTACCCGCTGCAGATCGCCGCGGTGCTGCTGCTCGTCGCGATCGTCGCGGCGATCGCGCTGACCCTGCGCCGGCGCAAGGATTCGCGGTACGTGAACCCGGCCGACCAAGTGCGCGTCAAGAAGGCCGACCGCCTGCGCATCGTCAAGATGGCGCCGACGGTCCAGGTGCCGGCCGCCTCCGACGACACGACGAAAGGCGCCTCCACATGAGCTTCATGGCGCTCGGGCCGATCACGCTCGGCCACTACCTGTCGCTCGGCGCGATCCTGTTCGCGCTGTCCGTGATCGGCATCTTCCTGAATCGGCGCAACCTGATCGTGCTGCTGATGGCGATCGAGCTGATGCTGCTGGCGGTCAACCTCAACTTCGTCGCCTTCTCGCACTACCTCGGCGACATGGCAGGGCAGGTGTTCGTGTTCTTCATCCTGACCGTCGCGGCCGCCGAGTCGGCGATCGGGCTCGCGATCCTCGTCGTGCTGTTCCGCAACCGCGCGACGATCAACGTCGACGAACTCGACACGCTCAAAGGCTGAGAACCAGAACATGGCCTCGACCCTCTCGCAGAACCTGCTGATCGCCGTGCCGCTGGCGCCGCTGGCCGGCGCGCTGCTCGCCGGCCTGGCCGGCCGCGCGATCGGCCGCGCCGGCGCGCACACCGCGACGATCCTCGGCGTGCTCGTGTCGTTCGTGCTGTCGGCGATGGTGCTCGTCGACGTGATCGACGGCGCGCGCTTCAATGCCACCGTCTACGAGTGGATGACGATCGGCGGCCTGAAGATGGAGGTCGGCTTCCTGATCGACGGCCTGTCGGCGATGATGATGTGCGTCGTGACCTTCGTGTCGCTGATGGTGCACCTCTACACCGTCGGCTACATGGCCGACGACCCGGGCTACCAGCGCTTCTTCGCCTACATCTCGCTGTTCACGTTCTCGATGTTGATGCTCGTGATGAGCAACAACTTTTTGCAGCTGTTCTTCGGCTGGGAGGCCGTGGGTCTGGTGAGCTACCTGCTGATCGGCTTCTGGTACACGAAGCCGACGGCGATCTTCGCCAACCTCAAGGCCTTCCTCGTCAACCGTGTCGGCGACTTCGGCTTCATCCTCGGCATCGGCCTGGTCGCTGCGTTTGCCGGCACGCTGAACTACGGCGAGGCCTTCGCCAAGGGCGTCGATCTGGCCAAGCTCAGCTTGCCCGGCACCGACTGGATGCTCGTCACCGTGATCTGCATCTGCCTGTTCATCGGCGCCATGGGCAAGAGCGCGCAGTTCCCGCTGCACGTCTGGCTGCCCGACTCGATGGAGGGCCCGACGCCGATCTCGGCGCTGATCCATGCGGCGACGATGGTCACGGCCGGCATCTTCATGGTGGCGCGCATGTCGCCGCTGTTCGAGCTGTCCGACACCGCGCTGTCGTTCGTGCTCGTGATCGGCGCGATCACGGCGCTGTTCATGGGCTTCCTCGGCATCATCCAGAACGACATCAAGCGCGTCGTCGCCTACTCGACGCTCTCGCAACTCGGCTACATGACGGTGGCGCTCGGCGTGTCGGCATATTCGGTGGCCGTGTTCCACCTGATGACGCACGCCTTCTTCAAGGCGCTGCTGTTCCTCGGCGCGGGCTCCGTGATCATCGGCATGCACCACGACCAGGACATCCGCAACATGGGTGGCCTGCGCAAGTACATGCCGATCACCTGGATCACATCGCTGGTCGGCTCGCTGGCGCTGATCGGCACGCCGCTGTTCTCGGGCTTCTATTCCAAGGACAGCATCATCGAGGCGGTCCACGAGAGCCAGCTGTGGGGCGCCGGCTTCGCGTCGTTCGCCGTCGTCGCCGGCGTCTTCGTGACGGCGTTCTACTCGTTTCGCATGTACTTCCTCGTCTTCCACGGTGAGGAGCGCTTCCGCCACAAGCCGTTCCCCGGCGAGCACGACGATCACGGCCACGACGAGCACCACGACGCGACGCCGCACGAGTCGCCGTGGGTCGTGTGGCTGCCGCTGGTGCTGCTGGCGATCCCGTCGGTCGTCATCGGCTGGCTGACGATCGGCCCGATGCTCTACGGCAGCTTCTTCGCCGATTCGATCGCCGTCGACGCGGCGCGCCATCCATCGATGAAGCTGCTGGCCGAAGCCTGGCACGGCGCCGGCGCGATGGCGCTGCACGGCCTGACGACGGCGCCGTTCTGGCTCGCGCTGGCGGGCGTCGTCGTCGCGTGGTGGTTCTACCTGAAGCAGCCGTCGATTCCGGCGGCGATGCAGCGGCGCTTCGGCTTCCTGTACCGGATCCTCGACAACAAGTACTACATGGACTGGTTCAACGAGAACGTGCTCGCGCCGCTGGCGCGCGGTCTCGGCCGGGGCCTGTGGCGCGGCGGCGACGTGACGCTGATCGACGGCCTGATCAACGGCTCGGCGCGGCTGGCCGGTGCCGTCGGCGGCGCGGTGCGGCTGGTGCAGACCGGCCATCTCTACTGGTATGCGCTGGTGATGATCGTCGGCCTGGTCGGCTTTCTCACCTGGCAGTTGTGGCCGTACCTGTCCAAGCCCTTCGGCTTCTGAGCGGCGGAAAGAACAAGAATGGGTCTGTTGAGCCTCGCGATCTGGCTGCCGATCGCCTCCGGAGTCCTGCTGTTCGCGCTCGGCCGCGACGAGCACGCGCGCGCCGTGCGCTGGGCCGCGCTGGTGCTCGCCGTCGCCAGCTTCCTCGTCACGCTGCCGCTGATCAGCGGCTTCGACGCCGGCACGGCGGCGATGCAGTTCGAGGAGAACCTCTCGTGGATCGAGCGCTTCAACGTGCGCTACCACCTCGGCGTCGACGGCCTGTCGGTGTGGTTCGTACTGCTGACGGCGTTCATCAACGTCGTCGTCGTGATCTCGGCCTGGGAGGTGATCGAGGAGCGCGTCAATCAGTACATGGGTGCGTTCCTGATCCTCTCGGGGCTGATGATCGGCGTGTTCGCGGCTCTCGACGGCCTCTTGTTCTACGTCTTCTTCGAGGCCACGCTGATCCCGATGTACATCATCATCGGCATCTGGGGCGGGCCGCGGCGCGTCTACGCGGCGTTCAAGTTCTTCCTCTACACGCTGGCGGGCTCGCTGCTGATGCTCGTCGCGCTGGTCTACCTGTACTACAAGTCGGGCGGCAGCTTCGAGATCCTCGCCTGGCACAAACTGCCGCTCGGCGACACGCCGCAGACGCTGCTGTTCTTCGCCTTCCTCGCCGCCTTCGCCGTCAAGGTGCCGATGTGGCCGGTCCACACCTGGCTGCCCGACGCCCACGTCGAGGCGCCCACCGGCGGCTCCGTCGTGCTGGCGGCGATCATGCTCAAGCTCGGCGGCTACGGCTTCGTGCGCTTCTCGCTGCCGATCACGCCCGACGCCAGCCACCAGTGGGCGTGGCTGATGATCGCGCTGTCGCTGATCGCCGTCGTCTACATCGGCCTGGTGGCGCTGGTGCAGCAGGACATGAAGAAGCTCGTCGCCTATTCGTCGATCGCCCACATGGGCTTCGTGACGCTGGGCTTCTTCATCTTCAACGAGTTGGGCGTCGCCGGCGGCATCGTGCAGATGATCTCGCACGGCTTCGTGTCGGGCGCCATGTTCCTTTGCATCGGCGTGCTCTACGACCGCGTGCACTCGCGCGAGATCGCGTCCTACGGCGGCGTCGTCAACACGATGCCGAAGTTCACCGCGCTGGCGATGCTGTTCGCGATGGCCAACTGCGGGCTGCCCGCGACCAGCGGCTTCGTCGGCGAGTGGATGGTGATCCTCGGTGCCGTGCAGCACGGCTTCTGGGTCGCGCTGCTGGCGGCCACGACGCTGATCTTCGGCGCGGCCTACACGCTGTGGATGTTCAAGCGCGTGTTCTTCGGCGCCGTCGCCAACGAGGATGTGCAAGCCTTGACCGACGTGAACCGCCGCGAGTTCGCCATGCTCGCGGTGCTGGCCGCCGCCGTGCTGTGGATGGGCCTGTACCCGAAGCCCTTCACCGACGTGATGCAGGTGTCGGTGACCGAGCTGCTGCGCCACGTCGCGGTATCCAAGCTGAACTGATCCCCGAGGCGACACGCAGATGAATGAGATGAACTGGCTGGTCGTCTATCCCGGGCTGGTGCTGCTCGCGATGGCGCTCGTCGTGGCGATCGTCGACCTGTGGGTCACCGATCCGCGCCGCCTCGTGACCTACTGGCTGACGCAGGCAACGCTGGCCGTCGTCGCATTCATGCACCTGGCCTACTTCGAGGGCGGCGTCACGCTCTACGGCATGCAGCGAATGCTGGTGTCCGACCCGATGGGCAACCTGCTCGGCTTCTTCGCGACGCTGGCCGTGATGGTGACGCTGGCCTATGCGCGGCCCTACGCCGCGCCTCGCGACCTGCTCAAGGGCGAGCTGTTCACGCTGGCCATGTTCTCGCTGCTGGGCATGCTGATCATGCTGTCGGCGAACAACTTCCTCGTCGTCTACCTCGGCCTCGAGCTGATGTCGCTGAGCCTGTACGCGCTGGTCGCGCTGCGCCGCGACCATGCGCCGGCCACCGAGGCGGCGATGAAGTACTTCGTGCTCGGCGCCTTGTCGAGCGGCTTCCTGCTCTACGGCATGTCGATGATGTACGGCGCGACCGGCTCGCTCGACATCCCCGAGGTGTTCGGCGCCATCGCCACCGGCCAGATCAACAAGTCGGTGCTGGCCTTCGGCCTCGTCTTCATCGTCTCGGGCCTGGCCTTCAAGCTGGCGACGGCGCCGTTCCACATGTGGGTGCCCGACGTGTATCACGGCGCGCCGACCGCGGTGACGCTGATGGTCGCCGGCGCGCCCAAGCTCGCGGCCTTCGCGATCACCTTTCGCCTGCTTGTAGAGGGGCTTACCGGGCTGGCTGCCGACTGGCAGCAGATGCTGATCGTGCTGGCCGTCGCGTCGATGGCGGTCGGCAACTTCGCCGCCATCGCGCAGACCAACCTCAAGCGCATGCTGGCCTATTCGACGATCGGCCAGATGGGCTTCATGCTGCTCGGCTTCACGCCGACGGTGATCACGGGCAACACCTTCTCGGCCGCCAACGGCTACAGCTCGGCGCTGTTCTACGTCGTCACCTACGTCTTCACGACGCTCGGCACCTTCGGCCTGATCGCGCTGATGGCGCGCGCCGGCCACGAGTCGGAGGAGATCGCCGACCTCAAGGGCCTGGCGCGGCGCAGCCCCTGGTTCGCCGCCGTGATGGCGCTGTTCATGTTCTCGCTGACCGGCATCCCGCCGACGGTGGGCTTCTACGCCAAGCTCGCCGTGCTGCAGGCCATCGTGTCGACCAACGTCACCGGCTACATCGTGCTGGCCGTCGTCGCCGTGCTGCTGTCGCTGGTGGGCGCGTTCTACTACCTGCGCGTCGTCAAGACGATGTACTTCGACGACCCCGTCGACACGACGCCGATCGTCAGCACCGGCGAGGCGAGGGCGCTGATGTCGCTCAACGGCGCCGCCGTGCTCGTGTTCGGCGTGCTGCCGGGCGGCCTGATGGCGATGTGCGCCCAGGCCGTCGTCAAGGCGCTGGGGACCTGAGCTTGGGCGGCGTGCGATGACGGTCGCGGCCGCCGTCTGGGTGGTGCTGATCGTCGGCGTGCTGGCTGCCAACCTGCCGTTCGTCAACGAGCGTCTGTTCGTCGTCGGCGCGCTGCGCGCGCCCAAGTCGCTCGCCTGGCGCATGGTCGAACTGCTCGTGCTCTACGCGGCGACGCTCGGCACGGGCGTCGCGCTCGAGGCGCGCATCGGCCAGATCTATCCCCAAGGCTGGGAGTTCTACGCGGCGTCGTTGTTCATGTTCCTGACGCTGGCATTCCCCGGCTTCGTCTGGCGCTATCTGCGCCGCCACCGCCCCGGTCATGAGTAAAGACGACACCACCGACGCGCACCTGCGCGAGACGACGCTCGCCAGCGAGCAGGTCTGGCGCGGTCGCCTGCTCGACGTGCGCCGCGATACCGTGCGCCTGCCCGACGGCAGCCAGTCGCTGCGCGAGTACATCGTGCATCCCGGCGCCGTCGTCGTCGTGCCGCTGCTCGACGACGGCCGCCTCGTCGTCGAGCGCCAGTGGCGTCACCCGATGGGCCGCGTGATGCTCGAGTTCCCGGCCGGCAAGCTCGACGGCGCCGGCGAGTCGCCGCTGGCCTGCGGCGTGCGCGAGCTGGCCGAGGAGACGGGCTACCGCGCCGCCGAGTGGGCGCGCGCCGGCGTGCTGCACAACGCCATCGCCTATTCGAACGAGCACATCGAGATCTGGTTCGCGCGTGGCCTGGTCGCCGGCGAGCAGGCGCTCGACGCCGGCGAGTTCCTCGACGTCGCCGTCGTGTCGGCCGACGAGTTGATGGCGATGGCCGGTCGCGGCGAGCTGACCGACGCCAAGACGCTGGTCGGCCTGCTGTGGTTGCAGAATTGGCGCGCCGCTCGCTGGCCTTTGACCTGGCACCAGGCACCGTGACGCCGGCGCCTGGATAATCGGGCGCATGAAGGTCTTCAACCTGCGCTGCGTCGACGACCACCGCTTCGAAGGCTGGTTCGGGTCGGAAGACGACTACGTCTCGCAAAACGAGCGCGGGCTCGTCGAGTGCCCGGTGTGCGGAGAGCGCGACGTCACGCGGCTGCCGAGCGCGCCGCGCCTGAACCTGTCGTCGGGCGGCGCGGCTGCCCCGGCCGCCGAGCGGCCGACGCAGGAGGTCACGCAGGCGGCGACGCTGCAGCAGGCCTGGATGCAGGCGGTGCGCCGCATCGTCGCCGAGACGGAGGACGTCGGCGAGCGCTTCCCCGAGGAAGCGCGCCGCATCCACTACGGCGAGGTGCCCGAGCGCGCGATCCGCGGACGCGCTTCGCGCGACGAGACGGCGGCGCTGCACGACGAGGGCATCGAAGTCATGCCGCTGCCGCCGCTGCTGAAGGAGCCGCTGCAGTAGGGACACCCGGCCACGGTGGCGGTGGCGCCGTCCGCCGCAGCATGCGCGAGGCCTGCATGAGCCGCGCGTCGCCGGGATGGCTGCGCAGCGCGAAGCCCAGCTTGCGAAGCAGCGTGATCATCGCGCTGTTGGTGGCGATGACGTCGCCGACGAGGCGCTCCAGGCCGGCATCGCGCGCATGCTCGTCGAGGGTGTCGATGAGCCGCGTCGCCAGACCGAACCGACGCCAGTCGTCGGCCACGACGACGGCGAACTCCCCGTCGACTGCGCCGACGTCCGCGAACGATTGACCCTCGGCGACGACGCGCGGCTCGCCGTCGACGAAGGTCTCGACGACGAGCGCGAGGTGGCGCCGGTAGTCGACGCGCATCAGCGCGGCCAGGGCCTGCGGCGACAGCTCGCGGATCGGCGCGAAGTAGCGGTGGTAGCGCCCCTCGCGCGACAGGCCGCGCACCAGCGCCTGCTCGAGCTCGGCGTCCTGCGGCAGCACGGGGCGCAGCGTCACGCGCCGGCCGTCGGCGAGCGTCCAGCGGTCGATCAGCTGCGTCGGATAGTGGTGCGTCAGGGCGAGCACGGCTGCGGCTCCCCGGCCACGGCCGCCGCGCCGGCGGCCGCTGACGCATCCTTGGTGCCCGACAGGGCCGCGGCGGCGACATCACGCACGGCGTAGCTTGCGTCGGCCAGCGCCGACACGACGGCCATGCCGGGGCGGTCCAGTACGAATCCTTCGCCGGCGACGAGCACGATGTCGCGGCGATCGTGGTCCTGCGTGATCCACACGCTGCCGCCCAGGCAGTCGACGCGGCGCCCGGCCTGGTCGCGCAGCGCGACCCACTCGCCGTGGCGCAGCACCTGCGGGAGATGGTTCATGGCGTTCTCCTCATGGCATGAGTGAATCGCATGTCAATGGCAGCGAATACGGCTACAGTGTCGACGTAGATCAGCCCGCCTTCAAACGGTATTCCTGCATGCATTGCATGCAACATTGGAATGTGAAGAATCGATGCGCCGCTACCGCCTGCCGCCGCTCGATCCGCTCGTCGCCTTCGAGGCGGCGGCGCGCCACCTGAGCTTCACGCGTGCCGCCGACGAGCTGGCGCTGACGCAGTCGGCGGTCAGCCGGCAGATCCAGCAGCTCGAGGGTGCGCTCGGCGTCGCGCTGTTCCAGCGCCTGCACCGCGCGCTCGCGCTGACGGAGGCCGGCCGCGAGCTCGGCGCGGCGACGACGTCGGCGCTGCAGCAGCTGCACAACGCCGCCGAGCGCCTCGGCGCGCGCTCGTTGCGGCGCACCGTCGTCGTGACGACGACGCCGGGCTTCGCCGGCCTGTGGCTGATCCCGCGGCTCGGCGGCTTCACGGCCGGGCATCCCGAGGTCGACGTGCGCATCTCGGCGACGTATCAGCTCGCCGACCTCGAACGCGACGGCGTCGATCTCGCGGTGCGCTACTGCGCGCCGGAGTCCGTCGTCGGCGCCGACGCCGTCAAGCTGTTCGGCGAAACCGTGATGCCGCTGTGCAGTCCGCAGCTGCTCGCCGATCGCGCACGGCCGCTCGAGAAGCCGGCCGATCTGCGTCACCATGTGCTGCTGCACAGCACGACGGGCGGGCGCGCCCACACGGCCGATTGGCAGCTCTGGCTGCGCGCGATGCAGCTCGACGACCTGCAGCCCGCCGGGACCCTGCACTTCGAGCTCTACGACCAGATGATCCAGGCCGCCATCGACGGCCACGGCGTCGTGCTCGGCCGGCTGCCGCTGGTGACGCGGCTGCTCAAGGCGGGGCGCCTGGTCGCGCCGTTCAGCCGCAAGGTGGCGTCGCCGCTGGGCTACCACCTGCTGCGCAGCGCGGCGTCGGCGCGCAAGCCCGAGGTGCAGCAGTTCGCCGACTGGCTGCGCGCCGAGGCGCGCGTGTCGGCGAGCGAGACGGCGGCTACAGCACGCGGCCGGGGTTCATCAGCCCGCGCGGGTCGAGCGCCTGCTTGATCGCGCGCATCAGGTCGAGTGCGACGGCCGGCTTGCGGCGCACGAGTTCGTCGCGCTTGAGCACGCCGATGCCGTGCTCGGCCGAGATCGAGCCGCCGTGCGCCGTCACGGCGTCGTAGACGATGTCGTTGATCGCCGCCTCGTGCGTGCGCAGGAAGTCGGCCGCCGCGATGCCCTCGGGCGCCTGCACGTTGTAGTGCAGGTTGCCGTCCCCGAGGTGGCCGAAGTCGACCAGCCGAGCGCCCGGCACCGCCTGCGCGAGGCGCGCGTCGGTCGACGCGACGAAGTCGGCGATGCGCGACACGGGCAGCGCGATGTCGTGCTTGATGTTGAGGCCTTCCTCGGCCTGCGCGAGCGGGATCGACTCGCGCAAGTGCCACATCGCGTGCGACTGCTCGATGCTCGCGGCGACCGCCGCGTCGACGATCAGCTCGCGCTCGAGCGCCGCCTCGAGGAAACCCTCGAAGACGGCGCGCGCATGACCCTCGCCCTCGCTGTCGGAGATCTCGAGCAGCACGCTCCACGCGGCATTGCCCGGCAGCGGCCGCGGCAGCTTCGGGAAATGCTTGTGGACCAGCGAGAGCGCGAACTCGCCCATCACTTCGAAGCCGGTCAGCGCCGTGCCGGCGCGCGCGCGCGCCAGCTCGAGCAGCGCCACGGCGGCCGGCAGCGTCGCGCAGCCGGCGAATGCCGTCATCACGGCGGCCGGTTTCGGGTAGAGCTCGAGCGTCGCGCCCGTGATGACGCCCAGCGTGCCCTCGCTGCCGATGTAGAGGTCGCGCAAGTCGTAGCCGGTGTTGTCCTTGCGCAGGCCGGCGAGGCCGTCCCACACGTCGCCGGCAGGCGTCACCACTTCGAGCCCGAGGCACAGGTCGCGCGCATTGCCGTAGCGCAGCACCTGCGTGCCGCCGGCGTTGGTCGCCAGGTTGCCGCCGATCGTGCAACTGCCCTCGGCGGCGAGGCTGAGCGGGAACAGCAGCCCGGCGGCGTCGGCGGCCTCCTGCACCGCCTGCAGCACGCAGCCGGCGTCGACCGTCATCGTCAGGTTGGCGGCGTCGATCGAGCGCACGCGCGTCATGCGCGCCAGGCTCAGCAGCACCTGTGTGCCGCTGGCGTCGGGCACCGACGCGCCGACCAGCCCGGTGTTGCCGCCCTGCGGCACGATGGCCGCGCCGGCCGCAGCGCAGGCGCGCACGACAGCGGCCACCTCGGGCGTCGAGCCGGGGCGCACGACGGCGAGTGCCTTGCCGCGGTAGCGGCGCCGCCAGTCGAGCTCGTACGCCGACAGGTCGCCGCCGGTCAGCACGTTCGCAGCGCCGACGGCGCCGCGCAGTTCGTCGAGCAGGGCAGGGGTCGTCACGTCGCAGTCTCCGTCGTCGCGCGGGCCGGGCCGAGCCGCCAGCGCACGTGCGCGGCGCAGGCGGCGAAGACGACCAGCGCCAGCACGACCTGCAGCGCGGCAAGCCACGCGCCCGTGCCGCGCTCGCTCGTCGCGCGCACCAGCCCCTCGGTCACGTAGAGCCAAACGCCGAGCGCGACCCAGCGGTAGGTGTAGAGCCGCAGCCGCAGCAGGCCGGCGAGCGGCAGCGCCAGCGGCAGCACCTTCAGCGCCCACCACGAGCCGCCCGGGCGCAGCGGCGCCAGACGCAGCTCCCATGCCAGGCCGAGCGCGACGAGCGCGAGCAGCGCGCCGACGGCGACGCGCTGCGTCCAGCGGATGCGAGGCGCGACGGACATGGAAATCATGCTGGCATCATAGTGACCATGCCGAATCCGATGGCCCTGAAGCACGGCTGGCGCGCGCAGGCCGCGACGCTGTGGCAGACGCTGCAGACCTGGCCCTGGCTCGACACGCTGCGCACGCTGCGCCAGCGCTTCCGCGAGGACCGCCTCGGCTTGACCGCCGGCAGCCTCACGTTCACGACGACGATCGCGCTGGTGCCGCTGTTCACCGTGGCGCTGGCCGTGTTCTCGGCGTTCCCGATGTTCGCATCGTTCCAGCGCGCGCTCGAGAAGTACTTTCTGCAGTCGCTCGTGCCCGACACGATCGCCAAGCCGGTGCTGGGCGCGCTGACGCAGTTCGCGACCAAGGCCAACCGGTTGGGCACGGTGGGCCTCGTCGTGCTCGTGCTGACGGCGATCGCGCTGATGCTGACGATCGACCGTACGCTCAACAACATCTGGCGCGTGCGCCGGCCGCGGCCGATCGCGCAGCGGGTGCTCGTCTACTGGGCGGCGGCGACGCTCGGGCCGCTGCTGCTCGGCGGCAGCCTGACGCTCACGTCGTACTTCGTGTCGGCGTCGCGCGGCATCGTCGGCGGCGTGCCGGGCGGCGTGACCTTGCTGCTCAACGCCGTCGAATTCGTGCTTTTCGCGCTCGGCATGGCGGCGCTGTTCCGCACCGTGCCCAACACGCAGGTGCTGTGGCGCCACGCGCTGGCCGGCGGCGTGTTCGTCGCAGCGGGCTTCGCCGTCGCGCAGCGGCTGCTGGCGCTGTACGTGGCCGGCGTGCCGACCTACTCGATGGTCTACGGCGCCTTCGCCACGGTGCCGATCTTCCTGGTGTGGATCTATCTCGGCTGGGTTGTCGTGCTGCTCGGCGCCGTGATCGCCGCCTATGCGCCGAGCCTGCAGATGCGCATCGTGCGCCGCGCCGGCATTCCGGGCTACCGCTTCCACCTCGCCGTGCAGTTGCTGCGCGAGCTCGAGGCGGCGCACCGCCGCGGCGAGCGCGGCGCCGCGCTCGAGACGCTGGCACGCACGCTGCGTGCCGATCCGCTGCAGATCGAGCCGCTGCTCGAGGTCATGGTCGATCTCGACTGGATCGGCCTGCTCGACGAGGGCGCGGCGGCGCGCTACGTGCTGCTGTGCGATCCCGGCGCCACGCCCGCCGAGCCGCTGATCGATCGGCTGCTGATCGAGCGCGCGCCTGCCGTCGCTGCCTTCCGGCGCGGCGCGCGCTTCGAGGCGATGAGCCTGCGCGAAGTCATCGACTAGCGAGGCAGGGCGATCAGACCGCGTGGTGCTCGGTGCGCCGGATCACTTCTTCCTGCATGTCCTTGCCGATCTGCGCGAAGTAGGCGCCGTAGCCGGCCACGCGCACCGCCAGGTTGCGGTACTTCTCGGGGTTGCGCTGCGCGTCGAGCAGCGTCGAGCGGTCGACGACGTGCGACCCGGCCTCGTCGTGCCGTCCCAGCCCTGACGACACGGGCGGCGCGGGCTGCCCCCGTGGCATCAGGGATGACCCGCGGATTCCCGTTCGGGGGTATTGCCGCCGCGCCGCCCGGTGCGCTATGTTGACCGCGTCATCGGTCGTCACGAGGGGAGGCAGCACCATGAAGGTCAGCGACATCCTGCGGGTCAAGGGCGGCACGTTGTACTGCGTCGATCCGCAGACACCGCTCGCCGACGCACTGGTCACGATGGTCGAGCGCGACATCGGCTCGCTCGTCGTGATGTCGCACGGCGACGTGGTGGGCATGCTCACCTTCCGCGAAGTGCTCGCCACGATCGTGCGCAACGGCGGCTCCGTCAACGGTGCGCTGGTGGGCAGCGTGATGGACGACGCACCGCTGACCTGCACGCCCGACACCGTCATCGACGAGGTGCGCCGCATGATGCTCGGCCGCCATGCGCGCTACATGCCGGTGATGAACGGGCGCACGCTGATGGGCGTGATCTCGTTCCACGACGTCGCCAAGGCCGTCGTCGAGAGCCAGGATTTCGAGAACCGCATGCTCAAGGCCTACATCCGCGACTGGCCGGTCGAGGAAGAGGCCGCAGCCGGCAAGGCGGCGTGACGCGCGCCTAGAATCGGCGACATTCGCCAGCCTCGCCGCCCGGGCTCGCGCCTCGGGTGGCGTCTTCGTTTCGCCATCACGCTCCCATGTCCGGCTCCACTTTCGGCACGCTGTTTCGCGTCACCAACTTCGGCGAGAGCCACGGCCCGGCGATCGGGTGCGTGATCGACGGCTGCCCGCCGGGCATGGCGTTGAGCGAGGCCGACATCCAGCCCGAACTCGACCGCCGCCGTCCCGGCACCAGCCGCCACGTGACGCAGCGCAACGAGCCCGACACCGTCGAGATCCTGTCGGGCACCTACGAGGGTTTCACGACGGGCACGCCGATCTGCCTCGTGATCCGCAACGTCGACCAGCGCAGCCGCGACTACGGCAACATCCTCGACACCTTCCGCCCCGGTCACGCCGACTATCCCTATTGGCGCAAGTACGGCCTGCGCGATCCGCGCGGCGGCGGGCGCGCGTCGGCGCGGCTGACGGCGCCGATGGTCGGCGCCGGCGCCGTCGCCCGCAAGTGGCTGGCGCAGCAGCACGGCACGCGATTCAGAGCAGCGATGACGGCGATCGGCGACATCGATATCCCGTTCGAGGGCTGGGAGCACGTGCCGAACAATCCGTTCTTCGCCGCCAACGCGTCGAAGATCGCCGAACTCGAGGCGGCGATGGACGCGCTGCGCAAGTCGGGCGATTCCGTCGGCGCGCGGCTGCGTGTCGAGGCGACGAACGTGCCGGTGGGTCTGGGCGAGCCGCTGTACGACAAGCTCGACGCCGACATCGCCTACGCGATGATGGGCATCAATGCCGTCAAGGGCGTCGAGATCGGCGCCGGCTTCGCCTGCGTCGCGCAGCGCGGCAGCGAGCACGGCGACGAGCTGTCGCCCGAAGGCTTTCGCAGCAACAACGCCGGCGGCATGCTCGGCGGCATCTCGACGGGGCAGGACATCGTCGTCACGATCGCGGTCAAGCCGACGAGCTCGATCCGCCTGCCGCGCGCGTCGATCGACCGCGCCAACCGGCCGACCACCGTCGAGACGCACGGCCGCCACGACCCGTGCGTCGGGATCCGCGCTGCGCCGATCGCCGAGGCGATGCTCGCGCTGGTGGTGATGGATCACGCGCTGCGCCACCGTGCGCAGTGCGGCGACGTGCGCCTGCCGGTGCCGCCGATTCCCGGCGCGGCCGGCTGAGCCTGCGCATCGCCCCGCCCGCGTGAGCGCCGCCGCCGCGTCGGGCCGCGAGCTGTGGCCGTTCGCCGTGCTGTCGGCGAGCTATTTCGCCTTCATCGGCTATCTCAATCCGTACCTGCCGCTGTGGCTCAAGGAACTGGGCTTCGGCACGCTGGCGATCGGCACGCTGGTCGCCATCAACAGCGCGACGCGGATGTTCGCGCCCTACGCCTGGGGCTGGCTGGCCGACCACAGCGGCCAGCGCGTGCGGCTGTCGCGCATCGCGGCGAGCGCGGCGCTCGCCGTCTCGCCGGCGCTGCTGCTCGTGCCGCGGCCGGTGGCGCCGGGCTTCGCCTTCCTCGCCGCCGTGCTGTTCGTGCTGTTCGTCAACACGAGCGCGCTGATGCCGCTGACCGAGGCGACGCTCGCGCGCCTGGTCGTCGACGCGCGCGGCGGCGTGGACGTCGGTCGCTACGGCCGCGTGCGCGCCTGGGGCTCGATCGGTTTCGTCGTCACCGTGTTCGCTGCCGGCTGGGCGTTCGACGCCTGGGGGCTCGACGCCTTCGCGGGTGGCGTCGTACTGCTGCTCGCGCTCGTCGCCGCAGCGTGCTGGCGGCTGCCGGCGGCGCGCGACGCGGCGCACGACGCCGAACCGGCGCCGCCGCTGTGGCCCGTGCTGGCGCAGCCGGCGGTGGCGTGGTTCTTCGCGTCGCTGTTCTTCATGGTGCTGGCGCACATCGCGCTGTACATCTTCTTTTCGCTGCACCTCGACGCGCTCGGCTACAGCAAGCGCGTCGTCGGCGGGCTGTGGGCTCTCGCGGTGTGCGTCGAGATCGGCTGGCTGCTGGTGCAGGGGCGCTTCATGGATGCGACCAACCTGAACGGCTGGCTCACGGCCTGCTGCGCCGTCGCGGCGCTGCGCTTCGCCGGCACGGCGGCCTTCGGCGACAGCCTGGCCGTGCTCGTCGTGCTGCAGGCGCTGCATGCGCTGACGTTCGCTGCGCACCACTCGGCGTGCATCGCGCTGATCAACGAGCGCTTTCCACCGCGGCTGCGCACGCGCGGCCAGGCGCTGTTCGCCGTCATCGGCTATGGCTTCCCCGGCGTGATCGGCGGGGTGGCAGGCGGCGCGCTCAGCGAGCGCTGGGGCCTCGCATCGGTGTTCTGGGCCGCTGCGGCGTCGGCGGCGATCGCCGCGCTGTGCGCGCTGCGCGCCGGCCGATCCGCTCAGATGCGACGGTAGTCGTCGGGCGCCGTCGCCTGCGCGGCCAGCTCCGCCAGGCGCGCCAGCAGCGCCGCGGCGTCGACGTCGACCTGCAGCAGCCGCGACTGCGCCGGCTGCACGAAGCCCTGCGCCTCCGTCTCGCCGAGGAAGGCGAGCAGGCGGTCGTAGTAGCCGCCGACGTTGAGCAGACCGAGCGGCTTGTCGTGGTAGCCGAGCTGGCGCCAGGTCCAGACCTCGAACAGCTCTTCCAGCGTGCCGATGCCGCCGGGCAAAGCGACGAAGGCGTCGCTGCGCTCGGCCATCAGGCGCTTGCGCTCGTGCATCGTATCGACGACGTGCAGCTCGCTCAGGCCGGCATGGCCGAGCTCGCGCGACATCAGCGCCTGCGGGATCACGCCGACGACGCGCGCGCCGGCGGCCAGCGCGGCGTCGGCGACGATGCCCATCAGGCCGGCTCGCCCGCCGCCGTAGACGAGTTGCGCGCCGTTGCGGCCGATCTGCTCGCCGACGGCGCGCGCTGCCTCCGCATACGCCGGGTCTTCGCCGCTGCGCGAGCCGCAATAGACACAGAGCGACAGGCTCTGCATCGTCGTCAGGCCGCGCCCAGCCGCCGCCACAGCGCCGTCACCCAGATGCCGCCGCAGAGCAGCAGCGACAACATCACGGCGGCGCTGGCGTAGTCCTTGGCCCGCTTGGACAAGTCGTGGATTTCGAACGAGATGCGGTCAATCGCGGTCTCGATGCCCGAGTTGAGCAGCTCGACGATCAGTACGAGCACGACGGAGCCGACCAGCAGGGCTACCTCGACCCAGCCGCGACCGAGCCACCAGGCCGTGGGCATCATGAAGAAGGCGAGCACGAGTTCCTGGCGAAACGCGCTTTCGCCCATGCAGGCCGCGCGCAGGCCGTCGAGCGAGTGGCGCGTAGCGCGCAGCAGGCGTGCTGCGCCGGTGTGGCCCTTGTGCGGATTCGTCATGCTGAACCGATTGTGCCCGCGTCGCGCCGAGCTCAGCCCCGCGTGTCGACGAGCGCGGTGCCGCACAGCACGTCGTGGAGGAACTGGCGCGACGGATGCAGCAGCGCCGACGCGGCGTAGCCGATCACGCCGGCGGCCAGCACGCCGGCGACGGCGGCGCCGCCGCGCAGCCCGGCCAGCCAGACGGTCACGAGCGCCGGCGCGAACCACAGCCAGGCGAGCAGGTAGCGCGCGGCGGAGCGTGCCGCCGACACCGCGCGGCCGTCGCTGCGCACGAGGCGGATGTGCCAGGCCTTCATCGCCACCGTCTGGCCTCCGTGCGACCAGAACCACGCGAAATAGACGCCAAGCACGACGAACAGCACGGCCTGCAGCCCGTGGCGCCCGATCAGTGCGTGGCGCTGCTGCATGGCGAACGACCAGGCGAGGCCGACGACCATCACGACGCCGAACAACAGCACGCCTTCGTAGACGAAGGCGGCGAGCCGGCGGCGAACGCTCGGCGCGCGCGGCGGCGCCGCCGTCATTCGGCCGGTTCGCGCGGCGGCGTCGCGGGCGCCGGCAGCGGCTGGCGCACGGCGGCGCCTTGCGCGCCGCGCTGCGGCAGCAGCGTCGCGGCGTCGACGAACTCGGGCGTCGCGACGATCTTGGGCATGCCGATCTGCTGGTGCGGCGGCGGCGCCGGCTTGCGCGACATCAGCGTCGTGCTGGCGCCGGGCTTGGCCTGCACGACGATCGGCGCCACCGGCTTGGGCGGCGTCGCATGCGCCGGATTGGGAACGAGGTTCGTCTTGCCCAGCGGCGCCTCGCGCGGTGCGCGCGGCGCGCGCTTGGCGACCTCGGCCGCGGCGGTCTGCGAGCGCGTCACGAGCTGACGCCGCTCGGCCGGCGGCAGCGCCTGGTAGGCCTCCCAGCGCGCCTGCCGCTCCTGGGAATCTACGCGCTGCGCCTGCTGAAAGCGCAGCCGCGCGCGCCCGCGCTCCTGCGGCGTCATGCGCGCCCAGTCGGCCATGCGCGCCTGGACACGGGCGCGCTCGCCGGCGGGCATGGACGGGAAGCGCGCGGCGACTTCGAGCCACTTGCGCCTTTGCGACGCGTCGATCGTGGCCCAGTCGCGCTGCAGCGGCGCGAGCGCGCTGCGCTGCTCGAGCGTCAAGCTGCCCCAGGTCGGCCCGCTGGCGACCGGGACCATCGTGCCGCCGGCGGCGGGCGCCGAGGTGCGCGACGGCAGCGCGGTCGGCGTCAGCGCCTGCGCCGACGCGACGCCCGGCAGCACGGCGGCGGCTGCGAGCAGCCAGCCGGTGCAGAGAGGCAGCAGGGCCGGCTTCATGGCGTCAGTCGCGCGGCGGCGCCTTGAGGAATTCGGCGAAGCCCGGGTCGCTGTAGGCGCTGGGCGGCAGGTCGTCGGCGAGCAGGGCGGCATCGATCTCGGCAGCGGCATCGATCTCGGCCTGCTGGTGCCAGTGACGGATCAGCAGCAGCCCGCACACGAGCACGATCAGCGGCATCACGGAGCCGATCTTGACCCACAGCGGCGAGCGGTTGCGCTCGGCGCCGCCCCAGCGCAGTGCCGACACGCCGCCGCCGACGTGCTCGACCGACGCGGCCGGTGCCGCCGCGGTGCGAGCCGCGTGCGCCTTGGCGAGTGCCTGTTCGCGGGCGAAGCGCAGGCGCTCGGCGATGTCGGGCCCGACCTGGCCGGCGCCGTTGTCCAAGCGCGCCACGACGCGCCGGGCAAAACGGGCCTGCAACGCCTCGGGGTCGGCGGGATGGCGGAGTGTCGTGGTCGGATTCATGGCGCGATTCCCTTTGCCTGCAGAGCCTTGGCCAACGCATGCACTGCCCTCGAACAGTGAGTCTTGACGCTTCCCTCGGAACAGCCCATCACGACCGCTGTCTCTGCGACATCGAGTTCCTCCCAGTAACGCAGCAGGAATGCCTCGCGTTGACGCGCGGGCAGCTCGGCCACCTCGGCCTCGATCAGATGCAGGATCTGGGCCCGCTGGACCGAGTCCGAGGCGCTCTCAGCTGCCATGGATCCCTCTAAGGCCCCCAGAGTTTCCAGCAGATCGAAATCGGCGTCCGTGTCGGCCGACTCGAAGTCGGAGAAATTGCGCACGGCGGCGTTGCGCACCTTCTGGCGCCGGAACCAGTCCATCGTGGCGTTGGACAGGATGCGCTGGAAGATCAGCGGCAGTTCGGCCACGGGCCGGTCGGCGTACTTCTCGGCGAGGCGGATCATCGCGTCCTGCACGATGTCCAGCGCGGCATCGTCGTCCCGAATGGCAAAGACGGTTCGCTTGAAGGCCCGCTTCTCGACGCTCTTGAGGAAGTCGGAGAGTTCTAGGTCGGTGGCCAAGGAAATGCGGCGCAGTCATCGCCCGTGGAAGGCGGCGGCGATTATCTCATCGCGCCGTCGCGAACCCCGGCGCGGCGCGGCGCGCCGTTGTGCAGTGCCATAATCCACGCCGTTGCACAACAGTCAGGTCTGAAGCCGGCGCCCGACCCGGGCGCCCGTTGGTTCCGATTTCGCAGTTCCGAGTCCGCCTCACGAGGGCGCGAGGAGGAGCACCGATGGTTTTTCGTCAGAGAAATTCACAGAGGTTCGTCATGGACATGTCCCCCGCGGAAATCAAGCGTGCCGCCACGGCACAGCCGCACCCTCCCGCCAAGGAGCCCAACGGCTCCGAGATCCTGGTCCGCAGTCTGCAGGCCGAGGGCGTCAAGCACGTCTGGGGCTACCCCGGCGGCGCCGTACTCTACATCTACGACGCGCTGTACCAGCAGGATTCGATCCAGCACGTGCTGGTGCGCCACGAGCAGGCGGCGGTGCACGCCGCCGACGGTTACGCGCGCGCCAGCGGCGAAGTCGGCGTCGCGCTCGTCACCTCGGGCCCGGGCGTCACGAATGCCGTGACCGGCATCGCGACGGCCTACATGGACTCGATCCCGATGGTGATCATCACGGGCCAGGTGCCGACGCGCGCCATCGGCCTGGACGCCTTCCAGGAGTGCGACACGGTGGGCATCACGCGCCCCGTCGTGAAGCACAACTTCCTCGTCAAGGACGTGCGCGAGCTGGCGCCGACGATCAAGAAGGCCTTCCACATCGCGCGCACGGGCCGGCCCGGCCCCGTCGTCGTCGACATCCCGAAGGACGTGTCGCTGAGCACCGCACCGTTCGAGTACCCGGCCAGCGTCGAGATGCGCTCGTACAACCCGGTGCGCAAGGGCCACGGCGGCCAGATCCGCAAGGCGGTGCAGTTGCTGTTGCAGGCCAGGCGGCCCTACATCTACACCGGCGGCGGCGTGGTCCAGGGCAACGCGTCGGCCGAGCTGCGCGAACTGGTCAACCTGCTCGGCTATCCGTGCACCCACACGCTGATGGGACTGGGCGCCTTCCCGGCCAGCGACCCCAAGTTCCTCGGCATGCTCGGCATGCACGGCACCTACGAAGCCAACATGACGATGCAGCACTGCGACGTGCTGCTGGCCGTCGGCGCGCGCTTCGACGACCGCGTGATCGGCAACCCGAAGCACTTCGCGTCGGTCGAGCGCAAGATCGTGCACATCGACATCGATCCGTCGTCGATCAGCAAGCGCGTGCGTGTCGACGTGCCGATCGTCGGAGACGTGAAGGACGTGCTGCAGGAGCTGATCGCCCAGCTCAAGGAGGCGCAGGCGCGTCCCGACGCGGCGGCGCTGGTCGCCTGGTGGGCGCAGATCGACGAATGGCGCAAGCGCGAGTGCCTGTCGTTCAGGCGCAGCAGCGAGGTCATCAAGCCGCAGCAGGTCGTGCAGACACTGTGCGAGCTGACCCGGGGGCGCGACACCTACATCACGTCGGACGTCGGCCAGCACCAGATGTGGGCGGCGCAGTACTACCGCTTCGACGAGCCCCGGCGCTGGATCAACTCCGGCGGCCTCGGCACGATGGGCGTGGGTCTGCCGTACGCGATGGGCATCAAGCTCGCGAAGCCCGAGGCCGACGTGTTCTGCATCACCGGCGAAGGCTCGATCCAGATGTGCATCCAGGAGCTGTCGACCTGCCTGCAGTACAAGACGCCGGTGAAGATCGTGTCGCTGAACAACCGCTACCTCGGCATGGTGCGGCAGTGGCAGCAGCTCGACTACGGTGGCCGCTACTCGCACAGCTACATGGACGCGCTGCCCGATTTCGTCAAGCTCGCCGAGGCCTACGGCCATGTCGGCATGCTGATCGAGAAGCCGGCCGACGTCGAGCCGGCGCTGCGCGAGGCGATGCGGCTGAAGGACCGCACCGTCTTCCTCGACATCCGCACCGATCCCACGGAGAACGTCTGGCCGATGGTGCAGGCCGGCAAGGGCATCACGGAGATGCTGCTCGGGTCCGAGGACCTGTGACGCGCCGAAGGCCGGCGAGGGCGGTACTGCCACCGCGGTGCCGCCAGGAGCCGGTCGCAAGCGCCGAACGGCCGCGGACTACATTCATCACCCGCTCGACGGGCGTGGCCAAGGGCCGGCGGTTACCGCCGCCGACCTGAAGAGCGCGACCCGAAGGACCATTCCCATGAAACACATCATCGCGCTGCTGCTGGAGAACGAACCCGGGGCGCTGTCGCGCGTCGTCGCGCTGTTCTCGGCGCGCGGCTACAACATCGAGACCCTGACCGTCGCGCCGACCGAGGACGCCTCGCTGTCGCGCATGACGATCGTCACCACCGGCTCGGACGAGGTGATCGAGCAGATCACCAAGCACCTGAACCGCCTGATCGAGGTCGTCAAGGTCGTCGATCTGACCGAGGGCGCCTACACCGAGCGCGAGCTGATGCTCGTCAAGGTGCGCGCCGTCGGCAAGGAGCGCGACGAGATGAAGCGCATGGCCGACATCTTCCGCGGCCGCATCATCGACGTCACCGAGAAGACCTACACCGTCGAGGTGACGGGCGATTCGGGCAAGCTCGACGCCTTCCTGGAGGCGATCGACCGCAACGCCATCCTCGAGACGGTGCGCACGGGCGCCAGCGGCATCGGCCGCGGCGAGCGCATCCTTCGCGTCTAGCAGCAACAAGAGCGGGCCCGGGCGGGCCCGCGAAGGTCATAACGGAGAGAACCATGAAGGTCTATTACGACAAGGACGCCGACCTGAGCCTGATCAAGGGCAAGAACGTCACGATCATCGGCTACGGCTCGCAGGGCCACGCCCACGCGCAGAACCTCAACGAAAGCGGCGTCAAGGTCACGGTCGGCTTGCGCCGCGGCGGCGCGTCGTGGGGCAAGGCCGAGAAGGCGGGGCTGAAGGTGGCCGAGGTCGCCGAGGCGGTGAAGAGCGCCGACGTCGTGATGATCCTGCTGCCCGACGAGCAGATCGCCGCCGTCTACAAGAACGACGTCGAGCCACACATCCGCCAGGGTGCGTCGCTCGCCTTCGCGCACGGCTTCAACGTGCACTACGGCCAGGTCGTGCCGCGCGGTGATCTCGACGTCTGGATGGTCGCGCCCAAGGCCCCGGGCCACACGGTGCGCTCGACCTACACGCAAGGCGGCGGCGTGCCGCACCTGATCGCCGTCTATGCCGACAAGAGCGGCAAGGCGCGCGACCTGGCGCTGAGCTATGCCGCGGCCAACGGCGGCGGCAAGGCCGGCATCATCGAGACCAACTTCCGCGAGGAGACCGAGACCGATCTGTTCGGCGAGCAGGCCGTGCTGTGCGGCGGCACCGTCGAGCTGATCAAGGCGGGCTACGAGACGCTGGTCGAGGCCGGCTACGCGCCCGAGATGGCCTACTTCGAGTGCCTGCACGAGCTCAAGCTGATCGTCGACCTGATCTACGAGGGCGGCATCGCCAACATGAACTACTCGATCTCGAACAACGCCGAGTACGGAGAGTACGTGACCGGGCCGAAGATCGTGACGGAGCAGACCAAGCAGGCGATGAAGCAGGCGCTCAAGGACATCCAGACCGGCGAGTACGCCAAGAGCTTCATCCTTGAGAACCGCGCCGGCGCGCCGACGCTGCAGTCGCGCCGCCGCCTCACCGCCGAGCACTCGATCGAGCAGGTCGGCGAGAAGCTGCGCGCGATGATGCCGTGGATCAAGAAGAACCGCCTGGTCGACCAGAGCAGGAACTGAACGACTCGGCGTCGCCTCGAAGCCGCGCCTCGGAGCGCGGCTTTTTTTCGCGCGTCGCTGCGGTATCCTCGCCGCCATGCTCAACCGACGAACGTCATGAACGACCTGCCCGGTGCCGATGCCGATCGGGAGGTCGAGCGCCCGCGCCGCAAGGGCATCTACATCCTGCCCAACCTGTTCACGCTGGCGGCGCTGTTCTCGGGCTTCTACGCCATCGTGATGGCGATGAACGGCCGCTTCGAGCAGGCCGCGATCGGCATCTTCGCCGCCGCCGTCCTCGACAGCCTCGACGGCCGCGTCGCGCGCATGACGAACACGCAGAGCGCGTTCGGCGAGCAGATGGACAGCCTGTCGGACATGGTCAGCTTCGGCGCGGCGCCCGCGCTGATCGTCTACGAGTGGGCGTTGCAGGGGCTGGGCAAGCTGGGCTGGATCGCCGCATTCGTCTATTGCGCCGGCGCCGCGCTGCGGCTGGCGCGCTTCAACACCAACATCGGCGTCGTCGACCGGCGCTTCTTCCAGGGGCTGCCGAGCCCGGCGGCGGCGGCGTTGATCATCGGCTTCGTCTGGGTGATGGACGACGCGGGCTGGACCGACGCCTCGCGCATTCCGTGGCTGGCCTGGTGCACCTTCGCCTTCACGCTCTACGCCGGGCTGACGATGGTGACCAACGTGCCGTTCTACAGCTTCAAGGACGTGAGCTTCAAGAAGACGGTGCCGTTCATCGTGATCGTCGCGATCGCGCTGGCGATCGCCATCATCAACATCCACCCGCCCGTCGTGCTGTTCGCGCTGTTCGTCGTCTACGGCTTCTCGGGCTACGCCGTCTACGCCTACAAGCGCATGAAGGGCCGACCGGTCAGCGTGATCGCGACGTCGACCGACGAACCCGATGAGGCCGGGCTGCACCGCTGAACGCCGTGCTATATTGCGTCGCATGACGATTCGACCTGCCACCGCTGCGCTTCTTCTTCTAGGGGTACCGCGGGTGCGCTGATCGAACACGTCCACGTCTTCCCCGATCAACGGCCCGCCAGCGCAACGCAGCGGGCCGTTTGCTTTGGGGGCTGCGTGCATCAGGAACGACGAGACCAGGAGCCTCGACCATGGCCGACAAACTGATCATTTTCGACACCACGCTGCGCGACGGCGAGCAGTCGCCCGGCGCCTCGATGACGAAGGACGAGAAGCTGCGCATCGCGCGCCAGCTCGAACGGCTGCGCGTCGACGTGATCGAGGCGGGATTCGCGGCCTCGTCCAACGGCGATTTCGAAGCCGTCAAGAGCATCGCCGACCACGTCAAGGAATCGACGGTGTGCTCGCTGGCACGCGCCAACGACCGCGACATCTCGCGCTCGGCCGAGGCGCTGCGCGGCGCGCGGAGCGCGCGCATCCACACCTTCATCGCGACGAGCGCGCTGCACATGGAAAAGAAGCTGCGCATGACGCCCGAGCAGGTGCACGAGCAGGCGCGGCTGGCGGTGCGCTTCGCGCGCAATCTGTGCGACGACATCGAGTTCTCGCCCGAGGACGGCTACCGCTCCAACGTCGACTTCCTGTGCCGCGTGCTCGAGACCGTCATCGCCGAAGGCGCGCGCACGATCAACATTCCCGACACCGTCGGCTACGCCGTGCCCGAGCTGTACGGCAACTTCATCCGCACGCTGCGCGAGCGCATCCCGAACTCCGACAAGGCGATCTGGTCGGTGCACTGCCACAACGACCTCGGCATGGCCGTCGCCAACTCGCTGGCGGGCGTCAAGATCGGCGGCGCGCGGCAGGTCGAGTGCACGATCAACGGCCTGGGCGAGCGCGCCGGCAACTGCTCGCTCGAGGAAGTCGTGATGGCGGTGCGCACGCGGCGCGACTACTTCGGACTGGATCTCGGCATCGACACGACGCAGATCGTGCCGGCGTCGCGGCTCGTCTCGCAGACGACGGGCTTCGTCGTGCAGCCCAACAAGGCCGTGGTCGGCGCCAACGCCTTCGCGCATGCTTCGGGCATCCACCAGGACGGCGTGCTCAAGGCGCGCGACACCTACGAGATCATGCGCGCCGAGGACGTCGGCTGGTCCGCCAACAAGATCGTGCTCGGCAAGCTGTCGGGACGCAACGCCTTCAAGCAGCGCCTGCAGGAGATGGGCATCGAGCTCGAGTCCGAGGCCGAGATGAATGCCGCCTTCGCGCGCTTCAAGGACCTGGCCGACCGCAAGAACGAGATCTTCGACGAGGACATCCTCGCGCTGGTGATGGACGAGTCGGTGACGGCCGAGCGCGAGCACTACCGGCTGCTGTCGCTGTCACAGCATTCCGAGATGGGCGAGCGCCCGCACGCCAAGGTGGCGTTCTCTGCAGGCGACACGGAACTGCATGCCGAGAGCGACGGCAACGGCCCCGTCGATGCCAGCCTCAAGGCGATCGAGTCGAAGCTGCAAACAGGCGCCGAGATGCTGCTGTATTCCGTGAATGCCATCACGTCGGGCAGCACAGAATCGCAAGGCGAAGTGACGGTGCGGCTGCAGCATGGCGGCCGCGTCGTCAACGGGGTCGGTGCCGATCCGGACATCGTCGTCGCGTCGGCCAAGGCCTACCTGTCGGCGTTGAACAAGCTGCACAACAAGGCCGAGCGCGTCGCAGCCCAGGGCTGAGTCTTCGCCGGCACCTGTGACGGAGTCGCGGGTGGACTTGAGGAAAACCCCGTAAGCTTTTGATATTGCGTGAGTTTTGTTCGCCCCGTACACTCGCAGCGACGGGTTCGGGGAGATTGGGGTCGGGGATGATCAGGTCGATCGCCGCGCAGGCGGCCGTGTGGTGTGGCGCATTGCTGCTCGCGGTGTCGATACCGCTGGGCAGCGCAGTTGCCAAGGAGCGCACTCCCACCGCCTCGGCGAAGAAGGCGACCACCGCCGCCAAGTCCATCAAGGGCAAGTCGCGCAGCAGCGCGCGCCGCGTCACCAAGCGCGTCGTGCGGGCGGCGCCGGCGCGGCCGTCGTACGGCCGCATCGCCGGGCTGCACGGCACCGATGATCCGCTCGACCTCAAGTCGAGCGTCGCGCTCGTGATGGACCAGGAGACCAACGAGGTTCTGCTCAGCAAGAACCCGGGCGCGGTGCTGCCGATCGCGTCGATCACGAAGCTGATGACGGCGCTGGTCGTCGACGAGGCCGGCCTGCCGCTCGACGAAGTGCTGACGATCACGCAGGACGACGTCGACACCGAGAAGGGCAGCCACTCGCGACTCGTCGTCGGCGCGCGGCTGACGCGCGGCGAGATGATGCACCTCGCGCTGATGGCGTCGGAAAACCGCGCCGCGCATGCGTTGGGCCGCAACTACCCCGGCGGGCTCGCCGCCTTCGTCGAGGCGATGAATGCCAAGGCCCAGTTGCTCGGCATGGCGAGCACGCGCTACGTCGAGCCCACCGGGCTGTCGAGCCGCAATCAGTCCAGCGCCACCGATCTGGCGACGCTGGTCTCCGTCGCGTCGGAGCGCCCGCTGATTCGCGAGCTGTCGACGTCGCCCGAGCACCGGGTCTCGGTCGGCCGCCGCCAGCTCCAGTACCGCAACACCAACGGCCTGGTGCGCAACCCGAGCTGGGACATCGGCCTGCAGAAGACGGGCTACATCGCCGAAGCGGGGCGCTGCCTCGTGATGCAGGCGACGCTGGCCGGGCGCAAGTTGATCATGGTGTTCCTCGACTCGACGGGCAAGTACTCGCGCCTCGGCGACGCCGAGCGGGTTCGTCGCTGGGTCACGGAGCATGTGCCGGCGCTCGCGCCAGCCGCGGCTGTGGCGGCGACCGACGCTGCGTCCTGACGCCCCGTCAGCGCGAGGCCGCGCGCAGTGGCTCGGGGTGGCGCACCGTCGCCGCGCCGCGATAGCCCAGGGCCGACGAGATCTGGCCTGCGGTCGACTTCAGCCGCTCGAGCCACGAATCCTCCAGCCGGTCGGCCGGCGCCGAGATCGACAGGCCGGCGACGAGATGGCCCTGGTCGTCGTAGATGCCGGCCGCCATGCAGCGCACGCCGAGCTCCAGCTCCTCGTCGTCGCGCGCGACGCCGCTCGTTCGAACACCGTTCAAGTCGCGCTCCAGTGCCGGCAGCGCCGTAAGGCTGTTGCGCGTGTGGCCGGCCAGTCCGGTACGCGTGGCATAGGCGCGCACGCGCTGGGGATCGTCCTGCGCGAGGAACAGCTTGCCGACGGAGGTGAGGTGCAGCGGCGCGCGCCCGCCGACGGCGCGCACGACCTGCATGCCCGAGCGCTCGCTGTAGGTGCGCTCGATGTAGACGATCTCGTCGCCCTGGCGCACCGACAGGTTGACCGGCTGGTGCGTCAGCTTGTGCAGCTCGCGCATCGGTGCGAGCGCGGCGTCGCGCACGTCGAGCCGCGCCTTGACCAGGTTGCCCAGTTCCAGCAGGCGCATGCCGAGCCGGTAGCTGCCGGCGGCCGGCCGGTCGACAAAGCGGCCGATCGTGAGGTCGTTGAGGATGCGATGTGCCGTCGACGGGTGCAGCCCGGTGCGTTCGCTGATCTCTTTCAGCGAGATCGGGTCCTGGTGGGCAGCCAGCACGTCGAGCAGCGCGAAGCTGCGTTCGAGCACCTGGATCGTCGGCGTCGGGGTCCGGTCGTTCTTCATGTCGCGGTCGTCGTCACTCCCGGTGCTGATTTTGCATCGCGAAACCAGCTTTGTGCAGCCCGCGCTGCGTCGATGCCGGATCGCACGGCGCCTTCGAGCGTGGCCGGATAGGGGCCGTCGACGAAGTCGCCGGCAGCGATCAGCCCCGGTGCGACGGCGGCGCGCGGCCGCTGCAGGCCGGGCGTGCAGGCGAAGGTGGCGCGCTTCTCGGTGAAGCAGCGCAGCGGCTCGACCGTCATGCCGAGGCGCCAGCGCGCCTGCTCCACGACGGCCTGCGTCGTGGCGTCGCTGCCGCGTTCGACCCAGGCGGCCGCGCCGCTGACGACGAAGGCCAGCAGCCCCGTCGCCCCGGTCAGCGCGCCGAGGTCGAAGACGAACTGCGCCGGGTCGGCGTCGGCGTCTGCTGCCGGCAATGCCAGCATCGGCGCCGCGAGCGGCGTGCCGTCGCCGCGCGCATAGACGGTGACGATCGGCGCGTGGCGCAGACGGCCCGCGAGGCCCGCCCAGGCGGCGTCGAGCGGCTGCACCAGGCGCGCCGCCTCGGTCGCCGAGACGGCAACGACGACGGCGTCGTGGGTGTCGCCGTCGACGCGCCAGCCGCTGCCGTCGGCCTCGATGCGGCCGACGCGCCGGCCGAGCTGCAGTTCGGCGCCGCGCGCGGCCAACCAGCGCAGCGCCGGTTCGGGCAGCAGTTCGCTGAGCGAGCGCCGCGGCAGCAGCAGGTCGGCGCTGCCGGGGCCGGCGAACAGGGCGTCGCGCAGCACGCGCAGGAAGACGGCGGCGCTCGCGTCGGCGGCCGGCGTGTTGAGCGCGGCGACGCACAGAGGCTCGACGAGTTCGGCGCGCACGCGCGACGGCAACCGTCCGCACAGCTGCGCCGCCGTCAGCGCCTCGTCGCAGCGAAAGCCGCGCAGCGCCCAGCCGCCGGCGGCGCCGAGCAGCGCCAGGCGCTCGTGCCACGGCCAGTGGCGCTGACCGCAGACGGCGCGCACGAAGGCCGGCACCGGCGCGCCGGGCGGCAGCGCGAGCCCGCTGCCGTCGGCGGCGACGAGGCGCAGCGGCGTGCGCAGCAGCGCCGCGTCGACGTCGACGCCGACGCGACGCATCGTCGCCAGCGTGGCGGTGTAGGCGCCGATCAGGATGTGCTGGCCGTTGTCGAGCGGCGTGTCTTCGGCGTCGACGCGCCGCGCCCGCCCGCCGCAGCGGCTCGCCATCTCGTACAGCGTGACCTGCTCGCCGGCGCCCGCGAGCTCGACGGCCGCGGCCAGACCGGCCCAGCCTCCGCCGACGACGGCGACGCGTCGCGCCGCCGTCATCCGTTGCGCCAGTTGGTGCGCATTGCGATCCAGAGCTTGCGCAGCGGCGTCAGCGAGATGCGCTGGTGCAGCACGCGGAAGCGCTCGCGCTCGATCTCGCGCAGCAAGGTGCGATAGATGTTGGCCATCATCAGCCCGGGCTTCTGCGCGCGCCGGTCTTCGGCGGGCAGCAGCGCGAGCGCCGCGTCGTAGGTGGCGTGCGCGCGCTCGGCCTGGAAGCGCATCAGCGCCTCGAAGCGGTCGGAGTACTGGCGCGCGAGGATCTCGTGCGCCTTGACGTCGTGGCGCTGCAACTCGTCGATCGGCAGGTAGACGCGCCCGCGGCGCGCATCGTCGCCGACGTCGCGGATGATGTTGGTGAGCTGCATCGCCAGGCCGAGCTTGTGCGCGTATTGCACCGTGCCGCCCTGCGTGCGCCCGAAGATGCCCGACGCCACTTCGCCGACGACGCCCGCGACGAGATGGCAGTAGCGCTCGAGCCCGGCGAAGTCGAGGTAGCGCGTCTGCTCGAGGTCCATGCGGCAGCCCTCGATCACGGCTTGCAGGTGGGGCGGCTCGATGCCGTAGGCGGCGACGTGCGGCATCAGCGCGCGCATCGCCGGGTGCGACGGCCGGCCGGCGAAGCTGGCCGCCACCTCGCCGCGCCACCAGGCGAGCTTGCTCGCCGCGACGCCCGGGTCGTGCACCTCGTCGACGATGTCGTCGACCTCGCGGCAGAACGCATAGAACGCCGTGATCGCGGCGCGCCGCTCGGGCGGCAGGAAGAGGAAGGCGTAATAGAAGCTCGAGCCGCTGCGCGCGGCCTTGTCCTGCACGTACTGCTGCGGCGTCACGGCGGCGTCGGGTGCGAGTTCAGGCGGCATGGGCACCGGCTCCGGCGCGCGGCGCGCGCATCGTCAGGGCCCGCCAGGCGAGCAGCGGCGCATCCCAGGCGCTCACGACAGGGCGTCGCTGCAGCGTGTCATGGCCGTGTCGCTCGATCTTGTCGAGGATGCGCAGCCCGCCTTGCACGACGAGCCGCAGCTCCCAGCCGATACGGCCCGGCAGCCGCAGCGCCAGCGCCGCGCCGTCGAGCATCAGCGCACGCGCCCACGCCACCTCGTCGGCGACGAGGGCGCGCACCGCGGCACCGTCGCGGCCGGCGAGCAGGTCGGCGTCGGCAACGCGGTGGCGCTGGCAGTCGGCCAGCGGGACGTAGAGGCGGCCGCGCCGCGTGTCGACGCCGAGATCCTGCCAGAAGTTGATCAGCTGCAGCGCCGTGCAGACGGCGTCGGACTCGCGCTGCGACGTCGCGTCGTCGACGCCGTACAGACGCAGCAGCAGGCGCCCGACCGGGTTGGCCGAGCGCCGGCAGTAGTCGAGCAGTTCGGCTCGATCGGCGTAGCGGTGCTTGACGACGTCCTGCTCGAAGGCGTCGAGCAGGTCGTGCAGCAAGGCGGCGGGCAGGCCATGCTCCTGCACGGCGCGCCGCAGCGGCGCGAAAACGTGCGGCCAGCGTGGCGAGACGGCCTGGCCGGCGAGCGCCGCGGCGAGATCGCCGCGATAGGCAGCGAGTTCGGCGAGCCGCTGCGCCGGGCCGGCGTCGCCCTCGTCGGCCAGGTCGTCGGCGGTGCGCGCGTAGGCGTAAAGCGCGCGCACCGCGGGGCGCAGCGGCGGCGGGCACAGCAGCGATGCGACGGGAAAGTTCTCGTAGTGGTCGACGCTCACGCCGCGCATTGTCCACCGCCGGCCGCACCGTTCCGGGCGGGGCGGCGCGCGCAGGGTGATTGACATGGCGCGGGAGCGGCCAATACATGACTGACCGGTCAGTCATTACCAGTGAAGCGAGGCCCCATGACGAAGTCCATCGTTGCCGCGCTGGCGGGCGCGGCGCTGCTCGCCGCCTGCACGAAGGCGCCGCCGCCGGCCGAGCCGGTGCGCGCCGTGCGCGTGCAGACGGTGGGCGCCGACAGCGTCGCAGCGACGCAGGAGTTTGCCGCCGAGATCCGTGCGCGCACCGAGTCGCGGCTGTCGTTTCGCGTCGGCGGCAAGCTCGTGCGCCGCCACGTCGACCTCGGCGGCGCCGTGCGCGCCGGTCAGCCGCTGGCGCAGCTCGACGCGCAGGACCTGCGCCTCGGGCAGGACGCGGCACGCGCCGCGCTGGCGGCGGCACAGGTCGGCTTCGACCAGGCGGACGCCGACTTCAAGCGCTTTCGCGAGCTGCGCGAGCAGGGCTTCATCAGCTCGGCCGAGCTCGAGCGGCGCGAGACGGCGCTGAAGTCGGCGCGCGCCCAGCTCGAGCAGGCGCGGGCGCAGGCCGGCGTGCAGGGCAACCAGGCGGGCTATGCGACGCTGCTGGCCGATGCGGCCGGCGTCGTCACCGGCGTGGACGCCGAGCCGGGCATGGTCGTGGCGGCCGGCGCGCCGGTGCTGCGGCTGGCCCACGACGGCCCGCGCGATGCCGTGTTCGCCGTGCCCGAGGATCAGCTGACGCGGCTGCGCGCCGCGGCAGCGCAGCCCGGCGCGCTGACGGTGCGGCTGTGGGGCGCCGACGCACCGGCGCTCGCGGCGACGCTGCGCGAAATCGCCGCCGCCGCCGATCCGGTGACGCGCACCTTTCTCGTCAAGGCCGACGTCGGCCGCACCGAGGCACGCCTCGGCCAGACTGCCACCGTCGTGCTGAAGGCGCGCAACGGCAGCGCCGCGATCAAGCTGCCGCTGGCCGCCGTGTTCGAGCAGCAGGGCCGCTCCACCGTGTGGCTGCTCGACCGGACGTCGATGACGGTGCGCGCGCAGCCGATCGAGGTGGGCGCCGCCGAAGGCAACCAGATCGTCGTCGCAGGCGGACTCGAGCCGGGCGCGGCCGTCGTGACGGCCGGCGTGCACGTGCTCAGCCCCGGCCAGCGCGTCAAGCTGTACGACGACGCCGGCGCACTGGCAGCCGCGGCGCCGTCGCGCGCGGCCTCGCGCTGAGGAGGCCCGCCGTGCAGTTGTCGTCGGCCGCCGTGACGCGCTTCAACGTCTCGCGCTGGGCGCTCGAGCACCGGCCGCTCACGCGTTATCTGATGATCGTGCTGCTGGCGCTCGGCGCCGCGGCCTACTTCCAGCTCGGCCAGGACGAGGATCCGCCGTTCACGTTCCGCGCGATGGTGGTGCGCGCCTTCTGGCCCGGCGCCAGCGCGCAGCAGATCGCCGAGCAGGTCACCGACAAGATCGAGCGCACGCTGCAGGAGGTGCCGTACGCCGACATCATCCGCAGCTACACCAAGCCGGGCGAGTCGCTGACGATCCTGCAGCTGCACGACTCGTCGCCGCCGAAGGAGGTGCCGGGCGTCTGGTACCAGGTGCGCAAGAAGGTTGGCGACATGCGCAGCACGCTGCCGACCGGCGTCGTCGGCCCGTATTTCAACGACGAGTTCGGCGACGTCTACGGCTCGATCTACGCCCTCACGAGCGACGGCTTCAGCACCGAGGAGCTGCGCCGGCACGCCGAACGCGTGCGCCAGAGCCTGCTGCGCGTGCCCGACGTTGCCAAGGTCGAGCTGTTCGGCGTCCAGGACGAGAAGCTGTTCGTCGAGATCTCGCACCGCAGGCTGGCGCAGCTCGGCGTCGATCTGAACCAGGTCATCGCGCAGTTGCACGCGCAGAACGCCGTCGAGGGCGCCGGCGTGCTCGGCGCCGAAACCGACAACGTGCAGGTGCGCGTCGGCGGCCAGTTCTCGACCGTCGACGAGCTGCGACGGTTCCCGATCCGCGCCGTCAATCCGGCCACCGGCGTCGCCAGCTCGCTGCGGCTCGGCGACATCGCCGACATCCGGCGCGACTATGTCGACCCGCCGCAGACCAAGGTGCGTCACCAGGGCCACGAAGTCATCGCGCTGGGCATCGCGATGGCCAAAGGCGGCGACATCGTGCGGCTCGGCGACGCGCTGCGCTCGGCCGTGGCGCAGATCCGCGCCGACCTTCCGGTGGGCATCGAGCTGAGCCAGATCCAGGATCAGCCGCAGGCGGTGACGCGTTCCGTCGACGATTTCGTCGAGGTGCTGATCGAGGCCGTGGTGGTGGTGCTCGGCGTCAGCTTCGTGAGCCTCGGACTGCATCTGCGGCCGCTGCGCATCGACATGCGCCCGGGGCTCGTCGTCGCGATCACGATCCCGCTGGTGCTGGCGATCACCTTCGTCGTCATGTACTACTGGGGCGTCGGCCTGCACAAGATCTCGCTGGGCTCGCTGATCGTGGCGCTGGGCCTGCTCGTCGACGACGCCATCATTGCCGTCGAGATGATGGTGCGCAAGCTCGAGGAGGGTTACGACACGCTGCGCGCCGCGAGCTTCGCCTACGAGATCACGGCGATGCCGATGCTCACCGGCACGCTGATCACGGCCGTCGGCTTCCTGCCGATCGGCCTGGCGCGCTCGGCGGTCGGCGAGTACACGTTCGCCATCTTCGCCGTGACGGCGGCGGCGCTGCTGATCTCGTGGCTGGTGTCGGTCTACTTTGTGCCGTACCTCGGCGCGGCGTTGCTGCGCACGCCGTCGCGCACGCAAGGCGGCGATGCGCACGAGCTGTTCGACACGCCGTTCTATGCGCGCTTTCGAACGCTGGTGCGCTGGTGCGTGCGGCACCGCTGGATCACGATCGGACTGACGCTGGCGACCTTCGTGCTCGGGCTGGCGGGCATGGGCCGCGTGCAGCAGCAATTCTTCCCCGACTCGAACCGCCCCGAGCTCGTCGTCGACCTCTGGCTGCCCGAGGGCAGCAGCTTCGCGAGCACGGAGGCCGTCGCCAAGCGCTTCGAGCAGCGCATGACCGGCGAGGCGGGGGTGCAGAGCGTCTCGACCTGGATCGGCAGCGGCGTGCCGCGCTTCTACCTGCCGCTGGACCAGATCTTCCCGCAGACGAACGTGGCGCAGGCCATCGTGCTCGCCGGCAACCTGACCGAGCGCGAGGTCCTGCGCCAGCGCCTGCCGACGCTGCTGGCCGACGAGTTCCCCGAGGTGCGTGGGCGCGTCAAGCTGCTGCCCAACGGGCCGCCGGTTGCCTATCCGGTGCAGTTCCGCGTGATCGGCCACGACGCGCGCCAGGTGCGCGCCTGGGCCGACCAGGCGCGCGACATCCTGCGCACCGACGACCGCCTGCGCGGCGTCAACGACAACTGGAACGAGTCGGTCAAGGTGCTGCGCCTGGAGGTCGATCAGGACAAGGCGCGCGCGCTCGGCGTGACGAGTCAGGCCATCGCGCAGGCGTCGCGCACCATCCTGTCGGGCACGACGGTGGGCCAGTATCGCGAGGGCGACCGGCTGATCGACATCGTGCTGCGCCAGCCGCTGGACGAGCGCAATGCGATCACGGACATCGCCAACGCCTACTTGCCGACGGCCAGCGGGCGCTCGATCCCGCTGACGCAGATCGCCGTCGTGCGCTTCGACTGGGAGCCGGGGGTGATCTGGCGCGAGGGCCGCGCCTATGCCGTCACGGTGCAGGCCGACGTCGTCGACGGCGTGCAGGGCCAGACCGTCAGCACGGCGCTGCTGCCGCGGATGAAGGCAATCGAGGCGCGCATGCCGCCGGGCTACCGCATCGAACTGGCCGGCGCCGCGGCCGAGAGCAGCAAGGGCCAGGGCTCGATCGCCGCCGGCGCGCCGCTGATGCTGTTCATCATGTTCACGCTGCTGATGCTGCAACTGCAGAGCTTCAGCCGCGCGCTGCTCGTCTTCCTGACCGGGCCGCTGGGCATCGCCGGCGTGGCGATCGCGCTGCTCGCGCTCGACCGGCCGTTCGGCTTCGTCGCGCTGCTCGGCGTGATCGCGCTGACGGGCATGATCATGCGCAACTCCGTCATCCTGATCGACCAGATCGAGCAGGATCGGCGGCGCGGCGTGGCCGCCGCCGATGCCGTCGTCGAGGCGGCAGTGCGGCGCTTCCGCCCGATCGTGCTGACCGCGGCGGCGGCGGTGCTGGCGATGATCCCGCTGTCGCGCAGCGTCTTCTGGGGGCCGATGGCCATCGCCATCATGGGCGGCCTGGTCGTCGCCACGGTGCTGACGCTGCTGGCACTGCCGGCAATGTACGCGGCGTGGTTCAAGGTCGCCGCTCCGCCGCTAAAATAGCGCTTTGACCGAATTGCCCAACCGGGGAAGCGTCAGCTTCCCTTTTGTTTTTTCGGTGTCCGGCGCGGGTGGCGAAATTGGTAGACGCACCAGGTTTAGGTCCTGACGCCAGCAATGGTGTGGGGGTTCGAGTCCCCCCCCGCGCACCAGTCACGCAACGAAAGAGTCCACCGATCATGGCTGTCACTGTCGAAACCCTGGAAAAGCTCGAGCGCCGCATCACGTTGACGCTGCCGGCCGAGGCCTTCCAACACGAGGTCGAGTCGCGCCTGAAGAAGCTGTCGCGCACCGTCAAGGCGGCCGGCTTTCGCCCCGGCAAGGTGCCGATGAGCGTCGTGGCGCAGCGCTACGGCGGCTCGGTGCAGTACGAAGTGATGAACGACCAGATCGGCCGCGCCTTCGCCGACGCGGCGAGCGAGGCCAAGCTGCGTGTCGCCGGCGCGCCGCGCATCAGCCCGAAGGACGGTGCGCCCGAGGGCGAGATGGCGTTCGACGCCGTGTTCGAAGTGTTCCCCGAGGTCAAGCTCGGCGACCTGGCGGCGATCGAGCTCGAGCGCGTCGCTGCGACGGTCGACGATGGCGGCATCGACAAGACGCTGCAGATCCTGCGCAAACAGCGCCGCACGTTCGCGCAGCGCCCGGCCGCCGAGGCGGCCGTCGATGGCGACCGCGTGACGATCGACTTCGAGGGCAAGATCGACGGCGTGCCGTTCGAGGGTGGCAAGGCCGAGGGCTTTCAGTTCATCCTCGGCGAAGGCCAGATGCTCGAGGCGTTCGAGAAGGCGGTGCGCGGCATGAAAGTCGGCGACAGCAAGACCTTCCCGCTGCAGTTCCCAGTCGACTATCACGGCAAGGACGTCGCCGGCAAGGAGGCCGACTTCCTCGTCACGGTCAAGAAGGTCGAGGCGCAGCACCTGCCCGAGGTCGACGACGCGCTCGCCAAGTCGCTCGGCGTGAAGGACGGCACCGTCGACGCGCTTCGCGCCGACATCCGCAAGAACCTCGAACGCGAGATCAGGTTCCGCGTGCAGGCGCGCAACAAGGCGGCCGCGATGGAGGCGCTGCTCAAGTCGGCCGAGTTCGACACGCCCAATGCGCTGGTCGAAGGCGAGGTCGAGCGCATGATCGAGGCGGCGCGCGCCGACCTGAAGCAGCGCGGCGTGAAGGACGCCGAGAAGGCGCCGATCCCCGGCGACATGTTCAAGCCGCAGGCCGAGCGCCGCGTGCGCCTCGGGCTCGCCGTCGGCGAGCTGGTGCGCGCCAACAACCTGCAGCCGCGCCCCGATCAGCTGCAGGCGCACATCGAGGAGATGGCGCAGAGCTACGAGAAGCCGGCCGAGGTGGTGCGCTGGTACCTCAGCGACCGCCAGCGCATGGCCGAGGTGGAGAATCTCGTCATCGAGAACAACGTGACGGCGTTCCTCTACGAGCGCGCCAAGGTGAGCGACAAGACGGTCCCGTTCGACGAGCTGATGGCTGGCTGAGCCGGCCCGCGACGGGTCCCCACGACGAACCGAGATAGCGAAGGACGCCCATGAGCGCACTGGAAACGCAAGGACTGGGCATGGTGCCCATCGTGATCGAGCAGTCGGGGCGCGGCGAGCGCGCCTACGACATCTACAGCCGCCTGCTGCGCGAGCGCGTGATCTTCCTCGTCGGGCCGGTCAACGACCAGACGGCGAACCTGGTCGTCGCTCAGCTCCTGTTCCTCGAGAGCGAGAACCCCGACAAGGACATCTCGCTGTACATCAACTCGCCGGGCGGCAGCGTCAGCGCGGGGCTGTCGATCTTCGACACGATGCAGTTCATCAAGCCCGACGTGTCGACGCTGTGCATGGGCCTGGCGGCGAGCATGGGCGCCTTCCTGCTGGCCGCCGGCGCCAAGGGCAAGCGCTTTGCGCTGCCCAACTCGCGCATCATGATCCACCAGCCCTCGGGCGGCGCGCAGGGCCAGGCCACCGACATCGAGATCCAGGCGCGCGAGATCCTCAAGCTGCGCGAGCGGCTGAACCAGATCCTGGCCGAGCGCACCGGCCAGCCGCTGGAGAAGGTCAAGCTCGACTCGGAGCGCGACTTCTTCATGTCGTCGGACGAGGCCAAGGACTACGGCCTGATCGACCAGGTCATCGCCAAGCGCGGCTGACGCCCGACCGTCGCGCCGCACGCCGCGGCCGACAGCAGCGCGGCGAACAACCCTGCGAAGGCCGTCCATATTGTCGGCGCGAGCACGGGTGCGATTCCTCTATCATTGGAGCAACCCCGCCCCCGACGTGCAGCGCCGAGACTGAATCCATGGCCGACAAGAAAGGCTCTCCGAGCGAGAAGGTCCTGTACTGCTCCTTTTGCGGCAAGAGCCAGCACGAGGTGAAGAAGCTCATCGCCGGGCCGTCGGTGTTCATCTGCGACGAGTGCATAGAGCTGTGCAACGACATCATCCGCGATGAAGTGCCGGCAGAGGGCGCCGAAGCCAAGGCCGCCAAGAGCGATCTGCCGGTGCCGGGCGAGATCAAGTCCATCCTCGACCAGTACGTGATCGGCCAGGACGCCGCCAAGCGCACGCTGGCCGTCGCCGTCTACAACCACTACAAGCGGCTCAAGCACATGGCCGCCGGCAAGGACGACGTCGAGCTCGCCAAGAGCAACATCCTGCTCATCGGACCCACCGGCTCCGGCAAGACGCTGCTGGCGCAGACGCTGGCACGGCTGCTCAACGTGCCCTTCGTGATCGCCGACGCGACGACGCTCACCGAGGCAGGCTACGTCGGCGAGGACGTCGAGAACATCATCCAGAAGCTGCTGCAGAACTGCAATTACGAGGTCGAGCGCGCGCAGCGCGGCATCGTCTACATCGACGAGATCGACAAGATCTCGCGCAAGGCCGACAACCCCTCGATCACGCGCGACGTGTCGGGCGAGGGCGTGCAGCAGGCGCTGCTCAAGCTGATCGAGGGTACGATGGCCAGCGTGCCGCCGCAGGGCGGGCGCAAGCATCCGAACCAGGACTTCCTGCAGATCGACACGACGAACATCCTGTTCATCTGCGGCGGCGCGTTCGACGGCCTCGAGAAGGTGATCCAGAGCCGCACCGAGCGCTCGGGCATCGGCTTCGGCGCCACCGTGCACAGCAAGAGCGAACGCAAGGCGGCCGACACCTTCCGCGAGGTCGAGCCCGAGGACCTGATCAAGTTCGGCCTGATCCCGGAACTGGTCGGCCGGCTGCCCGTCGTCGCCACGCTCGGCGAGCTGACCGAGGACGCGCTGGTGCGCATCCTGACCGAGCCGAAGAACGCGCTGGTCAAGCAGTACCAGAAGCTGTTCGGCATGGACGGCGTCGAGCTGGAGATACGGCCGTCGGCGCTGGCCGCCATCTCGCGCAAGGCGCTGGCCCGCAAGACGGGCGCGCGCGGCCTGCGCTCGATCATGGAGCAGGCGCTGATCGACACGATGTTCGAGCTGCCGACGCTCGACGGCGTCGCCAAGGTCGTGCTCGACGAGCACACGATCGACGAGGAGGCCAAGCCGCTGCTGGTCTACCGCGAACAGAAGGCGAGCGCCTGAGCGCGTCCGCCGCCCGGCTGCTGGCGACGGCGCACCGCGGGCCCTTGCAATCGCCGGCCCGTGCCGCACATGGGACTGAGAAGGAGAGTTAAGCATGTCCGGACATCCCACTCTGCCGGCCGAACCGATCACGCTGCCGCTGCTGCCGCTGCGCGACGTCGTCGTGTTCCCGCACATGGTCATCCCGCTGTTCGTCGGGCGGCCGAAGTCGATCAAGGCGCTCGAGTCGGCGATGGAGGCCGGCCGCCAGATCATGCTGGTGGCGCAGCGCGCCGCCGGCAAGGACGAGCCCAAGCCGGACGACATGTTCGAGGTCGGCTGTGTCAGCAGCATCCTGCAGATGCTCAAGCTGCCCGACGGCACCGTGAAGGTGCTTGTCGAGGGCATGCAGCGCGCCAACACGAAGTCGATCTCCGACGCCGGCGAGCATTTCACCGCCGAAGTCGTGCCGGTGCCGCCCGAGGCCGACACCAAGCCCGAGATCGAGGCGCTGCGCCGCGCCGTGACGCAGCAGTTCGACCAGTACGTCAAGCTCAACAAGAAGATCCCGCCCGAGATCCTCACGTCGATCGCCGGCATCGACGACGCGGGGCGCCTGGCCGACACGATCGCCGCGCACCTGCCGCTCAAGCTCGAGGCCAAGCAGTCGGTGCTCGACCTGTTCGGCGTCGACAAGCGGCTCGAGAAGCTGCTCGAGCTGCTCGAGCACGAGGTCGACATCCTGCAGGTCGAGAAGCGCATCCGCGGGCGCGTCAAGCGCCAGATGGAGAAGAGCCAGCGCGAGTACTACTTGAACGAGCAGGTCAAGGCGATCCAGAAGGAGCTCGGCGACGGCGAGGAAGGCGCCGACTTCGAGGAGCTCGAGAAGAAGATCCAGGCCGCGCGCATGCCCAAGGAGGCGCGCAAGAAGGCCGACGCCGAGATGAAGAAGCTCAAGCTGATGTCGCCGATGTCGGCCGAGGCGACGGTGGTGCGCAACTACATCGAGACGCTGGTCAACCTGCCCTGGAGCAAGAAGACGAAGATCAAGCACGACCTGGGCTACGCCGAGGACGTGCTGAACCAGGACCACTACGGCCTCGAGAAGGTCAAGGACCGCATCCTCGAGTACCTCGCGGTGCAGCAGCGCGTCGACAAGGTCAAGGCGCCGATCCTGTGCCTGGTCGGGCCGCCCGGCGTGGGCAAGACCTCGCTCGGCCAGTCGGTGGCGCGCGCCACGGGCCGCAAGTTCGTGCGCATGGCGCTCGGCGGCGTGCGCGACGAGGCCGAGATCCGCGGCCATCGCCGCACCTACATCGGCTCGATGCCGGGCAAGGTGCTGCAAAGCCTCACGAAGGTGGGCACGCGCAATCCGCTGTTCCTGCTCGACGAGATCGACAAACTCGGCATGGATTTCCGCGGCGACCCGTCGTCGGCGCTGCTGGAGGTGCTCGACCCCGAGCAGAACCACACCTTCAGCGATCACTACGTCGAGGTCGATTTCGACCTGAGCGACACGATGTTCATCGCGACGTCGAACTCGATGAACATCCCGCCGGCGCTGCTCGACCGCATGGAGGTCATCCGCCTGTCGGGCTACACCGAGGATGAGAAGGTCAACATCGCGTTGCGCTACCTGTTGCCCAAGCAGCGCAAGAACAACGGCGTCAAGGAAGAGGAACTCGAGGTCGCCGAGTCGGCGGTGCGCGGCGTGATCCGCTACTACACGCGCGAGGCGGGCGTGCGCTCGCTCGAGCGTGAGATCTCCAAGATCTGTCGCAAGGTGGTGAAGTCCATCCAGCTCAAGCAGGTGACGGGCCGCGTCGTCGTGACCGAGGAGAATCTCAACGATTACCTCGGCGTGCGCAAGTTCACCTATGGCCAAGCCGAGAAGGAGAACCAGGTCGGCCAGGTCGTCGGTCTGGCGTGGACCGAGGTCGGCGGCGATCTGCTCACGATCGAGGCGGCCGTGATGCCCGGCAAGGGCAACATCATCCGCACCGGCCAGCTCGGCGACGTGATGAAGGAGTCGGTCGAGGCTGCGCGCTCCGTCGTGCGCAGCCGCGCGCGGCGCCTGGGCATCAAGGACGAGATGTTCGAGAAGCGCGACGTGCACATCCACGTGCCCGACGGAGCGACGCCCAAGGACGGCCCGAGCGCGGGCATCGCGATGACGACGGCCTTCGTCTCGGCGCTGACCGGCATCCCGGTGCGCGCCGACGTCGCGATGACGGGCGAGATCACGCTGCGCGGCGAGGTCACGGCGATCGGCGGCCTGAAGGAGAAGCTGCTCGCGGCGCATCGCGGCGGCATCAAGACGGTGCTGATTCCCGAAGAGAACGTGAAGGACCTGCAGGAGATCCCCGAGAACGTGAAGGACAAGCTCGAGATCGTTCCCGTCAAGTGGATCGACCGCGTGCTCGAGCTCGCGTTGACGGCGACGCCGCAGCCGCTGCCTGACGAGGAGCCGGCGAAGGACGCGCCGAAGTCCGGTGGCCCCTCGCAGCCGACGAGCGAGGTCATCACGCATTGACGACGAGCGCAGGGCGTGCAGTCGTGCAGCGACTGCGTCTATAATGCGTGCTTCGATCGCGCAGCGATGTGCGGCCGAAGCGCGATGTGCGGGAGTAGCTCAGTTGGTAGAGCGCAACCTTGCCAAGGTTGAGGTCGCGAGTTCGAGACTCGTCTCCCGCTCCAGGTTTTTCGAAGGGAAGCGCTTGCGCTTCCCTTTTTGACATCATCGGCGCGGTAGCAAAGCGGTTATGCACCGGATTGCAAATCCGTGTAGGTCGGTTCGACTCCGGCCCGCGCCTCCAGACTCGGGGCCTCGCAATGTCGAGGCCCTTTTTTCTGCCCGCCGCATCGCCCGATAATCCGCCGGCGCCCGAGTGGTGGAATAGGCAGACACAGCGGACTTAAAATCCGCCGCCCCGTGAAACGGGCGTACCGGTTCGAGCCCGGTCTCGGGCACCACACGCGATTCCCCCGACGCCCGCGCCGTCTCCGGCGCAGGAGAAGCCATGGCCCTTTTTCCGCAGGACGCGCTGAACCCCGGCGTGCGCAGGCGCGAAGTCTTCGGCTGGGCGATGTACGACTTCGCCAACTCGGGCTACACGACGGTCGTGCTGACGGCCGTGTTCAATGCCTACTTCGTCGGCGTCGTTGCCGGCAACGCGACTTGGGCGACGTTCGCGTGGACGCTGGCGATCGCCGTGTCGAGCGCCATCGTGATGCTCGCGATGCCGGCGATCGGCGCCTGGGCCGACCTGCGCGCGGCCAAGAAGCGGCTGCTCGTGTTCGCGACGGTGGGCTGCGTCGGCGCGACGGCGGCGCTGGCGCTGGTGAACCGCGGCGACGTCGTCGCGGCGGCGCTGCTGATCGTCGTGTCGAATACTTGCTTTGCGATCGGCGAGTCGCTGACGGCCGCCTTCCTGCCCGAACTGGCGCGGCACGACGCACTCGGCCGCGTGTCGGGCTGGGGCTGGAGCTTCGGCTATCTCGGCGGCATGCTGGCGCTCGGCGCGAGCCTCGCCTACGTGCTGCACGCCCAGGCGCGCGGCCTGCCGGCGACGGAGTTCGTGCCGGTCACGATGCTGATCACGGCCGGCCTCTATGCGGCGTCGGCAGCGTTCACGTTCGCGCTGCTGCGCGAGCACGCCGCGCCGCAGGCGGCGGGCGCGCGTGCAGACGGCGTGGGCACTGCGCTGCGACGCCTGGCGTCGACCTGGCATCAGGCGCGCCGCTACCGCGACTTCGTCTGGCTGCTCGCCTGCGGCGCGAGCTACCAGGCCGGTATCGCCGTCGTCATCGCGCTGGCCGCCGTCTATGCCGAGCAGACGCTGGGCTTTCGCCAGGCCGACACGATGATGCTCGTGTTCCTGGTCAACATCGCGGCGGCCGTCGGCGCGTTCGGCTTCGGCTACTTCCAGGACCGCGTCGGCCACCGGCACGCGCTGGCCTGGACGCTCGCCGGCTGGATCGTGATGACGGTGCTCGCCGCGCTGGCGCGCACGGCGTCGGTGTTCTGGGTCGCCGCCGTCATCGCCGGCGTCTGCATGGGATCGAGTCAGTCGGCCGGTCGTGCGCTCGCCGGCGCGCTGGCGCCGCCGGCGCGGCTCGGCGAGTTCTACGGGCTGTGGACCTTTGCCACGCGGCTGTCGGCGATCGTCGGGCCGCTGACCTACGGCGCCGTGACCTGGGCCACCGAAGGCAACCATCGCGTCGCGATCCTGACCACGGGCGCCTTTTTCGCGCTCGGCCTCGCGCTGCTGCAGAACATCGATGTGGGGCGCGGCGAACGCGCGGCGCTTCAGACTTGAGCGCAGAGTTCGACGTCGGCGCGCAGCCCCAGCCATCGCGCGGCGATGCGCTGCAGTTCCGCGATATCGCCCGTCGTCGCGAGGTTCACCGCGCCGCCAGCAGCGGCGTGCGACGCCGCCTCCTCGCCGACGACGCGCGCGACGCGGCGCGCGACGGCATCGGCCGTGTCGATCACCGCGACATGCTCGCCGAGCGCCTGTTCGATGTGGTGGCGCGCGAACGCATAGTGCGTGCAGCCGAGCACGACGACGTCGACGTCGGCGCGCCGCAGCGCGCGCCCATGGCCGGCGATTGCCTCGCGCAGCGCCGGCGCGTCGAGGTCGCCGGCCTCGATCAGCGCCGCAAGCCCGGGGCAGGGCTCGGGGTGGATGTGCGCCGTGCCGGCGTGAGCGCGGCACAGCCGCGCAAAGCGCTCGCTGCGCAGCGTCGCCGGCGTCGCCATCACGCCGATGCGCCCGCGGCGCGACAAGGCGAGCGCCGGCTTGATGCCGGGCTCGACGCCGACGAAGCTCACGCCGGGCCAGCGCTCGCGCAGGCTGTCGATCGCCGCCGCCGTCGCCGTGTTGCATGCGACGACGATCGTGTCGGCGTCGCGCGCGATCAGCGCCTCCGTGATGCGGTGCGAGCGCTGCAGCGCGTGCGCGCCGTCGCGATCGCCGTAGGGCGCATGCGCCGTGTCGGCGAGATAGGTCAGCGTCGCGCCGGGCAGCGCCGCGCGGATCGCGCGCAGCACCGACAGCCCGCCGACGCCCGAGTCGAACACGCCGACGTGCGGCGCGGGAAGGTCGGCGGTCTCTGGCGACATGGGGGCGGCCAGTCTATCGGGTGCGGCGAAAAAAGAACGATCGTTCTATTTCATGGTAGTCTCGGCGACGCCTTCGCAACAGGCACCGAACACTAGAATCCTCTGTTTCCAACGTGATCGCCGTATGGCCGGAGTTTGCCGATGAAAGCCCTCGTCGCTGTCAAGCGCGTGGTCGACTACAACGTAAAGGTGCGCGTCAAGAGCGACGGCACCGGCGTCGATGTCGCCAATGTCAAGATGAGCATGAACCCCTTCGACGAGATCGCCGTCGAGGAGGCCGTGCGGTTGAAGGAGAAGGGCGTCGTCAGCGAGATCGTCGCCGTCTCGTGCGGCGTCGCGCAGTGCCAGGAGACGTTGCGCACCGCGATGGCGATCGGCGCCGACCGCGCCATCCTCGTCGAGACGGCCGACGAGCTGCAGCCGCTGGCCGTGGCCAAGCTCCTCAAGGCGCTGGTCGACAAGGAGCAGCCGCAGCTCGTCATCCTTGGCAAGCAGGCGATCGACGACGACTGCAACCAGACCGGGCAGATGCTGGCGGCGCTCGCCGGCATCGGCCAGGCCACGTTCGCGAGCAAGGTCGAGGTGGCCGACGGCCACGCGACCGTCACGCGCGAAATCGACGGCGGCCTCGAGACGTTGAAGCTCAAGCTGCCCGCCGTCGTCACGACCGACCTGCGCCTGAACGAGCCGCGCTACGTGACGCTGCCCAACATCATGAAGGCCAAGAAGAAGCCGCTCGAGACGCTCAAGCCCGCCGACCTCGGTGTCGACGTGGCGCCGCGGCTGAAGACGCTCAAGGTCGCCGAGCCGCCCAAGCGCGGCGCCGGCGTCAAGGTGCCCGACGTGGCCGCGCTCGTGGCCAAGCTGAAGAATGAAGCGAAGGTGATCTAGAAATGAACAACCCCCACGCTCACAGTCGTTCGCTGCCCCCCGGGGGGGCGCATGCCTCCCTTGGGGCGGCCCGGCGGGAGGCATGATGGCTGTCCTCGTCATTGCCGAACACGACCACGGCACGCTCAAGGGCGCGACGCTCAACACGGTGACGGCCGCCGCGGCCTGCGGCGGCGACGTGCACGTGCTCGTCGCCGGCCAGAACGCCGGCGGCGCCGCGCAGTCCGCCGCGCAGATCGCCGGCGTGACCAAGGTGCTGCACGCAGACGGCGCGAGCCTCGCCGAGCAGTTGGCCGAGAACGTCGCGGCGCAGGTGCTGGCCCTCGCCGGCGGCTACAGCCATCTGCTCTTCCCCGCGACGGCGCACGGCAAGAACGTCGCGCCCCGCGTCGCCGCGCTGCTCGACGTTGCGCAGATCAGCGACATCGTCAAGGTCGTGTCGCCCGACACCTTCGAGCGGCCGATCTACGCCGGCAACGCCATCGCCACGGTGCAGAGCGCCGACAATGTCAAGGTGATCACGGTGCGCACGACGGGCTTCGACCCGGCACCTGCGGCGGGCGGCAGCGCCTCGGTCGAGACGATCGCCGCCGTGGCCGACGGCGCGCTGTCGTCCTTCGTCGGCGCCGAGATCGTCAAGCTCGACCGGCCCGAGCTGACGGCGGCCAAGATCATCGTGTCGGGTGGCCGCGCGATGGGCTCGAGCGACAAGTTCACCGAAGTCCTCGCGCCGCTGGCCGACAAGCTCGGTGCGGCGCTCGGCGCGAGCCGCGCCGCGGTCGACGCCGGCTACGCGCCCAACGACTGGCAGGTCGGCCAGACGGGCAAGATCGTCGCCCCGCAGCTCTACATCGCCGCGGGCATCAGCGGTGCGATCCAGCATCTGGCCGGCATGAAGGACAGCAAGGTCATCGTCGCGATCAACAAGGATCCCGAGGCGCCGATCTTCGCCGTCGCCGACTACGGCCTCGAGGCCGACCTGTTCACCGCGGTGCCCGAGCTCGTGAAGGCGCTCTGAAGACGCCGCTGTACCCATCCCCCCGCCCACCGGAGTGACCCCATGACGTATCGCGCGCCGGTCAAGGACCTGCTGTTTGCCATGACGGAGCTGGCCGGGCTCGCGTCGCTGACGCGACTGCCCGGCTTCGAGGAGGCGGGGGCCGACACGGCGCAGGCCGTGCTCGAGGAATGCGCGCGCTTCAACGAGCAGGTCGTCGCACCGCTCAACATCGAAGGCGATCGGGCGCCGTCGTCGTTTCACGACGGCCAGGTGACGACGACGCCGGGCTTTCGCCAGGCGTTCCGCCAGTTCGCCGCGGGCGGGTGGCAGGGACTGCAGCATCCGAGCTCGATCGGCGGTCAGGGCCTGCCCAAGACGATCGCCGCCGCGTGCATCGAGATGCTCAACAGCGCGAACCTCAGCTTCGCGCTGTGCCCGCTGCTGACCGACGCCGCGATCGAGGCGCTGCTCATCGCCGGCACGCCCGAGCAGCAGCAGACCTACCTGCCCAAGCTCGTCGACGGCACCTGGACGGGCACGATGAACCTGACCGAGCCGCAGGCCGGCAGCGACCTCGCGCTCGTGCGCACGCGCGCCGAGCCGCAGCCCGACGGCACGTACCGCATCTTCGGGACGAAGATCTTCATCACCTACGGTGAGCACGACATGGCGGAGAACATCGTCCATCTCGCACTCGCGCGGGTGACGGGCGCGCCGCCGGGAGTCAAGGGCATCAGCCTGTTCCTGGTGCCCAAGCACCTCGTCGGCGCCGACGGCCGGCCGGGCGAGCGCAACGACGTGCACTGCGTGAGCATCGAGCACAAGATGGGCATCAAGGCCAGCCCGACCGCCGTGCTGCAGTACGGCGACCACGGCGGCGCCGTCGGCTGGCTGGTCGGCGAGGAGAACCGCGGCCTCGAGACGATGTTCATCATGATGAACGCGGCGCGCTATGCCGTCGGCATCCAGGGCATCGCGATCGCCGAGCGCGCCTACCAGAAGGCCGTGCAGTACGCGCGCGAGCGCGTGCAATCGCGGCCGGTCGACGGTTCGCTGCCCGGCAGCGCGCCGATCATCCACCACCCCGACGTGCGCCGCATGCTGATGACGATGCGCGCGCTGACGGAGGGCTCGCGCGCGATGGCGCTGGCGGCCGCAGCCGCCTACGACACGGCGCATGCCTCGCACGACGCCGAGACGCGACGCGCCAGCCAGGCCTGGTACGAGTTCATGGTGCCGCTGGTCAAGGGCTTCGGCACCGAGATGAGCCTCGAAGTCACCAACCTCGGCGTGCAGGTGCACGGCGGCATGGGCTTCATCGAGGAGACGGGCGCGGCGCAGTATTACCGCGACGCCAAGATCCTGACGATCTACGAAGGCACGACGGCGATCCAGGCCAACGACCTGGTCGGACGCAAGACGTTGCGCGACGGCGGCGCGACGGCGCGCCGCGTCGCAGCGCAGATCGCCGCGACCGAGGCCGAACTCGCCAAGCGCGACAGCGCTGCGGCGCGTATCGTCGGGCGCCGGCTGCGCGCGGCGCGCGAAGCCTTCGAGCAGGTCGTCGGCTTCGTCGTCGAGCAGGCCTCGGCGCAGCCGAACGCCGTGTTCGCGGGTTCGGTACCGTATCTCATGCTCGCCGGCAACACGGTCGCCGGCTGGCAGATGGCGCGCGCGCTGCTCGTCGCCGAGGAGCGACTCGCGGCCGGCGACGATGCCGAATTCATGGCCGCCAAGGTGGCGACGGCGCAGTTCTATGCCGAGCACATCCTGACGCGCGTGCCGGGCCTGCGCGACAGCATCGTCGACGGGGCCGGCAGCGTCACGGCGCTCGCGCTCGAGGCCTACTGATGCGGGCCGCCGCTCCCCGCGCGCCGCTGCCCGGCGCGCTGCAAAGGCTGCGCCTGCCCGTGATCGGCGCGCCGCTGTTCATCATCAGCAACCCGAGGCTCGTCGTCGCGCAGTGCACCTCGGGCGTCGTCGGAGCGATGCCGGCGCTCAATGCGCGCCCGGCCGAGCAGCTCGACGCCTGGCTGGCCGAGATCACCGAGACGCTGGCCGCGCACGACCGCGAGCACCCGGACCGCCCCGCCGCGCCGTTCGCGATCAACCAGATCGTGCACAAGAGCAACGACCGGCTCGATCACGACCTCGCCGTGTGTGCGCGCTACAAAGTGCCGATCGTCATCACGTCGCTCGGCGCGCGCACCGACGTCAACGACGCGGTGCACGGCTGGGGTGGCATCGTGCTGCACGACGTCATCGACGACCGCTTCGCACGCAAGGCGATCGAGAAGGGCGCCGACGGCCTGATCGCCGTCGCCGCCGGCGCCGGCGGCCACGCCGGCACGACCAGCCCGTTCGCACTCGTGCAGGAGATCCGCCGCTGGTTCGGCGGGCCGCTCGCGCTCAGCGGCGCCATCGCCACCGGCGACGCCGTGCTCGCCGCGCAGGCGATGGGCGCCGACTTCGCCTACGTCGGCTCGGCCTTCATCGCCACGCACGAGGCGCGCGCGGCCGAGGGCTACAAGCAGATGATCGTCGACAGCACGAGCGCCGACATCGTCTACTCGAGCCTGTTCACCGGCGTGCACGGCAACTACCTGCGCGGCTCCATCGTCGCGGCCGGCCTCGACCCCGACCACCTGCCCGAGAGCGATCCGAGCAAGATGGACTTCGGCAGCGGCGGCAGCCGCAAGGCGTGGAAGGACATCTGGGGCTGCGGCCAGGGCATCGCCGCGATCGAGGGCGTCGTGCCGGCGGGCGCGCTCGTCGAGCGGCTGCAGGCCGAATACGACGCCGCGCGCGAGCGCGTTTGCGCACGCGCCTGACACGAGGCTGACACGGCTGTGGCGCGGCACGAACAAGGCCGCGTCGGCAGCGCCATCCTGCGCCACCCGCATCGCGGTGCGGTGCTACAGTCGCGGGCGTGATTCCCTGAGGTCCTTCCCGTCCCCTTGCTGTTCTGGTGTCTCAGCAAGGCGGGTCGCAATCCGCCAACCGGTCGAGCCGGGCCGCGGAAGGTGTGAAAACCCCATCGGAGCCCTGGAAACCGGGGCGAAAGGTGAGCGAGAGATGATGCAGCAGCACAGGTCGAACTCGTACCTGTTCGGCGGCAATGCCGCCTATGTCGAGGAGATGTACGAGGCCTATCTCGACAATCCCGGCTCGGTGCCCGACAACTGGCGCGCCTACTTCGACGCCCTGCAGAACGTCCCCGCCGTCGACGGCAGCAATGCCCGCGACGTGCCGCACGCGCCCGTCGTCGAGTCGTTCGCGCAGCGCGCCAAGGCCAATGCGTTCGGCCAGCGTGCCAGCAGCGCCGACCTCGCCGTCGCGCGCAAGCAGGTCCACGTCCAGTCGCTGATCGCGGCGTATCGCTTCCTCGGCTCGCGCTGGGCCGATCTCGACCCGCTCAAGCGCACCGAGCGGCCCAAGATCCCCGAACTCGAGCCGGCGTTCTACGACCTGACCGAGTCCGATATGGACATCGTGTTCAGCGCGGCGAACACCTATTTCACGACCGCCGAGCAGATGACGCTGCGCGACATCGTGCAGGCACTGCGCGACACCTACTGCGGCACGATCGGCGCCGAGTTCATGCACATCACGGATCCGGCCGAGAAGCGCTGGTGGCAGCAGCGGCTCGAGAGCACGCGCTCAAAGCCGACCTTCGACGCCGACAAGCGCCGCCACATCCTCGGCCGTCTGACCGCCGCCGAGGGCCTCGAGCGCTACCTGCACACCAAGTACGTCGGCCAGAAGCGCTTCTCGCTCGAGGGCGGCGAGAGCTTCATCGCGTCGATGGACGAGGTCGTGCAGCGCGCCGGCGAGAAGGGCGTGCAGGAGATCGTCATCGGCATGGCGCACCGCGGGCGCCTGAACGTGCTCGTCAACACGCTCGGCAAGACGCCGAAGGACCTGTTCTCCGAGTTCGACCACACGGCCGCCGAGAGCCTGCCGTCGGGCGACGTCAAGTATCACCAGGGCTTCTCGAGCGACGTGTCGACCGTCGGCGGCCCGGTGCACCTGAGCCTGGCGTTCAACCCGTCGCACCTCGAGATCGTCAACCCGGTCGTCGAGGGCTCGGTCAAGGCGCGCCTCGACCGCCGCGGCGACAAGACGGGCAACGCGGTGCTGCCCGTGCTGGTGCACGGCGACGCCGCCTTCGCCGGCCAGGGCGTCGTGATGGAGACACTGGCGCTCGCGCAGACGCGCGGCTACTACACCGGCGGCACGCTGCACATCGTCATCAACAACCAGATCGGCTTCACGACCAGCGACCCGCGCGACACGCGCTCGACGCTGTACTGCACCGACGTCGTCAAGATGATCGAGGCGCCGGTGCTGCACGTCAACGGCGACGATCCCGACGCCGTCGTCTACTGCACGCAGCTCGCGCTCGACTACCGGCAGGAGTTCCGCAAGGACGTCGTGGTCGACATCGTGTGTTTCCGCAAGCTCGGCCACAACGAGCAGGACACGCCGAGCCTGACGCAGCCGCTGATGTACAAGAAGATCGCCGTGCACCCCGGCACGCGCAAGCTCTATGCCGACCGGCTCGCCGCGCAAGGCCTCGTCGCCGAGGGCGACGCCGACGCGATGGTCAAGACCTACCGCGCCGCGATGGACGCCGGCAAACACACCGTCGACCCGGTGCTCACCAACTTCAAGAGCAAATACGCCGTCGACTGGACGGCGTACCTCGGGCGCAAGTGGACCGACGCGGCCGACACGGCGCTGCCGCTGGCCGAGATCCGGCGCCTGGCCGAGCGCATCACGACGGTGCCCAAGGACTTCAAGTCGCATCCGCTGGTCGACAAGGTGCTGACCGACCGTGCCGCGATGGGCCGCGGCGAGATCAACGTCGACTGGGGCATGGGCGAGCATCTGGCGTTCGCGTCGCTCGTCGCCAGCGGCTACCCGGTGCGCCTTTCGGGCGAGGACTGCGGCCGCGGCACGTTCACGCACCGGCACGCCGTGCTTCACGATCAGAAGCGCGAGAAGTGGGACGTCGGTACCTACATCCCGCTCGAGAACGTGGCCGAGAACCAGGCGCCGTTCGTCGTCATCGACTCCATCCTGTCGGAGGAGGCGGTGCTCGGCTTCGAGTACGGCTACGCCAGCGCCGACCCGAACACGCTGACGATCTGGGAGGCGCAGTTCGGCGACTTCGCCAACGGCGCGCAGGTCGTGATCGACCAGTTCATCGCGTCGGGCGAGGTCAAGTGGGGCCGCGCCAACGGCATCGTGCTGATGCTGCCGCACGGCTACGAGGGCCAGGGCCCCGAGCACTCGTCGGCACGCCTCGAGCGCTTCATGCAGCTCGCGGCCGACAACAACATGCAGGTCTGCCAGCCGACGTCGGCGAGCCAGATCTTCCACCTGTTGCGGCGTCAGATGGTGCGCATGTTCCGCAAGCCGCTCGTCATCATGACGCCCAAGTCGCTGCTGCGCGCCAAGGACGCGACGTCGCCGCTCACCGAGTTCACGCGCGGCGACTTCCGCACCGTGATCGGCCCGCTGCGCGCCGAGATCGAGCCCGAGAAAGTCAAACGCGTCGTCGCCTGCTCGGGCAAGGTGGCCTACGAGCTCATCAAGCGCCGCGACGAGCGCAAGGCCTGGGACGTCGCCGTCGTGCGCATCGAGCAGCTCTATCCGTTCCCGCACAAGGCGTTCGCCGCCGAGCTCAAGCGCTTCCCCAACGTGACGGAGATCGTGTGGTGCCAGGACGAGCCGCAGAACCAGGGCGCCTGGTTCTTCGTGCAGCACTACATCCACGAGAACATGAACGACGGCCAGAAGCTCGGCTATGCCGGCCGCCCGCCGTCGGCATCGCCGGCCGTCGGCTACGCCCACTTGCACCAGGACCAGCAGAAGGCGTTGCTCGAGCAGGCCTTCGGCAAGCTCAAGGGCTTCGTTCTCACGAAGTGACGCCAAGCAGGCCGTGCTGCCGCGCCCGCGCGCGGCGGCACGCCGCCCCACACACCGAAAGACTCCAATGGCACTGATCGAAGTCAAGGTTCCGCAGCTGTCGGAATCGGTCGCCGAGGCGACGCTGATGCAATGGAAGAAGCGCCCCGGCGAAGCCGTCGCGCAGGACGAGATCCTGATCGAGATCGAGACCGACAAGGTCGTGCTCGAAGTGCCGGCGCCCGCCGCCGGCGTGCTTGCCGAGCTCGTCAAGAACGATGGCGAGACCTGCGTCTCCGAGGAAGTGATCGCCCGGGTCGACACCGAAGGCAAGGCCGCCGCCGCACCGGCCGCCGCTGCCGCGGCACCCGCCTCTGCGCCGGCTGCCGCCGCGGCCGCTGCGGCCCAGGCACCGGCCGCCGCAGCGTCCAAGGCCGCCGTCGCGATGCCGGCTGCCGCCAAGCTGATGGCCGATCACCAACTCGCCGCCGGCTCGGTGGCCGGCAGCGGCCGCGACGGCCGCGTCACCAAGGGCGACGTGCTGGGCGCGCTGCAGGCCGGCGCGAAGCCGGCCGCCGCTGCGCCTGCGGCGGCCGTCGCACCGGCCCAACCGCGCATGCCGCTGCCCGCCGTGCCCGCCCCCGCGGCGCCGAGCCTCGGCGACCGCCCCGAGCAGCGCGTGCCGATGAGCCGGCTGCGCGCACGCGTCGCCGAGCGATTGCTGCAGTCTCAAGCGAGCAACGCCATCCTGACCACGTTCAACGAAGTGAACATGGCGCCCGTGATGGAGATGCGCAAGCGCTTCCAGGAACGCTTCGAGAAGGAGCACGGCGTCAAGCTCGGCTTCATGAGCTTCTTCGTCAAGGCCGCGGTGGCCGCGCTGAAGAAGTACCCGGTGCTCAACGCCAGCGTCGACGGCAACGACATCGTCTACCACGGGTACTTCGACATCGGCATCGCCGTCGGCTCGCCGCGCGGTCTCGTCGTGCCGATCCTGCGCAATGCCGATCAGGCGAGCTTCGCCGACATCGAGAAGAAGATCGCCGAGTTCGGCCAGAAGGCCAAGGACGGCAAGCTGTCGATCGAGGAGCTGACCGGCGGCACGTTCTCGATCAGCAACGGCGGCGTGTTCGGCTCGATGCTCTCGACCCCGATCATCAATCCGCCGCAAAGCGCCATTCTCGGCATCCATGCCACCAAGGACCGTGCCGTCGTCGAGAACGGCCAGGTCGTCGTGCGCCCGATCAACTATCTTGCGATGAGCTACGACCACCGCATCATCGACGGCCGCGAGGCCGTGCTCGGCCTGGTCGCGATGAAGGAGGCGCTGGAGGATCCGGCCCGCCTGCTGTTCGACATCTGAAGGGGCGGCCATGAGCGAGAAGGTTTACGACGTCGTCGTCATCGGTGCCGGCCCGGGCGGCTACATCGCGGCGATCCGCGCCGCGCAGCTCGGCTACGCCACGGCGTGCATCGACGAATGGAAGAACGCCGCCGGAGGCCCGGCGCCCGGCGGCACCTGCACCAACATCGGCTGCATCCCGTCGAAGGCGCTGCTGCAGTCGTCGGAGCATTACGAGCACGCAGGCAAGCACTTCGCGGCGCACGGCATCACGGTGCAGGGGCTGGGGCTCGACCTGGCCAAGCTGATCGGCCGCAAGGACACGATCGTCAAGCAGAGCAACGACGGCATCCTCTACCTGTTCAAGAAGAACAAGGTCACCTTCTTCCACGGCCGCGGCTCCTTCGCCAAGGCGCGCGAAGGCGGCTGGGAGATCGCCGTCGCCGGCGCGACGAACGAGACGCTGGTCGCGCGCCACGTCATCGTTGCCACCGGCTCGAACGCGCGCGCCCTGCAGGGCGCGCCGTTCGACGAGGAGACGATCCTGTCGAACGACGGCGCGCTGCGCATCCCGGCCGTGCCCAAGCGCCTGGGCGTGATCGGCGCTGGCGTCGTCGGCCTCGAGCTCGGCTCGGTGTGGCGCCGCCTCGGCGCCGACGTGACGGTGCTCGAAGCGCTGCCCGCCTTCCTCGGCGCGGCCGACGAGCAGATCGCCAAGGAGGCGCACAAGGCGCTGACCAAGCAGGGCCTGAAGTTCGAGCTGGGCGTCGCCATCTCCGAGGTCAAGGTGTCGAAGAAGGGCGTCTCGCTGGCGTATGCCGCGGCGGGCGGCGAGGCGAAGACGGCGCAGTTCGACAAGCTGATCGTCTCGATCGGCCGCGTGCCCAACACGGCCGGCCTGAACGCCGAAGCCGTCGGCCTGCAGCTCGACGAGCGCGGCGCGATCGTCGTCGACGAGGCCTGCCGCACCAACCTGCCGGGCGTTTGGGCGGTCGGCGACGTCGTGCGCGGGCCGATGCTCGCGCACAAGGCCGAGGAGGAGGGCGTCGCCGTCGCCGAGCGCATCGCCGGCCAGCATCCGCACGTCGAGTTCGCGACGATCCCGTGGGTCATCTACACGTCGCCCGAGATCGCCTGGGTCGGCCGCACCGAGCAGCAGCTCAAGGCGTCGGGCCGGGCCTACAAGGCGGGCAGCTTCCCGTTCGCCGCCAACGGCCGCGCGCGCGCGCTCGGCGACACTGCCGGCTTGGTCAAGTTCCTTGCCGATGCGGCGACGGACGAGATCCTCGGCGTGCACATCGTCGGGCCGATGGCCGGCGAGCTGATCGCCGAGGCCGTCGTCGCGATGGAGTTCAAGGCGAGCGCCGAGGACATCGCGCGCATCTGCCATGCCCACCCGAGCCTGAGCGAGGCCACGAAGGAGGCGGCGCTCGCCGTCGACAAGCGCACGCTCAACTTCTGAAGGCAGCCGGGCGGATCTTGAGCGTCACCGCCGCCTACGAGGCACTCCTCGCCGAGCGGGGCTACCAGAGCGATCCGGCGCAGCGGCGCGCGGTGCGCGCGCTCGAGCGTTGCCGTGACGAATGGGTGGCCTACAAGGCGCGCCGCAGCAACACGATCACCAAGCTGCTGGTGCGCTCGCCGATCCCGCGCGGCGTCTACATGTACGGCGGCGTCGGGCGCGGCAAGAGCTTCCTGATGGACTGCTTCTTCAACGAGGTGCCGCTGCTGCGCAAGACGCGGCTGCACTTCCACGAGTTCATGCGCGAGGTGCACCGCGAGCTGCAGGAGCTCAAGGGAACGGTCGACCCGCTGGTCGAGCTGGGGCGGCGCATCGCTCGGCGCCACCGGTTGATCTGCCTCGACGAGTTCCACGTCTCCGACGTCACCGACGCGATGATCCTGCATCGGCTGCTGCAGGCGCTGTTCGCGCACCGCGTCGGCATCGTGACGACGTCGAACTTCCACCCCGAGGAGCTGTATCCGAACGGGCTGCATCGCGAGCGCATCCTGCCGGCGATCGCGCTGCTCAAGGAGCACCTGAACATCGTCAACGTCGACAACGGCGTCGACTACCGGCAGCGCGCGCTCGAGCAGGTGCAGCTCTATCACGCGCCGCTCGGCGCCGACGCCGATGCGGCGATGAACGAGGCCTTCGGGCGCTTGGCCGAGATGCGCGAGGACGACCCGGTGCTGCACATCGAGCATCGCCAGCTGCGCGCGCGGCGGCGCGCCGGCGGCGCGGTGTGGTTCGACTTCCGCGAGCTGTGCGGCGGACCGCGCTCGCAGAGCGACTACATCGAGCTGGCGTCGCAGTTCCACACGCTGCTGCTGTCGAACGTGCCGCAGATGACGCCGCGCCTCGCGTCGGAGGCGCGCCGCTTCACCTTGCTCGTCGACGTCCTGTACGATCGTCGCGTGAAGTTCATCGTGTCGGCCGAGGTGCCGCCCGAGCAGCTCTACGTCGAGGGGCCGCTGGCGCACGAGTTCGCGCGTACCGTGTCGCGGCTGGTCGAGATGCAGTCGGCCGAGTTCCTCGCGCAGGCGCGCCGCGACGTCGACACCGGCTTGACATGACGATCCGCACCGCCGCGGCCTGTCTGGCTGCCGCGCTGGCGGTGTCTGCCGCGCAGGCGGCGATCGACGTGGCCGCCGAACGCTCGCGCATCCGCGCCGAGCGCGCCGAGGCGCAGCGCCGCTATCAGGAGCGCGCGCGCGAGTGCCGCACGCAGTTCGTCGTCAACCGCTGCCTCGATGCTGCGCGCTCCGAGCGCAGCGACGTGCTCGAGCGACTGCGCCACGAGGAGCTGCTGATCGACGACACCGAGCGCCGCGAGCGCGCGGCGGCGCGGCTCGAGCGCATCCGCGGCAAGCAGGAGAAGGCGGCGGCAGCGCCGCCGGCGGCGAGCGCCGCCGTCGTCGTGCGCGAGCGCGATGCCGCGGCGTCGCGCCCGTCGGCCACGCCGCGTGCTCCGAAGACGCCGCGCGCGCGCCCGGCCCCCGACGCGGCACGCGAGGCGGCGCGGCGAGCCGAGTTCGAGGCCAAGCAGCGCGCCGCTGCAGCGCACCGCGCCGAGGTCGAGCGGCGCAACGTCGAGCGCGCGAAGCGCAGCAAGCCGGCGGCGCCGCTGCCGACGCCGACGCCCGACGCGTCAGGCCAGTGATTCGACGCGCACCAGCGCGAGCGACAGGTTGTCGCCGCCGCCGCGGGCGCGCTGGCGCGCCTTCGTGACCAGCATCTCGCTGGCGTCGCGCGGCGGCAGCGCATGGACGATGGCGCCGAGCTCCTTCGGGGTGAAGTAGTGCCACAGGCCGTCGCTGCACGCGAGCATCGTGTCGCCGGGCTCGAGGCGATCGATGTGCATCAGCGTGAGCGGCGGATCCTGCTGCGTGCCCAGGCAGCCCGTCAGCAGGTTGGACTGCGCGTGCGTGTTGGCCTCGTCCTCCGTGATCTGGCCTTCGTCGATCAGGCGCTGCACGTAGGAGTGGTCGATGGTGCGCGACACCATCTGCGCGCCGCGGAAGTGATAGACGCGCGAGTCGCCGGCATGGATGACGTCGCACTCGCGCGTCGGGCCGATGAGGAACGCGGCGACCGTGCTGTGCGGCTCCTCCTCGGCGGTGATCGCCGTCAGCTTGATCATCAGGTGCGCCTCGAGCACGATCTGCTTGAGCGTGTCTTCGGCTCTGTCCTGGCTCGGCGCATGGCGCTCGAAGAGCTGGCGCGCCGTCAGGATGACCTGGTCGGCCGCCTTGCGGCCGCCGCTCTTGCCGCCCATGCCGTCGGCGAGCACGCCGAGGGCGCAGCCCGGCACGCTGCGATGAGCGAGGATCTGCACCTGGTCCTGCTGGTAGGCGCGGTCGCCGCGGTGCAGGCCGGTGGCGGCAGTCAGGCGGTAGCCGGAGGTGGGAGGGGGCATGGTCGAAAACTATAATCGTCGCGGCAGGACCGTCCTGCGATTTTGTGCGTGCATTAGTCGCTGCTCCGCGCGCCGTCGCGCGGCATCTATGCAGAAGGGCGAGTCCGCGCCGCCGCGCCCGATGGAAGAAAACCTGCACTCGCCGCAGCGCCGTCTGATCGAACTGCGCATCGAGCATGCCGATCTCGACAACCTGATCGACCAGGCGTCGCGCGAGCGACCGGCCGACGAACTGGCGCTGCGGCGCATGAAGAAGCGCCGCCTGCTGCTGCGCGACCAGATCGTCTCGCTCGAGCTGCAGATCGAGCCGCCCGAGCCCGCATGACGGGCGCGCCCGCCGCCGAGATCGCGATCGCCGACAGCCTGCTCGAGCGGCGCGTGCGCGCCGCATTCGCTGCCGACGGCGAGCTGGCGCGCGCCGACGAGCGCTACGTCGAGCGCGCGTCGCAGCTCGCGCTGGCGCTGGCGGTGGCGCGCGCCATCGAGGCGCGCGATGCGCTCGTCGCCGAGGCAGGCACGGGCATCGGTAAGACCTTCGCCTACCTCGTGCCGGCGCTGCTGTCGGGCGCGCGCGTGCTCGTCAGCACGGCCACCAAGACGCTGCAGGACCAGCTCTATCTGCGCGACCTGCCGCGCCTGCGCGACGCGCTGCAGGTGCCCGTCGCCGTGGCGCTGCTCAAGGGGCGCGCCAGCTATCTGTGCCGCCACCGGCTGACGCAGGCACGCCAGTCGGCGCAGCTGCCCGACCGCGGCGCGCTGCGCACGCTGGCGAAGATCGAGCAGTGGTCGCTGTCGACGGTATCGGGCGACCTGGCCGAGCTCGAAGGGCTCGACGAGCGCTCGGCCGTGATCCCGCTCGTCACGTCGACGCGCGAGAACTGCCTCGGCAGCGACTGCCCCGACTACCGCGACTGCCACGTGATGCGCGCGCGCCGCGACGCGATGGCGGCCGACCTCGTCGTCGTCAACCACCACCTGTTCTTCGCCGATATGGCGCTGCGCGACAGCGGCGTCGCCGAGCTGCTGCCCAGCGTCGAGCTGGCCGTGTTCGACGAGGCTCACCAGCTCGCCGAGGCCGGCGTGCAGTTCCTCGGCCATGCGCTCGGCTCGGCGCAGCTGATCGACTTCGCGCGCGACGTGCTGGCCGCCGGGCTGCAGCTCGCGCGCGGGTTGCTGCCGTGGCAGGAGCTCGCGGCACGCGTCGAGCTCGCGGCGCGCGAATTGCGGCTTGCCGCCGCCGGCGCGCGGCGCGAGCTGCGCGGCACGCTGCGCCTGCGCTGGGACGAGCGCGCCGGCGACGCCGCGTTCGGCGACGCGCTGACCGGCGTCGCCGATGCCTGCGCGCGCGCCGTCGCGGGGCTCGACACCGTCAGCGAGCTGGCGCCCGATTTCGTCAAGCTCGCAGAGCGCGCGGCGCGGCTGGGCGAACTGGCGCGGCGCTTCGCCGAGGCGGCGCCGCCCGGGCGCGTGCGCTGGATCGACCTCTCGCCGCAGCAGGCGCGGCTGGTCGAATCGCCGCTCGACATCCGCGACGCGCTGCGCCAGCAGATGGCCGGCGGCGGCAAGGCCTGGGTGTTCACGTCGGCGACGCTCGGCGACGACGAACGCCTGCGCTGGTTCACCGAGCCGGCCGGTCTCGACGACGCGACGACGCTGCGCGTCGGCAGCCCGTTCGACTATGCGGCGCATGCGCGGCTGTACGTACCGAGGCGCTTTCCGAAGCCGGCCGAAGCCGGCCATGCCGACGCGGTGGCGCGGCTGGCGGCGCGCTGTGCGCGCGCCCTCGGCGGGCGCACCTTCGTGCTGACGACGACGCTGCGTGCGCTGCAGACGATCGGCGGCGCGCTGCGTGACGACTTCGCCGCCGGCGGCGACGAGCTCGCTGTGCTCGTGCAGGGCACGGCGTCGAAGCGCGCGCTGATGCAGCAGTTCCTCGCCGACCCGCGCGCCGTGCTGGTGGGCTCGCAGAGCTTCTGGGAGGGCGTCGACGTTCCCGGCGACGCGCTGCAGTGCGTGCTGATCGACAAGCTGCCGTTCCCGCCGCCCAACGATCCGCTCGTCGAGGCGCGCTCGCGCCGCCTCGAGGCCGAAGGCCGCAGCGCCTTCAACGACTACTTCGTCGCCGAGGCCGCCGTGTCGCTGAAGCAGGGCGCCGGCCGGCTGATCCGCACCGAGAGCGACCGCGGCCTGCTCGTCGTGTGCGATCCGCGCATGGCGGCGATGGGCTACGGCCGGCGCCTGCGCGCTGCGCTGCCGCCGATGCCGGCGCTCGACGACGAAGACGCCGCGCTGGCCTGGCTGCACGAACTGACGCTCGTGCGCGCCTCGTGAGCGACGCCGCCGACGGCGCGCGCCCGGTGCGCGGCCGCACCGGCGCTCACCAGAGCTGCCACCAGGGCTTGTCGCGCGCCTGCACGCCGCCTGCCAGGTAGGCGCTGTCGGGATAGTTCAGCCGCAGCACGCGCTCGGCGTCGTCGCGCAGTTGCTCGAGCCCGAGCCGGTCGTAGCTGCGCGCCAGGATGAACAGCGCCTCCTCCGTCGCCGGCGACTGCTGGAACTCCTGCACCGCCTTCTGCGCTCGGTTCGCCGCGGCGACCCAGGCGCCGCGGCGGTAGTAGTAGCGCGCCACGTGCACCTCGTAGTTGGCCAGCGAGTTGACGATGTAGTTCATGCGCAGCTGCGAGTCGGGCGCATACGTCGAATCGGGGAAGCGATCGACGAGCTGGCGGAACGCCTGGTAGGCGTCGCGCGCGGCCTGCTGGTCGCGCTCCGACAGGTCCTGATTGGTGAAGCTGCCGAACAGGCCGAGGTTGTCGTTGAAGTTGACCAGGCCCTTGAGGTAGAGCGCATAGTCGGCCGCCGGGCTCGTCGGGTGCAGCTTGAGAAAGCGATCGAGCGTCGCCAGCGCCTGCGCGCGCTCGTTGGCGCGCCAGTGCACGTAGGCGAGATCGAGCTGCGCCTGCTGCGCGAGCATCGTGCCGGCGGCGCGGCCCTCGAGTTTCTCGTACAGTTTCGCGGCCCGTTCCCAGTTGCCGCTCGTCGACTCCTCCTTGGCCTCCTGGTAGATCTTCTCGACCGACATGTTCGCCGTGTTGTCCACCGACTTCGATGCGCAGGCCGCGAGCAGCAGCGCCGCCAGCGGCAGTGCCGTCGCGAGCCGCGTCGCGCGGCCGAGGAAGGGCAGGGAGTGCAGGACGCTCATCGGAGGAAGCCGGACCGCCGGCCCGGGGGCGCAATCGATCGGGGATTATAGGTAGCGCCCGATGCACGACAGCGCTGCGCCGGACGGTGTCGCCGCCGACGTCGACGATGCCGTCGATGCGCTGGCCGATGCCGACGTCGAGCGTCGCACCACGCTCGTCGACGCCGACGGCCACGGCGAGCGCCTCGACAAGCTGCTGGTCGTGCTCGCCGGCGAGTTCTCGCGCAGCCACCTGCAGTCGCTGATCGCGCGCGGCCACGTGCGCGTCGACGGCGCGCTGCAGACGACGCCGGCGCGCCGCCTGCGCGCCGGCCAGCGCATCGACGTCGAGCTGATGCCGACGGCCGAGAGCCGAGCGTTCCGCGCCGAGCCGATGGCGCTGGCCATCGTCCACGAAGACGAGCATGTGCTCGTCGTCGACAAGCCCGCAGGCCTCGTCGTCCACCCGGCGGCCGGCAACTGGTCGGGCACGCTGCTCAACGGCCTGCTCGCCCACCACGCCGGCGCGGCGGTGCTGCCGCGCGCGGGCATCGTGCACCGGCTCGACAAGGACACGTCGGGGCTGATGGTCGTCGGCAAGACGCTCGAGGCCGTGACGGCACTGGTACGCGCCATCGCCGCGCGCGAGGTGCAGCGCAGCTACCTCGCGCTGGCGCACGGCGCGCTGGCCGTGTCGCCGCTGCGCATCGACGCGCCGGTCGGCCGTGATCCGCGCTCGCGCGTGCGCATGGCCGTCGTTGCCGGCGGCAAGCCGGCGCGCACCGACGTCGAGCAGCTGGCGGCGGCCGGCGGCCTGTGCGCGCTGCGCTGCACACTGCACACCGGGCGCACTCACCAGATCCGCGTGCACCTGGCGTCGCGCGGTCATCCGCTGGTGGCCGACGCGCTGTACGGCGGCGCGCCGGCGCTCGGCATGACGCGCCAGGCGCTGCACGCGGCGCGCCTCGCGCTGCGCCATCCGATCGGCGGCGCGCCGCTCGCCTTCGAGTCGGCGCTGCCGTCCGACATGGCGGCGGCGTGGGCGCAGCTGATGGCGCGACGCTGACGCTACAATGCACCGCACGCGATCCTGAGCCGTGTGCGCGTCGCCGGGTGACCCGCGAGCGCCGAGCAGCCCGAGCCGAGTGGCGGGCCGCGCCCTCCAGGCCGCGTGACGGCGGCCCGCGCGGGGAGCGCGGCGCCGGGCGACCTCCCTGAGCGCCATGGTGCGGGCGTGTGGTCTGCGCCAGCGCGAGGCGACGAACGTTTCTGCCGCACACAACACCGCCGTGTCCGCACGGCGAACGACGAACCGAGAGTTCATGGACACCCTGGATGCCAAGCGCGTCCTCGAGACGGCGCTCCTCTGCGCGCAGCAGCCGCTGTCGCTGCGCGAGCTGCGCGTGCTGTTCGCCGAGGAGTACGACGCCGACGCGCTGCGCGCGCTGCTCGGCGAACTCGCCGCCGACTGGCAGGAGCGCGGCCTCGAGCTGATCGAGCTGGCGGGCGGTTGGCGGTTCCAGAGCCGGGCCGCGATGCGCGAGCACCTCGACCGGCTCAACCCCGAGAAGCCGCCCAAGTATTCGCGCGCCGTGCTCGAGACGCTGGCCATCATCGCCTACCGCCAGCCCGTGACGCGCGGCGACATCGAGGACATCCGCGGCGTCGCCGTCGGCACGCCGATCCTCAAGCAGCTCGAGGACCGCGGCTGGATCGACAGCATCGGCTACCGCGAGGCGCCGGGGCGGCCGACGCTGTTTGCGACGACGCGCCAGTTCCTCGACGACCTCGGCCTCGCGAGTCTGGCCGACCTGCCGGCGCTCGACGGCGCGCGCCTCGGCGAAACGCTGCCGTCGGGCCTGCCGCCCGAGCAGCCGTCGCTGATCGACGACGCGGCCGACGCGCAGGCCAGCCTTGGCCTCGGTGACGAACTGCCGCCGGCGGCTCCGAGCGACGACAGCGCGAGCGCGGCGCCCGTCGTCGAAGCGCTCGCCGCCGATCCGCATATCGCACCGGCAGACACCGAGCCGGGCGCCGCGCCTGCGGCCGACGACACGGCAACCCCTCCCGCCGACACCGCGATGGACGACCCGGCACCGATGGAACGCACGACATGAACGACGACGTCAAACCTGCCGACCCGACTCCGCCCTCCGACGAGCGCGCCGAAGCCGCCGCGCCTGCGCGCAAGCGCCGCACACCGCGCGCGACGGAGGAGCAGGCGCCGGCCGAAGTCGAGGCTGCAGGTGCCGAGGCGGCCGCACCGGTGCGCCCGCGCCGTCGTCGCGCCGCCCCGGCCGATGCGGCATCGGCCGATTCACCGGCCGGCGAAGCCTCGGCGCCGCAGGAGGCGCCCGCGCTTCACGCCGCGGCGGCTTCGCCCGCAACGGCTGCGCCGGAGTCGGGAGGCCACGCCGGCGCGCGCGAGGAAGCCGCTGGCGCGGCCGGCGAGGGTGGCGAGCCCGGCGGCGAAGCGGTATTCGGCGACGCCTCCGGCGACGCGCCGCGCGAGCGCGGCCGGCGTCGCGGGCGGCGCGATCGCCGCCGTGGCCAGCGCGAAGACGGCGCACCGCGCGACGCCGAGGCTGCGCGGCCGCGCGCGCCGGTCGACGCCGGCGAGGTGTTCGCCGACGTGCTGTCGGGCGGCTTCGATGCGGCCGGCGACGTGCCCGCAAAGACCGCCGCGGCCGACGACCCCGCCGCCGAGCCGGCCGACGAGGATTCAGCCACGCCCAAGCGCGTGCTGCCGCCCGAGCCCGACGCGCCCAAGCTGCACAAGGTGCTGGCGCAGGCCGGCATCGGCTCGCGCCGCGACATGGAGGAGCTGATCGCCGGCGGCCGCATCACGGTCAACGGCGAGTCGGCGCACACCGGCCAGCGCATCTCGTTCGGCGACCGCGTCGCGGTCGACGGCAAGCCGATCAAGTTCCGCATCGCGCCGCCGCCGCCGCGCATCCTTGCCTATCACAAGCCGGTCGGCGAAGTCGTGACGATGGACGATCCGCAGCAGCGCCCGACGGTGTTCCGCGGCCTGCCGCGCCTCGCGCAGGGCAAGTGGCAGTCGGTCGGCCGCCTCGACATCAACACCGAGGGGCTGCTGCTGTTCACCAACTCGGGCGAGCTCGCCAACCAGCTGATGCATCCGCGCTTCGGTGTCGAGCGCGAGTACGCGGTGCGCGTACTCGGCACGCTGGTCGACGAGCAGCGCGAAGAGCTGCTCGAGGGCGTCGACCTCGACGGCCAGGAGGCCAGCTTCAAGTCGATCACCGATGGCGGCGGCGACGGCGCCAACCACTGGTACCGCGTCGTCATCACGGAAGGCCGCAACCGCGAGGTGCGGCGCATGTTCGAGGCCGTCGGCCTGACGGTGAGCCGGCTGATCCGCATCCGCTACGGCAACGTCGTGCTGCCGCGCGGCCTGCGCCGCGGCGCCTGGGTCGATCTCGACGAGCACGACGTGCGAGCGATCCGTCGCCTCGCCAGCGGCGGCGGCGGCGCGCAGCAGCAGAGCGGCGGGCACGGCAACAACAACCGCGGCGGCCGCGGCCCCGATGCGCGGCCGCAGCAGCAGAAACAGCAACCGCAGTCCGTTCCGCGCGATCGCGAGGTCGACGACGACCACGATCACGACCCCATCGGTCCGATTCCGAATCCGCTCGAGCAGACGTTCGATCGCCGTTTCGTGCAAGGCGGCGGCCGGCGCGGCATCGGCAGCGGCTTCGGCAACCCGAACCGGCCGGCCAGTGGCGGCGGTGGTGGTGGCCAGTCGCGCAAGAAGGGCGAGCCGCGCCAGCCCGATCCGCTGCAGACCTCGGTCGGCTACATCGGCGCCGACGCATTCCATCGCAAGGGCAGCCGCGGCGGGCGCGGCGGTGGAGGCGGTGGAGGCGGTGGAGGCGGTAGAGGCTTCGGCGGCGGCGGCGGTCGGCGCGGACGCTGAACGCGTGAGCCGGCAAGGCATTGCCGGCGAGTTGCTGCGGCGACGCGCATTACAATTTCAAGTCTTTTTGCCAAGTCATTGATTCAGGAGAGTTTTCCATGGCGGTCGAACGCACGCTGTCGATCATCAAACCGGACGCCGTCGCGAAGAACGTGATCGGCCAGATCTATGCCCGATTCGAAGGCGCAGGGCTCAAGATCGTCGCGGCCAAGATGGCTCATCTCTCGCGCGGCGAGGCCGAGGCCTTCTATGCCGTGCACAAGGCGCGCCCGTTCTTCAAGGATCTGGTCGACTTCATGATTTCGGGCCCGGTGATGATCCAGGTCCTCGAAGGAGAGGGCGCGATCGCGAAGAACCGCGAGCTGATGGGCGCCACCGATCCGAAGAAGGCCGAGAAGGGAACGATCCGCGCCGACTTCGCCGCCAGCATCGACGCCAACGCCGTGCACGGCTCGGATGCCCCCGAGACGGCGGCCGTCGAGGTGGCGTTCTTCTTCCCGGGCATGAACGTCTACAGCCGCTGACGCGGCGCACGCCCGTGACGCGTCTCGCGAACCTCCTCGAGTTCGACCTCGACGGGCTCGCCGCCTGGTGCGCCGAGCGCGGCGAGCGGCGGTTTCGCGCGACGCAGCTGTTCCGCTGGATCCACCAGCGCGGCGTGGCCGACTTCGCGCAGATGACGGACCTCGCGAAGTCGCTGCGCGACAAGCTCGCCGGCGCCGCCGAGGTGCGCGCGCTGCCGGTGCTGTCGCAGCAGGAATCCGCCGACGGCACCGTCAAGTGGCTGTTCGACGTGGGGGGAGGCAACGCTGTCGAGACGGTGTTCATCCCCGAGGACGATCGCGGCACGCTGTGCGTGTCGTCGCAGGCCGGCTGCGCCGTCGGCTGCCGCTTCTGCTCGACCGGGCACCAGGGCTTCAGCCGCAACCTGACGACGGGCGAGATCGTCGCGCAGCTCTGGCACGCCGAGCACACGCTGCGTCGCCGCCTGCAGCTCTCCGACGGCGAGCGCGCGATCACGAACGTCGTCATGATGGGCATGGGCGAGCCGCTGCAGAATTACGCGGCCCTCGTGCCCGCGCTGCGCACGATGCTCGACGACCACGGCTACGGCCTGTCACGGCGCCGCGTCACGGTGTCGACGTCGGGCGTCGTGCCGATGATCGACCGCCTGCGCGAGGACTGCCCGGTGGCGCTGGCCGTGTCGCTGCACGCTCCCGACGACGTGCTGCGCGACGAGCTCGTGCCGATCAACCGCAAGTACCCGCTCGACGAACTGCTCGCCGCCTGCGCGCGCTATCTCGACGCGGCACCGCGCGACTTCGTCACGTTCGAGTACTGCATGCTCGACGGCGTCAACGACGGCCCCGCGCAGGCGCAGGCGCTGGTCGAGCGCGTGCGGCGTGCGGGCGTGCCCTGCAAGTTCAACCTGATTCCGTTCAACCCGTTCCCGGCCTCGGGCCTGAAGCGCTCACCGCGCGAGCGCGTGCTGGCCTTCGCCAAGGTGCTGCAGGACGCGGGCTACGTGACGACCGTGCGCAAGACGCGCGGCGACGACATCGATGCGGCGTGCGGCCAGCTCGCCGGCGCGGTGCAGGATCGCACGCGCGCGCACGAGCGCCGGGTGCGCGTCGTGCCGATGCGCGTCGACCCCCGGGAGACCCGTGCATGAGTGCGAGCAGGCGTGGCGGTGGGATGGCGTTCGCGTCGGCGCTGGCGCTGGCGGCGGCCTTGCTCGGCGGCTGCGCCGGCACGCCGGCCGGCGGTGGGCGCGACCTCCAGACGGCGTCCGACGAGACCGATACGACGCGCCGCGCGCGCGTGCGACTCGAGCTGGCGGCGGCCTACTACACGCAGGGCCAGTACACGACGGCGCTCGACGAGGTGAAGCAGGCGCTGGCGGCCAGCCCCGACCTCGCCGACGCCTACAACCTGCGCGGCCTCGTCTACACGGCGCTGGGCGAGCCGTCGCTCGCCGATGACAGCTTCCGCCGCGCGCTGCAGATCGCGCCGCGCAATGCCGATGCCCTGCACAACTACGGCTGGTTCCAGTGCCAGCAGCGGCGCTGGGCCGAGGCCAAGTCGTACTTCGCGCAGGCGCTCGAGCAGCCGCGCTATCGCGGCGCCGCGCGCACGCAGCTCGCGCAGGGCGTTTGCCTGATGCAGGAAGGGCGCCTCGAGCAGGCCGAGGCGGCGCTGCAGCATGCCTTCGAGCTCGAGCCGGCCAACCTCGCCGCGGCGCTGAACCTGGCCGACGTGTTGTACCGGCGCGGCGACTACGAGCGCGCGCGCTTCTACATCCGCCGCGTCAACAATACGCCCGACGTGTCGAACGCGCAGACGCTGTGGCTGGCGGCGCGCATCGAGCAGCGCGCCGGCAATCCGCAGGGCGCGGCCGAGATCGGCCGCCAGTTGCGCAACCGCTTCCCCCAGTCGCGCGAGGCTGCCGCCTTCGAGCGCAATCAGTTCGATGACTGACGAAGGACGCCGCGACACGCCGCCGCCCGCTGCGCCCGATCCCTCGCCGACCGCCGGCACGATCCTGCGCCAGGCGCGGCAGGCGCAGGGCCTGCACATCGTGGCGCTGGCGGCGTCGATCAAGGTGACGCCGCGCAAGCTCGAGGCGCTCGAGGCCGACCGCTACGAGGAGCTGCTCGACGCGACATTCGCGCGCGCGCTGGCGAAGGCCGTGTGCCGCGCGTTGAAGATCGACGCCGAGCCGGTGCTCGCGCGGCTGCCGCAGGCCGGCGCGCACGGGCTCGATCGCGTCGCCTCCCATCCGAACACGCCGTTTCGCGAGCCGGCAGCGCGCAGCGACATGCCGGTCGGCGAGTGGCTGCGCAAACCGGCCGTATGGGGCCCGCTCGCCCTCGTGGTGGCCGCCGCCGTCGTCTGGCTGATCCCCGGCAACCTGTTGCCGACCTCTCTGTGGGGCGCGCGCACCGGCGACGACGACGCCGTGCCCGCTGCGGCGTCGCCCGAGGCGACGCCGGCGTCGGGCGTCGTCGTCGAGGCGATCACCGTGCCGCCGCTGCAGGAGGCCGCGTCGGCGCCCGGCACGGCAGGCGCCGCTGCCGCCGCGCCGGCCACCGGCACCGTCGCCGGCGCGCTGGTGCTGCGCACGAGCGCCGGCTCATGGGTCGAGGTGATCGACGCCAAAGGCCAGACGCTGATCTCGCGACTGGTGGCGCCGGGCGAGAGCGTCGGCCTCGACGGCACCGCGCCGCTGCGCGTGACGATCGGCAACGCGACGGCGACGCAGATCACGTATCGCGGCAAGCCGGTGGTGCTGCCGGCCGCGGGGCGCGACAACGTCGTGCGCCTCGAGCTGAAATAGACGACTGCGATGACGGACACCGCCCTCGACGCCACCATCGTGCCGGCCCGCCCCGCGCCGCGCCGCTCGCGCCAGGCGCAGGTGCGCTGGGGCTCGCGCGTCGTCACGATCGGCGGCGACGCGCCGGTGCGTGTGCAGTCGATGACGAACACCGACACCGTCGACGCCATCGGCACGGCGATCCAGGTCAAGGAGCTGGCGCTGGCCGGCTCGGAGCTGGTGCGCATCACGGTCAACACGCCCGAGGCGGCGCAGGCCGTGCCGCACATCCGCGAACAGCTCGACCGCATGGGCATCGACGTGCCGCTGGTCGGCGACTTCCACTACAACGGCCACCGGCTGCTCGCCGACCATCCGGCCTGTGCCGAAGCGCTGAGCAAGTACCGCATCAATCCGGGCAACGTCGGCAAGGGCGACAAGCGCGACCGCCAGTTCGCGCAGATGGTCGAGATCGCGGCGAAGCTCGGCAAGGCGGTGCGCATCGGCGTCAACTGGGGCAGCCTCGACCAGGAGCTGCTGGCGCAGATGATGGACGACAACGCGAAGCTCGCCGAGCCGTTCGACGCGCAGCAGATCATGTACCGCGCGCTGATCGCGTCGGCCGTCGAGTCGGCGCGCCGCGCCGAAGAGATCGGCCTCGTCGGCGACCAGATCATCCTGTCCTGCAAGGTCTCGGGCGTGCAGGACCTGATCAGCGTCTATCGCGCGCTCGCGCAGCGCTGCGACTATGCGCTGCACCTCGGCCTGACGGAGGCCGGCATGGGCACCAAGGGCACGGTGGCGTCGAGCGTGGCGCTCGGCGTGCTGCTGCAGGAAGGCATCGGCGACACGATCCGCGTCTCGCTGACGCCGCAGCCGGGCGAGCCGCGCACGCAGGAGGTCGTCGTCGCGTCGGAGATTCTGCAGGCGCTCGGGCTGCGCGCTTTCAATCCCAGTGTCACCGCCTGCCCGGGCTGCGGCCGCACGACGAGCACGACGTTCCAGGAGCTCGCCAAGCAGATCGACGACTTCCTGCGCACGCAGATGCCCGTGTGGCGCGCGCGCTATCCGGGCGTCGCGGAACTGCGCGTCGCCGTGATGGGCTGCATCGTCAACGGCCCCGGCGAGAGCAAGCATGCCGACATCGGCATCAGCCTGCCGGGCACCGGCGAGGCGCCGGCCGCGCCCGTGTTCATCGACGGGCAGAAAGCCGTCACGCTGCGCGGCGAAGGCATCGCGCGCGAGTTCCAGACCCTGGTCGAGGACTACATCGAGAAGCGCTTCGGCGCGGCGACCACCGCGCATTGACGCGCCGCCCGCGCCCGTGCCGAGGCAGCGCCGCGCGAGGCGGCTGCCGACCCGAACCCGAACACGAATCAACGATGGCCGCCGATCCGACGAAAGCCGCGCCCCTGCAAGCCGTCAAGGGCATGAACGACATCCTGCCGCCCGAGTCGGCGCACTGGGAGTGGCTCGAGGCGACGCTGCGCGCGCTGATGCGGCGCTACGGCTATGCCGACGCGCGCACTCCGATCGTCGAGCCGACGCCGCTGTTCGAGCGCGGTCTGGGCGACGCCACCGACGTCGTCGAGAAGGAGATGTACTCCTTCGTCGACACCATGAACGGCGACCCGCTGACGCTGCGCCCCGAGAACACGGCCGGCGTCGTGCGCGCCGCGGCCGAGCACAACCTGCTCTACGACGGCGGCAAGCGGCTGTTCTACATCGGCCCGATGTTCCGCCACGAGCGGCCGCAGAAGGGGCGCTACCGGCAGTTCCACCAGTTCGGCGTCGAGGCGCTCGGCTATGCCGGCCCCGACGTCGACGTCGAACAGATTCTGATGTGCCGCGCACTGTGGCGCGAGTTGGGGCTGGTCGAAGGGCAGGACATCGAGCTCGAGCTCAACAGCCTCGGCCATCCGGCCGAGCGCCATGCGCACCGCGAGGCGCTGGTCGCGCACTTCGAGCAGCAGCTCGAGCTGCTCGACGACAACTCGCGCAGCCGCCTGCACCGCAATCCGCTGCGCCTGCTCGACAGCAAGCACAAGCCGATGCAACCGCTGATCGAAAGCGCGCCGCGCCTGATCGACCACCTGGGCGCCGAGTCGATGGCGCACCTCGACGCCGTGCGCCGCGTGCTCGACGCGGCGGGGCTCGCCTACCGCATCAACCCTCGCCTGGTGCGCGGCCTCGACTACTACAACCTCACCGTCTTCGAGTGGACGACGCCCCGTCTGGGCGCGCAGGCCACGGTGTGCGGCGGCGGGCGCTACGACTTCCTGATGGAGCGCATCGGCGGCAAGCCGGCACCGGCGGTCGGCTTCGCGCTCGGCATGGAGCGGCTGCTGCTGCTGCTCGGCGAGACGGGCCGCCTGCCGGCGGCGCGCGTGCCCGACGCCTATGCCGTCGTGCCGTCGGCGGCCGTGCTCGCGCCCGCGCTGCTCGCCATCGAGGCGCTGCGCGCGGCCGGCGTGTCGGTCGTGATGCACGGCGCGTCGGCCGCGGGCTGGGGCAGCATGAAATCTCAGTTCAAGCGCGCCGACGCGAGCGGGGCACGCTACGCGCTCGTCTTCGGCGACGGCGAAGTGGCGCAGGGTCAGGTCGCCGTCAAGGCGCTGCGCGACGCCGCGGCGGCGCAGGTGCTGCGCCCGCTCGATCGCGCCGCCGACTGGGCGGGCGAACTGCGCACCGCATAATCGCGCATTCTTCCGACGACCGCCGCGCATGGCCAAGCACCTCGACCTCGAAGAACAGGAACAGCTCGACCAGCTCAAGAGCTTCTGGAAGCAGTACGGCAACCTGATCACCTGGCTGCTGATCGCCGCGCTCGCCGCCTATGCCGGCCTCAACGGCTGGAAGTGGTGGCAGGGCAAGCAGGCTGTGACGGCGGCGGCGATGTACGAAGAGCTCGACCGCGCCGCGACGGCCGGCGACGCCGCCAAGGTGGCGCGCGTGTTCGCCGACATGAAGGAGCGCGTCGCCGGTACCGCCCATGCCGAGCAGGCCGGGCTGCTGGCCGCGCGCGTGCACCACGACAAGGGCGAGACCGACGCCGCGCGCGCCGCACTCGAGTGGGTTGCGGCCCATGCCGTCGAAGACGAATACAAGACGGTGGCGAGGCTGCGGCTGGCGGCGCTGCTGCTCGACCAGAAGAAGCACGACGAGGCACTCAAGGCGCTCGACGCGGCGACGGCCCAGCCCTTCGCGGCGCTCGTCGCCGACCGGCGCGGCGACATCCTGCTCGCTCAGGGCAAGCGCGACGAGGCGAAGGCCGCCTACCAGAAGGCATGGCAGGGCATCGACGCCGGCGTCGAATACCGCCGCGTCGTCGAAGCCAAGCTGGTCGCGCTCGGCGCGGCCCCTGCCGCCGGCCAGACCGGGAGCACGCGGTGAGCCGCGCGCTCGTCGTCGCCGCGCTGGCGGCGCTGCTGGTTGCCTGCGCGGGCGGGCCCGAGAAGCCCAAGCCGACGCCGCTGGAGCCGCTGACGGCGCAGATCGGCGTGCGCCAGGTGTGGAGCGCGCGCGTCGACGCCGCTGCCGCGCCGGTGGCGATCGCGCAGCCGGCACCCGCCTTCGCCGTCGCCGGCCGCGACGGCGCCGTGATGGCGCTGGCCGCCGACAGCGGGCGCGAGCTGTGGCGTGCCGATGCCGGCGCGCGCATCGCCAGCGGCGTGGGCAGCGACGGCCGCTGGGCCGCCGCCGTCACGCGCGACAACGAACTCGTCGCCTGGGAGGGCGGCCGCGAGCTGTGGCGCGCGCGGCTGATCGCGCGCGTGACGACGCCGCCGCTGGTCGCCGGCGAGCGCGTTTTCGTGATGGGCGTCGATCGCATCGTGCACGCCTTCGACGTGCTCGACGGCCGGCGCCTGTGGAACCTGCAGCGCCCGGGCGACGCGCTGACGCTGGCGCAGGCCGCCGTCGTCGCACCGTTCAAGGACACGCTGCTCGTCGGGCAGGGGGCGCGGCTCGTCGCCGTCGAGCCGCGCGCCGGCGGCGTGCGCTGGGACCTGCCGTTCGCCACGCCGCGCGGCACCAACGAAGTCGAGCGTCTGGCCGACCTCGTCGGCCCGCTGGCGCGCCAAGGCGACCTGGTCTGCGCGCGCGCCTTTCAATCGGCCGTGTCGTGCGCCGACGCGCAGCGCGGCAGCCTGGCGTGGATGCGTCCGGCGGGCGGCACGTCGAACGTCGCCACCGACGGCGAGCGCGTCTACGGCGTCGACGCCAGCGGGCGCATCACGGCCTGGCGCGCGGCCAACGGCGACGTCGCCTGGACGTCGGAGAAGCTGCTCTATCGCCAGCTCGGCGGACCGGCGGTGTTCGGCCGCGCCGTCGTGTTCGGCGACGGCGAGGGCCAGCTGCACTTCCTCGCGCGCGACACCGGCGCGCCGCTGGCGCGCTTGGCCACCGACGGCAGCGCGATCGCGCTGCCGCCCGTCGTTGCCGGCGACACGCTGATCGTCGCCACGCGAGGCGGCGGTCTGTACGCCTTCCGCGGCGACTGATCAGGCGCAATGAAACCCGTCATCGCGGTCGTCGGCCGGCCGAATGTCGGCAAGTCGACGCTGTTCAACCGCATGACGAAGAGCCGCGACGCCATCGTCGCCGACTTTGCCGGGCTGACGCGCGACCGCCACTACGGCGACGGTCGCCTCGGCGAGCGCGACTACATCGTCGTCGACACCGGCGGCTTCGAGCCGACGGCCGAGCAGGGCATCGTCAAGGAGATGGCGCGCCAGACGCGCCAGGCCGTCGCAGAGGCCGATGCCGTGATCTTCGTCGTCGACGTGCGCGCAGGCCTGTCGGCGCAGGACCACGACATCGCTGCCTACCTGCGCAGCGCCGGCAAGAAGGTCGTGCTCGCAGCCAACAAGGCCGAGGGCATGAGCGAGTCGCCGCTGCTGGCCGAGTTCTGGGAGCTGGGCCTGGGTGCGCCGCATCCGGTGTCGGCAGCGCACGGCCAGGGCGTGCGCAGCCTGATCGAGGCCGCGCTCGAGGACCTGCCACCCGCCGACGAGGCGGCCGGCCCGCCCGACGAGGCGGGCGCGCCGATCCGCCTCGCCGTCGCCGGGCGGCCCAATGTCGGCAAGTCGACGCTGATCAACACCTGGCTGGGCGAGGAGCGGCTCGTCGCCTACGACGAGCCCGGCACGACGCGCGACGCCATTGCCGTGCCGTTCGAGCGCCACGGCCAGAAGTTCCGGCTCATCGACACCGCTGGCCTGCGCCGCAAGGGCCGCGTGTTCGAGGCGGTCGAGAAGTTTTCCGTCGTCAAGACGCTGCAGGCCATCGCAGACGCGAACGTCGTGCTGCTGCTGCTCGACGCGACGCAGGGCGTCACCGAACAGGACGCGCACATCGCCGGCTACATCCTCGACAGCGGCCGTGCCGTCGTCGTCGCCGTCAACAAGTGGGACGCCGTCGACGCCTACCAACGCGAGCAGCTCGAGCGCTCGATCCAGCTGCGGCTGGCGTTCCTCAAGTTCGCCCCCGTGCTGCATATCTCGGCCCTCAGGCGTCAGGGGCTCGGTCCGCTGTGGAAGGCGATCGCCGAGGCGCATGCGTCGGCCACGCGCAAGATGCCCACACCGGTGCTGACACGCCTGCTGCACGACGCCGTCGAGCACCAGGCGCCGCGGCGCGCCGGCCAGTTCCGCCCGAAGCTGCGCTATGCGCACCAGGGCGGCGCGAACCCGCCCGTCGTCGTGGTGCACGGCAATTCGCTCGAGCACGTGACCGACACCTACAAGCGCTATCTCGAGGGCCGGATCCGCGAGCATTTCAAGCTCGTGGGCACGCCGTTGCGCATCGAAATGCGCTCGTCGCGGAACCCCTACCGGAATCCCGACTCCTAAGGCTTCCCGCGACCCGGGCAAACCCTGTGTTAACGTGGGAACCGTTCGAACTTCAACACGGAGCATATCGTGAGCAACAAAGGGCAGCTTCTACAAGACCCGTTTCTGAACCTCCTGCGCAAAGAACACGTGCCGGTGTCGATCTACCTGGTCAACGGCATCAAACTGCAGGGCCACATCGAGTCGTTCGACCAGTACGTCGTGCTGTTGCGCAACACGGTTACCCAGATGGTCTACAAGCACGCCATCTCGACCGTCGTGCCCGGCCGCGCGGTGAACTTCCACGCCAACGAGCCGAGCGAGCAAGGCTGAGCACGCTGAACGGTTCGCGCGCTGCGTTGGCCCCGAGCCCCGCGTCCAACACGTCCGCCGCGCCGGTCGCCGACGCGGCGCCCGTCGTCCTCGTCGGTGTCGACGCGGGCGGCGCGGCGTCGTTCGACCCGACGCTGGACGAACTCGCGCTGCTTGCCGAGTCTGCCGGCGACCAGCCGGTGGCGCGCCTCGTCGCGCGGCGCAAGGCGATCGACGCCGCGCTGTACGTCGGGTCGGGCAAGGCCGACGAGATCAAGTCGCTGGTGCAGATGCACGGCGCGCAGGCCGTGCTGTTCGACCAGGCCCTGTCGCCGGTGCAGCAGCGCAACCTCGAGCGCCACCTCGGCGTGCCGGTGGCCGACCGCACGGCGCTCATTCTGGAGATCTTCGCCGACCGTGCGCAGAGCCACGAGGGCAAGCTGCAGGTCGAGCTGGCGCGGCTGCAATACCTGTCGACGCGGCTGGTGCGACGCTGGAGCCACCTCGAGCGCCAACGCGGCGGCATCGGCACGCGCGGCGGTCCGGGCGAGACGCAGATCGAGCTCGACCGCCGCATGATCGGCGAGCGCATCAAGTCGGTGAAGTCGCGGCTCGAGCGCGTCAAGCGCCAACGCAATACGCAGCGCCGTGCGCGCGAGAGGAGCGGCACGTTCCGCGTCTCGCTCGTCGGCTACACCAACGCCGGCAAGTCGACGCTGTTCAATGCGCTGGTCAAGGCGCAGGCCTATGCCGCCGACCAGCTGTTCGCCACGCTCGACACGACGACGCGCCAGCTCTATCTCGAGGATGCCGGCAGATCGGTGTCGCTGTCGGATACCGTCGGCTTCATCCGCGACCTGCCGCACAAGCTGATCGAGGCCTTCAAGGCGACGCTGCAAGAGGCTGCACAGGCCGACCTGCTGCTGCACGTCGTCGACGCGTCGAGCCCCGTGCTCGACGAACAGCTCGCCGAGGTCGAGCGCGTGCTGCACGAGATCGGCGCCGACCGTGTGCCGCAGATCCTCGTCTACAACAAGCTCGACCGGCTCGACGCGACGCAGCGCCCGCGCGAACCGGCGGACCTCCTCGTCGGCCCGGGCGGGTCGCGCACGCCGCGCGTCTTCGTCAGCGCGCGCGACGGCGAGGGCCTCGACCTGCTGCGCGCCATGCTGGCGCGTGCCGCTGCGGGCGACCCCGAGCTGAATGCGCCGCACGTCAGCCTCGCTGCCGACGACGGTGCGCCACGCGAGGACGCTGCGGCGCCGAGCGACATCCGCTATCCCAGCCAGGCCAGACCATGAGCTTCAAAGACAGCAAGATCTTCCGCCTGCGCGGCCTGTGGATGGCCGGCGGGCGCAACGAAGGGCCGCCCGACCTCGACGAGTTGTGGCGCGATTTCAACCGCAAGCTCGGCGGCCTGTTCGGCGGCAAGGGCGGCGGCAATGCGCCGCGCGGCGGTGGCGGCGGCGAGGGCGGCAGCCAGAACTTCCCGCCCGACATGAAGAGCGCGGGCATCGGCGTCGGCCTGATCGTCGGCGTCGTCGCGCTGATCTGGCTGGGCAGCGGCTTCTTCATCGTGCAGGAAGGGCAGCAGGCCGTCGTGACCTCGTTCGGCAAGTACAGCCACACGGCCGACGCCGGCTTCCAGTGGCGCATGCCGTACCCCTTCCAGGCGCACGAGACGGTGCCGGTGACGCAGCTGCGCTCCGTCGAGGTCGGGCGCAACGCCGTCGTGCAGGCGACGGGCCTGCGCGACTCGTCGATGCTGACGCAGGACGAGAACATCGTCGACATCCGCTTCACGGTGCAGTACCGCCTCAAGGACTCGCGCGCCTACCTGTTCGAAAACCGCAATCCCGACGAAGCCGTGGTGCAGGCGGCCGAGTCGGCGGTGCGCGAGATCGTCGGCCGCAGCCTGATGGACTCGGTGCTCTACGAGCAGCGCGACGCCATCGCCACCGAGCTCGGCAAATCGGTGCAGGCGCAGCTGGACCGGCTCAACACCGGCATCCTGATCTCCAACGTCAACGTGCAGAACGTGCAGGCGCCCGAGCAGGTGCAGGCGGCGTTCGACGACGCCTTCAAGGCCGGCGCCGACCGCGAGCGGCTGAAGAACGAAGGCCAGGCCTACGCCAACGACGTCATCCCCAAGGCGCAGGGCGCCGCGGCGCGCCTGAAGGAAGAGGCCGAGGGCTACCGCGCGCGCGTCGTCGCGCAGGCCGAGGGCGATGCGCAGCGCTTCCGTTCCGTGCTTGCCGAATATCAGAAGGCGCCATCGGTGACGCGCGACCGCATGTACCTCGAGACGATGCAGCAGATCTACACCAACGTGAGCAAGGTACTCGTCGACAGCCGCAACAACTCGAACCTGCTGTACCTGCCGTTCGACAAGCTGATGCAGCAGGCCGGCGTGCCGGCCGCAGCTGCTGCCGGCGCGGCGCCCGAGGCGCCGGTGCCGACGACGGCGCTTCCCGTCGATGCGCGCTCGCGCGACAACCAGCGCGGCCGCGACCGCGAGAGCCGTTGAGGAGGGCCGCGCCATGAATCGCATCGGCCTCATCGTCGCGAGCCTGCTGCTCGTGCTCATGCTCGCGTCGTCGACGCTGTTCATCGTCGACCAGCGCCAGTTCGCCGTCGTCTATGCGCTCGGCGAGATCAAGGAAGTCATCGCCGAGCCCGGCCTGAAGGTCAAGCTGCCGCCGCCGTTCCAGAACGTCGTCTTCCTCGACCGCCGCATCCAGACGCTCGACAGCCCCGAGACGCGCCCCATCTTCACCGCCGAGAAGAAGAGCCTCGTCATCGACTGGCTGATCAAGTGGCGCATCACCGACCCCCGCCAGTTCATCCGCAACAACGGCGTCGACATGCGCAATGCGGAGAACCGGCTCAGCCCGATCGTGCAGGCCGCCTTCAACGAAGAGGTGACCAAGCGCACCGTGCAGGCGATGCTCGCCACCGACCGCGAGCGCGTCATGCAGGGCGTGCGCACCCGGCTCGCCGACGAGGCCAAGGCGTTCGGGATCGACATCGCCGACGTGCGCATCAAGCGCGTCGACTTCTCGGCCAACATCACGGACTCGATCTACCGGCGTATGGAGTCGGAGCGCAAGCGCGTCGCCAACGAGCTGCGCTCGACCGGCTTCGCCGAGGGCGAGAAGATCCGCGCCGACGCCGACCGGCAGCGCGAAGTGATCGTCGCCGAGGCCTATCGCGACGCGCAGAAGGTCAAGGGCGAGGGCGATGCCAAGGCCAGCGCCCTGTTCGCCGACGCCTTCGGCCGCGACCCGCAGTTCGCCCAGTTCTACCGCAGCCTCGAGGCGTATCGCGCGAGCTTCCGCAGCAAGTCGGACCTGCTCGTCGTCGAGCCGGGCAGCGAGTTCTTCCGCGCGATGCGCGGTGCGGGCGGCGGGGGCGGCGCGGCAGCGCCGGCGGCGCCGCGCAAGTGAGGGCGGTGCGCCGCCGCTGCTTCGCATCGTGCTCGACCAGCTGCTCGGCGCGCTCGCGCTGATGCTCATCGTCGAAGGGCTGCTGCCGTTCGTCAATCCGGGTGGTTGGCGGCGCGTGTTCGAGGCGGCGACGCGCCTGAACGACGGGCAGATCCGCTTCGTCGGCCTGGCCAGCATGGTCGTCGGCCTCGCGCTGCTGCTCGTGTTCTGGCATTGAGCGGCGCGCCAGCGGCCGGCTCGCGCGGTCGCGCCGGTACAATCTCGTTTTCAATCCGTTCCCCTTCGCGATGTCGTCTGCTTGGCTGTTGCCCGAGCACATAGCCGATGTGCTGCCCGCCGAGGCGCGGCGCATCGAGGAGCTGCGACGCGGCGTGCTCGACATCGCACGCAGCTACGGCTGCGAGCTCGTCGTGCCGCCGCTGCTCGAGCACCTCGAGTCGCTGCTGTCGGGCACCGGGCGCGAGCTCGACCTGCGCACCTTCAAGCTCGTCGACCAGGCGAGCGGCCGCACGCTGGGCGTGCGCGCCGACACGACGCCGCAGGTGGCGCGCATCGACGCTCACCTGCTCAATCGCCAGGGCGTGACGCGCCTGTGCTACTGCGGCCCGGTGCTGCACACGCGGCCCGCCGCGCCGCACGCGACGCGCGAGCCGCTGCAGTTCGGCGCCGAGACCTACGGCCACGCCGGCCTCGAGGCCGATCTCGAGATCATCGAGCTCGCGCTCGATGCATTGCGCCACGCGGGGCTGTCGTCGCTGACGCTCGACATGGCCGATGCGCGCATCCTGCGCGCGTTGCTGGCCGACGTGCCCGCGCTGCCGCGCGTCGAGCTCGACACGCTCGTCGGCGCGCTGGCGGCCAAGGACACGAGCGGTGTGACGGCGCTCGCCGCGGCGCTGCCGCCGGCGCCGCGCGAGGCGCTGGTGGCGTTGACGGCGCTGTACGGCGGCGCCGACGTGCTCGGCGCGGCGCGCCGCATGCTGCCCGCACGGCCGTCGATCGCCGCCGCGCTCGACGACCTGGCGTGGCTGGCGGCGCATGTGCGTCGCGCGCACCCCGATGTCACGGTCGGCTTCGACCTCGCCGACCTGAACGGACACGCCTACTACAGCGGTGCGCGCTTCGCCGTCTACGGCGCCGGCGCGAGCGACGCCGTGGCGCGCGGCGGCCGCTACGACGAAGTCGGCGCCGTGTTCGGCCGCAACCGGCCGGCGGTCGGCTTCAGCATGGACCTCAAGGCCGTGGCCGCCGTCGCTGCCGAGCAACCGCGGCGCGCGGCCGTGCGCTGCGCATGGGGCGAGGACGCGGCGCAGCGCGCCGCCGTGCGGGAGTTGCGCGCGCACGGCGAGACCGTCGTGTGCGTGCTGCCCGGCCACGAGCACGAGGCCGAGGAGTTCGACTGCGACCGCGAACTCGCGCTGCACGGCGGGCAATGGGTGGTGCGCCCGCTGTGAGGCCGGCACACTGCTGACGACAACGAGCAATACGGCAATCTTCAGATGCAGCAGGCAGTCAGCAGCAGTTCCCGCGGACGCAACGTCGTCGTCGTCGGGACGCAATGGGGGGACGAGGGCAAGGGCAAGGTCGTCGACTGGCTGACGGACCACGCGCAGGGCGTGGTGCGCTTCCAGGGCGGCCACAACGCCGGCCATACGCTCGTCATCAAGGGCGTGAAGACGGCGCTGCAGCTGATCCCGTCGGGCATCATGCGCGAAGGCGTCGCTTGCTACATCGGCAACGGCGTCGTCGTCGATCCGGCGCACCTGATCGGCGAGATCGAGCGCCTCGAGAAAATCGGCCTGGACGTGCGCTCGCGGCTGTATGTCAGCGAGTCGTGCCCGTTGATCCTTCCGGTGCACGTCGAGCTCGACCGCGCCCGCGAGGCGCTGCGCGAGACGAGCGGTGCCGGCAAGATCGGCACCACCGGCAAGGGGATCGGCCCGGCCTACGAAGACAAGGTCGCGCGCCGCGCGCTGCGCATGCAGGACCTGAAGCATCCCGAGCGCTTCGCCGCCAAGCTGCGCGAGCTGCTCGACCTGCACAACGACGCGCTGGGCGGCTATCTGAAGTCGAAGCCGCTCGAGTTCCAGCCCATCTACGACCTCGCGATGAAGGCGGCGGCCGAGCTCGCACCGATGATCGCCGACGTCGGCTACATGATCCACTGCGCCAACCGCGACGGCGCACGGCTGCTGTTCGAGGGCGCGCAGGGCACGCTGCTCGACATCGACCACGGCACCTATCCCTACGTCACGTCGAGCAACTGCGTCGCCGGCAATGCGGCGGCGGGCGCGGGCGTCGGCCCCGACCTGCTCGACTACGTACTGGGCATCACCAAGGCCTACACGACGCGCGTCGGCGGCGGGCCGTTCCCGACCGAGCTGCCGATCGAGGTGCCTGGCAGCGTCGGCCACCACCTGTCGACCGTCGGCCAGGAACGCGGCACCGTGACGGGTCGGCCGCGCCGCTGCGGCTGGCTCGACGCGGCGGCGCTCAAACGCGCCATCGTGATCAACGGCGTCTCGGGCCTGTGCATCACCAAGCTCGACGTGCTCGACGGCCTGCCCGAGATCGAGGTCTGCGTCGGCTACGAGCTGGGCAGCCGGCGCGTCGACATCCTGCCGCTGGACGCCGACGACATCGTCGCCTGCAAGCCGGTGTACGAGCGCTTCCCGGGCTGGAGCGAGAGCACCGCCGGGGTCACGTCGTGGGAGCGCCTGCCGCTGAACGCGCGGCGCTATCTCGAGCGCGTGCAGCAGCACATCGGCGCGCCGATCGACATGGTCTCGACCGGCCCGGATCGCGAGCACACGATCGTGCTGCGCCATCCGTTCGGCCGCGCCTGAGCGCGCATCGCCGCGAGGTCCGACCCATGCTCACCGACGACGGCAAGCACCTCTACGTCTCCTGGGACGAGTACCACATGCTGATCGAGCGCCTGGCGCTCAAGGTGCACAACTCGGGCTGGGAGTTCGACCAGATCCTGTGCCTGGCGCGCGGCGGCATGCGCCCGGGCGACATCCTGTCGCGCGTGTTCGACAAGCCGCTGGCGATCATGGCGACGAGTTCGTACCGCGCCGAGGCCGGCACGATCCAGGGCCGGCTCGACATGGCCAAGTACATCACGCTGCCGCGCGGCGAACTCGGCGGGCGGCTGCTGCTCGTCGACGACCTCGCCGATTCGGGCGTCACGCTGCGCGCCGTCGTCGAGCGGCTGCGCGGCACGCCGTCGATCACCGACCTGCGCTCGGCCGTCATCTGGACCAAGGGCGTGTCGGCCTACGTGCCCGACTACGTCGTCGAAATGCTGCCGACGAGCCCTTGGATCCACCAGCCGTTCGAGGAGTACGACGCGCTGCGCCCCGAGGGGCTGGCGCGCAAGTTCGCCGTCTGAGCGGCGGCGCGCGAAACTGGCGCGCCCAAGAAAGAGCCGGCTGCGGAAGCCGGCCTCGTCCAACTAAAAAGGCCGGCTGTCGAGCCGGCCTTATCATCCATTCGTGGTGCCCAGGAGAGGACTCGAACCTCCACGCCGCTAAGCGCTAGTACCTGAAACTAGTGCGTCTACCAATTCCGCCACCTGGGCCGGTGCACGAAGTCCGGAATCATATCATCAGAACAAACTCCCCACCCCATCCGCCCGTCCCCGGCGCCGCCTTGATGAGCGAAGTCGAGGGCACGGTCCAGGGTCATCGCGACGGCCACGGCTTCGTCGTGCGCGACGACGGCGAGTCCGACGTCTATCTCTCGCCGCAGGAGATGCGCGCCGTGCTGCACCGCGACCGCGTGCGCGTGCGCATCATCCGCTACGACCGCCGCGGCCGCCCCGAGGGCCGCGTGCTCGAGATCCTCGAGCGCCGGCCGACGCCGATCATCGGCCGCCTGCTGCACGAGGGCGGCGCCTGGGTCGTCGCGCCCGAGGACAAGCGCTACGGCCAGGACGTGCTGATCCCCAAGAACGCGACGGTCAACGCCGCGAGCGGGCAGGTCGTCGCCGTCGAGCTGACCGAGCCGCCATCGATGTACTCGCAGCCCGTCGGCCGCGTCACCGAGGTGCTCGGCGAGATCGACGACCCCGGCATGGAGATCGAGATCGCGGTGCGCAAGTACGAAGTGCCGCACCGCTTCTCGGCCGAGACGATCGCGCAGGCGGCCACGCTGCCCGAGCGCATCCGGCCCGCCGATCGCCGCCACCGCGTCGACCTGACCGACGTGCCGCTGGTCACGATCGACGGCGAGGATGCGCGCGACTTCGACGATGCCGTCTATTGCGAGCCCGCGAAGGTCGGCCGCGGCAAGGGCTGGCGACTCGTCGTCGCGATCGCCGACGTGAGCCACTACGTGCGCCCCGGCGAGCCGCTCGACGATGACGCCCACGAGCGCGCTACCTCGGTCTACTTCCCGCGGCGCGTGATTCCGATGCTGCCCGAGAAGCTGTCGAACGGCCTGTGCTCGCTCAACCCCGACGAGGACCGCCTGGCGATGGTGTGCGACATGCTGGTCACGGCGGCCGGCGCCATTCACGCCTACCAATTCTTCCCGGCCGTGATGTGCTCGCACGCACGCTTCACCTACGACGAGGTGGCGGCGATCCTCGCCAACACGCGCGGGCCCGAGGCGGCGCGGCGTGCCGCGCTCGTGCCGCGCCTGCTGCACCTCAACGAGGTCTATCGCGCGCTGCTCAAGGCGCGCGTCGAGCGCGGCGCCGTCGACTTCGAGACCACCGAGACCAGGATCGTTTGCGACGACAACGGCCGCATCGAGAAGATCGTGCCGCGCGTGCGCAACGAGGCGCACCGCCTGATCGAGGAGGCCATGCTGGCGGCCAACGTGTGCTCGGCCGACTTCATCGCCGGCGCCAAGCACCCGTCGCTGTACCGCGTGCACGAAGGGCCGACGCCCGAGAAGAAGACGCTGCTGCAGAACTATCTCAAGGCGCTCGGACTCGGCCTGTCGATCAGCGAGGAGCCGCATCCGTCGGAGTTCCAGCGCATCGCCGAGGCGACCAAGGAGCGTCCCGACGCGACGCAGATCCACACGATGTTGCTGCGCTCGATGCAGCAGGCGATCTACACCGCCGAGAACAGCGGCCACTTCGGGCTCGCCTACGAGGCCTACACACACTTCACGAGCCCGATCCGCCGCTACCCCGACCTGCTCGTGCATCGCGTCATCAAGGCCATGCTGCAGGGCAAGCGTTACCACCTCGGGCCGCATGCGCCGAGCGCGCAGCCGGCGCGCAAGCTCACGAAGACGGGCAAGGCGACCAAGGCGTCGGCCTCGGAGCTCGAGCTGTGGGAGGCCGTCGGCGCGCACTGCAGCGCCAACGAGCGCCGCGCCGACGAGGCGACGCGCGACGTCGAGGCCTGGCTCAAGTGCCGCTACATGCGCGAGCACCTCGGCGAGGAGTTCAACGGCACGGTCAGCGCCGTCACCAGCTTTGGCCTGTTCGTGCAGCTCGACGGGCTCTACGTCGACGGCCTGGTGCACATCACGGAGCTCGGCGGCGAGTACTACCGCTTCGACGAGGTGCGCCAGGAGCTGCGCGGCGAGCGCACCGGCGTGCGCTACGTCATCGGCACGCGCGTGCGCGTGCAGGTCAGCCGCGTCGACCTCGACGGTCGCAAGATCGACTTCCGCATGGTGCGTGACGGCGACGAGCTGCGACTGCAGTCGCGCGCGCACCGTGACAAGTTCGGCGAGCCGGCGGCGCGCCCGGGCCGCGCCAGCGACGAACTCGCCGGCGTCGAGCAGGCCGACCGCGCCGTCAAGGGGCGCCAGCGCGCGGCGCGCAAGGCGGCGCCGCGCAAGGCAGCGCTCAAGCCCGTGGGCTCAGCGCGCAAGCGGCGCTGAGCCGCCGCGCGTTGCCGTCATCGCATCGATCAGGTCGGCCGCGCGCAGCGGCACCTGCGGCGAGCGGTCGGCGGCCAGCCCGTGGCAGAACACGCTGGCGGTGGCGGCTTCCAGCGCTGTCTCGTTCGACGCCGCCGCCTGCTGCGCCCACAGTCCGCCGATCCAGCCGGCGAGCACGTCGCCGGTTCCGGCCGTGGCGAGCGCGGCGCTGCCCGTGGGGTTGATGCGTGGCACGGCCTGCGGCGCGCCGATCACGGTGCCCGAGCCCTTGAGCACCGTCACGCAGGCGTAGCGCTCGACGAGCTGGGCGACGGCGGCGAGCCGGTCGCACTGGACCTGCTTGCTGCTCGTGCCGAGCAGCCGTGCCGCTTCCAGCGGATGCGGCGTGATCACGGTGGCGCGGTCGCGCGCGGCGCGCGCGCGCAGTTGCGTCTGCAACCCGATGTCGGCGGCGATCGCGTTCAAGGCGTCGGCGTCGAGCACGAGCCGGCCGGTGTGCGCAAGCAGCGCCGGCAGCGTGTCGCGCACCGCCGCTCCGCCGCCGCAGCCGCAGACGACGGCGCCGGCCGCGAGCTCGGGCGCCGGGCGCGTCCACCAGCCGGGGCGGAACATCAGCTCGGGGCGCTCGGCGTCGTGGCCCGGCGCGGCCTCGTCGAGCAGCGAGACGTAGACGCGCCCGGCGCCGGCGGCGTGCGCCGCGCGTGCCGCGAGCAGCGCGGCGCCGCGCATCGACGGCGCGCCGCCGACGACGTGGACGTCGCCGAAGCTGCCCTTGTGCTGCGCATGGCGGCGCGCCGGCGCCGCGCCGGCGAGCGCCGGGCCGCCGACGAGCCAGGCCTGCGGCGGCTCGTCGTCGTCGACGCCCAGCGGGTCGATCCACAACGCGCCTGCGTGGTCGCGGCCCTGGCCGGTGACGAGCCCCGGCTTGAGCGTCAGTAGCGACAGCGTGTGCGTCGCGCGCGCGACGCGCTCGCCGTGGGGCTGGCCGGTGTCGGCGTCGAGCCCCGACGGCAGGTCGATGGTGACGACAGCGCAGGGCAGGGCGTCGAGCTGGTCGATGCAGGCGGCGAAGCGCCCCGCCGGCGCGCGCGTCGCGCCGATGCCCAGCAGCGCGTCGACGGCGACGTCGTCGGGGCCGAGCGCCGGCGGCGCGGCGACGAAGGCGAGGCCGGCGGCGACGGCGCGCGCATGCATGGCCGCCGCATCGGCGGGCAACTGCGCGGCGTCGCCCAGCAGGGTGACGGCGACGCCCCTGCCCGCCTCGCGCAGGCGCAGCGCGGCGGCGATGCCGTCACCGCCGTTGTTGCCGGCGCCGGCCGCGATCCACACCCGTTCGGCATGCGGCGCGACGGCCAGCACGAGACGTGCGACGGCGTCGCCGGCGCGCTGCATCAGCGTGTGCGGCGGCAGCGCTGCCTGGGCGCGCTGCTCGAGGCGGCGCGTCGCCGCACGGTCGTGAACCGGCCAGGACCGGCGCAGAGCGTCGATGCGTTGCATGGCTGAGTGGCGCGTAATGCCGCGGGGCGCGGCGCAGCGATTGTCGTGCACGGCGCGCCGCGGCGGGGCTTCTCAGCCCAGGCGCGCGATACCGAAGCCGTCGACGTCGACGGCCGGTGTGCGCCCGGCCATCGCGTCGGCGAGCACGCGCGCCGAGCCGCAGGCCAGCGTCCAGCCGCTGGCGCCGTGCCCGAGGTTGAGCCAGACGCCTGGCGCGCCGCTGGCGCCGACGACGGGCGCGCCGTCGGGCAGCATCGGCCGCGCGCCCTTCCAGCGCTGCGCGTGCGCGAGATGCGTCGCGCCGGGAAACCAGTCGTTGAGCACCTGGTAGAGCCGCTCGACGATGTGGCGGTCGGCGGCGACGGCGGGCCCGCCGAGCTGCGTCCCGCCGGCCACGCGCACGCGCTGGCCGACGCGGCTGACCGCCACGCGCAGGCGTTCGTCGATGACGGCCGAGCGCGGACCGATGTCGGGGTGCGACTCGAAATGCCGCAGCGGCGCCGTCACCGAGTGCCCGTACACCGGCGCGAGCGGCAGGCGCAACCCCAGCGGCCTGAGCAGCGCACGCGCCTCGAGCGCGGCGCACACGACGACGGCGTCGCAGCGCTCGGTGACGGGCTCGAACGGCAGTGGCTGCGTCAAGGGGCCCTCGCCCGGCGCCGGCTCGAACGGCGTGACGACGGTCGACTCGGCCGGCGGCGCGTGCACGTGCACGAGCGACGGCGGCGCTCCCGCCGTCACGCTCTCGATGCGGCTGTGGAAGCGGAACTGCACACCGCGCTGCTGCGCCTGCACGCGCAGCAGGTGGGCGAACTGGCGGCAGTTGCCCGATTCGCCGTCGGGCAGGTGGATGCCGGCGTGCAACGGTGCGTCGGGATTGAGCCCGGGCTCGATGCGCCGGCACTGCAGCGCGTCGACGACGTCGTGGCGCGTGCCGTACTCGGCGAGCGAGCGCAGCAGCGGCTGCGCCTCGGCCAGGTCGCGAGCGTGGCGCAGCAGCACAAGGCAGCCGTCGGCGCGCTCGTAGCCCAGGCGCAGTGACTCGGTCAGCGCGCGCAATCGCTCGCGGCTGTATTGCGCCAGCCGCTGCAGTCGCAGCGCCTGCGCGGCATGGCCGGCCGTGCGGCCGGCGCGCCGCTGGCGCCACATCCAGCGCCAGGCGCCCAGGTCCAGGCGCTGCGTGAGGCGCGCCGATGCCGCCGCGCCGAACAATTGCGTCGCCGGGCCGTGCATGGCGACCAGCGGACCCCAGGCGCCGCCGTAGCCCGGCGCGACGACTCCGGCGTTGGCGAAGCTCGCCTCGGCGGCGACGCTGCCGCAGCGCTCGTAGACGGTGACGTCGTGGCCGTCGGCGGCGAGTTCCCACGCCGTCGTGACGCCGACGATGCCGGCCCCGATGACTGCGACGCGCATGGTCAGGCGCGTGCGGTCGGCAGGAGGTCGGCGCGAGGGGCGTGGCGGGTGGCTGCAGCGCGGGGCGAGGACATCGGGATGCTAGAATTTCGAGGTTTTTCCGGTCGCGGGCGTCGGCGTTCGCACCAGAGGAACAAATCGCGGACCCGGCTGCTTCAAGGTGTTGCAAACGACGTTTCGAAAGAAACCGCTCGTTGCAATTCGAGCCGGATTCTAGAACCAACCTTCGGAGTTCACATGCCCATCACGATGCGTGAGATGCTGGAAGCCGGCGTCCATTTCGGACACCAGACGCGCTTCTGGAATCCCAAGATGGCCCCGTACATCTACGGCCATCGCAACAAGATCCACATCATCAACCTCGAGGCGACGCAGCCGCTGTTCGAGGAGGCGCTCAAGTTCGTGCGCCAGCTCGCCGGTCGCCGCGGCACGATCCTGATGGTCGGCACCAAGCGCCAGGCGCGCGAGGTCATCGCGCAAGAGGCGCGTCGCGCCGGCATGCCTTTCGTCGACCAGCGCTGGCTCGGCGGCATGCTGACCAACTTCAAGACGGTCAAGGGCTCGCTGAAGAAGTTGAAGGAGATGCAGGCGCAGGTCGAGGCCGGCACCGAGTCGATGATCAAGAAGGAGGCGCTGATGTTCCAGCGCGAGCTCGCCAAGCTCGAGAAGGACATCGGCGGCATCCAGGACATGACGGCGCTGCCCGACGCCATGTTCGTCATCGACGTCGGCTACCACAAGATCGCCGTCGCCGAGGCCAAGAAGCTCGGCATCCCGGTGGTCGGCATCGTCGACTCGAACCACTCGCCCGACGGCATCGACTACGTCATCCCGGGCAACGACGACTCGTCGAAGGCCGTGGCGCTTTATGCGCGCGCCATCGCCGACGCCGTGCTCGAGGGCAAGGCGCACGCGACGAGCGAGATCGTGCAGGCCGCCGGCGCCGAGGGCGACGAATTCGTGGAAGTCAGCGAAGGCGCCTGACGGCCCGCGCTGCCCGCGACCGAGGGGCTGTCACAGCCCCTTTTTTCAATGCATGACGAGCCTGGCCGATGCGCGGCGCCGCGCCGCGGGACCGGCTCCTGATGGAGAGATCGAAGATGGCTGCAATCACCGCAAGCATGGTGGCTGAACTGCGCGCGCGCACCGACGCGCCGATGATGGAGTGCAAGAAAGCGCTGACCGAGGCCGACGGCGACATGGCGCGCGCCGAGGAACTGCTGCGCGTCAAGCTCGGCAGCAAGGCGAGCAAGGCCGCCTCGCGCGTGACGGCCGAGGGCGTCGTCGCGGCGGCGGTCGACGGCGCGACCGGCGCGCTCGTCGAAGTCAACTGCGAGACCGACTTCGTGTCGAAGAACGACTCGTTCCTCGCCTTCGCGAAGGCCTGCGCCGAACTCGCCGTCAGGAGCGCGCCGGCCGACGTGGCCGCGCTGTCGGCGCTGCCGCTCGCGCAGGACGGCTTCGGCCCCACGGTCGAGGACGTTCGCAAGGGCCTCGTCGGCAAGATCGGCGAGAACATGTCGATCCGCCGCTTCAAGCGCTATGCCGGCGGCGGCGCACTCGCGCACTACCTGCACGGCACGCGCATCGGCGTCGTCGTCGAATACCACGGCGACGCGACGGCCGCGAAGGACGTCGCGATGCACGTCGCCGCGATGAAGCCGGCCGCGCTGTCGCAGGCCGACGTGCCCGCGGAGCTGGTCGACAAGGAGCGCCGCATCGCCGCCGAGAAGGCTGCCGAGAGCGGCAAGCCGGCCGACATCGTCGCCAAGATGGTCGAGGGCACGGTGCAGAAGTTCCTCAAGGAGGTCTCGCTGCTCAACCAGGTGTTCGTCAAGGCCGCCGACGGAAAGCAGACCGTCGAGCAGATGCTCAAGGCCGCGAACACGCAGGTGGTCGGCTTCACGCTGTACGTGGTGGGCGAGGGCATCGAGAAGCGCGCCGACGACTTCGCCGCCGAAGTGGCGGCGCAGGTCGCTGCCGCGAAGGGCGCCTGATCCCCCTCAGTGGCGCCGGGTGCCCCGGCCATCGCCTACACTGCGCGCCAGCCGACGACGACGACCCGACGCCCCGCGACGAGAGGACTGCATGCCCGCCTACAAACGCATCCTGCTGAAGCTTTCGGGCGAGGCCCTGATGGGTGACGACGCCTACGGCATCAACCGCGCGACGATCGTTCGCATGGTGCAGGAGATCCGCGAAGTCACCGAGCTCGGCTGCGAGGTTGCCGTCGTGATCGGCGGCGGCAACCTCTTTCGCGGCGTGGCGGGCGGCGCCGTCGGCATGGACCGTGCGACGGCCGACTACATGGGCATGCTGGCGACCGTGATGAACGCGCTGGCGCTGGCCGACACGATGCGCCAGGAGGGCATGACGGCTCGCGTCATGTCGGCGATCGCCATCGAGCAGGTCGTCGAGCCCTACGTGCGGCCGAAGGCGCTGCAGTATCTCGAGGAAGGCAAGGTCGTCGTCTTCGCCGCCGGCACCGGCAACCCGTTCTTCACCACCGACACCGCCGCCGCGCTGCGCGGCGCCGAGATCGGCGCGCAGATCGTGCTGAAGGCGACCAAGGTCGACGGTGTCTACAGCGCCGATCCGAAGAAGGATCCGCAGGCCACGCGCTACACCCGCATCAGCTTCGACGAGGCCATCGTCAAGAACCTGCAGGTGCTCGATGCGACGGCGTTCGCGCTGTGCCGCGACCAGAAGCTGCCGATCAAGGTGTTCTCCATTTTCAAGCCCGGCGCGCTGCGCCGCGTCGTGACGGGCGAGGACGAGGGGACGCTCGTCCACGTCTGAACGCCCGCCACCGGGAGGTTGACATGACGATTGCCGACATCAAGAAGACCGCCGAGCAGAAGATGGCGCGCTCCATCGAGGCGTTCAAGGCCGAGCTGCACAAGATTCGCACCGGCCGCGCTCACCCCGGCATCCTCGACCAGGTGCATGTGGACTACTACGGCTCGATGGTGCCGATCAGCCAGGTCGCCAACGTGACGCTGCTCGACGCGCGCACGATCGGCGTGCAGCCGTGGGAGAAGGGCATGGGCGCCAAGATCGAGAAGGCGATCCGCGAGTCCGACCTGGGCCTCAACCCGGCGTCGCAGGGCGACCTGCTGCGCGTGCCGATGCCGCCGCTCAACGAGGAGCGCCGCCGCGACCTGACCAAGGTCGTGCGCCACGCCGGCGAGGAGGCGCGCATCGCCGTGCGCAACCTGCGCCGCGACGCCAACGAGCACGCCAAGAAGCTGCTCAAGGACAAGCAGATCGGCGAAGACGAGGAACGCCGCTCGCTCGACGAGCTGCAGAAGCTCACCGACCGCACCATCGCCGAGATCGACAAGCTCGTCGCGGCGAAGGAAGCCGAGATCCTCGCCGTCTGATCGGCGGCGGCGCGTCTCATCTCCGCTTGCAGCATCGATCCAGCGTGAGCTCGAACCCCGGCATTCCGCGACACGTCGCGATCGTGATGGACGGCAACGGCCGCTGGGCCCGCAAGCGCTTCCTGCCGCGCTTCTTCGGCCACAAGCAGGGCGTCGACGCGCTTGTCCGCACCGTCGCGTCGTGCGCCGACCGCGGCATCGAGTACATCACCGTCTTCGCCTTCTCGTCCGAGAACTGGAAGCGCCCCGAGGAAGAGGTGTCGGGCCTGATGGGGCTGGTGCTCGTCGCGGTCTCCAAGTACCTGACCAAGCTTGCCGGCGAGGGCGTGCGCATCCGCATCGTCGGCGACCGCGCCGCCGTCTCCGACAAGGTGCGCGAGGCCTGGGACCAGGCCGAGACGGCGACGGCGCACAACACGCGCATCACGCTGTCGGTGGCGTTCAACTACGGCGGGCGCTGGGACGTGGTGCAGGCCTGCAAGCGCCTCGTCGCCGAGGGCGTGCCGGCCGATCGGATCGACGAGGCCTGCCTGTCGCGTCACATGGCGATGAGCTACGCGCCCGATCCCGACCTGTTCATCCGCACCGGCGGCGAGATGCGCATCAGCAACTTCCTGCTGTGGCAGGTGGCGTACGCCGAGCTGTACTTCACGCCCTGCCTGTGGCCCGAGTTCGGCGCCGAGGAACTCGACGCGGCGCTGGCCGCCTATGCGCGCCGCGACCGCCGCTTCGGCGGCGTGAAGACCGAAGACGCCGTCGTCTCCGACGAGGCCTGAGGTGCTCGGTCAGCGCATCGTCACCGCCATCGTGCTGCTGGCGCTGCTCGTGCCGGCGCTGCTGGCGGCGAACCCGTGGCCGTTCGCGCTGTTGACGCTGGCGATGATCGCCGCTGCCGGCTGGGAATGGGGCCGCCTGAACGGCGCCGGCGGCGCGCTCGCGCTGGCCCTCGGCGCACTCGTAGCGCTGGTCTGCGGCGCGCTGCTGGCGAGCGGGCGCGTCGGCGACGCGCCGCGCGCCCTGTGGTGGATCGCGCTCGTCGTCTGGGTCGCGGGCGGCGCGGCGCTGCTGCGCCTGCTGCCCGCCGGCTGGGCCGGCTTGCCGAAGGCGCTGCGCATCGCCGTGGGGCCGCTGCTGCTGTGCACAGCCTGGCTCGCGCTGGCCGAGTCCAAGGCGATCGGCATCAACTTCATCCTGTCCGTCATGGCCCTCGTCTGGATGGCCGACATCGCGGCCTACTTCGGTGGGCGCGCCTTCGGCCGGCGCAAGCTCGCGCCGCAGATCAGCCCCGGCAAGAGCTGGGAGGGCGTGGCGAGCGGCATGGCGGGCGTACTGCTGCTGGCCGCCGGCTGGATCGCTTTCGACCGCCATTTCACGGTCGACTCATCGAGTGTCTACACGCGGCTGCACGAGCGCGGCGGCGTGGTCGGCGTGGCTGTCGCGTCGACCGGGCTGGCGGCGATGAGCGTCGTCGGCGACCTCGTCGAGTCGCTCGTCAAGCGCGCCGCCGGCGCCAAGGACAGCAGCCGGCTGTTGCCCGGCCACGGCGGCGTGCTCGACCGCGTCGATGCGCTGCTGCCCGTGATGCCGCTCGCGCTCGCCCTGGTGTCGCTGTGATGACGCACCGCCGCCAGCGCGTCTGCATCCTCGGCTCGACGGGCTCGATCGGCACGAACACGCTCGACGTGATCGCGCGCCATCCCGAGCGCTTCGAGGTCCACGCGCTGAGCGCGCACAGCCGCGTCGAGCCGCTGTACGAGCAGTGCCTGCGCTGGCGTCCGCGCCACGCCGTCGTCGGTGACGCGGCGCAGGCGCGTGCGCTGCAACAGCGGCTGCGCGAGGCGGGCGTCGCCACCGAGGTGCTGTGCGGCCCGGATGCGCTGGCCGAGATGGCTGCTCATCCCGACGTCGACATCGTGATGGCGGCCATCGTCGGCGCCAGCGGCCTGCTGCCCTGCCTGGCGGCGGCACGCACCGGCAAGCGGCTGCTGCTGGCCAACAAGGAGGCCATCGTCGTCGGCGGCGCGCTGTTCATGCGCGCGGTGCACGACGGCGGTGCCGAACTGCTGCCGATCGACAGCGAGCATTCGGCGATCTTCCAGTGCCTGCCGGAAGACCGCGCCGCGTGGCCCGCGCGCATCGACCACATCGTGCTCACCGCCTCGGGCGGGCCGTTCCGCCGCCGCGATCCGGCGACGCTCGCCGCCGTCACGCCCGACGAGGCCTGCGCGCACCCCAATTGGGTGATGGGGCGCAAGATCTCGGTCGATTCGGCGACGATGATGAACAAGGCGCTCGAGGTGATCGAGGCGCGCTGGCTGTTCGGCCTCGCGCCCGAGCAGGTGCGCGTCGTCCTCCATCCGCAGAGCATCATCCACTCGATGGTCGTGTGCCGCGACAACTCCGTGCTGGCGCAGCTCGGCACGCCCGACATGCGCGTGCCGATCGCCTACGGCCTGGCGTTCCCCGAGCGCGTCGAGTCGGGCGCCGCGGCGCTCGACTTCGCGCAGCTGGCAGCGCTCGAGTTCGAGCCCGTCGACGCGGTGCGCTACCCCGGCCTCGGCTTGGCCTGGGACGCGCTGCGCGGTCCCGAGGGATCGACGGCAGTGCTCAACGCCGCCAACGAGGTGGCCGTTGCCGCCTTCCTCGCCGGCGCGCTGCGCTTCGACGAGATCCACCGTGTCAATGCCGCGGCGATGGCCGGCGTGCCGCCCGAGGCCGGCGAGTGCGACAGCGCCGAAGGCCTGCTCGGACTCGACGCGCGCGCGCGCCGCCATGCCGAGGGCAGCGTCAGGGAGCGAGCCTCATGATCACGACCGTGCTGGCCTTCATCGTCGCGCTCGGCGTGCTGATCATCGTGCACGAGTGGGGCCACTACCGCGTGGCGCGCGCCTGCGGCGTCAAGGTGCTGCGCTTCTCGGTCGGCTTCGGCCGCGTGCTGTGGCGACGCCAGCGCACGCCCGACTCGACCGAGTTCACCGTCTGCGCGCTGCCGCTCGGCGGCTACGTGCGCATGCTCGACGAGCGCGAGGACAGCGTGCCGCCGCAACTGCGCGACCAGGCGTTCAACCGCAAGCCGCTGGCGCAGCGCGCCGCCATCGTCGCCGCCGGGCCGGCGGCCAACCTGCTGCTGGCAATCGTGCTTTACGCCGGCGCGCACTGGATCGGCGTCGACGAGCCTCAGGCGCTGCTCGGCACGCCGGCGGCCGGCAGCATCGCCGAGCGCGCCGGGCTGCGCGCCGGCGACTGGGCGCGCGCCTGGTCGAGCGACGGCGCCGAGTGGCAGGACCTGCGCTCGATGAACGACTTGCGCTGGGAAGTCACGCAGGCCGCGCTGCGCGGCGAGGCGCTGCACCTGATCGTCAGCGACCGCACGGGCCACGGCTCGCGCAACGTGCGCCTCGACCTGGCGAAGCTGAACGCGCGCGACGTCGATGCCCAGCTGATGCGCAGCATCGGCCTGCCGGCGCCGTACAGCGAGCCCGTGATGGGCGATGTCAAGGCGGGCGGGCCGGCCGCCGCCGCCGGGCTGCGCGCCGGCGACCGCGTGCTCGCCGTCGACGGCGTGGCCGTGCACGACGGCGCGCGGCTGCGCGAGCGCATCCGCGACAGCGTGTCGCAGGCGCAGGCCGACGTCGCGCAGCGCTGGAGCGTCGAGCGCGCCGGCCGCATGCTCGAGCTCGTCGTGCAGCCGCGCGTCGTGTTCGAGGGCGAGCGTCGCATCGGCCGCATCGACGCCTTCGTCGGCCAGCCCGTCGCGATGGTGACGGTGCGCTACGGCCCGGTCGAAGGCCTCGCGCAGGCCGTTCAGCGCACCTGGGAGGTGTCGGCGCTGACGCTCAAGATGATCGGCCGCATGCTCGTCGGCGAGGCGTCGCTCAAGAACCTGAGCGGCCCGCTGACGATCGCCGACTACGCCGGGCAGTCGGCGCGGCTCGGCTTCGCGTACTACCTCGGCTTTCTCGCGCTGGTGAGCGTGAGCCTGGGCGTGCTCAACCTGCTGCCGCTGCCGATGCTCGATGGCGGACACCTGATGTATTATCTTTTCGAGGGAGTGACAGGCCGCCCGGTCTCGGAGTTGTGGCTCAAGTGGCTGCAGCGCGGAGGGGCGCTCATCATGCTGCTGCTGATGTCGCTCGCGCTCTCCAACGACGTCGCCCGGCTCCTCGGACTGCAATAGCGTCGCGCTGCGGCTGCGCCGACAAGAACCAAACCGAGATCCGCTGCGCATGCTCTCCGCCGTCCGCCCGAAGTCGCTCCGTCTCACTTTCCTCTCGATCGCGCTGGCTGCGGCGCTGCAGGCGCTGCCGGCCCGCGCCGTCGAGCCGTTCGAGCTGCGCGACATCCGCGTCGAGGGGCTGCAGCGCATCGACGCCGGCACCGTGTTCGCGTCGCTGCCGTTTCGCGTCGGCGACACCTACAACGACGACAAGGGCGCCGCCGCGCTGCGCGCGCTGTTCTCCACCGGCCTGTTCAAGGACGTGCGCCTCGAGATCGACGGCAACGTCGTCGTCGTCGTCGTCGAGGAGCGCCCCGTCATCGCCAGCGTCGAGTTCGTCGGCATCAAGGAGTTCGACAAGGACGCGCTGACCAAGTCGCTCAAGGACGTGGGCATCGGCGAGGGCCAGCCGTTCGACAAGGCGCTGGCCGACCGCGCCGAGCAGGAGTTGAAGCGCCAGTACCTGACGCGCAGCCTCTACGGCGCCGAAGTCGTCACGACGATCACGCCGCTCGAGCGCAATCGCGTCAACGTCACGTTCACCGTCGACGAGGGCGAGACGGCGCACATCCGCGAGATCCGCGTGCTCGGAGCGCAGGCCTTCTCCGAGAGCACGCTGACCGGCCTGTTCGACCTGACGACGGGCGGCTGGCTCACCTGGTACACCAAGAGCGACCGCTATTCGCGCGCCAAGCTCAACGGCGACCTCGAGACGCTGCGCGCCTACTATCTCAACCGCGGCTACCTCGAGTTCGAGATCGTGTCGACGCAGGTCACGATCTCGCCCGACAAGCAGGACATCTCGATCGTCATCACGGTGCGCGAGGGCCAGCCCTACACCGTGACGGCGGTGCGCCTCGAAGGCGACTACCTCGGCAAGGAAGAGGATTTCAAGACGCTGGTGAAGATCCGCCCCGGCCAGCCCTATCGCGCCGAGGACGTCGCCGAGACGACGCGCCAGTTCAGCGAGCGCTTCGGCGCCTTCGGCTACGCCTTCGCGCGCATCGACGCGCGCCCCGAGATCGACCGCGCCGGCGGCCAGGTCGCCGTCGCGCTGGTGGCCGATCCGCAGCGCCGCGTCTACGTGCGGCGCATCAACGTCTCGGGCAACAGCCGCACGCGCGACGAAGTGATCCGCCGCGAGTTCCGTCAGCTCGAGTCGGCCTGGTACGACGGTCGCAAGATCCGCCTGTCGCGCGACCGCGTCGACCGGCTCGGCTTCTTCAGCGAAGTCGCCGTCGAGGCCGAGGAGGTCCCGGGCTCGCCCGACCAGGTCGACCTCGTCGTCTCGGTGAAGGAGAAGCCCACCGGCAACCTGCTCATCGGCGCCGGCTTCTCGAGCGCCGAGAAGGTGGCGTTCACCGCGTCGGTCAAGCAGGAGAACGTGTTCGGCTCGGGCAACTATCTCGGCGTCGAACTCAACACGAGCAAGTACAACCGCAACATCGTGCTGTCGACGACGGATCCGTACTTCACGATCGACGGCGTGTCGCGCACCTTCGACGTTTTCTACCGCACGTCGCGGCCGATCAACAGCCAGGGCGAGGACTACCAGCTCGTCACGCCGGGCACGTCGGTGCGCTTCGGCGTGCCGTTCAGCGAATTCGACACCGTCTTCTTCGGCATCGGCCTCGAACGCACCGAGATCCGCGGCAATGCCGGCGTGCCGAACAACTATCTCGTCTACCGGCGCCAGTTCGGCGACTCGAGCACCTCGGTACCGATCACGATCGGCTGGGCGCGCGACGGCCGCGACAGCGCGCTGGTGCCGACCCAGGGGCGCTACCAGCGCATCAACATGGAGTGGGGCGTCGGCGCCGACACGCGCTACCTGCGCGCCAGCGCCCAGGTGCAGCAGTACCTGCCGCTGACGCGCCGCCTCACGCTCGGCCTGAACGCCGAGCTCGGCTGGGGCAAGGGCCTCGGCGGGCGGCCGTTCCCCATCTTCAAGAACTTCTACGGGGGCGGCCTCGGCACGGTGCGCGCGTTCGACCAGGGCTCGCTCGGCCCCGTCGACATCACCGGCGCCTACATGGGCGGCAATCGGCGCATCAATGCCAACGCCGAGCTGTATCTGCCGTTTCCCGGCTCGGGCAACGATCGCACGCTGCGCTGGTTCGGCTACCTCGACGTGGGCAACGTGTGGGGCGAGAACGAGAGCATCGAGCTGGGCAGCCTGCGCGCGTCGGCCGGCCTCGGCCTGAGCTGGATCTCGCCGGTGGGCCCGCTCAAGCTGAGCTACGGCATGCCCGTGCGCAAGCAGCCTACGGATAGAATCCAGAGACTCCAATTCCAGATCGGGACTGCGTTCTGATGAACAGTTCGGTGTTGAAGGGCCTGCTCGCCGCCGCGGCGATCGGCCTCGCGGGTGCCCAGGCGCAGGCCCAGGACCTGAAGATCGGCTACGTCAACAGCGATCGCGTGCTGCGCGATGCGGCGCCGGCCAAGGCGGCGCAGGCCAAGCTCGAGGGCGAGTTCGGCAAGCGCGAGAAGGATCTCGCCGAGATGGCCAACCGCCTGAAAGCCGCCTCCGACAAGCTCGACAAGGATGCGCCGACGCTGCCCGAATCGGAGCGCACGCGCCGCCAGCGCGATCTGGTCGAGCAGGATCGCGAGTTCCAGCGCCGCCGCCGCGAGTTCCAAGAAGACCTGAACCAGCGCAAGAACGAGGAGCTGGCCGCCGTCGTCGAGCGAGCCAATCGCGTCATCAAGCAGATCTTCGAGTCCGAGAAGTACGACCTCATCGTGCAGGAGGCTGTCTTCGCCGGCCCCAAGGTCGACATCACCGACAAGGTGATCAAGGCGCTGAACGCCCAGCCGGCCGGCGGCAAGTGATGTGATCGGCGTCGCGCTGGGTGAGATCGTCGCCGCGCTCGGCGGCGAACTGGTCGGCGACGCCGGCCTGCGCATCACCCGCCTCGGCACGCTCGCCACGGCGACGGCCGATACGCTGAGCTTTCTCGCCAATCCGCGCTACGCCTCGCAGCTCGCCGGCAGCGCCGCCGGCTGCGTGATCGTCGCGCCGGCGCAGCGCGAGGCCGCGGCGACGCGCGGCACGGCCATCGTCACGCCCGACCCGTATCTCTACTACGCGCGGCTCTCGCAGTGGTGGGCGGCGCGCACACGCCCGAGCATCGTGCCGGGCGTCCACGCCAGCGCCTGCGTCGACCCGGCGGCGCAGGTCGACACCAGCGCCTCGATCGGCCCGTTCGCCGTCGTCGAGGCGGGCGCCATGATCGGCGCGCAGGCCGTCGTCGGCGCGCAGGCTTTCGTCGGCGCGAACGCGCGCATCGGCGCGCACGCGCGGCTGGCCGCCCACGTTACGTTCGGCGCCGGCTGCTCGATCGGCGAGCGCGGCGTCGTGCACTCCGGCGCCGTGATCGGCGCAGACGGCTTCGGCTTCGCGCCGCACGAAGGGCGCTGGGTCAAGATCGAGCAGCTCGGCGCCGTGCGCATCGGCGACGACGTCGAGATCGGCGCCAACACCTGCATCGACCGCGGCGCCCTCGACGACACTGTGCTGGAAGACGGCGTCAAGCTCGACAACCTGGTGCAGATCGGCCACAACGTGCACGTCGGCGCGCACAGCGCGATGGCGGGCTGCGTCGGCGTCGCCGGCAGTGCGCGCATCGGCCGCCACTGCACCTTCGGCGGCGGCGCCATCGTGCTCGGCCACCTGACGCTGGCCGATCATGTCCACGTTTCGGCGGCCACCGTCGTCACGCGCTCGATCGCGGTACCCGGCCAGTACAGCGGCGTGTTTCCATTCGACGACAATGCGAGCTGGGAGAAGAACGCGGCAACGCTGCGTCAGCTGCATGCGCTGCGCGACCGCGTGCGCGCCCTGGAGAAGAAGTGACGACCCCCACGATGGACATCCACCGCATCCTCGAGCGGCTGCCGCACCGCTACCCGTTCCTGCTCGTCGACCGCGTGCTCGAGGTCGAGAAGGGCGTGCGCATCCGCGCGCTCAAGAACGTGTCGATCAACGAGCCGTTCTTCGGCGGCCACTTCCCGCGCCGGCCCGTGATGCCGGGCGTGCTGATGCTCGAGGCGCTGGCGCAGGCGGCGGCGTTGCTGTCGTTCGAGACGATGGGCGGGCAGGGCGACGAGAAGACGCTGTACTACTTCGCCGGCATCGACGGCGCGCGCTTCAAGCGCGTCGTCGAGCCGGGCGATCAGCTCATGCTCGAGGTCGCGATCGACCGCGTGCGCAGCGGCATCTGGAAGTACAAGGCGCGAGCCACCGTCGACGGCGAGCTTGCCGTCGAGGCCGAGCTGATGTGCACGATGCGCCGCATCGAGGACTGATGGCCTCGATCCACGCGACCGCCATCGTCGACGCAGGGGCCGAGCTGGCGGCGGGCGTCAGCGTCGGCCCCTACGCCGTGATCGGCCCGCATGTGCGCATCGGCGAGGGCACGACGATCGGCGCGCACTGCGTCATCGAGGGCCGCACGACGATCGGCCGCGACAACCGCATCTTCCAGTTCGCGTCGATCGGCGGCCCGCCGCAGGACAAGAAATACGCCGGCGAGCCGACCGAGCTCGTCATCGGCGATCGCAACACGATCCGCGAGTTCTGCACCTTCAACACCGGCACGGCGCAGGACGTCGGCGTCACGCGCGTCGGCGACGACAACTGGGTCATGGCCTACGTGCATGTCGCGCACGACGTGCAGCTCGGCCACCGCACCATCCTCGCCAACAACGCGACGCTGGCCGGCCACGTGCACGTCGGCGACTGGGCCATCGTCGGCGGGCTGACGGGCGTGCACCAGTTCGTCAAGATCGGCGCGCACGCCATGATCGGCTTCGCCAGCGCGGTGTCGCAGGACGTGCCGCCCTACATGATGGTCGACGGCAATCCGTTGGCGGTGCGCGGCTTCAACGTCGAGGGCCTGCGGCGGCGCGGTTTCGGGCCCGGGCGCATCGCCGCCGTCAAGCAGATGCACCGGCTGCTCTACCGCTCCGGCAAGACGCTCGAGCAGGCGCGCACCGAGATCGCCGCGCTGGCCGACGCCGACGCATCGCTGCACGGCGACGTCGAGCTGATGACGCGCTTTCTCGCGCAGGCGACGCGCGGCATCGCGCGCTGAAGCGGCGCCGAGAGTGAACACCGCCGCGCCGCCGCGCCTCGCGATGGTCGCCGGCGAGGCGTCCGGTGACCTGCTCGCCGGCCTGCTGCTCGGCGGCTTGAATGCGCGCTGGCCCGGGCTGCGCGCCGTGGGCATCGGCGGGCCGAAGATGGCGGCGCAGGGCTTCGAGGCCTGGTGGTCGCACGACAAGCTCGCCGTGCGCGGCTACGTCGAGGTGCTGCGCCACTATCGCGAGATCGCCGGCATCCGCGACGCGCTCGCCGCGCGGCTGCTCGCCGAGCCGCCCGAGGCCTTCGTCGGCGTCGACGCGCCCGACTTCAACCTCGGGCTGGAGGCGCGGCTGAAGGCGGCCGGCATCCCGACGATCCACTTCGTCAGCCCGTCGATCTGGGCCTGGCGGCCGGGGCGCATCGACAAGATCGGTCGCGCCGTCGACCACGTGCTGTGCCTGTTCCCGTTCGAGCCGGCGCTGTACGAGCGCCACGGCATCGCGGCGACCTACGTCGGCCACCCGCTGGCCGACGCGATCCCGCTCGATCCGCCGCGCGCCGCGGCGCGCGCTGCGCTCGGCCTGCCGGGCGACGCCGAAGTCGTCGCGCTGCTGCCCGGCAGCCGCCGCTCCGAGATCGAGTACATCGCGCCGCTGCTGCTTGACGCCGCCGCGGCGATGCAGCGTCGTCGCCCCAGGCTGCACTTCGTACTTCCCGTCGTGCCGGGGCTGGGCGAACTGGTGCGTCCGCTCGCGCAGCGTCACGCCGGGCTGTCGCTGGCGCTCCTCGACGGCCGCTCGCACGAGGCGCTCGCCGCATGCGACGTGACGCTCATCGCCAGCGGCACCGCTACACTCGAAGCGGCGCTGTTCAAGCGGCCGATGGTGATCGCCTACCGCATGAACGCGCTGACCTGGGCCTTGATGCGCCGTATGCGGCTGCAGCCCTGGGTCGGCCTGCCCAACATCCTGCTCGAGGACTTCGCCGTGCCCGAACTGATCCAGTCCGCCGCGACGCCCGAGGCGCTCGCGCGCGAGACGCTGGCCTGGCTCGGCGACGCGCCGCGCCGCGAGCGCGTCGCCGCGCGCTTCGCCGAACTGCACCGCACGCTGCGCCGCGACACGGCGCGCACTGCCGCCGATGCGATCGCGCGCGTCCTTGGCCGCTAGGGCCTGTTCGCGCGGTCTCCGTGATGCGAACAGGCACTAAGCAGCTCGGCCTGCCGCTGTTCGACGCGGCGGGGCTGCTCGCCGGGGTCGACGAGGCGGGCCGCGGGCCGCTCGCCGGGCCCGTCGTCGCGGCGGCCGTCATCCTCGATCCCGGGCGGCGCATCCGCGGCCTGGCCGATTCCAAGCAGCTCGCGCCGGCGACGCGCGAGCGGCTGTACGACGAGATCCGCGACAAGGCGCTGTGCTGCGCCGTCGGCGAGGCCAGCGTCGAGGAGATCGACGCGATCAACATCCTGCAGGCGACGTTGCTGGCGATGCGTCGCGCCGTCGAGGCGCTGCGCCTGAAGCCGGCGCGGGTGCTCGTCGACGGCAACTGCCTGCCGCGGCTGCGTATCGCGGCCGAGGCCGTCGTCGGCGGCGACGCGAAGGTCAAGGCGATTTCGGCGGCGTCGATCGTCGCCAAGGTGCACCGCGACCGGCTGTGCCTGCAACTGCACGAGGTGCACCCGCAGTACGGGTTCGCGCAGCACAAGGGCTATGCGTCACCCGAGCACCTGGCCGCGCTGCGCCGGCACGGCGCCTGCGCCGTGCACCGGCGCAGCTTCGCGCCGGTGCGCGAGGTGCTCGAGCGCGACGCCGGATGACAGCAGCGCCCGTTTACGTGACGTCGCGCGACAACGCGCTGCTCGTGCGGCTGCGCAAGTTGGCGCGCGACGGCGCGGCCTACCGCAAGGCCGGCGAGGTCTGGATCGAAGGCGATCACCTGTGCCGCGCCGCGCTCGCGCGCGGCCACGCGCCGACGCACGCCGTGATGACCGAGGCGGCCTGGAACGACGCGGCGCTGCGCGAGCTCGCCGCGGCGGCGCCGCGCATCGTCGTCGTGCCCGAGGCGCTGATGCGGGGCGCGAGCACGCTCGAGTCGGCCGCCCCGATCGGTCTGGTCGTGCCGCTGCCCGCGGCGGCGGCCCTCGAGCCCGGCCTGCCGAGCATGGTGCTCGACCGGCTGCAGGACGCCGGCAACGTCGGCAGCATCCTGCGCAGCGCGGCGGCGCTCGGCGCGCCGCAGGTGCTGGCGCTCAAGGGCACGGCGGCGCTATGGTCGCCAAAGGTGCTGCGTGCCGCGATGGGCGCGCACTTCGGGCTGCGCCTCGTCGAAGGCCTGTCGGTCGACGACCTGGCGGCGCTCGGCGTGCCGCTCGTCGCGACCGGCTCGCACGGCGGCGTGGCGCTGCCCGAGGCGCGCCTGCCCGATCCGTGCGCCTGGGTCGTCGGGCATGAGGGGCAGGGCGTCGAAGCGGCGCTCGCCGAGCGTTGCGCACTCGCGGTGCGCATCCCGCAGCCCGGCGGCGAGGAGTCGCTCAACGCCGCCGCGGCGGCGGCGATCTGTCTGTACGAGTCGCTGCGGCGGCGCGGCGCGGCTCAGTAGATCAGCCGATCGGGGCGGATGTCGCGCAGGATGGTGGTTGCGATCTCCTCGATCGACTTGTGCGTCGTCGACAGCCAGGCGATGCCGTGGCGGCGCATCATCTTCTCAGCTTCGCGGATCTCGTAGCGGCAGTTCTCGATCGCGGCGTACTTGCTGCCCGGCCGGCGCTCGTTGCGGATCTGGCTCAGCCGGTCCGCGTCGATCGTCAGGCCGAAGCACTTGGCCTTGCGCGGCACCAGCGCCGGCGGCAGTTGGTTGCGCTCGAAGTCCTCGGGGATCAGCGGATAGTTGGCCGCCTTCACGCCGTGCTGCATCGCCAGGTACAGCGACGCCGGCGTCTTGCCGCTGCGGCTGACGCCGACCAGGATGACGTCGGCGGCATCGAGGTTGACGGCCGACTGGCCGTCGTCGTGGGCGAGCGAGAAGTTGATCGCCTCGATGCGGTCGGCGTATTCCTGGCTGCGTGCGATGTCGGGGAAGCGCCCGACGCGGTGGTTCGACTTCATGCCGAACTCCTGCTCGAGCGGCTCGACGAAGGTGCGGAACATGTCGAGCACCAAACCACGGGCGTTGTCGGTGACGATGTCGAGCACCTCGGCGCTGACCAGCGTGGTGAACACGATCGGCCGCACGCCTTCCCGGTCGCAGGCCTCGTTGATCTCGCGCACGACCTGGCGCGCCTTGTCGGCGGTGTCGACGAAGGGCCGGCGCACGTGGCGCGGCCTGATCGAGAACTGCGCCAGGATCGAGTTGCCGAAGGTCTCGGCCGTGATCCCGGTGCCGTCGGAGACGAAGAAGACGCTGTGCTGAGGCATGGTCGGACCGCGGACGAGGGAGTCCGGATCATAGGCAAAGGCCCGTAGAATCGACGCCAATTCGTTCTCTCGCCCCCTTCCGATGCATCCCGGCTCCTCCCGATCGGCCCGTGCGTGCCGGATGGCGGGCCGCGCCGTGGTCGCCCGGGCGACGGAAACACCGCTTTTCCCACATCACGGAGCTTCCCCATGTCATCCCCCTCGCTGGCGACCGCCCTGGTCGTACCCTTTGAGAAACTGAGGATGTCCGACGTCGAGGCGGTCGGCGGCAAGAACGCGTCCCTCGGCGAAATGATCAGCCAGCTGGCCTCGACCGGCGTGCGCGTGCCCGGCGGCTTCGCGACGACGGCGCATGCGTTCCGCGAGTTCCTGCAGCAAGGCGGGCTGGCGCAGCGCATCGAGCAGCGCCTGTCGCGCCTGGACACCAACGACGTGCGCGCGCTGGCGCAGGCCGGCGCAGAGATCCGCGGTTGGGTCGAGGCTACGCCGTTCCCGCCCGCGCTCGAGGAGGCGATCCGCGCCGAGTTCGCGCGGATCGCCGCCGACGCGCCCGGCGCATCGTTCGCCGTGCGCTCGTCGGCCACTGCCGAGGACCTGCCCGACGCCAGCTTCGCCGGCCAGCAGGAGACCTTCCTCAACGTCGTGGGCATCGACGAGGTGCTGCACAAGATGAAGGAGGTGTTCGCGTCGCTCTACAACGACCGCGCCATCAGCTATCGCGTGCACAAGGGCTTCGCGCACGCCGACGTCGCGCTGTCGGCGGGCGTGCAGCGCATGGTGCGCTCCGATCTCGGCGCCGCGGGCGTGATGTTCACGATCGACACCGAGAGCGGCTTTGCCGACGTCGTCTTCATCACGTCGAGCTACGGCCTGGGCGAGACGGTGGTGCAGGGCGCCGTCAACCCCGACGAGTTCTACGTCCACAAGCCGGCGCTGAAGAACAAGAAGTACCCGATCGTGCGCCGCAACCTCGGCTCCAAGCTGCTGAAGATGGAGTTCGCGACGCCCGACGAGAAGGCCGCCAGCGGCAAGCTCGTCAAGACGGTCGAGACGGCGCCCGAGCAGCGCAACCGCTATTCGCTCGCCGACGCCGACGTGATCGATCTGGCGCGCTATGCCGTGATCATCGAGCAGCACTACGGCCGGCCGATGGACATCGAGTGGGGCAAGGACGGCGCCGACGGCCAGCTCTACATCCTGCAGGCGCGCCCCGAGACGGTGAAGAGCCAGCAGGAGGGAAAGGTCGAGCAGCGCTACAAGCTCAAGGGCCAGGGCACGGTGCTCGCCGAGGGCCGCGCGATCGGCCAGAAGATCGGCACGGGCCCGGTGCGCGTCGTCGAGAGCCTGGCCGAGATGGACCGCGTGCAGCCGGGCGACGTGCTCGTCACCGACATGACGGACCCGAACTGGGAGCCGGTGATGAAGCGCGCGAGCGCCATCGTCACGAACCGCGGCGGGCGCACCTGCCACGCCGCCATCATCGCGCGCGAACTGGGCATCCCGGCCGTCGTCGGCTGCGGCAACGCGACGCAGGTGCTCAAGGATGGCGCGCTCGTCACGGTGGCGTGCTCGGAGGGCGACACCGGCTACATCTACGACGGCCTGCTCGAGGCCGAGATCACCGACGTCAAGCGCGGCGAGCTGCCGTACTGCCCGGTCAAGATCACGATGAACGTCGGCAATCCGCAACTCGCCTTCGAGTTCGCGCAGATGCCGAACTCGGGCGTCGGCCTGGCGCGCCTGGAGTTCATCATCAACAACAACATCGGCGTGCATCCGAAGGCGATCCTCGACTATCCCAACGTCGATCCGGATCTCAAGAAGGCCGTCGAGAGCGTGGCGCGCGGCCACGCGTCGCCGCGCGCGTTCTACGTCGACAAGCTCGCCGAAGGCGTGGCGACGATCGCCTCGGCCTTCTGGCCCAAGCCCGTGATCGTTCGGCTGTCGGACTTCAAGTCCAACGAGTACCGCAAGCTGATCGGCGGCTCGCGCTACGAGCCCGACGAAGAGAACCCGATGCTCGGATTCCGCGGCGCGTCGCGCTACGTCAGCGAGGGCTTCAGCGACGCCTTCGCGATGGAGTGCGAGGCGCTGCGCCGCGTGCGTCACGACATGGGGCTGACCAATGTCGAGATCATGGTGCCCTTCGTGCGCACCATCGACCAGGCGCGCCGGGTGCTCGCGATGATGGCCGAGCGCGGGCTCAAGCGCGGCGTCGATGGCCTGCGCGTCATCATGATGTGCGAGGTGCCGAGCAACGCCATCCTCGCCGAGCAGTTCCTCGAGCACTTCGACGGCATGTCGATCGGCTCGAACGACCTGACGCAACTCGTGCTGGGGCTGGACCGCGACTCGGGGATGGAACTGTTGGCCGGCGACTTCGACGAGCGCGACCCGGCGGTCAAGGCGATGATCTCGCGCACCATCGCGGCCTGCCGCGCGACCGGCAAATACGTCGGCATCTGCGGCCAAGGCCCTAGCGACCATCCCGACTTCGCCGACTGGCTGGCCGCCGAGGGCATCACGTCGATGTCGCTGAATCCGGACACCGTCGTCGAGACCTGGGAGCGGCTCGCGAAGCGGCGCGGGTGACGAGCCTTACCCCGGCACTGGTCGCAACGGTTGGGGCTGCTTCGTTCCCGACCTGACCCGGTTGGCCGCGCTTCCATGCGGGGAGGCCCGTCGCCTGCGATTGTAGGCGACGGGCCGTGTCTTCTCAGGCGAGGCGGCTCAAGGCCTCGTCGAGCGTGCGGACGGTGCGCTCGACGTTGCCGAGCTTGTCGAGGCCGAACAGGCCGATGCGGAAGGTCTGGAAGTCGGCCGGCTCGTCGCACTGCAGCGGCACGCCGGCAGCCGTCTGCACGCCGAGTGCGGCGAACTTGCTGCCGTTCTGGATGCCGGGGTCGCTGGTGTACGACACGACGACGCCCGGCGCCTCGAAGCCCGGCGCTGCGACGCTGGCGTAACCCTTGCGGCGCAGCAGCGCGCGCACCTCGTTGCCCAGGCGCTGCTGGTCGGCGCGCGCTCGCTCGAAGCCGTAGCGCTCGGTCTCGACCATTGCGTCGCGCAGTTCGACCAGCGCCGCCGTCGGCATCGTCGCGTGATAGGCGTGGCCGCCCGACTCGTAGGTCTGCATGATCTGAAGCCAGCGCTTGAGGTCGCAGGCGAAGCTGGTGCTCGTCGTCGCGTCGATGCGCTCGCGCGCTGCCGCGCCGAGCATGACGAGGGCGCAGCACGCCGGGCCGCTCCAGCCCTTTTGCGGCGCGCTGACGAGCACGTCGACACCCAGGGCCGCCATGTCGACCCAGATCGCGCCCGACGCGATGCAGTCGAGCACGAACAGGCCGCCGACGGCGTGCGCGGCGTCGGCGACGGCGCGCAGGTAGTCGTCGGGCAGCAGCATGCCCGACGCCGTCTCGACGTGCGGCGCGAACACGACGGCCGGGCGCTCTGTGCGGATCGCCGCGACGACCTCGTCGATAGGCGCGGGGGCGAACGGCGCGCGCGGCGCGTCGGAGGTGCGCCGCGCCTTCAGCACGGTGTGCTGCGACGCGATGCCACCCATGTCGAGGATTTGCGACCAGCGGTAGCTGAACCAGCCGTTGCGCAGCACGAGGCAGTTGCGGCCGGTGGCGAACTGGCGCGCCACCGCTTCCATGCCGAAGGTGCCGCTGCCGGGCACGACGACGGCGGCGCTGGCGCCATAGACCCGCTTCAGGACGGCCGAGACGTCGCGCATCGCGCCCTGGAAGCGCTGCGACATGTGGTTGAGTGTGCGATCGGTGTAGACGACGGAGTATTCGAGCAGGCCGTCGGGATCGACCTGGGGCAGCAAGCCGGGCATGGCAGGTTCCGGAGGAGGGGTCGGGGGCAGGGCGAAGCCGCAAAGGTTAGCACGCGTCGCCGCCGCGCGCGCTCAGCGGCGCCGGTACTGGCGATCGCCGAACAGCACGTTGCGCGACGCGTCGTCGACGAGCGGCTTGCGCAGGTGCGCCAGCACCTCGACGCCGCGCTGCACCGCCGGGCGTGCCGCGACTTCGTCGAACCAGCCCTTGAGGTGCGGGTGGTCGGCCCAGTCGATGCCTTGGTTGCGCCACGAGCGCAGCCACGGAAAGACGGCGATGTCGGCGATCGAGTACTCGGGGCCGCCGAAGTAGCGGCTCTTCGCGATGCGGCGGTCCATCACGCCGTACAGGCGCTTGGCCTCGTTGGTGTAGCGTTCGACGGCGTAGTCGATCTTCTCGGGCGCGTAGATGCGGAAGTGGTGCGCCTGGCCGAGCATCGGCCCGACGCTGCCCATCTGGAACATCAGCCACTGCAGCACGGTGTAGCGCCCGCGCGTGTCGTCGGGCAGGAAGCGGCCTGTCTTCGCCGCGAGGTACATCAGGATCGCGCCCGACTCGAACATCGACATCGGCCGGCCGTCGGGCCCCTCGGGGTCGACGATGGCGGGGATCTTGTTGTTCGGACTGATCGCGAGGAAGCCGGGCTCGAACTGGTCGCCAGCGCCGATGTTGACCGGATGGACGCGGTAGGGTAGACCGCACTCCTCCAGCATGATGTGGACCTTGTGTCCGTTCGGCGTGGCCCACGAATACACTTCGATCATCGTGACGTACTCCCGACGGCGCGGCGCGCCGATCGTCTGCACTTTAGAGCATCGAGAGCGTCCATGCTCGGCGCGCTGAAGCGACTGTGGTCGGGTGATCGCGCGCGTGCGCGCTGGGGCGACGTCGAGGACTGGGCGCGCGAGCACGGTCATCGCTTCCGCCGCTCGCGCGACGACGAGGGCTTCGTCGTCGAAGGGGCCATCGCCTTGCGGCCGTGGCGCCTCGAGTGGGGCCCGTCGCAGCGCGACTACATCGTCGGCCACGAGCTGCGGCTGCGCATGGAGCTCGGCTTGCCGCAGGCGATGCAACTGCTCGTGCTGTCGCGTCCGCTGATGCTCGCCCTCGAACGCGAGATCTACGAGCGCTACACCGACGGTACGCAGACGCGTATCGACACGTCGACGCCCGAGGAGATGCGCTGGCTCGCGATGCATCCGCAGTTCGCGTTCCCGAGCGGCTCGGTGCTGCGCGCCCACGTCGGCGCCGTCGGCAGCTCGCGCAGCGCGCTCGCCGCCTGGCTCGAAGGGCCGCTGTCGGAGCAGGTCGTCGCCGCGGCCACCGGCGTGCTGGCCTATCCGACGCCCTTCGTGCTGATGACGATCCGCGGTCGCGTGTCGCTGCGCATCGGACTGCCGGCGATCGACAGCCGCGCGCTGGCGCAGGCGCTGGCGCTGTTCGCCGTCGCGGCGACGCGCGCTGTGCAGGTGGCGGACACGGCGGCCGGCGCGGCAAGCACCTGGCCCACGTCGACCGGCGCGGCGGTGTGGCGCTCGGCGCCCGGCGGCGATCCGACCGAGCCGCCGCGCTGACGCAGGATCAGGCGTACTTGCCGAGCTCGAGCTTGGCGAGCGCGTTGCGGTGCACCTCGTCGGGGCCGTCGGCGTAGCGCAGCGTGCGCGCGCCGGCGTAGAAGTTGGCCAGCGGCGTGTCCTGGCACACGCCGGCGCCGCCGTGCACCTGCATCGCCCAGTCGATCACCTGGCAGGCCATGCTCGGCGCGACGACCTTGATCATCGCGATCTCGGCCTTGGCCGTCTTGTTGCCGGCCACGTCCATCATCCACGCCGCCTTCAGCGTGAGCAGGCGCGCCTGCTCGATCATGCAGCGCGCCTCGGCGATGCGCTCGCGCGTGACACCCTGCTCGGCGATCGTGCGGTGGAAGGCGACGCGCGACAGCGCGCGCCGGCACATCAGCTCGAGCGATCGCTCGGCCAGCCCGATCAGGCGCATGCAGTGATGGATGCGCCCGGGGCCGAGCCGCCCCTGTGCGATCTCGAAGCCGCGGCCTTCGCCGAGCAGGATGTTCGACACGGGCACGCGCACGTTCTCGAACAGCACTTCGCAGTGCCCGTGCGGCGCGTCGTCGTAGCCGAACACGTTGAGCGGCCGCACCACCTTGACGCCCGGCGTGTCGGCGGGCACGAGGATCATCGACTGCTGCGAGTGCTTGGGCGCGTCGGGATCCGTCTTGCCCATGAAGATGTAGATCTTGCAGCGCGGGTCGCCGGCGCCCGAGGTCCACCACTTGCGGCCGAAGAGCACGTATTCGTCACCCTCGCGGCGGATCATCGACGCGATGTTGGTGGCGTCGGACGACGCGACGGCCGGCTCCGTCATCGCGAAGGCGCTGCGGATCTCGCCGGCGAGCAGCGGCTCGAGCCAGCGCTTCTTGTGCTCGGCGCTGCCGTAGCGCACGATCGTCTCCATGTTGCCGGTGTCGGGCGCCGAGCAGTTGAACACTTCGCTGGCCCACGGCACGCGGCCCATGATCTCGGCCAGCGGCGCGTATTCCTGATTGGTGAGGCCGGCGCCGTATTCGCTCTCGGGCAGGAACAGGTTCCACAGACCCTCGGCGCGCGCCTTGACCTTCAGGCCCTCGATCAGCTGCAGCGGCGTCCAGCGCTTGCCGGCGGCCGTGTTGGCGGCGATCTCTTCCCAGTAGGCCGGCTCGGCCGGGTAGACGTGCCGGTCCATGAAGGCGGTGAGCCGCGCCTGCAGCTCGCGCGTGCGAGGCGAGAGTTCGAAGTCCATCTTGCGTCTCCTTCGGTGCGCGTCACGACGCGCGTGCGGACTGCCAGCCCATCTCGGCCAGGCCGCGCGCACCGGCGCCGGCCTGGCGAGCCTGGGCGCTCGCCGCCGTGCCCTGCTCGGCGCGCTTGGCGATGCCCTGCAGGATGGCCGCGAGGCGGAACAGGTTATAGGCGAGGTAGAAGTTCCAGTCGGCCATCACGGTCTCGACGGCCTGCGCGCCGCCGCGGCCGGTGCGCTCGCAGTAACGGCGCACGTAGCTCTTCTCGTCGGGGATGCCGAGCGCGGCGTGGTCGAGGCCGCCGATGCCGCGGAACGCGCCCGGCGGGATGTGCCAGGCCATGCAGTGGTAGCTGAAGTCGGCCAGCGGATGGCCCAGCGTCGACAGCTCCCAGTCGAGCACGGCGAGCACGCGCGGCTCGCTCGGGTGGAAGATCAGGTTGTCGAGGCGGAAGTCGCCGTGCACCACCGACACCTGCGACGCGTCGCGCGCGCCGGGCGGGATGTGCGTCGGCAGCCAGACCATCAGGCGATCCATCGCGTCGATCGGCTCGGTGACCGACGCCACGTACTGCTTGCTCCAGCGGCCGATCTGGCGCTCGAAGTAGTTGCCGGGCCTGCCGTAGTCGGCGAGGCCGACGGCGGCCGGATCGACGCTGTGCAGCGCGGCGATCACGCGGTTCATCTCGTCGTAGAGGGCGGCGCGGCCGGCTGGCTCGAACTCGGGCAGCGCCTGGTTCCACAACACGCGGCCCTGCACGAACTCCATCACGTAGAAGGCGCGGCCGATCACCGACTCGTCTTCGCACAGCACGTGGGTGCGCGCCACCGGCACGCCGGTGCCCTGCAGCGCCGTCATGACGCGGAACTCGCGGTCGACGGCATGCGCCGACGGCAGCAGCTTGGCGGCCGGCCCCGGCTTGGCGCGCATCACGTAGGCGCACTGCGGCGTGACGAGCTTGTAGGTCGGGTTCGACTGGCCGCCCTTGAACTGCTCGACCGTCAACGGGCCGGTGAAGCCGGGCAGGTGACGCTCGAGCCAAGCCTGCAGCGCATCCACGTCGACGCGGTGCTGCTCGGCCACGGGCTTGGTGCCGGTGCTGTCGTCCATGTCAGCGGAAGTTCAGCGCTGCGCGATCGCGAGCAGCTTGTCCTTGGACAGCACGACCAGACGTGTCGGCTCGATGCGCACCGCGCCGTCGCGCTCGAAGGCCTTGAGCTCCTGGTTCACGCGCTGGCGCGACGCGCCGAGCATCTGTGCCAGGTCTTCCTGCGCCAGCGCCAGGCCGATGCGGATCTCCTCGCCCTGCTCGATGCCGTAGCTGCGTGCCAGCAGCAGAATCTGCTTGGCCAACCGCGCCGCGAGCGGGCGCGTGTTCAGGTCCTCGACGACGTCGAACATCAGCCGCAGGCGCCGGCAGTTCAGGCGCAGCAGCGCTTCGTAGAGCTCGACGTGCTGCGCCAGCAGCTCGCGGAAGTCGGGCTTGCGCACCATCAGCAGCGTCGTCGCGCCGTGCGCATTGGCGTCGTGCGTGTGCGGCAGTCCGTCGAACAGCGAGATGTCGCCGAACCAGGTGCCCGGCTCGGCATAGGTCAGCGTGATCTGCTTGCCCGACAGCGACACCGAGCTGATGCGCACCGCACCCTTGGCGACACCGCACCAGGCCTCGGGCGGCTGGCCGCGCGCGCCGACGAGCGCGCCGTCGTCGAACCGGCGCACCGACGCGCGCGACAGGATGGCTTGACGCAGCGCCGGAGACAGCTTCGAGAACCACGAGCCCGAGTCGATGTTGGAACGCTCTTCGATTGTAAGAACGGGAGAGTCCATGCCTTGTCGCTCGTGCGACAGCATCATGCCCAAGCTCACCCGCGCTTGTCCATGCGGCGCACCCGCAGGTACTGCTGCAGCAGCTTTTCCATCGTCGTCGCCGTCTCGTGCTCGTGCAGCCACTGCGAGGCCGCCACGTTGACGGCGCGCACGACGATGTCGTCGCCGTCGGCGTCGAGCACATTGATGCAGCCCGCCGCCTGCTCGAAGCGGCCGAAGAAGGCGCGCTCGCCGGTCAGCGCACGCGCCAGCAGCGCGCGGTTGACGCCGCCGTGCAGCACGAGCAGCAGGCAGCGCCAGTCGTCGCGGCGCAGCAATCGCTCGAACGCAGGCAGCGCGCGGTCGAGCAGTTCGCCGATCGACTCGCCGCCGAGAAAGCGCACCGACTCGATGTCGACGCCGCCGCGGAACGCGCCGAGGAAGGCGTGCTCGATCTGCTCGCCCGGGATGTCGGCCAGCCGCCCGCCGCGGATCTCCTGCAGCGCGGGCTCGACGTCGATCGGCAGCGTCTGCCCGGCGGCGTCGAGCACGCGCGTCGCCGTCTCGACGGTGCGCGGCAGGCCGCTGGCGACGACGCGGTCGAAGCGCACGCCGCTGGCGCGGAACAGCTCGCCGGCGGCCTGCGCCTGCGCCTGTCCCTGGGCGTTCAGCGGCACGCTCTCGGGATGCGCGATCGTGCCGTCGGCGTGGAAGTAGTCGACCGAGCCGTGGCGCATCAGGTAGATGCGCCGACGCTGTGCGACGGCGGTCATTCGAAGCGCGGCGAGCGCTTCTCGAGGAAGGCGGCGAGGCCTTCGTTCGCGTTCGGGTGCAGCAAGGTGTCGACGAAGTGGCGTCGCTCGGCGGCGAGGTGCTCGGCCAGCGGGCGGCGCGGGGCCAGGCCGATCAGCTCCTTGGCGCCGGCCACGGCGTTGGGCGCCGTCGCCTGCGCCAGCCGCTCGGCAAGTGCCAGAGCTTGCGCCAGTGCGCCGCCGTTGTCTGTCACCCAGCCGACAAGGCCGGCGGCGTGCAGCTCGGCGGCCGTCAGCGGTTCGGCGAACCAGACGCAGCGCGTCACGCGTTGGCGCGGCAGCGCCTGCATCAGCTGCCACAGTCCGCCGCCGTCGGGTGTCAGGCCGATGCGGCCATAGGCCATCGTGAAGCGTGCGTCGGCGGCGGCGACGATCAGGTCGCAGGCGAGCGCGAGCGAGCAGCCGGCACCGGCGGCGGCCCCCTCGACGGCGGCGATGACGGGCTTGGGAAAGGCGCGCAGCGCCTCGACCCAGGCGTGCAGCCGGTCGACGTTGCGCTGGATCACGTCGGCCCCCTCGGTGCGCCGGTGCGCCAGCCCGCGCACGTCGCCACCCGAGCTGAAGTGGCCGCCGTCGCCCTGCAGCACGACGCAGCGCACGCCCGCGTCGGCCTCGGCGACGTTGAGCGCCTCGACGCCGGCGGTATAGACCTGCTGCGACAGCGCGTTGCGAGTCGCCGGATCGCTGATCGTCAGCACGAGCGTGCTGCCGCGTCGTTCGGTGCGCAGTTCGCTGGACATGTGACGATTCTGTCACGCGGCGCCGCCCCCGCGTCCGCGGGCGAGCGCGCCGGGGCGCACCCTTACTTCATGCTAGAGTGATTCGAAAGGTTGCATCCACAAGCTACAACACCCGGCATGCGCATCGCAGCGATTTCGACAGGGGTGGGGGTCGTCCTCGCGATCGGCGCCTCGGGCGCAATGGCCTTGGGCTTCGGCAGCGTGCACAACGCCACCGTGCTCGGCCAGCCGCTGAGCTTCAGCGTGCCGCTGCGCATGGACGCCGACGAGTTCGTCGCGGTCGATTGCGTCTCGGCCACCGTCTATTCGGGCGACAACCGCGTGCCGCCGTCGCAGGTGCAGTTGCAGCTCGAGGCGGCGCGCGACGGCAGCGGCCGCGTGCTGCGCGTCACCACCACCGTGCTGATCGACGAGCCCGTCGTCACGGTCGACGTCGGCGTCGGCTGCCCGGTGCGGCTGTCGCGAAAGTTCGTCGCCTTCGTCGATCCGCCGATCGTCACGCTGGCGCATGCCGAGCCGGCGCGCGCACCCGAGCCGCCGGCCGCACCCGCGGCGGTGCCCGCCGCCGCGCCGCCGGTCGCGGTGCAGCCCGCACCACCGCGCGCCGAGCGACGGGCCGCAGCGCCGGCGCGCAGCACGCAGCCGCGGCGCCCTCGCGCGTGGCCCGGCCGTCGACGATCGTCGCGCCCGATGCGGCCGGGACCCGTCCGCGCGCGCAGGCGGCGCCCGCCGCCCGCTCGATGGCGCCGGCGCCCGCGCCATCCAACGGCGGCGCGCGCCTGCAGCTCGAGGCGGCGCCGGCGCTCGAGCGCCCGGCATCGGCGCCGCAGGCCGTGGCATCGGCGCCGGCCCTCGCACCGCTGTCGCCCGACGCGGCGGCCGCGCCGGCAGCCGCGCCGGCGGCCAGCGTCGCCGACGCGCAGGCTGTCGAGCGCGAGCGCATCCGCGTGCTCGAGGAGAACCTCGCGCGCATCCGCAGCGATGCCGAAGCCACGCGCAACAGCATCAATGCGCTGCAGGCGCGGCTGCGCGACGAAGAGGCGCGGCGCTACAACAATCCGCTCGTCTACACGCTCGTCGCCGTCATTGCGGCGCTGCTGTTCGCGATGGGGCTGCTCGTGTGGTGGGCGCGCGCGCGCGAGCGCCAACGTGCCGAGTGGTGGATGGCCGGCGGCGACGAGGCGCCGCAGCGCCCGGCGGCCGAGCTTGCGCCCGCGCCGGTGTCGAAGCCGGCACCGCTGGCACCCGCGCCCGACAGCGTCGCGTCGACCGGCTTCATCGAGGACTCGACGCGGCCCGCCATGGGGCCGGTGACGTGGAAGCCGACGCTGGCGATTCCCGAGCTCGACAAGAACGAGGTGCCCAAGCGCCCCGTCAGCGCCGAGGAGCTGATCGACCTCGAGCAGCAGGCCGAGTTCTTCGTCACGCTCGGCCAGGACGACGCGGCGATCGACCTGCTCGTCGGGCATCTCAACAGCGCCGGTGGCACGAGCCCGCTGCCGTACCTCAAGCTGATGGAGATCCATCGCCGGCGCGGCGACCTGCCGGCCTACGAGCGCATCCGCGAGCACTTCAACCAGCGCTTCAACGCCTATGCGCCGCCCGGCGACGCACCGCTGCCGTCGCAGCGCTCGCTCGAGGACCATCCCGAGCTGATGGCGCAGTTGCAGGAGGCGTGGCCGACGCCGCCGCGCGCGATGGGCCTGCTCGAGTCGCTGCTGTTCAAGTCGGGCGAGGGCGATGCCGCGTTCGACCTCGCCGCCTACCGCGAAGTGCTGTTTCTGCACGAAGTGGCGCGCGACCTGTTCGAGCACGCGCAGTCGCCCGTCGCCGTCGACGTGCTGCTGCCGCTCGACGAAGGGCCCCAGTCCGTGCTCGAGCCGCATGCGGCGTCGGGCGTGATGCCGCTGCATGCGACGACCAAGCCGCTGCCGGTCGACCTCGACCTCGGCCGGCCGCGCGACGAGGAGGCCGAGCAGGCCGCCGCGCGCACCGAGCGCCGCCGCGAGCGCTACGGCGACGACGACTTCCAGTTCGGTTCGGGCACCGGCTCGGGCTTCGGCGACCTCGGTCCAGGCGGATCGTCGGGCCGCAAGCGCTGAGCGCGGGTTCGGCTCAAAGGCGCTGCAACCGGCGCAGCGCCTCGTCGAGCGTCTCGACGCGTTTGGCGTAGCAAAAGCGCACGATGCGCTGCTCGAACGGCTGCGGATAGAAGGCCGACAGCGGAATCGCGGCAACGCCGATCTGCGTCGTCAGCCGGCGGCAGAAGGCCGCTTCGCCCTCGTCGGAGACGGCCGCATAGTCGACGCACTGGAAATAGGTGCCTTCACTGGGCAGCAGGCGCAGCCGCGTCGCGCCGAGGCCGGCTCGGAAGTGGTCGCGGCGCGCCTGATAGTACGCCGGCAGGCCGAGATACGGCGCGGAATCGGCGAGGTACTCGGCCAGCGCGTGCTGCGTCGGCGCGTGCACCGTGAACACGTTGAACTGGTGCACCTTGCGGAACTCGGCCATCAGCGGCGCCGGCGCCGCCGCGTAGCCGATCTTCCAGCCGGTGACGTGGAACGTCTTGCCGAAGCTCGATACGACGATGCTGCGCGCCGCCAGCTCGGCATCGCGCGACACGCTTTCATGGCGGCGGCCGTCGTAGACCATGTGCTCGTAGACCTCGTCGGCGATGACGACGACGTCGGTCGGGCGCAGCAGGTCGCGCAGCGCGCGCATCTCGTCGGCGGTCCAGCACGTGGCGCTCGGATTGTGCGGCGTGTTGACGATCAGCGCGCGCGTGCGCGGCGTGAGTGCCGCGGCGAGCGCCGCGAAGTCGGGGCGGAACGTGCCGGGCACGAGCGCCACGTGCACGGCGCGACCGCCGGCGAGCACGATGTCGGGCTCGTAGCTGTCGTAGGCCGGATCGAGCACGATCACCTCGTCGCCCGGGTGCACGACGGCGAGGATCGCCGTCAGGATCGCCTGCGTCGCGCCGGCCGTCACCGTGATCTCGTCGCCGGCGTCGTAGCGGTGACCGTACAGCGCCTCGATCTTGGCGGCGATCGCCTCGCGCAGCGCCGGCACGCCGGCCATCGGCGGGTACTGGTTGTGGCCGGCGCGCATCGCGCGAGTCAGGGCGTCGACCAGGCGCGGGTCGCAATCGAAGTCGGGGAAGCCCTGGCCGAGGTTGACGGCGCCGTGCTGCTGCGCCAGCGCCGACATCACGGTGAAGATCGTCGTGCCGACCTGCGGCAGCCGGCTCTCGATGCGCGGCGTGCGCGGCTCAGAGCTCATACGTTTCGCCGTCGCCGTTCATCGCGCGTTCGACGAGTGCGCGGCTGAGGCGGTCGGACAGCAGCTCGGCGAACGCGTAGACGAAGCTGCGCAGGTAGGCGCCGCGCTTGAACGCGATGCGCGCCACGTTGGGGCCGAACAGGTGGCCGGCCGGCCGCCAGACGAGGTCGCCGTCGGGCGGATCGTCGCGCACCGCCATCTCGGCGACGATGCCCAGGCCCAGGCCGAGTCGCACGTAGGTCTTGATGACGTCGGAGTCGATCGCCTCGAGCACGATGTTCGGCACCAGGCCGCGCGCCTCGAAAGCCTTGTCGACGCGCGTGCGGCCGGTGAACGATGGGTGGTACGAGACCAGCGGCTCGGCGGCGAGCTGCTCGATCGTCAGCCGCTCGGCCTGCGCCAGCGCATGGCCCGCCGGCATCACGACGACGTGCTGCCATTCGTAGCACGGCATCGTGATCAGCTCGGCAAAGCCCGACAGCGATTCCGTCGCCAGGCCGACCTCGGCCGTCTCGTCGAGCAGCATGCGCGCCACCTGCTCGGGGTTGCCCTGGTGCAGGCTGACGGTGACGCGCGGATAGCGCTTGCGCAGCTGAGCGACCGGCCCCGGCAGCACGTAGCGCGCCTGCGTGTGCGTCGTCGCAATCGACAGGGTGCCGGCCTCCTGCTGCGAGAACTCCTCGCCGATGCGCTTGAGGTTGCCGACCTCGCGCAGAATGATCTCGATCGACTTGAGCACCTGCTGCCCGGGCTCGGTGACGCGCCGCAGCCGCTTGCCGTGGCGCGCGAAGATGTCGACGCCGAGCTCGTCCTCGAGCTCGAGGATGGCTTTCGAGACGCCGGGCTGCGAGGTGTGCAGCGCCTTGGCCGTCTCGGTCAGGTTGAGCTGGCGGCGGACGGCTTCCTGGACGAACCGGAACTGGTGCAGGTTCATGGCGCTGGCACGGTAGGGGCGCCCGATTATTCCAGCAGCGCGCGCGCCGCGGCGTCGGCCATCGCCTGCATCACGCCGTCGATCTCGCCGATCGGCGGCTGCAACCGCCAGCGTACGCCGGGATGGCGCGCGCGCAGCCCGTCGACGAGGCGCGGCAGGTCGTTGCGCACGTGGCCGCCGGTGCCCAGGAACATCGGCACGACGGCGATGTCGGTGCAGCCGGCCTGCACGAGCTCGGCGCCGCCGTCGTCGAGCGACGGCGTCATCAGCTCGAGGTACGACAGCACGACGGGGGTATCGGGTGCCTGCGCCGACACGCGGCGCGCCACGTCCTGAAACGGCTGCGCCCAGCGCGGATCGCGCGCGCCGTGGGCGAACAGCAGCAGGCCGCGCTTGCCCGTCATCGGTAGCGCACCAGCCAGCTGAACGCCGCCATCGACAGCAGCAGGTACAGCGCGCTCGGCACCGCGGCGACGATCCACGGCGTCCAGTCGCGCAGCATGCCGAGGTGGCCGGCCACGTTGTTGAGCAGCACGAAGCTGATGCCCAGCATGATGCCGCCGAAGACCTTGAAGCTGATGCTGCCGCCGCGCGCGTGCAGGTAGGCGAAGGGCAGCGCCAGCGCCACCATCACGAGGCAGGCCAGCGGATAGAGCGCGCGCTTCCAGAACTGGATCTCGTAGCGCTGGCCGGCCTGCTCGTTGCTCGCCAGGTGCTGCGTGTAGCGCCACAACTCGACGGTCGACATCGTCTTGATCGGCAGCAGCGCGGCGGCGACGACGTCGGCGCCGATAGAGGTCGGCCAATCGAGCTGCGCGACGCGCTGCTCGGCGACCATCGGCTGGTCGGCGGCGTCGGCGGCGCGCCAGCGCGTCAGCGTCGCGTCGCGCAGGCGCCATTGCGCGTCGTCGGCGATCGTCGCCGACGCGGCATGGATGCGCGTTACGAGCCGCCCGTCGGTGTCGAACTCGAAGATGCGCACGCCCTCGAGCTCGCCGGCGGCCGACGCGCTCGTCACCTGCACCGAATAGCTGCGCTCGCCGTCGGGCGTGCTGCGATGGTCCTTGAGCCAGGCGCCGGCGCGGCCGAACTTCAGCCCGCCGCGGAACTTGGCCTGCAGCAGCACGCTCTCGCGCTCGCTCGCCGGCGCGATGTAGTCGCCGACCAGCCAGGTGACGACGCAGAACACGGCTCCGAGCGACGCCAGCAGGCCGAGCGCGCGCCCCGGCCCGAGCCCGCCGGTGCGCAGGATCGTGAACTGCGAGGTCTGCGCCAGCCTCGCCAGCGCATAGATGGTGCCGATCAGCACGGCGATCGGCGCGAGCTCGTAGAAGTGGCCGGGCACGGCCAGCAGGCTGATCACGGCGGCGTGCCACGCCTGGTAGCCCTGGCGGCCGACGGCCTCGAGTTCGTCGACGAAGTCGATGAAGAAGAACAGCGACAGGAACGCGACCGCCGTGAACGCGACCGAGCCCGCGATGTCGCGGTAGAGCAGGCGGCGCACCGTCTTCATCGTGCCGCGCCCGCTGCCTGCGCGGCGCCGTTGCGCAGCGGCCGCCGCGGCAGTCCGCGCGTCACGCCCTGCTCGCGCCACCACAGCAGCGCCAGCGCGAGCGCGAACACGCCGCCGTGCATCGCCAGCAGCGTCGGCCCCATCTCGTAGCGACCGTTGGCGACCCACGCCTGCGACAGGTTGATCAGGTTGAAGTAGACGACGAAGGCGAGCAGCGCGAACAGCAGGTTCCAGTTGCTGGCGCGCCGCGGATTCGTCGCCGCGAGGCCGATGCCCAGTAGCACGAGGTTGGCGCCTCCGAGCGCCAGCCCGATGCGCCACGTCAGCTCGCCCTGCAGCTTGGGGTCGGCGCTGCGCAGCAGCTCGACGGTGCGGCGCGCGCGCGGCGGCAGGTTCTCGGCCGCGCTCATCGCGCGCTCGCCGGCGAGCACGCGATAGGTGTCGAAGCGCGCCAGCGTCTTCTCGCCCGTCTCGCGGTCGACCTCGTTGCGTTGGCCGGCCTCGAGGTGCAGGAAGCGCTCGTCGCCGACGATGTCGATGCGCCCGCTGCGCGCCGACGTGACGGCCTCGCTGTCCGGCTCGGACTGCAGGATGAACACGTTGCGCCCGGTGCGCCCGTCCTCGCTGCCACGCTCGATGAAGAAGACGCGCCGCCCGTCGCTCGAGGTCTGGAACTGGCCCGGCGCGACGCGCGAGAGGTCGGAGCGGCGCTCGTAGCGGTCCTTCAGCTCGGCGTTGTTGCGGTTGCCCCAGGGCCAGACGAACAGCGTGAGCAGCGCCACGACGAGCAGCACCGGCCACGCCGTGCGCAGCACCGGCCGCACGAAGCGCGTCAGCCCGACGCCGCTGGCGAACCACACGGCCATCTCGCTGTCGCGGTACATGCGCCCGAGCGTCGCGACGACGGCGATGAACAGCGACAGGTTGAGCATCGTCGGCAGGTGGCCGAGCGCGGTGTAGCCCAGCAGCAGCACGATGTCCTGCGGCGCGACGGCGCCGCCGGCGGCCTGGCCGAGCGCGCGGATCAGCATCATCGTCAGCACGATCGTCAGGATGACGACGAGGGTCGCGCCGAAGCTGCGCGACAGGTCTCGACGCAGGGCCGAATCGAATAACATGGCCGCATTGTCACTCGGGAACGAACATGGAGTTGCGCAGTCAGGTCATCGACGTCGACGTGTTGTCGCAGGCCGCCGCCGACGCGCTCGTGCTCGTGCTGCACGATGCGCGGCCGGCCGGGCTCGACGGCGCGCTGGCATCGTTGCTGGCCGACGCGATCGCTGCCGGCGACTTCGAGCTGAAGGCCGGCCGCACGCTCTACCTGCACCGGCCGGCCGGCGTGAAGGCGCGGCGCGTCGTCTTCGCGGCGGCGCCGGCGCCGGGGCTGAAGTCGTTCCGCGGCGCGCTCGTCGCGGCGCTGGCCGTGCTCAAGCCGCTCGGCGCGCGCCACGTCGCCGTCGCGCTGGCCGGCGGCGAGGCGCTGACGGCCGAGCACGCCGAGGCGGTCGCCGCCGCGGTGGCCGACGCCGTCTACGTCTACCGCCACGCGCGACCGAGCGCGCCGAAGGCGCCGGCGCTGGCACGCGTCACGCTGGCCAGCGGCAAGGCCGAGGCCAAGGCGGTGCAGCAGGGCCTGACGCGCGGCCGCGCGATCGCTGCCGGCGTGACGCTGGCGCGCGAGTGCGCGAACCGCCCCGGCAACCACTGCACGCCGGCCTGGCTCGGCGAGCAGGCGAAAAAGCTCGCGCGCGAGGCCGGGCTGAAGGCGCAGGTGTTCGACCGCGCCGCGATCGAGAAGCTCGGCATGGGCGCCTTCCTCGCCGTCACGCAGGGCTCGCACGAGCCGCCGCGCTTCATCGTGCTGCGCTACGACGGCGCGCCGAAGTCGCAGCCGCCGCTCGTGCTGGTGGGCAAGGGCATCACGTTCGACACCGGCGGCATCTCGATCAAGCCGGCCGCCGAGATGGACGAGATGAAGTTCGATATGGGCGGCGCGGCCAGCGTGCTCGGCACGCTGCGCGCCGTCGCCGAGCTGAAGCCGCGCGTCAACGTCGTCGGCCTGATCCCGACCTGCGAGAACATGCCGGGCGGGCGCGCCGTCAAGCCGGGCGACGTCGTCGCCAGCCTGTCGGGCCAAACGATCGAGATTCTCAACACCGACGCCGAGGGCCGGCTGATCCTGTGTGACGCGCTGACCTATGCCGAGCGGCTGGCGCCGGCGGCCGTCGTCGACATCGCGACGCTCACCGGCGCCTGCGTCATCGCGCTCGGCCACCTGCACTCGGGCCTTTTCACCTCCGACGACGAACTGGCGCGCGAGCTGCTCGCCGCCGGCGACGCGACCGGCGACACCTGCTGGCGCATGCCGCTCGACGACGAATACGACGAGGCGCTCAAGAGCAACTTCGCCGACATGGCCAACGTCGGCGCGCGCGCCGGCGGCTCGATCACGGCGGCGATGTTCCTGCGGCGGTTCACGAAGAAGTACCGCTGGGCGCACCTCGACATCGCCGGCACGGCGTGGAAGTCGGGCGCCGCCAAGGGCGCCACCGGGCGGCCGGTGGCGCTGCTGACGCACTTCGTGCTGCGCAACGCCGGATGACGGAAGTCAGCTTCCACACGCAGCTGCCCGACCCGCTGGGATATGCGTGTCGCCTGCTGCGCAAGGCGCTGCAGCAGGGCGCGGAGGTGGTCGTGACGGCGCCGGCCGAGACGCTCGAGCGTCTCGACCCGATGCTGTGGACCTTCGATCCGCTCGACTTCGTCGCGCACCGGCTGCTGCGCGAAGGGGAGGTCGTCGCGCCACGGCTGCGCCGCACGCCGATCTGGCTCACGCTGCCGGGAGCCTCCGCACCGACGCATGACGTGCTCGTCAACATCGATGTCGATCCGGCCCCGGGCTTCGAGAGCTATCGGCGCGTGATCGAGCTGGTCGGCACCGACGAAGCCCAGGTGCTTGCCGCACGCCGTCGCTGGCGGCATTACCGCGAACGCGGCTACGCCGTCGCGCATCACGCCTTGGGCTGATTCCCGGCCTCGGGCTGCGATGCCCGCGCATCCCGCGAATCAGGGGTCGTTCGATACGCGCGTGCATCTTCAGTCACGACTGCGCGAACAATAGGGCGCCTGTTGACTCACGTCTTGCCGCCGGCAGGGCGAAGCAGGCAGTCTGGATGATCTTCGCTGCCGGGTTTCGCCGAGGGCGAGCCGGCCGGTGCACATCAATCGTGAACAGGGAGAGTGGTCGTGATCCTCGACAGATTGAAAGTGGCCCGGCTTCTGTGCATGGGCGTTCTTGCCGCCTGTGCCTCTCTGATGGCGGCGGCGCAGGCGCAAACACCGGCGACGACACGCGCCGACCTGGCCACGCCCGCGACGTATGCCGCCAGCCCCGGCGGGACGGTGGCGATCACGCTCAACTGGTATCGCATGCCGATGGCGGCGAACTATCTCCAGTTCGTGCACTTTCAGAATTCCGCCGGCCAAGTCTGGTCGGTCGACGATCACTGGACCACCTCTGCGACCTGGACCGCCGGACCGTTCGCTCAGACTCGCACGATCACGGTGCCATCGGCGATGGCCGTCGGCACCTACGACATCCGCGTCGGGCTGTCCGGCGGCAATCCCTGGACCGACCTTGCGCTCGTTGCCGGAACGGGCGTCACAGATCTCGGCGGCGACCATCGCTACAAGGTCGGAACGATCACCGTCGGTGGCGTGGGGAACGTCGCGCCGCAGATCACGTCCGCGCCCGTGACCAGTGCCACGGTGGGGGTGAGCTACAAATACGACGTCAATGCCACCGATGCCAACGGCGGCACGTTGCGCTATTCGCTGCCGACGAAGCCTTCCGGCATGACGATCAACTCCAGCAGCGGCCTGATCGCCTGGACGCCCACGTCCTCGCAGACCGGCAACAGGGCCGTGACCGTGCGTGTGGTCGATCCAGGTGGCTTGGCCGTGACGCAGTCGTTCGCGATCAGCGTTTCGGCGGCGAACGTCGCGCCGCAGATCACGTCGACGCCGATCACCGCTGCACTGGTCGGTGCCGTCTACAACTACGACGTCAACGCGACCGATGCGAACGGCGACACGCTGAGCTATTCGCTGACGCAGGCGCCGGCCGGGATGACGATCAACGCCGCCAGCGGCCTGATCGCCTGGACGCCCGCCTCCGCGCAGACCGGCAACCAGGCCGTGACGGTGCGCGCGGCCGATCCGGGCGGCCTGGCCGTGACACAGTCGTTCACCGTCAGCGTGGCGTCGGCGAACGTCGCGCCGCAGATCACGTCGACGCCGCTCCTTGCCGCGATGGCGGGCGTGGCATACGGCTACGACGTCAACGCCATCGATGCGAACGGCGACACGCTGAGCTATTCGCTGACGCAGGCGCCGGCCGGGATGACGATCAACGCCGCCAGCGGCCTGATCGCCTGGACGCCCACGTCGGCGCAGGCGGGCAATCAGGCCGTGACCGTGCGCGCGGCCGATCCGGGCGGCCTGGCGGCCACGCAGTCGTTCACCGTCAACGTGACGGCCGCGGCGAACGTCGCGCCGCAACTCACCTCCACGCCGGTCACGACGGCGACGGTCGGCGCGGTCTACAGCTACGACGTCAACGCGACCGACGCGAACGGCGACACGCTGAGCTATTCGCTGACGCAGGCGCCGGCCGGGATGACGATCAACGCCGGCACCGGCCAGATCGCCTGGACGCCCACGGCCGCGCAGACGGGCAGCCAGGCCGTGACCGCGCGCGTGGCCGATCCGGGCGGCCTGGCGGCCACGCAGTCGTTCAGCATCGCGGTGGCCAGTGCCAGCGTGTCGCCGCAGATCGGGAACTCATGGAGGATCATGCCGATCGGCGACTCGAATACCGAGAACCTCGCGGCGTTCCCCGGTTACCAGACGATCACTCAGGCATTGAGTGCGATCGGCAAGAACTCGGCGGCCTTCGGCTACGTGAATCCGGGCGAGCCCGTCATCGTCGCTCCGGTCACGACGGCGCAGATCGGCCGCAGCGGATGGAGCACCACCGACACGCTGCCCCAGATCGACGGCTGGGTCGATCAGGTGACGCCCGACATCGTGCTCCTCAACATCGGCGTGAACGACGGGTACTTTCCCAACGATCCTGCCGCACAGGATGCCGTCGTGAGCCGCATCGCAGCCATCGTCGACCGCATCCACGCGCGCAATCCGCGCACGGCCGTGCTCGTCTCGAACTTCGAGCGCGCCTCGGACCCGATGACCAGCATGTACAGCAAGATCCAGCAGATGGTGCTTGCCAAGGCACCGGCGGGGCCGAGCATCTACTACAACGTCTTCTTCGTGCCGTCGCTGACCGGCGTGTCGAGCTCGATGTACGTGAGTGACGGACTTCATCCCAACGAGTCCGCGCGCCTCGTCATCATGAACAACTGGATGAATGCGGTGCGCAGCTACGTGCAGACCGGTACCGTGCCTCCTCCGGCGGTCTCGGACGTGCCGCTGACCACACGCGTCGATCTCGCGACTCCTTCCGCCTACTACGCGCTTCCGGGCAGCAGGGTCAACGTCAAACTCAACTGGTACCGCCAGCCGATGAGCGCGAACCTGCTGCAGTTCATGCACCTCAACCTCAACGGAAGCCTCGCGGCGTCGGTCGACGATCACTGGACCACCTCGGCGACATGGGCGCCGGGACCGTTCGCCGAGACGCGCGCGATCACCGCGCCGACCACGCCGGGCACCTACGACATCCTCGTCGGGCTCTCGGGAGGCAATCCGTGGACGGACTACGCCCTCGCCACGGGGCCCGGCGTGCTCGATGAGAGGAATGCCAACACCTACAAGGTGGGGACGCTGATCGTGACCCTGACGCCCCCGTAGCGCGGCGGTCTGCGGCGCGAAGCCGTTCCGATTTAGGGTATCGTCTGCGGCGCCCGGGTCCGAGGGGGCCCGTCTCCCTACATTCCATGAAGGAGGTATCGATGCGACTCAGACTGAACGTGATCGCGGCTGCAACGGTTGCGCTCGGCGCTGCGGGTGCATGGGCGCAGGACATGGTGGTGCGCATCGGCCACGTCGGGCCGGTGTCGGGCCCGCAGGCGCACTACGGAAAGGACAACGAGAACGGCGCGCGCATGGCGATCGACGACCTGAACGCGCGCGGCGTCACGATCGGCGGCAAGAAGGTGCGCTTCGAGTTGCTCGCCGAGGACGATGCGGCCGACCCGAAGCAGGGCACGGCGGCGGCGCAGAAGCTGTGCGACGCCAAGGTCAACGGCGTCGTCGGCCACCTCAACTCCGGCACGTCGATCCCGGCGTCGAAGGTCTACAACGATTGCGGTATCCCGCACATCTCGCCGTCGTCGACGAATCCCAAGCTGACGCAGCAGGGCTACAAGACGACGTTTCGCGTGCTCGCCAACGACAACGCGCTCGGCGCCGGCCTGGCCCTGCATGCCGCCAACAACCTCAAGCTCAAGCGCATCGCGATGATCGACGACCGCACGGCCTACGGCCAGGGCGTCGCCGAGGTGTTCAAGAAGACGGCCGCCGCCAACGGCATCCAGATCGTCGACGAGCAGTACACGACGGATCGTGCGACCGACTTCATGGCGATCCTCACCGCCATCAAGGCCAAGAACCCCGACGGCATCTTCTACGGCGGCATGGACACGCAGGCCGGCCCGATGCTGCGCCAGATGCAGCAGCTCGGCATGACGAAGGTCAAGTACTTCGGCGGCGACGGCATCTGCACCGTCAAGGTGGCCGAGATGTCGGGCGGCGCGCGCACGCTCGACAACGTGGTCTGCGCCGAAGGCGGCGTGTCGCTCGAGAAGATGAAGGGCGGCGCCGAGTGGAAGAAGCGCTACGACGCCAAGTTCCCGAACCAGTTCCAGCTCTACGCGCCCTACGTCTACGACGCGACGATGGTGCTCGTCGACGCGATGGTGCGCGCCAACTCGGCCGACCCGAAGGTCTACACGCCGTTCATCGGCAAGGCCGACTTCCAGGGCGTGACGGCGCGCATCCAGTTCGACGACGTCGGCGACCTCAAGGTGCCCGCGATGACGCTGTCGACCTACAAGGCCGGCAAGAAGGTGCCGCTGAACTGAAGCACTGCGCTCACGGCCGCATCGGCGTGCCGTCGCGGCCGTAGATGCGCGCCAGCGCCGCCAGGCGCTCCGCATGCTGCGGCTGCACCTGCGACCACTCGAAGCGCCACGCCCAGTGGCCTTCGGCGTGGCCGGGCAGGTTCATGCGGTGCTCGCTGCCCAGGCCGAGCACGTCCTGCAGCGGATAGATCGCCGTGTCGGCGACCGACGCGCAAGCGGCGCGGATCAGGTCCCAGTGGATCTCGGCGCCGTCGGTGTCGAGATAGGCGCGCAGCTGGGCGCGCTCCTTGTCGCTCGCCGTCTTCCACCAGCCGACGCTGGTGTCGTTGTCGTGCGTGCCGGTGTAGATCACGCTGTCGGGCTGGTGGTAGTGCGGCAGGTAGCGGTTGCCGCTGTCGTCGCCGAAGGCGAACTGCAGCACGCACATGCCGGGCAGGCCGAACTTCTTGCGCAGCGCCTCGACGTCGGGCGTGATCACGCCCAGATCCTCGGCGATCACGGGGATCGGCCCGAGCGCGCGCGCGATCGCCTTGAACAGCGGCGCGCCGGGCCCCGCCAGCCAGCGCCCGTCGACCGCCGTCTCGGCAGCGGCCGGGATCTCCCAGTAGCCGGCGAAACCGCGGAAGTGGTCGATGCGCACGATGTCGACCAGTTCGAGCAGGTGGCGGATGCGCGCCACCCACCAGGCGTAGCCGTCGTCGGCGTGGCGCGCCCAGCGGTAGAGCGGATTGCCCCAGCGCTGGCCGGTGGCGCTGAAGTAGTCGGGCGGCACCCCGGCGACGACGCGCGGCCGGCCCTTCGCGTCGAGGTCGAACAGCTCCTGCCGCGCCCACACCTCGGCGCTGTGCCAGGCGACGTAGATCGGCGCATCACCGACGATGTGCACGCCGCGCGCGTTGGCGTGGCGGCGCAGCGCCAGCCACTGCTCGTGGAAGCGCCACTGGCAGAACTTGTGGAAGGCGATGCGCGGCGCCAGGCGGTGAGCCGCGTGGCGCAGCGCCGCCGGCTCGCGGCGCGCCAGCGGCGCGTCCCAGTCGCACCAGGGCCGCCCGGCGTGGTGGTCGGCCAGCGCCATGAAGAGGGCGTAGTCGTCGAGCCAGCCGGCGTGGCGCGCGCAGAAGTCGTCGCAGGCCGCGTGGCCGGCGCGCGAGCCGCCGGCGGCGAAGCGCTCGGCGGCGCGCTCGAGGCGCGACAGCCGCCACGGCACGACATCGGCATAGGCCACGCGTCGCGCGTCGAAGTGCGGCGGCAGCGCCTCGTCGTCGTGCAACCAGCCGCGCGTGCGCAGATCGGCCAGGTCGATCAGCAGTGCATTGCCGGCGAAGGCCGACGGGCTCATGTAGGGCGAGTTGCCGGGGCCGATGCCGCCCAGCGGCAGGATCTGCCACAGCTTCTGGCCGGCGGCGACCAGCCAGTCGACGAAATGGTGCGCGGCGGCGCCGAAGTCGCCCGAGCCGTGGGGCCCGGGCAGCGAGGTCGGATGCAGCAGCACGCCGCTGGTGCGCGCGAACCTCATGCGTCGCGCTCCGCGGCCGCCGCGGCGAGCAGCACGACGCTGCGCGCGGCGACGTCGAGCGCGTGCTCGGCGTCGCGCGACGCCGGCGCGCCGTCGGACGACGCGCTGTCGAGCAGCGCCTGCCAGCGCCCGGCGGGCAGGCCGAATGTCTGCGCCTGCGACTGCGGATTGACGAGCAGCAACAGCGTGCGCCGCGACCGGCCGGGTCGGCCGATGCGCGCGCCGAAGGCGTGTGGCGGCAGGCGCTGCCAGTCGTCGTCGGTGAGCGCGCGGCCGTCGGCCGCAAACCAGGCGAGGTCGGGCTCGCCGTCGGCCCCGCGTCCGCCGCTGTACCACTCGGCGCCCAGCGGCAGCAGCTCGCGGCGCAGCGCGGCGAGCGCCGCCGTGTAGCCGACGAGCGACGCATCGGCGCGCGCCCAGTCGATCCACGTCGTCGCGTTGTCCTGGCAGTAGGGGTTGTTGTTGCCGCGCTGGGTGTGGCCGAGCTCGTCGCCGGCGGCCAGCATCGGTGTGCCCTGCGACAGCAGCAGCGTCGCCAGCAGCGCGCGCTGCAGCCGCGCGCGCAGCGCAAGCACGCCGGCATCGCTCGTGTCGCCCTCGACGCCGCAGTTCCAGCTGTGGTTGTGTGCGTGGCCGTCGCGGTTGTGCTCGCCGTTGGCCTGGTTGTGGCGGTGCTCGTAGCTGACGGCGTCGCGCAGCGTGAAGCCGTCGTGCGAGGCGATGTAGTTGACCGACGCCGCGGGCGCGCGCAGCCCGTGCTGGAACAGGTCGGACGACGCGCACAGCCGGCGCGCGAACTCGCCTGCCGCGGCGCGGCCGGTGAGCCAGAAGTTGCGCGCCGTGTCGCGGTACTTATCGTTCCACTCGAGCCAGTCGCCCGGGAAGCGGCCGAGCTGGTAGCCGCCGGGGCCGACGTCCCAGGGCTCGGCGATGCGCTTGAGCGGCGCCAGCAGCGGATCCTGAGCGACGGCCTGGAGGAACGCGGCGCGCGCGTCGTAGCGGTGGTCGCCGCGCGCCAGCGCCGGCGCGAGGTCGAAGCGGAAGCCGTCGACGCGCATCTCGCCGGCCCACCAGCGCAGGCTGTCGAGCACCATCTGGAGCACGCGCGGGTGGCGCAGGTCGAGCGTGTTGCCGCAGCCGCTCGTGTTCTCGTAGAGCGCGTGGCGGCCGGGTAGCGTTCGGTACCAGCTGCGGTTGTCGAGGCCGCGCCAGCTGATCGTCGGCCCGTGCTCGTCGGTCTCGGCGGTGTGGTTGTAGACGACGTCGACGATGACTTCGATGCCCGCGGCGTGCAGCCGCTGGACCATCGCGCGAAACTCGTCGCGCGCCGCGCGCGCCGTGCCGCCGGCCGCATAGCGCGGCTCGGGCGCGAAGTAGCCGATCGTGTTGTAGCCCCAGTAGTTCGTGAGGCCCTGGGCGACGAGGTGCTGCTCGTCGAGGTGCTGCTGCACCGGCAGCAGGCTCACGGCCGTGACGCCGAGGCGGCGCAGGTGGTCGATCGCGGCGTCGCTCGCCAGGCCGGCGTAGCTGCCGCGCAGCGCCTCGGGCACGCCGGGGTGCAGCCGCGTCCAGCCCTTGACGTGCAGCTCGTAGAGCAGCGTGTCGGCCGGCGCCGTGCGCGGCGGCCGGTCGTCGCCCCAGTCGTAGCCGCCGTCGGCGACGACGCGCGCCTTCAGCGCGAACGCGCCGTTGTCGCGCGGGTCGGCGCCGAAGTGCTCGTCGCGCCATTCGAAGCGGCCGACGATCTCACGCGCGTAGGGGTCGAGCAGCAGCTTGGCGGCGTTGAACCGGTGGCCGTCGTCGGGCCGCCACGGCCCGTGCGCGCGCAGGCCGTAGACGAGGCCGGCACCGGCGCCGGGCAGGCGCCCGTGCCAGATGTCGCCGCTGCGCGCCGGCAGCGCGAGGCGTGCCGTCTCGCGCTCGCCGCGGTCGTCGTAGAGGCACAGCTCGATCGACTCGGCGTGCTCGGAGAAGACGGCGAAGTTGACGCCGTCGCCGTCGACGCGCGCGCCCAGCGGCGCGGGCCGCCCGCGCTCGAGCCGCAGCGCCGTCACGCCATCCTCTCGAAGAGCACGGTCGCCAGCGGCGGCACGTCGACGAGGATCGAATGCGGCTGGCCGTGCGACGCCCACGGCTGCGCCGTCGCCACGCCCAGCGGCGTGCCGACGTTGCTGCCGCCGTAGTACGCCGAGTCGGTGTTGATGCGTTCGTGGTACTGCCCCGGCTCGGGCACGCCGATGCGCAGCGCGTGGTGCACGACGGGCGTGAAGTTGCACACCACGAGCACCAGCGAACCGGCGCCGCCGGGATAGGCGCGCCCGCGTCGCACGAAGACGAGCAGCGAGCGGTCGGCGTCGGTGTGGTCGATCCAGCGAAAGCCGTCGGGGCTGAAGTCGTCCTGGTAGAGCGCCGGCGTCGCCCGGTAGTAGTGGTTGAGGTCGCGCACCAGCTGCTGCACGCCGGCGTGCAGCGGGTCCTCGAGCAGGTGCCAGTCGAGGCTGTGGTCGTGCGCCCATTCGCGCTGCTGCGCGAACTCGCCGCCCATGAACAGCAGCTTCTTGCCCGGGTGGCCGTACATGAAGCCGTAGTAGCAGCGCAGGTTCGCGAACTGCTGCCAGCGGTCGCCCGGCATCTTTCCGATCAGCGAGCCCTTGCCGTGCACGACCTCGTCGTGCGACAGCGGCAGGACGAAGTTCTCGTTGAACGCGTAGACGAGGCCGAACGTCAGCTCGTGGTGGTGGTGGCGGCGGTGCACCGGGTCGCGCTTCATGTAGGCGAGCGTGTCGTGCATCCAGCCCATGTTCCACTTGTAATGGAAGCCCAGGCCCCCGTCGTGCGACGGCCGCGAGACGGCCGGGAACGCCGTCGACTCCTCGGCCAGCGTGACGGCGTCGGGGCGCTCGACGCCGACCACCTCGTTCATGCGCCGCAGGAAAGCGATCGCCTCGAGATTCTCGCGTCCGCCGTGCACGTTGGGGACCCACTGGTCGGGCGCGCGGCTGTAGTCGCGGTAGAGCATCGATGCGACGGCGTCGACGCGCAGCCCGTCGATGCCGTAGCGCTCGAGCCAGAACAGCGCGTTGGCGACGAGGAAGTTGCGCACCTCGGTGCGGCCGAAGTTGTAGATCAGCGTGTTCCAGTCCTGGTGGAAGCCTTCGCGCGGGTCGGCGTACTCGTACAGCCGCGTGCCGTCGAACTCGCCCAGGCCGTGCGGGTCGGTCGGGAAGTGCGCCGGCACCCAGTCGACGATGACGCCGATGCCGGCGGCGTGCGCGCGCTCGACGAAGCGGCGCAGCCCCGCCGGCCCGCCGAAGCGCGCCGTCACGCTGTACAGACCGATCGGCTGGTAGCCCCACGAGCCGTCGAACGGGTGCTCCGTCACGGGCAGCAGTTCGAGGTGGGTGTAGCCCATGTGCTGGGCGTAGGCCACCAGCTCGTCGGCGAGCTCGGTCCAGTCGAGGAAGCGGTTGCCGCCCTCGATCTTGCGTCGCCACGAGCCGAGGTGCACTTCGTAGATCGACACCGGCGCGTCGAGCGCATTGGCGGCGCGCCGAGCGGGCGACGGCGCATGAGCCGCCGGCAGCCGGGCGACGACGCTGGCCGTCTGCGGCCGCATCTCCGACTGCAGCGCGTAGGGGTCGGCCTTGAGCGGCAGCACGTGGCCGTCGCGCGCGCGCAGCTCGTACTTGTAGTGCGCGCCGGCGCCGACGCCGGGCACGAAGAGCTCCCACACGCCGCACTCGCGACGCAGGCGCATCGGATGGCGCCGGCCGTCCCAGTGGTTGAAGTCGCCGACGACGGCGACGCGCGACGCGTTCGGCGCCCAGACGGCGAACGCCGCGCCGGGCACGTCGTCGTGCACCGCCAGGCGCGCGCCGAGCACCTCGTAGGGCCGCAGGTGCGAACCCTCGGCGAGCAGCCAGGCGTCGGTCTCGCCGAGTACCGGGCCGTGGCGGTAGGCGTCGTCGAGCGTCGACTCGCTGCCGTCGGTCCAGCGTACCTCGTAGCGGTAGTTGCGCGGCGGCGCGCCGCGGCCGGCGCCCTCGAAGAAGCCGGCGGGGTCGCGGCGTGCGAGCTCCGCCAGCCGCGCTCCGGTGCTCGCGTCGATCATCGTCACGGCGAGCGCGCCCGGCTGCAGCGTGCGCACCTCCCAGCCGCCGTCGACGGCATGCACGCCGAGCACGGCGAACGGGTCGCCGTGGCGCGCCGAGCACAGCAGGGCGATGTCGTCGGCGTGCAGCATGGCGACGAAGGCCGGGCCTAGCGGGACGTCGCCTGCGGCTCGAGGCCCCAGATCTTCCAGGCGTAGTCGCGGATGGCGCGGTCCGACGAGAACGCGCCCATGCCGGCGACGTTGGCGATGGCATGCGCCGTCCAGCGCGCCGGATCGCGGAACAGCGCGTCGACGCGGCGCTGCGCCTGCACGTAGGAGTCGTAGTCGGCGAGCAGCTTGTAGTGGTCGCCGCCCCACAGCAGCGAGTCGACGAGCGCGCGGTAGCGGTCGGGTTCGTCGGGCGAGAAGGCGCCGCCGCCGATCGCGTCGAGCACCGCCTTGAGCCGCTCGTCGCTCTCGTAGTGGCGCAGCGGCTGGTAGCCGCCGCGCGTCAGCGCCGCGATCTCCTGCGTCGTGTGGCCGAAGATGAAGATGCTGTCGGCGCCGACCTGATCGCGGATCTCGATGTTGGCGCCGTCCTCGGTGCCGATCGTCAGCGCGCCGTTGAGCGCGAGCTTCATGTTGCCGGTGCCCGAGGCCTCGGTGCCGGCGGTCGAGATCTGCTCCGACAGGTCGGCGCCGGGCATGATCTGCTCGGCCACCGAGACGCCGTAGTTCGGCACGAAGGCCACGCGCAAGCGGCCGGCGACGCGCACGTCGTTGTTGACCACCGCCGCCACGTCGTGGATCAGGCGGATGATCTGCTTGGCCATGTGGTACGACGACGCCGCCTTGCCGGCGAACAGCACGCTGCGCGGCACCCAGTCGCCCTGCGGATCGGCGAGGATGGCGTGGTAGCGCGTCACGACGTGCAGCAGGTTGAGCAACTGGCGCTTGTACTCGTGGATGCGCTTGGCCTGCACGTCGAACAGCGAGCCTGGATCGAGGCGCACGCCGGTGTGCAGCTCGACGTAGGCGGCGAGCCGCGCCTTGTTGGCGCGCTTGGCCGCCGCGAAGGCGTCGCGGAACGCGGTGTCGTGCGTGCGCTCGCGCAGCGCGCGCAGGCGGTCGAGGTCGAGCCGCCAGCCGTCGCCGAGCGTCTCGTCGAGCAGCCGCGCCAGCCCCGGGTTGGCCTGCGCCAGCCAGCGCCGCGGCGTGATGCCGTTGGTCACGTTGACGAAGCGCTCGGGCCAGAGGCTGGCGAAGTCGGCGAAGATGGTGCGCACCAGCAGCTCGGAGTGCAGCGCCGACACGCCGTTGACCTTGTGGCTGCCGACGATCGACAGGTGCGCCATGCGCACGCGCCGCTCGCCCGACTCGTCGATCAGCGACAGCCGGCGCAGGAACTCGGCGTCGCCCGGCCGGTGCTGCGCCGCCTCGAGCAGGAACTCGTGGTTGATGCGGAAGATGATCTGCAGGTGGCGCGGCAGCACGTGCTGCAGCAGCCCGACGGACCAGGTCTCCAGCGCCTCGGGCATCAGCGTATGGTTGGTGTACGAGAACACGCGGCGGCACAGCGCCCAGGCGTTGCGCCACGACATGCGGTGGGCGTCGACGAGCAGGCGCATCAGCTCGGCGATGCCGATCGCCGGGTGCGTGTCGTTGAGGTGGATCGCCACCTTGTCGGCCAGGTTGTCGAGGCGACCGTGCTCCGTGACGTGGCGCCCGAGGATGTCCTGGATCGACGCGCTGACGAAGAAGTACTCCTGGCGCAGCCGCAGCTCGCGGCCGGCCGGCGTGCTGTCGTTGGGGTACAGCACCCACGAGATGTTCTCGAACTCGTTCTTGACTTCGGCGGCGCGCGCGTAGTCACCGCTGTTGAAGGCGTGCAGGTCGATGTGCGCCGGCGCCGTCGCGCGCCACAGCCTCAGCGTGCTCACCTTGCGCGTGCCGTGGCCGGGGATCACCATGTCGTAGGCCTTGGCGAGCACTTCGCCGGCCGGGCGCCAGACCACCTCGTCGCTGCTCGCGCCGTGCTGTTCGACCCAGCCGCCGAAGCGCACCGGATAGCCGATGCCGGCGCGCGGGAACTCCCACGGGCTGCCGTCGGCCAGCCACGGGTCGGGGTGCTCGACCTGGCGACCCTGCACGATGTCCTGCGCGAACATGCCGTACTCGTAACGGATGCCGTAGCCGAACGACGGCAGGCCGAGCGTCGCCATCGAGTCGAGGAAGCAGGCCGCCAGACGGCCCAGGCCGCCGTTGCCGAGCGCCGCGTCGGCCTCGTGCTCGGCCACCTCTTCCAGGCGGTTGGCGTGCTCCATCACGGCGTCGGTGGCGTCGGCGCGCAGGCCGAGCGCGTCGAGCGCGTTGCCGAGCGTGCGCCCGATCAGGAACTCCATCGACAGGTAGTAGATGCGGCGCGCCTTGGCCGCGCGCTCGGCGGCCTGCGTCTCGACCCAGCGCTCCGAAAGCTCGGGGCGGGCGAGGTGGGCGACGGCGTGCATCAGCTCGGCGGGCTCGGCCTCGTCCGGCGCGACGCCGACGGTGCGCAGCAGGTGCTCGTTCAGCGGATTGGTCAGGGAGCTGGGCGACACGGGCAGGGATCCTCTGGGCGCTCGACTTGTCGACGGAGCACCTAGTGTGCCAGCCTGCCCACGGCTCGGCGCGCGTGCCGACTCGCCCTAAGATGCGCAGCGCAGCCGCTCCCGGAGTCCTCATGCCGCCGCCCGATCTCGCCCGCAGCCTGGACCTGCCCAAACGCGCCATCGCCCTCGTGCTCGCGGGCGGGCGCGGCAGCCGGCTGAAGAACCTGACCGACCGCCGCGCCAAGCCGGCGGTCTATTTCGGCGGCAAGTTCCGCATCATCGACTTCGCGCTGTCGAACTGCCTCAACTCGGGCATCCGGCGCATCGGCGTGATCACGCAGTACAAGAGCCACAGCCTGCTGCGCCACCTGCAGCGCGGCTGGGCCTTCCTCAAGAGCGAGATGAACGAGTTCGTCGACCTGCTGCCGGCGCAGCAGCGCGTCGACGAGGAGTCGTGGTACCGCGGCACGGCCGACGCCGTCTACCAGAACCAGGACATCCTGGCCGCCTACGGCGCCGACTACATCGTCGTGCTGGCCGGCGACCACGTCTACAAAATGAACTATGCGCTGATGCTCGCCGACCACGTCGCGCAGGGGCGCGAGTGCAGCGTCGCCTGCCTGGCCGTGCCGCGCGCCGAGGCGTCGGCGTTCGGGGTGATGGCGGTCGACGAGAAGAACCTGATCCTCGACTTCGTCGAGAAGCCGGCCGATCCGCCGGCGATGCCCGGCCACCCCGACGTGGCGCTGGCCAGCATGGGCATCTACATCTTCAACGCGCGCTACCTCTACAAGGAGCTCGAGCGCGACATCGCCGACCCGCACTCCAGCCACGACTTCGGCAAGGACATCATTCCGCACGCCGTGCGCAACGGATGTGCGTCGGCGCACCACTTCCAGCTCAGCTGCGTCGGCACGCAGCCGGGCGAGACGCCGTACTGGCGCGACGCCGGCACGATCGATGCCTACTGGGACGCCAACATCGACCTCACCGCCACCGTGCCCAAGCTCGACCTGTACGACACGCGCTGGCCGATCTGGACCTACCAGCCGCAGCTGCCACCGGCCAAGTTCGTGCACAACCAGGAGGACCGGCGCGGCACGGCGATCGAGTCGCTGGTGTCGGGCGGCTGCATCATCAGCGGCACCGTGTTCCGCTCCGTGCTGTTCTCGAGCGTGCGGGTGCACTCGCACGCCAGCGTCAACTGGGCCGTGCTGCTGCCGGGCGTCGTCGTCGGCCGCGGCGCGCGGCTGACTCGCGTCGTCGTCGACCGCGGCTGCCACATCCCCGACGGCATGGTGATCGGCGAAGACGCCGCCGAGGACGCGCGGCGCTTCCATCGCAGCGAGCACGGCATCACCCTCGTGACGCGCGAGATGCTCGCGGGCGCGGCTTGAGCGCGCCTGCACGCACCCGCGCCGCGGCGGTGCGCGCGCGGCACGAGGCGGCCGCGGCGGCGCCGGCGGCGCGTGGCGCCAGCGGCCTGAAGGCGCTGCACGTCGCGGCCGAGGTGTACCCGCTGGTCAAGACGGGCGGGCTGGCCGACGTCGTCGCGGCGCTGCCGCCGGCACTGGCACGCCGCGGCTGCGACGTGCGGCTGCTGCTGCCCGGGCTGCCGGCCGTGCTCGATGCCGTGGCTCGCCAGCAGCTCGTGTGCGAGCTCGGCCCGGCGTTCGGCGCCGCGCGCGTCGCGCTGCGCCGCGGCGTGCTGCCGGGCAGCGGGCTGGCGGCCTATGTCGTCGACGCGCCCTACCTCTACCGGCGCGACGGCGGCCCCTACCAGGACGCCGCCGGCCGGGAATGGGCCGACAACCTGCAGCGGTTCGCGCTCCTCGGCTGGGTCGGCGCGCACCTCGCGGCGGGCGAGCTCGACGCGGCCTGGACTCCCGACGTCGTGCACCCGCACGACTGGCATGCGGCGCTGTCGTGCGCCTACGTGGCGGCCCACCCGCCCACGCGCGCGGCGACCGTCTTCACGGTGCATAACCTGGCGTTCCAGGGGCTGTTCGCGCCCGGCGACTATGCGCAGCTCGGGCTGCCGGCACGCTTCATGGCGGCGCCGGGGCTCGAGTTCCACGGCCGCGTGTCGTTCATGAAGGCGGGGCTCAAGTTCGCCGACCGCGTGACGACGGTCAGCCCGAGCTATGCGCGCGAGATCGCGACGCACGAATTCGGCTGCGGCCTCGACGGCGTGATGCGCAGCCGCGGCGCCGACGTCTCGGGCATCCTCAACGGCGTCGACCCGGCGGTCTGGGATCCGGCGCACGATGCGGCGCTGGCGGCGCGCTACGACGCCGCATCGCCGGGCGGCAAGGCGGCGTGCAAGCGCGCGCTGCAGGCCGAGACGGGCCTCGCCGTCGACGCCGGGGCGCCGTTGTTCGGGCTGGTGAGCCGGCTCACGTCGCAAAAGGGCGTCGACCTGCTGCTCGCCGCGCTCCCCGCGCTGCTGCGTGCCGGCGGCCAGCTGGTGGTGCAGGGCACCGGCGAGCCGGCGCTCGAGGCGGCGCTGCGCCAGGCGGCGCAGGAGCAGCCCGGGCGCGTCGCCGTGCGTGTGGGCTACGACGAGGCGTTCGCGCACCGGCTGATCGCCGGCGCCGACGTGATCCTCGTGCCGTCGCGCTTCGAGCCCTGCGGGCTGACGCAGATGTACGGCCTGCGCTACGGCACGCTGCCGCTGGTGCGGCGCGTCGGCGGGCTGGCCGACACCGTCGTCGATGCCGACGGCGCCGCGCTGCACGACGGCAGCGCGACCGGCTTCGTGTTCGGGCCGGCGACCGCCGTCGCCCTCGAGGACGCGATCGGCCGCGCCATCGCGCTGTACCGCGAGCCGGGCGCGTGGCGCGCGACGATGCTGCGCGCCATGCGGCAGAACCACTCGTGGGACGTTGCCGCCGAACGCTACCTCGAGATCTACCGCGCGGCGTGCGCGTCGCGGCGAGAGGCGCCGCGCGGGGCGCTGCTGCACGGCTGACGCGGGGCTGGCGGAGAGGGCGGGATTCGAACCCGCGGAGGGCTGTTAACCCTCACACGCTTTCCAGGCGTGCGACTTAAACCGCTCATCCACCTCTCCGCGGCGCGCCGATTCTAGCCGCGCCGCGCGGGCGCCTTCAGCGCGCCGGCGCGGCGTGGGCGCCGCCCTTCATCAGCGTCATCGCGGTGCCGATCAGCGCCGAGACCTCGCTCATGTTGCCGGGCACGATCATGGTGTTGTTCTTCTGCGCGAGCTGGGCGAAGGCCTCGACGGCCTTCTCGGCGACCTTGAGCTGGACGGCTGCGGCGCCGCCAGGCTGCTCGATCGAGGCGGCGATCTTGCGGATCGCGTCGGCGGTAGCGTCGGCCACGGCGGTGATCGCTGCCGCTTCGCCCTGCGCCTTGTTGATCTCGGCCTGGCGCTCGCCTTCGGAGCGCGCGATCGACGCCTCGCGCTCGCCGCTCGCGATGTTGATCTGCTCCTGGCGCCGGCCTTCGCTGGCGGCGATCAGCGCGCGCTTCTCGCGCTCGGCCGTGATCTGGGCCTGCATCGCACGCAGGATCTCGGCCGGCGGCGTCAGGTCCTTGATTTCGTAGCGCAGCACCTTGACGCCCCAGTTCATCGCCGCCTCGTCGAGCGCGCTGACGACCGACGCGTTGATCGCGTCGCGCTCCTCGAAGGTCTTGTCGAGCTCCATCTTGCCGATCACGGAGCGCAGCAGCGTCTGCGCCAGCTGCGTGATCGCGACGACGTAGTTGCTCGAGCCGTAGCTTGCGCGCATCGGGTCGGTGACCTGGAAGTAGATGATGCCGTCGACCTGCAGCTGCGTGTTGTCGCGCGTGATGCAGACCTGGCTCGGCACGTCGAGCGGCACCTCCTTGAGCGAATGCTTGTAGGCGACCTGCTCGACGAAGGGGATCACGAACTTGAGGCCCGGCGTCAGCGTGCGGTCGTACTTGCCGAGCCGCTCGACGACCCAGGCATGCTGCTGCGGCACGATCTTGATCGTGCGCACGACGAAGACGATGGCGATGACGGCCAGGACGAGGGCGATTTCCATGGTTCAGGCGCTCCCTTCAGCGGCGACGATGAGGCGGTTGTGCTCGACGGCGACGATGCGGTGCGGCCCCGGCCGCGGCGCGCCTTCGCCGCGCCACACCGCCGTCCACGCGCTGCCGCGGTAGGCGATGCGCGCCGTGCCGTCGGGCGCCCAGGCCTCGACGCGCACCGTCTCGCCAACGTCGAGGTTGACGTCGCGGTTGGCCGGTGCCGGCGCCGAGCGCGGGCTGCGCGCCCGACGCAGGTGCCAGGCCGCGGTCGCGCCGCCGCCGACGGCGGCGGCCGCGACAATCTGCGCGCTGATGGTCAGCCCGAGGTGCGCCGCGACGGCGGCGGCGGCTGCGCCCGCCGCCAGCATCAGCAGATAGAAGGTGCCGGTGGCCAACTCGACGGCGATCAACGCGCCGGCGGCGATCCACCAGGCGGTGGCGGCGCTCCAGTCCATGGCGGTGCTCCGGGGTGACGAATGGCGCGGAGTGTAGGGCCTCGATCGGTTCTACACTTCGCGCCTTGTCTTCCAGCGCGCCAGCTGTCGCGAAAGGGCCGGGATGCTGCGTTTTCGCTTCCCCATCGTCATCATCGACGAGGACTACCGTTCCGAAAACACCTCGGGGCTGGGTATCCGCGCGCTCGCCGACGCGATCGAGAAAGAGGGCTTCGAGGTCCTCGGCGTCACCAGCTACGGCGACCTGTCGCAGTTCGCGCAGCAGCAAAGCCGCGCCAGCGCCTTCATCCTGTCGATCGACGACGAGGAGTTCGCCGCCACCGCCGACTCCAGCGAGCTGGCGCCGGCCGTCGTCAACTTGCGCAAGTTCATCCAGGAGATCCGCTTCCGCAACGCCGAGATCCCGATCTACCTGTACGGCGAGACGCGCACCTCGCAGCACATCCCGAACGACGTGCTGCGCGAGCTGCACGGCTTCATCCACATGTTCGAGGACACGCCGGAGTTCGTGGCGCGCCACATCATCCGCGAGGCCAGGAGCTACCTCGATTCGGTCGCGCCGCCGTTCTTTCGCGCGCTGATGGGCTACGCGCAGGACGGCTCGTACTCGTGGCACTGCCCGGGGCACTCGGGCGGCGTGGCCTTCCTCAAGAGCCCGGTGGGCCAGATGTTCCACCAGTTCTTCGGCGAGAACATGCTGCGCGCCGACGTGTGCAACGCCGTCGAGGAACTCGGCCAGCTGCTTGATCACACCGGCCCGGTGGCCGACAGCGAGCGCAACGCGGCGCGCATCTTCAACGCCGACCACTGCTTCTTCGTCACCAACGGCACCAGCACCAGCAACAAGATGGTGTGGCACCACACGGTGGCACCGGGCGACGTGGTGGTGGTCGACCGCAACTGCCACAAGTCGATCCTGCACGCCATCATCATGACGGGCGCGGTGCCGGTGTTCCTCACGCCCACGCGCAACCACTTCGGCATCATCGGGCCGATCCCGCAGCGCGAGTTCGAGCCCGAGGCGATACGCCGCAAGATCGCCGCCAACCCGCTGCTCGCCGGCGTCGACCCGGCCAGCGTCAAGCCGCGCATCCTGACGATCACGCAGAGCACCTACGACGGCGTGATGTACAACACCGAGACGGTCAAGAAGATGCTCGACGGCTACGTCGACACCCTGCACTTCGACGAAGCCTGGCTGCCGCACGCCGCGTTCCACAAGTTCTACGGCAGCTTTCACGCGATGGGCAAGTACTCCGAGCGGCCGAAGCAGGCTCTGGTCTACGCCACGCAGTCGACGCACAAGCTGCTGGCCGGCATCAGCCAGGCCTCGCAGGTGCTGGTGCAGGACTCGCAGACGCGCAAGCTCGACCGGCACCTCTTCAACGAGGCCTACCTGATGCACACGTCGACCAGCCCGCAGTACGCGATCATCGCGAGCTGCGACGTCGCCGCCGCGATGATGGAGCCGCCCGGCGGCACGGCGCTCGTCGAGGAGAGCCTGGCCGAAGCGCTCGACTTCCGGCGCGCGATGCGCAAGGTCGACAAGGAGTTCGGCCGCGACTGGTGGTTCAAGGTCTGGGGCCCCGAGAAGCTCGCGGCCGAAGGCGTCGGCAACCGCGACGACTGGCTGCTCAAGGCCAACGACAAGTGGCACGGCTTCGGCGACCTGGCGCCGGGCTTCAACCTGCTCGACCCGATCAAGAGCACCGTGATCACGCCCGGGCTCGACGTCTCGGGCAAGTTCGCCAAGACGGGCATCCCGGCGTCGATCGTCACCAAGTACCTCGCCGAGCACGGCGTCGTCGTCGAGAAGACGGGGCTGTATTCCTTCTTCATCATGTTCACGATCGGCATCACCAAGGGCCGCTGGAACACGATGCTGACGGCGCTGCAGCAGTTCAAGGACGACTACGACCGCAATGCCCCGATGTGGCGCATCCTGCCCGAGTTCTGCGCGCAGCAGCCGCGCTACGAGCGCATGGGCCTGCGCGACCTGTGCCAGGCGATCCACGAGACCTATGCCAAGGGCGACGTGGCGCGCCTGACGACGGAGATGTACTTGTCGGACCTGCACCCGGCGATGAAGCCGGCCGACGCCTACGCCTACATCGCTCACCGCAAGGTCGAGCGCGTCGACATCGACAACCTCGAAGGCCGCATCACGACGGCGCTGCTGACGCCGTACCCGCCGGGCATCCCGCTGCTCATCCCGGGCGAGCGCTTCAACAAGAAGATCGTCGACTACCTGCGCTTCACCCGCCAGTTCAACGCCGCGTTCCCCGGCTTCGACACCGACGTGCACGGCTTGGTCGAGGCCGACGGACTCATCGACGGCAAGCGCAGCTACTACGTCGACTGCGTGCCGGCGTCGTAGCGCACGAGGCAGGGCGCATGACGGCCGCCGCTTATCCGCGCCTGGTCGGCGACGTCGGCGGCACGAACGCGCGCTTCGGCTGGATCGACGCGCCCGGCGCGGCGCCCGCCGACATCGACGTCGAGCGCGTCGCCGACCATGCGTCGCTGCGCGACGCCCTGGCGGCCTACCTGGCCACGCACGCGCGCGCGCAACCGCGCTGGGCTGCGCTCGGCATCGCGACGACGGTCGCCGGCGACCACGTGCGCATGACGAACCATCCGTGGGAGTTCTCGATCGCCGCGCTGCAGCGTGCGCTCGACTTCGAGCGGCTGCTCGTCGTCAACGACTTCACGGCGCTCGCGCTCGCGCTGCCGGTGCTGCCGCCCGATGCGTCGCGCCAGGTCGGCGGAGGCCATGCCCGGGCCGATGCGCCGGTCGCGCTGCTGGGCCCCGGCACCGGCCTGGGCGTCGCGGGCCTCGTGCCGCTGCCCGGCGGGCGCGGCGTCGTGCCCGCGGGCGGCGAGGGCGGCCACGTCACGCTGGCCGCGGCCGACGAGTTCGAGGCGCGCGTCGTCGCGCGGCTGCGCGAGCGCTACGGCCACGCGTCGGCCGAGCGCGCCTTGTCGGGCCCCGGCCTCGAGAACCTGCACGAGGCGCTGGCGTGGATCGAGGGCGCACCGGCGGCGCCGCTGGACGCGGCCGAGATCACGGCGCGCGCGCAAGCGGGCAGCGACGCACTGTGCGTGCGCACGGTGGAACTGTTCTTCGCGCTGCTCGGCGGCGTGGCCGGCAACCTGGCGCTGACGCTCGGCGCGCGCGGCGGCGTCTACGTCGGCGGCGGCATCGTGCCGCGGCTCGGCGACTGGATCGAACGCTCGGCGTTTCGCGAGCGCTTCGAGGCCAAGGGGCGCTTTTCGGCCTATCTGGCAGCGGTGCCGACGCGCGTCGTCACCGCCGACGTGTGGCCGGCGCTGGTCGGGGCGGGGCGCGCGCTCGACCTCTATTGACCCGGGAGAACTCTCAAGGAAACGCCGGGCCGCCCCAATTTTCCTTGACCCCCGCGGGGGGCGGGCTGGGCGCGGCCCGGCCCTGGGGGCGCTCAGTAGCTCTCGGGCGGTGCGGCCATCACGTGGCTGAAGCCGCCGTCGACGTGCATGATTTCGGCCGTCACGCCCGACGCCAGATCCGACAGCAGAAAGGCCGCGACGTTGCCGACGTCGTCGATCGTCACGTTGCGGCGCAGCGGCGCGTTCGACTCGACGACCTCGAGGATCTTGCCGAAGCCCTTGATGCCGGTCGCCGCCAGCGTCTTGATCGGCCCGGCCGAGATGCCGTTGACGCGCACGTTGCGCGTGCCCAGGCTGGCCGCCAGGTAGCGCACGCTCGCCTCGAGCGAGGCCTTGGCCAGCCCCATCGTGTTGTAGCTCGGCACGTAGCGCTCGGCGCCGAGGTAGCTCAGCGTCAGCAGCGCCGAGCGCTCGCGCAGCCGCGGCGCGGCAGCCTTGGCCATTGCCGGGAAGCTGTAGGCCGAAATGTCGTGCGCGACGCGGAATCCCTCGCGCGACAGCCCGTCGAGGAAGTCGCCGGCGATCGCCTCGCGCGGCGCGAAGCCGATCGAATGCACGAAGCCGTCGAACTGGGGCCAGGCCTCGCCCAGGCCGGCGAACATGGCGTCGATCTGCGCGTCGTCGCCGACGTCGCAGTCAAACAGCAGCGTCGAGTCGAACTCGCGGCCGAACTCCTCGATGCGGTCGCGAAAGCGCTCGCCGACGTAGCTGAAGGCCAGCTCGGCGCCCTCGCGGCGGCATGCGCGCGCGATGCCGTACGCGATCGAACGGTTGGACAGCAGTCCGGTGATGAGCAGCTTCTTGCCGGCCAGGAAACCCATGCGCCCTCCGCAATGCAATCGGGCCGCAATTCTCGCATGCGCCATCGCGCCGCCCTGCGACCGCGCCGCCCGTCGCATCGGCTGCAACGAGCGTCGTCGCACCCGCACGCCGCTCGGTCTTGACAGTGCCGGAGCTTGCCTGTATCGGGACGTAGCGGTACAATCCTTGCTTCGCTGAGGACGAGGGCAGAGTGGGCGGATTTATCCAGCCCATTTTTTTTGCTCGAGCGCATTCGTCGTCGGCGGGAGCACGAAGGAACGAATGAACTGGCAGGCGGTCGTCGACAGGACGGTGAGCGCGATGGGCTACGGGCTCGTGGACTGCGAACGCGGTCCGCGCGGCCTGCTGCGCGTGTTCATCGATCGTGTGCCGGGCGCCGTCTATGCCACGGGCGTCGGCGAGGCCGTCACGATCGACGACTGCGAAGTCGTCACGCGCCAGTTGCAGCGCGTGCTCGAGGTCGAGGGCTGCGACTACGACCGCCTCGAGGTCTCTTCGCCGGGGCTCGACCGTCCGCTCAAGGGCGAGGGCGACTACCGGCGCTTCGCCGGCTGCGAGGTCGAGGTGACGCTGAAGGCGCCGCTCGCCGGGCGGCGCAAGTTCCGCGGCGTGCTGCATCCCGAGGGCGGGCAGTGGCGCGTGACGTTCGCGGACGGCAAGGTCGAGCGTGCGCTCGACTTCGCGCTCGACGAGGTGCGCGACGCCCGGCTGGTGCCGGTGATCGATTTCAAGAAGGGGCGCGCGGCCGGCGCGCTCGCGGCGGCGGCGACGCCGGCGGAGCCGGCGCATGCCGAGGACGAGAAAGGCGTTAGGGAATGAACCGCGAACTGTTGATGCTGGTGGATGCCATCTCGCGCGAGAAGAGCGTGGACCGCGAAGTCGTGTTCGGTGCGGTCGAGGCGGCGCTGGCCCAGGCGACGAAGAAGCTCGACGGCGGCGAGGTCGACATCCGCGTCTCGATCGACCGCGAGACCGGCGACTACGAGACCTACCGTCGCTGGCACGTCGTGCCCAACGAGGCCGGCCTGCAGCTGCCCGACTCCGAGATCCTGCTGTTCGAGGCGCAGGAGCAGATCGCCGACATCGAGGCCGACGACTACATCGAGGAGCCGATCGAGTCGGTGCCGATCGGTCGCATCGGCGCGCAGGCCGCCAAGCAGGTCATCCTGCAGAAGATCCGCGATGCCGAGCGCGAGCAACTGCTCAACGACTTCTTGTCGCGCGGCGACAAGATCTTCGTCGGCACCGTCAAGCGCCTCGACAAGGGCGACATCGTCGTCGAGTCGGGTCGCGTCGAGGGCCGCCTGCGCCGCAGCGAGATGATCCCGAAGGAGAATCTGCGCATCGGCGACCGCGTGCGCGCTTTCATCACGGAGGTCGACCCGACGCAGCGCGGCCCGCAGATCATGCTGTCGCGCTCGGCGCCGGGCTTCATGATCGAGCTGTTCGCGCAGGAGGTGCCCGAGATCGAGCAGGGCCTGCTCGAGATCAAGAGCTGCGCGCGCGACCCGGGCTCGCGGGCCAAGATCGCCGTCGTCTCGCACGACAAGCGCGTCGACCCGATCGGCACCTGCGTCGGCGTGCGCGGCTCGCGCGTCACCGCCGTCACCAACGAGCTCGCAGGCGAGCGCGTCGACATCGTGCTGTGGTCCGAGGATCCGGCGCAGTTCGTCATCGGCGCGCTGGCGCCGGCCAACGTGGCCTCGATCGTCGTCGACGAGGAGCGCCACGCAATGGATGTCGTCGTCGACGAGGAGAACCTCGCCATCGCGATCGGCCGCGGCGGCCAGAACGTGCGCCTGGCCTCCGACCTGACCGGCTGGCGCATCAACATCATGACGGCCGAGGAGTCGGCCGCCAAGCACGAGCAGGAGACGGACTCGATTCGCAAGCTGTTCGTGGAGAAGCTCGACGTCGACGCCGAGGTCGCCGACATCCTGATCCAGGAAGGCTTCACCAGCCTGGAGGAAGTGGCCTACGTGCCGATGCAGGAGATGCTCGAGATCGAGAGCTTCGACGAGGACACCGTCAACGAGTTGCGCAACCGCGCCAAGGACGCGCTGCTGACGATGGAGATCGCCCGCGAGGAGAGCGTCGACGACGTTTCCCAGGACCTGCGCGACCTCGAGGGCATGACGACGGCGCTGATCGGCAAGCTGGCCGAGGGCGGCATCCACACCCGCGACGAACTGGCCGACCTCGCCGTCGACGAGCTGACCGAGATGACGGGCATCGACGAGGCCGAGGCGCGCGCGCTGATCATGAAGGCGCGCGAGCACTGGTTCACCGCCTGACGCGCAGGCTCGACGACCGCATAGACCGCACCATCCAAGGATTTCACCAATGGCTGTGACCACCGTCGCCCAGCTCGCCGCAGAACTGGGCCGCCCTGCCGCCACGCTGCTCGACCAGCTCCAGTCCGCTGGCGTGCGCAAGGCGTCGGCCAGCGACTCCCTGACGGACGCCGACAAGGAGCGCCTGCTCGACTTCCTGCGCTCGTCGCACGGCACGGCGGGCGCCGAACGCAAGAAGATCACGCTGACGCGCAAGTCGACCAGCGAGATCAAGCAGGCCGACTCCAGCGGCAAGGCGCGAACGATCCAGGTCGAGGTGCGCAAGAAGCGCGTGTTCGTCAAGCGCGACGAGCCGAGTGCGGCGCCGGCCGAGGAGGCCGCGCCCGCCGCGCCGGTGATCGACGCCGCCGAGCTCAAGCGCCGCGAGGAAGAGGCGCAGCGCCAGGCCGAGTTGCTGCGCCGCCAGGAGCAGGACCTCGCCGAGCGTCGCCGCCTGCGCGAGGCGCAGGAGGAGCGCGAGCGCCAGGCCGCCGCCGAGGCGCGCGCCGCGGCGCAGCCCGAGCCCGCCGCCGAGCCGGCGCCGGCCGCACCGGTCGCCACCGAGGCGTCGGCCGCCGCACCGGCCCAGACCGAAGCCGTTGCCGCACCTGCGGCCGCAGCGACCGAGGTGGCCGACAAGCCTGCCGCGCCCGCGGCGGCCGAACCGGCCAAGCCGGCGCTGCGCGTCATCAAGGCCGCCGACAAGGAGGCCGAGGACAAGGCGCGCCAGGCCGACCTCGAGCGCCGCCGGCGCCAGGCCGAGGAGGAGGCGCAGGCGATCCGCGCCATGCTCGCCGCGCCCAAGCGCGTGCTCACGGCCAAGAAGCCCGAGGAAGCCAAGCCCGCCGCCGACGCCGGCATCAAGGGCACGATCCACAAGAAGGCCGGCGCCCCGGGCGCAGCGACGGCAACGCCGGCCGCCGCCAAGCCGGGCGAGAAGAAGTCGGTCAAGAGCGAGAAGCTCTCGTCGAGCTGGGCCGACGACGCCGCCAAGAAGCGCGCCGCGCTGAAGACGCGCGGCGACAGCGGCGCGCGTGCCGGCTGGCGCGCACCGCGCGGCGGCCGCCGCGGCGAGCGCGGCGACGGCGGCGGCTCGACCTTCGTCGCGCCGGTCGAGCAGCAGATCTACGAGGTCCACGTGCCCGAGACGATCAGCGTCGCCGACCTGGCGCACAAGATGTCGGTCAAGGCGTCGGAGGTCATCAAGCAGCTGATGAAGCTCGGCCAGATGGTCACGATCAACCAGCAGCTCGACCAGGAGACGGCGATGATCGTCGTCGAGGAGATGGGCCACACGGCGGTCGCCGCCAAGCTCGACGATCCCGAGGCCTTCCTCGCCGAGGAGGCCGCCGACGCCGAGCCGGGCGAGCAGCTGCCGCGCGCGCCCGTCGTCACCGTGATGGGCCACGTCGACCACGGCAAGACCTCGCTGCTCGACCACATCCGGCGCACGCGCGTCGCGGCCGGCGAGGCGGGCGGCATCACGCAGCACATCGGCGCCTATCACGTCGACACGCCGCGCGGCATGATCACCTTCCTCGACACGCCGGGCCACGCCGCGTTCACGGCGATGCGCGCGCGCGGCGCCAAGGCGACCGACATCGTCATCCTGGTGGTGGCCGCCGACGACGGCGTGATGCCTCAGACCAAGGAGGCGATCCACCATGCCAAGGCCGCCGGCGTGCCGATCGTCGTCGCGATGAACAAGATCGACAAGCCCGAGGCCAACCCCGAGCGCGTCAAGTCGGAGCTCGTCGCCGAGGAAGTCGTGCCCGAGGAGTTCGGCGGCGACTCGCCGTTCGTGCCGGTGTCGGCCAAGACGGGGCAGGGCATCGACGAGCTGCTCGAGCAGGTGCTGCTGCAGGCCGAGGTGCTCGAGCTGAAGGCGCCGCACACCGCCGCCGCCAAGGGGCTGGTGATCGAGGCGCAGCTCGACAAGGGCCGCGGCCCGGTCGCCACGGTGCTGGTGCAGTCGGGCACGTTGAAGCGCGGCGACGTCGTGCTCGCCGGCTCGAGCTATGGCCGCGTGCGCGCCATGCTCGACGAGAACGGCAAGCCCGTCACCGAGGCGGGCCCGTCGATCCCGGTCGAAATCCAGGGCTTGACCGAGGTGCCGCAGGCCGGCGACGAGTTCATGGTGCTGGCCGACGAGCGGCGCGCGCGCGAGATCGCGACCTTCCGCCAGGGCAAGTACCGCGAGGTGACGCTCAACAAGCGCCAGGCCGCCAAGCTCGAGACCATGTTCGAGAACATGGGCGAGGGTCAGGCGCAGACGCTGTCGCTGATCATCAAGGCCGACGTGCAGGGCTCGCAGGAGGCGCTGTCGCAGTCGCTCACCAAGCTCTCGACCGCCGAGGTCAAGGTGCAGATCGTGCACGCGGCGGTCGGCGGCATCAGCGAGAGCGACGTCAACCTGGCGATCGCATCGAAGGCCGTCATCATCGGCTTCAACGTGCGTGCCGATGCCGGCGCGCGCAAGCTGGCCGAGAACAGCGGCGTCGACCTGCGCTACTACAACATCATTTACGACGCGGTCGACGAGATCAAGGCGGCGATGACGGGCATGCTCGCGCCCGAGCAGCGCGAGGAGGTCATCGGCTCGGCCGACATCCGCAAGGTGTTCGTCGCGTCGAAGATCGGCACCGTCGCCGGCTCGATGGTCACGTCGGGCGTGGTGCGCCGCGGCGCGCGCTTCCGGCTGCTGCGCGACAACGTCGTCGTCTACACCGGCGAGGTCGAGTCGGTGCGTCGCGAGAAGGACGACGTGCGCGAAGTCAAGGAAGGCTTCGAGTGCGGCATCAAGCTCAAGAACTACAACGACATCGCCGAGGGCGACCAACTGGAGTTCTTCGAGATCAAGGAAGTGGCGCGAACGCTCTGAGAGCGGTGACGGTCTGACCCGAACCCCGCCCTCGAAGAGACGGCGGGGTTCGCGCTTGTAGGGCCGGCGAAGGAAGCACCCATGCGACACAAACGATCGACCCCCAACCGCGGCTTTCGCGTCGCGGACCAGATCCAGCGCGACGTGTCGGAGCTGATCCGCGAGCTCAAGGATCCGCGTGTCGGCATGGTGACGATCAACACCGTCGAGGTGACGCCGGACTACGCCCACGCCAAGATCTACTTCTCGCTGCTCGTCGGCGACGCGCAGGCCTGCGAGACGGCGCTCAACGAGGCCGCCGGCTGGCTGCGCAACGGCCTGTTCAAGCGGCTCGCGATACACACCGTGCCGACGCTGCACTTCGTCTTCGACCGCACGACGGAGCGCGCCGCCGAGTTGAGTGCATTGATCCAGCGCGCCAACGCCACGCGGGCGAAAGAATGAGCCCTCACGCTCCCTTCGGTCGCTGCCCCAAGGGCCTCGAGGAGGCCCGCTTCGCGGACCTCGACGGGCGCGGGCAGCGGACCGGCGAAGCCGGATCCGCGCCCGACCTCGATCGAAAGCGCTTGCCGAAGCGCCCCGTCCACGGCGTGCTGCTGCTTGACAAGCCGCTCGGCCTGTCGAGCAACGACGCGCTGCAGCAGGCCAAGCGGCTGTACCGCGCCGAGAAGGCCGGCCACACCGGTACGCTCGATCCGCTGGCCACCGGCCTGCTGCCGATTGCATTCGGCGCGGCGACCAAGTTCTCGCAGCTCGGCCTCGATGCCGACAAGCGCTACCTCGCGACGCTGGAACTCGGCGTTACGACGACGACGGGCGACGCCGAGGGCGAGGTGCTGCGCCGGCGCGACGTCGCCGTGACGCGCGAGCAGGTCGCGGCAGCCTGCGCGGCCTTCGTCGGCACGATCGAGCAGCTGCCGCCGATGCACTCGGCGCTCAAGCACCAGGGGCGCGCCCTCTACGACTATGCGCGCGCCGGCGTCGAGGTCGAGCGCACGCCGCGGCGCGTCACGATCCGCCGCCTCGGCGTCGTCGCGCTCGACGCGCCCCGGCTCGTCATCGACGTCGTGTGCAGCAAGGGAACCTACGTGCGCACGCTGGCCGAGGATCTCGGCGAGGCGCTGGGCTGCGGCGCGCACCTGGCGGCGCTGCGGCGCACCGCCAGCGGCGCACTCGACGTGGCGCAGGCGCACACGCTCGACGCGCTGGCCGCGCTAGACGAGGCCGGGCGCGACGCGCTTCTGCGGCCCGCCGACGCGCTGCTCGACGGCACGCCGCAGGTGCAGCTCGGCGAAGAAGACGCCGGGCGCTTCCTCAGCGGCGTGCGGCGCCGCCTCGACGCCGCCGACGCGCCGCTGGTGCGCGTCTATGGCCCGGCGCGTGCCTTCCTCGGCAGCGGCCATGTCAAGGCCGGCGAGCTGATTTCCACCCGACTGCTGAGTCCGCTGGAGGTGCAGGGCCTCCTCGCCGCTCGTTGACGACACCTGTCCTGCGCTGCAAGAGAGCCCCATGAGCAAGCCGATCCGCAACATCGCCATCATCGCCCACGTCGACCACGGCAAGACGACCATGGTCGACCAGCTGCTGCGCCAGTCCGGCACCTTCGCCGAGCACGAGAAGGTGGTCGACACCGTGATGGACAACAACGCCATCGAACGCGAGCGCGGCATCACGATCCTGGCCAAGAATTGCGCCGTCAGCTGGAAGGGCACGCACATCAACATCGTCGACACGCCCGGCCACGCCGACTTCGGCGGCGAGGTGGAGCGTGCCCTCTCGATGGTCGACGGCGTGGTGCTGCTGATCGACGCGCAGGAGGGCCCGATGCCGCAGACGCGCTTCGTCACCAAGAAGGCGCTGGCGCTCGGCCTGCGCCCGATCCTCGTCGTCAACAAGGTCGACAAGCCCGGCGCGCGGCCCGACCACGTGGTCAACGCCGCCTTCGACCTGTTCGACAAGCTCGGCGCCACCGACGAGCAGCTCGACTTCCCCGTCGTCTACGCCTCGGGCATCAATGGCTGGTCGTCGCTGACGGAGGGCGCGCCGGGCGAGCAATGGGGGCCCGACATGTCGGCGCTGTTCGACACCATCCTGCAGCACGTGCCGGCGCACGAAGGCGACCCGGCGGCGCCGCTGCAACTGCAGATCTCGGCGCTCGACTTCTCCACCTTCGTCGGCCGCATCGGCGTCGGCCGCATCAACGCAGGCACCTTGAAGCCGCAGATGGACGTGCTCGTGATGGAAGGCCCGGACGGCAAGTCGTTCAAGGGCCGCGTCAACCAGGTGCTCACGTTCCAGGGCCTGGACCGCGTGCAGGTGAGCGAAGCCGGCCCGGGCGACATCGTGCTGATCAACGGCATCCCCGACATCGGCATCGGCGTCACCGTGACCGATCCGGCCAACCCGGCGCCGCTGCCGATGCTCGAGGTCGACGAGCCGACGCTGACGATGAACTTCTGCGTCAACACCAGCCCGCTGGCAGGCCGCGAAGGCAAGTTCGTCACCAGCCGCCAGATCTGGGACCGCCTGCAGAAGGAACTGCAGTCCAACGTGGCGCTGCGCGTCAGCGAGACGGGCGAAGAAGGCGTCTTCGAGGTGATGGGCCGCGGCGAGCTGCACCTGACCATCCTGCTGGAGAACATGCGCCGCGAGGGCTACGAGCTGGCCGTCTCCAAGCCGCGCGTCGTCTTCCACGACGTCGACGGCGTGCGCCACGAGCCGATCGAGCTGGTGACGGCCGACATCGAGGAGCAGCACCAGGGCGGCGTGATGCAGGCGCTCGGCGAGCGCAAGGGCGAGCTGGTCAACATGGAGCCGGACGGGCGCGGACGCGTGCGTCTGGAGTACCGCATCCCGGCGCGCGGGCTGATCGGCTTCCAGAACGAGTTCATGAACCTGACGCGCGGCTCGGGCCTGATCTCCAACATCTTCGACGGCTACGAGCCGCACAAGGGCGACATCGGCGGGCGCAAGAACGGCGTGCTGATCTCGATGGACGACGGCGAGATCTTCACCTACGCGCTGGGCAAGCTCGAGGACCGCGGACGCATGTTCCTCAAGCCCAACGACCCGGTGTACGAAGGCATGATCGTGGGCATCCACAACCGCGAAAACGACCTGGTGGTCAACGCCACGCGCACCAAGCAGCTCACCAACTTCCGCGTCTCGGGCAAGGAAGACGCGATCAAGATCACGCCGCCGATCGAGTTGACGCTCGAATACGCGGTCGAATTCATCGACGACGACGAGCTGGTCGAGATCACGCCCAAGTCGATTCGCATCCGCAAGCGCCACCTCAAGGAGCACGAGCGCCGCCGCGCCCAGCGCGAGGCCGCCTGAGACACCCCGTGTCGACCCGCGCGTCGCGGGTCGGGCACGGGTTTTCGCGGGAATTCTCCGCGCGCAGCGCAGCGCCGAACGCGGCTAACATGCCGTGCGGGCGCGGCCGTTTCGCGCAGCAGTCCGAGGAGTCCATGTCGTCGAGGCAGTCCAGCCCGCAGACCGCAGATGCATCGCCGGCGGGTGTCGGTCTCGATGCGTTGCAGCTGCTCGATGCCGCTCCCGTCGTCGTGCTGATGCTCGATCCCGCGGGCCGCATCGAGCACGTCAACGCCGGCTTCGAGCGGCTCACGGGCTGGCGGCTCGACGAGATCCGCAGCCTCGACTGGTTTTCGCACTTCATCCCGCCGCGCGACCGCCCGCGCATCGGCGCGCTGTTCGCAGACGCCTGCCGCGGTGCGGCGGTGCGCGCCCACGCCAACCCCATCGTCTGCCGCGACGGCAGCGAGCGCGCGATCGAATGGCATGCCCAGACGCTCGTCGATGCGCACGGCGCGCTGCGAGGCGTGCTGTCGATCGGCCACGACATCACGCAGCGCCTGGCCGACGAGCGCCGGCGCCGCGATGGGCAGCTGCGCGGCGAGGCGTTGCTGCGGCTGGCGCGCGAGATCGAGGAGGCGCGCGATGCGCAAGCCATCGTCGTTGCGCTGGCCGCCGAGATCGAGGCCGACCTCGGCTACCGCGACGTGTGGATCCTGCTGACCGATGCCGACGAGCAGCGCTACCGCCTCGAAGGCGCGGCCGGCCCCGCCATCACGCGGCTGCCCGTCGGCCTGTGGTCGCGCCCGCTCGATCCGGCCGCATCGGAGCTGCTGCGCGAAGTGGCGCGCGCCGACGGCCCGCGCGTCTGGGTCGATGCGCGCGACGACCCGCGCATCGGCAGCACGACGCTGGCGCCGCTCGATCCGCGCAGCATCGTGCACGTGCCGTTGCGCGTGCGCGGACGCGGCGTCGGGCTGCTCGCGACCGGCAACTTCGGCGACGACGGCGTGCGCCTGCCCACGCCGGAGCAGCTCGAGCAGATCGCCGCGATGGCCGGCCGCGCCGCGGTCGCCATCGACCGCATCCGCTTCGTCGATGCGCTGCAGCGCTCCGACCGGCGGCTGCGCGAGGCGCAGGCGCTGGCGCAGCTCGGCAGCTGGGACCTCGACCTCGCCAATGGCCGGCTGCTGTGGTCCGACGAGATCTACCGCATCTTCGAGATCGATCCCGAGCGCTTCGGCGCGTCGTACGAGGCCTTTCTCGACGCCGTTCATCCCGAGGACCGCGCCGCCGTCGACGCCGCCTACACGCGCGCCGTCGCGACGCACAAGCCGTACGCCATCCGCCACCGGCTGCGCATGGCCGACGGCCGCATCAAGTGGGTCGAGGAGCGCGGCGAGACGACCTATGCCGACGACGGCCGCGCGCTGCGCACCTCGGGCACGGTGCAGGACATCACGCGCCTCGTCCTCGAGCAGCAGGCCACCGTCGCGGCGCGGCGCCAGCTGCAGATGGTGATCGACGCCGCCAGCCAGGTGGCGATCACGGCCGGCGACGTCGACGGCACGATGACGCTGTTCAACACCGGCGCCGAGCGCATGCTCGGCTATGTCGCCGACGAGGTGATCGGCCGCATGTCGGTGCGCGACCTGCACCTGCCCGAGGAGCTCCGCGCGCGCGCCGAGGAGCTGTCGCGCGAGTACGGCGTCGCCGTGCCGGCGGCCGAGGCGACGCGCGCGCCGGCGCGCCGCGGCGACTTCCGCCCGCGCGAATGGACCTACGTGCGCAAGGACGGCTCGCACCTCACCGTGAGCCTGGCCGTCACCGTGATGCTCGACGGCCGCGGCGAGGCCGCCGGCTTTCTCGGCGTGGCGACCGACATCACGCAGGCCAAGCGTGCCGAGCGCACCCTGCGCAATCTCGCGCACGAGCTCGAGACGCGCGTCGCCGATCGCACCGCCGAGCTGGTGCGCGCGCGCGACGAGGCCGAGCGCGCCAATGCCGCGAAGAGTGAGTTCCTTTCGCGCATGAGCCACGAGCTGCGCACGCCGATGAACGCCATCCTCGGTTTCGCGCAGGTGCTCGAGATGGACAACGCGCTGCCGGCGCGCCAGCGCGGTTTCGTCAAGGAAGTGCGGCGCGCCGGCGCTCACCTGCTCGAGCTGATCAACGAGCTGCTCGACTTGTCGCGCATCGAGTCGGGCCATCTGGCGGTGACGATCGAGCCGCTCGACCTGGGCGGCGTGATCGAGCAGGCGTTGGCGCTCGTCGCGCCGCTGGCCGCGGCGCGCGGCATCGCCCTCGAGCGCGCCGGCATCGCGCCGCCGCCGGTGCTGGGAGACGCGACGCGGCTGCGCCAGATCCTCGTCAACCTGCTCGGCAACGCGATCAAGTACCACCGCGAAGGCGGCCGCGTCGCGCTCGCCTGCGAGCGGCGCGACGCGGCGACGCTGCGCATCGCCGTCGTCGACGACGGCCCCGGCATCGCGAGTGACCGCCTCGAGCGCCTGTTCCAGCCGTTCGAGCGCCTCGGCGCCGAGGATGGGCCGGTCGAGGGCACGGGCATCGGCCTGGCGCTGTCGCGCCAGCTCGCCGAGGCGATGGGCGCGCGCATGGGCGTCGACACCGCGCCCGGTCGCGGCTCGACGTTCTGGATCGACCTGCCGCAGGGCGAGCTGCCGGCGTCGCCGCCGTGCGACGACGCCCGCGCGTCGGTTTCCGACGCCGCCGCGCTGCAGGTGCTCTACGTCGAGGACAACGCAGCCAACCTGCGTGTCGTCGAGGCCATGCTGCGCCTGCGCCCGGCGCTGCGCCTGACGACGGCGACGCACGGCGAGCACGGCCTCGAGCTCGCGCGGCGGCTGCGCCCCGACGTGATCCTGCTCGACATCCACCTGCCCGGGCTCGACGGCTATGCCGTGCTCGAGGCGCTGCGCAGCGACGACGCCACGCGCGCCATCCCCGTGATCGCGCTGTCGGCCGACGCGATGCCCGCCGAGATCGAGCGCGGACGGCGTGCCGGCTTCGCGCACTACCTGACCAAGCCCGTCGTCGTCGACAGCCTGTTCCAGGCGCTCGACGGCGCGCTGCGCACCGAGGCCGCCTGACCGCGCGCCGCCGAGGCCGCAGGGAGTGCGATGCAACAGCTCTCCGGCCTCGACGCCGCCTTCCTCCACCTGGAGACGCCCGAGATGCCGATGCACGTCGGCTCGCTCAACGTCTACGAACTGCCGGCGGGCCACCGCGGCAGCTGGCTCGCCGCACTGCGCCGCCACGTCGCGGCGCGGCTGCCGTTGATGCCGGTGCTGCGTCGCAAGCTGGCGCCGATGCCGCTGAACCTCGCCGCGCCGGCCTGGGTCGACGTCGAGCCCGACCTCGACGAGCACATCGTCGGCGTCGCGCTGCCGCCGGGCGCCGGATGGGTCGAGCTGCGGGCGCAGGTCGCGCGTCTGCATGCTCAGCGGCTCGACCGCAGCCGGCCGCTGTGGAAGTTCCACGTCTTCGAGGGCCTCGCGCCGGGCGACGACGGCCGGCGGCTCTGCGCCGTCTACACGCAGCTGCACCACGCCGCCGTCGACGGCCAGGCGGCCGTCGCGCTGGCGCAGGCGCTGCTCGACGTCGGGCCGCGGCCGCGCAAGGTCGAGGCGCTGCCGGCGCGTGCGCGCAAGGGCCGGCTCGGCACGGTGGAGATGCTGCGCGGCGCGCTCGCGCACCAGCTCGACCAGGTGGTCGACCTGGTGAGGGCGCTGCCGTCGACGCTCGGCGCGGTGTCGCGGATTGCCGCGCGCAGCGCCGGCGAGGCCGTCGGCGACGGCGTCGATGCGCTGCTGGCGCGCGTGCGCGGCACGGCGCGACGGCGCGCCGCCGGCGTCAGCAACCTCGGCCTCGCGCCGCGCACGCGGCTCAACGTCACGGTCTCGAACGAGCGCACGTTCGCCGCCGTGACCCTGCCGCTGGCCGAGTTGAACGCCGTGCGCCGCCGCCACGAGGCCAGCCTCAACGACGCGCTGCTCGCGATCTGCAGCGGCGCACTGCGGCGCTGGTTCGCCGCGCACGGGCCGCTGCCGCGCAAGTCGCTGGTGGCGGCGGTGCCGATCTCGCTGCGCGCCGCCGGCGACGGCACGGCCAACACGCAGGCCTCGATGAGCCTGGTCAGCCTCGGCACGCACCTGGCCGATCCGGCGGCGCGGCTGGCCCACGTCAAGGCTGCGGGCACCTCGATGAAGGCGACGATCGGCAGCATGCGCGGCCTGCTGCCGACCGACTTCCCGTCGCTCGGCGTGCCATGGCTGATCGAGGGCCTCGCGTCGATCTATGGCCGCGCCGGCCTGGCCGACCGCATCCCGCCGGTCGCCAACGTCACGATCTCCAACGTGCCCGGGCCGACGGTGCCCCTGTGGCTCGCCGGCGCCAAGCTGCTCGCCGACTATCCGATCTCGATCGTCGTGCACGGCGTGGCGCTCAACATCACGGTGCAGAGCTATCACGAGTCGCTCGACATCGGCATCGTCGCCTGCGCGCGCGCGATGCCCGAAGCGGCCGAACTGGCGGCGCACATCGAGGCGGCGTTTCGCGAACTGCAGGCGCTGCCGGCCCGTGCTGTCGCACGCGCGACAGCGGGTTCCCCCCGAGTCGGCGCGCGGGCCGCGCGGCGCGGGAGTCGCTAACATCCGAAAAAGTCCCGCTGCAGTCCGACGCATGCCCCGCACCTCGCCCGACCTGCATCACCACGCGTTCCATCTCAGCGATCTGCGCGCGCCGCACGCACTGCTGGTCGCCCTCGAAAGCCGGGCTCCCTGGGAGCTGGCCGCGCTGCTGGCCGCGATGCCGTGGCTGCGCAAGCTGCCGCGGGGCGACGGCCATCCGGTGCTCGTGTTCCCCGGTCTCGGCGCCAACGACTTCACCACGACGCCGTTGCGACGCTTCCTGGACCACCTCGGCTACAAGACGCACCCCTGGGGTCAGGGCTTCAACTTCGGCCCGCGTCACGGCGTGCTCGAGCGCTGCAACGACGACGTGAAGCGCCTGTTCCGCGCCCATGCGCGCAAGGTCAGCCTGATCGGCTGGAGCCTGGGCGGCATCTATGCGCGCGAGCTGGCCAAGGAGCTGCCCGAGCACGTGCGCTGCGTCGTCACGCTGGGCACGCCGTTCACCGGCCACCCGCGCGCGACCAACGCCTGGCGCTTCTACGAGCTCGTCAGCGGCCAGTCGGTGCACGACCCGGCGCTGATGGCGCAGATCCGCAAGGATCCGCCGGTGCCCACGACGTCGATCTGGTCGCGCACCGACGGCATCGTGTCGTGGCGCTGCAGCGTCGTCGCGCCCGGGCCGCTGGCCGAGAACATCGCCGTGCCCTCGAGCCACGTCGGCATGGGCATGAATCCGCTGGCGATGTACGCCATCGCCGACCGGCTGGCGCAGCCGGCCGGCCACTGGCGGCCGTTCGAGCCGCACGGCGCGCGGCGCTGGTTCTTCCGCGGACCGCGGCACGCCGCCGCGCCGGCCTGATCTTGCAGGTCGCCGCCAACGGCGTCGCGCTCGAGGTGGAGGAGCACGGCTCGCCGCAGGGCGAGCCGCTGCTGTTGATCATGGGGCTGGGCATGCAGCTCGTCGCCTGGCACGACGGGCTGGTCGCGCAATGGGTCGCGCGCGGCTTTCGCGTGATTCGTTTCGACAACCGCGACATCGGCCTGTCGCAACGCTTCGACCACCTCGGCGTGCCCAACCTCGCGCTCGACGCGTTGCGCCACGTCACCGGCCTGGGCGTGCGCAGCCCCTACGCGATCGCCGACCTGGCCGCCGACGCCGCGGGCGTGCTCGATGCGCTGGGCATCGCGAGAGCGCACGTCTGCGGCGCGTCGATGGGCGGCATGGTTGCGCAGCACCTGGCGGCGCGCCACGCGAAGCGCGTGCGCAGCCTGACGCTGATGATGACGACGAGCGGCTCGCGCCACCTGCCGCAGCCGAACTGGCGCGTGCAGATGGCGCTGCTGCAGCGCCCGGCGCGGCCCGACGACCTCGACGCCGTGATCGACCGCTATGTCGAGCTGTTCCGCCTGATCGGAAGCCCGGCCTGGCCGACGCCGCCCGACGCGCAACGCGAGCGCGTCGCGCGGGCGGTGCGGCGCTCGTACCGGCCGGGCGCCGTGGCGCGCCAGCTCGCCGCGATCCTCGCCGATGGCGACCGCACCGAGCTGCTCGACGCCATCCGCAAGCCCACGCAAGTGATCCACGGCCTGGCCGATCCGCTGGTGCCGGTCGAAGCCGGGCGCGACCTCGCCGAGCGCATCCGTGACGCGCACACCGACTTCATCGAAGGCATGGGCCACGACCTGCCCGAAGCGTTGTGGCCGCGTTTCGTCGACGACGTCGCGGCGGTGGCGGGGCGGGCCTGAGCGGGAGCAGGCCGGGTGCGTGCGGCGCTTGCTAGAGTGCTCGCCTTCGCGCCCGACCCAGCGATGAGCCTCGAGAACCTGCATCCCCCCGCGCCCGCCGCCGCGCCGTGGCGCCTCGCCGTCGCCCCGATGCTCGATCGGAGCGAATAACCAGTGTCCATGCGCCTTTCAGGCGGGTCGTGTGCACGGTGTGTGCAACTCCCGTCGTGTAGCGATCAACGACCTAAACGCGAGGTGCGCAATGACACTGCATCTGCATGGCGAGCCCGAAGCGCGCAGGCCGCTCCCTCCTGGCGTGGCGATTCATCGGGATCATTGGAGCGACGTCTATCGTGGCACCGCGGCCGCGCTCATCGCTGCCGACCTGGTCCGCGAGGACCAGCTGCCGGGGCAGCCTGGAAACGGTCGATCGATGATGACGTACTGGCCGGACGGGACGCGCAAGCGCCAAGGTCAAGGTGGGGCGCGGGCCGGCTGTAGGCAAGTGCAGCGTATCGCCGGTGGGCGGTTTCAGGTTCGCGTTTACTTGCTCGACGAGCGGATCGACGTGTCGGCGATGCAGCACGAAACAGCCACTGCCAACGTCGCGAAAGTGAACGGCGAGAACCTCGCTGATGAAGCGCCGCCTTCGCCGGCATGCGGCCTTCCTGCGCACGAACAGGCAGTAGTTGATGCGGCCCTCGCAATCCTCGCTCGACGTGTGCGCCAGCCCGGCGCTGTCCTCAATGCGCCGCGAGCGGCGCGCGAGTACCTGCGGCTGCACCTGGCTCAGAGTGAGCGCGAGCGATTCGGCGTCTTCTTCCTCGATGCGCAGCACGCGATGATCGGCTTCGAGGTGCTTTTCGACGGGACGTTGACGGAGACGAGCGTCTACCCGCGTGAAGTGCTCAAGCGTGCACTTCAGCTCAACGCAGCGGCGGTAATCCTCGCGCACAACCATCCGTCCGGCAGCGCCGAGCCTTCAGCGGCCGACGAGCTGATGACGCAGCAGCTCGCGACGGCGCTGCACTATATCGGCGTCCCGGTTCTGGACCACCTCGTGGTCGGATGGCCAAACGTGGTGAGCTTCGCGGAGCGCGGCCTTATCGGAACATCGAGCCGCTATAGGCTGAGCAACGCGAGAGCGGCCAAGGCCGACAAGCACACGATCAGCAGGAAGACCACAGCTAGCAGACTCAGCTGAGTGACCCGTGTCGCGATGACGTGAGGCGAATCTGCCGCATCAACTCCTGATTGCTGGTCGCCAGCGCAACTGCTACCTCTGCCCGACTGACCCCATCGCCAACGTGTACCGTGTTGACGATGTTGAAGGTGTCGCCGGCGGCGCCGCGGTTCATGCGGTGGCGTGGATCGCCGCGAGTCAGTACCTCTTCGCCGAGCTGAAGGATCGCCGGTCGTTCATCGGCGCGCAGGCCCATCACGCCGCCTGAGTGCATGCGCGGTGCGTCGGCGAACGCTGCCGCCGGCACCAGGCGGCCGATGCCGCCAGTACCGACGACGCCGCCGTCATGGAAGAAGAGGCTGCCGAGCCACGAAAGCGCCCCGCTGAGCACGCCGCCGCCTTTGAGGTCCTTGCCGAACAGCTTCTCGGCCATGTTGGCTGCGAGTGCCTGGCTCGTCATCCTGGCGATGAGCTCGCCCCATTTGCGGCCGATCGAATCGAAGCGCCCGGTGAGTGTGTCGTAGATGGTGTCGCCCAGCGAGTCCTGAATGTTGCGTGCCGCCTGCTCGTAGAAGGTGCTGAGCTGACCGGCCTTCTCGGAGAGGAATGCAGCACCGTCGTCGATCGCTTGCTGTTGCTCTTGGTCGATGAAATCGAAGTGCTGCTGCCACTGCTGCTCGGCGGCCTCAAGCCGCTGCTTCGCCAGCTTGATATCCTCTTCGTGGCGTGCGCGATCGGCCTCGTCGAGCTCCTCCTGCCTGGAGTCGAGCCAGCCGACGTACTGCTCGAACATCTTCTTTTCCGCTTCGAGTCGCTCGCGTTGCTCGCGCTCCTTCCTGGCCTTCTCCTTCGCCCTGTCGGAGTCTTTCGACGAGTCCGGCGCATCGGGGCGCAGGTCATACGAGCCACCCACAAAGCCAGCTTCGAACGGGACGCGCAGCGCATCGCGCTGCATCTCCAGCCCCTTCAGTTGGGCTTGCAGGCGACTACGGCGCGAGTCGGTCAGCTTGTCGCCACCCAGCAGCTCGGTCAGCGTCTTGATGCGGGCATTCAGGGCGTCGAGCCGCTTCGTGCGCGCGTCGATGTCGAGGTTCTCGATGTCGAGGTTGTCGAGGCCGATGCCTAATGGGTTGCCCAGCGCCGCCCACTGCTCCTTGGCGCTCGGCCAGGCCTTGACCAGAGCGCGCATCATGCGCAGGAAGCTGTCGCCTTCCTCCCATGCCTCCCTGAACTTCTCGATCTGCGCGTTCATCGCCGGCAGCATTGTCGAGACGATCGCACGGCCGATGTCTGTCGTGCTCTTCTCGAGGGCGAACAGCTGCTTGTTGAACTTCTCCGCCGCCTCGGCTTCCTGCGTAGTGACCTTCGCGACGAGCGTGCCATTCTCGGCCAGATCCTTGAGCAGCGGCGCCACTTCCTGAATCGAGCGGCCGAATAGCGCCTGGACGATGCGCGCCTTGTTGCCGCGATCGCTGTACTTGTCGAGCGCCGTGGCGGTGCGGACCAACGCCTCGGCGGGATCGATGCGCCTCAACTCTTCGGCGTTGAGTCCAATGGACTCGAGCACGCGCGCCGCCTCTTCGCCAGGCTTGGCGTCGCTCAATACCTTGTTGAACTTGACCAGCGCCGACGACATGGACTCATAGCTGGTACCGGTGCGTAGCGCAACGTCTTCGAGGGCCGAGAGGTTTTCGATCGACGCACCCGTGGCGTCCTTGAGGTCGTTGAGTCGATCGATCCCGTCGGTCGCCGCCTTGAAGAAGGACACGAACACGGGTACCGACAACAAGCCGCCGACTGCGCCGCCGAGAGGTCCGATCGACCGCACCAACGTGGCGGCAGACTTCTCCAGGCCGCCCAACTGCGACCGCACGCGGCTGATGACGGCCGTCGCGCGATCTTGAGCGGATAGGACGATCTTCGCGTCAACCGACGATGCCATCAGAGTGACTCCTTGAAGTTGGCACCGTCACACGACGCCACATCCTGCGTCGCATCCGGAGGTGCCACCTCGAGCGCCGGTGCGCGCCCGAGCCGGTCGGCTCCCATCGCCTCTCGCACAACCCGTCGCCGAACCAGGAAGCGACGGGCGAGGGCGGGTTCTGCTGGGTGCCGTCTCCAGAACCAACCCTCCACCACCTGCCTAGAAGTTGCGCGCCATGCGGCGATGCTCCGGCGGCGCGCTTTTCTCGTTCGTCTCCACGGGGTCAGGGCCGGGGTCGGAGCGAAGCATGCTGCCGTGACACCAGTCGCGAAAGGATGCAACCAGCGCACGCGGCGGTGCCTCCGTCAGCACCTGTTCGGCCTTGCGCACTGCCTCCTCGCGCCGCTTGCCAGGTGCGCCAGGCGGGACGCCGGCCAGCACGGCGAATGCGCGCATGAGGCTCTTGCGCCAGTCATCACCTTTCGGTCGATCGTTCATGGCTTTCGCCTCCTTTCAGTGAATGCGTGCGCCGGTCTCGATGGCGACGACGTTGTGCCGCGCAGCCCGCGCCGGCGCGCGCTCCTGCTGCTGCGCTGTCTGCATCGCGTGCACGAGCACCACGGCCGCGTCGGCGCGAGTGCTGGTGCCATCGAACATGAGCGGCGCGACCGCGCCTGCGTGCTCGAGGAAGTGCGGCGCCAGCTGGTCGTAGATTGAGCGGATGCGCTCACGCTCGGCTGCGGCGCCTTGCTCGCGAAGGACTGCTGCAGAGTCCGGATGGTCGCGCGCGATCGTCTCAGCGCTGACCGGCTCGGCGCGCTCGCCCGCCGCGAGCACCTGCTTTCGTAGCCACGCCAACATGGCTCAGTCCAGTTCGACGCGCACGGCGTTGGCTGCCCGGGCGACTTCGTCGAGCTCGGTCTGCAGCTTGGCGATCTGCTCATCCAGTTCCGCAACGCGCTTCGTGCGCTCCACCATCGGAAGCCCCTCGGGACCGGGCCAGTCGAGGCTGTCGATCACGTCGAAGAACGCCCGTTGCATCTCTTCGCCGAAGAGCGCCGCCTCGGCCGAATCGATGCTGCGCGGCGTCGCGGGGTTTGCGCTGTTCGGGCCCACGGCCAAGACGCTCAGCCGCCGATCGAGGACGTCGGTCGAGGCCGTGTCGGCCATGAATCGCGCCGGCTTGGAGATGAGGCCGGCGATGTGGGCACCAAGCGCCTGGCGGTACTCCTGCCGGCGGCGTTCGAACCATGCGGCATAGAGCGCCTTGATGTCAGCCCTGCACGCCGGCGCGGCCAGGATCTCGTCGCGCTCCTGGCGGAGCTTTTCGAGCCGGCTGCGGAGCTTGCTGGCATGGTCGCGCGCGCCGGCTAGCACGCTTGCGAGATCGGAGAACTTGAACACGATCAGACCCCCCGCTTGACGTCGCCGCGCATCGCCTCGCCGCGGACGTAGTGGCTGTGATGGATCTTCACCAGGCCGCGCGCCTCGGCGCGCCGGAATGCCTTGAAGGTGTCCTCGTTGTCGAACTCACGGCGCACGGCCGCGTCGCCTACCCACAGGCGCGCGCTTTCGCGGTCGACGGCGGCCAGCTCGCTCTCGTTCAGATGCTTCATCGTGGATCGCTCCTAAGTCGTTGGGCGCCGATTGGTCGTCGCACGTTGTCAGGGTGCACGTACTCGAGTCGCAAAACACGATCAATCGGTGCGACGCAGGATTCGGTCGACCTGGTCGGCGCTGAGCGTCTCCCCTCCGTTGAGCCAGCTCGCGGCCCACAGCGCGCGCCGCAGCTGGCTGCGGATCTCGTCGGGCGGCTCCGGCGACCTGGCGGCCGCGTCCCAGCCTCCGCGCACGACGAAGACTTCCCACTCGCTCGCGACCGCGACTGCTGCCGCCCAGCTGCCTCGCGGCGCGTCGACGTGCGCGGACGCCTCACGCACGGCCGCGTCGCGCAGGTAGCGCCGCCGGCGGGCCGATGTAGTGGGCATGCCCAGGTACTGCTCGAGCGAGGGCGCGTTGCCGCGCGCGCTGGCGTGCAGCCATGCGTCGATCGTGGCCAGGAACCTGCATGTCGCGCCGCCTTCCGGCGCTTCGGCTCGCATGCGCTCGAGCAGCTCGAAGCCGCGGCCCTCGCGCTTTGCTTCCGCCGCCCCCGTTCCCGGCGCTGCAGGCGCAGCGCACACGTCCGGAGAGAGCGGCTGCGGCTCGCGGATCACTGCGGCCCCTCGATCACTTCGCCGGCGGCGACGGCGAACCAGAACTCACCCAGTTCGCCCGACTCGCCGAGTTCGTCGGGTTCGACGCGTTGCGAGTCGCCGACCTGGTCGTCGTCTCGAGCAAGGCGGCTCGCGACGGCATCAGTGAGCGCGTCCCACACCTCCACGGCCAGCGCCACGCCTTCCCGCTGACGCATCGGAACCGCGCGCAAGGCGGCGCGCAAGTCGGCCTCGATGCTCGCGAAGCGGCCGGCGCGCAGAGCCTCCAAGGCCACCAGGCTGATCTCTCGGGCTTGCTGAGCGAGTCCCGTAGGCGAGGTCGCATCGTCGTCCCTCCGACGCGCGACTCGCGGCCGGGCCTCGGTCTTGACGCGCGCCCGGGTGCGAAGTCGATAGAGCATCGTCGCGGCCTCGGCGTCCACCAGGCCGTCGACGACCGGAATCGAGCAACGTTGCACGGCCGCGTAGGCGGCCTGGCGAGTGACGCCGAGCGACTGCGCCCAAGCGGCCACTGTCAAGCGAAGGGGCTGGTTCGTTGTCACGACAAGCGAAATGACAAGAAATTCCCAGCCTGCCGACTAGCGCGATTTCGGGCTCGGAACGTACCCTCGCCTGGCGCTTTCATGGAAGGACCCGTTGCCTTCCGATGGCTACCTGAGCCGTAAGGCATCGGAATGCAGAGCCGGCGCGGCATCTTCCGATCTTTCGACCTTACGAAGAGGTTCCAATAGAGAGATTCGTACCGGCTCGCGCGTACATGCGCGCGCGTTAGGCACGGAGTCGGAAGGTCGTAAGGCCGGAAGATTCGGCGCTGCGGCTGCATTGCGACCTTCCGATCTTTCGGCGACGGGACGCAACGGCTCACGTCGGTTCTCCGAACTCGTGCCCGTCAGGGGAGCGGGGACCATGCAGGTACGCGCGCAGGTCGACTTCGAACGCCGACTGCGCGGCCTTTGCCCATGCCCCAAGTGCCTCCCCAACTGGTGGAGTCATCACGCACAGCATGCGCACGGCGCGTTCATCGAACCACATGGAGTGCACGCGCACCGGCCGCCCGCTGGTGTCGGCGATCCGGCAGACCATGCGGGAGAACATGGGCTTCTGCGCCGGGAAACGATCGCCAGTGCGCTGCGCGTACTTCAGGTAGGCGCGGTAGGCCTGGTCGACGCTGCAGCTGCGATACGGCAGCTCGAGCTCATCGCCGGACCACTCAAGCCAGAACCGCTCGGGACTCTTGCGGTTGATGTCGATGAGCTCGGCCTTTGCGCGCGTCTGGGGAGCGGGTGCGTACGGGCTGAAACCCGCGGTGTCGTAGTTCAGCAGGTAGTCGTAGAAGGCTTCGGTGCCGCCGTCTTCCCGCCAGCGGCCGAGCTCCTCGTAGAACTCGCCGACCAGTGCCGGTGGCGTGTAGATCACCAGGTAGCGGCGGTCGCTGTTATCGAGCGCGAGCGGCTGCAGCTCGTTGCTCAGGAACATGACGTTGATGTGGTTCGCTTCCTCGCGCCGCGGCAGCCCCTTCGGATTGATCTGTACGGTGGTCGACGTGATGAGCGCCTTGAGCCGGTTCTTGTTGTGCACGAGCTCGGTTCTCGACGAGACCTCATCGCCAACCACGAAGAGCTTGCACGAGCGCCAGTCGTTGAACTTGTCCTCGAGCTCGTCCTGGCCGACCGTGGCGCCGTACTCGCCGTAGATCCGGCACATGGTGTCGGTCAGAAAGTTCTTGCCAGCCCCTTCGTCGCCGTGCATGACGATGGCCGTACGCAGCTTCGTGCCGGGATGCTGCAGCGGGTAGGCAAGCCAGCAGATGAGCCAGTGCAGGACCTTCATACGCTCGGCGTCGTCGTCGCTGACGCGGCCGACCAGATGCATGAGCAGGGCGTACATCGGCCCCACGTCGCCCTTGCGGGGCTTGATCTGCAGGCCGTTGAAGAGGTTGACGCAGTGCTCGAGGTCGCAGCTCTGCGTCGGATCGAACACGACGTTCTGTTGCAGCACGGTGCGCCGCCTCGGGGACGCCTTCCACGCGCGAACCAGGTCACTGCCGTAGGCATGCGCCATCGCGCTGATCTTCATGATGAGCCGCTGGCCCGCGTCCCAGACTGTGTCCGTGCCGTAGATCAGCACGAAGTTCTCGACGAGGTGCTCGAAGGTGCCGACGTCAAACGTCTTGTCCTGGCCGGCGCTGCGCGCCTTGCGTGGCCGCTTGGACTTCGGCGGCTTGCCGTTCTCGGCGGCCAGGTGGAGCGTTGGCGACTCGCTCATGCGCGCAGGACCAGTTGCCAATCCAAGCGTTCGGGCTCACCAGGCAGCGAGCGGCAGACCTCTTCGCGCGTCTTGGCATCGAGCACGCGCAGCACCAGGTCGCGGCCGAGCTCGAGCACGTAGTCGCGATCGAGTCGGCTGTCGATTCGCTTCAACCGCCGGCGCCAGATCGGTCGGCGGCTATAGCTGCCGTGGCGCAGGAGCTGCGCCGCCTCGCGCAGGATTCGCAGCTCAGCGAGTGGAAGGGGTGCCGCCATAGTCGGCCCGCCGCCTGTCGACTACAGCTCGTGCTTGACCGACGGCGTGCGCTCTCTCACGAGGCGCTGAAGGTACTCGGCGACGGCCGAGCGCGGGTACATGTATCGCCGGCCGAGCAGGATGTAGCTCGGGCCCGTGCCTCGCTTGCGCCAGGCCTCTACCGTCGAGGGGCTGGCGTCAGCGAGCAGCGCCAAGTCGGCCTCGACAATGCAGTCGAGGCTGTCGGCCAGCTCTCGCAGCCGCATTTCGGCCGGGGTGTCGTGCGTCGGCGTGTGCATTGCGCTACCTCCAATGCACCCAATGTTCCCGGCGCGTGGCTGCCGCGTCGACGCGTTATTTCTTGTCGTGCGGTGCCGACAAAGGTGACAAAGTCTTGTTTACTGCCGATCTGCTTATGTCCTTCGAGACCAGTGTCTGAGCCAGGGCGACCCAATCAGCTTCGCGCAACGAGAAGTCCACCCCGCTGCGCACTTCATAGTCGTGCACGTTGTCGGTTGCCTCCCTAAGCCAGTCACGCCACGTCGCCTTCTGGCTCTGCATTCCAGGCACACCAGCGAAGATCGCGTCGGCGGGCGGGTGCTGCTCGAGGGCGGTAGCCAGCCGATCCAGCGCGTCGACTACCTTGATGCCGTCGAAGTAGCTTGGTACCTCGTCGAATTCGAGCCCTGTTGTCAGTCTCAACAGGGCGATCAGGTGCAGCTCGTCGGGCAGGTAAGGGCTCGTCTGGTCGAGTTCACGAAGCGCGCGCGCCAAGTCTCGAGTGAGCGAGGCGGCGCGCTCCATCAGTGCGTCAGCGCGCTGTTGCCGCTTGCGGATCTTGACCTTTGATGATGGTCGCTCGGCCGTGCCGGTACTGCCGTAGAGCTTCAACGGATTGAGGATCGAGGCGCAGAGGTAATTCACTGCATCGGCGCGCAACGAACCGCTTCCAACGCGGTCCCAGAAGTCTGCAAGGCCCGGTGCATCGAAGAAGGCGCGCAGCTGCGCATCGTCCGGGCGTTCAGCGAGGAGGGCCGCGCGCAACGTCACAGCCTCATCAGGGAGCCATTGCGGTGCCGCCGGGGGACCGTCGATCCGGGCAACGTGCTTCGAAGCCATCATCAAGCGCGCTTGTTCATTGGCTCAGGCTTCCTCTGCCGCTTGGGTCGTGAAGTCTGATTGGCTTCGATCGCGTGGACGTCTTGAGGCTTGATGTCGGTGTACCGTCGCAGCATTGCCCACGTCTTGTGGCCGGTCAGCAGCGCCACGCGCGGGATGTCGAGCCCCATGCGGAAGAACTGCGCCGCGGCGCGGTGCCGCAGGTCGTGGAAGCGCAGGTCGTCGATCGGCGGCTGCATGTCCTGGCAGGCACGCGTGAAGGCCGTCGACACCGACGCAGCGCGCACGTTGAAGATCAAGCCCTCAGCGCGGCCCTCGAGCAGCGGTTCGACGATGGCCCAGGCGTCGCGAAGCAGGGGCACCGCCTGGTCGTTGCCCGCCTTGTTGCGCGGATCCTTGCGGTCGCGGATCAGCACGGTGCGCGCGTCGCGGTCGACGTCTTCAACCTGCAGGGCGCAGATCTCGCCGAGGCGCATGCCCGTCGCCAGGGCGAAGCGCACCAGCATCGTCATGTCGATCTGCTGCCGCGGCTTGGCGCTCCAATGCTTGAAGAGGCGCAGCAGCTCGTCGTCGGTCGGCTCGCGGTCGCGCTCGCGGCTGCGCGTGTCGAGACCGCGATGCTTGAGACTTTCGCGCGCCTCGAGCGCCAAGCGGTCGTTGATGGAGAGCTGGCGCGTGTGCTTGGCCCACTTGAGCACAGCGGACAGAAACGACAGGTCCGCAGCGATCGTGACGCCACCGGCGCCGGCCTTCATGCGGCGATCGATGAAGTCGCGCAGTACAACGGCATTGAGTGACGTCAGGCGCACCTTGCCGAGCTCGCGGTCGAGCATCGCCAGCGTGGCGGACTTGGTCTTGCCGGCGGCCCGCGCATGGGTCTCGACGTACTTGCCGATCAGGTCGGCGACGGTGGCACCCTTCGGGATCGGCGCGAAGCCGCTCGCCGCGATGTGATGGGCTTGGGCTTCAACGCCGGTCGCCCAGGCCCGTGCCTCTCGCTTGGTCGTGAAAGTGGCAGCGCGATAGATGCCGGCGCGACGTACCTGTGCGCGCCACTTCCCGCTTGGCAGCTGGGAGAATGTCGGCATCGCGTGTGCACTCCGTGTGTGTCCAGTCGTGCGCTAATGTACCCCCGCCGGCACCCCTCGTGTGCACCGTGTGTGCACTATTCTCTGCACACGGTCTATAATGGCGTTCGACGAGAAAGAAAAAGTCTTGTCAGATCAAATAGTTAGCGCATGGCGACTGTCAGTTGCGCCGATGCTCGACTGGACCGACCGCCACTGCCGCTGGTTCCACCGCCGGCTGACGCGGCGCACGCGGCTCTATACCGAGATGGTGACGACGGGCGCGCTGCTGCACGGCGACGTGGCGCGGCATCTCGATTTCGACGCCGACGAGCACCCGCTCGCGCTGCAGCTCGGCGGCAGCGAGCCGGCCGACCTTGCGGCGTGCGCGAAGCTGGCGGCGCGTTGGGGCTACGACGAGGTCAACCTCAACTGCGGCTGTCCGAGCGAGCGCGTGCAGCGCGGCGCGTTCGGCGCCTGCCTGATGGCCGAGGCGCCGCTGGTCGCCGACTGCGTCAAGGCGATGCGCGACGCCGTCGACCTGCCGGTGACGGTGAAACACCGCATCGGCATCGACCGCATCGACCGCTACGACTTCGTGCGCGACTTCGTCGGCACGCTGGCCGACGCCGGCTGCGAGGTGTTCATCGTGCACGCGCGCAGCGCCTGGCTGCAGGGTCTGAGCCCGAAGCAGAACCGCGAGGTGCCGCCGCTGCGCCACGAGCACGTCTATCGGCTCAAGCGCGAGTTCCCGGCGCTCACGATCGTGCTCAACGGCGGCGTGAAGAGCGACGCCGAGATCGACGAGCACCTGCGCCACGGCGTCGACGGCGTGATGGTCGGCCGTGCCGCCTACCACGATCCATGGCTGCTCGCGCAGTGGGACGTGCGCCACCTCGGCGCGACCGACAACCCGGCGCACGACCGCCTCGACGTCGAGGCGGCGATGGTCGACTACATGCGGCGCGAGGCGGCCGCACACGGCACGCCCTGGTCGGCGATCGCGCGCCACCTGATGGGTCTGTGGAACGGCACGCCGGGTGCGCGCCACTGGCGCCAGGTGTGGTCGGACCACCGCCTGAAGCACGAGCCGCCCGAGGCCGTGTCGCGCCTCGCGCACCGCCGGCCGCGCGGCGATGCCGACGAGGCGCTGCCGCCCCCCGCCGCCGAGTTTGCGCCCGGCGCGTAGGCCTCCTGCCGGCGGCGTGCTGGGCCGGCGGTCCGTGACAACGTGCTCGTGCGGCCGCTTGCGGCGCTGCCGATTTGATCTGGCGCAAAGCCGTCGCGCGCGACGCTCAGGGTTCACCCGGGGGCCACCGAAGAGGCGTCGGGGCTGTCCCACTGCTCGCGTGTTGCGGGCCGGGCCGGGCGGCCCGTCCTTGCAGTACGGAGTAGTAGCGTCATGAAGAACATCCGGTTGAACGTCGGCCGCCGTCTCGGGCTCGGCTTCGGCTTGCTGCTGGCCTTGCTGGCCGCCGTGAGCGTGACGGCAGCGTTGCAGTTGCAGGCCATCGGCGAGCTGAGCCGCCGCACGATGGACGAGGAGTGGGCCAAGGCCGAGGCGGCGGGCACCGTCGACACGCTGACGCGCGCCAACGCGCGCCGCACGATGGAAGTGCTCATCGCGCAGGACCCGGCGCGCCTGGCGCGCATCGACGAGGCCATCGCGCGCAACAAGAAGGCGATCGACGACGCGCTCGCCACGCTCGAGCAGCTGGTCTCGCGCCCCGAGGGCAAGGAGCTGCTCGCGCGCATCCAGCAGCGCCGCGCCGCCTACGTGGCCTCGTTCACCGAGGCGCGCAAGCTCGCCGCCGGCGATCGGCGCGACGAGGCCGTGGCCTTCGTCGACGCGAAGACGCTGCCGGCGCTCGATGCGCTGCAGGAGCCGATCGCGGCGCTGACGGCGCTGCAGAAGAAGATCGTCGCCGAGAGCGCCGCCGAGGTGAGGCGGCGCATCGGCACGGGGCTCGCCACGATGCTCGTGCTCGCCGTCGGCGGCATCGTGATCGGCGTCGTCGCGGCGCGGCTGATCTCGCGCTCGATCACGGCGCCGGTGAACGTGGCCCTCGGCGTGGCGCAGAAGGTGGCCGCCGGCGACCTGACGGCCCAGATCGAGGTGCGCGGCCACGACGAGCTGGCACGCCTGCTCGGGGCCCTGCACTCGATGAACGGCAGCCTGGCGCGCATCGTCGGCGACGTGCGCGGGGGTACCGAGACGATCTCGACGGCGACCAGCCAGATCGCGATGGGCAACATGGACCTGTCGCAGCGCACCGAGGAGCAGGCGAGCTCGCTGCAGGAGATCGCGGCGTCGATCGAGCAGCTCACCGTGACCGTCAAGAACAACGTCGAGGGCAGCGGCCACGCCACCAAGGTGGCGGCGCAGGCCGCCGACGTCGCGGTGCGCGGCGGCGCCGTCGTCTCGCAGGTGGTGCAGACGATGGAGGCGATCAACGCGTCGTCGCGCCGCATCGCCGACATCATCGGCGTGATCGACAGCATCGCGTTCCAGACCAACATCCTGGCGCTCAACGCCGCCGTCGAGGCGGCGCGCGCCGGCGAGCAGGGCCGCGGTTTCGCCGTCGTGGCCACCGAGGTGCGCAGCCTGGCCGGGCGCTCGGCCACCGCGGCCAAGGAGATCAAGGGCCTGATCGAGGAATCGGTGGGCAACGTCGCGCAGGGCTGCAAGCTCGTCGAGCAGGCCGGCAGCACGATGGACGAGATCGTCGTCAGCGTGCGGCGCGTCGCCGACATCATGGGCGACCTCAACGTCGCCAGCGAGGAGCAGTCGGCCGGCATCGCGCAGATCAACGTGGCGATGGGCCAGATGGACCAGGTGACGCAGAGCAATGCGGCGCTGGTCGAGGAGGCCGCGGCTGCAGCGCAGTCGCTCGAGCGGCAGTCGCGCGCGCTGGTCGACACCGTCGACGTGTTCAAGCTGGCGCACGGCCGCGCGCCGGCCCTGGCCTGAAGGAGGGCGCGATGGCGTACTTCGAGTGGGGCGAGGACATGGTCGTCGATCGCGGCCCGATCGACGCCGACCACCGGTGCCTGATCGATTTCGTCAACCAGCTGCACACCGCCACCAGCCGGGGCGAGGGGCGCCAGGTCGTCGAGCCGCTGCTCGACGAGCTGCTGAGCTACACGCGCGAGCACTTCGCGCGCGAAGAGCGGTTGATGGCGTCGCTGCGGTTCCCCCGGATCGACGAGCATGGCCGCAGCCATCGCCGGCTGATCGACGAGATCGACAAACTCGTGCGTCTGCACGCGCAGGGCAGCATCACGACGGCAGCACAGGTTTCGCTGCTGCTGCGCGACTGGCTGTCGCTGCACATCCGCCGCGAGGACCGCGAGCTGCGCGAACTGCTGAAGCCGCGGCGGCGCTGAAAGCGCGCGCGGCGGGCGCTTCAGTCTCCGGCGCCGGTGCGCCACGCCGGGATGCGCCAGTCCAAGGCGAGCGCCAGCGCGCGCAGCAGCGTCGCGACGGCGGCGCCGGCGGCGAGCGCGAGGCCGGCCTCGACGCCCGCAGCCTGCGCCGCGACGACGACCCAGCCGCCGACGAAGGCGCACACCGCATACGGCCGGTGGTCGGCGAAGGCGCGCGGGATCTCGTTGCAGACGACGTCGCGCAGCACGCCGCCGAACGTCGCCGTGACGACGCCCATCAGCACGGCGACGAGTGCCGGCATCGATGCCGCCAGCGCGATCTGCGTGCCGCTGGCGGCAAAGAGGCCGAGCCCCAGCGCGTCGGGCCACTGCATCGCGCGCTCGGTGGGGCGCAGATGGCGCGCGCGCATGAACAGCATCGCGGCGATCGCGAGAGCCAGCAGCGCCCACAGCCAGGCCGCGTGCTCGACCCAGACGAAGGGCCGGCGGTCGAGCAGCACGTCGCGCAGCGTGCCGCCGCCGAACGCCGCCAGGCCCGCGACGACGCACACGCCGACGGCGTCGAGCCGCTTGCGCGCGCCTTCGATCAGGCCCGACAGCGCGAACGCCAGCGTCGCCGCGACCTCGACGGCGAGCTGCGCCGTCGACAGCGACCACGCCTCGGGCAGCGCGGACACCGGCATCGCTCGTCGCGTTTCAGCGCAGCTGCAGCGCGTCGTCGCCGAACTCGAATCCCAGCGGCTCGACGACGAGGCGTTTCGGCCCGGCCTCGACGCGGCCGGCGACGATCGCCGCGATGCCCTGATCGCGCGCGACGGCGACGGCGCGCTCGGCGTGCGCCGCGTCGACGAAGAGGGCAAAGCCGGCGCCCATGTTGAGCGTGCCGTAGGCCTCGCGGTCGTCGTGGCCGGCATGGCGCTGGATGAAGCGCAGCACCGGCGGCACCTCGGGCATGTCGTCGATGCGATAGGTCAGCGCCTTCGGATGGCGCAGCAGCTTGCGCCAGCCGTGGCCCGTGATGTTGGCGCAGTAGTGCGGCACGATGCCGTCCTCGTAGAGCGCCTCGGTGACCGGCGAATAGAGCGTCGTCGGCGCGAGCAGCGCGTCGCCGTACGTGAGGCCGGGCGCGACTTCCGTCAGCCAGCCCTGCGGCAGCCGCTCGACCAGCTTGCGCGCCAGCGACAGGCCGTTGGCATGGATGCCGCTCGACGCCAGCAGCACGATGGCGTCGCCCGGGCCGAGCCGCTCGCCCAGGCTCAGGCGCGACTTCGGGCTGACGATGCCGGTGCAGCTCGCCGCGAGGTCGATGCGCCCGCCTTCGACGATGCCGGCGAGCGCCGGCGTCTCGCCGCCGCCCCAGGCGACGCGGCAGGCGTCGCAGGCGCGCTTCCAGCCGTCGACCAGTGCCTGTGCGCGTGCCGCGTCGGCGAACCACTCGCTGCCGCCGGCCGCCCAGTAGGCCTGCACGACGAGCGGCGTCGCGCCCACGGTGATCAGGTCGTTGATCGCCATCGCGATCGTGTCCTGCGCGATGCCGTCGTAGTAGCTGCGCCCGGTCAGGCGCGACATCTCGTCGGCGACGAGCGCCTTGGAGCCGAGGCATTCGACGATGCTCGCCAGGTGAAAGGGCCCGACGTCGACGACGTAGGCCGACTCGCCGCGCGACGCCGCGATCTCGGCGAATCCGTGGCCCGCGAGGTGCGTGGCCGTGGCGGCGGCGGCGCGCTGCGCGGCGACCTTCAGCGGGTCGATCAGGTCGTAGACGACGCCGGCCTGTTCGTAGCTGAGGGGGGCGGAGGAGGGGGTCGACGAGGCCGCGGTCATGGCGCCGATTATCGGGCCTCGCGCGCGGACGCCGCCCTCGCGCGCGGCCCGGGCGCAGCGCCGGCCGCTGCGCAGGCGGCTCGTAGAATGACTGCATGAGTTATCTGGTGCTCGCCCGCAAGTACCGGCCGCGCCGCTTCGACGAGCTGGTCGGCCAGGAGCACGTCGTGCAGGCGCTTTCCAACGCGCTCGAATCGCAGCGGCTGCACCATGCCTATCTCTTCACGGGCACGCGCGGCGTCGGCAAGACGACGGTGTCGCGCATCCTCGCCAAGAGCCTGAACTGCACCGGGCCCGACGGCCGCGGCGGCATCACGGCCACGCCCTGCGGCGCGTGCGACGCCTGCCGCGACATCGACGCCGGGCGCCACGTCGACTACGTCGAGCTCGATGCGGCGTCGAACCGCGGCGTCGACGAGATCACGCAGCTGCTCGATCAGGCGGTCTACAAGCCGGTCGTCGGGCGCTTCAAGGTCTACATGATCGACGAAGTGCACATGCTGTCGAACCACGCCTTCAACGCGATGCTGAAGACGCTGGAGGAGCCACCCGAGTACCTCAAGTTCGTGCTCGCGACGACGGATCCGCAGAAGGTACCGCCGACCGTGCTGTCGCGCTGCCTGCAATTCAACCTGCGGCCGATGGCGCCGGCGACGGTGCAGCAGCACCTGGCGCGCGTGCTCGGCGCCGAATCGATCGACGCCGAGCCGGGCGCGCTGCGCCTGCTGGCGCGCGCGGCGCGCGGCTCGATGCGCGACGCGCTCTCGCTCGCCGACCAGGCCATCGCCTACGGCGCCGGCCGGCTCGAAGAGGACGCCGTGCGCCGCATGCTCGGCGCCGTCGACCGCGGCCACGCGCTGCGCGCGCTCGACGCGCTGGCCGCCGGCGACGGCGCGGCGCTCGTCGCCGCGGCCGACGGCTTGCGCGCACTCGGCCTGTCGGCAGCCGGCCTGCTCGACGAGCTGACGGCGATGCTGCAGCAGATGGCCGTGCTGCAGGCCGTGCCCGACGCCGCCGATGCCGACGACCCCGACGCGCCGGCGCTCGCACGCCTGGCCGCGGCGTTCGCCGCCGACGAGACGCAGCTCTACTACAGCATCGCGCTGCACGGCCGCGACGAGCTCGCGCTCGCGCCCGACGAATACAGCGGCCTGGTGATGGTGCTGCTGCGCATGCATGCCTTCCGGCCGGCCGGCGCGCCGCAGCCGGCGGCGCGTGCGCCGGCCGCGGCCGCCGACGCGCCGGTCGCAGCGCGCCCGCCGCCGTCGCTGCCGCGCCGCGAGCCGGTGCGCCCGCGCCGGCCGCGCTGCGCGTGGCCGAGCCGACCCACCCGCCGCGTCGCGGCGCGCCGAGGCCGGGCCCGAGCCGGTGGCCGCGACGACGCCGGTCCTCGACCGCGCGCCCGTCGAGCGCGCCTCTGTCGAACGTGCGCCTGTCGGGCGCGCGGTCGCCGACCCCGCGCCCGGCGACCGTGCGCTCGGTGACCGCTGGGCCGGCGTCGTCGCCGAACTCGTCGCGCAAGGCGCGATCACGGCGCTGGTGCGCGAGCTGGCGATGCAGGCCGAATGCGTCGCGATCGACGATGCCGCCGATCCGCCGCTGTGGCGGCTGCGCGTCGAACGCGAGTCGCTGCGCGCGCCAGCGCAGCGCGACAAGCTCGAGGCCGCGCTCGTCGCTCACGTCGGCCGGCCGCTGCGCCTCGACGTCGAGGCCGGCCCGGCGAGCGACACGCCGGCGCAGCGCGACGCCGCGTTGCGCGCTGCGCGCCAGGCGGCGGCCGAGCAGGCGATCGCCGGCGATCCGCTGGTGCAAAGCCTGATGCAGCGGTACAAGACGGCACGCATCGTGCCGGGTTCGGTCAAACCCGCGGCCGCCTGAGGCCGCTGCGAAGGAGCAGTCTCATGATGAAGGGTCAACTCGCCGGCCTGATGAAGCAGGCCCAGGCGATGCAGGACAACCTGAAAAGGGCGCAGGAAGAACTCGCGTCGATCGAGGTCGAGGGCCAGTCGGGTGCCGGCCTGGTGAAGGTCACGATGACGTGCAAGCACGATGTGCGCCGCGTCGCCATCGACCCGAGCCTGCTCGCCGACGACAAGGACATGCTCGAGGACCTCGTCGCCGCCGCGTTCAACGACGCCATCCGCCGCGCCGAGACGGTGTCGCAGGAGAAGCTGGGCAAGCTGACGGCCGGCATGCCGCTGCCGCCCGGCATGAAGTTCCCCTTCTAGAGATGACGGCCCCCAAGCTTGCGGCTGCGCCGCGTCGCGTCCCCCCGAGGGGGAGCGGCCCGCCTTGGGGCGGCCCGGCGGCGGGCCGGCGCGGCGCGTGAACGAGCCGACGCTCGACGCGCTGGTCGACGCGCTGCGCCGCCTGCCCGGGGTCGGCCAGAAGTCGGCGCAGCGCATGGCGTTCCACCTGCTGCAGCACGACCGCGAGGGCGCCGAGCGGCTGTCGCAGGCGCTGCACGCCGCGGTGGGGAGGGTCCGCCACTGCGAGCGCTGTCACACCTTCACCGAGCAGCCGGTCTGCCGCACCTGCCTCGACGGGGCGCGCGACGCGCGACAGCTGTGCGTCGTCGAGACGCCGGCCGACCAGGCGGCGCTCGAGCGCACCGGCAGCTATCGCGGCCTTTATTTCGTGCTGATGGGGCGGCTGAGTCCGCTCGACGGCATCGGCGCGCGTGACATCGGCGTGCAGCAGCTGCTCGAGCGCGCGGCCGACGGCACGGTGCACGAAGTGATCCTCGCGACCAACTTCACCGCCGAAGGCGAGGCTACGGCGCACGTGCTGGCCGAGGCGCTGAAGGCGCGCGGCCTGCAGGTCACGCGGCTGGCGCGCGGCGTGCCGGCGGGCAGCGAGCTCGAGTACGTCGACCTGAGCACGATCGCGCACGCGCTCGTCGAGCGGCGCTGACGGCGCCGAACGGGCGCCGCGTCAGCGGTGCGTCGGGCGCGCCGCGCTCGCCGAACGCGTCGAGCGCTTCGACGCTGCCGCGGCGGCGCGCGACGTCGACCCGGCACGCGCCTTCGGCGACACGCTGCGCACCTTGGGCGCCGTCGCACGCGCCGGCACGTAGACGACGACGGACTGGCCGGCCTTGAACGCGGCCTGCGCGCCGACCCTGTTCCATTCGGCGACGAGCGACGGCGACACGCCGTACTGGCGCGCGACGGCCGACACCGTCGAGCCTTTGCGGCCGACCTTGAACGCGATGCGTCGCATCGGGCGCTCGGGCGTCAGCGCCATGCGGGCGTTCTGCGCCAGGTGCTCGGAGACGTCCTGCGTGCTGTCCGGCGGGCGCGGTACGACGAGCGTCGAGCCGCCGGCGACGAGCACCCGCGGCGGGATGCGGTTGACGTCGCGCAGCTGCACTTCCGTCATGCCGACGTGCTTGGCGGCGTCGGCGGGACGCAGGGTCTTGGGCGCGACCCACGCCGTCCAGCTCGCGTAGGGGCCGCGATGCTTGGGGTAGTTGCGCACGAACAGGTTGGCGTTGTCGTAGGGCAGCAGCACCTGCGGCGTGCCGGCGGCCAGGATGACGGGCCGGTTGAGCTGCGGGTTGAGGGTGCGGAATTCGTCGAGAGGCAGGTCGGCCAGCCGCGCCGCGAGGTCGACATCGATGTCGCGCTCGATCGGCACGACGAGGAAGTAGGGGTGGTTCTCGAGCGCCGGCAGCTCGAGCGAATGGGCCTCGGGGCGCGCAACGATGTTCTCGACGGCCTGCAGCTTGGGCACGTACCAGCGCGTCTCGCGCGGCATCTTCAGGCTGAGGTAGTCGGTCGGCCTGCCGCGCCGCTTGTTGGCCGCGATGGCGCGCTGCACGCTGCCCTCGCCCCAGTTGTAGGCTGCCAGCGCGAGGTGCCAGTCGCCGAACATGCCGTGGAGCTTTTGCAGGTAGTCGAGCGCGGCGCGCGTCGACGCCAGCACGTCGCGCCGGTCGTCGCGGAAGATGTTCTGCGTGAGGTCGAAGTCGCGCCCCGTCGACGGGATGAACTGCCACATGCCCGACGCCTTGGCGACCGACATCGCCTGCGGGTTGAAGGCGCTCTCGATGAACGGCAGCAGCGCGAGCTCGGTCGGCAGGCCGCGGCGCTCGACCTCCTCGACGATGTGGAACAGGTAGCGGCCGGCGCGCTCCGTCATGCGCGCCACGTAGTCGGGGCGCGTCGCGTACCACTGCTCGCTGCTGCGCACCTCGGCCGTCTCGAGGTCGGGGATGGCGAAGCCGTTGCGGAGGCGCGTCCACAGGTCGGTGTGCGCCGACATGTCGTACGGGTCGACGCGCACCGACGGGCGCAGCGGGTCGATCGGCGCGGGCGCGGCGGCGGCGCTGGCGGGCGCCGCAGGCGGCGCTGCCGCGACGGCGCTTGCCGCGGCGGCGGCCGAGGCTGCCGCCGCGGGCGGCGCGGCAGCCGGCACGGCCGAGGCGGCCGGCGCGGCCAGCGGCGCGGTGGCGACGGCGTCGACGGGGCGTGGGGCCGGCGGCGGCGTGGTGTCGATGCTGGCGCAGCCGGCCAGCATGGCGACGGCGGCGACGAGCGGCCACAGCGCTTGCAGTCGCGGGCGGCGCGCCGTCATCGGAAGACGTTCTTCCACTCGCGCAGCGCGGCGAACACGGCGGGGCCGCTCGCGTCGGCCGCGCCGAGCGCCTGCGCGACGCGCACGACGGCAGGCTCGGTGCAGCGCAGGAACGGGTTGAGGGCGCGCTCGAGCGCCAGCGTGCTCGGCAGCGTCGGCTCGCCGCGCGCGCGCTGCGCCTCGCAGCGCACCGTGTGCTCGGCGACGGCGGCGTTGCCGGGCTCGACGGCGGCGGCAAAGCGCAGGTTGGACAGCGTGTATTCGTGGGCGCAGCACACGCGCGTGTCGCCGGGCAGCGCGGCCAGCCGCTCGAGCGATGCGTGCATCTGCTCGGCCGTGCCTTCGAAGAGGCGGCCGCAGCCGGCCGAAAACAGCGTGTCGCCGCAGAACAGGATCGGCGCGGCGCCGTCGGGCGGGCGGTGTACGTAGGCGATGTGGCCGGCCGTGTGGCCGGGCACGTCGATCACGTCGAAGCGCAGGCCGAGCAGCTCGCAGTGGTCGCCGTCGGCGAGCGGCGTGCAGGGCTGCGGAATGCGCTCGCGCGCCGGCCCGAACACCGGGCCGTGCAGCACGGCGCGCAACTCGTCGACCCCGTCGACGTGATCGGGATGGTGGTGGGTCACTAGAATGCCGCCGAGCGCGAGCCGCTGCGCATCGAGCGCACGCATCACGGGCGCCGCTTCACCGGGATCGACCACGAGCGCCTGGCGGCCATCGTGGAGCATCCAGATGTAGTTGTCGGCGTAGGCGGGCAGTGCGACGAGATTCATGACGACAGACCCGAAGGTTACCATCGGCCTCGAGCGCTGGCTGTGTACTGCGCCCGGCGGTTACCTGCTCGATTGGGAGCAGCGCCAGCTCGACCGCGTCGTCGCCGACGTCTTCGGTTTCCATGCGTTACAGCTCGGCCTGCCCGAGCTCGACGCGCTACGCGCCAACCGCATGCCGCACCGCTGGCTCGCCACCGACGGCGCGCTGCCACGCCCGCCGCTGCCCGACGACGCGCCGCCGGAAGACGACGCGGCGCTGCCGGCGCGCCGGCAGGCCGTGCTGCACTGCGACTTCGACGCGCTGCCGTTCCCGAACCAGAGCCTCGACCTCGTCGTGCTGCCGCATGCGCTCGAGCTCGCGCGTGATCCGCACGAGGCGCTGCGCGAAGTCGAGCGCGTGCTGATGCCCGAGGGGCGCGTCGTCATCGTGGGCTTCAACCCGACGAGCCTGTGGGGATTGCGCCGGCGCTGCGGTCGCTGGCGCCAGCGGCTCTCGCTCGGCCGCGGGCGCGCGCCCTTCATGCCCGATACCGGCGCGGCCATCGGCTACTGGCGCATGCGCGACTGGCTGCGCCTGCTCAGCTTCGAGATCGAGGCCGGGCGCTTCGGCCGCTACAGGCCGCCGCTGGCGTCGCCGCGCTGGCTGGCGCGCTTCGCGTGGATGGACGCGGCCGGCGAGCGCTGGTGGCCGGTGCTCGGCGCGGTCTACCTGCTCGTCGCCGTCAAGCGCGTGCGCGGCATGCGCGTCATCGGCCTGGCGCGCAACGAGCGCAAGCCGGTCGCGGCGCCGAGCATCGTCGCCAATCGCCGGGCGGCTTCCGCGCCGCGGGCCGAAAGCCGGGTCGCCCCGGCGCGGCCGGTGCATTCGTCCGACGAGGGGCCGGCGTGACAGCGGTCGTCGCCTATACCGACGGCGCCTGCAAGGGCAATCCCGGTCCCGGCGGCTGGGGTGTGTGGCTGCGAGCCGGCGAACACGAACGCGAGCTGTTCGGCGGCGAGCCGAGCACCACGAACAACCGCATGGAACTGACGGCCGTGATCCAGGCCCTGACGGCCCTGAAGCGCCGCTGCGACGTCGTCGTCTACACCGACAGCGAATACGTGCGAAAGGGCATCACGGAGTGGATCCATGGCTGGAAGCAGCGCGGCTGGAAGACGGCCGACAAGAAGCCGGTGAAGAACATGGACCTGTGGCAGCAGCTCGACGCGCTGGCGCAGGCGCACCATGTGCAGTGGCGCTGGGTGCGCGGCCACGCCGGCGACCCCGGCAACGAGCGCGCCGACGCGCTGGCCAACCGCGGCGCCGCCGAGGCGCAGGACCGGGGCTGAGGCCGTACAGTCGGGGCTGGAGCAAGACAGCATGACGATGAGGAAGTGGCACGCCGTCGTGGCGGCGGCCGGGCTGGCGCTGGCCGGCACCGCGGCCTGGTGGTTGCAGCGCGACGGCGCCGCGCCGCGCGTCGCGGCGCGCAGCGATGCCGCGGCGCCGGCCACGGGCGCCGCCGGCCCGGTGGCCGTCGAGGTCGGCCGCGCGCGCGTGGCGACGCTGTACGACGACGCGCAGGCCGTCGGCTCGCTGCGCTCGCGCCAGGGCGTGATGCTGCGCCCCGAGATCAGCGGGCGCGTCGCGAAGATCGCCTTCGCCGACGGCCAGAAGGTGCGCCAGGGCCAACTGCTGGTGCAGCTCGACGACACGCTGCAGCAGGCGCAGCTCAAGCAGGCGCAGGCGCAGGCGAGCATCGCGCGCACCAACCTGCAGCGCCACCGCGAGCTGGTGACGCAGGGCTTCGTCAGCCAGAGCGCCGTCGACCAAAGCGCCGCCGCGCTCGAGGTCGCCGAGGCGCAAGTCGCGCTGGCGCAGGCGCAGCTCGGGCGCATGCGCGTCGTCGCGCCGTTCGACGGCATCGCCGGCATCCGGCTGGTCAGCCTGGGCGACTATGTCAAGGACGGCGCCGACCTCGTCGGCATCGAGGACGTGAGCTCGGTGCTGGTCGACTTCCGCCTGCCCGAGCGCGTGCTGTCGCGGCTCAAGGTCGGCCAGGAGGTCGAAGTCACGCTCGACGGCATGCCGGGGCGCCGCTTCCAGGGCCGCGTCGACGCGATCGACTCGCAGGTCGACGCCAACGGCCGCTCGCTGCTCGTGCGCGCGCGGCTGCCCAACCCCGACGGCGTGCTGCGCGCCGGCATGTTCGCGCGCACGCGCATCGTGTTCGCCGTGCGGCCCGACGCCGTCGTCGTGCCCGAGGAGGCGCTGGTGCCGCAGGGCGGCCGGCAGTACCTGATCAAGGTCGTCGACGGCGCCGACGGCAAGGTGACGCAGCGCATCGAGGCGCGCATCGGCCTGCGCGTGCCGGGGCGCGTCGAGATCGTCGAGGGCCTGCGAGACGGCGACGTCGTCGTCACCGCCGGTCAGGCGCGCGTGCCGCGCGACGCGACGCCGGTCCGCGTCGTCGAGGTCGGCCCGGCCGACGCCGTGGCGGGCGCCGCGTCGGCGCCCGCGCGCTGAGCCGAGGCAGCGGGAGTCGCGGCCGATGAAGCTGTCCGAAGTCTCGATCCGCCGACCGGTGTTCGCGACCGTGATGTCGCTGATGCTGGTGCTGCTGGGCGCGGTGTCGTTCAAGCTGCTGCAGGTGCGCGAGTACCCGCGCATCGACGAGCCCGTGGTCAACGTGTCGACGCGGCTCACCGGCGCATCTTCCGAAGTGATCGAGTCGACGGTGACCAAGCCGCTCGAGGACTCGATCGCCGGCATCGAAGGCGTCGACATCATCACGTCGGTTTCGCGCGCCGAGGAAAGCCAGATCACGGTGCGCTTCAAGCTGACGAAGTCGCCCGAGGACGCCGCGGCCGACGTGCGCGACCGCGCGTCCCGCGTGCGCGGCAAGCTGCCCGACGCCGTCGACGAGCCGGTGATCACGAAGGTCGAGGCCGACGCGACGCCGACGATCTGGCTCGCCTTCATGAGCGACACGATGTCGCCGCTGCAGATCACCGACGTCATCAACCGCATCGTGCGACCGCGCCTGCAGACGGTTTCGGGCGTCGCCGACGTGCGCATCTACGGCGATCGCCGCTTCTCGATGCGCATCTGGATCGACCCCGACAAGCTCGCTGCCTACCGCCTGACGGTGCAGGACGTCGAGGACGCGTTGCGCCGCCAGAACCTCGAGGTGCCGGCCGGGCGCATCGAGAGCCGGCAGCGCGAGTTCAGCGTCACGTCGCGCACCGATCTGGCGACAGCGCCGCAGTTCGCCGAGATCGCGCTGAAGACCGTCGCCGGCTACACGGTGCGCCTGCAGGACGTCGCGCGCGTCGAGGAGGGTGCGCTCAGCGAGCGCTCCAGCGTGCGCCTCAACGGCGTGCCGGCCGTATCGGTAGGCGTGATCCGGCAGGCGACGGCCAACCCGCTCGAGGTCTCGGCCGGCGTCTACGAGATCCTGCCGAAGATCCAGCAGGACCTGCCGGCCGGCCTGCGCGTGCAGCAGGCCAATGACAACTCCGTCTTCATCGACCGCTCGATCAAGTCCGTGTTCACGACGATCGCTGAGGCCGTCGTGCTGGTCGCGCTCGTCGTCTTCGTCTTCCTGCGCACGCTGCGCGCGTCGATCATCCCGCTGGTGACGATCCCCGTCAGCCTGATCGGCGTGTTCACGCTGATGGCGGCGGCCGGCTTCACCGTCAACACGCTGACGCTGCTGGCGCTGGTGCTGGCGATCGGCCTCGTCGTCGACGACGCCATCGTCGTGCTCGAGAACATCTTCCGCCACATCGAGGAGGGGCTGGCGCCGTTCCAGGCGGCGATCCAGGGCGTGCGCGAAGTGGGCTTCGCCGTCGTCGCGATGACGATGACGCTGGCCGCCGTGTTCGCGCCGCTGGCCTTCACGCCGGGGCGCACCGGGCGGCTGTTCGTCGAGTTCGCGCTGACGCTGGCCGGCGCCGTCATCGTCTCGGGTTTCACGGCGCTGACGCTGACGCCGATGATGTGCAGCAAGCTGCTGCGCCACAACCCGCGACCGAGCCGCTTCGACCGCCTGATGGAGGCGTCGCTCGTGTGGACGACGGCGCGCTACGAGTCGGCGCTGCGCTTCGTGCTCGGCCAGCGCTGGATCGTGCTGCTCGTGATGGCGGTGTCGGCGGCGGCGAGCTGGTGGCTCTACACGACGACCAAGAGCGAACTCGCGCCGCTCGAGGACCGCGGCACCGTGCTGGCCGCCGTGACGGCGCCCGACGGCGCGACGATGGACTACACGCAGCGCTACATGCAGGCGATCGAGCGCGTCGCCATGACGTATCCCGAGTTCGACCGCATCTTCATCGTGACCGGCAACCCGACGGTGTCGCAGGGCATCGCCGTGATGCGTACCGTCGACTGGAGTCAGCGCGAGCGAAGCGCGCAGCAGCTGGCGCGCGACATGCTGCCCCGATTCGCGGCGCTGCCCGGCGTCAACGCCTTCCCGGTCACGCCGCCGTCGCTCGGCGGGGGCTTTCGCGAGCGGCCGCTCAGCTACGTCATCGTCACCTCGGACTCGTACGACAACCTGGCCAAGGTGGCGCAGCAGTTCCTCGCCGAGATGGCCAAGAACCCCGGCCTCGTGCAGCCCGACATCGACCTGCGGCTGAACAAGCCCGAGATCTTCCTGCAGGTCGACCGCGACCGCGCCGCCGACGCCGGCGTGTCGGTCGACCAAGTCGCGCGCACGGTCGAGACGATGCTCGGCGGGCGCCAGGTCACGCGCTACAAGCGCGACGCCGAGCAGTACGACGTCATCGTGCAGACCGAGGCGCGCGGCCGCGTCACGCCCGAGGACATCGACCGGCTGTTCGTGCGCGGGCGCGTCGACGCCGCCGGCAACGCGGCGATGATCCCGCTGTCGTCGCTGGTCACGCTGCGCGAGGCGGTCAGTCCGCGCGAGCTGAACCACTTCAACCAGCGGCGCTCGGTGTCGATCACGGCCAACCTGGCGCCGGGCTATGCGCTCGGCGAGGCGCTGCAGTTCATGGACGCGACGGCGGCCAAGGTCCTGCAACCGGGCTACTCGACCGAACTCAACGGCATGTCGCGCGAGTTCAAGGCTTCGAGCGGTGCGCTCGGGCTTGTCTTCGTGCTCGCGCTGCTGTTCATCTTCCTCGTGCTGTCGGCGCAGTTCGAGAGCTTCGTCGATCCCTTCGTCATCATGCTCAGCGTGCCGCTGTCGATGGTCGGCGCGCTCGGCGCGCTGCAGCTCGCCGGAGGCACGCTCAACGTCTATTCGCAGATCGGTCTGATCACGCTGATCGGCCTGATCACGAAGCACGGCATCCTGATCGTCGAGTTCGCGAACCAGCTGCGCCAGCAGGGGCGCGAGACGCTCGACGCCGTGATCGAGGCGGCGTCGCTGCGGCTGCGCCCGATCCTGATGACGACGGGCGCGATGGTGCTCGGCGCCATGCCGCTCGCGCTGGCGCACGGCGCCGGCGCAGAGAGCCGCCAGCAGATCGGCTGGGTGATCGTCGGCGGCATGTCGCTCGGCACGCTGCTGACGATCTTCGTGGTGCCGACGGTGTACACGCTGCTTGCACGCACGGGTGTGCCGGGCGAGATCACCACTCCCGCGGAGCCTGAACTGACGGCCCCTCGTCCGGCGAGTACGCCGGACGATCCCCCGGGGGGATCGCGGGCCGGCTTGGGGCGGCCCGGCGCTCGGCCCGCGGGCTGAATGACGGCCCCTCGCCCGGCGGGTACGCCGGACGATCCCCCGAGGGGATCGCGGGCCGGCTTGGGGCGGCCCGGCGCTCGGCCCGCGGGCTGAGCGTCGTCAGACCAGCCCGTCGAACGGCAGCACGTCGACCGTGCCGCCGGCGGCCACGTCGCCTTGCGCATGGCCGAGCACGACGAGGCCGTTGGCTTCGCTCATGCTGCGCAAGATGCCCGAACCCTGGCTGCCGGTGATCGCCACCCGCCAGCGGCCGTCGTCGCTGCGCGTCACGATGCCGCGCTGGTATTCGGTGCGGCCCGGCTTCTTGCGGATCGCTTTGTGCGTGACGGCCTGCAGCATCGGCAGCGGCGCGGGCGCGGCGCCGCCCATCGCGAGCAGCGCGTCGCGCACGAAGGCGTAGAACGTGACCATCACGGCGACCGGATTGCCCGGCAGGCCGAACAGGATCGCCGTGTTGCCGCCGGCGGCGATGCGGCCGATCGCCATCGGCCGGCCGGGGCGCATCGCGATGCGCCAGAACAGCACCTCGCCGAGCTCGGCCATGATCTTCTTGGTGTAGTCGGCCTCGCCGACGCTGACGCCGCCCGACGTGATCACGGCGTCGGCGCTCGCCACCGCGTCGCGGAACGCCGTGGCGAGGGCGACGGGGTCGTCGCGCACGACGCCGAAGTCGAGCACCTCGACACCCAGGCGCTGCAGCATGCCCCACAGCGTGTAGCGGTTGCTGTCGTAGACACAGCCTTCGTCCAGCGGCTCGCCGACGGAGCGCAGCTCGTCGCCAGTCGAGAAGAAGGCGACGCGCAGGCGGCGATGCACGGCGACCTCGGCTCGGCCGAGCGAGGCGAGCAGGCCGAGGTCGGCCGGGCGCAGGACGCGGCCCGCGGAAAGCGCCGCATCCCCGCGCGCCAGGTCCTCGCCGGCGAGGCGCCGGTTGTCCCCGCTGCGCACCACGCCGGCCGGCACGACGACGGCTCCGCCTTCGCTGCGCACGAACTCCTGCGGCACGACGGTGTCGAGCCCCGGCGGCATCACGGCGCCCGTCATGATGCGCACGCAGTGGCCAGGCGGCACGGCGCCCTCGAACTGCTGGCCGGCCAGCCCCGTTCCGGCGACGGCGAAGCGCGCGTCGCCGTCGCGGCGCAGCTCGGCGCCGCGCAGCGCATAGCCGTCCATCGCCGAGTTGTCGTGGGCCGGCACGTCGATCGTCGAGACGACGTCGCGCGCCAGCACGCGGCCGAGCGCACTGCGGATCGGCAGCATCTCGATGCCGGCGACGCGCGGCACCAGCCGCGCGATGAACTCCTGCGCCTGCGCGACGGGCAGCGCGTCGGGGTCGTAGCCCGTCACGCACGACGCGATCTGGTGCAGCGACGGCGGCGGCGCGCCGTCACGCATGGCCCGACTGCAGCTGCTGCAGCTCCTCGAGCGTGTTGGCGTTGGCGAAGGCGCGCGCGTCGGGGAACGGCACCTCGATGCAGCGGTGCTTGGCCGTCCAGCGGTCGATCTTGCGGCCCTGGTCGTGCGTGTAGCGCACCAGGCTTTCGAGCAGCTCGGTCTTCATCAGGCAGAACACGGGATGGGTCTGGGCGCTGCCGTCGGCCTCGCGCGTGCTGGCGATCGCGATCTCGGCGTCGGCATCGGCCAGCCCCTGCGCGAGGCGCACCACGAGGTCCTCGGGAAACAGCGGCGAATCGCAGGGCACGGTCACCATGTAGGGCGTCTCGCAGCGCTCGAGGCCGGCGAGAAAGCCCGCCAGCGGGCCGGCATAGTCGGGCAGGGCATCGGGCCATACCGGCACGCCCATGGCCTCGTAGGCGGCGAGGTTGCGATTGGCATTGATCATCGTGCTGCCGACCTGCGGCGAGGGCGAGCAGAGCGTGCAACGCCAGCGGCATGCCGTGATGGTTCTGCAGCCCCTTGTCGACGCCGCCATGTGGCTGCCGCGTCCTCCGGCCAGCACCAGGCCGGTGATGTCGTCGCGCGCGATCAATTCAGCCACCGATGTAGTGCATCTCGACGCGGCGCTCGCCGCTGCCGGGGTCGGCCGGCATCGCGCCGCGCAGCTCGGAGTAGCGGTCATCGGGTGCGCGCGCCAGACCTCGCCGATCGCGGCGCCGATCTCGGCGTCGCCCAGGGCGCGCCGGGTCGCGCAACAGAGCGCGCAGGTCGTGGCCGTGGCTGGCGAACAGGCAATACGGAACAGCTTGCCTCGGTCGACAGCCGCGCGCGGTTGCAGTCGCGGCAGAACGCCTGCGTCACGCTCGAGATGAGGCCGGATCTCGCCGGCGCCGTCGACATAGCGCCAGCGCTCGGCCGTCTGCCGACGTAGTGCGCGTCGAGCGGCTCGAGCGCGAATTTGCCGCGCAGCCGCGCCAGCACTCGGCGCCGACGGCAGCATTCGTCCATGCGCCAGCCGTTGGTGGCGCTGACATCCATGTATCACTCGATGAAGCGCAGCACGATCGGCGTGCCGCGGAAGTGGTGCGCCAGCGGCAGGATCTCCTGGTCGTTGGTGCCGCGCTTGACGACCAAGCTGACCTTAACGGCCTCGAGGCCGACGCGCGCGGCCTCGTCCAGGCCAGCGCAGCACTCCGGCGACGGGAAAGTCGATCGTTCATCGTGCGAAACACGGCGTCGTCGAGCGCGCGTCGAGGCTGACCGTGATGCGCTGCAGGCCGGCGTCCTTGAGGGCCTGCGCCTTCTTGGCCAGCGCCGAGCCGTTGGTCGAGGGTGAGCGTCGAGCGGTGCGCTGCCGGCGTGTGCAGCGCGGCCAGCATCTCGATCAGGCCCTCGATGTTCTTGCGCAGCAGCGGCCCGCCGCCGGTGAGGCGATCTTGCGCACGCCGTGCGCGACGAAGATGCGCGCCAGTCGCGTGATCTCCTCGAAGCTGAGCAGCGAGGCGTGCGGCAGGAACTGGTACTGCTTGTCGAAGATCTCCTTCGGCATGCAGTAGTTGCAGCGGAAGTTGCAGCGGTCGGTGACGGAGATGCGCAAATCGCGCAACGGGCGGCCGAGCGTGTCGGCGATCAGCCCCGTCGGCGGCGTCGCGGCGGCCGGCACGCGCGGCACGGTGGCGCGGTAGCGGTGGTCGGCCAGCGGGATCACACGGTCGGTCATGGCGCGATTGTCGCGCACCGCGCGGCATGCACCCCGGTCGGGGTCATTCGACGCAGGCGGCGCGCGCTGGCGGCGCCGAGGGCTTTCAGACGCCCGACGGAACAGCGGCGGCTGGTGCGGCGGCGACGGGCTCGGCGCGGCGCGCGCCGTTGTAGCGCTTGGCCCAGTAGCCCTGGCGCAGGTCCTCGACGCGCACGCGCGCGCCGCTGCGCGGCGCATGGACGAACTTGCCGTCGCCGACATAGATGCCGACGTGCGAGAAGCGGCGCTTGAGCGTATTGAAGAAGACGAGGTCGCCGGGAGCGAGTTCGTCGCGACCGACCGGCTGCAGGCCGGCGGCGCGCGCCTGTTCGTCGGCGCGGCGCGGCAGCACCAGGCCCAGCGTGCTCTCGAACACGTGGCGCGTGAAGCCGCTGCAGTCGAAGCCTTCGTCGGCGCTGTCGCCACCGCGGCGGTAGCGCACGCCGAGGAAGTTGAGCGCCGCGCCGACCAGCTCGCCGGCCCGGTGGCGCAGGTCGTCGACGAAGGCGCCGGCTTCGGCGGCCGGCGCGGCGAGGCCGCGGTCGGCGAGCCAGTGCGCGATCGGATCGGCCGCTGCGTCGGGCTCGGCGTGCGCTGGCAGCGCCAGCGCGCCGGCGAGGGCGACGGCGGCGAGCCGTGCGGTGAAGCGGGACGATGGGGGCGGCGGCATGGGGGGCGAGGGTAGCGGCGCGGGCCGTGCGACGTCAACCGAAACGACGACTTGTTTCGAGTCGTGCCGCGCCTCGCTAGACTGCGCCTTCGCTGTTCCACATCCCGCGAGGCCCCCGATGTTCAACGCCCTGGTGCTCGAGAAGACGCCCGAATTCAGCGCCACGCTGCGCCCCGTCGACGACGACTTCCTGTCGCCGGGCGACGTGACGATCGCCGTCGACTATTCGACGATCAACTTCAAGGACGCGCTGGCGATCACCAACCGCTCGCCGATCGTGCGCACCTGGCCGATGGTCGCCGGCATCGACGCCGCCGGCACCGTCGTCGAGAGCGGCCACGCCGATTGGCGTGCCGGCGACCGCGTCATCGTCAACGGCTGGGGCATCGGCGAGTCGCACACCGGAGGCCTCGCCGAGCGCGCGCGCCTGAAAGGCGACTGGCTGGTGCGCCTGCCCGAGCGATTCACGTCGCGCCAGGCGATGGCCATCGGCACCGCTGGCTACACCGCGATGCTGTGCGTGCTGGCGCTCGAGCGCTACGGTATCCGGCCGGGCGACGGCGACGTGCTCGTCACCGGCGCGACGGGCGGCGTCGGCTCGATCGCCGTGGCGATCCTCGCCAAGCTGGGGCATCGCGTCGTCGCGGCCACCGGCAAGGCGCAGGAGGCGGCGTATCTCGAGTCGCTCGGCGCCGCCGACATCATCGACCGCGCCGAGCTCGCTGCGCCGGGCGGCAAGCCGCTGCAGAAGGAGCGTTGGGCCGCAGCCGTCGACGCCGTCGGCAGCCACACGCTGGCCAACGTGATGGCGCAGATCCGCTACGGCGGCGCCGTCGCGGCCTGCGGCCTCGCGCAGGGCCACGATCTGCCGGCTACCGTGATGCCGCTGATCCTGCGCAACGTCGGCGTGCTCGGCGTGTGCAGCGTGCAGACGCCGATGCCGCTGCGCCGCGAGGCCTGGGCTCGGCTGGCGAGCGACCTCGACCCGGCGCTGCTCGATTCGATGACGAGCGAAGTGACGCTGGCGCAGGCGATCGAGGCGTCCCAGCGACTGCTCGCCGGCCAGGTGCGGGGGCGCATCGTCGTGCGCATCGCAGGCTGAACGTGATTGTCGCCGGCTGAACATTGTTCAGCCGGGCGTATCATGCGCCGCATGCGCAAGCCGAACTGGGTCGCCCCGCCGCCGCCCCTGGCGGACGATGCGCGCGCGCAGCAGCGCGGCGCGCGCCAGCGCGCCGTCGCCGAGATGCGGCGCTCGCTCGTGCTCGACGCGGCGCGCGCCACCTTCTTCGAGCGCGGCCTCGAGGGCGCGTCGATCCGCGAGATCGCCAAGCGCGCCGGCTACACGCCGGGCGCCATCTACAGCTACTACGCCAGCAAGGAAGAGATGTACGGCGCGCTGCTCGACGAATCGCTCGAGCGGCTCACGGCGCAGGTCGACGCGGCGCGAGCCGCGCCGCTGAAGACGGGAGCGTCGATCGCCGCGCGCCGCGAGTCCGCGCTGCACGAGCTGCGCGCCAGGGCGAGCGCCTTCTTCGGCTTCTATCACGATCATCCGCGCGACCTCGACCTCGGCTTCTACATGTTCCAGCGCATGCAGCCCCGCGGGTCCACGCTCGAGCTCAACGAGCGGCTCGATGCGCGGCTGCGCGCCGCGCTGCTGCCGATCCAGCAGGCGCTGGTCGCGCTCGGCATGGAGCTGCGCGACGCGCAGGCCGAGGTCGTCGCGCTGCTCGCGCACACCGTGGGCCTGCTCGTGCTCGGCCACACGGGGCGCATCCGCATGTTCCGGCAGGAGGCGCAAGGCTTGTTCGACAAGTACCTCGATGCGCTCGTCGACCGCGCGATGCAGGCGCGGCGCGTCGAGCGGCGTGTGCACCGCCGCGTGCGCACGTCGGAATGAAGTAGATCAGCAACAGCAGGCTGGAGGTGGCTGTGGTGGAGAAGTACGAATCGTTCTACCGGCGTTCGATCGACGATCGCGACGCGTTCTGGCGCGAGCAGGCGCAACTGATCGACTGGCGCGAGCCGTTCACGCAGGTCTGCGACTACGCACGCCCGCCGTTCGCGCGCTGGTTCGTCGGCGGGCGCACCAACCTGTGCCACAACGCCGTCGACCGCCACCTCGCGGCGCGCGCCGGCCAGCCGGCGCTGATCGCCGTCTCGACCGAGACCGACAGCGAGCGCGTCTACAGCTTCGCCGAACTGCACGCCGAGACGGTGCGCATGGCGGCGGCGCTGCGCGAGCTCGGCGCGCGCGAAGGCGACCGCGTGCTGATCTACATGCCGATGGTCGCCGAGGCCGTGTTCGCGATGCTCGCCTGCGCGCGCATCGGCGCGATCCACTCCGTCGTGTTCGGCGGCTTCGCCAGCGTGAGCCTGGCCAATCGCATCGAGGACGCCGAGCCGACCGTCATCGTGTCGGCCGACGCCGGCAGCCGCAGCGGCAAGGTCGTCGCCTACAAGCCGCTGCTCGACGAGGCGATCCGTCTGTCCAGGCACAAGCCGGCCAAGGTGCTGCTCGTCGATCGCGGCCTCGCGCCGATGCCGCGCGAGGCCGGCCGCGACGAGGACTATGCGGCGCTGCGCGCGAAGCACATGGACGCGAAGGTCGACTGCGTGTGGGTCGAGTCCACGCAGCCGAGCTACACGCTCTACACCAGCGGCACGACCGGCCGGCCCAAGGGCGTGCAGCGCGACACCGGCGGCTATGCCGTCGCGCTGGCGGCGAGCATGAAGCACATCTTCGACGGCCGCGCCGGCGAGACCTACTTCTCGACCAGCGACATCGGCTGGGTCGTCGGCCACAGCTACATCGTCTACGGCCCGCTGATCGCGGGCATGGCGACGATTCTCTACGAGGGCCTGCCGACGCGGCCCGACGCCGCCGTCTGGTGGAGCCTGGTCGAGAAGTACAAGGTCACCGTGATGTTCAGCGCGCCGACCGCGGTGCGCGTGCTCAAGAAGCAGGACCCGGCGGCGCTGCGCCGCCACGATCTGAGCTCGCTGCGCGCGCTGTTCCTCGCCGGCGAGCCGCTCGACGAGCCGACGGCGACCTGGATCGCCGACGCGCTCGGCAAGCCGATCATCGACAACTACTGGCAGACCGAGACCGGCTGGCCGATCCTGACGATCGCCAACGGCGTCGAGCAGCGGCCGAGCAAGTTCGGCAGCCCCGGCGTGCCGATGTACGGCTACGACGTCAAGCTGCTCGACGAAAACACCGGCGCCGAACTCGCCGGCCCCGGCAAGAAAGGCGTGCTCGCGATCGAGGGGCCGCTGCCGCCGGGCTGCATGCAGACGGTGTGGCGCGACGACGAGCGCTTCGTCAACACCTACTGGAAGAGCGTTCCCGGCCGGATGGTCTATTCGACGTTCGACTGGGCGGTGCGCGACGACGACGGCTACTACTTCATCCTCGGGCGCACCGACGACGTCATCAACGTCGCCGGCCACCGCCTCGGCACGCGCGAGATCGAGGAGACGATCTCGAGCCACCCGGCCGTCGCCGAAGTCGCCGTCGTCGGCATCGCCGATGCGGTGAAGGGCCAGGTCGCGATGGCCTTCGTCGTCGTGCGCGACGCCGCGGCGATCGCCGATGCGCAGGCCCGGCTCGCGCTCGAGGGTGACGTGATGAAGCACGTCGACGCGAGGCTCGGCGCCGTCGCGCGGCCGTCGCGCGTGCACTTCGTCGCGGGGCTGCCGAAGACGCGCTCGGGCAAGCTGCTGCGGCGCGCGATCCAGGCCGTCGGCGAAGGGCGCGACCCGGGCGACCTGACGACGATCGAGGATCCTTCGGCGCTGGAACAGATCAAGGCGCTGGTCGCGGCGCGCTAGCGATGGGAGGCAAGGGCCGCAAGGGCAGGAAGAACGGCGACGGCGCTGCCGACCCGCTCGACAAGAAGACCTACGAAGAGCACCTCGAAACGCTGCAGGTCGAGCTCAATGCGATGGCGCGCTGGCTGCAGCACACCGGCCGGCGCCTGGCGGTCGTGTTCGAGGGGCGCGACACGGCGGGCAAGGGCGGCGCGATCGCCGCGATCGCCGACCGCCTCAATCCGCGCAGTTGCCACGTCGTCGCGCTGGGCAAGCCGAGCGAGCGCGAGGCGACGCAGTGGTACTTCCAGCGCTACGTGCCATATCTGCCAGCGGCCGGCGAGATCGTGCTGTTCGACCGCAGCTGGTACAACCGCGCCGGCGTCGAGCGCGTGATGGGCTTCTGCACCGACGCGCAGTACAAGGCGTTCCTGAACCAGGCGCCGGCGTTCGAGAAGCTGCTCGTCGACGACGGGCTGCTGCTGTTCAAGTACTGGCTCACCGTCGACCAGGCGCAGCAGGAGGAACGCTTCGCCGAGCGGCTGGCCGACCCGCTCAAGCGCTGGAAGCTCTCGCCGATCGACCTGAAGGCGCGCCAAGCCTACGCCGAGTACGGCCGCGCCCGCGACGAGATGCTCGAGGCGACGCACACGAAGCACGCGCCGTGGACGCTGGTCGACTTCAACGACCAGCGGCGCGGCCGGCTGACGCTGATCCGGCACCTGCTCGACCGGCTGCCCGACACGAAGCTGCCTGACGAGCCGATCGACTTCCCGCCGCTGAAGGGCAAGCCGCAGAAGGAGCGCTACCGCGGGCCGCTCGAGCCGATCCCGGGCATCGTCCCGACCGCGAAGCCTGCTAGAGGCTGATGCCGCAGGGCCCCGGCGCGAGGATGTTGTTCGGGTCCAGCGCCTTCTTCAGCTTGCGCTCCACGCTGCACTTGACCGGCCCGTAGGTCGCGGCCTGGCCAGCCTCATCTGCTTGAGCGTTTCGCTGCCCTTGGCCTGCGAGACCGGCGCGAACTGTACAGCGCGCAGCCGCCGCGCGTCAGAGCACCTCGGACGCGAAGTCCGCCAGCCGCGAGCGCTCGCCGCGCGCCAGCATCACGTGGCCGCTGTGCGCCCAGCCCTTGAAGCGGTCGACGGCGTAGGTCAGCCCCGAGCTGCCTTCGGTGAGGTAGGGCGTGTCGATCTGCGCCAGGTTGCCCAGGCAGACGATCTTGGTGCCCGGCCCGGCGCGCGTGATCAGCGTCTTCATCTGCTTGGGCGTCAGGTTCTGCGCCTCGTCGATGAGCACGAACTTGTTGAGGAAGGTGCGCCCGCGCATGAAGTTCAGGCTCTTGATCTTGATCTTGGAGCGCACCAGATCGTTGGTCGCGGCGCGGCCCCACTCGCCGGCGCTCGAGTCGCCGCGTGCGAGCACCTCGAGGTTGTCGTCGAGCGCACCCATCCACGGGCCCATCTTCTCCTCCTCGGTGCCGGGCAGGAAGCCGATGTCTTCGCCGACGGGCACCGTCACGCGCGTGACGATGATCTCGCTGTAGCGCCGGTCGTCGAGCACCTGCGACAGGCCCGCGGCCAGCGTCATCAACGTCTTGCCCGTGCCGGCCGTGCCGGTCAGCGTGATGAAGTCGCACTCGGGATCCATCAGCAGGTTGAGCGCGAAGTTCTGTTCGCGGTTGCGCGCCGTGATGCCCCAGACGGCGTTCTTCTGGTGCGTGTAGTCCTTGAGCGTGCGCAGCACGGCCGTCTTGCCGGTGATCTCTATCACCTTGGCGTACATCGGCGCGGCGCCCGGCACCTCGAGGTAGACGAACTGGTTGATCAGCAGCGCCGGTACCAGGGGGCCCGCGATGCGGTAGTGCGTGTGGCCGCCCTGGTTCCAGCTCTCCATCGTCTTGCCGTGGCGCTCCCAGAAGTCGCTCGGCAGCGCGAGCACGCCGGTGTAGAGCAGGTCGCCGTCGTCGAGCGTCTTGTCGCTCGAGTAGTCCTCCGCCGGCAGCCCGAGCGCGCGCGCCTTGATGCGCATGTTGATGTCCTTGGACACCAGCACGACGTCGCGCTGCGGCTGCTGCTCGCGCAGCGCCTGCACGACGCCCAGGATCTGGTTGTCGGCCTTACCCTGCGGCAGGCCGGCCGGCGGCCGCGCGTCGAGCAGGCCGGTCTGGAAGTACAGGCAGCCGCCGGCCTCGCGGTGGCCGGTGCGCGCCAGCGGCAGGCCCGCCGACATGTCGGTCTCGCGTGCGGCGCCGTCGCGCGAGGCGACCAGCGCGTCGAGCTCGCGGCTGACCTGGCGCGCGTTGCGCGCCACCTCCGACATGCCGCGCTTGTGGCTGTCGAGTTCCTCGAGCGTGATCATCGGCAGGTAGATGTCGTGTTCGTCGAAGCGGAACAGCGACGTCGGATCGTGCATCAGCACGTTGGTGTCGAGCACGAACAGCTTGGCCGGGCCGGTGCCTCGTGGCTTGCGTGCGCGCGGCTGCTCGGCCGGCGCGCGCGGTGCAGCGGCGGCGACAGCGACCGCGCGCGATGCTTCGGCTCGTGCGGGCGCCTCTGCGCCTGCCACCGTGCGCGGATCGTGCAGCTCGGTCGCCACTGCGGCGTCGGCCGCGCGCTCGGCGGCCGGGGACTGGCGTTTCGCCGGTCTGGGGGCCGCCTGCGCGTCGAAGTCGGTCGGGGAGAGGATATGGGCGCGTTTGACGGGCGGCTTGGGCAGCGGCATGGAAGTGCTGAACCTCAGTCGAAGGGGCAAACAAAAAAGCCGCCCAGTCGACTGTGCGGCTCTTCGAGGATGCGGCGCGGTACACAACTCACGTGCATCGGCCCATTATGCACAAGCCGCCCTGCGGCTCAACGCCCGTGCCGGCGGCGCGGGCTCTGCGGCGAAGCGGTGCTCAGGCGGCCTTCTTCAGCGCCTTGACGGCCTTCAGCACCTCGTCGACATGGCCAGCGACCTTGATGCCGCGCCACTCGGCGCGCAGCACGCCGGCGCCGTCGATCAGGAAGGTGCTGCGCTCGATGCCCTTGACCTTCTTGCCGTACATGATCTTGTTCTTGACGACGCCGAACATGTGGCAGAGCTTTTCTTCCGTGTCGGCGATCAGGTCGAACGGAAGCTGGAGGTTCTCGCGGAACTTGTCGTGCGACGCCATGTTGTCGCGCGAGACGCCGAACACGACGGCGCCCGCCTTGACGAAGTCCTTGTGCCGGTCGCGGAACTGCATCGCCTCCGTCGTGCAGCCGGGCGTGTTGTCCTTCGGGTAGAAGTACAGCACCACGCTTTGGCCGGCGTAGGCCTGGGGCGTGAACTTGATGCCGCTGGTGGCGAGCGCTTCGAACTCCGGAAGGGGCTTGTTGAGGGCTGGCGTCATGTAGTGTTCGCTTGATGTCGCCCAGTCAGGCACAGCCGTGAATTATAAGGCTTCGCGTCGTTCGACCGCGGTGCAGGGCTATGGCGCGCGCGCCTGCGACGCGGGTGCGTCGTGCAGCAGCGCGGCGACGACGAGCCGGCCCTCGCCGGCCAGCACGTTGAAGGTGCGGCACGCCGCGGCCGTGTCCATCGTCTCGACGCCGATGCGCCGCTCGAGCAGCGCGCGCAGCAGCGCCGGCGGCGCGAAGCGCAGACGCGCGCCGCTGCCGAAGACGACGACCTCGGGCTCGAGGGCGAGCACGGCTTCGAAGTGCGCCGCCGTCAGCGCCTCGTGGCGCTCGACGGGCCAGCGCTGCACGGGGCCGCGCCACGGCACGAGCACGGCGCCGTCGTGCTGCTCGGCACGCACCCACACGCGCCCCGGCTCCTGGCGCGAGATGACATTGACGCCTTCGAGGCGGTCGGGTTGGAATTTCACTCTGGGCGGCGGGTGCGCAGGGTTCGCGGCGCGTCGGCCTCGGTGCAGGACGGCATGCGTAAAATTATAAGTTTGCAGAGGAGCCTTCCTTGAAACCGATCGCCAAGTCCGACAAGCTGGCCAATGTCTGCTACGACATCCGCGGGCCGGTGCTCGAGAAGGCTCGGCAGATGGAGGAAGAGGGCCACAAGATCATCAAGCTGAACATCGGCAACCTCGCCGTGTTCGGCCTCGAGCCGCCCGACGAGATCGTGCAGGACATGATCCGCAACCTGCCCGACGCCGCCGGCTACACCGACAGCAAGGGCCTGTTCGCGCCGCGCAAGTCGATCGTGCACTACATGCAGACCAAGTCGGTCGGTGGCGTGACGGTCGACGATGTCTACCTCGGCAACGGCGCGTCCGAGCTGATCGTGATGAGCATGAACGCGCTGCTCAACGACGGCGACGAAGTCCTCGTCCCGGCGCCCGACTATCCGCTCTGGACGGCGTCGATCTCGCTGTCGGGCGGCCGCCCGGTGCACTACCTGTGCGACGAGGCGAGCGACTGGCTGCCCGACCTCGACGACATCCGCGCCAAGATCACCCCGCGCACGAAGGCGCTGGTCGTCATCAACCCCAACAACCCGACCGGCGCGCTCTATCCGCCCGAGTTGCTGCGCGCGCTGGTCGATATCGCGCGCCAGCACGGCCTGATCGTGTTCGCCGACGAGATCTACGACAAGACTCTGTACGACGGCGCCTCGCACACGAGCATCGCGTCGTTGGCCGACGACGTGCTGTTCGTCACCTTCAACGGCCTGTCGAAGAATTACCGCGCCTGCGGCTATCGCGCCGGCTGGATGGTCGTCTCGGGCGACAAGACGCAGGCGGGCGACTACGTCGAGGGCCTGAACATGCTGGCGTCGATGCGGCTGTGCTCGAACACGCCGGGCCAGCTCGCGATCCAGACGGCGCTCGGCGGCTACCAAAGCATCGGCGACCTGGTGCGTCCGGGCGGGCGCCTGGCGCACCAACGCGACGTGGCCTACGAGCTGCTGATGCAGATCCCGGGCGTCAGCGTCGTCAAGCCCAAGGCCGCGCTGTACATGTTCCCGCGCCTCGATCCGAAGATCTATCCGATCGCCGACGACCGCCAGTTCGCCTACGACCTGCTGGCCGAGGAGAAGGTGCTGATCGTGCAGGGCACGGGCTTCAACTGGCCGCGCACCGACCACTTCCGCGTCGTCTTCCTGCCCAACGCCGACGACCTCACCGACGCGCTCGGCCGCGTCGCGCGCTTCCTCGACCACTATCGCCGGCGCCACTCGCGCTGAGGACACCCATGACCCCACCCCGTGCTGCGGCGCAGCCCCGTGACGCCGAGCGCCGCGTTGCCGAAGCCAAACCCATCCAGGTCGGCCTGCTCGGCATCGGCACCGTCGGCAGCGGCACGTTCGAAGTGCTGTTGCGCAATCAAGCCGAGATCCGTCGCCGCGCCGGCCGCGGCATCGAGATCACGACCGTCGCCGACCTCGACGTCGAGCGCGCGCGCCGCCTCGTCGGCGACCGCGCGCGCGTCGTCGCCGACGCGCGGGCTGTTATCGCCGATCCGGCGATCGACATCGTCGTCGAGCTGATCGGCGGCTACGGCGTCGCGCGCACGCTGGTGATGGAAGCCATCGCAGCGGGCAAGCACGTCGTCACCGCCAACAAGGCGCTGCTCGCGGTGCACGGCACCGAGATCTTCGCCGCGGCGCACGCCCAGGGCGTGATGGTCGGCTTCGAGGCAGCGGTGGCCGGCGGCATCCCGATCATCAAGGCGCTGCGCGAGGGCCTGACGGCCAACCGCATCGAGTGGATCGCCGGCATCATCAACGGCACGACGAACTTCATCCTCAGCGAGATGCGCTCGAAGGGCCTGGACTTCGACGCCGTGCTGAAGGAGGCGCAGCGCCTGGGCTATGCCGAGGCCGACCCGACCTTCGACATCGAGGGCATCGACGCCGCGCACAAGGCGACGATCATGAGCGCGATCGCCTTCGGCATCCCGGTGCAGTTCGACCGTGCGCACGTCGAGGGCATCACGAAGCTGCAGGCGGCCGACATCACCTACGCCGAGCAACTCGGCTACCGCATCAAGCTGCTGGGCATCACGCGGCGCCGAGACGCCGGGATCGAGCTGCGCGTGCATCCGACGCTGGTGCCGGCGCAGCGCCTGATCGCCAACGTCGAGGGCGCGATGAACGCCGTGATGGTGCAGGGCGACGCCGTCGGCACGACGCTGTATTACGGCAAGGGCGCGGGCTCGGAGCCGACGGCGTCGGCTGTCGTCGCCGACCTGGTCGACATCACGCGGCTGCACACCGCCGACCCCGAGCACCGCGTGCCGCACCTCGCGTTCCAGCCCGACGCGCTGGCGACGACGCCGATCCTGCCGATGGAGCAGGTCGTGACGGCGTTCTACCTGAGGCTGCAGGTCGCCGACCAGGCCGGCGTGCTGGCGCGCATCACGGGCATCCTCGCCGACCACGACATCTCGATCGACGCGCTGCTGCAGCGGCCGCACGCCGACGCCGGCGCCGACGGCAAGGCGCAGACCGACGTCATCATCCTGACGCACGAGACGGTCGAGGGCCGCATGAACCAGGCGCAGGCGCAGATGCAGGCGCTGCCCACCGTGCTGGCGCCGATCGTGCGCATCCGCAAGGAAGACCTGAGTTGAAGTACGTCAGCACGCGCGGCGTGGCCGGCGACGGCCGCGCGCCGCGCGCCTTCAGCGAGATCCTGCTCGAGGGCTTGGCGCCCGACGGCGGCCTGTACCTGCCCGAGGCCTATCCGAAGGTCGACGCGGCGACGCTCGCGCGCTGGCGCGGCCTGTCGTACGCCGATCTCGCGTTCGAGGTGCTGTCGCTGTACATCGACGACATCCCGCCCGCCGACCTGCGTCGCCTCGTCGCGCGCACCTACAGCGCCGACGTGTTCGGCTCGGCCGAGGTGACGCCGCTCGAGGCCCTCGGTGATGGCCTGTGGATCGAAGGTCTGTCCAACGGCCCGACGCTCGCGTTCAAGGACATCGCGATGCAACTGCTCGGCGCGCTGTTCGAGTACGAGCTCGGCCGCCGCGGCGAAGAGCTCAACATCCTCGGCGCGACCTCGGGCGACACCGGCGGCGCGGCCGAGTACGCGATGCGCGGCAAGCGCGGACTGCGCGTCTTCATGCTGTCGCCGCACGGCCGCATGAGCCCGTTCCAGCAGGCGCAGATGTTCAGCCTGCAGGATGCCAACATCCACAACATCGCCATCGAAGGCGTGTTCGACGACTGCCAGGACATCGTCAAGGCCGTCAGCAACGACCTCGAGTTCAAGCGCCGCTGGCGCATCGGCACCGTCAACTCGATCAACTGGGCGCGGCTGCTCGCGCAGGTCGTCTACTACTTTGCCGGTTTCTTCAGGGCGACGAGATCGAACGACGAGCAGGTCAGCTTCACCGTGCCGTCCGGCAACTTCGGCAACATCTGCGCCGGCCACGTGGCGCGCATGATGGGCCTGCCGATCCGCCGCCTCGTCGCCGCGACCAACGAGAACGACGTGCTCGACGAGTTCTTCCGCACCGGCACCTATCGGGTGCGCAAGGGCGCCGAGACGCACGAGACCTCGAGCCCGTCGATGGACATCTCGAAGGCGTCGAACTTCGAGCGTTTCGTGTTCGACCTGCTCGGCCGCGACGGCGCGCGCGTGCGCCAGCTGTTCGGGCACGACGTCGAGCGCCAGGGCGCCTTCGCGCTGCGCAGCGACGAGTTCGCGCGCGTCGCAGGCTTCGGCTTCGCGTCGGGGCGCAGCACGCACGCCGACCGGCTGTCGACGATCCGCGGCGAATGGCAGCGCCACGGCGTGCTCGTCGACCCGCACACGGCCGACGGCGTCAAGGTCGCGCGCGAGCACGTGGAGCCGGGCGTGCCGATGATCGTGCTCGAGACGGCGCAACCGGCCAAGTTCGCCGCCACCATCGTCGAGGCGATCGGCCGCGAGCCGCCGCGGCCCGCGTCGCTAGCGGGCATCGAGCAACTCCCCAAGCGCTGCACGGTGATGCCGGCCGATGTCGAGCGTGTCAAGCGCTACATCGCCGACAATTGCGCCGCATGAAAAGACGAGTGCAGGGATGAAGGTCGTCGGGTTTTCCGGGTTCTCCGGGTCGGGCAAGACCACGCTGGTCGAGCAGCTGATCGGCCATTTGCGGCTGTCGGGCCAGCGCGTGTCCGTCGTCAAGCACGCCCACCACAAGTTCGACATCGACCATCCGGGCAAGGACTCGTTTCGCCACCGCGAGGCGGGCGCGTTCGAAGTCGTCGTCGCCTCGAACCGGCGGCTCGCCAAGATCCGCGAGTTCGAGGTGCTCATCGAGCCGACGGTGCACCAGCTGATCGCCGAGCTCTACGACTGCGACTGGGTGCTCGTCGAGGGCTTCAAGACCAGCGACATCCCCAAGGTCGAGGTGTGGCGCGCCGACGCCGGCAAGCCGGCGCAGTATCCCAACGACCCGCGCGTCGTCGCGATCGCCACCGACAGCGCCGAGCGGCTGCCGGCGCCGACAACGCTGCCGGTGCTCGACCTCAACGACGCCGCTGCCGTGGCGGCGTACCTGATGCAGACGGCCTCCCGCTATGACTACGTCTCCCCGCTCTACGAAGGCGCCGATGCTGACGCTGGACGAGGCGCTGTCGAGGCTGCTGGCCGCGGTCGCGCCGCTGCCGGCGACTGAGAGCGAGCCGCTCGCCACGTTCGACGCGCTCGGCCGCGTGCTCGCGGCCGACGTGCGCTCGGCGCTCGACGTGCCGCCGGCCGACAACACGTCGATGGACGGCTATGCGCTGCGTCGTGCCGACGTGCCGGCCGCCGGCGCCGTGCTGCCGGTCACGCAGCGCATCCCGGCGGGCGTCGTCGGTGCTGCGCTGGCCGAGGGCAGCGCGGCGCGCATCTTCACCGGGGCTCAAGTACCGGCGGGGGCCGATGCCGTCGTGATGCAGGAGCAATGCACGGCGCTGGACGACGGCCGCGTGCGCATCGACACCGTGCCCGAACCCGGCCAATGGATCCGCCGCCGCGGCGAAGACGTGCGCGCCCGCAGCGTCGTGCTGGCGGCCGGCGTGCGCCTCGGGCCGCAGGCGCTCGGGTTGGCGGCATCGGTCGGCGCCGCACGCCTGATGGTGATGCGCCGCCCGCGCGTCGCGCTGTTCTCGACCGGCGACGAACTCGCGATGCCGGACGAGACGCCGCCCGAGCTGCTGCGGCCGGGCGCGATCTACAACTCCAACCGCTACACGCTGCGCGGCCTGCTGCAACAGGCCGGCTGCGAAGTCACCGACTGCGGCATCGTGCCCGATCGCCTCGATGCCACGCGCGCCGCGCTGCGCAGCGCGGCGGTCGGCCATGACCTGATCCTCACCAGCGGCGGCGTGTCGGTCGGCGAGGAGGACCACCTGCGCCCCGCAGCGCAGGCCGAGGGCCGCATCGACCTGTGGCAGATGGCGATCAAGCCGGGCAAGCCGCTGGCCTTCGGCGCGATCCGCAACGACGGCGCGGCGCGCGAGACGCTGCTGCTCGGGCTGCCCGGCAATCCGGTGTCGAGCTTCGTCACCTTCCTGCTCGTCGTGCGCCCGCTGCTGCGGCGTCTGCTCGGCATGGCCGACACGGCGCCGCGCGCCGTCGCGCTGAAGGCGGCCTTCGACTGGCCGCGGCCCGACCGGCGCCGCGAGTTCCTGCGCGCGCGGCTCAACGGCGCCGGCGAGCTCGAACTCTTCGCCAACCAGAGCTCGGGCGTGCTCACGTCGGCCGTGTGGGCCGACGGCCTCGTCGACAACCCGCCGTCGCAGGCGATCGCGCGCGGCGATGCGGTACGCTTCCTGCCGTTCTCCGAACTGATGTCATGACGATCACGGTGCGCTACTTCGCCTCGCTGCGCGAGGCGCTCGGCCCGAGCGAGATGCTGGCGCTCGACGCGCCGATCACGCTGGGAGCTCTGCGCGAGCGGCTGGTCGCGAGCAGCGCCGCACACGCCGCCGCGCTGGGCCGCGGCCGCGCGGTGCGCGCCGCGCTGAATCAGGCCATCGCCGACGAGTCGGCGACCGTGGATGACGGCGCCGAGGTGGCGTTCTTCCCGCCGGTGACGGGCGGCTGAGGCAGCGAGCCGCGGCCCGTGCGCGGGCTACCGTGCACACGAGCGCGGGGTTCAAGAGCGTGCCCCGTGGCACGGACGCGGCGTTGCGCCGTCAGGCGCTTTCGCATCCGGCAGGCCGGGTCGAACTGCGGCTGTAGGTGCCGGCGCCGAGCGTCACGCTGTTGCCGCTGAGCGTGTAGCCCATCGTGTAAGGGCCTTCGCGCACCGGACCGCTGTCATAGCTGTTGTCGACGCCGGTGCCCATTGCGCGCGTGATGTAGTAGGTGACGCGGCTGTTCGCCGCGTCGAGCGTGTAGTCGACCCAGGTGAGGCGGCACGCGGTGCCGTCGATGGATCCCTGCATCAGCAGGCCGGAGCCGGTGGAGCCGAAATCCCAGCGCGCCTTCACCGAGCTGCTGTACCAGCTGCCCGTCAGCGAAGCACTGGCTTCCGGTGCGTAGGAGGAGGAATCGTCTTCTTCGCTGCCGCCGCAGGCGGCAAGGGCGAGGGCGACGGCGAGCGCGGCGAGGGCGATCTTCGAGCGGTGGTACATGGTGTGGGACATGCGGTTGACTGAACGCGGCGCAGTGTCGCGAGCCGTCGGCCGCCGCACTATCGACCGTTCGGCCGACTCCCCCAGGTTCATGCGTGCCGGGCCGCGGCGGCATCGCGCGCGGCCCCGTGCGGGCTGCGACAATAGTCCCATGAGCGCACCGCGCGTGACGATCCAGACCTCCGACTTCGACCTCGCGGCCGAAGTCGCCGCACTGCGCGCCGCCGACCTCGACGTCGGCGCCGTCGCCAGCTTCGTCGGCACGGTGCGTGCCGGCAGCGAAGGCAGCGCCGTGAGCGCGATGGAGCTCGAGCACTATCCCGGCATGACGGAGCGCGCGATCGAGGCCATGATCGATCGCGCCTTCGAGCGCTTCTTCATCCGCGGCGCGCGCGTGATCCACCGCGTCGGCCTGCTGCATCCCGGCGACCAGATCGTGATGGTCGCCGTCACGGCGGCGCACCGCGGCGAAGCCTTCCAGGCCTGCGAGTTCCTCATGGACTACCTCAAGACGCAGGCGCCGTTCTGGAAGAAGGAAACGACGCCCGACGGCCAGGCGCGCTGGGTGGATGCGCGCCTCGCCGACGACGAGGCGCTGCGCCGCTGGGGTATCGCTGTCGGGAACGCCGCGCCGTGACGACCACGGCGCCGGCGCTGCAGATGCTCGCCGTCGCCAGCGGGGCCGCCATCGGCGCCGTGCTGCGCTGGCTCGCCGGCGTGGCGCTCAACGGCCTGTGGCAGGGCTTTCCGCTCGGCACGCTGTTCGTCAACTGCACCGGCGGCCTGGCGATCGGCTTTCTGCTCGTCTGGCTCGAAGGCAGCGCCGCCGACTGGCCGCGCCTGCTGCTGCTGACCGGTCTGCTCGGCGGTTTCACGACGTTCTCGGCGTTCTCGGCCGAGTCGCTGGCGATGGTCGCGCGCGCCCAATGGGGCTGGGCCGCGGCTCACTCGTTGGCGCATGTCGGCGGCGCGCTGGCCTGCGCGGCGCTCGGCACGGCGATCGCCCGCGCCTGGTTCGGCTGAAGCCGGCTTGCGCCGTCGCAAGGCACGGCCGCGCGGGCTGGCTTGAAATCCCCGCATCGCCACCCAAGTACGCCGGCAACGGAGGACTTCATGCGACTCGACAAGCTGACCAGCCACTTCCAGGAGGCGTTGACCGAAGCGCAGACGCTGGCCGTCACGCGCGGCAACCCCTACATCGAGCCGGCGCACTTGCTCGCCGCGATGCTGGCGCAGGCCGACGGTCCGCGCGCGCTGCTCGAACGCGCGGGCGTGCGCATCCCGGCGCTGAAGACGGCGCTCGACACGCTCGTCGCCGGCCTGCCCGAGGTCGAGGGCGGCGGCCAACCGGTGCAGCCGGGGCGCGACCTGATCGCGCTGCTGCAGGCGGCCGAGAAAGAGGCCGCCAAGCGCGGCGACCAGTACATCGCCAGCGAGATGTTCCTGCTCGCGCTGGCCGACGCCAAGACGGATCTCGGCGGCACGGTGCGCGGCCACGGCCTCACGCGCAAGGCGCTCGAGACGGCGATCGAGGCGGTGCGCGGCGGCCAGAAGGTCGACAGCGCCGAGGCCGAGGGCCAGCGCGAGGCGCTCAAGAAATACACGCTCGACCTGACGGAGCGCGCGCGCGCCGGCAAGCTCGACCCCGTGATCGGCCGCGACGACGAGATCCGCCGCGCCATCCAGGTGCTGCAGCGGCGCAGCAAGAACAACCCCGTGCTCATCGGCGAGCCCGGCGTCGGCAAGACGGCGATCGTCGAGGGCCTGGCGCAGCGCATCGTCGCCGGCGAGGTGCCCGATTCGCTCAAGAGCAAGCGTGTGCTGGTGCTCGACATGGCGCTGCTGCTGGCCGGCGCCAAGTACCGCGGCGAGTTCGAGGAGCGGCTCAAGTCGGTGTTGAAGGAGATCGCGCAGGACGAGGGCCAGACCATCGTCTTCATCGACGAGATCCACACCATGGTCGGCGCCGGCAAGGCCGAGGGCGCGATCGATGCCGGCAACATGTTGAAGCCCGCGCTGGCGCGCGGCGAGCTGCACTGCATCGGCGCGACGACGCTCGACGAGTACCGCAAGTACATCGAGAAGGACGCCGCGCTCGAGCGCCGTTTCCAGAAGATCCTGGTCGGCGAGCCGACCGTCGAGGCGACCATCGCCATCCTGCGCGGCCTGCAGGAGAAGTACGAAGTCCACCACGGCGTCGAGATCACCGACCCGGCGATCGTCGCTGCGGCCGAGCTCTCCAACCGCTACATCACGGATCGCTTCCTGCCCGACAAGGCGATCGACCTCATCGACGAGGCAGCGGCCAAGATCAAGATCGAGATCGACTCCAAGCCCGAGGCGATGGACAAGCTCGACCGCCGCCTGATCCAGTTGAAGATCGAGCGCGAGGCCGTCAAGAAGGAGAAGGACGAGGCCTCTCAGAAGCGCCTCGAGCTGATCGAGGCCGAGATCGCCAGGCTCGAGCGCGAATACGCCGACCTCGAGGAGATCTGGAAGTCGGAGAAGGCCACGGCCCAGGGCTCGGCGCAGGTCAAGGAAGAGATCGAGCGCATCCGCATCCAGATCGAGGATCTCAAGCGCAAGGGCGAGTTCGACAAGGTCGCCGAGCTGCAGTACGGCAAGCTGCCTGAGCTGGAGAAGCGGCTCAAGGAAGCGCAGGCCAAGGAAGCCGGCAAGGCGAAGGACAAATCCGGCGCGCCGCAGCTGCTGCGCACCATGGTCGGCGCCGAGGAGATCGCCGAGGTGGTGGCGCGCGCGACGGGCATTCCGGTCGCCAAGCTGATGCAGGGCGAGCGCGACAAGCTGCTGCAGATGGAGACGAAGCTGCACGATCGCGTCGTCGGCCAGGACGAGGCGATCCGCGCCGTGTCGAACGCGATCCGCCGTTCGCGCGCCGGCCTGTCGGACCCGAACCGGCCGATGGGCTCGTTCCTCTTTCTCGGCCCGACGGGCGTCGGCAAGACGGAGCTGTGCAAGGCGCTGGCGGGCTTCCTGTTCGACAGCGACGACCACATGGTGCGCATCGACATGAGCGAGTTCATGGAGAAGCACTCCGTCAGCCGCCTGATCGGCGCGCCGCCGGGTTACGTCGGCTACGAAGAGGGCGGCACGCTGACCGAAGCGGTGCGCCGCATGCCCTATTCCGTGCTGCTGCTCGACGAGGTCGAGAAGGCGCACCCCGACGTGTTCAACGTGCTGCTGCAAGTGCTCGACGACGGCCGCCTGACCGACGGCCAGGGCCGCACCGTCAACTTCAAGAACACCGTCATCGTGATGACGAGCAACCTCGGTTCGCACCAGATCATGCAGATGGCGGGGCAGGACAGCGAGCTGATCCGCGAGGCCGTGTGGGCCGAGGTCAAGCAGCATTTCCGCCCCGAGTTCCTCAACCGCATCGACGAGACGGTGGTGTTCCACGCGCTCGACCAGTCGCAGATCGAGTCGATCGCGCGCATCCAGCTCAAGGCGCTCGAGGCACGGCTGGAGCGCATGGAGCTGCGGCTCGATGTGTCGCCGGCGGCATTGGCCGAGCTGGCCAAGGTGGGCTTCGATCCGGTGTTCGGCGCGCGGCCGCTCAAGCGCGCCATCCAGCAGCGCATCGAGAACCCGGTCGCCAAGCTCATCCTCGAAGGTCGCTTCGGCCCGAAGGACGTGATTCCGGTGGCCGTGGAGGACGGGGAGTTCGTGTTCCAGCGGGTGGTGCACTGAGCCCGCAGGGGAACGAGGCTTCGCTGGTCTTCCTTGCCAGCCCGCTTGCAAGCGGGCTGGCCTTCGCCCCGGCCGCGAGCCCGCAGGGGCTCGCGGCTTTACGGGGCGAAGTCCTCGTCGTGCCTTTGGATTTGCAGGCGCACCAGAGTGAGGTTGGCGATGCGCGCGTCGAAGACGGCGATCAAGGCCAGATCGGGGTGGCGCGCGATCGGGCGCAGCATGACATGGTGCGCGGCCAGCGTCAGCGTCGTCTCCGGCGTTCCGGGCGGGACACCGAGGCCGTCGGCGCTGCGGCGCGCAGCGTCGATCAGCGCACGCCCCTGATGCGCGAGGCGCTCGCCGTCGAAGGCCGTGCCGGCGTGGGCGCGCAGGCGTGACGTGGCCGTGTCGAACACGGCGCAGGCCAGCATGCCGTTGAGCTTGACGAGGCGGCCGACGTGGTCGACGAGCACATCGTCGAGGCCGCGCGGCGCGGCGCCGGGGCCGGGCACGGCGGGCATCGGGCGCATCGGCAGCGGCGTCACCGGCGCAGCGGCCGGCGGCGAGGCCGGGGCGGCGACGGGCGCCGTGGCGGCGGCCAATGCCGCCTGCGCCGCCGCCAATGGCGACACCGGGCCGGCCTGAGGCGCCCCCGGAACAGCCGCCGGAGCCGTCGGCGTCACCGCTGGTCCCGCCGCTGCCGGCCCCGCGGCCACGCCCGGCAGTTGCATGCCGCGCGCCGCGTCGCTGTCGTGCATCTGGTTCCACGTCGCGCTGATGAAGCCCCAGGCTTGCGCCGGGCGCTGCACCTGCGGCGTCGTTCGCACCGTCACGCCGCTCGGGCCGGACAGGTGCGCGCTCTGCGCAGCGACGGCGCTGGCCGACGACAGCGGCAGCATCAGCAGGTGGCGGTTCGGCCACGGCCCGCGCGCGAGCGCCTGCTGCAGCGGCTGCAGCGCCGTCGTCAGCGCGTGTACCGGCAGGTCGCCGACCAGCATCACGCCGAGCTGGCTGTGCGCCAGCAGCATCATCGCCAACGCGGCGCGCGATGCCGTGTCGGCATCCGCCTCCGTCGTGTACAGACGCAGCGCCGTGCCTTGCGCCGTGGGCCATTCGATGAACTCGAGCGTCGCCAGCGGCGTGCCGTAGCCCTGGCGGCGGATCACGAGCCTCTGCACGCTGCGCCCGCTGGCGGCGGCGATGCCTGCCAGCAGCTTGCGCGAAAGCGCCGTGCCGACGTCGTGCACCGCGATGAACTCGGGGTGCAGGATCTCGAACTGCTGGCGCAAGGCCTCGGCCGGGCCGCACGAGACGAACAGCTCGCGCACGTTGTCGCCCACCGGGCGGCCGATGTCGCGCGCCGTCGTGTCGTCTTCGGCCTCGTCGGCGCCGCGCATGATCTGCGTCGCCATCATCGACTGTGCGCGTGTGGGCTCCCAGCCGCCTTCGCCGGCCCCGTCGGGCTGCGGTGACGGCGCCCCGCTGTTCTTCGTGATCGTCATGCTGACCTCTCGTCGGCTGCGACGCCCCTCGACTGTCGGTCAGTGTAGGGGAGGGCGGCCCACGCCGGCGTTGCGTCGATACAATGCCGGGCCGCCGATCCACGACGCCGCGTCACGCTCTTGACCTCCATTGCCGCCCCGATCCCCGCCCCCGACGCCGCGGCAGGCGACGCGGCTCCCGTCGTCATCGTCGGCGCCGGCCTCGCCGGGTTGACCGTCGCGCTGCACCTGGCCGACCGCTTCCCCGTCGTCGTGCTGGCCAAGCGCAACCTCGACGAGGCGGCGACCGCCTGGGCGCAGGGCGGCATCGTCGGCGTGCTCGGCTCCGACGACAGCATCGAGTCGCACGTGCGCGACACGCAGGACGCCGGCGCTGGCCTGGTCGAGGAGCACACGGCGCGCTTCATCGCCGAGCACAGCGCCCACGCTGTCGCCTGGCTGGTCGAGCGCGGCGTGCCGTTCTCTAGCGACCCCGCCGGCCCGCTCGGCCTGCACCTCACGCGCGAGGGCGGCCACGCCGTGCGGCGCATCGCGCACGCGGCCGACGCCACCGGCAAGGCGATCCACGATGCGCTGCTCGCCGAGGTGCGGCGCCACCCGCGCATCACGCTGCGCGAGCGCTGGATGGCGGTCGACGTGGTCACGTCGCGCCACCTCAGGCGCGACGAGCTGCCGCGCTGCTACGGCGTGTACGCGCTCGACATCGACCGCCAGTGCGTCGAGACGCTGCCGGCCGCCGCCGTCGTGCTGGCCACCGGCGGCGTCGGCAAGGTCTACCGCTACACCAGCAACCCCGAGACGGCGACGGGCGACGGCATCGCGATGGCGTGGCGCGCCGGCTGCCGGGTGGGCAACATGGAGTTCATCCAGTTCCACCCGACCTGCCTGTACCACCCGCAGGAGCGCAGCTTCCTCATCTCCGAGGCGCTGCGCGGCGAGGGCGCCCACCTCACGCTGCCCGACGGCACGCGATTCATGGCGGCGCACGACGCCCGCCTCGAACTGGCGCCGCGCGACATCGTGGCGCGTGCCATCGACTTCGAGATGAAGCGCCACGGCATCGACCACGTCTGGCTCGACGCCCGCCACCTCGGCGAAGAGTTCCTCGTGTCGCACTTCCCGACGATCCACGCGCGCTGCCTCAAGCTGGGCATCGACATCGCGCGCGACCGCATCCCCGTCGTGCCGGCGGCGCACTACACCTGCGGCGGCATCGTCACCGACCTGCACGGCCGCACCGACGTGCCGGGCCTGTACGCCGTCGGCGAGACGACGTACACCGGGCTGCACGGCGCCAACCGGCTGGCCAGCAATTCGCTGCTCGAGTGCGTCGTCTTCGGGCGCACCTGCGCCGCCGACATCGCCGAGCGCGCGCGCGCTCCGGCGGCCGCGCTGCCGCCGTGGGACGAGAGCCAGGTCGAGAACGCCGACGAGCAGGTCGTCATTGCGCACAACTGGGACGAGCTGCGCCTCTTGATGTGGAACTACGTCGGTATCGTGCGCACGACGCGCCGCCTCGAGCGCGCGCTGCGCCGCATCGAACTGCTGCGCGCCGAGATCGACGACTACTACGCCAACTTCCGCGTCGGCCGCGACCTGCTCGAGCTGCGCAATCTCGTCGATTGCGCCGAGCTGATCGTGCGCTCGGCGCTGATGCGCCGCGAGAGCCGCGGCCTGCACTACAGCCGCGACTTCCCGCACACGCTGCCGGTGAGCTTTCCGACGGTGCTGGTGCGCCCCGCGGGCGGGCGCGGCGGCGGCGCGCCGGCCGGCTTGTGCGGTTGATGCGCGCCTAGTTGTCGCGCGCGCGCATCAGGCAGCGCGCCTGCACGAACTCGAACGCGAACGCGACGGCGCGCTCCACGGCGCGCCCCGATTCGGCGCGCTCCTTGTCGGTCTGGTAGAAGGAATAGTCGACGTCGTGCCGGATGTAGCGCGACGGCAGCCGGTTCAGCGCCACGCAGGCCACGTCGGCCAGCAGGTCGGGCGTGCCGAGCGCCGGAAACTTCGGCGCGGCGGCGAGCACGGCGTCGAACACGGCGCGCTCGTGATGGTTGTGGATCGTGCTGAACTCGACAAGCATGGCGGTACCTCGCCGCAGCAGTGTGCGCGCCGCGGCGCGCCGCGAAGGCGCCGAAATGCGAGCCCGAACCGCGCCAATTCGAGCGGCCGAGACGCCGCAGGCCGCGGTCAGGCCGCGCCGATGCCGGCGACGAAGCCGCGCTGCGGCGTCGCGATCGCCGCCGGGTGCTGCGCCACGAAGTCGAGCATGCGCTCGATGCAGCCGAGCGCGCGGCTGCGCACCGGTTCGTCGACGTGGATCTCGCCGCGCCCGTGCTCGAGGCAGTCGATCACGCCCTGCAGGGCGTTCATCGCCATCCACGGGCAGTGCGCGCAGCTCTTGCAGGTGGCGGCGTTGCCGGCGGTCGGCGCCTCGATCAGCGTCTTGCCCGGCGCGAGCTGGCGCATGCGGTGCATCAGGCCGTTGTCGGTGGCGACGATGAACTCGTCGGCGTCGGTCTCGGTCACCGCCTTGAGCAGCTGCGTCGTCGAGCCCACGACATCGGCCTGCGCGATCACGCTCGCCGGCGATTCGGGATGCACCAGCACCTTGGCGCGCGGATGCTGCTCGCGCAGCAGCTCGAGCTCGACGCCCTTGAACTCGTCGTGCACGATGCACGCGCCGTCCCACAGCAGCATGTCGGCGCCCGTTGCCTCCTGCACGTAGCGGCCGAGGTGGCGGTCGGGTGCCCACAGCACCTTCTGCCCCTGCTGCTTCAGGTGCTCGACGATCGCGAGCGCGCACGAGCTCGTCACCATCCAGTCGGCGCGCGCCTTCACGGCTGCGCTGGTGTTGGCGTAGACGACGACGGTGCGGTCGGGATGCGCGTCGCAGAAGGCGGCGAAGTCGTCGGCCGGGCAGCCGAGGTCGAGCGAGCAGGTGGCGTCGAGATCGGGCATCAGCACGCGCTTGTGCGGCGACAGGATCTTGGCCGTCTCGCCCATGAAGCGCACGCCGGCGACGACGAGCGTGCGCGCCGCGTGGTCGCGGCCGAAGCGCGCCATCTCGAGCGAGTCGGCGACGCAGCCGCCGGTCTCGTTGGCGAGATCCTGCAGGTCGCCGTCGACGTAGTAGTGCGCGACGAGCACGGCATCGTGCTGCTCGAGCAGCTCGGCCGCGCGCGCCTTGCGCTCGCGCCGCTGCTCGGGCGTGAGCAGCGCCGGCACGCGCGCCCAGGCCTGCGCCGTCGTGCTCAGGCCGCGCGCGTCGGCGCGGGTGTAGTCGAAGAGGACTTGCTGCTGCTGCGTCATCGCGTGGGCCGGAGGCGTCGGCGCGGCGCACCGCCGCGGATGCCGTCGATGGTAGCGAAAGCCGCACTCGCCGGATCGCGCGGTGCCGAAATGCACGTGCGCAGTGCTGTTGCTACCATCGCGCCATGCCTTCCGCTGCCTCGCACGCCTCGACCGCGCGCGACGATGCCGCCCTGATCTCACTCGTCGGCGTCGCGCACTGCATCAGCCACTTCAGCCAGCTCCTGCTGCCGCCTCTGTTCCCGTGGCTCAAGGACGAGTTCCATGTCGGGTACGCCGAGCTCGGCTTCCTGATGACGGTGTTCTTCGTCGTCTCGAGCATCGTGCAGACGGCGTCGGGCTTCCTCGTCGACCGCCATGGTCCCCGTCCGGTGCTGTTCGGCGGGCTGGCGCTGATCGCCGTGGCGGCCGTCGGCTACGCCGTGAGCACGAGCTATGCGCAGCTCGCGCTGTTCGCGGCCGTCGCGGGCGTCGGCAACGGCGTGTTCCACCCGGTCGACTACACGCTGATCAACCGCAAGGTGGCGTCGCAGCGCCTCGGCCATGCCTTCAGCGTGCACGGCATCACGGGCAGCCTCGGCTGGGCGATCGCGCCGGCGGTGCTGGTGCCGCTGACGCTGGCCGCCTCATGGCGCACGGCGCTGCTGTGTGCGGCGGCGATCGTCGTCGCCGTGATGGCGCTGCTGGCGCTGAACCGGCGCCGCCTCGCCATCGCCGTGCCGCCCGCGCCGCCGGCCAAGGCGCAGGGCGCCGCGGACGGCAGCCTGGATTTCCTGCGCATCCCGGCGGTGTGGGTGTGCTTCCTGTTCTTCTTCCTGCTGGCCACCGTGCTCAGCGCCATCCAGAGCTTTGCGCCGCAGGCGGCGCGCGAGCTGCACGCGGTTCCGGCGTCGTTGGCTGCGATCTGTCTGAGCGTGTACATGGTGTGCAGCGCCGGCGGCATGGTCGTCGGCGGTTTCCTGGCGCGCGATCCGTCGCGAGCCGAGCGCATCGCCGGCACCGCCTTCGGCACGGCGGCGTTGTTCGCGCTCACCCTGGGCTATGCCACGGTGCCGGCGCAGGCCGTGCCGGTGCTGTTCGGCGCGATGGGCATCGCGTCGGGCATCGCCGGGCCGTCGCGCGACCTGATCGTCAAGCGCGCCGCGCCCGACAACGCCACCGGCCGCGTCTACGGCGTCGTCTACTCGGGTCTGGACATCGGCCAGGCCGTGGCGCCGCTCGTCTACGGGCTGCTGATGGACTGGCAGCGCGCTTCGACGGTGTGGCTGGGTATCGCGCTGACGCAGTTCGTGCTCGTGGCGACCGCCTTCAACGTGCGCCGGGCGCGCCGCACCGCGCCGGCGACGGCGGCGCGCGCGGCGTGAGGCCGTCCGCCGACCGCTCCCTCGCGCCACCGCGGCGCGCCCTCGACTTGGACCCGGAAGGACTGAACCGATGACGACACCCGACTTCGCCACCTCCGACCTCTGCGACGCCCGCGTCGAGACGAGCGACGACGGCTTTCGCGTGCTGCCGCCCGTATTCGCGAGCTATGGCGGCCGCGCGCGCTTCGCCGGCCCGGTAGCCACCGTCAAGTGCCACGAGGACAACAGCCTCGTGCGCGCCGCGCTCGCCGAGCCGGGCGCCGGGCGCGTGCTCGTCGTCGACGGCGGCGGCTCGCTGCGCCGCGCGCTGGTCGGCGGCAAGCTCGCCGAGCTGGGCGCGGGCAACGGCTGGGCCGGCATCGTCGTCGACGGCTGCGTACGCGACGCCGCCGAACTGGCCGCCAGCGACATCGGCATCCGCGCGCTCGCGCTGATGCCGCTGCCTACCGCGAAGCGCGGCGAGGGCCGCCGCGACGTGCCGGTGCAGCTGCAGGGCGTGCGCGTGCGCCCCGGCGACTGGCTCTATGCCGACGCCGACGGCATCGTCGTGCTCGAACGGCCGGCGTAGTCGAGCTTGGCTTTGCATCGGGAATGAGCGGGCTCGCCATCGACGACGCCACGCTGGCGCTGCTGCAGGATCGCGCGTCGATCCTCGTCGGCACGCGCGACGCCGAGCAACAGCCGCACGTGATGCGCGCCGTCGGCTGCCGGGTGTCGGACGATCGCCGGCGCGTCACGCTGCTGATGACGGCACGCACCAGCCGCCAGGTGCTCGACGACCTGCGAGCCGACGGCGCCATCGCCGTCGTGTTCAGCGTGCCGAGCTCGCATCGCTCGGTGCAGCTCAAGGGCGACGACGCCGTCGTCGGCGCGAGCGAGCCCGGCGATCTCGTGCTGGCGGATGCCTATGCCAGGCGCTTCGCCGACGAGCTCGCGGCGCTGGGCTATCCGGCGATGCTCTCGCACGCCATCCTCGACCGCGAGGGCAGCGAGCTCGTCGCGGTGTCGTTCACGCCGCGCGAGGCCTACGACCAGACGCCGGGCCCGCAGGCCGGCCGGCCGCTGCGATGACCGCGCTCGGCATCGACAGCATCCGCGACTGCCTCGAGGGGGCGATCCCCGCCGTGATGGCGACCTGCGCGCCCGACGGCACGCCCAACGTGGCCTACCTGTCGCAGGTCGAGTACGTGGACTCGAGCCACGTCGCGCTGTCGTACCAGTTCTTCAACAAGACGCGGCGCAACGTGCTCGCCAATCCGCGCGTCGAGCTGATCGTCGTCCATCCGTCGACGGCGGCGATGTACCGCCTGCGCGCCCGCTATCTGCGCACCGAGACCGAAGGCGCGCTGTTCGAGCGCATGAAGGCCAAGCTGGCCGGCATCGCCTCGCACGCCGGCATGGACGGCGTGTTCCATCTGCGCGGCGCCGACGTCTACGCCGTGGACGCGATCGAGCCGACCGGCACCCGCACGCTGGCCGAGCCGCCGCCCGGGCTGAATCGCCTTGCCGCGTTGCGGCGCTGCCTGGCGCGGCTCGCCGATGCGAGCGACCTCGAGGCCTTGCTCGAACGCACGCTGGACTCGCTCGTCGAGGACTTCGCCATCGAGCACGCCATCTTGCTGATGCACGACGCGTCGCGGGCCCGCCTCTACACCGTCGCCAGCCGCGGCTACGGCGAGCAGGGCGTCGGCTCCGAGATCGACGTCGGGCGCGGCGTCATCGGCGTCGCCGCGAAGGCGCGCACCTCGATCCGCATCTCGCGCCTGACGCTCGATCGGGCGTACAGCCAGGCCATGCGGGCCGGGCTGGCGTCGCACGGCGGCGAGGCGGCCCAGGCGCTCGGTCGCGAGGTCCCGTGGCCGGGGCTGGCCGAGCCGCACAGCCAGCTCGCCGTGCCGATCGAGGGCGGCGGGGAGCTGATGGGCGTGCTGTTCGCCGAGAGCCTGCAGGACCTGCGCTTCACCTACGATGACGAGGACGCACTGGCGGCCGTCGCGGCGCACCTCGGCGTCGCGCTGCGCCGGTTCCTCGCCGCCGGCGCCGAACCGCCGTCCGACGACGAACCGGCCGCCGCACCCGGGGGCCCTGCGTCGTCGCCGCCCGGCGGGGAGCCGCTGTGCGTGCGCTACTACGCGGCCGACAGCAGCGTCTTCCTCGGCGACGACTACCTGATCAAGGGCGTCGCCGGCGCGGTGCTCTGGAAGCTGCTGTGTGACCACGTCGCGCACGGCCGGACGGCGTTCACCAACCGCGAGCTGCGCCTGGCGCCGGAACTGCGCCTGCCCGACGTGAGCGACAACCTCGAGGCGCGCCTGCTGCTGTTGACCCGTCGCCTCGTCGAGCGCGACGCCTGCGTGCGCATCGAGAAGACGGGGCGCGGGCGGTTCCGGCTGCAGGTGGGCCGGCCGCTCGCGCTGGTCGACGCCTCGACCGGCGGGCGTTGAACCAGTTCAAGGCCGGCCGGGGGGCCCTTGGGGCACACTCGGGCATCCAATGCCGATTCGAGGATTGCCCATGTCCGCTCCGAAAGCCGCCTTCCACTGGGATGACCCCCTGCTGCTCGATCAGCAGCTGAGCGACGACGAGCGCCAGGTGCGCGATGCCGCGCGCGACTACTGCCAGGGCCGGCTCGCGCCGCGCGTGCTCGAGGCCTTCCGCCACGAGCAGACCGACCCGGCGATCTTCCGCGAGATGGGCGAACTCGGCCTGCTCGGCCCCACGATCCCCGAGCAGTACGGCGGCGCCGGGCTCAACTACGTGTGCTACGGCCTGGTGGCGCGCGAGATCGAGCGCGTCGACTCGGGCTATCGCTCGATGGCGAGCGTGCAGTCGTCACTCGTCATGGTGCCGATCAACGAGTTCGGCACCGAGGCGCTCAAGCAGAAGTATCTGCCCAAGCTCGCCACCGGCGAGTGGATCGGCTGCTTCGGCCTGACCGAGCCCAACCACGGCTCCGATCCGGCCAGCATGATCACGCGCGCGCGCAAGGTCGCCGGCGGCTACAGCCTCACCGGCTCCAAGATGTGGATCACCAACAGCCCGATTGCCGACGTGTTCGTCGTCTGGGCCAAGGACGACGCGGGCGCGATCCGCGGCTTCGTGCTCGACAAGGGTGCCAAGGGGCTGAGTGCGCCGGCGATCCACGGCAAGGTGGGCCTGCGCGCCAGCATCACGGGCGAGATCGTGATGGACGAGGTGTTCTGCCCCGAGGAGAACGCCTTCCCCGAGGTGCGCGGCCTGAAGGGCCCGTTCACCTGCCTGAACAGCGCGCGCTACGGCATCGCCTGGGGCGCGCTCGGCGCGGCCGAGGACTGCTGGCACCGCGCGCGCCAGTACACGCTCGACCGCAAGCAGTTCGGCCGGCCGCTGGCGGCCAACCAGCTGATCCAGAAGAAGCTGGCCGACATGCAGACCGAGATCACGCTCGGGCTGCAGGGCTGCCTGCGCCTCGGCCGCATGAAGGACGAGGGCACGGCGGCGGTCGAGATCACGTCGATCATGAAGCGCAACTCGTGCGGCAAGTCGCTCGAGATCGCACGCATGGCGCGCGACATGATGGGCGGCAACGGCATCAGCGACGAGTTCGGCGTCGCGCGCCACCTCGTCAACCTCGAGGTGGTCAACACCTACGAGGGTACGCACGACGTGCACGCGCTGATCCTCGGGCGCGCGCAGACCGGCATCGCCGCCTTCGGCGGCTGAGGCCCGTGGCACGGTGGGTGCGATGCGCGACGGGCGCGCTGTCGCACCTGCGCGTGCTCGACCTGACGCGCATCCTCGCCGGCCCGTGGGCGAGCCAGCTGCTCGCCGACCTGGGCGCCGCCGTCATCAAGGTCGAGCGCCCGGGCGAGGGCGACGACACACGCCACTGGGGCCCGCCGTTCGCGCGCGACGCGGCGACGGGCGCCGAGTCCGACACGGCGGCCTACTTCCTCTGCGCCAACCGCAACAAGCGCTCGATCGCGATCGACCTGCAGAGCGTCGCCGGCCAGCAGCTCGTGCGCGAGCTCGCGGCGCGCAGCGACGTGCTGATCGAGAACTACAAGGTCGGCGGGCTGGCGGCCTACGGCCTCGACTGGCCGAGCCTGCGCGCCGTCAACCCGCGCCTCGTCTACTGCTCGATCACGGGCTTCGGCCAGACCGGGCCGTACGCGACGCGCGCCGGCTACGACTTCCTGATCCAAGGGCTGGGCGGCCTGATGAGCCTGACCGGCCGGCCCGACGGCGAGCCCGGCGCCGGGCCGATGAAGGTCGGCGTCGCGCTGACCGACGTGATGACGGGCCTCTATGCGAGCAACGCCATCCTCGCCGCGCTGGCGCACCGCGAGCGCACGGGCGAAGGCCAGCACATCGACCTCGCGCTGCTCGACGTGCAGGTCGCAGCGCTCGCCAACCAGGCGCTCAACCAGCTGACGACGGGCGCGCCGCCGCAAAGGCTGGGCAACGCGCACCCGAGCATCGTGCCGTACCAGGACTTCCCGAGCGCCGACGGCCACCTGATCCTCGCGATCGGCAACGACGGCCAGTTTGTACGCTTCTGTACCGAGGCCGGCCGCCCCGAGCTGGCGAGCGACGAGCGCTATGCGACGAACGCGCAGCGCGTGCGCCACCGCGCGACGCTGATCCCCGAGCTGGCGCGCATCACGGCGACGCGCACGACGCGCGAGTGGATCGAGGCGCTCGAGCGCTGCGGCGTGCCGTGCGGCCCGATCAACACGCTGGACCGGGTGTTCGCCGATCCGCAGGTGCGCTCGCGCGGGCTGCAGGTCGAGATGCCGCACGCCGCGCTCGGCCGCGTGCCGCAGGTCGCCAACCCGATCCGGCTGTCGGCGACGCCGGTCGAATACCGAAAGGCACCGCCGGCGCTCGGCGAGCACACCGACGAGATCCTCGCCGACGTGCTCGGGCTCGATGTGGAGCGGATTGCCCAGTTGCGCGGCGACGGCGTCGTCTGACTCGCGACGCGCGGTCAGGCCGCCGCGTCGATCGCCAGCGCGAGCTTCTTGTACTCGGCGAGCGGCAGCACCTGCGATGCGAGGGTCAGCGCCGCCTGGAACGCCTCGACCGGCATGCCGTGGCGCGCGCCGATGAAGACGGCGGCGCGTTCGGGCGCGTTGAGCGCGGGGATCATCCAGCGCAGCGCGAGGAACATCTTCTCGGGCGGGATGGCGGCGACCAGCTCGTCGTGGATGCGGATCAGCTCGGCGTCGCCGTAGTGGCGCCACAGCAGCGCGTTGAATTCCGTGTCCTCGAAGTGCATGTGCTCGAAGTCCTCGGCGGCGTAGAGCGCCAGTGCACGGTACAGCCGCGCCAGCGCCGCGCCGCGCGCGGCGGCCGGGCTCTCGTCGATGATCCTGGCGAGGGCGCGCAGTTCGTCGAGCGCGACGTAGTGCTCGACGTGCTCCTCCGCGATGCCTTCGGTGGCGCCGGGCTGCACGCGCTCGATCGCCGGATGGACGAAGCGGTCTTCGTCGTCGTAGTGCAGCTCGCACACGTCGAACAGGTCGCGCGCCTGCGCCAGCGTCGCGGCGACGGCGGCGTCGTCGGCCGGGTCGGTGCTGCCGAGCCGTGCGATCGTGTCGCCGAAGAACAGGCGCAGTCCCTTGTGGATGCCCAGGTACATGTCGAAGCGCGGCGGCGCGTCGGCCCGCGGCGCGGCGGCGGCGAAGGTGGCAGTGGGAGCGGCGGCGGGGCGGATGAGCGTGTCTTGCATGGAGTCCTCGTCAGGGGTGCGTTGCGATCGGCACCTGCCCGAAAACGGCGGCCGGCAGGCGTGACGGGACTCTAGGCAGCGGCGCCCCCGCGCGCCGCTAAATTTGGGCTCAGCGAACCCTCAGCGATCCTTAAACCGCGGTTGCTTTCGTTGCGCCGCCGTCGAACAGCTCGAGCAGCCGATCGAGCCCGCCGCTGTCGATGTCCACCATGGCCTCTTCGCGCACCGCGGGCTTGGCGTGGTAGGCGACCGACAGGCCGGCCGCGGTGAGCATCGGCAGGTCGTTCGCGCCGTCGCCGATCGCGATCGCCTGCGCCGGCTCGATGCCGAGCGCCGCGCAGGTCTCGAGCAGCATGCGCAGCTTCTCGTCGCCGTCGCAGATATCGCCCCACGGCTGGTCGACCATGCGGCCGGTGAGGCGGCCGTTCTCGATCTCGAGCACGTTGCTGCGCGTGTAGTCGAAGCCGAGCGTGTCGCGCACGCGGTCGGTGAAGAAGGTGAAGCCGCCCGACACGAGCAGCGTCTTCAGCCCTGCCGCCTTCATCGTCGCGAGCAGTTTGTCCGCACCGGGATTCAGGCGCAGCCGCTGCGCATAGACCTCGTGCAGCGCACTCTCGGGCACGCCGGCAAGCAGCGCGACGCGCCGCCGCAGGCTCTCCTTGTAGTCGGCGATCTCGCCGCGCATCGCGGCCTCGGTGATCGCCGCCACCTCGGCCTTGCGGCCGGCGGCGTCGGCGATCTCGTCGACGCACTCGATGTCGATCAGCGTCGAGTCCATGTCGCAGCACAGCAGGCGGTAGTCGGCGAGGGAGAGCGGCGGGGTCAGCCCGCGGATCGCGAGCCCGGGGGCGTAGGAGGTGAGCATGCGGTGGCGAGCGCGCGAAGCGGAGCGAAAAGGGAGAGGGCCGGGAAGCGGTGGAAACCCGACATCCTAGCGGGCGCGGGCCGGCACCGCACTTGCCGCCCACAATCGACCCCATGACGACGACGCCTCCCGCCTACGCCCACCCCGGCCCCGCCCGCGCCGAAGTCGACGCCTGGCGCGGTCCCGCCGTCCTCGAGTTCGGCACGCCGTGGTGCGGCTACTGCCGCGCCGCGCAGCCGCTGATCGTGCAGGCGCTGGCCGGCCGGCCGGCGCTGCGCCACGTCAGGGTGGAGGACGGCAGCGGCCGCCCGCTCGGCCGATCCTTCGGCGTGAAGCTGTGGCCGACGCTCGTCTTCCTGCGCGACGGCGTCGAGCTCGCGCGCGTGGTGCGTCCGCGCGACGCCGCGGCGATCGCCGCCGCCGTCGAGCGCATCGATGCGGCGTCCGCGCCGTCGGGCTGAAGCGGCCGGGCCGGGCGGCGCTGTCGATTTCGCGCCGTGCCGTTCGACGTGGCATCGGAGGCAGGGCGCCGGACGGTCCGGTGCCGCCGCCACCGCGCGACGAAAGGAGCGACCGCGATGCGAGTCATGGTGATGGTCAAGGCCACCGGCGACACCGAGGCCGGCAGGATGCCGGGCGAGGAACTGCTTGCCGCGATGGGCCGCTACAACGAAGAGCTGGTCAAGGCCGGCGTGATGCTCGCCGGCGAGGGGCTGCACCCCAGCTCGCGCGGCGCGCGCGTGCGCTTCTCGGGCACGCAGCGGCGCGTCGTCGACGGCCCGTTCGCCGAGACGAAGGAGCTGGTCGCCGGCTTCTGGCTGTGGCAGGTGCACTCGCTCGACGAGGCGATCGAGTGGGTCAAGCGCTGCCCCAACCCGACCGGCGAGGAGTCCGAGATCGAGATCCGCCCGGTGTTCGAGGCCGACGACTTCGGCGCCGACTTCACGCCCGAGCTGCGCGCGCAGGAGGAGCGGCTGCGCGATCAGGCCGCCGAGCTGCAGCGCCGCCCGCGTCACTGATCCCCCCACCGGCTCCGCGCCGAGGAGACCCTGCCATGCAAGTCCAGCCCTACCTGTTCTTCGACGGTCGCTGCGAAGAGGCGATCGCGTTTTACCAGCGCGCGCTCGGCGCCCGCCCCGACATGCTGATGCGCTTCAAGGAAGCGCCCGAGCCGCCGCCGCCCGGCATGGTGCCGCCGAACTGGGACGACAAAGTGATGCACGCGAGCTTCTACATCGGCGATTCGATGGTGATGGCCTCCGACGGATGCAGCGACGCCGAAGGTCCCCACTTCCGCGGCTTCTCCTTGTCGATCACGGCGCCCGACGAGGCGGCGGCTCGGCGCATTTTCGATGCGCTGGGCGAGGGCGGCCAAGTCACGATGCCGCTGGGCAAGACGTTCTGGTCGCCATGCTTCGGCATGCTGAGCGACCGCTACGGCATCGGGTGGATGATCGGCGTGATGCCGTCGTGACGCAGCCGGCGCTATGCTCGCGCCTCCGCATCCCCGAGCGACGACGGAGGCGACCGTGCCCTACATGCTGCTGATCATCGAACCGCGCGGCCAGCGCCGCGAGCGCAGCGAGGCCGAAGGCCGCGCGGCCTATCAGGCGATGCTCGACTTCGGCGCCTCGCTGAAGGCGCGCGGCCAGCTGATCGCCGCCGAGTCGCTGCGCAGCGACGGCGACGGCGTGCGCGTGCAGCTGCGCGACGGCCGCCGCTCGCTCGTCGACGGGCCGTTCTCCGAGGCCAAGGAGATGATCGGCGGCTTCTTCCTCGTCGACTGCGCGACGCGCGACGAGGCGGTGGCGATCGCCCAGCGCTGCCCGGCGGCGCAGTGGGCGACGGTCGAGGTGCGCGGCTACGGTCCCTGCTACGACGACCACGCCGGCGCCGGCCCGCAGGCGGGCTGACGGCACCACTGCGACGCCGTGCGCGAGAGGGCCGCCTCGTGACCCGGCCTCATCGCGGCGGCGACGCGACGCACCGCGCGATCGACGCCGTCTGGCGCATCGAGTCGGCCAAGATCATCGCCGCGCTGGCGCGCCGGCTGCGCGACGTGGGCCTCGCCGAGGAGCTCGCGCAGGACGCGCTCGTCGCCGCGCTCGAGCAGTGGCCCGTCGACGGCGTGCCCGACAACCCGGCGGCGTGGCTGATGGCCACGGCCAAGCACCGCGCGATCGACCTCATCCGCCGCAAGGCCCTGCACGAGCGCAAGGAGGACGAGATCGCCTACGAGCTCGAGATGCAGCTGCGCGATGCCCAGCCCGAGGTCGACGCCGCGCTCGACGACGACATCGGCGACGACCTGCTGCGCCTCGTCTTCACGGCCTGCCACCCCGTGCTCGCGACGGAGGCACGCGTCGCGCTGACGCTGCGCCTGCTCGGCGGCCTGACCACCGACGAGATCGCGCGCGCCTTCCTCGTGCCGACAGCGACGGTGGCGCAGCGCATCGTGCGCGCCAAGCGCACGCTGGCGGCGGCGCGCGTGCCCTTCGAGGTGCCGCGCGCCGCCGAGCTGGCGCCGCGGCTGGCGTCGGTGCTCGAAGTCGTCTACCTGATCTTCAACGAGGGCTATGCCGCGACGACCGGCGATGCGTGGACACGACCCGCGCTGTGCGACGAGGCGCTGCGCCTGGGCCGTGTGCTCGCCGGGCTGGCACCGCGCGAGCCCGAGGTGCACGGGCTGGTCGCGCTGATGGAGATCCAGGCCTCGCGCCTGCCCGCGCGCACCGGCCCCGACGGCGAACCGATCCTGCTGCTCGAGCAGAACCGTGCGCGCTGGGACCGCCTGCTGATCGGCCGCGGGCTGGCCGCGCTCGAGCGCGCCGAACAGCTCGGCGGCGCGCTGGGCCCCTATGCACTGCAGGCGGCGATCGCGGCCTGCCACGCGCGCGCGCTCGACGCGGCGCAGACCGACTGGGAGCGCATCGCCGCGCTGTACGACGCGCTGGCGCAGACGGCGCCGTCGCCCGTCGTCGAGCTCAACCGCGCCGTCGCTCTGGCGATGGCTTTCGGCCCGGCGACGGGCCTGCAGCTCGTCGACACGCTGCGCGACGAGCCGACGCTGCACGGCTACCACCTGCTGCCCAGCGTGCGCGGCGACCTGCTGGCGCGGCTCGGTCGCCACGACGCGGCGCAGGCCGAATTCCGGCGCGCCGCGCAGCTCACGCGCAACGAGCGCGAACGCGAGCTGCTGCTGCGGCGTGCGCAGGACAGCGCGGCGGCGTCGTCGTCGAAGTCCGAGTGAGCGCGCCGCTGCCGCGTGGCAGCAGCATCAGGAGTTGCTCGCGGCCAGCACTTCGGTCATGTCGGTCAGGCCGGCGAGGGCCTTCTCGATGCCGTCCTGGCGCAGCGTGACCATGCCGCCCACCAGGCCCGCGGCCTGCAACTCGGCCGCCGGCGCGCGGTGGCGCACCAGCTCGCGCACACGGTCGTCGGCGAGCATCAGCTCGTGCAGGCCCATGCGGCCGTGGTAGCCGTGGCCGTCGCAGGCTTTGCAGCCGTGGTGGCGGTAGAGCCGCAAGTCGCCGCGCGCATCGGCGTACTGGCGGCGCCAGCGCGCGACGAGGGCGTCGCGCTGCAGGCCGTCGGCGCGGCCCGATGCGAGGTACTGCCCGGCCAGGTCGGCGAGCGCGCCGGCGTCGAGTACCTGCGGCACGCGGCACTGCAGGCACAGGCGCCGCACCAGCCGCTGCGCCAGGATGCCGAGCAGCGAGTCGCTGAAGTTGAACGGGTCCAGGCCGATCTCGAGCAGCCGCGTGATGCTCTCGGGCGCCGAGTTGGTGTGCAGCGTCGACATCACGAGGTGGCCCGTGAGCGAGGCCTCGACGGCGATGCGCGCCGTCTCCTCGTCGCGCATCTCGCCGATCATGATCACGTCGGGGTCGGCGCGCAGGAAGGTGCGCATCGCGGCGGCGAAGGTCCAGCCGATGCGCGCGTTGACCTGTACCTGGCGCAGGCCCTCCTGCGTGATCTCGACCGGGTCTTCGGCGGTCCAGATCTTGCGCTTGTCCTCGTTGAGCTCGCGCATCACGGAGTGCAGCGTCGTCGTCTTGCCGCAGCCGGTCGGCCCGCACACGAGGATGAGGCCGTAGGGCTTGGACATCAGCGTGCGCAGCGCCTTGACGTTGGGCGCGCTCAGGCCGATCGCGTCCAGCGGCATCGGCTTGGCGCCCGACAGCAGCCTCAGCACGACGTCCTCGAGGCCGCGCGCGGTCGGCACGGTGACGACGCGCAGCTCGACATGCGGGCCGCCGAAGCGCGCGAAGTCGATCTTGCCGTCCTGCGGCTTGCGGTGCTCGGCGATGTCGAGGTCGGCCATGATCTTCAGGCGCGCGACGACGGCGTAGCGGTAGCGCGCCGGCAGCTCGAGGCAGGGTACGAGATCGCCGTCGATGCGCATGCGGATGCGCGCCGGGCGCGGCGCCTCGGCCGTCTCGATATGGATGTCCGACGCGCGGCGGCGGATCGCTTCGCCGATCAGCGCATTGATCAGGCGTACCAGCGTGTTGTCCGATTCGGAGACGATGCCCGCGTCGGCGTCGACGGCGTCGGGCTCGGTGGCGTCGAGCTCGGCGGCCAGCTCGTGCACGTCGCGGCGAGTCAGCGTGCCGGCAGGTGCATCGGCACCCGGGCCGCCGGCCGGGACCGATGCGGCGTAGGCGGCGGCCACCGCGGGCACCAGCGTGCCGGCGACGGCCAGCACCGGCACGATGCGCAGCTCGCAGACGAAGCGCAACTCGTCGAGCAGCGCCTGGTCCCAGGGGTCGTCGACGGCGACGACGAGCGTGTCGTGGCGCAGCATCAGCGGCAGCACCGTCTCGCGCAGCGCGAAGGCGCGCGGCACGCGGCGCAACGCCTCGGGCTGCGGCGCGAGGCGGCGCGGATCGACGGTCGGCACGCCCAGCCATTCGGCGAGCACGGAGTCGAGCTGCGCCGTCGTCAGCACGCCGGCGTCGACCATCAACTGACCGAGCAGGCGGTGCGGCTGTGTCAGCGACTGCTGCTGCAGCGTGCGAGCCAGGGTCCGGGCGTCGACCAGGCCGCGTTCGACCAGGGCGTCGCCGAGATGGCGCGCGCGTTGCGCCGGCGAGGCGCCGAGGCGCTCCCACAGCTCGTCGGGGGTGGCGGGCACGCGGACCGTCGCGGCGGGCCCCATCGGCGGCGATTCTTGCGGGGCGGCGACTGCGTGCATCGGGAACCGGGCTTTCGTTGGACTGCGAACGACATCCGGATTCTCGGCAACCCGTGAGGGTGGCACTGTCAACTGGTTCACGCGGGCGGCGCCGCGGCATGGGCAGATTCCCCGGAGTGCGGGGCTGCGCGAGGCTGCGGCGCGCGACGCCGGCGCCGCAGCGCCCCGGCGCGCCGCTCAGGCCGGCGCGCCGGCCCTCGTGCCCAGCGATCGCAGCACGTCGCGCACCAGCTGTGCACGCTCGCGCGGCTCGGGCAGCGCGCGTTCGATGCGCAGCTTGTCGTTGCCGGCCAGCTTGATCGCGCGGTTCTTCTGCACCAGCTCGACGATGCGCTGCGCGTCGACCGGCGCGTCGGGGCGGAACGAGACCACGATGGCAGGCGGCGCGGCGTCGATCTTGAGCACGCCGTAGGGCCTGGCGAGCACGCGCAGGCGGTGCGTGTCGAACAGCGTCTGGCCCTGCGGCGGGAGCTTGCCGAAGCGGTCGGTGATCTCCTCGAGCAGCGCGTCGATCTGGTCGGCCGTCTCGGCGGTGGCGAGGCGCTTGTAGAGGTTCAGCCGCACGTGGACGTCGCCGCAGTAGGCGTCGGGCAGTAGCGCCGGCGCGTGCAGGTTGATCTCCGTCGTCACCGACAGCGGGCTGAGCAGGTCGGGCTCGCGGCCGGCCTTCAGCGAGCGCACCGCCTCGGCCAGCATCTCGTTGTAGAGCTGGAAGCCGACTTCCATCATGTTGCCGCTCTGGCTCTCGCCGAGCACCTCGCCGGCGCCGCGGATCTCGAGGTCGTGCATCGCGAGGTAGAAGCCCGAGCCGAGCTCCTCCATCTGCTGGATCGCGTCGAGGCGCTGCGCCGCCTGCTTGGTCAGCGTCTCGACGTCGGGCACGAGCAGGTAGGCATAGGCCTGGTGGTGCGAGCGGCCGACGCGCCCGCGCAACTGGTGCAGCTGCGCGAGGCCGAACTTGTCGGCGCGGCTGATCACGATCGTGTTGGCGCTCGGCACGTCGATGCCCGTCTCGATGATCGTCGAGCACAGCAGCAGGTTGTGGCGCTGCGCGACGAAGTCGCGCATCACGCGCTCGAGCTCGCGTTCGGGCATCTGGCCGTGCGCGACGGCGATGCGCGCCTCGGGCAGCAACTCGGCGAGCTTGCTGCGCCGGTGCTCGATCGTCTCGACCTCGTTGTGCAGGAAGTAGACCTGGCCGCCGCGCTTGAGCTCGCGCAGCACGGCCTCGCGGATCGTGCCCTGCGTCTCGCCGCGCACGAAGGTCTTGATCGCCAGGCGCCGCTGCGGCGCGGTGGCGATCACCGACAGGTCGCGCAGGCCCTCCAGCGCCATGCCGAGCGTGCGCGGGATCGGCGTGGCCGTCAGCGTCAGCACGTCGACCTCGGCGCGCAGCGCCTTCATCGCCTCCTTGTGGCGCACGCCGAAGCGGTGCTCCTCGTCGATGATCAGCAGGCCCAGGCGCTTGAACTTCGTGTCCTGGCTCAGCAGCTTGTGCGTGCCGACGACGATGTCGATCGTGCCGTCGGCCAGCCCCGCCAGCGCCTGCTTGATCTCCTTGGCCGAGCGGAAGCGGCTCATCTCGGCCACCTTGACCGGCCACTTGGCGAAGCGGTCGACGATCGTCTGGTAGTGCTGCTCGGCCAGCAGCGTGGTCGGCGCGAGCAGCGCGACCTGCTTGCCGCCGGTCACGGCGACGAAGGCCGCGCGCAGCGCCACCTCCGTCTTGCCGAAGCCTACGTCGCCGCAGATCAGGCGGTCCATCGGCCGCGGGCTCACCAGGTCCTGGATCACGGCATGGATCGCGGCGCGCTGGTCGGGCGTCTCCTCGAAGTCGAAGCTCGCGGCGAAGGCCTCGTAGTCGTGCGGCGAGTAGCGAAACGCGTGGCCCTCGCGCGTGGCGCGGCGCGCGTAGAGCGCGAGCAGCTCGGCGGCGGTGTCGCGCACCTGCTCGGCGGCCTTGCGTTTCGCCTTGTCCCACTGGCCGGAGCCGAGCTTGTGCAGCGGCGCCTCGTCGGCCCCGACGCCGGTGTAGCGGCCGATCAGGTGCAGCTGCGCGACGGGCACGTAGAGCGTCGCCTTGTCGGCGTACTCGAGGTGCAGGAACTCGCTCGGCCCGTCGCCCAAGTCGATGTTGACGAGGCCGACGTAGCGGCCGATGCCGTGGTTGGCGTGCACGACGGGGTCGCCGACCTTGAGCTCCGACAAGTCCTTGATCAGCGCGTCGACGTTGCTGACCTGCTCTTGCTTGCGCTTGCGGCGCGCCGCCGGCGCTGCGGCGAACAGCTCGGTTTCGGTGACGAACTCGATGCCGGCTTCGCGCCACAGGAAGCCCTGCGCCAGCGGCGCGACGGCGATGGCGTAGCGCGCGTCGCCGCCTTCGAACTCGGCCAGCGAGCCGACCGCCGGCGGCTCGATGCGCTGGTCGCGCAGCAGCTCGAGCAGGCTCTCGCGCCGGCCCTCGCTCTCGGCGGCGACGAGCACGCGGTGCGGGGTCGACGCGAGGTGCGCCTGCAGCTTGCCCAGCGGCTCGGGCGCGCCGCGCTCGGCGGCGAGGTCGGGCAGCGGCTCGGCCCAGCGCGCGTCGCCCGCGTCGGCGCCGCGCACGGCCAGCGTCGCGAAGGCGTTGGCGCGGGCATAGAAGTCCTCGGCGCGCAGGAACAGCGCCTCGGGCGGCAGCACCGGCCGCTCGACGTCGGCGCCGAGGAAGCGGTGGCGCTCGCGCGTGTCGACCCAGAAGCGCTGCAGGGCCGCGTCGACCTCGCCATGCAGCACCAGCGCGGCGTCGGCGCCGAGGTAGTCGAACACCGTCGCCGTCTCGTCGAAGAACAGCGGCAGGTAGTACTCGATGCCGGCCGTCGCGATGCCGGCGCCGATGTCCTTGTAGAGGCGCACGCGCGTCGGGTCACCCTCGATGCGCTCGCGCCAGCGCGCGCGGAACGCATTGCGCGCCGCCTCGTCCATCGGGAACTCGCGGCCGGGCAGCAGGCGCACGGCCGGCACCGGATAGAGGCTGCGCTGGCTGTCGGGGTCGAAGGTGCGGATCGAGTCGACTTCGTCGCCGAACAGGTCGACGCGGTAGGGCACGGGCGAGCCCATCGGAAAAAGGTCGATCAGCCCGCCGCGCACCGCGTATTCGCCCGGCGACACGACCTGGCTGACGTGCGTGTAGCCGGCCAGCGTGAGCTGCGCCTTCAGCGCGGCCTCGTCGAGGCGCTGCCTGTGCTTGAAGTCGAAGGTGTAGGCGGCGAGGAACGACGGCGGCGCGAGCCGCACGAGCGCGGTCGAGGCCGGCATCAGCACGACGTCGACGTCGCGCGACGCCGCCGGCTGCAACAGCCGCCACAGTGTCGCCAGCCGCTCCGAGATCAGGTCCTGGTGCGGCGAGAACGAGTCGTAGGGCAGCGTCTCCCAGTCGGGGAAGACGGCGACGCTCAGCGCTGGCGCGAAGAACTTCAGCTCCTCCTCGAGGCGCTGCGTGTCGCCCGGCTCGGCCGTGATCAGCGCGGTGAGGCGACCTTCGGCCTTGCGCGCCTCGGCGGCGCGCGCGAGCAGCAGGGCGTCGGCCGAGCCGACGGGGCGCGGCAGCGTGTAGCGCTTGCCGGAGGCGGGCGAGGGGATCTGCATCGAATGCGACGACAGCAAGAACGAACGCGCCCCGGAGCGCGAGCGAGCGCCGGGGCGTTGCCGCTGGCGATTTTAGAATCGTCGCGATGACAGATCCTCGCGCAGGGGCGACGATGCCCGCCCGTTGCTACGGTCTCGTGCCCTGCGCCGGCAGCGGCGTGCGCGCCGGCAGCGACGGGCCCAAGCAGTACCGGCCGATCGCCGGCCGGCCGATGGTGGCGCACACGCTCGACGCCCTGGCCGCCGTGCCGCGCCTGGCCGCCACGCTCGTCGTGCTGGCGCCCGACGACCAGCGCTTCGAGCGCGAACTGCCGCAGTGGGGCGGCGAGCGCGCCTGGGTCGCGCGCTGTGGCGGCGCGACGCGCGCCGCCAGCGTCGCCAACGGCCTGGTCGAGCTGGCGCGGCGCGGTGCACGCGACGACGACCGCGTGCTGGTGCACGACGCCGCGCGCTGCCTGCTGCGCCCGGCCTGGGTCGAGCGCCTGATCGACGCCTGCATCGACGATGCCGTCGGCGGCCTGCTCGCGCTGCCGCTGGCCGACACGCTCAAGCAGGCCGCGGGCGAGCGCGTCGCCGGCACCGTCGAGCGCACCGGCAAGTGGGCGGCGCAGACGCCGCAGCTGTTTCGCCTCGGCGCGCTGCGTGACGCGCTGGCGCGCGCCGGCGACGCCGTCACCGACGAGGCGAGCGCGATCGAGGCGAGCGGCGGGCGGCCCCTGCTCGTGCCCGGCGCGCTCGAGAACTTCAAGCTCACCTGGCCCGAGGACTTCGAGCTCGCCGAACGGCTGCTGCGCAGTCGGTGATGGACAATCGTCGCCTGCAGAACGGGAGCCTCGCGATGAACGACGAAGCCTTCAACACCAGCATCCGCAAGTTCCTCAAGACGGTCGGCGTCAGTTCGCAGCGCGACATCGAGCAGGCCGTGCAGCGCGCGCTGGCCGACGGGCGCATCCGCGGCGACGAGACGTTCGCGGCGACGATGAAGCTGAGCATCGCCGGCCTCGGGCTCGACGTCGAGTTCGACGGCCGCATCGCACTCGAAGAGTCGTGATGGCAGGGCTGCGCATCGGCGAAGGCTGGGACACGCACGCGCTGGTCGAGGGTCGGCCGCTGGTGCTCGGCGGCGTGACGATCCCGCACAGCCACGGCCTGGCCGGCCACTCCGACGCCGACGCGCTGGCGCATGCGATCACCGACGCGCTGCTCGGCGCGGCGGCGCTCGGCGATATCGGGCGCCACTTCCCCGACACCGACGCGCAGTTCAAGGGCGCCGACTCGCTCGCGCTGCTCGCCGAGGTGGCGCGCCGCGTGCGTGCCGCCGGCCACGAGATCGGCAACGTCGATGCGACGATCGTCGCGCAGGTGCCGAAGATGGCGCCGCACGTCGGCACGATGCGCGAGCGCCTCGCGGCGGCGCTCGGCGTCGGCGTCGGTCAGGTCAACGTCAAGGCCAAGACGGCCGAGAAGATGGGCCCGGTGGGCCGCGGCGAGTCGATCGAGGCGCGCGCCGTCTGCCTGTTAATGACGCTCTGAACGACGTTCAATTGCTGTTGGTGTTGTTCAGAGTGTCAGCACGTCGATCGCCGGCGGCATGCGCAGCCGCAGCGGCAGGTGGCTCATGCCGATGCCCGACGTGACGAACAGCTGCGTCGCCTCCAGCGTGTAGGGGCCGCGCTTGAAGCCGCCGCTCGTGAGGCGCTGCAGCAGCCGGTCGGTCGCCCACGGCAGGTCGATCTGGCCGCCGTGCGTGTGGCCGGCCAGCGTGACGGCGGCGAAGCCGGGCGGGAAGGCGAGCGCGGCGTCGGGGTTGTGCGTCAGCACGACGCGCTGCCCCGGCGGGCGTTGCGGCCGGCTCTTGGCGAGTTCGGCGAAGTCGCGCTGCGCCGAGCCGGCGCGGAGGTCGCCGAGCCCCGCCAGTTCGCAGCGGCCGAGGATGACGCGCCGGCCCTCGATGAATTGCACGTTGTAGCCCTGCAGCGCGCTGCGCAGCGGCTGCTGCAGCGGCGGGCCGGGCGTTTCCTCGTCGTGGTTGCCGAGCACGGCCCAGACGCGATGGCGCAGCGAGGCCAGCGGCGCGAACTGCGCCTTCAGGTCGCGCCGGGGGTGATAGGTCCAGTCGCCCGCGACGAGCAGGGCGTCGACGTCGAGGGCGTTGAGCCGCGTCACCAGCCGGTCGAGGTCGCCGCTGCGCAGATAGGCGCCGGCGTGCAGGTCCGAGACCAGCGCCACGCGCACGCCGCAGGCCGTGCCGAGCGAGGCTTCGCGCACCTCGATCTCGGCCGGCTCGACGAAGCGCGCCCACAGCAGCACGGCGACGACGGCCAGCAGCAGCGCGGACACGAGCGCGCGCACGACGCGCCCGCGCGCCAGGTGGCCGACGATGCGCAGCACGTACAGCAGCGCCAACGGCCACAGCAGCCACAGCCCCCAGTAGACGGCGAGCAGCCCCGTCGTCAGCCCCTGTCCGCCGGGCACCGACCAGATGCCCTGTGTCTCGACGACGGCGACGCCGATCGCCGTGACGATGCCGGCCGCCCACAGCCGCCAGTCGTTGAGCCCGCGCAGCGAGCGGATGGCATTGCGCGTCGTCGTCGACATCAGGGTGCCCTCTTCAACCGGATGTGCGCCACCAGGCCGCCGTCGGCGGCGTTCGCGATCTCGAAGCTGCCGCCCATGCGCTGCACCGCCTTCTCGACGATCGCCAGCCCGAGGCCGGCGCCGGTGGCGGCGGTGCGCGCGGCGTCGCCGCGGAAGAAGGGCGTCGTCAGCTGCTTGAGCTTCTCGGGCGCGACGCCGGGGCCGTGGTCGCGCACGCTGACGATGACCCACGGGCCGGTGCGCGCATAGGTGACGGCGACGCGCGCGATGCCGGTGTCGGTCGAGCGGCCATAGCGGCGCGCATTCTCGAACAGGTTGGCGAACACGCGGCCGAGCTCGATCTCGTCGGCCATCACCTTGGTGTCGATGGCGACGCGCGACGTGATGCGGATCTGCGACGGGTCGCGGAACGCCGCCATTTCGCGGTCGACCAGCGTCGACAGGTGCACCGGCACCAGCCTGACCTCGCCCGGGCGGGCGTAGTCCATGAACTTGTCGATGATGGCGTCGAGCTGGTCGATGTCCTGCGCCATGTTGCGCTTGGCTTCCTCGTCCTGCACGCTCATCTCCGCCTCGAGGCGCAGGCGCGCCAGCGGCGTGCGCAGGTCGTGGCTGATGCCGGCGAGCATCACGGCGCGGTCTTCCTCGACCTTGGCGAGCTCGCGCGCCATGCGATTGAAGCCCATGTTGACCTCGCGGATCTCGCTGGTCAGCGTGTTCTCGTCGAGCTGCGACTCGAACTCGCCGTCGCGGATGCGGCTGGCGGCGAACGACAGGTCCTTCAGCGGCTGATTGATCAGCCGTGCGATCGCCGCCGAGCCGAAGATCGTCGCCAGGATGGCGATGCCGACCCAGATGAACCAGGTGCTGCCGGCCACCGGCTGCACGCGCGTCGGGTCGGCCTGCAGCCAGTACGGATCCTTCTGGATCGTGAAACCGACCCACAGGCCGGGCACCTTGTTGACGGCGTTGGCGACCAGCGTGTCGGGGCCGAGCTTGGCGCGCAGCTCGCTGCCGATGCGTCGCGTGAAGCGGTCGACCTCGAACGGATCCCACTTGTCGCCCGGCTCTCGCGGCATCACCTTGACCGCCTCCTGGTCCGTCATCGCCTTGACGACGGTGACGCGGTTGATGCCGTCGGAATACTGCAGCGCGGCGCGCGACAGGTTGACCAGGCTGGCGATCTGCTGCGCCGCCTGAACGGCGCGCGGCTCGAACTCGAGCGCGCGGAAGGTCTGCACCCAGGCGAACACGCCACCGCCCAGCAGCAGCGCGAGCAGCACGAAGGTGCGCCAGAACAGGCTCAGCGCGACGCGATTACCGGACAAGGGGACGGCGGACACGGGGACGGGCGGTCAGGCAAGGAGACACGAAACAGGGGCCCGGCGGCCCCTGCGGCAGGCGTCGACCCGGCGGGTCGTCACGCCGGCGTCACGCCGTGCCGTCCGGCACGAAGACATAGCCGACGCCCCACACCGTCTGGATGTAGCGCGGCTGCGAGGGATCGGGCTCGATCATCTTGCGCAGCCGCGAGATCTGGACGTCGAGGCTGCGGTCGAAGGGTTCGAACTCGCGCCCGCGCGCCAGCTGCGCCAGCTTGTCGCGCGACAGCGGCTGGCGCGGGTGACGCACCAGCGCCTTGAGCATCGAGAACTCGCCCGTCGTCAGCGCGATCTGCTCGCCGTCCTTGGACAGCCGGCGCAGCGCCAGGTCGAACTCGAACGGCCCGAAGGTGACGGTCTGCGCCTCCTTGGAAGGTGCGCCGGGGGCTTCCATCGCCGGGCGACGGCGCAGCACGGCATGGATGCGCGCCAGCAGCTCGCGCGGGTTGAAGGGCTTGGGCAGGTAGTCGTCGGCGCCGACCTCGAGGCCGACGATGCGGTCGACGTCCTCCACCTTGGCCGTCAGCATGATGATCGGCGTCACGTCGTTGGCGGCGCGCAGCCGCCGGCAGATCGACAGGCCGTCCTCGCCGGGCAGCATCAGATCGAGCACGATCAGGTCGACGGTCTCGCGCGTCAGCACGCGATTGAGCGCCTTGGCGTCCTCGGCGAGCAGGACTTCGAACCCTTCCTGCGTGAGGTAACGGCGCAGCAGGTCCCGGATCCGCGCATCGTCGTCGACGACGCAGATGCGGTTCGCCCGAGTGGCGTTGGTGCTGCTCATGACAACCTCCGGATTTGTAACAGCCGCATTCTGCAAGGCTTTGCGGGGCATTCTCGGACGGGTTGACCCAATGTTACAAATCTTGCGTCGCACTGCCAGCCGGGTCTTTGACGGTCAACGAGGACCGTTGGCGAAGCGCTGAACCAGGACGTTGTCCACGAAGGAGGAACGATGAAGCGAAGCCTGATGGCCACCACCCTGACCCTGGGCGTGGCCGCCGCCGCGGGCGTCCGCGCCGCCGAGCCGGCCGCGCCATCGGGCGTGCTGCACGTCGCGGCGAGCGCGCAGCTCGAGGTGGTGCGCGACCTGCTGGCGGTGACGTTCACGACGTCGCGCGACGGCGCCGACGCGCAGGCCGTGCAGGCGGCGCTGAAGCAGGCGCTCGACGCGGCGCTGGTCGAGGCGCGCGCCGTGGCGCGGCCGGGTCAGCTCGACGTGCGCACCGGCAACTTCGCGGTCCATCCGCGCTATTCGTCCAAGGGCCAGCCGGCGGGCTGGCAGGGCACGGCCGAACTCGTCGTCGAGGGCCGCGATACGGCGGCGATCGGCCAGCTGGCCGGCCGCATCACGACGCTGACGGTGGCGCGCGTCGCCCAGGGGCTGAGCCGCGGGGCGCGCGAGCAGGTCGAGGCCGACGTCGCGGCGCAGGCGATCAAGGCGTTCCGCGCCAAGGCCGCCGCCTATGCGCAGCAGTTCGGCTATGCCGGCTGGGGCGTGCGCGAGGTCCACGTCTCCGACAGCGGCGATCGCGGTGTGCAGCCGGTGCTGATGCGCGCCGGCGCCGCGATGGCCGAGGCGGCAGCGGCGCCGCTGCCGATCGAGGCCGGCCGCGCCGTCGTCACCGTGACGGTCAACGGCAGCGTGCAGATGACGAAGTAGCCGCCGCCGCGCCGCGGCCGGAGGTCACTGCGCCGTCCAGCCGCCGTCGACGGCCCAGGCCTGGCCGCGCACGTTGTCGGCCGCCGGCGAGCACAGGAACACGGCCAGCTCGCCGAGCTGCGCCGGCGTCGTGAACTGCAACGAAGGCTGCTTCTCGCCGAGCAGGCTGCGGCGCGCGGCGTCTTCCGTCAGGCCGTCGCGGGCGGCGCGGGCGTCGATCTGCTGCTGCACCAGCGGCGTCAGCACCCAGCCGGGGCAGATCGCATTGACGGTGACGCCCGTCGTCGCCGTCTCGAGCGCGACGGCCTTGGTCAAGCCGACGATGCCGTGCTTGGCGGCGACATAGGCCGACTTCTGCACCGAGGCCACGAGGCCGTGCGTCGACGCGATGTTGACGATGCGCCCCCAGCCGCGCGCGCGCATCCCTGGCAGCGCCAGTCGCGTCGTGTGGAACGCCGAGCTGAGGTTGATCGCGATGATGGCGTCCCAGCGCTCGACGGGAAACTCGTCGACCGGCGCCACGTGCTGGATGCCGGCGTTGTTGACGAGGATGTCGACGCCGCCGAATTCGGCCGCGGCATACGCCATCATCGACTCGATCTCGGCCGGCTTGCTCATGTCGGCGCCGTGAAAGCCCACGCGCACGCCGTGCGCCTTGCCGATCGCCTCGACCTCGGCGCGCGGGCCGGCGTTGTCGCCGAAGCCGTTGAGCACGACGTTCGCGCCCTGGCGCGCGAGCGCCAGCGCGACGCCCAGGCCGATGCCGCTGGTCGATCCGGTGACGAGGGCCGTCTTTGCGTTGAGCATGCACTTCTCCTTTAGGATGGATTATCGAATAGAGGGAGGTCGATTCGAGATGTCCGCGCCGCGACTCCACAGCGTGCAATGCCTTGCCGGCACCGCCTTGCACCGCATGGCGTACTGGGAGTGGGGCGACCCGGCGAACCGCCGCGTGCTGGTGTGCGCGCACGGCCTGTCGCGCCAGGGCCGCGACTTCGACACGCTGGCGCGCGCGATGTCGGCCGAGTACCGCGTCGTCTGCCCTGACGTCGTCGGCCGCGGTCGGTCGGACCGGCTCGCCGACCCGATGGGCTACCAGATCGGGCAGTACGTGGCCGACATGGTCACGCTGCTGGCGCGGCTGGACGCCGAGGTGCTCGACTGGGTCGGCACGTCGATGGGCGGGCTGATCGGCCTGGGGCTTGCCGCGCTGCGCGGCTCGCCGCTGCGCCGGCTGGTGCTCAACGACGTCGGCCCGTCGATCGAGCCCGGCGCGCTCGAGCGCATCGGCGCCTACCTCGGCGAGCCGGTGCACTGGCGCACGCTCGACGAGGCGGCCGACGCGATGCGCGTCATCTCGGCCACCTTCGGCCCGCACACGCGCGAGCAGTGGCTCGAGCTGTCGCGCCACATGGTCGTCGACGACGGCGCCGGCGGCCTGACGCTGCACTACGACCCGGCGATCGCGGTGCCGCTGCGCGTGCTCACGCCGGCGATCGCGGCGGCCGGCGAGGCCGCGCTGTGGGCGGCGTGGGACGGCCTGCGCCTGCCCGTGCTGCTCGTGCGCGGTGCCGACTCCGACCTGCTCAGCCGCGCCACGGCGCAGGCGATGACCGAGCGCGGCCCGCGTGCGCGGCTCGTCGAGTTCACCGGCGTCGGCCATGCGCCGACGCTCGTCGCGCCGGACCAGGTGGCCGCGGTGCGCGAGTTCCTGCTCTCGCCATGAAGACGCTGCTGCACGAGCCGCAGGACACGGCGGCGCCGATCGTGCAGCTGGCCGGCGACGACGGCGCCGCTGCAGGACGCGCAGCCGACGCCGGCGATGCGTCGCAGGCGGCGCGCGCGCGCGCCTTCGCCGAGCCGCTGCTCGCCGGCCAGGTGCTCGACACCGGCGAGGACGCGCTCTCGCACGCCGACGGCGTCGCCGCCATCCTGCAGGCGATCGGCGCGGCGCCGTCGATGCGCGCCGCGGCCTATCTCGTCTACGCCGGCGACTATCTCAACAAGCCCGAGGAGACGGTCGCCAAGGCGTTCGGCGCGAGCCACGCCGGGCTGGTGGCGCACACGCGGCGGCTGGTGCAGATCCAGCGCGCGGCGCGCGAGAAGCTGCCGCACGGGCTGGCGGCGCAGCGCGCGGGCGACACCGAGCGCGTGCGCAAGATGCTGCTCGCGTTCTCGCGCGACCTGCGCGTCGTGCTGCTGCGACTGGCGTCGCGGCTGCAGACGCTGCGCTGGCACGCGGCCGCGAAGCAGCCGTGCCCGGGGGCGATCGCGCGCGAAGCGCTGCAGGTCTACGCCCCACTGGCCAGCCGCCTGGGCATCTGGCAGATCAAGTGGGAGCTCGAGGACTTGGCCTTCCGCTTCCTCGAGCCGGATGCCTACCGCCGCATTGCACACCTGCTCCATGCGACGCGCATCGAGCGCGAGCGCCACGTCGACGCGGCACGCGAGCGGCTGGCCGCCGAGCTGCACGCGCTGGGCATCGCCGACGCCGAGGTGCAGGGCCGGCCCAAGCACCTCTACAGCATCTGGAAGAAGATGCAGGGCAAGGCCATCGACTTCGCGCATGTCTTCGACCTGACGGCGCTGCGCGTCATCGTAGGCAGCGTGCGCGACTGCTATGCCGCGCTGTCGCGCGTGCACGAGCTGTACCGGCCGGTGGCCGGCGAGTTCGACGACTACATCGCCAAACCCAAGGCCAACGGCTACCAGTCGCTGCATACCGTCGTGCGCGACGCCGCCGATCGGGCGATCGAAGTGCAGATCCGCACGCGCGAGATGCACGAGCGCGCCGAGCACGGCGTCGCCGCGCACTGGGCTTACAAGGAGGCCGGCACCAAGGGCTTCGCCGGCGTCACGGCGGCGGGCGACTTCGAGGAGCAGGTCGCGCAGGCGCGCAAGGCCGTGCTGCGCCAGCTGCTGGCCTGGGAGCGCGACATCGCCGAGGAGGAGGGCGCATCGCTGGCGACGGCCGGCGCCGTCTTCGACGACCGCATCTACGTCTTCACGCCGCAGGCGTCGATCGTCGAGCTGCCGCGCGGCGCGACGCCGGTCGACTTCGCCTATGCCCTGCACACCGACCTCGGCCACCGCTGCCGCGGCGCGCGCGTCGACGGCCAGATGGTGCCGCTGAACACGCCGCTGGCCAACGGCCAGACGGTCGAGATCACGGCGGCCAAGGAGGGCGGCCCGTCGCTCGACTGGCTCAACGCCGAACTCGGCTACCTGCAGGCGTCGCGCTCGAAGGCCAAGGTGCGCGCCTGGTTCAACGCGCTGCAGCAGGCGGCGACGATCGCGCGCGGGCGCGAGGCGATCGAAAAGCTGCTGCAGCGCGAGGGCCGCACCGCGCTCAAGCTCGACGCGCTGGCGTCGCAGCTCGGCTTTCGCAGCGCCGACACGCTGTTCGAAGTCGTCGGCAAGGACGAATACTCGCTGCGCAACGTCGAGGCGCTGCTGCGCCCGGCCGAGCCGCCGCCGTCGCCCGACGACTTGATCGCGCAGAAGCATGCGCGCGCGTCCGCCGCCGAGGCGCCGCGGCCCAGCGGCGGCGTGCTCGTCGTCGGTGTCGAGTCGCTGCTCACGACGCTGGCGCGCTGCTGCCGGCCGGCGCCGCCCGATGCCATCGGCGGCTACGTCACGCGCGGGCGCGGCGTCGCGATCCACCGCGCCGACTGCAGCAACTACCGCCAGCTCGCGCAGCGCGCGCCCGAGCGCGCCATCGCCGTCGCCTGGGGCGCCCCGCGCGCCGACCGGCCGGGCGCCTACCCCGTCGACATCGTCGTCGACGCTGCCGACCGCCCGGGCCTGCTGCGCGACCTGACGGAAGTGCTCGCCAAGGAGAAGATGAACGTGTCGGCCGTCGCCTCGCACACCGTGCGCGACGGGCAGGGCGGCGCAACGCGCACCACGTTCACCGTCGAGGTCGTCGACGTGACGCGCCTGCCGGCGGTGCTGGGGCTGCTGACGCGCGTGCCCGGCGTACGCGCGGCGCGGCGGCGCTGAGCGAGGCCGCGCCGCGCTGCTATACTGCCGCCCTTTCAGGCGCGTAGCTCAGCTGGTTAGAGCACCACCTTGACATGGTGGGGGTCGTTGGTTCGAGTCCAATCGCGCCTACCACATGCGGTAGCAGCAACGAGGGCTTGGCGGTGACGCCAAGCCCTTCGTTCTTGCGGCAGCCGGACGCACCGCTGGTCGGAGCGCTGCGTCTCTCGGGGCTGCGCGCGTCGCGCGGCCGACTAGGATAGGCCGCATGAACGTCTCTCTCGTCGAACGCAGCCGCCGCGCCGTCTGGCATCCGTGCACGCAGATGAAGCGCCACGAGGACGAGCCGCTCGTCGCCATCGCGCGCGGCGAGGGGCCGTGGCTGATCGACGCCGACGGCCGCCGCATCCTCGACGCCGTCAGCTCCTGGTGGGTCAACCTGTTCGGCCACAACCAGCCGCACATCAAGGCGGCGATCGCCGACCAGCTCGAGCGTATCGAGCACGTGATGCTCGCGGGGCTGACGCACGAGCCCGTCGTCGCGCTGTCGGAGCGGCTGGCCGCGCTGACCGGCCTCGGCCACGCCTTCTACGGCAGCGACGGCGCGAGCGCGACGGAGATCGCGCTGAAGATGAGCGCGCATCACTGGCGCAATGCCGGCCATCCCGACAAGACGCGCTTCGTCGGGCTGGCCGGCGGCTACCACGGCGAGACGGTGGGCGCGCTGTCGGTGACTGACATCGCGCTCTTTCGGGACGCCTACGGCCCGCTGCTGCGGCTGTCGGCCACCGTGCCGAGCCCCGACGCGCGCGGCGCCGCGCCGGGCGAGAGCGCCGCCGCGTACGCCGAGCGCTGCGCCGTCGCACTCGACGCCTGGCTCGCCGAGCACCATGCGACGACGGCGGCGCTGATCGTCGAGCCGCTGGTGCAGTGCGCCGCCGGCATGGCGATGCACGACGCGCACTACCTGCGGCGCGCGCGCGAGCTGTGCGACCGCTGGCGCGTGCACCTGATCGCCGACGAGATCGCGGTCGGGTTCGGCCGCACCGGCACGCGCTTCGCGTGCGAGCAGGCAGGCATCCGGCCCGATTTCGTCTGCCTGTCGAAGGGGTTGACGGGCGGCTACCTGCCCCTGTCTGCCGTGCTGACGACCGACGCCGTGTATGCCGCGTTCTACGACGACGACGCGTCGCGCGGCTTTCTGCACTCGCATTCCTACACCGGCAACCCGCTGGCCTGCCGCGCCGCGCTGGCGACGCTCGAGCTGCTCGATGACGCGGCGCTGGCGCGCAACCGTGCGACGGCGGCGCGCCTGAGCGAGCTGTGTGCGCCGCTCGACGCGCACCCGCGACTGGCCAACGCGCGCCGCACCGGCATGATCTGGGCCTGGGATGCGGCGAGCGACGATCCGCGCTTCGCCGCGCGCTACCACCGCGCCGCGCTCGCGCGCGGCCTGTTGCTGCGCCCGATCGGCCGCACGCTCTACTTCATGCCACCCTACGTGTTCGACGAGGCCGCGATGCGTCACCTCGTCGACGGCGCGCTCGGCGCGCTGGAGGCGACGCTGTGATGGGGCACGCGTGGTTCGTGACGGGGACCGACACCGGCGTCGGCAAGACGCTGGTCGGCGCCGCGCTGCTGCACGCGCTGGCGGCGCGCCATGCGCGCGTCGTCGGCATGAAGCCGGTGGCGGCGGGCGCCGAGCGCGATGCCGACGGCCGCTGGGCCAACGACGACGTGCAGGCGCTGCGCGCGGCGAGCACGATCGCTGTCGACGCATCGCTCGACAACCCCGTGTTGCTGCCCGACCCGGTGTCGCCGCACATCGCCGCGGCGCGCGCCGGGCGCACGATCGACATCGCGACGATCGCGCGCGCCTGCGCCGCGCTGCGTGCGCAGGCCGACGCCGTCGTCGTCGAAGGCGCGGGCGGCTTTCGCGTGCCGCTGAGTACGACGCTCGACGGCGCCGATCTGGCGGTCGCGCTGGGCCTGCCCATGATCCTCGTCGTGGGCCTGCGGCTGGGCTGCCTCAACCACGCGCTGCTGACGGCCGAGAGCATCGAGCGCCACGGGCTGAAGCTCGCCGGCTGGGTCGCCAGCCGCATCGATGCGGACATGCCCGAGCAGGCCGCCAACGTCGAGCTGCTGCGCGCGCGCCTGCCGGCGCCGTGCGTCGGCGACGTGCCGTGGCTCGCGCCGCCCGATGCGAGGCGCGCGGCGGCCTGCCTCGACCTCGACGCGCTGGAGCACGCATGACGATCGTCGAGCGCTATGCCGCCGGGCTCGAGGCGCTGGCATCGCAGCAGCTTGCGCGCACGCGCCGCGTCGTCGAGGCGGTGCGCGGCGTGCGGGTCGTCGTCGACGGTCGCGGACTGCTCGCCTTCTGCGGCAACGACTACCTCGGCCTGGCACAGCACCCCGAGGCGATCGAGGCGGCACGACGGGCCGTCGCCGAGTGGGGCACCGGCGCGACGGCGTCGCCGCTGGTGTGCGGCCACACGGCGCCGCAGGAGGCGTTGGAGCGCGAGCTCGCCGCCTTCGTCGGCCGACCCCGCGCGTTGGTGTTTGCGGCCGGGTTCACCGCCAACGTCGGCGTCGTCGCCGCGCTCGTCGGCCACGGCGACGCCGTTTTCAGCGACGCGCTCAACCACGCCAGCCTGATCGACGGCGCGCGTCTGTCGCGCGCCGAGGTGCACGTCTATCCGCACCGCGACCTCGACGCGCTCGACGCGCTGCTCGCGGCGTCGCGCGCCGAGCGCAAGCTCGTCGTCAGCGACGGCGTGTTCAGCATGGACGGCGATGTCGCCGACGTGACAGCGCTGCTCGCGCTCGCCGAGCGCCACGATGCCTTGCTGCTCGTCGACGACGCGCACGGCTTCGGCGTGCTGGGCGCCCAGGGTCGCGGCTGCGCGGTCGGCCTGCGTTCGCCGCGGCTGCTCTATCTGGCGACGCTGAGCAAGGCCGCCGGCGGCGCGGGCGCCTTCGTCGCCGGCGATGGCGTGCTCGTCGAATGGCTTCTGCAGCGCGCGCGCAGTTACGTCTTCGGCACGGCGATGCCGCCCGCTGTCGCCGAGGCGGCGCGCGCGGCGCTGCGCGTCGTCGAGCGCGACGAATGGCGGCGCGCCCGGCTGGCGTGCCACGTCGCCGCGCTGCGCGCCGCGCTGCAAACAGGGCCCGGCGAACTGCTGCCGTCTACGACGCCGATCCAGCCGCTGGTGCTCGGCGACAACGCGAGCGCGCTGGTGGCGATGCAGCGGTTGTGGCAGCGCGGTCTGTGGGTGCCGGCGATCCGCCCGCCGACGGTGCCGGTCGGGCGGGCGCGGCTGCGCATCTCGCTGTCGGCGGCGCACGACGAGGCGGACGTCGAACGGCTGATCGATGCCTTGAGGATGCTCAAGAAAATGTGACGGCTCGGGTTCACCCCGGACGGGAAAACCCTTCGGGCTGCACGGAGGGGCGCTCCTAGAATCGTCCGGCGCTTGCCCCCAAGGATTCCATTCCATGCCCACCGCCCGCCGCGCCGCCAAGACCGGAACGCACGCCGCCCCGAGCGGCGGCCCGCGCGTGCTGAAGAAGTACCCCAACCGCCGCCTCTACGACACCACGCTGTCGTGCTACATCACGCTGGCCGACGTCAAGCGGATGGTGCTCGACGGCACGGCGTTCGAGGTGCGCGACGCAAAGACCGGCGAGGACCTGACTCGCTCGATCCTGCTGCAGATCATCCTCGAGGAGGAGAGCGGCGGCGTGCCGATGTTCTCCACGCAGATGCTGTCGCAGATCATCCGCTTCTACGGCCATGCGATGCAGGGCTTCATGGGCTCGTACCTCGAGAAGAACATCCAGGCCTTCGCCGACCTTCAGAAGCGCCTGGGCGAGCAGATGGCCGACCCGAAGACGATGAACCCCGAGCTGTGGTCACAGTTCCTCAGCGGCCAGGCGCCGATGATGCAGGGGCTGATGGGCAACTACCTCGAGCAGTCGAAGAACCTGTTCGTGCAGATGCAGGAGCAGATGGCCAAGCAGGCCGAGACGCTGATGCCCGGCCTGACGGGCTTTGCCGGCACCAAGCGCTGAGCCAAGCGCGATCGACGAAGCCCCGCCGATGCCCGGACTCGACGCTCGCATCGGTTCGAATCTAGCGCCATCGGGTCTCGAAGAACTCGGCACCCTGGTTCTCCCCGGGCGGCGAGCCGGACATCGACCGCGCGATGCTATCGGCGAAGGCCGATGAGCTCGAGCGCATGGTCAAGCGCCTCAAGGCGATGATCGAAGGGTTGCGACATGCGGCGGCCTGCCCTGCGCCAAGCCATGCCGCCTGCCCGTCGTTCCAGCGACTGCTGAAGGCCGCTGCCGCCGGAGCGCTGGAGAATCGGCAGCGGCGACTCGCGCCCCGAACGGGCACGCGATCAGGCAGCACCCGCGCGGGCTGAGCGCCTCGGCGTCGGCTCCTCATCTCGAACGAGACTGGAGAACCCATTGATCGGTCAGATCCTGTCCCGCACGCCGCCGTGGGTGTTCGTGCTCTTCGTCGCCTTGATCGTGTTCGGTCTCCTGCAAACGCGAACGCGATCCGTCGGCAGGATTCCTGCGCTGCTGCTTCCCGCCGGCATGATTGCCTTGTCGCTTGCCGGTGTTCACTCCAGCTTCGGCCCTGCGCCGGTGCCCTTGGCCTCGTGGGCGATTGGTCTGGCTGTCGCGTCACTTGTGGGGCATGCGCTGTTTCGCGACGCGAGAGTCAGGTACGACGCGACCGCAAAGAGGTTCTTCGTTCCCGGCAGCTGGGTGCCGCTTGGCGTGATCATGGCCATCTTCTTCGCAAAGTACGCCTACGCCGTCATGAACGCATTGAACGCGGCTGTCATCTCCACGACTCTGTTCGTCGTCGGCCTTTCCGCCGTCTATGGTCTGCTCAGCGGCTACTTCGCCGCAAGGGCCTTGAACTTGATCCGGTCGAAGCAAGGAGTGTGAGCCTCGCGGCGTGCTCGGGTCGATGACCGACAATTGCCGGCATGGCTCCAGTCACTTTTTCTGCCGACGCTACGAGCATTCCGACCGTTGCGTTCGTTTCTTTGGGTTGCCCGAAGGCTCTGACCGATTCCGAACTGATCCTCACGCAGCTGTCGGCCGAGGGTTATGCCACCTCGAAGACCTTCGACGGTGCCGACCTCGTCATCGTCAACACCTGCGGGTTCATCGACGATGCCGTCAAGGAAAGTCTCGACACGATCGGCGAGGCCTTGTCGGCGAACGGGCGCGTCATCGTCACCGGCTGCCTCGGCGCCAAGGCGGGCGAGGGCGGCGGCAACCTCGTCAGCCAGGTGCATCCGAAGGTGCTCGCCGTCACCGGCCCGCACGCCACGGCCGAAGTGATGGACGCGGTGCACCGCCACGTGCCCAGGCCGCACGACCCGTTCACCGACCTCGTGCCGCCGCAGGGCGTGAAGCTCACGCCGCGGCACTACGCCTACCTGAAGATCAGCGAGGGCTGCAACCACCGCTGCACTTTCTGCATCATCCCGAGCCTGCGCGGCGACCTTGTCTCGCGCCCGGTCGGCGACGTGCTCGGCGAGGCGGCGCGGCTGTTTGACGCCGGCGTGAAGGAACTGCTCGTCGTCAGCCAGGACACGAGCGCCTACGGCGTCGACGTCAAGTACCGCACCGGCTTCTGGAACGGCCGGCCGGTCAAGACGCGGCTCGTCGACCTTGCGCAGCAGCTCGGCGAGCTGGCGCGCCCGCACGGCGCCTGGGTGCGGTTGCACTACGTCTACCCCTATCCGCACGTCGACGACGTGCTGCCGCTGATGGCCGAGGGCCTGGTGCTGCCGTACCTCGACGTGCCGTTCCAGCATGCGCATCCCGACGTGCTGCGCCGCATGAAGCGGCCCGCGAGCGGCGAGCGCAACCTCGAGCGGCTGCAGCGCTGGCGCGAGCTGTGCCCCGAGCTGGTCGTGCGCAGCACCTTCATCGCCGGCTTTCCGGGCGAGACGGAGGCCGAGTTCGAGGCGCTGCTCGACTTCGTGCGCGAGGCGCAGATCGACCGCGCCGGCTGCTTCGCGTACAGCCCGGTGCAGGGGGCGGCGGCCAACGAACTGCCCGGCGCGCTGCCGGATGCCGAGCGCGAGGAACGCCGCGCGCGCTTCATGGCGGAGGCCGAGGCGGTGTCGGCGGCGAAGCTGCAGCGGCGCGTCGGGGCGACGATGCAGGTGCTCGTCGACAGCGCGCCGGCACTCGGCCGCAGGGGCGGCGTCGGCCGCAGCTATGCCGACGCACCCGAGATCGACGGCCGCGTGCTGCTGCGCCCCCCAGCCAAGGCCTCGAGGACGCTGAAGGTCGGCGAGTTCACGCGCGCGCGCATCGTCGCCGCCGAGGGCCACGATCTCGTCGGGGAGCCGGTGTGACGACGGCGAAGAAGCCCGGCGATCCGGCGACGGCGCTGATCCACCACGCCTACCGGCCGCCGGCGGGCTTCGAGGCGCCGCAGGTCGGCGTGCACAAGGCCTCGACCGTCGTCTTCGCGAACGTCGCCGCGCTGCGCGCGCGCGACTGGCGCCACAAGACGGGCTACACCTACGGCCTGCACGGCACGCCGACGACGTTCACGCTCGAGGAGCGGCTCGCCACGCTCGAAGGCGGCCTGCAATGCCTGCTCGCGCCGAGCGGGCTGGCGGCAATCGCGCTGGTCGACTTCGCGCTGCTGAAGCAGGGCGACGAAGTGCTGATTCCCGACAACGCCTACGGCCCGAACAAGGAGCTGGCGCGCAACGAGCTGGCGCGCTGGGGCATCGCGCACCGCGTCTACGACCCGATGGATGCCGACGCGCTGGCCGCGATGTTCGGCCCGGCGACGAAGCTGATATGGGTCGAGGCGGCCGGTTCGGTGACGATGGAGTTCCCCGATCTGCGCGCGCTGGTGCGCGCCGCGAAGTCGCGCGGCGCCGTCGTCGCGCTCGACGACACCTGGGGCGCCGGCCTCGCCTTCGATCCGTTCGACCTCGGCGAAGGCGTCGGCGTCGACATCGCGATGCAGGCGTTGACCAAGTACCCGTCGGGCGGCGGCGACGTGCTGATGGGCTCGGTGACGACACGCGACGAGGCGCTGCACCTCGAGCTGAAGATGACGCACATGCGGCTCGGCCTCGGCGTCGGCGCCAACGACGTCGAACTCGTGCTGCGCTCGCTGGCGTCGCTGCCCCTGCGCTATGCGGCGCACGACGCGAGCGCGCGCCGCATCGCCGAGTGGCTCGCGGCGCGGCCCGAAGTGGCGCGCGTGCTGCACCCGGCGCTGCCCGGCGCGCCGGGTCACGCGCACTGGCGCTCGCACTGCCGCGCCGCCGCGGGCCTGTTCTCCGTCGTCTTCGATGCGCGCTTCGCGGCGGCGCAGGTCGACGCCTTCGTCGATGCACTGCGGCTGTTCCGCATCGGCTATTCGTGGGGCGGCCCGATGAGTCTGGCCGTGCCGTACCAGACGAGCTCGATGCGCTCGACGGCCTCGGCCGTCAAGGGCGTGCTGGTGCGCCTCGCGATCGGCCTCGAAGGCACGGACGATCTGATCGCCGACCTGGAGCAGGCGCTGTCAGCCCTTCGAGCTTGACGATGACACTTTCTGCCGCATCAGGCGGCCTTTCTCGCGCTCCCAATCGCGCTTCTTTTCCGTCTCGCGCTTGTCGTGCTGCGCCTTGCCCTTGGCGAGCGCGATCTCGGCCTTGACGCGCCCGCCCTTGTAGTGCAGGTCTAGCGGCACGAGCGTGAAGCCCTTCTGCTCGACCTTGCCGATCAGGCGGCGGATCTCGTCCTTGTGCATCAGCAGCTTGCGCGTGCGGTCGGGCTCGGGGTGGACGTGTGTGCTGGCGCTGCGCAGCGGATCGATGCGGCAGCCGATCAGGAACAGCTCGCCGCCCCGCACGACGACGTAGCCCTCGGTGAGCCGGACCTGGCCGGCGCGCACGGCCTTGATCTCCCAGCCCTGCAGCACGATGCCGGCTTCGTAGCGCTCTTCGATGTGATAGTCGAACCGCGCGCGGCGATTCTCGGCGATGGACATGCGGACCCGTTGCGAGGCGACACGCCCCTTAGACTCGCGCATTGTATGAAGCACGTGAAGAAGTCCGTCCTGCTCTGGTACTCGCCGCGCGAGATGTACGGGCTGGTGACCGACGTGGCTTCGTATCCGCAGTTCCTGCCGTGGTGCGAGACCGCCGAGACGATCGAGGTGCATGAAGGCGGCATCACGGCGCGCCTCGGGCTGCACTTCGCCGGCGTGCGCCACGCGTTCACGACGCGCAACGATCACGAGCCCGACCGCGCCGTGCGGCTGACGCTCGTCGACGGCCCATTCTCGCTGCTCGACGGCTCGTGGGTCTTCGTGCCGCTGACGCTGCCCGGCGGCAATCTCGGCGAAGCCTGCCGCATCGAGTTCGAACTGCGCTACGCCTTCGCGAGCCATGCGCTCGAAGTCGTCGTCAGCCCGGTGTTCGACCGCATCGCCAACACGCTGGTCGACTCCTTCGTCAAGCGCGCCGAGCAGGTCCATGGCCGGCGCTGAGGTCGCGGCTCCGGCGATGCTGCAGGTCGAAGTGGCCTACAGTCCGAGCGCGCGCGTCGTCGACGTCGTCGCGCTGCAACTGCCGGCCGGCGCCAAGGTGCGCGATGCCGTCGACGCGAGCGGCCTCGCCCTGCGCCACTCGATCGCGGCGCCACTCATGGTGAGCGTGTGGGGCCGGCGGCGCACGCTCGACGACGCCGTGCACGACGGCGACCGCGTCGAGATCCACCGGCCGCTCGTCGTCGATCCGAAGCAGGCGCGGCGCCTGCGCCAGCGTCGCCAGCGCGCGTAGCGCGTCGCCGCCCGGGCAGGGCCGGCGCGCCGGCGTTACTTGCAGTCCGACGCGATGACGGCGCGCGCGCGCTGCGTTTCGGCGGCGCGGCCCTTGTCGTCGAGGATCTCGCGCTCGCCCTTCTCGTTGACGCGCGCCAGGCGCAGGCCGTCTTCGAGGGCGCGCAGGTGCGCCTTGGCGCGCGCGCAGTTGTCGGCGCGCTTGGCGGCGTTCTCGGCTTCGAGGGTGCGCTCCTTGGCCTTCTGCTCCTCCTCGGCCTTGCGCTTGCGCGCCTCGACCTCGGTCTCGAGCGTCGACACCGGCTTGGCCGCGGGCGCCGCCGAAGCGGCGGCCGACGCCGCGGCGGCGGCAACGGGCGCGCGGCGTGGCATCGGCCGCTGAAGCACGTCCTTGTCGGGGATGCCCGAAGGCGGCGGCGTGTCGCTGATCGTCACGCGGCCGTTCGCATCACGCCATTTCCACTGCGCCTGCGCCAGCGGGCTGAAGACGAGGCCGCCGATCGCGACCGACAGCGCCACGAGCCACGGGCGCGTCGAAAAGAAGGGAGCCGGCACCTTTTGCATCATGGGCGCAGTGTAGCGGCGGGCTCTGCGAGCGTCACCCGGCACGGCGCGGCATGCCGCGTGACCGGGCGTGAGATATGCCTCGCTCCGTATAATCCGCTTTTGCGACCGGAGCCTTCCCCATGCGCCTTCTCGGCAAAGCGCTCACCTTCGACGACGTGTTGCTGGTGCCGGCGTTCTCGCAGGTGTTGCCGCGCGACACCTCGCTCGCAACCTCGTTCTCCCGCAACATCCGCCTGAACCTGCCGCTGGTCTCGGCGGCGATGGACACCGTGACCGAGGCGCGCCTGGCGATCACGATCGCGCAAGAAGGCGGCATCGGTATCGTGCACAAGAACATGACGCCGCGCCAGCAGGCCGCCGAGGTGGCGCGCGTCAAGCGCTACGAATCCGGCGTGCTGCGCGACCCGATCACGATCGCGCCCGACGTGACGGTGCGCGAAGTGATCGAGCTGTCGAAGCAGCACGGCGTCTCGGGCTTTCCGGTGCTCGACGGCAAGAAGGTGGTCGGCATCGTGACCAACCGCGACGTGCGTTTCGAGACGCGGCTCGATGCACCCGTGCGCGACATCATGACGCCCAGGGAGCGACTCGTCACGGTGCGCGAGCGCGCGTCGCTCGCCGAAGGCAAGGCGCTGATGCACCGCCACCGCCTCGAGCGCGTGCTCGTCGTCAACGACGACTTCGAACTGCGCGGCCTGATGACGGTCAAGGACATCACGAAGCAGACCAACTTCCCGAACGCCGCGCGCGACGCTCAAGGCAAGCTGCGCGTCGGCGCCGCCGTCGGCGTCGGCGAGGGCACCGAGGAGCGCGTCGACGCGCTGGCCAGGGCCGGTGTCGACGCCGTCGTCGTCGACACGGCGCACGGCCACTCGGCCGGCGTGATCGAGCGGGTGCGCTGGGTCAAGAAGAACTATCCGCATGTCGACGTGGTCGGCGGCAACATCGCCACCGGCGCGGCGGCGCTGGCGCTCGTCGAGGCCGGCGCCGACGCCGTCAAGGTCGGCATCGGCCCGGGCTCGATCTGTACGACGCGCATCGTCGCGGGTGTCGGCGTGCCGCAGATCACGGCGATCGACAACGTCGCCAAGGCGCTCGCCGGCAGCGGCGTGCCGCTGATCGCCGACGGCGGCATCCGCTACTCGGGCGACATCGCCAAGGCGATCGCCGCTGGCGCGGGCAGCGTGATGATGGGCTCGATGTTCGCAGGCACCGAAGAGGCGCCGGGCGAGATCGTGCTGTACCAGGGTCGCAGCTACAAGAGCTATCGCGGCATGGGTTCGCTCGGCGCGATGCAGCAGGGCAGCGCCGACCGCTATTTCCAGGACGAGGGCGGCGCCAACCCGAACGCCGACAAGCTCGTGCCCGAGGGCATCGAGGGGCGCGTCCCGTACAAGGGCTCGCTGGTTTCGATCGTGTTCCAGATGGCGGGCGGGCTGCGTGCGGCGATGGGCTACTGCGGCTGCGGCGACATCGAGCAGATGCGCACGCGTGCCGAGTTCGTCGAGATCACCTCGGCCGGCATCCGCGAGAGCCACGTCCACGACGTGCAGATCACGAAGGAAGCGCCGAACTACCGCTCCGAGTGACGACGCGCGTGACCGCCCCCGAGCCAAACGCAGTGCCCGGCCGGCGCGCTGCGGCGATGCCGTTCATCATGATCGCCGTGCTGATCGACATGATGTCGATCGGCCTGATCATCCCCGTGCTGCCGGCCCTCGTCGGCACCTTCACCGGTTCGCAGGCCGACCAGGCGCTGTGGTACGGCGTCGTCACGTTCGCCTTCAGCCTCGCCAACTTCTTCGGCGCGCCGCTGCTCGGCGCGCTGTCGGACCGGCATGGCCGGCGCGTCGTCCTGCTGCTCGGCTTCGCCGGGCTGGCGGTGTCGTTCGTCGTCACGGCGCTGGCGACGTCGCTGTGGGTGCTGATCGTCGTGCGTCTGTTCAGCGGCGCGCTGCAGGCCAACGTGGCCGTCGCCAACGCCTACGTCGCCGACATCACGCCGCCCGACGAGCGCGCTCGCCGTTTCGGCCTGCTGGGCGCGATGTTCGGCATCGGCTTCATCCTCGGGCCGGCCACCGGCGGCGTGCTCGGCGCCGTCGACGTGCGGCTGCCGTTCTGGGTCGCCGGAGCGCTGGCCTTGCTCAACGTGGCCTACGGCGTGTTCGTGCTGCCCGAATCGCTGCCTGCCGACCGCCGACGCGCCATCGAATGGCGGCGCGTCAACCCGGTCTCGACGCTGCGCCGCCTCGCCGCGCTCGACGGCGTCGGCCGACTGGTCGCCGTGATCGCGCTCGCCGGGCTGGCGCAGTTCGTCCTCTACACGACGTGGGTGCTCTACACGACGTTCAAGTTCGGCTGGGGCCCGCGCGAGAACGGCTGGTCGCTGTTCGCCGTCGGCGTGATGTCGGCGCTGGTGCAGGGCGTGCTGATGGGCCGGCTGCTGCGCCGCTGGAGCCCGCAGCGCCTGGCCGTCGCCGGGCTGGTGTCGTCGACGCTGGCCTTTGTCGGCTGGGGTGCGGCGAGCGAGGGCTGGATGCTCTATGCCGTGATCGCCGCCAACGCGCTCGGCTTCACCGTCACGGCGGCGATCCAGAGCATCGTGTCCTCGGCTGCCGACGCGCGCCGCCAGGGCGAGGCGATGGGCGCCGTCGGTTCGCTCAATTCGCTGATGGCCGTCGTCGCGCCGCTGTTCGGCGCGCCGCTGCTCGGCGCCGTGTCGCACCTGCCGCCGGGCGACTGGCGCATCGGCGCGCCGTTCTACTTCTGCGCCGCGCTGCAGGCGGCCGCGCTGGCGCTGGCCTGGAGCCACTTCCGCGCGCGCCGCCGTGCCGCGCTGCACGTGGCGCCCGCCACCGGCGGGCCGACGACCGGATGAACACCATGCACGACAAGATCCTCATCCTCGACTTCGGATCGCAGGTCACGCAGCTCATCGCGCGCCGCGTGCGCGAGGCGCACGTCTATTGCGAGATCCATCCCAACGACGTCGGCGACGCCTTCATCCGCGAGTTCGCCCCGAAGGGCATCATCCTCTCCGGCAGCCACGCCTCCACCTACGAGGAGCACGAGCTGCGCGCGCCGCAGGCCGTGTGGGATCTCGGCGTGCCGGTGCTCGGCATCTGCTACGGCATGTTCACGATGGCGGTGCAGCAGGGCGGCCAGGTCGAGCCGAGCACGCAGCGCGAATTCGGCTACGCCGAGGTGCGCGCGCACGGCCACACCGAGCTGCTCAAGGGCGTCGAGGACTTCAAGACGCCCGAGGGCCACGGCATGCTCAAGGTGTGGATGAGCCACGGCGACAAGGTCACGGCGCTGCCGCCGGGCTTCAAGCTGATGGCCTCGACGCCGAGCTGCCCGATCGCCGGCATGGCCGACGAGGCGCGCGGCTACTACGGCGTGCAGTTCCACCCCGAGGTGACGCACACCGTCAAGGGCCGCGAGCTGCTCAACCGCTTCGTGCTCGACATCGCGAAGGCGCGGCCCGACTGGGTGATGGGCAACTACATCGACGAGGCCGTCGCGCGCATCCGCGAGCAGGTCGGCGGCGAGGAAGTCATCCTCGGCCTCTCGGGCGGCGTCGACTCCAGCGTCGCCGCCGCGCTGATCCACCGTGCGATCGGCAACCAGCTGACCTGCGTCTTCGTCGACCACGGCCTGCTGCGGCTGGACGAAGGCCAGATGGTGATGGACATGTTCGTCGGCCGCCTGCACGCCAAGGTGCTGCACGTCGATGCCAGCGAGCAGTTCCTCGGAGAGCTGAAAGGCGTGGCCGATCCCGAGGCCAAGCGCAAGATCATCGGCCGCGAGTTCGTCGAGGTGTTCCAGCGCGAGGCGAAGAAACTCGCGAACGCCAAGTGGCTGGCGCAGGGCACGATCTACCCCGACGTGATCGAGTCCGGCGGCGCCAAGACGAAGAAGGCGACGACGATCAAGAGCCACCACAACGTCGGCGGCCTGCCCGAGACGCTGGGTTTGAAACTGCTCGAGCCTCTGCGCGAGCTGTTCAAGGACGAGGTGCGCGAACTCGGCGTCGCGCTCGGCCTGCCGGCAGAGATGGTCTATCGCCATCCGTTCCCGGGCCCCGGGCTGGGCGTGCGCATCCTCGGCGAGGTGAAGCGCGACTACGCCGACCTGCTGCGCCGCGCCGACGCCATCTTCATCGACGAGCTGCGCAACACGAAGGACGAGGCCACCGGCAAGACCTGGTACGAGCTGACCAGCCAGGCCTTCGCCGTGTTCCTGCCGGTCAAGAGCGTCGGCGTGATGGGCGACGGCCGCACCTACGACCACGTCGTCGCGCTGCGCGCCGTGCAGACGAGCGACTTCATGACGGCCGACTGGGCCGAGCTGCCGTATGCGCTGCTCAAGAAGGTGTCGACGCGCATCATCAACGAGGTGCGCGGCATCAATCGCGTCACCTACGACGTGTCGAGCAAGCCGCCGGCGACGATCGAGTGGGAATAACGTAGCGTCGCATGTAGTCCGGCTCGCCTACCGAAACGCGAGCCCTGACAGCAAGTTGGCGTCTCACGCGGTCTCAACTTCAGGTCTTGGAGCCACCCATCCTCGCCGGCCGCAATACGGAGATCCCAGACTGATGTACTCCTTTTGTGATTACAATGAAGGAAGCCGCATCGGAGACTGACCATGACCAAGACTGCCGAGACCAAGGATGACCGCCTTCAGGTGCGCCTGGACGTCGTGTCGAAGGGCGTGCTCCAGCGCGCCGCCAGCTACCGCCGCAAGACCGTGAGCCAGTTCGTCTTGGCGAGCGCGTTGGAGGAGGCCGAGAAGGTCATCCGGGAGAACGAGGTCGTGAGCCTGTCGGGCGCGGACTGGACGATCTTCTTCGATGCCCTGACCAACCCGCCGCCGCCCAACGCGGCACTACGCAAGGCCTTCGCGAAGTACCAGAAGGCGACTCGGTGACGCGAGTGGGCGCGCCGTGGCGCGTCGAGCCGCTGGACAAGGCGCATGATCGTGCCGGCTTCGCGAGTGGCGCGCCCGAGCTGGACCGCTACATCCGCGAACTGGCTTCGCAGGACGTGCGGCGCGACGTGGCGCGCGTCTTCGTCGCCGTGCCGCAAGGATCACCGGCCGTCTGCGGCTTCTACAGTCTGGGCGCGTCGAGTTTCAAGCGCGAGAAGCTGCCGTCCGCTCAAGCCAAACGTCTGCCTCACTATCCGGTACCAGCCGCATTGCTCGGGCGGCTGGCGGTTGCCGAGGGTATGCAGGGCAGGGGGCTGGGCGCCTTCCTGCTCATGGATGCGCTGCATCGAGTGCTGCTGGCAAGCCAGACGCTGGCAGTCCACGCCATGATCGTCGATGCTCGTGACGATGCGGCTTCCCGTTTCTACCGCAAGTACGGCTTCATTCCGTTCGCCGACAACGAGCGACAGCTCTTGCTGCCGATGGCCACGCTGCGCCAGCTCGTGGGTGCCTGACCTTGCCGCCGGTTGGCGAGCCAGTAGGCATCGCGCCGATACCGTCATTCCCCGGGGAGCGGCGCGCAACCGATACCGACCGGCGACAGGTGAGTGCGGCCGTCGATACCGTCAAGCCATAGCGAGCGACCGGCTGTCCGGTCGGGTCTAGAAGCGCCAAGACTGCGGCAATCGCGCGGTAACCTCCCTCAACAAGGCGGGCAAGTACGATGGGCCCCTATGGACCCGGATGAAACGAACACTTCGCCGCCTCGAAGGCAGGTCGGTTTGACGGTATCGACGTCGGTCCCGAGTGGGCTCGATGCGTTGGTCTGCCTCGACGCACCTGGGCAGCAAAGCCCGTGTTGACAATCGAGTGGGAGTGAGCGGCCAAGGCCGACACCCGGACATGCGTTCATCCGATCTGCGCTTGTCGACCCTCTTCTCCGACCACCCCTGGATCGGCGTCATGCTCGGCGCGCTGGCGGTGATCCTGATCACCGCGCTGGTGCATCGCATCGGCACGGCGGTGCTGTTGCGCGTCACGCGGCCGATGCCCGTGCTGCATCACGTGGCGCTGGCCATCCGCCGTCCGGCGCGCCTGGTACTGCCGCTGTTCGGCCTGCAGTTGCTGTGGCAGGCGAGCGGCGACTCGCTGCCCGCGATCGACTCGGTGCGCCACGTCAATGGCGTGCTGTTCATCGCCGCCGTCACGTGGCTGCTGATGAGTGCGGTGAGCGGCGTGGCCGACGGCGTGCTGTCGCGTCATTCGCTGGACGTCGCCGACAACCTGCACGCGCGTCGGGTGCAGACGCAGGCGCAGGTGCTCGCACGCACCCTGATGGGGCTGATTCTCGTCATCGGCGTGTCGGTGGCACTGATGACCTTCCCTGGCGTGCGTCAGGTCGGCGCAAGCCTGCTGGCGTCGGCGGGCGTCGCCGGCCTGGTGGCCGGCATTGCCGCGCGGCCGGTGCTGGGCAACCTGATCGCCGGACTGCAGATCGCGCTCGCCCAGCCCATCCGCATCGACGACGTGCTCGTCGTCGAGGGCGAATGGGGCCGCGTCGAGGAGATCACGGGCACCTACGTCGTGCTGCGCATCTGGGACCTGCGCCGACTCATCGTTCCGCTGCAGTGGTTCATCGAGCATCCGTTCCAGAACTGGACGCGCAGCAGCTCTACCGTCATCGGCTCCGTCTTCGTCTGGGTGGACTACGGCATGCCGATCGAGCCGCTGCGTGCCGAGGCGCGCCGCATCTGCGAGGCCTCGCCCGAATGGGACGGCGAACTGTGCAAGCTGCAGGTGGTGGAGACGAGCGAGCGTGCGATCCAGCTGCGCTGCATCGTGACCACGCCCGATTCCGGCCGTGGCTGGGATCTGCGCTGCAAGCTGCGCGAAGGTCTGGTCGATTTCGTGCAGCGCGAGTACCCGCAGTTCCTGCCGCGCTTGCGCACCGACGTCGACCGCGTGGACATGGCGCGCCGCGGCGACTCGCCGGAGCCGCCCCTCAAGCCCGACGCCCCGCCGGCCGCTGCGCCGGACCGCAATGCCGGGGCCGATTCGGCCGGCACCTCGGCCGACCCGACGGCCGACGCCTCGCGGCGCTGAGGGCGTTCACGGTCAGGGCGCGCAAGCGGCCTGGAACCGGCGCCCGAGCTCGGCAAGCCGACCGTCGGCACAGGCCTCGATCGCCGGGTAGACCGTGCGATCCTCGGCTGCCAGATGCACCTTGATCGCGGCGCTCATCGAGACGATGAGTTCTGCGATCCGCTCGGCGTTCTCGGCGAAGCCCGCGTGCGCAAATAGATGCGTCGAGCGGTCTATCTCGCCTTTCGCATTTCCGCGTACACCGATCGCTCCATCTCCAGCATCGCCTCGCGCTGCTCGGCCGGCCAGACGTAAGTGAGAGCGCTGGTCGCCACGCCGGGCCAGGACTGGTCCTTCGCGCCGGCCACCTCCAGTTCCCAGAGCTGGATGACGTAGGGCGCCGCGGCGTCGAGCTTCGCCTCGAGGCGGCGTGCGCGGCCCTTCACGATGAAGCTGATGTCGCCCTGGCCGATCACCTGCAGCGTGGCCTGACCGGCGCGTTCGAGGTTGACCATGGTCGAGCCGCCTTCGTCCACGGCAAAGCGCGCGCGGTCTGCGTCGAGCGCGACGATCCAGGTGTAGGCGGAAGTGGCCCAGCCGTCGGCGCCGCTGGTGAGCAACAAGCCGGGCGCGCCGGGTCGCAGCCAGGCGACGAGCTTCTCGGGCATGTTCGGGGTGATGTTGCCGATCATGAAGCGTCTCCAGTGCATGCGTGACGGTGCGCCGTTGCATCAGGGTACGGCAAATCATGCCGCTCGAATACGATCGAATACGAACATGTGCGGATGTTCGCTCCCCGCCGCCGTCGCTACGATCGAGTCGTGGTGCCGGATTCCGGCGTGAGGCGGGTGCCCGGGGGCACCCGGCAAGCGGGAGGACGTCATGGCTGCATGCCCGTCGGATTCGCGTCGGGGTTCGTCGTGGGCGCGCCGTCGGGCGGCCCTGGCGATCGGCGCGGCGATGCTGGCCGCGTGCGGCGGCGGCGGGGGCGACGACGTCTCCACACCCCTCGCCCTACCGACCGACAACGCCAGCGCGATCGACTTCCAGTACCAGCAGGTCGTCGCGACCCGCAAGGCCGTCGAGGAGATCCTCGCTGCCGACAAGGCGGCGATGCAGGCGCTGGTCGACGGACGCCTCGCCGATTGGGATCGACACTGGATCGACACCTACCCCGTGCTGCTGGAGCGGCTGCGCGTGGCGACGGAGAACCTGCGTGCCAGCGAGGATCACGTTCACCGCCTGGTGTACGGCCTCGGGCCGACGACGCCGAAGGATCTCGAAACGCGCAAGTTCGTGCCGCTGCCCATCGTGCTCGCGGCGGTGGCGACGATCACGGGCATCTACGCGGCCGAGAAGAGCGGCTACCAGGAGCGCTTGAAGCAGGTGACCGAAGAGAAGTATCGGGAACTCGTCGACACCCTGAGGCAGGCCTATCAGAACTCGGGAATGTCGGCGCCGGTGGCGGACCAGCGAGCGAAGACAGACGCCGGCGGCATCCGGACGCTGCAGCAGATCCAGACCGCCATCGAGACCGCGAAGACCTTCGTGATCGAGAACTTCACGATACCGGCGTTCACGTCCTACCTGCCCGACGACGCGTCGTCGCTCCTCGACCTCAACGACATCCGCAAGCAGCTCGGCGAGATCAAGGGCAACGTCGAAGCGATCTTCACCACCCGGGAATGCCGCACGCTGATCGCGCCGCAGAGCAGGGGGGCGGTTCCCTATGCGCCCGACCCCGAGCGCTCGGCGCCGGCTGCGGTGGCGAGCGGGACTTCGGTCGGCACCTGTCGCGTCTATTTCTGTTCCACCGAAGATGCCGGTTGCGAAGACCTGCCCGCCGGCAACTGGGAGGCCGCGATCTTCGCTCCCGGGCGCCTGCGCGACGTCGACCAGGATGTGAGCGCAGCCGGCGGCGCGACAGCGAGCGTGCAGGCGACGCTGGTCGCCGCAGCGGACATCGAGAAGCCGCCGCCGCTTGCCCAGTGCAGCACCGTGCAGAACGCGGGCGGTGACGCGGCCGACACACGCAACGTACCGCTCGGGCGCACGTCGGGCAGCTTCTCGCTTTCGTACGAGATGTACTCCATCAAGGATCAGATCCGCGTGATCTACGACGGCAAGACGATCTTCGATTCGGGGTGCGTCAGCGGCGGCAAGACACAGCTCGTTCCTTACTCGGGCCTGGCGAGCTTCGTGACGGTGCAGGTCGCGCCGAACTGTTCGGGAACCACCAGCGGAACGGCCTGGAACTACACGCTGGCATGCCCTTCGAACTGAAGGGGTGCCGAGCAGGCTGCCCGGTGCAGGCCGGCACCGGGCAGCCACCGCGGGGTTGACCTGCCGTGCGCCCGGCGCGACGATTGTCTTCACGGTCCGATCGACGAGATCCCGTGAGCATGCCCGCCGACGCCCAACTCCGGCCTGCACGGGCGGCCGTTGGCGTCGGCCGTCACGCGGGGCGGGCTGCGTGTCGCCTGGCACGGGCTGCGACGGTGGTGCTCGCGGTGGTCTGCGCGCTCGCGGCCTCGCGTGCTGAGCCCGGCATCGCTGGCGAGCAGGCGACGGCGCTCTTGCAGCCCCGGGTGGCGGGCTCGATCGATGCGCAGGCCGGTATCGAAGACGTGTGCTGCGGCGCGGCCGCCGTCGGCTTCACCGTCGACACCCGGCGAAGGGTTGCCACCGGCCCCGCAACGGTACCGCTGTGGCTGCGCTTCGACGCGCCGCTCGCCGGTTCAACGCTGGTGATCGCGCCGGTGGTCGATCGCGCCACGCTCTACTGGCGCGATCGCGCGACCGGCCGCTGGGGCCGTTCGCTCACCGGCGATCACCTCCGTCCGCACGAGCGCACGCTGCCCGTCAACGAGATGGCCCTGCCGATCCCGGCGAGCGCCGACGCCGGCCCGGTGTACCTGCGCATCGAACAGCCTTCGTTCGCGGTGCTGCGCTTCACCCGACACGACCCCGCTGTCCACGGCCGGCTCGTCGCCGGGCAGCGCGAGTTCAATGTGCTGCTGCTCGGCTTCGTGTCGGCCCTCTTCGCCTACAACCTCGTGGTGTCGGCGCTGATCCGCGACCGGGTGTTCCTCTTCAACGCGCTCACCATCCTGTCGATGGCCGTGATCAGTGCGTACCTCACCGGATACGGCTCACTCCACGTCTGGTCACGGCATGCCGCACTGGGCGACCAGATCATGAACCTGGCGATGGCCGCGGCCAACCTGTGCGGACTCGGACTCATCGGCGGCTACCTCGCGCGTGGCGACCCGTCACCGGCATCCACGAAGACGCTGCGAGTCCCGGTCCCGCTCGTGATCCTCGCCTGGCTGTCGGGCGTGGTGGGCCCCTACCACGTGGGGCGCCACGCGCTGTTGCTGGTGTCGGCGCTGACGCTGACGACGATCGCCGTGGTGCTGCTGCGAGAAGCGCTGCGCGGCGACCGCAATGCGCGCCTGATCGGCGTGCCCTTTCTGCTCGCGATGCTGCCCGGGGTGGCGTCCGCGGCGCTGCCCCGCATCACCGAAGTCGACGTGCCGTTGCTGCCCGACAATGCGCTCGGCATCTTCCTGGCGCTCGAGGCCTTGCTGTTTTCGCTGGTGCTCGCGAGCCGCGTGCGCAGCGCCGAATCCGCGCGCGAAGCTGCCGATGCCGCGCTGCAGGCCGCGCGCCGGCAGGCCGGCGCACGCATCTTGCGGGCGCAGGACGCCGAGCGACGGCGTGTCGCGCAGGACCTGCACGACAGCGTCGGTCAGCGGCTCCTGCTGCTGATCAACACGCTGCGAGCGTCGCGCACCGCGGCCCTCGGTCAGGGCTTCGCGGGGCACGCAGCCCTCGGTCGCGCGCTCGACGACGCCGGCCATGTGCTCGACAGCCTGAGGCGGATCTCGCGCAACATGCACCCGGCGATGCTCGATCATCTCGGCTGGCAGGGCGCGGTCGAGTCGCTGGTGGAAGGCATGAACCTGAACACCGCCGTCGCCTGCAGCGCTGAATTCGACTTCGCCGACGCCCCGCCGGACGGCGAGACCGGGCTTCACCTGTACCGAATCGTCCAGGAAGGCTTCAACAACGTGCTGCGACACGCAGGCGCGTCGCGATGCGTCGCGCGCTTCGAGCGCAGTGGCAACCGAATCCTGATGACGATCGATGACGATGGCGTGGGCTGTCGCGATGCCCATGGCCGGCACCTGTCGGCTGGACTCGGGTTGACGTCGATCGACGAGCGGACGCGGATCCTGGCCGGCGAATGGCGCATCGGGCCCGGCCCGCTGGGCGGCGCCCGACTCGAGGTGGCGATACCGGATACCACGCGGATGTCCGTCGGGCGCCACCGCACTGAGCCGGCAGGATTGACATGACGACCCGGCTGCTCATCTGCGATGACCACCCGCTGTTCCGAACCGGGCTGAGAACGGCGCTGTCCGGCGAAGCCGATGTGGAGATCGTCGGCGAAGCGTGCAACGGTTCGGAGTGCCTCACGATGCTGGAGGCGCTCGCGCCGGATGTCGTGCTGCTCGACCTCGCGCTGCCGGGAATCGACGGCTACGAGGTCCTGCGCTGGGCGCACGAGCGCATGCCGGGCCTGCGCTCGATCGTGCTCTCGATGTACTCCGAGTGGCCGTTCGCGGCGCGTGCTCGCTCGCTTGGGGCGGCAGGCTTCATCGCCAAGGAGGACGCGCTCAGCGAGATCCGCGCAGCGCTCCGCCACGCTCCTGAGACCTTCTATGCCAGCGCATCGGTAAGGCCGGCCCGGGGCGGCCGGTTCGTGGGCGCCGGGGTCGCCATCGAGGATCGGTTGCAGGCGCTGTCGCCGACCGAGCGACGGGTGATGAGCCTGCTGTCCCGGTCGCTGACCAGCCGCGAGATCGCCGCGCAGCTCGGCATCAGTCACCGTACGGTGCAGACGCACCGCGATCACATCGCCGAAAAGCTGGGGCTTCACGGTGCCAACCGGCTGATGGAACTGGCGATCCGCTACAGCAGGCTCTTTGCGTAGTCTGCCGTCGACGCACGGCGTCGAGCGGCGTCCCTCTGTCTGCGCGGTGTCCCTCGGAGGGGCAAAGCGGCTACCGCCCAGCTACCGCCCATTCGAGCCCGGCGAGCGTGCGATTCAGCTGCGCTGCATCGTGACCACGCGCCGCATTGAAGGCGGCTGCGCCGAGGGACCCCGGAGCGGCGTGATTTAGCTTCTTTCGACCGCGGGATAGAAGTCGCGATCTTCGCGCTGCATGCGCTCGTGCAGGGCGCGCAACACCACGTTGGCCTGAGCCCGGAAACCCTCGGGGTCGGCGCGCACCCGCCCGGCCGTGTTCCATTGGCGCGCAAACGCCGTGTAGTCGGCGGCGATGCTGACCATCTCGGCCTGGAACCGGCGCCCGAGCTCGGCGAGCCGGCCGTCGGCGCTCGCCTCGATCGCCGGATAGATGGCGCGATCCTCCGCCGCCAGATGCACCTTGATCACGGCGCTCATCGCGATGATCCGCTCGGCGATCCGCTCGGCGTTGTCGACGATTCCCGCGTGCGCGAGTCCGCGAAGCGTGGCGATCGAGTCGAGGATCTGGACGTGGTTTTCCTTGAAGCGGTCGATGTTCATGTGTCGATCGTTATAGATTTACTGGATATGCATCTTATGAAGCATGCGCTCGGCCGTCAAAGAAGAGGGACGTCGACGAGGTGTTGCCCGTGAATTCTTTCGAGGCGCTGATCGAGGAAGTTCGCGCCTGTCGGTCCTGTACGGACCTGCCGTTCGGGCCGCGGCCGGTGTTCCAGGTCTCGCCGACGGCGCGCATCCTCGTCGCCGGGCAGGCGCCAGGCACGAAGGTCCATGCCTCCGGCGTGCCGTTCGACGACCCCTCGGGCGAGCGGCTGCTCGCGTGGATGGGCGTGAGCTGCGAGACGTTCCACGACGCCGCGCGGATCGCCATCGTGCCGATGGGATTGTGCTATCCCGGGCGCGCCCGGAGCGGCGGCGACGCGCCGCCCCGCCCGGAATGCGCGCGGCGCTGGCGGGCGCGTCTGCTCGAGCAGATGCCCGCCATCCGGCTCACCCTGCTGATCGGGACCCATGCGCAGCGCTGGGCCTTGGGACCCGGCGCCATGACCGACCGCGTCCGCGATTTTCGCGCGCATCTTCCCGAGGCCTTCGCGCTGCCGCACCCGTCGTGGCGCTCGACTCTCTGGATGCGCCGGCACCCGTGGTTCGAGGCCGACGTGCTGCCTGCGCTGCGGATCGCCGTGGAGGAGGCGCTGGCATGAGGCCGCTGCCGGTCTGCACGGTCGGCCACTCGAACCGCACGTTGGAGGCCTTCGTCGAGTTGCTGCGTGCGGGCGACGTGCAGCAGGTGGTCGACATCCGGACCATCCCCCGCTCGCGCCGCAACCCGCAGTTCAATTCGGAAGTGATCGAGGACGGGCTGCGGCCCCATCGGATCGGCTGCACGCGAATCGAGGAGCTCGGCGGCCTGCGTGGCAAGTCCAAGACCGTGCCGCCCGAGGTCAACGCGTTCTGGACCCACGCCAGCTTCCACAACTATGCCGACCATGCCTTGTCGGCCGACTTTCGCAGAGGTCTCGACCGCCTGCTCGAGATCGCCGCCGAGCGGCGCTGCGCCGTCATGTGTGCCGAGGCGGTGTGGTGGCGCTGCCACCGCCGCATCGTTGCGGACTACCTGCTCCTCGGCGGCCGCGAGGTGCTGCACCTGATGGGCGCGGGTCGCGTCGAGCCGGCCCGCATGACCTCGGGCGCGGTGCCGGCCGGCGACGGCATCCACTATCCGCCGCAGCAGCCAGCGCGATGACGTCGCGTGCCGGAGGCGGCGGTCAGGAACCGGCGGGCTCTCCGGGGCGGCGCGCCTTCAGGTCGTCGGCATACAAGCGCGCCTGCGCATAGCGCACCAGCGCCTTGGCGCCGCGCGCGCAGTTGCGGAAGCAGCACACGCCCTGGTCCATCAGGCGCGCCGTCATGGCGTCGTAGAGCGTTCCGCCGTCGAGGATGCCGATGACCGGTTTGTCGTGGCGCCCGGCCAGCGGCGGCATCAGGTGCACGGTGCTCTTCGGATCGCTCAGGTCGTAGCCCGGCCGCAGCTTGCTCTGCTCGAGCGCGCGCACCGACGGCGCGGTCGGATCGAGGCCGACGATGACGGCGTCGATGTTCGGGTCTTCGAGGAAGGCCTCGGTGATGTCGAGGTGCGCCTCGTCGTCGGCGCCGGGGTTGATGTCGATCGGGTTGCGCACCTCGACGAGCTGGTCGAGCTTCTTGGCGGCGAGGATGGCCTCGACCTTCTTCACGGTGGCGTCCTCGAGCGCGCCCATCTCCATCGAGAAGCCGTCGGTCTCGATGTTGTCGGCCATGCCGACGGCCTCGAAGCCGGCGCCGCTGATCGCGCCGAGGCGGTTGCCGCCGATCTTCTTGTCCTGCAGCGCGCCGGCGATGTAGAACAGGTCGTCGAAGGTGTTGAAGTCCTCGGCGACGATGGCGCCGGCATGGCGCAGCACCGACTCGAACAGCGTCAGGTCGCCGGCGACGGAGGCCGTGTGGCCCATCACGCCGCCTTGCCCCGGCGCCGTGCGGCCCGACTTGTAGACGACGACCTGCTTGCCGTTGAGCACGGCCTTGCGCACCGCCTGCGCGAAGTGCAAGCCGTCGAGATCCTTGAAGCCCTCGATGTAGATGCCCAGCGTCTTGATGCCGGGCAGTTCGGCGAAGTAGCTCAGCATGTCGCCGTGCGTGAGGTCGGTCTGGTTGCCCAGCGCGAGCATGTAGGCCGGATCGAGCCAGGGGTTCTGCGACAGCCGGGTGATCATGAAGGCGCCGCTCTGGCTGAGCATCACGGAGTCGCGCACCGGCCGCTTCTTCGGCTTGGGCAGGCGCTCGAGCGGGATGAACCACGAGTCGTAGGCGCCCGGGTGCGACACCACGCCGAGGCAGTTGGCGCCGAGGAAGATCGGCCCGCCGCCCGGCTTGCCGTGGGCGGCGTTGATGCGCGCGGCGAGCGCGGCAGCCGGCTCGCGGCTCTTCTTCGTCTCGCCCATGCTGCCGGGGATCAGCATCACGGCTTCGACCGCGTCGGACTCGATGATCTCGTCGACCAGCTCGTACACCGCGCTCGCGGCCACGGCGACGATGAGCAGGTCGAGCTTGCGATCCAGCGCCTTCAGGCCCTCGACGCAACGCACGCCGTCGATCTCCGTCTCACCCGGCTTGAGCACGACGAGCTGTTCCTTCGGGTAGCCGCCGCCCATCAGGTTGCGCAGGATGATGCGGCCGAAGTTCATGCCGCTGCCCGACACGCCGATGATGCCGATGCGCTTCGGGTGGATCAGCTTGTCGATCTTGTGGATCGGCCGCGGCAGGCGGGCCGGCTGCGGCGCGGCGAAGGTGCATTCGGCACCGCCGGACGTCGCGCCGCCCGGCCCGACGCGCAGCGGATCGAGCGTCAGCGCCTGCAGCACGCAGGGCGCGTCGGCATCACCCGGCGCGAAGGCGCGCGCCAGTTGCAGCAGGCGCTCGAAGCAGCGCTGCAGCGCGGCGTCGGGAGCGGGCGCGCCGTTGCGTCGCGCGACGGCGGCCAGCTTCTGGTAGGCCAGCGTGCGCTTGAAGAGAGCGAGGAAGTCGGCAGCGTCGGTGAGCGACACGGCGGCGTGAACGGCCGCACGGTCGCGGCGGAAGTTGCGTTCGTCGAGTTCGCCTTCGAGACCCCCGAGGCCGGCGCTGATCAGCATGCCGAACTCGCGCGTGGCGTGCAGCGCGATGCGCAGGTCCACCGCGCCCGCCGGTGCCGCGGCTTGCGCGTCGAACGCGATGCCCAGGTCGCCGAGCAGCGTCCGCAGCTCGCTCGCGTCGAGGCTGGTGCGTCCGGCCGAGGCCGCCTGACGGAACAATGCGGCGGCGGAGGTGGGGGTCTGCACGGTAGGTCTCCCTCGTTGGATTCGTGATGGACGCGGTCTGTGCATTCGGCTGCCGCGGTCCAACGGCCGACTATAGCGGCGGGCGCGTGGCCGACCGCGTACCATCGAGGTCTCTTTGATCGACCTCAAGACCATGCGTCTGCTCGGCCTCGTTTCCCTGCTCGCGGCGCTGGCGATCGTCGGCATCGTGGCGAGCCGTCAGCTGCAGGCGCTCGGTCGCGCACCGTCGGCCGCGGCACCGGCATCGACGACGGCGTCGCCGCAGGCGCTGCCCGAACAGGTGCGACGCGACGTGACGAAGGCGCTCGAGCAGGGCGCCGTGCGCAGGGACGACGCCGCGCAATGACGACGCCGCCGGCCGACGAAGCGGCGATGCGCATCGCGCTCGACCAGGCGAGCAACGCCTGGCTGGTCGGCGAAGTGCCGGTGGGCGCCGTCGTCATGCGCGACGGCCAAGTCATCGCGACCGGCTACAACCGGCCGATCACGCAGCACGACCCGACGGCGCACGCCGAGATCGTCGCGCTGCGCCACGCAGCCAACCTGCTCGGCAACTACCGGCTGCCCGAGTGCGAGCTCTACGTGACGCTCGAGCCCTGCGCGATGTGCGCGATGGCACTGATGCATGCGCGGCTCCAGCGCGTCGTCTACGGCGCGGCCGACCCGAAGACGGGCGCCGCCGGTTCGGTGGTCGACCTGTTCGCCGAGCCGCGGCTCAATCACCACACGGCGGTGCAGGCCGGTGTGCTCGCCGACGAGTGCGCGCGCGTGCTGCGCGACTTCTTCGCCGAGCGGCGCGAGCGCTACCGCCGGCGCCGTGGCGCGGCCGCCGCCGCGGACGGCGCCGAGCCGGCCGCCGACGCGTCGTCGATCCCGACCGGCGACGCCTTCGAGATCGACTCCGAACCGCCGACATCGTGACTGTGGCCTCTCTCGCGCTTTACACCCCCGCCGGCGTCGTCGCGCGCGCCACGCCTCTGCGCCGCGCCGCCAGGCGCCTCGGCGCACTCGGCTTCGACGTCGCGATCGACGAGGCCGCGCTGGCGAAGCACCAGCGCTTCGGCGGCGACGACGCCGAGCGCCTGGCCGCGCTGCACCGCGTGGCGCGCGCCGCGCCGTCGATCGCGATGGCCACGCGCGGCGGCTACGGCTTGACGCGTCTGCTCGATGCGATCGACTGGAAGCTCGTCGCGCGCAGCGTCGAGCGGGGCACGCGCTGGGTCGGCCACAGCGACGTGACGGCGCTGCAACTCGCGCTGCTGGCGCACAGCGGCCACCCGAGCTGGGCCGGGCCGATGGCCTGCTTCGACTTCGGCGGCGACTCGGTCGACGACGTGACGCAAGGCTGCTTCGTCGAGGCGATGGCCGGCGAGCTCGAGGCCGTGGGCTTTCGCACCGACGCCGGCCACGACGGCCTGCAGGCGCGCGGCACGCTGTGGGGCGGCAATCTGACAGTGCTCGCGTCGCTGCTCGGCACGCCGCACTGGCCCGAGGTGAAGGGCGGCGTGCTCTTCGTCGAGGACGTCAACGAGCATCCGTACCGCGTCGAGCGCCTGCTGCTGCAGTTGCACCAGGCGGGCGTGCTGGCGCGCCAGAAGGCCGTGCTGCTCGGAGCCTTCACCGAGTACCGGAAGTCGCCGCTCGACCGCGGCTACACACTGAAGTCGGCGATCGAGCAGCTGCGCCGCACGACGAAGACGCCGCTCCTCGCCGGCCTGCCGTTCGGCCACGTCGCGACGAAGGTCACGCTGCCGGTCGGCGTGCGCGTGCAGCTCGTCGTCGAGGGCCGCGACGTCTTCGTCGGCTGGCACCCGTGAGCGATTTGATAACCTCGCGCGCCTGTCCTGCGGAGTCCGTCGAGTGCGTGCTTTCCTTCGTTCCCCGGCCGTCGTCGCGCTGGCCGCGCTGACGGCCTGCGCGCTGCCCGCCGTCGCGCAGCAGCCGCCGGCCGATGCCGCCGCCGTCGTTGCCAATCCCTACGGCCTCGAGGCGCTGTGGAAAGGCAGCGACGCCGTCGCCAAGGCCGTGCTCGCCATCCTCGCCGTGATGAGCGCGGGCAGCTGGTACATCATGGTCGTCAAGTCGCTCGAGCAGTCGAAGATGCGCCGCCAGGCCCGGCTCGCGGCGCAGCACTTCTGGTCGGCCGGCACGGTGCGCCAGGGCGCCGACGCGCTCGAGGCGGGCAGCCCGTTCCGCTACATCGCCGACGCCGGCATCGAGGCGACGCGCAAGCACGTCGGCCTGCTCGAGCGCGTCGACCTGCACGACTGGATCACGATGAGCATCCAGCGCGCGATCGACGCCATCGCCAGCCGCCTGCAGGGCGGTCTCGCCTTCCTTGCGACGGTGGGTTCGACGGCGCCGTTCGTCGGCCTGTTCGGCACCGTCTGGGGCATCTACCACGCGCTGACGGCGATCGGCGTCGCCGGACAGGCGTCGATCGACAAGGTCGCCGGTCCGGTCGGCGAGGCGCTGATCATGACGGCGCTGGGCCTGGCCGTCGCCGTGCCGGCGGTCGTCGGCTACAACTGGCTGGTCCGCCGCAACAAGGGCGTGATGGACGAGGTGCGCGCCTTCGGCAGCGACCTGCACGCCGTGCTGCTCGTCGCCGACACGGCCGCGGAGCGCTGACGCGATGGCGATGCGCATCGGCATCGCCGGCGACGGCGACGACGCGCCGATCGCGGCGATCAACACGACGCCGCTGGTCGACGTGATGCTCGTGCTGCTGATCATCTTCCTCATCACGATCCCCGTCGTCACGACGTCGATCGCCGTCGATCTGCCGCGCGAGCGCATCGAGGTGCGTGCAAGCAAGCCGGAGAACGTCGTCATCTCGGTCGACGCGGCCGGCCGCATCCACTGGCACGACCAGCGCCTGCCCGACGCCGACGCACTCGTCGAGCGGCTGAAGCAGGTGTCCGCGCAGCGCCCGCAGCCCGAAGTGCAGATCCGCGGCGACCGCGCCGCGCGCTACGAGGGCGTCGGCCGCGTGCTCGCGGCCTGCCAGCGCGCCGGCATCGCCAAGGTGTCGTTCATCACGGAGCCGCCGGTGCGCGGTGGTTGACGGCAGGGCGGGGCGGTCGATGGCGATGCAGCTGCGCCCCGGCGGCGACGAGCCCGACGTGCTGATCGAGATCAACACGACGCCGCTCATCGACGTGATGCTCGTGCTGCTGATCATGCTGATCGTCACGATCCCGATCCAGCTGCACGCCGTCAACCTCGACCTGCCGGTGGCGACGCCGCCGCCGCCGGCCACGCCGCCCGTCGTCGTGCGCATCGACATCGACGCGCGCGGCACCGTGCTGTGGCAGGGCGAGGCGCTGGCCGACGCGGCGGCGCTCGACGCGCGACTGCGCGACGCCGCCGCCGCGCAGCCGGTGCCCGAACTGCACCTGCGGCCCGACCGCGACGCGCGCTACGAAGTCGTCGCCGGCGTCCTCGCGGCGACGAAACGCCACGGGCTGGCGAAGATCGGCATCGTCGGCGCCGAACAGTTCGCCGCGCCGCGATGACGACGGCGCCCGTCTACCGGCCGCCGGGCGGCGCGCGGCGCGCCGTCGGCATCGTCGCCGTCGTCGCGCTGCACGCGCTCGTCGTGTGGGCGCTGGTGTCGGGGCTGGCGCGCGACGCCGTGCAATGGGTGCGCCAGCCGCTCGAGACCGTCGTCGTGCGCGACGTGGCGATCGAGCCGCCACCGTCGCCGCCGCCCCCGCCACCGCCGAAGCGGATCGTCGCGCCGCCGCGCCCTGCGCCGCCGCCGCCGGCCTACGTGCCGCCGCCCGAAGTGACTCCACCGCCGGTCGAGGCGCCGCCGCCCGTCGTCGCGACGACGCCGGTGCCGCCGACCGCCCCGCCGCCGTCCGTCGTCGTCGCGCCGCCGCCGCCTCCCGCGCCCGAGTCGCCGAAGCCGGCACCGCCGCGCCCGGCCGACATCGGCGTCGCCTGCCCGACGCAGGTGCGCCCCGAGATCCCGCGCCGCGCGCTGCAGGAGGGCATCGGCGGCACCGTGCGCGCCCAGGCGTTGATCGTCGGCGGCACCGTCAAGGAGGTGACGATCCTGTCGGGGCCGCGCGTCTATCACGCGGCGGTGCGCGCCGCGATGCTGCAGTACAAGTGCAGCGCGCCCGACGGCACGCTGGCGGTGCAGGAGTTCCAGTTCCGCATCGAGTGACTGACCACCCCCCGGAGCGCCTTCGGCGCGCCCAATCGAGGGGACTCTGCCAGCGGACCGGCGGAGCCGGCTCCGCGGCAGCCGCTGGGTCGGCCAGCGATGCGTCGGACGGCCGTCAATCCCCTGCGGCCGCGCCTTCGCGGCGCGGGTCGGCGCCGCCCGACCAGCCGCGCGGTGTGCGCAGCAGCGTGTGCGCGCCGCTCGTCAGCTCGGTCTCGCGCACCGCGTGGCCGCGCGCGCGCAGCGCGTCGATCGTCGCCGCGGGCCAGCGCCCGCGTTCCAGCAGCAGCGTGTCGGCGGGCACGGCGAAGTTGGGCGCATCGACGGCAGCCTGGGCGTCGCGGCCCCAGGCCAGCGTCGCCAGCAGCGTCTTGGCCGTGTAGTGCGGGATCGCCGGCCCGCCCGGCGAGCCGCTGACGAGCACGAGGCGCCACGCATCGCCGTCGCGCTCGAAGGCGAAGGTCGGCGACATGCTCGAGCGCGGGCGCTTGCCGGGCCGCACGCGGTTGGTCGCGGGCACGCCGGAGTCGTCGGCCGGCGCGAAGCTGAAGTCGGTGAGCTGGTTGTTGAGCAGGAAGCCGCCGGCCAGGCCGCGCCCGCTCGACACCATCAGGCGCGCGCCGAACTGCGACTCGATCGACGCCGTCAGCGCGACGGCGTGGCCGCGCGCGTCGACCACCGAGACGTGCGACGTCGCCGGTACCTCGCGCGCGCCGTCGCGCACCACGACCCGTGCCGCGCTGCCGGGCTGCCCGGCGGGCGCTGCGCCGGGCCGTGCGCGCTCGCCGATCAGCGCGGCGCGCGCGTCGAGGTAGGCGGGCGCGAGCAGGCTGCGCCAGTCGCCGGCCGGTGGCGCGACGACGTCGGGGTCGCCGACGTGCAGCGCGCGGTCGGCGTTGGCCAGCCGCGCCGCCTCGCTCCACGCATGCAGCCAGTCGGCGCCGGGGCGCGCTGCGCCGTCGGGCGGCAGCGTCGCCTGCGGCGTGCGCTCGACGAGGCCGAACATCTGGCCGATCGCCAGCGCGCCGGCCGACGGCGGCGGCATGCCGCAGACGCGCCAGCGCCGCCAGTCGAAGCACAGCGCGTCGCGCTCGCGGGCTGCGTAGCCGGTGATGTCGCTCGCCGCGAGCCGCCCCGGGTTGGTCGGGTGGCGCTGCACGGCGTCGGCGATGCGCGCCGCCAGCGACCCGCGATGCAAGGCATCGGCGCCGCGCTCGGCGACGTCGCGCAGCACGGCGGCGAGGTCGGGATTGCGCACGACGTGGCCGGCGGGCAGCGCGCGGCCCTGCGCGTCGTACCACAGCGCGCGCGCGATCGGGTCGCGGCGCAGGTGCGCGTCGTGTTCGAGCTGCGCGTGCAGCCGCGCGCCGATCGGCGCGCCGCGCTCGGCCAGCGCGATCGCCGGCGCGAACAGCGCGCGCCACGGCAGCCGCCCGTGCACGCGGTGCGCCGCCTCGAGCATGCGCAGCAGGCCGGGCGCGCCGACGGCACGCCCGCCGACGGCGGCGTCGGCGAAGGCGAGCGGCCGGCCGGCGGCGTCGACGAACAAGCGCTCGTCGGCGGCCTGCGGCGCCGTCTCGCGGCCGTCCCAGGCGCGCACGCGCGCGCCGTCCCAGTGCAGCAGGAAGGCGCCGCCGCCGATGCCGCTCGACTGCGGCTCGACGACGCCGAGCACGAGCTGCGCCGCGATGGCGGCATCGACGGCATCGCCGCCGGCGCGCAGCACGTCGGCGCCGGCCTGCGCGGCCAGCGGATGCGCGGCGGCGACGGCGTGGCGCGCGTGGTGCGCGCCCGAGCGCGGCTGCGTACCGCTGGCGATCTCGGGGACGTCGGCGGCCAGCGCAGGCGGCCAACCGCGGGCGGGCGCGGAGGGCGCCGCATCGGCGTGCGGCGCAGGGGACGGCGTCGACGGCGCCGACGCACAGGCGGCGAGCGCCGCCGCCAGCAGCAGCGTCGCGACGCGCGACGCCGTGCCCATGGTCTTCAGCGCGGCGCCATGCGGATCGCGCCGTCGAGGCGGATCACTTCGCCGTTGAGCATGTCGTTGGTGACGATCTGGTGCACCAGCTTGGCGTAGTCGGCCGGCGTGCCCAGGCGCGACGGGAAGGGCACGCTGGCGGCCAGCGAGTCCTGCACCTCCTGCGGCATCCCGAACATCATCGGCGTGCCGAAGATGCCCGGCGCGATCGTCATGTTGCGGATGCCGTTGCGCGCGAGGTCGCGCGCGATCGGCAGCGTCATGCCGACGATGCCGCCCTTGGACGCCGAATAAGCCGCCTGGCCGATCTGGCCGTCGTAGGCGGCGACGGACGCCGTGCTGATCAGCACGCCGCGCTCGCCGGTGGACTCGGGGTCGTTCTTGGCCATCGCCGCGGCGGCGAGGCGGATCATGTTGAAGCTGCCGATCAGATTGATCGTCACCACCTTGGTGAACAGCGCCAGCGTGTGCGCGCCTTCCTTGCCGACCGTCTTGGCCGCCGGGCCGATGCCGGCGCAGTTGACGAGGCCCATGAGCTTGCCGAGCGACGTCGCCTTGTCGACGACAGCCTGCGCGTCGGCCTCGCTGGAGACATCGCAGCGCACGAAGGCGCCGCCGATCTCCTGGGCGACGGCTTCGCCCTTGTCGGCCTGCACGTCGGCGACGACGACCTTGGCGCCGTTCGACGCGAGCATGCGCGCCGTGCCTTCGCCGAGGCCCGAGGCGCCGCCGGTGACGATGAAAACCTTGCCTGCGATATCCATGTCGTTCGTACTTCTTCAGTTCAATGCGGCCAATGCGCGGGTGGTGATCTCGGAGACGCTGCCGAGACCGGAAATCTTGCGGTACTGCGGTGCCGCGGCGTCGCCGCCGGCGGCCCAGCGCGCGTAGTAGTCGACCAGAGGATGCGTCTGCTGCTTGTAGACCTCGATGCGCCGGCGCACCGTCTCCTCGCGGTCGTCGTCGCGCTGCACCAGCGGCTCGCCCGTCTCGTCGTCGAGACCGGGCACCTTGGGCGGGTTGAAGCGCACGTGATAGCTGCGCCCCGACGGCGGATGCACGCGCCGGCCGCTGATGCGCTCGATCAGCGCGTCGTCGGGCACGTCGATCTCGAGCACGCGGTCGAGCTTGACGCCGGCCGTGCGCATCGCCTCGGCCTGCGGGATGGTGCGCGGGAAGCCGTCGAAGAGAAAGCCGTTGGCGCAATCGGGCTGCGCGATGCGCTCCTCGACGAGCGCGACGATGACGTCGTCGGCAACGAGGCCGCCCTTGTCCATCACCTGCTTGGCCGCCAGGCCGAGGGGCGTGCCGGCCTGGATCGCGGCGCGCAGCATGTCGCCCGTCGAGACCTGCGGGATGCCGTACTGCTGGCAGATCGCGGCCGCTTGCGTGCCTTTGCCGGCCCCCGGCGGGCCGAGCAGTATCAGTCTCATCTCCTGTCCTCTGCGGTGTGGTGCTTCGACGTCGTCGGCCCGGCGCTCACACCGGTGCAAGACCGGCGCGCAGAATAGCACGCACGCCCTTCAGCGAACTTGCATCAGCGCGCGCACGCGCTCGAGGTCGCGCGGCGTGTCGACGCCGGGGCCGGGGCGCTGTGCCGCGACGTGCACGGCGATGCGCTCGCCGTGCCAAAGCACGCGCAGCTGCTCGAGCGATTCGAGCCGCTCGGGCGGTGCCGGCTCGAGCGCGGGAAAGCGCCGCAGGAAGGCGGCGTGATAGGCATAGAGGCCGATGTGGCGCAACGGCGCTGCGGTGCCATGGATCGCGGCGGCGCCGGCCGTCGAGCCGTCGCGCCACCAGGGGATCGGCGCGCGCGAGAAGTAGAGCGCGCGCGAGCGCGCATCGACGACGACCTTGACGACGTTCGGATCGGCGAACTCGGCGTCGTCGTCGATGGCGTGCGCGGCCGTGCTCATCACGCAGTCGGGGTGCGCGTCGAGCGCGTCGACGCAGGCGTCGACGAGCGCGGGGTCGATCAGCGGCTCGTCGCCCTGCACGTTGACGACGACGTCGCGGCCGTCGAGGCCGAGCAGCGCGCAGGCCTCGGCGAGGCGGTCGCTGCCGCTGGCGTGGTCGGTGCGCGTGAGCAGCGCATCGACGCCGTGCGCCGCGCAGGCGTCGACGATCTCGGCATCGTCCGCGGCGACGACGACGCGCGCCGCGCGCGACGCGAGCCGCGCGCGCTCGGCCACGCGCACCACCATGGGCCGCCCGCCGAGGTCGGCCAGCGGCTTGCGCGGCAGGCGCGTCGACGCGAGGCGCGCGGGGATGACGACGGTGATCATGACGACACCTCGTCCGGCGCACCCGCCGGACGATCCCCCGAGGGGAGAGAGTGGCGCGGCTCCAAGCGCGCCTGCGCGGGCTTGGACGCCATGAGCGCCAGCCGCGTCTCGCGGCTGGCCGAGGGCCGGCTTGGGACGGCCCGGCGCTCGGCCCGCGGGCTCACGCCTCGCTGCCACCCGGCAGCACGACGGGCGGTGGCGCCGGCGCGGCCTCGAGCGTGCGCGTCTCGCCCTCGAGCATCACGGGGATGCCGTCGCGCACCGGGAAGGCAAGGCGGTCGGCGTGGCACAGCAGCTCGGGCGGATCGCGTTGCAGCTCGAGCGCGCCCTTGCACAGCGGGCACACGAGCAGGTCAAGAAGGCGGGTATCCATCGGCGTCGGTCGTGGCGGGGCGGCGGGGCGGCAGCAGCATCAACAGGCGCGCCGTGAAGGCCGCCTCGGGCTCGAAGTCTAACGCCGCGACCCACACGCGCGCGCCGGCGCAGCGCTCGGCATCGAGCTTGACGGCGTCCTTCTCGGTGACGACGACGTCGACGCCGTCGGGCCACGGCAGCGTCGCGTAGTCGTGGTGGTCGGGCAGCGCGAGCGGCTCGATGTCGAGGCCGGCGTCGGCGAGCATCGCGAAGTAGCGCGCCGGCTGGGCCATGCCGGCGGCGGCCCAGACGCGGCGCCCGCGCAGCGCGGCGAGCGCAGCGGCGTCGGCCGGCGCGCCGCGCCACCAGTCGGCCAGCGGCACGACGCCGGCAAGCCGCCGGCGCGCCGTGTGGCCCGCCAGCGGCGTCGTCGGCGCGTCGGCGTTGTAGAGCACGACCTGGCGCGGGCCGACATCGCGCGGCAGGGGTTCGCGCAGCGGCCCGGCCGGCAGCAGCCAGCCGTTGCCGACGCCGCGCTCGTCGAAGACGAGCACTTCGACGTCGCGCGCCAGTGCGAGGTGCTGCAGGCCGTCGTCGGCGACGATCACGTCGACGCGCGGCGCGTGGTCGAGCAGCGCGCGCACCGCCGCCGGCCGGTCGCGGCCGACGGCGACCGGCGCGCCGGTGGCGCGGCGCAGCAGCAGCGGCTCGTCGCCGACGTCGGCGCTGGCGCTGTCCGCCGTGACGAGCACGACGTCGTCGCCGTCGCCGCGCCGCCGGTAGCCGCGCGACACGATGCCGGGCGTCCAGCCGTGCGTGGCGAGCGCGGCGACGACGGCGCGCACGGTGGGCGTCTTGCCGGCGCCGCCGACGATCAGGTTGCCGACGACGACGACGGGCACGCGCGCGCGCTCGGCGCGCCGCCAGCCGCGGCGATACGCCCAGCGGTTCAGCTGCCAGGCCAGGCCGTAGAGCAGCGACAGTGGCCACAGCAACGCGGCGAGCGCGCCGCGTTCGAGCCAGCTGCGCGGCATCAGCGTTGGCCGGGGGTGGCTTGCGTCGCGAAGGTCAGCCGCGCCAGGCCCGCGCGGCGCGCCGCGTCGAGCACGTTGACGACGGACTGGTGCGCCGCTGCGGCGTCGGCCGAGATGATGACGACCGACTCCTTGTTGTCGGCTGCGGCGGCGCGCAGCTCGGCCGTCAGCAGGTCGACGCTGCGGCCCTCGACCGGGCGGCGGTTCACCGTGTAGCGGCCGTCGGATGCGACGGCGACGATGATCTCGCGCGGGTACTCGCGCTGCTTCTCGGCGTCGGCGGTGGGCAGCGTGATCTGCAGCTCGGTGTACTTGGAGTACGTCGTCGTCAGCATCAGGAAGATGATGATGACGAGCAGCACGTCGATGAACGGGATCAGGTTGATCTCCGGTTCCTCGATCGGATGCTTGCGGAAGTTCATCGCCGGCGCGTCAGTGCGTACGCTGCGTGAAGCGCAGCAGGTGCGGCACGAGGCGCTCGGCGGCCTGCTCCATGTCGAGGGTGTACTCGTCGACGCGGCCGCGGAAGTAGCGGTAGAACATCAGCGCCGGGATCGCGATGATCAGGCCGAACGCCGTGTTGTACAGCGCGATCGAGATGCCATGTGCGAGTTGCGCCGGGTTGCTGCCGGTCGGGCTCTGCGAGCCGAAGATCTCGATCATGCCGACGATGGTGCCGAACAGGCCGAGCAGCGGCGCCGCCGCGGCGATCGTGCCGATCGTGTTGAGGTAGCGCTCGAGGCGGTGCACGGCGGCGCGGCCGGCCGACTCGAACGCGGTGCGCAGCGATTCGTCGTCGATGCGCGGATTGGCGATCACGGCGCGCAGCCCGGCGGCGAACACCTGACCCATCACGGAGTTGCTCGCCAGCTTGTTGACGACGTCGGGCCCGGGCAGTGAGGCGCGCGTCACGGAGATCACTTCGTCGAGCAGCCGCGGCGGCGCGACGCGCGCGGTGCGCAGGCTCAGCAGGCGCTCGATGATCAGCGCCAGCGCGACGACGGAGCAGAGGATCAGGGGCCAGATCGGCCAGCCGGCGGCTTGTATGATCGAAAGCAAGCGAGTCGTCCTTCTTCTTCGGTCGTCGGGTCGCGCGATTATGGCCGATGCCGATGCGCCGACTGCGCACCGCCCGACCGAATTGCTGCAAACCGTACCGCGGTGTCCACCGTTGATGTGGACAACTTTGTGGGCAACGGCCTGCGACCGTGCCGCAAACGGCGCCAATTCGATGCCCGCGACGGTTTGCTCAAACTTTAGGCAAGAAAAAATTGTTCCGGATCAGCGACTTGCACGACTGTGACAGCATCGTGACAGGGGTTGGCGCCCGCACAGCGGCGACGCAGGCGCTTGTGGAATTCCACGCCGGCGCAGCGGCCGGATTTTCCGATGGCTGAGGCCGCGCCGCGCGTCGTATGGGGCGTCGCCGCGCTGCTGACCAGCGTGTCCGACGCGCTGGCGGCGCGCTTTCCGGTGTGCACGGTGCGCGGCGAGATCGCCGGCTGGGCGCGCCCGGCCAGCGGCCACTGCTACTTCACTCTCAAGGATGCCGACGGCCAGCCGGCGCTGCTGCGCTGCGCGATGTTCCGCCGCGCCGCGTCGCTGCTCGACTTCGCGCCGCGTGACGGCCAGCTCGTCGAGCTGCGCGGGCGGCTCGCGCTGTACGAGGCGCGGGGCGAGCTGCAGCTCGTCGTCGAGTCGATGCAGCCGGCCGGCGAGGGTGCGCTCTACGAGCAGTTCCTGCGGCTGAAGGCGCGGCTCGAGGCGGCCGGGCTGTTCGATGCCGCGAAGAAGCGCGCGCTGCCGACGCATCCGCGCACCGTCGGCGTCGTCACATCCCTCGGCGCGGCAGCGCTGCACGACGTGCTGAGCGTGCTGGCGCGGCGCGCGCCGCACCTGGGCATCGTCGTCTATCCGACGCCGGTGCAAGGCCCCGAGGCGCCGCCGGCGATCGCCGAGGCGCTGGCGCTGGCCGGCGCGCGCCGCGAAGTCGACCTGCTGATCCTGTGCCGCGGCGGCGGCTCGCTGCAGGACCTGTGGGCTTTCAACGACGAACGCGTTGCGCGCGCCGTCGCGGCATCCCCGCTGCCCGTGGTGTGCGGCGTCGGACACGAAACCGACGTGACGCTGGCCGACCTCGCCGCCGACCTGCGCGCGCCGACGCCGACCGGCGCCGCCGAACTCGCCGCGCCGGCGCGCGATGCGCTGCTGGGCGCGCTGACCGGCCTGGCGGGCCGCCTGATGCGCTGCGGCGAGCACCGCCTGCAGTCGGCGCAGCAGTCGCTCGACCGCGCCCAGGCCCGGCTGGCGCGGCCCGCCGAGCGCATCGCGCGCGAGCGGCTGCGCCTCGATGCGCGAGCGCGCTCGCTGCTGCGGGCGGGCGCCGCGCTGCTGCAGCGCCAGAGCAGTACGCTGCACCGCGACGCGCTGCGCCTGTTGCACGCCGGTGCGTTGCGGCGCCAGCGCCTGCAGCACACCGGGCAGCAACTCGCGACGCGGCTGGCCGCGCTCGACCCGCAGCGCGTCGTCGCGCGCGGCTATGCGCTGGTGCAGGCGGCCGACGGCACGCTCGTCGTCGATCCGCGCCAGATCGACGCGGGCGACACGCTGCGCCTCACGCTGCAGCGCGGCGCAGCCGAGGTCGACGTCGCGGCGGTGCGCCGAGCCGGCTGAATCGGCGGGTCAGATCCCGCCGTTCTGCTGCGCCACCATCGCGTAGAGCATCGGCAGCGAAAGCATCAGGTTGACGCGCGAGACGACGAGCGACGCACGCGCCGCGGCGCCGCGCTGCTCGGGCGTCGCCGGCACGAGGCCGAGCACGCGCTTTTGCAGCGGCCACAGGACGAACCACACGTTGGCCGCCATCACGAGTGCCAGCCACATGCCGACGCCGATCGCGACGAAGGGCCGCTGCAGCGCCAGCGCCGGCAGCAGGTAGCCGAGCATCGCCGCGAGCAGCAGGCCGCTGGCGACCGTCGCGACGGCGGCCCAGCGGAACCATAGCAGCGCACGCGGCGCGAGATGGCGCACGACAGCTGGCTTCAGCTCGTCGGGCAGCGCGGCGAGCGCCGGAATCTGCACCACGTTGAAGTACCACAGCAGGCCGAGCCAGACGACGCCCACGACGACGTGCAGCCAGCGCACGACGAAGGCGCCCCAGCCATGATCGAGCGGCACGCCGCCGGCCGCAACGGCCAGCAGCACGACGAGCAGCACGCCGGCGGCCAGCGCACGCGAAGGGGAGCGAAAGAGCGCGTTCATCGTGGGTGTGCCCGCAGTGGCGCCGACTATAGCGGCGAGCTGCCTGCACAATAGCGTCCCCGTCGCGCGGGCCCCGCCCGCCGCCGCGTTCCGATGACGACAAACCCGACAACAGGAGCTCTCCCATGGAACACCAACTCCCCCCGCTGCCCTATCCGCACGACGCGCTGGTGCCGCACCTCAGCAAGGAGACGTTCGAGTACCACCATGACAAGCACCACGCGGCCTACGTGACGAACCTCAACAACCTGCAGAAGGGCACCGAGTTCGAGAGCATGTCGCTCGAGGACATCGTCAAGAAGTCGAGCGGCGGCATCTACAACAACGCCGCGCAGGTCTGGAACCACACCTTCTTCTGGAGCTGCATGAAGCCGCAGGGCGGCGGAGAGCCCGCGGGCGCGCTGGCCGACGCGATCAACAAGAAGTGGGGCAGCCATGCCGCCTTCAAGGAGGCGTTCACGAAGAGCGCGGTCGGCAACTTCGGCTCGGGCTGGACCTGGCTGGTCAAGAAGGCCGACGGCAGCGTCGACATCGTCAACATGGGCGCCGCCGGCACGCCGCTGACGACGGGCGACAAGCCGCTGCTCACGATCGACGTGTGGGAGCACGCCTACTACATCGACTACCGCAACCAGCGGCCCAAGTTCGTCGAGACCTTCCTGAACTCGCTCGTCAACTGGGACTTCGCGCAGAAGAACTTCGCCGCCTGACGGCGCCGCGCGTTTTCGTTCCCCTCGGGAAGCCGGTCGCATAGACCGGCTTCTCCAGTGCCCGGGCAGCACGCCGGCGGCGTCTGCACTAGACTCGCGGCTGCTTCGTAGAAACCCTAGGTTTCCACCCGCCGCCCCAGCGGCTGACCACGCCGTGCCTCGCTGTCCGAGCCTGTTCACCGCTGTCCTGCGCATCGCGTTCGCCGCCCTGGCGATGATCGCCGTCGCGCGCCCGGCGCTGGCGTTCTCGCTCGACGACGTCGCGCAGCGCGCGCGCCAGCTGGCGCAGCAGCCGTGGCAGGCGCCGACCGACCGGCTGCCGGCGCCACTGCGCGAGCTGAAGTACGACGACTACCGCGACATCCGCTACAACGCCGAGCACGCGCTGTGGCGCGCCGACAAGCTGCCGTTCGAGCTCCAGTTCTTCCACCCCGGCGCCCAGTTCCGCGAGACGGTGCGCATCCACGAGATCGGGCCGCGCGGCGGCATCAAGCCGATCGCCTTCGATCCGGCGCACTATCACTACGGCCGCAACGCGATCGACCCGCAGACGCTGCGCGGCCTCGGCCACGCCGGCTTTCGCGTGCACTTTCCCGTCAACCGCCCGAACTACAAGGACGAGGTGCTCGTCTTCCTCGGCGCGAGCTACTTCCGCGCCATCGGCAAGGACCAGACCTACGGCCTTTCGGCACGCGCGCTGGCCGTCGACGTCGCCACGCCGCAGGGCGAGGAGTTCCCGCGCTTCACCGAGTTCTGGGTGCAGCGGCCGGCGGCGCGTGCCGCGTCGCTCGTGATCTATGCGCTGATGGACTCGCGCCGCCTGACCGGGGCCTACCGCTTCGAGCTGACGCCGGGCGCCGAAACACGGCTCGACGTGCAGGCTGTCGTCCATGCGCGCGAGGCCGTCGCCAAGGTCGGGCTCGCGCCGCTGACCAGCATGTTCCTGTTCGGCGAGAACCAGCCCGGGCGCGACGACTACCGCCCCGAGGTGCACGACAGCGACGGCCTGGCGCTGCACACCGGCGAGGACGAATGGATCTGGCGCCCGCTGGTCAACCCGCAGCGCCTGCTGGTCACGTCGTTTCGCACCACCGACCCGCGCGGCTACGGCCTGATGCAGCGCGACCGCGCGCATTCGAGCTACGAGGATCCCGAGGCGCTGTACGACCGCCGGCCGAGCGCCTGGGTCGAGCCGGTCGGCCGCTGGGGCGCCGGGCGCCTCGAACTGGTGCAGATCCCGACGCCCGACGAGACCAACGACAACATCGTCGCCTACTGGGTGGCCGACAAGCCGCTTGCGGTCGGCCAGCCCTTCGCCTATGCCTACCGGATGCACTGGCAGATGCAGCCCGAGACGCGTCCGCCGCTGGCCTGGGTGGCGCAGACGCGGCGCGGGCGCGGCTTCGTGCGCCAGCCCGACGGCCACATCAAGTTCGTCGTCGATTTCGACGGCCAGGCATTGCGATTGCTTCCTGCGGATTCGGACATCGAGGCGGCGATCAATGTTGGCGCGAATGCCGAGCTCGTCGAGCGCAACCTGTTCAAGAACCGGGCCACCGGGCTGTGGCGCATGACCGTGCGACTGCGCCGCACCGACGCCACCAAGCCGGTCGAGATGCGCGCCGTGCTGCGCCACAAGCAGGGCACGGTCAGCGAAACCTGGAGTTATGTGCTGCCACCGCAGCCGGAGAAATGATGAGGTCTCAAGTCCCGCCCGCCCCGCAGATCGTGCGCGGCTCGATCACGCCGCACCCGTGGGCCGGCCCGCCGCTGCACCGCCTGTGGCGCGCCGTGCGTCACCCGATGCAGCGTCATCGCTGGGCCACCGACGACCGGCCGCTGCTCGTGCGCCGGCTGCTGCTCGTCGCGCTGATCGTCGCCAGCGCGCTGCTCGGCACCGACTACATGGCCGAGGTGCTGCCGCGCCACGGCCGGACCTGGAACGAGTTCGGCATCCTGGCCCTGTTCGCCGTGCTGTTCGCGTGGATCTCGGCCGGCTTCTGGACGGCCGCGATGGGCGCCTGGGTGCTGCTCAAGGGCGGCCGCGACGCCGTCACGCGCGTGCTCGACCGGCCGCACGACGCGTCGGCGCCGATCGCCGCCGGCGCGCGCACGGCGATCGTGATGCCGATCTGCAACGAGCAGGTTTCGACGGTGTTCGCCGGCCTGCGCGCCACGTTCGAGTCGCTGCGCGCGACGGGTCAGCTCGAGCACTACGACTTCTTCGTGCTCAGCGACACCAGCAAGCCCGACCTGCGCGCCGCCGAGCAGGCGGCGTTCGGCGCACTGCGCGACGAGCTCGGGCTGGGTGGCGACGCCGTGCCGGGCGGCGGTCTCTACTACCGCTGGCGCCAGCACCGCACCAAGCGCAAGGCGGGCAACGTGGCCGACTTCTGCCGCCGCTGGGGCCGCGGCTACCGCTACATGGTCGTGCTCGACGCCGACAGCGTGATGACGGGCGAGTGCCTGGTCTCGCTGGTGCGCCTGATGGAGGCGCACCCCGACACCGGCATCATCCAGACCGCGCCGACGGCCACCGGCCACATGTCGCTGCACGCGCGGGTGCAGCAGTTCGGCGCGGCGGTCTACGGGCCGCTGTTCACCGCCGGCATGCAGTTCTGGCAGCTCGGCGAGTCGCACTACTGGGGCCACAACGCCATCCTGCGCGTCGAGCCCTTCATGGCGCACTGCGGGCTCGCGCCGCTGCCCGGCGACGGCGCGATGTCGGGCGAAATCATGTCGCACGACTTCGTCGAGGCGGCGCTGATGCGCCGCGCCGGCTGGAAGGTGTGGGTCGTGCACGACCTGCCGGGCAGCTACGAGCAGGTGCCGCCGAGCCTGCTGGCCGAACTGCAGCGCGACGGCCGCTGGTGCCACGGCAACCTGCAGAACTCGCGCCTGATGTTCGAGCCCGGCCTGCACGCCGTGCACCGCAGCGTGTTCCTCACCGGGCTGCTGGCTTACTGGTCGGCGCCGCTGTGGCTGGGCTTCCTCGTGCTGTCGTCGCTGCTCATCGCGCACCAGGCGCACGAGGTGCCGCAGTACTTCGTGTCGCCGTACCAGCTGTTCCCGCTGTGGCCCACGGCCGACCTCAAGCTGATGCTGACGCTGTTCGGCATGACGGTGGCGCTGCTCGTCGGCCCGAAGCTGCTGTCGCTGGCTGTCATCGTGGCCAGCGGACGCGCGGGCCAGTTCGGCGGCACGGCGCGGCTGCTCGCCAGCGCGCTGCTCGAGTTCGTCTACAACATGCTGCTCGCGCCGGTGCGCATGATGTTCCACAGCCAGTTCGTGCTCGCCGCCTACCTCGGCCGGCGCGCCGGCTGGACCTCGCCGCCGCGCGACGACGACTCGACGCCGTGGCGCGAGGCACTGCGCCGCCACGGGCTGCACACGGCGCTGGCCGCGGCGTGGATCGGCGGGCTGGTGTTCGCCGCCGCGGCGTTCCCGTGGTGGCTCTCGCCGATCGTCGGCGGCCTGCTGCTCGCGGCGCCGCTGTCGGTGTGGGGCAGCCGCGCGTCGATCGGCGCGCGCTTGCAGCGCTGGGGCCTGCTGCTGATCCCCGAGGAGCGCGACGAGCCCGCCGTGCTGCGCAAGGCGCGCCGCTACGCCGCGCTCGCCGCGCCGGCGCCGGGCTTCGTGCAGGCCGTGCTCGACGACGACGCGCGCCGCGCCGTCGTGCAGGCGGTCGCCGAGCGGCCGGCGGCGCAAGGCGCCAAGGCGCTGGCGCGCCGCGCGCTCGTCGCGCAGGCGCTCTACGACGGCCCGGCGGCGCTGACGCCGGCGCAGCGGCTGCGCCTGCTCGGCGATGCGCAGGCGCTGTCCGAGCTGGCGGTCGAGGCGCGAGGCCGCGCCGCGCATGCCGACTGGTGGACCGACGCGCCGGCGTTGCCCGCCGCGCCGGCAGCCGTCGACGCCGCCGCGCCGCAGTCGCCGCGCCCGCGGCTCGACGTGGCGCACGCGCGCTGACGCGCGCGTCCGGCGACAACAGCAGCGCGGCGCCGGCCGCGCTCAGCGTGCCGGCGCGATGCCGCCGATCGCGTCGCCGGCGCGCAGCCCGCGCTTGGCGAACCAGCCCTGGTTCATCTCGAGCGCGTAGCGCACCGGCCGCGCCGAGCAGTGCGACTGCTCCGACTGCGGCTGCATGTCGGCCACGTTGACGATGCGCCCGTCGTCGGCGAGGAAGGCGATCGACAGCGGGATCAGCGTGTTGCGCATCCAGAAGCACTGCACGCCGGGTTGCTCGAACACGAACAGCATGCCGTCGTTGGCGGCGAGCTCGCGCCGGTGCATCAGGCCGATGGCGCGCTGCTCGGGCGTGCGCGCCACCTCGGCGCGGATGTTGTGGATGCCGGCGTTCAGGCGCACGGCGGGCAGCTGCTGCGGCGCAGGCTGCGCGGCGGCGGCGCCGGCGATCAGCGCGGCGGCGAGGGAGGGCAGGAGGTGGGCGTTTCGCATCGACGCGGCTGGGGACGGCGGGTCGCGCGATTATCGGCCGCGAGCCGGCGCTGACTTAGAATTCACGTTTTCCCTTGGCCGTCCACAACCCCCGAGCACGCGGAGCCGTATCCACCATGTACCAGCACATCAAAGTGCCCCAAGGCGGGCAGAAGATCACCGTCAATGCGGACTTCTCGCTCAACGTGCCGGACAACCCCATCATTCCGTACATCGAGGGCGACGGCACCGGCATGGACATCACGCCGGTGATGCTCAAGGTGGTCGATGCCGCGGTCGCCAAGGCCTACGGCGGCAAGCGCAAGATCCACTGGATGGAGATGTACGCCGGCGAGAAATCGACGCGCGTCTACGGCCCCGACGTCTGGCTGCCCGAGGAGACGCTGGCCGCGTCGAAGGAATACGTCGTCTCGATCAAGGGGCCGCTCACGACGCCGGTCGGCGGCGGCATCCGCTCGCTCAACGTGGCGCTGCGCCAGGAGCTCGACCTCTACGTCTGCCTGCGCCCGGTGCAGTACTTCAAGGGCGTGCCGTCGCCGCTGAAGGAGCCCGAGAAGACCAACATGGTCATCTTCCGCGAGAACTCGGAAGACATCTACGCCGGCATCGAGTACGAGGCGCAGACCGACAAGGCGAAGAAGGTCATCGACTTCCTCATCAAGGAGATGGGCGTCAAGAAGATCCGCTTCCCCGAGACTTCGAGCATCGGCATCAAGCCGGTGTCGCGCGAGGGCACGGAGCGCCTGGTGCGCAAGGCCCTGCAGTACGCCGTCGACAACGACAAGCCCAGCGTGACGCTCGTGCACAAGGGCAACATCATGAAGTTCACCGAGGGCGGCTTCCGCGACTGGGGCTACGCGCTGGCGGCGGCCGAGTTCGGCGCCCAGCCGATCGACGGCGGACCGTGGTGCAAGTTCAAGAACCCGAAGACGGGCAAGGAGATCATCGTCAAGGACGTCATCGCCGACGCCTTCCTGCAGCAGATCCTGCTGCGCCCGGCCGAGTACAGCGTGATCGCCACGCTCAACCTCAACGGCGACTACATCTCCGACGCGCTGGCGGCGCAGGTCGGTGGCATCGGCATCGCGCCGGGGGCGAACCTGAGCGACTCGGTCGCGATGTTCGAGGCGACGCATGGCACGGCGCCCAAGTACGCCGGCAAGGACTACGTCAACCCCGGCTCCGAGATCCTGTCGGCCGAGATGATGCTGCGCCACATGGGCTGGACCGAAGCCGCCGACCTGATCATCTCGTCGATGGAGAAGGCGATCCTGTCGAAGAAGGTCACCTACGACTTCGCGCGCCTGATGGACGGCGCGACGCAGGTCTCGTGCTCGGGCTTCGGGCAGGTGATGATCGAGCACATGTGACGTGAAGCGGCGGCGCCGAGCCGCACCCCGCCGATCGAGCCCCGGTCTCGCGAGAGAGCGGGGCTTCGTTTTTTGTCCGAGCCGACATCAGCCGCCGCCTCGATCGAGCTCGTGGAGCAGAGCCAGATCACGGAGTCAGGCGGACTGTAAGCACGATGGGGCTGGCGCGCAGTCTCGGGTCACGCAGTCCGACGGCGCCGCGTCCAGCGCGATCATCCGGCCGTGCTTCGGCGGTGCGGGCCATCGTGCAGGCGTCGGCGTCACAGACGGCTCCTGCGTCAGCCACAGTGCGCCCGACATCCAGCCGCCGTGGCTCACGGCGACGCATGCGCCGCCGGCGCGCCAGCGGCGCACGCGGTCGAGCAACTGCGCGACGCTCTCGCCGTTGCCGCCGGGCCGCTGCGACTCGAAGTCTGCGCACCAGCGGTCGAACTCGGACCTCGAGACCGCGGACCAGGGTCGCCCGTCCCAGGCGCCGAAGTCCATCTCCGACAGCGCCGCGTCGACGCGGTGCACCCAGCCCCAGCGCGCCAGCCACCGGCCGACCGCGCGGCTGCGCCGCATCGGCGACGTGACGACGATTTTCGGCAGCCAGTGCCGGCGCGCGAAGCGCTGGATGCGCCGCGCCAGACGCTTGGCCTTGCGGCGGTCCACCGGCAGGTCGGTGCGGCCGATGCAGCGCCCTTCGGCGCCGGCGGCGCGCGGATGGCGCCAGACGTGAAGCGTCGCGGCGTTCATCGCGCCGTCAACGCCAGCAGCACCGCGACCTCGCCGATCTGCTCGGCCGCGCCGAGCGTGTCGCCGGTGTAGCCGCCGAGGCGCCGCGCGAGCCAGCCGCGCAGCGCCAGCACGACGCCGACGACCGCCGCCGCGGCGCCGAGACTGCGCCATGGATCGAGCGGCAGCGCGAGCAGCACGAGGCACCACCCGGCCGCCAGCGCGACGTCGCGCCGCCGCACGTGCTGCGCGAGCGGCTTGGCCTTGGCATGGTCGGCATCGCCGGCATACGGCAGCAGCGCCATCAGGCCGACCGCGCCGGCGCGACCGAGCATGTGGCTGGCGACGAGGGCGCACGCGGCGAACGCGGCGCCGTGGCGCAGCGCTTCGGCCACCAGCGCGACGCGCAGCCCGAGCGCGACGGCCATCGCGGCGGCGCCGTAGCTGCCGATGCGCGAGTCCTTCATGATCGCGAGCGCCTTCTCGCGCGGCGCGGCGCCGAGCAGCGCGTCGAAAGTGTCGGCCAGCCCGTCTTCGTGGAACGCGGCGGTGAGCCACATGCTCGAGGCCACGGCCAGCAGCGCCGCCACCCACGGCGGCCAGATCGTCTGCGCCGCCCACAGCACGGCCGCGCCGCAAGCGCCGATCACCGCGCCTGCCGCCGGGAAGTGGCGCACGCAGGCGTTGAGCCACTGCGGCTCGAAGCCGACCCAGCGCGGTACCGGCAGGCGGCTGAGGAACTGCAGCGCGACGAAGAACAGGCGCAGCTCGTGCAGCGCCGCGGCCCGGCACTCGGACCACCGTGAGCCGACCGAGCCTGCGCGATTCATCGTTCGCGCGTGCTGACGCCGGCCGATGCGAAGCTCGCCATCTCGCTCAGCACGCGGCACGCCGATTCGAGCAGCGGCCAGGCGAGCGCGGCGCCCGAGCCTTCGCCCAGCCGCAGGTCGAGGTCGAGCAGGGCGCGTGCGCCCAGGCGCTGCAGCCAGCGCGCGTGCCCAGCCTCGGCCGAGCAGTGCGAAAACACGCAGCGCTGCAGCACGGCGGGCGCCAGCGCCGCGGCGACGGCCACGGCCGCCGTGGTGATGAAGCCGTCGACCACGACGACGCGCCGCTCGGCCGCGGCCTGCAGCACCGCGCCCGTCATCGTCGCGATCTCGAGCCCGCCCAGCGCGGCCAGCGCATCGAGCGGCGCGACCGCGCCGACATTGGCGGCGAGCGCCGCCTGCAACACCTGCAGCTTGCGCGCGAGGCCGGCGTCGTCGAGCCCGGTGCCGCGGCCGACGCAGGCGCCGAGCGGCTCGCCGGTCAGGCGCGCCATCAGCAGCGCCGCCGCCGACGTGTTGGCGATGCCCATCTCGCCGAGCAGCAGCGCGTTGCCCGGCAGCGCGGCGACGATGCGGCGCCCGTTGGCGATCGCCGCGGCGCATTGCGCTGCAGTCATCGCCGGCCCGACGCTCGCGTCGGCGCTGCCGTGCTCGACGCCCGCCACCTTGGCGGCAAGCAGTTGCGGCTGCGGCTCGAAGTCGTGCGCGACGCCGCAGTCGACGATGCTCAGCGTCAGCGCGTGCTGCGCGGCGAGCACCGCCACCGCCGCGCCGCCGGCCAGGAAGTTGGCGACCATCTGGCGCGTGACCTCGGACGGATAGGCCGAGACGCCGCGCCGCGCGATGCCGTGGTCGGCGGCGAAGACGACGAGCTGCGGCGCGTCGAGGCGCGGCCGGGCCCGGCCCTGGATCAGCGCGAGCTGCAGCGCCAGCGCCTCGATGCGGCCGAGCGAGCCCTGCGGCTTGGTCTTGTGGTCGAGCTCGTGCTGCACGGCGGCGGCGTGCGCGGTGTCGTGCAGGTCGGTGATGTCGGCGAGCCGAAGGTCGGTCGTCATGGTCGTCGGGGTCATCGTCGTGAGGGTCTCGTGGGGATCGTCGGGGCTTCAGGTCAGCAGCGACTCCAGGGTGGCCGCACCGAGGTGTTCGTCGACGAGGTCGGCCAGGCCGTCGAGCGCCGCGTCGAGCGTGCGCACCGTCGTGCCGAACAGCGCACGCATCACGGCGGGGGATTCGAACAGGCCGTGGGCGTAGACGCCGAGCACCGAGCCGGCCTGCCAGCCGATGGCCTGGCCGTGCTCGTCGTGCAGCACGGCCGCCGCGTCGGCGGACGCGCCGGCCAGCGGCGCCGTCGTGCCGCAGCGGATCTCGTAGGCGTCGGCGCGCAGGCCGGCGAGCCGGTCCCAGGGCGGTGCCGTCGCGGCGAAGCGCACCGGCGTCGCAGTCAGCCGCTTGGGTGCGGCGTAGCACGTCGCCAGCGGCAGCAGGCCCAGGCCCGGCAGCGGGCCGTGCGCCTCGCCGTCGACGCCCTGCGGGTCGTCGAGCACCGCGCCCAGCGCCTGCAGCCCGCCGCAGACGCCGAGCAGCGGCCGCCCCTGGGCGGCGTGGCGCAGCACCGCCCGGTCCAGCCGCTGCGCGCGCAGCCAGGCCAGGTCGCCGCTGACCTGCTTGGAGCCGGGCAGCACGATCCAGTCGGCGCCCTCCAGCTCGGCCGCCGTGCGCGCCCACTGCAGCCGGCCGGCGAGCGCGAGCGGCTGGAACTCGTCGAGGTTGCTGATGTGCGGCCAGGCGACGACGGCGATGCGCGGGCCGTCGGCGGCGGGCGCCGGGGACAGCACGCCGTCCTCCTCGGGCAGACCGTGGTCACGGCGCATCGGCAGCACGCCCAGCACCGGCACGCCGGTCAGTGCGTGCAACTGCTGCGGGCCGGGCGCGAGCAGCGCCGCGTCGCCGCGGAACTTGTTGAGCACGAAGCCGGCGAGCGCGCCGCGCAGGTCGTCGGGCAGCAGGGCGCAGGTGCCGTGCAGGTGAGCGAAGGCGCCGCCGCGGTCGATGTCGGCCACGAGCAGTGCGCGCAACGTACCCCGCTCGCGCGCCCAGCGCGCGGTGCCGAGGTTGACGTAGTCCTGCGGCGCGAGGTTGATCTCGGCCGGTGAACCGGCACCCTCGATCACCAGCAGGTCGTGACGCGCAGCGAGGCGGTCGAAGGCGGCGCGCGCGGCCTCGGCCAGCGCCGCGCTGCGCTCGCGCCACGGCAGGCGCGACAGTGCCGCGTCGGCACGGCCGTTCAGCACGACCTGACTCGCCGTGTCGCTTTCGGGCTTGAGCAGCACCGGGTTCATGTCGACCGTCGGCGCCGCGCGCGCGGCCAGCGCCTGGAAGTACTGCGCCGAGCCGATCTCGCCGAACGCGCCGTCGGGCGCCGGCACGACGCGCGCGTTGTTGCTCATGTTCTGCGCCTTGTACGGGGCGACGTCGAGCCCCTGCCGCGCGGCCCAGCGGCACAGCGCCGTGGCCAGCAGGCTCTTGCCGGCGCCGCTGCTGGCGCCCCAGACCATCAGTGCCGTCTTCATCGCTGCAACTCCTCGGCGGCATCGAGTGCCTGCATCAGCGCATCCTGGGCACGCGGCGGCTGGGCCGACACGCGCCAGCAGCCGGGCAGGCCGAATGAGTCGGCGTCGCGCACCGCCACACCGTGTGCGCGCAGCCGCTGCACGTCCACCGGCCGCGGCGGGCGCACGACGAAGTGCGGGGTGACGCTGGCGCAGACCTCGAAGCCGCGCGCCGCGAGCCGCCGCTGCAGGTCGGCCTTCCATCCCGCGAGCGCGACGCGCGACTGCGCCACCCAGTCCTGTGCGGCCGGCGAGGCCCAGGCCCGAAGCATCGCATCGGCCTGCGCCGACAGCGGCCACGACGGCGCCGCCGCCTCGAGCGCGCGGCAGCAGGCGGCGATGTCGCAGTCCGCGTGGCGCGGCGCAATGGCATAGGCGCCGCGCACGCCCGTCAGGCCCAGCGCCTTGTTGGGGCTGTGCAGCACGAAGGCGGCGTCGAGCGCGTCGGCGGTCCACGCCGTCTCGCCCGTCAGGCGCAGCGGCGCATAGACGGCGTCGAGCACGGTGACGCGCGCGCCGGCGTCCGCAGGCGGCACGTCATCGTGCCCCAGCGGGCTCGACGGGTCGGCATGCCAGTGCAGCGTGGCCTCGCCGTCCGGGCCGGCCGCGCGGCCCCAGGCGGCTGCCGCGACCGCATAGTCGCCGTAGGCGTGGCGCGGCACGCGCACCGCGCCGGGCCAGAGCCGGCCCGTGACCGCGGTGATGCGCTGGATGAACTCGCTGGCGCTGGCCGCCGGCAGCACGCGCCACGGCTCGACGCCGTGCAGCGTGGCCAGCGCATGGCGCACGGCGCCGGCCTCGGGGTCGGGGTAGCGGGTCGGGTCGGCGGCGTGCACGGCGGCGAGTGCAGCCGGGCAGGGGCCCGCCGCATTGCTGCAGGTGGAGAAGTCCCAGCGCGGCGCGCCGAGTGCATCGGCGCCGCCGTGCATGCGTGAACGGGTGCCTGTCATGGCCATGGCGAGTGCAGCAGCAGGGCCGCGGCGGTCAGCATGAAGGCCGTGCGCGCCGCCTGCCCGACGATGCGCAGCCCGCGTTGCAGCGATGCGGCATCGGCCGGCCGACCGGCCGCGTGGAGCACGTACGCCCCGGGCTTGCCGAGCCGCACGTCCAGGCGCAGCGCCAGCGCGGCCATCGGCCAGCCTCCGTTGGGCGAGGGCGTGCGTCCGGCCTCGCGGCGCCACGTGGCGAGGTCGATCACAGGCCGCCACAACAAAGCGGCGGCGACGCGCGCCGGCACCCACGCCAGCACGTCGTCGGCGCGCGCCGCCCACTTGCCTGCCCACTCCCAGCGGCCGCGATAGCCCCACATCGCATCGAGCGTGTTCGCGGCGCGCCAGGCCCAGGCGCCGGGCAAGCCGGCGACGACGAACCAGAACAGCGGCGCAACCAGCGAGTCGTTGAAATTCTCGGCCAGCGTCTCGATCGCGGTTTCGCGCACGCCGGTCGCGTCGAGCCGCGACACGTCGCGGCTGCACAGCCGCGACAGGCGCTCGCGGCCGCCGTCGAGGCCTTGCGCCAGCGCTGCATCGACGGCGCGGACCTCGTCCTTCAGCATGCGCCACGCGAACGCCGGCTTCAGCGCCACGGCCAGCAGCGGCATCGCCAGCCAGGCCGGGCCGGCGACGATCCAGGCTTGCAGCCATCCGGCGAGCGACGCGACGGCGGCGACGGCCAGCGCCCAGGCGACGGCGCCGGCCACGAAGGCCACCGCCGGGCCGAGCGTCGGCAGCGCGCGGCCGAGCGGCGTCATCGCGCGCCCGAACCACGCCACCGGATGCCAGGCGCTGCGCGGTTCCGCGAAGCGGGCGTCCAGCACCCAGGCCAGGAGGACGGCGCCGGCGGCGAGCATCAGTCCTCGATGCCGCGCTGGGCCGGCACGCCGGCCTGGTGGTGATGCTTGACCGACACCATCTCGGTGACGGTGTCGGCGAGGTCCACCAGTTCCTGCGGCGCGTCGCGTCCGGTCAGCACGACGTGCACGTGCGCGGGCCGTTCGCGCAGGCAGGCGAGCACGGGCTCCAGCGGCAGCCAGCCGTAGCGCAGTGGGTACGTGATCTCGTCGAGCACGACGAGGAAGTGCGCGCCGGCGCGGATCGTCGCCTCGGCACGCGCCCAGCCGTCGCGCGCGAGCTGCGCGCTGTGCTCGAGGTCGCGGCTCTTCCAGCTGAAGCCGTCGCCCAGGCCCTCGATCGGCACGCCGAGCTGCTCGAACGCGCGGTGCTCGCCGAAGCGCGCCGACGGCACCTTCATGAACTGGTAGATCCGCACTGCCTTGCCGCGGCCGTGCGCGCGCAGCGCCAGCCCGAAGGCCGCCGTGCTCTTGCCCTTGCCGTGGCCGGTGTGGACGATGACGAGTCCGCGCCGTTCGCCCTCGGCCTTGGGGCCGGGTGCGGCGGGTGGGGCGACGATCTGCATGGTGGGGGCCTCGGCTTTCAGGGTGGGGTGTCGAGCGCCAGCGCCACGCGCGGGCGACCGGCGGCATCGGTGTCGATGCGGATCGCGCCCTCGAACACGCGCACCAGCGCGCCCTGGACGGCGGGGTCCGCGGGGGGACCGCCGGCGCACAGCACGCCGGCGTCGAGGATCAGCAGGCGATCGGCCTGCAGCGCGATCGGCAGGTCGTGCAGCACGCTCAGCACCGAACGCGGCTGCACGGGGTCATGCGCCAGGCGGCGGAACAGCCGCGCCAGCGCCAGCTGGTGCGGCGCATCCAGGTGCGTGGTGGGCTCGTCCAGCAGCAGCAGCGGCGCTTCGGTGGCCAGCACGCGCGCCAGCAGCACGCGCTGGCGCTCGCCGCCCGACAGCTCGTGCAGGCGGCGCCGCTGCCACGGCGCGCACTCGGTGACCGCCATCGCGCGCTCGACAGTCGCATGGTCCGCCGCCGACGGCGTGCCGAGCAGGCCCAGGTGCGCAATGCGGCCGAGCTCGACCGTCTCGCGCACCGTCAGCTCGCCCGTCACGTCGCCCTGCTGCGCCAGCCAGGCCAGGTGCCGGGCGCGTTCGGCCGGCGGTGCGGCATGCAGGTCCAGGCCGTCCAGCACCACCCGGCCGCCGGCCAGCGGCTGCAGCCCGGCCAGGGCGCGCAGCAGCGTGGACTTGCCCGCGCCGTTGGGGCCGACCAGTGCCGTCCAGCCAGGGCCCGCCTCCAGGCTCACGCCGCGCAGCACTTCGCGCCGGCCCAGGCGGACCCGCACGCCGTCGGCCTGCAGTCGTGCCGTCATGACGCGGTGCGCTGCCGGAGCAGCCAGACCAGGTAGCCGCCGCCGAGCACGGCCGTCACCACGCCGACGGGCAGTTCCTCGGGCGCGATCAGTGCGCGCGAGATCACGTCGGCCCACAGCAGCAGCGCGGCGCCCATGCCGGTGCTGGCCCCCAGCAGCCAGGCGTGCGGGCCGGGCGCGTTGCGCCGCACGAGGTGCGGCGCAACCAGGCCGACGAAGGCCACGAGACCGGCCTGCGCGACGGCCAGCGCCGTGCCCAGGCTCAGCATCAGCACCAGCGCCAGGCGCACGCGGCCGAGGTCGAGCCCGAGGCTGGCGGCGCTGTCCTCGCCCAGCGTCAGCGCGTCCAGCGCGCGCGCATGGCGCCCCGCCAGCGCGGTCAGCAGCGCCAGCCCGGCACCCATCAGCGCCAACGCGTCCCAGTCCATGAAGCTGGTGCTGCCGAGCATGAAGGCCTGCTTGCCGCGCAGCGCGTCGGGCGAGGCGACGGTGACGAGGTCGCTGACGGCGCCCAGCAACACGCCCACCACCACGCCGGCCAGCAGCAGGCGCAGCGTGTGCAGGGCGCCGCGCGCCAGCAGGAGCGTCAGCGCCACGCCGGCCAGCGCACCGAAGAAGGCCACGGCGACCAGGCCCACCCGCTCGATCCAGGCCGCGGTGGCCAGGCCGATGGCGCGGCCGCCGAGCGTGGTCGCCGCCAGCACCAGCACCACGCCCAGGCCCGCGCCGGAGGCGCTGCCCAGCAGGTAAGGGTCGGCCAGCGGGTTGCGGAACAGGCCCTGCGCGATGGCGCCGGCCAGCCCCAGCAGCGCACCGACCAGCGCCGCGCCCAGCGTGCGCGGCGCGCGGATCTGGCCCAGCAGCAGCGCGGCGTCGGGGCCGTGCAGGTCGGCCCACGCGGCGCGCGGCGAGAAGCCCGTCGAGCCGGTGGCCAGGCCCGCCGCCAGGCCGACGACGACGACCGCCGCGATCCATGCGGCCAGCCGCCGGCGCGCCGACGCATCGGACCTCGCCTCGGCCGACACGGACTGCAGCACGGAACGGCTCATCGCGACGGTGGGCCCAGGCGCGCCAAGCAGTCGGCGACGAGCCCGGCGGCTTCCCCCATGCGGGGGCCGGGGTGGATCACCATCTCGTACTCACCGGGCCCGAAGCTGCACAGCCGCTGGTGGCGTACCGCGTCCAGCGAGCCCCAGCCCGGCCGCTGCGCCAGCGTGGCCTGCGGGGACTGCGCGCCCATGATGACGTCGGGCCTGGCGCGCACGACGAATTCGGGGTTGAGCTTGGGGAACGGCCCGAGCTGCGCCGGCGCGATGTTGACGATGCCCAGCCGCGCCAGCGTCTCGCCGATGAACGAGGTGGTGCCGGCGGCATGGGGGCCGCCGTAGATCTCGAAGTACGCGCGCCGGCCGCGCCAGGCGGGCGGCACGCGCGCCGCCGCATCCGCCAGCTCGCGCTCGATACGCGCCCAGATGCGCCGGCCCTCGTCGGGCGTGCCCAGCAGCTGCGCGACGCGGTCCAGCGTGCGACGCACGTCGGCATGGCTGTCGGACTTCAGGCGCACGATGGTGAAGCCCAGCGCCTGCAGCCGCTCCATCGCGCGCGACGATGTCGAGGCCAGCACCACGTCGGGCTTGAGTGCGGCGATGGCCTCGATGTGCGCGTCCTCCAGGCCGCCGAGATGCGGCAGTCGCTGCACCTCGGGCGGCCAGTCGGAGAAGCGGTCCACGCCGACGAGCCGCGGGCCGGCGCCGAGCACCCAGGCGGTCTCGGTCAGCGACGGCAGCATCGTGACGAAGCGCTGCGGCGGGGTCGCGAAGACGTGCTCGTCGCCGCGATCGTCGCGCACGACGAGAGGCTGCGCCGCCGCACTGCGAACCGCCAGCGCCAGCAAGCCTGCTGCACCGGCCATCCGGCGCAGTGCAGCGCGGCGTGACGACGAGGCCGGGTTCATCGAGCGTCTTTGACGGCGAGTTCGCAGCCCGCCACCATCAGCGTCACGCGGGAGCACAGCGCAGCGACCTGCTGATGCAGCCGTCCGAGCGCATCGACGCAGGCGCGCGCCTCGCGCGCCGGCGGCAGCACGCCGAGGCCGATCTCGTTGGACACCAGCACCACCGGTCCGACGCCGCGGCGCAGCGCGTCGAGCAGGTCCTCCTGGGCGTCGTTCCAGGCGGCGACATCCATGCCCGGGCCGTTCAGCGGCATCAGGCATTGCGTGAGCCACAGCGTCAGGCAGTCGACCACCAGCAGGCGGTGCGGCGCCGCATACCGACGGATCGCCGAAGCCGGATAGTGCGGCGACTCGACCGTCGCCAGCGCGCTGCCGCGGCGTTTGCGATCGTCGCGGTGGCGACGGATACGCTCGGCCATCTCGTCGTCGCTCGCGAGCGCGGTGGCGATGAGCGTCGCCTCGCGGTCCGTGCCTCCGGCGATCCAGGCTGCGGCGCGCGCTTCGGCCGTGCGCGACTTGCCGCTGCGGGCGCCGCCGAGGATCAGTTCGTGACGTCCTGCGGCCTTCATGCGTGCCAAGGTACGGGTCGAGCGGTGATGCCGCGCTGCGCCGCGCCGCTCACGGTGTCCATCGCAGCGTCACCTGGGCGGTACGGCCCCCGGTGTTGTAGGTGCGCGCGAGCTGGTAGTCCTTGTCGCCGACGTTGTCGATGCGGCCTTCCAGCGCCAGGCCGGGCACCAGCATCCTGCCGACGTACAGGTTCAAGACGCCGTAGCCGCCCATGCGCTGCGTGTTGGCCGCGTTCTCGAAGCGCGCGCCGGCGGCCTGGACCTCGGCGCCGAAGGACCAGCCGGCGAACTGGGTGTCGGCGCCGAAGGTGGCGATGCGCCGGGCGCGCCGCTGCAGCACCAGGCCGGTGAGGGCGTTGCGCGGATCGTGCCAGCCCAGCGAACCGCGCAGTGCCACGTCACCGAGCCGCGTGCGGCCGGTCAGCGTCACGCCCTCGAGCTCGGCGCGACCGACGTTGGCGTAGCAGCCGAAGGGATCGGGGCAGGGGCCCGGAGCATCGAAGTTGATCAGGTTCGCGACCTTGTTGCGCCAGGCGGTCAGGCTGGCCTCGCTGCGGCCCGCCGCCCATCGCAGGCCGAGCTCAACGTTGCGCCCGGTTTCGGGCACCAGCGTCGGGTTGCCGTACTGGCTGAACCGCTGGTACAGCGTCGGCACGCGGAACGACGTGGCGACTCCCGCCGTCGCGCGCCACTGCGGCAGGAAGGCCCAGCCCCAGGCCAGGCTGCCGGTGCTCTTGCCGCCGAACTCGCTGTCCTCGTCGTGGCGCACGTGGGCCTGCACGCCGTGCGCGCCGACATCGGTACGCCAGCCCAGGCCGATCGCGTTCTGGTGGCGCTCGCCTTCGAGTGTGGGCGCGACCGCCGTGGCCGGGTTCAGCAGTCCGTCCTCGCGACGCTCGAGCGTGGCCGTCAGCAGCTGGTTGCCGAAGCGCTGGTCGTGCTGCAGCGTCAGGTTGCGCAGCGTCGTCTCGGTCCGATAGAAGTCGGGCTGGGTCTCGTAGGTGCTGCGGGTCTGTCCGAACTGCAGCCGCGTGGTCGAGACGTCGCTCCAGCGGCCCTGCCAGCCGAGGCTGCCGGTGCGCAGCCGGTGGTGGGCCCAGTCGTCGAAGCCCGGCGTGAAGCCGTCGTACTGCGCGCGCAGGTTGCTGGCCAGCAGCGAGGCGTCGACGCGATGGCGGGGGTCGAACTGGAATCCGCCGCGCGCATGCAACGAGCTGCGGCGCCAGCCGTCGTCGTCGGGGTTCGCGGTCGCCGTGGTGCGGGAGTTGAATCCGTCGCTGCGGCCGTGCGACGCCGACAGCGAATAGTCCAGTGCCTGTGCCGAGCCGCTGATGCCGGCCTGCACCTGCCGCGTGTCGTGAGAGCCCAGGCTGACGGAGGCCGTCGGCCGCGCCGGTCCTTCGCCGCGCCGGGTGAACAACTGCACCACGCCGCCGACGGCATCGGAGCCGTACACGGCCGCTGCCGGACCGCGCAGCACCTCGATGCGCTCGATCTGGCCCAGCGGAATCTGCTCCCAGGCGGCGCCGCCGGTGGTCTGCGTATCGACGCGCACACCGTCGATGTAGACCGCGACGTGGCGGGTTTCGGTGCCGCGGATGAAGATGCTGGTCGCTGCGCCCGGGCCTCCGCTGCGCGCGAACTCGATGCCGGGCAGGCGCGCGAGCAGGTCGGCGACGCCGAGCGCGCCGCTGCGATCGATCGCGTCGCGCTCGACGACCGAGACGTCGGACAGCACCGACGACAGCGGCTGCGGCGTGCGAGTGGCCGTCACGACGACGGGATCGAGGGTGGGGGACTGCTGCTGCGCGCCAACGGCGCAGGAGGCGAGCAGGCTCAGCGCGGCAACGGCGTGCGCTGAGGCCGAACGGCCTGGAACGTGGATGGACATGTCGAGTAGCGGACGGCAAACGCGCACGACCGCTTCCCCGCGGCCCACGCCTCACGGCGCGCCGCTCGCGCGGGCGCGCCACCTCGTTGGCCGGTATCCGGGCTGGCGGAGACTGCCCATGTGCCCTTCCCAGGCGCAGCGCGGAAGCGATGCATCCCAGTGGATTCGACATGAGCCGGGAGCCGCGAGGGCTCTCGTCCGCTTACCGTTGCGGGGGCAGCTCAGGTTGAGTTCGGGCTGTCGAGGCCCTTGCTTTCCTGATTCCCGTTGAACCGTCTCGGCGGAACGCCTCGACGAGCACCAACGGCCGGCATCATACCGTGCGCGCCGGTCCGTTCTTCAGGGCCGCGCGGCGACGGCGGGCGCGCGGGCCCGGCAGTCGCCGTGCAAGCCGGGGTCACTCGATGCGGATGCCCGCGTCCCTGATGACCTTGCCCCACTGCCGCGACTCCGACTCCATGAAGGCCTTGAACTCCTGCGGCCCGAGCGGCGCGATCTCGAGGCCCTGGTCGGTGAAGTGCTTCGCGACGGCCGGTGCGCGCAGCGCCTTGATGACTTCGTCGCCGAGGCGTTGCACGAGATTCGCCGGCGTGCCCGCCTTCACCGCCATGCCGAACCACGCGGCCATGTTGAGCTGAGGATGACCGAGCTCCTGCAGCGTCGCCACCTGCGGGAACATCGGCGCGCGCGTCGCCGCACCCACCCCGAGCGCGCGCAGCTTGCCGTCGCGCACGAACGGACCACTGGTGCTGATGGCGTCGAACATCACGTCGATCCGCCCGCTGATCATGTCCGACAGCCCGGGCATCGAGCCGCGATAGGGCACGTGCGTGAAGCTGCCGCCCTGCGACTCGCGGCGCAGCATCTCGGCGAACAGGTGGCCCCCCGACCCGTTGCCCTGCGACGCGATGGTCAGCCCGTCGGGCTTGCTGCGCGCGGCCTTGATCACCTCGCCGACGTTCGTGTAGGGGCTGGCCGCCGGAACGACGAGCAGCTGCGGCACGAGCACCAGCCGCGCCAGCGGCGCGAAGTCCTTCAGCGGGTCGTAGCTGAGCTTGGTGTAGATGTAGGGGTTGAAGCACAGCGCGCCGATGTCGCCGATGAAGATCGTGCGACCGTCGGCGGGCGCCTGGTTCACGACGCTGGCGGCGATTTGCGCGCCGCCGCCCGGGCGGTTGTCGACGACGACCGGCGTCTTCAGGTTCTCGGCCATCTGCTGGCCGACGGCGCGCGCCAGCTGGTCGGTGACGCCGCCCGGCGGGAATGGCACGACGATCGTGATCGGCTTGCCCGCCGCGTCGCCGCCGCCTTGCTGCGCGAAGGCCGCGCCGCCGAGCAGGGCCAGCCCCGTGAGTGCTGCCGCGACCGTGCGGCGTGCGGTGCCGTGTGCATTCGTCATCGTGTCGTCTCCTGCGGTGGCTGCCGCTCGCGGCAGCGTTGTGGTCGATCTGGTTTCAAGGCGTCGGTGTCTGGCCGCGCGCCGTGGGCCGCGCGATCAGCACGCGCGCGCCCGGCTCGCGCGCCTGCAGCGCCTGCACCGAGGCATGGCGCCGCGTCAGCACGGCGCGCTGGTTGACCGATCCCTTGTCGGTGAGCTCGCCGGCTGCTGCCGACGGCGGTTCGACCTCGAGCAGCGCGCGCACGATGCGCTGCGAGCTGCCGGTGGCCTCGCCGGCCAGGCGGTCGAGCCACGACTGCGCCCAGGCGATCACGCGCACGTCGCCGGCGATCGCTTCGAGCGCCGCGTCGGCGGCGAGTGCGGCCGACAGCTCGGCGGCGCTCGGGCCGAGGAAGAGCAGCGCGCCGATCGCGTCGCCGTCGTGGCCGGTGAAGACGACGTCCTGCACGTGCGGCGCGCCGGCGGCCAGCACGCGCGCGCGCAGCGATGCCACGTTGACCCAGGTGCCGCTGGCGAGCTTGAAGTCCTCGGCGATGCGGCCGTCGTACATCAGGCCGGCTGCGGGTTCCGCGTCGTCGATGCAGCGTACCGCGTCGCCGCTGCGGAAGAAACCGTCGGCGTCGAAGGCGGCGCGCGTCAGCTCGGGCTGGCGCCAGTAGCCGGGCATCACGTTCGGCCCGCGGTAGCGCGCCTCGAGCTTGCCGGCCTCGGGCACGAGGGCGAGTTCGACGCCGGGCACCGGCAGGCCGACGAGGCCGGCGCGCCAGTCGGGCACATGGGCCGACAGCGCCGACGGCGCCGTCTCCGTCATGCCCAGGCCCATCGTCATTGGCACGCGCCGCCCGATCGTCTGCTGCGCCATCGCGTCGATGTCGTCCTTGACCGCCTGTGGCAGCCCGGCGCCGGCCGGGAAGAGCAGCCGCAGCCGCGCAAAGAAGCGCTGGCGCAGCGCGTCGTCGCCGCGCATCGCGCGCGCCAGCACCTCGAGCCCCTTGGGCACGGTGTAGTAGACCGTCGGCGACACGTCGCTCAGGTTGCGCAGCGTCGCCGCCATGCCGTCGGCCGTCGGCTTGCCGTCGTCGATGTGGAGCGTGCCGCCGTGCGTGAGCACGATGCCGAAGTTGTTGTTGCCGCCCGCCGTGTGGTGCCAGGGCATCCAGTCGACAAGCACCGGCGGCTCGTCGGCGAGAAAGGCGAAGCACTGCGCGACCATCTGCTGGTTGCTGCACAGCATGCGGTGCGTGTTGACGACCGCCTTGGGCAGGCGCGTCGAGCCCGACGTGAAGAGGAACTTGGCGATCGTGTCGCCGTCGACCGCCGCATGCGCACGCGCCACCGTCGCCGTCGGCGCCGTGCGCTCGAGCGCGGCGTGCCCGGTGTGCGCGCGACCGGACAGCGCGCCGCGCAGCAGCGCGACCTCCGTCTCGCGCGGCAGCGCCAGCCCGATGGCGCGGTCGAACGCGGCGCCGTCGTCGGCCCACACCAGGCCCGGCGTCAGCAGCGCGACGGCGTGGCGCAGCTTGGCCGCGTCGGGATCGAGCAGCGACCACGCCGGCGACAGCGGCGCGACGGGCACGCCGACGTGCAGCGCGGCGAGCATCAGCAGCGCGTGCTCGATGCCGTTGCCCGACAGCACGACGAGCGGCCGCTCGGCGCTCAGCCCGCGATCGAGCAGCGCCTGCGCGAGGCATTCGACGCGCGCGAGCGCCGTCGCGTAGTCGACCTCGCGCCATGCGCCCGCGGCGTCGCGCTGCGCGAGGAAGGTGTGCTGCGGCCGCGCGTCGGCCCAGCGCCGCAGCGATTCGGTGGCGCGGCGCGGGTACGCGCGCAGCGGGTCGGCCGAGCGAAGCAGCCAGCCGCCGCCGGGCCGCGGCGTCGCGGTCGCGGCATAGGGGCCGAACGTGGGACGGGGCGCGGCGGCGTGCATCGTCTCGGCTCGCCGGTTCAACGCGGCAGCACCTTGTCGGCGCGCTTGCCGAGAAACGCCTCGATGCGCTCGCGCGCCTCGGGCTCGGAGGCCGTCACGGTGGCCATCAGCGCCTCCGTCAGCAGGCCGTGCGCCATCGGCTGCTCGGCGATCAGCGGCAGCGCCTGCAGGATCGCGAAGTTGGACAGCGGCGCGTTGGTGGCGACGCGCTCGGCCAGCTCGCGCGCCTTGGCGAGCGCGCCACCTGCCGGCACGACGTGGTGTGCCAGGCCGAGCTGCAGGCCTTCGGCGGCGTTGTAGACGTGGCCGGTGAGCATCATCTCGGTGACGCGCGAAAAGCCGATCAGCTTGGACACGCGCACCGAGCCGCCGCCGCCGAGGAAGATGCCGCGCCGCCCCTCGGGCAGGCCGAAGTAGGCGCTGTCGTCGGCCACGCGCACGTGCGCCGACGCGGCCAGTTCGAGCCCGCCGCCGACCACCGCGCCGTGCATCGCGCATACCACGGGCCGGCGGCCGAACTGGATGCGCTCGAAGGCCGCGTACCAGGCGCGCGAATGCATCATGCCTTCGGCCGGCGTGAGCGACGGCAGCTCCGAGAGGTCGAGCCCGGCGCAGAAGTGCTCGCCTTCGCCGTGCAGCACGACGGCCTTGACGCCGTCGGGCAGGCCGTCGAAGGCCTCGCGCAGGCCGTCGATGACGCGCAGGCTCAGCGCATTGCGCTTGTGCGGCCGCGCCAGCGTGACGGTGGCGACGGCGCCGTCGACGGCGACTCGCACGTCGCCCTCGCCGGGGCCGGGAGGGGTGCGGTCCGGGGACCGGTGCGCTGTCGACGACATGGTAGGCTGCCTCTGACGAGAACCTGGTAAATCGAAAGCCAGGCTAATGATTACAGCCGCTATACTGCCTCCGATGTCGACGACCGGACGCAGGGATAACCCTGAATCGAAGCCCCGCCGCGCGAAGGCGCGCGCGGCATCGTCGCCCACGCCGCGCCGCACCCGTGCCGCGCCGAAGACGGCGCCCTGGGACTTCCAGACCGATTCGCTCGGCTACCTGCTGCGGCGCGCGCAGATGCGCGCCTACGAGCTGTTCTTCGCGAGCTTCGACGCCGCCGGCCTGTCGCCGGCGCGCCTGACGGCGCTGTCGATGATCGCGATCGAGCCCGACATCGACCAGGCGACGCTGGCGCGCCGACTCGGTATCTCGGGGCCGAGCGTCGTCAAGCTGATCGACGCGCTCGAGGGCGCGGGGTGGATCGCGCGCGTCGCGTGCGCCGACGACCGGCGCCGCTATGCGCTCGCGCTCGTCGACGCCGGGCGCGCCAAGCTCGACGAAGTGCGCGCCGCATGGCCGCACTACGAGGGCGAGCTGACGCGCGGGCTCGGCGCGGCCGAGCGCCGGCAGCTGCTCGCGCTGCTGCGCACGGTCGCCGGCGAGGAGGGCTGAGCGCCGGTTCCAGTGCAGCCGAGAAGTCACACGTCATGAGCTACGACTACATCGCCCCCCTGCGCGAGATGCGCTTCGTGATCGAGCGCGTGCTCGATGCACCTTCGTCGTGGCAGCGCTGCGCCGCGTTCGCCGATCTCGACCTGCCGACGGCGCAGGCCGTGCTCGACGAGGCCGCGCGCTTCGCGCGCGAGGTGCTGCTGCCGCTGAACGCGAGCGGCGACCGCGAGGGCTGCACGCGCGACGCCGACGGCGCCGTGCGCACGCCGGCGGGCTTCGCCGCTGCCTACCGCGCCTATGTCGACGGCGGCTGGCCGGCGCTGCCGTGTTCGCCGCAGTGGGGCGGCCAGGGCCTGCCGCTGCTGATCGACGCCGCGGCGCGCGAGATGCTCGACGCCTGCAACCACGGCTGGACGATGTACCCCGACCTGCTGCACGGTGCCTACGAGACGCTGCAGGCGCATGCAGGCGACGAGCTCAAGGCGCGCTGGCTGCCCGACATCGTCGCCGGCGAGACGCTGGCTGCGATGGCGCTGACCGAGCCGCAGGCCGGCAGCGACCTCGGGCAGTTGCGCACGCGCGCCGAGCCGCAGCCCGACGGCAGCCTGCGCGTGACGGGCAGCAAGATCTTCATCAGCGGCGGCGAGCACGACCTGACGCACGACATCGTGCACCTCGTGCTGTGCCGGCTGCCCGACGCGCCTTCGGGCAGCAAGGGCCTGTCGCTCGCGCTCGTGCCCAAGCAGCTGCCCGACGGCCGCCGCAACGCGATGCACTGCGACGGCATCGAGCACAAGATGGGCATCCACGGCAGCGCGACCTGCGCGATGCGCTACGAGGGTGCCACCGGCTGGCTCGTCGGCGAGCCGCACCGCGGGCTGGCGGCGATGTTCCTGATGATGAACTCGGCGCGCCTGCACGTCGGCCTGCAGGGCCTCGGCCACCTCGAGATGGCGACGCAGAACGCCGTGCGCCACGCCGCCGAGCGCGTGCAGTTCGGCGCGCCGATCGCCGCTCACCCGGCGATGCGCCATGCGCTGCTGCGCCTGCAGGCGCTGACCGAAGGGCTGCGCGTCGTCGCCTGGCGCGCCGCGCTGGCGCTCGACGAGGCGGCCCACCATGGCGACGCCGCACGTCGCGCGCGCGAGTCGCGCATCGCCGCGCTGCTCACGCCGGTGGTCAAGGCCTTCATCACGCACCAGGGCTTCCACGGCGCGAGCGCCGCGCTGCAGGTGTGGGGCGGCTACGGCTACACCGCCGACTGCGGCATCGAGCAGACGCTGCGCGACGCGCGCATCGCGATGGTCTACGAAGGCACGAACGAGATCCAGGCGATCGACTTCGTGCAGCGCAAGCTGCTCGCCGACGGCGGCGCAGCCTGGCTCGACCTGCTTGCCGAATTCGACGCCGAGGCGGCGCGCTGCGACGCGCAGCCCGCGCTGGGCGAGTTCGCCGCCGCGCTGCGCGCGCAGACGGCGGCGGCGCGCGATGCGTACGCCGTCGTCGCGCGACACGCCGCCCACGATCGCGAGGCGGCGCTGCGCGTCGCCGACGACGTGCTGCACGGCGCGGCCCACGTCTGCCTGGCGTGGGCGTTCGCCGCCAGCGCGCGCGGCGCCTGCGACGAGGACGACGCGGCATGGGCCGAGGCCAAGCTCGCCCGCATGCGCTACGGCGTGCAGTGGCTGCTGCCGCAGGCCGGCGTGCACTGGCAGCGCGCGACGGCCGACGGGCTCACGCTGCCCGAAGTCGACCTGGGCTGAGCCGCGCGCCCCGCTCGTGGACCGCGTGGATGCCCTCGTCATCGGCGCCGGCGTCGTCGGCCTCGCCGTGGCGCGCGCGCTGGCGCAGCGCGGACTCGAGACGCTGGTGCTCGAGCGCGAGCGCGCCATCGGCACCGGCATCAGCTCGCGCAACAGCGAAGTCGTTCACGCCGGCATCTACTACCCCGCCGGCTCGCTGAAGGCCGCGCTGTGCGTGCGCGGCCGGCGACTGCTCTACGACTACTGCGCGTCGCACGGCGTGCCGCACCGGCGCTGCGGCAAGTTCATCGTCGCCACGTCGCGCGAGCAGGAGGCCACGCTCGACGCGCTGCGCGAGCGCGGGCTGGCCAACGGCGTGAGCGGGCTCGAGCTGATCGGCGCGCGCCGCGCCTGCGAGGCCGAGCCGCAGCTCGCCTGCGTGGCGGCGCTCGTCAGCGCCGAAACCGGCATCGTCGACAGCCACGCGCTGATGCTCGCGCTGCAGGGCGACGTCGAGGCCGTCGGCGGCATGCTGGCCTTCGACGCGCCGGTGCGCGCCGGCACCGCGGGCGCGGGCGGCATCCGCCTGGAGGTCGGCGGCGCCGAGCCGATGGCGATCGAGGCCGGCATCGTCGTCAACTGCGCCGGCCTGCACGCGCCGGCCGTCGCGGCGGCGATCGACGGCGTGGCACCGGCCAGCGTGCCGTGCGCCTGGTTTGCCAAGGGCAACTACTACGGCCTGAGCGGACGCTCGCCGTTCTCGCGCCTGATCTATCCGGTGCCCGAGCCCGGCGGGCTGGGCGTGCACCTGACGATCGACCTCGGCGGCCAGTGCCGCTTCGGCCCCGACGTCGAATGGGTCGACGCCATCGACTACGCGGTCGACGCAGGCCGCGCCGCGTCGTTCTACGCGTCGATCCGCCGCTACTGGCCGGGGCTGCCCGACGGCGCGCTGCAGCCGGCGTATGCCGGCATCCGGCCCAAGATCAGCGGCCCCGGCGAACCGGCGGCCGACTTCGTGATCCAGGACGCCGCGGTGCACGGCGTCGCCGGCCTGGTGAACCTGTTCGGCATCGAGTCGCCGGGCCTGACGGCGTCGCTGGCGATCGCCGAGGCCGTGTCGGCGCGCCTGTAGGCGGGGCGCACAACAGCCCGGCAATCGCCCGCCATCTCGCGCGATCCGCGCGCGCCCGGCTGCCGACAATCGAAGACGATTGCGCTCGACCGGCGTCCGAATGGGCGAACGTCGCGACGGCGCCCTGCCAGTGAGCATCGTTCGAACCGGCTTCCACCCCGCGCGGCTGTTCGTCGAAGTGTCGGCGACGGTCGCCATCGTCTGCGTCGCGGTCGGCGTCGCGCTGCCGGCCGTCGTGCCGCGCCTGGACGGCACGGCACGAGCCGTCGTCACGGCGGCGCTGCTGACACTCGTCGCGGGTCCGTGGATCTACTGGCGCTGCCTCGCCGCGACGCGCCGCGCCGTGCGCCTGCAGCGCTCGGCGTCGCAGCGCGCCGCCGCGCCCGCCGCTGCGCCGGGCACCGGCCGCCCCGGCGGCGGTCGCCTGAGCGCGCCGATCCTGATGACGGCGGCGGTGCACCTGGGCGGCCTGGCGCTGACCGGTGCCGTCGTCGTGTGGCTGCAGCGCGACCTCGACACGCAGCTGCAGCGCCGCTTCGAGCGCCAGATCGAGCGCATCGAGACCGACATCCTGCAGCGCTTCGAGCGCCCGCTGTTCGGCCTCGAGGGCGCACGCGGCGCTTACGCCGCCAGCACGCACATCGCGCGCGCCGACTTCCGCGCCTACGTCGAGTCGCGCCGCCTGGAGATGGAGTTCCCCGGGCTGCGCGGCTTCGGCTTCATCGAGCGAGTGGAGCGCGCCGACCTCGAGCGCTTCGTCGCCGCCGAGCGTGCCGACGGCGCGCCGCAGTTCGCGGTGCGCACGCAGGGTGCCGCGAGCGATCTCTACGTCATCAAGTTCATCGAGCCGCTGTGGCACAACCTCGCCGCCTGGGGCTACGACATCGGTTCCGAGCCGGTGCGGCGCGAGGCCGCCGAGCGCGCCGTCGCGACGGGCGAGCCGACGCTCACGGGTCGCGTCACGCTGTTGCAAGACGACCGCCGCAGCGCCGGCTTCCTCTACCTGCTGCCGGTGTATCGCAACGGCGTCGATTCCGTGATGACGCCGGCGCAGCGCCAGGCGACGCTGGTCGGCCTGGTCTATGCGCCGATCATCGTCGCCGAGCTGCTGCAGTCGGCGCCGCAGCACTGGGATCCGGGGCTGCGCCTGCGCCTGTACGACGGGCCGGCGGCAACGGGAGCCTCGCTGCTCTACGAGCACGGGCAGGCCACCGACGCCGATGTCGCGGATCCGCCCGCGCTGCGCGCGCAACGCACGCTGCACATCGGCGGGCGCGCGCTCACGCTCGAGATGCGGGGCACGGCGGCGTTCGCCGCCGAGACCGACGGCTCGAGCCTCGTCTTCGCGGCGATCGGCGGCGCGCTGCTGAGCCTGCTGATGGCGCTCGTCGTGTGGCTGTTGTCGGTCGGCCGCGTGCGCGCGCTGGCCGCCGCGCGGCGCATGACGGCCGACCTCGACCGCCTCGCCAAGGTGGTTCAGGCCACCTCCAACGGCGTGCTGATCTGTGACACCGAATTCCGCGTGCAGTGGGTCAACGAGGGCTTCACGCGCATGTCGGGCTACACGCTGCACGAGATACACGGCCGCCGCCCGGCGGAACTGCTGGCGAGCGAGCGCCGCAACGCGAGCGAGCACGCGCGGCTGCAAGGCGCCGTCGCGGCGGGCGAGGGCTTTCGCGGCGAGATCGTCAACCGCGCGCGCGACGGCCGCGACTACTGGCTCGAGATCGACGTGCAGCCGCTGCGCGACGAGCGCGGCACGCTCGTCGGCTTCATGGCGATCGAGACCGACATCACGGCGCAGAAGCAGGCCGAGGACGAGCTGCGGCGCAGCTACGCGACGATGCAGGCCATCGTCGACAACCTGCCGTGCGGCCTGAGCGTGTTCGACGGCAAGCTCGAGCTCGTCGTCCACAACCGCCAGTTCCGCACGATGCTCGATCTGCCCGACCGGCTGTTCGACACGCCGCCGGCGACGACGTTCGAGAGCATCATCCGCCACAACGTCGAGCGCGGCGAGTACGGCGCGAGCGCCGACGTCGAGTCCCTCGTGCGCCAGATCGTCGAGCGTGCGCGCAGCCCTGTGCCGCACCGCATCGAGCGCGAGCGGCCCAACGGGCTCGTGCTCGACATCCACGGCGCGCCGATGCCCGGCGGCGGCTTCGTCACGACCTACACCGACGTCTCGAAGCGCCGGCGCGCCGAACAGCAGCTCGAGGAGCGCACGGTGCAGGCCGAGCAGGCGAGCGTGGCCAAGAGCCGCTTCGTCGCCAACATGAGCCACGAGATCCGCACGCCGATGAATGCCATCCTCGGCATGCTCGAGCTGCTGCGCAAGACGCCGCTGACGGCGCGCCAGCGCGACTACGCCGCCAAGACGGAGCGCGCGGCGCGCTCGCTGCTCGGCCTGCTCAACGACATCCTCGACTTCTCCAAGGTCGAGGCCGGCAAGATGCAGCTCGACCCGCGGCCGTTCAGCGTCGAGCGGCTGTTGCGCGAGCTGTCGCTGATCCTGTCGGCCAACGCGGGCGCCAAGGGCATCGAGGTGCTCTACGACATCGATCCCGGCGTGCCCGACGCACTGGTCGGCGACGACATGCGGCTGCAGCAGGTGCTGATCAATCTCGGCGGCAACGCGATCAAGTTCACCGCCGAGGGCGAGGTCGTGCTGCGCGTGCGCGCGCTCCAGCGACAGGCCGCGCGTGTGCGGCTGGCCTTCGCCGTTGCCGACACCGGCATCGGCATCGCGCCCGAGCACCAGCGCCACGTCTTCGGCGGCTTCTCTCAGGCCGAGGCGTCGACGACGCGCCGCTTCGGCGGCACCGGCCTCGGCCTCGCGATCTGCCAGCGCCTCGTCGCGCTGATGGGCGGCGAGCTCGCGTTGGCGAGCGTGCCGGGCGAGGGCAGCACGTTCTCGTTCGAGGTCGAGTTCGCGCTCGCGACGGAACGCGATGTCGTCGCGCCGCAGGACGACGACCCGCCGGCCACGGCCACGGACCCCGCGCTGCGCGTGCTCGTGGTCGACGACCATGCGACGGCGCGCGCCACGATCGCTGCCGCGGCGCGCGCGCTCGGCTGGCGCGTCGACGCTGCGCTCGACGCGGCGGACGCGTTCACCCGCGTCGACCGCGCGGCGGCCGACGGCGCGCCCTACGACGCCGTGTTCGTCGACTGCCGCATGCCGGGCATCGACGGCTGGCAGGCTTGCCGCCGCATCCGCGCGCGCGGCGACGCCGAGCCGCCGCGCCTCATCATGCTGACGGCGCACGGTCGCGAGATGCTCGCCGAGCGCAGCGCCGAGGAGCAGGCGCTGCTCGACGGCTTTCTCGTCAAGCCGGTCACGGCGGCGATGATGGCCGAGGCGCTGGCCGCCGCCTTCCATCCGGCGCCGGCGGGTGCCGAGGCGCCGTCGCCGCGCGCCGGCGCGCCGCGCCTGGCAGGCCTGCGCGTGCTCATCGTCGACGACAACGCCAACAACCGCCAGATCGCGAGCGAGCTGCTCGCCGACGAGGGCGCGCAGGTCGACGTGGCGGCCGACGGCGCGCAGGGCGTCGCCGCCGTCGCCGCCGCGCGGCCGGACTACGACGCCGTGCTGATGGACGTGCAGATGCCCGTGATGGACGGCTATGCGGCGACGCAGGCGATCCGCCGCGAGCTCGGCCGCACGGCGCTGCCGATCGTCGCGATGACGGCCAATGCGCTGCCGGCCGACCGCGAGGCCTGCCTCGCCGCGGGCATGAACGACCATGTCGGCAAGCCGTTCGACCTCGACGCGCTGGTGGCGACGCTGCGCCGCGTGGCGGGCCGCGCCGGCGCCGCCACGTCGCCGACCGGCGATGCGGGCGCCTCGGCCGCCGCGCCCGCTGTCTGCGCGGCGAGCGCTGCCACGACGAGCGCCCGGCTCGACGTCGACGCCGCGCTGGCGCGCATCGGCGGCCACCGCGGGGCCTATGTGCGCATGCTGCGCGGCTCGCTGACCGACATCGCGGCCAGCGCCGACGCGCTCGACGCCCACCTGGCGGCCGGCCGCGGCGACGACGCCGGCCGGCTGATGCACACGATGAAGGGGCTGGCGGCGACGATCGGCGCCGTGGCGCTGTCGGCGCTGGCGGCGCGCTGCGAGCGCTCGCTCGACGCGCGCGCGCCGGGTGACGCAGGTGAAGTCGCCGCGCTGTCCGGCGCCTGGCGCGCTGCGGTGCAATGCGACGTGCCCGAACTCGAGCGTGCGGCGGCCGAGCTCGGCGTCGTCATCGAGCCCGCCGCCGCGGACCGCGCCGTCGCCGTGCCGCTCGACGAGCTGCTGCGCCGCGTCGACGAGCTGGCCGCGCTGCTGCGCGACGCCGACATGGCGGCCTTCGACGCCTGCGAGCGCCTGCGCGCCGCGCCCGGCGTGCTCGCCGGCGCGTCGCTCGACGAACTCGATGCTGCCGTCGGGGCCTTCGACTTCGAACGCGCCGCGTCGTTGTGCGACGAACTGGTGCAACGCCTGCGCTGAAGCAAAGGCGCACGATGAGCGACCCTGCCGACTCCGGCCTCGACCTCGCCGCACTGGCGCGTCCGAGCGGGCGGCGCCCGCGGCTGCTCGTCGTCGACGACCAGCCGGCCAACATCCAGGCGCTGTACCGCGTGTTCGCCGCCGACCACCAGGTGCTGATGGCGACCAGCGGTGAACAGGCGCTCGCCGTGTGCGTCGACAAGCAGCCCGACCTCGTGCTGCTCGACGTCGTGATGCCCGGCATGGACGGCTACCAGGTGCTGGCGCGCCTGCGCGCCGACCCGGCGACGCGCGACACGCCCGTCATCTTCGTCACCGCGCAGGACGACGTTGCGGCCGAGGCACGCGGCCTCGACGCCGGCGCCGTCGACTTCATCGCCAAGCCGATCCATCCGAGCGTCGTGCGCGCGCGCGTGCGCACGCACCTGCAGCTCAAGGCGCAGGCCGACGTGCTGCGCCAGGCCGCCTTCATCGACGGCCTGACCGGCGTCTACAACCGCCGCTGCTTCGACGCGCGGCTGGCCGACGAGCTGCGGCGCAGCGCGCGCAACGGCGCGCCGCTGGCGCTCGTGATGGCCGACGTCGATCACTTCAAGCGCTACAACGATCGCTACGGCCACCAGGCCGGCGACGACTGCCTGCGCCGCATCGCGGCGACGCTGCGCGCCACGTTGCGAAGGCCGGCCGACCTCGTCGCGCGCTGGGGCGGCGAGGAGTTCGCCTGCCTGCTCGGCGACACCGACGCCGCCGGCGCGCTCGACGTCGCACAGCACGTCGAGCAGGCCGTGCGTGCGCTGCGCATCGTGCACGCGGACGCGCCGCCGGCACAGGTCGTCACGATCAGCGCCGGCGTCGCCGCGTGGTCGCCGGGCTCGCCGGCCGACGCCGTCGCGCTCGTCGCCGCCGCCGACGCGCGGCTCTACGCCGCCAAGCAGGCCGGGCGCGGACGCGTCTGCAGCGAGGCGGGCTGACGCGCCGACGGCTCGCCCGTCCAACGACCGATCCAACGCTGACTCCAACGCAGCGCGACCACAGTGGCTCGCGTCCGGTCACCGAGCCGGCGCATCCGAACCCTCGCCGAGGAGCCGCTGCCATGACGAATCCCGCCCCGAACCGCCGTGCCGACAACGGCGTCGACGTCGACGCCCTGCTGACCGCGCGCGCCGCGCTCACCGACGCGCCGGAAGGCGCGCGCTTCCGCTGGCGCGCCACCAGCCAGTGGGTCAACGGCACGCACAGCCGCACCACCGTCGACGACTTCTACGGTCTGGGCGCCGAGCAGCGGCACCGCCGCAGCTGGGAGTTCGATTCCGACCACCCCGAGATCTTCGCGTCGGCCGACAACGGCGCGACGCCGGTCGAATACGTGCTCGTCGGCCTGGCGGGCTGCCTGTCGGCGGGCATCGCCGCGGTGGCGCAGCACCGCCACATCCAGCTGCACTCGGTGCGTGCGACGCTCGAGGCCGGCATGGACCTGCAGGGCGTGCTCGGCATCGACGAGCGCGTGCGCAACGGCTTCGACGCCATCAAGGTCCACTACGAGATCGACGCCGACGCCACGCCCGAGCAGATCGAGGCGCTGGTCGCGCAGTCGCAGAAGCGCTCGGCGGTGTTCGACATCGTTGCCAACTCGACCGACATCGCCGTCACGGCGAGCAAGGTGTGAGCGAGCCGGCCGGCACGCCGCGCCGCGTCGACGTCGTGATCGTCGGCGGCGGCCACAACGGGCTGGCGATGAGTCGCGAGCTGTCGCTGCGCTCGATCGAGCACGTCGTGATCGAGCGCGGCGAGGTCGGCAACGCCTGGCGCACCGAGCGCTGGGATTCGTTGCGCCTGCTCACGCCCAACTGGATGTGCCGGCTGCCCGGCAGGCCGTGGGACGGCGACGACCCCGACGGCTACCTGCGCGCCGCCGACGTGGCGGCATTCCTCGCACGCTACGCCGACGGCGTGCGCGCGCCGCTCGTCGCGCGCACCACGGTGCAGCGCATCGCGCCTGCGCCGGGCGGCTATCGCGTGCACACCGACCGCGGCGACTGGCGCTGCCGCGCCGTCGTGCTGGCCAGCGGCGCGTACGGCCGGCCGGCGCTGCCGCCGTTCGCGACCGACGTGCCGCCCATGGTCGCGCAATGGACCCTGCGCGACTACCGGCGGCCGGCCGATCTGGGAGCGGGCAGCGTGCTCGTCGTCGGCGCGTCGGCAACCGGCCTCCAGCTCGCGCTCGAGATCCAGCGCAGCGGCCGCCCGGTGCTGCTCGCCACCGGCGAGCACGTGCGCATGCCGCGGCTGTACCGCGGACGCGACGTTCAATGGTGGCTGCTCGCCAGCGGCGTGCTCGACCAGCGCATCGAGGCGATGGACGATGCGGCGCGCGCGCGCCGGCTGCCGTCGCCGCAGCTCGTCGGCAGCGACGACCACGCGACGCTGGACTTGAACGCCGTGCAGCGCGAGGGCGTCGAGGTCTGCGGCCGGCTCGCCGGCGTGCGCGGCACGCAGGCGCTGTTCTCAGGCTCGCTGCGCAACGTCTGTGCGCTCGCCGACCTGAAGATGTACCGGATGCTCGACGGCTTCGACGCCTGGGCGCGCGCGCAGGGCCTGGACGGCGCCTGCGACGCGGGCGAGCGCTACGCGCCGACGGCCGTCGCCGCAGTGCCGCGGCTCGCCGTCGACCTGGGGCGCGACGTGCGCAGCATCGTGTGGGCGACCGGCGGGCGACCCGACTTCGGCTGGCTCGAGCTGCCGGTGTTCGACCGCCGCGGCGAACTGCGCCACGACCGCGGCGTCGTCGTCGGCGAGCCCGGCATCGTCGTGCTCGGCCTGCCGTTCCTGCGCCGCCGCAAGTCGAGCTTCATCCACGGCGCCGAGGACGACGTGCGCGAACTGGCGCTGCCGCTCGTCGAGCATCTCGACCGCGTCGCGGCGGCGCGGGGCTGCATGCGTCGCCGGCCGGTTGCCCGCGCGGCCTTCGACACGAGGCCTGCATCGTGCTAACTTGCCCGCGCCGCCCGCCGCCGAGGCGGGCCCGCGACGCCGCTGCCGCCGCAGCGGGGAGGGGATACGGCGTGGCTTGCGCTGCCGACGTTGGCCCGAAGTTGCACCTGCGCCTGCTCGGCGTGCTCGAGCTGCGGCGCGGCGACGGCGCGCCGTTGCCGCTGCCGCCGTCGCGGCGCACACGCGCCTTGCTCGGCTATCTGGCCGCCACCGGCACGCCGCAGTCGCGCGCGGCGCTGTGCGACCTGCTGTGGGACGGCCCCGACGACCCGCGCGCCGCGCTGCGCTGGAGCCTGACCAAGCTGCGCGCCGTCGTCAACGACGCCGGGCGCCAGCCGCTGCAGGCCGATCGCGACAAGGTGCGCTTCGACGCGCACGACTGCGAGATCGACAGCGTGTGCGTCGGCACGCTGCTCGAGGCCGGCGCGCTCGACGCGCTGCCGCTGGCGGCGCTCGAGAGCGCGGCGCACGCGCTGCAGGGCGAGTTCCTCGACGGTCTCGATCTGCCGGCGTGCTACCGCTTCCACCATTGGTGCCTGGCCGAGCGCGAGCGCCATGCGCGGCTGCGCCGCAGCGTGCTCGACGCGCTGGTGGGGCGCCTCGCCGACGACCCCCAGCGCGCGCTGATGCACGGCCGCGCGATGGTCGCCGCCGATCCGCTCGCCGAGGCCGCGCACGCCACGCTGGTGCGCCTGCTCGCCGCGGCCGGGCGTTATCCCGAGGCCGAGCGCCACTACGCCTGGGCGCGCGAGTTGCTGCGCCGCGAAGTCGCGCTGCCCGACGGCGGCGCGCTCGACGACACGATCCGCGCCGTGCGGCGCCGGCAGCGGCAGGCTGCGCAGGCGGCGCCGACGCAGCGCGTCGATGCCGCGGCGTCCGGCGCGCCGAGCGATGCCGCACCGGCGCTCGACAGGCCGGCGCTGGTGCCGGCGCCTGGGTCGATCGCGCCGCCGCCGCTCGTCGGCCGCGCCGACGAATGCCGGGCCATCGAGGCCGCCCTTGCGGCGACGCAGCGCGCGCAGCCGCTCGCGCTGCTGCTGCAGGGCGAGCCCGGCATCGGCAAGACGCGGCTGCTCGACCATCTCGCCGAGCGCGCCGGCGCGCTCGGCCGGCGCGTCATCCGCGCGCGCTGCTTCGAGGCCGAGGCGGTGCGGCCGTACGGCTGGTGGCTCGACGCGCTGCGCAGCGTGCCGACCGCAGGCGTCGATGCCCAGGTGCTGGCCGAGGCGGCGCCGCTGCTCGGCGGCGGCGCGGGCGCCGCGAGCCGCGAACGGTTGTTCGACGCCGCCGCCGATCTCGTGTCGGGCCTGGCGCGCCGGCAGCCGCTCGCCGTCGTCGTCGACGACCTGCAATGGATCGACGCCGCGTCGGCGGCGCTGCTGCACTACGTCGCGCGCCGGCTTGCCGATGCGGCGCGGCCGGTGCTCGTCGCCGCGGCGGCGCGCGCCGGCGAGATCGACGACAACGCTGCCGCGGCGGGCCTGCTGCAGTCGCTCGCGCGCGAGCAGGTGCTGCAACGGCTCGAGCTGCCACCGCTGGCCGAGGAGGACGTGCGGCGCTGGCTCGGCGACCGCCTCGACGACGTCGGCGCGGCGCTGCGCGCCAGCGGCGGCAACCCGCTGCTGCTGCTCGAGCTGGCGCGCGCCGCCGACGCCGGCGCGCCGGGCGGCGCGCGCCCGCTCGACGCGCTGGTCGACGACCGCCTGCGCGCCTTCGACGACGCGTCGCGCGACCTGCTCGGCTGGGCCTCCGCGTTCGGCGGCGAATTCGCCGTCGAGCGCCTCGCCGCCGCGACCGCGCTGCCGGTGGCCGACGTGCTCGCGCGCGTCACGCGCTTCGAGCGCCGCGGCCTGCTGCGCGCCACCGGCGACGGATGCTTCGACTTCGCCCACGGCCTGCTGCGGGAGGCCGTCTACCGGCGCCTGGCGACGCCGCGCCGCCGCGCGCTGCACCGCCAGATCGCGCGCGCCTGCGACGCCGCGAGCGCTGACGATCCCTGGCAACACGGCGCCGTCGTGCACCACGCCAGCCTCGCCGGCGATGCGCTGCCGGCGACGCGCGCCGCGCTGGCGGCGGGGCAGCACTGGCTGCGCGTGTTCGCCTGCGTCGAGGCGGCGCAGGTCGCCGAGCGCGGCCTCGCGTTGCTCGAACAGATTGCGCCGGGCGCCGAGCGCGTGCGCCTCGAGATCGGCCTGCTGCGCTTGCGCGTGGCCGCCGCGTCGACGCCGGGCGGGCGCCGCCTGCCCGATCTGCGCGAGCGCATCGCGCAGGCCGTCGACGCGGCGCAGGCGCTCGCGCTGCATGCCGAGGCCGCGGCCGGCTGGGAGATCCTCGCCTACTGGCGCCAGCAGTCGGGCGACGCCGCCGGTGCGCGCGACGCCTCGCTGGCCGCCGAGCGCTGCACGCGCCGCGCCGATGCCGACACGCGCTGCCGGCAGCTCGCCAACACGGGGCGGTGCCTGCTCGACATCGAGGCCGACGCCGCGCGCGGCCGCGAACTGCTCGCCGAAGCGGCGGCGCTGGCGGCCGAGCTGCAGCTGCCCGTGATGGAGCTGGAGTGGGGCCGCGGCCTGGCGGCACGCGCCGACGGCGACCTGCCCGCGGCGCGCGACGCGCTGGCGCGCGCCGTGGCGCTGACGCGCGCCGGCGCCGACCCTTGGCGCGAGTCCGAATGCCGGCTCGCGCTGGCGACCGCCGAATACGAGCTGGGCCACGCCGACGAGGTGCTGCGCCAGGCCGGCGACGTGGTCGCCGCGGCGCGCCGCATGGGCGAGGCCGCGGTGCCGTTCGCCGATGCGTTGGCTGCGCTGGCGCGCCTGCGCCGCGGCGAGCCCGCAGCGGCGGTGGCCGTCGAGGCCAGCCTCGCCGCGCTGCGCGAGCGCGACGACAAGGCGCACCTCGCCTACGCGCTCAACGAGACGGCGGCGTTGGCTCTCGCCGCCGGCGACACGCAAGCGGCGCTGCGCGACGCCGGCGAAGCGCTCGCCGCCGCGACGGCGGTGCGCCGACCGAGCCAGATCGACCGCGCGCAGGCGACGATCGTCGCCGCCGCGCATCCGGGGCGCACGGGTCGGCCGACCCGCGCGTCCGTCCACCCGAGGAGAACGCCATGAGCCTGACACGCATCGTCGTCGAACGCAGCTTCGACACGCCCCAATCGGACGCCGACATGAAGGCCGTCGCCGACCGCGAGCGGCCGTGCCTGGCGGCCTACCAGGCGACGTGGAAGCGCAGCCTGCTGTCGGTCGACCGCAAGCGCATGGTCTGCGAATACGAGGCCGCCGATGCCGAGACGATGCGGCGCATCCAGCGCGAGGCCGGCGCGCAGTTCGACCTCGTCTGGGCCGGCGACGTCATCGAGTAGCGCCGCTGCGGCCCGGCGGGAGTAACACCGCGGGCCGAGCGCCGGGCCGCCCCAAGCCGGCCCGCGATCCCCTCGGGGGATCGCCCGACGTACCCGTCGGGCAAGGGGCCGTCAGTTTCGGCGCGGCAGCACGTCGGCGAGGATCGGCATCGCCTTCCAGGCCGCCGCCGGTGGCTCGTGGCCGGGCCGCGGCGCGTCGGCCGAAAGCGCGGCGCCGCGGCTGGCGTGGATGTAGCGCGGGCAGTTCGGGAAGATGCGCCGCGCGCGCACCCGCACGACGAGCTGCGCGCCGTGGTGGCGCGCCAGCGTGTCGCCGTCTTCGAGTACGGTGGCGTGGCCGTTCACGCGCAGCCGGCGCGGCGACTCGAAGTCGATGAACAGCAGCCCGACGGCGCCGTTGACGCCGATGTTGCCCAGGCTGCGGAACTGGCCGTTGCCGTCGTAGCTCGGGAACTCGAGCTCGTCGGGCCCCGTCACGCGCACGAAGCCGGGCACGCCGCCCTTGTACGAGCAGTCGGGCCGGCCCGCGGCGTCGGCGGTGGCAAGGAAGAAGAGGGCTCGGCTTTCGATGAAGGCGCGGTCGGCGTCGCCGAAGACGGCGCGGCCGAGCCGCTCGTCGAGCCGGTCGGCCAGGCGCCGCGTGTCGTAGCGGTCCTGCCAGGCGCGCATGCCGGCGTGATAGGTGGCGTCGTCCATCGCAGCTCCTTTCGATGAAGGGACCGCGGCAGCATGCGCCGCCACCGTTGGAACGAGCGTTGGCGCCGGCGTCGTCGTCGGTCGAGCTAGCGCGAGGAGGGAGCGGCGGCGCCGCCGCCCGCGGCCTGCAGGTGGCGCAGGTAGCGCACGCCGATGTAGGCATGCTCGCGCATCAGGCCTTCGACGCGCGCCGCCTCGCCGGCCTCGAGCGCCTCGAAGACGAGGCGGTGCTGCAGCTGCGCGATGCGCAGCTTCTCGTACTCGCGGTCGAGCGCACCGCGGTCGACGGTGATCGAGTCGGACGACGCGAACGGCAGCCGGTTGTTGCGCTCGATCGCGTCGGCAACGACGCGGCTGTCGGTGGCGCGCGCGATCGTGCGGTGGAAGGTCTCGTTTAGGCGGCTCCAGGCGCCGACGTCGTCGGGCACGAGCACCCCCTTGGCGAGCACGCGCTCGCCGTCGTCGAGGCAGGCGGCGAGTTGGGCGCGCACCTCGGGCGTCATGCCTCGCTCGGCGAGGCGCCGCGCCGCCAGCCCCTCGAGCACGCCGCGCACCTCGACGGCGCAGCGTACGTCGGCTTCCGAGAAGGCGCGCACCGCATAGCCGCGGCGCCCGCTGCGCTCGAGCAGGCCCTCGTGCTCGAGCGTGCGCACCGCCAGCCGCACCGGCGTGCGCGAGACGCCGAGCTCCTCGGCCAGCGGCAGCTCGGCGAGGCGCTCGCCGGCCTTGTAGCGGCCGCTGACGATCAGGTTGCGCAACGCAGCGACGACGCCGGCCGGCACCGTCGCGGACTCGGGGAGCGGGGAGGGATCGCGATCGTTCACGCCGCTACTGTAGCGCCGCCGGCGCTGCCCGCCGACCAGACGCGCTGCGGCCGGCGCAGCGCGTCGATCGTCGCGGCGAAGGGCGAGGCGGCGAGCAGCACGGCGTCCAGTGGCGCGCCGACGGCGAGCGTCGGCGATGCATCGCCGAAGTGGCGGCGCGGCGCCGACGTGGCGGCGGCGAGCACGGCCGCCGTCGGCAGCCCGGCCTCGGCGAAACGCTGCAGCTCGTCGGCGAGTGCGCGGCCGTGCTCGACGCCCATGCTGCCGGCATCGGTGCCGGCGAGCACGGCGACGCCCAGCTCGTGCGCGAGGCGCAGGTGCTCGGCATGGCTGTCGAGAATGCGCCGCAGGTTGCCCACCGTGTTGGCCGACCAGCCGACGGCCGCCGGCTCGGCCCACTGGAAGTGCACCGGGCAGAAGGTCGGCGTCCACGCCAGGCCGCGGTCGCGCATGCGCAGCAGCGTCTCCCGGTTCATGAAGAAGCCGTGCTCGATCGAGTCGACGCCGGCCTCGGCGGCGACGGCCAGGCCCTTGGCGCCGCTGCAGTGCGCGAGCACCTTGCGGCCGGCGGCGTGCGCCGCGTCGACGACGGAGCGCGCCGCGACGGCGTCGAACTGCGGCTCGTCGGTGACGGCGCCGGCGTCGAAGTCGATGATGCCGGTGAGGATCAACTTGATCTCGTCGTTGTCGACGGCGAGCCGCCGCACCGACTCGCGGATGCTCGCCTCGTCGTCGACGTCGGTGGCCATGAAGGCGCCGTAACGTTTGGCGCGCTTGATGCCCAGGCCGCTCGATCGCACCTGCGCCAGGCCGCTGCAAGGGCGGCGCGCCTCGTCGCGCACCACGTGGTTGATGCCGTGGCGGTCGCCGGCGTCCCGCACCAGCGTGACGCCGCAGGCGAGCGACTGGCGTGCGCTGGCGCGCGCCGCGTCGGTGAGCGCGGCGACGTCTTGCTTCAGGTGCGCCGAGCGCACGCCCTGGTCGGTGGGGGCGCCGTCGAGGAACAGGTGGACGTGGGCGTCGACGAGGCCCGGCATCAGGAAGGCGCCGCGCTCGACCGGCCAGCCTCGCGCGCCGAGCGCGGCGCCGTGGTCGCCGGCGTCGATCGCGGCAATGCGACCGCCTTCGACGAGCAGTGTCGTGCGGCCGCGCGCATGGTGTCGGTCGCCGTCGAACCATTCATCGACGACGACGGCCAGGCGGGCGGCGGCGGCGGCGGCGGAGGTCATCCTCACGCCTTGTAGAACTTGCGCACCGCGCGCAGTGCGTTGGTGCCGTTCTGCTCGAGGAAGTGGCGGTAGGTCTTCAGCACGTGATGGTCGTCGGCCAGCGGCTCGTAGTGGCGCCACGGCGTGCCGAGCACGGTGTCGAAGCCCAGCGGCACGGCCAGCGTGAGGAAGGCGCATTCGAGGGCGTGCTTGAGGTCCGAGCCGTCGACCGCCTTGGGCGGCAACTGCTGGCCGATGTTGGATACGCCGCCCATCATGTGCACGCCCCGCAGCTCGGGGTCGGCGCCGATGCGCCCGATGGCGTCGAGCGTCGCGCGGTTCAGGCCCTCGGTGTCGGCGATGATGGCGCTGACCGACATGTCGATGAAGATGTCGTCGGCCGCCAGGCCGTGCTCGTGCATCAGGCGCAGCGAGGCGCGGCGTGCCGTGGCGTGGATTTCCTCGGCCGTCTTGTTGCCCAGTGCCTTGCCGTCCTCGACGCGCTCGCTGGCCATCAGGATGACCTTGAAGCGGAACTCGCCGTAGAGGTCCATCAGGTCCCAGCGGTGCTCGGTGATCGAGTTGACGATCGGCAGGCGGCCGCCCGCCTTGGCGACGTCGTAGCTCTCGAGGCACACGCGCTGCACCTTCTGGCTCGGGAAGTCGAACGACAGCGGCACGTCGGTCACGTCCTGGATGGCGCGGATGACGCTCGCCATCCACTCGGGTTCGGTCATCGCGCGCGCGCCGATGTTGACGTTGAGCCAGCTCGCGCCGGCTTCGGCCTGCTTGACGGCGAGCGCCTGGATGCCGGCGATGTCCTGGTTGTCGAAGAGGGCCTTCGTGCTCTTGAAGCCCGGGTTGATGCGCTCGCCGATGATCCGAATATCGAAGTGGCCGTCGTGCTGCTCGCTCATGATCCGAATCCGATGTGTTGGAGGAAGGTCTTCTGGAAATCGCTGCGCGAGCTGAGCTCGACGTAGCGGCATTCGCGCGCCAGCCGCGCGGCGCGCGCGCGGCGCTCGGTGCTGGCGAGCATCTGCTGCACGCCCAGGCCCGCGGCATTGCCGACCTGCTGGAAGCGCTCGCGCGGCAGCGGTGGCAGCAGGCCGATCGCGACGCAGCTCTCGATGCCGATGTAGGCGCCGAACGCGCCGGCGACGACGAAGCGGTCGATCGCCTCTTCGCGCGTGCCGGCCTCGGCGGCGAGCAGTTGCACGCCGGTGCGGATCGCCGACTTGGCCAGCTGCACGGCGCGCACGTCGTGCTGCGTCAGGCGCACGGCGGGGGTGTCGGCCACTTCGTCGACGAGCGTGATCGCGCGCTGGCCGTCGACGCTGTCGCCGCGCCGGATGCGCCCGCGTGCGTCGATCCAGCCGGCGCCGACGCAGGCGGCCAGCGCGTCGAGCACGCCCGAGCCGCACAGGCCGATCGGCCGCGCGTTGCCGCCGATCACGCCGAGTTGCAGGCGGTCGTTCTCGATGCGCACGCGCTCGATCGCGCCGTCGGCGGCGCGCATGCCGCTGGCGATGTGGCCGCCTTCGAGTGCCGGGCCCGACGGGCACGACGCCGACACGATGCGCCCGTCGTGCACGAGGCTGATCTCCGTGTTGGTGCCGATGTCCATCACGAGAGTCGTTCCCGGCTGCGACCACAGCGGCTCGGTGGCGAGCATCGCCGCGACGTGGTCGCCGCCGACGAAGCCGCCGACGCTGGCGGCCAGGTGCACGGCGGCGCCGGCCGCGACGCGCAGGCCGAGCACGCGCGCCGGCAGGTCGACGGCGTCGTTCGATGCGGCGACGAAGGGCGCGCGGCCGAGCTGCGCGACCGGCCAGCCGACGAGCAGGTGCTGCATCGCCGTGTTGCCGCAGACGACGACATCGGCGATGTCGCCCGGCTCGGCGCCGACGGCGCGCGCCAGGTCATGGGCGAGGGCGTCGAGGGCGGCGACGGCGGCGTTGCGCAGCGCGTCGGCCGCACCGGGCGACTGGATGGCGTGGTTGATGCGGCTGATGAGGTCGGCGCCCCAGGCGACCTGCGGGTTCTCGAGCCCCAGGCTCGCCAGGCGCGCGCCCGTCTTCAGGTCGACGAGGAAGGCGGCCGCGTTCGTCGTGCCGAGGTCGACGGCCAGGCCGAGCAGCGGCGCATCGGGTCGCGCGAAGTCGATCAGCCGCGGCGCGCCGGTGGCGGGCCCCGTCGTCCAGCGCGCGCTGATGCGCCAGCCGTGGCTGCGCAGCCGCGCCGGCAGCTCGGCGGCAGCGCAGGCATCGAGGGCGGCGCTGGCCAGCCCGGCGTCTTCGGCGGCGAGCGCGCGCCGCACGCGGTCGGCGTCGCTCGCCAGGTCGGCGAGCGTGGCCGGTGCGCAGGCCACCGTCGCCTCGGCGACTGCCGGGGCGCAGGGCAGGGCGGCGTCTTCGCCGCCGGTGCGCACGTCGGCGCGAACGATGGGCGCCAGTGAGCGCGGCGCGACATCGAGCGCGAGGTCGGAGCGCGCCTGCACGCGGCAGGCGCGCAGCCATTTCTTGTGGCTGCCTTCGCCTTCGCGGTGCACGCGGCCCTCGGCGACGCGCACGATGCAGCTGCCGCAGGCGCCGCGCCCGCCGCAGGCGGCGACCACGCGCACGCCGGCGCGGCGTGCGGCGGCGAGCAGCGATTCGTCCTCGCGCGCCTCGAATTCACGCTCGAGTGCGTCGATGCGCACGCGGTGCGTGCGAACGGCGGACGCGGCCTCGGCAGGGCGGGCGTGCGTGTCCATGGCGGCTCAGGCGGCGACCAGGTTGCAGCGCGCGCGCGAACGGCAGTCGTCGCAGCGCGACCAGGTCTGCGCCGGCAGCGCGACACCGACGCCCTGCACGATCGACGTCGACTTGTTCGGCCGCATCATCATCGTGTGCGTCAGCTCGACGCCGATCTCCGCGGCACCGGCCAGTTCGAGCACGGTGCGCTGCGCCTGCAGCGCCAGCCCGGGGTCGCCGGCGCGCAGCTCGCCGGCCACCGTCAGCCCGAGGCGGCGCGCGTCGGCGAGCATGCGGTCCTGCGTGCGGCGCGACAGCGCGAACAGCAACTCGTTGCCGACGCTGTCGAGCGCGACAGCGAGCGACGCGCGGCGCTCGGCGAAAAGCGCCGCCGCACGCGCCTCGAGCGCGTCGCCGATCGTGCAGACGGCGCAGACGACCGCCGTCAGCCGCCCACGCGCGGGCAGCAGCCAGGGTGCTTCGAGCTGCCGCCCGTCGATGCACAGCGTGCCCGCCGTGTCGGGCTCGCCGTCGAGCGCGGCGATGCGCCAGATGGCGCGCGGCGCCGCCAGCGACTCGGCCTCGACCATCGCCAGCGCCTCTTCGCGCAGCGCCGCCAGGCGCGGGCGCGCGGCCGCGGCGCGCGGCGGCCGGCCGGCGCGCACGTCGCGCACGATGTCGATATCTGCGAGCCGGCCCATCGCCTGCTCAGCCGGCGTACTTGCGCGCCGCGTCGAACATGGCGCGCACGTTGGCCGTCGGCGTCTCGTCGGGGATGCCGAAGGCGCCGTCGAGGATCAGCTTTCCGCCCTTGCGCCAGACCTCGTCGACGAGGCGCTTGACGGCGGCGTCGACCTCGTCGGGCTGGCCGGTCGTGAGCAGCGACGGCGACAGGTTGCCGCGCAGCGCGACGCGGTCGCCGAGCACTTCGAATGCCTTGACCATGTCGGTGCGCTCGAACCAGTAGATGCACTTGCCGGCCGGGATGTCCTTGATCACCTCGAGGCGCTTGGTGCAGTCGGCCTCCCACAGCGGCATCGGCACGAGGCCGGCGTCGATCAGGCCCAGCATCATCTTGCGGAACGGCGGCCACCAGAATTCCTCGAACTGCTTCGGGCTCATGAAGGCGTCGGGCGCCCAGTGGATCGGGATGAAGACGATCGGGTGGTTGGCCGCCTGGGCGTTCGTGATCGTCATGCGCGTGAGGAACACGGCCGCCTTGTCGAGCACGAGCTTCAACTTGTCGCGGTGGCGGTAGAGGTCCTTCATCATCCCCGTCGCGCCGCGGAAGTAGTCTGCGATGAAGTCGTACGGCGACACCGAGTTGACGCCGTTGATCAGCGGAAAGCCGGCGGCGGCGATGCGCTGCGTCCAGTCGACGTGGTGGCCGAACAGCGTGGCCGACTCCTCGGCGGCGGCGACGATGCGCTCGAACGATGCGCGCACCTCGGGCAGCGCGAACGAGCGGATGCCCGCGACGAGGCGGAAGTAGTGCAGCCCCGGGAACACGGGCAGCTTGTCGAAGCCCTCGAACGCGCCGCCGACGCGCGGCAGGTACTTGTGGATGTAGAAGCCCGTCGGGTCGAACAGGAAGTCGTCGTACTCGTCGGCCGTCATGTACTCGCGGTCGAGGTACTGGAACGGCTGCATGTCGCCGACGCCGTGGCCGGGCCACTGCAGCTGCTTGAAGTCGATCTTCTCGAGCGCGCGGCCGGCGGCCGTGCCCATGACGAGCGGGAACACGGCGTCGGGCTCGAACTCGAATACGACGTCGCTGCAGACTCGCTTGCACGCCTCGTAGTCGTACATCAGCTCCTTGAAGCTGATGCCGCCGTAGGTGGCGGGCCAGAAGAAGCTCTGCATCGCCACGGGCATGCGGTCGGGCTGTTCGAGGCGCACGCAGGCGAGGATGCGCCCCATGCGAGCGTCGTAGGCCGCCTTGGCCGCGGCGCTCTGCTCGTAGGGGCCGATCATGGTCGTCATGCCGCGACTCCCAGCCATTTGCGGCACAGGCCGACGGCCTCGACGGCGTTGACGCCGAACGCGTCGGCGCCGGTGTAGGCGCGCACCGTCTCGTCGATCTGGCCGCCGCCGATCATGATCTTGAATCGGTCGCGGATGCCGCGGGCGTCGAAGGCGGTGATCGTCTCCTTCATCGAGTCGAAGGCGAGCGTGAGGAAGCCCGACAGGCCGACGACGTCGGGCTTGAACGCCTCGATCTCGTCGATGAACTTCTGCACCGGCACGTCGACGCCGATGTCCTTGACCTCGAAGCCGTTGATGTCGAGCATGAAGGTGACGATGTTCTTGCCGATGTCGTGCAGGTCGCCGTGCACCGTGCCGATGAGCACGCGGCCGTGCGTCGCCGCGGCGCCGCCGCCGGCCTGCTTGATCAGCGGCTTGGCGACGGCGCCGATCGTGTCGAGCATCTCGCCGGCGAGCACCAGCTCGGGCAGGAAGTATTCGCCCTCCTCGAAGCGCTTGCCGACGATGTCCATCGCGGCACGGCACAGGTCGAGCACGCGCATCGGATCGACCTTGTCTTCGAGCAGCATGCGCTTGGCCAGCGGCAGCGCTTCGTCCTCGTTCATGTCGGCCAGCCAGTCGACGAGTTGGCGCTCTTCGTCGGTCCAGGATGCGGTGTCGGTGCTCATCGAGTCGGTCTCCGTCGGGTGAAGTGTTCGGGGTCAGGCCGCTTCGGCGACGCGCGGTGTGCGCAGGCCGGCGTCGACGATGATCTGGGCGAGGGCGGCTTCGTTGCGGTGGCCCATCAGGTGCACGCCGGCGACGCCTTCGATGCCGCGCAGCGCGCGGATCGTCTCGACGGCGACGCGCAGGCCCTCGGCACGCGGGTCGGCGGCGGCGGCGATGCGCGCCGTCACGGACTCGGGCACGTGCACGCCGGGCACGTGGTCGGCCATCCAGCGCAGCGCCTTGGCGCTGGCCAGCGTGCCGACGCCGACGAGGATCGCCGCGCGCTCGTGCAGGCCGCGCGCGCGCACGGCGCGCATGAAGTCGTCGAGCAGCTTCAGGTCGAAGCAGAACTGCGTCTGGATGAACTGCGCGCCGGCGTCGATCTTGCGTTCGAGGTTGGCGACGCGCTCGGCGTACGGCGCGACGAAAGGGTTGGCAGTGGCGGCGAGGAAGAGCCGCGGCGCCGCGTCGAGCGGTCGCCCCGACGCATAGCGCGCCTCGTCGCGCATGCCACGCAGGATGTGCAGCAGGTTGACGGCGTCGAGGTCGAACACCGGCTTGGCCTGGGGGTGGTCGCCCTGGCTCACGTCGTCGCCGGTCAGGCACAGCACGTTGCGTACGCCGAGCGCCGCCGCGCCGAGCACGTCGCCCTGCACGGCGATGCGGTTGCGGTCGCGGCAGCCGACCTGGCACACCGGCTCGAGGCCGGCGGCGGCGAGCACCGACGCGGCGGCCACACTCGACATGTGGCAGTTGGCGCCGGCGCCGTCGGTGATGTTGATGGCGTCGACGAGTCCGTCGAAGCGGCGCGCGCGTTCGACGAGGGGGCGCGGATCGGGCGAGTCGGGCGGTGCGATCTCGACCGTGACGACGAAGCGCCGCTCGGCGTGCCAGGCGTTGCAGGCGCGCTCGAAGGCGCTCGCCGGCTCGCGCGGCAGTGCCTCGGGCGGCGCCTTGGATTTCTGCACCCGCGACGGCGGCGGCGCGACGATGGCCTCGATCCAGGTCGAGCGGCCCTGGCCGCGCCAGTCGAGCGGCGGCACGCGGCGCGTCCAGTCGGGCGTGTGGTCGGCGGCGATGCGCCGGTCGCCGTCGGTGGCGTCGAGCCACACGCAGCGCATCTCGGGGCGCAGTTCGCAGCCGCCGTCGGGGCGCACGCCGCCGCAGGGGCCGTTGCGCATCTGCTTGCCGCAGCCCATCGGGCAGGCCATGCCCGTCTCCGACAGGCGGCAGTCGCCGCACATGCGGCAGTCGAAGAAGGCCTGCTTCAGCCGCCGCTCGAGCGGCAGCACGAGGCGGGCGCTGCGCGCCGTGCCGAGGCGGCGCACGAGTGGCGCGAGGGCGGGCACGACAGCTGCGACGCGCCGGTACAGGCACGACAGCCCGCGTGCATGACGCAGCGACCATGCGCGCAGCGTCTTCATCCGTCTCCTCCTTTTGGGATCCCAAATATGGATCCCGCGGATCGTCGGCGATCAGGGAGGCGGGGTCAATAAGCGGGAGACGGGCCTGAAGACAAGGTTTGATATGGATCAACCCGCATATTTGGGATCCATAGATCGATCAAGTGACGAACGAGGGAAAACCCTTGCGCAAACGAAAAGCCCGCCACGAGGGCGGGCTGTCGTCGGCCGGAAAACGCGTCAGCGCGATGCGGCGGCCACCGGATCGCCCGGCTTGCGGTCCTGCGCCGGCTCAGCCGCGTCGAGCGGCATGATGTTCTGCGCCAGCTGGCCCTTGGGCCCCTCGGCAAGGTCGTAGTTGACCTTGGCGCCTTGGCGCAGCGTGCGAAAGCCCTCCATCCTGATGGCCGAGAAATGCGCGAAGACGTCCGCGCCGCCGCCCTCGGGTTCGATGAAGCCGAAACCCTTGGCGTCGTTGAACCATTTGACAGTACCAATTGCCATGTTGCCCCTCCTCACTTCTTTGTGGCGCGGATTGTGGGCAGTGCCCTGCCGAGTGTCAAGGAGGCGACAAACATTCGCTTCAATGGCATTCATAGCCCGGTCCTGCGGCACCCTGTCGAGGGTGCGGCATGACGAACGCCGCAAAACTCAAGTCGATAGAATGAATCCATGCCCGAGGACAAGCCTGCTCCGCCCGCGCCGCCGCCCGCCGCGCGGCCCCGCCGCGAGGACGGCGAGGGCGCCGTCGTCGCCGAGCGGCAGGCCGCCAAGACGGCGCCGCCGCGCATGTACCAGGTGGTCATGCTCAACGACGACTACACGCCGATGGAGTTCGTCGTGATGGTGTTGCAGGAATACTTTATGCGTGACCTCGAAACGGCCACACTCATCATGCTGAAGATCCATCATGAGGGGCGTGGCGTGTGCGGTGTCTATACGAAGGACGTCGCCGCGACGAAGGTCGAGTTGGTGCAGGCCGCCGCAAGGCGTGCGGGGCATCCGTTGCAGTGCATTATGGAGGCCGCATGATTGCGCAAGAGTTGGAAGTCAGCCTGCACATGGCGTTCGTCGAGGCGCGCCAGCAGCGGCACGAATTCATCACCGTCGAGCACCTGCTGATGGCGCTGCTCGACAACCCTTCTGCCGCCGAGGTGCTGCGTGCCTGCTCGGCCAACATGGAAGACCTGCGCAAGAGCCTCACGCAGTTCATCAAGGAGAACACGCCGACCGTCGGCGGCACCGACGAGGTCGACACGCAGCCGACGCTCGGCTTCCAGCGCGTGATCCAGCGCGCCATCATGCACGTGCAGTCCACCGGCAGCGGCAAGAAGGAGGTGACCGGCGCCAACGTGCTCGTTGCCATCTTCGGCGAGAAGGACTCGCACGCCGTCTACTACCTGCACCAGCAGGGCGTGACGCGGCTGGACGTCGTCAACTTCATCGCCCACGGCATCAAGAAGGCCGAGCCGCCCGAGCCGGCCAAGCCGAGCGAAGGCAGCGGCCCCGAGGCCGAGAAGGAAGAGGGCGACGCCAAGGGCTCGCCGCTCGACCAGTTCACGAGCAACCTGAACCAGCTTGCGCGCGACGGCAAGATCGACCCGCTGATCGGCCGCGAGCTCGAAGTCGAGCGCGTGATCCAGATCCTGTGCCGACGGCGCAAGAACAATCCGCTGCTCGTCGGCGAGGCGGGCGTCGGCAAGACGGCCATCGCCGAGGGTTTGGCCTGGCGCATCACGCAGGGCGAGGTGCCCGAGGTGCTGGCCGACGCCACCGTCTATGCGCTCGACATGGGCGCGCTCCTCGCCGGCACCAAGTACCGCGGCGACTTCGAGCAGCGCCTGAAGGGCGTGCTGCGCCAGCTGAAGGACCAGCCCAACGCCGTGCTGTTCATCGACGAGATTCACACGCTGATCGGCGCCGGCGCGGCGTCGGGCGGCACGCTCGACGCGAGCAACCTGCTCAAGCCGGCGCTGTCGTCCGGCACGATGAAGTGCATCGGCGCGACGACGTTCACCGAATACCGCGGCATCTTCGAGAAGGACGCGGCGCTGTCGCGGCGCTTCCAGAAGGTCGACGTGATCGAGCCCTCGGTCGAGCAGACGGTCGAGATCCTCAAGGGCCTGAAGTCGCGCTTCGAGGAGCACCACAGCGTCAAGTACGCAGTCGGCGCGCTGCAGGCCGCGGCCGAGCTGTCGGCCAAGTTCATCAACGACCGCCACCTGCCCGACAAGGCGATCGACGTGATCGACGAGGCGGGCGCGGCGCAGCGCATCCTGCCCAAGAACAAGCAGAAGAAGACGATCACGCGGGCCGAAGTCGAGGAGATCGTCGCCAAGATCGCCCGCATTCCGCCGGCGTCCGTGTCGAGCGACGACCGCAGCAAGCTCAAGACGCTCGATCGCGATCTCAAGAGCGTCGTCTTCGGTCAGGATCCGGCGATCGACGCGCTCGCCGCGGCGATCAAGATGGCGCGCTCGGGGCTGGGCAAGCCCGACAAGCCGATCGGCGCCTTTCTCTTCAGCGGCCCGACCGGCGTCGGCAAGACGGAGGTGGCCAAGCAGCTCGCCTTCATCCTGGGCATCGAGCTGATCCGCTTCGACATGTCGGAGTACATGGAGCGCCATGCGGTGAGCCGCCTGATCGGCGCCCCGCCCGGCTACGTCGGCTTCGACCAGGGCGGTCTGCTCACCGAGGCGGTCACGAAGAAGCCGCACGCCGTGCTGCTGCTCGACGAGATCGAGAAGGCACACCCCGACGTCTTCAACGTGCTGCTGCAGGTGATGGACCACGGCACGCTGACCGACAACAACGGGCGCAAGGCGGACTTCCGCAACGTCATCGTCATCATGACGACGAACGCCGGCGCCGAGACGATGAACAAGTCGACGATCGGCTTCATGACCAAGCGCGAGCAGGGCGACGAGATGGCCGACATCAAGCGGCTGTTCACGCCCGAGTTCCGCAACCGGCTCGATGCGATCGTCAGCTTCCGCGCGCTCGACGAGGAGATCATCCTGCGAGTGGTCGACAAGTTCCTGCTGCAGCTCGAGAGCCAGCTCGCCGAGAAGAAGGTCGAGGTCACGTTCAGCGACGCGCTGCGCAAGTACCTGGCCAAGAAGGGCTTCGACCCGCTGATGGGCGCGCGGCCGATGCAGCGCCTGATCCAGGACACGATCCGCCGTGCGCTCGCCGACGAGCTGCTGTTCGGCCGACTCGTCGACGGCGGCCGCCTGACGGTCGACATCGACGACGAGGAGAAGGTCGTGCTCGACATCCAGCCCAACAAGCGCAGCGACAAGCCCAAGGCCGAGCAGGCGACGGCCTGAACGCATGGCGCAAGCAACGAAGGGGCCCGCGAGGGCCCCTTTTTCGCGGCTTACGCGGCCGCCGGATCCTGGCGGTAGAAGCCCGCCAGCAGCGGATAGAGCGCGGGATGCGCGTCGCGCAGCGCGGCCGGCGTGACGAAGAAGCTCTCCGACGCGACGGCGAAGAACTCGTCGGGGCCGTGCGCGGCATAGGGGTCGAGCACGGTGTCGCAACCGGCGTCGACGTCGCGGCAGAAGCGCTCGTATTCGTCGTCCAGCACGCGGCGCCATGCGGCGAGTGCGCGCGGCCCGGGCAGCGGCGGCACGCCGTCGGACTGGCCGTCGCGCAAGTCGATGACGTGGGCGAACTCGTGGATCACGACGTTGTAGGCACCGTCGCACGTCTCGCCCCCGGCCTGCACGTCGTGCCACGAAAGCATCATCGGTCCGCCGTCCATCGCCTCGCCCGCCAGCACTTCGGTGTAGCGGTGCACGACGCCATCGTCGTCGGTGACTTCGCGGCGCACACGCACCTCGTCGGGGTGCACGACGATGCCGACGAAGGCGTCGTACCAGGCGAGGCCCAGGCGCAGCACGGGCACGCAGGCCTGCGCGGCGATCGCGACGGCCATGTCGTCGGTGACCTGCAGGCCCTGCGCGCCGCTGAACTCCTTGGCGGCGAGGAACAGCGTCGCCAGCCGGCGCAGCTCGGCCGCGTCGGCGGCGTCGCGGCGTGCGAGGAAGGGATAGCGCACCAGCGTGTGCTGCCACAGCGCCTCGGGGATGGCGCGCCGCTTCAGCGTGCGCGCCTCGCGCCAGCGACGCCACGCCGACAGCATGTCAGGTGGTCGCCGGTGGCACGCGCGTGAGGCCGTCGGCCGTCCAGCGCAGCACGTCGGCACGCGGGTTCGCCGCGGTGTCGAGATCCCAGTCGCTCAGCACCCAGCGCGTCGTGCCGCCGGGCAGCACATGGCGGCCGGGGCGGTGGGTGTGGCCGTGCACCATCGTGCCGGCCTCGGCGCGCGCCAGCCAGTGTGCGGCCAGCGACGCGTCGACGTCGACGGCGTCGGGCACCGGCGCGCTGCGACGGCGCTGCTCGCTCGCGTCGCGCAGGCTGCGCGCGATGGCGCGCCGCTCGGACAGCGGCCGCGCCAGGAAGCGCTCGCACCAGGCGTCGCTGCGCACCTCGGCGCGAAAGCGCTGGTAGTCGACGTCGTCGACGCACAACGCGTCGCCGTGCGTGACCAGCGTGCGCGCACCGAAGGCGGCGACGACGGTCGGATCGGCGAGCGAGACGACGTCGCACGCCGACAGCAGCGCATCGCCGACTAGGAAGTCGCGGTTGCCCGCCAGGAAAGCCAGCGTGCGCCGCTGCGCGGCCGCGCGCAGCACGTCGGCGCAGCGGCGCTCGAAGCCTTCATGTCGGGCGTCGTCGCCGACCCAGACCTCGAACAGGTCCCCGAGCATGAAGACGACGTCGGCCGGCGTGCACTCGAGATGCGCCGCCCAGGCGTCGAAGGTGCGCGGCATCTCGGCCGCGAGGTGCAGGTCGGAGAGGAAGTCGATCGTGCGCCAGTGCGCCGGCGCGACGAACTCGCCGAACGGCGCCGGTGCGGGCGCTGCAGGCGCCGCCATGCGCTCTTCCGTCAGGCGACTTCGGTCGCCTTCTCGATGACGACGTCGTCGAGCGGCACGTCGTCGTGCATGCCGCGCCGGCCCGTCTTGACGGCTTCGATACGGTCGACGATGTCGGTGCCCTCGACGACGCGACCGAACACGGCGTAGCCCCAGCCCTGCGCCGACTCGGCCTTGTGGTTGAGGAAGTCGTTGTCCGTCGTGTTGATGAAGAACTGCGCTGTCGCCGAGTGCGGCACCTGCGTGCGTGCCATCGCCAGCGTGTAGCGGTTGTTCTTCAGGCCGTTCTTGGCTTCGTTCTGGATCGGTGCGTCGGTCGGGCGCTGCTTCATGCCGGGCTCGAAGCCGCCGCCCTGGATCATGAAGCCGCGGATCACGCGGTGGAAGACGGTGCCGTCGTAATGGCCCTTCGCGACATAGGCGAGGAAGTTGCGCGTCGATTCGGGTGCGGCGACGTCGTCGAGCTCGATGCGGATGTCGCCGAGGCTGGTCTTGAGTTGCACGTGCTTGGCCATGTCACTTCTCCAGGGTTGCCTTGCGGATGATCACCGGCTCGAGCGGCACGTTGGCGTGGCGGCCGCGGTTGCCGGTGGGCACGGCGCGGATCTTGTCGACTACCGCCATGCCGTCGACGACCCGGCCGAACACGGCGTAGCCGTGGCCGTCGCGCGAGTTCGCCGCGTCGAGGAACGGGTTGTCCTTGACGTTGACGAAGAACTGCGCCGTCGCCGAGTTCGGGTCCATCGTACGCGCCATCGCGACGCTGCCGCGCACATTGGTCAAACCGTTGCGGCTCTCGAGCGCGATCGGCGTGCGCGTCGGCTTCTCGGCGAAGTCGGGCGTCATGCCGCCGCCCTGGATCATGAAGCCGTCGATCACACGATGGAACACGGTGCCGTCGTAGTGGCCCGCTTTCACGTACTGCACGAAGTTCTCGACCGTCGCCGGCGCCTTGGCGCGATCGAGATCGACGACGATGTCGCCCATCGTCGTCGCGAGGCGGACCTTCTCGGCGTGCGCCGCGGACGCACCGACGGCCACGGCGGCTGCGAGCAGCCATGCGCGGGTGGAAGTCATCTGGAGTTCTCCTGCTGGCGGCGGGGGGTGACGTGCATGGCCGCCGCGTCTCGCGGCTCGACCCTGCCGCTATACTGAACGATTGTAGTCTCCCCCGTCGCAAGACGAGTGTCGGCGCGGCGCTGCGAGCGCTGCGATCGATCGGATCCGACCCGCCGGCCCATGACCCTGCGCATCCACAACACGCTGACCCGGCGCACCGACGAGTTCCGTCCGATCGAGCCGGGTCACGTGCGGATGTACGTGTGCGGCATGACGGTCTACGACCTGTGCCATGTCGGGCACGCGCGCATGATGATGGCGTTCGACGTCGTGCAGCGCTGGCTGCGCGCGAGCGGCCTGCGCGTCACCTACGTGCGCAACGTCACCGACATCGACGACAAGATCATCCGCCGCGCCGTCGAGCGCGGCATCCCGATCCGTCGGCTCACCGACGAGATGACGGCGGCGATGCACCGCGACATCGCCGCGCTCGGCATCGAGGCGCCGACGCACGAGCCGCGCGCCACCGAGCACGTGCCGCAGATGCTCGCGATGATCGCCGCGCTCGAGCACAAGGGCCTCGCGTACCGTGCGCCGGGCGGCGACGTCAACTTCGCCGTGCGCAGGTTCGAGCGCTACGGGCGCCTGTCGGGCAAGTCGCTCGACGAACTGCGCGCCGGCGAGCGCGTCGCCGTGCTCGAAGGCAAGGAGGATCCGCTCGACTTCGTGCTGTGGAAGGCCGCCAAGCCCGACGAGCCGGCCGATGCGCGCTACGCGTCGCCGTACGGCGAAGGCCGGCCCGGCTGGCACATCGAGTGCTCGGCGATGGCGTGCGCGCTGCTCGGCGAGCACTTCGACATCCACGGCGGCGGGCTCGACCTGCAGTTCCCGCACCACGAAAACGAGATCGCGCAGAGCGAGGGCGCGACCGGCAAGCCGTTCGCCAATGTGTGGATGCACAACGGCTTCGTCAACGTCGACGACGCGAAGATGTCGAAGTCGCTCGGCAACTTCTTCACCATCCGCGACGTGCTGCAGCGCTACGACGGCGAGACGCTGCGCTTCTACATGCTGCGCACGCATTACCGCAGCCCGTTCAACTTCGCCGACTCGCTCGTCGACGACGCGCGCCTGGCGCTGCGCCGCCTCTACACTGCGCTCGCCGGCACTGGCGACGTGCCGGCCGCGGCGGTCGACTGGGCGGCGCCGCAGGCGGCTGCTTTCCGCGCCGCGATGGACGACGACTTCAACACGCCGATGGCGCTGGCCGTGCTCTTCGATCTCGCCGGCGAGCTCAACCGCAGCGGCTCTGCGGCGACGGCGGCGCTGCTCAAGGGTCTGGGCGCGGTGCTCGGCATCCTGCAGCAGCCCCCGCGCGCCTACCTGCAAGGCGGCGCCGCGCTCGACGAGGCGGCGATCGCCGCGCGCATCGCCGAGCGTGACGCCGCCAAGAAGGCGCGCGACTACGCGCAAGCCGATGCCATCCGCGCCGCGCTCGCCGCCGAGGGCATCGTGCTGCAGGACTCGCCGCAAGGCACGACCTGGGTCAGGGCCTGACCGTGGTTGCGGGCACGGTGCCGGAGTACTGGGACGAGGCGTGCCGCCATCTGGCCAAGCGCGACCGCGTGATGCGCAAGCTGATCCCCACCTTCGGCGAGGCGCGGCTGCAGACGCGCGGCGACGCCTTCACGACGCTGGCGCGCTCGATCGTCGGCCAACAGATCTCCGTCAAGGCGGCGCAGTCGGTGTGGGAGCGCTTCGCGGCGCTGGCCGGCCAGATGCAGCCGGCCGCCGTGCTTGCGCTCGACGCGCAGTCGATGCGCGGCGCGGGGCTGTCGGCGCGCAAGGTCGAATACCTGCGCGACCTCGCGCAGCACTTCGCCGGCGGTCAGGTGCATCCGCGCCAATGGCAGCAGATGGACGACGAGGCGATCATCGACGAGCTTGTCGCGATCCGCGGCATCGGCCGCTGGACGGCCGAGATGTTCCTCATCTTCCACCTGATGCGACCCAACGTGCTGCCGCTCGACGACATCGGCCTGATCCGCGGCATCAGCCTGAACTACTTCAGCGGCGAGCCGGTGTCGCGCGCCGAAGCGCGCGAAGTCGGCGACGCGTGGGCGCCTTATCGCTCGGTGGCCACATGGTACATTTGGCGCAGCCTCGATCCGCTGCCCGTCGACTACTGACCCGCGCATGACCGGCATGAGCAAACGGCACTTCCTGGAGTTCGAGCAGGCGCTGTCCGACCTCGAGACCAAGATCGAGGAATTGCGCTACGTGCAGACCGAATCGGCGGTCGACATCTCCGAAGAGATCGACCGGCTCGACAAGAAGAGCCTGCAGCTCACCAAGGAGATCTATGCGTCGCTGACGCCGTGGCAGGTCACGCAGATCGCGCGCCACCCGCAGCGGCCGTACACGCTCGACTACGTCGCCGAGATCTTCGCCGACTTCCAGGAGCTGCACGGCGATCGCGCCTTCGCCGACGACGCATCGATCGTCGGCGGCATTGCGCGCTTCAACGGCCAGGCCTGCATGGTGATCGGCCACCAGAAGGGACGCGACACGCGCGAGCGGACGCTGCGCAACTTCGGCATGGCGCGCCCCGAGGGCTACCGCAAGGCGCTGCGCCTGATGAAGACGGCCGAGAAGTTCGGCCTGCCCGTGTTCACTTTCGTCGACACGCCCGGCGCCTATCCCGGCATCGGCGCCGAGGAGCGCGGCCAGTCGGAGGCCATCGGCCGCAACATCTTCGAGATGGCGCAGCTCGAGGTGCCGATCGTCGCCACGATCATCGGCGAGGGCGGCTCGGGCGGCGCGCTGGCGATCAGCGTGGCCGACCAGACGCTGATGCTGCAGTACGCCGTCTACTCCGTGATCTCGCCCGAGGGCTGCGCATCGATCCTGTGGAAGACGGCCGAGCGCGCCGCCGACGCCGCCGAGGCGCTGGGCATCACGGCGCACCGGCTCAAGGCGCTCGGCCTCGTCGACAAGATCGTCAACGAGCCGGTCGGCGGCGCGCACCGCGACCCCAAGCAGATGTGCGCGTACCTCAAGCGCGCGCTCAACGACGCACTGCGCCAGCTCGTCGACCTGAAGCCGAAGGAACTGCTGCAGCGCCGTCACGAGCGCCTGCAGGCCTATGGCCGCTTCAGCGACACCAAGGAGCGCTGAAGCCCCCGTGCCCTGCGTCGCCGTCGCCTGGAGCGGCGGACGCGACTCGACGGCCCTGCTGCACGCGACGCTCGCCGCCGCTGCGCCGCTGGGCGTGCGCGTCGTCGCGCTGCACGTGCACCACGGCCTGAGCGCGCACGCCGACGACTGGCTCGTGCACTGTGAGTCCCAGTGCCGGCGCTGGCGCCGCCGCCATCCGTGGCTCGCCTTCGCCGCCAAGCGGCTGGCCGGCGTGCCGGCAGCCGGCGACAGCATCGAAGCCTGGGCGCGCCGCGAGCGCTACCGCGCGCTGCGCGCGATGGCGCTCGCGCACGGCGCGACGCTCGTGCTGCTCGCCCACCATCGCCGCGACCAGGCCGAGACCTTCCTGCTGCAATCGCTGCGCGGCGCCGGCGTCGCCGGCCAGTCGGCGATGCCGCGCAGCGCCGCGCGCGACGGCCTCACCTGGGCGCGCCCGTGGCTCGATGCCGCATCCGACTCGATCGCGGCCTACGTGCGGCGCCATCGCCTCGCACATGTCGACGACGACAGCAACGCCGATCCGCGCCATGCGCGCAGCCGCCTGCGACTGTCCGTGTGGCCGGCGCTCGTCGCCGCGTTCCCCGATGCCGAGCGCACACTGGCGAGCGCCGCGCGCCGCGCGCAGCAGGCGCGCGATGCGCTCGACGAGGCGGCCGCGCTCGACGTGGCGCGCGTCGCCGAGCCCGCAGGCCTCGTGCTCGAGCGCTGGCGTGCGCTGCCGCCGGCGCGCCGGCTGCATGCGCTGCGCGCCTGGCTCGCCGGCGACCTCGGCGCCGCGCCGCCGGCGACACTGCTCGAGCGCCTCGCTACCGAGGCCGACGGCCGCGGCGCCGCATCCTGGCCGCTGCCCGGCGGCGCGCGCACGCTGCGCCGCTACCGCGGCGTGTTGCGCGTCGTCGACGACGCGCCCGCGGCCGCCGAGGCCGCGCCGGCGGAGACGCCGTTGCGCATCGCGCGCGCCGGCGTCTATCGCGTGCCGGGCTGGGCCGGGCGGCTCGAGGCGGTGCGCGTCGAGGCGGGCGGCGTGGCGCTCGATCGCCTGCAGGTGTTGCGCGCCTGCCCGCGCTGCGGCGGCGAGCGTTTCCAGCTCGGCGCGCATCGCCCGCCGCGCTCGCTGAAGAAGCAGTACCAGGCGCTCGCCATCCCGGCCGCCGAGCGCGGCGGGCCGCTGCTCTACGCCGGCGACGCCTTGCTCTACGCGCCCGGCCTGGGCATCGACGCGCGGGCGCACGCCGCGCCCGGCAGCGCGCAGCTCGCGCTGCGCTGGGTGCCCGATGCAGGCCGGTCGGGCCGACGCCGGTCGCTAGAATGACGGCTTTTCGACGGCGGTTGCAGTCGCCGTCGCGGCGCACGGATTTCCACAATGGCCCTCATCGTTCACAAGTACGGCGGCACCTCGATGGGCTCGACCGAGCGCATCCGCAGCGTCGCCAAGCGCGTCGCCAAGTGGGTGCGCGCCGGGCACCGGATGATCGTCGTACCCTCGGCGATGAGCGGCGAGACGAACCGCCTGCTCGGCCTGGCCAAGGAGCTGTCGCCGCCTACGGCCGACGCCGCGCTGTGGCGCGAACTCGACATGATCGCCGCGACCGGCGAGCAGGTCTCGATCGGCCTGCTCGCGATCGCGCTGCAGGCCGAGGGCGTGCCAGCGGTCAGCTACACCGGCTGGCAGGTGCCTGTCACGACGGACAGCGCGCACACCAAGGCACGCATCGAGCGCATCGACGATGCGCGAGTGCGCGCCGACCTGGCGGCGGGGCGCGTCGTCATCGTCGCCGGCTTCCAGGGCGTCGACGCCGCAGGCAACGTGACGACGCTCGGTCGCGGCGGCTCCGACACGTCGGCCGTCGCGATGGCGGCGGCGCTAAAGGCCGACGAGTGCCTGATCTACACCGACGTCGACGGCGTCTACACCACCGACCCGCGCATCGTGCCCGAGGCGCGCCGGCTGCACACCATCAGCTTCGAGGAGATGCTCGAGATGGCGAGCCTCGGCTCGAAGGTGCTGCAGATCCGCTCGGTCGAATTCGCCGGCAAGTACCGCGTGCCGCTGCGCGTGCTGTCGAGCTTCACGCCGTGGGACATTCCGATCGCCGAAGAGGCGAAGTCGGGCACGCTTATCACTTTCGAGGAAGACGAGAAGATGGAACAGGCAGTCGTTTCAGGTATCGCCTTCAACCGCGACGAGGCCAAGATCAGCGTGCTCGGCGTGCCCGACCGCCCCGGCATCGCGTTCCAGATCCTGGGCCCGGTGGCCGACGCCAACATCGACGTCGACGTCATCATCCAGAACGTGTCGCACGACGGCAAGACGGACTTCTCCTTCACCGTGCACCGCAACGACTACGAGCGCACGATCGCGCTGCTGAAGTCGTCGGTGCAGGCCAAGATCGGCGCCGCCGATATCGTCGGCGACCCGAAGATCTGCAAGGTCAGCATCGTGGGCATCGGCATGCGCTCGCACGTCGGCGTCGCAAGCAGGATGTTCCGCGAGCTCTCGCAGGAGGGCATCAACATCCAGATGATCAGCACCAGCGAGATCAAGACCAGCGTCGTCATCGACGAGAAGTACATGGAGCTCGCCGTGCGCGCGTTGCACAAGGCGTTCGACCTCGAGCAGGCCACCGCCTGAACGGTACCCCTTGCCGTAGAATCGCGCTTCCTGGAGACGTGACCGAGAGGCCGAAGGTGCTCCCCTGCTAAGGGAGTATGCGGGCAAAACCTGCATCGAGGGTTCGAATCCCTCCGTCTCCGCCAGGTGACCGGCGCAAGTCATTGTGGATCGCCGTCGCGGCGATCGCCGCTTGGCCCGCCGCCACTGCCAGCTGGTCGAGCGCATCGACCACGTCCCCCGCGGCATAGAGACCCGGCACGCTCGTCTGGCCGCGCGGATCGATGCGGATCGTTCCCGACTCCGTCAATGTCGCCCCGACGTCGCGCGCCAGTCGAGACGTGGGCGTGACGCCGAGTGCGACATAGACGACATCGGCGCACAGCGATGCGCCGTCGGCTGCGCGCAGCACGACCTCGTCGTCTTCGATGGCCAGCGCGATCCCCGCATGCGACCACCACGCCGGCGCGCCACCTTCTGCGGCATCGCGTGACGCGACGGCGCTGCCTTGCGGCGCAACGAGCGTCACGCGCGCACTGAACGTCGCCAGGAACTCGGCTTCGCGCAGCGCATGGGCATCGCGGCCGATGACGACGATGCGCCGGTCGCGGAACTCGTGGCCGTCGCAGATCGGGCACAGGCGCAGCCGCCCGGCGGCGCGCACGGCATCGAGCCCCGCCAGCGCGGGCTCGCGGTCGACGACGCCGGTGGCCAGCAGCACGCGGCGCGCGCGCAGCAGGGTGCCATCGCAGTCTGCCTCGAACAAGTCGGCTTGCGCGTTGCGGGCGAGCCGGGTCACGCGACCCGGCGTCACCGCGCCGCCAGCAGCGGCGAGCTGGCGCCGCAGCCGCCGCAACAGCTGCGGCCCGCTGATCCCGCACGGGAAGCCGGGATAGTTGCGCGCGCGCGGGATCCGCAGCGCGCGGCTCGCGCCGGCGTCGACGAGCACGACACTGCGCTCGAAGCGGCGCAGATAGATCGCCGCCGTCAGCCCGGCCGGCCCGGCCCCGACGACGAGGGCATCGGCCGCGACAGGCAGTGCGCTCACACCCGCGCCGGTCTCAGTGCTTGACGTTCTCGCGGTTGAACCCGCGCGTCGGCGCGATCGTGCTCGGCGTGTCGCGGCCGCAGCCGCTGGCCCATTCGCGCAGCTCGGTGGCGAGCACGCCGTGGCCGTCGCGCTCGGCGCGGCGGATCAGCGCGTCGACGTTGTCCTCGGTGACGCGTTCGCGGCCGACACCGCGCGTCAGCAGTCGGTAGGTCTGTTCGAGATCGGTCGGGTCGTCGGCGAGCATGCGGTGTCCTCCGGGTTCTTCCTGGTCTCACGGCAAGCGCCGTGCACGCGACGGCTCCGGCATGCCGGTTGCCATATGCGCGCATGTCGGGCACGCCAGGCAGACGCGCGGTCTACGCCCAGCTGTGGGCGCACGTGCTGCGGTACCGGGCGCGCACCGCCGCGGCCCTCGTGCTGCTCGTGGCCGCCAAGCTGGCGGCGGTCGGTGTGCCGCTGGTGCTCAAGGCCATCGTCGACCGGCTGTCGGCGCCGCAGGGCGAGGCCCCGGCTGCGGGCGGCGCGCTGCCCGCGGGCGCGCTGATCGTCGTCGCGCCGGCCGGGTTGCTGCTCGGCTACGCGGCGCTGCGCTTCGTGTCGACGCTCTTCACCGAGCTGCGCGACCTGGTGTTCGCACGCGTCACGCGGCACGTCGCGACGGCGTTCTCGCAACGCAGCTTCGCGCACCTGCTGGCGCTCGACCCGCGCTTTCACACACGCCGCAACACCGGCATGTTGATCCGCGACGTCGAACGCGGCACGGCCGGCATCGCCTTCCTGCTCGGCGCGGGCCTGTTCACCATCCTGCCGACGCTGATCGAGCTGCTCGCCGTGCTCGGCGTGATGGCCGCCGGCTACGACCTCGCGTTCGCCGGCGTCATCGTCGTCGCCTTCGCCGTCTACGCTGCCTACACGACGGTGCTGACGCAGCGGCGCGAAGTGCGCCAGCGCAAGGTCAACGAGATGGACTCACGCGCACACGGGCGCATCGTCGACACGCTGCTGAACTACGAGTCGGTCAAGACGTTCGCGCGCGAGCGCTACGAGGACCGCCGCTACGGCGAGATCTGCGACGTGTGGATCGACAGCAGCGTGCGCAACCAGCGCGCGCTGTCGCTGCTGCACGTCGGCCAGAGCTCCATCATCGCCTGCGGCGTCGCCGCCGTGATGCTGCTGGCCGGCGAGCGCACGGTGCGCGGCGCGATGACGGTCGGCGACCTGGTGCTCGTCAACACTTACGTGATCCAGATCTGCATGCCGCTCAACGCGCTCGGCTTCGTGTTCCGCGAGGCACGCGACGCCTTCGTCAACATCGAGAAGCTGCTCGAGCTGCTCGGCCAGCGACCCGGCGTCGCGGAGCGCGCCGGCGCGCCGCCGCTGGCGGTGCAGGGCGGCGTCGTGCAGTTCGACGGCGTCGCCTTCGCCTACGAGCCGGGCCGGCCGATCCTCGCCGACGTCAGCTTCACGATCGGCGCCGGCGAGACGACGGCCGTCGTCGGCGGCAGCGGCTCGGGCAAGTCGACGCTGGCGCGGCTGCTGCTGCGGCTGTACGACGTCGACGCCGGCGTGCTGCGCATCGACGGTCAGGACGTGCGCGACGTGAAGCTCGAATCGCTGCGCGACGCCATCGGCGTCGTGCCGCAGGACACCGTGCTGTTCAACGACACGATCGCTTACAACATCGGCTACGGTCGCATCGGCGCCGGCGCGGCCGAGATCGTCGCCGCCGCGCAGTCGGCGCAGGTGCACGAGTTCGTGATGTCGCTGCCCGAGCAGTACGACACCGTCGTCGGCGAGCGCGGCGTCAAGCTCTCGGGAGGCGAGAAGCAGCGCATCGCGATCGCGCGTGCCTTTCTCAAGAACCCGCCGATCATGATCTTCGACGAGGCCACGTCGGCGCTCGACACGCGCGCCGAGCGCGCGATCCAGCGCCAGCTCGACGAGATCGCCCAGGGCCGCACGACGCTGATCATCGCGCACCGCCTGTCGACGATCGTCGACGCCGACCAGATCCTCGTCATGGACCGCGGCCGCGTCGTCGAGCGCGGCCGCCACGACGCGCTGCTCGCTGCCGACGGCCTCTACGCCCAGCTCTGGCAACTGCAGCGCCAGCAGCAGCAGGTCGAGCGGCTGGAGCGCGCGCTGGTGCGCCAACCCGTCAACCTGGCGGTGCTCGTCGCCGACGCCGTCGACGCGCTGCACGACGAGGTCGAGCGCCGGCGCGTGCGGCTGCACGCCGATATCGACCTGGCGCACGCCGGCGTCGTCGGCGATCCGTCGACGCTGGCGCAGGCGGTGCGCGACGTCTGCGTGTGGGCGCTGCAGGCGACGCCGCTCGACGGCAGCGTACAACTGCAGCTCGTGCGCGACGGCGACCGCGCGCGGCTCAGCGTCACCGACGGGCGCCGCGCCGCCGCCACGGCGAGCGCCGCGCCGCACGAGTTGGTGCCGTTCGACCCGCTGGCCGTGCGCTCGACGATCGAGCGCCAGGGCGGGCGCTTCGACGTCGAGATGCCGACCTCGACGCACGGCATGCGCTACCGCATCGAGCTGCCGCTGCGCTCATCGGAGCCCGCGCTGCCGATGGCGTGACGGCGGGCGCGCCGCTTGCCCCGACGGCGCCATGACCGAGAATCGATTCCGCGGCAGCTGCTATGCCGACGCCGACGCCGCCCGGCGCGCCGTCGAACTCGCGCTGCCGACGATCGAGCAGGCGCTGCGCCAGCCTGGCGTGTGCGAGCTGGGCTTTCTCGCCGTGTGCGTCGTCGACCCGGCGCTCGGCCCCGCCGACGCGAGCTTCGACGAGGCCGTGCTGCACGAACATGCCGTCGGCGATCGGGCGCGCTGGGACGCCGACTACGCCGCCTTCGCGCGCGCCAAGGCACGCACGAGCTGGCGCCTCGGCGACGGCGGCACGCGCGTGCAGGAGGAGGGCGCGCACCGCCTGCGCTCCGGCGACAGCCTGCTCACGGGCGCCGTGCGGCTAGACGGCATCGTCGTCGGCGTCAGCGGCGCGGCGCCGTGGTGGGACGAAGCCTTCGCCGCCTGCATCGCCGCATGCCTGCGCGCTGTCGCCGGCGAGCGCCGCGCCGCGGCGCGCGCTGCCGGGCAGATCGCTGCTGGCTGAACGCCCGACCTCACATCGAAAGGGCAGGAACTTGCTGCAAGTCGACATCGCCTCGCCGCCCGCCGACGGCGCCGAGCACGCGCTGCGCGGCCATGTCGTCGTCGTCACCGGTGGCTCGCGCGGCCTCGGCTTCGCCATCACCCAACTGCTCGGCGGCGACGGCGCGCGTGTCGTCGTCGCCGACCTCGACGCCGATCGCGCCGGCGAGCGCGCGGCGCAGCTCGCCGAGCGCGGCATCGACGCGATGGCACTGGCCGTCGACGTGGGCGACGAGGCCCAGGTGCGCGACGCCGTCGCGCAGGTCGTCGAGCGCCACGGCCGCATCGACGTGCTCGTCAACAACGCCGCCGTCGACGTCACGCTGTCCATGGCCGAACTCTCGGCAGCCGACTGGGAGCGCGTGGTGCGCACCAACCTGACCGGCGCCTTCCTGATGGCCAAGCACGTCGTGCCGGCGATGCAGGGCGCGGCGGGCAGCCGGCGCACGCGCGGCCACGTCGTCAACATCGCGTCGACGGCGTCCAAGCGCGCCTGGCCCAACGCCAGCGCCTACCACGCCAGCAAGTGGGGCCTGCTTGGCCTCTCGCACGCGCTGCACGCCGAGCTGCGTCCGGCGGGCATCAAGGTCTGCGCCATCATCGCCGGCGGCATGCGCACGCCGTTCCTGCTCGATCGATTTCCCGACATCGATCCCGGCGTGCTGCAGGACCCGATGAACGTGGCTCGCGCCGTGCGCTTCGCGCTGATGCAGCCCGACGAGACCGTCGTGCCCGAGCTGATGGTGCTGCCGATGCGCGAGACGTCGTGGCCGTGACGGCGCGGCGCCGCCACGGCACGTCGCTTGCCACCCGGCATGCAGCTTCAATCGTCGAGAAGATCATGCCGTTGCCGGCCTTGCGCGTCGCACTCGTGAGCGAGCACGCCTCGCCCCTCGCCAGCCCGGGCGGCGTCGACGCCGGCGGGCAGAACACCTATGTCGCGCAGGTGGCGCGCTGGCTGGCGCGCCGCGGCCACCACGTCGACGTGCTGACCCGTCGCGACGACGCCGCGCTGCCGGCGGCCGTCGACGTCTGCCCCGGCGTACGCGTGCTGCACGTCGACGCCGGACCGGCGCACCACGTGCCGAAGGAGCAACTGCTGCCGCACATGGCGGCGTTCGCCCACGCGGCGCGCCAGACGATGCGCCACAGCCGGCCGTACGACGTCGTGCACGCGAACTTCTTCATGTCGGGGCTGGTCGGCCTGCGGCTGCAGCGCGCCATCGGCGTGCCGCTGGTGATGACGTTCCACGCACTCGGCCTCGTTCGGCGCGAGCACCAGCGCGAGGCCGACGCCTTTCCGCCCGAGCGCATCGACATCGAGCGGCGCATCGTGCGCGACGCCGACGCCCTGATCGCCGAATGCCCGCAGGACCGCACCGACCTGATGCGCCTGTACGGCGCGGCGCCCGAGCGCATCTCGATGGTGTCGTGCGGCGTCGACCCGGCCGAGTTCGCGCCGCGCGACCGCGCCGCGGCGCGCCGCCGGCTCGGCCTCGCGGCCGACGACTTCGTCGTGCTGCAGCTCGGCCGGCTCGTACCGCGCAAGGGCGTCGACATCGTGATCCACGCCCTTGCGCTGCTGCCTCCGGCGGCGCGCGCGCGCCTCGTGATCGTCGGCGGCGAGTCGCGCGAGCCCGACGAACGCGCCACGCCCGAGATCGCGCGCTTGCGCGGCGTGGCGCACGACTGCGGCGTCGCCGAACGCGTCACGTTCACCGGCCGGCGCGAACGCGACGAGCTGCCCGACTGCTATGCGGCGGCCGATGTCTTCGTCACGACACCGTGGTACGAGCCGTTCGGCATCACGCCTCTCGAGGCCATGGCCTGCGGCACGCCGGTCATCGGCAGCGCCGTCGGTGGCATCCAATACTCCGTCGTCGACGGCGTCACCGGCTGCCTCGTGCCGCCGCACGACGCGGCGGCCGTCGCCGACCGGCTCGCGATGCTGCACGCGCAGCCGGCGCTGGGGCGCGCCATGGGCCGCGCCGGCATGCGCCGGGTGCGCTCGCTGTTCACCTGGCAGCGCGTCGCCGACGAGCTGGAGGACGTCTACCGCGCCGCTGCCGGGCGCGGCCTCCAGCAGGTGCCGGCGGCGCTGTACGCGTCGGCGTCCCAGCCGCAGCAACACGCGCCCGGAGCGCGCGCTTGAGGCCGGCCGTCTTCCTCGACAAGGACGGCACGCTGGTCGAGAACGTGCCGTACAACGTCGACCCGGAGCGGCTGCGCTTCACACGCGGCGCGCTGGCGGCGCTGCAGCGGCTGCAGCGCGCGGGCTATGCGCTCGTCGTCGTCAGCAACCAGTCGGGCGTCGCGCGCGGCTTGTTCGATGCCGCCGCGCTCGACGCGCTGCTCGCCGCGCTGAAACAGCGCCTGCGCGACGAGGCCGGCGTCGAACTCACCGACGTGCTCGTGTGCCCACATGCGCCCGACGCCGGCTGCGCCTGCCGCAAGCCGAGCCCCGGACTGATCGAAGCAGCGGCGCGAAAGCACGCGCTCGACCTCGATCGCTCGTGGATGGTCGGCGACATCCTCGACGACGTCGAGGCCGGGCGTCGCGCCGGCTGCCGCACGGTGCTGATCGAACCCGGCGGCGAGACGCTGTGGCGCCGCTCGCCTTGGCGCATCCCCCACCACCGCTGCGCCGACCTGTCACAGGCCGCGCAACACGTCCTGGCGCACGACGCCTCGGCCGCGACGGCCGTCACCCACGAGCAGCAGACACGATGAGCGCGACGACGCAGCCGACCACGACGCCCCAGCGCTGGCACGCCGTGCGGCGCCTGCTCGTCGTGCGCCTCGACAACCTGGGCGACGTGCTGATGACGACGCCGGCGCTCGCCGCGCTGCGCGAGTCGCTGCCAGGCGCGCACATCGCGCTGCTCGCTTCGCCGGCCGGCGCGGCGCTCGCACCGCACCTGCCGATGATCGACGACTGCATCGCGTTCGACGCGCCCTGGGTCAAGTCGCGCGCCGACGATGACGCGCCGGGCGCGACGGAGGCCGCGCTCGTCGAGCGGCTGCACTGCGGGCGCTACGAAGCCGCCATCGTGTTCACTGTCTGCACGCAAAGCGCGTTGCCGGCGGCGCTGCTGTGCCGCCTCGCCGGCATCCCGCTGCGCCTGGCGCACAGCCGCGAGAACCCGTACCGCCTGCTTACCGACTGGGTGCGCGACCCCGACCTGCCGCTGGCGTCGGCGCGCCACGAGGTGCAGCGTCAGCTCGACCTCGTCGCCGCCGTCGGGCTGCGCGCCGAAGGCGACGACCGGCTGCGCCTCGCGTATCGCGCCGACGACGCGCACACGATGCGCGCGCGCTTCGCAGCCGCCGGCGGCGACCCGCGGCGTCCCTACTTCGTCGTGCACCCGGGCGCCACGGCGCCGTCGCGCCGCTGGCCGTGCGAGCGCTACGGCGAGGCGGCACGCGCGCTCGTCGATGCCTCGGGCTGCCAGGCCGTGTTCTGCGGCGCTGAAGACGACCGTGCGCACGTCGACGCGGCGCGCGCCGCGCTCGGCGGCCCCTGCGTCGACCTGACGGGGCGGCTCGCCCTCGGCGAGCTGGCAGCGCTCGTCGCCGGCGCGCAGGTCGTGCTGTGCAACAACAGCGCCGCGTCGCACATCGCCAGCGCGCTCGGGCGGCCCGTCGTCGTGCTTTACGCCTTGACCAACCCGCAGCACGTGCCGTGGCGCGTCCGAGCGCGCGTGCTCAGCCACGACGTGCCGTGCCGCAACTGCCTGCGCAGCGTCTGTCCCGAGCCGCACCACGGCTGCCTCGGCGGCGTGACGGTGCGCGAAGTCGTCGACGCGGCGACGTCGCTGCTCGGCCCACCGCCCGGCGTGCCGTATGCGGCGGCGCCGCTGCCGCTGGAGGTGCACGAGTGATCACGCTTGGGATCAACGCCGCGTTCCACGACTCGGCGGCGGCACTCGTCGTCGACGGCGCCGTCGTCGCCGCGGCGGAGGAGGAGCGCTTCACGCGCATCAAGCACGCCAAGCGGCCGCTGCCGTTCAGCGCCTGGGAGCTGCCGTTCCACGCCATCGACTTCTGCCTCGGGCAGGCCGGCGTCACGCTGGGGGGGGTTGACCACGTCGCCTACAGCTTCGATCCGTGGCGCTTCATGGCGGGGCGCAGCGACCTGGCGAGTCCCGACGGATTCATCCCGCTGCCGCTCGAGCCGTCGGCCCATCGGGCACCGCGGCCCTGGGACAGCGTGTGGGATGCGCTGTTTGCTGCCTACGTCGTCAATGCGCCGCGGCAGCTCGCGAGCGGTGCGCCGCACCATCTGCGGCGGCGCTTCGCCGTCCCGGACGACAGCCGCCGGTACCGGTTTCATTTCGTTGAACACCATTTAACACACCAGGCGAGCGCCTTCCTCGCCGCGCCTTTCGAACGCTGCGCCGTGATGACGCTCGACGGCCGCGGCGAAGACGCGACGACGGCCTACGGCGTGTGGCGCGACGGCGCCTACGAGGCGCTCGGCGAAGTGACGATGCCGCACTCGCTCGGCCTGCTGTACGAGCAGGTGACGTCGCACCTCGGCTTTCTGCATTCGAGCGACGAGTACAAGGTGATGGCGCTGGCGGCGCTGGGCGTGCCGCGCTGGCGCGATGCGCTGCGCGCGCACGTCGAGGTGCTTCCGGCGGGGCGCTATCGCATCGCGTCGGTCGAGCTGGCGGCGCTCGCCGGGCCGCGGCGCGAGCGCGGCGCGGCGCTCGAGCGGCGTCACCTCGACCTTGCCGCGTCGCTGCAAGCCGTGCTCGAGGACACGGTGCTCGAGCTTGCGCGCTGGCTGCGCCGCGCCAGCGGCGAGCGCGACCTCGCGATGGCCGGCGGCGTGGCGCTGAACTGTGTGATGAACGCGCGGCTGCGCGATGCCGGCATCTTCGACCGCGTGTGGATCCAACCGGCCGCCGGCGACGCCGGCACCGCGCTCGGCGCTGCGCTGTGGATCGATGCGCGCGAGCGCCGCGACGACGGCGACGGCGAGGGCAGCGCGCGCCTCGCGCCCCGCCGCTGGCGCATGGACCACGCCCACCTCGGACCCGGGACCGACGACGCCGAGGTGGAAGCGCTGCTGCGCTGGGCGAAGCTCGACTTCGAGCGCTGCGACGACATCGTCGACGCGACGGCGCGCCTGCTCGCCGACGGCTGCGTCGTCGGCTTGCACCAGGGCCGCATGGAGTACGGCCCGCGCGCGCTCGGCGCGCGCTCGATCCTCGCATCGCCGATCGACGCCGCGATGCAGGCGCGCATCAACGAGCTGAAGGACCGCGAGGACTTCCGCCCCGTCGCGCCGGCGGTCCCGGAGGAGCGCCTGGCCGAGTGGTTCACGCCGGCGACGGCCAACGACGGCCGGGCGCCCTTCATGCTCTTCATCTACGACGTGCGGCCCGAGCAGGCGGCGCGCATCCCTGCGGCCTGCCATACCGATCGCACGGCGCGCGTGCAGACGGTGGCGGCACGCGAGAACCCGCGCTTTCACCGGCTGCTCGAGCGCTTCGGCGAGCTGACGGGTGTGCCGGTGCTGATCAACACGTCGTTCAACGTGCGCGGCGAGCCGATCGTGTGCAGCGCCAAGGACTCGATCGACGCCTTCCACAGCACGCCGCTCGACGCGCTGGCGATCGGCTCGTACCTGCTGCGCAAGCCCGCCGGAGAAACTGCCGAATGATGCCGGCCGAGATCTGCGTCGTGATTCCGACGTACCGGCGCCCGGCGCTGCTGCGGCGCTGCCTGATGGCCGTCGTCACGCAGTCGCTCGATGCCGACCGCTACGAAGTCGTCGTCGTCGACGACGGCCGCGACGATGCGACGCACGCCGTCGTGCGCGACGTGGCTGCGCTGACCGGCGGTGCGCCTCGGCTGCGCTACCTGCAGCCCGGCGGCACGCGCGGGCCGGCCGGCGCGCGCAACGCCGGCTGGCGCGCGACGCGCGCGCCGCTCGTCGCCTTCACCGATGACGACACCGTGCCCGATCGCCACTGGCTGCGCGAGGGCTGCGACGCGATGCGCGCCGGCTGGGTCGCCGCCGCCGGGCGCGTACGCGTGCCCGCAGGCCCGGCGCCGACCGACCATGCGCGCATGACGCAGGGGCTCGAGCGCGCCGAGTTCGTCACTGCCAACGCCTTCGTGCGGCGCAGCGCGCTCGACGCGGTCGGCGGCTTCGACGAGCGCTACACGCGCGCCTGGCGCGAAGACTCCGATCTGCACTTCTCGCTGATGCGCCTGGGGCAGGTGGGGCGCGCGCGGCGTGCCGTCGTCGAGCATCCGGTGCGCGACGCGCCGTGGGGCATTTCGCTGCGCCAGCAGGCCAACGTGGCGTTCGACGCGCTCCTCTACAAGAAGCACCCCGATCTCTTTCGCGAGCGCATCCGGCGCCGACCGCCGTGGCACTACCTCGTCATCGTCGTGGCGACGTTCGCCGCGCTGGCGGCGGCGCTGGCCGGGCAGGGCGGCGTCGCGGCGGGCGGCGCGGCGGTCGCCGCCGCCGGTGCGCTGCGCTTCGCGTGGCAGCGGCTGCGCGGCACGTCGCACGCGCCGGCGCACGTTGCCGAGATGGTCGTTACGTCGTTCGCCATCCCGTTCCTCGCGCTGTACTGGCGCGCGGTCGGTGCCTGGCGCTACCGGGTGTTGTTCCCGTGACGGCGATGGCGCCGCCGCGCCACGTCGGCGTGTTCCGCGCGCTGATGCTGGGTGACATGCTGTGCGCCACGCCGGCGCTGCGCGCGCTGCGCCGTGCCTGGCCCGGGGCGCGCATCACGTTGGCCGGCCTGCCGTGGGCCGCCGAGTGGGCGCAGCGGCTGCCGTCGGTCGACGACTTCATCGCTTTTCCGGGCCTGGCGGGCCTGCCCGAGTCGACGCCCGATGCGGCCGCGCTGCCCGCGTTCGTCGACGCGATGCGCGCGGCGCGCTTGGACCTGCTGCTCCAGTTGCACGGCGACGGGCGCGTCGTCAATCCACTCGTCGCGCAGTGCGGCGCGCGGCGCACGGCCGGCTTCGTCGCGCGCGGCGCGAGCGCCGTCGTCGATCCGGCGCTGAGCGTCGAATGGCCCGGGCACGGCCACGAGATCGAACGCCTGCTGGCGCTCGTCGACCAGCTCGGCGTGCCGCGCGCCGGCACTGCGCTCGAGTTCCCGCTGCACGAGCGCGACCACGCGGCGCTGCGCGCGCTGTGGCCCGACGCGGCGCAGGCGCGCCACGTCTGCGTGCACGTCGGCGCGCGGCTGGCGCGTCGTGTTCACCGGCAGCGCCGCCGAGCGCCCCCTCGTCGACGAAGCGGTGCGCGCGATGCGCCATCCGGCCGTCGACCTCACCGGCCACACGACGCTGTGGACGCTGGGCGCGCTGATCGCGAGCGCGCGGCTGCTGGTGTGCAACGACACCGGCGTGTCGCACGTGGCAGCGGCGACGCGCACGCCGAGCGTCGTCGTCGCCTGCGGCTCCGACGTGGCGCGCTGGGCGCCGCTCGACGCGCGGCGCCACGCCGTGCTGTGGCGCGACGCGCCGTGCCGGCCGTGCGCGCACCCGGCCTGCCCGACGGCGCACGAGTGCGCGACGGGCGTGACGGTCGACGAGGTGGTCGCTGCAGCGCTGCAGGTGCTGGCGCGCGCGCCGGCGCAGGAGCCGCGCCATGTCGCCGCCTGAGCGCGCCGGCGCCGCGCCGCATCGCCGCCTGCGCGTGCTGACCTGGCACGTGCACGGCAACTATCTCTACTACCTGAGCCAGGTGCCGCACGACTTCCACCTCGTCACGCTGCCCGGCCATCCGCCGGGCCATTGCGGCAGGGTGGGGCGGCTGCCCTGGGGCGACAACGTGCACGAGGTACCCGCCGAGCAGGTGGCCGCCGGCGACTACGACTGCGTGCTCTACCAATCGCGCGCGCACTGGGACGACGACCGCCTGCGCTGGCTGAGCCCGGCGCAGCGCGCGCTGCCGACGCTCTACCTCGAGCACGATCCACCGCAGGAGCATCCGACGGCGACGCGCCATCCCGCCGCCGACGGCGGAGCGCACCTCGTGCACGTGACGGCGTTCAATGCGCTGATGTGGGACAACGGCGACGCGCCGGTGCACGTCGTCGAGCACGGCGTGAAACTGCCCGACGGCGTGGCGTGGCGCGGCGATCTTGCCGAAGGCGTCGTCGTCGTGAACCATCTCGCGCGCCGCGGCCGCCGCCTCGGCCACGACGTCTACCGCCGCGTGCGCGGGCAGGGCGTGCCGCTCGCGCTCTACGGCATGGGCAGCGAAGCGGTCGAAGGCGGCGCCGGCGAAGTCGCCAACCTCGAGCTGCCGGCCGTGATGGCGCGCTACCGCTGCTTCTTCAACCCGATCCGCTACACCAGCCTCGGCCTGGCCGTGGTCGAGGCGATGACGGTGGGCCTGCCGATCGTCGCGCTGGCGACGACGGAGATGCCCACCGTGATCCGCGACGGCGTCAGCGGCTGCGTCGACACGCGCATCGAACGGCTCGTCGACGCGATGCGTGCGCTGATCGCCGACCGAGACCTGGCGCGCCGCTGGGGCGAGGCGGCGCGCGCGACGGCGCTCGAGCGCTTCGGCATCGAACGCTTCGCGGCCGATTGGGACCGGGTGCTGCTCGATGTCGCCGGAGACCCGACGTGAACTCGGCACGACGCGCGATCGTCGCCGGCGGCGCCGGTTTCATCGGTGTGCACCTGTGCGAGCGGCTGCTGGCCGACGGCGTACAGGTGCTGTGCGTCGACGACTTCTGCACCGGCTCGCGCGATGCCGTGGCGGCGCTGCGCGAACGCGGCGATTTCGAGCTGCTCGAACACGACGTGCGCGAGCCGTTCGATGCGCCGCCCTGCGACGTCATCTTCAACCTGGCCTGCCCGGCGTCGCCGCGCGCCTACCAGCGCGACCCGATCCGCACGCTCGAGACCAGCGTGCTCGGCACGCGCACGCTGCTCGCGCTCGCGCGCCGCCACGGCGCCGCCTTCGTACAGGCATCGACGAGCGAGGTGTACGGCGACCCGCAGGTGCACCCGCAGCCCGAACGCTACTGGGGCCACGTCAACCCGGTGGGCACGCGCGCCTGCTACGACGAAGGCAAGCGCTGCGCCGAGACGTTGTGCATGGATCACCGTCGCCGCCACGGCATGGCGGTGAAGATCGCGCGCATCTTCAACACCTACGGGTCGGGCATGGCGCCCGACGACGGCCGCGTCGTCTCCAACTTCATCGTGCAGGCGCTGGCCGGCGAGCCGCTGACGGTCTACGGCGACGGCCGGCAGACACGCTCGCTGTGCCACGTCGACGACACCGTCGACGCGCTCGTGCGGCTGGCAGCAACGCCCGCGGCATTCACCGGGCCGGTCAACGTCGGCAACCCGCACGAGCTGACAGTGCTCGAGATCGCGCACCTCGTGCTCGAGCTCACCGGCTCGGCGTCGCGCGTCGTGACGCGCCCGCTGCCGCCCGACGACCCGGCGCAGCGCCGGCCCGACATCGCGCTGGCGCGCGAGGCGCTCGGCTGGCAGCCGCGCGTCGCGCTGCGCGACGGGCTGCAGCGCACGATCGCGCACTTCGCGTCGTCGCGGCGCACGGCCGCGGCGCCGCGGCTTCAGGCGTAGCCGAGCGCGCGCTCGACGAGGCCGCACAGCGTGTGGCCGATGAAGATGTGCGCCTCCTGGATGCGCGCCGTCGAGCGCGCGTCGACGACGATCGGCACGTCGGCCAGCGGCGCCAGCCTGCCGCCGTCGCGGCCGAGCAGGCCGATCGTGGCGACGCCGAGCGCGCGCGCCGATTCGAAGGCGCGCACCACGTTCTCCGAGTTGCCCGAGGTCGAGATGCCGACGAGGCAGTCGCCGCGCCGCGCGAGGCCGAGCAGCTGGCGGCGGAACACGTCGGCGAAGGCGTAGTCGTTGCCGATGCAGGTGAGCGCCGAGGTGTCCGTCGTCAGCGAGATCGCCGCCAGAGGCGGGCGCTCGCCGACGAAGCGCCCGGTCAGCTCGGCGGCGAGGTGCTGGCAGTCGGCGGCCGAGCCGCCGTTGCCGCACAGCAGGATCTTGCCGCCCGACTCGAGGCTGCGCGCCATGCGCTGCGCGGCGGACTCGACGGCGCCTTGCAGCCGCTCGAGGCCGGCGAACACGCTGCGGTGCTCGCGCAGGCACGCGGTATAGGCGGTGACGACGGCCGTGTCCATCGCGCGCGGCGCAGGGGCGGCTCAATGCGCGGTGAGTCGCGCGACGCCCAGCTCGGCGCGCGTCACGCTGGCGGTGCCGAACTTGCCGACCACGAGGCCGGCGGCGCGGTTGGCCAGTCGCACGGCGGATTCGACGTCGTCGCCGTCGGCGAGGAAGTGCGCGAGCGTCGCCAGCACGGTGTCGCCGGCGCCGCTCACGTCGTAGACCTGGCGCACCTCGGCGCCGATGTGCAGGCAGGCCTCGCCCGCCGAGCACAGCGTCATGCCCGCCTCTCCGCGCGTGACGAGCAGGTGGTCGACGCCCACGTCGGCGCGCAGCTTGTGTGCACGCGCGAGGAAGTCGGCCTCGTCGTGCCAGTCGCCGACGACGGCGCGCACCTCGGCGGCATTGGGCTTGAGCACATGGGCGCCGCGATAGCGCGCGAAGTCCAGGCCCTTCGGGTCGACGAGCACGCGGCAGCCATGGCGCTGTGCCATCGCCATCAGTTCGGTGCAGCGGCGCAGGCTGCCCTTGCCGTAGTCCGACACCAGCACCCAGCGGTGCTGCGCGAGCAGCGGCGCGACGCGCGCCATCAGCGCGTCGACGCTGGCGTCGGCGGGCGGCTGCTCGAAGTCGATGCGCAGCAGCTGCTGGCGCACGCACACCGAGCGGATCTTCTGCGTCGTCGGCAGTCGCGCGTCGCGCACGGCGCGCAGCTGCACGCGCGCCGCCGCCATCAGCGCCGTCAGGCGCTCGCCGGCGTCGTCGTCGCCGATCAGCGTCGCGAGTGTCACCGGGCTGCCGAGCTCGCGCAGGTTGAGCGCCACGTTGGCCGCGCCGCCGGCGCGCTGGAACTCGCGCTGCACGCGCAGGATCGGCACCGGCGCCTCGGGCGAGATGCGCTCGACGACGCCGTCCCAGTAGACGTCGAGCATGCTGTCGCCGACGATGAGGATCGGTTCGTCGGCGGCGTTCATGGTGCCACTGCGATGTCGCCGCGGATGCGCTCGACCAGGCGCGTCGTCGAGCAGCCGCTGCGATAGGGCAGGATGACGGTGCGGCCGCCCCAGCGCGCGACGCAGCGCGCCTCGGGCAGCTCGCCGATGCGATAGTCGCCGCCCTTGGCGTAGACGTCGGGGCGCAGCAGCTCGAGCAGCGCGAGCGGCGTCGGCTCGTCGAAGGTCACCACGAGATCGACCGCCGCCAGCGCGCCGACGACGCGGCAGCGATCGGCCACCGTGTTGAGCGGACGCTGCGGCCCCTTGCCGAGCAGCCGCGCCGAGCGGTCGCTGTTGACGGCGACGACGAGCGAGCGGCCCAGCTCGCGCGCGGCTTCGAGGCAGTCGACGTGGCCGGCGTGCAGCAGGTCGAACACGCCGTTGGTGAAGACGAGCGGCCGCGGCAGGCTCGCGGCACGCGCCTGCGCGCGGCGCGCTTCGTCGGCGGGAAAGGAAGGCTGAGTCATCTCGGTGGCAGGCGGCATGCGGCGTTCCCGCGTTGGAACTTGGTCGCCGCGGTCAGCGGCCTCCCTGCGCGCGCCAGCGTGCGGCGCTCGTCGAACGCGTCGCACGCATCGTCGCAACGCGCGTCGGCAGCGGCTGCGGCCGGCCGACGCTGCGATAGTCGATGCCCGCGGCCGAAAGCTGCTGCGGGTCGTACAGGTTGCGGCCGTCGACGACGAGCGGGCGGCGCATGCGCGCGTGCAGCTCACCGGTGTCGAGCTCGCGGAACTCGGCCCATTCGGTGACGACGACGAGGGCGTCCGCCGCATCGAGCGCGCTCCAGCAGTCGTCGGCGAAGCTCACGCCGCCCGCGCCGCCGAGCAGGCGCCGCGCGGCGGGCATCGCGACCGGGTCGTAGGCGACGACGTCGGCGCCGTGGCCGAGCAGTTCGGCGATGACCCGCAGGCTCGGCGCCTCGCGCATGTCGTCGGTGTCGGGCTTGAACGCCAGGCCCCACACGGCGATGCGGCAGCCGCCGAGCGGCGCGCCGACGCCCTCGACGACGCGCTCGACCAGGCGCAGCGCCTGGCGTGCGTTGACGCGCTGCGTCGCCTCGAGCATCGGCATCGACTGGCCGCTGTCGTGCGCCGCGCGCAGCAGCGCGCGCACGTCCTTGGGCAGGCACGAACCGCCGTAGCCGCAGCCCGGCGCGAGGAACTGGGCACCGAGCCGGTGGTCGGCGCCGACACCGCGGCGCACCGACTCGATGTCGGCGCCGACGCGCTCGGCCAGCTCGGCGAGCTCGTTGATCTGGCTCAGGCGCGCGGCCAGCATGGCGTTGGACGCGTACTTGGTGAACTCGGCGCTGCGCGTGTCCATCGCCAGCAGCGGCGCGCCGTTGTGCGTCAGCGGCGCATACAGGCTCTGAAGGCTGCGCAGCGCGCGTTCGTCGTCGGCGCCGACGACGATGCGGTCGGGGTGCAGGAAGTCGTGCACCGCGCAGCCCTCGCGCAGGAACTCGGGATTCGACGCTACCGACAGCGGCAGGGCGGCGCGGCGCGCGCGCAATCGCGCGGTGATCGCGGTACGCAGATGCGCCGCCGTGCCGACGGGCACCGTGCTCTTGACGACGACGATGCGCCCGCGCGACATCGAGCCGGCGATGCGGCTGGCCACGTCGTGCACGTGGCGCAGGTCGGCGCGCCCGTCGTCGACGCCGGGCGTGCCGACCGCGATGAACACGATGTCGCCGTGCGCGATGGCGGCATCGGCCTCGCTGCAAAAGCGCAGCCGGCCGAGGCGGAGCTGCTCGGCGACGACGTCGGCCAGGCCCGCCTCGTGCAGCGGCACGCGGGCGCGCTGCAACTGGCGCACGCGAGCGACGTCGGTATCGACGCAGACGACGTCGTGGCCGAGCTGGGCCAGGCAGGCCGCGCTCACCAGCCCGACGTAGCCCGCGCCGAACACGGCGACGCGCTGCGCGTTCTCGTGCGCCGCGTCGCGGCGCGCCGCGGCTGACGGTGCGACGAGCGCGGCGGCTGCGGGGGTCTCGGGATTGCGGCTCATCGCTTGATGCATGTCGGTTCGCGGGCTCGCGAACCGGCAAACGATGTGCCGCGCGGAAACGGTGTCGGTCAGCGCATGCTGTTCGAGCGCATGGTGCGCACGAGGTGGTCGCGCAAAGCGACCAGCTCGGCGGCGACCTCGCGTGGAAAGCCTTGGCGTCCGCCGCGGCGGTCCATCACCAGGCCGTCGAGCGCCTGCAGCGCGGCCTGCGGATCGGCCCAGTTCTCGCACAGCGCGTTGGCGACGCGCGGATAACGGCGCACCAGTTCCATCGGCCGCGCGCCGGGCGGCAGCGACAGCATCCACTGCGCCGCGGCGCGGTTCAGGCGCCGCTCGGCATCGGTCGTCGGCCGGCGCTTCGCGATCCAGTCGGCCAAGCCGGGCCCACGCACTGCGCGCACGCCGGCCGGCGGCTGCTCGAGTGCCTCACGCGCCGCATCGAGCGAGACCAGCTCGAACGGCAGGCTGTCGGCAAAGGGAGGTACTTCGTTCGGCATGTCGGCGATGGTAGGCAACTCGGGCGCGCTGCGAGCGGTGCCGGCAGCCTCGCCAGCGTCGTGTGTCGAATTGTTCCGCCTTCGGACGGCGCACGATTGCGGGATGGCGGCGATGGAGCGATTCGGCGTCGCCCGTGGTGTCTATGCGGTTGGGGGCGGCTCTGAAACTACGGCCGACGACGGCGGCGCGTCGACCTGACAGTCAACATAATATACATTGTCGCTAATTGAAGTCAGCGCAATCGCCGGGCTCATCGTCGCGATCGCCGTCGATCTCGCGATCGAAGCGCACCACGTCGTCGGCCAGGGTCGGGATCAGCGGCTTGTCGAGCGGCCGGCAGATGCGGCGCTGCAGTCGCGACAGGCGGTCGGAGCGCTCCATGGCCTGGAACACGGCCTGCGGATTCATCATCAGCGCGAAGGGATCGCTGGGGGTCGAACGGGTCTGCTGCATGTCGGCCTCTTTCACGTCGGTGGCTGCGATGAGTCCACTCTAGGCGCGGTGCCGGCGCGGCTGAAGTCGGCCCTGCGCCAAGGCGCGCGTCGGAATCGCGCTGACAAGGCTGCTGCGGACGTGTCAGCGGCGCGGCGGCATGAGGCGTGGCACGAGGTAGTCGCGCCCGACGGCGCGGGCACGGTCGACGGCGCGCTGGCCGCGGGCGTCGCGCGGTTCCTTCGACGCGCCGCGCGCCAGCAGCAGGTCGACGATGGTTTCGCTGCCGCGCAGCGCCGCCATCATCAGCGCCGTGCTGCCGTCGGGCGCGCGCGCCTCGATCTCGGCGCCCTCGTCGAGCAGCAGGCCGACGACCTTGGCGTTCTGGCTCGCGGCGCCGTAGTGCAGCGGGGTCCAGCCGTCGCGATTGATCTGCACGTCGCGTTGCAGCAACTGGAGCACGCGGTCGTAGTCGCCGCGCAGCGCGGCCATCATCACCGGCGTCTCGTCGTCGAAGTTGGCTGCGTCGACGTCGATCTGCGGATGCGCCAGCAGCAGGTCGGCGACGCGCGGCGAGTCGTCGCGCAGCGCGATGTAGAGGCCGACCTGGCCGCGCGGGTTGCGCGCATTCGGGTCGAAGCCGCGCCGCAGCAGGTCGGTCACGGTGCGCACGTCGTCGTTCGTGACGGCGACGAAGAAGTCCTCGTACGAGCCGGCGCGCGCCGGCAGGCCGGCCGCCGCCGCGAGCAGCAGCGCGATCACTCTCCGCCGCCGCCGCCGGTCCATGTCTCAGCCGCGGCGCGCCGCGATCGGGAACACGCGGTCGAAGTTGGCCGACGTGGCCTGCGCCACCTCGTCGATCGACAGGCCCTTCAGCTCGGCGAGCTGGCGCGCGACGTAGGGCACGTACGACGGATTGTTCGTCTTGCCGCGGTGCGGCGCCGGCGCGAGATAGGGGCTGTCGGTCTCGATCAGGCAGCGGTCGAGCGGTACGTAGCGCGCCACGTCGCGCAGCTCGGCCGCGTTGCGGAATGTCAGGATGCCCGAGAACGAGATGGTGAAACCGAGGTCGAGCGCGCCGCGCGCGACGTCCATCGACTCGGTGAAGCAGTGGAAGACGCCGCCCGCCGCATCACCGCCCTCCTCGCGCAGGATCGCCAGCGTGTCGGCCGGCGCGCTGCGCGTGTGCACGATCAGCGGGCGCACGGCGGCACGCGCCGCCCGGATGTGCGTGCGAAAGCGCTCGCGCTGCCACTCCATCTCGGCGACGCTGCGCCCGTTCAGACGGTAGTAGTCGAGCCCGGTCTCGCCGATGGCGACGACGCGGGGGCGCTGCGCCAACTCGACCAGCACGTCGAGCTGCGGCTCGCTGGCCGATTCCTCGTCGGGATGCACGCCGACGCTGGCCCACAAATCGTCATAGGCCGTCGCGAGCGCGTGCACCTGCGGGAACTCCTCGAGCGTGGTGCAGATGCACAGCGCGCGATCGACCTGCGCCGCCGCCATCGCTGCGCGGATGTCGTCGAGCTGCGAGCGCAGCTCCGGGAACGTGAGGTGGCAATGCGAATCGACGAACATCGTGCGCGGACCGCGGCGGCGCCGCGGCGTCAGATCGTCTGCGTCGGCTTGGCCGATTGGATCGACGTGCCGAGCGTGTCCTCGATCTTCTGCTTCAGCAGACGCGTCTTCTCGTCGGCCGGGAAACGCACGCCGACGCCCTGCGTGCGACCGCCCGACGCGTTGGCCGGCGTGATCCACGCCACCTTGCCGGCGACGGGATAGCGCTGCGGATCCTCGGGCAGCGACAACAGCAGGTAGATGTCTTCGCCGAGCCGGTACTCGCGCGTCGTCGGCACGAACAGGCCTCCGTCGGCGAACATGGGAATGTAGGCGGCGTACAGCGCGCCCTTTTCGCGGAACACGAGCTGGATCACGCTCGGGCGCGAGGTCGCAGCCGACGCTGCGGGAGTCAGGCGTCCGGGGGCAGCCGTGCTCATGGCGCGCAGTGTACCGAACGACGTGCAGGCGCCGCAGTCGGCGTGTCTATGCCGGCGCAGGCGCGTTGTCCCTGCAACACAAGCGATTCGATCAGCAGCGGCGCCTGCCACGGGTGCTCGTCATGGCGCGCCGCGCGCGCCAGCTCGCGCGACCACGGCAGCAGGGCCCCGAGCGCGCCGGGCGGGCGCGCCGCGGGCAGCGCAGCGCCGAAGTAGCGCGGCGCCGCGCCGACGGCGCGCGCCATCTCGTCGTGACACAGCTTGTGCAGCACGTCGATCGCGCGCGCCGGCGACCAGCCGGCCAAGGCGCCCGCGTCGCCGGCGTGCACGGCCTGTGGCACACGTTCGAGCGCTTGCGCTGTCAGCCCCTCGCGCCAGGCGGCGAGCGCCTCGAGCGGCTGGCCACCGGCGACGGCCAGCGGCAGCTCGGGCGCGTCGACGCCCTGCTCGCGAAGCCATGCCAGCGCCTGGGCTGGCGGCGGCAGGCCGAGGTGCAGCGGCTGACAGCGGCTGCGCACCGTCGCCGGCAGCGCCTGCGGCGCGCCGGTTGCCAGCACGAAGCGCGCGTCGCCGGGCGGCTCCTCCAGCGTCTTGAGCAGCGCATTGGCAGCGACGGCGTTCAGCCGCTCTGCCGGGTGAAGCACGACGACCTTGCAGCGCCCGCGCGATGCCGTGAGCTGGGCGAATGCGATGGCGGCGCGCACGGCGTCGACGCGGATGTCCTTGCTCGGCTTGGCGCGCGATCCCTTGGCGCCGGCGGCGCCGGCGGCGCCCGCGTCGTCTTCGTCGGCGCCCCAGCCGAGCGACTCGCGCAGCGCGTCGGGGACGAGCACGCGCAGGTCGGGGTGGCTGTGCGCCGCGACGAGCCGGCAGTCGGCGCACTCGCCGCACGGCCGCGCCGCCGCCGGAGCTGTGCAGAGCCAGGCTTGCGCGAGCTGCAGCGCCAGCTCGAACTGCCCGATGCCGGCCGGCCCGTGAACCAGCAGCGCGTGGTGATAGCGCGCGGCGCCGAGCGCGTCGCGCAGCGGCGCGTCGAGCCAGGGCAGCGTCGGCTTCGTCACCAGCCGCGCGCCGTCAGCGCGGCGTCGATCTGCCGCCGCACGCCATCGGGCGGCTGTTCGGCGTCGAGGCGCACGAAGCGCTGCGGCGCCTGCCGTGCGCGCGCGGCGTAGCCGGCGCGCACGCGCTCGAAGAAGGCCACGTCCTGCTGCTCGAAGCGGTCGGGTGCGCGCGCCGCGGCGCGCCGCGACGCGGCGGTCTGCGGTGCGACGTCGAACCACAGCGTCAGGTCGGGCTGGCGGCCCTGCTGCACGCAGACCTCGAGCTGGGCGAGCACGCCGAGGTCGACGCCGTGGCCGCCGCCCTGATAGGCGAAGGTCGCGTCGGTGTAGCGGTCGCACAGCACGATCGCGCCGCGCGCCAGCGCCGGCTCGATCACGGCGGCGAGATGGTCGCGGCGCGCCGCGAAGACGAGCAGCGTCTCGGTCAGCGCGTCCATCGTCGTGTGCAGCAGCAGCTCCCGCAGTCGCTCGGCCAGCGGCGTGCCGCCCGGCTCGCGCGTGGCGACGACTTCGCGCCCGCCTGCGGCAAAGTGCTCGGCGATCGCAGCCAAGTGCGTGGACTTGCCGGCGCCGTCGATGCCCTCGAGAGTGATGAAGCGTCCGCCCACGAGTGGCCGCTACTTACCGCGCTGGTACTTGTCCACCGCGCGATTATGCGCGGCCAGCGTTTCGCTGAATTCGCTCGTGCCGTCGCCGCGCGCCACGAAGTAAAGCGAGCGCCCGGGCGCCGGCCGCGCAGCCGCGTCGAGCGAGGCCTGGCCGGGCATCGCGATCGGCGTCGGCGGCAGCCCGGCACGCAGATAGGTGTTGTAGGCGCCGTCGGCGAGCAGGTCGCGCTTGCGCAGGTTGCCGTCGAATCGCTCGCCCAGCCCGTAGATGATCGTCGGGTCGGTCTGCAGCGGCATGCCGATGCGCAGGCGGTTGACGAACACCGACGCCACCTTGTCGCGCTCGGCCGGATGGCCGGTTTCCTTCTCGACGATCGACGCCAGCGCGAGCAGTTCGTCGGGCGACTTCAGCGGTGCGTCGGCCGCACGGCGCGCCCAGGCAGCGCCGAGGCGGCGCTGCATCGCGGCGTAGGCGCGACGCAGCACGGCGAGGTCGCTCGCGCCCTTGCTGAAGGCATAGGTGTCGGGAAAGAAGCGCCCTTCCGGATGCACGCCGGCCGCGCCGATCGCCGTCATCAGCTCGGCGTCGGTCATCGTCGCCGTCGCGTGCTTCATCGTCGCTGCGCGCGCCAGCTCGGCGCGGAACTGGCGGAACGTCCAGCCCTCGATCAGCCGCACCGTCGCCAGGACTTCGTCGCCGCGCACCATCTTGTCGAGGAGCGACTTTGGCGTTGAGCCGCGCTCGATCTCGTAGCTGCCGGCGCGGATGCGCCGCGACGCGCCCGACCAGCGGAACCACTGGTACAGCAGCTCGGGCGAGGTGCGCACGCCGGCATGCACCCAGGCGCGCGCAACGTCGCGCGGTGGCGTTCCAGGCTCGATCGATACCTCGACGGCGGGCTGCGCGAGCTCCAGGGGGCGCACCAGCCACCACGCCGCGGAGGCCGCCGCGCATCCCGCGACAGCGAGCGCGACCAGCGTCAGTGCGACGATCCAGCGTCTCATCGCGTGCCGTGCGCGGCCGAAGGCCCTGGATCGGTTGCACCCATGAAGGCTGATGATAATGGGCGCATGTTCGACACCACCACGTTGCAGGGCGCCGCCTCGCTGGACCACTGGGGCGTCATCCGCGCCGAGGGCGCCGACGCCGCCACGTTTCTGCAGGGCCAGCTGACCCAGGACATCGCATCGCTCGACAAGGGCCGCGCCGCACTCGCCGGCTACTGCTCGCCCAAGGGCCGCCTGCTGGCGAGCTTCGTCGTGTGGCGCAGCGCCGCGCCCGACGAGTTCCTGCTCGCCTGCAGCGCCGACCTGCTCGCGTCGACCGTCAAGCGGCTGTCGATGTACGTGCTGCGTGCCAGGTGCAAGCTGAGCGACGCCAGCGATCGATTCCAGCTCGTCGGCCTGGTGGGCAACGCGGCGCGCGATGCCGGCGCAGCGCCGTGGGCGCGCAGCGAGCGCGGCGCGGCGACGCTGATTCGCCTGCCCGACGCCGCGCGCGTCGCGCGCGCCTGGTGGGTCGCGCCGCGCGACGCCGAGCGCCCCGCCCTGCCCGCGCTGGACGCGGCGGCGTGGCGATGGCTCGAGGTCTGCAGCGGCGTGCCGACGATCGTCGCCGCGACGGCCGACCGCTTCGTGCCGCAGATGGTCAACCTCGAGCTGCTGCAAGGCGTCGACTTCCACAAGGGCTGCTACCCGGGGCAGGAAGTCGTCGCGCGCAGCCAGTACCGCGGCACGATCAAGCGGCGCAGTCTGCTGTTCGATGCACCGGCGCTCGCGCGCGCCGGCGACGAGGTGTTCCACGATGCCGAGCCGGGGCAGCCGGCCGGCATGATCGTCGACGCTGCGGCCGCGCCGGGCGGCGGCAGCACGGCGCTGGTCGAGGTCAAGCTGGAGGCGCTGGCCGGCGGCGCGCTGCACCTGGGCGCCGCCGACGGCCCGACGCTCGAGCGCCGTGCGATGCCCTACGCCGTGCCGCTCGACGGCGACGCCTGACGCGCGGCAAGAGTTCACGACGGCCGCGCGCCCGTGCACGGACTGTTCATCTACCATCGCGTCGACGCCGCGCACGCAGCCGAAGCGCAAGCCCGTATCGGGCACTGGCAGCGCCAACTCGGCAGGGCTCGTCCCCACGGCGGCCCGCGGCATCTGGAGGTGTTCGTGCCATGTGTCTAGCAGCGTTTGCCCTCGACGTCTCGCGGCGCTTCCCGCTCGTCGTCGCGGCCAACCGCGACGAGTTCTTCCATCGCCCGAGCGCGCGCCTCGGGTGGTGGTCGGCCGCGGCGTCGACGCCCGATATCCTGGGCGGCCGCGACCTGCAGGACGGCGGCACGTGGATGGGCCTGACGGCCGGCGGCCGCCTCGCTTTGCTGACCAACGTGCGCGAGCCGCAGTCCGTCGACCCGACGGCGCCGTCGCGCGGCCACATCGTGCCGCTATGGCTGCGCGGCGACCTGCCCACGGACCAGTTCTGGACGCGCATCGCGCTGTCGGGCTACAACGGCTTCAATCTCGTCGCCGCCGATTTCCTGCGCGGCGAGTGCTTCTGGGCGTCGAACCAGCACACCCATCCGCGCCGCCTCGAGCGCGGCATCTACGGCCTGTCGAACGCCGAGCTCGACACGCCGTGGCCCAAGGTGGTCGCGTTGAAGTCGCGCGTGGGCGATGCGCTCGACGCCACCGACTCGGCCGCCGAACTGGCGGCGGCGCTGTTCGACGCGCTCGGCGACCGCGGCGTCGCGCCCGATCACCTGCTGCCGTCGACCGGCGTGCCGCTCGAGCGCGAGCGCGAGCTGTCGGCGGCGCACATCCGCACGCCCGACAACCGATACGGGACGCGCTGTTCGACGGTGCTGATCACGGAGCGGCTGCGGCGGCGTTCCGTCACGCACGTCTTCGAGCGCACCTACGCGCCGGGCTCGGCGCTGGCGCTGATGCGCCAGGTCGCGCTGAAGGACTGGCCGCCGCGCTATGTCGACGGCCGCGCGCTGCGCGCCGGCGCACAGGCGGAGGTCGTCGAGGCCGCCGCTGGCGACGCGGCGCCAGTCATCGCGGCCGACGAGCCGCGCCGGCGCGTGCGCAGCCTGCTGCGCCCCACCGTGCCGCCGCGCCAGCGCGCCAGCCGCGGCGTGCCGCCGTCGGCCTGAGCGCGCGCTCGTGCTGCGCGCCTACAGCGCGCGCAGCATCTCGACGTGCGGGATGCCGACCTCCTCGAACATCTGCCCTCGTTCGATGAACCCTGCGCGCCGATAGAAGCCCGACGCCGAGGTCTGCGCGTGCAGCACGGCCTCGCGATAGCCGCGCTGGCGGCCGACGCGCATCAGCGCATCGAGCACGGCATGGCCGACGCCGCTGCCGCGCATCGACTGCACGACGGCCATGCGGCCGATCTTGGCAACGCCCGGCACGTGCTCGAGCAGCCGGCCGGTGGCCAGCGGCACGCCGAAGCGGTTGTAGGCGACGGCGTGCACGCACTGCGGGTCGGGGTCGGTCTCGTCCCACTCGCGGTCGGGCGGGATCTTCTGCTCGTCGATGAACACGGCCGTGCGGATGCGATGGGCGTCGGCGCCGAGCTCGGCCCAGCCGCCCACGCGCACGTCGACCATCGTGCGGCCGGCCTCGAACGATTCGAAGGTGTCGCGCAGCTCGCGCGGCACGGGCTTGGACGCCTGCGCCACCGGATCGGCGAACACGTAGACAAGCTCGCCCCGCACGAGCAGCGTGTCGCCGCGGAACACCGCCGCGACGAACACGATCGACGAGTTGCCGACGCGCTGGCAGCGGATGCCGGTGTCGATCACGTCGTCATAACGCGCCGACGCCTCGTACTCGAGCGACGCCTTGCGCACGAACAGGTCGCCGCCCAGGTGCTCCATCGTCTCGGCGTAGGGCAGCGCGAGCGCGCGCCAGTAGCCGGCGATCGCCGTGTCGAAGTACATCAGGTAGTGCCCGTTGAAGACGATCCTCTGGGCGTCGATCTCGGCCCAGCGCACGCGCTGTCGATCGAGGAAACGGAAATCGGTGCGCTTCATGCGAAAAGTGCCCTGTGCAATGCGTCGGCCGCGGCCTGCTGCGCCAGCGACGCCTCGGGAATGGCGCGGCCCATCTTGATGAAGTCGTGCGTGACGCCGCGGTACAGCTCGAGCTGCACCGGCACGCCGGCCGCGCGCAGCTTGTCGCCGTAGGCGATGCCTTCGTCGACGAGTGGATCACACTCGGCGAGCACCAGACAAGCCGGCGCCACCGCGTCGACCTCGGCGTTGAGCGGCGCGAAGCGCCAGTCGCCGCGCTGCGATGCGTCGACGTAGTGATCGAAGAACCACTCGATCGCCGCGCGGTCGAGCAGGAAGCCGTTGGCGAACAGGTGCTGCGACGCGCTGTCCAGGCGCTCGGCCGTGCCCGGCGTGATCAGCAGCTGCAGCGCCAGCGGCAGGCCGATGTCGCGCGCATGCAGCGCGCACGCGGCGGCCAGCGTGCCGCCGGCGCTGTCCCCGGCGACGGCCAGGCGCCCGGCGTCGACGCCGATCGCGGCACCCTGCCCGGCCAGCCACCGCATCGCGGCCCAGGAGTCGTCGACGGCGGTCGGGAAGCGATGCTCGGGTGCCAGCCGGTAGTCGAGCGCGACGATGGCGGCGCCGCTGCGCCGCGCGAGCTGCCGGCACAGGCTGTCGTGCGTCTCGAGGCTGCCGATCGTGAAGCCGCCGCCGTGCAGGTAGAGCGCCGCGGGCAGCCGCTGCTGCGCAGGCGCGTACAGGCGCGCAGCCAATGGCGTGCCGTCGGCCGCAGGGATGTCGAAGGTCTCGACGCGTGCCAGCGCGGCGCGCGGCAGCTCGAGCACCTCGGCGGCCGCCTCGTAGGCGCGGCGCGCCGCCGCGGCGTCGAGGGTGTGCAGTGCCGGCCGCCGCGCGCGGCGGATGCGATCGAGCACGCTGCTCATCTGCGGCGTCAGGAGATGGGTCCCCACGGGCGGTGTCGTTGTCGTGTGCGCGATATCGGCCGCGCAGTGTGCCAGAGCATACTGAGCCCTCTCGGGACGAGAAGCGCACACCATGGCCCTGATCTACTACCTGACGCAGATCCAACTCGACCACGGCGCGCTCGTCCTGCTGCCGCAGGAATGCGAGCGCGTGGGCATCGCGCGGCCGCTGGTCGTCAGCGATGCCGGCGTGCGCGCCGCGGGCGTGCTCGATCGCGCGCTGGCGGTGCTGGGCGCGCGCTGCGGCGCCGTGTTCGACGCCACACCGTCGAACCCGACGGAGGCGGCGGTACGCGCCGCCGCCGCGCTGTACTGCGACGCCGGCTGCGACGGCCTGGTCGCCGTCGGGGGCGGATCGAGCATCGACCTCGCCAAGGGCGTCGCCATCGCTGCCACGCACCCCGGTCCGCTCAAAACCTACGCCACGATCGAGGGCGGCAGCGCGAAGATCGGCAGCTGCGTCGCGCCGCTCGTCGCCGTGCCGACGACGGCCGGCACCGGTAGCGAGGTGGCGCGCGGCGCGATCGTGATCGTCGACGACGGCCGCAAGCTCGGCTTCCACAGCTGGAACCTGCTGCCCAAGGCGGCGATCTGCGACCCCGAGCTGACGCTCGGCCTGCCGCCCAAGCTGACCGCCGCGACGGGCATGGACGCGATCGCGCACTGCATGGAAACCTTCATGGCGCCGGCCGTCAACCCGCCGGCCGACGGCATCGCTCTCGACGGCCTGGAGCGTGGCTGGGCGCACATCGAGCGCGCGACGCGCGAAGGCAGCGACCGCGACGCGCGCTGGCACATGATGAGCGCGAGCATGCAGGGCGCGATGGCGTTCCAGAAGGGCCTGGGCTGCGTGCATTCGCTCAGCCACAGCCTCGGCGGCGCCGACCCGCGGCTGCACCACGGGACCCTGAACGCCCTCTTCCTGCCCGCCGTCGTGCGCTTCAATGCGGGCGCCGAGTCGGTGCAGCGCGAGCGCCGCCTGCAGCGCATGGCGCACGCCATGGGCCTGCCGTCGTGCGACGCGCGCGGCGACGCGATCGCCGAGGTCATCGCCGCGATGAACGCGCGGCTCGGCCTGCCGCGCGGCCTTGCCGAACTCGGGGTCACGCCGGCGCTGTTCGACCGCGTGACCGCCGGCGCGCTCGCCGACCATTGCCACAAGACGAACCCGCGGCTGGCGAGCGCCGACGACTATCGCGCGATGCTCGAGGCGTCGATGTAGGCCGGCCCGAGCCGGGCCGCCAGAAGAGCAAAAAGCCCGAAGGCTTGTGGCCTTCGGGCAAGGATTGCCGGCGTTTCGGAGGGGCGAGCCGGCGATCGACGGTCGCCGCCCGGTCAGGCAGCCTGTTTCGTGTCGAAGAACTGTTCGTCTTCGGTCGACCCCTTCAGCGCGGCGGTCGAGGCCTCGCTCTCGATCGTCGTCGTCACGGCGTCGAAGTAGCCCGTGCCGACCTCGCGCTGGTGCTTCACGGCGGTGAAGCCCTTGTCGAGTGCGGCGAACTCCTTCTCCTGCAGCTCGACGAACGCCGTCATGTTGTTGCGCGCATAGCCGTGCGCCAGCTCGAACATGCTGTAGTTCAGGCTGTGGAAGCCGGCCAGCGTGATGAACTGGAACTTGTAGCCCATCGCGCCGAGCTCGCGCTGGAACTTGGCGATCGTCGCGTCGTCGAGGTTCTTCTTCCAGTTGAACGACGGCGAGCAGTTGTAGGCGAGCAGCTTCTCGGGGAACTTGGCGCGGATGCCTTCGGCGAACTTCTTGGCGAACGCGAGGTCGGGCTTGCCGGTCTCGCACCAGATCATGTCGGCCACTTCGGCGTAGGCCAGACCGCGCGCGATCGAGGCCTCGAGGCCGTTGCGCGTGCGGTAGAAGCCTTCGACGGTGCGTTCGCCGGTGAGGAACGGCTTGTCGTTGTCGTCCACGTCACTGGTGACGAGGTCGGCCGCCTCCGCGTCGGTGCGCGCGAGCAGCACCGTCGGCACGCCGCACACGTCGGCCGCGAGACGCGCCGCGACGAGCTTGGCGACGGCTTCACGCGTCGGCACGAGCACCTTGCCGCCCATGTGGCCGCACTTCTTGACCGACGCGAGCTGGTCCTCGAAGTGCACGCCGGCGGCGCCCGCCTCGATCATGGCCTTCATCAGCTCGAAGGCGTTGAGCACGCCGCCGAAGCCGGCTTCGGCGTCGGCCACGATCGGCGCGAAGTAGTCGACGTCGTCACGCCCTTCCGACCACTGGATCTGGTCGGCGCGCTGGAAGGTGTTGTTGATGCGCTTGACGACGAGCGGCACCGAGTTCGCCGGATACAGCGACTGGTCGGGGTACATCTCGCCGGCGCTGTTGGCATCGCCCGCGACCTGCCAGCCCGACAGGTAGATCGCCTTCAGGCCCGCCTTGACCTGCTGCAGCGCCTGGTTGCCGGTCAGCGCACCCAGCGTATTGACGAAGGGCTCCGTGTTGACCATGTTCCACAGCTTCTCCGCACCGCGGCGCGCCAGCGTGTGCTCGGGCTGGATCGAGCCGCGCAGACGCACGACGTCGGCGGCGCTGTAGGTGCGCTTGACGCCCTTCCAGCGCGGATTCGTCGCCCAGTCCTTCTCGAGCGCCGCCGTCTGCTGTTCGCGGGTGGCCTTGGGTGTCGTCGTCATGAGGATCCTCCGAGTGCGGTGAAATGATGGCTCAGCGTAACGGTGCGCCGCACAATGGACAACACCTATGTCTTATAGATGAGATATTTTTTTGTCCATACGAATCAAGCTGTTAGCGGTTTCATTTCTCTATGCGGCATCACAGTTTCGGATCGAGGAATGAAGGCAGTCGTGCAATGGCCTATGCACTCCGTATTGTGAAATTCGATTTTCTCTATTCGGAATTCGGTGGGCCGAACCGGCTGGTGCCGACGCAAGCGCCACAATGCCGTCGATAGCGAGGAGATCGTTCAGATGAGTCCCAGACTCGACGCCTATTGGATGCCCTTCACGGCGAACCGGCAGTTCAAGAAGTCGCCGCGCATGCTGGCGCGCGCGAGTGGTATGCACTTCTGGACGCCCGAGGGACGGCGCATCCTCGACGGCCAGGCCGGCCTGTGGTGCGTCAACGCCGGCCACGCGCGGCCGAAGATCGTCGAGGCGATCCGCGAGCAGGCGGGCGAGCTCGACTTCGCACCGTCGTTCCAGATGGGCCACCCCAAGGCGTTCGAACTCGCCGAGCGGCTCGTCGGCATCGCGCCGGCCGGCATGGGCAAGGTCTTCTACACCAACTCGGGATCGGAGGCCGTCGACACGGCGCTCAAGATCGCGCTGGCCTACCACCGCGCGCGCGGCGAAGGCCAGCGCACCCGCCTCATCGGCCGCGAGCGCGCCTATCACGGCGTCAACTTCGGGGGCATCTCGGTCGGCGGCATCGTCGGTAACCGCAAGATGTTCGGCACCTTGCTCGCGGGCGTTGACCACCTGCGCCACACGCACGACCCGGCGCGCAACGCCTGGTCGGTGGGCCAGCCGCGGCATGGCGCCGAACTCGCCGACGACCTCGAGCGCCTGGTCGCGCTGCACGACGCGTCGACGATCGCCGCCGCGATCGTCGAGCCTGTCGCCGGCTCGACCGGCGTGCTGCTGCCGCCGCGCGGCTATCTCGAGCGGCTGCGCGAGATCTGCGACCGCCACGGCATCCTGCTCATCTTCGACGAGGTCATCACGGGGTTCGGTCGCGTCGGCGCGCCGTTCGCAGCGCAGCGCTTCGGCGTCACGCCCGATCTGATGACGGTCGCCAAGGGGCTGACCAACGGCTGCGTGCCGATGGGCGCCGTGCTGGCGCGCCAGGAGATCCACGACGCATTCATGCAGGGCCCCGAGCACCTGATCGAGTTCTTTCACGGCTACACCTACTCGGCGCATCCGCTGGCCTGTGCGGCCGGCCTCGCAACGCTCGATACCTATGCCGACGAGGGGCTGCTGACGCGCGGCCTCGAGCTCGAGGACCACTTCGCGCGCGCCGTCCATGGGCTGCGCGGGCGGCCGCACGTCGTCGACATCCGCAACATCGGCCTGGTCGGCGCAGTCGAACTCGAGCCGATCGCCGGCGAGCCCGGCAAGCGGGCGTTCTCCGTCTTCCTCGACTGCTGGGAGCATGGCCTGCTCGTGCGCACGACGGGAGACACGATCGCGCTGTCGCCGCCGCTGATCGTCGAGCGCGAGCAGATCGACGAGATCGTCGAGACGATCGCCAGCGCGCTGGAGCGCGCCGCCTGATCCGTCGTCGAGCGCTTGCCGCGGGCAGCCGCAATGCCGCGCCGACGCCTTGTAGGCGTCGGCCGACGGGCGCCGTAGGACGTTTCCTCTTTTCTCGTCGGCGTGGCAACGCGCGGCGACGCTTGCCTATTCTTGGCGGCACCCGCAACCCCACAGGAGCAAGCATCCATGAGCACGCCGAAGAAGAGTTCGTCCGGTACGCTGGCCGACGCCATCGAACTGCTGAAGGCAGACCACGCCGAAGTGCGCAAGCTGTTCAAGCAGTACGACAAGCTCGCCGAGAGCGAGGGCTCGGACGCCGAGCGCCAGACGCTGGCTGAACAGCTGTGCACCAAGCTGACGGTGCACACGCAACTCGAGGAGGAACTGCTCTACCCCGCAGCGCGCGGCGTGCTGGAGGACGATGCCGACCTCGTCGACGAAGCCACCGTCGAGCACGCGAGTGCCAAGGATCTGATCGCGCAGATCCGCGCCATGCAGCCGGGCGACGACCTCTACGATGCCAAGGTCAAGGTGCTCGGCGAATACGTCGACCACCACGTCAAGGAAGAGGAAGGCGAGATGTTCCCGAAGCTGAAGAAGGCCGGCCTCGACGTCGTGCAACTGGGCGAGGAGATCGCGGTTCGCAAGACGGAACTGACGGCGAAGACGACGACGGCCTGACGACGGCGGGCGCTCTGTTTCGCAGCGCCCACAACCGCCGCGACGCGGGCACGTTCTGGACAACTTTGCCACACCGCCGGCGCACGGCCGATCGTACGATGCGTCGAGCCGGCCGACGGTGCCTTCTTTCCTCGGCTTCGTTCACCGGCACGGCATGTCGACCGATGGCGATGCGGTCGAGAGCCCACCGAGCGATCCATCGCCCAAGGTCGAGAACGATGCCCCTGCACACCACCGTCACAGACGCGAGCGACTTCGAGCCGAGCACGCTGGCAGCCGATTTCGACGATGCCGATCTCGACCTCACCGTCGAATCGAGCGCGCCGTCGGAGCAGCATGCTGCGCCCGAGATCGATTTCGCCGCGGCCTTCGGCCCGGTCACCAGCCGCTGGGAAGCCATGCTGCGCTGGTACGAGATGACGACGACGACGCCCGCCGTCACTCATTGATGCCGTCGCAGCGCCGCGCATTGCGGCGCCTCGCTTGCCGCCGCGCAAGCATGCGGCGCGACGTCGGTCGCGCGAGACTGGCCTGCCCGGAGGGACTCGAACCCCCGACCTGCTGCTTAGAAGGCAGCTGCTCTATCCAGTTGAGCTACGGGCAGAGGGACACCGACGAAGCGATGGTCGGGGTGAGATGATTCGAACATCCGACCCACTGGTCCCAAACCAGTTGCGCTACCAGGCTGCGCTACACCCCGAACTGCGGCGATTGTAGGGCGCGGGTCGCTTCAGCGCGCGAGGGTCTGCCACGCTTTCTCGAGCCGCTTGACGGACACCGGCTGCGGCGTGCGCAGCTCCTGCGCGAAAAGGCTCACGCGCAGTTCCTCGAGCAGCCAGCGGAACTCGTCGAGCCGCGCGTCGGGCGCGCCGCGCCGCTCGGCGACGGCGCGCAGCCAGCGCTGCTCGAGCGAGCGCAGTTCGGCCATGCGCTGCGCATCGCGTTGCGGATCGCTGCGCAGCTTGTCCAGGCGCATCGCGACGCCCTTCAGGTAGCGCGGCAGGTGCGGCAACTGGGCCGACGGCGTCGTCGCGACGAAGCTCGGCGGAACGAGCCGCGCGAGCTGGCCACGGATGTCGTCGGCGACGTCCTTCGGCGCGCGTGCGTCCCTGAGCTTGCGCGTTGCGGCGGCGTATTCGGCCAGCGCGGCACCGGCCTGGCGTGCGATCTCCTGGCCGATCAGCCCGAGGCGGCTGCGGCCCTGCGCCACGCGCTGCTCGAAGGCGGCGGCGTCGGTGGGCAGCGGGTCGGTCAGCAGCGCGCGGTCGAGCGCGGCCTCGACGAGCTGGTCGCGCAACTCATCGGCCGTGCCCAGCGGCAGGTAGGCGATCGCCATCTTCTGGAGCTCTGGTAGGTTCTTCTCCAGGTGGCGGATCGGCTCGCGCAACTGCAGCGCGAACAGGCGGCGCAGCCCGGCGCGATGCTTCGCGGCGGCGACCGACGGCTCGTCGAAGACCTCGATCTCGACGTGCGTGCCGGCATCGATCAGCGCCGGAAAGCCGATCAGCATCTGCGTGCCGCGACGCACTTCCATCAGCTCGGGCAACTCGCCGAAGTCCCACGTCGTGTGGCGGGCGGCGGGCGGCGCCGTTGCCGCCTCGGTCGATCCCGCGGCGGGCGCCGTGACCGGTCTTGGTGCGGTGGCGGGCGCCGGCGTGCCCTGCCGCAGCACCGCCAGCGCCTGGAACGCCGAGCGAGCCTGGGCGCCCCACTCGGCCTTCAGCGCGGCGATGTGGCGGCCTGCACCGAGCTGGCGGCCGTGCTCGTCGACGACGCGCAGATTCATGAAGTGGTGCGGCTGCAGCTGCTCGCACTTGAAGTCGGCGATCTTCACGTCGAGCTGGGTGTGCTCGCGCACCGACCGCAGCAGCGCCTGCAGCAGGCCGCCGGCGCCGAACGGTGTCGCCGCGACGAAGCGCTCGGCGAACTCGGCCAGCGGCAGCAGCCGCGCGCGCGGCTTCTGGTGCAGGCTGCGCAGCAGCGCGACGATCTTGTTCTTCAGCATGCCCGGCACAAGCCATTCGCAGCGCTCCTCCGACACCTGGTTGAGCGCGTAGATCGGCACCGTGACGGTGACGCCGTCGCTCGGATGGCCGGGGTCGTGGAGATAGGTTGCGCTGCAGTCGACGCCGCCGAGCCGCACCGTGCGCGGGAACGCCGCCGTCGTGACGCCGGCGGCCTCGTGTCGCATCAGCTCGTCGCGCGTGAGCTCGAGCAGGCCGGGGCGGCGCCGCACTTCGTCGCGGTACCAGCGCTCGAGCGTCGTGCCGCTGCACACGTCGGGCGGAAGCAGGCGGTCGTACCAGGCGTGGATCAGCGCCTCGTCGACGAGCACGTCCTGACGCCGTGCCTTGTGCTCGAGCTCCTCGATCTGCCGCACGAGCTTGCGGTTGTGCGCGAGGAAGGGCAAGCGCGTGTCCCAATTGCCCTCGACGAGCGCCTCGCGGATGAAGATGTCGCGCGCGGCAGCCGGGTCGATGCGGCCGTAGTCGACGCGTTTGTTGGCGTAGACGACCAGGCCGTACAGCGTGGCGCGCTCGAGCGCGACGACCTGGGCCGCCTTCTTCTCCCAGTGCGGCTCGAGCAACTGGCGCTGCAGCAGGTGGCCGGCGATGCCGGGCAGCCACTGCGGCTCGATCGCCGCGATGCCGCGGCCGTACAGCCGCGTCGTTTCGACGAGTTCGGCGGTGACGATCCAGCGCCCCGGCTTGCGGCTCAGGTGCGCGCCCGGGTGGCGCCAGAACTTGATGCCGCGCGCGCCGAGATACCACTCGTCGTCGTCGCTCTTGACGCCGACGTTGCCGAGCAGCCCCGCGAGCAGCGCGAGATGCAGCTGCTCGTAGGTTGCGGGCGTGCCGTTGAGCCGCCAGCCCTGCTCGGAGACGACGGTGTGCAGCTGGCTGTGGATGTCGCGCCATTCGCGCACACGGCGCGGGCTGATGTAGTGGTCGCGCAGCCGCTGTTCCTGCTGGCGGTTCGACAGCTTGTGCGTGTCGCTCGCGGCGCCGGCGTGGCCGTGCACGCCGCGACCGGACTCGATCCAGCGCCATAGCTTGAGCAGCCCCATGAACTCGGAGCGCTCGTCGTCGAAGGGGCGCTGCTTCTCGTCGGCCGCCTGCTGGGCATCGAGCGGGCGGTCGCGCACGTCCTGGCCGCTCAAGGCCGCCGCGATGATCAGCACCTCGTCGAGCGACTGGCGCTCGCGCGCCTCGAGGATCATGCGGCCGACGCGCGGATCGAGTGGCAGGCGCGCGAGCTGGCGCCCGATCGGCGTCAGCTCGTTGCGTTCGTCAACGGCGTTCAATTCGCTGAGCAGCGCGTAGCCGTCGGCATAGGCGCGGCGCGGCGGCGCCTCGATGAACGGGAAGTCCTCCACGGCACCGAGGCCGAGCGACTTCATGCGCAGGATCACGCCGGCGAGGGACGAGCGCAGCACTTCGGGGTCGGTGAATTCGGCACGCGAGGCCCACGACGCCTCGTCGTAGAGGCGGATGCAGACGCCGTCGGCGACGCGCCCGCAGCGCCCGGCGCGCTGTTGCGCCGCCGCGCGGCTGATCGGCTCGACCTGCAACTGCTCGACCTTGCTGCGATAGCTGTAGCGCTTGACGCGCGCCAGCCCGCTGTCGACGACGTAGCGGATGCCGGGCACCGTCAACGACGTCTCGGCGACGTTGGTCGCCAGCACGATGCGGCGCCCGTTGCCGGACCTGAACACGCGCTCCTGTTCCGCCTGCGACAGCCGCGCGTACAGCGGCAGGATCTCGACCGGCCCGTGGCCGGCGTCGGCGCGCGCGAAATGGGCGCGCAGGCGGTCGCCGGCCTCGCGGATCTCGCGCTCGCCGGGCAGGAAGACGAGCATGTCGCCCGGCCCGCGGCGCCACAGTTCGTCGGCAGCGTCGGCGATCGCCTCCGGCAGGCCGTAGTCGCGGCGCTCCTCGAACGGGCGCCACAGCACCTCGACCGGATAGAGCCGCCCCGACACTTGCAGCACCGGCGCGGGCCCCCGCGCGCCCTCGAAGTGGCGCGCGAAGCGTTCTGCGTCGATCGTCGCCGACGTCACGATCAGCTTGAGGTCGGGCCGCCGAGGCAAGATCTGGCGCAGATGGCCGAGCAGGAAGTCGATGTTGAGGCTGCGCTCGTGCGCCTCGTCGACGATCAGCGTGTCGTAGGCGCGCAGCAGCGGATCGGACTGCGTCTCGGCGAGAAGGATCCCGTCAGTCATCAGCTTGACCGACGCGCTCGGCTGCAGCCGGTCCTGGAAGCGCACCTTGTAGCCGACGACTTCGCCGAGCGGCGACTGCAGCTCCTCGGCGATGCGCTTGGCCACCGAGCTGGCGGCGATGCGCCGCGGCTGCGTGTGGCCGATCAGTTTGCCGCCGTTGGCCGTGCCGCGGCCGAGGGCGAGCGCGATCTTGGGCAACTGCGTCGTCTTGCCCGAACCGGTTTCGCCGCACACGACGACGACCTGGTGCTCGGCGAGGGCGCGGGTGATGTCGTCGCGCCGAGCCGAGACCGGCAGCGCCTCGGGAAAGCGGATCGGCGGCAGCGCGGCAGTCGCAGGGCGGGGACTCACGGGGCGCCGATTATCGAACAGCCGCCGTCGGCGGCGCGCCTCGATGCTGCACAATCCGCGCACCCTTGCCGCCCTAGGATGAAACGACCTCCACGCTCGCTGCGCTCGCTGCCCCCTGAGGGGGCGTGTCAGTGGCTGCTGGCAGGCCGTGCGCCACTGAAGTGAAACTCAATCGCTCATCAAGCGGGCGTTGCCTGCACGAAGCTCGCGCGGATCAGCCCGTGAGCCAGCAAATCGGCCAGCCACATCGCGTCGTTGACATCGGTCTTGCGACCGGGAACGTTCTTGACGTGAGCGGCGCTGGCCAGCACCAGCCGGAAGTGCCCTTCCAGCACGTGCCACACGAAGCGCGGTGGAGCAACTGACATGAGCGTCGTCTTTCCGCACACCTTCGTCCCGTGGTTCCGATCGGTGGCGCCCTACATCCACGCCTACCGCGGCAAGACCTTCGTCGTCGCCATCGCGGGCGAGCTGATCGCGGCCGGCAAGCTGAACTCCTTCGCCCAGGACGTCGCCATCCTGCACGCGATGGGCATCAAGCTTGTGCTGGTGCACGGCTTTCGGCCCCAGGTCAACGAGCAGCTGCGCGCCAAGGGCCACACGTCGCGCTTCAGCCACGGACTGCGCATCACGGATCCGGTCGCGCTCGACGCCGCCCAGGAGGCCGCCGGCCAGTTGCGCTTCGAGATCGAGGCGGCGTTTTCGCAGGGCCTGCCGAACACGCCGATGGCCAACGCCACGGTGCGCGTCGTGTCGGGCAACTTCTTGACGGCGCGCCCGGTGGGCATCGTCGACGGCGTGGACTTCCAGTCCAGCGGCCTGGTGCGCAAGGTCGACGCGGCGGCGATCCGCCAGGCCATCGACAGCGGCGCCGTCGTGTTGCTGTCGCCCTTCGGCTTCTCGCCGACCGGCGAGGCGTTCAACCTCACGATGGAGGATGTCGCCACCAGCGCGGCGATCGCGCTGCAGGCCGACAAGTTGCTGTTCCTCACCGAGGTGCCGGGCATCCGCGAGAACCCGGCCGATCCCGACAGCCCGATCGACACCGAGCTCACGCTGGCCGACGCCGAGCGGCTGCTCGCCGCGCTGCCCGGTGCGGCGCAGCCGGCCGACATGACGTTTTATCTGCAGCACTGCGTCAAGGCGTGCCGCGGTGGCGTCGAGCGCTCGCACATCCTGCCGTTCGCCGTCGACGGCGCGATCCTGATGGAGATCTACACGCACGACGGCATCGGCACAATGGTCGTCGACGAGAAGCTCGAGAGCCTGCGCGAGGCGACGGCCGACGACATCGGCGGCATCCTCAAGCTGATCGAGCCGTTCGAGCGCGACGGCACGCTCGTCAAGCGCGACCGCACCGAGATCGAGCGCGACATCGGCCACTACACCGTGATCGAGCACGACGGCGTCATCTTCGGCTGCGCGGCGCTCTACCCCTACCCCGAAGGACGTACCGGCGAGATGTCGGCGCTGACCGTGTCGCCCGAGGTGCAGGGCCAGGGCGACGGCGAGCGCATCCTCAAGCGCATCGAGCAGCGCGCGCGCGCGATGGGGCTCGACAGCATCTTCGTGCTGACGACGCGCACGATGCACTGGTTCATGAAGCGCGGCTTCGCGCAGGTCGATTCCGACTGGCTGCCCGAGGCGCGCAAGCGCAAGTACAACTGGGACCGCCGCTCCGTCGTCTTCGTCAAGAAGCTCGGCTGAACGGCCTGCCTTCGCCGGCCGCGCCGGCGCTCGGCGCTACAGTGACGCCATCCGATCGATTTCGAACTTACAGGAGCCGGCCATGCCGCGGACTATCCAATGCGCCTACCTCAAGAAGGAAGCCGAGGGGCTCGACTTCCCCGTCTATCCCGGTGAACTGGGCAAGCGCATCTACCAGTCGATCAGCAAGGAGGCTTGGCAGACGTGGCTGCGTCACCAGACGATGCTGGTCAACGAGAACCGCCTGAACCTGGCCGACCAGCGGGCGCGCCAGTACCTGGCACGCCAGATGGAGCTGTTCCTGTTCGGCGGCGACGCCGACAAGCCTGCGGGCTACGTGCCGCCGTCGGCTTGAGTCCCGCGCGCCGGGTCGCGCGCAGCGGATCTGGATCGCTGCGCCTTGCGCTGGATCATCCCCGAGCGATGAGAATCATTCGCGTTATCAGCTAGACTCCCCGGTATCCCCTGCATACCGAGGAGCGATCCATGTCTCGTCCGTTCGTTCGCCGTTCGCTGGCCGTTGCGTCTCTCGCTTTGGCGGCCGGCGCGGCGCCGGCCCAGGAGGCCGTGCTCAACCTCTACAACGCGCGCCACTATCAGACCGACGAGGCGCTGTATGCCAACTTCACGAAGGTGACGGGCATCCGCATCCAGCGCGTCGATGGCGACGACGCTGGCATCCTCGCGCGGCTGCAGAGCGAAGGAGCGGCAAGTCCGGCCGATGTCGTGCTGCTCGTCGACGCGGCGCGCCTGTGGCGCGCCGAGACGCAGGGCCTGTTCCAGCCGGTCAAGTCGGCGCTGCTCGAGCAGCGCATTCCGGCCACGCTGCGCGGCCAGGACCAGGGTCAGGGCTCGGCTTGGTTCGGCCTGTCGACGCGCGCGCGCGTCGTCGTCTACAACAAGGTAGCGGTCGACAAGGCCGACGTCGATACCTACGCGGAACTCGGCGACGCCAAGAACAAGGGACGCCTGTGCACGCGCTCGGGCTCGCACCCCTACAACATCTCGCTGTTCGGCTCGATGCTGCAGCACCTCGGTCCCGATAAGACGGAGGCCGTGCTGCGCGGCATGGTGACCAACATGGCAAGGCCGCCCAAGGGCGGGGATACCGACCAGATTCGCGCCGTTGCCAGCGGGGAATGTCAGGTGGCGGTCACGAACTCCTATTACCTAGCGCGCCTGATGCGTTCGGAGAAACCAGAAGACCGCGCCGCAATCGAGAAAGTCGGCGTGGTATTCCCCGACCAGCAAGGTTCTGGCACGCACGTCAACGTGGCCGGTGCCGCCGTCGCGCGGCACGCCAAGAACCGCGACGCTGCCGTCAAGTTCATCGAGTATCTGGCCAGCGACGAGGCGCAGCGCCATTTCGCCGACGGCAACAACGAATGGCCTGCGGTGCCGGGCGTCAAGGTGAGCAACCCGGCGCTCGAGAGCCTCGGCAAGTTCAAGACGGAAACAATTCCCGTCGCCGTCGTCGGCATGAATCAGGCGCGCGTCCAGCAGATTCTCGACCGCGTGGGCTACAAATAGCCGAATCGGCTTGCCCTGCCGCACCGGGAACGCGAGAATCGCGCCTGCGGCGATATTGCCGCAGGCCGATTCCGACGGGGCATCAATGACCGATTTGCAGAAACTCCTCGAACAGAAGGCAGAACTCGAAAAGCAGATCGATACCGCGCGCAGGCAGGCGCGCGCCGATGCGATCGCCCAAGTCCGGTCCCTGATGGCCGAGCACGGGCTGACGCCGGCAGATCTGTCGGCCAAGGCGTCGGCCGCCGGCAAGGACGGCACTCGCAAGGCCGCCGTCAAGTTCCGCGACAAGGCGACCGGCGACACTTGGACCGGGCGCGGTCTGCAGCCCAAGTGGCTCAAGGCCGCCCTCGCCGCCGGCCGCAAGCTCGAGGACTTCGCCGTCTAGGCACTTCGAGCGGCGGGTAGACTGCCCGCGTGATTCCCCCGGCGTTCATCCAGGACCTGCTGTCGCGCACCGACATCGTGGAGGTCGTCGGCCGCCACGTCGAGTTGCGCAAGGCCGGCATCAACCACAAGGGCCTGTGCCCCTTCCACGGCGAGAAGACGCCCAGCTTCATCGTCAGCCCGACGCGGCAGACCTACCACTGCTTCGGCTGCGGTGCGCACGGCAACGCGATCGGCTTCCTGATGGAGCAGGCCGCCCTCGGCTTCATCGACGCCGTGCGCGAACTCGCTCAACACGCCGGCATGACGGTGCCCGAAGACGACACCGACCCGCAGGAGCGAGCCCGCGCCGCGCAGGCGCGCGAGCGCCAGACCAGCCTGAGCGACGTCCTGGCTCAGGCCGCCGCGCACTACCGCGCCGAGCTGAAAGCCAGCCCGCGCGCCGTCGACTACCTCAAGCGCCGCGGCCTGACCGGGCAGATCGCCGCGCGCTACGGCCTCGGCTATGCGCCGGACGGCTGGCGCTCGCTGGCGAGCGCCTTTCCGCGCTACGACGATCCGCTGCTCGAGGAATGCGGCCTCGTCATCGCGCAGGGTGGCGACGAGGCCGATCGCAAGCGCTACGACCGCTTTCGCGATCGCATCATGTTCCCGATCCGTTCGGTGCAAGGCGACGTGATCGGCTTCGGCGGGCGCGTGCTCGACCAGGGCGAACCCAAGTACCTCAATTCGCCCGAGACGCCCGTCTTCAGCAAGGGCCGCGAGCTCTACGGCCTGCACGAGGCGCGGCAGGCGCTGCGCCGGCACGGCCACGCGCTCGTCGTCGAGGGCTACATGGACGTCGTCGCGCTGGCCCAGCACGGATTCGACAATGCCGTCGCCACGCTCGGCACGGCCTGCACGGCCGAGCACGTGCACAAGCTGTTCCGCTTCACCGAAGCCGTCGTGTTCAGCTTCGACGGCGACGCGGCCGGCCGGCGCGCAGCGGGCCGTGCGCTCGAGGCGGCGCTGCCGCACGCCACCGACGTACGCAGCGTGCGCTTCTTGTTCCTGCCGCCCGAGCACGACCCCGACTCCTACGTGCGCGAGTTCGGCGCCGACGCCTTCGCTGCCTGCATCGAACAGTCGGTGCCGCTGTCACGCCAGCTCGTCGCCGCCGCGCTCGAAGGCTGCGACCTCGCCCACGCCGAGGGCCGCGCCCGCTTCTTGGCGGCCGCCCGGCCGCTGTGGCAGGCCCTGCCCGACGGCGCGCTGCGCCGGCAGATCCTCGCCGACATCGCGCGCACCGGGCAGATCGACGCCGCCGAACTGGCGGGCCTGTGGGGCGATCGCGCGCCTCGACAGACGACGCCCGCAGCGCCCACGCCACGCGTCGCGGCCTCCTTCGCAACACGACCGGCGCTACGCAGCGGCGGGCGTCCGCGGCCGATGGAGCCGGCGAAGCAGGCCCTGCGCCTGCTGCTGCAGCACAGCGCCTGGTGGCAGCAGTTGACGAGCGACGACCACGAGCTGCTGCATGACCTACCGGCGCCCTACGGCGACCTCTTCGCATGGCTGGAGCGCCGGCTCGCCGAGCACGGGGCCGCGCCGTGGGCCGCGCTCGAGGCGGCGCTGGCCGACGAGGAGCACGCGGACGTCGCCCGCGATGCCATGTCGGCCATGGCGATCGACGACGTCGTGGCAGTCGACGACTTGCATACCGTCGTGCGGCGACTGTGGATCGGGCGGCTGCGCGAGCAGGCCGACGCGCTGGCCGCCCGGGCGGCCTCCGACCCCGATGCGCTGCTGCAGTACAAGGCCGTGGACGACCGCCTGCGCACCATGACACGGGCGCTCGACGAGCCACGACGCGCGGAAGAGTCCCCCTGACTTTGACGCGAGGGCGCGGCTCGCCGATAATGTCGCGTTTGCGGCAAGAGTGACAGCAGCACCTCCGGCCCCGGCCGCCCTGTGACGAGGGTTCGATTCAAGGCCACCATCTCCGCAAGGGCTGCGCTTTTTCAGTGGTTCACGCTAGCTTGTCCGCGCTGCGTTGAGCGCATGGATCGCCAACGCGCATCGTTGCCGGCCCCAGTCCGCTGCCGGGTCGCCCGTGCCTCGCTCGGGCGGCTTGCGTGCGCCGGGATCGCCCCCAAGTCGAGCCGTGATCGGGTCTTTACCAGCTGACCGAGGATTCGAATGACCGCGAAGAAAAGCGCCCCTGTCCCCGCCGCCAAGCCGGCCTCCAAGTCCGCCAAGGCCGACGCGAAGAAGCCTGCCAAGCCGGCCGACAAGCCGACGGGCAAGACGGCGACGCCGGCCAGGGCGCAGGCCGCCGCGGTCAAGCCGGCGACCAAGGGCGCGACGAAGCCGGCCGCCAAGGGACGCGTCGCCAAGGGCGCCGAGTCCAAGAAGCCCGAGGTGCTCGAGCCCGACCTGGCCGACGTCGACAGCGATTTCGACGGCGAGCCCGAGGTCGAGGTCGTCGAGGAAGTCGAGACCAAGGCGGCGCGCGCCAAGCCGCTGCGCATGAAGGTGTCGCGTGCCAAGGAGCGCGCGCTGATGCGCGAATTCGGCCTCGACGAGACCGCGCTGACCGAGGAAGAGGTCGCCAAGCGCCGGCTCGAGCTGAAGACGCTCATCAAGATGGGCAAGACGCGGGGTTTCCTGACTCACCAGGAGATCAACGACCACCTGCCCGAGAAACTGGTCGACAACGAGATTCTCGAAGCCATCGTCTCGATGCTCAACGACATGGGCATCGCCGTCTACGAGCAGGCTCCCGACGCGGCGACGCTGCTGATCGCCGGCGGCGGCACGACGACGGCCACCGAGGAAGAGGCCGAAGAGGCTGCCGAGGCTGCACTGTCGACCGTCGACTCCGAGTTCGGCCGCACCACCGACCCGGTGCGCATGTACATGCGCGAGATGGGCACGGTCGAGCTGCTCACGCGCGAGGGCGAGATCGAGATCGCCAAGCGCATCGAAGGCGGCCTGCAGGCCATGATGCTCGCCATCTCGGCGTCGCCGACGACGATCGCCGAGATCCTCGTCTACGCCGATCGCATCGGCGCAGGCCAGATGGCGATCTCGGAAGTCGTCGACGGCTTCGTTTCGGAAGATGAGGCAGACGACTACGTCGCCGAGGAGGACGTCGACTTCTTCGACGAGGAAGAAGACGACGACGGCCAGGGCGGCAGCAAGGCGCTGACCAAGAAGCTCGAAGAGCTGAAGACGGCCGCGCTCGCCAAGTTCGAGGCGCTGCGCAGCCACTTCGAGAAGATGCGCCGTGCCTTCGAGAAGGACGGCTACAAGTCGGCCGCCTACAACAAGGCCCAGCAGGCGATCAGCGCCGAGTTGATGACGATCCGCTTCACCGTCAAGACGATCGAGAAGCTGTGCGACATCCTGCGCTCGCAGGTCGACGACGTGCGCCGCTACGAGCGCGAGATCCGCAAGATCGTCGTCGACAAGTGCGGCATGCCGCAGGAGCACTTCATTCGCAGCTTCCCGCCCAACATCCTGAACCTGAAGTGGGCCGAGAAGGAAACGGGCGCCGGCAAGCCCTACAGCGCCGTGCTGTCGCGCAACCTGCCGGCGGTGCAGGAGCTGCAGCAGAAGCTGCTCGATCAGCAGGCGCGCGCCGTCGTTCCGCTGGAGGATCTCAAGGAGATCAACCGCAAGATGAACGAGGGCGAGAAGGCCTCGCGCGACGCCAAGAAGGAGATGATCGAGGCCAACCTGCGACTGGTCATCTCGATCGCCAAGAAGTACACCAACCGCGGCCTGCAGTTCCTCGATCTCATCCAGGAAGGCAACATCGGTCTGATGAAGGCGGTCGACAAGTTCGAGTACCGCCGCGGCTACAAGTTCTCGACCTACGCGACGTGGTGGATCCGCCAGGCGATCACGCGCTCGATCGCCGACCAGGCGCGCACGATCCGCATCCCGGTGCACATGATCGAGACGATCAACAAGATGAACCGCCTGTCGCGCCAGCACCTGCAGGAGTTCGGCTTCGAGCCCGACGCGCCGACGTTGGCCGAGAAGATGGAGATTCCCGAGGACAAGATCCGCAAGATCATGAAGATCGCCAAGGAGCCGATCTCCATGGAGACGCCGATCGGCGACGACGACGACTCGCACCTGGGCGACTTCATCGAGGATACGAACAACGTGGCCCCGGTCGACGCCGCGATGCAGGCCGGCCTGCGCGACGTGGTCAAGGACATCCTCGATTCGCTCACGCCGCGCGAGGCCAAGGTGCTGCGCATGCGCTTCGGCATCGAGATGTCGACCGACCACACGCTCGAGGAAGTGGGCAAGCAGTTCGACGTCACGCGCGAGCGCATCCGCCAGATCGAGGCCAAGGCGATCCGCAAACTCAAGCATCCGAGCCGCTCCGACAAGCTGCGCACCTACCTCGACAACCTGTGACGCCGGCGCGGCCCCGGAGCGGGGTCGCGCCGGCGCTACACTCGCGCCCAGCCTCTGTCTCTCGCTGCGGCATGACCCGGATCTCCGAGTGCACCGTCCTGTTCGCCGACCTGCGCGGCAGCACTTCGCTGTACGAGTCGCTGGGCAATGCCCGCGCGACGACCGTCGTCACGCGCGCCGTCTCGCTGATCGCGCGCGTCGTCGAGGACTGCGACGGCGCCGTCGTCAAGACGCTGGGCGACGGCCTGATGGCCACGTTCGCCGTGCCGGGCGCCGCCGTGCAGGCGGCCGACCAGATGCACGAGGCGCTCGAGCGCATGGGCACTCGCGGCTCGGGCGGCGGCGACCCGGCGTTCGCCGGCCTCAAGCTGCAGGTCGCGCTGGCCCACGGCGAGGTCGTCGAGATGGCCGGCGATTGCTTCGGCGACGCCGTCAACGTCGCCGCCCGGCTGCTCGACCACGCCGGAGACAACGAGACGCTGGCCACGGCGACCGTGCTCGCCGGCCTGCGCGAAGGCGAGCGCACGCGCTTTCGCAACATGGACCGCATGCAGTTGCGCGGCCGCGCCGAGCCGGTGCAGGTGCACCTGCTCGAGGCACGACGCTCGGGCGACACCGTCGTCACACAGTACGGCGACATCGCGCCGGCGTCCGAACCCGAGGCGATCCGCCTCGTCTGGCTAGACATGAACCGCGTCTTCGCGGGCCAGCGCATGCCCGTCGTGCTCGGGCGCAGCCCGCAGGCCACCTACTGCATCGACGACTCGCGCGTGTCGCGTTCGCACGCGCGCATCGACTGGCACGGCGGCACGTTCCAGCTCACCGACCTCAGCTACAACGGCACCTACGTGCGCTTCGCCAACGACGACGAAGTCGTCAGCCTGCGTCGCGGCAGCTGCACGCTGCACGGCAGCGGCCTGATCGGGCTGGGCGCGCCGCTGGCCGACCCGCTGGCCGCCTGCGTGCGCTTCGAGGTGCTGCACTTCGCCGACACGCAACCGCAGGGCGGCTACTGACGCCTTGCCCCCGTCGTCGCGTCGGAAGCGCCGTTGCCACAGAATCGCTCCATGCGCCTGCTTTACGCCGAGGACAACCGCCTGAATGCCCTGCTGTTCCAGGAGATGCTGCGCGGCCAGGACGACATCGACTTGCGCGTTGCCGAAGACGGCGCCGAGGCGATCCGCATCGCCGCCGAATGGTCGCCGCAAGTGCTCGTGCTCGATGCGCAGCTGCCCGACATGAGCGGATTCGAGTTGCTGGCGCTGCTGCGCGCCCTGCCCGCCCTCACCGCCGCACCGGCCTACATGTGCTCGGCCGAGGCGACGCCGGGGCACATCGCGCAGTCGCGCGCGGCGGGCTTCGACGGCTACTGGGCCAAGCCGCTCGACATCGCCGAAGTGACGGCCGCGCTGGTTGCGCTGGCGCGCGCGCTGCCGCGCGCCTGAGGGCGTCGCCGCCGATGCGATTCGCGCCCGAACCGCCGCGCCCGCACGGAGCCTCCGGACGCACGGCCGTCTTGTTGTGCAACCTCGGCACGCCCGACGCGCCGACGGCGTCTGCGGTTCGCCGCTACCTGGCGCAGTTTCTCAGCGACCCTCGCGTCGTCGAGATCCCGCCGCTGCTGTGGCAGCCGATCCTGCACGGCATCGTGCTGCGCACGCGGCCGGCGGCGTCGGCCGCCAAGTACGCAACGATCTGGCGCGACGGCGATTCGCCGCTGCGCTCGTGGACTCTTAAGCAGGCCAAGCTGCTGGCGGGCTACCTCGGCGAGCGCGGCCACCGCATCGCCGTGCGCGCCGCGATGCGCTACGGCTCGCCGTCGATTCCCGACGTGCTCGACGCGCTGAAGGCTGACGGGGCGACGCGCGTGTTGGTGCTGCCCCTGTATCCGCAGTACGCCGGCTCGACGACGGCCAGCACCTTCGACGCCGTCGGCCGGTGGTCGGCGCGCACGCGCGCCCTGCCCGAACTGCGCTGCGTCGCGCGCTTTCACGACGACGCCGGCTACATCGCTGCGCTCGAGCGGCGCGTGCGCGAGCATGCGATGCGCGAGGGCGGCTTGCCCGAGCGGCTCGTGCTGAGCTTTCACGGCGTGCCGCAGCGCACCGCCGACCTCGGCGACCCGTACCCACACGAGTGCCTCGAGACGGCACGGCTGCTGCGCCAGCGCCTCGACCTGCCGGCCGAGCGCGTCGTCGTCACGTTCCAGAGCCGTTTCGGCCGGGCGAAGTGGCTCGAGCCGGCCACCGAGCCTACGCTGCGCCGCCTGGCCGCCGATGGCGTGCGCGGCATCGCCGTGATGTGCCCCGGCTTCACGTCGGACTGCCTCGAGACGCTGGAAGAGATCGCCGTCGAGGCGCGCGCCGCCTTCCTCGGGGCCGGCGGCCAGGAGTTCCACTACATCGAGTGCCTCAACGACGCGCCCGCATGGATCGCCGCACTCGCGCAGATCGCGATCCGCCACCTCGCCGGCTGGCCGACGCAGGCGTCGCCGGCGGATGCCGACGCGCCGCAGCCCGCGCTCGCAACGGGAACCTCGCGCTGACGACGCCGTGAACGCGGCCATGCGACTCGACAAGTGGCTGTGGGCGGCGCGCTTCTACAAGACGCGCTCGCTGGCCGCCGACGCGATCGCGCGCGGCCGCGTCGAGGTCGACGGCACACATGCCAAGGCGAGCCGCGACGTGCGCGTCGGCAGCCGCATCGCGCTGCGCGAGCCGCCCAGCGTGCGCACCGTCGTCGTCCGGGGGTTGAGCGAGGCGCGCGGCCCGGCCAGCGTCGCGCAGGCGCTCTACGCCGAGACGCTCGAGAGCGTTGCTGCGCGCGAGGCGGCGATCCGGCAGCGCCGTACCGCACCCGAGCCGGCGCTGACGATCGAACAGGGGCGCCCCACCAAGCGCGACCGGCGCAAGCTCGTCGAATGGACGCGCTGGAGCGCCGAGGCCGGGGGCAAGCCGCGCGGCTAAGGCGCGCTCGTCGGCGCCGGGTCGCTGTAGCAGTAGACGCCGACGCGCACGCGCGAGGCGGCGTCGTCCGACGCCGCCAGCGCCGTCGCGCGCACCTGCTCGCGCGCGCTCGCCGCGAGCGCCGGCAGCAGCGCCTGCCACAGGGTGCGCGCGGCCTCGTGCAGCTGCTGCGCGGCCTCGGCCGTCAGGCCGTCGACGGCCAGGCTCTGCGCGAGAAACTTCGGACCGTCCTGCGTCAGGTTGTGGACGGCGGCGGCGATGTGGTCGGCCGCGCTCGTCGAGAACTCGGCGGCGCCGTTCTCGAGGCCCGGCGCCGGGCTCGCCTGCGCACGTACGATGCGCACGGCGTCGCCGTCGAGCGCGACGAGTTCGAGCCGCAGCAGTTCGTCGAGCAGCGTGCGCGGGTGCACGTCGCTCGAGATGTCGCGCGCCAGCGCCTCGAAGCTCCCCGTCGCGCCGCTGCGCGGCAGCGCTCGCGGGCGCCCGTCGGCCTCGGCATAGCGGGCGTCGCTGCGCCAGCGCTCGAGCAACTGCGCCGCCAGCGGCACGCAGCGCGGCAGCGGCCGGGCCACCGGATCGGCGCCGATGGCGCGCACGTCCTTGCGGTGCACGCCCGACATCACGCTGATCGCCGAGTCCGTCGTGCGGGCGCCGGCGCGCGCCAGCTCCTCGCGCGCGACGGCGACGAACACGCCCTTGAGCACCTCGGCGAAGGCACCGTAGTGCACGCCATGGCGCAGCAGCCAGCGCACGACGGGGGCCATCAGCACGCGGGCCTCGCGCAAGGCCAGGCGCGCATGCTGTTCATCGGGAAGGACTTGCAGGCCGGTGGCGGACGGAAGGTCGATCGGAGGTCGGGCAGACATGCGGAATCGTCGAGTCGGCGACACGTGTCTCCCGACGATAATTCCCGCCGGCCGGCCCCGCGGACGCGGGGTCGGTCGTCCGCCAACAAGTGCCGCAACGCGATGCCGCGCGGCCCGGCACCTGTGGCAGCGCCGCAACCCTGCGGCCACCGCGACGTGAACAAAAGTTTCGGCGCCGGGCTTGAAGCCGGTTCCGGCGGCCCCAAATCCGCCGCTGGGCAGGAAACCACGCATGACGAACACGAACGATCCCCAAGCCGAACCCGCCGCCGCAGGCGCTGCGGCGCCGTCCCAGGCCGCCGCCGAGGCGGCGCAGCCGCTCGAACAGCGCCTTGCCGACCTCGAAGTGCGGCACGCCGAGATGTCCGACGCCTACCTGCGCGCCAAGGCCGATGCCGAGAACACACGCCGGCGCGCCGACGAAGAGGTCGCCAAGACGCGCAAGTTCGCGATCGAGGCGTTTGCCGAAAACCTGCTGCCCGTGATCGACAGCCTCGAGGCGGCGATCGCCCTGCCCGACGCCACGCCGGCGCAGATTCTCGAGGGCGTGCACGCCACGTTGCGACAACTCATGACGGCCCTGGAGCGCAGCAAGGTGATCCCGATCGATCCGCCGGCAGCCACCCGGTTCGATCCGCACCAGCACCAGGCGATCAGCGTCGTGCCGGTCGACCAGGAGCCCAACACCATCGTCGCCGTGCTGCAGAAGGGCTATCTCATCGCCGACCGCGTGCTGCGTCCGGCGCTCGTCACGGTGGCCGCCGCCAAGGCGTGAGCGCCGCCGCGCTCGCTTGAAATCGCGGCGCGCGGCCACACGTCCAAGACAACTCGACATTTCCCGGATACAGGAGCAACCCATGGCAAAGATCATCGGCATCGACCTCGGCACGACGAACTCGTGCGTTTCGATCATGGAGGGCAACTCCACCAAGGTGATCGAGAACAGCGAGGGTGCGCGCACCACGCCGTCCGTCGTCGCCTACCAGGACAGCGGCGAAGTCCTCGTCGGCGCGGCCGCCAAGCGCCAAGCCGTGACCAACGCCAAGAACACTCTGTACGCCGTCAAGCGCCTGATCGGCCGCAAGTTCACCGAGAAGGAAGTGCAGAAGGACATCGACCTGATGCCCTACAGGATCGTTGCCGCCGACAACGGCGACGCCTGGGTCGAGGTGCGCGGCAACAAGATCGCGCCGCCGCAGGTCAGCGCGGAAGTCCTGCGCAAGATGAAGAAGACGGCCGAGGACTACCTCGGCGAGACGGTCACCGAGGCCGTCATCACGGTGCCGGCCTACTTCAACGACGCGCAGCGTCAAGCCACCAAGGACGCCGGGCGCATCGCGGGCCTGGACGTCAAGCGCATCATCAACGAGCCGACGGCCGCCGCGCTCGCCTTCGGCCTCGACAAGCAGGAAAAGGGCGACCGCAAGATCGCCGTCTACGACCTCGGCGGCGGAACGTTCGACGTCTCGATCATCGAGATCGCCGACGTCGACGGCGAAAAGCAGTTCGAAGTGCTGTCGACCAACGGCGACACCTTCCTCGGCGGCGAGGACTTCGACCAGCGCGTCATCGACTACATCATCGGCGAGTTCAAGAAGGAGCAAGGCGTCGACCTCGCCAAGGACGTGCTCGCGCTGCAGCGCCTGAAGGAGGCCGCCGAAAAGGCCAAGATCGAGCTGTCGTCGAGCACGCAGACCGACATCAACCTGCCCTACGTGACGGCCGACGCGTCGGGCCCGAAGCACCTGAACATCAAGCTCACGCGCGCCAAGCTCGAGGCGCTGGTGGAAGACCTGGTCGAGCGCACGATCGCACCCTGCCGCACGGCGATCAAGGACGCCGGCGTCAACGTCGCCGACATCCACGACGTGATCCTCGTCGGCGGCCAGACGCGCATGCCCAAGGTGCAGGAGAAGGTCAAGGAGTTCTTCGGCAAGGAGCCGCGCAAGGACGTCAATCCCGACGAAGCCGTCGCCGTGGGCGCGGCGATCCAGGGCCAGGTGCTGTCGGGCGACCGCACCGACGTGCTGCTGCTCGACGTCACGCCGCTGTCGCTGGGCATCGAGACGCTCGGCGGCGTGATGACGAAGATGATCAAGAAGAACACGACGATCCCGACCAAATTCAGCCAGACCTTCTCGACCGCCGAGGACAACCAGCCGGCGGTGACGATCAAGGTCTATCAGGGCGAGCGCGAGATGGCCTCGGGCAACAAGAGCCTGGGCGAATTCAACCTCGAGGGTATTCCGCCGGCGCCGCGCGGGCTGCCGCAGATCGAAGTCACGTTCGACATCGACGCCAACGGCATCCTGCACGTCAGCGCCAAGGACAAGGGCACAGGCAAGGAGAACAAGATCACCATCAAGGCGAACTCGGGCCTCTCGGAGGACGAGATCCAGAAGATGGTGAAGGACGCCGAGCTCAACGCCGCCGAGGACAAGAAGAAGCTCGAGCTGGTGCAGGCGCGCAACCAGGCCGACGCGATGGTCCACAGTGTCAAGAAGAGCCTCGCCGAGGTCGGAGACAAGCTCGACGCCGGCGAGAAGGAGAAGATCGAGGCCGCGCTCAAGGACGTCGAGGAGGCGCTCAAGGGTGACGACAAGGCCGCGATCGAGTCCAGGACGGAGGCGCTGATGGCAGCCAGCCAGAAGCTCGGCGAGAAGGTCTACGCCGATGCCCAGGCGGCGCAGGCGGCGGCCGGCGCGGCGGGCGCGCAGCCCGAGGCCGGCGCGCAGCAGGCCTCGACGGCGCGGCCGGCCGACGACGACAACGTCGTCGATGCCGAGTTCAAGGAAGTCAAGGACAAGAAGTGATGTCTGGACGGCGCGGGGCCGTGGTCCCGCGTTTCGTCGCCGCGTTCGAGGCTGGCCGCTGCGCCGACCCCGGCGCGGCTTTTCGCGTTTGAACGAGGGTGGATCGGATGGCGAAGCGTGATTACTACGATGTGCTCGGCGTGCCGCGCAATGCGAGCGACGAGGACATCAAGAAGGCCTATCGCAAGCTGGCCATGAAGTACCACCCCGACCGCAACCAGGGCGACGGGGCAAAGAAGGCCGAGGAGTCGTTCAAGGAGGCCAAGGAGGCCTACGAGATGCTGTCGGATGCGCCCAAGCGCGCCGCCTACGACCAGTACGGCCACGCCGGCGTCGACCCGAACGCCGGCGGCTTTCGCGGCGCCGGCCCCGAAGGCTTCGGCGGCTTCGCCGAGGCCTTCGGCGACATCTTCGGCGACATCTTCGGCGGTGCTGCGGGCGCCCGCCGCGGCGGCGCGCAGGTCTACCGCGGCAGCGACCTGTCGTACGCGATGGAGATCACGCTCGAGGAGGCCGCGCACGGCAAGGACACGCAGATCCGCATCCCGAGCTGGGAGACCTGCGATACCTGCCACGGCAGCGGCGCCAAGCCCGGCACCAGCGCCAAGGTCTGTCCGACCTGCAGTGGCGCCGGCACGGTGCACCTGCGCCAGGGATTCTTCAGCATCCAGCAGACCTGCCCGCAGTGCCACGGCAGCGGCAAGATCGTCCCCGAGCCGTGCACCGTCTGCGGCGGCCAGGGCAAGACGAAGAAGACGAAGACGCTCGAGGTCAAGATCCCGGCCGGCATCAACGAAGGCATGCGCATCCGCTCGGCCGGCAACGGCGAGCCGGGCACCAACGGCGGGCCCAACGGCGACCTCTACATCGAGATCCGCATCAAGCAGCACGAAGTCTTCGAGCGCGACGGCGATGACCTGCACTGCACCGTGCCCGTCGGTCTGACGACGGCTGCGCTCGGCGGCAGCATCGAGGTACCTACGCTCGGCGGCAAGGCCGAGATCGACCTGCCCGAGGGCACGCAACACGGCAAGACGTTCCGTCTGCGCGGCAAGGGCATCAAGGGCGTGCGCTCGAGCTACCCGGGCGACCTGTACTGCCACATCGCGATCGAGACCCCGGTCAAGCTCACCGAGCACCAGCGCAAGCTGCTGCGCGAGCTCGACGACTCGCTGCGCAAGGGCGGCGAGCGTCACACGCCGGGTGCAACGAGCTGGACGGACCGCGTCAAGGATCTGTTCAAGTGACGGCCTGAGGCCTGCGATCCGGCCTCAAGTCGGCGCGGCGGGCGCCGAAACCACCTGCATCATCCTCATCCGGGCCGCCCGCTCCGGCTGGCGCAGCCGCGACCACGAGACTGCACGGTGTACCTGCTCGACGACGACATCGAAAAGACCAGCGCATTGGTGATCGACGCGAACGCGACCTCGCGCGGCGTGCTGTGCGCGCACCTGCGCAGCTTCGGCGTCGGCACGGTGCGCCAGACCAGCAACCTGCAGGACGCGCGCAACATCCTCGAGCACCAGGCGTTCGACATCATCCTGTGCGAGCATCACTTCGAGCGCAGCACGATGTCGGGGCCTGACCTGCTGGCCGACCTGCGGCGCGCCGAACTGCTGCCGTACTACACCGTGTTCGTGATGGTCACCGGCGAGGCGACGTACGAGCGCGTCACCGAGGCCGCCGAGACGGCGCTCGACAGTTACCTGCTCAAGCCCTACAGCGCCGCCAGCCTGGGCGAGCGCCTCGTCGAGGCGCGCCGCCGCAAGCGCGAGCTGCGCCACATCTTCGAGGCGATCCAGGCCCGGCAGTTCGCCGCCGCCGCCGCACTGTGCCGCGACCGCTTCGCAAGGCGCGGGCCGTACTGGCTCTACGCCGCGCGCATCGGCGCCGAGCTCTACTTGCGCATCGACGACCCGGAGTCGGCGCGGCAGATGTACGACGCCGTGCTCGAGGCGCGCGCGCTGCCGTGGGCGCGCCTCGGTATCGCGCGCACGCAGGTCGCCTCGGGGCAGCTCGCGCCCGCGCGACGCACGCTCGACGTGCTGATCGGCGACGCGCCGGACCACGCCGACTCATACGACGTGCTCGGCCACGTGCAGATCGAACAGGGCGAGCTCGGCGAGGCGCTGCAGACGTTCCGCAAGGCCGCCGAACTGACGCCCGGCAGCGTGACGCGGCTGCAGCACGCGGGCACGCTCGCGTTCTATGCCGGCGAGGCGGTCGAGGCGCTCGACCTGCTCGATCGCGCGGCGCGCATGGGCGTGAAGTCGCGGCTGTTCGATCCGCTCGCCCTCGTGCTGCTGGCGATGCTGCACTTCGACGCGCGCGACGGCAAGGCGCTCGGGCAGACGCAGTCGCAGCTCGGGCGGCTGATCGAGGCGCAGCCCGAGGCGGCGCGCCTGCGCCACTTCGAGCGCGTCATCGCGGCGCTGCGCGTGTTGCACGAGCGGCGCGTCGCCGCCGCCGTCGAGCTGGCGCGCGAGCTCGCCCTCGAGCACGACCAGCCGGGCTTCGACATGGAGCGCGGCTGCAACGTCATCGGGCTGTGGGTGCGCCTGAACAGCCAGGAGATCCAGCTCGACGAGATGGGCGGCCACGTCGCCGCGATCGCGCGCCGCCTGTGCGTGTCGAAAGCGACCTGCGAGATGCTGGTGGCGGCGGCGCAGTCGAAAGATCCGGCCGCCAAGCTGATCCGCGACAGCCACGCCGCCGTGTCGTCGCTGGCCGAGCGCGCGATGGGCCACTCCGTCAACGGGCAGCCGCGCCAGGCGGTGCAGATGCTGCTCGACGACGGCGAGACGACGCGCAACGCCAAGCTGATCGAGCTGGCCGCGCTCGTCACGCAGCGCCACCACGCGAAGATCGACGACAGCGCCGAGCTTCTGGCCCGCGCCGACGCGCTCAAGCAGCGCTATTGCCAGGCCGGCACGCAGGCCGTCGGTACGCCGCGGCGCCATCGTTCCGCGGGCGGCCTGACGCTTCGCGCCTGAACGGCGCGTCGAGATGACGGCACCCCGCTCGCCGGGTACGGCGAGCGACCCTCCGCGAGGGTGGCGGGCCTGGCCTGGGGCGGCCCGGCGCGGCGGCGCGAGGCCGTTCAGAACAGCGAGGCCTGGCGCTGCGCCGCGTCCCTGCGCCGCGGCGGTGTGAAGGCCGAGAGATCGAGCTCGAAGCGCTCGCCGGCGAGCCCATGGCGCGCGCAGGCCTTGTCGAAGCGCTGGCGCAGCAGCGCCGCCCACACGCCCTCGCCGCTCATGCGCGCGCCCCAACGCGCGTCGTAGTCGCGCCCGCCGCGCATCTCGCGGATGCGCGCCATCACGCGCGCGGCGCGCTGCGCGAAGTGCTGCTCGAGCCAGCGCTGGAACAGCGGATTCACCTCCCACGGCAGGCGCAGCACGATGGCGAAGGCGCGCCGCGCGCCGGCCTGCACAGCGGCGTCGAGCACGCGCTCGATCTCGGGCTCGTTGACGAACGGGATGACGGGCGACAGGCTCACGCCGACCGGCACGCCGGCGTCGGCCAGCGTGCGGATCGTGCGCAGGCGGCGCGCCGGCGCGGCCGCGCGCGGCTCCATGATGCGCGCCAGCGCGGCGTCGAGCGTCGTCACCGAGACGTAGACGGCGACGAGGCGGCGCGACGCCATCGGCGCGATCAGGTCGAGGTCGCGCTCGACACCCGACGACTTGGTGACGAGCGAGAACGCATGGCTGCACTCGGCGAGCACTTCGATGACGCCGCGCGTGAGGCGCAGCCGGCGCTCGACCGGCTGGTAGGCGTCGGTCGCCGAGCCGACGTTGATCAGCGAGGGCCGGTAGCGCGGCGCCGCGAGCGCGGCGCGCAGCCGCTCGGCGACGTTGACCTTGGCAACGATGCGCGTCTCGAAGTCGAGTCCCGGCGACAGGTTCAGGTAACTGTGCGTCGGCCGCGCGAAGCAGTAGACGCAGCCGTGCTCGCAGCCACGGTACGGATTCACCGAGGCGTCGAAAGCGATGTCGGGTGATTCGTTGGCCGTGAGCACGCTGCCCGCGCGCTGCTCGATGACCTGCGTGGCCGGCGGCACGACGACTTCAGCCGCCTGCTGCTCGAGCGTGCCCCAGCCGTCGTCGAAGGCGTCGCGCGCGTGGGCGGCGTAGCGGTGCACCATCGCCCACGACGTGCCGCGGCCCTTGATCGGCGCGGCGGCGCGCGAGCCGCAGGATCGATCCTCGTTCGGCATACTGTAAATATACACAGTATGCCTGCGCGCGCAAGGCGCGCCAGGCTTTAGTAGTCGTCGCCCGCGCCCGGCGCCAGGTTCTCGAAGCGCGTCAGCGGCTTCAGGAAGGCGAGCTTGACCTCGCCCGTCGGGCCGTTGCGCTGCTTGCCGATGATGATCTCGGCGACACCGGGCTCCTTCGATTCCTTGTTGTAGTAGTCGTCGCGGTAGATGAACATGATCACGTCGGCGTCCTGCTCGATCGCGCCCGACTCTCGCAGGTCGCTCATCATCGGCCGCTTGTCGTTGCGGGTCTCGACGCTGCGGTTGAGCTGCGACAGCGCGATCACAGGACACTGCAGCTCCTTGGCGAGCGCCTTGAGGCCGCGCGAGATCTCGCCGATCTCGGTGGCGCGGTTCTCGTCGCCCGAGCTCGAGCCGCTCATCAGCTGCAGGTAGTCGACGACGATCAGGCCGAGCCGCCCGCACTGGCGCGCCTGGCGGCGCGCGCGCGCGCGCAGCTCGTTGGAGTTGAGCGCCGGCGTCTCGTCGATGAAGACGGGCGCCTTGCCGAGCTTGTCAACGGCCTCCGACAACCGGCTCCATTCGTCGTCGCCCAGCTTGCCGGTGCGCAGGTGCTGCTGGTTGATGCGCCCGAGAGAGCCGACCATGCGCAGCGCGAGCTGCGACGCGCCCATTTCCATCGAAAACACGACGACGGGCAGGCCCTCGTGCACGGCGACGTTCTCGGCGATGTTCAGCGCGAACGCCGTCTTGCCCATCGACGGCCGCGCCGCCAGCACGATCAGATCGCCCGGCTGCAGGCCGGCCGTCATGCGGTCCATCTCGTAGAAGCCGGTGCGCACGCCCGTCACTTCCTCGGCGCCGTTCTCGTGCAGCTCGTTGACGCGGTCGATCAACTGCACGACGAGCTGGTCGATACCCTGGAAGCCCTGGCGCGAGCGCGAGCCCTCCTCGCCGATGCGGAAGATGCGCCCTTCGGCCTCGTCGAGGATCTGCGACACCGGTCGGCCCTGCGGGTTGAACGCCGACGTGGCGATCTCGTCGCTCGCCGCGACGAGCTTGCGCAGGATGGCGCGCTCGCGAACGATCTCGGCGTAGCGGCGCAGGTTGGCCGCGCTCGGCACGCTCTGCGCGAGTGCGTTCAGGTAGGTCAGCCCGCCGCACTCATCGGCCTTGCCCAGGCTTTGCAGGTGCTCGAAGACGGTGATCACGTCGGCCGGCCGCGACGCATTGATCAGCGCGCCGATCGCGGCGTGGATCAGCTTGTGCTCGTAGCGGTAGAAGTCGCTGTCCGTCAGGAGGTCGGCCGCACGGTCCCAGGCCAGGTTGTCGAGCAGCAGGCCGCCGAGCACGCTCTGCTCGGCCTCGACGGAGTGCGGCGGCACGCGCAGTCGCGCCACCTCGTCGTCGGCACGCGCGACGGAGGACATGAATTCGGTCGACGACGAGTAGACGGCGGACATCGGCGAATGATACGGGCGCTGCCGCGCGAGCGGCTGTGCGCAAGGCTGTGGAAATCCGGGGTAACGCCGGTGGACGGCGGTGCAAAACAAAGGGGCCGGCAGTGCCGGCCCCTCGGGCGGTGCGACGCGGACGACGCGCGCGTCAGTCGACCTCGGCGTAGACGCTGACCGTCAGGTCGACGACGACGTCGGTGTGCGGCGCGACCGACACGGCGTGCTCGCCGACCGTCTTCAGCGGCCCGGCCGGCATGCGAACCTGGGACTTCTGCACCTCGAAGCCGGCCTGGCGCAGTGCCTCGGCGATGTCGGCGTTGGTCACCGAGCCGAACAGCCGGCCGTCGACGCCGGCCTTCTGCGTGATGCGCACCGTCTGGCCGGCGAGGCGCTCGCCCAGCGTCTGCGCCTGCGTCAGCTTGGCGGCGGCGGCAGCCTCGAGCTCGGCGCGCTTGGTCTCGAACTCCTTGATCGCGGCCTCCGTGGCCCGGCGCGCCTGGCGCGTCGGGATCAGGAAGTTGCGCGCATAGCCGTCCTTGACCTTGACGACGTCGCCGAGGTTGCCGAGGTTGGCGACCTTTTCGAGCAGGATCACTTGCATCGCGGCTCTCCTCAGACCTTGTGCTGGTCGCTGTACGGCAGCAGCGCGAGGTAGCGCGCGCGCTTGATCGCCGTCGTCAGCTGACGCTGGTAGTACGCGCGCGTGCCGGTCAGGCGCGCCGGCGTGATCTTGCCGTTCTCGCCGACGAAGTCGCGCAGCGTGTCGATGTCCTTGTAGTCGATCTCCTCGACGCCGGCGACGGTGAAGCGGCAGAAGCGCTTGCGGCGGAACAGCAGCGACTGCGAGCTGCGCTTGGGCTTGCGATCCTTGCCGAAACGGCCTTTACCACGGGGCGGGGGCATATGACACCTCTTTCCTTGAATCTGATCCGGATACGAACGATGTGCGGCGCGACGTCAGTGCACTTCGGTGATGTGGAACACGACGCCGCGTCCGTTGCGATGGGCGGCGACGAAGCCTGCGCAATCGAGCTGCGTGCCGACGGCCAGTGCCGCCAGCCGCGCCGTGATGTCACCGATCGCCACCGCGCGCAGCTCGAGCGAGACCTTGCGCGGCAGTCCGGCTTCGCTGACCTGCGACTCGTGCTTCAAGCCCAAGTCCAGTGCAGGCAGTCCCGCCGGGGTGTATCGCAGCGCGCCGCGTTCGGCCAGCTGCGCCGTCAGAACCAGGCGGTTCATGCGGCGCGGCGTGCCGGCGCGGACGACAGCGTTGCGCTCAGGCCGCCGCCTCCTGCGACGACGCCTTGCGGGCCTCCTCGCGGTCGACGACCTTCATCATCGGCGACGGCGTCGTCTCGGCCTTGCTCTTGACCACCGTCAGGTGGCGCAGCACGGCGTCGTTGAAGCGAAAGCCGGTTTCGAGCTCCGTCAGCACGGCGTTGTCGCACTCGATGTTGAGGCACAGGTAGTGCGCCTTGGCGAGCTTCTGGATCATGTAGGCCAGCTGACGCCGGCCCCAGTCCTCGACCCGGTGCACCTTGCCGCCGCCGGCGGTCACGATGCCCTTGTAGCGCTCGAGCATGGCGGGCACTTGTTCGCTTTGATCCGGATGGATCAGCAGAACGATCTCGTAATGACGCATGAACACTCCTCGTGGATTCCAGGGGCTGGAAGCTGCGCCGCGCGTCGTCTGCGGCGGCAGCAAGGGGGTGGAAAAGCCGGCGATTATAGCCGCTCGCCGTCGACCGGGCCGGGGCGGCGCAGTCGCTCGACGAGGGCGCGCCGCGCGGCGTCGGGCGGAGGCGTCAGCCGGCTCACGAGCAGCAGCACGGCGTAGCCCGCCGGCACGCCGAATACGCCCGCCGACATCGGCTCGATGTCCCACCAGCGGCAGTCGGCGAGCGGCCGTTCGATGCCGAACAGCATGCGCAGCAGCGGCAGGTTGAAAGTCATGTAGCCGACGCACACGCCCAGCCCCGTGACCATCGCGAGCGCCGCGCCGGCCAGGTTGGCCCGCTTCCAGAACACGCCCAGCGTCAGCGCCGGAAAGAAGGTCGACGCCGCCAGCGAGAACGCCCCGGCCACCAGCGGCAGGATGTCGGCGATGCGCAGCGACGCCACCCACGCCGCCATCAGCGCGACGACGAGCACGAGCACCTTCGTCATCATGACGCGGCGCAGCGCCGACGCGGCGGGATTGACGAGCCGGTAGTAGACGTCGTGCGCCAGCGCGTTGGCGATCGTCAGCAGCAGGCCGTCGGCGGTCGACAGCGCGGCGGCCAGCCCGCCGGCGGCGACGAGGTAGGTCACGACGAACGGCAGACCGCCGATCTCGGGCGCGGCCAGGACGATCAGCTCGGCGCCCAGGCGCAGCTCGCCGAGCTGCAGGATGCCGTCGAGGTTGACGTCCTCGGCCGACACCAGCGACGGATCGACGCGCGACCAGCGGCGCAGCCAGCCCGGCAGGTCGGCGAACGGCGTGCCCACCAGCGTGGCGAACACCTCGTGCTTGACGATCAGCACCAGCGCCGGCGCCGCCAGGTACAGCAGCGCGATGAAGAACAGCGTCCACGCCACCGAGTAGCGCGCCTCGCTCACCGACGGCGTCGTGTAGGAGCGCATCAGCACGTGCGGCATCGCCGCCGTGCCCATCATCAGGCACAGCACGAGCGCGATGAAGTTGCGCCGCGACGCGTCGAAGGCGTCGCGCTGCGCGGCGTCGCCGTCCGGCTCGCCCGCGGCATACGGCAGCGACTGCTGCGGCAGCCCGGCCAGCGGCTGCTCCTGCTGCCGCGCCGCGGCGAGTTCGCGCTGGTAGGCGGCGCGCGCCGCCTCCTCGGTGCGGGGCAGCCGGGCCAGGCGTCGCTCGGCCTGCTGGATCTGCGCCAGCGGCGCATCCTCGGCCTTGAGCAGCTGCACCAGCTCGGCCTGCTCGATGCGCTGGCGCTGCATCGCCGCCGGCACGTCGGCCAGTCGGCGCTCGGCCTCCTCGGCGCGTTGGCGCTGCAGGCGTCGCACGTCGAGCTCGGCGCGGTCGACGGCGAGCTGCTGCTCGAGCTGCATCACGCGCTCGAGCTGCGCCGCCTGCGCCACCGGTGCGACCGGCCGGTCGGCCTGGCTCCACGCCATCCACACCACCGGCACGAGGTAGGCGATGATCATCACGATGTACTGCGCGACCTGCGTCCACGTCACGGCGCGCATGCCGCCGAGGAACGAGCACACCAGCACGCCGCCCAGGCCGACGAAGATGCCGATCTCGAAGCTGAATCCCGTCAGGTGCGACGTGATCAGCCCCACGCCGTAGATCTGCACGACGACATAGACGAACGAGACGACGATCGCCGCGACGACGGCGACGACGCGCGGCGCAGCGCCGTAGCGCGCGCCGATGAAGTCGGGGATCGTGAACTGGCCGAAGCGGCGCAGGTACGGCGCCAGCAGCAGCGCCACGAGGCAGAAGCCGCCGGTCCAGCCGATGACGTAGGCCAGGCCCGCGTAGCCCTGCAGGTAGAGCACGCCGGCCATGCCGATGAACGACGCCGCCGACATCCAGTCTGCCGCCGTCGCCATGCCGTTGTACAGCGCCGGCACGCGGCGCCCGGCGACGTAGTACTGCGTCTCGTCGGCCGTGCGGCACAGCAGGCCGATCAGCGCATAGACGCCGACGGTGCCCAGCAGGAACGTGGCGCCGATGCCGGCGCGCGACCAGCCGGCGCGCTCGGCCAGCGCGAGCGCGCCGATGAAGACGACGGCGCCGAGCGTGAACAGCCCGTAGCGCCGGTGCAGCACCCGCGTGAACTCGCGCATGCCGACCGCGCCACGGTCGGCTTCGAGCGAGGCAGGCGGGTCGGCGCGCATGGCGGGCATTGTCGCCCGGCGCGCCGATTGCCGGTCGGACGAGGCCAGCCCGGAGCGCTCGGGCCCGAGCGCAGCGCACGAGGAAAACCACCGTGACCACGCAAGCCCTGACCTTCGACGACATCGTGGCCCAGCCCGAGGGGCTGTTCCATCCTGTCGGCCACGTCGTCGCAGCCTTCGACGACGACGCGCGCGCCGACGCCGCCGCCGCGGCGCTGCGCGACGCCGGCCTCAGCGACGCCGACCTCGTGCGCCTCACGTCGGTGCAATGGCTTCCGACCTTGCGCCGCCTCATCGACGAATCACCGCGCGGCGCCGGCTTCGGCTACGAGATCACGCTGATGCGCCGCTACGAGGAACTGGCGAGCGCCGGCGCCGGCTGGCTCGTCGTGCACCTGCGCGACGACGAGGCCGCCACCCACGTAGCCGACGTCGTGCGGCGCTGCGGCGCGCGCAGCGCCGTGCGCTACCACCGCCTGGCGAGCGAGGACCTGGTGTGACGCCTGCGATCAGCTCGCCTGGCGGAACGCCATCAGCGCCTGGTTGCGCAGCGTGCGCAGCAGCGACAGCTCCTTCTCGCCGAGCTCGATCGCGCCCGCCTTCGCCTTGTCGGCATAGATCAGGCCGAACGGCGCGCCCTTGAGTGCGAGCGGCAGCAACAGAAAGGTCGGAGCGTCGATCGACTGCCGGAACCACGCCGGCAGGCGCGCCGCGATCGGCGCCGCCGACGCGTCGGAGATCAGCGTGTCGGCGCCCTTGAGGCAGACGGCGCTGAACAGGTCGGGTGCGCTGCCGGGCGCGAGCTTGAGCGCCACGCGCATCGCCGGCGCGAGCCGGTCGGCGCCGTCGCCCAGGCCGAAGCGGCCGACGAGCGCACCCGTCTTCGCGTCGCGCAGGCAGAACAGCACGCGCCGGAAGGCGAGCGCGCGCCACATCGTCTCGAGGATCATGCGCAGCACTTCGTTGAGCTTGAAGCCCTCCGAGGCCATCGTGTTCGTCACGTCCTGGATGCCGGCGACGAGCAGTTGCGCCACCTCCTCGGGCGAGCGCGGTGCCTGGTCGAGCACGACGGTGGGCTGCAGCTCGTGCGGCGTCAGGGTGTCGGGCTCGGCGGGCATCGTCGCCGGGCCGGGCGGCGCGTCGATCAGGCGCTTGGCCGGCGATGCCGGCGCGAGCGTCAGGCTGAGCGCGCGCGCCGTCTGCGCCAGGCGTTCGCGCGCGCGGTCGGCCGCAGCCTGCGCCTCCTTGGCGCCGACACCCAGCGCCTTCGCGTAGCGCTCGGCGATGTCGCCGATGCGCCGCGCCGACGCCGCCGCATCTGGCGCCTGCAGCAGCGCGTCTGCGAAGTCATTGGCCGCCGCGCCGAGCCAGGCGCCGCGTTCGCGCGGATGGACCGCGCGCGACGGCGGGTCGCCGGCGGGGCGGCACATGGCGCGGCGCAGCGACTCGGGCAGCCCCCAGCTGCGCGCGACGCCGACGCCGAGATCCTCGTAGCTCAGGCCGAGCACCGACAGCGCCGCCGCCGTCTCACCGACCTCGCCGCCGCGCACCTGGTCTCGGATGCGGTTGGCCTCGTCGGGAAAGTAGAACTGGGCCAGCAATCGGCCGAGGTTCTGGAACATCGCGCCGAGGAAGGCCTCCTCCGACTCGCGCACCGCGGGGCACAGCTCGCCGGCCAGCATGCCGGCCATCAGCGCGCGCAGGAACTCCTCCTTCAGCTGGTTCGCCTGCGCCTTGTCGCCCATGTGCTCGAGCAGCACGAGCGACAGCGCCATGTTGCGGATGCCGGCGAAGCCGACCAGCGCGACGGCGCGCGACACGGTGCTGATCGAGCCGCCGCCGGCGTGCGTGTAGTGCGCCGTGTTGACCAGGCGCAGCAGCTTGTTGGTCAGCGCCACGTCCTTCAGGATCTCGGCCGACAGGCTGCCGACGCTCTCGTGCTCCGAGTTGGCGATGCGCTGGATGCGGTCGACGGCGTCCGACAGTGCCGGAAAGTCCGTCTTGTGGCGCATGCGCCGCAGCAGGAAGTCGAGCGTGCCGGTCGCTCCCGCCGCGCCCTCGGCGGCCGCCGGCTCGGGGCGCAGCCACTGCGCCAGCGCGGCGCGCAATGCCGCGGCGTCGGGCAGGCGCGCCGCCGGGTCGCGCGCGACGGCGCGCAGCACGATGGCGCGCAGCGTGTCGTCGACCTGCGACGACAGCGTCGCGGGCAGCACGATGTCCTCGCGCACGACGCGATCGATCGCTCGATACGGGTCGCGCTCGCGCAGCAGCGGCGCGCCGGCGAGCAGCTCGCCGAGCAGCATGCCGGCGGCGAACACGTCCATCGACGGCGCCGGCGCCGCGCCCTGCGCAGCCTCGGGCGACATGTAGCCCGGCGTACCGACGATGCGGCGATCGGCGTGCGCGTCGTCGCGCACCCGCGCCGCGATGCCGAAGTCCATCACGCGCGCCCGCCCGGCGGCGTCGATCAGCACGTTCGACGGCTTCAGGTCGCGGTGCACGACGCCGGCGGCGTGCGCCGCCGCCAGCGCGTCGAGCACGCCCATCATCAGCTCGACGGAGGCACGCGGCGTCATCGCCCCGTCCTGCCGCAGCTTTTCGGCCAGCGTCGGGCCGGCGACGTATTCGAAGACAAGGTACGGCTTGCCTTCGTGCACGTCGGCCTCGAACACGGGCACGATGTTCGGATGCGTCAGGCGGCTGACATTGCGCGCCTCGTGCAGCCAGTCGCCGACGGCCGCGCTGTCGCTGCTGCCGAGCAGCTTGACGGCGACTTCGCGCTCGAGCCGCGGGTCGTAGGCCAGCCACACCGTCGCCTGCGCGCCGCGGCCGAGCATGCGGCGCAGCTCGAAGCGTCCGACGGCGGCAGCGGCCGACCTGCGCGGGTGTACTGCCGTCTTCGTCATGCGGGCGGCGCTCCGTCGGCGTCTTGATCGTGGGCGGCCGGCGCGGCGGCGCCGGCGAGCATCTGGCGCGCGATCTGCAAGGCGTCGGTGACGTCTCGCGGCGTGATGCCGAGCGCGCGTGCATAGCGCTTGGCGACGTGTTCGACGGCGCCGGGCTGGCGCGTCGGCGGCAGGAAGGTGATCGCGTCGACGACCTCGTTGGCCGCGCTGGCCGTCGTGCGCAGCAGGTCGGCGTCGCCGTCGGCGGCGCGCACCGGCTTGTCGACCGGCAGGCGGCGGATCATGTGCAGCACTTCGTCGGCCAGACCGAGGTGGCGCGCGACGACGGCCGCGAGCGTCGCGATGTCGGTACCGAGCACGGCGTAGGCGGCTCCGTCCTCGCTCAACCCCGGCTGCTCGGGCGCGTCGGGCTCGACGGGCTGCACCGGCCGCATCAGCTGCCAGATCTGCTCGGCGTCGTCGGCGAAGTGGTACTGCGCGGCGAGCCGCCCGATGTTCTGCAGCACGGCGATGAGGAACACGACTTCGGGGTCGTAGCCGCGCGGGCGCAGCAGCTGGGCGACGTGGCCGGCCAGGCGCACCCGGCGCAGCGTGCGCAGCATCGCGGCCGCGCCCGGCTCCGACAGCGGCCCGGGCCAAGGCCGCAGCGCCGTCGCGGCGCGGCGAACGCCGTCCAGGCCGATCATCGCGATGGCACGGCGGATCGTCAGCACCGGCGCGTTGCCGACTGCCTGCGTGCCCTGCACTTCGGCCGAATGGACCTGGCGCAGCAGCTCGACGCTCAGCCCGATGTCGAGCAGGATCTGCTCGGCCATCTCGTTGGTGCGCTCGCGCTCCATGCGTGCGAGCCGCACGACGATCGAGCCGAGGCCGGGCATCGCCGGCAGGTGGCCGACGGCGTGCAGCCGGTCGAGCAGCACGGCGGCCGGGCCGCCGCGCTCCTGCGCGTCGGCGTCGCGCCAGCCGGCGAGCGCGCGCAGCAGCGTGCGCGCATTGTGATAGCGGCGCGCGAGCTGGCCGTCCGTCGCGCGATTGACGATGGCGCGCAGCGCGTCCGACACCGGGCGCTGTGCGCTCCACGAGAGCGCCAGGCGTGCATGGCCCTGCGGCGGAAGCTGTGAGACGACTCGGCCGGTGTCGGCCTCGTCGAGCGGCAAGGCGCCGCCGACCAACCGGTGCGCGAGCACGCCGGCCGTCAGCAGGTCGCGCTCGGCGGCGTCGCGCTGCGAGCGCAGTGCCGCCGGATCGAGCGCCATCGCTCGCGCCGCGGCGCCGCTCGGCGCGGCAACGGCGCTCGAGCCCGCGGCGAGCGCCATCACGCGCACGTGGCCCGCGTCGTCGATCAGCAGGTTGTGCAGTTGCAGGTCGTGGTGGGCGACGCCGGCGTCGTGCGCGAAGGCGAGCCCCTCGAGCGCCTGGCACAGCCATCCGACGACCTCGGCATGCGCGGGCGGCGCCGTCGCGCCCGCCAGCCGCTCGCCGAGCGTCGTGCCGAGCGCGCGGTCGCACAACACGTAGGGCCAGGCCTCGTGCGCGCCGACCTCGACGACGTGCGCCAGGTGCGGATGGTCGAGCCGCGCCGCGTGGCGCGCCTGCGCGAGCCAGCGCTCGAGCCCCGCCGCATCGGCCGGCGCGACGCGCGGCATCGTCAGCAGCATTTCCTGGCCGACGCGCCGGTCGTGGGCCAGCCACAGCATCGTGCGGTCGCTGCGCCCGAGCAGCGCGCGCAGCTCGAAGCGCCCGAAGGCGCGCGTCGGATGCGCCCGGGCGGCGGCGGGAGCGGGGGCGGCGGAAACCGGCATGGCGAATGCGTGAACTGCCCCCGATTGGACGGCGGCGCACGCCGCGACGAAGCCCCGATCAGCGGCGCGAACCGGTCCCAGTTCGCGGCCTGGCGGCCGTCAGGGCAGCTCGACCAGCGCGCCGTCGCCCGTGACGAAGGCGGCGCGCACCACGTCGCCCGGCTGCAGCGCCTGCACGGCGGCGCGGTAGCGCGCGAGCTGGGCGCGCAGGCCGGCGTCGTCCTGCGGCGCGCGCGCCAGTTTGTAGTCGAGCACCCACCACTGCGTGCCGCCGTCGGGTGCGGGGCATGCCACGAGCCGGTCGATGCGCAGCGCATGGCCCTCGCCGTCGACGACGTCGACTTCGTTGCCGGCCCAGCGCAGCGCGGCGCGGTCGAAGAACGGCCGGCACGCGGCGCTGTCGAGGATGAGCGCGGCGTGGCGGGCCACGACGACGGACTGCGCCGGCGCGAGGCCGAACTCGGCTGCCGCCTGGCGCGCCGCCTCGGCGAACGCGTCGCCGCGGCGCTCGACGCCGGCCGCCATCGTCCACTCGAGCAAACGATGCACGGCGCGGCCCAGCTGCGCCGCGACGCTGTCGGCGACGGTCGGCGACACGCCCTCCGGTTGCGGCGCGCCGCTCCACGCGGGCAGCTGCCGCAGCGAGGCCGCCGCCTCGACGCCCGGCGGCGCGGCCACCGGCTCGACGTGCCACGCGCCGGCATGGGGCAGCAGGCGCTGCCACCAGCTCGGCGCCGCACCGCGCCGCGACGGCTCGGTGCTGCTGACGACGAGGCGCGCGCTCGCGCGCGTCATTGCGACGTAGAGGCCGTTGAGCTCTTCGCGCGCGCGCGCCGCCTGTTCGCGCGCGAGCAGAGCAGCCAGCGCCGGCGGGCAGCGCGACTCCGCGGCGACGAAGGCGCAGCAGCGCGGCGCCGGCGCGTCGACCGGCCAGTCGACGAGCAGCGTCGAGGTCTCGCCGTTGAGCGGCTGCGGGTCGGCGTCGGTCACGAAGACGTACGGCGCCTCGAGCCCCTTGGCGCCGTGCACGGTGAGCAACTGCACGGCGTCAGCCTGGCGCGGCGGCGTGGCGAGCAGGCGGCGCCGGCGCAGCGCGCGCACGAAGTTGTACGGCGTGGCATAGCGGCCGCCGTCGAGCTCGAGCGCCTGGGCGAGCAGCGCGTCGATCGCGCCGAGGGCGTCGGCGCGCAGCGCCGCCGGCACGCGCGCCGCGACGCGCGCATGCACCTCCCCCTCATGCACCACGAGGTCGAGCAGGTCGTGCGGCGGCAGCGCCTGCGCCGCCTGCTGCCAGCGCGCGAGCAGGCGCTGCGCGCGCTGCAGCGCCGGTGAGAGCGCGGCGGCCGGCGCGTCGGCGAGCGCCGCCCACCAGCCCGGCGCGCCGCCGGCCACGCGCTGCGCCAGCGCGACGAGGTCGTCGTCGCTGCAGCCGAAGAGCGCGCTGCGAAGTGCCTGAGCCAGCGAGACGTCGTGCGTCGGCGACGCCAGCGCGTCGAGCAGCGCGACGAGGTCGCGTGCGACGGCCGAGTCGGCGAGCGCCGCATCCTCCGGCGCGGCGAACGGCAGGTGCCGGCGCTGCAGCGCGCCGGCGACGAGGCGCAGCGACGTGCGCCGGCGCGCCAGCACCATCACGTCGCCGGGCGGCACGCCGTCGTCGCGCAGCAGCGCGGCGATCGCGTCGGCGACGCGTTCGGCCTCGAGCTGGCGCAACACCTCCTCGGGCTCCAGGCGCGGCGTCGTCAGGCTGTCGCGCCACGCCGTGCCGGATGTCGCCGGCGCCGGGCGGGGCGGGCGCTCGACGGCTGGCAGCGCCAGCACGGCGGGCCCGTCGGCGTCGTCGCAGGCCGTCGTGTGGGCGCGAAACCCTTCGTAGGCGCCGTCGGCCTGGGCCGCCGCGAAGACATCGTTCAGCACGGCGAGCAGCGCGGGCGGGTTGCGCCGCGTGTGGTCGCACTCGAGCACGCTGCCGCCGAGGCCCTGCACGACGAACTCGCGCGCCGCCGCGAAGACGCGTGGCTCGGCGCGGCGGAAGCGATAGATGCTCTGTTTCGGATCGCCGACGACGAACACGACGGGCGCCGCCGCGCCGCCGCCGCCGCTGCCCGCGTAGGCCGCGAGCCATGCGTGCAGCGCCTGCCACTGCAGCGGGCTGGTGTCCTGGAACTCGTCGACGAGCAGCTGGCGCACCTGGGCGTCGAGGCGCTGCTGCACCCAGCCGGCGAGCTCGGCGTCGCGCAGCAGCAGCAGCGCGCAGCGTTCGAGGTCGTTCATGTCCGCGACGCCGCGCGCGCGCTTGAGCACCGCATATTCGCGCAGCAGCAGGCGCGCGAGCCGCGCCATGCGCGCGTGCTCGAGGTGCGCCTCGTGCGCCGCGATGCGCTCGCCGAGCGCCGCGAGCGCCTCTTGGGCGGCGCCGACGGCCGCATCGCTGCCGAGCTTGCGCGGCTCGTCCTTGTCGGTGAACAGGGCGCGCCACGCGGCGTCGAAGGCGGTCGCGCCGTCGGCCGCCGCGAGCGCGGCGTCGAGGCCCGCCGCCGCCTTGGCGGCACGCACGCCGCCCACGGAAAGACGAAATGCCACCGCCGCCAGGCGCTCGCGCCATGCCGCGCCGAGCAGCACATCGGAGGGGTGCGCCAGCCCGCCCGCATCGACGCCGGGCACCGAGTCGTCGAGCGTGCCGGCGGCGTCGGCGAGCTCGATCTCGACGCGCCGGTCCCACGCCGCGAGCAGCCAGTCGCGCGTGCGCGCACGGCCGCGCGCGCCGACCAGCGCCGTGTAGTCGGCGCGCAGCGCGGCATCGTCGAGCAGTGCGGCGTGAAAGCGCCGCAGCAACTCGTCGGCAAGCTCGCTCGGATCGTCGATCAGCTCCATGCCCGGATGCAGCCCGAGCCGCGCCAGCAGCTCGAACGGCGCGGCTCGCATGAGCTGCGAGAACCAGCCGTGGAAGGTCAGGATGCGCACACCGCGTCCGGCGGCGAGCACGCGCTCGTGCAGCGCCGCCGCCTCGCCGGCGCGCCGTTCGGCGGCGTCGCGCGGCAGGCCGCGCTGCACGAGCCACTCGACGCGCGCGTCATCGGGCGTCGCCGGCGACGCCAGCTCGGCCAGCCAATCGTCGAGGCGCTGGCGCATCTCGCCAGCGGCCTTGCGTGTGAACGTGATGGCCAAGATCTCGTGCGGCGGCGTGCCGTCGAGCAGCGCGCGCACGATGCGTGACACCAGCATCCACGTCTTGCCGGCGCCGGCGCAGGCCTCGACGGCGACGGCGCGCCGCGGGTCGCAGGCGACCTCGTAGAAGCGCTCGCGCGCAACGTGCGCGCCGTCGACGCGATAGGCGGGCTCCTCGTCGCGGTGCGGCTTCGTCATGCAGCTGCCCAGTCGTCGCGACGGCACAGGCCGCGCACCGCGCAGTGCTCGCAGAGCGCGCCCTCGCCGAGCGCAGGCAGCCCGGTGCCGGCGCGCAGCCGCTCGAGGTCGTGCGCCAGGCCGTCGATGAGCGCGCGCGCCGTCGCGTCGACGTCGTCGTGCGGCAGCAGCGCGAGGCCATCGGCGTCGTCGAGGGGCAGGTAGGCGGCCTGCAGCGCGGCGGCGCCGCCCTCCTCGCGCCGCGTGTCGGCAACGAGTGCGGCATAGAACGCGAGCTGCGTGTCCTCGCCGCGCTGGCGCACGAGCTGGCGCAGCCTGGTGGCCGAGCCCGTCTTGTAGTCGATGAGCTGCAGCGCGCGCCCCTTCGGCGTCGCCACGGCGTCGATGCGGTCGATGCGCCCGACCAGCCGCATGCCGCCGAGCGCAGGAGGCGCCGCCTCGAGCGCGAGCTCGCCTTCGCGCCAGCGCGCGCCGTCGCGGTCGCGCGCGTGCAGCCACCCGACGTAGCGCGGCACGAAGCGCTCGAAGGTCGCGTCGTAAGGCACGAAAGCGGCGGCGTCGAGGCCGCTCTCGTCGCGCAGCGCGCTGCCGAGCTCACGCAGGCGCTGCTGTTCGACGTCGGCCGGTTGCGGACGCTCGCGCGTCGCGTGGAAGCGGTGCAGCACGGCGTGCAGCCATTCGCCGTAGTGGCGCTTCTCGACGGCGTCGTCGAGTTCGTCGACTTCGCGCAGGCGCAGCAGATCGAGCGCATGGAATCGATAGGGGCAGGCGCGCAGCGCCTCGACGGCGCTGGCGCTCAGCCGCGGCGGCAGCAGTGCGGCGGCGGACGGCGCCGGGCGCGCGATCGCCGCGGCCGCCACGGCGAGGCGCGCGCGGGCGTCGGGCGCGTCGTCGACGGCGAGGCCGCGCCGGCGGCGCGTCAGCACGAGGCGCTGCCACAGCACGCTGGCGCCGAGCGGCTCGCTGTCGTCGTGGCGCCGGCGCAGCAGCACGAGCGACGGCGCGCGCAGCAGTTGCGCGAAGGCGAGCAATTCGCGCTCGCGCCGCCGCTGCGCATCGGGCAGGCCGAGCGCCGCCGCGTCGGCGTCGCCGACGAGCGGCAGCGCCGCCCCGCCCGCGCCGAGCCGGCGCTCGTCGGCGCCGGCGAGAACGACAGCGGCGAACGGGCGCAGCATGGCGCGCGCCAGCGGCGTGATGACGACGGCGGCGCCCGGCGCCGTCTCGGGCACGAAGCTCGCGTGCTCGAGCACGGCGTCGATCCAGTCGACGAACTCGGCGAAGCCCAGCGGCACTTCGTCGCCCGCCGCGGGCGCGGCAACGCCGTCGAGGCCGAGCACGGCAAGCACCTGCCGCCCGGCGAGGTCGTCCTCCAGCGCCGCGCGATGGCCGAGCGCGCGCAGTGCCGCGTCGAGCGCTTCGAGCCACGCGGCGAGCGGACGCCGCGGCGCCCGGGCGAAGACCGCGCGCTGCGCGGCGACGGCGTCCCACGTCGCGGCGGCGTCGGACTGCAGCGCCAGCGTCTCGATGCCGCGCGACGTGGTGCAGCGCGCGCGCCGCAGCGCGCGCTCGAGCGCGTCGGCGCCGGCACGCGCGGCCGTCTTCAGTGCATCGAGCACGTCGTCGGCCGGGGCTTCGGCGCGCATCGCGCGCAGCAGCGACATCACGCGCGCGGCGGCGCGCGTCGTCGACAGGCGCCAGCCGGTCTCGTCGACGACGGGTACGCCGCGGCGCGCCAGCAGCGCGTGCACACGGCGCAGCAGCGAGCGGTCCTGCGCGATCAGCGCCACCGGCACGCGGCCCTCGTGCAGCGTGGCGATGACGTGCGCCGCCGCGCGCTGCGCCTCGTCCTCGGCGTCGTCGCTCAGCGCCGTCGCGACGCGCGTCGCCACGCCGACCTGCGCGAACGGCGCGTCGAGCGGCAGATCGGCGTCGACGACGAGGCAGGCACGGTGCGCACTCGCCTGCTCGACGAGCGACTGCGCCAGCGCATCGGGGCCGCCGGCCTGCACGACGATCCATGCCGACGGCGCCAGCGCGTGCAGCGCGTCGGTCGACGGCGGCGTCGACGTCGCCGCCCACTCGAGCGCGATGCGCGCCAGCGCGCCTTCGGCGCGCGCCACGGCCGGCGCCTGCGCGAGGCGCGCGCGCGCCGAGTCCCACCAGGCCTCGCGCCGCGCCGGCGGCTGGGCGGCGGAGGCGCGCACGAAAGCCTGCGCCAGCTCGACGACGGAGCCGACCGCATGCTCGAAGCGCCGCGCGTCGTGGCGCCGCCACTCGCGCAGCCACGACTGCGTTTGGAGCAGCGCGGCGGCAGCGAGACGGTCGCGCGCGACGTCGAGCGTCGGCTGGCCGGCGCTGCGCCGCGGCGGCGGGCCGAGCGCGGCGGCCAGCGTCTGTGTGGTCTCGATGCGCGGCAGCCAGCCGCCGCCGCGCGCCCAGGCGCGGCGCGCCGGCGCGAGCAGCTGCGCGAACGGCACAAGCAGCACCGCATCGCGCAGCGCCACCTCGCGCGCGCCTGCCCATTGCCGCACGTCGCACACGATGGCATCCCACGCCGCGTCGACGTCGGCGTCGGGCGCGATGGCGTGTCGTTCGAGCTGCGTCACCATGGCATGGCGCGGGCCATCGCGCCCGCCCCCCTGAGGCTTTGTGTCAGAATCATTGTGCCTTGCGCCCCGGCATCGGCCGGCGACCCCGAGTACGGGCAACGCCCGAGGATCCCCTCCATGAGCGAACTGATCAAAAACGTCTCCGATGCGTCGTTCGAGAGCGACGTGCTCAAGTCGAGCAAGCCGGTCCTGGTCGACTACTGGGCCGAGTGGTGCGGTCCCTGCAAGATGATCGCGCCCATCCTCGACGAGGTGTCGAGGTCCTACGGCGACAAGCTGCAGATCGCCAAGATGAACGTCGACGAAAACCGCGACGTGCCGGCGAAGTTCGGCATCCGCGGCATCCCGACGCTGATGCTGTTCAAGGACGGACAGCTCGCCGCGACCAAGGTTGGCGCGCTGTCCAAGGCCCAGTTGACCGCCTTCCTCGACGGTCATCTATAATCGCCGTCATTCGCAGGCCGGCTGACGCCACGAGCCAGCCGGCGCTGCGGCAAGTGATTGCCACCACGCCCGACCCCGGCGCGTCGGTTCGGCCCCCAATCCAGCGTTCACGTTTGCGGATCGCCACGCACGGCCGCGCTGCCTGAATCCCGGGCCCGCGGCGCGCCGTTCGATCCATCCAGCCGGTCGCCTCCTGGCGCGACGGCATCCCACCAGGGCATCGACCCATGCATCTGTCAGAACTCAAGGCGCAGCACGTCTCCGAACTCATCAAGATGGGCGAGGCGCTGGAGATCGACAACGTCGCTCGCATGCGCAAGCAGGAGCTGATGTTCGCCATCATGAAGAAGCGCGCCAAGGCGGGCGAGCAGGTCTTCGGCGACGGCGTGCTCGAGGTGCTGCCCGACGGCTTCGGCTTCCTGCGCTCGCCCGACGCGAGCTACATGGCGTCGACCGACGACATCTATCTGTCGCCGAGCCAGATCCGCCGCTTCAACCTGCATACCGGCGATGCCATCGAGGGCGAGGTGCGCGTCCCCAAGGACGGCGAGCGCTATTTCGCGCTCGTGAAGGTGGATCGCGTCAACGGGCTTGCTCCCGAGGAGAGCAAGCACAAGATCATGTTCGAGAACCTGACGCCCTTGTTTCCCAAGGAGCAGTTCAAGCTCGAGCGCGACAACTTCAAGGGCGAAGAAAACGTCACGGCGCGCATCATCGACCTCATCGCGCCGATCGGCAAAGGCCAGCGCGCGCTGCTCGTCGCGCAGCCCAAGACGGGCAAGACGGTGATGATGCAGCAGCTCGCGCACGCCATCGTCGCCAACCACCCCGATGTCTACCTGATCGTGCTGCTCGTGGACGAGCGCCCCGAGGAGGTGACCGAGATGGTGCGCACCGTGCGCGGCGAAGTCATCAGCTCGACCTTCGACGAGCCGGCGGCGCGCCACGTGCAGGTGGCCGAGATGGTGATCGAGCGCGCCAAGCGCCTGGTCGAGCTGAAGAAGGACGTCGTCATCCTGCTCGACTCGATCACCCGCCTGGCGCGCGCCTACAACAACGTGCTGCCGAGCTCGGGCAAGGTGCTCACCGGCGGCGTCGATGCCAACGCGCTGCAGCGCCCCAAGCGCTTCTTCGGCGCGGCGCGCAACGTCGAGGAAGGCGGCTCGCTGACGATCATCGGCACGGCGCTGATCGACACCGGCAGCCGCATGGACGAAGTGATCTACGAGGAGTTCAAGGGCACCGGCAACTGCGAGATCCACCTCGACCGCCGCATGGCCGAGAAGCGCGTCTACCCGTCGATCCTCATCAACAAGAGCGGCACGCGCCGCGAGGAGCTGCTGCTCAAGCCCGAGATCCTGCAAAAGACGTGGATCCTGCGCAAGCTGCTCTATCCGATGGACGAGATCGAGGCGATGGAGTTCATCCTCGACAAGATGAAGTCGACGAAGAACAACCTCGACTTCTTCGACATGATGAGGCGGGGCGGCTGACCTCGGGTCGACCGCTATAATCCGCTCTTCATCGGCAAGTGCGCCGCACGGTGCGGCGTGGCTCCCGGCACGGCATCGAGAGGTTTCTCCCCCATGAAAGAAGGCATCCACCCCGCCTACCGCGACGTCTGCTTCGTCGACCAGTCCAACGGCTTCAAGTTCGTCACGCGCTCGTGCGCGCAGACCAGGGAGACGATCAAGCTGGACGACGGCCGCGAGCTGCCGCTGTACAAGCTCGAGACCTCGAGCGAGTCGCATGCCTTCTACACCGGCACGCAGAAGAGCGTCGATTCGCTGGGCGGCCGCGTCGAGAAGTTCCGCAACAAGTTCGCCCGCGTCGGTCTCAAGAAGTGATCCGTCGCGCAGGCACGGCGAAGGCAGCCTCGGCTGCCTTTTTTGTTGCCGGCAGCGCCCGTTGCTGCATGATGCGCGCTGCCCGCCGCGCAGCCGAAACGTGAACACGCCGAACCCTGCCCTGGTCACCGAGCGCGCCGCCCAGCGCCTGCCGCGCGTCGCGCTGCTGCTGTTCTGCGCTGCCTACCTGATCCCCGGCGTGTTCGGCCGTGACCCATGGAAGGCCGCCGACATCACGGCGTTCGGCGCGATGATGGGCATCGTCGAGGGCCGCGCGTCGTGGTTCGCGCCGGCCGTCGGCGGCGTGCCTCTCGACGTCGCCGTGCTGCCGTACTGGCTCGGCGCCGCGTCGATCCGCCTGCTGCAGCCGCTCGCCGACCCGGCGCTTGCGGCGCGCATCCCGTTCGCGATCGTGCTGGCGTTGGTGCTCGTGCTGACGTGGTACGCCACGTTCCACCTCGCGCGCACCGAGGCGGCGCAACCGCTGCCGCTGGCCTTCGGCGGCGAGGCCAAGGTCGTCGACTATGCGCGCGCCGTCGCCGACGGCGCGCTGCTCGCGCTGATCGCCAGCCTCGGCCTGCTGCAGCTCGGACACGAGACGACGCCCGACCTGGTGCAGATGGCCGGCGCGACGCTGTTCGTCTACGGCCTGGCGGCCAGCCCCTATCGGCGGCGTGCGTCGCGCGCCGCCGTGCTGGCGGCGCTGCCGGCGCTGGCGGCCAGCGGTGCGCCGTCGACGGCCGTCGCGCTCGCCGCGGTCGGCGCGATCGTCTGCTGGCGCTCGAGCTACGAGCCGGCGCGCCGCTTCGCGCCGTGGGTGCTCGCCGGCGGCGTGCTCGCCGCAGCGACGGCGAGTGCACTGGGCGTGTGGGCGTGGCGCGTCGGCACGGTGTCGCCGGGCTCGCTGCTGCGCCTGCTGCTGTGGTTCCCGTGGCCGGCGTGGCCGCTGGCGCTGTGGACGCTGTGGCGCTGGCGTCGCCACCTGCTGCACCGGCACATCTCGGTGCCGCTGTCGGCCGTCGTCGTCGCGCTCGCCGCCTGCGTCGCGATGGGCGGCTCGGACCGCGCGCTGCTCGCCGGCCTGCCGGCGATCGCCGTGCTGGCGGCGTTCGCGCTGCCGACGCTCGAGCGCAGCCTGGCGGCGGCGATCGACTGGTTCAGCGTTTTCTTCTTCAGCGCCGCGGCGCTCGCGATCTGGGTCATCTACACGGCCGTGCTGACCGGCGTGCCGGCCAAACCGGCGGCCAACGTGGCCAGGTTGGCGCCGGGCTTCGTCGCGCGCTTCTCGGCGCTCGAGCTCGTGCTGGCGGCGCTCGGTACGCTGGCGTGGCTGTGGCTGGTGCGCTGGCGCACCGGCCGCCACCAGCCGGCGCTGTGGAAGAGCCTGGTACTTCCGGCCAGCGGTGTGGCGCTGTGCTGGCTGCTGCTGATGACGCTGTGGTTGCCGCTGCTCAACTATGCGCGCAGCTACCGCCCGCTGGTCGAGCGCATCGCGCAGCACGTGCCGCGCGACGCCTGCATCGCGGCGCCCGGCATGCCGCTGGCCCACGTGGCGGCGCTCGAGGTGCACGGCGGCTGGCGCGTCGATGCGCGGGCTGCCACGTCGGCTGCGGCGGATGCGCCGCGCTGCGACTGGTGGCTGCGCGTCGAGCCGGCGCACGCGCCGCAGCCCGCACCGGCGGGTTGGCAGCTCGTCGCGCGCGAGCGGCGCCCGACCGATCGCGACGAGATGACGGCGATCCTGCGGCGCGCCGGCCGCTCCGGCTGACAGATCTCGAAGGCGGCGCTCAGGCGTCGGCCGCTGCGCCGGTCGTCGGGCCGACGCCCGCTGCCGCGGTCCGCACGCGCGCCGCCGGCAGCAGCAGCCGGAACAGCGATCCCCTGCCCGGCTCGCTCTGCACGTCCAACTCGCCGCCGTGGCGCTGCACCACGTGCTTGACGATCGACAGCCCGAGGCCCGTACCGCCCGTTTCGCGCGAGCGGCTGCCGTCGACGCGATAGAAGCGCTCCGTCAGCCGCGGCAGGTGCTCCTTGTCGATGCCGATGCCCTCGTCGCGCACGGCAAGCTCGCCGGCGCCGTCGGGCATGGCGCGCCAGGACACTTCGATGCGGCCGCCCGAGGGCGAATAGCGCACCGCGTTGTTGACGAGGTTGACCAGCGCGCTGAGCAGCTCCGCCTCGGCGCCGGCCACCTCGGCGCTGCCGGGCGCGCCGAACACGAGCTCGTGACGGCCGGCAGACAGCGAACGCGCCTCGACTTCGGCAGCGGCGAAGAGCCGCGCCACCGGAACCCAGCGGTCGGCCGCCGGGCGCGGACTGCCTTCGAGCTGCGCCAGCGTCAGCAGGTCGGCGACCAGCGTCTGCATGCGCGACGCCTGCTGCGCCATCAACGTCAGCACGCGGCGGCGTTCGACCTCGGTCAGCTGCAGGTTGCCCAGCGTCTCGATGAAGCCGGCGAGCACCGTCAGCGGCGTGCGGATCTCGTGCGAGACGTTGGCGACGAAGTCGCGGCGCATGCGTTCGGCGCGTTCACGCTCCGTCACGTCCTGCGTCAGCACGAGCTTCATGCCGTCGCCATAGGCCCGCACGAGGACCGACAGCGTGCCGGGCGAGCGCGGATTCGGCATCGCGAGGGGCTCGCCGTGGTTCCCGCCTTGAAGGTAGGCGACGAAGGCAGGCGCGCGCACGAGGTTGGTCACGTGCTGGCCGCGGTCGCGCCGAGGATCGAGCCCGAGATGGTCGGCCGCGATCGAATTGCACCAGTCGATGCGGTCGTCGGCGTCGAGCATCATCACGCCGTTGGGCGATGCCTCGATGGCCGACAGGAACTGAGCCAGCCGCGTGGCCTCCTGCGCCGCGTGCTGCTCGCGCGCCCGGATCGAGCGTTCGATGCGATAGCCGATCTCGCCCCAGAAGCCGGTGTCGCGCGGCGCCGGCCCCGCCTGCGCACCGCGCAGCCAGCCGATCAGCCGCGAGCCGCGGATCGTGTCGAGCAGCGCGACGAGGCCGACGCCGCAGGCCGCGCCGAGCACCATGCCGAAGGTCGGCGCGCCGATCGAACGGCCGAGCAGCAAGCCGCCGAATCCACCGAGCGCCATCGACAGCATGCCGGCGAACGCCCGCGACAACAGCCAGCTCATGACGACCCCTCGGCCGACGAGTACGTCGGCCGATCCCCCGAGGGGCTCGCGGGCCGGCTTGAGGCGGCCCGGCGCTCGGCCCGCGGCGCGGTGCTCGACCGGATACGTGTCATCGCGTCAGGCCGACAGCGCCTGCGCGTGCTGCGTCAGCCGGTATCCGGCACCGCGCACCGTCTCGATCATCTGCGAGCAGGCGGCCGGCGCCAGCGCCTCGCGCAGCCGCTTGACGTGCACGTCGACCGTGCGCTCCTCGATGAAGACGTGGTCGCCCCAGACGCGGTCGAGCAATTGGGCGCGGCTGTGCACGCGTTCGGGGTGCGTCAGAAGGAAGTGCAGGAGCCGGAACTCCGTCGGGCCGAGCTTGATCTCGACGTCGCCGCCGCCCGGCAGCCGACGCGTCACGCGCCGGGTCGCCGGATCGAGCCGCAGCCCGGCCACTTCGACGGCGGCATCGAGCGCCTCGGGCGCCTTGCGGCGCAGCAGCGCTCGGATGCGCGCCATCAGCTCGTTGGTCGAGAACGGCTTGGTGAGGTAGTCGTCGGCGCCGGCGTCGAGCCCGCCGACCTTGTCGGCTTCGTCGGCGCGCGCCGTCAGCATGATGATCGGCAGCTCGCGGGTGCGTGCTTGCGAGCGCCAGCGACGCGCCAGTGCGAGCCCCGACTCGCCCGGCAGCATCCAGTCGAGCAGCACCAGGTCGGGCAGTACAGCGTCGACGTCGCGCTGCGCCTGATCGGCTGTCTGCGCGATGACGACTTCGTGGCCGGCATGGCGCAGGTTGATCGCCACCAGCTCGGCGATCGCCGACTCGTCTTCCACCACAAGCACCCGACTCATCGTCAGATTCTCCTGCGCACCGTCATCGCACCAACGACTCGACCGTCTCGACGGTGTTGTGCCGCACGTCGGTTCCCTTGACGATGTAGATGATGACTTCGGCGAGGTTCTTGGCGTGATCGCCGACGCGCTCGATCGCCTTGGCGACGAACACGAGGTCGATGCTCGCCGAGATGGTGCGCGGGTCTTCCATCATGTAGGTGATCAGCTTGCGCAGCAGGCCGTCGAACTCGCGGTCGATCAGGTCGTCCTGCTTGAGCACCTCGAGCGCCCTGGCGGTGTCCAGCCGCGCGAAGGCGTCGAGCGCCTTGCGCAGCTGGGCGATCGCCAGATCGGCCTCGAAGGTCAGGTCGGCCACCGGCAGGCGCAGGCGGCTCGACACGCCGGCGTTGAGCAGCCGCTGCACGGTGCGCGCGATGCGCGCCGCCTCGTCGCCGACGCGCTCGAGGTTGGCGATCGTCTTCGACACGGCGATCAGCAGCCGCAGGTCGCGCGCCGTCGGCTGGCGCCGCGCGATGATCGTCGACAGATCGCGATCGATCTCGACTTCCATCGCGTTGACCTGCTCCTCCTGCTTGAGGACCTGCGTGGCCGTTTCGCCGCTGAAGTTGGCCAGCGCGTAGACCGACTGCGCCACCTGGGACTCGACCAGGCCGCCCATTTCGAGCACACGCGTCGAGATCCCGCTGAGCTCGGCGTCGAATTGAGTCGAAAGATGCTTGTCGCTCATGATGAACTCCGGGTCTTCAGCCGAACCTGCCTGTGATGTAGTCCTCGGTCTCCTTGCGTTTGGGCTTCATGAAGATCTCCGCCGTCTCGCCGAATTCGATCATCTCACCGAGGTACATGTAACCCACGAAGTCCGACACGCGAGCAGCCTGCTGCATGTTGTGCGTGACGATCAGGATCGACACCTTGCCCTTGAGCTCGTTGATCAGCTCCTCGATGCTGCCCGTGGCGATCGGATCGAGCGCCGATGTCGGCTCGTCGAACAGCAGGATCTCGGGATCCGTCGCCAGCGCCCTCGCGATGCACAGCCGCTGCTGCTGTCCGCCCGAAAGGTTGGTCGCAACCTCGTCGAGACGGTCCTTGACCTCCTCCCAGATCGCCCCGGCCTTGAGCGCGGCCTCGACCTTGTCCTCGATATAGCTGCGCGACTTCTCCCCGCGCACCCGCAGTCCGTAGGCGACGTTCTCGTAGATCGACTTCGGGAAAGGGTTGGGCTTCTGGAACACCATCGAGATGCGCATGCGCACCTCGATCGGATCGACGCTCGCATCGAGCACGTTGACCGCGTCGGGCAGCAGATGGATCGACCCGTCGTACCGATTGCCCGGATAGAGGTCGTGCATGCGATTGAAGCAGCGCAGGAAGGTCGACTTGCCGCACCCCGACGGCCCGATCAGCGCCGTGACCCTGTGTTCGTACACCGGCATCGAGACGCGCTTGAGCGCCTTGAAATCGCCGTAGTAGAAGTCCAGCCCCTTCGACTCGGCCTTCAGCGGCGGCGCATGGGTCGGCAACGTGATCGTGCAGGAAGAAGTCATCGTGATCCCGGTTCGATTACCACTTGATGTTCTTGCGCAGGCGGTAGCGCAGCCAGATGGCCAGGCCGTTCATGCCCAGCGTCATGAACACGAGCACGAAGCTCGCCGCCGCTGCGTTCTGATGGAAGGCCGGATCCGGGCGAGACGTCCAATTGAAGATCTGGATCGGCATCACCGTGAACGGCGAGAACAGCCAGTCGAGCGCACCCGCCGGTGGGTCGCCCGTGAAGGGCAACGGCGGCAGGAAGGCGATGAACGTCAAGGCACCGATCGTGATGATCGGCGCCGTCTCGCCGATCGCTCGCGCCATGCCGATGATCACGCCGGTCAGGATGCCGGGCATGCCGTAGGGCAGGAGGTGGTCGTGCACCACCTGCCACTGCGACGCACCGCACGCATAGGCGCCCTCGCGGATGTGCTGAGGGATGGCCCGCAGCGCCTCGCGCGTCGTCACGATCACGATCGGCAGGATCAGCAGCGCGAGTGTCAGGCCTGCCGAAAGGATGCTCTGGCCGAAGCCGAAGGTGTAGACGAACAGCCCCAGCGCCAGCAACCCGTAGACGATCGACGGCACGCCGGCAAGATTGGTGATGTTGATCTCGATGACGTCGGTGAACCAGCTCTTCTTCGCATACTCCTCGAGGTAGATCGCGCCGTAGATTCCCACCGGCACGGCGAACACGGCGGTCACGAGCATGACCAGGATCGAGCCGACCCAGGCCGACAGGATCCCGGCTTGACCGGCGCGACGCGAGGGGAAGCTGGTGAAGAAATCGCCGGTCAGGCGCGGAATGCCGTCGATCGCCATCCCGGCGAACAGCGCGGCGAGCGTCAACACGCCCACCATCAGCGCAAGCAGCCCGAGCACGCCGAACAACGCGTCCAGGCGCTTGTGCTTTCGGATCAGCGCACGCAGCTGCTGCGTGCCCAGCGGCTTGGTGCCGACCATCAGTAGGCCTCCCGGAACTTGCGGCGCATCCAGTAGCCGACCAGGTTGAAGAACAGCGTCAGCAGCATCAGCGTCAGGCCGGCGGCGAAGATCGTCTGATAGCCCACCGAGCCGTGCGGCAGGTCGCCCAGCGCCACCTGCACGATGTACGAGGTGATCGTCGCTGCCGGCTCCATCGGGTTGAACGTCAGGCTGGGTTGCATGCCGGCTGCGACGGCAAGGATCATCGTCTCGCCCACCGCCCGCGAGATGCCGAGGATGTAGGCCGATGCGATGCCCGAGAGCGCTGCCGGCACGACGACCTTGACCGCCGTCTGAAAGCGTGTGGCTCCCATGGCGTAGGAGCCTTCGCGCAGGCTCATCGGCACGGCACGCATTGCGTCTTCCGACAGCGAGGACACGTAGGGAATGATCATCACGCCCATCACCAGACCGGCCGACAGCACGTTGAACCCGGGCAGCTCCGGGAAGACCCGCCGCAGCAGCGGCGTCACGAACAGCAGAGCGAAGTAGCCGTAGATGATCGTCGGCACGCCCGACAGCAGTTCGAGCACCGGCTTGAGCGTCTCGCGCGTCCTGTGGCCTGCGAACTCCGACAGGTAGATCGCGATGATCGTGCCCAGCGGGATCGCGACGGCCAGCGCAACGGCCGAGCTCGTCAGCGTGCCCGACAGCAGCACCGTGATGCCGAAGTGGGCGTCCGAGAACAGTGGCGTCCATTGCGTATCGGTCAGGAAGGTCCAGACCGGCACGTGGCTGAAGAAGACCAGCGATTCCTTGACCAGCACGTAGACGATGCCCACCGTGGTGAACACCGACACGCAGGCCGCCAGCAGAAGCGCGAACTCGATGAGCTTCTCCCGCCGCTTGCGTCGCGCCTTCGTGCGCGCCATCTGCGCCAGTCGCGCCTCACCCGTCAACGCCTGCTCGCTCATCGGGATCCGCTGCGGAGTGGTGGATGTGACAGTCATTCTAGGAGGCCTCCGCGCTCACCCCGCCCGCCGCACCGATCCCGGTGCGCGTCGCCCGCCGTGTCGGAACAATGCCCCGCTGCCGGGGCGGGCAGCGGGGCACGAGGACGTCGAAGAAGGTCAGAGCTTGGCTTCGCGGGCCAGCAGGTCGTCGATGCGCACGCCGACCTCGTTCTTGCCGCCGAACACCGTGCCCTTCTTGCCCTTGGCGATGTGCTCGAGGCCGACAGCGTAGGCCTTGGCGGGCAGAGGCACGTACTTCACTTCCTTGGCGATCGTCGCTGCGTTCTTCATGTAGTACTCCGAAAACTCCCGGACCTCGGGCTTGCCCAGCGACTTCAGGTTGACGTAGATGAAGATCGGGCGCGACAGCGGCTGGTAGGAGCCGTCGAGCACCGCGGCCTCGCTCGGCGCCACGGGCGGCTTGCCCGCCTTCTCGACGATCGGAACCGCCTTCAGGCGCTGCTGATTCTCGGCGTAGTACGCGAAGCCGAAGTAGCCGATCGCGTTGACGTCCTGGGCCACGCCCTGCACGAGCACGTTGTCGTCTTCGGAAGCCGTGAAGTCGCCGCGGCTGGCTTTCGACTTGCCGTTGATCGCCTCGGTGAAGTAGTCGAACGTGCCCGAGTCGGAGCCGGCGCCGAACAGCTTGATCGGCGCATCCGGCCATGCCGGGTTGACCTGGTTCCAGCGCGTGACCTTGCCCTGCGCGGCCGGCTCCCACATCTTCTTCAGCTCGTCGACCGTGATCGACTTGAGGAACGTGTTCCTGGGGTTCATCACGACGGTCAGCGCGTCGAACGCCACCGGCAGCTCGACGTACTCGATCCCCGCCGCCCGGCAGTCGGCCATCTCCTTCTCGAGGATGGGGCGCGACGCGTCCTGGATGTCGATCTCGCCGCGGCAGAACTTCTTGAATCCGCCGCCCGTGCCCGAGATGCCGACGGTCACCTTGATGGCGTTCTTCTTCATCTTCTGGAAGTCCTCCGCCACGCCTTCCGTGATCGGGTAGACGGTGGACGAGCCGTCGATCTTGATGACCTGCGCCTGCGCGGCGAGCGGCATCGCGATGGCTGCGGCGGCGATCAGCGGGAGCTTCGAGAACCTGGACATGGGCTTTCCTTTCGGAGCAGTGGCTGCGGGAACGCCCGCCACTGTAGGAAAGCCGTGTGAAGGTTGCGTGACACGGCGGTGACGGCGAAATGACGGTCAGCCGCGCGCCGCCGCCGCCGCCGCCGCCAGCCGCTGGGCGCAGCGCTCGGCGCGGGCGGCATCGTCGGCCTCGACCATCACGCGCAGCAGCGGCTCGGTGCCCGACGGTCGGATCAGCACACGGCCGCGCCCGCCCAGCTCGGCCGTCACGGCAAGCTGCTCGTCGGCCAGGCGCGCATTGGCGCGCCAGTCGTGGCCGGGCTGCAGGCGCACGTTGAGCAGCGTCTGCGGGAACAGCGCCACGCCGTCGAGCTGCTCGGCGAGCTGCCGGCCGCTGCGGCACACGGCGTGCAGCACCTGCAGCGCACTGACGATGCCGTCGCCCGTGGTGTGGCGGTCGAGCGCGATCAGGTGGCCCGAGCCCTCGCCGCCGAGCTGCCAGCCGCGCGCGACCAGCTCCTCGAGCACGTAGCGGTCGCCGACCTTGGCCCGCACGAACGGGACGTCGCGCTCCTTGAACGCCAGTTCGACCGCCATGTTCGTCATCAGGGTGCCGACGACGCCGGGCACGCGCTGGCCTTGCCCTAGACGGTCGACGACGACGACGTACAGCAGCTCGTCGCCGTTGTAGAGGCGGCCGGCGCGGTCGACGATCTGCACGCGGTCGGCGTCGCCGTCGAGGGCAACGCCGTAGTCGGCGCCGCGCTCGGCGACGGCGCGCATCAGCGCGGCCGGCGCAGTGGCGCCGACACCGTCGTTGATGTTCAGCCCGTCGGGCGCGCAGCCGATCGTCTCGACCTGCGCGCCGAGCTCGTGGAACACGTCGGGCGCGACGTGATAGGCCGCGCCGTGCGCCGCATCGACGACGATCTTCAGCCCCTTGAGCGACAAGTCGTTGCCGAAGGTGCTCTTGCAGAACTCGACATAGCGCCCGCGCGCGTCGTCGATGCGACGCACCTTGCCGAGCGAGGCCGAGTCGACCCACTGCGCAGGCTCGGCGAGCGCCGCCTCGACCTGCTGCTCCCATGAGTCGGGCAGCTTCTCGCCGCGCGCCGAGAAGAACTTGACGCCGTTGTCGGGATACGGATTGTGCGAGGCGCTGATCACCAGGCCGAGGTCCAGGCGCAGCGCGCGCGTAAGGTAGGCAACGCCCGGCGTCGGCAGCGGGCCCGTCATCATCACGTCGACGCCCGCCGACGCGAAGCCGGCCTCGAGCGACGACTCGATCATGTAGCCCGAGATGCGCGTGTCCTTGCCGATCAGCACCGTCGGCCGCTGCACCGAGCGGCGCAGCACGCGGCCGACGGCGTGGCCGAGGCGCAGCATGAAGTCGGGCGTGATCGGCGCATGGCCGACCGTGCCCCGGATGCCGTCGGTGCCGAAATAGGTTCTGCTCATCGTGGCGTCGTCGCTCCCGCTGCAGGCGCGATTGTGCCAGCGGGTCCGAGGCCGGCCGCTCCCCACACGCGGAGGGCATCGACCGTCGGTGCGACGTCGTGCACGCGCACGATCGACGCGCCACGCTGCACGGCGGCGAGCGCCGCGGCGACGCTGGCGGCGACGCGTTCGCCGACGGGCCGGCCGGTCAGCGCGCCCAGCGTCGACTTGCGCGACCAGCCGACGAGCAGCGGCCGGCCGAGCGCGAGCAGCTCGTGCTGGCGGCGCAGCAGCTCGACGTTGTGCTCCACCGTCTTGCCGAAGCCGATGCCCGGGTCGACGACGATGCGCTCGGCGGCGACGCCGCACTCCTGCACGGCGGCGCAGCGCGCGGCGAGGAAGGCCGCCACCGCGGCGACGACGTCGCCGTAGCGCGGCGGCGCCGCCTGCATCGTGCGCGGCTCGCCGTGCATGTGCATCAGGCACACGCCGGCCTGCGGATGCGCGGCCACGGCGTCGAGCGCGCCGGGGCGGCGCAGCGCCTCGACGTCGTTGACGATGTCGGCGCCGGCGTCGAGCGCGGCGCGCATCACCTCGGGCTTGAGCGTGTCGATCGACAGCGGCACGCCGAGCGCCCGCGCGCCGCGGATCACGGGCAGCACGCGGCGCAATTCCTCGTCGATGGAAACCGGCGCGGCGCCCGGGCGCGTCGACTCGCCGCCGATGTCGAGGATGTCGGCGCCCTCGGCGACGAGCCGCTCGCAGTGCGCCAGCGCCGCGGCGGCATCGTCGTGGCGCCCGCCGTCGGAGAACGAATCGGGCGTGACGTTGACGATGCCCATCACGCGCGGCCGCGACAGGTCGATGCGGTGTTGCGCGGTCTGCCAGTACATGGTGCGAACGATACAAAAAGACACGGGGCCGAAGCCCCGTGCCGTGGTGATGGCGAGCGATGGGTCGCGTCAGGCTGCGGCCGGTGCGCCGTCGGTGCTGACCGGCGGCGTCGTACCACCGGGCCTGGACGCGGGCGGTGTCCAGTCCTTGGGCGGGCGCGGCGGCTTGCCGGCCATGATGTCGTCGATCTGATCGCTGTCGATCGTCTCCCACTCGAGCAGCGCCGCAGCCATCGCGTGCATCTTGTCCTTGTTGTCCTCGATCAGCCTGCGCGCGGCGGCGTACTGCTCGTCGATGATGCGGCGGATCTGCTGGTCGACCTTCTGCATCGTCTCTTCCGAGACGTTGACCTGCTTGGTCACCGAGCGACCGAGGAAGACCTCGCCTTCGTTCTCGGCGTAGACCATCGGCCCGAGCTCGTCCGTCATGCCGTAGCGCGTGACCATGTCGCGCGCGATCTGCGTCGCGCGCTCGAAATCGTTGCTCGCGCCGGTGGTCATCTGGTTCATGAACACTTCTTCGGCGATGCGCCCGCCGAACAGCACGCTGATCGTCGACAGCATGCGCTCCTTGTCCATGCTGTAGCGGTCGGTCTCGGGCAGCTGCATCGTCACGCCGAGCGCGCGGCCCCGCGGGATCACCGTCACCTTGTGCACCGGATCCGTCTTGGGCAGCAGGCGCGCGACGAGGGCGTGCCCCGACTCGTGGTAGGCCGTGTTGCGGCGCTCCTCCTCGGGCATGACCATCGACTTGCGCTCGGGGCCCATCATGATCTTGTCCTTGGCGCGCTCGAAGTCCTGCATGTCGACGACACGCGCATTGCGGCGCGCCGCGAACAGCGCGGCTTCGTTGACCAGGTTGGCGAGGTCGGCGCCCGAGAAGCCCGGCGTGCCGCGCGCCAGGATGTCGGCGCGGATGTCCTGGCCGATCGGCACCTTGCGCATGTGCACGTTGAGGATCTGCTCGCGGCCCCGCACGTCGGGCAGCGTCACGTAGACCTGGCGGTCGAAGCGGCCCGGGCGCAGCAGCGCCGGGTCGAGGATGTCGGGCCGGTTGGTCGCCGCCATCACGATGACGCCGACGTTGGTCTCGAAGCCGTCCATCTCGACGAGCATCTGGTTGAGCGTCTGCTCGCGCTCGTCGTTGCCGCCGCCCAGGCCTGCGCCACGGTGGCGGCCGACGGCGTCGATCTCGTCGATGAAGATGATGCACGGCGCGCTCTTCTTGGCCTGCTCGAACATGTCGCGCACGCGCGCCGCACCGACGCCGACGAACATCTCGACGAAGTCGGAGCCCGAGATGGAGAAGAACGGCACCTTGGCCTCGCCGGCGATCGCCTTGGCGAGCAGCGTCTTGCCGGTACCCGGCGGGCCGACGAGCAGCACGCCGCGCGGGATGCGCCCGCCGAGCTTCTGGAACTTCTGCGGATCCTTGAGGAAGTCGACCAGCTCCTTGACCTCTTCCTTGGCCTCGTCGCAGCCGGCGACGTCCTGGAAGGTGGTCGTGTTGTTGGCCTCGTCGAGCATGCGCGCCTTGCTCTTGCCGAAGCTGAACGCGCCGCCCTTGCCGCCGCCCTGCATCTGGCGCATGAAGTAGATCCACACGCCGATCAGCAGCAGCATCGGCCCCCAGCTGACGAGGATGCTCATCAGGATCGACGGCTCCTCGCGCGGCTTGACGTCGAACTTGACGTTGTTGTTGATCAGGTCGCCGACGAGGCCGCGATCGAGGTAGGTGGCAGTGCTGCGCAGGCGCTTGTCGTCCGTCGTCGTGGCGACGATTTCGGTGCCCGACGGGCCCTCCTGCAACGTGACGGCCTTGACGCGCTTGTTGCGCACCTCCTCGAGGAAGTCGGAGTAGGCAATCTGCGACCCTTGGACAGCCCCTCGGTCGAACTGCTTGAACACGGTGAACAGCACGAGGGCGATCACCAGCCAGACCGCCACTTTCGAGAACCATTGATTGTTCACCGCGGCTCCTTCTTCCGATCCACAGACCTCCGGGGCGGTGAGGCACCGGAGGCGCGCTGCGCCAGAGGCACAAGTAGGGACGATTCTAGTCGAGTCAAGAGGTCGATCCCGCAGTGCGGGCGTTGCCTTGAGCGGCGTTTCGCGCGGTTACGCTCGCCCCTGTTTCAGACCGATGCCGACCAGAAAGGTTTCGGCCGAACGGCCGCGCGACGCCGCCGGCTTGATCGCCTTGACGACGCGGAATTCGCGCTTGAAGCGCTCGACGAGCTGGCTGTAGCCGCTGCCGTGGAACACCTTGCAGACCAGCGCGCCGCCGGGCGCCAGGTGGGCGACGGCGAACTCGATCGCCGTCTCGACCAGGTCGGCGATGCGCGCGGCGTCCGACGCCGCGATGCCCGACAGGTTGGGCGCCATGTCGGAGACGACGACGTCGACCGGCCGATCGCCGACGGCCGCCGCCAGACGCGCCTGCACCGCCTCGTCGCGCACGTCGCCCTGGAGGAACTCGACAGCCTCGATCGGCTCCATCGGCAACACGTCGAGCGCGACGACGGTGCCGCCGCCGCCCCGCCCGGCGGCGAAACGGCGGCGCAGGTACTGGCTCCAGGCGCCCGGCGCCGCGCCGAGGTCGACGACGAGCTGGCCGGGGCGGATCAGGCCGAGCGCCTCGTCGATCTCCTTCAACTTGTAGGCCGCGCGGGCGCGATAGCCCTCCTTCTGGGCCAGCCTGACGTAGGGGTCCGTCAGGTGATCGTGCAGCCAGGCCTTGTTGACCTTCTTGCTCTTCGTCTTGACCTTCATGTCGCGTCGATAATAGGCCGATGACCGCCTTCTTCCTGACTCCCGCCGAGCGCAAGGCCAAGCGCGCCGATGCCCATCACCTCGAGCCGGTGGCCAGCATCGGCGCCCAGGGACTGACGCCGCCCGTGTGCGCCGAGATCGACGCCGCGCTGAAGGCGCACGGCCTGGTCAAGGTGCGCGTGCACGGCGACGACCGCGCCGAGCGCGAGGCGCTGCTCGAGCGCCTGGCCGACGAGCTCGGCGCCGCGCCGGTGCAGCACATCGGCAAGATCCTCGTGCTGTGGCGCCCGATCCCGGCCAAGCCGCCGGCCGAGCGCGAAGATCGCGGCGCCGGCCCGCGCGTCGTCAAGATCGTCAAGTTCTCGAAGAGCGGCAATCATCGGCCGCAAGTCAAGAAGCTGCGCGTGCTCGGCAACCAGCGCATCGCCGCCGGCGGAACGGTCAAGCGCGCCCGCAAGCGCGCGACGAGCGTCAAGAAGACGGCGGCCGGCTGACCGCCCCGTCCCGCGCCGGCTTCACGCCCGCCGTGCGCCACGCCAGCACCAGCACGAACACCGCCTTGGCGGCGTAGAGGACGCTCGACAGGGCGTGCAGCTGTGCGAACGTCCAGGCGCCGCTGCCGGCGCGCGCCTGCACCATCAGCGGCTGCAGCGCGAAGTACCCCGCCACGGTGCAGGCCAGCGCGCCCAGCGCCAGGCCGAGCTCGACGCTGAAGCGCGAGCGCCCGGCCGCCGCCGGCAGGCGTCGCTCGAGCAGCACGAGCGCCACCGCCAGCGCCAGGCTGAGATGGGCCTCGACCTCGAACAGCCGCGCCGCGACGCGCCCGGCCTGCGCCCGCTCGAGCACGGCGAACGCCGCCGGCGCCGCGATCAGCGCGATTGCCAGCAGCGCGCCGGCCCACAGGCCCGCGAGCCAGCCGCGCAGGCGTGCCGCCACGCCGCCGGGCTCAGACGTAGCGCACCTCGACGATCTCGTAGCGCTTGATGCCGCCGGGCGCCTGCACCTCGGCCTCGTCGCCCGCCTCCTTGCCGATCAGCGCGCGCGCGATCGGCGACGAGATCGAGATCAGGCCCTGCTTCAAGTCGGCCTCGTCGTCGCCGACGATCTGGTAGGTGACTTCGCTGCCCGACTCCTCTTCGAGGTCGACGGTCGAGCCGAACACGACGCGGCCGCCTGCGTCGAGCGTCGCCGGGTCGATCACCTGCGCCGCGGCGAGCTTGTTCTCGAGCTCGAGGATGCGGCCTTCGATGAAGCCCTGCTTGTCCTTGGCGGCCTCGTACTCGGCGTTCTCCGACAGATCGCCCTGGGCGCGCGCCTCGGCGATGGCCGTGATCACGGCGTGGCGCTCGACCGACTTCAGGCGCTGCAGCTCCTCCCTGAGCTTCTCGGCGCCGCGCTTGGTGAGGGGAATCGTGGGCATGTGCTGAACCTTGCTTGGAATCGTGATCGGCGGGCTCGAAAAAAGGCAGCGCCGCCATCGCCCTGCTGCGGGCCACCGGCGGCGCCGTCGTCGAGGCCAGTTTAGTGCAGTTGCGCGTGCAGCTGCTGCAGCGGCAGGACCGCGAGATCGGCCTGGTGCTGCATGCCCTGCACCGCGGCCTCGCAGCCCGCCATGCTCGTGTAGTAGGTGATGCGGCTGGCGAGCGCCGCCTGGCGGATGTGGCGCGAGTCGGCGATCGCCGCGCGCGTCTCGTCGACCGTCGTGAAGACGAGCTGGATCTCGCCGGCCTTGAGCATGTCGACGATGTGCGGCCGCCCGTCCTTGACCTTGTTGACGGCCTTCACCGGCACGCCGGCGGCGGCGATCGCGGCGGCCGTGCCCTTGGTCGCGACGAGGCCGAAGCCGAGCGCGTGCAGGTCGCGGGCGACGACGACGGCGCGCGCCTTGTCGGCGTCCTTCACCGTGATGCACACCGTGCCCTTGCTCGGCAGCCGCGAGCCGGCGCCGAGCTGGCTCTTGAGCATGGCCTCGCCGAAGCTGCGGCCGGCGCCCATCACTTCCCCCGTCGATCGCATCTCGGGGCCGAGGATGGGGTCGACGCCGGGGAACTTGTTGAACGGGAACACCGCCTCCTTGACACTGAAGTACGGTGGGATCACCTCGCCCTTCACGCCCGATTGATCGGCGAGCTTGCGGCCCACCATGCAGCGCGCCGCGATCTTGGCCAGCGGCTGGCCCGTCGCCTTGGAGACGAAGGGCACGGTGCGCGACGCGCGCGGGTTGACTTCGAGCACGTAGACGACGTCGGCATCGCCCTCGCGCTGCACGGCGAACTGCACGTTCATCAGGCCGACGACCTTGAGCGCCCGGGCCATCGCCGTGGTCTGGCGACGCATCTCGTCCTGCAGCGCCTTTGACAGCGAGTACGGCGGCAGCGAGCAGGCCGAGTCGCCCGAGTGGATGCCCGCCTGCTCGACGTGCTCCATGATGCCGCCGATCATCACCGCGTCGCCGTCGGCGATGCAGTCGACGTCGACCTCGATCGCGTCGTCGAGGAAGCGATCGAGCAGCACCGGCGACTTCTCGCTGACCTTGACGGCCTCGCGCATGTAGCGCTCGAGGTCCTTGTCGCCGTGCACGATCTCCATCGCTCGGCCGCCGAGCACGTAGCTCGGGCGCACGACGAGCGGATAGCCGATCTCCTGCGCCAGCGCGAGCGCCTGCTCCTCGGTGCGCGCCGTGCGGTTCGGCGGCTGCTTCAGCCCGAGCGTGTGCAGCAGCTGCTGAAAGCGCTCGCGGTCCTCGGCGATGTCGATCGAGTCGGGCGTCGTGCCGACGATGGGCACGCCGGCGCGCTCGAGGTCGAGCGCCAGCTTGAGCGGCGTCTGGCCGCCGTACTGCACGATGACGCCGACGGGCTTTTCCTTGTCGACGATTTCGAGCACGTCTTCGAGCGTGACGGGCTCGAAGTAGAGGCGGTCCGAGGTGTCGTAGTCGGTCGACACCGTCTCGGGGTTGCAGTTGACCATGATGGTCTCGTAGCCGTCCTCGCGCATCGCGTAGGCGGCGTGGACGCAGCAGTAGTCGAACTCGATGCCCTGGCCGATGCGGTTGGGCCCGCCGCCCAGCACCATGATCTTCTTCGCGCTCGTCGGCTGGGCCTCGCACTCCTCGTCGTAGGTCGAATACATGTAGGCCGTCTGCGTCGCGAACTCGGCGGCGCAGGTGTCGACGCGCTTGTAGACGGGCCGCACGTTCAGCGCGTGGCGACGCTCGCGCACTGCATGCTGGTGCGTGCCGAGCAGCGTGGCCAGGCGGCGGTCGGAAAAGCCCTTGGCCTTGAGCCAGCGCAGCTCGTCGGCGCTCAGCTGCTCGACGTCGCGGCCGCGCACGCGCTGCTCGGTGCGCACGATGTCCTCGATCTGCGCAAGGAACCACGGGTCGATCGCCGTCTCCTCGAACACCTCGCGCAGCGTCATGCCGGCGCGCAAGGCGTCGGCCACGTAGAGGATGCGCTCGGGGCCGGGCTCGCCGATCTCCTGCACGATCTCCTCGCGGTCGCGGCTGCGCTCCGTCAGCCCGTCGATACCCGTCTCGAGGCCGCGCAGCGCCTTCTGGAAGCTCTCCTGGAAGGTGCGGCCGATGGCCATCACTTCACCGACCGACTTCATCTGCGTCGTCAGGCGCGAATCGGCGGCCGGGAACTTCTCGAACGCGAAGCGCGGGATCTTGGTGACGACGTAGTCGATGCTCGGCTCGAAGCTCGCCGGCGTCGCGCCGCCCGTGATGTCGTTGCGCAGCTCGTCGAGCGTGTAGCCGACGGCCAGCTTGGCGGCCACCTTGGCGATCGGGAAGCCCGTCGCCTTCGACGCCAGCGCCGAGCTGCGGCTGACGCGCGGATTCATCTCGATGACGACCATGCGACCGTTGTCGGGGTTGATCGAGAACTGCACGTTGGAGCCGCCGGTGTCGACGCCGATCTCGCGCAGGATGGCGATCGACGCGTCGCGCATCAGCTGGTATTCCTTGTCGGTCAGCGTCTGCGCCGGCGCGACGGTGATCGAGTCGCCGGTGTGCACGCCCATCGGGTCGAGGTTCTCGATCGAGCACACGATGATGCAGTTGTCGGCCTTGTCGCGCACGACCTCCATCTCGAACTCTTTCCAGCCGATCAGCGACTCCTCGATGAGCAGCTCGTTGGTCGGCGACAGGTCGAGCCCGCGCTTGCAGATCTCCTCGAACTCGTCGGGGTTGTAGGCGATGCCGCCGCCCGTGCCGCCGAGCGTGAAGCTCGGACGGATCACCATCGGAAAGCCCGCGCTGCCGGTCTCGCCGGCGATGCGCCGCTGCACCTCGAGCGCCTCGTCCATCGTGTGTGCGATGCCCGAGCGCGCCGACTCGAGGCCGATCTTCGTCATCGCGTCCTTGAACTGCAGGCGGTCCTCGGCCTTCTCGATCGCGCGCTCGTTGGCGCCGATCATCTCGACGCCGTACTTGGCAAGCACGCCGTGGCGGTGCAGGTCGAGCGCGCAGTTCAGCGCCGTCTGGCCGCCCATCGTCGGCAGGATGGCGTCGGGGTGCTCGGCGGCGATGATCTTCTCGACGACCTGCCAGGTGATCGGCTCGATGTACGTCACGTCGGCCATCTCGGGGTCCGTCATGATCGTCGCCGGGTTGCTGTTGACGAGGATGACGCGGTAGCCCTCTTCGCGCAGCGCCTTGCACGCCTGCGCGCCCGAGTAGTCGAACTCGCAGGCCTGGCCGATGACGATCGGGCCGGCGCCGATGATCAGGATCGATTTCAGATCGGTGCGCTTGGGCATCTCAGTGTTTCTCCATCAGCGCCACGAAGCGATCGAAGAGGTAGCCGATGTCGTGCGGCCCGGGGCTGGCCTCGGGGTGGCCCTGGAAGCAGAACGCCGGCCGATCGGTGCGCGCCAGCCCCTGCAGCGTGCCGTCGAACAGGCTCACATGGGTCGGCCGCAGGTTGGCCGGCAGCGTCGCCGCGTCGACCGCGAAGCCGTGGTTCTGGCTCGTGATGCTGACGCGGCCTGTGTCGAGGTCCTTGACGGGATGGTTGGCGCCGTGGTGGCCGAACTTCATCTTGAACGTTCTGGCGCCCGACGCTAGCGCGAGCAGCTGGTGGCCGAGGCAGATGCCGAAGGTCGGCAGGCGGGTCTCGACGATCTCGCGCGTGGCGGCGATCGCGTAGCCGCAGGGCTCGGGGTCACCCGGGCCGCTGCTGAGGAACAGCCCGTCGGGCTTCATCGCGAGCACGTCGGCGGCCGGCGTGCGCGCCGGCACGACGCTGATGCGGCAGCCGCGCTCGGCGAGCAGGCGCAGGATGTTGCGCTTGACGCCGTAGTCGTAGGCGACGACGTGGCGCGCGGGCGAGCGCTGCGTGCCGTGGCCGCGGCCGAGACGCCAGGCGGTCTCGGTCCATTCGTAGGCGCGCTTCGTCGAGACGACCTGCGCGAGGTCCAGTCCCGCCATGCTCGGCGCGCCGCGCGCCAGCGCGACGGCCTCGTCGGCCTGGCCGGGCGTCAGCGCGACGCCCTCGGGCAGCGCGACGATGCAGCCGTTTTGCGCGCCGTGCGTTCGCAGGTGGCGCGTGAGCTTGCGCGTGTCGATGCCGGCGATCGCCACCGTGCCTTCGCGCGCGAGGTATTGCGGCAGCGTCGCCGTCATGCGGAAGTTCGACTCGAGGATCGGCAGGTCCTTGACGACGAGGCCGGCGGCCTGCACGCGCGCCGCCTCGATGTCTTCGTCGTTGACGCCGACGTTGCCGATGTGCGGATACGTCAGCGTGACGATCTGCTTGTAGTAGCTCGGGTCGGTGAGGATTTCCTGATAGCCGGTGAGCGCCGTGTTGAATACGACTTCGCCGACCGTGTGGCCCGGGGCCCCGATCGACCAGCCTGGGAACAGGCTGCCATCGGCAAGGGCGAGCAAGGCGACGGGCCGGTTCGGCAACAGAGGCGGCAGCACGGATTCTCCGTTCGTTGTGCGCGCCCAGCTCTGCTCCGGGGCATGAGTCCGGTCGAGGATTCGGGGGGAGTTTCGCTGGGCGAAGTGGGGGCGATCAAACGGGCGAAATTATATCGGAGCGCACCGTGCAGCGTCGGTGCGCCGGGTCTTCGAGGGCCTTGCGATCAACCCAGCGCCGCGATGCCGGCGCGCGCGATCTGCACGTCTTCGCTCGACTTGACGCCGCTGACGCCGACGGCGCCGACGCAGTGGCCGTCGACGACGATCGGCACGCCGCCCTCGAGCAGGCCCTCGAGGCCGGGCGCGCTGAGGAAGGACACGCGGCCCTGGTTGATCATGTCCTCGTAGACCTTGCTCTCGCGCCGCCCGAGCGCCGCGGTGCGCGCCTTGGCCGGCGCGATCCGCGCCGAAATCGGCGGCGCGCCGTCGAGGCGCTGCAGCCACAGCAGGTGGCCACCGTCGTCGACGACGGAAATCGTGACGGCCCAGCGCTGCTCCAGCGCATGGGCTTCGGCGGCGCCGGCGATGCGGCGCGCGTCGTCTGCGGTGAGGCAGGGCTTGCGATCCATGGCGGGCAGAGCCTCCGGGTTTGCGGGTGCGGAAATTGCCCCCAATGTAAGCGCTGCGTCGATTCCGCGCGGCCGTGGCGCCGGCCTGCGGGAACTAGAATGCGCCGCGCGGAGTCAGACGCCCCGAACCGTTTCGTCCACTGGAGGATTCATGAACGAGAGCCTGCAGACTGCCTATCCGGTCCACGCCGGTGCCGGCACCCTGGCGCAACGCAACCGCGTGTTGCGCAACACCTACTGGCTGTTGGCGCTGTCGATGCTGCCCACCGTGCTGGGCGCCTGGATCGGCGTGTCGACCGGCATCGTGCGCGGCATGGGGCCGGGCATGGGCGCCATCGTGTTCCTGGCCGGCGCCTTCGGCTTCATGTTCGCGATCGAGCGGCTGAAGAACTCGGCCGCCGGCGTGCCCGTGCTGCTCGCCTTCACGTTCTTCATGGGCGTGATGCTGTCTCGCCTGGTCGGCGTCGTGCTCGGCCTGGCCAACGGCGCGGGGCTCATCATGACGGCGTTCACCGGCACCGGCCTGATCTTCTTCGGCATGGCCGCGCTGTCGTCCGTCATCAAGCGCGACCTGACGGCGATGGGCAAGTGGCTGTTCATCGGCGCCATCATGCTGCTGGTGGCGGGCCTGGCGAACATCTTCATCCAGTCGAGCGCGCTGATGATCACGATCGCCGTGCTGGCGATCGGCATCTTCTCGGCCTTCATCCTGCACGACCTCAAGCGCGTGCAGGACGGCGAGGAGACGAACTACATCACCGCCACGCTGGGCGTCTACCTGAGCCTGTACAACGTGTTCCAGTCGCTGCTGGCGCTGCTGGGCATCTTCGGCGGCGAGCGCGAGTAAACGCGTCGCGCGCCATGGCAACGGGGCCTGCGGGCCCCGTTCTTCATGGCCACGCGCGACGCACTTCAGCCGGTCGCCCGGCGCATCAGCGCGCGCGCCGCGAAGCGCAGCCGCTGTGACAGCGGAAAGCGCCGGAACGTCGACGCCGCCGTGCCCGCAGTGAACGCCGTGCGGCGCGAGTAGTCGATCGACACGTCGACGATCACCGGCCGCCCGGCGGCCGTGCTGCGGCGCGCCTCGTCGATCGCGGCGCCGATGGCGGCGTCGTTGCGCATCGCCACGTAGACCGCACCCGTCGCGCGCGCGACGCCCTCGAGGTCGAGCTCGCCGAGCGCGGTGCACGGCGTGCGGTTGTACGGCATGCGCTGCGCCTGCGCGATCTGCGACAGCTCGCCGTCGCGGAAAACGAAATAGGCGACGCCCAGACCGCGCGCTGCCGCCGTGACGATCTCCATGCACGTCATCATGAAGCAGCCGTCGCCGACGACGGCGAACACTTCGCGGTCGGGCTGCGCGAGCTTGGCGCCGATCGCCGCCGGCACGGCGTAGCCCATGGCGTTGAAGTCGGTCGGCGTGAGCAGCCGGGCGCCGCGGCGCAGCGTGTAGAGCTCGGCGGCCAGGAAGGTGTGGTTGCCGTCGTCGAGCACCATGACGGCGTCGCCGGGCATGCGCTGGCGCAGCTCGTCGAAGAAGCGCGCTGCATTGACGCGCCCGCCGCTGTCGTGCGCCCGCCAGTCGGCGCGCCAGGCCTGCTTGTCGCGCGCGATCTGCGCCGCCAGCGCGGCATCGGCCGGGCGCGCTCCGAGTCGGCGCAGCTCGTCGCGCAGCGCGGCAAGCACGACGCGCGCGTCGCCCTCGATCGCGACCTGCGCCGGATAGTTGGCTCCGAACACGCGCGGGTCGATGTCGACGTGCACCAGCGCCTGCGGCACCGCCGCCGCGAAACTGCCGGTCGGGATCTCGCCGAAGCGCGCGCCGACGGCGAGCAGCGCGTCGCAGCCGGCGAAGGCGTTGCGCGCCGCCGGCACGGCCGACGGGCTGAAGCCGAAGCCGGCGTGCAGCGGATGGTCGCCCGGAAAGCTCGCCAGGCCCTGCAGCGTCGTGGCGACCGGCGCCTGCAGCGCCTCGGCGACGTCGATCGTCTCGTCGATCGCGCCGCGCGCGCCCCAGCCGACGAAGAGCCCGGGCCGGCGCGCGCCGTGCAAGAGGCGCGCCGCCTCGCGCAGCGCGTCGGCGGGCGGCGCGGCGGGCGGCGCCGGCGGCGTCCAGCGCGGCAGCTCGCCGACCTCGCCCGGGAACAGCTGCAGGTTGACGGGGATCTCGACCAGCACTGGACCCGGCAGCCCGCTCGTCGCGATGCGATGGGCCTCGAAGATCGTCGGCACGACGTCCTCGTGGCGCAGCACGCGAAACGCCGCCTTGGTCAGCGGCTTCGCCAGCTCGAGCTGGTCGATTTCGTGCAGCTGGTAGCGCCGGCCGGTGTCGGTGCGGATGCCACCGCTCAGCACGAGCATCGGCACGCCGTCGAGGAAGGCCTCGCCGATGCCGCTGGCAGCGTGCGTGAAGCCGGCGGCCGGCACGATGGCGAGCGCGCCGATCGTCTCGCCAGCGGCCGCGCGGCTCACGCCGTCGGCCATGAAGGCCGCGCCGCCCTCGTGCGTGACGAGCACCGGCGTCACGCTCGCCGAGTTGTTCAGCTCGTCGTAGAGCTCCGTGTTGTGCACGCCTGGGATGCCGAAGGTGTAGCGGATGCCGAGCTGCTCGAGCGCGTGCACCGCCAGCCAGGCCGCCGTCTTCTTCATGGTCGTCTCCTCCTTCTTCTCACCGAGGCCGCGCGCCGGCGATGGCGCGCGCGGCACGCCGTGCGCCGTAGACGCAGCCGCCGAGGAAGGTGCCCTCGAGGCCGCGCAGGCCGTTCATGCCGCCGCCGCCGAAGCCGGCCGCCTCGCCCGCGGCATAGAGGCCGGCGATCGGCGCGCCGGCGGCGTCGAGCACGCGGCAGTCGAGGTCGGTCCGGATGCCACCGAGCGTCTTGCGGCTGATGATGAACTCGCGGATCGCAATCAGCGGCAGCGCGCCGGGATCGACGATCTTCTGGAACCGGCAGGTGCGCAGGCGGTCGCCGCGCCAGCGGCGAAGGTGCGCGATACGGCGAAGCTGCTCGTCGTTGTGCAGGGCCGGCCCGCGATCGATCTCGGCGTCGTAGCGTTCGACGGCGTCGCGCACGCGGTCGAGCTCGACGGCATCGTCGCCCTGCAGCGCATTCATGCGCCGCACCAGCTCGGGCAGCGTCGGCGCCGTCACGACGTCGGGGCAGTGCTGCGTCAGCTCGTCGACCAGCCAGCGGTTGCCGAACAGCAGATCGCGCACGAAGCCGAGCTTCGATCCCTCGCGCACCGACGGGTTGAACTCGGCGCCCGAGACGGCGAGCTCCTTGAGCGCGATGCGCCGGTTGAGCAGCTGCCACGAATAGGCACGCGGCTGGCGGCAGATGCGCGTCACCAACTCGCGCGTGTCGAAGCCGCCGACCAGCGGCTCGGGTCCGAACCGCTCGCCGCGCCAGTTCAGCCACAGCGCCGAGCGCGGCGGCACGAGCGACAGGCCGTGCGCGGTCTTGCGCGGCCGCCAGTGGTGCACGCCGGCGGCGTAGTTCCACATGCGATCGAGGTGCGTCACGCAGCCGCCGATCGCCGCCACGGCGTCGTGCAGCCGGCCGTCGGCATGGCGATGAGAGCCATTGAGCAGCGTCGCCGGCGCCGTGCCCCAGTCGGCGTGCCAGTGGCGGCGCACGCGCTCGAGGCTGCCGTTGATGCCGCCGGCGGCGACGAGCACCGCGCCCGCCGTCGCCTCGAAGGGCGCGCCGCCGTCCTCGAGCACGCCGCGGCAGCCGGCGACGCCGCCCTCGCCTGCGAGCAGCGCCTCGACGCGATGGCCGAAGCGCAGCGTCAGCGCGGCGCGCCGCGGGTGCGCGAGCAGCGCGTCGATCAGCCGCGTCGCCAGCGCCTGGCCGGTGCCCCAGGTGACGTGCCAGCGCGGCACCGCGTTGCCGCCGCCGTACTGGCCGCGCTCGACCCACAGCGGCAGCGGCAGGAAGCGCAGGCCGTGGCCACGCAGCCAGCCGTAGACCTCGTCGAGGCAGCCGGCGACGTAGGCCTCCGCCCAGCGCCGCGGCCAGTGCTCGGCCTCGGCATCGCGGCCGAACTCGCCGAACGCGAGCCAGTCGCGCAGCGCCAGCTCGGGCGTGTCGCGGATGCCGCTGCGCCGCTGCTCGGGCGTGCCGACGAGAAAGATGCCGCCGAAGCTCTCGCGCGCGAGGCCGCCGAAGTGCGCCTCGGCGTCGCGGTCGAGCAGCGTGACGCCGCAGCCGGCCGACAGCAGCTCGAGCGCCGCGACGATGCCGGCCAGACCGCCGCCGACGACGACGACATCGTCCCGATAGTGATGCATGGTGGTGTCCCCTCCATCCCGCCGCGCGATTGTCGCGGACGGCGATGGCGACGGGTGTCGGGCCGGGGACAGGCGCGCGCGCCGCGTCAGCCGCTGCGGTCGAAGACGGCGACGCTCTCTACGTGCGCCGTGTGCGGAAACATGTTGACGGCGCCGGCGGCGCTCAGCGCGTAGCCGCCCTGGTGCACCAGCAGTCCGGCGTCGCGCGCCAGCGTCGCCGGATTGCAGCTCACGTAGACGATGCGCCGCGGCGCCTGCCAGCCGCCCTGCGACTGCAGCTCGACCAGGCACTGCGCGAGCCGCAGCGCACCCTCGCGCGGCGGATCGACGAGCCAGCGCTCGGCCGCGCCGTCGGCGGCGAGATCGGCCGCCGTCATCTCGAACAGGTTGCGCACGGCGAACGTCGCGCGGGCGTCGAGCCCGTTGCGCCGCGCGTTGTCGCGCGCGCGCTCGACGAGCGCCTCGCTGCCTTCGACGCCGAGCACCTCGCGAGCGCGCGTCGCCAGCGGCAGCGTGAAGTTGCCGAGGCCGCAGAACCAGTCGATGACGCGCTCGTCGCGCTGCGCGTCGAGCAGGCGCACCGCCTTCGAGACCAGCACGGCATTGACGGCGCCGTTGACCTGCGTGAAGTCGGTCGGCCGGAAGTGCAGCTCGACGCCGAACTCGGGCAGCCGGTAGGCCAGAGGCTCGGCGTGGGCGTCGAGCGGATGCGCCGTCGCCGGCCCGCCCGGCTGCAGCCACCACTGCGCACCCCACGCGGCGGCGAAGTCGCGCAGCCGCGCGCGGTCGGCATCGGCCAGCGGCTCGAGGTGGCGCAGCACGAGCACGACGACGTCGCCGCCGACCGCCACCTCGATCTGCGGCAGGCGGTCGCGCACCGCCATCGCGCCCACCAGTTCGCGCAGGGGCACGAGCATCGCGGCGACGCGCGGCGCGAGCACGTGGCACTCGCGGATGTCGGCCACGTAGCTCGACTTGCGCTCGTGAAAGCCCACCAGCACGCCCCCCTTCTTGGCGACGTGGCGCACCGACAGCCGCGCGCGCTCGCGATAGCCCCAGGCCGGCCCGGCAAGCGGGCGCAGCACCCGCCCCGGCTTCACCTTGCCGACGTGCCACAGCGCGTCTTCGAGCGCGCGCTGCTTGACGGCGACCTGCGCGTCGACGTGCAGGTGCTGCACCTTGCAGCCGCCGCAGGCGCCGGCGTGCAGCCCGAAGTGCGGGCAGCGCGGCACGACGCGCTGGCTGCTCTCGCGCCGCAGCGCCGCGAGCGTGCCCTGCTCCCACGCCGGCTTGCGCCGCTGCACCTGCACCTGCACCTCTTCGCCGGGCAGCGCGCCCTCGACGAAGACGACCTTGCCGGCACCGTCGTGCGCCACTCCCTGCCCGTCGAGGTCGAGCGACTCGACGCGCAGCCATTGCTTGTCCGTCATGCCGGGATTATCCCGGCCATGCCGCGAGGTACTCGCCCCAGTGCGGTTCGTCGATCGCGGCCAGCGTCTGCCGCACGAAGGCGATCTCGCGCTCGTACTCGGCCTCGGTGAAGCCGCCGCGCATCTTCTGGAAACGGCAGTACAGCAGGTAGGTGTTCATCACGTCGGTCTCGCAGTAGCGGCGGACGTCCTCCACGCGCCGCTCGAGATAGGCCGGCCAGACGGCGCTGCCGTCCATGCCGAGCTTGCCCGGGAAGCCGCACAGCCGCGCCATCGCGTCGAGCGGCGCGGCGGCGCGCGGCTGGTACATCGCCAGCAGGTCCATCAGGTCGAGATGGCGCATGTGGTAGCGCGAGATGTAGTTGTTCCACTTGAACTCGCGGTCGTCCTCGCCCAGGTCCCAGTACTTGCCGGCGACGACGCCGTGCTTGAGGCCTCGGTAGTGCAGCACGGGCAGGTCGAAGCCGCCGCCGTTCCAGCTCACGAGCTGCGGCGCGTGCTTCTCGATCGTCGAATAGAACTGCTGCACGACGCGGCCCTCGTGCGACTGACCGTCGGGCTCGCGGTCGACGAACGAATGCACGCGCAGCCCCTCGGCGTTGCGGAACACGCACGAGATCGCGAGCACGCGCTGCAGGTGCAGCGGCAGCAGCTCGCTGCGGCCGGCCGCCGTGCGCTCGGCGACGGCGGCGGCGTGCACCTCGGCGTCGCTCAGGGCGGGGTCGGCGCCGCGCTCGGCGCGCAGCGCCGCCACGTCGGGAATCGTCTCGATGTCGAACACCAGCACGGGCCACGAGGACATGGTCGCTCTCTTCGCTCTCGGTCGTTGGGGGCGGCGCGCCACGCGAAGGCGCCGCCTCGGCGCGCATCAGAACACGGAATCGCGGTCGACGCCGGCGCGCAGCATGCGGCGCTTGAGCTTGCCGAGCGCCTCCTGCTGGATCTGGCGGATGCGCTCGCGCGTCAGGCCGAGCCGCTCGGCCAGCACCTCGAGCGTCTCGGGATCGCGGTCGTGCAGGCCGTAGCGCCCGGCCAGCACCTCCTGCTCGCGCTCGTTGAGCTCGCCCAGCCCGTGCTCGAGCAGGTGCTCGACCTCGTGGCTGAGCGTCAACGACATCGGGTCGGTGGCGGCCTCGTCGGCCACCGTGTCGAGCATCGAGTCGGAGCCGTCGACGGCGCCGCGCTCGAGCGGCGCGTCGAGCGAGGACGGCATCTCGGCGAACTTGAGCAGCTCGGCGACGTCGCGCACCGGCCGGTGCAGCAGCGCCGCGATGTCGTCGACGCGCACCGGCCGCTCGCCGTCGTGCGCCGACGCCGCCTCGAGCGCGCGCCGCGCCTTCAGCACGTGGTTGAGCTCGCGCACCACGTGCACCGGCAGCCGCACCAGGCGCGCCTGGTGCATGATTGCGCGCTCGATGCTCTGGCGGATCCACCAGGACGAATAGGTCGAGAAGCGGAAACCCCGCTCGGGCTCGAACTTGCCGATGGCGTGCATCAGGCCGAGGTTGCCTTCCTCGATGAGATCCGGCATCGGCAGGCCGCGGCCGAGGTAGTTCTTGGCGATGCTGACGACCAGGCGCAGGTTGTGCTCGATCATCGCCTGGCGCGCCGCGAAGTCGCCGGCGCGCGCGCGCGACGCCGTCTCGTACTCCTGCTCGGGCGTCAACAGCGGCGCGCGGCGGATCTCGCGAAGATAAGCCTGCAGCGTGTTGCCGACTTCGCCGTCGCCGGCGGCGGCCAGCGCGCCGTCGCGCAGCGCCGCCGCGGGCGCCTCGTCGCCGGCGAGCTCGATGCCGTCAGCCGGCGCGTCGTGAGGCGCTGCGAGGTCCGCCGGCGGCGGCAGCAGCGCGCGGCCGTTGTGGCCCGACGCGCGCTGCAGCTTCGCAACCATGGCCGTCGCGCCTCATCGTGGGCATCAGCGCTGGGGCAACAGCTTGGCCGGGTCGACCGGCTTGCCCTGCTTGCGGATCTCGAAGTGCAACTGCACGCGGTCGGCGTCGGTCGAGCCCATCTCGGCGATCTTCTGGCCACGGCGCACGTTCTGATCCTCCTTCACCAGCAGGGTCTGATTGTGCGCGTAGGCGGTCAGGTATGTCGCGTTGTGCTTGACGATGACGAGGTTGCCGTAGCCACGCAACCCCGATCCGGCGTATACGACGCGGCCATCGGCGGCGGCGAGCACCGGGTCGCCGCTGCGCCCGGAGATCGCCAGCCCCTTGCTGTGCGTCTCGTCGAACGGCTTGAGCACGCTGCCGCTGGCCGGCCAGGCCCAGGCGATGTCGTCGTCGCCGCGCACCGCGGGCGGCAGCGTGGCGATCGGCGTGGGCGGCGGCAGAGCGGCGGCGGGCGCGGCCGCCACGGTCGTGGCCGGCGCCGACGTGGCGGCGCCGTTGGCCGGCGCGCCGCTGCGTGGCGCCGCGTCGAGGGGGCGCGCTTCGACGCGCGCCGCCGTGACCGGCCGCGCGCTCGCCTGCGTCGGGTCGGCGCCGGGCGGCACGACCCGCAACACCTGGCCGACCTCGACGACATTCGGGTTGTCGAGGCTGTTCCAGCGTGCGATGTCCTTCCAGTTCTGCCCCGTCTCGAGGCCGATGCGGATCATCGTGTCACCGGGCTTGACGGTGTAGTAGCCGGGCTTGCCGGCGTTCTCGGCGCCGGGCGGCGGCGGCTTGGTCGGGTCGGCGCCGGAGGGCGTCGCGGGCACGGGCAGCGCGACGGCGCCGCCCGGTGCGACGGGCGCCGTCGGCGACGACGGCGCCGCTGCCGGCGCGGCGGAACGCGCGGCGCCGACATTGCGCTCCTCGATCGGCGCGCGGTTGCGCGGCACGGCGCAGCCGGCGAGCGCCGCGGCGACGCTCAGCACGCCGGCCCACGGCGCGGCGCGCTGCAGCAGCGTCGTGCGCCGCGTGCGTTGCGTGGTCGAACTCGTCTTCACAAAGGCAGGTCCCCTCGATCGAGCCCGGATTTTAGGGGCACGAAGAGAACGGCTTCGTGACGCGTCCAGGCATAGGCGCCGCGCTCGTCGCGATCGACGACGGTGAGCACCTGCGCGCCGCCGCGCGCGTCGTGCATCGGCGCGACGAGCCGGCCGCCGGGCGCGAGCTGCTCGAGCCAGGTCGGCGGCAGCGACTCGCCGCCGGCGGCGGCGACGATGCTGTCGTACGGCGCATTCGGCGGATGGCCGAGGCGGCCGTCGCCATACACCAGGCGGATGCGGTGCTCGCGCAGCGACGCGAGGTGCTCGCGCGCCTTGTCGTGCAGCGGCTTGACGCGCTCGACGGAATAGACCTCGCGCGCCAGCCGCGCGAGCAGCGCGGCCTGGTAGCCGCAGCCGGTGCCGATCTCGAGCACGCGGCCGAGCGATCGCGCGGCGCGCGCGTTGGCGCCGTCGAACAGCAGCTCGAGCATGCGAGCGACGACGGAGGGCTTGGAGATCGTCTGGCCGTGGCCGATCGGCAGGCTCGTGTCCTCGTAGGCCTGCGCGGCGAGCGCCGTGTCGACGAAGCGGTGGCGCGGCATCTGCGCCATCGCTGCGAGCACGCCGTCGTGGCGCGCGCCGTCGGCGCGCAGCCGCTCGACCATGCGCGTGCGCACGGCCTGCGTGTCGAGGCCGAGGCCGGCGGGCGGGCGCTTCGGCGGCGGCGCGGCGTCGCCGGCGCGCGGAGCGGCGGCCGCCTTGGACCCTGCCGCGCTGCCGCCACGCGCCATGCGCTCGAGCGACAACGGAAACCGCGGCGGGCGCGATGTCATGACTGCCCCTCCTTCGACGCGCACGTCGAGCGGCCCTGCAGGCCGTTCGTCGCGTCGCTCACCGCGTGCCGCCGCGCGCCAGGCGAACGCGCCAGTCGTCGAGCGCGGCGTGGTCGGTCAGGTCGACCTGCAGCGGCGTGATCGACACGCAGCCGCTGGCCGTGGCGTGGAAGTCGGTGCCCTCGCCGGCCTCGCGCGCGTCGCCGGCCGGACCGATCCAGTACATCAAGTCGCCGCGCGGATTGGTCTGGCGGATCACGGGCTCGCTCGCATGCCGGCGGCCGAGCCGCGTGACGACGCGCGGGCGCAGGTCGACGTCGGCGCGGTTGGGCATGTTGACGTTGAGCAGGAAGGCGCCGCCGTCGCGCGGCGCGTCGAGCACGTCCTGGATCACGCTGCGCGCGATGCGCGCCGCCGCGTCGAGGTGCTCCCAGCCCTTGCTCACGAGCGAGAACGCGATCGACGGGATGCCGAACAGGAAGCCCTCCATCGCCGCCGCGACGGTGCCCGAATAGAGCGTGTCGTCGCCCATGTTGGCGCCGTTGTTGATGCCCGAGACGACGAGATCGGGCCGCGCGTCGAGCAGCCCGGTCAGCGCGACGTGCACACAGTCCGACGGCGTGCCGTTGACGTAGCGCCAGCCGTTGGCGGCGGTGTAGACCGACAGCGGGCGGTTGAGCGTGAGCGAATTCGACGTGCCGCTGGCGTTCTGCTCGGGCGCGACGACGTCGAGCTCGCCGAGCCCGCTGCAGGCTTCGACGAGGGCGGCCAGGCCGGGGGCGAGATAGCCGTCGTCGTTGGCGATGAGGATGCGCATGCCGGCATTGTAGGCAGCGACTGCGTATCATCGTCCCGGCGTTCCACTGCCCGAGAGCGAGCGACGACGATGAAGGCCTGGCTGTGCGAGACGACCGACGGACCCGACGCCCTGGCGTGGAAGGAGGTGCCCGATCCCGAGCCGCAGCCGCACGAGGTGCGCATCGCGGTGCGTGCGGCCAGCCTCAACTTTCCCGATCTGCTGATCGTGCAGGGCCGCTACCAGGTCAAGCCGGCGGCGCCCTTCGTGCCGGGCGCCGAGTTCGCGGGCACGATCGACGCGGTGGGCAGCGCCGTCAAGCTGCTCAAGCCGGGCGACGCCGTCGCCGCGTTCGGCAGCCACGGCGGCTTCGCCGAGAAGGCCTGCATCGATGCGCGCCAGGCGATGCCGCTGCCGGCGGGCTTCACGTTCGAGGAAGGCGCGTCGTTTATCTTCACCTACGGCACGGCGCACCATGCATTGGCCGACCGCGGCCGGCTCGCCGCCGGCGAGACGCTGCTCGTGCTCGGCGCGGCCGGCGGCGTCGGCAGCGCCGCGGTGCAGGTCGGCAAGGCCCTGGGCGCGCGCGTCATCGCCGCCGCGTCGAGCGCGGCCAAGTGCGAGCTGTGCCGCTCGATCGGCGCCGACGCGACGATCGACTACTCGCGCGAGGACCTGCGCGACGCGCTCAAGCGCCTGACCGACGGCCGCGGCGTCGATGTCGTCTGCGACCCCGTCGGCGGCGAACTCGCCGAGCCCGCGTTCCGTTCCGTCACCTGGCGCGGGCGTTATCTCGTCGTCGGCTTCGCGGCGGGATCGATCCCGTCGCTGCCGCTGAACCTGCCGCTGCTCAAGGGCTCGTCGATCGTCGGCGTCTACTGGGGCGAGCTGGTGCGCCGCGAGCCGCAGCGCAACGTGCAGGCGCTCGCCGAGCTGGCGGCGTGGCACGCGCGCGGCCTCGTCGAGCCGGTGATCGACCGGCGCCTGCCGATGGCCTCGCTGCGCGAGGCCTATGCCCTCATGGGCAGCCGCGAGGTGCGCGGCAAGCTGGTGCTGGTCAACGACTGACGTGCGCGCAGGCCGGCCGCCGGCGCGACGCCTCGAAACCGGCCGCGCGCGCCGGAACGGTTACGCTACGCGACCGGAGGGCCCCGACTGCATGTCCATCAAGGTACTGATCGTCGAAGACAACCCCGTGGCGCGCAGCTTCCTCGCGCGCGTCGTGCGCGAGAGCTTCAGCGACGCGCTCGACATCACGGAAGCCGGCGACCTCGACTCGGCGCGCCGCCACATCCGCGCCGCCGGCAGCCCGCGCACCCATCGCGACGCCGCGTACAAGCTGTTCATGATCGACCTCGAGCTGCCCGACGGCAACGGCATGGAGCTGCTCGGCGAGCTGACGCGCTACCCGGCGACGAAGATCGTCACGACGCTCTATTCCGACGACGACCACCTGTTCCCGGCGCTGCAGCGCGGCGCCGACGGCTACCTGCTCAAGGAAGACCGCTTCGAGGTGCTCGTCGAAGAGCTGCAGAAGATCGTGCGCGGCCAGCCGCCGCTGTCGCCGGCGATCGCACGACGGCTGCTGACGCACTTCCGCGACGCCGGCAGCCACGAGTCGGCGTACGCCGCCACGGCGGCGCTGCAGGTCAATCGCACGCCGGCCGCCGCGCCACCGCCGGGGCAGCAGCTGTCGCCGCGCGAGAGCGAGGTGCTGACCTATCTCAGCAAGGGCTTCACGATCAAGGAGATCGCGAACCTGACGGGCATCAAGTGGTACACGGTCAACGACCACGTCAGGGCGATCTACAAGAAGCTCGACGTCTCCAGCCGCGCCGAGGCCGCGGTGCTGGCGACCAAGCAAGGCCTGGTGTGAGCGGGCCGGCCCGATAGACAGGCGCTCGGCAAGAGCCATGTCGCACAACGCCGCTGCCGCCGTGCCGCGCCCGGCCGGCGCAGACAGCGGCACGACGGCGCCGACCGAATCGTCGTTCGACACGCAGTGGCTCGACGCCGCGCTGCCGCCGGCGCACGGCGCGCGGCGCTGGATCGGCGGGCGGCTGCGCGCGCTCGTCGCCGTCGCGCTGATCGGCTGCCTCGGACTCGCGCTGCTCGCGCGCGAGCTGGCGACGACGCGCCACCTCGACGCCGCGTGGCGCGCCGACGCGCGAGGCGGCATCGAGCTGCTCGCCTCCGATGCCATCGCGCTGTCGCCGTTGCGCGGGCGCACGCTGTTCGACGTGGCCGCCGCCGACGCGCCGGCCGTGCGGCTGCGCGACACGCTGGCACTGCAGCCGTCGGCCCGCTGGCTCGTCGACGACGCCGAGCGCGCGCGACACCGCCGCCTGCACGACGAGCTGGCGCGCGTGCTCGCCGCCGACAGCGTCGTGCTGCGCTTCACCGACGGCTCGACGCTGCCGGTGCGTCCGGTGGCGCGCGGCTGGCTCGGACTGGGCGCCGCGTTCGCGCCGCTGGCGGCGCTGGCGCTGGCGCTGTACCTCGTCGGCGCCGTCGTCGTGCTCGCGTGGCCGTCGCTGCGCAGCGGCCTGTACGCCGTGATCGCGCTGGCGCAGTCGGCCAACCTGGCGTTCATCGCCGCCGGCTCGGTTTTCGAGTTCGGCGTGCCGGCGAGCTATGCGGCGCTCGACCTGCACGCGCGCAGCGCGCTCGACCTCGTCACCGCGGCGGCGATCCTGCATGCCGCCGTGCTGCATCCGCGCCGCCTGCCGCATGCCGGCGCGATCGCGGCGGCCGCCTGGGCCGCCGCCTGCACGCTCGCGCTGCTGGGCTGGGCGGGCCGACTTCCCGGCGCCTGGTGGTGGACGCAAGGCGCGCTGATCGCGATCGCCGCCGGCGTGACGCTGCTGCAGGGCTGGTCTTTCCGCGTCGATGCGCATCCGCACGCCATCGCGCTGCGCCGCATGGGCCTCGTCGTCACCGTCACGCTGGCGCTGCTGACGACGGCGGTCGCCGCCGCGGGCACCCAGCCGGGGCTGCAGCACACGATCGCCGCGCTGGGCTCCGTCGCGTGGTATGTCTTCTTCGCGGCGCTGCTGCTGCTCGTGCCGTTCATGGCGCGTGCGCAGCGCACGATGCGCGAGTTCGCGCTGCTGGCGGCCGTCAGTACCGTCGCCACGTCGTTCGACCTGCTGTTCGTCGCCGTGTTCTCGGTCGGCGCCTTCGCGTCGGCCGCGCTGTCGCTGTTCGTCGCGCTCGGCCTCTACGCCGGCGCACGCCAATGGCTGCTCGGCCAGGCGCTCGGCCAGCGTGCATTGACGACGGAACGCATGTTCGAGCGGCTGTACCGCACGGCGCGCGATGTCGAGGCGCGGCCCGAGGAGGCGCCGTTGCACCTGGCGGCGCTGCTGCGCGAGCTGTTCGATCCGCTCGAGACGGGCGTCGTCGAGCGCGCGACGACGCGCACGCGCGTCGTCGACGAGGGCTCGACGCTCGTCGTCCCGGTGCCCGACATCGGAGCCGCGCCGGCGGCGCGTTGCAGCGTCGCATTGCGCTACGCGCAGCGCGGCCGGCGCCTGTTCACACTCGACGACGCGCGGCTCACCGACGGCGTCGTCGAGCAGCTCGCGCGAGCCGTCGCCTTCGACCAGGCCGTCGAGCGCGGGCGCCGCGAGGAGCGCCAGCGCCTCGCGCAGGACCTGCACGACGACATCGGCGCGCGCCTGCTCACGCTGATGTATCGCGCACCGACGCCCGAGGTCGAGGACTACGTGCGCCACACGCTGCAGGACCTGAAGACGCTGACGCGCGGCCTCGCGGCGCCGGCGCGCCCGCTGGCGCACGCCGCCGCCGAATGGAAGGCCGACCTCGCGCAGCGCCTGCACGGCGCCGGCGCCGTGCTGCACTGGCACTGCGAGATCGACGACGACGCGCTGCTGCTCGGCGTCGTGCCGTGGTCGGCGCTGACGCGCGTGCTGCGCGAGCTGGCGAGCAACGCCATCGCGCATGCCCGCGCGACGCGCGTCACGATCGAGCTGCGCCTGGCCGGCGACCGCCTCGAGCTGCGTTTCGACGACGACGGCGTCGGTCGCAACCCGCCGTCGTGGTCGCACGGCCTCGGCCTGGCCGGCGTGCGCAAGCGCGTGCGCCAGCTCGGCGGCGAGGTCGAATGGGTCGAGCTCGCGCCGCGCGGCATCGGGTGCCGCATGCGCATCGGCGACGCGCAGGCGCAGTTGCGGCGCTGAGCGGCCCTGCCGCAGCGTCCGGCGGCTGGATCGCGCGTCGGCGCCGTGGTCCAATCGACGCACCATGCCCGACGACGACCCGCGCCCCCACGTCCACATCCTCACCGGCTACCTCGGCAGCGGCAAGACGACGCTGCTCAATCGCCTGCTGCGCGACCCGGCGCTCGCCGACGCCGCGGTCATCGTCAACGAGTTCGGCGCCGTCGGCATCGACCACGCGCTGGTCGACGCGTCGACCGACGGCGTGGTGCTGCTGTCGTCGGGCTGCCTGTGCTGCACGGTGCGCAGCGACCTGCTCGCCACGCTGAGCGAGCTCACGGCGCGCCGCCGCGCCGGCGCGGTGCCACCGTTCCGGCGCGTCGTCATCGAGACCACCGGCCTGGCCGATCCTGCGCCGATCCTTCAGGCGCTGATGAGCGACTACGCCGCCGTCAGCGAATACCGCATCGGCCGCGTCATCGCCGTCGTCGACGCGCTGCACGGCAGCCGCACGCTCGACGAGCGCTTCGAGGCCGTGCGCCAAGCTGCCGTGGCCGACTGCATCGTGATCTCGAAGACCGACCTCGTCGATGCCGCCCGCGTCGAGCGCCTGCGCGCGCGCCTCGCGGCGATCAATCCGCTGGCCGAACAGATCGCGGCCGTGCATGGCGACGCAGCGAGCGACCGCCTGCTCGGCGACGGTAACGACAACGGCAGCTTCGACCTCACGCGCAAGAGCGCCGACGTGCGGCACTGGATCGACGACGCACGTCGCGCCGCCGCGCACGACGCCGGTTCGGCCGACGCCGACGCCCATCCGCACGAACACGAGCACGAGCACCACCACCACGACGACCGCATCCGCGCCCACTGCCTGGTTTGGCCGGTGCCTCAGGAGTGGGGCCGCATCGCCGCCGGCCTCGACCGCCTGGTCGTCGACCACGGCGAGCAGCTGCTGCGCGTCAAGGGGCTGGTCAACGTCGCCGGTCAGGACGAGCCCGTCGTCATCCAGGGCGTGCGCAACCTGTTCCACCCGCCGGCGACGCTCGCGCGCTGGCCCGACGAGGACCGCCGCACACGGCTCGTCTTCATCACCGAAGGCCTCGAGCGCGCCGAGATCGAGCGCTCGATCGAGCGCGGCGCGCGCGAGGGCGTCGACGCGGTCGAGGTGTTCTAGCCGGCGCCGTGCCCGCGCAGCTCCGTTCGCAAGGGTCTGCGCGGCGTGAACGGGCCCTCAGTCCTCGGGCTTGAAGCCCGACGCCTTGGCGATCGGTCCCCAGTGCTCGTGATCGGCGCGCACGCGCGCGGCAAAGCTCTCGGGCGTGCCGGACGCGGTCTCGTAACCGAGCTTGGAGAGTTCGGACGCAAGCTTGGGTGCGGCGAGCGCTTCGTTGATCGCCTCGGCGAGACCGGTGACCACGGCTGCCGGCGTGTGCGCCGGCAGGAAGAAGCCGAACCAGCCTTGCGCCTCGACGTCGTAGCCCGACTCCCTGAGCGTCGGAACGTCCGGCAGCAGCGACGACCGCTGCGCGCCGCTCGTCGCCAGCGGACGCAGGCGCCCGGCGCGGATGTGCGGCAACGCCTCGCCGATCGTCGCGAGGTAGCAGCCGATCTGGCCGCCCATCACGTCCTGCATCGCCGGCGCGCCGCCCTTGTAGGGCACGTGCAGCATCGGCGTGCCCGACGCGCGCGAGAGCATCACGCCGGCGAAGTGCGGCACCGAGCCGGCCGCCGGGCTGGCGTAGGCGGCGTCCTTCGGGTTAGCCTGGCACCAGCGGATGAAGTCGCGCGCCGTTGCCACGGACGCCGGCAGCTTGGGGCCGACGACCAGCACGAACTCGTTGTAGAACGCGAGCGCCACCGGCACGAAGTCGCGCTCGGCGTCGTAGGCCAGCCGGCGGTAGATGTGCGGAAAGAGAACGAAGGGCGAGCCCGGCGTCATCAGCATCGTGCTGCCGTCGGAGTGCGCATGCTTTACCTGCTCCACCGCGAGCCTGCCCGAGGCGCCCGCCTTGTTCTCGACGATGACGGTGGGCGCATAGCGGCCGGAGAGCTGCTCGGCGATCAGACGGCCGGGAATGTCGGTCGCGCCGCCCGCCGGAAAGCCGATGACGATGCGTGCCAGCCGGTCGATCGTCGCGGCCCACGCGGGCAGCGACACCGCAGCGGTCGAAGCCGCCAGCCCGGCCAACGAGCCGGCGATGAGGTCACGTCGTTTCATGCTGTGTTGCCTCCATGTGCTGATGGCTTCGTGCCCTGACGCCGATCGACGATGCGCCGCGCCTTGGTCTTTCCGTCCGGCCGCGGGAGCGAGGCCGGATCGACGATTTCGACCTGCGCATTGACGCGGATCGATTCGCGCAGCGCCTCGCGCAGCTGTGCCCCGATTGCGTCGCGCGCCTCGGCAGCCATGCCCGCCACGGCGGACTCGGCGCGCACCAGCAGCGTCGGCAGGTCGCCTTTCCCGGCGAGCTCGATCTGGTATTCGCAGCCGAGCTGCGGCACGCTGCGCACGGCAGCCTCGATCGCCGACGGAAAGATGTTGGCGCCGCGGTACCAGATCATGTCGTCGACGCGGCCGAGCACCGAGCCTTCGAGCCGCGCGCCCGTGTGGCCGCAGGCGCACGCCGGCTCGGTCGACAGGCGGCCGAGGTCGCGCGTGCGATAGCGCAGTACCGGCTGCGTGTCGCCGACCAGGTTGGTGTAGACGACTTCGCCGACCTCGCCCGCTGGCAGCGGCTCGCCGGTGCGCGGGTCCACGATCTCGGTGTAGATCAAGTCGCTGGCGACGTGGATCGACGTGCTGTGCGGGCAGTTGCCGCCGATCGGGAACAGCTCGGTCAGTCCGTAGCCGTCGGCGACGTGCTGGACGCCCCAGCCTTCGACCAGGCGCCGGCGCGTCTCGGGCACGGCGGCGCCCGGTTCGCCGACCGACGCGAGCGTGCGGATGCACAGCGCCGGCAGGTCGACACCCGTCTCGCGCGCCACCTCGGCCATGTGCAGCAGATACGACGCCGTACCCGACACCGCGGCGGGCCGCAGTTCGCCGATCAGGCGCAGCTTCGTCCTCGTGTCGTAGAGGCCGGCCAGCACGACGAGCGCGCCCATCGCGGCAAGGCTCTCGGCCGCGCCCATCGGCCCCATCAACCCGTCGACCGGGCCGAGCACCATCGCCACGTCGCCCGGCGCGACCGTCGGATTGCGGCGGAAGCGATCGAGCACGTAGCCCCAGTCGCGCCCCGAGAACACCCGCTTGAGCGGCGTACCCGTGGTGCCCGACGTCGTCACGAACTTGCGCCACTGCGATGGGCCGCTCGCAACGTAGGAGCCGAACGGCGGGTGCGCCGACTGGTCGGCCTGCAGCTCGGCGCGATCGCAGAAGGGAATGCGCGGCAGGTCCTCCACGCCTCGCACGTCGTCGGGACGCAGGCCGACGGCGTCGAACTTGCGCCGCCAGAAAGGCGCCGCGTCGTAGCAGTAGCGCACCGTCTCGCGCAGGCGGCGCGATTGCAGCTCGCGCAGCGGTGCCGGCGGCAGGCGATCGACCTTCGGATCGAGGATCAGGTAGTCGGGAAGCGACCCCATCGCGATCTCCTGCGGCGCGCGTTCAGGCGTCGCCCCGGGCGCGGCCGTGGCTCGCCGTCTTCGGGTCACCCCACTGCGGCACGAGACGCTCGCTGACGGGGCGGAACAGGCGCGTATGCGGCGGCTCGATGCCGAACAGTCGCGCCGCGTTGCCGCCGAGGATCAGGTTCAGGTCGTCCTGCGCGATGTCGAGTGCCGTCAGCTGGCGCAGGCTCCAGCCCCACGGGTCAACCTGGTGGCGCACCAGCGGCTGGTTGCGCAACTGCACCGGATAGGCCTGCGGCGTCTGGCCGTACTGGGTGTGGAACGGGATGCTCGCGCCCCAGTCGGTGCCCCACACCAGCTTCTCGGGGCCGATGTTCGGGTCGCGCAGCGCCTTCCAGTAGAGATCGGTCCAGTAGTAGCCGGTCTCGAGGTAGACGTTGTCGTGCGACGCGCAGACCGTCATCGCCTCCTCGACCATGCGCTCGCTCCACCAGCCCTGCATGCCGCCGTGGTCCATCAGGATCGGCACGTCGGGATACTCTGCGGCGAGGTCGGTGATCCACAGCGGATGCAGCGTCTCGGGCCAGTAGTGGTAGGTCAGCGGATAGCCCATCACGATGCCGGTGTGGATGCGCGCGACAACCTTGTGCTTGCGCGCCACGTCCATCACCGGGCGAATCTGGTCCATGCGCTCGGTCTGCGACATCGTCTTGCGGTTGGCGCTGTTGGCGGGCATGCCTTCGCCGATGCCGCGGAACTTGCCCGTGGCCAGCAGCGCGTCGATCTCGGCCGCTGCCGCTTGCGGCGTCCACGGCTCCTCGCCGCGCAGCGACTTCTTGGCCGTCTCCATCGCCGCGCAGCACGCGACGTAGCGGTCGGGGTGCTGCTCGACGAGGCGCGCATTGATCTCGTTGCTCATGCCGAAGGCCGGCAGCAGCACGCACATGTCGACGCCGTAGCACTGCATGTCGTACTGCAGACGCGGAGAGTTGTCGTAGGCCTCGAGCCGGCGGATCGCCTGCGCGAGGTCGTTGTAGCGTGTCGGCGCCGACTTGGGATCGGAGCGCGACAGCTGCGGGCCGGCCGCGAAGCGTTGCGCGTGAACGTGCGTGTCGATGACGAAGCGGCCGGCTTTCATGCGATGCGATGCGTGGGCTGTCGAAGATGAAGCCGATGCTATGCTGGCCCGCGCATCCGTCAATTCGATCCGTTCGATTCCTCGAATCCATTCCATGGATCTGCGCCGACTCGATCTCAACCTGCTGGTGACCTTCCATGCCCTGATGCACGAGGCCAGCGTCACGCGTGCCGGCGCCCGCCTGGGCCTGAGCCAGCCGGCGATCAGCTATGCGCTGGCCAAGCTGCGCACGACCTTCGGCGACCCCTTGTTCGTGCGCGACGGCGCGCGGATGAGACCGACCGCGCGGGCTCAGACGCTCGCCGACCCGATCGGACGCATCATCGAGATGATCGGCAGCGAGGTGCTGACGCGCGCCGAGTTCGACCCGGCAACGGCGCGGCGTTCGTTCACGCTGTGCATGTCCGACATCGGCGAGTCGAACTTCGCCGGCCCGCTGGCCGAACGCCTGCTGGCGATGGCACCAGGCGTCGAAACGCGCATGCGCTCGCTGCCGCCGGAGCAGCTCGAGCCGGCGCTGGCGACCGGCGACGTCGACATCGCGGTCGGCTTCTTTCCCGACCTGCGCGGCGCAAACATCTACCAGCAGGCGCTGTACGAGACGGGGTTCGTCTGCGTCGCGCGCGCCGGCCATCCGCAGCTCGCCGGGAGGCTGACGCGGCGGCGCTTTCTCGGCGCGTCGCACGTCGCGCTCATCTCGGCGACGCGCAGCCAGAGCTTCGTCGAGCGCGACTTGCGCGCCGCGGGCATCGAGCGCCGCGTCGCCGTGACGGTGCAGCACGAGATGAGCATGGCCGAGGTGCTGGCGCGCACCGAGCTGATCTGCGTCGTGCCGGTCGAGGCCGTCGAGCGGCTGCGGCGGGCGCTCGCAATCGACGTGCGCCCGCTGCCCTACCCGTCGTCGCGCTTCACCGTGCGCCAGCACTGGCACGGCCGGCACCACGGCGATCCGGCCAACCAATGGCTGCGCGGAGAGATCCGCGCGCTGTTCCAGCGCCGCGGCGCGCGCGCCGCGGCTGATCGAAGTCCTGCCGACGCAGCCGCTACTTGACGCCTGAACTGTTGACTTCTAAAGTATTGCCTCGGGAGAGTCGAAACCAGGAGTCCCCATGAAGATCGTCTGCATCGGCGGTGGCCCGGCCGGCCTGTATTTCGGGCTGCTGATGAAGAAGCTCAACCCGGCGCACGACATCACCGTCGTCGAGCGCAACAAGCCCTACGACACCTTCGGCTGGGGCGTCGTGTTCTCCGACGCGACGATGGACAACATGCGCGTCTGGGACGCCGAAACGGCCGACGAGATCCAGCAGGCGTTCAACCACTGGGACGACATCGAACTGCGCTTCAAGGGCCGGACGATCCGCTCCGGCGGCCACGGCTTCGTCGGCATCGGGCGCAAGAAGCTGCTCAACATCCTGCAGGCGCGCTGCGAACGGCTCGGCGTCAGGCTCGAGTTCGAGCGCGAGGTCGACTCCGACGACGACTACCCCGACGCCGACCTGATCATCGCCAGCGACGGCATCAACTCCAAGATCCGCGGCAAGTACGCCGACGTGTTCCGGCCCGACATCGTGACGCGGCCCAACCGCTACATCTGGCTCGGCACGAACAAGCTCTACGACGCCTTCACCTTCGACTTCCAGCGCACCGAGCACGGCTGGTTCCAGGCCCACATCTACAAGTTCGACGCGACGACGACGACCTTCATCGTCGAATGCCCCGAGCACGTCTGGCTCGCGCACGGGCTCGACCGCGCCGACGCGCAGCAGTCGATCGAGTTCTGCGAGCGCCTGTTCGCCGACAACCTGCAGGGCGCGAAGCTGATGACCAACGCGCGCCACCTGCGCGGCTCGGCGTGGCTCAACTTCCAGCGCGTCGTCTGCGAGCACTGGTGGCTCAAGAACCGGCAGCGCAGCCACGTCGTGCTGATGGGCGACGCCGTGCACACGGCGCACTTCGCGATCGGCTCGGGCACCAAGCTCGCGCTGGAAGACGCGATCGAGCTGACGCGCCAGTTCGGCCGCCTCGGCGACGGCCCCGAGCACATCGAGGCCGTGCTCGCCGCCTACCAGGAAGCGCGTCGCATCGAGACGCTGCGGCTGCAGAACGCGGCCTGGAACGCGATGGAGTGGTTCGAGGTCTGCGGCGCGCGCTACTGCGACCAGCTCGAGCCCGAACAGTTCATGTACTCGATGCTCACGCGCAGCCAGCGCATCAGCCACGAGAACCTGCGCCTGCGCGACCGCGCCTGGCTCGAAGGCTACGAACGCTGGTTCGCCGGGCGATCCTCGCGCCGCTCCGCCGGGCCGTCCCAAGGCGCGGCGGCCGCCGCGAGGGATGGCGAGGGCCGCGGCGCGGCCGCGACCGCAGCCTCGGGGCTCCATCCCGTGCCGCCGATGCTCACGCCGTACACGGTGCGCTCCGTCACTCTGAAGAACCGCGTCGTCGTCTCGCCGATGGCGCAGTACTCGGCGGTCGACGGCGTGCCGGGCGACTACCACCTCGTGCACCTGGGCGCGCGCGCCATGGGCGGCGCCGGCCTGGTGTTCGCCGAGATGACGTGCACGAGCCCCGACGCGCGCATCACGCCCGGCTGCCCCGGGCTGTGGAACGACGCGCAGATGCAGGCCTGGCGGCGCATCGTCGACTGGGTGCATGCGAACAGCGACGCGAAGATCGCGATGCAGCTCGGGCACGCCGGCCCCAAGGGCTCGACCAACGCGCCCTGGGACGGCGCCGGCGCCGACCAACCGCTGCCCGCCGGCAACTGGCCGCTCGTTGCCGCATCGGCCCGGCCCTACCTCGACGACGGCGCCGTGCCGCAGCCGATGACGCGCGCGCAGATGGACGCCGTGCGCGACGACTTCGTCGCCGCGACGCGGCGCGCCGCCGCCGCCGGCTTCGACTGGCTCGAGCTGCACTGCGCGCACGGCTACCTGCTGTCGGCGTTCATCTCGCCGCTGACCAATCGCCGCGACGACGACTATGGCGGCAGCCTCGCCAACCGGCTGCGCTGGCCGCTCGAAGTGTTCGCCGCGATGCGCGCGGCGTGGCCCGAGCATCTCCCGATGTCGGTGCGCATCTCGGCGCACGACTGGGTCGACGGCGGCATCACGCCGGCCGATGCCGTCGAGATCGCGCGCGCCTTCAAGGCGGCGGGCGCCGATCTGATCGACTGCTCGTCGGGCCAGGTCAGCGCCGACCAGAAGCCGACCTACGGCCGCATGTACCAGACCCCGTTCGCCGACCGCATCCGCCAGGAGTCCGGCATCGCGACGATCGCCGTCGGCGCGATCAGCGAGGCCGATCACGTCAACTCGATCGTCGCCGCCGGCCGCGCCGACCTGTGCGCCATCGCGCGGCCGCACCTCGCCAATCCGGCGTGGACGCTGACCGAGGCCGCCAAGATCGGCTGGACCGAGATCGCGTGGCCGAAGCAGTACCGCGCGGCCAAGTCGCAGATGGAAGCGAACTTCGCGCGCGAGAAGGCGCTCGCCGCCGGCGGGGGCGCGCGATGACGGTGCCCGCCGCGCTGCCGCTGGCCGGCCGCCACGCGCTCGTGACGGGCGCATCGCGCGGCATCGGCGCGGCGATCGCGCGGCGCCTCGCCGCCGAGGGCGCGCGGCTGAGCCTCGTCGGCCGCGGTCACGATGCGCTCGTCGCGCTGGCCGATGCGCTGCCGCGCGGCAGCGTGGCCTGCATCGCCGTGTGCGACGTGTCCGACGCCGACGCGGTGGCGCGCGCCTGGGCGCAGGTCGAGGGCGACGCGGGCCCGCCCTCGATCCTCGTCAACAACGCCGGCCAGGCCGAGAGCGCGCCCTTCGCGCGCACCAGCGATGCGCTGTGGCAGCGCATGCTGGCCGTCAACCTGACCGGCACCTTCCTCTGCTGCCACGCCGCGCTGCCGGCGATGCTCGCCGCCGGCCGCGGCCGCATCGTCAACGTGGCGAGCACGGCGGGCCAGCGCGGCTACGCCTACGTCGCGGCCTATGCCGCGGCCAAGCACGGCGTGATCGGCCTGACGCGCTCGCTGGCGCTCGAGGTGGCGGCGCGCGGCGTCACCGTCAACGCCGTCTGCCCCGGCTACACCGAGACCGACCTGCTGCAAGCCAGCGTCGACAACGTCGTCGCCAAGACGGGCCGCAACGCCGACCAGGCGCGCGCCGAGTTCGCGCGCCACAACCCGCAGGGCCGCCTCGTCCAGCCCGACGAGGTCGCCGATGCCGTCGCCTGGCTGTGCGGCGACGGCGCGGCGTCGATCAACGGCCAGTCCATCTCCGTGAGCGGCGGCGAGGTGACATGACTCCCCCCGTAGAAGCGCCTGCGGCGCGCCCCCCAGGGGGCGCCACCGGCGGACCGGCCAAGCCGGATCCGCGGTGGCCGCTCGGGTCGGCCGGCTTCGTGCACGACAGGCCGCGCTCTGCACGGCGGAGCGGCTGACATGGCGTCGCGCCCCGATTTCAAGCTCGTGCGCGTCGTCGACGACGACCACATCGGCCGCGAGGCGCGCGTGTCGGCCGACGACCACACGGCCGTCAAGCTGTGGCTGCGCCTGCTGTCGTGCAGCACGCAGGTCGAGCAGGAGGTGCGCAGCCGCCTGCGCCAGCGCTTCGACACGACGCTGCCGCGCTTCGACTACCTGTCGCAGCTCGAGCGCCATCCCGCGGGGCTGCGCATGAATGCGCTGTCGCGCTACCTGATGGTGACGGGCGGCAACGTGACCGGCCTGACCGACCAGCTCGCCGACGAGGGCTACGTCGAGCGCGTGCCCGATCCCGACGACCGCCGCTCGATGATCGTGCGGCTCACGCCGGCCGGGCGGCGCCGCTTCCTCGCCATGGCGGCCGAGCACGAGGCGTGGGTCGTCGAGTTGTTCGACGGCCTGCCCGCGCGCGACAAGGAGACGCTGTACGGGCTGCTCGGCCGGCTGCGCGTGCACCTCGCCGCGCGCCGCACGCCGCCCCCACGATGACCGTTGTTTCCGGGAGGTTGACCATGCCCAGCGCCCACGTCGACACGTTCACCCGCGACCACCTGCCGCCGCCCGCGCAGCAGCCTCGGTTCCTGTTCGAGCTGCCCGAGCTGCAGTTTCCGGCGCAGCTCAACTGCGCCCGCGAGCTGCTCGACCGCCACGTCGCCGAGGGGCGCGGCGAGCGCGTGTGCATCCGCGCGCCCGGCATCGCCTGGACCTATCGCGAGCTGCAGCGCCGCGCCGACCGCATCGCGCGCGTGCTCGTCGACGAGATGGGCCTCGTGCCCGGCAACCGCGTGCTGCTGCGCGCGCCCAACAACCCGATGCTCGCCGCCTGCTGGTTCGCCGTGATGAAGGCCGGCGGCGTCGCCGTCGCGACGATGCCCCTGCTGCGCGCCAAGGAGCTGACGGCGATCGTCGAGATCGCGCGCGTCACGCACGCGCTGTGCGACGCGTCGCTCGCCGACGCGCTGCGCGAGACGGCGCTCGCCTGCCCCGGCCTCGACCGCATCCGCTGGTGGGGCGGCACCGAGGACGCCGACGACGCGCTCGAGCGTGCGATGGCGCGCCAGCCCGAGGGCTTCGACGCCGTCGACACCGCCGCCGACGACACCTGCCTGCTCGCCTTCACGTCGGGCACGACGGGCGTGCCCAAGGCGACGATGCACTTCCACCGCGACGTGATGGCGGCCTGCGCCTGCTGGCCGCGCCACGTGCTGCGCGCGACGCCCGACGACGTGTTCATCGGCAGCCCGCCGCTCGCCTTCACCTTCGGTCTCGGCGGGCTGCTGCTGTTTCCGCTCTCGATCGGCGCGTCGACCGTGCTGCTCGACAAGACGACGCCGGCGCATCTCGCCGACGGCGTGCGCGACTACGGCGCGACGGTGCTGTTCACCGCGCCGACCTCGTACCGCGCCATGGCGGCGCGCGGCGACGAGCTGCGCGCCACGCCGCTGCGCAAGTGCGTATCGGCGGGCGAGGCGCTGCCGGCGGCCACGCGCGCGCTCTGGAGGCAGGCCACCGGCATCGAGCTGATCGACGGCATCGGCGCCACCGAGATGCTGCACATCTTCATCTCGGCCGACGAGGCGCATGCGCGCGCCGGCGCGACGGGCGTCGTCGTGCCAGGCTACCGCGCCGAAGTCGTCGACGACGACGGCCGGCCCGCGCCGCACGGCACCGTCGGGCGGCTGCGCGTGCAGGGGCCCACGGGTTGTCGCTACCTCGCCGACCCGCGGCAGGCGAACTATGTCAAGGACGGCTGGAACTACACCGGCGACGCTTACGCGATGGACGCCGACGGCTACTTCCACTACCACGCGCGCACCGACGACATGATCGTCTCGGCCGGCTACAACATCGCCGGCCCCGAGGTGGAAGACGCGCTGATGCAGCATGCCGACGTCGCAGAGTGCGCCGTCGTCGGCGCGCCCGACGCCGAGCGCGGCCAGATCGTCAAGGCCTTCGTCGTGCTGCGCCCCGGCGCGAACGCCGACGCGGCGATGGCGCAGGCGCTGCAGGAGCACGTCAAGCGCAGCATCGCGCCGTACAAGTACCCCCGCGCCGTCGAGTTCATCGACAAGCTGCCGCGCACGCAGACGGGCAAGCTGCAGCGCTACAAGCTGAAGGAAGCCGACTGATGCCGACCCCGGGCCGCTACGAGCGCCAGCAACGCATCCGCTTCGCTCAGTGCGATCCCGCGGGCATCGTCTTCTTTCCGCAGTATTTCGTGATGTTCAACGATCTCGTCGAGGACTGGGTCGGCGACCTGCTCGGCGGCACCTACGCGCAGCTGATCGTCGGGCGCCGCATCGGCATGCCGACGGTGTCGCTGCAGACCGACTTCCGCGCGATCAGCCGCTTCGGCGACGACGTGACGTTCGGCCTCGAGGTCGAGAAGCTCGGCTCGCGCTCGCTCACGCTCGCGCTCGACGTGCACGGCAACGGCGGCGAGGAGTTGCGCGTGCGCTCGCGCCACGTCGTCGTGACGACCGATCTCGACACACACCGCGCCACCGAGATCCCGGCCGACCTGCGCGCCGCGATCGAACGCTTTCGCAATCCGGCGCCGTGACGCGCCGCTCCCTCGGACGAAAGGACTCATCCATCATGAAGCAAGCACTGCTGCCCGCCGGCTGGCGGCGCCCCAAGGGCTATGCCAACGGCGTCATCGCGCCGCGCGGCCGCACGCTGTGCGTCGCCGGCATGGTCGGCTGGAACGCCGAGGAAAAGTTCGAGAGCGACGATTTCGTCGACCAGGCGCGCCAGGCGCTCGCCAACATCGTCGCCGTGCTCGAGGCGGGCGGCGCGAAGCCGCAGCACATCGTGCGCATGACGTGGTACGTCGGCGACAAGAACGAGTACAACGCCGCCGGCTCGCGCCTGGGCCCCGTGTTCCGCGAACTGATCGGCCACTACGACATCGCGATGACGGCGGTGCAGGTCGCCGGCTTCGTCGAGGAAGGCGCCAAGCTCGAGATCGAGGCGACGGCCGTCGTGCCTGACTAGGAGCCTGCTCCTAGCCTGCGGCTTTGACGCACGGCTCCCCCGAGGCCCCTCCGTGAGGGAGCTCCAGCGTGTTCGACCGCACCCTCGAGCCTCCCTCCGCGAGGGAGGCTCCGGTCCGTCCGACCGACGCCATCGGCGTCGGCATCTGCGGCGGCTCGCGCACCGGCACGCCCGGGCTCTCGGGCGGGTTCGGGTCGTCGATCTCGGGCGGCACGTCGTCGGGCTGCGGCGGAGGCGGCGGCGGCTTGTCGCCCGGCCGCGGGCCGGGCCCCGGCGTCGTCGGCGGCGGCGCTGCCCGCGCGGAAATGTGGGGAGGCTTCATGGCCCGCCCCGGCAGATGCCGTGCCCGCCTTGTCCCCATTCGCCACGACGGGTTTTGCCGCATACCGCATGCCCTGCATGGCACTGCCGATCGTGCTACGCTGCTCGCGCTTGTGAAGTGGCACGGCGGGCAGGCAATCCGATGGAACGCAGGCACGTCGTTTGCGACTAAGCAGGTGGCCCCGGGGACTCACAACCGTACTGCTCGTGTCATCTCCCTCCCTCACTTTTCGGGTGGAACGGCCCGGGGCCCTTTTTCAGATGCCGAGCCGGCGCCGCGCGCCGCTCACCTTCCAGCCCGAGCGCAAGCCGCCGACGGCCGGGCCGCATGCGGATCCCGCCGACGACGCGCCGAGCCTGGCGCCTGCCGAGAGCCGTTTCGACAGCGCGTTCGAGTCGCTACCCCCGCCGCACGATCCCACGCGTTGAGCGCGCGACCCGGGAGCTTCCACCTCCTCCTGATCCCCCGCCGCGCACGCGGCGAGTCCGCGGCACGGCGCTTGCCGCTCTTGGCGGACCTGATCCCGCAGCATCGGAAGGAGGATTTCCGCCATGGCCTACAGCAGCTTGCTGGGTGCGCGCCGCGCGCCCGCCCAGCCTTCCGGTCGCGACGCAGGCAGTCTCGGCCCGAGCGACAGCTCCGACAGCGGCAGCGACATCGCCGGCATCGACGGCGTCGAGTCGGGTGACCCGGCACTGCCGACCGACGTGGCGCTCGGCGCAGACCGCGCGCGTTCCGTGACGACGACCGAAGGCGTCGACGCCGACACCGATGCCGGCGGCACGGGCGAACGGCGCAGTGCCGGCGGCGATGCCGGGCGCGACGGGGGCGACATCGGTGTCGACCGCATCGTCGGCGACACCGGCGCCGACGAAGACGACGCCGAACTCGACGCCATCATGACAGGCACTGCGCCCTCGCTCGGCGAGCACGAGGATCCGAACGACGAGGAAGACGACGAGGACCACGAGACGCCGCGCAAGGAAGAGCATCCCGCCGCGCCGCGGCGGCGCCACGCCTAGGGCCTGCCGCCCGCGCGGCTCGCCGGGAGGGCGGGCGCCCCTGGAGCGCAAAGGCTCGCGGCGGCAGGAGGCGTCGCACGGGCACGTCGCTTGCACAGCGCGGGTCCGCGCGCAGCGCACGCTCTGCCGACGATGAACGCCGCGATCCATCCGCCCCCGAACGCCGCCGCATACCCGCGAGTGGCCGTCGTGCTGCGCACGACGACGGGCGGCGCGCAGCGGCTGGCCGCCTGCCTCGCCGCCCTGCTCGGCCAGCGAGGCATCGATCCGGCGCAGTACGAAGTCGTCGTCGTCGCCGAGGCCGATACCGACGACGCAGCGCGCGATGTCGTGCGCGCCCTCGCGCCCTGCGGCGGCGCGCCGCGCGTGCACTGCGTCGAATGCGCTCATGCCTCGCGGCGCGACGGCGCCGATGCGGCGATGCGCGCCGCATCGCGCGTCGCCTGCGCGCCCTTCGTCCTCATCGTCGACGACGACGCTGCCGGCGGCGCCGCGCTGCTCGATTCCGACTGGCTTCATCGCCAGTTGCAGCAGGCTGGCCGCACCGCTCGAACGACATAGTCCCGACGGCTGCCGGCACCGGCACGCGCCTTGCCGCTCAACCCCATCGACATCACGGGAAGTACAGCGGCCATGGATGCCGGACCCGGCCTCAAGCGCGCCGCCGCGGTCGGCGCGTTCCTCAGCGGCGCAGCGGCGCGCCGGCGCCCGTCCGCTGCTGCGGCGCAATCGATGCCGCGCGACGACGAGGCGGCGCAGCGGCTCGACGCCGTGCTGGACGCGGCCGGCCTCGGCGTGTTCGACGTCGATGCCGGCCTGCGCATCGTGTGGTCGTCGCGCGCCGCCTGGCCCGGCAGCGACGGCGTCGCGCCGCTCGGCCGCACGCCGGTGCAACTGCTCGGCGACGACGGTGCCGGCCGGCACTGGCTCGAGGCGGCGGCGCAGGTCGCCGGCGGCGCCGCGCCGTCGGCGCGCGTCGGCGTCATGCTGCCGTCCGCCGGCGGTGCCGCGCCGCACCGGCTCGAGCACCTGATCACGCCTCGCCGCGACGCCGACGGTCACGTCGTCGGCCTGCGCGTCGTCGTCGACGGCGGCGAGACGGACGAGCGCCGCGCCGGCGACGGACTCGTCACCGACGCGCTGCTGTCGAGCCTGAGTCACGAGCTGCGCACGCCGCTCAACGCCATTCTCGGCTGGGCCCACGTGCTCGACCGCGCCGGCGCCGCCATCGACGATGCGCTGCTGCACCGCGCCGTCGATGCCATCGCGCGCAACGTGCGCGCGCAGTCGGCACTCGTCGACGAACTGCTCGATCTCGGCCGGCTCGCCGCCGGCACGCTGCGCCTCGCGCTCGACGACTGCGACGCCGCGCAGCTGCTGCGCGAGGCGAGCGATGCGCTCGAGCCGCTGGCGCGCGCGCGCTGGGTCGGTGTCGATCGCGGCGGCATCGTCGCCGGAACGCTGCGCTGCCGCGCCGACGCGGCGCGCCTCACGCAGGCGTTTCACCAAGTGATCGACAACGCGCTGCGCCACGCGCCGCTCGACAGCACGGTGCGCATCGCGGCGCGCCGCGACGACGCCGCGGCGCGCATCGTCATCGACATCGTCGACGACGGCGACGGCATCTCGCCCGAACGGCTGCCGCACATCTTCGACGGGCTGCGGCGCGGCCACGACGACGCCGTCGCGCCGCGCCACGGCGGCCTGGGCGTCGGCCTGGCGCTGGTGCGCGGCATCGTCGAACTGCACGGCGGCCAGGTCAGCGTCGCCAGCGACGGCCCCGGGCGCGGCACGGCGGTGCACATCGAACTGCCGGCGGCGGCCGACGGCGCGAGCACTGCCGAGCTGGCGCCTCGCGGCCCCGCGGACGGGCGCGACGAAGCCGCGAACACGGCTGCCACGAAGGCTGCGCCGGCGGCCGGCCCGCTCGCCTGGCGGCGCATCCTGCTCGTCGAGGACGACGCCGATTCGCTCGAAGTGACCAGCATGATGCTGCGCGAACACGGCGCCATCGTGCGCGCCTACGACAACGCCGAACAGGCGCTCGCCGCCGCCGAGCACGGCAGCTTCGACCTCATCGTGAGCGACCTCGGCATGCCCGGCATGGACGGCCTGGAGTTCATGCGCCGCCTGCGCGCTGCCGCCGGCAGCGAGGTGGCGGCGATCGCGCTCACGGCCTACGCCGGCGACGAACCGCGGCGCCAGGCGCTGGACGCCGGTTTTCGGCGCGTCGAGACCAAGCCGATCTCGGCCGCGCGCCTGCTCGCCGTCGTGACGCAGGAACTGGCGGCGCCGGGCTCCGCCGCATAGCGTTCGGGTCAGCGCCGTTGTTGCCGCAATTCGCGCGGCTCGGGCGGCAATCGGCGCGCCTGCCGGCGACTCCGGCATTCCCCTGGATGAGTGGGCGCTCCGCCGCCAGCGCGCGCAAAGCGAAGCCCTCGCACCTGCCCGCGACGCGCCGCCGCGCCCCGGCACGGGCGTTGCAGTGCGTGTGCCGCCGTGCGACGCCCCCGGCCGTAGCGTCGCGTTCGACATCCAGCATCCATCGTGAGGGGTTATGGGAAGCATTGCTCTACGTGCGGAACACCGGCAGCAACACGCGCTGTCGCCGCGCCTGCAACAGGCCGTGCGCCTGCTGCAGCTGTCGTCGCTCGACTTCGCCCAGGAGGTGCACGAACTGCTCGGCCGCAATCCGTTCCTCGAGACCGACGAGACGGCGCCCGAGCCCGGCGCCGTGCCGCCGCCCGCCGCCGACGGCGCCGACGGCGCCGAAGTCGCTGCCGACACGGCGCTGCTCGGCGCATCGATCACCGCGCCCGAGGCCGCCGCGCCCGCCGACGCGGCCGACGGCATGCATGAGGTGTGGCAGTCCGACGGCTATGCCGGCAGCGCGCGCCGCAACGAGGACGGCGACTTCGGCGGCCTGGACACGATGGCCGTCGAGACCTCGCTGGCCGAGCATCTGCACGGACAGCTCAACGTGCTGCCGCTGTCGGTGCGCGACCTCGTGCTCGCCAAGGCGGTCGTCGAGTCGCTCGACGACGACGGCTACCTGCGCAGCGGACTCGACGAGATTGCTGAACTGGCCGGCCTGGAACCCGCCGTCACGGCTCAGGAGCTGCAGATCGCACTGCGCCGCGTGCAGTCGCTCGAGCCCGCCGGCGTCGCAGCGCGCAGCGTGCAGGAGTGCCTGCTGCTGCAGCTGCCGTCGATCGCCGATGCGCGCGAGCGCGATCTCGCTCGGCGCATCGTCACCGAGCACCTCGACCTGCTCGCCGCCAAGGACGTGGCCGGGCTGGCGCGCCGCCTGTCGATCGCCGTCGCCGACGTCGAAGCGGTGTGCGCGCGCATCCGCCGGCTCGATCCGCGCCCGGGCTGGCGCTACAGCTCGGCGCAGATGCAGTACGTGACGCCCGACGTCATCGTGCGCAAGATCCGCGGCACGTGGACGGCGGCACTCAACCCGGCGATCGTGCCGCGCGTGCGGCTCAACAGTGTTTACGCCGACCTGTTCCAGCGCCACCGCTCGGCACAGAACAACGAGCTCGCCGCCCATCTGCAGGAGGCGCGTTGGATGGTGCGCAACGTCGAGCAGCGCTTCTCGACGATCCTCGCCGTGTCGCAGGCCATCCTGCAGCGCCAGCACCGCTTCTTCGAGTACGGCGCGCTGGCGATGAAGCCGCTGGGCCTGTGCGAGATCGCCGAGGAGGTCGGCCTGCACGAGTCGACCGTCTCGCGCGTGACGAACAACAAGTACATGGCGACGCCGCTGGGCGTCTTCGAGCTCAAGTTCTTCTTCTCGCGCGCCATGGTCAGCGCCAGCGGCGGCGAGTTCTCGGGCACGGCGATCCGCGGCCTGATCAAGGAGATGATCGAAGCCGAGCAGCCGCACGCCCCGCTGTCCGACGCCGAGATCGCCCGCCAGCTCGCCGCCCAGGGCCTCGTCGTCGCCCGCCGCACCGTCACGAAGTACCGGCAGCTGCTGCACATCGAGTCGGTGGAGCGCAGGCGCCGGCACGCTTGAGGCAGCTGGCTCGCGCACAGCGCGCGCGCCGCGGCAGGTGCAGCTCGGCGCGCGCCTGCGCCAGGCCGGCGTTCACCGCCGATCGCCGCGCCGCCGCTCCTCTTCGCCCGGCCCGCCGCGCTGCTGCCACTGTGCGATCAGGCGCACCAGCGCCTGCGGGTCGGTGGGCTTGACGAAGTGGTGGTCGAAGCCGGCGTCGCGTGCGCGCGCCTGGTCCTCCTTCTGGCCGTAGCCGGTCAGCGCGACGAGCAGCGCGTCCCGGCCGGCGGGCATCTCGCGCAGGCGGCGCGCCACCTCGTAGCCGCTGATCTGCGGCAGGCCGATGTCGAGCACGACGACGTGCGGCGCGAACACGGGCACGCAGGCCAGCGCCTGCGGGCCGTCCCCCACCGACTTGACCTCGTGGCCCTCGAGCTGCAGGTACAGCGCCACGCTCTCCGCGGCGTCGCGGTTGTCGTCGACGATCAGCACGCGGCGCCCGCGCACGGGCGGCGGCTCGCCGGCGCCGGCCGGCGCGTCGCCTTCGCCGACGACGCCCAACCGCGGCAGCGCGACGCGGAACTCGGCGCCCTTGCCCAGCCCCTCGCTGTGGGCGTCGACGTGCCCGCCGTGCAGCTCGACGAGGCGGCGCACCAGCGTCAGGCCGACGCCCAGGCCGCCCTGGCTGCGGTCGAGCGAGCGCGCACCCTGCGTGAACAGGTCGAAGACGTGCGGCAGCAGCTCGGCGTCGATGCCGATGCCGTGGTCGCGCACCGTGACGACCGCCTCTCCGAGCTCGGCGGCGAGCTGCAGCTCGATCGTGCTGCCGTCCTCGCTGTACTTGGCGGCGTTGTGCAGCAGATTGGCGACGACCTGCGACAGCCGCGCGAAGTCGCCCTGCAGCCAAAGCGGCGCGTCCGGCAGGCGCAGCTGCAGCTGGTGGCGGCGCGCATCGAGGAAGGGCTGCGCCGTCTCGATGCTGTGCGCGACGACGGCCGCAAGGTCGACCGACTCGCGGTTGAGCGCGATCTTGCCCTGGCTGATGCGCGCCACGTCGAGCAGCTCGTCGACCAGCCGCGCCAGATGCTGCACCTGGCGGTCCATCACATCGCCTGCCCAGGTGAACTTGGGGTCGGGTGGAGCCAGCCTGCGGATCACCTCGAGCGCATTGCGGATCGGCGCCAGCGGATTGCGCAGCTCGTGCGACAGCATGGCGAGGAACTCGTCCTTGCGCTGGCTGGCGTCGAGCAGCCGGGTCTGGGCGATGCGCCGCTCGGCAATCTCGCCCTGCAGGCTGGCGTACAGCCGCGCGTTCTCGAGCGCGATCGCGGCGCGGTCGGCAAGGTCGTCGAGCATGCCCCAGTCGGGGTGCGGCGCCGGCGCGCCGACGACGAGGCCGCCGATCGCGCGCTTCTCGCCAAGCGCCAACGGCAGCGCCACGGCGACGCCGTCGCCGCCGCCGGGCACGTCGATGCGGCGGCGCTGGCGGATCGCCGCGGCGAGCGCCTCGCGCCAGGCCGGCGGCAGTGCTTCGGCGCCGATCTCGCCCAGCTCGTGCGCCGCGCCGTCGCCCTCGGCGGCGCGCGCCGCGAGCAGCCGCCGCGGGAGAAGCGCCTCGCCGTCCCCGCCCTCGAGCAGGCCGACGGCGGCATGGTCGGCAATGCGCGGCACGACGAGCTCGACGATGCGCCGCAGCCCCACGTCGACGTCCAGCGAGTCGCCGAGCACGCGGCTGGCGTGCGCCGCGAAAGCAGACCGCCGGTCGTTGTCCTCGGCCACGTGGCGCGCCGCCTCGGCCGCGGCCAGCGCGACTCGCTCGTCGGCTTGGCGGCGCAGGCGGCGCTGCAGCGTGTGCAGGTCGACGAACACCTTGACCTTGCTGCGCAGCACGTCGGGGTTGACGGGAGACATGATGTAGTCGACGGCGCCCAACGCATAGCCGCGCGCCGTCTGCATCTCGTCGGCGTAGGCCGTGATGAAGATGATCGGCGTGTGGGCCGACTTCTTGTAGCGCCGGATCAGCGCGGCCGTCTCGAAGCCGTCGATGTCGGGCATGTTGACGTCGAGCAGGATGACGGCGAAGTCGCGCCGCAGCACCTCGCGCAGCGCCTCGCTGCCGGAGCGCACGAAGACGAGGTTCTGCCCGAGCTCCTCGAGCACGGTGCGAAAGACGAGCAGCTTCTCGGCGAGATCGTCGACGACGAGGATGTTGACCGGCTCGTCGACGGCGCCGTCGGGCAGCGTGCCCGCGGGCGGCGGCAGCGGCATGGGCACGGCCGTCGTCACTTGCGCAGCCACCCGCGCAGCACCGCCAGCAGGTGCGGGATGTCGACCGGCTTGGACAGGTAGTCCCAGGCGCCGGCCTCGATGCACTTCTCGCGGTCGCCCTTCATCGCCTTGGCCGTCACGGCGACGATCGGCAGCGCCTTGCCGCGCGGCAGGCGGCGGATCTCGCGCATCGTCGCGATGCCGTCCATCTCGGGCATCATGATGTCCATCAGCACGATGTCGATCTCGGGGTCGGTCTCGACGAGGCGGATCGCGTCGCGGCCGTTCTCGGCCGACACCACCGCCATGCCCTGCGCATCGAGCACGGTGGCCAGCGCGAAGATGTTGCGCATGTCGTCGTCGACGATCAGCGCCTTGCGCCCGTCGAGCACGCGCGTCGCGTCGTGCAGCGACTCGACGGCGCGCCGCTCGGCGTCGGACATCGAGGCCTGCCCTCGGTGCAGGAAGAACGCCGTCGCGTCGACCAGTTCGTCGAGCGTGCGCGCCTCGCGCACCGGGAAGGCGGCGTGCGCGCGCTTCCAGCGCGCCGCCGATTCGGTATCACCGTCGGCCAGCAGCACGATCGGCAGGCAGCGCACGCGCTTGCGGCCGTCGAGCGTCTCGATGACGTCGTCGGGGCCGAAGGCCGGGACGGCGGCGTCGACGACCAGGCCGTCGAGTCCGCCGCGCGCCACCATCTCGCGCGCCGCGGCGGCCGTGTCGGCGGCGATGACTTCGGTGTCGGCGTCGAGGCAGGCGACGAGCGCGTCGCGCAGCGGCGTGGCCGGCATCACGAGCAGCAGCCGGCGCTCGCGCCGCGACGCGAACTGGTACAGCTGCACGAGCGCGTCGTCGACGACGTCGACCGTCTGCAGCGGCTTGGCGAGAAAGCCCACCGCGCCGGCGGCGAGCGCGCGCGGGCGCGAGTCGTCGGTCGAGACGACGCACACCGGGATGTGGCGCGTCGCGAGGTCGGACTTCAGGCGCTCGAGGATGCGCCAGCCCTCCATGTCGGGCAGAAAGATGTCGAGCGTGATCACCGAGGGCTGGTACTCGCGCGTCATCGCCAGCGCGCCGGCGCCGCTCGTCGCCACCAGCCCCTTGAAGCCGGCGCGGTGTGCCGACTCGAGCAGCATGCGCGCGAAGGCGACGTCGTTCTCGACGATGAGCAGCACGCGGTCGTCGCCGGCGATGTCTCTGCGGTCGTCGCCGGCCGTGTCGATCGACGACGCGGGCAGGTAGTCGCCGGCGACGGCGTCATCGAGAGGGCCGGCGTCACTCGGCTGCCAGGGCCGCACGTCATGCGGGTCGGCCCATGCAGCGTCGTCGCGCGCGACCGCGGCGATCGCGTCGCCCGCCTCGGGCGGCACCGTCACGGCCGCGGTGGCGCGTGCGCCGCGCGTGCGCGCCGGGCTGTAGCTCTGCGGCAGGTAGAGCGTGAACGTGCTGCCCTTGCCGGGTGCGCTGACGAGGCGGATCTCGCCGCCCAGCAGCTGCGCCAGCTCGCGGCTGATCGCCAGGCCCAGGCCCGTGCCGCCGTACTTGCGCGAGGTCGACCCGTCGGCCTGCTGGAAGGCCTCGAAGATGATCTGCTGCTTGTCGGCCGAGATGCCGATGCCTGTGTCTGCGACCGAGAAGGCGATCACCTGCGACGCGCGGTTCAGGTTGTCGTGGTCGCGCGACCAGCCGCCCTCGACGCTCGCGATCGCCAGCGACACCTGGCCCCGGTGCGTGAACTTGAAGGCGTTGGACAGCAGGTTCTTGAGGATCTGCTGCAGCCGCTTCACGTCGGTGACGATCGTCTTGGGCAGCGGCGGCGCGGCGTGGATCGCGAAGCCGACCTGGCGCTGCTCTGCCACGTGACGGAAGCTGCGCTCGACGGAGCGGTAGAGGTCGTCGAGCCGCAGCTCGCTCACGTCGACGGCGACGGTGCCCGACTCGATCTTCGACAGGTCGAGGATGTCGTTGATCAGCATCAACAGGTCGTTGCCCGACAGGTGGATCGTCTTGGCGAACTCGACCTGGCGCGGCGTCAGGTTGCCCTCGTTGTTCTTGCACAGCTGGTCCGACAGGATGAGCAGGCTGTTGAGCGGCGTGCGCAGCTCGTGCGACATGTTGGCGAGGAACTCGCTCTTGTACTTGGAGGTCAGCGCGAGCTGCTCGGCCTTCTCCTCGAGTGCCTGGCGGGCCTGCTCGACCTCGGTGTTCTTGCGCTCGACCTCCTGGTTCTGGTGAGCCAGAAGGCGCGCCTTCTCCTGCAGCTCCTGGTTGGTCTGCTGCAGCTCCTGCTGGCGGTTCTGCAGTTCCTCGGCCAGCGACTGCGACTGCTCGAGCAGGTCCTCGGTGCGCATGTTGGCGGCGATCGTGTTGATCACGATGCCGATCGACTCGGTGAGCTGGTCGAGGAAGGCCTGGTGCGACGAGTTGAAGCGGTCGAGCGACGCCAGCTCGAGCACGCCGCGCACCTCGCCCTCGAACACGATGGGCAGCACCAGCACGTCGAGCGCGGCGCGCTCCGACAGGCCGCTGGCGATGCGGAACGCCTCGCCCGGCACGTTGGTCAGCAGGATCTTCTCGCGCTCGACGGCGCACTGGCCGACCAGCCCCTGGCCGAGCTCGAGCTCCTTGCCGTGCGCCGGCTGGCCGTGCGACGCATAGCTGGCGAACAGCTTGAGCTTGGGCATGCCGCCGATGGTCGTCAGCACGTAGAACTCGGCCTGCTGCGCGCCGACCACCGGCGCGAGCTCCGACAGGATGAGCTGGCCGACGGTGACCAGGTCCTTCTGGCCCTGCAGCATGCGCGAGAACTTGGCCAGGTTGGTCTTGAGCCAGTCCTGCTCCGTGTTCTTCTGCGTCGTGTCCTTGAGGTTGCGGATCATCTCGTTGATCGTGTCCTTGAGCGCCGCGACCTCGCCCTGCGCCTCGACCGTGATCGAGCGCGTCAGGTCGCCCTGCGTCACGGCGGTCGCCACCTCGGCGATGGCGCGCACCTGTGTCGTCAGGTTGGCGGCAAGCTGGTTCACGTTCTCCGTCAGCCCCTTCCAGGTGCCCGAGGCGCCCGGCACCTTGGCCTGGCCGCCGAGCTTGCCCTCGACGCCCACTTCGCGCGCCACCGTCGTCACCTGGTCGGCGAAGGTGGCCAGCGTGTCCGTCATCGAGTTGATCGTCTCGGCCAGCGCGGCGATCTCGCCCTTGGCCTCCACCGTGAGCTTTTGCTTCAGGTCGCCGTCGGCCACCGCCGTCACCACCTTGGCGATGCCGCGCACCTGGCCCGTCAGGTTGCCGGCCATGAAGTTGACGTTGTCGGTCAAGTCCTTCCAGGTGCCCGACACGCCCTTGACCTGCGCCTGGCCGCCCAGCCGCCCCTCGGTGCCGACTTCGCGCGCGACGCGCGTCACCTCGGCGGCGAACGACGACAGCTGGTCGACCATCGTGTTGATCACGTCCTTGATCTGCAGGATCTCGCCGCGCACGTCGACCGTGATCTTGCGCGTCAGGTCGCCGCCGGCGATTGCCGCCGACACCTTCGACACGTCGCGCAGCTGCACCGTCAGGTTCGACGCCATCGAGTTGACGGAGTCGGTCAGGTCCTTCCAGGTACCGGCGACGCCCTTCACGTCGGCCTGGCCGCCGAGCTTGCCTTCGGTGCCCACTTCGCGCGCCACGCGCGTCACTTCGGCGGCGAAGGAGCGCAGCTGGTCGACCATCGTGTTGACGGTGTTCTTGAGCTCCAGGATCTCGCCCTTCACGTCGACCGAGATCTTCTTGGAGAGGTCGCCTGCGGCCACGGCGGTCGTCACCTCGGCGATGTTGCGCACTTGCGAGGTGAGGTTGCCGGCCATGAAGTTGACCGACTCCGTCAGGTCCTTCCAGGTGCCGGCCACGCCTTTCACGTCGGCCTGGCCGCCGAGGATGCCTTCGGTGCCCACTTCGCGCGCCACGCGCGTCACCTCGGCGGCGAACGAGCGCAGCTGGTCGACCATCGTGTTGACGGTGTTCTTGAGCTCCAGGATCTCGCCCTTCACGTCGACCGAGATCTTCTTGGAGAGGTCGCCCGCGGCCACGGCGGTCGTCACCTCGGCGATGTTGCGCACTTGCGAGGTGAGGTTGCCGGCCATGAAGTTGACCGACTCCGTCAGGTCCTTCCAGGTGCCGGCCACGCCTTTCACGTCGGCCTGGCCGCCGAGGATGCCTTCGGTGCCCACTTCGCGCGCCACGCGCGTCACCTCGGCGGCGAACGAGCGCAGCTGGTCGACCATCGTGTTGACGGTGTTCTTGAGCTCCAGGATCTCGCCCTTCACGTCGACCGAGATCTTCTTGGAGAGGTCGCCTGCGGCCACGGCGGTCGTCACCTCGGCGATGTTGCGCACTTGCGAGGTGAGGTTGCCGGCCATGAAGTTGACCGACTCCGTCAGGTCCTTCCAGGTGCCGGCCACGCCTTTCACGTCGGCCTGGCCGCCGAGGATGCCTTCGGTGCCCACTTCGCGCGCCACGCGCGTCACCTCGGCGGCGAACGAGCGCAGCTGGTCGACCATCGTGTTGACGGTGTTCTTGAGCTCCAGGATCTCGCCCTTCACGTCGACCGAGATCTTCTTGGAGAGGTCGCCCGCGGCCACGGCGGTCGTCACCTCGGCGATGTTGCGCACTTGCGAGGTGAGGTTGCCGGCCATGAAGTTGACCGACTCCGTCAGGTCCTTCCAGGTGCCGGCCACGCCTTTCACGTCGGCCTGGCCGCCGAGGATGCCTTCGGTGCCCACTTCGCGCGCCACGCGCGTCACCTCGGCGGCGAACGATCGCAGCTGGTCGACCATCGTGTTGATCGTGTTCTTGAGCTCCGAGATCTCGCCCTTCACGTCGACGGTGATCTTCTTGCTCAAGTCGCCGGCCGCCACCGCCTTCGTCACGTCGGCGATGTTGCGCACCTGGCTCGTGAGGTTGCCGGCCATGAAGTTGACGGAGTCGGTCAAGTCCTTCCAGGTGCCCGACACGCCCTCGACCCGCGCCTGGCCGCCGAGATTGCCCTCGGTGCCCACTTCGCGCGCCACGCGCGTCACCTCCGACGCGAACGAGCGCAGCTGGTCGACCATCGTGTTGATCGTGTTCTTGAGCGTCAGGAACTCGCCCTTCACGTCGACCGAGATCTTCTTGCTCAAGTCGCCGGCCGCGACCGCCGTCGTGACGTCGGCGATGTTGCGCACCTGGTCGGTCAGGTTGCCGGCCATCGAGTTGACGGAGTCGGTGAGGTCCTTCCAGGTGCCCGACACGCCCTTGACCGTCGCCTGGCCGCCGAGCTTGCCCTCGGTGCCGACTTCGCGCGCCACGCGCGTCACCTCGGCCGAGAAGTTGGCGAGCTGCTCGACCATGCGGTTGATCGTCTTGGCGGTGCGCAGGAACTCGCCCTCGAGGCCGCGGCCGTCGACCTCGAGCTCCATGCTCTTGGACAGATCGCCCTGCGCGACGGCGCCGATCACGCGCGCCACTTCGCTCGTCGGGTGGACCAGGTCGTCGATCAGCGCATTGATGCACGCCACCGACTCGCCCCAGAAGCCGCGCGCGTCGCCGATCGACGCGCGCTGCTTGAGCTTGCCCTCCTTGCCGACGACCTGGCGCAGCCGCGCCAGCTCGGCGGCCATCTGCGCATTGAGCTCGACGACGTCATTGAAAGTGTCGGCCACCTTGCCGGCCAGCCCGCTCCAGTGCAGCGGCAGGCGCGCCGTGGCGTCGCCGCGGCGCAGGGCCGTCAGCGCGGCGAGCAGGGTCGCGAGTTCATCGGCCGGTGCCGTGAGCACCGTGTCCTTGGGCAGATTCATCGCAGGCTCCCCCGTCGTCGTCTTCGTCGCCATCCGTGCGCGCAGGCGCACGCGCAGTGCGCCGCGCCGGAAAAGCACGTGCCATGCCAGCGCCGTTGCGGTGCCGCGGCGTGATGTGCCGCGCACTTGCCCCATGTCCGCGCCGGCAGGGGGGTAAAGCTTGCCGACCGTTCTGCCGGCATCGCGGTAACGGTGACCGGCACCGGACTCTGGAGCGCCTTGCAGGCCCTGCTGCGGCATGCATCCGCACCGCGGCACAGAGCTTGCATCCGGGCGTCGCCATTGAAGTCAGAGCAACGCCGCGCGCGGCTTCGGGCCGCGGCGCAGTCACCGGGGGGAACCGTGTGCCGATGAACACGCCGGCCGCATCGCCGGGCCGCGACGACGGCTCGTCGCCGCTCGAGCGGATCGTCGACAGCTTCGCCGACGTGTGGTGGATCGTCGCCACGCCGCCGCTGCGCTTCGCCTACGTCAGCCCCGCGTGCGAGCGCCAGGGCCGCGGCACGGCCGCGCGGCTGCACGCCGAGCCCGCAGCCTGGTTCGACGCCATCCATGCCGACGACCGCGAGCGCCTGCGCGAGCGCCTGGCGCGCATCGCCGAGACCGACGGCTACGAGGACGAATACCGCGTCGTCGACGCCGATGGCGTCGAGCGCTGGGTGAGCGAGCGCGTCGTGCCGCTGCGCGAAGCCGCGGGCCACGACGCCGATGCGCCGCGCCGCTGGGCCGGCGTGACGCAGGACCACACGCTGCGCAAGCGCGCCGAGCAGCTGCTCGTCGGCGCCGACCGCCGCAAGGACGAGTTCCTCGCGCTGCTGTCGCACGAGCTGCGCAATCCGCTGGCGCCGATCCGCAGCGCCGTCGACGTGCTGGCGTCGCCGCGCACCGACGCCGACGCGCGCGCCAGCGCGCTGCGCATCGTGCGCCGCCAGGTCGATCATCTGGCGCGCCTCGTCGACGACCTGCTCGACGTGGCGCGCATCAACCAGGGCAAGATCGCGCTCGACCGCCGGCCGCTGCAGCTGCAGGCCGTCGTCGCGACGGCGATCGAGACGGCACAGCCGCTGCTGCAGTCGAAGGGCCACACGCTGGTCGCCAACCTGCCCGACGCCGACGTGTGGGTGGACGGCGACCGCGTGCGCCTGACGCAGGCGTTCGGCAATCTGCTCAACAACGCCGTCAAGTTCACGCCGCCCGAAGGCGCGCTGCGTGTCGACGTGACGTCGGCGCCCGGGCGCGTCGCCGTCTCGGTGGCCGACACCGGCTGCGGCATCGCGCCCGAGGTGCTGCCGCACGTGTTCGACCTGTTCGCGCAGGCCAGCCAGGCCGTCGACCGCTCGCACGGTGGGCTCGGCGTCGGGCTGGCGCTGGTGCGCCGCATCGTCGCGATGCACGGCGGCGATGTCGTCGCGGCGAGCGACGGCGCCGGCCGCGGCAGCCGTTTCACGGTGACGCTGCCGCGCTGCGCGGCGCCCGCTGCGACGGCGTCGCCCGCCGCAACGCCCGCGGCGTCCTCACGCCACGGCGCGCTGCGCATCCTCGCCGTCGACGACAACGAAGATGCCCTCGAGACGCTGGCCATGCTGCTCGAGACGCAGGGCCACGCCGTGCACATGGCGACGCACGGCGAGCGTGCTCTCGCGCTCGCGCGCGAAGTCGAGCCGCACGTCGTGCTGCTCGACATCGGCCTGCCGGGCATGAACGGCTACGAACTCGCCGGTGCGCTGCGTACGCTCGGGCTCGAGACACCGCCGATGCTGGTGGCAATCAGCGGCTATGGCCGCGAAGACGATCGCCGGCGCGCGCGCGAGGCCGGATTCGAGCACCACCTCGTCAAGCCGGCCGATCCCGAGCGGCTGTTCGCCATCATCGACGGCGCGGCGACGGAACTGCTTCAGAACAACAGATAGATGGCGATGAGCGCCGTCAGAGGGACGCCCAGCACCCATGCAACGATGTACTTGCTCATTTGCGACTCCTCGGCGCACTCGCGTCGCGAGGCACCACCCACGAGATCAGGCAAGCGCCGTGCCGCGCCGGCATGCATGTTGCCGAAGGCGAGCGCGGCGAGCGTGCGTCGCCACCCACAAGGAGAAGACGATGAGTGCACCCCAGTACGGCCGGCCGATGCGCCGACCCCGCCCGCAGCAGCCGACGCGTGCGCCGTCGCAGCAGCCGCCCGGCGCCGCCGCCCCGGAGCCTCCGGGCGCACAGCCGCCGCGCGCAGAACGGCCGGACACGCCGGACGAGAACGCAGCCGTCGGCAGCGGCAACGCGCCCGCGACGACGCCGCGCCGCTGAGGTGCGACGCGGCGGCCGGCCGCGCGTCAGCGCAGCAGCCGGCTGACGACCAGCCCCGCCGCGAAGGCCGCGAGCAGTGCCGTCAGCGGATGCGCGCGCACCTGCTCGCGCGCGTTTTCCGTCAGCTCTTCCTGCATGTGCTCGAGCTGGCGGCCGCGCTCTCGCAGCGACTCGGTCGCTTCGTCGAGGCCGGCGCGCGCACGCTCGACGGCCGGCATCGCCTTGCCGGCAATGCGGTCGACGGCGTCGTGCGCGCCTTGCACGAGGCGCGCCGCGCCGTCGCCCGGCCGCACGCCGTCGGGCTCGTTCGATGCCGTGCTGGCGGGCGGTTGCATAGACGGGGTGGCCACGTCGATCTCCTTGCTGGCAATGGGCCCATTGCGGGGCAATCGACGTGCCGAAAATATAGGCGCTCCGGCCGATGGCAGCGCAGTATCCTAGGCCGCTCACACGTCGAGGGGAACGGATGAGCCATGCTCTCATCGTCGAGGACGAGGTCGACTCGGCGCGCATGATGGCCGAGCTGACCGCCGCGCAGGGATACACCGTCGCGACGGCCCACACGCTGCGCGACGCGCGGCGCCAGATCGCCTTGCAGCAGCCCGACATCGTGCTGCTCGACCTGCAGCTGCCCGACGGCAGCGGCATGGACCTGTTCACCGACCAGCAGCTGATCGCGCAGTCGGAGGTCGTGCTGATCACGGGCCACGCCACGCTCGAGACCTCGATCCAGGCGTTGCGCCTGGGCGCGGCCGACTACCTGGTCAAGCCGCTGAACGTCAAGCACCTGCAGGGCATCCTGTCGCGCGTGATGCGGCCGTCGGCGCTCAAGGCCGAGATCGACACGCTGTCGGCCGAGCTCACCAAGAGCGGTCACTTCGGCCACCTGTGGGGCCGCTCGGCGCCGATGCTGCGCATCTACGAGCAGATTTCGCGCGTCGCCGGCACCGGCGTGAGCGTGTTCCTGACCGGCGAGAGCGGCACCGGCAAGGAGGTCGTCGCACGCAGCGTGCACGACCTGAGCCGCCGCCGCAAACAGCCCTTCCTCGCCGTCAACTGCGGCGCCATCTCGCCCAACCTGATCGAGAGCGAGATCTTCGGCCACGAGAAGGGCAGCTTCACCGGCGCCGAGCGGCAGCACCACGGCTTCTTCGAGCGCGCGCACGGCGGCACGCTGTTCCTCGACGAGATCACGGAGATGCCGCTGGACCTGCAGGTCAAGCTGCTGCGTGTGCTCGAGACGGGCGTGTTCATGCGCGTGGGCTCTACGCAGACGCTCGAGTCCGACGTGCGCATCATCGCCGCGACCAACCGCTTGCCCGAGCAGGCGGTCGCACAGGGCAAGATGCGCGAGGACCTGCTGTACCGGCTCAACGTGTTCCCGATCGCGCTGCCGCCGCTGCGCGATCGCACCGACGACATCCCGCTGCTGGCCGAGCACTTCCTCGCCGACATCTGCAAGCGCGAGGGGCGCGCCAAGCGCCTGGCGCCGGCGGCGCTCGCGCGGCTGGCCGCCTACCGCTGGCCGGGCAACGTGCGCGAGCTGCGCAACGTGGTGCAGCGCGCCTACGTGATGGCGGCCGGCGACACGATCACCGACGAGTGGCTGCCGGGCGACGCACCGGCCGGCGCTGCCGGCGGCGGCGTCGCGGGCAGCGCGCCGGCGTCGATCTCGATCCCGCTCGGCACCTCCATGGCCGAAGCCGAGCGCCAGCTCATCCTCGGCACGCTGCGCCACTACGGCAACCACAAGGAGCGCACCGCGGCGGCACTCGGCGTGAGCCTGAAGACGCTGTACAACCGGCTCAAGGAATACGCGGCCGACAAGGTGGACGGCGAAAGCTAGCGATCGGGTCCACCCGGCCCGACGTCTTCTGTCGCGCTTCGCGGGAGCGGGCCGGCACGAAGCCAGCCCGTCAGCCGCGGGCGGCTCGCCTCGCCCGCGGCAGCCGGCTCCCCGACTCGCGCAGCAAGGCCATGATCTGCGCCGCCTCGCGGCCGTCGCGCAGCAGCTGCGCCATGACGCGCAGGTAGGGATCCGCGTGGCCGAAGAAGCGCTTGTACGCCGCGCACAGGTAGTTCAAGCCCGGCTCGCCGTTCGGCGCCTGCAGGAAGCGGTGCTTGGGGCATGCGCCGTTGCAGGCGAACAGCAGCTCGCAGCGCCGGCAGTACTCGGGCAGCGTGTCGCGCTTGTCCGAGCCGAACTTGCGCTGCTGCGGCGAGTCGACCATCTGCGCCAGCGTCTGCTCGCCCAGACGGCCGAGGCGGTGGCTTGGATAGACGTAGTGGTCGCAGGCGTAGGCCGTGCCGTCGTGCTCGAGCGCGACGGCGCGCCCGCACGCGGGCGCGAAGACACACAGCGACGCGCCGATGCCGACCCAGCTGCCGAGCGCGCTGTCGAACAACTGGACGAAGGTGGCGCCGACGTCGCGCCGCACCCATTCGTCGAACACCTCGACGAGGAAGTTGCCGTAGCCCACCGGCGTCACGCTCCACGCCGTGGGCTCGGCGCGTGCCGACGGCACGTCGGCCGGCGGGCCGGCCAGCGCGATCACGCCGTCGGCCGAGCGCGCCTTGCGCTCCACCAGCGGAATGAACTGCAGATAGCGCGAGCCGATCTCCTTCAGAAAGCGATACACCTTCAGCGGGTGCTTGGCATTCAGGCGGTTGACGACGGTCAGCGTGTTGAATTCGACGCCGTGCGCCTGCAGCCTGCGCAGCCCGTGCAGCACGCGCTCGAGACTGGCAGCGCCGCGCGCGTCCACGCGATAGGCGTCGTGCAGCTCGGCCGGCCCGTCGATGCTGATGCCCACGAGGAAGCCGTTGGCGGCGAGGAACCCGGCCCACGCGTCGTCGATCAGGGTGCCGTTGGTCTGCAGCGCATTCGTGATGCGCCGGCCGTCGGCGTACTGCTGCTGCAGCGCGACGACGCGGCGGAAGAAGTCGACGCCGAGCAGCGTCGGCTCGCCGCCCTGCCAGGCGAACTCGATCTCCGGCGCATCGTCCGAACGGATGCGATCGCGCACGAAGGCCTCGAGCACGGCGTCGGACATGCGCATTCCGCGCCCCGGCTCGAACAGCTGCGACTTCTCGAGATAGAAGCAGTACGTGCAGCGCAGGTTGCACGCCGGACCGGCGGGCTTGGCGAGGACGTGGAACGCGGCCGTGCGCGCGGCGGGGTCGGTGCAGGCCTCGGTCATCGGCGCATTGTCGCCGTTGCATCGCGGGCCACTGTTCCTCCAGTGACTGACGCGCGTCGCGCGGCGGCTCATCGTTCGGGCGATGTCGCACCCTTCACGATCGGACGACGCCGGCCTGCGCAACGTGCTGGTCGTCATGTCGGACGAACACGACCCGCGCCACATGGGCTGCTCGGGCAGCGCGATCGTGCGCACGCCCAACCTCGACGCGCTGGCCGCCCGCGGCGTGCGTTTCAGCGCCGCCTACACGCCCAGCCCGATCTGCGTGCCGGCACGCGCCGCCTTCGCGACGGGGCTGCGCGTGCACCAGTGCCGCCACTGGGACAACGCATCGCCCTATCACGGCCAGTCGAAAGGCTGGGGCCATGTGCTGCAGGAGCGCGGCATCCGGGTCGAAAGCATCGGCAAGCTGCACTACAGGGCCGAAGGCGACGCGGCGGGATTCGACGTCGAGCACCTGCCGATGCACGTGGCAGGCGGTCACGGCATGGTGTGGGGCTCGATCCGCGACCCGTACATCGAGCGCCGATCCGGCCCGCGCATGCTGGGCGAGCACATCGGGCGCGGCGAGTCCTCCTACACACGCTACGACAGGGCGGTCACGGACCGCGCCGTGCAGTGGCTGCACGAGGCGGGCCGGCAGCCGCGCGACGCCTTCGTGCTGTTCGTGGGGCTGGTCGCACCGCATTTCCCGCTCGTCGCGCCGCCCGCCTTCTACGACCTCTACGCCGACCGCGACCTGCCTGCGCCCAAGCTGCACCCGTCCCGCGGCCAGGCCCTGCACCCGTGGGTGCAGGCCTATGCCGACTTCGAGTCCAACGAGGAGCGCTTTCGCGATTCGCAGGAGCGCCGCTCGGCGGTCGCGGCGTACTTCGGGCTTTGCTCCTTCCTCGACCACAACGTCGGCCGCCTGCTCGATGCGCTGCAGGCGAGCGGGCTGGCGCGCGACACGCTCGTCGTCTATACGTCGGACCACGGCGACAACCTCGGCGCCCGGGGCCTGTGGGGCAAGTCCACGCTCTACGAAGAGTCGGTCCGCGTGCCGATGATCGCCGCCGGACCGGGGCTGCAACGCGGCGGCGTGTGCGCGACGCCCGTCGACCTGCTCGATCTCTTCCCGACGATCCTGCAGGGCGCCGGCGTCGAGCCGGCGCCGCACATGGACGGCCGGCCGGGGCGCTCGCTGCAGCAGATCGCCGCCGCGCCCGTCGACGCGGACCGCCCGATCTTCAGCGAGTACCACGCGGTCGGCAGCAACACGGCGGCCTTCATGCTGCGCCGTGGACGCTGGAAGTACCTGCATTACGTCCGGTTCCCTCCCGAGCTGTTCGACCTCGAGGCGGACCCGGAAGAACTGAACGACCTCGCTGCGGATCCGGCGCATGCCGGCGTGTTGCAGGAAATGGAAACCTCGCTGCGCCGGATCTGCGGCGATCCGCAGGCCGTCGACGCCCTGGCCAAGGCCGACCAGCGCGCAATGATCGAGCGCTACGGCGGTGTCGAGGCGGCCTCGCGCATGGGACTCGAGGGCGCGACGCCGGCGCCCGGCATCGAACAGGCCGGCACAGCGGCATGAGACGGCCCGACATCGTCTTCATCGAAGCCTGAAGGAAGGATGCACATGCAACGACTCGACCGAAGGCGCGCACTCCTGGGCGCGGCAGCCGCCGGCGCCGCGATCCTGCCCGGCTGTGCGGCGCCGGGCGCGCGCGGGCCGGTGCCCAGCCGCCACTACGTGCTGGTGCACGGTGCCTGGCATGGCGCCTGGGCATGGAACCGCGTCGGCCCGCGGCTGCGCGGCGCCGGCCACACCGTGAGCACGCCCACGCTCAGCGGCCTGGGCGAGCGCGCGCACCATGCGCCAGGCCAGTGCGGGCTGTCGGTGCACGTGCACGACATCGTGCAGCACCTCGAGATGGAGGACCTGCGGCAGGTGGTGCTCGTCGGGCATTCGTATGCCGGCTGCGTGATGTCGGGCGTGCTCGCGGCGCGCACCGGCCGCGTCGCGCACGCCGTGTATCTCGACGCATTCGCGCTGCGCCGCGGAGAATCGCTGGCCGCCTTCGTGCCGCCGGAGGTCAGGAAAGGCTACGAGACCCTCGCCGCGCAGCACGGGCTGGTGCCGCCGCCGCCCCAGGCCAGCTGGGCCGAGCGCTGGGGCATGAGTGACCCGGCGCTGCGCGACTGGGCGGCCGCGCGCATCACGCCGCAGGCGGCGGCGAGCTTCGTCGAGACCGTGGCGGGCGATCCGGCCGCCGACGGCGGCGTGCGCTGGAGCTATCTCAAGTGCGCCCGCAATCCGAATCCGGGGTTCATCGCGCAGGCCCGGCGCGCGCAGCAGGACGGGCGCTTTCGCTACGCCGAGCTGGACGCCCACCACAACGCGATGGTGATGCAACCGCGCGAGCTGGTCGAGGCGCTGCTGGCGCTGGGCTGATCGCAGGCCGCTCGCCGCACGCCGGCGGCGAGCGGATGCGCACTGTGGCCGTCCGATAATGCGTGCGCTTTCGCCACGTCGCGCCTCCATTGAATCAGTCACCGCAGACCCGCGCGGCATCGCCGCGAACAGCGATCGACCCCGCGACGAGCCGGGCGCTGAACCGGCAGCTGGTCGAGCTGCTGCGGCCGGCGCTGCCGCTGTCACGCTATCCGCTGCGCACCCTGGCCGCCGGCCAGTGGCTGGCGCGGGCCGGCGAGCGCCTCACGCACTTGCCCGTGATCGAGTCGGGGCGCGTCGAGCTGCGGGTCCACGTCGGCGATCAGGGCCGGCAGGTCATTCCCGTCACCTTCGAGGCCGGCGAGCTGGCGCTCAGTTCGGCGCTGTTCGGCGCGCCGCCCATCGACATGGACCTCGTCGCCGCAGAGGTCCTCACCGTGCGCTGGGTGCCGATCGGCGACATCGAGCAGTGCCTGCTCGAGAGTCGCGACCTGCTCGTGCTGGTGGTGCGCATGCTCGCCCAACGCCTGCGCGAAGTGCAGTCCAGGGAACTGGGTTGGCTGCAGCGCGGAGTCCATGAGCGCGTGTGCGCCGTGCTGCAGCGCATTGCGCGAGACACCGTGCCGCGCAGCGACGGCCGCCTGATGGTCGAGGTCACGCACGAACACCTGGCGGCACGATGCGGATTGAGCCGCCCCAAGCTCTCGCACGAGCTCAAGCGCATGGAACGCGCCGGGATGCTGAAGCTGCACCGCGGAGCGATCGAGTTCGTCGACGCGGCGCGGCTCGCCGCCGAATGTGCCCGCGGTGACTGACACGCCCCGATCGATGCGGACACTGGCGACGATCCGTCCGGAGGCGTCGAGCCGCATGACTTCGATGACACCCGCCCGCCGCCGCGCGTGCGCCGCGCTCGGCGTCGGCACCGCCGCCTTGCTGTGGCCCGCGCTCGCGCGGCCGCAGAAGCGGTTGCTGCGCATGCTGGTCGGCTACCAGGCCGGCGGTGCCGTCGACGTGGTAGCGCGCGAAGTCGGCGATGCCATGCGCGTCGCGGGCTTCAACGTCGTGATCGAGAACCGGACGGGCGCCGGCGGCCGGCTGGCGACGGAGCAGCTGCTGAGCGCGCCGGCCGACGGCTCGACGCTCGTGTTCATGCCGGGTGGCAACGCGACGATCTTCCCGCACGTCTACCCGACCCTGAAGTACGACCCCTTGCGCGATCTGGCGCCGATCGCGGCGGTGTGTTCGTTCGGCTTCGCGCTGGCGGTCGGGCCCGCCACGCCGGCCAGGACGCTGGCGGAGTTCGTCGCCTGGGCCAGGGCGCACCGCGGCAAGGCGAGCTACGGCTCGCCGGGCAGCGGCACCGCGATGCACTTCATGGGCGCGATGTTTGCGAAGGCGGCCGGCTTCGAGTTCGTCCATGTCCCCTACCGGGGCGGCGCCGCGGCCATGGTCGACGTGCTGGGCGGCACACTGCCGGCGCTGGCGACGACGCTGCCCCTGCTCGTGACGCCGCACCAGCAGGGCAAGCTGCGTGTCCTGGCCTCCACGGAAGACCGGCCGCGCCCAACTCTGCCCGGGGTGCCGACCTTCAAGGACGAAGGCTATCCCGAACTCGTGCTCGGCGAGAACTTCGGCATCTACGCGTCGTCGCGCACGCCGACGGCGGTGCAGGACGAATTGCATGCCGCCATTCAGGCCGCGACGCGCCAGCCGAAGGTGGTCGCGGCGCTGAGGAAGCTGGAGTTCGACCCGTTCACGCTGAGCCGGCGCGAGTTCGCTGCGCTGATGCGTGCCGACCACGAACGGTGGCGCCCCATCGTGCAGGCGACGGGTTATCGCGCCGACAGTTGATTGGATGACGACACCCCGCTCGCCGGGTACGGCGAGCGACCCTCCGAGAGGGCGCGGGCCTGGCTTGGGGCGGCCCGGCGCGGCGGCCCGCGTCAAGGGTCGTCCATCACCTCGCTCCACACGGCGACGCGATCGCGGCCGCCGTGCTTGGCGGCATAGAGCGCCACGTCGGCGCGGCGCAGCAGGTCGGCGCGCGTGCCCGGCGGCTGCGCCAGCGCGGCGATGCCGATCGACACCGTGACGGGCGGCAGCGCCGCGCCACGGTGCTGCACCGGCTGCGCCGCGACGCGCGCGCGCAGCTGCTCGAGGCGCGCGCGCGCCTCGGCGAGCGCGGCGCGCGGCATCAGCACGGCGAGCTCCTCGCCGCCGATGCGGCAGGCGACGTCGTAGGCGCGGCCGAAGCGCTGCAGCTGCGCCGCGACGGCGCGCAGCACGGCGTCGCCGGCTTCGTGGCCGTGCTCGTCGTTGTAGGCCTTGAAGTGGTCGATGTCGAGCAGCGCCAGCGTCAGCGGCTCGCCGGTGCGCTCGGCGCGGCTCGATTCGTGATGCAGCGCGTCGTCGAAGTGGCGGCGGTTGAACAGGCCCGTCAGCGCGTCGCGCAGCGCCTGCTCGCGCAGCGATTCGCGCAGCCGCAGGTTGGCCAGCGTGAGCCCGAGTGTGCCCGCCAGCGCCTCGGCGCTCCAGGCGATGGTGCGGCGCTCGGCTTCGTCGACGTCGCTGCGCGTCGCGAGGTGCAGCGCCGCGGCGCGCTCGGCGTCGGCCGGCAGCGGCACGCACAGCGTGTGCACGGCGGCGGCGGGCGCAGGACTGCCGTCGGCCGCGGCGCCGTTGCCGCCGAAGTGCGCGCAACGCGGCGCGCGCGCCGCGGGGGTGGCGCGTGCGCCGCCCGCATAAGGCCGGCGCAGCCGCACGGCCCAGCAGTCGTCTTCGCGCGCCGGCGCGTCGGCCGCCACGCGGGCCGCGTCGCCCCAGGCGGCGAGCGGCGTCATCGCGCCGGCCGCATCGGCCTGCGTGAGCGCGCCGTCCCAACCCGGGAACAGGCGCGGGCCGGCGTCGGCGACGACGCGCCCGGCCGCGACGACGCCGTCGCAGGCCTGCAGCAGCTCCGTCACGTGCTGCAGCACCTGCAGGAAGCGCTGCGCCGCGCGCGCACGCTCGAGCGAGCGCGCCAGCCGCGCGCCGTCGACGGCGGCGGGCCAGCCGCTGCGCGAGAGCCAGTCGGCGTCGACGAGCTGCAGGCGGTGCAGCGCGCCGCCGACGTCGATGCGGTGCACGGCGAGGCAGTCGCGCGCGGCGCTGCCGTCGGCGCGCAGAATGCGCACGCGCAACGGCGTGTCGCCGCGGGCCGCAAGCACGGCGCGCGCGTCGTCGGCGTGCAGCACCTCGTCGAGCCGCGCGCCCTGCGACGGCGCGGCCGCGTCGCCGCGCAGCCGCCACAGGCTCGGCGTGGCGTCGCGCAGCCGATGCGGCGGTGCGGCGTCGAACGTCAGTGCGGCCAGCGGCCCGTCGTCGAGCAGCGTGGCGGCGGCATCGGCGGCGGGCACGACGAGCAGGGCTGGTCCGCGCTACGCAGGCCCGGGGGTCTGCAGGGCGCGCGAGGCCGGACTCATGCGGGGGCGACGCGCGCCGGCGGCGTCGGCGTCGAGATCGCGCGCAGCGCGTCGTCGATGTCGGCGCGCGCCTGGCGCGTCGCCAGGTCGCCGAGCGACACGATGCCCACCAGCGCGCCGCCCGCGTCGACGACGGGCAGGCGGCGCACCTGGATCTCGGCCATCAGGCGCGCCGCCTCGTCGGCCGGCTGCTGCGGCGCGCAGGTCAGCGGGCGCTGCGTCATCGCGTCGCGCACGCGCGCCTGCGCGGGCGGCGTGCCGGCGGCCGTGGCGCGCACCGTGATGTCGCGGTCCGTCACGATGCCCACCAGCTCGCCGCCGGCGCACACCGGCATCGACCCGACGCCCAGCTCGTCCATGCGGCGCGCTGCGTGTTGCAGCGTGTCGTCGGGCGTGACCACTTCGACGCAGCGGGTCATGATGTCGGCTACCGTCGGCATGGAATCCTCCTGTCCGTTGCCTGCCTTCGCGGCGCTTGAGCAACCGCCGTACCCGGGTGCCGTGCCCCCATCCTCCGAGGAGATCCGCCATGTCGCCGACGTCGTCGCACGCCTGCCTTGCCCGCGCCCTCGCCGCCTGCGCCGCCGTCGTCGCAGTCGCCGGCTGCGGCGACATGGCGCGCCTGCCGGTCGAGGCCGGCACCGGGCCGCAGCCGCAGCTGCCGGAGCCACGCCCCGAGCGCATTCCGACGGTGCAGATCGCCAAGGCCGTCGGCTGGCCGGCCGGCGCGGCGCCGACGCCGGCCGCGGGGCTGGCCGTCACGCGCTACGCCGAGGGGCTCGACCACCCGCGCTGGCTGCACGTGCTGCCCAACGGCGACGTGCTCGTCGCCGAGACGAATGCGCCGCCGCGAGAAGGCAGCGGACTGCGTGCCTGGGCGATGAAGCTGATGATGAAGCGCGCCGGCGCCGCCACGCCGAGCGCGAACCGCATCACGCTGCTGCGCGACACCGACGGCGACGGCGTCGCCGAGACACGCAGCGTGTTCCTCGACCAGCTGAACTCGCCGTTCGGCATGGCGCTGGTCGGCGAGGACCTCTACGTCGCCAATGCCGACGCGCTGATGCGCTTCGCCTACTCGCCGGGAGCGACGCGCATCGAGACTCCCGGCACCAAGGTCGTCGACCTGCCCGCCGCGCCGCGCAATCACCACTGGACGAAGAACGTGATCGCGAGCCGCGACGGCCGCCGGCTCTACGTGACGGTGGGCTCCAACAGCAACGTCGCCGAGCACGGCATGCAGGACGAGGAAGGCCGCGCGGCGATCTGGGAGGTCGACGCCGCGAGCGGACGCCAGCGCCTCTACGCGAGCGGCCTGCGCAACCCCAACGGCATGGCGTGGAGCGGCGGCGGCGCGCTGTGGACCGTGGTCAACGAGCGCGACGAGATCGGCAGCGACCTCGTGCCCGACTACCTGACCTCGGTGCGCGACGGCGCCTTCTACGGCTGGCCCTACAGCTGGTACGGCGGCCACGTCGACGCGCGCGTGCAGCCACAGCGCCCCGACCTCGTCGCGCGCGCCGTCGTGCCCGACTATGCGCTGGGCCCGCACACGGCAGCGCTCGGCCTCGCATCGGCGCAGGGCCAGCAGCTCGGCGCCGCGTGGGCCAGCGGCATGTTCATCGGCCTGCACGGCTCGTGGAACCGCAAGCCGCCGAGCGGCTACAAGGTCGTCTTCGTGCCCTTCGCCGGCGAACGCCCCGACGGCCTGCCGCGCGACGTGCTGACCGACTTCCTCGACGCCGAAGGCCGGGCCCGCGGCCGCCCGGTCGGCGTGGCGATCGACGGACGCGGCGCGCTGCTCGTGGCCGACGACGTGGGCAACATCGTGTGGCGGGTCACCCGTTCCAGAGCGCCTCGGACGCGACGCCGAGCCTGATGCCGACGACGAGCCGGTACATGGCGGCTGGCGAGGCCGTGTTCAACCGGCCGGGCGCTTGGCCACCAGCGTCAGGATGTCGTAGCTCGCGACGAGTTCGTCGTGCTGATTCGTCACCTCGACGTCCCACGCGACGACGCCCTGCCCCTGGCCCTTGGCGTCGGCGCGGCCGCGTTCCGTCTTGCGCTTGGCGGTGAGCCGCGCGCGGATCGTGTCGCCGATGGCCACCGGCTTGACGAAGCGCAGCGTGTCGAGGCCGTAGTTGGCGAGCACCGGGCCGGGCGCCGGCCAGACGAAGAGGCCGGCCGCCGCCGACAGCACGAAGTAGCCGTGCGCGATGCGCTGGCCGAAGGCACTGTCCTGCGCCGCGATGGCGTCGAAGTGCATGTAGAAGTAGTCGCCCGAGATGCCGCCGAAGGCGACGATGTCGGCCTCGCTCACGGTGCGGCGGTGCGTCAGCAGCGAGTCGCCGATCGCGAGATCCTCGAAGTGCTTGCGGAACGGATGCACCTCCGAATCGCGCACCGCCGCGCCGCGCACGTGCTCGCCCGTCACGGCGGCGAGCATCGTCGGCGCGCCCTGCACCGCGGCACGCTGCAGGAAGTGCTTGACGGCGCGCACGCCGCCCAACTCCTCGCCGCCGCCGGCGCGGCCCGGACCGCCGTGCTTCAACATCGGCAGCGGCGAGCCGTGGCCCGTCGACTCGGCCGCGGCGACGCGGTCGAGCACGAGCAGCCGGCCGTGGTGCGCGGCGGCGATCGGGATCGCGTGCGCCGCCGTCGCCGGCTCCTTCGTCACCAGCGTCGCGACCAGACTGCCGCGCCCGCGCGCGGCGAGCGCGAGCGCCTCGTCGAGGTCGTCGTAGGCCATCAGCGTGCTCACCGGGCCGAAGGCCTCGATGTCGTGCGCCGCGTGCGTATGGGCGTCGCGCGCGACGAGCAGCGTCGGTGCGAAAAAGGCGCCGCCGCCGACGCCCTCGCCCACCGGCGCGAAGCCATCGTCGTTGCCGAGTACCACGTCGGCGCCCGCGCGCAGCGCGGCGACGCGCTCGGCGACGTCGTCGCGCTGCGCATGCGACGCCAGCGCGCCCATGCGCACGTCGTCGCGCCCCGGGTCGCCGACCACCGTCTTCGCGAGCCGCGCCTTCAGACGCGCCGTGACCGCCGCGAGGTGGCGCCGCGGCACGATGGCGCGGCGGATCGCGGTGCACTTCTGGCCTGCCTTGACCGTCATCTCGCGCGCGACCTCCTTGACGTAGAGGTCGAACTCCTCGTCGTCCTCCGCCACGTCGGGCGCGAGGATGGCGCAGTTGAGCGAGTCGGCCTCGGCATTGAACGGCACCGACTGGCGCACCAGGTTCGGATGCACGCGCAACTTGGCCGCCGTGTCGGCCGAGCCGGTGAAGGTGACGACGTCCTGCCCGTCGAGGCGGTCGAGCAGGTCGCCCGTCGAGCCGATCACGAGCTGCAGGCTGCCCACGGGCAGCAGACCCGATTCGGCGATCAGCCGCACCAGCGCTTCCGTCAGGTACGAGGTCGCGGTCGCCGGCTTGGCGATGCACGGCATGCCGGCCAGAAAGCTCGGCGCGAACTTCTCCAGCAGCCCCCAGACCGGGAAGTTGAAGGCGTTGATGTGCACCGCCACGCCGCGCCGCGGCACGAGGATGTGCGTGCCGGCGAAGCGGTTGCTCTTGCCCAGCGGCACGGCGGGCCCTTCGTGCAGCAGGTTGCCCGAAGGCAGCTCGTTGGCGCCGACGCCGGCATACGCGAACAGCGTGCCGCTGCCGCCCTCGATGTCGATCCAGCCGTCGGCGCGCGTCGCGCCGGTGTGCGCCGACACGGCGTACAGAGCCTCCTTGCGCTCGACGAGGAACTTGGCGAGCGCCTTCAGCCGCGCCGCGCGCTGCTGGAAGTCGAGCGCCAGCAGCGCCGGCACGCCGACCTCGCGCGCGTGCGCGAGCGCCTCGCCGAAGTCGATGCGCTCGGCGTGCGTGTGCGCGACGGGGCGGCCGTCGACGGCGCTGCGCAGCGCGCCGGCCGGCTGCGCGCCGATCCAGCGGTCGGCGATCCAGCTCTGCAGGAGGGGCGTCGTCGTCATGGCTTGCGATCCTCAAAAAGAAATGGGGCGAGGCCGGCGCGCGCCGGCCTCGCCCCGCGTCGTCGGCCGCCGGCCGCACTGCCGGCGGCTCGGCGAGCGGTCAGGGCTGGTACTTCCAGCCGCCCTTCTCGATCTTGACCATCACGTAGGCACGCTGGTCGAGTCCGAGATGGTCGGTCGGCGACATGTTGAAGATGCCGTGCGCGCCGGGCAGTTCCTTGATCCCCTCGAGCGCGTCGCGCAGCGCGGCGCGGAACTGCGGCGTGCCGGGCTGCGCCTTCTTCAGCGCCACCGGCACCGCGGCGGTCATCAGCAGGCCGGCGTCCCACGCGTGCGCGCCGAACGTCGAGACGCTGCCCTTGCCGTGCGCCGCCTCGTAGGCCTGGATGTAGGCGAGCGCCGATTTCTTCACCGGATGGCTGGCCGGCAGCTGATCGGCGACGAGCACCGGACCGGCCGGCAGGAACGTGCCTTCGAGATCCTTGCCGCCGACGCGCAGGAAGTCGGCGTTGGCGACGCCGTGCGTCTGGTAGATCTTGCCCTGGTAGCCGCGCTCGACCAGCGTCTTCTGCGGCAGCGCCGCCGGCGTGCCCGAACCGGCGATCAGGATCGCGTCGGGCTTGGCGGTCATCAGCTTGAGCACCTGCGCCGTCACCGTGGTGTCGGTGCGCGCATAGCGTTCGCTGGCGACGATCTGCAGGTTCTTCAGGCCGGCGGCCTTGTTGAACTCGCCGAACCAGCCCTCGCCGTAGGCGTCGGCAAAGCCGATGAAGCCGACCGTCTTGACGCCGGCGTTGGACATGTGCGTCGTGATCGCCAGCGACATCATGATGTCGTTCTGCGGCGTCTTGAAGACCCAGCGCTTCTTGGCGTCGACCGGCTCGACGATGCGGGCCGAAGCGGCCATCGAAATCATCGGCACCTGGTTCTCGGCCACGACGTCGATCATCGCCAGCGAGTTCGGCGTCACGGTCGAGCCGAGCACGACGTCGACCTTGTTTTCCGTGATCAGCTTGCGCGTGTTGGTCACGGCCGTCGTCGTGTCGCTGGCGTCGTCGAGCACGATGTAGTTGACCTTCTGGCCGGCGATCGTCTTGGGCATCAACGCGATCGTGTTCTTCTCGGGAATGCCGAGCGAGGCGGCCGGGCCGGTGGCCGACACCGTGACGCCGACGTTGATGTCGGCGAAGGCGGCGCTGCAGGCCAGCGCCAGCGTTGCAGCGGCGAGGTGCGATAGATGCTTCATGCGGTCTCCGTCATGGTGTGTTTGGAAAAATGGCGCGTCGAGCATGCCGCAGCGTCGGGCGCCGCGTTATAGGGGTTGCCCTGCGACGGCTCGAGCGCGTCGCGTCACCTTGACGACGCTCAAACCGCCGCGGAACAGGTCGGCCACGATCGGCGCCATCGCCGCATGCGTGAGCGCGCCGCCGGGCTGCAGCCAGGTGAACATCCAGTTGATCATGCCGAACAGCAGCATCGCCAGCGGCGTGTGCAGCGCGGCGCGGCGCGCGTCGGGGCGCAGCTCGGCGATCGCGTCGGCGAAGGCGTCGACGACGCGGCGCTCCTTGCCGAGCACGCGCGCGCGGTCGTCGGGCTTCATGAAGCGTACGTCCTCCGTCAGCACGCGATGCGCGTGCTGCGCATCGGCATAGGCCTCGACGAAGCGCACGATCAGCCGCTCGAGCCGCTCCTCGGCGGGCAGGCCCTGGGCGGCGGTCTCGCGCACCAGCGTCTCGAGGCGCTCGACGTGGCCCTCGGCGATGCTGACGAGCAGCGCCTCCTTGTCGCGGAAGTAGTGGTACAGCGTCGGCTTGGACAGGCCCGCGGCTTCGGCGACGGCGTTCATCGTCGTCGCCGGATAGCCTCGCTGCGCGAACAGCTCGGCGGCGCGCGCGAGGATCGCCTCGCGCTGGTCGGCGTAGTCGGGGGAGCGTCCGCGCGCCATCGGCGGGTGTCGTGATGAACGGCGTTCAGCGCTCGTCGTACGAGACGACGACGCGCGGCGTCAGCGGGTGCGCCTGGCAGGTCAGCACGTAGCCGGCTTCGACCTCGTGCTTCTCGAGCGCGAAGTTGCGGTCCATGCGCACCGCGCCCTCGACCACCTTGGCGCGGCAGGTCGAGCACACGCCCGACTTGCACGAGTACGGCACATCCATGCCGGCGGCGGCCGCCGCGTCGAGGAGGCTGGCGTCGCCGGCGCGGAAGTCGATCTCGCGCGTCAGCCCGTCGCGCACGATCGTGACCCTCGCCTGCGGCGCGTCGCCCGGCAGCGCCTCGTGCGTGACCGGCGTGCCGTCGGGCACGCCGAAGCGCTCGATATGGATGCGCTCCGGCGGCACGCCGGCGGCGAGCAGCGCGGCCTCGGCCTCGTCGTTGACGCCGTGCGGGCCGCAGACGAAGGCCTGGTCGATCGACGCCGGATCGACGAGCGGGCCGACGAACTCGGCGATCTTGTCGCGCGTCAGCCGGCCGGCGGCCAGCGGCGACTCGACGTGCTCGCGCGAGAAGACGTGGTGCAGCACGACGCGCGTCAGACAGCGGTTCTTGAGGTCCTCGAGTTCCTCCTTGAACATCGTCGACTTCTGGCTGCGGTTGCCGTAGATCAGCGTGAAGCGGCTCGCCGGCTCGCGCGCCAGCACCGTCTTCATGATCGACAGGATCGGCGTGATGCCGCTGCCGCCGGCGATGCCGAGGTAGTGGCGCGCGGCCGCCGGCTCGAGCGGCACGTGGAAGTGCCCTTGCGGGGGGATCACCTGCAGCGTGTCGCCGGCGCGCAGCCGCTCGTGCACCCAGGCGGAGAAGGCGCCGCCGGGCACGCGGCGCACGCCCACGCGCAACTCGCCGTCGTCGACGCCGGCGCAGATCGAGTACGAGCGGCGCAGGTCCTGGCCGTCGACGTCGCTGCGCAGCGTGAGGTACTGGCCCTGCGTGAAGCGGAAGGTGTCGCGCAGGTCGGCGGGCACGTCGAACGACACGACGACGGCGTCGTCGGTGTCGGGTCGCACCTGGCGGACTCGCAGCGGGTGGAAGTGGAGACTGCTCATCGGCGTGCCCGCCCGGCCGCCCGAAGGGCACGCGCGCTCCCTCGGGGGGCCGCGAACGTAGTGAGCTTGGGGGTCGTCGTCATATCGGCTTGAAATGTTCGAACGGCTCGCGGCACGCGCGGCAGCGGTAGAGCGCCTTGCACGCCGTCGAGCCGAAGGCCGACAAACGCTCGGTGTCGGCGCTGCCGCAGCGCGGGCACTCGATCGGCGCGGCGCGGCGCACCAGGCGCAGCGGCGCGCCGGCGGCCGGATCGACCGGCCCGGGCGGCGCGATGCCGTAATCGCGCAGCTTGCGGCGGCCGTCGTCGCTGATCCAGTCGGTGGTCCAGGCCGGCGCGCGGCGCAGCGTGGCGCGCGCGGGGCCCAGGCCGGCGGCATCGATCGCGTCGAGCACGCTGCGCTCGATGACTTCCGTCGCCGGGCAGCCCGAGTAGGTGGGGGTCAGCACGACGTCGAGCGTGCCGTCGGCGCCTTCGGCGACGTCGCGCACGATGCCGAGGTCGCACACCGAGAGCACCGGCACCTCGGGGTCGGGCACGCCGTGCAACACGTCCCAGGCGCGCTGCACGCGGGTCGCGGCCGGCGCCGTCATCGTCACCACACGCCTCCCGGATGGGTGCGCTGCAGGTGCTGCATCTCGGCCAGCAGGTAGCCCATGTGCTCGCTGTGGCGGCCCTGCCGCCCGTGGCTGCGGAACGCCACGTCGGCCGGCGCGGCGAGGCCCGCCGCGCCGAGCGCCTCGTCCATCGCGGCGCGCCAGTCGGCGCGCAGTTCGGAGCTGCGCGGCCCGAGCCCCGACGCCGCGGCGGCCTCGTCGACGGCGTCGTCGTCGAACAGCTCGGCGGCGTAGTGCCAGAGGCCGGCGAGCGCCGCCTCGCAGCGACGCTTCGATTCGGGCGTGCCGTCGCCCAGGCGCACCAGCCAGTCGGCGGCGTGCCGGCGGTGGTAGCGCGCCTCCTTGAGTGCCTTGGCGGCGATGGCGGCGAGCTCGGCGTCGCTCGACGCCTGCAGGCGCTGCCACAGCAGCTCGAGCCAGGTCGCGACCATCGCGTTGCGCAGCATCGTGAAGGCGAAGTCGCCGCGCGGCAGCTCGACCAGCGTCGGGTTGACGAAGTCGCGCTCGTCGCGCAGGAAGGCGAGCTGGTCCTCGTCGTGGCCGCGGCCCTCGAGCTGGCCGGCGCGCGTGAGCACGGCACGCGCCTGGCCGACCAGGTCGAGCGCCACGTTGGCCAGCGCGATGTCCTCCTCGAGGATGGGCGCGTGGCCGCACCACTCGCCCAGGCGCTGGCCGAGCACGAGGCAGGTGTCGCCGATGCGCAGCAGGTACTGCACCGCCGGGTCGGCGCGGAGTTCGATCGAGGCCGTCATGCTGCGCCCTCGCTCACATGTGGTCGACTTCGCGCGGCAGCGCGTAGAACGTCGGGTGGCGGTAGACCTTGTCTTCCATCGGGTCGAAGTACATGTCCTTGTCGCCCGGGTCGCTGGCGACGATCTGGTCGGAGCGCACCACCCACACGCTCGTGCCCTCCTGGCGCCGCGTGTAGACGTCGCGCGCGAGCTGGATCGCCATCGGCGCGTCGGCGGCATGCAGGCTGCCGCAATGCTTGTGGTCGAGCCCGGCCTTGCTGCGCACGAACACTTCCCACAGCGGCCATTCGTTGCGTTCGGAACTCATGCGGCCTCCTTCATCGTGCGTTGCTGCTTGCTCGCGTGCGCCAGCGCCGCCTCGCGCACCCAGGCGCCGTCGTCCCAGGCCTCGACGCGCGCGGCGAGGCGCTCGCGGTTGCAGGGCCCGTTGCCGTTGACGACGTTCCAGAACTCCTGCCAGTCGATCGCGCCGAAGTCGTGGTGGCCGCGCTCGGCGTTCCACTTCAGCTCGGGGTCGGGCAGCGTGACGCCGAGCACCTTGGCCTGCTCGGCCGCGGCGTCGACGAACTTCTGGCGCAGCTCGTCGTTGGAGATGCGCTTGATGCCCCAGCGCATCGACTGCGTGCTGTGCGTCGACTCGGCGTCGGGCGGGCCGAACATCATCAGCGACGGCCACCACCAGCGGTTCACCGCGTCCTGCACCATCGCGCGCTGCGCGTCGGTGCCCTGCTTCATCATCACGAGCAGCGAGTCGTAGCCCTGGCGCTGGTGGAAGCTCTCCTCGCGGCAGATGCGGATCATGGCGCGCGCATAGGGCGCATAGGAGCAGCGGCACAGCGGCACCTGGTTCATGATCGCCGCGCCGTCGACCAGCCAGCCGATCGTGCCGACGTCGGCCCAGCTCAGCGTGGGGTAGTTGAAGATGGAGCTGTACTTGGCCTTGCCCGCGTGCAGCGCGTCGATCATGTCGTCGCGCGAGGTGCCCAGCGTCTCGGCCGCGGCATAGAGGTAGAGGCCGTGGCCGCCCTCGTCCTGCACCTTGGCCAGCAGGATGGCCTTGCGCTTCAACGTGGGCGCGCGCGTGATCCAGTTGCCCTCGGGCAGCATGCCGACGATCTCGGAGTGCGCATGCTGGCTGATCTGGCGCACCAGCGTCTTGCGGTAGTGCTCGGGCATCCAGTCCTTGGCCTCGACGAAGCCGCCGTCGTCGATGCGCGCGTCGAAGCGACGCATCAGCTCGGCCTCCTCGGGCGAGCGCAGCGGCCGGGCGGCGCTGTCGCCGCCGTCCTTGCCCATGGTGTCCATCGCCTGCGTGTACATCGCTTCTCCTCGATGCGGCCCGGATCAAGCGACCGCCGCGGATCCGGCTCTGCCGGTCCGCTGGCGGTGCCCCCTCGAGGGGGAGCACCGCAGGGGCTCCGGGGGTGGGTTCATTTCCGGCGCTGGTCGATGACGCGGCGCGCCTTGCCGACCAGCGTGCGTTCGATCGAATCGGGCAAGCCCACCGTCACCTGCGCGCTGACGCCGATCAGCGTCTTGATGCGGTGCTGCAGCGCGCTGCCGATCGCGTCGCGGTCGGCATCGGCGGCGCGCGCGGACAGCACTTCGCAGCGCACCTCGAGGCTGTCGAGCGGGCCTTCGCGCGTCAGCACCAGCTGGTACTGGCCGCCGAGTTCGCCGTGCTGCAGGATCAGCTCCTCGATCTGCGTCGGGAACACGTTGACGCCGCGGATGATCAGCATGTCGTCGCTGCGGCCGACGATCTTGCCCATGCGCCGCATCGAGCGCGCCGTGGGCGGCAACAGCCGCGTCAGGTCGCGCGTGCGGTAGCGGATCACGGGCAGCGCTTCCTTCGTCAGCGTCGTGAAGACGAGCTCGCCTTCCTCGCCGTCGGGCAGCACTTCGCCGGTCTCGGGGTCGATGATCTCGGGGTAGAAGTGGTCTTCCCAGATCACCGGGCCGTCCTTGGTCTCGATGCACTCGTTGGCGACGCCCGGGCCCATCACTTCCGACAGGCCGTAGATGTCGACCGCGTCGAGCGCGGCGGCGGCCTCGATCTCGCGACGCATCGCCTCCGTCCACGGCTCGGCGCCGAAGATGCCGACCTGCACCGACATGCTGCGCGGGTCGAGCCCCTGGCGCTGGAACTCCTCGATGATCACCTGCATGTAGCTCGGCGTGACCATGATGATGTCGGGCCGGAAGTCGCGGATCAGCTGCACCTGCTTCTCGGTCTGCCCGCCCGACATCGGGATCACGGTGCAGCCGAGCCGCTCGGCGCCGTAGTGCGCCCCCAGCCCGCCGGTGAACAGGCCGTAGCCGTAGGCCACGTGCACGATGTCGCCCGGACGCCCGCCCGACGCGCGGATGGAGCGGGCGACGAGGTCGGCCCAGTGGTCGATGTCGTTCTTCGTGTAGCCGACCACCGTCGGCTTGCCCGTCGTGCCCGACGACGCGTGCACGCGCACCACCTGTTCGCGCGGGACGGCGAACATGCCGAACGGATAGTTGTCGCGCAGGTCCTTCTTGCTCGTGAACGGAAACTTGGCGAGGTCGGCGAGCTGCTTGCAGTCGTCGGGGTGGACGCCGCGCTCGTCGAAGGCGCGCCGGTAGTGCGGCACGTTGTCGTAGGCGCGGCGCAGCGTCGCGCGCAGCCGCTCGAGCTGCAGCGCCTGCAGTTCGTCGCGGCTGGCGGTCTCGATCGGCTCCAGGTCGCCGGGGGCGGGGCGGCGGACGGGCATGGCGGTCTCCTCTCCTACTGCTTGAATTGTTCTGGTGCTGCGTCAGGCCTCGACATCGGACACCGACGGCCGGCCCTTGACGCGCGACGCGCGGCCGCGCACCAGCGCGATACGCTCGCCGCGCTGGTTGGTGACGACGATGTCGTAGATGCCGGTGCGCCCGGCGTGCGACACCTGTTCGGCGTGGGCCGTGAGCACGTCGCCCTCGCGCGCCGCGGCGACGAAGTCGACCGTCAGCCCGGCGGCGACGGTGAACTCGTTGCCCGCATTGCAGGCGAAGGCGAAGGCGCTGTCGGCCAGCGTCGTGATGAAGCCGCCGTGGCAGATGTCGAAGCCGTTGAGCATGTCGGCGCGCACCGTCATCGCGAGCGTCGCGCTGCGCGGCGTCATCGCGACGACCGTCATGCCCAGGCTCTGCGAGGCACGGTCGTGGGCATACATGGCGTGGCGCACATGATCGGCGATGCGCTGCGCCTCGGCGCTCTCGAGCGCGCCGCGGGTCGGTCGGTCGTTCATCGGTCGGTGAAGCGCGGCGCGCGCTTGGCGAGGAAGGCGTCGACGCCTTCGCGGTAGTCGGCGGCGCCGGCGAGCGCGCCCTGCAGGCGGCCCTCGGCGGCGAGCGCGTCGGCGAGGTCGAGGTGCTGCGCGGCGTCGATCGCGGCACGCGCGGCGACGAGCGCCTTCGTCGGCATCGCCGCCAGGCGCTGCGCCAGCGCCTGCACCTCGGCGCCGAGCTGGGCGTCGTCGACGCAGCGCCAGATCAGGCCGATGCGCGCGGCCTCCTCGGCCGGCAGCTTGTCGCCGAGCATCGCCAGGCCCAGCGCGCGCGCGCGCCCGACCAGCCGCGGCAGCAGCCAGGTGCCGCCGCTGTCGGGCACGAGGCCGATCTTGGCGAAGGCCTGGATGAAGCTCGCCGAGCGTGCCGCGACGACGAGGTCGCAGGCCAGCGCGATGTTCGCGCCGGCGCCGGCGGCGACGCCGTTGACGGCGGCAATCACGGGCACCGGCATCGACTGCAGGCGCAGCACGAGCGGCGTGTAGTGGGCCTCGATGACGCGCTCGATGCCCGTCTTTTCGCCGGCGGCGGCGGCGGCGTCGGCCGGCGCGACGGCAGGGTCGCTCAGGTCCTGGCCGGCGCAGAAACCGCGGCCGGCGCCGGTCAGCACGACGCAGCGCACGGCGCCATCGGCGGCGGCGGCGTCGAGCGCCGCGAGCAGCTCGGCATGCAGCGCCCTCGTGAAGGCGTTCAGCGCCGCCGGGCGGTTGAGCGTCAGCGTGCGCACGGCGTCGTGCGTGTCGGCGAGGATCAGCGGATCGGGCATCGAGAATCGAAGGCAGACAAAAGAAGGACGCCGGCCATAAACCGACCGGTCGGTCGATAATAGTGGCTCGCCGGCGCCCGTGCCAACCAAGGAGAACCCGCATGCCCTGCTACAGCCTCGAAGGCGTCGTGCCCGTCGTCGACCCCAGCGCCTACGTGCATCCGAGCGCCGTGCTGATCGGCGACGTCATCGTCGGCCCCGGCTGCTACGTCGGCCCGGGCGCCAGCCTGCGCGGCGACTTCGGCCGCATCGTGCTCGAACGCGGCTCCAACGTGCAGGACTGCTGCGTCGTGCACGGCTTCCCGAAGGACGTGACGCGCATCGGCGAGAACGGCCACATCGGGCACGGCGCCGTGCTGCACAGCTGCGTCGTGCACCGCGACGCGCTGGTCGGCATGAACGCCGTCGTCAACGACGAGGCCGAGGTCGGCGAGGCCGCCATCGTCGCCGCCTGCGCCTTCGTGCCCGCCGGCATGAAGATCGCACCGCGCACGCTGGTGGGCGGCGTGCCGGCGAAACGCCTGCGCGACCTCACCGACGGCGAGGTGGCGTGGAAGCGCGTCGCCACCGCCGGCTACCAGGACCTGACGGAGCGCTGCCTGCGCTCGCTGGTCGAGGTGCAGCCGCTCGCCGCCGTCGAGCCCGACCGGCCGAAACTGCAGGCGCCGGCGATCGAGTCGCTGATCGAGCGGCGGCGCGGCTGAAGGCGGGGACAGCGCCGCCGCCCTCCATCTCGCTACATCCGTTGACGATCGTTGCGCACGGGCGTAATGTCCGGGCGTGGCCGCCGCCAACCCCCGCCCTCTGCTGCTCAACCTGCTGATCGCCGCCGATGCGCAACGCATCAGCGCGCGCGAGGCTGTCGCGGCGTGCGCGTTGTTCGACATCGGCGAGAGCCACGCCCGCGTCGCGCTGACGCGGTTGGCCGCGGCCGGGCTGGTCGAGCCGGCGGGGCGCGGCGCCTACCGGCTCGGGCCTGCGGCGGCCGACCTGGCAGGCGAAGTCGCCGGCTGGCGCGGTGCGGCGCGGCGCGCCGTCGAGTGGTCGGGCGGCTGGATCGCGGTGCATGTCGGCGCGCTCGGCCGCAGCGACCGCGCCGCGCTGCGCGCGCGCTCGCGCGCCTTCGAGCTGCTCGGCCTGCGCGAGCTCGAGCGCGGCCTGCACCTGCGCCCCGACAACCTGGCCGGCGGCGTGGCGTCGGTGCGCGCCCGCCTCGTCGCGCTCGGTCTCGACGCGGCGGCGCCGGTGTTCGTGGCGAGCGACTTCGACGCCGCGCTCGAGCGCCGCGCCCGCGCGCTGTGGGACGGCGCCGCGTTGACGCGCCGCTATCGCGACGGTGCGCAGCGCCTCGAAGCCGCGTTGCCGCACGCCGCCGCCGCGCGCGCCGCTGCGCCCGCGCTGCTGCGCGACGCCTGGATCACCGGCAACGAAGCGATCCACGACATGCTGTTCGACCCGCTGCTGCCCGCCCCGCTCGTCGACGTCGAAGCACGCCGGGCGTTCTTCGACGCCGTGCTGCGCTACGACGCCGCCGGTCGCGCGATCTGGCAGCGCTTTCTCGCCGCGCAGCGGCCGCCCGGCACGGCGGCCGCCCTCGCCTTGCCGACGACGATGGAGACCACGCCATGAACGCTCCCCACACCTTCTCGCAGGCCACGCTGCACCTGGCCGAGACGCACGACGTGATCAACGTGGCGCGCGAGCTCGCCGACTTCAACGCCTATGCGCAGGACGCGGCGCTCGTCGACGCCGTGAAGCGCGAAGGTGCGGCCTGGGCGCACGATGCGCTGACGGCCTTCGGCGCGCTCACCGGCTCGGCCGACTACCTCGAGCTCGGCGTGCAGGCCAACCGCCACGGTCCCGAGCTCGAGACGCACGACCGCTTCGGCCGGCGCATCGACCTGGTGAAGTTCCACCCCGCCTACCACGCGCTGATGAAGACGGCGATCGAGCACGGTCTGCACGCCTCGCCGTGGGCCGACCCCCGCCCCGGCGCGCACGTCGCGCGCGCTGCGCACAACTACCTGCACACGCAGGTCGACGCCGGCCACGGCTGCCCGGTGACGATGACGTTCGCCGCCGTGCCGACGCTGCGCACGACGCCCGATCTCGCCGCGCTGTGGGAGCCGCGCATCACGGCGCGCACCTACGACCCGCGCAACGTGCCAGACGCGCAGAAGGCGGGCCTCACGATCGGCATGGCGATGACGGAGAAGCAGGGCGGCTCCGACGTGCGCGCCAACACGACGCGAGCGCATCCGCTGGGCGCCGGCGGGCCGGGCCAGCCCTACGAGCTGGTCGGCCACAAGTTCTTCGTGTCGGC